>NZ_CP138915.1:0-2601836 GCF_047302735.1 Synechococcus sp. Cu2B8-bc1011
CAAAAAACTCAAAGTGGCTGATGTCAGGGTCGAGCTGCTCTACAAGTGCCCATTGGTCCGATGGCGGTAAAGATTGTGCTCGTGAAAGCAAGTCACCCTTGAGCAATCGAGCTGGGTCCCAGACAGAAGGGTTTGAAAACCCAGCGAAGTAAAGGCCTGATGACTTGATTAAACCCATCAACCCTTCGAGGTCATAACTGGTTTCTTGAGGATGCAAATACATGTCGGCAAAATTGGCATCCGCATGGGTGTCAAGCGCCCAACGTTGTTCGTGGCTGCGGCGCAAGCGATTGGTCTCAGGCAATTCTGACAACAGCTCACGCCCCAACCTCAAGCCCTCCGCACCTATCCCGGCTTGCAAAAGCTCCAGGGCTTGCTGCGTACGGTGAATTTCCCAACGGCCAGCATCGGCATACAAAAACAGATGCATAAGTCCGTGAGGGGCTAAACGCTGTCCAAGCGCTTTCAATCCAGCCAGGGGGTCGCGCAGGTGATGCAAAACACCTACTGAATTGATGTAGTCAAAACAACCTTCATCATCAAGATCCAACAGGCTTCGTTGCTCCTGACGAAGGGATCGGACCTGTTCAGCCCCGCCTGAACGACGCAAGCGCTCTCGTGCCACATCAAGTGCTCCCGCACTGATGTCCACAGCCAAGATCTCCGCGCCTGGATTGAGATGGCAGAGATAGTCAGTACTCACGCCTGTGCCACACCCCGCATCAAGAATTCGAATCGAGTCCGGGGTTGAGTCCCGGGATTGAAGTCCTCCTCGCACAAAAGCGAGCACGCTGTCGTGGCACCAGCGCCAGTTGTATCCAGGGGGAGGGCCGTCTTGAAGGGGGTCTCCTGGATAGGGAAAACGGTCATAAAAAGCGCTCACCACTGGAGTCGCGACATCCGAGGGAGGAGTGTTCATAAAGCCGTCAATTCTGGAAGGAGTCGTTCAAGGGAGCATTTCACGGGAGCTCGCCCTTGCACCCAAAACCTCATCAGAGCTGCAAACATTTGTTCATGGCTGCCCAGAACCTTGAGAGATGGGCCGTAACCTGACGCAATCCGGCTTGCTCTCGTTCATGACAGTGACCGCCAGTAGCGGCAGCCCAAGGGTTTCCCCTCAGCTGTACGACACCCTGCCGCTCTCCAGTGTCCGTCAGGCTGAGCAACAGGACCGCTTTCCAGACGGTGGTGAGCTCGACACGTTGATCACGTTTTTCCGAAGTGGGAATGATCGACTTGACGCAGCGCGCCTCCTCGCAAGCAATGCTGAATCGATCGTTGCGCGTGCAGCCAATCGAATTTTTGTAGGCGGCACACCCCTCTCGTTTTTGGAGGAGCCGCTTAGCACTGGAGAATTGTCATCCAAAGACGTCACTCCATTAGCCGCTGATCAGGTTGCTTTTCAAGACTCAGTTCGTACCTTTACAGGCACTGAGTCCAGCCGTAACAAGGGCAATTTCCTAACCAGACTGCTCCAAGGCAACGACGATGGTGACGTACGCATCGTTTTGCCAACAGGGTTTACAGCCATCAGTGTGGCGAAATACGGCCCAGGGAACATGCGCAAATCTGTGCGCGATCTTGGATGGTTCCTTCGCTATGTCGGCTACGCCTTAGTAGCTGGAGACCCAAGCATTCTTGCTGTTAATACACGCGGCTTAAGGGACCTGCTTGAAAAGGGTTGCTCCCTTCTGGCAACGAACGTGGCCCTCCAAGAAATGCGTGCAGCATCTGCCGCCTTATTAAGAGATCGCCCTGAGGCCCGTCGTCTCACCATCGAATGCTTTGACGTCCTGCTCAAAGAGCTTGCGGTCCCATCACCTTCGACACGTCAGAAACTAGGCAGTTCCGTACGCCAGGGTCTTCAACTCCCTGCGATCTACGCGTTGGCAGCCGAAACGGCTCAGCGTTTTGAAATGCGTTCAGGACTTTCCGGCGCTGAGAAAGCGGAGATTGTTCGCGCTGCCTATAGGCAGGTGTTCGAACGGGACATCGCTAAGGGTTACTCGCAAACCCCTTGTGAAGTTGAAGCCAGCCAGCTCGTGCAGGGCAAATTATCCATGCGCGAATTCATTCGTGCACTAGGAAAAAGCAAGGAATACAGGACCCAGTTTTATGGCCGATTCGTCAACAGCAGAGTCGTAGAACTTGCTTACAGACATTTTCTTGGCCGCGGAATCAGTTCCCTTGAAGAATTTCGAAAGGCCTTCTCGATCGTTAGCGATCAAGGCCTCAATGGTCTTGTCGATGTCTTGATTAACGGCGCGGAGTACGCCCAAACCTTCGGAGAGGAAACCGTTCCTTACCTCCGTGATCTCGGAGAAGAGGCACAGGAAAGTGCTGGCTGGGGTTCAAATCGCCGCCTCTTCCGATTTAGCGCCCCTTTTGAATCTGCACCTCAATACGTCACCCTCTATGCGGCCTATCGACAGCCCCTAGGAGACCAGCACGTCTACGGCGGTGGGAATGATCCAATCGGCAATCAATACGGAGCCATTTTCCCTTCAGCAACTGCATCAGTTTCCACCCGCCCAGCCCCCTTCGGATACGACACCCGTCGGCTACTGGTGAGTAACGGCCTGACCCAACCGGGTCAAATGGACAGTCCCCAGTTCCGCAGTAGCCGACCTCGCCGACTTGGACCCAAGATTGTGCGTCTTCAACAGATCGCAACTGGGGGTAACGCAATCCCACGCAGAGCTGGACAACCCAGCATCCGTGAAACTGAGTCCAGTACCCAAGCAGTGATTAAAGCTGTTTATGTGCAGGTTCTCGGGAATACTGGTTACGCCACCGAGAGAGTTGAAAGCGCCGAAAACAGACTTGAGAACGGTGATATCAATCTGCGTGAATTCATTCGCCTCGTGGCAAGGTCGAGTCCATTCCGTCGTCGCTACTGGGAAGGCCTGTACATCGCCAAGGCCATCGAAGTCATGCACCGACGTCTGCTTGGTCGCCCCACATTTGGCCGCTGGGAAATCGACGCTCTATTCGACACCGCGGCGCGTCAGGGCTTCTATGGCGTGGTCGATGCTCTGATCAATGGTCCAGAGTTTTCAGAATGCTTCGGTGATGACACCGTTCCCTATGAACGCTTCATCACTCCAAAGGACCTCACCAGTCGACGTGCGCCGACATGGAAAGAGCAACTCAATCTTGAAGCCCAAATTGAGTTCAACCTAAGAGCACGCCCTGAACTTAAATCAGGGAACAGCTTCAAGACCCCTGGTGACATAACCCCAAGGAATCTTCCGGCTCAATCGAGCGGCTCGATTGACAACTGGATCAAATCGGAACCACTCCGCAAAACTGATTCACGTGAAGAGTCCATTGCGCTGACCCAAGCTGGAAGCACTACAACCAGTGCAAAGCAACCCACTTGGGCAGGGAAAGTCAGCTTCAAAGGCTCAGCATCTCCAGAGGTGCCAGGTGCACGACTGAGTCGCGCTCTTGACAGTCAGAATGCAGCAGGCTTTGCCAGCAAAATAGGGATCTCATCTTGGATCGAGCTCAAGCCTCCTTTTACAGAAGACGAATTAAAATATGCAGTCGAAGAAACTTACCGACAACTGATTAATTTCATACCCTTTGATGATCAGAGACTTACAAGTGCTGAATCAAAACTACGCAACTTAGATATCAATTTGGCGGAATTCATAGAAGCCGTCGCGATGAGCGATGCATTCCAGCAAAAGCTTTCGCGAATTGCCCCCCTACGGGTTGCACCTGCCGCAAGTCTTGCCCTCCTTGGGAAAACGGCTACTCCATCAGAGGTCGCAGAATTCCTGAAGACGCGAGCTGAAGAAGGGCAACGACAGGCCATTAAGAACATGATGAAACGTCGCAACCCTGAAGACTGCAATCGCCTGCTCCAAGTCAAGCTCAGTTCTTTCTCTGGAAGGAAACCCTTCAGCAATTTGAAGAAGATGAGAGGAGAGCAAATCCTTGCTCCCACCCAGCTCACCACCGGCCCGCAGCTGGAAGCTTTAGTTCTTCCCTCTAAGGAAAACTTAGCCTCCCAATCTGACTCAAATACAAGTCGATCCATCCGCAACCTCACTTTTACATCCTCAATTCTGGGGACGCAAAAGTCTGGCTTAGCCAATGCCCTTCAAACGCAAGACGCAAGTGGTTTCACACGTAGAGGCGGAATCTCCTCCTCCATTCAACTTAAGGCGCCGTTTAGCGAGGAAGAGCTACAAATAGCGATCGCAGAAACTTACAGACAACTTCTAAATCGCACACCTCTCGACACTGAGCGCTTAATCACAGCTGAATCACAATTGCGCAACAAGGAAGTTGACCTCTCAGGATTTGTGAAATCCGTAGCCCTGAGCGAAGCTTTTCAAAACCGCTTATCCAGCATGTCTCCTCTTCGCGCAGCAGCGGCGGCAGGACTTGCATTACTCGGCCGCGCGAGCACACCAGCAGAAGTCTCGGAATTTTTAATCACCCGCGCACGAGACGGTCAACCTCAGGCCACTCTTGACTTGCTCAACAAAAGGAAGCAAGAAGAGGCAGATGATGTCCCACAAATTAACGGCATGACCACTTCGGCAGGGCAAGACCAAGCCACAGTGATCCGCACGTCGATGCTTTACCGAGGCAACGCAGGACTTAATCCACCCACAGACTCACCATTATGAGTTTTCCTCATCGACCCAGGACATAGCCTAACAACAACCAGCAACTAACAGCGATTGGATACATTGACTAATTAAACCCAAATAAGGAATATCTACCCCTAGCAGCAAAACAAACGCATAGAAATTCACAACAAACAAACAAATAAACATTACCCCTTCAAAGAAGGTGCTTGAAAATCAATACTCTGACTCTCCAAAACGGAAGATCACAAGGCTTGAAACACGCGAAACAACCTTCTGCATTTCGCATTTGCGAATTGAGCAGTATCGCCCATGAACTTCTTAATACAAGGCGACTCGCAACCAGCTCAGCAGCAATGAAGATCTGTTACCGACTCAGAGGCGATTCTGACTGTTGAAGGAGAATAAAGAGGCGAAAGTTGGATACGGCTGACGCCACTTCCAACTTCTTCGAGAAAGGTCAACAGATACAACATCTGCACCCTTTTCGACCTGGATTCCCCGTCCAACCCCCAAGCAGCCCTTAAGCTGCTTACCGATCTCTTTGAGATCACCAAATACACCCCACATTCACCGGCATATCGGCCTCCTTCGGGCGGCCGCTTGTTTCGAGGTAGAACTGCATGAGCATCGTCTCCAACTCGATCATCAACGCGGACGCCGAAGCCCGCTATCTCAATCCTGGCGAATTGGACCAGATCAAGTCCTTTGTCAGTGGCGGACAACGCCGTTTGCGTGTCGCCCAGGTTCTCAGCGAGAGCCGTGAGCGCATCGTCAAAACAGCAGGTGGTCAGCTGTTCCAGAAACGTCCCGATGTCATTTCCCCTGGTGGCAATGCCTACGGTCAAGAGATGACCGCAACCTGTTTGCGTGACATGGATTACTACCTCCGTCTTGTCACCTACGGAGTCGTTGCTGGCGATGTCACTCCGATCGAAGAGATTGGCGTGATTGGTGCCCGTGAGCTTTATCGCTCGCTCGGCACACCTCTTGAAGCCCTGGCTGAGTCAGTGCGCGAAATGAAATCAGTTGCCATGAGTATCCTCACAGGCTCAGATGCCGAAGAGGCTGGCTTCTATTTCGATTACGTGATCGGCGCTCTCGCCTGAATCATCGGAATCACCAATCTTCCACGCCACTTCATCTGATCCATGCAAGACGCGATCACCAACGTTATTAACAAGTCCGACGTTCAAGGCTTGTATTTGGACACCACGTCCATGACCAGCCTCGAGCAGTATTTCACCAGTGGTGAGCTGAGAGTGAAAGCTGCAGCAACGATCAGTGCCAATGCTTCTTCAATCATTAAAGAAGCTGTAGCCAAATCCCTGCTGTACTCGGACATCACACGTCCAGGCGGCAACATGTACACCACGCGTCGCTACGCAGCTTGCATCCGCGACCTGGATTACTACTTGCGCTATTCCACCTACGCGATGCTCGCTGGTGACACCTCCATCCTTGATGAGCGTGTTCTGAACGGCCTCAAAGAGACCTACAACTCCTTGGGAGTGCCGATCGGCGCAACCGTCCAGGCCATCCAAGCCATGAAAGAAGTCACCGCTTCCCTGGTCGGCCCTGATGCTGGCAAAGAGATGGGTGTCTACTTCGACTACATCTGTTCTGGACTCGGCAACTGATGCGTCTCTTCAAGGTCACAGCCTGCATCCCCTCACCTGAGAAGGTCCGTTCGCAGCGAGAGTTGCAGAACACTTTTTTCACCAAGTGGGTTCCCTACGAGAGCTGGTTCGCTGAACAACAGCGAATCCAGAAGCAAGGTGGCCGCATCATCAAAGTTGAACTTTGTACAGGTGGCCTTCAGGTCAACGTTGGGAATTAATCACCAACGCGTTTCAATGCATCACATCAACCCGGCCTAGGTCGGGTTTTTTATTGTTTTGGCTTGGCAAAACGTTCAGAGGGCGGCTGAATAGAAGCCGGACTCTTCATCTCTAGATCTCTTGAGCGACACCAGCGTGACCTCCAGAAGGAGCCGACCCACGCGGAAGGGGGCTCTTAAAAGCCCTAAGGATTCAGCATCCAATCCGCATGGATTCTGGCAACGTTTGTTACCTCTCAATTGGTCTCTTTGGCCAACAGAGGCAAGGCTGCTCCTGAGTCTCACTGCCATCTGGTGTGTTGCTGGATTATTGGTCTTGGCATCGGCGAGCTGGTGGGTTGCTGCTCGCGAACAGGGAGAAGGGGCTTACTACCTCAAACGCCAACTGGTCTGGATGGTGGCTAGCTGGAGCCTGATGACGTTCGTTGCGTCCACAACACTGAGACGTTGGCTCAAAATCGCCGGCCCTGGTCTCTGGATCGGCTGTCTGATGGTGGCTGCCACCTTGGTGATGGGCACCACGGTGAATGGAGCAAGTCGGTGGCTGGTGATTGGTCCTATCCAGATCCAACCATCAGAGTTGATTAAACCGTTTGTGGTTCTTCAGGCTGCCAATCTCTTCGCCCATTGGAAGCGGAACGCACTCGATCAAAAGCTGCTCTGGCTATCAAGCTTCGCCATCCTCGTTCTGCTGATCCTCAAACAGCCGAATCTCAGTACAGCATCACTGATCGGTCTGTTGATCTGGTTAATGGCATTCTCTGCAGGGCTTCCCTTGCTTCAACTGTTTGGGACCGCTCTAGCTGGAGGCATGCTCGGAATCAGCAGCATCCTGATTAATGAATACCAACGCATCAGGGTGATCTCGTTTCTGAATCCTTGGAATGATCCCCAGGGTGATGGATATCAACTCATTCAAAGCCTGCTCGCGATTGGATCAGGTGGGATTTTTGGCCAGGGATTCGGCCTATCAACCCAGAAACTGCAATATCTGCCCATCCAAAGCACAGATTTCATCTTCGCTGTCTATGCCGAAGAGTTCGGTTTCGTGGGGTCTGTGATGTTGCTGGTGTTTTTGATGCTGATGGGCTTCTTGGGGCTTCGTGTTGCTTTGCGCTGCCGAAGCAACCAGGCAAGGCTTACCGCCATTGGCTGTTCAACCCTTCTCGTAGGACAGTCACTGATGAATATTGCCGTAGCCTCCGGAGCCATGCCCACAACAGGCCTCCCCCTTCCTCTGGTCAGCTACGGAGGAAATTCATTGCTCTCCAGCATGGTGATTATTGGCTTATTAATCCGATGCTCACTCGAATCCACTGGCTTAATCGGTGGTCGCAGCCTCCGCGAGCAACAGCGCGGTGGATAAGGTGAACTTGAATTGATCCCGGTCGCACCGGTACAACCATTTCCTCATTCGAGCTGGCACTGTCCGACCTTGCCCGCAACAGCGAGCAACTGCTCAACCATGCGCTACAGCAGCCTGGTCCAATCACTGTGGCTCTTGTCTTTGCAGGAGGAGCTTTAACGAGCCTGGGCCCCTGTTCCCTCTCTTTGCTACCTGTCACCCTCGCGTACCTAGCCGGCTTCGAGAACAAGCAAAAACCTTGGCAACGCAGTCTTTCCTTTTGCGCTGGCATCGTGGGAGCCCTGGTTGTGCTTGGAAGCCTGAGTGGATTGCTGGGCCGCATCTACGGTCAAGTTCCTGGTTTGGTACCAACCCTTGTTGCGGTCCTAGCAATGGTGATGGGGCTCAATCTTCTCGGCGTGGTTCGAATCCCCCTTCCCGCAGGGCCAGACCCCATGCGTTGGACAAGCAATGTGCCCGCTCCGCTAGCCCCTGTTGCGGCCGGATTAGCGTTTGGTCTCGCTGCTTCACCCTGCACAACTCCGGTACTGGCTGTGCTACTTGGCTGGATTGCAAGCACGGGACGTCCCCTCCTCGGGGTGCTGATGCTCACAAGCTTCGGGATTGGTCAAGTCCTACCTCTCCTCCTTGCAGGCAACTTGGCAGCCTCACTACCACGGTTGCTGGCGTTACGGCCCATCGGCCGCTGGGTTCCTCCCATCAGTGGGGTGATCCTGTTTGCCACAGGCACGCTCACCTTGTTAGCGAGATTGACCTGATCTGATGCCTGCACTGCGCCGACTCTTTGCCCTGCTCTCGGATCTTCGATTAGCGATCCTGCTCCTTCTGCTGATTGCGGGAGCAAGCGCCCTTGGGACCATTCTTCCCCAGAACGAAGCGCCTGATTTGTATCTCGAGCGATTCAATGCAGACCCATGGCTGGGAATGATCAATGGCGAACAGATGTTGCAACTGCAGTTGGACAGCATCTATTCCAGCGTGTGGTTTTTAAGCCTTTTGGCTTGGCTGGGATTGGCCTTGATCTTGTGCAGCTGGCGTCGTCAATGGCCAGCACTACTCGCCACGATGCGCTGGATTGACTACCGCCAACCCAGACAACTGAGCAAGTTGGCGTTGGCCGAATCAATTCACTGTTCCAACGGTGAGTCGGCCTTAGACACACTGAGTGAGCAACTCCAAAAGCAAGGCTGGCAGGTCCAAAGGCAAGAGAATCGCCTCGCGGCGCGGCGTGGCGTGATTGGCAAGGTTGGCCCCTTATTGGTCCACACCGGCTTGGTGCTGCTGCTAATCGGTGCTGCATGGGGAGCACTTTCTGGAAACCGCTTGGAACGCTTCCTTGCGCCCGGCCGAGCTCTCGACCTGCTTGACCCATCTGGCAACAACCGGCTTTCGCTCACCCTCGAACGCTTCGCGATTGAGCGTGATCCGGCGGGACGCACCGAACAATTCCGATCAACCCTGAGACTTGATCCTCCAGGAGGGCCTTCAGAGCAGCGCATGATCAGCGTGAATCATCCGCTCCGCTATCGAGGGATGACTGTTTATCAAGCGGATTGGTCGCTAGCTGCGATCACCGTGCAGATCGGCAAGAGTCCTGAACTTCAATTACCTCTCCGTAGTTTTCCCGAACTCGGAGAACAAATTTGGGGTCTGGTGCTTCCCACAAGGCCAGACGGATCCGAACCTGTGCTGATGAGCACAAGTAGTGAACAGGGCCCTGTTCAGGTGTTCGATGCAGACGGATCTCTGCTGGGCAACCTGCGACCTGGCGGGGCATCCACTGAAATCAAAGGACTGCCCCTGAGAGTGGCCGACATCATGCCTGCCAGCGGACTGCTCCTTAAGCGTGACCCAGGTGTCCCTCTCGTTTATGCAGGTTTCGCGATCACACTGCTTGGCGGAGGCCTCAGCTTGATCGCAACCCGACAGCTCTGGGCCGTACTCGACCCGCCACAATTTGAGCCATCCAACAGACAGCTGCACATTGGCGGACTTTGCAATCGAAATCTCGCTGGCTTTGCGGCCGAATTGCCAATCCTGATCAGCAGGATTGACGGGTCCCGTGACTGACTCTTACAACCGTATGAACATTGCCACGAGGGTTGAAATCAGCTTCGAGCTGCATCCAAACGGGGGCACAGGCCGCTACTAAATCATCAAGAATTTTGTTCGCCACCTCTTCATGGGAGATCGAAGTGTTGCGAAAGTGATTGATATACAACTTGATCGCTTTCAGCTCGACCACTCGCGGTCCGGGCTGATAAATCAAGCGCAATACCGCGAAGTCCGGATAACCAGAAAAGGGGCAAAGGCAAGTAAATTCAGGCAATTCGATCGACACCTCATAGGGGCGCCCTGGCCTTGGGTTGTCGAAACAGATCAACTCCGCATTTGCAATAGCTCTTTCGCCATACAGCGGAGTTTTGGTGAGCTCAGTGCCGGGATTGTTCATCGAACGAATACGGAAAACTCCAGCGCCCGACCCTAAAGCCAGCCCTCCAAAACTGTTGAGTGGAGCTCAGCGCTGCTTGATTTGGTATCAACACGTACAACCTATAAACAGGAATGCAGGCCTAATAGGGGGGTGTTGGACTTGCTTGCAATGGATCTCAGTCTGATTACCGAGGGACAGGCTCTCCGTCTACAGCCTGAGAGCGTTCACGGCATGTTGTGGCTTCAAACTCACTTCGAAAAGTCCCATTGGGAGCTACTCGCTGAGGGCCTTGCCACGGTGAGTCAGTCGAATGTCGATGAGTTGATCAAGGATGCCTCAAACGCCGGATTGAACCTTTCTCCTCTCCCGGCCCTGTCATCTCAGCTCAATTCCTGACACACTCAAGAGAACGATCACTCAACAATCCATGAAAAAGGTCGAAGCCGTCATCCGTCCCTTCAAACTTGAGGACGTCAAATTAGCTTTGGTTAATGCCGGCATCGTGGGCATGACCGTCAGCGAAGTGCGCGGATTCGGTCGTCAGAAGGGGCAAGTAGAGCGATATCGCGGTTCTGAATTCACTGTTGAATTTCTGCAGAAGCTGAAAGTTGACGTTGTGATCGACGATGACCGCGTTGAAGCTGTGATTAACGCCATTGCGGAAGCAGCAAAAACGGGAGAAATCGGCGACGGCAAGATTTTTGTTTCTTCTGTCGACACCGTCGTACGGATTCGCACCGGCGATCGTGACAGTTCAGCCCTCTGATCTCAGGGTGTCCTGAATCACCTGTCGAATCTTTTCATCAGAAATCTGATGTGGCTCAAGCTCGCTTAACCACAACAGATATTCGTGGTTTCCGGCGGGACCTGTTATCGGCGATCCCACAACTCCCAGGGCGTTCCAGCCCAGGGAGTGTGCGGAATCGATCACTGAGGCAATCGCATCCCTGTGAGCCAAGCCATCTCGCACCACCCCGCCTTTACCTACCCGATCGCGACCCACTTCAAACTGAGGCTTCACCAACACCAATGCTTCGCTCCCCCGCGGTTCCAGCAAGGCGCGAATAGCTGGAAGGACAAGTGACAAGGAAATAAACGACACATCTGCAACAGCCAGAGTGGGGAGGTCGTCTTCAGGCCCATAGAGCTCAGTTGCGGTCAGTCGGCGCAAATTGGTGCGCTCTTTAAGGACAACGCGTTCATCAATGCGCAAACTCCAGGCCGTCTGGCCATAGCCAACGTCGATGCCATAAACCCGACGAGCTCCGTGTTGCAGCAAGCAATCGGTGAAGCCACCCGTCGAAATCCCTCCGTCAAGACAGGTGCGCCCCTCCACCGAGACAGGGAAAGCCTCCAACGCTGCCAGCAACTTTTCACCACCTCTAGACACAAACCGAGGAGGCTGCTCCACAATCAATTCGAGATCGATCAAAACGGTTTGACCTGGCTTGTCGAGCAGCTGCCCCCGATGATCTCTGACCTTGCCGGCGCGGATGAGCTGTTGCGCTTGCTGACGGGATGCAGCCAACCCCAACGTCAGCATGTGGAGATCTAAACGCTGTTTACGAACCATTTCGACATAAAAGCACCGTGAAACCGAAACAAATACCGGAGTTCCACCCGGAGTTCCGCAGACCTCCCTGAAGATCTTCGCAAGCCGCACGCAAGTCCGTGTCAGCCAACAACGTCTTCAACATCAAAAGCGGACGCCGCCAGTCCCTTCGAGCCAAATTTTGTCGCAAGTCCAGCGAGGCGTCGAACCGCGTGCTTGAGCTACTGGCCCCTGGGTCTTTTGTCACGCTCGACAATCACCCCCAAGATCTCCCTCCCTTTCAAGTCATTGAATGTCGTGGGGGCCTCTGCTGGGTGCGTCAGCAAGCCTGGGGACAGAACGTTCAGTGGGAAGTTGAGCATCGCCGCCTCACATCGGCTTAGAGCTAATCGCAATGTCCAAGCCTTCAGCGCCATACATTGGTTGAGTTGTCGCCACGCGCTGGCCCTTGATCGAGAGATACACCCTGCCCGAGATGGGCGAGATCTGGACAGACCGTGCCAAATACCAAAGTTGGCTGGATGTTGAGGTTGCTGCCTGTGAGGCCAACTGCAGGCTTGGTCGTGTCCCACAGGATGCGATGCAAACGATTCGCGAACAATCGGCGTTTGAACCGGAGCGAATCCTTGAGATCGAGGCCGAGGTCCGTCACGACGTGATCGCTTTCTTGACCAATGTGAATGAGCACGTTGGCGATGCAGGACGGTACATCCACGTCGGCATGACCAGTAGCGACGTTCTTGATACAGGCCTGGCGCTGCAGTTGAAAGCCTCAGTCGTTCTTCTGCGCCAGGAGTTGGCTGCCTTGGACGACGCGATTGCCAAGCTGGCGGCCGCACACAAAGCCACCGTGATGATCGGCCGTTCTCACGCGATCCATGGAGAACCGATCACCTTTGGCTTCAAGTTGGCTGGCTGGTTGGCCGAAACCCGCCGCAATAGTGAGCGTCTGGCTCGCCTAGAGCGTGATGTAGCCGTAGGCCAAGTAAGCGGGGCCATGGGCACCTACGCCAATACGGACCCAGAGGTGGAAAAGCTCACCTGCGAGATTCTCGGCCTCAGTCCCGACACGGCAAGCACTCAAGTGATCTCCCGCGATCGCCATGCCGACTACGTACAAATCCTCGCCCTGGTTGGAGCCTCGCTCGATCGCTTCGCGACCGAGATTCGCAACCTGCAGCGCACTGATGTTCTTGAGGTCGAAGAAAGCTTCGCCAAGGGACAGAAAGGAAGCTCGGCCATGCCCCATAAACGCAACCCGATTCGCAGCGAGCGCATCAGCGGATTAGCGCGCGTGCTGCGTAGCTATGTGGTGGCGGCTCTGGAAAACGTGGCTCTCTGGCACGAACGTGACATCAGCCACAGTTCAACGGAACGGATGATGCTGCCGGACTGCTCTGTGACCCTGCACTTCATGCTGCGAGAGATGACCGCCGTCATCTCTGGCCTTGGGGTTTACCCAGACAACATGATCCGCAACATGAATGTCTACGGAGGGGTGGTCTTCAGCCAGCGGGTACTGCTCGCCCTCGTGGATGGGGGTATGAGCCGGGAGGATGCTTACGAAGTGGTGCAGCGCAACGCCCACAGCGCTTGGAACACCAATGGAGGTGACTTCCGCGCCAACCTTCAAAGCGATCCCGAGGTGAGCAACAAGCTCAATGCTGACCAACTAGCGGAGTGTTTCAGCACCCAGCTACACCAAGCCAACCTAGGAGTCGTCTGGGACCGACTCGGCCTCTGAGTCAATGTTCTGGACTCCCTATGCCGACTGGATTTATGTGGTTGTAAGCGTGAGCGGGATGCTACTCATCATCGTGCTGGTGCTTCGCCCTGAGGCAAAGTCATGACCCAAACAACAAGGACTGAACACGACAGCATGGGGCCTGTAGAGGTGCCGGCCAAAGCCCTCTGGGGGGCACAGACCCAGCGATCCCTGCAGAACTTCGCCATCAGCGATGACCGCATTCCTGTTGATCTGATCCATGCCTTAGCGCAAATCAAACAGGCGGCAGCGATCGTGAACGCTCGCCTGGGGGTGTTGGATCACAACCGACGCGACCTGATCGTGAAGGTGGCGGCCGACATAGCCGAGGGGCGTCACGACGATCAGTTCCCCCTAAGGGTTTGGCAAACCGGTAGCGGCACCCAAACAAACATGAATGTCAATGAGGTGATCAGCAACCTCGTATCGCGAAGCGAGGGGGAGCCATTAGGCAGCCATCAGCCAGTACACCCCAACGATCACGTCAACCGCTCGCAGTCCACCAACGACGCCTTCCCCGCAGCGATCCACATCGCTGTAGCAGCAGGCATCCAACACCGACTGTTGCCGGAAGTCCAACAACTCAGCGAGGCGTTTGCCACCAAGAGTGAGGCCTGGAGAGACATCGTGAAGATTGGCCGGACCCACCTACAGGATGCTGTGCCGCTGACCCTTGGCCAAGAAGCTTCTGCTTGGCGCGATCAACTCAGCAGTGCCAGGGACCGAATCGAAACATCGCTGCAGGAGCTGTACCCGCTCCCGCTAGGCGGCACCGCCGTTGGAACGGGCCTCAATGCCCCGGAAGGCTTCGCCGCTCAGGCAGCGACTGAACTGGCACGCCTAAGCGGGTTGCCCTTGACCTCGGCTCCGAACAAGTTTGCTGTGATGGCAAGCCATGACGGCCTGGTGAATGCCATGGGCCAGCTGCGACTCCTCGCGGTGAGCTTGCTAAAGATCGCCAACGACCTCCGTCTCCTTGCCTGCGGCCCACGCGCTGGGCTAGCGGAATTGCATTTGCCTGAGAACGAACCAGGCAGTTCGATCATGCCTGGCAAGGTGAACCCCACTCAGTGCGAAGCGATGGCGATGGTTTGCACCCAGGTGATCGGTCTGGATGCAGCCGTTGCAATGGCCGGGGCTGGCGGCCACCTGCAGATGAATGTCTACAAACCATTGATCGGCTTCAACCTGCTGCAAACGATCAAGCTGCTCACCGACGCCTGCCATTGCTTCAGGGTGTCCATGGTGGAAGGCATCGAACCCAACCGCAGTCGCATCCAACGTGACGTGGAACAATCCCTGATGCTCGTCACTCCGCTGGCACCTGTGATCGGTTACGACAAGGCCAGTGCGATTGCGAAGTATGCCCACGAGCAGGGATCAAGCTTGCGCGATGCGGCCCTCGAGCTGGGCTATGTCAATGCGACGGAGTTCGATCGAATCATTGATCCCGCGGCGATGACAAACCCTTAACCCGTTCAGGCAGCACGCTCAGTCGCTGCATTGAGCCCGCTGGATTCGGCAGCCGCGGCCTTGAGCACCTGATCCGCCTCCGCCACAGGGAAACGATTAATCGCGGTTAAGGCCGCACGGGCGTTCTTGCGAAGCTGCTCACTAATCGCCTCGCAATATGGGACCTGGGCCAGTAGGTCCACCGTGCGCCGCATGATCCGCACCACATCTCCTTCATCCAAGGAGGTGTTAGCGATCAGGTCATTCCAGGTCGTCCCCTTGGCCCAAGCCTCCACCAATCCCATCAATTCAGGCTCCCACCAGGCTGGGACCACCACCTTGAAGCGCTCCTGAGCGCGCAGAAGCTCCCGACGGATGCCTGACAAATCATGCAGGGCCTCTTCGGCAAGGGGAGGCGCCGGAAATGCACTCCAAAGATCTGGACGATTCACCTCCGTGCTGATGGCCTCAAATACGGCAGCCAGTTCTGCTGGAGGCAACTCATCGAGATGGCCGCTCATCAGTGCCAAACCAAGCCAGAGCTCGTTGTCGCCACGAAGAGCGGCAACCGTGCGACCGATCTCCGTTGGTTCCAAGTCATCGAGGCAGCCAAAGTGCCTCAAGATCTCAATCAGAGCCAAAAATGTCTCCCAGTGCCGGTTGGAACGGTGATGGAGTAATTGCTGGCGCTCACCGATTTCATGTTCAAGATCTTCCATGCGTCGCCGGTGCTTCTTGAGTTGCTTGCGATCGCCCCAGCGGTGAGCCGGATGCCCCTCCAGCTGATCTTCCAACTCCCGGACCAGGCGAACTTGAGACAACACCTCTCCCGCCAAGTCGTACTGAGCTGTGGTCATGTCATGACGACGTGCCATGTGCGCCACCGCCAAAGCCAAACCACCGCTGTCTTGATCGCCATGACGGAGCTCACCGGAACGGCTGAGATCAGGAGGCGCCACGCCATCAACCTGCAAACAACTCAATTCCGCATGCAAGCTCACGACGGCCTGACAGGGCAATAACAACCAAACGTTGTCCTGGGTTAAGCAAAGCAGAAGCGGAAACTGCCCGGGGCCATCGCATTTGTCAACGATCACAGCCGGGGTGACCCCACCACGAAGACGAGGTGACTTGAGGCTCACCAACGTTCCCAAGCTCGAAAACTGAAGAGCGGTCGTGAGTTCATGGGCCAGGGTTTCTTCAGCCTGCTGCTGAAGAATCCTGAGCAGACGTCTTTCTTCGCGAAGACGGCCGCGCTGTTTTTCATAGTCCTCAAAGTCTTCCCACGGAACGTCACCAGCCGTGCCTTGAAGTTGAGCCAGCTGCATCCGCAACTCAGCCAGATGTTCTTCTTCCTCGACCAAATCCAAACTGGCGAGGTAGCGGCCAAAGCTGCGCTCTACCAGCTCTCTTGCTTTGGCTAAGTCATGACGCTGCAACAGGTTGAGCACCATGCCGTAGCTGGGGGTGAATTGACTCACCAATGGATCAGAGGGGCTCGTGGCCAACTGGGCCGCCTCACGCACCCCCTCAAATCGACTCTGAACGGTCACCACATAACCCTGCGTGTCTAAGCCGCGACGACCCGCGCGACCAGCCATTTGCAGAAATTCACTGGCCATCAGGGGGCGATGCCCCCGTTCGGTGCGCTTCGAGAGCGAGGCGATCACAGTGCTGCGCGCCGGCATATTGATGCCGGCCGCCAATGTTTCGGTGGCAAACACCACCTTCACCAACCCCTGCTGAAATAACGCCTCGATGAGCTCTTTCCAAGCCGGAAGCACTCCGGCGTGATGGGATGCAATCCCGCGCAGCAACGCATCCGCATGAAGGCCGTCGCGCACAGCCTCAGGATTTGCGGCGGTGTAAGCCTCAAGCCGCTCACGGATGATGGCCTGCTCGGCCTCCGTCACCAAACACTGCACCCCAAGGTCGCGAACGGCCTTGTCACAACCACGGCGACTGAAGATGAAATAGATGGCGGGGAGCATCTCCCGTGCCGCCATTTGCGCGACCACAAAACTGATCGGTGGTGCTTCCGGCTGCGGCGGCCTTGGCGAACGGCCTTTGCGCTTGTGCCCTTTTGGAGCACGCCAAACCTTGCAATTCGGATGAATTCCAGTTCCCTGTTCATTTAAAAGTTGATGGAGACCTTTAGCGCTACAAAAACTGAACTGCAGCGGCACCGGACGAAAATCACTCAGCACCAGACGCGTCGGACCGTGCACCTTCTCGATCCAATCGGTTAGTTGCCCCGCATTGGCGACGGTGGCGGACAACGCCACCAGTTGAACGGAAGGGGGACAGTGAATGATCGATTCTTCCCAGACGGTGCCCCGCTGAGAATCATTCATGTAGTGGCACTCGTCGAGCACGACCGACTCCACATCCGCTAGCGGATCGTCATCACCATCCGCTTCGGCATACAGCATGTTACGAAAGATCTCGGTGGTCATCACCACCACTCGAGCCTCGCGGTTAACGCTCAGGTCACCCGTCATCAAGCCAACATTGTCCGCTCCAAACTGTTCGCGAAAATCGCGCAACTTTTGATTGGATAAGGCTTTGAGAGGTGTTGTGTAAAAAACTTTTTGGCCATGGGCAATCGCCCGATGAATCGCGTACTCGCCTACCAGAGTCTTGCCAGATCCCGTGGGCGCACTCACCACAACGGAATGCCCTTGATTCAAGGCATCAATCGATTCCAACTGGAATCCATCCAAAGGGAATGGAAATAGCTGGGAAACATCCGGTGACACCATCGCTGGATCCTAGGGATTGCGCGAGCAGGGAGCAGCAAACTGACCAACATGAGCAGCCCGTCTCAAGCACGCCGACGTCAGCTCCGAACCTGGAGGCCCAATCCAGATGGATCAGGGCTTCTTCCGGTCAACGCGATCGATCAAGGAGATGAAACGCCATGTTGTCTGGTGGATTTAGCCAGCAACGACTATCTCAATCTGGCTCGGCACCCTGAGCTCATCTCGGCTGCGACCGAGGAGATCAACCGAAGCGGAGTGGGCGCCGGTGGGTCCCGGCTGGTGAGCGGCAGCCGCCCGGTGCATGACCAACTCGAACAACGGCTAGCGCACTGGTTAAATCGAGATCGCGTTCTGCTCTACCCGAGCGGCTTTCAAGCCAATCTTGCCGCCGTTCTTGCGCTCGCGGACCGCCATACGCCAGTGCTAGCGGACAGGCTCTGCCATCACTCCCTACTCACAGGAGTGCAAGCCAGTGGGGCGCGACTGCAGCGCTTTGCCCACAACGACCTCATCGATCTGAACCGCAAGCTGGAGCGGTGCCGGGATCGACACCCAGGGCACAAACCGCTGGTGATCACAGAAAGTCTCTTCAGCATGGAGGGAACCAGTCCCAACCTGAGTGCCATGGCAGAGCTCTGCTCGAGCCACGCTGCCCGACTCCTAGTCGATGAAGCCCATGCCCTGGGCGTCTTGGGAGATGGAGGACGTGGCCTCAGCCATGCCCTGCCAAACAAGACAGTGACCCTGCTCAGTGGCACCTTTGGGAAGGCCTTTGGGAGCGGTGGAGCGTTTCTGGCCTGTGATGCAGACCTCGGCGAAACCCTGCTCCAAACCAGTGGCGCTTTTCGTTACACCACGGCGTTAGCACCACCCCTTGCCGCAGCAGCGCTCGCAGCGTTAAGGCTGATACAACACCATCCCCATTGGTCGGAAGAGCTCATAGCAACGAGCCAACAGTGGCGCTCCGCGCTCGCTGCTGCGGGATGGACGCGTCCAGGCGGGACAGGTCCGATTCTCCCCCTGGTCATCGGTTCAGACCAAGCAGCTCTCGATCGCCAACAGATCCTCGAAGCCGCCGGGCTTTTGAGCATTGCGATCCGCCCCCCCACCGTTCCTGAAGGCACGTCCCGACTCCGTCTGGTGGTGCGTCGGAGCCTGCCCGATGGGACATTGGACGCACTGCTGCACGCCCTCTCTCTGGGCTCGTAGATCCCGATGAAACAGGTGATTGCCATGCACGGCTGGGGCGAAGACAGCCATTCATGGGTGCCCTGGATCCGGCATTTCAAGCCTCACTGTTGGTCTTGGCAAAGCGGTGAACGGGGGTATGGCAACCGCCAAGAGCACATGCCCTTTTGGCAAGACGATCAAGATCCCTTAGAGCTGCAACGCCGCGTGGTGATTGCCCACTCCCTAGGGCCGCATCTGCTCCCGGATGCCGTGTTCACCAAAGCCACCGACGTGGTTTTGCTCGCAAGTTTTTCCAGATTTGTTCCGCAAGGACCCAAAGGTCGAGCTCTCAAAACTGGTTTGAAGAGCATGCGCCGATGCCTTGATAGCGAAGCTGAAGCTGAGATGCTCACAACCTTCTTAAAGCGGGCAGCAGCGCCATCGCCACCAGACCGCCTCCCACGCGGCCCCATCCATGAAGGACTGTCGAGGGAGGGCCGTGAACGCTTAACCGACGACTTAGATCGGCTCATCGCAAGCGCAGAGTTACCGCTGGGGCTGCAAGCAACAGCAAGAGTGCTGGTCGTAGAGGCAGCCCAAGACGCGATTGTGGTGCCAGCCGCAAGACAAGAGCTGCGCGATGCCGTTCAGACCCGACTGCAGCATCCAGCAGAACACTGGTGCCTACCCGGTAGCGGGCATGCATTGTTGGTGCCAGAGCTGCTGATACGAATCCAGCGATGGCTTGATCAGGCTCCTGGAGAGACATGAGCAACACCTGGGGGGCCAAGGTTCTACGCAGCTTCGATGGCGCAGCAACCCAATACAACCGGGCCGCCCGTCTCCAAACAGCGATGGCCTGGCGACTCGCCGGGCACTGCCAACGGCTCCCAATTCCATCCGGACGATGGCTGGATCTCGGCAGTGGAACAGGATTGCTTGCCGATGCCATCGAACAACGGAACCCCGGCAAGGTCGTGGAACGCATCGATGGAAGCCCCTCCATGCTGGCCCGCCACTCCCGTCCAGACCAGACTCAGCTTTGGGATTTAAATCAACCCTTCCAATTCTGGGACAACGCTCCAACCCTGATCACCTCCAGCTTCTGCCTCCACTGGTTGTCCGACCCAGGTACAACACTGAGGCACTGGTTCGATTGTCTAGCTCCAGGTGGCTGGTTAGTTGTGGCGCTGCCGGTTGCAGGTTGCTTCCCGCAGTGGCACGAAGCGGCCCGCCAAGCGGCAGTCCCCTGCGCAGCTCTGCGTTTCCCAACAACCAGCGCGTTGACGGCCTCGTTACCGAAACAGCAGATCAGGCAACAACAACAGCTCAACTTCAGCGAACAAGCAAGCCATATCACGGCTCTATTGCGGCCTATGCAGACCATTGGCGCCGGCACCAGCACCCGCTCAGCTCTCAGCGTGAAGCAGTGGCGTCAACTAAGCGCCCACTGGCCTGATCGTTCAGAGGAAGGGCAGGTCAGATTGACCTGGTTAATTCAAATCCTGGTGATCGAGCGATGAACACGCCTCCCCTTCGATTGGTGATTTGCGGAACAGACACCGATGTTGGGAAAACCATCGTTAGCGCCCTCTTTGTTCAAGGCTTAGAGGCCAGCTATTGGAAGCCAGTCCAAAGCGGCACGGAAGGTGGTGGTGATCGTCAACGGGTCATCGATCTTCTAGACCTTCCAAAGGAGCGATGGAAAGAAGAAGCCTATGCATTCCAAGCCCCCGTTTCTCCGCACTGGGCTGCCGAACGAGAAGGGCGATGCATTGACCCCAACCAGCTCCAATTGCCATCAACAGATGGACCGTTGGTGGTGGAGACCGCTGGAGGTCTGATGGTGCCACTCACACGCCACTGGCTGCAAATCCAACAACTCGAACGGTGGCAGCTTCCAGTGGTGTTGGTAGCCCGTAGTGAATTGGGTACCTTGAACCACACGCTTCTCAGCCTGGAGGCATTGAGAAGACGGAACATTCCGATCCTTGGGCTGGTGATTAATGGCCCTCCCCACGCCGACAATCCCCACACCCTTAACGAACTCGGCAAGGTCCCGTTGCTGTGCGAATTCCCACCACTGGAGACACTCAATGCCGCAGCTCTTGCCAGGCAATGGCATGTTCAGAACGTGAAAGCTAAGGTCGAAACCGAGATCAATCGTTTACGGGCTTCGAGATGAATCGCCATCAGACCGGAGTCGCCGTGGCTGTTGCCCTTCTTTGCGCGGGGATTTTAGTGTTATTTACTGACGTCGAAGTTGGACTTGTGCGCTGGATTAACTGTGGCCCGATCGCTACGGAATCAGAACAAAACAGTGAAATGTGCCGCTGAGCTCATCAGAAACGAATTAATCCACTGGCAACTGTAATAACGAAGTGCCTCAGCATCACCATCCACACCTCTGGCCTCCGTTCACCCAGGTCTCCACAACGCCTCCCTTAGAGAGAGTGCTTCGAGGAGAAGGAGCCCTTCTGTACCGAGATGAAGGACCTCCTTTAATTGATGCAATTAGCAGCTGGTGGGTGACCTTGCATGGCCATGCCCACCCCCATATCGCGCAAGCCATTGCTCGTCAGGCCGAGACTCTTGAGCAGGTCATTTTTGCCGAATTCACCCATCCTCAAGCCGAACGCCTTGCCGATCGGTTGGCAGCTAAAACCGGGTTAGAGCGAGTCTTTTTTTCAGACAACGGATCCACCGCAGTGGAGGTGGCACTCAAAATCGCCATTCAGTGGTGGCACAACAAGGGAGCACCAAGGCAGCAGATCATCGCCTTCGACGGTGCCTATCACGGAGATACGTTTGGGGCGATGGCTGTGGGAGCTCGCAGCCTGTTCAGTGAACCCTTTGACCCGCTGTTGTTTCCGGTCGCCCGCATCCCATGGCCTGCGACATGGTGGGACGACGATCACGTCGAACAAAAGGAACTAACAGCCCTTAATCAGCTCGAAGAAGCCCTCAAAACACCAACCACAGCTGTCATTCTCGAGCCGCTTGTCCAAGGTGCAGGCGGCATGAGCATGGTGCGCCCCACCTTTCTTCAAGAAGTGGAAAAGCGCGTTCGCAACGCTGGAACCTTGTTGATCGCCGACGAAGTCCTTACGGGCTTTGGGCGTTGCGGCGATTTTTTGGCGACTCAACGGGCCGGAGTCCAACCTGATGTCGTGGCGTTGTCCAAAGGACTCACCGCTGGATTCCTTCCTATGGGCATCACCATGGCCAGCGGCGCTGTCTTCGACGCCTTCGTTGGCAAGGACCCGAGCGTGACCCTTTGGCATGGCCATAGTTTTACCGCCAACCCCCTGGGGTGCGCTGCAGCGAACGCAAGTCTGGATCTACTCGAAGAAGAGCCTGACAAGTATCTGGAGTTCGAAGCGAGGCATCGATCGCGCTTAGAGGTGTTGGCACGGCATCCAGGAATCAGGCGTGTGCGCCTGACGGGGACGATCGCAGCCTTTGATCTCGTCGTCACCGACCAAGAGGGCTACCTCAACCCTGCTGGGAAGGTCCTGCGCAGGCTGGCGAGAGAACGGGGTGTCCTGGTGCGGCCTCTTGGCCAAGTGGTGTACCTGCTTCCTCCGCTATGCATTAGCGATGAGCAGCTCGATCACTGCTACGCCGTTCTCCACGAAGCGCTCGACCGTTTGCAAGAGCATGAAGTAACGATCTGAACAAGCCCGAGCTGAGCCCTCAGGGACCCAGCCGCAGGGCAGCCTCGACGTCGGCACGGGACAGTCCGTAGGGAAACACGCAAGGGCGAGGTGCTTCCGTTGGGCTCCAGATCACCGCGAGATCCGTTTGTTGCAGACGGATCTCAGCCGTCCATCCCTGTTCCTGCCAGGACCAGCCACACGGATCATCCGCCAGCCGCTGCGCTCCAAGCTGCTGGAGCCAATGCTCAAGAGCCTGCAGCGAATGCTGATTTAAAGGAGTTTCTGCTGGAGGCATCGACACCATCAAGGACATCCCGAATCAACGGCTCCTCTTGAGTCTGCTCGGCCACCAGCCAACTGGGCTGAACCTGAAGCTCCATGCCCCGACTCCAGGCCACTCCGACTGCCAGCGATACACACAAAAGCAAGGCCCCAAGCAGCATCAACAGTGACAACCACTCCCCTCCTGAGAGTGGTCTTCGCTCACCAATGGCCGTTGAAGAAGACACTGCAGGAGAGGGCAGCGGAGCGTGCTGCTGTTGCCAAAGCTGATCCTGCTGGATGAGTTGAGCGTCATAAAGCCGACGCAACGAGGGATCAGCCAACTGGTCATAGGCCTCACGCAACAGCTGGAATTGGCGAGCTGCCTCAGCGGCAGGCAACGTTGTGGTGTCTGGATGCACCGACTTACTGAGACGTCGAAAGGCGCGACGCAAGGTCTCGGCGTCCACGCCACGGCCCACTCCTAACCGTTCGTAATGGGTCGTGGCCGACATCACGTCCTGTTCGAGCCGAATCACGAAGGTGCATTGTAGGAAGAGTCGCTGCCCTGGCAGCCATGCCAGAAGCAAACAGCTTTTCTGATGCCGGGCCTGACCTATGGCACTGTCTGGGCTGGCAACCCAATGACACCCAGCTCTCGCAACTCAAAGAGCTACAAGCCCTGCTGCGCCATTGGAACAGCAAGGTGAATCTCACCCGTTTGGTCGAGAACGAAGAGTTCTGGATCGCCCAGGTCTTTGACAGTCTTTGGCCTCTCGACAAAGAGCTACGCACCCCCGATCTATCGCGTCGCTGCATTGATGTAGGCACTGGCGGCGGGTTTCCTGGCCTCGCTGTCGCCATCGCCCTACCGGGGACCACACTCACCCTTGTTGATTCAGTCGGTCGCAAAACTGCTGCAGTGGAATCAATGGCCAACTCGCTTGGTTTAGAGGCTCGCGTGGACGTCCGCACCGAGCGCGTTGAGGTGACAGGTCAGGAGCGGTCCTGTCGTGGGACGTTCGACTTAGCGATGGCCAGAGCCGTGGCCACACCCTCAGTGGTAGCGGAATATCTCGTGCCCCTTCTGGCCCATCAGGGTCAGGCGCTGCTCTATCGCGGCCACTGGAGTGATGACGACGAAGCGAAACTGAAACGAGCCTTGGTTCCCCTCAAAGCCAAACTTGCGGACTGCAAGCAGATCAACCTGCCAGCTGGACGGGGGCTGCGCACGTTGGTTCGCATTGAGCCCCTGGCTCCCTGTCCCAAGAGCTATCCCCGCCCAGTAGGGCTACCTAGCCGTCTGCCCCTGGGCGATCAGGCTGACGACAAACGTTCCTGAGGAACGCCACCAACCCGTTGCTTTAAACCCCTCAGCAATCCTGGGATCGTTTCAGCCCATGGGCTTTGGTTCAAAACAGCCCGGAGGTCTGTCTCGCTGACCTCCTGATCCAGAGCGTCAGCATTGGCACCAGGAGCCCAATGTCCTGCATGACCAAGAATTCCATAACGCGCCCTGGCATAACTCTCCAAATCCCAAGCCTCAATCAAATTGTGAAGCCAGAGCAACACAGGAAGATTGATGTTCCCTGGCGTGTCTTTCCAATGGGGCAAACCTTCACGCCAAGTCATCAGCCAAGGCTCACCAAGGGCCTGTAGAGCTTGCGTCTGCAACCGATCTTGAATCGGGGAGATCAGCGCTCCAGCGGTATCGAGTTGCTGGACAGCCTCAAGATGCAGATCAAGATCACTCGGCCTGGACGCTCCAACACTGATGGTGTGAACCCGCGGGTCACGCAGACAAAACAGATCGTTAAACACGATCGGGTGCAGGGGAGCGCAGAGCTGCTTCAACAGCAGCGAAGGGGTATGGAGATGGCCACCCTTGTCGGTGGGACTAATGATGAACACGCCCATGTCATGGCGTTGGGCGGCGACCAACGCAGGTTCGTTGTCTTGCCGGATGTAGTACCAATGCAAATTCACATAATCGAATGCATCAGAGTTGATCGCAGCTTCGATGACGCTGGTTTCAGCATGAGTCGAAAAACCCACATGGTCGATACGTCCCTCTTGCTGCCAGCGGCGCACCACCTCCATACAGCCGCCTGGACGCAGCGTTTGCTCCAGATGATCCAACCTGTTGATGCCATGAATCGCCAGCAACTCAATTCGCCGAACATTTAGGCGCTCCAGGCTGAGTTCGAGCTCGGCTTCAAACATCGCAGGGTCGTCCCGAGGGGGCACCTTTGTTTGAAGGATGCGATCTGGATCAGGTGAATGGGGGAGGGCCCAGCCAAGTTGCCGCTCGGAGCTGCCGTAATGCCGAGCTGTTTCCACATGGTGAAATCCAAGCTCCACCGCACGGTGGAGTGTCGTCTGCACCGTGCCTTGAGCCTCCTGAGTAATTACCTCAGCCTCAAGATCCGACCAACTCTGCTGAAACCTCATCCCCCCCAGGGACAGGACTGGCATTGCTAGCTCTGTGCGACCAAAGCGTCGTGTTGGCAAAGCCAAGGAAGCCTGTGATGCCATCGAGTTCAGTCTTGAGGCTGCCGAGGAAGAATGCGTCTTGGACGAGCAGGTGAGGGAAGCCCGAGCGGTAGAAGCTCCTGAGCGTCGAGCTGCGCTTGGAGCCCCTTGAGGTCATCAAAGGCAACCCAGTGAATGCAGTCCACGGGACAGGTTTCAATGGCCTCTTGAATCCGCGCAGAACTGTCCCCGTCCTGGCGAATCGCACGCGATCGCCCCAAATTGGGCTCGATGATGAAGGTGTTGCAAGCCACATGAGCGCAATACCTGCAGCCAATACAAACAGCCTCATCAACCCAGACCGCTTTTTCAGCGAGAGCACCACCCAAGACGGGTTCCATCCCAGAGCATTGATGATCCTCAAGAGAGGAGGCGCTGTAAGCAACGGCGGGATTACCGGAGGAGGCATTCACGGGTTGATCGTCCACCCGCTGTGAATCAGGCATCCCAACGGGTAACGACAAGCTCGATCGATCCATCCTGACAATCACGCTGCTCGGCAACGTCAAAGCCCTCGGAAAGGGAAGCTTTCAACACCGTGTTGAGGGCGTAGCGCTGCGTGAGACGAGACAAAAAACGCTCAATTGGCACGGACTGGCGCCACAAATCCAGGTCGGTCACAAACTCATAGGCACCGTTGGATTCATTCCATACGAAGCCGAAATCAGCAGACTCCTGAAGGGTGACCGCCAATTCAGCTTCCACGGTTTGGCCGCGATATCCGCGTACGGGATGACCTCCCTGTTTGGGCTCATACCCAAGGTCTTCGAGGGCAGAGACTAATGACTCACGCTGGCGAAGTTCCGTTTTGACAGTGCTGAAATGGGACATCAGGAGGGCTCGACGAACTGGGACTGGGACTGTGCTTGGGTTGTGACGTAGGCATCAGACGTTGGCTGACGGCGTTCCACCGTGCCTAAAACTGATTCCAAACGTTCCGTCAGTTGCAGACAAGCGTCACCGACAACGCCTTCCACCTGCTCCTCGACGCGACCGTCTGGACGAATTCGGAAACGAAGCGTGCGCTCAGGCATGCACCACACCCAACAATGAACAGATGTTAAAGGCGATATCGCGAAGCTGATGGGTGGTGGTGTCAGTTCGTCCGATCAGCTGAACAATCCCTCGTCCATCAAGGTTTGAAGTCGATCCAAAACATCGGGGGATTCCATCTGCTCGAGAGCCGTGCGGGCTTCATCGCGAACAGACCTTTCACAATCGTGCAAAAGCGCACGCACAAACACCTCAATCACCTCGAGGCGACGGGGTTCCACAAGATGCTCGAGCAGGCGACCCAGAGCCCAGATGCAATTGCTTCGCACCACGGATTCAGTGTCGATTCGCAAGCTAATCAACAACTGGCCAGCCGCTGGATCTGCTTTTGCAGCAGAGGTCACTCCAGCTTCAGCAAGAGACACCGAAGCCCACAACCGCACCGCAGCCACATCGGTCTGCAGGGCACGAATCAAGGGATTCAGCACAGGTGCATCGGGATAATTCCCAAGGCTCCAGGCCGTGGCTTTGCGCACATAGGCATTGCTGTCGTCTTGCAGCAATTTCAAAAGGGGCCCCACAGCAGGGGGAGAGGGATTGCGACCAAGCGCGTAGACGGCGCTCATGCGCACCACGGGACACACCTCATCGAGGAGCGGCAACAGCAGGGGAACCGAACGGGGATCTCGATGTTCACAAAAAACACGCAAGCCTTGGAGCTGCTGATCATGCCCCTGCTGCAACCAGTTCAGGGCCTCATCACATTGCCGGATGGCCTCTAGAGCATCCTGCTCTGGATCGTCAAGATCGATTTCATCAAGAGGATCACCCACCTCTTCAGCTTCAAGCTCACGGGCGAGCACATCGGGATCGATGGCCAGATTGGCCACGCGTGGTTCACGATCCAGGGGCGGGCGATCGGTCATGGCATTGATCGTAGAAGCATCAGGTCAACTGACCGGAGCTGGAGCAAGCATGTCACCAGGCAACCAAATGCGTGCACTCACCGCAAACAGAGCGAGGCCAAATAAAGCCACGATCAGAACAGGAAGAATGGTGCTGCGAAAAAAACTCACGGTTCCGGTTTTCAATCCATTGTGAAGGGTGACTACTAAGCGGCAAGACGCGAATGCCGCCCGCGCAAAAGAAGTGAGAGAGCGACAACCGTAAGGATCAAACCAGACCAACCTGCAACCTGCTGGTGCAGAAGGAACGCGCCTGAACCAAGCAGTGCCCCAAACAGCACACAACTACTCAGCACAAACCGAGTGATGAGAGCTTGCAGCGATTCAGACGCCTCCACCTCACAGCGACGCCTCCAACGACTCCAACCAGGACCGGGGGGTTGAACGCGCTGCACGAACCTCTCCAGCACCTCCGCAGACTCAGGGGGAGTGATCAGCATCACCACCACCCAAACCAAGGCCGTAATGGCAGTGGTGACCATCAATCTGAGTCCGTAGTCCGAGATTTGCAGAACGGGGACGACAGACGTGGCCAAACCAACAAAAAATCCACACACCATCGATGACAGCTCTGCTGCTGCATTGATTCGCCACCAGAACCAACGCAAGACCAGGACCACGCCAGGCCCAGTACCAATCGCGATCACCAATCGGAACACCGTGCCGATGCTGTCACTGATCAAAGCCGTTAAAACCCCTAACACCAATAGAAGAACGCTGGTGGCCTGCCCAACCAAAAGCAGCTCTTTCTGCGAGGCATTAGGCCGAACAAAACGTTGGTAGAGGTCATGGGTGAGATAGCTCGCACCCCAGTTCACAGATGTACTGACCGTGCTCATAAAGGCAGCTACTAGGGAGACCACCACCAGGCCAAGCACCACCGGTGGGAGGTAGGCCACCGCCAGGGCCGGATAACTCAATTCCCAGTCCGCCTGATCGGGCAGAAGCACCAGAGCCGCCAGCGCCACCACCACCCACAACCAGCTGCGAAGCAGGTAATTGACCACAAGAAACACCCAGCCCGCCAACCGCGCCTGACGTTCATCGCGAGTGGCAAGCATCCGTTGAATGAATTCACCACCGCCATCACTTCGCCGAAAACTCCACCACTGCACCGTGAGATAGGCCAAGAAGGTGGAAGCACTGATACCGGCCCCGCCAATCCAATCGAAGCCAGAGTCAGTCCAGCGCCAAGGGACAAGTGACAACACCTCGGGACGACCCAAATCGTTGAGGCTGGTGAGGAGAGCATCCATCCCCCCAGCGGCATGGATAGCAGCCCAAGCCACAGCCAGAGCCCCCACCATCGCCAAAATCAACTGCACAAAATCAGTGACCACAACGGCCCAAAGGCCACCGGCCACCGTGTACACGAGCACCAAAACAGCCACGATCATCAACAACAGCACCGTGTCCGGGAGACCTCCGAGGGCTGACACGGGCTGATCGGACACAATCCCTAGCGCTTGCACCACCTTTCGCATGGCCAAGAATGCATAGCCGATGCCGATGCAATTAATCGGGAGGGCGAGCAAAAAGGCTTTGATGCCCCGCAACCAAGCCGCCGTGGCTCCTCCATAGCGGAGTTCCGTAAAGGCAGCATCTGTCATTACGCCGCTGCGTCGCCAAAGGGGCGCAAACACCACCGCCATCGCCACATGAGCAAGACCGAACCCCCACCACTCCCAATTCGCCGCCAGCCCTCTGGTTCCGACTAAACCGGCGACGTACAGCGGTGTATCGATCGAGAAGGTGGTGGCAGCCATCGACGCGCCTGCCAACCAACCGCTCAAGCTGCGCCCAGCGACGAAATAGTCATCTTCCCCCTGATTGCGTCGAGCCAGCCAAAGCCCGAGGAACAGAGTTCCGATTAAATAAAAGACCAGCAACAACCAGTCAATCGGTGCCATCGGATCCAATCAAGTCTGCTTTCGCAGTCTCCTCTAAGACCGTCGATTGCGACGCAACTGGCCACAAGCTGCATCCTGATCCAAGCCGCGGCTCGCTCGCAGACTCACGGCAACGCCACGACGCTCCAGGACGCGCCGAAAGCCCTCAATCCTCTGAGTCGTTGGTCGCTGAAACTCCTCTTCCTCAATAGGGTTATAGGCAATCAGATTGACGTGACTCTGGAAACCACCCACCCGATCAGCGAGTTCGGATGCGTGGTGCGGATGATCATTGACCCCACCCAAGAGGATGTACTCAAAACTCACCCGCCGACCCGTTTTGTTGAGGTAGTAACGACAATCATCCAGAAGTGCGTCATAGGGATAGGCCTTAGCCGTAGGAATCAACTCCTCCCTCAATGCTTGGTTGGGTGCATGAAGACTGACAGCCAAGGTGAACTGAGCGCGCCCCAACTGTTTGAGCGCCAAATCAGCAAGACGAGGAAGGGTATGCGGCACTCCAACGGTGCTCACTGTGATCCGACGTTGACCAATGCCCAGATCATCATTAATGCAGCGAATGGACTCGAGCACAGCCTCAATGTTGAGCAAGGGTTCACCCATGCCCATAAACACCACATGGGTGGGACGACGCTCCATGACCTCTCGGATGCTGAGCACTTGGGCAACAATTTCATGGCCCGCTAATGAGCGTTGCAACCCCCCTTTACCAGTGGCGCAAAAACGACAGGCCATCGGGCAGCCGACCTGGCTCGACACACAAACCGTGAGGCGTTGATCGGTAGGGATCCCAACCGTTTCCAAGGTTTCGCCGTCCTCGGTGCCCAACAGCAATTTGGTGGTGGCATCAGCTGCCACCCGTCGCTCTTGCTCATGCAAACGACCCACTGAAACCCCCTCGTTTTGGAGGGATGCGCGCCAAGTCTTAGGAAGCACCGTGATGCCTTGAAGATCCCGCGCCCCTTTGGCGTAGAGCCAATCATGGAGCTGCCGGCCACGAAATGCTGGCTGGCCCTGGGCGACAGCCCAGTCTTCCAGCTCAGACTTACTTCGACCGAGAAGCGCGCTGATCACCAGATCAACAAGCCGTGACCGATTTTGAACTCCACAACCAACAAAGCGATGAAGCCGAGCATGGCGGCACGACCATTCAGCTTTTCAGTGTGGGTATGAAACCCAAAACGGGGAAGTTTCCGCTTGGGGATCAAAGACGGCTCAATCATGAGCGAAATCGATAAGAAGCAACAGTTTGAAGCGGCAAGGGCAGCTCATGCGAGCGAACGAATCATTCATCGCTGAGGAGACCCTGCTCCTGCAGATTCTCAACCGCAGCCGGGTCAAGGACTTGCTCCTCGGCAAGCTCGTTATCGGCATCTGGACGGGTAAAGGCAGCAAAGTTGCTGGCCTCTGCCTCAATCCCATGGCGGCTGCGAGTGGCCTCTAAATCTGCGGCGCTGGGATCGTCCAACAAAGCCGTCGATTTAGAGGCAGGAGCTGCCGGCATATCAACGGTGTAATCAGGGCGAAGATTCTGCATACGGCGGTATCCAGCAGGATCCTCCGAGAGGATATCGGGATGAGGACCGGCTTCCGCTCTCAACTCCTCTTCAAAACCACTGAAGCCCGTACCTGCAGGAATCAAGCGACCGATAATCACGTTTTCCTTGAGACCACGCAACCAATCGCTCTTGCCCTCAATCGCTGCTTCGGTGAGCACACGTGTGGTTTCTTGGAAGGAGGCCGCAGAGATGAAGCTGTCGGTGTTGAGCGATGCCTTGGTGATACCAAGCAAAACTGGTGTGAATTCCGCAGGCGCTCCACCCGTGATCGACATCGCCTGATTGGTGTTTTCCACCTGGCGAAGTTCGATCAACTCTCCGGGGAGAAGCGTGGTGTCACCGGCATCCTCGATCCGAACTTTGCTGGTCATCTGACGAACAATCACCTCGATGTGCTTGTCGTGAATCGACACTCCCTGCGACTTGTAAACGTTCTGGACTTCAGTCACAAGACGATGCTGAAGCTTCGCAATCGCTTCCTGAGCCGCATCCATTAAGGGCTTGCGGCTGCGCAGGTCTTCAAAGAAGCACTCAAGCAACTCATGGGGATTGATAGGCCCGTCTGTCAGAAGTTCGCCAGCATTCACCTGTTGACCATCACTCACCATCACGTTCCGACCAAGAAGAATCGGGTATTCAGCGATCGCATCGTCGGATTCGATCACGGTCACCGTGGTGAACTCATCGTCTTCACCCTGTTTGATGTCAACGGTTCCTGGTTTTTTGCACAGGATCGAAGACTCACGAGGACGTCTTGCCTCTAGCAACTCCTCAATACGAGGTAGACCCTGAACAATGTCACCTGTTTTCTGGCGTTCAAAGACCAGAAGAGCCAAGCCATCACCGCGCTGGACAAGATCTCCGTCGCGAACATGCAACAGCGAGTCGGGCGAAATCATGTAAGGGCGCCCCAAACGCATCGTGACGGAGTTGGCGCTCACCTGCTCAACCTCACCGCAACAATCAGAGGGCTGCCCCTCAGCCAGCTCTTCGCCGTCGACCACACGCTGTCCAACGGTGACGATTGGGGCTCCAGAGGTGTTGATCGTGATTGTGTCTTCAGGCCTTTCGACGATCAAGCGACGCACGGGCTCATCTTCTGTGGCTTCTGGCATCTCAGCCACACCAGCCTGCTTACAGAGAATCTGCGTGGTTGCAACAACATCACCGGCCTTAATGGACTGTCCGTCCTCCACCTGTAGTTCGGTGTGAGTGGAGCCATGGCTGGAGTCTGAGATGGTGTCACGACGCACCAAAATGCTTTCCAGAATCACAAGCTGGAGACGCTCAATCGTTTTAGCCCTCTTATCAGGAACCGCTTCCACATCAACAGTCATCTGTGGAGTGGTGTCGAATGTTTCCAACATCAATTGAGTTCGCAGTAACTCAACGCCCTCAACCGATTTGACCAATTCGTTGTCTTTGAAGGCCAAACGTTGTGTCGCCTTAATCCCTAGATGGGGTCCATTGGGCTGTTTGACATGACCCAAATCAGGAAGCTGGGCCTCATTTGGAATCGTGTACTCCTCGATAGGACGGAGCAGTAGGCCGGTGCCCTCAGGAGTTTCAACCGCCTGCACAAACACCATCGCGTCGGAGCTGATGCCCTTGGCGATCGCTTCGCCGGGGTTAACCATGACGCCATCGCCCTGGAAACGCTCGAGCGCCTTCTTCTCCGTGCAGAGATGGAAACTACCGCTACGAACAATAATCTCGCGAAGAATATCGTTCTTCTGAGTGACACTCACGATGCCTGCAGTCTGGCTGAAAATATCCTTCACCACTTCGGTTCCGGCTTCAATCCATTGACCATCAGTGATCATCAACAACGAAATATCTTTGTTGATTTCATGGGTTTCCTGAGGAATCCACAACAGGGTGCCGCCCTTATTGACCTCGTAACCATTTTTGGCAGATCGAGCCTTCTTAATCGCAAGCCCAGGAGCAAATTTGACCAATCCACCGGTTTGCGTTCGGAAGCGATCGTCAGCAAGCTCGGCAATCACTTCAGCATTACCAATTTTGCTTCCAGGAATGGTGTTAAGGCGATAACGCGTCCCATCCTTAGCTTCAAGGTTCCAAATCTCACCTGCGTGGGATGATTCGCCGAGAAGTTTGAAATCGCGAAGCGTCATGGAGGTGGTAACAATCTGCACCTCACGCGAATCCCCCAAGGCTTCGCGCAAGCGAATGGCACCGCCATACTCGCTGGCCTGACTGGCTTCAGCCAACACCTGAGCCTCGATGACGGACCCGCCAGACGACACAACAGGGCGCGCGTTTGGCGGCAAGTTGTACACATCACCGGCAAGAACCCACATCCGGCCAAGACGCTGAGCTTTGTGGGTGATGTTGCCCTGCCTGTCAGTCACCTCGCGGGGCTGAATGGTGGGGTCATAGCTGACCTGACCAGCCAGGTCGCAGATCACATCTTTAGTTGCTTTCTCAACGCTCTTCTGCACGGCACCAGCCGCAATGGTTGCCACTGTCACGTCAGAGGCAATCTTTTGACCGTCATCAACAAACAGAAGTGAACCATTCGTGATTTCGATCTTCTGTGACTTGCCACTTCCACTGGGCTTAATCGTGAGCGAAAAGTCCACATCAGACTGCTGTGCATTCACACCATGCGGTGTGCGATAAGGACGCACTTTCGCTTTCGATCCAAATTCAACAGTGCCTTCAAATTTTGAGCGCACCACTCCACTCTCAGCAGTTGACACACCACCGGTGTGGAACGTTCTCATGGTGAGCTGGGTACCAGGCTCGCCAATGGATTGAGCGGCGATGATTCCAACCGCTTCGCCCAAATCAACCAACTGATTATGGGCAAGGGCCCAGCCATAGCACTTGCGGCATACGGAACGATTCGCTTCACAGGTGAGCGGAGAACGAACCATCAGAGCGGAGACACCAGCAGCTTCAAAGCGTTTAGAGAGGGGTGGATCGATTTCCCTGTTGCGCTCAGCGATCACCTCACCATCAGCTCCAAGCACCTGATCAGCGGTCAATCGTCCAACCAGACGATTACCAAAACGACCGTCCTCCGCCTTAACCATGATCGAGCGCATGGTCCCGCAGTCGTCCTCACGAACAATCACATCTTGGGCGACGTCCACCAAACGGCGGGTGAGGTAGCCGGAGTCAGCCGTACGCAGTGCGGTATCCACCAATCCCTTACGGGCTCCGTAGGAAGAGATCACGTACTCCGTGACCGTGAGCCCCTCTCGGAAATTGGTGCGGATCGGAAGGTCAATGATCTCCCCTTGAGGGTTCGCCATCAAACCGCGCATGCCCACCAGCTGACGGACTTGGGACATGTTGCCCCGAGCCCCAGAGTTGGCCATCATCCAAACCGAGTTGAGTGGATCGTTGTCGTTGAAGTTCTTTTTGACAGCATCAACCAAGCGCTCGTTGGTCTCAGTCCAGGTATCGATCACCTTGGTGTGACGCTCAACCTCTGTAATGACACCAAGCCGATAGGACTCTTCGGTCTCAGTAATCAGTTCTTCAGCCTGATCGAGCAGATCTTTCTTCGCAGCGGGGACCTTCAGGTCGTTCACTGAAATCGACACAGCCGCCTGAGTGGCGTACTTGAAACCAAGGTCCTTGAGTTGATCTGCCATCGAGGCGGTGGCAGCCGTTCCGTGGTTCTTATAGGCCCATGCAACAAGTTCCTTCAGGACCTTTTTATCAACAACACGGTTACGGAATGGAGGCGGTGTTTTAGCAAGTGCACGGGACTTAGCAAAAGCTGCGGCTTCAGCCTTGGCAGCCTTGGCGGCCTTAGCAGACTTACGGGATTTGGAAGGAGTTGAGGTCATGACAGCGCTTGGAACAGAAGGGAAAGAAAAGCTTTGTAAGAGGGGCTTCAGGTGGCTGCCACTGCGTCGATGATCGTGTGATTCATCACCACACGTCCTACGGTCGTCAGGATGTAACGGCTAATCAGAGCGCCGTCTTCGTCAAAGCGGTCACGGCGGTAGGTCCACTGTTCAAAGCGCGTGCCGTCGCTAAGGGTCTCAGTGGTAATGGGCTCTTCACGCTCGTCTTCATCTTCAACCTCGCCGTTAAAGCGCACCCAAACCCAGTCATGCAGAGTGATTCGGTTGTCTTCAAAGGCGTGAATCACATCTTCAAGGCTGGAGTAGGTGCGGGATCGATCACCGAATTCAATCGGATGCATTTGGGGCTGCAGAGCCGTTAGGTAATAGGAACCCAACACCATGTCTTGGGATGGCGTGATGATTGGATCGCCCGTTGCTGGAGAGAGGATGTTGTTGCTCGCCAACATCAACATGCGCGCTTCCGTTTGTGCCTCAATTGCGAGTGGGACGTGTACGGCCATCTGGTCACCGTCGAAGTCAGCGTTGAACGCTGGACACACAAGGGGGTGAAGTTGTATCGCTCTGCCATCCACCAACTTGGGTTCAAAAGCTTGGATCCCTAGCCGGTGAAGAGTAGGGGCGCGATTCAGCATGATTGGGTGACCATCGATCACCTCCTGCAACACCTGCATCACCTCATCATCAGCTCGCTGAATCAGCTTTTTGGCTGCCTTGATGTTGTTAACGATGTTTTGACGAATCAGGCGATGGATCACAAACGGCTGGAAGAGCTCAATTGCCATCTCCTTAGGCAAACCACACTGATGCATCTTCAGCTTGGGTCCCACCACGATGACGGAACGACCGGAGTAATCAACACGCTTGCCAAGCAAGTTTTGGCGGAAACGACCCTGTTTGCCTTCGATAATGTCGCTCAGTGACTTAAGCGGACGATTATTAGCTCCAACAACAGTTCGACCGCGTCGACCATTATCGATTAGGGCATCAACCGCTTCTTGGAGCATCCGTTTTTCATTGCGGACAATGATTTCAGGAGCAAGAATTTCCTGAAGGCGGGCAAGACGGTTATTGCGATTAATGACCCTTCTGTAGAGGTCATTAAGGTCAGAGGTCGCAAAGCGGCCACCATCCAGCTGCACCATTGGGCGAAGATCTGGGGGAATAACCGGAATCGCGTCCAACACCATCCATTCGGGGCGGGCGTTGGTGGCGATGAAGTTATCGATCACCCGAAGGCGCTTAATCAACTTTGCGCGCTTCTGTCCCTTACTGCCAGCAATCTCTTCACGTAGTTGTTCAGCAACAGCATTAAGTTCGAGATCCTCAAGCAGCTGCTTCAGAGCCTCGGCGCCAATCCCAACGACGGGTTCATTCTCAATTTCTGAATCTTCTGCGTAAATCTCATCTTCAATTTCAAGCCACTCATCTTCCGTGAGCAATTGCTTGTACTTCAAGTCTTTGTGATCGCCCGCATCGAGCACCACATAACAGTTGAAATAAACGATCTGTTCAACATCCCGCAGAGGCATATCCAAAAGGATGGCCACATAACTGGGGATCCCTTTCAGATACCAAACATGAGAGACGGGGGCCGCCAACTTAATGAAGCCCATGCGGTGCCGACGCACTCGGCTCTCCGTGACCTCAACACCACACCGCTCACAAACAATCCCGCGGTGACGGACTCGCTTGTACTTACCGCAATGGCATTCCCAATCCTTAGAGGGACCAAAAATCTTTTCGCAGAACAAGCCGTCCATCTCGGGCTTGAGCGTGCGGTAGTTAATGGTTTCAGGCTTGGTCACTTCTCCAACCACCTGTCCATTCGGCAAGGTGCGCTGACCCCACTCCATCACCCGATCGGGTGATGCAAGTGTGATCTTGACGTAGTCGAAGTGGTTCTCTGTACGCAGATTGCTGTTGGTCATTGGCGTTTAAGAATGAAGGCGGTTGTGTCGTTTCGTTCGTTGATCCGTCAGTCCTCGTCGTAATCGGCGACGCCTAGGGACTCATAGGTGGGTCTGCTTGGGGTACTGCGGCGAGGATTCACGTCTTGCATCAGGTCCACTTCTTTGCCCTCGTCAGTGAATACAGCGATATCCAGACCAAGAGATTGGAGTTCGCGCATCAGCACCTTGAAGGACTCAGGTGTTCCCGGACGAGGAATCGGCTTACCTTTCACGATGGCGTTGAGAGCTTCGTTGCGTCCCTGCATGTCGTCCGACTTGACAGTGAGCAGCTCCTGCAACGTGTAGGCGGCTCCGTAGGCCTCAAGTGCCCACACCTCCATTTCACCCAAACGCTGTCCACCTTGCTGGGCTTTACCACCCAATGGCTGCTGAGTCACCAAGGAGTAAGGGCCAGTGGAGCGCGCATGGATCTTGTCGTCCACCAGGTGTACCAGCTTCAGGAAGTGGGAATATCCAACCGCCACAGGTTGGTCAAAAGGTTCGCCAGTTCGTCCATCGCGCAGTAATAGTTTTCCTGGATCTTCGGGGTTGTAGATCCAATCTTTTCCTGGCTGACTTGCCGCTTCCTTGAGGTAAGCCTGAACTGTTTGTTGCGACTTCTCAGGGCCATACATCTCGTCGAAGGGAACGATTTTGACGCGGCAATCGAGATTGGCAGCCGCCCAACCCATCAACAACTCAAAGACCTGCCCCACGTTCATGCGACTCGGCACACCCAAGGGGTTCAGACAGATGTCCACTGGAGTGCCATCAGGCAAGTACGGCATGTCTTCACGGGGAAGAATGCGACTGATAATGCCCTTGTTGCCGTGGCGACCAGCCATTTTGTCGCCGACCTGAATTTTGCGGCGCTGGGCCACATACACCCTCACCACCATGTTGGCGCCAGGGGGTAGCTCATCACCCTGTTCAGGGGTGTAAATCCTTACGTCGACGACACGGCCACGTTCGGTACTGGGTACGCGCAAAGAATTGTCTCGGACATCACGTGCTTTCTCGCCGAAAATTGCACGCAGCAGTTTTTCTTCGGGAGGCTGATCAGATTCACCTTTCGGAGTGACTTTGCCAACGAGAATGTCTCCACTCTCCACAAAGGCACCGATCCGAATAATCCCCATCTCATCGAGGTTACCGAGACTTTCTTCGGCAACGTTGGGGATTTCACGGGTGATCTCTTCAGGCCCTAATTTAGTCTGACGGGCCTCAATCTCATACTTCTCAATATGAACGGAAGTATAAAGATCATCATTAACCAAACGTTCACTCACAAGGATTGCATCCTCGTAGTTGTAACCCTCCCAAGGCATGTAGGCGATCAGAACATTCTGACCAAGAGCAATTTCTCCGCCCTCACAAGCTGAACCATCAGCAAGAACTTGCCCGATGATCACCGGATCACCCTGTCGAACGATAGGGCGTTGGTTCAGGCAGGTGTCTTGGTTAGAGCGCTGGTATTTCTGCAGAAAATGCGTGTGGTCGTAGCCCTCTTCATCTCGCACCACGATCGCCGTGGCATCAACGAAGGTCACGGTCCCGTTCACTCGTGAAATGGGGACCATGCCTGAGTCACGAGCCACCTGAGTTTCCAGGCCAGTCCCAACGAGAGGTCGCTCCGGACGGAGCAAAGGCACCGCCTGACGCTGCATGTTGGACCCCATCAAGGCACGGTTGGCATCGTCATGTTCCAGGAAAGGAATCAGTGACGTTGCCACTGAAATCACTTGCACCGGGGACAGCTGCACATAATCGACCTGCTCAGGCGGAACTTTTTCGAAGTCCTGCCTGTAGCGAACGGGGATTAGCTCAGCCAAGATTTGGCCATCTGCATCCGTGGCAACGTCACCGGGAGCAACGCGACACTCATCTTCGAGGTCCGCAGAGAGGTAAATCGGGTCTCCACTCTTTTGAACGACTCCGTTCTCGACTCTCCAGAACGGAGTCTCGATAAAGCCATATTCGTTGACTCGGGCATGGGTAGCCAAAGAGTTGATAAGACCAGCGTTCGGGCCTTCTGGGGTTTCAATCGGACAAAGTCGACCGTAATGAGAAGGGTGGATATCTCGAACAGCAAAGCCTGCGCGTTCACGGGTGAGGCCGCCTGGGCCAAGAGCCGAAATCCTGCGTTTGTGGGTGAGCTCAGCGAGGGGATTCGTCTGATCCATGAACTGGCTCAACTGGCTGGAGCCGAAGAACTCCTTAATCGCCGCCACAAGCGGCTTGGGATTCACCAATTGAGCAGGAGTGAGTGAGTCGGTTTCACCAACTGTCATCCGCTCCTTGATAATCCGCTCAAGCCGATTCAAGCCAACTCGAACCTGGTTCTGAAGAAGCTCTCCCACAGAGCGAACACGACGATTGCCCAGGTGGTCAATGTCGTCAAGACTTGCTCCACCAACATCAAGTTCGAGATTGATGAGGTAATCGAGGGTGGACAGGACATCCTCATGGGTGAGGGTGCGGACCGAATCGGGAATCGTGAGCCGAAGCTTTTTATTGATCTTGTAACGACCCACACGTCCTAGGTCGTAACGCTTGGGGTCAAAAAAGCGGGTCTGCAACAGCTGCTGGCCACCGCTCACAGAAGGTGGTTCACCTGGACGCAGCTTTTTGTAGAGCTCAAGGAGAGCCTGATCCTCTGAACTAATGCCCTCGTCGTTCGCGGCCTCGATCGATTTTTTGTAGTACTCGGGGTGCCTGAGCTTGTCGACAACATCGTTGTCGGACAGTCCCATCGCACGCATCAAAACGTGGGCATTGATTTTGCGTGTTTTGTCAACACGAACGTGGAGCAGGTCGTTTTTATCCGTCTCAAACTTCAACCAAGCTCCACGATTAGGGATCACGCTTGCGTTGTAAGTACGACGACCGTTTTTATCCTGCTCATCCTTGAAATAAACGCCAGGGCTACGAACAATCTGGTTGACGATGACCCGCTCAGCACCATTGATGATGAACGTTCCACGTTCAGTCATCAATGGAAGTTCTCCAATAAAAACTTCTTGCTCCTTAATCTCACCCGTTTCTTTATTGACCAAACGGCAAGTTACATACATCTGAGACGCGAAGGTCGCATCTCGACGTTTTGCCTCTTCAACATCATGCCGGGGACGCTTCAGCCGATACTCACTGCCGACGAAGTGCAGCTCCAGCTTGCCGGTGTAATCCGTAATGGGTGAGAAGCTCTCCAGCTCCTCGATCAGACCCTTATCCAGAAACCACTTAAAACTTGCCCGCTGCACCTCTACCAAATCGGGAAGGTAGGTGACGGTCTTGGCGACTTGAATCGCGCTGCTGCTCATGCGGAGACCTGCAGTTGAAAAGTGGGAACAAAGGCCTGAAGGATCGTCAAATCTTCAAAAATCCAAATCTCATCACCACAAGAAGAGGCAGCCATCCCAATCAAGGAACGACTGCCGTACTCCATGGCTCTAGAGGTTTTTGGTCTGAACAGATGACGTCGTCAATGAACCGGAAGGAAATGGACGCTTCTGGGGCCGAAAACACAGAAACTGCATCTTGGCCAGGCCGATTGAACATCGTACACTTCCACCTCCACTAAAGCAGCCTTTTTGTCAGGGAAGGGCGAACAAGCGTCTGGCATTCGCAGTGCTGGCATCCGCCACTTCCACCACAGTCTGCCCCCTCAGTTCAGCCACTCGCTCGGCAACTGATGCCACAAAAGCAGGTTCATTTCTCTTGCCGCGCCGGGGGACTGGGGCAAGGAATGGGCAATCAGTCTCAACAAGAAATCGGTCCTGAGGTACGTCTTTGGCGCAGATATGCGTGTCGACAGCTTTCGGGAAGGTGACCGTGCCACTGAAACTGATGTAGAAGCCAAAGTCGAGGAATGCGGCCATTTCAGATGGCGTCCCACCCCAACAATGCATCACTCCCCGCGGGCAATTGCCTCTGAGTTGTCTCTCTCGTAGTTCAGCCAGCATCGGTTCAGCTGCATCGCGGCAATGAACAATCACGGGTAGATCCAGCTCCACAGCGAGATCCAGTTGAGGCTTAAGCACGGACAACTGCTGATCGAGATTCTTGTCTCGAAACAGATCGAGGCCAAGCTCCCCGATCGCCACCACACGTGAATCGTCCTTGGCAGCAGCGCTTAAAACTTCAACGGTATCGGCAGCCCAATGTTCCGTATCGAGAGGATGCACTCCAACGGAGTAACGCATCTCAGGGAAACGGTCAGCTAACGAACGAATCGCCGGAATCTCCGAAGGCTCAACGCAGGCATGCAGCAAGGCAGTAACACCTGCCTCTCTCCATCGAAAAGCCACCTCATCAAGATCCTCCTCAAAATTGCGGAAAACGATGTGACAGTGACTGTCGATCAGGGTGGGTGTGGACATCAGATCAGGACCTGAAACGCGCCTTCAGGCCCATTGTGCCGGGGGGAGATCAACTAACGCTTGGCTCAATAGCGCGCTTGACGGCAGTACTCAAACGAGACTTTTGATGAGCTCCGGCATTGCGATGCATCACACCACGCTTGACCGCTTTATCAATTTTGCTGAATGCTGCATTCAGGCTGGTTGTCAGCGTGGTTTTAGCCTCATCTCCTGGGGCCTCGCTGTAGGCACTGCAGGCAGTGAAACAGCGCTTCATGAGAGTACGAAGCGCTGATTTATACGCTTTGTTCTGTAAGCGATTGCGCTCGCCGATCTCGACGCGCTTCTTCGATGACTTGTTATTGGCCACAGAGCCGGATTTCAGTTCAACAATCCGTGACCATAACCCACCGCCCTGCAAATCATCGAGCACATGCTTCAAGGGCCATTTAGTTTGAGGACGAACGTCAATCAGGAGATGACAGTGCTGAGCAATGAGCATCCGCCTGCCGGTCTCATGCGTTGCATCAGCACCGCGGCGCAAGCTGAACAAGAACTCGATCGGATCGCGACAAGAACAACCGGAGCGACCCAGCGAGAAGCGGAGCTACGGGTGCAAGAGATTTTGGAGCAGGTCAAAAGGGAGGGAGATCAAGCTCTCATAAGCCTCACAGAGAAATTTGATGGCTTCCGCCCAGAACCTCTTCGTATCGACCCAGGCCTACTGGAACAAGCCTGGAATGACACGCCAGCCAACCTTCGTGATGCCTTAGATCTCGCGCACAGACGCATCCAAGACTTTCACCAGCGGCAACGTCCCTCTGACCTCAGCGTTTCTGGTGTTCATGGAGAGCAGATCGGTCGCCGCTGGCGCCCAGTCCATGCAGCAGGCCTTTACATCCCAGGGGGCAGAGCTGCATACCCCAGCACAGTTTTGATGAATGCCGTGCCTGCAAAAGCTGCAGGCGTAAAGCGAATCGCGATGGTCACCCCTGCTGGGTCCAGCGGATTGATCAACACCACAGTTCTTGCAGCCGCTCACATTGCTGGGATCAGGGAGGTTTATCGAGTTGGCGGTGCACAAGCAATCGCAGCTCTTGCCTACGGAACAGAAACCGTCCAGAAGGTTGATGTCATCAGTGGACCAGGAAACCTTTTCGTGACGTTGGCCAAAAAATCGGTCTATGGCCAGGTAGGCATCGATTCTCTTGCAGGTCCAAGTGAAGTCTTGGTGATCGCCGACCAAACGGCCAAATCAGAGCAGGTGGCGGCCGACCTCCTCGCTCAGGCAGAACATGACCCACTGGCAGCAGCCATCCTGCTCACAACGGAAAAGGAGCTCTCTCGATCCGTCCCTGCAGAGATCGAACGTCAGTTGGCGTCCCATCCTCGCGAGAGCATTTGCCGGCAATCCTTAAGCCAATGGGGAGTGATTGTGACTTGCGACAGCCTTGAACAGTGCGCAAGTCTCAGCGATCGCTTCGCCCCAGAGCACCTGGAACTCCTTGTCGAGCGACCAAGAATGATGGCTGACCGCATCAACCACGCAGGTGCCATTTTTATTGGCCCATGGAGTCCAGAGGCGGTCGGAGACTACTTAGCCGGTCCTAACCACACACTCCCCACCTGCGGCGCCGCTCGGTTTAGCGGTGCCCTCAGCGTGGAGACGTTTATGAGTCACACCTCGCTCATCGAGTTCAACAAGGAAGCCCTTGATGCAACCGGGGTGGCTGTGGAGACCTTGGCCATCAGCGAAGGTCTCCACAGCCATGCCAATTCGGTACGGATCCGTCTTCAGTAAGCGGTCTTACACCACACGCTCAAGACTTCGGACTCCAGCAACGCCATCCTTGATTTCACCAACGAGAACTTCGTCAGCAAGGTTGACGAAGAGGCCGTTCTCCAAAACACCAGGAAGATTGTTGATCTCACGCTCGAGGGCAATCGGATCAGAGATTCCATCCTCAAATCGCACATCCAAAACAAGGTTGCCCTGGTCGGTCACCACTGGGCCAGCTTTACGGGTTGCCATACGCAATTCGGCAACTCCTCCCATTGCTTTGAGCTGGGATTGAACTTGCACCCATGCTCCTGGAAGCACTTCAACTGGGAGTAAGAAATCGAGATTTAAACGCTGAACAAGCTTTGTGGAATCAACCACGACAATGAAACGCTCTGCTCGGGCAGCAACAAGCTTTTCTTGTACATGGCAGGCACCGCCACCTTTGATCAACTGAAAGGAAGGATCCACTTCATCAGCACCATCAATCGCTAAATCAATGCGATCAATGGCGTTCAAAGCACGCAGAGGAATCCCCAACTCAGCGGCAAGCACCTCTCCTTGAAACGAGGTGGTCACGCCGACGATGTCATGGAGCTGACCTGCTGCAAGTCGTGCCCCGAGGCCTTGAATCATCAAAGCGGCAGTGGACCCAGAACCGAGGCCCACCACCATGCCGTCACGAATCTGCGCAACGGCCGCCTCCGCGACGGCTTGCTTCATTTGAGTTTGGAGATCCGACATCGATCAGCTGCTGAGGGCGAGACCGTAGCAAGAGCTCTCAGCTCATTCCTGGCAAAGGAGCCGGTTTCACCGACAGCTGCAGATCTCCCCCATTGCGAAGAACCTGCAACAGCAAGGGCTGATCAATTTCAGCTTGGTCCACCTGTTTCAACAAATCCTGAGGATCTCGAATGGTGTCGTCGCCAGCTTGAACAATGAGATCACCTCGTCTCAATCCAGCCCGTTGAGCAGGGCTATCGGGAAGAACTGATTGCACCAAGGCACCGGAGCGTTCAGGCAATTCAACGAGAGCATTGGGATCACGGTTATGGTCGCGCGCAATCCGAGCGGTGAGAGGAACAAGTTGGACGCCTAAGTAGGGATGTACAACCTCACCGTCCTTCTGGAGTTGATCAGCGACTCGGGAGGCCAAATTGATCGGGATCGCAAATCCCAATCCGGCCCCTGGACCAGAGCGAACCAGCGTGTTGATGCCAATCACTTCACCGGAAGCATTCACGAGCGGCCCGCCTGAATTACCAGGGTTAATGGCTGCATCGGTCTGAATCAGATCCAGACGCTTATCGGAAAAACCGAGGCTGCTGATATTGCGATGAAGACTGCTGACAATGCCCAACGTGACCGTTCGCTCCAAGCCAAAGGGAGTACCTAAAGCAATCGCCCAATCACCAACCTCCAAGGCCTCAGAGTCCCCCAAGGTTGCCGGGGAGGGAAGAGCTCGTCCAGACAGTCGGACCAGCGCGAGATCGGTGACCGGATCTTGACCAATCACTTCCCCGTCTCTCTGTTCCCCATCGGACAAGGTCACATTGACAGTGCTGACTTGATCAACAACGTGGGCATTGGTCAAAACCAGACCATGTCCATCGATCACAACCCCTGACCCCTGACCCCTCTGTCGCTCAGGGCCAATTCCATAGCCAGGTTCTCCCAGGAGATCACGCAGCAGAGGATCAATCAGATTCGGATCAAAAGGCTGCCGCTCGATCAAGCGTTCGGTGTCAATCCTTACGACCGACGGCGCCACATCCCGGACTGCATTGGCAACAAAGCTGTGCCCGTTGGCAGTAAAGGAGAGATCAGCAGCCTGAACGGGAAGGCTGCCAAAGCAAGACGTGACCAGAAGGGCTGTCAGGCAACAACAGCGAATGATTTGGAAAACCTTCATGCCGGCGGCCAAAGATCAGGAACACGTGGGGATTCTCACGCTAGTGGCCCCGCTCTGGAGAACGGAGCACCCGCATCGTTCAACTCACTTTCAGAGGAAGCACGGCATTAGTTTGATCAACTCTTTCATCTCCCCAGAGCCATGACCGTGCCGTCAAAAGCGCCACTTCGATGCGAGCTCTGTCAGATCGAGATCAACGAAAACGCTGATCAAGGAGACGAGGTTTTGTTCAGTCGTGGTGCCACTGGGAGCCGCAGCAAACTTTGGGCTCGCGTGTGTCAGTACCTCAAAACAGACGAACAAAAGACAGCTTGCATCAACCAAGACGCATCCCAACGAGGCACCGAAAAGCCTGGTGATCGCTACGAAGAAATCGCTCCTGTCGAAGCCGGAGGCGTCAAGGCTGAAAGCTGATCCCAATCGTGCATGATCAAATCCTTGATTGGCACACCTCCCAAGGTCGTGTCTATTAGTACCTCTAGGTACGTCATCAACTCACGATCATGCGCTTTTTTAAAGCGGCCGCTACCGGCCTGATCGCGCTCACAGCTGTTGGCCTTGTGGCCTGCCAAAAGTCTGCTCCCACGAGTGACACAGAGGCGTCAGGCCAAACAGGCAATGTGTTTGAGACCGGAAAGCTGAGAGCCGTCGTTGTGGACGATGTGCTTCCCATGGTTGACGAGAAAGATGGCAAATACGAAGGGCTTTCTTTCGTGGTGCTTAATGCCATCCGCGATCAGCTGAAATCAGCTCCAGAAAACAAGTCCGATGACATTGTGATCGAGCCTGTTTCCATCAAGTCTGCTCAGGATGGACTGAACAAAATTCGTTCCGGAGAAGCTGATATCGCTTGTGGCGTTGCCTTCACTTGGGAGAGACAAAGAACGCTTACCTACAGCTTGCCCTTCGCAACAAGCGGCACGCGTGTTTTAGCTCCCAAAGGGAATGACGGAACACCAGACAGCCTTAAAGGAAAAACAATTGGTGTCGTGAAAGACACGGCTGCAGCGGCAGTCCTGGCTAAATCCGTTGATGACGCCCAGTTCCAATTCTTCGCGACCCCTACAGAGGCTCTTGCAGGCCTTAAGGACGGAACAATTGAATTCCTCGGTGGGGACACCCTCTGGCTGAAAGCCAGTCGAGAGGCAACGGCTCCGGATGCTGATCTGGTCCCCACATTCCCTTACGCAAGATCCAGCGTCGGCTGTGTGATTGCGGACACCACTCCTCACCTACTGAATTACAGCAACTTGGCCATCGGTCAGATGCTGACCGCTTATGTGGACGACAACGAAGACGTACGCACAGCCGTCAACAAGTGGATTGGTCCTGATAGTCAGGTTGGGCTCAGCGAAAACATGATCGGCGATTTCTTCACCATCGTGCTCGCAACGACAGCTGAATTATCCAAAGGCTCCTGAGCCCATATTCCTAAAAGCGTTCAAATTTCACGTCACTCATGAACAAAACAACCCTCCTCAGCATCGCTGCAATTCTCGCGTCAAGCTCTGTCCTGACAGACGCCTCGCACTCAGCTGTTCTCAGCGAGCCCGATCTAGGGAATGCTCTGGAACAGCGCATTGAGAAGCTCTCGAGTGACACTTGGGAGCGATTAGGAGTCAGTCATCACAACGATGGCCAGACCATTGCTCGAGCATGGGGCAATGGCAACGGCCGCGCCTGGGGCAACGGTGGTGGCCGTGGACGTGCCTTTGGCAACGGGGGCGGAAGGGGCTTCGCCAATGGCTATCGCGCAGGTTTCGCCAATTGGTAAACCACGCTGATTACGGACCCATCGGCCTCTTGGTGATTCAGGCCACATCGCTCTGCAACCTTGATTGCAGTTACTGCTACTTGCCTGATCGCCAGAAACGACGGATCTTTGATCTCAATCAATTACCTGTTTTGCTGAACAGGGTGTATGAGAGCCCCTTTTGGGGCCCTCAGCTTTCAATCCTCTGGCATGCTGGCGAACCACTGACGCTGCCTTGCAGCTTTTACGACGAGGCAAGTGCCATCGTGCGTGAGCAAACAGCTGAGCTGCAGGAGCAAGGGGTTCAGATTGAGCAGCATGTGCAAACCAATGCGACGTTGATCAACGACGCCTGGTGTGAATGCTTTCAGCGCAATCAAATTGTTGTAGGTGTGAGCGTTGACGGGCCAGAAGAGATCCATGATTCCCATCGCCGTTTTCGCAATGGCATTGGATCTCATGCTCTAACAATGCGTGGCATTCGAAAACTTCAAGATCACGCGATTCCTATCCATGCGATCGCTGTACTCACGAGTGCGGCCATCGAAGATCCAGAGAGGATGTACTCCTTTTTCCGTGACAATGGAATTCAGGATCTCGGCTTCAATGTCGAAGAGCAAGAAGGTATTAACGCCAGCTCTTCCATGCAGGGACTAAGCCGAGAAAAGCAATATCACAACTTCTTAAAATGTTTTTGGGAGTGCAATCAAAGGGACGGTTTTCCGATTCGCCTGCGTGAATTCGATCAAATCACTGAGATGATGGCCAGTGGGCAAAGACTGCTTCAGAACGAAATGAATCGCCCATATTCGATCTTGAGTGTGGATTCAGCAGGCAATTTTTCCACTTTTGATCCTGAACTCCTCTCCGTGGAAACCAAGAAATATGGATTGTTCAATTTAGGAAATATTCGTGATCAATCCCTCGTCGGTGCCGCTGAAACCGAGACATTTCGCCAATTGCTTCAAGACATGACCATTGGGACAACGCTTTGCCGTGATCAATGTGACTACTACGGCTTCTGCGGCGGCGGAACTGGAAGCAACAAGTACTGGGAGCATGGAACCTTGGCCTCTAGTGAAACCTGTGCCTGCCGTTTTTCAACCCAAATCCCAGTGAACGTTCTTCTCGAACAAATTGAAACCCAGGGTGTAAAAACACCTTAACTATTTCAATAGCAAATATGTTTTCACTCACACGCAAAAGCCATCGATCTGCATCAGCTATCGGCGTCGTCGTAGCTTGCTCATCGCTCATTTTTGCTCACGCACCAGTTGCTCACGCAGGTTGCACATTCCTCATGCCAATCGGTGGCAATGGCGATGGTCCTAAGCCCTACATCGTCAAAAAGAGAGTTCAACGCAACAAAGCATTGCTAGGTCGTACGAACTGGAATACCGACTTTGTCGTGAACCAACCTTTTGCCTCTTACAAACTCTTCTTCACAGCAGACTCGACGGATAGCAACCCTGGCTCTTATCCAATCGAAGCCTTTCTGAAATTTTCGGACGGCAGCAATTTAAGAGTTGTCAAAGAATTCATGAAGCCACCAACAGGAACCGGAGCTCAGTTCGGTCCATTCCAGACTCCTCAGGGGAAAGCTGTTAGCCAGGTGAACTTCAAAGTTGGTGCTGGCAACGATCCTGGAGCAACCGGATTCAGTTACCGCATTTCGGTACAGGGTTGCGACTGATGCATGAAAGGTCAATCAACTACATTGTTGTTTGGCCTGGTGAGTTCCTCTCTCCGGGAGGGTGATCGCAGCATCAACCATCGGGCCAATGCCCGACTCTCCCTCCGATTGTTCTTGCCCCATCCTCTGCTCCCAGATCTAAAGGAATTGGCCTCTGCCATAGCCGTAGACCACGGGTTCGAGCTGGCTGATTTGCAGGTCCTAGCCCACATGCAACCCATGACGGTGCTGATCCAAATTCGCCGTTCCAGCGGAGACGATGTGACCTTGGATGATTGTGCTGCTTTCAGTGCACCGATGGGAGAAGCCCTGGAAAAGGCTGCTGTTCTCAACGAGGCTTATGTCCTGGAGATCAGTAGTCCAGGGATCGGAGAACATCTTCAATCGGATCGCGATTTCCAGACTTTTCGTCGCTATCCGGTCGACGTGATTCACCGTGACGCTGAGGGGACTGAAAAGAAACATTCCGGGACCCTTTTAGAGCGAACGGAAGACCACATCAAGATCAGTATTCACGGGCGAATTAAACAGATCTCGCGGGACTCCGTGATTTCTGTTGAGCTCACTAGTCCTACTGGCTGACCCCTCCAAGCCTCTTCCAACCTCACTCTCCTCCAAGACTTTCATTCCCGTCCTCGATGGCTCTCGTCCTTCTCCCCGGCCTCAGCAACCTGATCGAAGACATCAGCGAGGAAAAGAAACTCGCCCCTCAGGTCGTTGAGGCTGCCTTACGGGAAGCACTTTTAAAAGGCTATGAGCGCTATCGGCGCACCCTTTATTTAGGGATTAGTGAAGATCCTTTCGATGAAGAATATTTCAGCAATTTTGATGTCGCCCTCGATTTAGACGAAGAGGGCTATCGGGTTCTCGCCAGCAAAATCATTGTTGATGAGGTTGAAAGCGAAGACCACCAAATCGCCTTGGCCGAGGTCATGCAAGTGGCTGAAGACGCCCAGGCCGGCGACACTGTCGTACTCGATGTCACTCCCGAGAAAGAGGATTTCGGTCGCATGGCAGCTGCCACGACCAAACAAGTTTTGGCTCAGAAGCTGCGCGATCAACAGCGACGGATGATCCAAGAGGAATTTGCTGATCTCGAAGATCCAGTCCTGACTGCTCGCGTGATTCGATTCGAGCGTCAATCGATCATCATGGCCGTGAGTTCGGGTCTTGGCCGTCCCGAGGTCGAAGCTGAATTGCCCAGGCGCGATCAGCTCCCCAACGACAACTACCGCGCCAACGCCACCTTCAAAGTCTTTCTTAAAGAGGTCAGCGAAGTGCCTCGCCGTGGACCTCAACTCTTTGTGAGTCGAGCCAATGCAGGGCTGGTGGTTTATCTCTTCGAAAATGAAGTTCCTGAGATCCAAGAGGGCTCGGTACGCATCGTTGCCGTTGCCCGTGAAGCCAATCCACCATCGAGATCGGTCGGGCCTCGGACCAAGGTGGCTGTCGACAGCATCGAGAGAGAGGTCGATCCTGTTGGAGCGTGCATCGGAGCCCGGGGATCACGCATTCAACAAGTCGTGAATGAACTCCGTGGCGAAAAAATTGATGTCATCCGCTGGTCCCAAGACCCCAGCCAGTACATCGCCAACTCGCTGAGTCCAGCTCGCGTCGAAGTTGTGCGTCTTGTTGATCCCGAAGGGCAACATGCCCATGTGTTGGTGCCGCCCGATCAACTCAGTCTTGCCATCGGTCGAGAAGGTCAGAATGTTCGTCTTGCAGCTCGATTAACGGGTTGGAAAATTGACATCAAGAACTCAACGGAATACGACCAAACCGCAGAGGATGCTGTTGTTGCTGAGCTCATCTCCCAAAGGGAAGAGGAAGAAGCCCTTCAACGTGAAGCGGAAGAGCGCTTAGCCGTTGAACAGGCAGCCAGGGCCGAGGAAGATGCTCGACTTCGTGAGCTGTATCCGCTTCCCGAAGACGAGGAGGGATACACCGAAGATGGAGAGTATTACGAGGATGCTGAAGCAGCGGTCGAGGAACCCGTGGCCGAAGCCGTAGAGGAGTCAGTCGAAACAGCTGAGACCGAATTGCAAGCTGAAGATCAGATCACAGAACAACCTGAACAACTGGACGACGAGCTCGATTCTGAGGATGCCCCCAGCACAAGCGATGAAGAGGAAGGAGCCCGGTGAACGTTTCGCGCCCCGTCCTCCGTCGCTGTGTCGCCTGCCGTCAGCTGCTCGATCGCAGCATGCTTTTGCGAGTGATTCGTGACCATCAGGAAGGGGTCCTCCTCGATCAGGGAATGGGCCGATCGGCCTACCTCTGCCCGACTGAGGCCTGTTTTGAAGAGGCACGCCGCCGCAAAAGGCTTCAGAAATCCCTGCGTTGCCAGGTTCCTGAAGACGTAATGACGGCGCTGCAAGAGCGGCTCACCGAACCTCGGGTTGCAGCCGCTGAGGCAAGATGAACATTGGCACCACGTGTGTGGAGCCCCGAGGCACACCGTGCCCGGACCGACCGGAGACCTGAATGACCAGCAGCGGCAAAGTCAGAATTTATGAGTTGTCCAAGGACCTTGGCTTGGAGAACAAAGACGTCCTGGATGCCGCCGAGAAGCTGTCCATCGCCGCAAGGAGCCACAGCAGCTCCATCAGCGAAACAGAAGCCGGCAAAATCCGAACCCTCTTAAAGCAAGGTCGGAGTCCAGTCGCGTCTGCTCCTGCGAAGCCCGCGCCTGGAAAAGCAATTCTCTCGGTCAAAAAAGCATCCAGCCCAGCAGCCCCGTCCATGCCCAGCAAACCTGCGGCTCCTACGGCTCCTACGGCAGCAAAACCATCACCCAAACCTTCTGCGCCTTCGCGGCCAGAGGCACCACTGCCTCTCATCGTGCAGAAGCCCGTGTCGCGTCAAGCAGCACCACAAAAGCCGGTGAGCCGACAAAGCACTCCCGTAGCGGCCGCACCCTCTGCGCCCACACCAAGGCCCAAGCCCGTGGCCGCGCCCGCCGCTCCAAAGGCGTCAGCCCCCGCTCCAACCGCCTCTGCCCCTTCAGCTCCGGCAAGGCCCACCTCAACCAGACCGACACCTGCTCCGGCTCGCCCCACAGGCACATCACCCGTGAAGCGCCCTGGCAACCAAGCCAGCAGCCCACGACCGACCGCTCCGCCAGCCCGTCCTCAACCCAAAGCCCCGGTGAATCGAGGGGCACCGGCGAGACCCGCTCCCAAACCGGAGCTCGTGGGACGGCCACAGCCAAAGCGGGCGGCTCCTGGCGCCCCCGTTCGTCAGATCGGACAACGCCCAGGCGTGAGTCCTCGGCCAAGCGGCCCTCCAGGCCAGCGCGCCAACATGCCTCAACGCCCTGCAGGCGCTCAACGTCCGGGTGCCCCAACGCGACCTGGGAATGCACCGTCTAAACCAGGGCAACCTCGCTCAGGTGCGAGTTCCCTTGAGTTAGTCGGAAAACCCATCCGCCGAGACGGCAGTAACGATGGTGCCGGTGGCCGTGGAGATGGACAAGGACGTCCTTCTGGTGCACCAAGACCTGGAGCCCCCCGTCCTGGCGGTATGCCAGGGATGCGTAAGCCGGTGGCCCCCGGTGAGCTCATGCAGCTCCAAAAGCCAAACAGCCGTCCGTCAGCACCACCGCCTAGACGCGTGGATGGCACTCCTGTTGCCACGCGTAGCGGCGAGGCTGCCGCTGGTGGAGCTAAGGCCACTCCTCCTGTTTCACGTCCTACCGCCACTCCACCATCAGCACCGAGGCGTCCAGGCTTCAGGCCTGGCCCAGGAGCTGGTGGTCAGCGCAGACCTGGACGGCCTGACTGGGATGACAGCGCAAAACTGGAAGCGCTACGCAGTAAATCACCCCAAAAACAGCGTCAGAAGGTCCATATCATCGGCGAAAACGATGATGCTTTAACCGCTGAAACCGGAGGCTTCGCTGGTGAACGCCAGGCGATGGTGCTGTCAGCCAGCTTGGCCCGTCCTTCCAAGCCGAGAACCAAGCAGAAGCCAGCTCCCAAGCCAGTTGCTGCGATCAGGAAACGGCGTAAAGAAACCGCACGTCAGCGTCAGCGTCGTCGCGCGATGGAACTACGTGCAGCTAGGGAGGCCAAACAGGTACGGCCCGAGATGATCGTGGTCCCCGAGGACAATCTGACGGTGCAAGAGCTCGCTGACATGCTCAGCATCGAAAGCTCTGAAATCATCAAATCCCTGTTCTTTAAAGGTGTCATTGCCACGGTCACGCAGACCTTGGACATGCCAACCATTGAAGCTGTGGCACAAGAATTCGGCGTACCTGTTCTTCAGGATGATGTCGAAGAGGCGGCCAAGAAGACCGTCGAGATGATCGAAGACAAAGACCGAGCTCATCTCATTCGCCGTCCCCCCGTGGTCACTGTCATGGGCCACGTTGACCACGGGAAGACGAGCCTTCTCGATGCGATCCGCCAAGCCCGCGTCGCCGCTGGAGAAGCCGGTGGAATCACCCAACACATTGGTGCTTATCAAGTCGAGATTCAGCACAACGATTCCCCCCAGAGGCTCACCTTCCTGGACACTCCAGGGCACGAGGCGTTCACCGCCATGCGTGCTCGAGGCACCAAAGTCACTGACGTTGCCATCTTGGTGGTTGCAGCAGACGATGGGGTTCGTCCTCAGACCTTGGAGGCGATCAGCCATGCACGGGCGGCAGAAGTGCCGGTTGTTGTGGCGATCAACAAAATCGACAAAGAGGGAGCCTCCCCCGATCGCGTCAAACAGGAACTCTCTGAACAGAACCTACTGGCGGAAGATTGGGGAGGGGATGTGGTGATGGTGCCCGTCAGTGCCCTCCGCGGAGAAAACATCGACAAGTTGCTTGAAATGATTCTCCTCGTGACCGAGGTTGAGGATTTACAGGCCAACCCCGATCGACTCGCAAAAGGCACCGTGATCGAGGCCCATCTCGACAAGGCCAAAGGTCCTGTGGCCACATTGCTGGTTCAAAACGGCACGCTTCGCACTGGTGACGTCCTTGCCGCAGGCCCAGTTCTCGGCAAAGTGCGCGCCATGGTGGATGACGGCGGCGGCCGTTTGAAAGAGGCAGGTCCTTCCTGTGCTGTGGAAGCACTTGGTTTCAGCGAAGTGCCCACGGCAGGCGACGAGTTTGAGGTCTACCCCGATGAGAAGTCAGCACGCGCTGTCGTCGGCGATCGTGCCTCCGATGCCCGCGCCAGTCGTCTGGCGCAACAGATGGCCTCACGTCGCGTATCACTCACGGCCATGTCTGGCCAGGCCAAAGAGGGCGAGCTCAAAGAGCTCAATCTCATCCTCAAGGCCGATGTTCAAGGCAGTGTGGAAGCGATCCTTGGTTCGCTTGAACAGCTACCGAAGGACGAGGTCCAGGTCCGTGTCCTGCTGTCCGCTCCCGGCGAAGTCACGGAAACGGACGTGGATCTAGCGGCAGCCTCAGGAGCTGTGATCGTTGGATTCAACACCTCCATGGCGTCAGGTGCAAAACGAGCAGCAGACGCAAACGGCGTTGACGTTCGCGACTACGACGTCATCTACAAGTTGCTGGAGGACATCCAGTTGGCCATGGAAGGTCTCCTGGAACCAGAACTTGTGGAAGAGTCCCTTGGAGAAGCAGAGGTTCGAGCCGTTTTCACGATCGGCAAGAGCGCTGTGGCTGGTTGTTATGTCACAACCGGAAAACTTCAACGGAACTGCAAGGTGCGCGTGCGTCGCGGCAAAGAAATCGTCTTCGCTGGAGATCTCGATTCACTACGCCGCAACAAAGACGACGTCAAGGATGTGGCCACAGGGTTCGAATGCGGTATCGGCTGTGATCGCTTCGCCAATTGGAAGGACGGCGACATCGTTGAGGGCTACAAGCTCGTGACCCAGCGCCGCAAGCTTGCCACCTAATGTCTCCCCGCAATGAGCCGCTTCTCTGGCTCCAGTTGGTGGCGATAGGAGCCATTCCACTGGAGCTACAGCTGCTTCGGTTGATCTTGGCTGGATCGGATCTGGGTCCGGTGCCCTCGGTGGAACGTCTTCTCTGCTGGGGGATCGCCGTTGTTGCGCCTGCAGTCTTGCTCTGGAGACGCCCTGTTGATTGGGGTTCCCTTCTCCTAGTGCGTCAATCCTTTATTGGGAGGACAACCTGGCAACGAAAAATCAGTTCCTGCCAGGACAACCTGCTCTTAAAGCTGATTGGGGCAGCAGGGGCAGTTCTTTTGCTCGCGTTGTTCTGGTGGATCGATCGTTCCTCTCTGTTGATTGCAGATTTTTCTCCTTTAAGAAGTGAACATCGCCTTCAAAGCCTGCTGATCGCCACTCCACTGCTGGCCGTCATTTTTTGGCAATGGCAACAGCTGATTCAATCCATCTGGCTTCTCACTCGTCCCTCAAGAGCCATTGAAGAGGCCATAGCGATGAGTGACCGACAACTTGAGGATTCAAGGTTTTCACTCGGGTTGAATCTTCTTCGCCTGGAGGCGTTGGATTTGGACAGGGCAGACATCAATAGATCAACCATTGATGAACCGAAGGAACCTCAAAAAACCATCGAGACGCCTCCACCTCCTGAGCCATCAAAGGAGGTGGAAGACGAGGAGATCTCAGACCATGACTCCAACGCTTTGAACGACCCAAATGCAGAAGAACTGAATCTCCCTAAGGCACCAGATTCAGGGCTCTCGACTGCGGTCGAACCAGAGCAAGCTGCCGAACAAAACAACAGCGCCGATCTGGATCCCCAGGTCAGCGAGGACAACAGTGTCTCCAGCAGTGACTTTGAAGGTCATGACGAACAGACCCAGGCCGCCGGAAGCGAAGAGAGCGAGCCAGAGCAAGCGCCGTAGCGTCCGCCAGGGAGTGCGAGCCTCCTGTAAGAGCCGCGCCTTTAATTCTGGATCCAACTGTCTTTGAGAGTCGTGGTCGCTCAAACCCTGTACAGCGCAATGGCAAATGTTAAGTTCCTAAAGCTGCCGATGTAGCTCAGCTGGTAGAGCAACGCTTTCGTAAAGCGTGGGTCGCCTGTTCAAGTCAGGTCATCGGCTTCAGAGAGCAGCCCAGTTTCAGCATGGAATCCGTGCTGCAGCTGGTTTTGTTGATTGCTCGACTGCCTGAGAGCAAGATCACAACCGGTGTGCGTTAGCTCATGACATCAGATGGACCTGTTCACTGACTACGAATTCAGATCCATGCGCGTAGCGCACATTGACTGGAACCCCAGCTTGACAAAGGGGGCATTCATCAGCGGGCCAGGAGGGAAGGAGAATTTCATCTAAAAAAATGAAATTCTCCACCCCAAGATCTGCCGCCCCTACATTGCCCCTATTCACATACGCCGCAATGCCGATCGGATGGCCGCCTGATTGAACGACTGCCTCACAGGTAAGACGAACTGAAAACCCAGTATTAACAACATCATCAACAATCAGCACAGACTGACCTCGAATAATCTCATCATATCCACGCTTAATCTCAAACTTTTCTGTTTTTCCTGTCTTACCAAGCAGACGCTCCGCAAATACGCAACGAGTCTTAAGCGCCAAAGCTACATATTGAGCACAAATAACACCGCCAATAGCAGGGCCACAAATCACGTCAGGCCTGAAGCCTTGATCTCGAATTTCTTCGCCCAAAAGTTGACCAAGCTGATGGGCAAGTTCCGGCCTTAAGTTAATAAGATCCTTAGCAACCCATCCGGAGCCATGATCTCCTGAAGCATACACAAAGTGGTCATTTTCGATCAGCGTTCCACTTGATTCGAGGATTTGTCTTGTCATTTCCTGTCTCTGCTTCGCAGACATCGCAACGATGAATTAACCACTACCGACAGGTTGGCAAAACCCACATGGATGCTTCCCTGGTTCACAAATGGAAATGCGTCCAAGTCCATCACCCATTTGGGTGAGAGCAGACACCGACCAATGGTTCATCCGTTGATGCACTCATGTTGGCGCTGACCTGCCATCAAACTGAAACCATCTAAACCAGAGTTCATGGCCAGCATCGAACCCAGCAAGCTCGATCGCATGAAACGCAGCTTTAGCAGCGATGCAGCACTTGATGAAGTGTTCATCGTGCTGAGTATCGGCGCGGGACTCATCGCAACTCTGGGTTTACTCGCCAACAGCCCCGCCGTCGTGATCGGCGCGATGGTCGTGGCTCCATGGATCATGCCGCTAAGAGCTGCCGCTTTTGCCGTGCTCTTTGGCGACATTCCCCTACTCACCCGTTCCTTGCGGACGTTGATGGTGGGCGTATGCGCTACCGCTGTCCTATCCATGGTGCTGGGGAAGCTGGCCGGATTGCCTCATTTCGGCTCGGAAGTCGAAGCGCGGATATCACCAAACCTTCTCGACTTAGGGATCGCCCTTGTGGCCGGTGGACTGGCCACGTACGCCAAGCTTCGCAGTGATGCCGTGAGCTCACTTGCAGGAACGGCCATTGCAGTTGCGCTCGTACCACCTGTCTGTGTGATGGGACTTCTTCTATCCCATGCGGATTGGGAAGACGCATTGGGAGCTGGCCTCCTATTTGCCACCAACCTTCTTGGAATCTTGACCGGCGGATTGGTCTTAATGGCCTGCAGAGATTCCTACTTTCGCCAAGAACTCAGGCGAAGCCAGTTAGGAGCCGCAAGCTTTGCACTCACCGGTTTATTACTGATTCCGCTAGGGACAAGTTTTATCAATCTCCTTGTCCAAGCGAAAAACGAAAACACACGCGAATCAGTAGGAAAAACCATTGCACAATTCCTAACGCGGGAGACCTTAACCTTTGGCGATAAAAAGAAGATTGACATCGAGAAAGTAGACATTGACTGGGATCAAAACCCACCTGTCATCCGAGTGATCGTGCGTGTTGCAGACCCAGAGCGTCCAACATTCAAACAAGTTTCAGCCGTTCAAGAAGAAATCAATAAACGGCAAGATGTTCGATTTCGACTTGTCGTGGAACGCACAGCTGTTGACATCGTCGGCCCCAAAGAACAGCCCAACATTCAAGGCCCTCCCTCTAAACAACTCATCGATGCACACACAAAGACTCAGCCATTGAAGGACACAAAACCCGTTGACAAAATGAGGCCTTTCAGAGAAGCACCCATAATCGAGAAATTACCTTTTCTCGACAATATGCAATCCTCAAAGGAGGACAATAAAAACATTCTCAACTCAACAATTAAACCCGAAGCAATCAAGGCACCAGAACTGCCTCTTGACAGTCAAACTCCGGATCAAACCCTGGATTAATTTCGATCAAGCCATGAAACTGTTCTGAGCTTGAAGGCGAGCAGCCACAAGAAATTCTTGAACATTTTCAATCTGAGCAGGGAGCTCTCGACCTGCTTCGACATCGCGATACAGATCAGCCACACTCCATGCCGCACTGCGCTGATCCTCCTGGAACCGAGGGATGAGATGCAGGTGAAGATGGCGTGCACCCTCACCAAAAGCGACGGCGTAAACCCTGTCGCAACCAGTGAAGTGCTGAATCAACCTTGATGCTTTTTGAACCACGTTGCCCCATTCACGTGCTTCCTCATCCACAAAGTCGATCGGACCCGCAATATGACGACGGGCATCCAGCAAGCACCATCCGAGCAAAGGGGACGGATCGGGATGATGACGCAGCAGCCAGAGAGGATTACGCCAAATTTCCACCTCGGAAAGACGATCTACATCGGAGTGAAGTGCACAAATAGCGCAGTCTTCCAAGCCAACAGGCAAATCATGAGAAGCGGCTCGATTCGGATTGGATGCCATGAAGTCATGACAGAGATCCACTCATCATCCAATCCTCTGGGAATGGGCGTCATGGCTAAAGCATTGCCGCGTCCATGAGTGAGCCCATCCAGCAAGACTGACACCTCAATAACAGGGCTGTGTGGTTGGTTGATCTCCAACCACCCCTAATGCTCAAGGCCCATCGATTCGGCTCCTAGCTGTTGTGCTGGATCATGAATCCACCGTCAACCAGCAGCATTGAGCCGGTGATAAAAGCTGCCTGATTGGACAGCAACCAGATCACCGCGTTGGCAACATCGCTCGTCGAAGCCATCCGACCCAGGGGGTGCAGCGCAGAGGCCCTCTCCCTGAGGCGCTCTGGGTTGTCGCTTGCTGCAAGGGCCTGATGGGTGAAACCGCCATCCACCCATCCCGGCGCCACGTTATTCACGCGGATCCCCCTTGGCGCCAGTTCTCCGGCCGCTGCGTAACTGAGGCTGAGCACGGCACCCTTGGAAGTGGTGTAAGCCCCTCCATCCGCTGAGCCGATGAATGCCGAGACACTACCCAGGGTCACGATTGAGCCGTGCGTCGATTCCAGATGAGGAATGGCAGCCTGCACGGCATGGAGAGTACCGTCCACATTCACAGCCATCACACGCTGCCAGTCTTCATGGCTCTGGCTGGAGAGAGGGCCAGTGCGCAGCACTCCCGCAGCGGTGACAAGTCCTCGAAGCGGGCCGAGCTCCTTGACGGCGCGGTCCATCACCTGTTTCACCACCACCTGATCGGTGACGTCCATCTCGAAGCTCTTTGCGACTGCACCGTTGGTTCTGATCTGGGCAGCAACGGCTTCCACCTCCTCGATGTTGGTGTCGCAGACGGCGATGGAGGCACCCGCTTGAGCGGCCTGCCTGGCGATGGCACGGCCAATGGATCCTGCTCCGCCGGTCACCACCACCAACCCGCCGCTGAGATCAATTGAGATCATCTCTCTGAATCGCTGACGATTAGTCAAAGGATGAATGCAACCAAAATCACTGTCATCACATGCTGTGTTGGCTTAATTAATCGGCTGATGGTTTATTTGTGATTGCAAGATTTGATGTGGTGGATGTAAGCATTCAACGTTGATTGAATCTTGTTTGGTGATTGGTGTTGGTCTGTTTGCTATCCATGCAACGTGCTTCTCGAGTCGTCAGCCAACGTCAGCCAAGACCGGACCAGGACAAGCCACAAAAAAGCCCCCGCCGAAAGGCGGGGGCTTCCTCGTTCAGTTGACCTGAACTTGGATTGGGTTCCGGATCAACCGATGGCAGGTGCCTGAAGAGCCACAGGTGTGGACTCAGCAGCAGCCAGGTCGAGGGGGAAGTTATGAGCGTTGCGCTCGTGCATCACTTCCATGCCAAGACCAGCTCTGTTAAGAACGTCGGCCCAGGTGTTCAGGACGCGGCCCTGACCATCAAGGATCGACTGGTTGAAGTTGAAGCCGTTCAGGTTGAAGGCCATGGTTGACACGCCAAGGGCGGTGAACCAGATGCCGACCACAGGCCAGGCTGCAAGGAAGAAGTGAAGGCTACGGCTGTTGTTGAAGGAGGCGTATTGGAAGATCAGGCGACCGAAGTAGCCGTGAGCAGCCACGATGTTGTACGTCTCTTCTTCTTGGCCGAACTTGTAGCCATAGTTCTGGGACTCGGTCTCGGTGGTTTCACGCACCAAGGAGGAGGTCACCAGTGAGCCGTGCATGGCGGAGAACAGTGAACCACCGAAAACACCAGCCACTCCCAGCATGTGGAAGGGGTGCATCAGGATGTTGTGCTCAGCCTGGAACACCAACATGTAGTTGAAGGTTCCAGAGATGCCCAAAGGCATGGCGTCAGAGAACGAACCCTGACCGAAGGGGTAGACCAGGAACACTGCAGATGCAGCAGCAACAGGTGCGCTGTAAGCAACACAGATCCAAGGGCGCATGCCCAAGCGGTAGGAGAGTTCCCACTCACGTCCCATATAGGCGTAGATGCCGATCAGGAAGTGGAACACAACCAGCTGGAAAGGACCGCCGTTGTAGAGCCACTCGTCGAGTGAGGCAGCTTCCCAGATGGGGTAGAAGTGCAAGCCAATGGCGTTGCTGGAAGGAACAACAGCACCAGAAATGATGTTGTTGCCATACATCAGTGAACCTGCAACAGGCTCGCGGATGCCGTCGATATCAACCGGAGGTGCGGCGATGAAAGCGACGATGAAGCAGGTGGTAGCGGCAAGCAGGGTGGGGATCATCAACACACCGAACCAACCGACATACAGACGGTTGTTGGTGGAGGTGACCCACTCACAGAACTGCTGCCAGCCATTAGCGCCGGAGCGCTGCTGGATGGTGGTAGTCATGAGAACGGAAAAGAAGGTCTCGCAAGGAGACGGTTACGGAAGGGCAGGATGCCCTGCCACACGCAATGTAAAGCAAGATTGCGCTTTGTGTTCGATCCTTAAGAACGAGGCTCCCGTTTCGCTCCGAAGCAAGCGCGACCTCGAAAGAGCAGCTTTAGAAAGGCTTAAGATTTAAACGGACCCCTCAAGGACAGTCTCGTGGTTTTGATTCGATGGCTTCAGGCTGGCCGGCGCACTGAGGAAACTGTTCCGGTGGCCATGGCCCGCCATCGGCGGAATGAGCTTGAAGCCCAAGGAGCGGTTGTGTACTGGAGCGAACGACTAGTCAACGCCTTCTAGCCATCCAAACTGGTTTCGTCGCAACAGGAACAATGACAATCAGCTCAAGGGCATCTCGCTTCCAAAGTGGTGTCATCACTGTTGCTTTAGCAAGTTGTGCAGCAATAGCTCTCAGTGCCTGCGCGTCAAAAACGGTTCCTGTCAACAAGACCCAGAGCGAAGCGATCAATCGCTTGGAACAACGCCTAGAGCAGCTCGAACGCCAAGTCGGAGAGCAGCTACCACCGCCTTCAGACAACAGCAACAAGGTTCCTGCAGGCCCTGTCAGTTCGCTCACGCTGAGGACTGGAACGAGTGATGACAGGTTGAGGATTTACTGGGCTGATGGCACACGCAGTGATCTTCCCTGCACCAAAGAACAAAACACCTGGGCCTGTGGGTAGAGCTGTGCCTGAGAAGCCAGTCACAACCTTTGACACCTGTGACCTGTTGGAAGCCTTGAACCAGTGATTGATCGCGTCAAAATGACGGGATGAATCAGTTCAAAATAGGGTTGGCGCTCATCAGCGGTATTTGGCTCTTCACGCCGAATGCAACGGCCCAGTCCACCAAGCCATTACCACTGGCCCAACCGAAGGCAGCCAATCTCGCGCGCATGCGCGCGGAGTCTCTCAATGGGGGCTTAAGTCAATACCGAGCAGCAAGCTGCATGTACGAAACCGGTGCAGGGTCCTGTCTCGAGTCCATCAGCGATGGAGGGTTCCTGTTCCGATTCCAAGGTGGTGCTCCAGGTTGGCAACAGCAAACCCCTCCCAACCCAACCATCGAGACATCGGTGCTTGTCTCCAGAGACGGTGAGCGAATCCTTGAGGTCTCTTACAACGGAACGATCCGTTAAGTGCAAAATCCAGTTGACAGATCACGTCACCGTGATTCCGATGTGGATGCAACACATGGTTCTGCATGAATCTCCATACCCTCTCGGCCATGGCCGTTATCACTGGTGCAAGCGTGATGGGCGCAACGCCTGGTCTCGCTCAAGGCACCATCCCAGCGTCACAAGTCAGGGCGATCAATTTGGCTCGCAACACTGCCGTTGCCGAAAATGGTGGCCTCAGTGTCTATCGCCCTCAGCCCTGCATGTTTCAGACCAGTTCTGGAGGGGGGGATTGCCTAGTGAATCAGGACGGCAACGGATACACCTTTCAATTTCTCGGGGGAGATCCCGGCTGGCCTGAGGACGGCAGTGCACCCACCACGGAAACAGAGATCCAGATTGCTCCAGATGGCCGATCTGTGAATGAGGTCATCTACAACGGATCACCCCGCTGATAGCTGCGCTTGCAGTGCCTCTGTCCATTCCAAAGACAGAGGCCAGCACTCCCTGAGAGTGAGGCTCAACGCAATGGCCTTCTCGGCATAAGCCGCTTCGTTAATAAAGAGCGGGATCTGGCCATCAGATCCCTCATAAACAACGCAGCTGCCATCAGCCTTCTGAAAAAGCGGATCGCCGATACGCAGGGGCTGCCAGTCCGAACCCTGCCGCCGAGGATGAAGGAAGGCGTCGGGTGAACCGGATGGGGAGCGTGGGAGATCAAGACTCCCTAGATGGCGATGAACCACCAATTGCCTTGGATAGCGGGCTCGGCAGGCCAACACATCAGAGCAGGCCTCAAGAACGGCCTCGAGAGCTAGACGAGTTTGCGTCAGAATTTTGTGGTGACGCACCATCTGAGGAACGGGCCCCACTTCGATCACCAGGCCGCAGGGCCAACTCTCCACCAGATATCCCTGCTGAACTGGATCGGCTTCATGGAGATAAATGGGTAGGCCCAAACGTCCCTGAACGAGGGCCGCCAACGCCAAATCAGCAGGGCGACGCCCATAGACCACCAGTGAGTTCCCCATCGAGGACGTGGTGGTGTGGAGATCAATCACCACCCCACAGGCATCGATGCCCCCTACTCCGTAACGGCTAACCAGATCGAAGGCACGCTGAACTTCGCGATCCACCTTGGAGGATGGAATCCGCTCTGCACCAACCTGCTGCAGAAGATCAGGCCGAAAAGAGCGATTGAGATCACGGTCGAGATAACGACAACCCTCTGCATAGGCATCGGGATTGCCGATCACCGGGAGAACCTCGCATCCATGGGTCTGAATCAAATGCGGCTGCTGCTGCCACTGTTCCAACAGCCAAGGCGCATTGATCTCATTCCCATGGGTTGCGGCCACTACAAGCACTCGAGGGCTTGGCATCAACTCTCAGCAGCCACAAACAATCTGAAGGAAGATAAGTGGAAATGGAAGAACGATGGCGATCCATCCACTGATTGTGCGCGGCGCTCGTGAAGGATGGCGCTGGCAATGGCTCCGCTTGATGGGAGGCCTAGGCCCTGCCGATCAAGAGGGCCACTATCGGCGCCCGAACAGCACGCCGATGCAAACCCTCGTCTTGGAGAAGAAGGCGCTCGAAGCGAGAACCAGCACGACCAAACCCCATTTGATTGTTGGCCGAAGTTGTCCATGGGCCCATCGTGTCTGGCTGGTGTTTCAACTGAGAGGACTCAGCTCAAGCATCAACCTGTTGAAGGCCGAGGCCAGTCACGACGAAGGGCGTTGGCGACTAGAGCCGACCTGGCTTGGTTGCAAGAGCCTGCTTGATCTTTACAAGCGGTGCGGCGCACCTCCCAGCTACCGAGCCACGGTGCCAGTCCTGGTTGATCCAGGTGCAAGCCCATCCGATCAACCCCGATTGCTGGGGAATGACAGCACCCCCCTCAGCGCAGCGCTGTGTTCATGGCCAGCAGAGGAGACAGCCCTCAATCTCGCCCCAAGTGACTTGAAACCTGCCATCGAGTCCTGGCAGGAATTGATCCAACCCTCGATCAATGACGGCGTGTATCGATGTGGATTTGCGCGGAACCAACGCGCCTTTGATCAAGCCAGCCAAGCCCTGTTCTCCGCTTTGGAGCAAGTGGAGGAGAGCTTGCAAGCCAAAGGGCCATGGCTCTGTGGCGAACAAATCACGCTGGCGGATGTCCGTCTTTTCCCCACGTTGATCCGTTGGGAACTGGTCTATGCCTCGCTCTTCGGCTGTAGTGCCAAACCGCTTTGGATGTTTCCAGCACTGTGGAGTTGGCGTCAACGCTTTTTTGTGCTTCCTGGGGTCCGTGAGAGTTGCGACAGCAAAGGGTGGACACAGGATTATTTCGGAGCACTCTTTCCCCTCAACCCCAGCGGAATTGTTCCAGATAGCCCTGACCTGAGCAGACTGATAGGGGCGGGAGTGGCACAACCGGAATGACAACCAACATCAATGCAAGAGCAGATCAATCAGAACCCTGTTTTGAAGGGGTCTATGGCACTTATTGCATCACCCTTCAGGATCAGCAGGAGGTTCAGCGCTACCGAATCTGCTTGCTGATCTGTGGCCTGAGCTTCAGTGCTGGACTCGGGCAATGGATCCTGGTAGGGCCCCAACTGGCGCCCCTATGGCTATTGCCCCTGGCCCTCTCGCTAGGCCTGGCCTTGCGCTGGATTCACATCTATTTGCGCCCTCTCCATCAAGCCCTTCAATTGTTTTGGGCTGCTGGATGCATCGGCTGGCTGGTCTTAGCCATCCAGTCAGGTCCATCTGAGGTTTTCAACGCAGTCGAGAGCCAACCGCTATGGACCCTTGCGATTGGTCCACTCTTTGCAGCCCTGGCAGGCATCGGCTTCAAGGAATTCTTTTGCTTCAGACGCCCAGAGGCCATCGGACTCACCCTGCTTCTGCCAGTGGCACTCCTTGGTCATTTGAGCGGCCTGCTTGCGGGTCCTGCAGCCATGAGCATGATGGCGATTTGCTCAGCTCTTCTAGTGCTTCTTGCGTTGCGCAAATTCGGAATGGAAGCCGCTGCCGACGTTGGAGATAAGAGCGTATTTGCTTATCTGGAAGATCTGCGTAAGGCCAAGAGCACGTGAGCCTGATCAGTCTTGTCGATGCATCCAAAGACTTCGGCATCCGCACGCTGTTTGCCGACCTCACCCTGCACATTCGCGAGGGCGACCGTCTTGGACTGATTGGCCCTAATGGGTCAGGCAAATCGACCTTATTGAAAGTGCTTGCAGGAGAGGAGCCGCTTGGGGAAGGAGAACGACGTTGCTCGTCGCGGTTGAGCGTTGAGCTCGTGGGTCAAGAGAGCAGCGTGGACCCAGGTCTCACCGTCTTGGAACAGGTGTTGGCCGGATGTGGGGAGAAACGAGACCTGCTTCTGCGTTTCAGTGAGCTCAGCGAAGCCGTTGCCGACAATCCAGACAACTCAACGCTCCTGGCTGAGCTAGGCGTACTCAGTCAAAAAATGGATGAATCCGAGGCGTGGAGTCTCGAACAACAGTGCCAGGAAGTCTTGCAAAGGCTTGGAATCACTGATCTTCATAGCCCTGTGGAAGCGCTGTCAGGGGGATATCGCAAACGGGTTGGACTGGCATCGGCCCTTGTGGCTTGTCCTGATGTCCTTCTTCTCGATGAGCCCACCAACCACCTCGATGCCGCAGCGGTGGAGTGGTTGCAAAGCTGGCTGGATCGCTACCCAGGAGCGGTCGTCCTCGTCACGCACGACCGCTATGTCCTGGATCGCGTGACCCGCAGGATCGTGGAAGTTGAGCTGGGGGAAGCACGGAGCATCGACGGCAATTACAGCGCTTATTTGCAGCGAAAAGCCGAACAAAATCTCGCCGATGCCGCAGCTGCTGCCAAATTCAAAAGCGTGCTCCGACGCGAATTGGCTTGGTTGCGTCAGGGGCCAAAGGCCCGTAGCACCAAACAAAAAGCGCGTCTGCAACGCATCGACGACATGCGGACCGCGCCTACAAAACAGAGCCGCGCTCAGCTGGAGATGGCCAGTGTGAGTCGTCGCATCGGGAAAGTCGCGATCGAGGCTGAGCATCTCTCCGTTTCGGCTAATGGCAACAAAGACGGTCCGTTTTTGCTCTCAGACTTCAGTTACAGCTTCAGCCCAGAAGACCGTGTCGGAATCATTGGTCCCAACGGCAGTGGCAAATCAACCCTGCTGGACCTCATTGCGGGACGGCGTCAGCCAACCTGCGGGTCCCTTCAGATTGGAGAGACCGTTCATCTCGGATATCTCGACCAACACACCGATGTCCTCAGCGATGGGAAAGGGTTGGAGCGCAAAGTGATCGACTTTGTCGAGGAAGCGGCATCCACGATCGACCTAGGCCATGAGCAGCTCAGTGCCTCCCAGCTCTTGGAACGGTTTCTCTTTCCGCCAGCTCAACAACACAGCCCCCTCAGCAAACTCTCTGGCGGAGAACGAAGGCGCTTAAGTCTTTGCCGCATGTTGATTCAGGCACCCAATGTGCTGCTGCTCGACGAACCAACCAACGACTTGGATGTCCAAACCCTGAGTGTGCTCGAAGACCTCCTCGAAGACTTCCGTGGCTGTGTTGTCGTCGTGTCGCACGATCGGTATTTCCTGGACCGTACCGTCGATCGTCTTTTCTGTTTTGAAAGCGGACGCTTACAGCGTTTTGAAGGAAACTACAGCGAATTTCTTGATCACCGTCGCGATCTGGAGAAAGCGCACAACGAAACACTGGCAGCGCAGGAAACAGCCCAACGCCCTGCAAAATCAGCCTCCAAACGGGTCTCACTTCAAGACAACAAGCCGAAACGGCGCACTTTTAAGGAATCGAAGGAGTTGGAGCGCCTCGACAGCAACCTACCCGCGCTCGAGGAGAGAAAGCAGGAGCTGGAACAGGCCATTGCTAGCGGGAGAGGAGATCTCAGTTCTCTGAGCTTGGAACTCGCAGCGTTGTTGGACTCGCTTCATGCCAGTGAGGAGCGCTGGCTGGAGCTCAGCGAACTGGAGCCATAAGCCCTTGTGGCCAATGATTCAGGGAGGGGTGGTGTGTTGTTACGGAAACTATTTCGCCTACAAGATCACTGGTTTTAGAAGAAACCAGCCGTAAAATAGTTGTATCGCAACTGGCTTCACGAGCCGCCGATTCCATGAAATCCATCGACGAGCACATCAAGAAAGATCAGTCTGAGATTGAAGCCGCTCGTGCTTCAGGCGACGAAGCCAAGGTGCGTCACCTGACAGAGGAACTGCATTCACTTGAGGAATACAAGGAGCACAACCCTGGGGACAAGCACGATCCAACCTCTCTGGAGCTTTATTGCGATGCAAACCCAGAAGCCGACGAGTGCCGCGTCTACGACGACTGAGCCACTAGGGGCTGCTTGGTGATGAACCTGCCCATAAGGCAGGTTTTTTTTATGCACTCTCGATCCGGCGGCAAGCCCTAAATCCCCAATTCGCTCCAGACACGATCCAACATGTCGTCCAGTCCGCGGCTCATCGCCGCCGATATCAAAAGAGGCGTGCGTCCACTGACCTCAGTCAGGGCGGAAACAATCCCGTCAAGATCCTCTTCCTGGATGAGCTCCTGTTTGTTGATCACCAGAATTCTTGGACGCTCCACCAGCCCATGTCCATAGGCTTCAAGCTCTTTTTCAACTACGCGAAGATCGAGCAAGGGATCTTCGGCACCGCCATCCACGAGGTGAATGAGTAGTCGCGTGCGTTCGATATGGCGAAGAAAATCATGGCCCAACCCCGCGCCTTGGGCTGCACCAGCAATCAAACCAGGGATATCAGCGAACACCGTGCCGTCTCCTGTCGGGCGGCGCACCACCCCAAGATTCGGAATCAGGGTTGTGAACGGGTAATCGGCAATTTTGGGGCGGGCGGCAGACAAAACGCTGATCAGGGTGCTCTTCCCTGCATTCGGGAGCCCAATAATCCCAACTTCAGCGAGAAGCTTGAGCTCCAGCTGCAACGGCCATTCTTCGCCGTCGCGACCCTCCGTACATTTTTCAGGAGCACGGTTTCGATTGCTGAGGTAGTGGGCATTGCCCAGTCCTCCACGCCCACCAAACGCCACGGTGAGGCGTTCTTCATGGGTGGTGAGATCCCCGAGCACGATGCCCGTACTCAGATGTCGGACCTCAGTGCCACAAGGCACCTTGATCACTAGGGGCGGACCTGACGCTCCAGTGCAGCGATTGGGGCCTCCCCGTCGCCCATCGATCCCCGCGAACAGACGCTTGTATTTGAAATCCAAAAGGGTTTGCAGGTTGGAATCGGCCTCCAACACCACATCCGCGCCCTGGCCTCCATCACCACCGGAGGGACCTCCCGCTGGGACATATTTTTCTCGACGGAAGGCCACGATGCCATCGCCACCACGGCCACCCCGCACGGATATGCGCGCTTGGTCGATGAACTGCACAGCAAGCCTCAGTTGGGGCCAATTCCCAACCCTAGGATCGAAGAGTACGAGGACAAGAGCTTGGCCGGGGTTCGCTTCGAAGCACTCAGCAAGAACTATCCCGGCCGTGGGGGGGGCGAGCCTGTAGAGGTCATTCGGGATCTCTCCCTGAGCATCGCTGACGGCGAATTTCTGGTGCTCGTTGGCCCTTCTGGCTGCGGCAAAAGCACGCTTCTTCGACTGATGGCAGGCCTGGAATCCCCCAGCTCTGGAGAGATCCTGGTGGGGAACCAACCCGTGTCTGGACTGAGGCCAGCGAAGCGCAATGTCGCGATGGTGTTTCAAAGCTATGCGCTCTATCCCCATCTGAGCGTTCGCGACAACTTGGCCTTCGGTCTTAGGAGAAGCCAGCAGCGCACGCGTTTGCAGCAGCTCCAGGACCAACTTCACCGCAACACACGCCGTCTCCCCGCGGCTCTAAGAATTCCCTCGCAACGAGAGCAGCAGCTCGAGAAACGCATCCAGGATGTGGCTCAATCTCTTGAATTGGATCAACTCCTCGATCGCCGCCCCAAAGAACTCTCTGGTGGACAAAAACAACGGGTAGCCCTGGGCCGGGCCATGGCCCGCAAACCAGAGGTCTTTCTCATGGATGAGCCGCTGAGCAATCTCGACGCAAAATTGCGCGGAAGCACTCGCGCGCGGATCGTTGACCTTCAGCGGCAACTCGGGACCACCACCCTTTATGTCACCCATGACCAGGTGGAAGCGATGACCATGGGCCACCGAATCGCCGTGCTCAATCAGGGACACCTCCAGCAACTGGGCACTCCGATGGAGCTGTACCGCTGGCCATCCAATCTGTTTGTGGCCCAATTCATTGGCAGCCCACCGATGAATGTGCTGCCCGTGCATGTTGGACCTGGCGCCACGTTGATGCTTCAGGACAAACGCCTCAACGTGGAGGGTCCCACTAGGGCCTTGCTGGAGACCCTTGAAGGTCAACAGATCAGCGGAGGGATCCGTCCGGAGCAGCTTCATGTTGCACCCGCAACCAACCGAAACCTCGCAGCGGAAGTGAGTCACAGTGAGGTTTTAGGGAACGAACAACTGCTCACCTGCCGCCTACTAGACGGGGACCATTTAGTACAGGTGAGAGCCGATCCAAGCCTCAACGTTTCGATTGGAGGATCGATTCATCTAGAAGCCGATCCAGATGGCTGGCGGTTATTCGATGAGGCTGGGGACGCCATTGCTTTACCAGAGCCCCCACCAGCCGATACCGATGAACCTCAACTCCCCCTGCTGAGCTGAACACAGCGATCAGCGCACCCAAACAACGCTGCAACCTGGACCACCATCTCCCTGATCGGCATCACCAACTCGTTCCACATAGGGAAGGGAATCAAGCCACTGACGCAAGCCGCGCTTGAGGCGACCAGTTCCGATCCCGTGGATGACCCAAACCGGACCATTCGCTCCACGAAGCAGCTCTTCCACAGCCGCTTCCGCTTCATGCACTCTCTGGCCGCGAACATCCACCGTGTTCCGAGCCGTACGCACCTGGGAGCCACCCACTCCTCGCCGCGCTTTCACCTGAACCACAGGCTTTTCAGAGGGTGCAGCTCGGCGGCCATCCAAGCTTTCCACCGACTGAAGGTCCACCATGCTGCGCATCACGCCACAACGGACACTCAGCTGCTGACCATCGTCTGATACCTCCAGCACCTCGGCAGCTTTGTCGAGGGCAAGCAAGCGAATGCGTTCTCCCACAGAGGGCCGCCATTCCGGATGAAGGCGACGCTCAGGAGCGGAGCGATGCTTGGATTCCAGTTTGCGCAGCCGCTGACCTGCACGGCGAGCGGTTTCACCATCGGCCTTCTGATCCCGCAATCTGCGAATCAGATGGCGCACTTCTTTTTGCCCATCTCGAATCGAGCTCTCCAAACGCTGACGTCCCAACTCCTGCTGCTGAGCGGAGTTTTTGCGTTGCTGCTCCCACCGCTGAAGGAGCTCCTCATGCAGCAATTCAGTCCGAGCCAAGAGTGCAGCCGCATCTTCAGCCGCAGCCTGTTGGCGTTGCCGCTGCTCCTCTAAGCCACGGATCACAGCGTTGACATCGCCATCGCCACTGGGCTTAAGCAGTTGCCTGGCTTGTTCGATCACGCCGCTGTCAAATCCAAGACGTGTCGCAATCGCCAACGCATTGCTGCGTCCTGGAATCCCCCAAAGCAGCTGATAGGTCGGCGACAGGGAGTCGCTATCAAAGGAGACGGAGGCGTTTTCAAAGCGTGAATCGCTGTACTTGAGTGCTTTGAGCTCCCCAAAGTGGGTTGTAGCGATCGTGAGTCGGGCGCAATCGGCCAATTTGCGCAGCAAAGAAATCGCCAAGGCCGTGCCTTCACTGGGATCTGTGCCAGCGCCCACCTCATCGAGCAGCACTAACGCCGGCGACGGTCCAGAGGCAATGGATTGAAGGATGCTGCCGATTCTTTTCACATGACCACTAAACGTGGACAAACTCTGCTGAAGCGATTGTTCGTCGCCGATGTCTGCAAGAACCTGCGCGCACCAAGGGAGTGAGGGACTGCCGTTGCAGGGAATCCACATACCGGCTCTGGCCATCAATGCCGCCAAGCCAATGCTTTTCAAGGTCACTGTTTTTCCACCGGTGTTGGGTCCAGTGATGGCAACAACCCGCAGCTGCTCCGACACCTCGACGCTCACAGGCACCACAGGAGCGCCGCCCTCCTTGCGCTGCTGCCAAACCAGAAGTGGATGGCGCAACTCCAGAATGTGGAAGGATGCATCCGCTTCAGCTTCAAGCCGAGGTGGTACGGCACCGAGCCATTGGCCATAACGGCCTCTTGCCAAGGCCAGATCTAACTTCAACAGCATGGCCATCAAGCGATTGATCACATCGTTTTGCTCTGCGACGGCAGCACTGAGCTCCGCTAGAACCCTGCGCTCCTCGTCTCTGATCCGGCCATCGAGAGCCGCCAGATGATTGCCGAGACCGATCACACTCTTCGGCTCAATGAAGACAGTATTTCCAGACGAAGAACTGTCGTGAACCATGCCCGGACATTGAGACGCAGCACCAGCCTTCACCGCCAAAACCGGACGATCGTGGCGTTCCGCGATCACGGTGTCTTGCAACAGAGTCGCCCAACGCCGCACGACCGCCTGTAAACGATCACGCCTCTCCTGCCGTGCGAGCTGCCATTGGAGACGCAACTCTTCCAACGATTCACTCGCTCGGTTCGCAACGCGCCCGCCCTCTTCCAGCGCAAATTTCAAACGCTGCTCGAGCTCCGGAAGCGTTGCCACGTTGTCCAGCAGAGCTGAACAGCGAGGTCTCAAGTCAGGGTCATCGATCTGACGGCGAAGGCGCCGGGCTGCAGCGAGTGTGTGCGCCACAGACAACAACTCCTCGCCTGAGGCTGTTCCGCCTTTGCAACAGCGGAGCAAGACCATTTCGAGGTCATACACCCCTTGAAAACTCAATCCGCCGTCAAGGAGCCCGTCCAGACTGGCGAGCTCCATACTCCTGGCTTGATAGGTCAGCGTGGTTTCCAGGTCAGCTGGCAGCTGCCCCATTAAGCAGTGCTGGCGCCCCTGTGGGGTGCTCGCAAATGTTGAAAAGTGCTGGCACAACCGCGGCCACTCCAGCAATTCCAGGGTCTCTTCCAGAATCGAAATCGAAGGAGATGCCGATGTCGCACGGGGTTCGGATGTCATCAGGAGAGACCCGCTGATGCCTCCATCTGGTTAGAGGGGATACCACCAGGAGGTTCATACAGCATCTCGAGCCAGTTCCCATCTGGATCACGGAAGTAAAAGGAGGCTGTTCCATCTCTATGGTCATGCACCGCTCCAACGCTGACCCCAGACGCTTTGAGGTGGTCATGAACCACATCAACCTCAGCGCGATCGCGAAAGTGAAAGGCAAAATGCGGCCCAGCTGCTTTGTAGTTGGGTCCCAGAAGAGCTAACCCATCTCGGCCCTCTCCCGCCTCGAGATAGCACCAGTCATCCGCCTTCCAGACCAAGCGCATGCCGAGATCACAATAAAAAGCGATCGCACGTGACATGTCCTGCACACGGATGGCGACGTGGCCAAGGCGCTGTACCGCTGGCATAGAGGCTGCGAAAGAAGACGGTCATTCTGGTCTGTCAATCGCCATCTGTGAGCGACTCCACGACCGAGACCGTCTATGGCCTAGTCGTCTTCAACGCGTCCGTAGCCACTCGGCGGCATCACAAGCGTGATACGTGAGGATTAAATCGGCACCCGCCCGCTTGAAGCTCAGCAAAGTCTCGAGAACCACGGCACGTTCATCAATCCATCCCCGTTCTGCGGCCGCTTTCACCATGGAGTATTCGCCACTGACGTTGTAAGCAGCGATCGGAAGCTCTGACTCATCCCGCAGGCGGCAGATGATGTCCAGATAAGCCAAACCTGGCTTCACCATCATGATGTCGGCACCTTCTTGCTCATCAAGCTGGGCCTCCGTGATGGCCTCGCGAGCATTGGCCGGGTCCATTTGATAGGTGTCTTTGTTCTTAGGGATCACCTTCTCAGTCGTCGCGCGAGGAGCGGAATCCAGCGCCTCGCGAAACGGGCCGTAATAAGCGGAGGAATACTTTGCGGTGTAGCTGATGATGCCGACGTGCTCGAAACCGGCGTCATCAAGCGCTTCACGTATGGCGCCAACGCGACCATCCATCATGTCGCTAGGTCCAATCAGATCAGCCCCGGCCTCCGCCTGCATCACAGCCTGCTTGCACAACTGCTCGATGGTTTCGTCGTTCAGCACGACACCTGCCTGGCTCACAATCCCGTCGTGGCCATCACAGGAGTAAGGGTCGAGGGCAACGTCGGTCATGATCGCCATCTCAGGGATCTCTTGCTTCAACTGACGGATCGCACGCGGGATCAGACCGTTCTCGTTGAAGCACTCAGCACCGTCTTCTGTCTTGAGCCCTTCAGCCACCTTGGGGAAGAGCACCACGCAGCGAATGCCCAGATCCCAGGCTCGCTGAACTTCAGAACTCAAGCGATCGAGGCTCCAGCGACTTGCGCCTGGCATGGCACCGATCGGTTCAACCTCAGCACCTTCGTGCACAAATAGAGGATAAATAAAATCGGATGGGAGCAATTGGTTTTCGCGCACCATGGCCCTGATGGCCGGAGAGCGACGCAAACGGCGGGGGCGATAGGAGATATCCATTAACAAGGGTCTGACTGGAGATGTTGAAATCGTAAATCCCGCCTCAAAGGCTGGCGTTCTGCATCCACTGTTGACGAAGGTCTCCGTCTCGGCTGCTCTGTAGCTGTTCAAGCAGCTGACGCTGTTTGTCTGACCACTGCTTCGGCCATTGAAGATCAAGGGTGAGCAACAGATCTCCACGGCCAGACTTTCCTGGCCAACCTTTTCCCCGTAGGCGAAGGCTCTTTCCTGGAGCAGTGCCAGGGGGAATGGTGACATCAGCTTCACCATCAGGCGTCATGACCTTGACCATTCCACCTAGAGCCAGTTCGTCGAAAGCAACAGGCAATTCAGCACGCAACTGATCACCATCCAGAGTCCAGATCGGATGCGCTTGAACCTCAATCACGAGATAAAGATCACCGCGACGACCAGTCCCCGGTTGAACATTTCCCTTGCCCTTAAGCCGAAGCTTCGAACCACTTTTCACGCCAGGAGGGATCCGGACCTGAACCCGCTCATCATTCACAGACAAGGTGCGCTCCCCACCTCGAAACGCTTCCGAGAACGTCACTTTGACCGCTGCTTCTGCATCAAGATTGAGGGGTGCTCTCGATCCACCTCGGGGGAAGCCGCCTCCAGGGAAGCCACCGCCGGGGAAACCTCCGCCGTATCCGGCGGGACCTGTGCCACCTCCAGCCCCACCACCAAAACGGCCCAGGAGGTCATTGATGAAGTCGTCAAAATTGCCGTAGCGGCCAAAGTCAACATCAACTCCTGCGGGGCCTGAGCCACCGCCAGGCATTCCTGCCTGGTTCCAATATTGGCCAAATTGTTCGTATCGACGGCGTTTCTCAGGATCAGAAAGCACCTCATAGGCTTCGCTCACTTCTTTAAAACGAGCTTCAGCGTCCTGATCGTCCGGATTCACATCGGGGTGATATTGACGCGCCAACTTGCGAAAAGCACGTTTCACCGTGTCGGCGTCTGCACTGCGTTCCACACCCAGCACTTTGAAGTAATCGCGGTAGCCACTGCCGGCCATGGAATTCATCAGCCCTTAAAGCTGCGTATCAGATCCGAAGCACAGTTTCGTCCGTGGATGCGGACCGGAGCAATGGCGGGATGCCCGAACGGCTCCCCGTTCTTAGATTTAGACGATGGTTGAACTCAGCAAACTGTTGCCTGTATTGGCATCCCTGGCAGCGCTCGCGCTTCCATTTCATGCAGAAGCGTCACCCGATCCGGCAGAACTGGCTGACCATCTCAGGACAAGCAAGGCGATGTACTACGGATCTTGGCGTTGTCCTGCCTGCATCACGCAAACCAAGTTGTTTGGCGATGCAGCCAACAAACTTCCATACGTGGAATGCGCAAAACCCAAGGAACTTCCAATTCAGGCGGCAGCCTGTCAAACAGCCGAGATTCGGGCCTATCCCACCTGGATTCTTGAAAACGGCGAGCGACGCGAAGGAGTTCAAACCCTCGAGCAACTCAAGGCATGGACATCCATGCCAGCCCGTCCTTAATCCATGGCGCGTCAACGACTTGCTTTCGTGCACGGCTTCAGCTGGAGACACTGGAGAGGCGATTTACTAGGCGGCCTCACGGCAGCCGTGGTGGCCTTACCCCTAGCCCTTGCGTTTGGAAACGCAGCACTGGGTCCGGGCGGAGCGATTTACGGGCTATACGGAGCGATCATTACGGGCTTTCTGGCCGCTCTCTTTGGAGGGACACCTGCACAAGTCTCAGGTCCTACAGGCCCGATGAGCGTCACCGTTGCCGGGGTGATTGGAACACTCGCAGCCGTTGGGATTTCTCGGGAACTTGGGAGCAATGAGCTACTCCCACTCGTCATGGGAGCCGTGTTGATTGGCGGGCTCATTCAGATCCTGATGGGAGTTCTGCGGCTCGGTCGGTACATCACCCTGGTTCCTTATTCCGTGGTTTCAGGCTTCATGTCTGGAATTGGGGTGATTATTCTCTGCCTACAAATAGGACCCTTATTAGGAATCAAAAGCCAGGGCGGAGTTATCACCTCGCTCGGGACTGTTTTTAGTCAATTTACACCTAATACAGCCGCATTACTGGTTGGTGCATTGACATTGGCAGTGGTTTTTTTAACACCCAAGAAAATCAGCACCTGGGTGCCATCGCCACTCATTGCCTTGGTGATTATTACACCTCTTTCAATGCTGTTATTTCAAGACGGCATACCCCGAATCGGAACCATTCCGGAAGGGGGGTTGAATTTCAGCATGCCTAATATCAGAGAGCATTTTCCCGTCTTATTACGCGCTGGTCTTGTACTTGCGGTGCTTGGTGCCATTGACTCGCTGCTCACATCACTTGTAGCTGACAACATCAGCCAAAGTCGTCACCACTCCAACAGAGAGCTGATCGGGCAAGGGATTGCCAACAGTGTGGCTGGTCTTTTCAACGGACTCCCAGGAGCTGGAGCAACGATGCGAACGGTGATCAATATCAAATCAGGAGGCCGAACTCCCATCTCAGGGATGGCGCATTCAGTGTTTTTACTTGTACTGCTCCTGGGCGCTGGGCCGCTTGCCGAGGGCATTCCAGAAGCATTATTAGCCGGAATATTAATCAAAGTGGGCCTGGACATCATCGACTGGGGATTCCTATTAAGAGCCCACCGTCTCTCCATCAAGACAGCACTAGTGATGTGGGGCGTTTTACTGATGACCGTGTTCTGGGATCTCATCGGCGCGGTCCTTGTTGGCATGTTCGTTGCCAACCTTCTGACCATTGAATCAATTACAACGCATCAGCTGGAAAGCATGAATTTAGAACACAGTTCTCAGCTCGATCAAGAAGAGCAACATCTCCTCAATCGTTGCGGAGATGCACTCATGCTGTTTCGCTTGCAGGGACCACTGAGTTTTGGGGCAGCGAAAGGAATCAGCGAACGCATGAACCAAATCAGGCAATACAAAATACTTTTACTCGACGTGACAGACGTTCCGCATCTTGGAATTACGGCCACGTTGGCGATCGAAAGAATGGTGGAGGAGGCAGAACACCATGAACGCCAAGTTCTGATCGCAGGCGCCAACGCAAAGGTCAAAGCGCGACTAGAGCAATTCCGAATCCATGAGCTAACCGGAAGCCGAAAAGAAGCCTTGGCGCATGCCGCTCATCAACTCAATCCGAACTAAGCCCATCGAAACAGCAGGCAGGTGGCAGTATTTATACCCAACAATCTGAAGTTGTAGCCATCAACACGCGGCGAAGAGCGTTTGCCGGCAAAGTGTAAAGAAGATTGAACGTCCCATGGAAATCCTCACCGCACTCGCTGTTGCCCCATTCCTAGCTGCTCTCGTACTCGGAGCAAGAGAAGCTGAGCTCGAAGAACAAAACGATCGATAAAGACAACGATAGCTAGCGAAAGAGCAAACAATTAATCAATCGACTAACCAATTACAATCAAACCCATTCAATCCATCTGAAATCCTCGAAAGATTGCCATATTTATTGTTGGCTTACATATTTCAACTACATATACCTTGCAGGCATCAATACCCAAACCGCCCACACCCTTGATTACCACCTCGAGCTTCAACATCAAACAAATCCCATCTTTATTTCAAACTTATTCCTGCGCTTTTCCTAGTAGTAACCATGAGCAGACAAGTGGCTTTCAATACTGCACGAATCAACGGTCAAAACCACCAGTATTTTGAGACTTGCCACGAAACAAGAATCAAAAGAAAACTTGACCGGAAAGCCAGTGGCCGTAGGGCCTCGACGAAGCCTCAGCGAATGCCAAAAAGATCGTGATCCCAATACCGAGAAGGGTGATGGAAATACCACCCGTAATGGCAATATCGTATGAAGCACGTATCGCAGAAGAGCTACGGCCAGGAATGGAGGAACGTTGAGCCATTCAACTAAACAACAAGCTTCACATCAGTTATGAAGCAACTGAGACAAGAAAACAGTCTGCATTGATGAAGCTCATCATTTCGTTTCATGGCGCAACATCCATTAACTCCTATTGCTGACCAAAACGGTGAGGTTAGGGGAGGACTCGTTCTGGTAACGGTAATTTCAAATATGACCTAGCCAAGAAACGAATCCTGCGCATACAACTATCAGAAACCAGGTGGATCCCAACATTGAACCGAAGCTTGAATCACCGGAACCCGAGATCAGACTTTCTGCTAACGAACAGGCGGATAACAGCGCTGCCAACCTGCCTCACGCATGGTATCCCAGGTGTCGACCGCCTGATGACGCAGCATCCGACGACGCGAAAGAGGAACTGGAGGATAGGGCGGCTTCCATTGAAACGTCCTCAACGCGATCAATTCGCCTTCAGCAGAGTTGCCAGCAGACTGAAAATGCACCAGTTGCTGTTGAAGCTCATTGGAGAGCCACCCCTCTCCACCAGGGATATCAGGCAGGCGTTTTGAATCGGGACGTAGTCGTGGCATACGCGAATCATGACAGCCTCAAGCGAAAACGGCTGGATTAGTAATGAACAACAGATATTTGTACTGATTCGGGAAGCACCCAACTAGGCCACAGAAAGCAGTCGCTAAGCAAAAGCGAACTGAGTAGCAAAACGCCTCATCGAATCACAACAGGAGTACCCACCTCAACCTGATCAAAGACTTCGATGACGTCACTGTTCAGCATTCTGATACAACCCAAACTTGCAGCCGCACGAAGGTGAACCCACCTTGGCCAAGCCGTGCCATGGACGGCATAAACCTTTCCATCTTCTGCCGACTTGAAGTAAGGCATAAATCGAACGCCAACGGGGTCATTCGGCCCCGCAGGGAAAACTTTATGATGAGACTTTGAATAATAGGTAGGGTCTTTTATTTTTTTCAAAATGCTATAAACACCGGGCATTGTGGGTGATTCGGGTGCACCGATCGCAATTGGATATCTCTTAACGACAGCTCCTGAGTCTTTAAGCCAAAGGTAGCGTTCCTTGAGGCTTACCTCGATCTCAATCTCAGCTTTAGCCGCTAAACAAGCGACACAGGTCAACGAAACCCAGCCAAAAGAAGCCGCTAAAACAACTTTCGCAAGAGGCTTTAGCTTGAACATCGAATGAATTAAACTTTAAAGCACTCTACATCAATTAACAGTCAAAAGAAGCCCCAAGGAAACCACAAAAGGCTTGCAACGCAAGAATGTAAGGCTCAGCCGCTTGGAATCTTCAAGCTCTTTGGCAATTCCTTTCTGGCTTGCTGAAACAAGAACGAACTAGACGTCAACCTTTTGCATCATCGACCAAGTGCACAGGGACCAGAACACTGCCAGCAAATGCAGTTTGACTGAAGCCAGCCAAAGAGAAGGCTGCAGCCTCAACCATGGATCAGAGCTGGCCAAAGATGACTACAGAGTTTTGTTGAAATAAAGACTCAAATCATGCCCTTCGTAACGCTCATACAAGCTGCATCACCTGCAGCGCAGTTGAGGAATCAAAAATGGGCAGTTATGCCTATCGCCGTAGGGATACTCGGCTCATTAGAACAATTAGGTGATACTTCCATGCAATGAAGCTCGATAGTGCCAACGCCCATCCAATGGGAAGCCTGATCCATGATGGAATCCATACCCCTTTCCACGCCTTGGCCTGCCCCCTGAATCCACGCATGGTGCGAATTGGGAAAAAAAGATAGGCGGCCAAAAAAGCAGAGAACCCTATTGCACTCAACAAACCACAGGGTTCCTCAGCTAAACCGTCGTTTTTGGCAGATTGCATGCAAAGCCTTCGGAAAGCAGAACTTCTTTGGCGCAATGCCGCCTGAGGGCTGGCTGAATTGATCAGACAAAAAAACCCCGCTGAATGCGGGGTGGATCTCAGAAATCGACGCGAAGCTAACTGCCGATGGAAGCAAGCTTCGTGGGAGAAAGGTGCGCAGAGGTGTAATCGATGCCCTCTGAATGGACAGCAAAACAACGCTGAGCATCCTGTAGGCGTTGTGCCTTCAGCTCTTTCTCTTTGATCAGGAGGAGGGTGTTCATGGGAACGACCGACAGCGCCTCAAACCCCGTTGCTTGTTTGAGATCGAACTGCGTCCCCTTCTGGGGACCAACGTCTCTTAACTATAGGGGACTGAACACGAATCGAACAGTCATCAACCGAATGCCCGATGGCGTAACAACCGATCCTTTGTCACGCCACAGGGCTCCGGGCCATCACAGCCAACATCAGTTAGAGCAAGGCGGATCAAAAGCAAAGCCCAATGAGGTCAAAGCGAAGCGAGAGAGGTTCTGGACTGCAGGCACACACAATCTGTGAAACGTGAGCTGATCCCTGAGATACTGGCTAATGAAGGAGGGCGCACCTCTCATGGCAGGAAAGTCTGGCTTCACTCCAAGAGAATTTGAAGAGATCAAACGCCTCTATGTTGAGGAAGGAAGAACCTATTCTCAAATCGCCAAAGTCATCGGCAAAGGCAGCGAAAATTCAGTACGGAACTCCCTACTAAAAGCACGAGTTAATCGAGCATCTCTTGGAGACAAAAAGCTCGAAAGATTTAAATCGGGACAGAAATATGGGAGGATTACTCTGCTCACAAGACTCACAAAATCAAAGAAGCTCAGGTACCACGTGGCATGTGATTGTGGTTATGAATTCGATATCGACCCATATTTCCTCACACTTCCCGATGGCCATAAAAACAACATCTCACAATGCCAGAGATGCAGAGAAGGAAAGTAAAAACCAATTCAGGGCAATGTCTTAATTCAATATGGGCACAACATCGCGTGATGCAATTAAATCACATCAAATGAAGGCGGAATGTTGCCCGATCAACCTGACGGATATTGGCCTCAATCGTTTTCCGGCCAAGACGCTTATGTGCTGTGTATCGATGGCAGCCATTAAATCCATAGTACTTGCCCTCAAACTCGATAAGGTCGACAGGCTCTTGAAGCCCAATCTCGCTAATGCTTCTCATTAGTTCATCCACTTTGTCTTCATCGATCACGCTCTCATGAGGGCGATTAATAGACTCAATCGGCACAGTGACTCGTTTTTTCATAGTTCAGCCCTTTGTTGCGATGAAGTTATCCATTACGCACAAGGAAAGAAACCCAGCCATGAGACTAAAGTTGCCATCTGGGAGGGCCATCAACGCCAAGATCGAGCCAATACAAACAGATTACGGGCTTTGTGGAGCAACTGCTGAACAAAACTGCGCTGCTGAGGATCACTGGGTCGTTGTAAGACGATGGAGTCCAGCACTGGCCCTGCGGATTTAAACCCATCGAAGGCCGTCATGGCTTCCCCAACCCCTTCCAGGTCATGCTGAAGAATTCGCTGAGTGACCTGAGGACTTTCGACTGACTGCGAGCGGTTGCGAGCGGAAGACATACTCTGCTCCTGAACTGACTCCTTTCTGACCCAAGGGGAAGGAAACGGCAAGCGGATCGAGACGCTTCTTTAAATCAAATACATTCACCGATCCGATTGGCAAGTCATTCAAAATGGTGGTGAAAAGCATCACAGATCAGCACGAGTTCTCAACCTCGCCTCACCCCTTTTCCATGAGCTGCTGATGGAACATCTCGATCGATTACACCAAGAGCGTTAGGCTTAACGAGACAAAAAGCGATGACTGCTGTTGTGCCTGAAGCATTATGGTCTTGAAGGTTTTTGAAAATCTAACTGCGTCTGCCCTGCTTATTACAAGCAATGCCCTGAATCAACAACCTCAGGTTTATAGGGGAGGTTGCTGCAGCGCAAACGGCATTGCATTCATAAGCATCATAGAAACTCTTTTCTATATGAACAGCTAACACTCTTAGAACGAATCACGAAGGAGACTCGCATACTTTTAAAGGGAAGAAGCCAAGCACTATCTACCCTCCAGGTCTGCCAAAATGCGATTGTGCTGCCGCCCTAAATCCCTAATCTCAGTAGCCATCTCACGGATCGCAGACAGGGTTTCCCTGTCAGTATCAGCCTGTTGGACAGCTACTTTCCCTTGTATATTTTGACCAACAATAATTATTGGAAGCAAAACAAGCTGCAAGAATGTTTGAGCAATCCAGGAAACAATTTTAAGTGGGTCATGACTCATAACCGCCTCAGGGAATGAGATCAATGCCAAGACGACAAACAAATAGGCACAACCCATTGTCCCCACCTTGTCAGTGATCAGCAAGGCAATTTTTCTATTTACCAGTTGTAGCTTCCGCGCCAGCATTTTTAAAACAACAACACAGTCGGAGCATAAGCGAAACCAGGCGTCTATCTAGCCGCTCTTGCGTCAAACCAGATTTTGCAACCAACCAAGACGAGCACCGAAATGTTGCTATATGCTGACAAATGATCAGGGAGTGGCATTCAAGCCCCCAGCCGTTCGGAGGATGATATACGCAAAGATCACAAATAAAGATGAACGCATCCATCTGTACCGCCACAAACAACTCAACTGGCTATAGGTACATCAAGACGTCTAGATTCAATGACGAACAATAACAAAGCTCCTATAAATTCCATTGCAGTGGCACTAATGGCATTAGCTGTCATTTTTCTTGCTATTAAAGAGCCACGTTGTAACTGCGATCAAGAAGCAGCATCAGCGGAAACACCAACCCCTCCACAGTCTTCTGTACCGGTTAGATCCAGGACTCAGATCCAACGTGAACTAGGAAAGTTCTAATCTCAGACCCATTCTCAATTTAGCCCCGGCAACTTCTGCAAGTGAAGGTGTTAGAGCGTTAAAACGAGTTGTCAATAAATTCCCCCCTACAAAACATCATCTCTTGCTCAGCAGACAAAAGAAATCCTCACCAAAGGTGAGGATTGATCAACGTCTCCCAGAGCATGTTGCCTCGTTTTTACTCCGTTAAGAGACCCTCCTCATGAGCAAATCATGCCTGAGGGATCTCGTCAAACAGGCGCCCTCGTATCAGTTCATTGACCGACGAACAGTCTCCTCAGACTATGAGCAAAGAAGGCTCGATCGCCTTCTTTGTTGATGCCTTAGCTCACTCCAACTTTGGAGCTAGTCCCGCGGTGACGATTCAGCCTCCATCGACTTGGCATCCCACCAGTGCGCCTGCAGCTCCACCAAGAGGTACTCCAACCCAGCGTCCCTCTCCTCTTGATAAGACCGCTCCGAGGCCAGCACCGATTAAGCCGCCCAAAACGCTTCCCTCAACACAACTATTGGTATCAACCTTGCTCATCGTTGACGTTTTTGGTTCTGACCATTGGCGCCTTCTGATTGGTGTCCTGTAGTCCGTCACAATCTCTCTCTCAAAGGGTTGCTCGTAAGTCCTGACGACCCTTCTCTCGCCAGGTCGTCTGTAGCGGCTGACCACTTCTCTCTCGTAAGGTCTTCTATAAGTCCTAACGACTCTTCTCTCGCCAGGACGCCTGTAGCTCGTGACGATCTCTTCCTTGAAAGGTCTCCTGTAAGTCCTAACGACTCTTCTTTCGCCAGGACGCCTGTAGCTCGTGACGACCTCTTCCTTGAAAGGTCTCCTGTAAGTCCTAACGACTCTTGTTGAATTGGGTCGAGAAGCTCTCTTCTTATCCACCCTGTTGTGGTGGGTGTAATAGGGCTCCCACTGATGACGATGGTGTGCCATCGCAGGTGTTGCTGAAGAAACCAGCAGCAGAAACAACGTGAGGATTCTTTTGGTCAAGGCTTATTTGCAAGCTCCACTGGAGACTGCCGAAATTGACCGACGCGTAGGCAACTCAATCTCTTCTTGATGCAGCAAGATATGACTGCTCTCATTCCAAAGAAGGTTTAATCAGCCACCGCTTGAAGAGAGTGATGTTTCACCACAGCCAAGCAGTGAGCGAGATAGTCCTCGGCGCTCATGTCGCCCTTTGCATCGTTGGTTTGCCAGCTAACGATCTGAAAGTCACAGACCGGCTCAGCATTGCGATGACCGACTGTTGGGAGCCGGTAGAACTCTCGTCTGTAAGCAGCATCCAACTCTTTGCTCCGAGCGTTCTCGTAGACACCAAGCAGCTCTGAATCCATTGCTTGCCCGTCATAAGGGTCAATTCCGTCTGACCGATGCATCGCTTCATGGATGGCATCCATGGCTTCTTTCACCCGATAAGTCCCCCCTCTCTTGCGGTCGCGCTTCATCAATGAGTTGGCTTTGCGGTTGAGCCAACGCTTGTACGAATCGGAACTGCTCTTGACCCATCCAGGCGGGTCGTATGAAGTTGCCATACCTCAATGATTCAGCGGAGCTCGCGTCCTTTCGGGTGAGTGGAGTTCCCAGCTTCGGTTGAAGCATCGATCGATCATGTTCTCTTGCGATTAGTGACCCATTACCTCAAGCAAGCGTTTTGGAGCGTTTGGATCAACAGGAAGACCCTGGGGATTCAACAGCCCGAGTTGAACAAGCAGTCCAGCTTGATCCCAATAAATATGCTCATAGGACACCTTTCCGTCTTGGAGGCCCACAATCACCACCACAGCCATCGTCACTTTCCGCCCTGTGGGTTCCACTGCAGGCAGTAGGTGTCCGATTTTCCGGGTATGGGTGAACATAATGACGACTTCATCGACTAGGCGCTCACCATCAATTGTTCGTGAAATTGGTACGAACTCTGCATCCGGTGGAAAGAACTGTCCTATGAGCTGTTCCGCATAAAACTGACGCACACCTTCATGCCCGACTCCACCTGTGCCTGACCCAAGACTGATGAGGTGAGGGTTCTCAACCATCGTTTCCATGGTGGCGTCCAAATCGCCGGCCAGCTCTGCCTGCATGTGAGCATCAAAAAGCTCAGAAGCATGGGTGTGAGCAGTTTCCACAGATTTTCTTACATCTCCATCAAGGATAGGAACTCAAAGACGTTCCGCAAATCAATGAAAGCGCCAACAGAGCACACATCTCATGAGCAATTTTATAGAGCGGTGATCTAACCCGAAGCATGTCGCCTGCGCCATGACCTCAGTTAAACTATGCGCAGCAATTCATGAGCCGGTCAACTACAACATACCAGATACATTCACTCCAAATAATTACAATTAGCGTCTCAGGTCAATCTGCCAAGAGTTTCAAGTGATTCAGATAAAAGATGCTGTATAGGGCTGCAAGCACCCATCCATGTAGACCAAAGAGCCAATGAATTTTTGAGGTCTTGCGAGTATCTGTGTTTTTGAAGACAGCGAACCTTGCATCGAGCCACTCTGAGCAGGAGCCAACGTTGAGGGGTAGTGGCTTAAAGCTCACACCAAAGACAGAGGATTCATCATGTCCATGGTTTTGATTCGATGGCTTGAGGCTGGCCGACGCACTGAGGAAACCGTTCCGATCGCCATGGCCCGCCACAGGCGGAATGACCTAGAAGCTCAAGGAGCGGTTGTGTATTGGAGTGAACGACTCGAGGACGGCTGCTAAAAAACAAAATTGCTGTCACCCATAGGCGATACAATTACAATGAAGGAAAACATTAAGTTTAGAACGATCAGACTGTTAACTGAGTTTGGCCTTTTTGCTGTGGAGAGATGTCACTTACCGCTGCTTCCCAAATGCGTTGTGAGTAGCTAGACGTTGACAGTGTTCTTCAAATCCTATGAAAACCACACTCACCACACTCATCATTGCTTGTGCAGCACCCATAGCTGTTATGGCTGTCCCTGGGGTGCCTGACAATGTCATGAGTGACATCACTGAGAATTGCCTCGAAAACGTTGCTGATGATGATCAAGAAACAGAATCTGATGAAGATTGCATTGCAATAGCTATAGAGAATTACAAGAAGGCGAACCCTTAGATCGACCTCTCAACAGCTGGTTCAAGCAAACCAGGAATACCGAGAAGAACGAATCTCTCAAACGCGGACATCGCCGCAAAACCTGTCACACCCGCAACGAAAGCTTCAGAGCCTGGTAGCAAGCAAAGCCATAGCTACGCGCTGCAGTTGAATTCTTTTTCAACTCTGCACCCAATTCTCTCAAGGGGATGAACCATTCCAGAGGCGACGAGAGAAGGAAAGTGTCATCTGACATGAGAGAAAATTCAATACCTCTAGTTGCTCCCAATTGAAGACTTTCCCGATTATCGATGGTGCACTTACTTAAAACACAAAGCTATCTTGTAGGCCGCATGGATAATTGTTATGCTTTGCGTAGTAGCCTACTGTCCAATGAAATATTTAACAAAAGCTAGGAATTGTACCCAGGACAGGCTCCATCGGGAACCCATCCACATTTGATTTAATGAGTCAATCATTGATTGAAGGCGATTTTCAAAACGCCCAGGGAATGGCCATTCCGACATTGCCAATCGCTCCTCATTGGCAAATGCTGGAGGCAATTCTCAGACCAATTGCCTACTACCGACGCTGCTTTCTCCGCAACTCTGGTGTCGTTCGCGTGAAAATGTCTCCCACTCTGCCTCCCCAGCAGGTGCTCATCAGCGATCCATCTGTGATTAAGGAGCTGATTAACGAAGATGGTGGTCGCTGTATCAGTGCACCAGGTGAATTGAACGGATTGCTGTCTCAGGTTTTAGGCAAACACTCCATCATTTTGCTCGCACCAGCTACGCATCGTGAGCGAAGGAAGTTGCTTACTCCTCCATTTCATGGAGAGCGTCTGAAGGCCTATGGACAGTTGATTTCCGCCTTAGCCAAGAAAGCCCTGATGGACCGAAATGTTGGCGATGTCTTTGACGCACGCGAACAAATGCAGGGCATCACCATGCGGGTGATTCTCACCGCCGTTTTTGGGCTGCATGAAGGGGATGCTTTCCGACGAATTGAACGGTCACTTGCCTCGAGCATCAGCATCCGTTCCAGTCCACTTGGGTCTCTCCTGTTGTTCTTCCCTTTTCTGCGCAAGGATCTAGGAAGATGGAGCCCAGGAAGACGAATCAAAGCAGCAGATGCCACCATCAGGCAGCTGTTGCTCGCACAGATTGCCTCACGACGGAAAGCCGTCGAACGGGATAGTGCTGAGAACCTTTCACCCGACATTCTCAGCCTATTGCTGTCCTGCAAAGATGATGAAGGCCAGGGGCTCAGTGACGATGAATTACACGATGAATTGCTGACGCTTTTGTTTGCAGGTCACGAAACAACTGCTACAGCTCTCACTTGGGCTCTCTACTGGATCCATCGGAATCCGTTGGTCCTAGAGCGGTTGATGGATGAACTCAATGGGTTACGGGATCACTCCGATCCCGAAGCGATTACAAGACTCCCTTACCTATCAGCAGTCGTGAATGAAGTACTGCGCATCCATCCGGTCGCGATGCTGACGTTCCCTCGTCGCATCGAAGCCCCCATCACATTGGGAGGGTATGCATTCCATACGGGTGATGTGGTGTTGGCTTGTATTCAGGCCGTCCATGAACGACCTGATCTTTACCCCAAACCGACACAATTTATTCCCGAACGTTTCATGGGTCGGACCTACGGTCTGCATGAATTTCTTGCTTTCGGCGGAGGCTCTAGACGCTGCATTGGCGCAGCTCTCGCTCTCTATGAAATGAAATTAATTTTAGCCGAATTACTCCGTAATAATCAATTCAAACTGACTCCCAACAGTAATCGTGAGAACAAACCACGTCGGCGCGGCTTCACACTTGGACCTTCGATTCCGGTGAGGTTAGAGATCTTGTCATGATGTCCTTCATTGCCCGACATACCCTTGCCAATCACTTTCTCTGATCGACAAAGTCCCATCCTCGTCAATATTGACTGTTCCCTGATCAGCATTCTCTACTGGCAACGATGCCCCAGGTGCTCGTGAGCCTTTCTTTGTGAGCGGTGATGAAGAGCCAGACGCGTGAACGCATGGGTCGGATCACGGGATGGGATCTGCAGGCTGAGGAACTTGAACGAGAGGCAAGAAGCTTTGAGTCAATTGCATTGACATTGGCTATGACTTGAGGACAATTCGAATATGTACATTAATTGAGGTTCAGTGAACAAGAGCATCAAGAACTGGATTGTTAAGCCCATTCGCGCCACTGTCTTCGCGGATAGAGACGCTTACTACTGGATTCAAAGCAAGCTTGGACTAGGCAACTATCAGATGGCAGCTCTTGTATGGGCCAAGGGGCTAATCATTGGCTTGTTAATCGGTGCTTTCTTTCTCTGATTTCAAGCATATAGCGATCAATAAGAGCATGACCGATGCCCATAACGAGTGGATCTAGACATAATACAGATAACATTAAACCAATTGAACGAACAACTAAAACCCGGCCCAAAGATGGCTCTCATTGAAGACCAGAACTCAGAAACCTTGACGAAAACGGGGCACCAGAACAGATCGAAAGGATTAAACAGTACAGCAAAGATTAATGTTGACATCCTAAAGCTAACTTGACAGAAGAAACTGAAACCAACTGAGTCATTCTCTAAATGAAGGCTTAACCGAATGCTAGTTAGCCTATTGTTAGTCAGCCCTGCTAAATCCTGGGATCTCAACAAAAACCCGCTCGAGGCGGGGCATGATGATTTCACCAGGAAGGCTAAGACCATGGAGGACAGACCGAAAGATAGACAACACCCACAAGGAGCACAGGAAGCTGCCTGCACTGAATATCACAACTAAGAGATTTATTTACAGGGGAAAGCCAGTACGTTTCCTTTCCATGCACTTTTCCCAGTGGGCTTGTAAAGGGGAAGATATGTGAGCATCACCTTGGGATTCTTGGCCGCCTTAAAGTTTTTATAACCCTTTTCTTTCGCAAGATTGTTCCACAAAGCATAGGCTTCTTTGACAGCTTTGTGAGGTTTATTAGAGACGGCTCCACGATTAAGAATTTTACTGGCACAAGCCGAAGGATTGGTCACTTTTTGGATGGATTGAGCATTTGCAAATGTTGTACTTGTAATCACACAAACAGATGTCACTGCAACAGCAATTCCGCTTAGCTTTGGCGTTTTCATGGATTTAGGGGGTGGTGGAAGCTTTCGCCTCCGGTGAACTCACCATCTCCGAATTCAGCAGTTCACTCGATAACCTGGCTCAACAGTGGCTGTGATTTCGCTCACAGGGTTCCTGTAGCTGGCTGCATTGGGCAGTTCTAGCTTTACTGGCAAGTCAGTAGGTCATAAAAAACCCCGCACCTGCGGGGGTTAGCGTTGCAACTAATTCAGCTAATGCTCAGCTTGCACGTGAAGCAAGCTTGGCTGGTGACAGATGAGCAGACGTGTAATCGATGCCCTCTGAATGGGCAGCAAAACTCCGCTGAGCATCATGAAGGCGTTGTGACTTCAGCTCTTTTTCTTTGATCAGAAGGAGGGTATTCATGGGAACGAACGACAGCGCCTCAAACCCCGTTGCTTGCTTGAGATCGAACTGCGTCCCTTTTGGGGGACCAACGTCTTTTAACAATACGGCAAGTTCTTGTATCGCAGAGAGTAGGAACCGAATCAGGGCTGGCGAAACAACCGAACTCAATCCCAATCAGAGCTCCGATCGAGGGCCAGACCGGCCGGGAAGTCGACAAGAACTGGATCAGGAACCATGGCTGAGATCCGCGGCAATGGTCCGATCACTTGGGCGTCTACCGGAAACATTGGAAGCGGAACCAGAGCAATTAACAGCCGCATCGCTTGATCAAGGATGGGACTGATGCAATCAGCTGGAATGAGGTGATCGGCATGAACTGACGGCTTCAAGTTCAATCAAACCATCGCCCGCCTTAACTGATATGAACAACATCTCATTGCCCCTTGAGATCCCAAACGGAAATGAGGACACAGTTCTCAAGTAATCGACGTTTGATCTATCGGTTGTGTGACCAAGGGATCACGCCAAAGAGCCCGATAAAGAGCCCACTGCGCGAGAACAGATAATCGTTTTTTCAATGCACTGAAAAACACTGCTTAGAGGTCGGGGCACCGTAGCTTCGAGACCAAATGTGTACACGGCAACCACAAAGCAATCAGAATTAACGAGCAAGAAAGATCTTCCTAGCAAACGCTATATATGGGGGCCGAAGGTATCAAGAAGGCACTTAATATGGTGCATAAAAGGGGCAAAAACAAGAATAAGCGCAGTGCCGAAAGATCTCGGCTTGGCCGCTTCCGACACTTGCCTGCTGAACGTTTGTCCCATCGATGAACAAGCTCGGGGGCGCCTAAACAAGCCAGCCTGATCTAGTCGCAGGTGGTTTTGGTGCAGCTCCGCGGTGAGGGCCAAAGCCCCGAAAAGCATCTAGACCGCCAGCCATATCGCGATGCATCGATGTCGCATCAGTCGTGCTCTACAACCGAGCTTGAGCACACCATTCCCACTATTGGTGGTTTTGCCATGGAAGGCAATGCGCGATTTGACCGATGGCAAGAAGCGTTCAACGGATAGAAAATGTGTGCATCGAGATCGGAGGAGCTAATGACAGTCGACACTCCACCAGCGCAGATCGCAGAAGCAGACTGACTTTCTGGCCCCTGCTCCAACAGTCTCAACAATGACCTGGGTTGGTCGATTGGTAGGTACACATCAGATACGTCACGCCATCGACGCTCCGCTTGCACCGCCCTAGGTGCCCTAGGAGAAACAGACCCAACACCTAGAGCAAATGGCCCCAGGACGCCTCTAGCCAGATGCTTCGACCCCTCATCTTTTCCGTAGTGATGGGTTGATCCATGCATAAACGAGCGAGTTAGGCCGTCTTTCCACTCGGAAGGGCGGCCTTCCTCTTGGTTTGTTGCGCTGGGGCTCTGTCTCGTTGTTGGAGTGGATTGAAGACAACGATCTGCTCTGGATCCACGCGCTGAAAAGGTCTAGTGGAAAGGAGAAGGACACAATCAATATTGGTGCCAGGACACCTCCTGCAGAGGCTTGCTGACCTCAGATCGGTTGAAGGGCACTGATGAAGAAACGGCTGTGGGAATTGATTGCTGCCCCGTTTAGCGAGTCAAGCCGTACCAGCGAACTGAGGGTCCGGCGCATGGAGGGTTTGAGGTCTTGCGGCAAACTGCTCTTCGAAGGTCAGCAAACCAGTCATGGAGCCATCTTGAAAAGGAGCCAACGCTGGGGAGCAGTGGTTCAACCTCACACACCAAGGCGGAGGACTGGAGAACCTCTGCTTTTTTGTGTTTGAGTGGTTTGGCGGAAATGCGTTCAACTGTGTTCTTTATTGACAATGATTTAATACATTCCATTCTTATAGTTCCCCATCACCCACCCCGTTAGGCATCTGCCCTACGGGGTCTTTTTATGGCTCAACATAGTGCTCCGCAGCAGCGCATTGAACAGCAACTCAACTCACCAAACAAAAGGAAGTACGAAAACCTTGGGATTTGACAGACCTATGGGACAACCTTTGAAGGAAGCAAGACAGGACAACTGAAATTCGACCCCCATTAGCGGCATTACAGCGATGGAGCTCCGATCCAAGGGGCTGTATTTGAGCAAATGCACGCTGACCAGATGGAGCAACCACTGGGGACTGACGGCGAGCCCCAAAGAAGAAATAGAAGTCGCCATATCACTTTGCCATTAATGTTATCGAGGCTTGCAGTACACGAATTCCTCCAAGCAACTTTAATCAACTATGAATAAATCATTTACCTAGATAGCGAACAGCCCAGACCTGAGTAATCTTAAAATAACCAAGAGCTTCAAATGCCCTACCAATTGCGCAAGATATTGACTCTTGCCTTGCTTGCATGTGGCGCTGGAGCGATTTCGCTGGCTGCTCCAGCTCATGCTGAATACTGCAATAACGAAGGGAGGCAGGCTTGGTGTGGCGGCGGTAACACCGCAGGGAATGTTATTGATCAAATGAGTTGCTCGCCATTTGCTTACAAGCCATGGAGCTTTAACAATCAAAGCGGAGTCGGAAACCCCAACAAAAAAAATAATTTTTGTATGTCACCTACGGTCAAAGATATAGCTGGCGGACCATATCAATCTCAGGCCTGGATGTATCAAAGGGGTGATGGTCATAAAGACACTAGTTATTGGGTGTTTCACGGCTGCGATGGAGCCGGCATTATGCCAGATTGCAAAGGTGATGTTCTGTTCTTAGAGCGTTTTTACGGCTGGGCAAAAGACCAATCAACAGTCTGGTGCCAAGGTGAAAAGGGTGGACCAGCAATCAGGATCGACCAAGTGGCTTCGCGAACAAACGAGCCAAACTCCAACCGCAGACAATGTAAGTTCAAGCATCCAGGGACTGGCAAAATTTACGAGAATTACGAAGCTGGCATGTGGCAATGGGGAAATGGTTCAACTCAAATCGATTTGAGTAATTTTACATCGGCGGCAACAGGAGGTTGGTCTCAACGTGCAGAGAATGCAGTTACCTCCGTTCGAAATCCTTTTCCTAACAGCAAAGGGCCAGTTCTTTATATGATGACATTTCCTTGGGTATGCACAGGAATCGACAAAGGAGGAGCCAGGCAAGGCGAAGGAGATGCGACTAATGGCTTGTTTACGCAAACCAATACTGCCGGCGTCAAGTGCTACTGGGACAATGAAAGCGGGGCCCCTGGTGAGGTCGAAGACAAGATAAAAAGTACTGGAAACAAATCATTACTGGACCCATATTGGCCACCACAAATGAATCTTTATTGGATGAATCTCATAACAGACAACGGCAAGAAATATCTTGACGTCAGAGGCTATACCTTAGACAACAACAGCATGACAATGAGATCATTAGGCCAATGGACCATAGAGCCATACGGAAGCCCTTGGTAAAATAAAATCAGATAGCAATTAAGTCCAGATTCCTAGAGAAAGAAATAACCCAAGAGATTTTTACATTTAAATAGCCCCCTCCCCATAATTGATCATTGACTTTTTTGTTAAAGCACGCTTGAACGTTCAAACCTTTATTTTGCCATATCGATTAATACAAATCATCTCAAGACGCATTTTCTCCTAACTGTTCCATTATGCGCCTATAAAATAGGTAAACTATCGTCAAAATCTTGGTTAGCTCAATGCGATCGATTCCTTTAGCAGCCTGCTTGGTTCTTGGCATGTTCAGCTTCACAGCAAGCCCCAGGGCTTCTGCCGAAATTGGAATTGATTTAAAGCTTGGAGGAGGGAAGCCTAGGCTTGAAATCAAAGATGACAATTCAGACTCAAACATAAACAACGATAATTCGTACTCAAACTCGAACAACGACAACTCAAATTCGAGTTCGAATGACGATAACTCAAATTCGGGTTCGAATGACGACAACTCTGACTCGAACAACAACAACTCGAGTTCGGACTCAAATGACGACAACTCTAACTCCAACAACTCATCTGTAGATGGGAATTACGACCCATGCTTCATACATACTGACTGCAAAGCTGGTGCTGGATATAGCAACAATACGGACAACAGCATGGGAGTGGGTTGGTATTGCAAAGACGGAAAACCCGTCAATACAAATACTAGTTTTGATAAATGCAATATTCGCAAGGGCTGTACAAGCGACAAAAACTATGTCGGCTATGTAGCGGATAGCAAAAGCTGGGAATGCCTAGAGAAGGCATACATCCACAAGGGTTGCTCTAGCACTCCAGGATTTTCAAGCGAAGGCTCGTTAGGTGCAGGGTGGTATTGCAGTGACAAAAAGCAAGTTAATCAATCAACTCAATTTGATCCAGCTGCAATTAAAACTGGCTGCTCCGAGCAAGGTTCAGGAATTAAATTTACGGATGGAATCTGGCGATGCAATTAACTCCTCTGCCTTCTTGAGCAATGGCAGAAGCCAAGAGCACTGAAGAGAAACAATGCAGAATAAAGTTTATGAATTGCTCTAACAAGCCCCGCTCTTTGCTTTGTGGGTGGCCACTCACTGATGCCATTGGTTAATCTGGCCGTCTGAGATAGCGGCTAGCTAGCCGAATGACGACTGCCGTCCATGACACCGGCAGGAGCTAAATACAAGTTTCCTTGCCCGCCCAAATTTGAGAAGATTGGCATCAAGTTGCGCCAAGTTTAAGAAGAGCTAATTGGCATCCGTAAGAGACATTAGTGTTAAACCTGATCTACAGACTCAAAGTTTAGGCATAGCCAATCATTAACGAAATTGGAAACCATTAGTGGTCGTTCCCAAATCAAATTATGCCCACATGATTCGAGAATCACTGTTTGGAATATGGCCTGGTCTTCCAATAATTTAAATTGATCAACTGGAGTTAGTAGTTTATCTAAGGCCCCCGCAATCGCAAGTGAAGGGCATTGAATATCAGGTATACAGTGACTTACATTTGGATTTTCAAGGATGGCATTAGTTTGCCTAAGGAAGATCTCAGGACCTACACGATTAACCATTGAAACCCAGCGATCAGCCATAGCATCTTGTGTTTGCTGACGCACAAATCCTTCAGCCACAATTGATCTTAGTGAATCCAATGTTTGACCAGACTGAATTTTTTTGCGAAGACTTTTGATGATCTCAAGATATTGAGTAGGCGCCTCTGTCCATGAAGAAATCAAAATCATGCCCTTAAGGTTAGATCTCAACCGACTTGCCACTGCCTGTGCAACCCAGCCTCCCATTGAAAAACCAACCAAAAGAAGTTCTGAATCCTGAAATTTATTCTCGATTTTGTGAACCATTTCTTCTAATGAGGTTTCTGTCGTGAATATCATGCGCTTCGTATGCTTAATGCAAGGATGACCATTTAGAGCATTATCTAATTCCAACATAGAATCAAGATCACAGCCAAATCCAGGCAGCATTAGCGCTATTAATTCAGAGTCGCACGAGACCATCTCAATTCAATCCTATAAAAAAGACTATTGTGATACCCATGCCAGCAGATAACTTCCAAAGTGCTGCATCTCTATGGTACATAATAAGAGCTAATGCACATTGATGCGGCTAAAATTGTGAGCTTAATCGTACCAGGCATTCGACGAGCAATGTCAAGCACTACGGAGCAACACAATGAAGATGGAATTGATCGCTGCGAATTAGCCAAAAACGACTGATTTTGCTAATCAATAGGAGGACACCACTACGTTGGCATCATGAGTATCTTGGCGATGATTTCACTATTGGCAGGTGGTGCCATTGCTGGAGCGCTGAACACCCTTGCGAGCAGTGGGTCAGCTATTACTCTGCCACTCTTAATTTTATTGGGGATTCCACCTGGAATCGCTAATGGAACTAACAGGTTATCAGTTTTGTTAGGGTCATTGTCAGCTGTGTTGAGTTTTCAGCAGACTAGATCTATCCCTTGGAAGAAAACATTTAGACTATCAATCCCCCTTGCAGCAGGTGCAATTCTCGGGGCTGGCTTTGCAACTCAACTGAATGACAATAAAATCCAAATGGTCATCAATGTTGCGATAGGGCTTGCATTGGTTGTTCTTGTCATTGGCTCTAAACGTTTTATCAACAAAACCAGTACAAATCAAAAGCCAGAAAGTCTTTACATAACTCCTGCTCTTGCTTTAGTTGGATTTTGGACCGGATTTATAGTTCTAGATTCTGCCACATACATGATACTTGCATTGGTAATGCTTGGGTCAATGGATGTCACTCAAGCCAATCCAATCAAGGCCGTATTCTTATTAATAGCCTGTATGCTGTCCATACCAATCTTTTTTTTGCAGGGGCAAATTGCATGGGCTCCTGGAATCATTCTGGCCATCGGGAGCTCTGCTGGCTCATGGTGGGCAGCCAGAATTGCCATTCAGCCATGGATTAAGCGATGGGTGTATTTGCTATTAGTCGGGATAGTAATCCTTGAATTAACTGTAATGGTCGCATTGTAATCAATGCATCCAATCTGTGGACAAATCACTATTCAACCGACTAGAAAATTTGAAGCCGTTGAAAGCAATCATGGGGTTTCAGAACATCATTTCTTAAAATACAGAACACTTCTAATGTTGATTGAAGCAGCCCTTGCAGGCCGCTATCGTCGGCCATTAGCCGGAGGCAGTAGGGGGTTAACTTAATTTCTGAAAGCAATGCTTAGGGCAAACGGCGAAACGATTGGCGCAGTCCGTGAATGAGAGTGTTGAGGTTGAGAGCAAGATCGCTGGGTTCTTCATGGAGACAGCTGATTGTGCTCGCTGCGGTTCAGACGATGACATGGATTCTTCCACCACAGTGGTAACAGGTCTAAGCACCTAGACCGCGGATGAGGGTGATCGTGAGATCGACGATCTGTCGGACGAGGCTCAAGACCGGGATTGGTGGATGGGTCACGGATCCCAGCATCCGCAACCTCTGTCAAATGGCTGATGTGGACTACGCTGCGATCCGATAGGTCAATACCGAGCTTGTGACCCAAATTCTTCCTAGTTGCTATAACTATTGATAGCGCTGGCTTTTAAGACATGAGTGGCTATTGGACAAACCGCATGACCGTTCCTGTCGTACGTGCGAAAGAGTTTGCAGAGCTATCAGCTTGCTATCAAGAAGCACTGAAGGACCGAGGTGCACTGGATTGCACCTACAAGCTTTGGTCTGAAATGACTCCTGCCGAGAAAGCCAAAGTCACTAAAAATCTGCCGAGCACAGCTAATAACTGGTATGTGAATTGATTGGATAGCTACAATCTACTAGTTCTGGTAAAAGAAGGAAGACTGATTATTATATCCTTGATAGTTCACCTATCTCATACTTACAGGATGAGAAAAGGTCCTAAACGATTAACCATTGATTAATACACAAGGCAGTGGTCTCCCTATTGATTTTTGTGCTTCCCGAAGACAACTGGCACGATGAAATCAACAAAGAGCCTGAATGTCATCAATAGGCGACGACTACTGAAGCGACCCCCCACTTTCAACAAAATCCCCACTCGTGGGCATGTCAATAGATATTCGAACTGGGAGGTTGATATTGATTGGAATTATATCAACCTCTTAAAAAATCAAAAAAGCTTGATATTAATAGAAGGTTTGGATGGTGCAGTCTTGGCAGGACTATTGGATCCTTGACTTGGATTGCCTGTTTTCTTGGATGAATCCTGATAACAGCTTGTGGTGACAGCTTGATCTCCAGCCAGTACATCACGGAAACTAGTATTTAGATTGATTGTTGAGGGATCAAGCATTACAGCTTGAGTTGCAAGTACTGCATATTTTCCTTTTGGTGTGCCATCTACGATTGTTCCTTTTGGGGGAGCCCATGTGGCCGAAAATGTTCCACGGGTTACATTAGTTCGAATAGGTTCTTCGCAATATCCTGCTTTTGTAAGGTCGGCACGAATCATCGACAAAAGGCTCTCTAACGTTGTTTTCTTATATTGACTATTGAGCGAAAGTTGTCCAACCGTATTGGCACTAAATATGGTTTGAGAGTTTTTCTGTAAAGACGAAGGCAGGGTATTCAGAAGACGCTTAGCTGATTCGGCGTGAGCTACAGGTAAAAAACCGAATGAAGCAGCAAGAAAAGCAAGAAGAGTCGCTCTTTTCATCATCAGCACAATGCAGACCTTTTTTATAGCCATGACTGGCAAAAGAGTCACTAAACAAAGACCATTTTTTAAGACGATCAACATGGTGAGTCATGGCTGCTCCGCTGCTCTATCCCCCCCCCCAAAGGAGTAGAAGCTCACGCCCAGCTGCCACGCCATCAGCCTGCCCCTCTCCAATTCAACCAATAAATCACCATCCACTCAGATTCGACCTCTGTAACGGCATCCATTCCAAGCTCTTCAATGGCGAGCATGAGGCAAGTCTTTTTCTATCTACTTGATTAGCTCTTAGTGCCATCAACAGCTTTAGCAGGAGAGCCAGCATCATCTGAGTGTTAAGGGTTATTGGTTGAGGGCAGACGCTTAAAGCATTTCTCGCTGATAAAAAACCCCGCTCGTGGCGGGGTCGCTAAAATCTTCTTCACAAAATACTAATGATCCGACGAAGGCTCCAGTGAATTAAAAGAAGCGATTGTTCTTCACTCTCTAATCTAATGACTAGATGTTTTATTTTTAAATTTAGCAAATCTTGAAAGAGGGCGACTCGAAGACGATGCTTCATCGACTTCACAAAATACCCCTCCGTTTGGGGTTGAGCCAACTCCACCATCGTCATTCTCGCAGAGTGTGACAAACTCATCACATCGGCTGCTGCCTGCAGGTGTGCATTCCGCGTAGTCACGTGTGCGCGCTACATGATTGGCATTTTTAATAACGCCAACGCTTAATGCATTTCCTCTACTTGGCCTAGGGGTAAGACGTCTTGTTTGGGCACTTGCAAGACTAGAGAAATCAGCCGTCATGATAAGCAATAAAAAGCCAAGTGCTGTTTTTGTTGCCAATAATGATGAATTCATTTGCTTGAGATGTTGTTAAATGTTGGAGGCTTTCGCCTCCTTGCATTCACCATCGCCGGGCTAATCGTTTATTGCATTGATAACAATCAATAGCTTGCGTGATTTTGCTCACAGGGTTCCAGTAACCCTGCTGCATCTAGCAATTTCAGCTTTGATTAATCAATGAACTGTGTCGTAGGCATACCTTCAACAGAAGCAACTGTGACCCAAATAACTGTTGGCTTTTCGCCTACATTCTCAACAAAGTGAGGCTCATTAGCACCTTCCACAAAAGCCTCACCTGGCTTAAAAACAGTTTTAATCTCACTTCCATCTGGCTTTACCCGGGTATTGAGCAAAGAACCAGACTCGACACCTTGCACATAAACCATCATGGGCGCGGAATGCGTATGAAGGGGAATTGTTCCACCAGCAGGAATTTCAACACGGTAAAGGCGCAACTCAGGCTTACCATCTGGGTACTTGATAGGAGTTCCATTCAGCGTTTGAGAGCTTTTGAAAACTTCCTGAATGACTGGCTTGACTGACGTTGCGGAAGGATCAATTTTCTTGTCAGGACTGCAAGCAACTATTGCCAAAGCGATTGTGCCCAATGCACATAGGCGCTTCATAGACATGCCATGTCTCATAACTGTTTGGCTCAATTCATCGCAACTTTACTTACGACAGAACTGGGCATTAACCCAGCCGCAAAGAAGAACTGTGGCCAAGCTCAGCAGCAACGTCATGACCTGTCGTCCCAGATGAACTCTGTCCGAGGATTGCTTGAAACGTGAAGACACCGACACCTCTTCTGATCGCATGGGTGGCGCTGGCACGGCGGCACCGGTGCGGCCCAATGACTCGAATAGCTCCAGCGTTGCGAAGCTGACGCGGATGATGCGGGGCTTGTTGCCCTTGCCCAAGAGCCGAATGTCCTCGCCATCCTCCAACCGCCCAATGAGCTGCCAACAGAGGCGACACAACTCAAAGACGCGTCAGCCAACAAAGAAGACCCACGCACGATCACGTCATCCCACGCCGCGATAGCCGAACCGTTTACCTTTATTTTTTTACACCAAGAACTGATGTCAGATCAGACTCAGATAGCGGCTTGGCCAGCTTTGGTGCCGACATTCCTGTTCTTCGGGGGATTGGTTTCCGCAGCTCTCTTGACACAGCTCATCTCTTAGCCTCGCGAGGCCAAGCGGCAGAATGTGCTTTGAAGGCATCGGTCTTGTTTGGTAAGACCTGTGTCTATCTATTCATCCCTAAAAAGCCGACTAAGCGCCGAAAGTAGAGCGATGAAACTCGAAGCCTCATTTTTGGAAGATGCTTACCCAGGTGTTGACTTCTGGGAGGTTGACAAGACCTTTGAACTGAAGGTCAGGGTGATCGCTGAGGCTGAGACGCCAGAAGAGGAGCCATCAGTCTCGTTTGCCAGAGCCGTCCTTGATAAAAAACTGATAGGTGATGTCGAGTTGCCGGACGAGGTCAACCGATGGCTTGCGGACTATTTTAAGCGGCATCCAGAAGCAGCAGATGTCTTTGATGAGATGTGCAAAGAGCTGGTGTTCAAGACTGGTGGCAAAATTGCCGTGGATGGAGCGACAAAGGGATCAAATAAAGCCATTGAAGAAAACGACCGCATAAGCCTCAGGCTCAAAGCCATGGGTCTTGATGGTGGTGACGACGGATAAGAGTTGAGAGGTGGCCTGCCGCCTAGACAAGATTATTGGAATTGTTTTAGTTAGACGGCTGAGTCTGCAATACAAAAACCCACTCGAAGCGGAGCGAGTGAATAGCTGGTCCGGAGATGAAGGTGGATAATCGACCTCATCCTGGATCAACGCAAAGGCTTAGAAACGGAACCGTAAGTAACGACAAAAAATCAAGCTTCTTTCGCCACCAACCAGTAAAGCTGATCGATGCAAGAGGAATGATTCGTTGTTTGCTTGGTATTTCTGCACACTTGATTGAAGATAGTCCAACACCTTTCGCGCTCGATGACCTAGCTATCCTTATGTCGCTGAATATCAATACACCAATGTTTACTATTTTGTTTTTCGCCTATCTCTCTTCGGTTGTTGTGATTGGATATATCTTCTCAAAAGCAATGGCCTGACGCAAACTGATGAGATGGCATGAAAAACTAAAGACGTGCTCTGGCTTAGAGGATTACTTGAAATGAAGGTTGACTGCTCTTAAACTTGTGATGCAGCACAGCCGGGTGAGATTGGTCGACTGATCAAGTGAACTGAATGATTGTTGACATCAGATCGAATCAAGCTTCAGCGTATTGACGGCAAAACTCTTCTAACACCGCAAGAAATTCTGATTCCTCTGGTGGATCATCAAACCGTGTAGCGCATTGCACACAAAACCTGATCCAGGTATTGGCTGGTGTATCGCCTGCAGCGATGACCAAGGAATAGGCCTTGTCGAATTCGGCACCATCCTTCAGAAGCTCCCCGATGCATTGATAAAGCGCCTCCATGCCGTCAACTTGTGGATCAGCGAAAACAGCGCGGATTTTTTGTTTAGTTGCCATTGATGTGATGCTTAAAGAACGCTGATTAAGCCTTTGCTGGACTACACGAACAACAGGCATAGGCATTAATTAGCAATGATCAATAACCACCTGGCTCACGGGCTGGCTTCTGCCAGAACACGTTCAGGGTGTATTGACCCTCTCGAGTGAAGGAGATGCGCTCTGACTTGTTATCGCGCTGGTAGGTCTTGCCCTGCTCAGCAGCTGAGAAGGCGAACTTGTAATAGTTGAAGTCGTCCACGTAAACGTTTCCTTGGTACTGACTGAAGGTGCAAGGGCCCTCGATCATTGGCACAGCCATGTGCATTCTTTTGACGGTCTCTTCATGCCAAGCCAGGGTGCAATAGGCCTTGGTGCTATCAGCCATGGCGACTGGCGGATCAAATGGCTCACTAACTGCGAAGAGCGCAGCAGCTGATGCAATGCCAGTGAATGTGGTGCGGATCATTGTTGTGGTTATGAGTCATCTAGTCCATGGCCACTGATTGGCGTATCGCCAATAGACCTGGGTATGTATCGCCGCCGTAGCAACTGCTGATCGCGACCACCGGCCAGCACAGGGACGACTGTAAACGCCACAAACAAAGAAAACCCCCGCCGAAGGCAGGGGTTCGTGGCTTCTTGTTAGGCGTGTTGCCTAGTTTCCACTCCGTGAAGAAGCCCTCCTCACGAATCAATCATCCCTCAGAAATTCCACTGAGCAAGGCCCTTTTGCCTGAGTTCATTGTTTAATACGACCTATCCCGTAACCGACTACCAACCCAAAGGCGCCGGAAAGAGTGCCAGCGCTCAGCGAATCGATATTGTCATTATTGAGAAATTTGATCATTGGGAGCAGAAAAGAAGCAGCAACCAGTGCAACAACGCCTATCAGTACTGCATCTAAATGCGGCTGCTTGCGATTCACTCTTGCAATGCGACTTTCTTCTGCGGGTGGCGCAGCTTTTGCATTCAGCCGCTCTTCATTGCAAGGAATGCACAAACCGAAGCACCTATTAACCAGTACCACTGTCCTGTTTGACCAGTTGCAGCACCAAAGAGTCCGCATCCAACCCACAGCCAAGTCTTTCTTCGACTTGTTGTCTTGCTCATTGGATTGACCTGACTTGCCTCAAGCTTGCCCAGTAGGTGCCCAGAGCTTGCAAGTGTTGGTCAGGTTCTGCCCCTACTGGAACCACTGAGCCTGCCTCCATGGATCTTGGTGTCCAGCAATCATCAGATCATTCAACGCTGCAGTGGTGTTTTGCTTGTCGTCGCGTTTTCACTCAAAGAGCCTCTGGATGAACTTGTAGGCGGTAACCCCAACGCGATCGATGTTTGACCGAGCGATTGTGTTAATAATGGATTACGCCAAAGAGCTTGACAAAGAGCCCACTGCGCGAGAACAGATAACTGTTTTTTTCAATGAATCGAAAAACATTGCCCACCGAGAGGGGGCACTCAGCTTCAAGACCCAACATGTCCAAAACAACCAAACAGCAACCAGAATTAATCACCTGGGAAGAGCTATTCGGAAAACGCTAAATATGGTGCCTGAAGGTGACGAGAAAGTACTAAATATGGTGCTTACAAGTCAAATGTCATCGCCTCCCTTGCCTCTGTTTTGATTGCCTCCTGCTACGGCGGCGACACCTGTCGCAGCAACACCGGATCAGCCATCAGACGCATCACGGTAGACCGCCGCTATGGCCGCATCGTGGCTGAGCTGTTTGTGGATGGCTCAACCGTGCAGTGGTCGTGAATCAAGTTTTCGGCAATTCTTGATGGACTGCTTCCAAAGGCGATCATCCGCGCTGGCACATTCCGCACAACTGGGAATTTGAGCAAGATGCGAAGCAGCAAAGACAACCTGAAGGGTTCGGCACCGTTGAGAGCGTTCTTAATGATGCGGTTCTGAACCATGGTCTGGAACCCCTGAATCGTGTGAACGGCCCCCTCCCGCTGCAATTGCACAGTCGCCAACTGATCTAAGCCGATGGATTCCCGTCTCAGCGGTTCTGTCAGCAGATTTGCAGCCGAGATCGCATCCTGAATCGCCACATTGATTCCTACCCCTCCGATTGGGGACATCACATGGGCAGCATCGCCGATCAGCAGAAGCCCTGGCTGATGCCACGTCTTCACGAAACTGGATTCAACGGATAAAACCACAATCTGTTTCCAGGTCTGCAGCACATGCACCCGATCTGCAAGCCAAGGCACGTGGCGACTCAGATCCGTGCGGAAGGCGTCAAGCCCAGCGGCCTTAGTGGCCGCAAACTGTCCTTTTAAGAGCACATAACCCACCTGCCACTCCTGGGCACGTTCCAGAAGCACAACCAAATGCCCTCCGCCAACATGGAAACGGAACTGATCATGGGGATCGTCTGACCTGCGAGGCACACGAAACCAAAGCACATCCATCGGTGGTGAGGTTCTCTGCAATTCAGCACCGCAGAGACTGCGAACCTTGGAAAATCGCCCATCTGCTCCCACCGTGAGAGTGGCACGAACCTCATGCAGTGCATGCTGCCGATCCCTGTAGCGCACTCCATGAGTGGAGCCTCTCTCCTGAATGAGTTCCTCGACCCGAGCCCCCATGACCAGCTCGAAACCGGAATAGCGGCTGGCCTCCCCAGCGATGCATTGAAGAAACTCAACTTGCGGAAGCACCGCGACAAACGGGTAGCGCGTGTTCAGGCGACGAAAATCGGCAAAATTGGTAACGATTCCCTCAGAACACAGCTGGGCCATCTCCATTCGGCCATGTGGAATCTCAAGAACACGATCAGCCAGGCCGATCTGATCGAGGGCCTCAAGAATCGCGGGGTGAATCGTGTCTCCACGGAAATCGCGATCGAAGTCGAGCTGCGACTCCAACACCGTGACCTTGATCCCCTGTCGAGCCAACAAAAGAGCAAACATCAGTCCGGCAGGCCCGCCCCCCACAACGCAGCAATGAGCAATGCGATGCTCGATGACGTTGTGACCCATGCCAAATCGATCAACTCACAACTGCATCATGAGCCGAAAAGCTTGCGGTGGAATTTTGCCAATTGCTCAGGTCATCCGTTGATTCAATGCTGCATCCATCTGCCGAGACATATTTGGCAAGACCCTCTCAGCCTTCACTCAGGCGCAATGCGTTCTAAGCAAGTGAAAATTGAGACGTCGAAAGCAAGACACCTTGGGAGGAGTTAGCACCCTCCCATTTTTATGACCGTCAAACCGTCGTTAAAGATTTGCGGGATTGCGTCTAACTGCGGGTTCAAGGTCAGCGAACAATCACCCGAGCCATCTTGAAAGTGAGCCAACGCTGGGGAGCAGTGGTTCAAACTCACACCACCAAGACAGAGGATTAAACCCCTCTGTTTTTTATGCCCTTGAACGAAGATGAGTATGTATCACTAGGGACAGAGACGCACTCACACGCTTGTATTGGCGAGGGTCAGGATGTTGGGAGGCATCCTATGTTGAACGGTCGGCTGCAGGGGCGGGCGTCCGTTCTTTTTTATGGCTCAACGGCATCACCGCACACAGGTATCGCCTGTCTTCGGCTGCCATTGGCCTGTCGCCATGAAAAAGGCCCCCTTGCGCGGAGGCCTTTCCTTTGCGGATCCTGCTCAAAGGTCGCTTCAACTAACTTAATACCCTCGTAACGGTTTGTAAAGCCAGCTGGCTAGTGTCCGCTTGCTAAGGATCTGCAAATGAACCACTCCCCAAATATCGCTTTCTTTGGCGGCACTGTGATCATCGCGATCATGGTCATGTCGGCCTTCGCAAACCTGGCAAACGCCTAAGCGACCGCCAGCGTTTTCAGCGGGTTCCTCCCCGAGCAATTGGCGCTGTTGTGCTGCTCAAAAAAAAGGGCGGCTTCCCAGACCACCCTCTTCTGCGACGCATCACCAAGGACCACCTCCTTGGATGCGGAGACTGTCACGCAGCCTCACGAATTTTTTTGTAGGAATAATTACCTAAACCTCCCCGAAGTCAGTGGTTCAAAGCAATCGATCCAATGACCGCAAGACCTGCGTTATTTCATTTGCATTGCCCCAAGAGATTCACCCGACATCCACATTTGAGACCTGAAACAGCGAGTTCAGTCGTGGATCCCTTGGGCGATAAAGCAAACATCACGATCAAAAAAAGGGGCGATCTAAAAATGTGGCACCTTTCTCAATCCGCCATAGCAGTAAAAGCATGCCGACGAAGAGAGTGGCGAATGGCGTGAGATAGGAGAAGAAATCCGGAACAGGCCCAATCATCCTCAAACGTTTCAACTTTTTTGCCAATACCCACCTTCACAGCACAATATCAACCCATTCCCGCAATGCTGAAGAGACCTTTTGACACTACAATTAAAACAAAAACAGAGGTGAATAGAATCAGATTAATACCAGCTAGATCAAAGATTTTCGGGCTATCCCAAACTTCAATCGCTAATTCATTTGGCTCAGGCTCACGATCCCAATAACCAAAGACAAAACCACGTTTGGCATAAAATTTTCCTTTCGATGGCTTAACAGAGACGTATCCGTGTTGCTCTATCGCTAGATTTTGAGTATCGATTTTGGATGATTCATTGTTTAGCAAATCTTGAATCCACCTTGCGTGCGCAACGGCTCCTATGACGACCCAGAAAATTAAACTTGAACCCGCCAATCCAGAAAGTAGCTCAATTGCACCCATAACTGCATGCTTGAATTAGTCATGCAGTATGAGCTGGGCACCACCAGCAGTATGTTTATTTTTTACTAGGCATGTACGTGAAATGAACATATTGCGAATTCAACCGCTCACGATTCCACGATTGTATGAATTGCTCATTAATTCGATTCATTTGTCATCCTGTTTTGTAAATCGTGGAGAGATTCAGATCTAATTCGCTCCCCCCCCCATTCATGGCGGTTTTTATTTCTATGGGCTCATTAGCAAAGTGAAATCATTTAAAGCAATACGACGCGCATTTGTATTGCCATTCTCAGCCGCTTACGTGCTGTTGCTTGCGCTGGGTTCAGCTCTCCCCTCTTGATTCATTCATTGACTGGTCCAGTCAACCCTCTCATTGGCAACACCGTCTCGACAAAAGAGAACCCCTCAACAGTGCTTTTTGGGTTTGGAGAGCGGGCTCTAGTTGATTTGACTGAGTGAGTTGTTGATGGAGGAAGGCTTTTTATTCGATATTCATTCCATCCAACTGACTTATTGGATGGCACTTGACAGTTCGATGATGCGTTCGCAGCCACTTGCCCCCTCGCTTGTGGCTTTTTCTTGTCTTCTGTCATGACTGATCCCAACTGGTCCAACGCCCTCCTCATCGTCTCAAGATCCCCCGAGCCATAGACACCATTGATCGATGTCTTTGAGGGACTGTGACCAAACAGCTTGCAGATGGTCCTCTCGTTGATGCCCTTTCTGCGTAGACAGGATGCTGCCCAGTCACGTGTCGCCTTCGAGCTGACACCAATCACTCAGGAGCAGGGAAGAGAATCACAGCACCTAGCCTGCTTCTCTTAGCAAACCCAGGGGAACATCAAGCCTGAGTTATCGGCAGCATGGGAACCCTGGTCGGTTCGCTTTAGATCACAACGAACAGCTCTTTGACCCGCGTACAAATATAAATATGCGAGCAGCTAGACAGATCTATGAGGCTCAAGGATGAAATGCTTGGGGAGCTTTCAGCAACGGATCATACGAACAATTCATAAGGAGACAGATGCAACATTGAGATTGAGTTATTAGACAGAATGCAGATTTGATCTAAGCTTGAGTCGAAAGAAGGAACACACCCATCTGCATTAACATGACAACTACAAGCACAATCAAGGTTAAGATTAATGTTCCATTCAGCGAATGGGTCAAAGAATTTGATTCTGAGCTAACACTAGAACGCCACTCAGAATTTGGTATTCAGCCGTTGTTTCGTGGTGTGAGCCAATCAGATCCCAGTCAAGTCTTGATTGTTCACCAGCATCCCGAGGGGGCCGCAGAGAAGTTCATGGCTAAGTACGCAGATTGGATTGCAAGCCATGGCGTCATGCTTGAGACAGCAGAGGTTTCTACATGGTCAGCAGAGTAGAAACTTTATTCAATCCTAGAAAGTTAAGGCGGCAATATTTAAGCCTTTTTAGCAATGGCAGCTATCAGCCGTTCATCTAACGATAGCTGTCTTTTTGATGTGGCGGCGGTGGTTACTGCTGTAGATCATTCAAAAACTACCAACCTGAGGTGAAGTTGAGCGATCGATTTCAGGAGAAACAATAGCCTGACGCATAGCTATTTCAGAGTAAAAAGTTTGATGCCCTTGTCCTTACATTTGTTAATAAGTAAGATTTGATCCCCTACAAGCAAGTCAAAATCTCCAGCGCACCATTCTTGGTAGGTGCTACTCAGATCAAAGTCTGATGCATCGTTTACCCACAATGCAAAACCAGCTGGATCGTCAAACATCTCAAGCTCCTGACTGACATTGGTTCACTTTCAAATTAATCGGCATAAGCATGATCGAGTATTTATTGCATTAGTCCGCTAATACTTTTTTGTGCAAATGCGCAAATACAAGCGGTCGCTTGGGGGCCTAGATGAAAGGTTAAGACCGGAAAAAGCAGTGACCTTTTGCCTAAGCAACAGCAAAAGCATGAACAGGAGGCTTACCAGCTACATCCCTTCCAAGCTCCTCAATGCCTAGAGCAAGCCATGCCTTGTAGCCATCAGCGGCATTAGCCCAGAGTGCCATCAGCAGCTCCTGCAGTAGAGCCAGCGTCATCTGAGTGTCGAGGGGCATTGGTTGAGGGCAACTGCTTGAAGCATTCCCCGCTTCAGAAAGCCTCAGTCAAGTAAGGCTGCAATGTCCCTAGCTGACACCCTTATTTTAGCGATCTCGTTTTATCTATTTTCTGCTCAATCGTGCCAGGGAGTCGGAGTTGATCGCTGCCGCTGAACGAGTATTGGCCGGAGTTGTTATTTATTAAGGGTATTTTTTCAAGCAAATATCATAATTAGCAGGATCAATAGCTGAGCTAATGGGAAAAACTACATTGTTCAGCAAAGTGCCTTTAGCATCATCTACTTGCTCCACTGCTTGTACTGCTAAACCAGCCAAGCAAGTTTCGTTATCGTCATGAATTCTTATATCCCGGTTGCTCGGTGATGCTATTAAAGCATTGATTACGGGCAGTTTCGGAACTTCTTTAGCGGTTGCAGTTGTACTTGGTCCACCAAAGCGAACTTCAATATCAGCTGAAACTCTGGTCTCGAATGATTCGTCGTAGGAGATGTTCACTCCTGCTGTTAATCCGTTGCTGATTTCATAAGCAACTCTTCCAAGCACACCAGACCCATCAGCAGATCCAAGGTCACCATTTTGGTAGTAGTACCCAACAGAAGCATTCAGCTCAGGCGTGATGAAATAACCAACATCAAGCCCGTAGGTGTTAAGTGCACCGCCTTGGTAAAAGAAGTTGAGATCTTGCTCGGTATCACCTATAGGAAGTAAGGCATAGGCATTGAAGTTCCAGTCATTGGAGACCGCTTCTGCATTGACTGCCACCTGCTGGAAGAAAGCACTCTTTTCTGTTCCAAACAACGGAATGCCGGTATCGGTTCCACCTGTATTCATTGGGCGGCTGTCATAACCAGCATTCAGCCCGTACATCCAACTGCGGTCACCATTCAGCCAGCGGTAACCAAGCCTTGATGAGGTTGAGATGGTGGTGCCAGCGACATCGGTGTTAATGATGCTGCTGTTGTTCTCGTAATCAGCGAAATTAGCGTTAGCGAGGACATCAAGAAACCAGACGCTGTTGTCGCCGACAGACAGTGGAAGGAAGCCACCAATACCTGCTTGGTTAGGCGTGCCAGCACCCTGCAACGCCCCTTGAAACCCAAGAGTTGGCTTGACCACATCCTTAAGGCTGATGCTCATCACACCAAGCTCATCAGCACTGCCCTCTTGCGCAATGGCAGGTAGAGAAGCAACAGAAATGGCAGAAGCCAAAAGCCCCAGGGAGAGACGACGCAGCATGGGGCGTTAATTAGATGCCTGAAGGATGCCTCGCTTGTGCTGGTGATGCCAGATGCAGTAGGCAGTTTCAGCTTTGCTGATATTCAGTAGGCAATAAAAACCCCGCTCGTGGCGGGGACAGCATCTCTAAATCATCTCAAGTAAGCCAACGGGTAATAACCGTGCCGTCGTAAATATGACCTGAAGCTTCAACAACGGGTTTGGTTTCTGGATTTATAAAGATGTCATAGAGGACATTTTCAGGTCCTTGAAACATCACTGTTGCTCTACCAGGATCGTCCTTGGAGACTCCGATATAAAAAGTCTTAACTCCCATTTGGGCAAACATTGCCTGCTGCTCAGGCGCATTCATATGCGTGCGAAATTCCTCGAATGTATTGCTGAGCTTGAAGTCCAGAACAGTTGTTTCGGTCATCTCATAAAAGCAGCTAGATAATTTCAACACATTTTTTTTAGTTATGGAGTAGTTCGCCAAACAGGTAGTCAGTTCTGAGGAGCTAAGCAGCGTTCCCAACCAATCTTCTGAAGGTTGATCCACATCTCGATGCCTAGGTGTCTGAGCATCCGCTGCTGCCTAACAGGTTTCCCAATGCGAGCTGACAAGTGGTAGTAGCTCACCAGAACGAACTGTGCATGTTGCGTTGGTGTGTCGGGCTTGATCTGCAAGAGCATCCCTTCTTGCCTGTTGACCAGCCAGCCCTCACCGTTGAGCTTCTCCTTGTATCGGGCGTAATCAGGCTGCTGCTGCCACATCACTGCAATTTGGCGAGATTGCTGATTGGGTGAATGGCGTTCCCACCGCTTTTGCGCCGTCTACATCTGAAGTCATTTTCGAATGCGACCTATCCCATAGCCGACTGCCAGCCCAATGGCACCACCGAGAGTGCCAGCACTAAGCGAATCGATATTTTCATTATTCAATGACTTGATGATTGGAAGAAGGAACGATGCAGCAAGTAGAGCAATAACGCCAATCAGCACTGCATCCAAATGCGGCTGCTTTCGGTTGACCATTGCAATGCGGCTTTCATCTGCTGGTGGAGCAGCTTTGGCATTCAGCTCCTGCTCGATTCGCTCAAGTTCCTTTTGTGCGTCTGTTCTGGTCATTTCCAAAAAGTAATCGCATCTCCCAGCAATCACATCCCCCATACGGGTAGAGACCCATTCATTCACTCGAAAGGATGAGTCAAGGCATAAAAAAGAAGGCGACTAAGCCTTCTTCGGGGGGTGTGAGGAGCCAAACCTTGTGAGGAGTTGGCCGAGCACATGTTGAGGAAATTCCGCAGAACAGTCAATCAACTGATACGAAGGGACTTGCTCAGTAGGATTTCTGAAGCATTATTCATCTGTGAGGAGGGCTTCTTCACGGAGTGGAAACTAGGCAACACGCCCAAAAAGAAGCCGAGAGACCCTGCCTTTGGCGGGGTTTTCTTTTGTCTATTGCAGTGGGTAGTTTCAGCTTTGCTGGTGGTCCTGATGCATTGGAGTGGAGTGAAATCCTTGGTCGGAAGTGATCGCCAGCTCTGAATAGCCTTGGGAAGACTCACCAACAAACATGCTCCACGCTGAACGTGTCGCCTTGCAAGGCATCTTTGAGCTGGATTGTGCAGAGGAGGTTTATCTATCTGTGATGGACAGCAAAAACCCCGAAGCCGTAGCCGCGGGGATGCGATTGTTGCTTACTCAGATGCACTCATGGAGCCATCAGATGTTGGCTCGAATGACGGTGGACCTATGGATGCAAGGGCTGCCCTAGAGGTCAGTTCTGCCTATCAATAACCGCCTGGCTCGTATGGCTTCTTGCCTGACTCGTAGACGGTCAGCGTGTATTGCCCCTCACGAGTGAAACGCTTGAAGTCTTCGGTGTTCTGGCGCTCGTAGGTCTTGCCCTGCTCAGCAGAGGGAAACTTGAACGCCCAGCGGTTGCTGTCGATGTAGACGTTGCCCTGCATCTGAGTGAAGGAGCAGGTGAAGTCCTCCATCGGGATGGAGTCGTCATGGCGTGACAGCTCACAGAGAGCGCCTCTGACGGTGTCGGCTTGAGCGACAGGTGGATCAAGCGGCTCGCTCACTGCAAAGAGTGCTGCAGCAGACGTGATGGCGGTGAGGGTAGTGCGGATCATGAGCGTGCCTTCTTGATGAGCAGGTAAACACCGGTGGCAGCGGTGGTCATTGCCGCCGCTCCACCGAGAGGAATCAGCGCGAATGGTTCACGCAGGACGCCGTCCTTCTCGACATAACTGGGGCTGGCCTCCCAGCCGATCCAGGCGGCCGGTGTGAAACCGACGGCGAATGCGCAGATGGTGCGGGTCATTGCGATACCTCAAGCGTGTACTGACCAGTACGGGTGAAGGTGAGCGGTATCCGGTTAATGCGGATGAAGCTTTTGCCTTGCTCGGCGATGGGGAACTCGAAGTTCCAACGATCACTCCAGACCTGGACGTTGCCAAATGCTTGGCGAAAGTCGCAGTTGAAGGTTTCAACTGCGTTGGTGTCGCCGTACCTGATGAGTCGGCATTTGGATGGGCTGATTTCAGCCATGGCTGGTGAGGTAATGCTTAGAGCTATAGCCGCAGTCATAAGCGAAGGAATAAATCGAGTCATCTGTTTGTAATTGGTTTGTTGTTGACTGTTAGTGCTTGGCTTTGTTGGCAAGCTGTATAGATGTTGGGTAGTTTGAGAGTTTTGCCTTTCAGCTCATTTTTAGGAGATAAAAGAAAGACTTCTTGTAAATCACTTCTTCGTCAGGTGTGTAGCCATTGCTGACTTGGTTGCAGATGGCATCTCCCTCCTTTGCCCCTTTGTTATGGGTGTGTCCGGCCTTGAGGCTTCCCGACATTGAATTAATCAATTGATTGAAGACGAGCGCGCTCTTTCTCTGCCATAGCAGGGTTCAATTCCGCCCACTGGTTCATTGCAGGATTTGCAACAAGGTATGCGTCATAGCTGCAGTCATATGCTTTGAGCTTGAAGTCGCATTTTGGGCCCTCTCTTTTTGCTTTCGCAGCGGCTGCAGCGAGCAGTCTCGGCTTTGCTGTTCTGCTCTCCCAAGCGGGTTAAAGACTCACACCCAACTGCCAAGCCATCAGTCTGTTGAACAGTTCTCTGCGCTGTGCGGCGACTAAGCACCTTTAATTCCGCCAGCTGCGTCACCACTGCAGTGGAGCTGTAACCCTCTAAAAGCTGGGCGTGCGCTTGCTTGACCCGATCAAAAACCTCTACTCGATGAGCCAAGAAAGAAGCTCCCAGCGTTTCAAGGCTGCTTTCAGCTTTTTGCTTGATCAAAGCCCAGCTCAGCAAGAGTTGCCCAAAGACGATGCCGGTAGTCCTTTTGATCAAGCCTGTTGATCGCGTAATCCAAAACGCTGATCTCAGACCGATAAGCCGCGGCCAAAGTACCCATGCATTTGTCCTGAAATTTGTCCTGAATGCATCAAGCAGCAAATTCAGTGCAGCAAAGCCCTTGTCCTGGAATGGTTTAAGGGGGCATTCCACCCCCACGAGTCACTTGGGTGATAAGGCTGACTTCACCCCATCTCCCTTAAAAGGGTCAGGCAGCAACAGGGGCTGCTTGACGGGAGAAACGTACGATGTTGTTCGCAGTTACGGGATTTGCTCTGACCGAGCAGGCTTCAGTCACCCTCCTTATGCCCCGTCGAAACCATTGCAGCCCCGAAGGGAGAATGGAGCTGAGCGGAATCGAACCGCTGTCCGAAACACCGGTGTGGACCACCTAGTCCGTTCAAGAACGGACTTTTTCATTCTGGCATCAAGAGCGCAGCAATGCTCGACCAAGCGATCCTCAGATGCAACAAGTTATTGCACAAAACCTTGAGAGGACTATCAAAAAGGCACTGAAACCACTTCATAGATCCCTGCTGAATCGGCACGAACGCCTGCTTCCCTCTTAAGGAATAAGGAACGTTTAACTGATTACCACCAACCACCAACGAAGAAGCTTTGGACATGGAAACTTGCCAGCGACTAGAACCAATAGTGACCTCCCCTCGAATCACCTTGGCCACCTTCACGGAATCACCATAAAAAACAAACAAAAAGCCAATAATGAACTTTATCGAGCCTGGCAACGCAGCAACAAACAACGATAGTGGCTCAGCATTTGCATGAAAGAATATGAGGCCAGCAAGAAAACATCAAAACCAAACCATATCAATAAAATCAAACCAAGAGTGTCGCCGAAAAGCAGCAAAACACCTGGGCAACACACAAACTAGAAAATCCAAAGAAAATCCCAAAAGGAGCTCACTCCTAAAAGCAAGTGACTACTCTAAAACCACTGATTGACAACGGATTTGGCCAAATTCAACCAAGTCTCTCTAAGAATCGTGATTTGGCTGATGGGGGCTGGTTACCTCTTCATTGAAGCCCGCGAATTCGTAGCCACTAAGCAACTCTCAAACATAGCAATATTTGCCATTTTGTTCATCCTAGCAAGCTACCAATCAAGCGTTTCGCGACTTTATATCTCTCTCAAGAAATTCGCGCCAGCATGTCGCTGTTACCGGGCATCAAGCCTGATGTTTACAGCTTCATTAATGGCAGTATTCGATGCTTCTCTTGACTTTTTAAAAAGCTCCATCTCACCCGAATCCCTCGCACCGATCGCCCTTACCTTGCTCTTCATCCTGGGGTGGAGTGTGAATTTAACGGCAGTTATCTTCACCCTGATCTCAATGGAATTGTTTCTCCCGATCATCATCTCTGGACCAAGCACACAACCTGCCGATTGGGATTCGAATACCGTTTCAAACAGTGGTGATTAAGCAAAAAACAGAGTGAAGAAGCAAGCAAGATCTGAGCGCATCAAAGGCGTTTCCGTACTCCCTCAAGGATTAGAGGAAGCTGGAGTGGCTGAGCTCGTGGCTCTCGGAGCCAAAGCGGTCAAACCACTACGGAGAGCGGCCACGTTTGAGGCCGACATGGCTTGCTTCTATCGGCTTCATTTGCAATGCCGACTTCCTTTTCGATTGCTTCGAGAAATGGCTCGTTTCCGATGCGATGGCCGCGAGACGCTGTATTCAGGGATTCAGGAAGGACTGAACTGGGAACGTTGGCTGCATCCTTCGATGAGTTTCCGGGTGGATGTCACCGGCACGGCTCCCGGCCTCAATCACAGCCACTACACCGCACTACAAATTAAGAACGCGATCGTCGATCGACAGCGCGACATCTGGGGGCAACGGTCCTCAATCGATCTCGAAGAACCCGATGTTTCCCTGCATGTGCATCTCGATCGAGAGGGTGGGGTCCTGAGTCTGGATGGATCAGGCGGCAGTCTCCACCGCCGCGGCTACCGCGCAGAAATGGGGGAGGCTCCGCTCAAAGAAAACCTTGCTGCTGGTTTGATCCGCCTGAGCGGATGGACAGGAACAACGCCTCTGGTCGATCCGCTCTGTGGCTCAGGGACGCTCCTGATCGAAGCGGCCTCCTTGGCTGCAGGCCATGCCCCGGGACTGAACCGCAGCTTTGCCCTTGAAGGCTGGGCTGATTTTGATGACAACCTTTGGAGAGAAGAAAAAGAGCGCGCGCTCAACCGCCAAGAGCAGGACCAATTCCAGCCGATCATCATTGGCTGCGAACAGGATCCATCAATTGCCAAACAGGCTCGCAACAACGTCGAGGCCGCTGGTCTCTCCCACTTGATCTCCATCCAAACGGGAGATTTCAGAGATCTCAAACTTCCAGAAGGACCAGGAACGATCGTTTGCAATCCTCCTTATGGATTACGTGTCGGAGCCGATCAGGATCTTGAGGCGCTGTATGGCGATCTCGGTGGCATGGTGAAAACCCAGGCCTCAGGATGGGACTTCTGGTTGCTCAGCGGCAATGCTGGTGTCACGGGAGCCCTCCGGATGAGAGCGTCCCGACGTATCCCGATCAACAATGGTGGGATCGACTGCCGCTGGTTGCACTACCAGGTGCGTTAGCCGCAATCGATCAACGCCCCATCACAGCACGGGTGGTTTTGGACAAGCCTTCAAGGGTCTGCGGCAAATAAGGACCCTTCGCCAGCTGTCCTCCAATCCGCAAGCTCGCACCAGCAAGCACCACATTCAACACAGCAAGGGTGAGCAACGACTGCATCAAGGTCCAGTTGAAAGCGGTTTGCGACCAAACAACAAAAGCCGTTTCAACAGCCACAAGAGCCAGGAGCATCAAGGTTCCGCCCATGGCCAAAAACACTCCCCCGCTGATCAGGCGACGCTTCTCGCGACCGACCTCCTGCAACGCAATTCGCACATGCAGGTCCATCACCGAACCAGCTAAAGCTGTCACTCGAGCCGCAGCGCCGAATCCCCTTGGGCGGCTCTCTTGAGATCCTGGAAGTTCACTCATCAGGAACGACGACCTCCAGTTAGCAGGGCACCCACCAGGACGCCAACGCCAGCAGCGATGGCCAACGCCATCAGCGGCCGCTCCCTGACGGGACGTTCAATCTTGGGTCGCAAGGTGGCATTGAGATCATCAAGCAGCTGCTCGAGTTGCTCCTCGAGGGGCTCAAGCGTGTCCGCAAAACGACGCACACCATCACCGGGCTGATGCATCAGATCTTCCAGCTGTTGCTGCACGGTTTGCACCGCTCGATCGCCTTGGGAGGCAATCAATTGCACAACCTCATCAAAACTGCCCCGGGTGGCCTCTAAGGCTTGATGCGTCACCTCGGGCCACCGACGCTGGATTTCAGGGACGAGAGACTCAAAATGATCCCGAAACCGTTGCGCAAAATCCTTGTCTTCCTCTTGGGATGGAGCTGAGTCCATGGATAGGGGTAACGCCTTTCTCAGCCTAGAGATGGTGTCCAGGAGATGACACCCATCACCGTGCAACTGTCTCGATACCTATTCCTGGAACACACGAATGCGCCAGATGATCCGACCTGCCGACATGTGGATTTACTCCTGGAAGATGGCGCAAGCTGCCGCACCTGGCGTCTGAGCAGTGTGCCCCTTCCCAACGGCCCCAGCCTCCAAGCCATCCCCTTGCCAAGGCACCGTCTGATCTGGCTTGAGCGAACGTCAGCGGCAGTGTCTGGAGGACGCGGCTGGGGACGCCGCATTGTGGGAGGTGCTTTTCAAGGGGTCTTGCCCGACAACCCAAAGGAGCCGATCAAGGTTGAACTACTTGGCACTGCCGCTCTCCACTTACCAGACCCCTTAACCCTTGAACTGGCCAATGGCGAATGCCGGCTGCACACATCGGCTCATAACGGTCCAGCAAAAAGCCCTTGAGCTTTTCAGAAGCTTCGCTAGTTTTGATTTGCTGACAGCTGTGTCACCTGTTGGTCCATATCAATCAGGTCGGACTGACCCATTTCAAGTCCTTCGGTGGGGCGATGACCATCCCCCTCGAGACCGGGTTCACTGTGGTGACCGGTCCAAATGGGTCTGGAAAGAGCAATATTCTTGATGGAGTCCTTTTTTGTCTCGGCCTAGCCAATAGCCGAGGGATGCGTGCCGATCGCTTACCCGATCTGGTCAACAGCGGCATGCTCAAAGCTGGCAAGTCGGCTGAGACCACTGTCAGCGTGCGTTTTGACCTGAGCGACTGGCAACCAGATGCAGCAGAAGAGGGGATTGAGCCCCCTGAAGAGGGTCCCTGGATTCAAGCTGATGCCAATGAGTGGACGGTGACGCGCAAGCTGCGCGTGATGCCTGGAGGCTCGTACAGCAGCACCTACAGCTCAGACGGTGAGCCATGCAATCTGCAGCAGTTACAAACCCAGCTGCGCCGATTACGCATCGATCCTGAAGGCAGCAATGTCGTGATGCAGGGCGACGTGACTCGGATTGTCTCGATGAGCAATCGGGACCGCCGCGGCCTCATTGACGAGCTGGCGGGTGTGGCACTCTTCGACACTCGAATCGAACAAAGCCGCCGCAAGCTCGACGATGTGCAAGAGCGGCAAGATCGCTGCCGCATCGTTGAACAAGAACTGCTCACAGCGCGACAACGTCTTGAAAAGGACTGCGCGAAAGCACGGGCCTATCAAGATTTACGCGATCAGGTTCAGCGTGGCCGACAGCAAGAGCTGGTGCTGGCCTTTGAAGCAGCTGAAGCGCAGCTGAAGCAGCTCAAAACCCGCCAACAACACCTCAGCGAACAGGAGGTCCGCGACAGCGCAGCAATCAAGGAGAAAGAGAGCAGCCTGTCGGAGCAGGCCACACGCCTCCAAACCCTTCAAGACAGCGTGAAAGCTCTAGGCGAAGACCAACTACTCAGCGTGCAGGGTGAATTGGCCGGTCTCGACCCCCAGAACCGCGAACTCGAACGTCAAGCCACGCAACATCAGCAGGAGGGCGAACGCTTACAAGGACTGCGACACAACCTCACCAGCCGCCGTCACCAACTTCAAGCAGACAGCGAAGGACTCAAACAAGCCAACAACCCAGAGGTCCTCCAGGCAGCAGAGCAAGCCTGCCGCGATGCCGAAGCTGCGGTTGAAATCTCGCGCAGACGCCTCGGCGACGTGGCCGGGCGATCTGGAGCCTGGCTGGATGAGCAACGTCAAAGAGCAGCACGCCGCTCAGACCTACAGACCACGCTCACTCCTCTTCAAGAGGAACAACAGCAATTACAAGAGCGTTTGCGTCAGGACGAAGCCCGTCAATCCGAGCTGCAGCTGGAACGAGACGAAGCCGGCGCAGAAGACCGCGAAGTCCAAGACCAGCTGGAACAACTGGAACAGGAGTGGCAATCGCTTCTGGAAAGCCTGCGAAGCGGCAAAGAACAGCTTCAAGAACGCGCTGAAGCCGTTGCGATCCAACAACGCACCCGCACCAGGCTTGAAGAGGAGCAAACCCGTCTGGAGCGGGAAATTGCCCGTTTGGAGAGTCGACGAGAGGCCTTACAGGAAACACGAGGGACGGGAGCCTTGCGCCTCTTGCTGGAGGCGGGGCTGGATGGAATCCATGGAGCGGTGGCCCAACTTGGCGAAGTGGAAGATCGTCATCGCCTGGCCCTAGAGGTGGCAGCAGGAGCACGCATGGCCCAGGTGGTCGTTGACGACGACCGGATCGCAGCCCGTGCCATCGACTTGCTGAAAAGCCGGCGTGCAGGCCGTTTAACGTTTTTACCTCTCAACAAGATTCGATCCCAAGCCGCCGGTGGTGGCGCGGCGATGGCCCGTGGCCGCCGACCGGAGGGGGGCAATGGCGACGGCCTCATCGGTCGAGCGGTGGAGCTGATCCGCTATGAGCCGATCTACAGCGACGTATTCGGGTACGTCTTTGGCGACACCCAGGTGTTCAGCGACTTGGGCAGTGCTCGGCAACAACTCGGGCGTTTCCGAGCTGTGACCCTCGAAGGCGAACTGCTCGAGAAAAGTGGCGCGATGACGGGGGGAAGCTTCAGCCAACGTAGTGGTGGACTGAGTTTTGGTGTCAGCAGTGACAGCGATGAGGCCGAGCCCCTGCGGCAACGGTTGCTCGAGCTCGGCGAGACCCTGGCGGCTTGTCGACGTGAAGAAAACCGGCTGCTTCAATCTCTCGAGCAAGAACGACCACTCCTGCGTCAGCTGGAGCAGAGGCAAGCGGCTCTCGATGCGGAGAGAACGGCAGCCAAGCGAGCCCATGGACCATTGCTGGAGCGTTGCCGCCAACGCAGCGAACGTCTCCACAGCCTTCAAGTCAACCGCACGGAACAGGAACAGCGGCTCCAAGTTCTCAAAACCACCATCAACCCTCTGCTGGAAGAACTCGAGAGAATCTCCACCGAGGAACAAAAAGTGCAAGCCGAGGCCGATGCCGGGAATTGGCAACAACTCCAGGCCGAACTCGAACAGTCGGACAACGCCCTCGAACAGGCCCGCCGCCATCGTGATGAGCGTCTTCAACATCAGCGTGAACGCGAGCTCGCACAAACCCGCATCGGTGACCAGCAACAGGCCATTGAAGAAGAGGAAAACAGTCTTCAACTAGCGGTCACAGCACTCGCTGCGGCACATCAACGCTGGCGGGAGGAACAAAAGGAGTTGGAGGAACGCCGTCAAACTCTGGAAAACCAGCAACAAATCCTCCAAACCAAGTTTGGAGAGGAGCGTCGCGCTCGGGATGCAGCGGAAGCTGCCGTGGCCGAATTGCGTCAGAACCTCCAGCAAGCCCGCTGGGAACTTGAACGGTTACAGGAGGAGCGCCAAGCGATTCAAGAGCAACTGCGCAGCGGTGGAATCCGACTCGAAGAGCTCAAGCCAACACTGCCCAACCCCCTTCCCGAGATCCCAGAAGAGATTCGCCATGCCGGGCTTGAGGCACTGCAAGACCAGCTGCAGCAACTTCTAAAACGGATGGAAGCCCTCGAACCGGTCAACATGTTGGCCCTCGAGGAACTAACGGCCCTGGAAGAAAGGTTGGGAGACCTGGGCGAACGCCTGGATGTGCTCAGCCAGGAGCGCGAAGAACTGCTCCTGAGGATTGAAACCGTGGCCACACTCAGGCAAGAGGCGTTTATGGAGGCCTTTCAAGCCGTCGATGGACATTTCTCAGAGATTTTTGCAAGCCTCTCCGAAGGCGATGGCAAGCTGCAACTGGACAATCCGGATGACCCCCTCGAGGGAGGGCTCACCCTGGTTGCTCACCCAAAAGGCAAGGCCGTGCGCCGCCTAGCGGCCATGTCTGGTGGGGAGAAGTCCCTGACAGCACTGAGTTTTCTGTTTGCACTGCAACGCTTCCGCCCCTCACCCTTTTACGCCCTTGATGAGGTCGACAGCTTCCTCGATGGCGTGAATGTGGAGCGGCTGGCCGCGTTGATCGCCCGTCAAGCCGAACAAGCCCAATTCCTTGTCGTGAGCCACAGGCGACCGATGATTGGCGCCTCTCAGCGCACCATTGGTGTCACCCAGGCTCGTGGCGCTCACACCCAGGTTGTGGGATTACCCGATGCAGCTTGAACAGCGAGCTCCCGGGTCTTGCGTCAAAATGAGTCGAATTGCTCCGGCAGAGGCCTGCGTTTGAGCTCGTCCCCGTCCCCCAACGACCCACTGGCAACCGTCCCCAGCGACAGGCTGTGGCTTCGGTCGGAATTAATGGGGACCCAAGTCATCACCCGCGACTCAGGCAGACGCTTGGGTGTGGTCGGCGAAGTGGTGGTCGATATCGACCACCGCGAAGTGGTTGCCCTCGGATTGAGAGACAACCCGCTCACCCGTTTCTTACCGGGACTTCCCCGTTGGATGCCCCTGGATCGCATTCGCCAAGTGGGGGACGTGATTCTTGTTGATTCCGCAGACTCCCTAAGCGAGGCCTTCTCTCCAGACCGCTACAGCCGGGTGATCAACTGCCAGGTGATCACAGAATCGGGGCAAACCCTCGGCCGCGTGTTGGGCTTCTCCTTCGACATTGAGACAGGCGAACTCAGCTCGCTTGTGATGGGAGCCGTTGGTGTTCCCCTTCTTGGAGAGGGCGTGCTCAGCACCTGGGAAATTCCTGTCGATGAAATCGTTAGCAGTGGCGCCGACCGAATCATTGTTTATGAGGGTGCCGAAGACAAACTCAAACAACTGAGCAGTGGGGTGCTGGAAAAACTAGGCGTCGGCGGACCGAGCTGGGAAGAGCAAGAGCGGGAGCGATACAGGGTGAACATCGTCCCTGTCGAAAACCAGCTCAGTTCAGGGCAAGCGGTGGAAGAGGCACCACGAATGCTGGAAGCCTCAGAATCACAACGCTTCGAAACGGAACGGGAACTCGAGTACGTCGAACTGGAAGATCGCCGCAGTGACAACACGCGTGAGCGTCGCTACCTCGATGAAGCACCGATGCAGGAGCGAGAGAACTCCTATCGAGAGCCCTATCGCGAACCCGAGAGATACAACGAGCCCCCGTTGTATCGAGAGCCCCAACCGTTCAATGGACGACGGTCGGTCGATGAGAGACAGCCGCTGGATGAGCCACAACGATTCAATGAGCAACAGCGCTACAACGAATCTGACCGGTTTCGCGAACCCCAGTCTTTCCAGGACGAAGACCGCTATCAAGCCCCTCAGCGCCCATCACAGCCACCTCAGGAACTCGATGCAGCTCCACGCTTCGAGCAACGTCCAAGACCGGCGTCTCGTCGTCCGATCGAACGGCCAGGCGAACCCCTTGATGTTGAACCCATCGAGCTTCGCTCTCCTCAAGACCAGGAGAGCCAGCCCCTCGATGATCCCTGGTAACTCCAGGGATCAATCCACACCTCAACTCAAGCGGTGGCTTTCTTTTTGAAGTCGAGGGAAGCACTGTTCGTGCAGTAGCGCTGACCTGTAGGAGCCGGTCCATCGTTGAACACATGTCCTAGATGGGCATCACAACGTGCGCAAAGGATCTCTGTTCGCACCATCCCATGGCTTCGATCCTCATGGGTGCGAATGGCACCCTCGGTCACACCATTCCAGAAGCTTGGCCAGCCGGTGCCCGACTCATATTTTGTGCTGGAGCTAAAGAGGGGTGCATCACAACAGACGCAGTGATACATGCCGTCTTCCTTGTGATTCCAGTAGGCACCGGTAAAAGCAGCTTCAGTACCGCCCTGACGCGCCACTTGAAACTGGGTGGGGCTGAGTTTCGCCTTCCATTCCTCAGGAGTGCGTTCCACCCGATCACCACCTGCTACTGGCGCACTCGTCATGACTCAAATTTGAACTAGCAGGGACGCTAGTCGGAAAGAGCTAAGGGCAAGAGTCCCTGAACTTCCTCAGCAAGTGCTCTAACAGCACCAGGTTCACCCCGAAGGCCGCGCAAATCATCGCGTTGCCCCTGCAACCTCTCGGGTGTCGCGAGCCAGGACTCAGCCTCAAGGGCAATTTGCTCAGGCGTGATCGGACCCACGCGTTCAGGAACCACCATGCGACCAGCGCTGATGTTTGGCCAAGCCATGAATCCATGGTTTCGGAGACGCCAAGCGCTCAGCAACAAGCCGATCAGACGCCGCAGACCAGGCAGACGGGCCAAGAGCCCGAGCCAACCATCCCAAGCCTGCATCACACCCAGATGCTGGGTGGGAACCAACACGATCATGGGCACACCCAGAGCGCCAAGTTCAGCCGTGTTGGCTCCGACGGTGGTGAGCGCAAGCTTGCACTGGCTCAGGGCGCCGTGGGCTGGAGGATTTTCCTGCAAGTGAATCTCCGTGCCATTGCGTGTCATCAAGCGCCTCAATCCCTCGCCGGCACGAGCCGGTTCAATCGAGGCGACATCGGTGTCGTAGGAGGCAGCGATGGGATTCGAGCAACTTGCATAACGTTCCAAGTCTTCGACGGAGGTGGTAGGTGCCACCGGCAACAAAAATCGGCAGCCAGGGCGTTGAGCCGCCAAACGGTCTGCAGTTTCCAGCAGAAAAGGAACACCCACGCTGAGTTTGGCCGGTTTCGATCCCGGTAACAAAGCCACCCACTCCCCCGATGGCAGCGGGGCCTCTTCTTTGGCATGGCTGGACAGATCCGCCATCAAGTCACCCACCACGCGGCAGCGAGAGCGAAAGCGTCTGGGCAGCTGGTCTCGCACCGTTGGGGCCATAGCAGCGATCCGATCGTTCCAGCGCGGCCAACGCGCCACCCACTCGGCGTAGGTGATGTGGCGATAGCCCAGCCGAGCTGATAACAACACACTCCAAAATTGATCCCCACCCAAAAAGACCACCACACCTCGGTCTGGCCAGCTCCCAAACCGAGAAGGCTTCAACAGCAGCAACCAAAACTGCCTGGCCAGAGTGATGCGATCAAACAATCCCCAACGGGAAGCTGCGGCGGCTTCCGTGCCAGTGGCATTGGGACAAGGGACCAAAACAAGCCGCAGGCTCACCAACGAGCCAGGGGCTCGAGGCCGCATCAGCAGGCGTCGATGCAGACGCTCAGCAAGGGGACGAACCCAGGTCGTGAGTTCACCAGGGCCGTTGGAAACGAAGACCACAGCCAGGGTTTGGTCCTTGGTGGGTGACGTCACTCAGTGCCGGTGGGGCTGGAAAAGAATGATGCGGATGGCGAGACTTGAACTCGCAAGGCCGAAGCCACACGCTCCTTAGACGTGCGTGTCTACCAATTCCACCACATCCGCGTGGCGACGTTGCCGATAGGGCTCGTCGATGGATGAGTATACCGACAGGCAGAAAAGTCCTAACCGCTGATACGATCCGCCCTGGCTCTGATGCTGCGGAATGCCCATCGGCAAGGTGCTGATCGCCAACCGCGGCGAGATTGCCCTAAGAATCCTGAGAAGTTGCCGTGAACTCGGCATCAGCACAGTTGCGGTGTACAGCACCGTGGATCGCAATGCACTGCACGTGCAACTCGCTGACGAGGCGGTCTGCGTCGGCGAAGGCCCCAGCAACAAGAGCTACCTCAACATCCCCAACATCCTTGCCGCAGCAACCTCCCGCGGTGTGGATGCCATTCACCCCGGCTATGGGTTTCTGGCAGAAAACGACCGCTTCGCCGAGATGTGCCGTGACCACGGCATCACGTTTGTCGGTCCGTCTCCCCATGCCATCCGCTCGATGGGAGACAAGTCAACGGCGAAAGCCACCATGCAGGCTGTTGGCGTGCCAACGGTGCCTGGGAGCGAAGGCCTCCTACCCAACCCGGAGGCAGCCGCTGAGCTCGCTGCTGCCATGGGTTATCCCGTCATGATCAAGGCCACCGCTGGAGGCGGTGGCCGTGGGATGCGGCTGGTCCCCAGTTCTGATCAATTGGTAAAGCTATACAAAGCGGCTCAAGGGGAAGCCGATGCAGCGTTTGGGAATCCAGGGCTGTACATGGAAAAATTCATCGACCGCCCCCGGCACGTCGAAGTACAGATCCTGGCGGACCGTCACGGCAACGTGGTCCATCTGGGAGAAAGAGACTGCTCGATCCAACGACGTCATCAGAAACTTCTCGAAGAGGCGCCAAGCCCGGCCCTTGACCCTGAGCTGCGTCTTCGCATGGGAGAAGCGGCGGTCGCAGCGGCGCGCAGCATCGATTACGAGGGTGCCGGCACGGTGGAATTCCTCCTGGATCGAAATGGTGGGTTCTATTTCATGGAAATGAACACCCGCATCCAGGTGGAGCATCCCGTCACGGAAATGGTGACGGGGATCGACCTGATTGCTGAGCAGCTACGCATCGCCGGCGGGGAACCGATCAGCATCCGCCAAGAAGACATTCATATGAACGGGCATGCGATCGAATGCCGAATCAATGCCGAAGATGCGCAGCACAATTTCCGGCCAGCCCCCGGACGGATCACGGGTTGGTTACCCCCTGGAGGCCCTGGGGTACGCGTCGATAGTCACGTGTACACGGGCTACGACATCCCGCCCTTCTATGACTCCCTGATCGGCAAGCTGATCATCTGGGCTCCCAATCGCCCAGCCGCACTCGAACGCATGAAACGAGCGCTCAACGAGTGCGCCATCACAGGAATCCCAACAACGGTGGACTTCCATCTGCGCATGCTCGACCGCCCTGAATTCCAAGCGGGCGACGTGCACACCAAATTCGTTGAAGAGGAGATGCTCTAGATCAGAGCAACAAGGATGCCCAGTGCTCTCCAAAAGCGCTTAGGCAATGGACTGGGCGCGGAGCAGCACCAGGGAGAGCAAACCCTGCTGACCCACCAACAGCTCCCGAAGCAAACTGAGCAGCCCAACCCAGATCACAGGAGTGACATCCACGCCCCCGATCGGAGCGATAACTCGGCGGGTCAACCCCAAAATCGACTCAGTGGGCCAGGCCACAAGGGGCCAAAAGCCTTTGGACAGATCCACCTGCGGGTACCAAGTGAGCACGATGCGCGCGAGGAATGCGAGGGTCCATGCAGCCAACAGCAAACCAAGTGCCAAGTTGAGAGGCGGAAGGATGGCGACAAGCGTTGGCGTCACAAAGCCCTAAGCAATGGTGCCGTCATCGTAGAAACTTGACCTTGATCCCTAAAATCGCAGCGAATCAGGCCTCGCTGAACGCATTCGGTCCTAACCCCTATGACGCCTTCCCTCTCCAATTTTCTGACCAGCCTCGTTGCTGGTGTCGCGATCGTTGTGATCCCTGCATCTATTGGACTCTTTTTTCTCAGCCAAACCGACCAGGTTGATCGCAAACTTTGAAGACCCTTTCACGCTCCGTAGACTGAGCTCACTCGACCCGAGCTTCGGTTCCACGCAGGTCGTTATCAGAGAGCTTCACTGTGGTTAATGCCAGTCTGAATTGGGCCAGCATTGTTGGCATTGTGCTGGCTGTAGGTGGGGCACTGCTCTACTTCATGCGCAGTTTCAAGCCTGCTCTCGCCCGTGATTACGACGTATTTTTCGCGGCAATCGGCTTGCTCTGCGGAGGAATTCTTTTCTTCCAGGGCTGGCGGCTCGATCCAATTCTCCAGTTTGGGCAGTTCTTGTTGGCAGGAACCACCGTGTTTTTTGCCTATGAAAGCGTTCGCCTTCGGGGGATTTCAGCGGAACAGGCAAGACGCTCCGCCTATTTCGATGACGAGCCTGAAGCCAACAGCCCCGCTGGAGGTCTGCGCGGTGGCTACGACGATCCCTACGACCGCTTCGACGAGCCCCAGCCGATTCGTCGGCGATTTGGAGGCCAAGGGCTGGATGAAGACGAGAGGCCTGAACAAGATTTTTATCGCCCGCGTCGCACCTCGCGAGCTGCAATCCCTGAACAGGCAGCGAGTCGGAGCCGTCAGCGTTCCGATCCCGCCTCCGATTGGTCAGACAGCAGCGAACGAGATCGACGCATGGCTCGGTTCGGTCGCAGTGAGGACTCTGCACCGAGTGGCCCAAGCTTTGGAGAGCGCCGCAGCCAACGCCAGGATCAGCGCAGAGGGTCCAGGCCTACCGCAGTTGCGTCATCAAGGCCTGCCCCCTCATCCCGCCCCTCTGATGGGGCGGCTGGCTTAAACCAGCGCGCTCCAGGGTCAGCTCGGAGCGGTAGCGGCCTAGATGGGACACCTGGCATTCCTCAAGGCAGCCCACTGCGACGCGAGCCCGAAGATGCCGCTTACTCCCCAAGCACGCGTCAAAACGCCTCCACTCCTCCCGTGAGCAGACGCAATTCCCCTCCTGAAGACAGACCTGCAACGGCTAGGGACACCAATCGCACCCCTCCCCGCAGTTCCCGCCCAAGGGACAACAGTTCTCGCTTTGACGACTGATCAGGCTGAGCATTCACTCCGGTATGACCCGACGCCTCCTCTTTGTGCTTCTTGCACTTGGACTCGTCGCTTGTGAAGGTCGCTCGACCCGAGCACCATCTGGCCTGCTTTCACCACAACAACAAGACCCTGCTCTCAGCGGTAATGGTCGATTGTTAGCCGTGATCGAAGACCAAAACGGACGACCGACCGTCCAATTGCGCGACGTACAAGGAGGGGGCTCATTGCGTTTGCGCCATCTCTCACGTCATCAGCCCCACAGCTCACCGTCCTTGAGCTGGAACGGCCGTTATTTGGCCGTGATTACCCAACGCGGCAACCACAGGCTGGTCTTGATTGAAGATCGCCTGAGCGGCAAAGCCCACCCCTTGCCCTTGCCCTCCGGTCGAGATCCTGTTCGGGTCAGCCTGGCTCCGGATGCACGCAAACTCGCCATTCAGACTGCAGATCAAGGACGTTGGCGCGTCGAAGTGATTGATCTGAGCGGATTGCTAGAACCCGACGGCCCGGGAGGCCAGCGACGCACCACACCCAGCGAAGCCAACCGATGAGACAGCGATTCATCACATCGGCCCTACTGCTTTGTTTCGTCGTTTTCGGTTGCAGTCAAAATGGCATCCGTCCCATGTCCCGGGTCGGGGCATCGCTACGTCGCAGCGCCGAGAGCAGGCGCCTTCCATCGATGGGGCGACGTTGGCTGGCGAGCCTCGCCAATCGCAACGGACGAGAGCGCGTGGAGCTGATTGACCTGAGCAACGACACACCCGTGCCCCTGAATGGGATTCATCAGGCCGACTCCCAGACCATCAGCCTCAGCGTCAGTGGGGATGGTCAGAGGATCGCCCTGATCCGGCAACGCGAAGAACGTACCGAGTTAATGCTCTATCGACGCAATGTCAGCGCTTTGCAACGACTCCCCATCAATCCGCCTGGTGTACCCCGTTCCGTCAGCCTGGATGGAAATGGTCGACTGCTCGCCGTTCAAGTGAGCCGCAGAGGCCGCTGGGATGTGGACTTAATTCGCCTCCCTTAGGCAGGGAATCAGCTAGTCAGGGAATCAGCCCTGCCCAATGCAAAAAGGTATCCCGACTGAGGGCTTCAGTGAGCAAGACAGCTAAAAATCCGATCATGGCGAAACGTCCATTGATCCGCTCCGCATAGGCGCTCCAACCAAAGGCAGGCAGATCTTTGGTGGTGGCACTGGTGGTGACACTGGCCTTTCGAGCGGTCGACACCTTGGAGGGCTCCTCCGGAGTGGGATCAATTGGTTGATCAGATTTTTTCATGGTTGATAGCTACTGGCAGGGATCAGGCTCCAATCGCCATCCCCTCGCAGTTCAAGCACGTTGTCATGGAAGTGCTTGAGGGAAGGACGATGGCCAACACTAATAAACGAGAGATCTCGATCTACAAGCAACTCATAAAGCTGCTTTTCCGTCTTCACATCAAGAGCACTGGTCGCCTCATCCAGGACCACAAAACTTGGCGAGTTCAACAACAACCGTCCAAACGCCAGGCGTTGCTGTTCTCCCAGGGACAGAATTCGAGGCCAATCCTGCTTGATATCCAAGTCGGGATATCGCGTCACTAGCTTCTGCAAGCTGACTTGTTCAAGCACGCTTCGCAATTGCTCATCGCTAAAACGATTCTCATCTGCTGGATAACACAGCTGCTCTCTTAACGAGCCCAACAACATGTAAGGCTTCTGAGGGATGAACAGGAGATCACCCATCGACGGCCTCTCAACACTGCCTCGACTTGGTTCCCATAGGCCGCTAATCATGCGCAGCAGCGATGTTTTTCCGCACCCAGAAGGCCCCACAACCAATAACTTGTCGTGATCAGAAATATCAAGCGTGAGATCTTCGATCACTGGATTGTTTCCATTCGGCGGATATAGATCGGCAGAACGAATGAAGATGCCGTTACTTCCTGGAACAATGCGACTGTTACTACTGGGAGCCTGTTTGCTTACCTGTTCAATCTTGGTCTGGAAGCCTTCCAGACGACTAATACCCGCGGCAAATTGAGCAAGCTGCTCAATTCGAGCCACAATAAAGAACAACGAACCCTCCACCATATTGAAGGCAAAATTGGCTTGATTGAACACACCAAAATCAATCTCACCGGCAAAATACACAGGCGCCATAACTAAGAAGGGAAGAAAAACTCCTGCGTAGGACACCGATCGACGCATCACATCAATGATGACCTGCCAAATAATCAAGAGATTAAAGTTTTGAACAACCGAGCCAAGACGCCTGTAAGATTCTTGCTTCTCTTGACCTTCCCCAGAGTAAAAAGCAATCGATTCGGCATTGTCCCTAATATGAACCAGACCATAACGAAAATCAGCTTCATAACGGAGCTGATCGTAATTAATTCGCACCAGATTGCGCCCTGAGACAACCAGCAGAGTTGTGGCAACTGCCGAATAGCCAAACAGGGCAAAAGTAAGCCTAGAACTAATACTCCAAAGCACCAATATATTCAAAGAAAACGTCAGGAGTGCATCAAAAAGGCCCAGGGCAAGACTTAAGCTTTGCGCCGTGAATGATTCCGTGTCCTGAGTAATTCTCTGATCAGGGTTGTCAATATCCGTTTCGTCTTCACTGTTTGGATTGAGAACATAATAGGCCTTATTTTTCATATAATCACCTATCAAAGATTTAGACAGCCACTCCCGCCAAATAATTCCCAGCTTTGCAGTGATATAAACCTGAGTCACCCGAATAGGGAGGGCAACCACAAAACAAGCGCCATAAATCGCCAATCGACCATAAAAGCCACCTTGATCCTTCTCCACCAAGGCATTCGTAATGTCTCGGTAGATGAATCCAATCCCCGTATTAATTCCGTTAACAGCAAGCAACATGAACACAATCGTTGCCAGTAAGCCCCAATTGAGCCACCGCCTATGGCGCAATTGCTGACGGAAAGCAACGAAACTGGCCATCCCAACCAGAAACAGAGCGACAAAAGCCACTCCCCACCAACTCGACCAAATCGTGGCAATCGTGCCGGATACACCAGAGAGATATTTCTCCGTTAAGTCCGGCTGAAACCGATCCAGGCTTCGGATCAGTGCGGTAAGAACCGCAAGCACCAATCCGCCAACACAAAACAGAAGGCACACCAACAGCCAGATGAACTGCCATCCGCTGGCCTGATCAAGCGGCAAGAAAAAGGGTTGGGCCAGGTGACGCAGCTTTGTGAGCTGATTGCGGAGATTTTTGAACGGGCCGCTGCTGCCGAAAGTAGACGCTGTCATGACGCCATTCTCACAAGCCAAGCCTTCATCCGGGAGGCCAATCCAGGGAACGCCCACCAATGACATGCACGTGCAAGTGGAACACGGTCTGTCCTGCACCCTCTCCGCTGTTAATCACCGTTCGCCAATCCCTTAAGCCTTCTTGCTTGGCAACCCTCGCAGCCACCATCAACAAATGACCCAGAAGCTCCTCATCCCCTGGTTCCGCCTCGCGCAAGCTCTCTAGTGGCTTGCGTGGAATCACCAGCAGATGAACAGGAGCAACCGGCGCGACGTCACGGAACGCCAAGCAGCTCTCATCGCTGTACACCTCATCGCATGGAATCTCTCCACGCAAGATGCGGGCAAAAATCGTGTCACCAGCCATGGTCACAACCCTGGGCAAAACAGTGCATGAGACGGGTGGGGCATCAGATACCTACCCCGCAACCATCCAATGCTGGCACGCTGCTCCAGCGCATCCCTTCAAGGCATGGAGGCGCTCCCCGTCACGGTAGAAGTGGATCTGGCCCCAGGGCTTCCCGGCCTTCAACTTGTGGGGCTTCCAGATACCGCAATCCAAGAATCGCGCGAACGCGTTCGGGCAGCACTTCGCAACAGCGGCTTTCGCGGGCCCCTCGTTCGCGTCATCGTGAATCTGGCACCAGCGGATCGACGCAAGGAGGGACCAGCCTTCGACCTCCCGATCGCCCTTGCCTTGCTCGTGGCCAGCGGTCAGCTTGATCCCCAAAAGCTGGAAGGGCTCTGCTGTGCAGGAGAACTAGGCCTGGACGGAAGCTTGAGGTCTTGCCGCGGCATTCTGGCCATGGCCTGCCAGGCAAAGATCCAACAAGCCAAGGCGTTTGTGGTGCCATCAGCCAACGCGGCAGAAGCGTCTCTGGTAGCCGGACTCACCGTCATTAGCGCCAAAACTCTTAGGCAACTCGTTGAGCAATTACGGCATGGGATCCAACACAACTGTTGCCCTCAACCCAAAACGAAAGAGCCTGCAACGCCAATCAACCCTGAAAGCGCATTGGAGCCGCTGACCGCAGCACCCCTCACGATTCAACATTTCGCTCGACAGGCACTGGCGATTGCTGCAGCTGGGGGACACCACCTCCTGATGGTGGGGCCTCCTGGCTGTGGCAAAACGATGTTGGCGCGCCAGCTCCCCAAGATTCTTCCACCGTTGAGCGATGCAGAGGCTCTGGAGCTCACACGCCTGCAATCCATTGCTGGCACGCTCGGCAGCGTGACAAGCCTGGTTCGACAACGACCATTCCGGGCACCGCATCACAGCACCACGGCAGCAGGCCTTCTCGGCGGAGGCGTCAATCCTCGTCCCGGTGAATTGAGCCTGGCCCATGGAGGCGTGCTGTTTTTGGATGAACTCACTGAATTTCCGAGATCCATCCTCGATCAGTTGCGTCAGCCTCTGGAGGAGGGAGTTCTCTGGATCAGTCGAGCCCGAATGCGCTGCTCCTTCCCCTGTCGGGTCACCCTGGTGGCTGCCACCAATCCCTGCCCTTGTGGCTGGCATGGTGATTCTTCCAATCGCTGCCGTTGTTCGGAGCTTCAACGGCAGCGCTACTGGAATCGTTTATCAGGTCCATTTCTAGATCGTCTCGATCTTCAATGCCGCCTCGAACCCGTACCGACAGGCCAACTACGCCGTTGCTTCAAGACCACGGATGATCCAACAGACAATCAATCTGGAGGCAGTTTCTCCCCCGAAGCAATCCAGGCCGCGCGCATCAGAATGTGTGAACGCAACCCGGGCGGCCAACTCAACAGCCAACTCAGTGCGCTTGAGCTTGGGCGCTACGGCCAGATTGAAGAACGAGCCTTTCAATGCTGGGAGCAGGTGGTGTCGAAACGGCAGCTGAGCATGCGCAGCAGCTTGAGGCTCCTGCGCGTTGCCCGAACGATTGCCGACTTAGAAGCTCTGCCAAAGGTGAGTGAACAACATCTGGCAGATGCGATCTGCTTCCGTAGCTATGACCACACGCCTTCAGCCAGCACTTGAGCTGATGGCCACTAACGCGATCCGTGATGAGGAATATCCCGGTAGGGCTGGACACCAATCGGAGGAGGAACCGTCTTCTTCTCCTCACTTGGATTGCCAACGGCGTGTGACAGGGTTTCGGCAAACCAGTCACGAAGGGAATTAAACATGGATGCCATAAGGAATCTCATTCGAGATGCTTCAAGTCTCGGAAGACACTCAGAAAAAAGAAACAGTCGAAATACCGATTAATTCGATATTTCGACACGTCCTATCAGGTCTAAAGCTAAAAATGCTGTTCGATCAACGACGACGACGGCGCTGTTGAGCTTTGCGCTTGTACTTCTCGATTGGAGTCTCGTGATGGCGCAGGCGCTTGAGATCTGCAAAGATCCCGGCCTTGGAGACCTGACGCTTAAAGCGACGCAAGGCAGATTCGATGCCTTCGTTTTCTCCAACCGTGACCTGAGTCATTCAACAAGCGAGGATTTCCAGCTAAGCAATGTAGCAAGCGATGGGCAATGCGCTCAGAGTGCATCTGGGGATCCGGGCATGCCATCCCGATACACATAAAGATGTCCCAGCGTGCGCTTGCCGTATTGACGCCTCATCAGCTTCCAGCCTGGTTCAAGATTCAACTTGATGAAACCGTTTCCAGGACCTCCTGAACGAGCCACCACCATGGTGGGACGGGAGGGATCACGCGTCGGGACGGCCAAAAGCTCGACATCTGATCCGGATTTGACCACGGACAGGCGGTAACGCGTTCCCAGGTCATCTCCACCAATTCGCAGGGAATAGCCATTCCCATCGATATAGCGGTTACAGATTCCGGTGAAGTCGAAGCTGGCCAACAGCGGATCAACCACTGCAGGGGCAGCTCCCGAAACGGCAAAACACGGACGGGCACTGGTGCGCTGTTCGTAAATGTTCAGCTGAGAACTCTCCCCTTTACCGATGGGAGCCGACACCATCACGAACTGGCTTTCGTCCACGTCTGCAGCGGTGAAAACAGAGCCTTGAGCAGTCGCTGCTTGCGGGAGACCTGTGGCCAAAGCGGAGGCAAACACAGCAAAAGCAACAGCAGCGTTCCAAGGACGGCCCATCAATCAAATCCGATCATTAAGGGGATCGTATTAGTCCCTTTGGGTCCAAGCACGTGCCATCAGGCCGGTTTGTTGAGACGAATCGCGACCAAAAGTGACCCAAGTGTTGCTGGGAGACTCAAACCAAGGATCCACCGGGTTGGATTCACGCCGAGATCAGGATCGCCGTAGGCCAATTCAAAAACACTGCCTGTGGCTGCGATGCCGAGCACGCACGCCAGGGCCAGAAACAGGCCAGCAAGGGGTTTCATTGGCATCGGTTTAAGGCGTCATGGGGCGGACGTCCGTTGCAAGAAAGCCATGGTCTTTCAACTCCTTCTTCAGCCCACTGGAATCGGTCACGCGATCCACAAACAACACCCCACGCAGGTGATCCATCTCATGCTGGATGCAACGCGCCATCAAACCATCAGCCTTCATGGTGCGCGGTCGTCCCATCTCGTCTCTGAAACTCAATTGAATGGCCGTTGGACGGACCACATCGAGATACACGCCTGGGATGCTTAAGCAACCCTCCTCGTATGTATCAACCGATGCGCTGCAGGTTGTGATTTCAGGATTGATCAGCACAAGAGGTGGGGTGCTGGGTGTCTCAAGATCGAGGTCGATCACCAGCAATTGCTGATGAACCCCAACCTGAGGAGCCGCCAAGCCAATGCCATGGGCGGTGTACATGCTGCGCAACATATCGCGAGCCAAGTCGCGCACGCGCTCGTCCACCTTGCCGATCCGGCGAGCATCCCCGCGCAACGCATCGTCGCCAAGGGTATGGATATCGAGTGGAGCCTTCTCTAAAGGCTCCTTAGGTACGGCAATCGAGGAGCTGCTCTTCTCAGCCGATCGTGCCAACTGGGCAAAGCTCCTAGCCAAAGCCCCTCCTACCTTGAAGTTGTCCTGATCTTAGGCAGACCTGATCTCTGCCTGATCCGTTCGACATGTCTCTGCAACAGCCCCTGCCCGCAACAACCGCTCTCGGACGCACTCCGGTGCTGCGAGCTCCGCAACTGCTGGGGGATTGGGTGCTCTGGCTGGAGCAGCGCCCCCACGAGAAAGGACGCACCACAGCACTGATCCGCCGCTGGAAGGAGACAGCCAGCACACCCCTGGAACTCACACCAGCCCCCATCAATTTGCGCAGCAGAGTGCACGACTACGGGGGAGCACCGCTCACAGCGACCCTGATGGAGGGAACACTCCAGGTGGTTTGGGTCGATGACAAGGACGGTTGTCTCTGGTTCCAAGCCTGGACAGGCCTGGATGGGGCTAGCGCCCAATCACTAAACGCCCTGGCACCCCCCCATCGGCTGACCTCTCCCAGCGATAGCGCGCTGGGGGGAGGCGTGATCGACCTTGCCCGCTCTCGCTGGTTGGGCGTGATGGAGGAAGCCGGTTGTGATCGCTTAGTGAGCGTTGCCCTCGATCAACGGAACCAAACCCCTGTCGTCGTGCATCAGCCCGCTGATTTCGCGGGCTATCTCGCCCTTAGTTCAGACGGCGGCCAGCTTGCCTGGGTGGAATGGCAGCAACCCTTCATGCCCTGGGATTGCTCCCAGCTCGTTCTGGCGCGGCTTACGGCCACAGGAGCACTGGAGGAGTGCCAAGTGATCGCCGGCGCTGACCCCGCAGATCCTCAGGGAATCTCAGTGTTTCAACCCCAATGGCTGCCGGATGGAAGCCTCGTCGTGGCAGAGGACAGGAGCGGCTGGTGGAATCTGATGCGCCACCCCCGCGCCGAAAGCTTGAGCAACCACTGGCAACGCCTTTGGCCCATGGCCAAGGAGACGGCCATGCCCCAGTGGGTGTTTGGAATGAGTACCACCGCTTGGGATGGAGACAAGCTGTTAGCGGCCATCTGTGATCAGGGTGAATGGCAGTTGCAACGGCTTGGACTCGATGGCTCAGCAGAGCGTGTGGACCAACCCTTCAACGATCTCGCCGATCTCAACGCAGCCAATGGCAGGGCCGTCGCCATCGCGAGCAACAGCACCACAGGCCAAGGGCTCCTCGAGCTCGACTTGGGCTTAGGCAGCTGGCAACACACTCCAGCCGCGGCAGCAGCCATGGAGGTCAACGCGATCAGCGTGGCCCAGTCGTTGTGGTTTGACGGGTCTGACGGGCAACGCACCCAAGCCTGGTATTACCCCCCAGTCGGGGGAGCCGATGCCTCGTCGCCCCTGCTGGTGAAGAGTCATAGCGGCCCGTCGTCGATGGCCCGCCGCGGCCTAAGCCTCGCCATTCAGTTCTGGACTTCGCGGGGCTGGGGAGTCGTGGACGTGAATTACGGAGGCTCCACAGGATTTGGGCGGACTTACCGCAACAGGCTGCAAGGGAAATGGGGAGTGGTGGATGTCAACGATTGCGCCGCAGCAGCCAAAACCTTGATTGCCAAGAACTGTGCGGATCCGAACCGCATCGCCATCGAAGGGGGAAGCGCCGGTGGCTTCACCACACTGGCCTGCCTTTGCTTCACAGATGTGTTCCGCGCCGGAGCCTGCCGTTATGCCGTGAGCGATCTCAGCGCTTTAGCCACGGAGACCCATCGCTTTGAAGCCCGCTATCTGGATGGACTGATCGGGCGGTGGCCCGAGGAGAGGGATCTCTATGAACAGCGATCGCCGCTGCGCCATGCCGAACAGATTCGCTGTCCTGTGATCTTTTTCCAGGGTCTCAAAGACAAGGTCGTCCTGCCACAGCAAACCGAACGCATGGCCGAGGCCTTGCGCCGCAATGCGATCCCAGTGGAAGTGCACACCTTCCAGGAGGAGGGGCATGGCTTCCGAGATAGCGCTGTGCAGGTCGCCGTTCTGGAGTCAACAGAGCGCTTTTTCCGCCAACACCTCAATTGTTAGCGGCTTGGCCATATCCCAAGCCACGGAACTGGCGATGGACCTCTTCCATTTGTGATGCCGACAACAGCGGAGGTTCCCCGAGCTGCAGAGCTTGCAAATACATCTGTGCCAGCGTCTCCACCTCGACGGCAATCTTCAGCGCCTGATCAAGATCCCGTCCCAAACTGACCAATCCATGGTGAGCCAGCAAACAGGCCTGCCGGTCCTGAAGTGCCTGCACCGTATGGGCTGACAACTCAGCGGTGCCGAAGGTGGCATAGGGAGCACAGCGAATGTCATCCCCACCAGCCACCGCTGTCATGTAATGGAACGGTGGAATCCCCCGGTCATGGCAGGCCAAGGCGGTTGCATGGATGGGATGGCAATGCAATACCGCCATCGCATCGGGTCGATCAGCGAAGACATCGGCATGCAAGCGCCACTCTGAGGAGGGTCTGCGGTCATGACCAGGCCGTCCGCTTGGCAAAGGTTGGCCGTAACAATCGATCGCCACCAGATCTTCCGGCTCCATCTGGTCGTAGGCCAAGGAGCTGGGGGTCACCAACAATCCCCCCTCAATCCGCAACGACAGGTTGCCGGACGTGCCCTGATTCAAGCCAGTGCTGTTCATGGCACGGGCCACCTCCACGAGCTCGCAGCGCAATGCCCGATCGTTCATTGCACCTCCTGAATCAGCCACGGTTGTAGAGCTCCTTCAGGCCAACTTCGTTAGCCGTCGCCACACCACGGTCGGTGATCAGAGCCGTGACAAGCCGCGCCGGGGTGACGTCGAACGCCGGATTAAACCCGGCACAACCATCAGGCGTGAGCTGCACACTCACAATTTCACCGGCCGACTCCCCAGCAATCACACGCCCCTGCATGGAAGTCACTTCCTCAGCAGAACGTGCCTCAATCGGGATCTCTGCCACACCATCCGCAAGGCGCCAGTCGATGGTGGACGTCGGCAGGGCGACATAAAACGGCACGTTGTTGTCATGGGCCGCCAGGGCCTTGAGATAGGTGCCAACTTTGTTGCAGACATCGCCGCAGCGCGTGGTGCGATCGGTCCCAACGATCACAGCATCCACCTGGCCATGCTGCATCAGGTGACCACCTGCGTTGTCCACAATCACGGTGTGAGGCACCCCCTCACGGGCCAACTCATAGGCCGTAAGCGATGCCCCTTGATTGCGCGGCCTGGTCTCATCCACCCAAACATGAATGTTCAGCCCTGCTCGATGGGCTTTATAGATCGGTGCCAACGCCGTTCCCCAGTCAACGGTTGCTAACCAGCCGGCATTGCAATGGGTGAGCACCTGAAAGGGCTCGTTTTGCCGTGCACTCGGTCGCTGCTCGGCCAACCTCCGAAACAGATTGAGGCCATGCTCTCCAATCGCCTCGCACATCGCCACATCTTCATCAGCAATCAGCGCCGCCTCCCGCCGAGCCGCCGCCGCTCGATCCGCTTCCGGCAACGGTTGCACTAAATCTCGAACCCGTTCCAAAGCCCATCGCAGGTTCACAGCTGTGGGTCGACTTGCGTTGAGCTGATCAAAGGCGTGGGACAAGCCAGCATCGCTGGCGTCGTCTTGAAGGGCGAGCATCAAGCCATAGGCGCCGGTGACACCGATTAATGGCGCACCCCGCACCACCATGGTGCTGATCGCATCTGCCGCCTGGTCACAACGCGTCAGCGTTCGAGTGATCAAACGGTGGGGCAGCAGGGTTTGATCGATCACACCCACGGAGCGCTGATCGGATTCAAGCCAAATCGTCCGCCAGGCCTGGCCATCAATGTTCATGGTCGAATCAACGGCAAGCGCCGAATGGCTTCTTTCATTCTCTGATGCGCACGATCCAGAAGTGAATCGGCCAAATCGCGCCACCTCTCCCTGTTGTAGCGGTCACATCGGCAGCTCAAATCGGTCGATACCCAAACCAGTCAGGCACCTGATTCTGACTTTCACCATCGAGCTGGCGATGGAGGTGCACGTAAACATTGTTGCTCCCAGTCAACGACAACTGTTCAATGGCCACGCAATCATCCACAGCACTGAGATCGTCCTTGTGCTGCTCAAGCGCATCCAGCAACCAGCGCGTCTTGGCTGCTGATTTAGCGGCTTGCCGCGAAGGGGCCACCACGAGTCCAAAGCGATGCAATTCCGCAAGCGAGTCGGGCTGGTAGCCCCCGAGGTTGACGAACCACAACCGCTGTTCATCGGAAGCAGGCTCCAGCTCAAGGGTGATGCGCCAGCCGTCGATGCAATGCACGGTCATGTAGCTATCGAGATGCAACCCGCGACGGCGACCAAACCACTGACGACGAAGCTCGGGATAGGTGTCCTCGATGCAGCGGCCCACCACAAAACGCACATCGTGAAGCTCGATCAAACTTCGATCCGTGCGACCTCCGAGTACCACCAGAAACAAGGTTGGGAGTTCCAAACGCGAGGGGTGGGAAGGGCTCATTCAAGGTGCCATCGTGTGGCCCAGATGTGAACCATGCGTGGATCTATTCGAAAGGCAATGGGCCACATACCGAATCCTGGTTGAACACAACCTGATGGAGCATTGTGAAATCAGTGAGGCCACAACCGCTGGGATCCATCAATGGCTGGCCCAGCGAGAGGATCAGACTCAAGCCGTTGCCATGGTTGATCTGGGCTGTGGAGACCTCGGGCAGCTAGCGCCCCTACTCCGCACCCTTCCCCTCAAAAAGTACGTCGGTTTAGACCTCACACCAGCAGTTCTACCGATCGCTCAACGCAATCTGGGGTCCGTTCCCTACCCCTGTGTCTGGGAACACGGCGATCTCCTGAACTGGGCCTGTTTAAGCCAACACAATCGCGTTGACCTCATCCACTCATCCTTCGCCTTACACCATCTCAGTCAAGACCAAAAGCTGATGTTTCTAGAGGGTGCAAGGAAAAAGATTGAAACCAATGGACTGTTCATCTGGGCGGATGTCTTCCGCCCCAATCAAGAATCACGATTGGACTACCTCAGAAGATATTGCAAACGAATCAGCCAATGGCCTGGCCTCTCTCAGACCCAACGAAACTCCATCTCCCAACACATCCAAACCCATGACTTTCCCGCCAACCGTGATTGGCTCGAGCAGCAAGCGAGAGCCCATGGCTGGTCAATGCGCTGGGCTTGGATCGGTCAACACAATGCTGAGGCTGTAGCCCTGCTTCAACCCATTTAGAAAGTCGCTAGCCGTTTTCACGGAAAAACTCGATCACACTCACCAGCTCATCAGCAAAGCAATCGATTTCAGCATGAGTCGTACAAAAGCTGAGGCTCGCGCGGGCTGAGCCCGTGACTCCGTACAAGCGATGCAGCGGCTGACAGCAATGGTGACCACTGCGAATACAGACACCGGCCAGATCAAGCATCGCCGCGATGTCGTTGGCATGAACACCCTCCACCACAAACGTGGCAAGGGCTCCTCGGCCAGGCTGCTGCTCTGGCGTAGGACCAAGAATGCGCAGGCCGTTAATCGATTGAAGCCGACTAAACAAATGGCTGGTGAGTTCCGCCTCCCACGCCTGAATCGCATCCAGTCCCAGCGTTTGCAAGTAGGTAATCGCAGCGCCCATACCGATCGCCTCACCAATGCCAGGGGTGCCCGCCTCAAATTTGTGAGGGAGCGCCGCCCAGGTGCTGTGATCCAAGAACACCTCTTGGATCATCTCGCCACCACCAAGGAAGGGCGGCATGGCCATCAAGGTGTCTTCCGACGCCCACAGAAAGCCCATTCCGGTGGGGCCACACAGCTTGTGAGAAGAGCCCACAAGGAAATCGGCCCCGAGAGTCTGCACGGCAATGGATTTGTGAGCCAGGCTTTGGCACGCGTCCACCAAAACCTTGGCACCCACAGCATGGGCAAGGGCTGCAATCTCTTCGATCGGGTTACAGCAGCCCAGGGTGTTGCTGATATGAACCAAGCTCACCAAGCGCGTTTTCTCCGAGAGCTGGTCGCGCAAGTCGGCGAGGTCAAGGGTGCCGTCAGGCGTCACACCCACATGCCTGAGTACGCAACCGGTGCGATCAGCGAGCAATTGCCAAGGCACCAAATTGCTGTGGTGCTCCATCACGGTGAGCAGCACCTCATCACCAGCCTTCAGCTGGGCATCGCCCCAACTGCGAGCCACCAGATTGATGGCTTCGGTTGCATTGCGCGTAAACACAATTTCTTTTGAGCTCGATGCACCGATCAATCCAGCGGTCGTGGCACGAGCCGCTTCAAACGACTCCGTGGCACGCGCACTGAGCTGGTGAGCACCACGATGCACATTGGCGTTGTCGCAGGCGTAGTAGTGCTGAATCGCATCGAGCACCACACGAGGCTTCTGACTAGTCGCCGCATGATCCATATAGATCAGGGGCTGACCAGAACTTGAAACCTGCTCAAGTATTGGAAAGTCAGCACGCACCCGTTCCGCGAGAGTAACGGGTGCGTTACGAGGAAGTGTGGTCATGGTGTCATTCCTCCCACTTGCAAGCTGCCGCCCAACCAGCGCTGCGAGCCATCAAGAGGCAAGCGATCCAGCACGTCTTGGCAGTAACCACGCAGGAGCAAAGCGGCGGCTGAGGACTGCGTAATGCCACGGCTGCGCAGATAAAAGAGTTGATCCTCCTGGAGCTGGCTCACGGTGGCCCCATGGGTACAACGCACGTCATCAGCCACGATTTCCAACTCAGGCTTGGCATCAACCCGAGCGCGTCCCGAGAGCAACAAGCTCCTGCTGAGCTGGGAGGCGTTGGTGCGCTGCGCTGGCCTAGGCACTTGAATAGCCCCGTTGAAGATGCTGTGAGAGCGGTCGGCCGCAATCGTTTTTTGGACTTGATCGAGCGTGCCTTCAGGCCCCTCAAAACGCACGTCGGTATGGACCGCAAACTGCTCATCAGCAGCGGTGACAGAAAGACCCTGAATCGAAGCAGAAGCCTGACCATCCACCTGAACAAGGCTCGGCTCCAGCCGCCCAAACGACCAGCCCTGCGACACCGAAACCAGGGAATAGTGACTGCGCGACTCTTGCTCCACGGCCAGATTGGCGAGCAGAGCCTCTTGGCCATCTCCCAAGGCAAGCAAGCCGTGATTCACCTTGGATTCCTGGCCAAGGTGAATTTCGAGAAGATGGCTATGGGCAGCCTGGCCCTTAGCACTCAAAACCTGGAGACAGTCGAGCTCTGCTTTTTCCTCAACCAGCAACAGAACCCGGGTTGGGACCAACATGGCGTCGGACGCAACCATGACCAACTCAACCGGTGGAACCTTGCCGCGAATGCGTAACGCCAGAATCTGCTGGCTCACCCCGTGATTGAGCTCAACGGGCCAATCCGACGCGCAGCGACAGCGGGACAAGGTGTGGCCTAAGGCTTGCTGCAACTCAGCACCCTCAAGCAGAGAAATTCCTGTTGGCAAGGTCACCCCCTGCAACGGATCCTGGCTGCCATCAATCACAAGCCTCAGGGCCTGCGCTGGAATCCTCGGCCAGCTGTCAGCACTGGAGCGACGTGGTGCCTGCTCAGCCAATGACAGCTGAAACAGGGCCTCCAGTCGCCTGAGATCAGTGAGTCTCCATGACTCCTGCCTCCGACTGGGGAAGCTGTGCTCTGACAACGCTAATCGTCCACGGCGCTGAACCGGTTCAAGTGTCCCCGCTGGCGCAGGGAGCTGTGTCAACCAACCCTCGGGCATCGCCATCGTTAGGCCACCCCCTCGGCCGCGAGCTGCTGATCCACCCAGTCATAACCAGTTTTTTCCAGCTCAAGAGCCAATTCACGCCCCCCGGTTCGCAAGATGCGCCCAGCACCCATCACGTGCACATAATCCGGCGTGATCTCATCCAAAAGCCTTTGATAGTGAGTGATCAGCAACGTGCAGTTGTCCGGACTGGCCAACTGATTCACGCCTCCAGCAACGATGCGTAAGGCATCAATATCAAGACCAGAGTCGGTTTCGTCGAGGATCGCGACCACGGGATCCAACAGGGCCATCTGAAGAATCTCGTTGCGCTTTTTCTCGCCGCCAGAAAAACCTTCATTCACGCTGCGCTCCAAGAATGCAGGGTCCATTTGGACCACTTGCAAGCGGTCACGCACGTGATCATCGAAATCAAACGTGTCGAATTCCTCCTTACCTTGCTTCTCGCGCCGGGCATTCGTAGAGACCCGGAGAAACTCGAGGTTGCTCACTCCAGGAATCTCAATCGGGTACTGGAAGCCCAAGAAGACTCCGAGTCGAGAGCGCTCCTCAGGCTCCAAATCGAGAAGGTCACGGCCGAGGTAACGCACAGACCCAGATGTCACGCGATAGGCGGGGTGACCAGCCAAAACCTTGGACAACGTGCTCTTACCACTTCCGTTACGGCCCATCACGGCGTGAATTTCGCCGGCTTTCACCTGCAGGTTCACCCCATTCAGAATCGGCTTGCCCTCAACGGACGCATGCAGATCAGTGATTTCGAGGAGCGGCGCAGCGTCGGGACGGATCACGTCAGAAGAAAACGAAGAAAAAAACGAGCAATAGAAGCTTGACGCTGGGTTTAACCCACCGAACCCTCAAGCTTGAGAGCGAGAAGTTTGTCGGCCTCAGCCGCAAACTCCATGGGGAGTTGATTGAACACATCCCGACAGAAGCCACTCACCATCATCGACACAGCTTCTTCGAAGCCGATGCCACGGCTTTGGAGATAAAACAATTGGTCTTCCGACATGCGGCATGTACTGGCCTCATGTTCGATCGCAGCTTGAGGCTGCTGAGAACGAATATATGGGTACGTGTTCGCTGCCGCTTGATCTCCAATCAACATCGAATCGCATTGGCTGTAGTTCCGAGCGCCGGTCGCGTTTGGGCCAACTTGAACGAGGCCTCGATAACTATTGCTGGACTGACCAGCGCTGATCCCTTTACTCACAATCGTGGAGCGGGTGCGAGGTCCGACATGCACCATCTTTGTACCGGTATCGGCTTGTTGACGATTATTTGTGAGAGCAACTGAATAAAACTCGCCGACCGAATCAGCGCCCTGCAATACACAACTTGGGTACTTCCAAGTAATAGCTGAACCCGTTTCGACCTGCGTCCAACTAATGCGACTGCGATCGCCCCTGCACTGCCCGCGCTTCGTCACAAAGTTGTAAATACCGCCAACACCATTCTCATCTCCCGCGTACCAATTCTGAACAGTTGAATACTTTATAGAGGCATCATCCAAAACAACCAATTCGACAACAGCAGCGTGAAGCTGATTCGTATCAAACATCGGCGCAGTACAACCTTCCAAATAGCTCACCGATGCACCTTCTTCAGCCACAATCAACGTGCGCTCGAATTGCCCAGTATCACCGGAATTAATCCGGAAGTAAGTAGAAAGCTCCATTGGGCACTCCACTCCCTTTGGGATGAATACGAATGATCCATCACTAAAAACAGCAGAATTCAAAGCCGCAAAATAATTATCGTTACTAGGGACAACCGAACCGAGATACTTCTCGATCAACTCAGGATGCTCAACAACCGCTTCACTAAAGGAGCAAAAAACCACTCCGTGCTCTGCAAGCTTTTCTTTGTAGGTGGTTGCGATCGAAACACTGTCAAAGACAGCATCCACGGCAACATTGCTAAGCCTTTTTTGCTCACTTAGCGGAATCCCAAGCTTGTCAAACGTTTCGAGAAGCTTGGGATCAACCTCATCAAGACTTTGCTTTTTATCTTGCTGTTTGGGCGCAGCGTAATAAACAATCTCCTGATAATCAATAGCTTTATAACCCAACTCAGCCCAGTCAGGCTCTTGCAACTTAAGCCAATGGCGATAAGCCTTGAGCCGAAAATCAAGGAGAAATTCCGGCTCATTCTTCTTGGAAGAAATCAGTCGCACTACCTCCTCGCTAAGACCTTTTGCGATCTTCTCGGTTTCGATATCAGTGACAAACCCGTACTTGTACGGCTGACTAACGAGATCGCGTGTGGAGGTACTGGTCATGGCCTTCAACCTGCTGTGGCGTGAATCGTTTCAGTGCTGATGGTCTGCTCCTCGCAGCGGAAGGGATTGTCTTCGGTGAGAAACAACATGCAATGGCAATCCTTCCGCTCTCGCATTGGCACACAGGGACAATTCCAAAATGCCTGAGAGACTTCTGCTTGCTTGTCTTCGTAATGACGACACGGGCAAAGTGCACCACCCAACTCGTCTTTGTGCTTGGCAAGACCCTTTAAAACGACTGCCGTCACACCGGGATCACTACAAAAATAGGTACCGGTCCGTTGGGCATAGGTTTCGGCAAATTTGCGAATGACCTCAAGGCTTTCAGCTGTCGGCTCTGTGCTGCCAGCGGACGCATCGGACATTGGGCTCAAGGGGGGAAAGGAGAGGACGTAGTTCAGAACAAAAGCCTGAATACACTCCGGCCAAGGGTCAGGCCAGGACCGAGATACGAAACAAAAAGGTTTCGTTTCCAGGAGACTAGGGCACGGATCCATCGTCCGGAGACGCCATCATTCTGAAGGGGCGAACACCCGCTGAGCAGAGATCGGGCCAATCTTCGTTAATCCTGGCAAAGACGGCAGGGGACTCTCAAGGCGGTTGAGGCCTTCCCGTGGCATCGTGAGTTCAACAGTTTCATCCCATGGGCGCTCAGGCTCAGGCCCCTACCCGCGAAACCACGCTCACCTTGCTTCTAAGGCAGGGCGAAGCCAGCGCGGCGACATTGGCAGAGACGCTGGGAATTTCCGTGCAAGCCATGCGCCGACATCTGCGCAGCCTTGAAGACGATGCTCTTGTGGAGGCCAGCCCCACGCCAGCGGGGCCAGGCCGTCCATCGAACCTTTGGAGACTCACGCCTAAAGGGCACCAGCACTTCCCGGACGGCAGCGAGAACTTTGCGCTAGGTCTACTGGAGTCCATGGCTGCGACCTTGTCGCCTGAGGTGATGGCGGACCTACTGCGCCAGCAAGCTCTTGAGAAAGCCACCCAGTACCGGAAACAGCTGGGGAACGCATCCCTTGAAGAGAGAGTCCGGGCGCTTGTAAACCTCCGACTAAAGGAGGGTTACGTCAGCGACATGCAGCCAGCCCCAACGGGACCGGGGTGGTGCATCTGCGAATTTCACTGCTCTGTACAAAGAATTGCTGAGGAATATCCAGCGGTCTGCGATCAGGAGCTGCAGCTCATCAGACACACCTTTCCCGATTGTCTTGTGGAGAGAGTGCATTGGCGCCTGGAATCGGGACATTCCTGTGGCTTCAGCATCGCCCCTAAGCAGGACTGATCCATGGCTGAACGGCCGATCTTCGGTTCAGGCCCCTTATCTCGAGCGGATGCCGAGCGGATTGAAGCCACGTTGCTTCCCAACCTCGATCGCCACCACCTGCGCCTCCTAGCCCACTGCCTGCGCAGCTTTCAAGTGATCGCAAAGCCACGTCAGTCAGGTCCACTTCCAGACCAACGCTCGCTCGAGCAATGGCTGTTGGAACAACCCCAATTGGTTGACGAGCCTCAATTCCGCGACCTACTCCTCAATCAATTTCTTGCCGCGGCACAGCAGCTGGAAGACCTCGCCAGACAGCGAGACCTCTCTCCTTTGGAACTCAACCTGGAAGAGCTCATTGAGGCCAGCACCACGGCAAGCAAGGCCAGAATCGAGGCCCCCCACAACCACCCCTTGGACTGCGATCATCCAATACAAGAGTCATCCCCCTCATGACCTCGGCCATCACCAACGCTGTCCATTTCTTTCAAAAAAGTTGCGGTCGCTGGCGCTCACAACGCAGCGTTCATCACCTCTTGCACCGACGAGCAGAAGCGGGTGGATCTCTCATCGTTGTGGAAGATCTCGATCCGAATGACCCCCGGCTGCAAACACTGGCGGAACAACACGGCCAATCCCCGGGGAGCATTGCAGGAGGGAGCTTTGTACGCTGGAGCGCCTCCATGGCCTGGGATCAAAACGGTGATGCCCATGACGGCGAGACGGTCTTTGGCCTGATCCCCGATGGGGAGGGCGGACGCAGCGGAACCCTGCTTCGCGATTTGGGCTACGCCGAAAAAGCACCGGCCAGCTCGACCTTCCAAATGGATCAGCAGGACGGTCTCATCCTCTGCACCAGCTACGAAACCATGACCGTCTGGGAACGCTTTTGGTTCACAAGCCCAAACGTCAGGCTGCGATCCAGCACGGTGGAAGGTCTCTCGAACAACGCATCCTTTTGCATGGAAACGCGTTTAAGTGAAGAAACAGAGGACATCACAGAGGCCCCAGCAGGGGCAAAGGATGTGTCATTGGAACCACTTTCAGCCCCCTTCGGCTGGTGAGAGCCAACGGCAGCAACTATTACGGACTGTGAGTGCTGGCCTGCGAGGAAGAGGCACAACGGACTCTTCTTCTACGATCGCTGGCGAAGGATGTTGAAGTTTGCGTGGCCATTCCTCTATTGCAGTACGCACCGATCACCCAAAATGCAAGGGTGGCGGCTCTGCGGGTCGCATCGGACGAGGTTCCACGGTCGTATTCCATGGACATCGCCATGGATGCCGAGAATCTGAAGACCGTGATTGAATCTGCTTACAGGCAGATTTATTTCCACGCCTTCAAGACAGATCGGGATGTGAATCTGGAATCCCAGCTGCGAGACGGTCAGATCACTGTCCGCGATTTTGTTCGTGGCCTCTGTCTCTCCGACACGTTCCAGAGAAGCTTTTACGGCATGAACAGCAACTACAAGGTGGTTCGCCACCTTGTAGAGAGGCTTCTAGGTCGCAAAACAGGCGGCAAATCAGAGGAGATCGCCTGGTCCATCCTGATTGCCACAAAGGGCATCACCGGGATGGTGGACGCGCTTCTTGACAGCGAGGAATACCTGGACGCCTTTGGGTACGACACTGTTCCCTACCAACGCAACAGGGTGCTTCCAGGCAGGGATCTGGGAGATACACCATTCAATATCACAACCCCTCGCTACGACGAGTACTACCGCGGAATCCTTGGGTTCCCCAAGTTTGTCTACACAAACTCGATCAAAGCCAAGACCATTCCAGAGAGAGCCAAAGTCAAGCGTGGCGGCTTCCCAGAGGACTACATCCCTTGGGTACGTGGTCTGGGAAATACCAATGGGATCGCTCCCAGTGGAACAGCAGACATGGATTACCTCTCCAAGGTTCCTTATCGCAGCATCGGTCGCTGAACCCAAAAAAAAATTCGATGAAAGACAAGGGGGCATCAGGCCCCCTTTTTTGTGTGTCCAGCTCGTGGGAGCAGCCAACTGAAGACTTCGAGGTCCTGGGCTGGAGTCAGAAGATGCTGACCACAGAAGAGAAAGGCGCCTGAAAAATGGAAGTTGGCTGCAAACTGATCCCGAAGAAACTCGGTTGGTTGTCCGTGACGCAAGCCCTCTCATCTCTAGCCCGCCTGACGCTGCGTCAGCTCCGCCAGATGGCAAGTGATCTGGGGGTAACCCTCTACAGCCGCAAAAGCAAGGAAGACCTTGTTAGCGCTATCGCTGAACGCCAAGATCGTCGCGAGGGCGATCGCGAAGCCATGGAAGCAGAGCTCCATGCTCCCTCCATGGCCGAAGCGACAACCCGCGTGGTCTTCCTGCCGAGAGACCCACAGTGGGCATACGTTTTTTGGGAAATATCGGAAGGCGATCGACGGCAAGCTCAATCAGAAGGAGCGGTCTTCCTTTGCCTGCGTCTCGCCGATGTAACTGGACTCGAGAACGGCTCCTCCCACCCTCACACCCTCCAAGAAGTGCCGGTGGATAGCCACAGCACGGAGTGGTACCTGCCCGTTCCTCTTTGCGACCGTGATTACAGAGTTGAACTTGGATACAAGTCAGAGAACAAATGGATCTCCCTGGCTTTCTCCTCCGTCGCCAGGGTGCCAGCACTCCACCCCAGCGATCAGATCCTGGATCAGTTTGTGCCTTTCAGCCTCGATGCCACACCAGCTGCTGCTCCCGTGCAGCCGATGACCATGCCTGGTCCTGATCCAGAACCAACCGACAGCAAATTGCATGAGCGTCTTTACCAAAGCGCAACGACCCACTTCCGTAGTCGTCGGGTTGGCTCTGAGATCCTGCATGAAGGCGATTCGATGGGCTCAGGTCAGCGTGGTCTCAATGATTCAGGCGTTGGCTTGTGGGCCAGTGGACGCAATGAATCGGGCCTTGGTGGAGTTGCCCCTCGTCAGCGCTCCTTTTGGCTCGTTGCTGATGCTGAGCTGATCGTCTATGGCGCAACAGATCCATCAGCACGCCTCACCATTGGCAACGAGGATGTACCCCTTTCAAACGACGGTACGTTCCGCATTCAAGTGCCATTCCGCGATGGCGAGCAGGTGTACGCGATTGAAGCGACTGCCGCAGATGGAGAACAGAAGCGCAACATCACCCTCAATTTTGAGCGTGTCACACCTGTAGACAACAGCAATCCCGCCAGCGAAGCTCGCGCTGAGTGGTTCTAATTCTGAACTCCTCAATGTTGCGTTGGTTTGTTGCAATCACTCCTCTGGCAGGCGCTATCGCCTTCCCAATCCTTGTGCCGATCACCATGGTGAAAGTGGGGATCGGCGCCGGTGTGGGGGTCGCTCTCGTTCTGAGCACCCTTTGGTTTGTCTCCATGTTGCTGACATCTGAGATGCCTCACTGAGGGTGGAACCCTCACTCTGAGGAGTGCTCCATGTCCTGTGAATCGTTCGCAACGCAAAGCCGCTTTTAATGGCTTGATTGTGTCGGCCTTATCTGGTCTGCTAGCGAGCGGTTGTAGTCGAGCTGGAGTTGTGCTCGGGCAGACGCCAGTCGATCTGAGCTTGCCCGAAGGAATCGCAGTTGGCTTTAACCACCGGACGGGTCATCGCTATCGAAGTCCGTTAAGTGGAGCATGGAGAACTGGCGACAATCTCGAACAGATGCTGATCGAGGCGATCCAGTCTGCCGAAGAAGAAATTTTGGTGGCGGTTCAAGACCTATCTCTGCCTCGCATCGCCCAGAGTCTTGTTGCCGCCACCGGCAAGGGCGTGAGTGTGAAAGTCATTTTAGAAAACAACTACAGCACCCCCTGGAGCCAACAGCATGAGCTCGATCTCAGACGTCATGGACGTCAAAGACTCCAGCGCTTAAGAGCTCTCGCCGATGAAGATCAAAACGGACTGATCAGCCTGGAGGAAGCACAGAATCACGATGCCTTACGCATCCTTCAAAACGGACCCATCCCTTGGATTGATGACACCGAAGACGGGAGCAAGGGCAGCGGCCTGATGCATCACAAGTTTGTCGTGATCGATGGTGAACGGGTCATCACTGGCAGCGCCAACTTCACCAACTCCGGCATGCATGGCGATGCTGGTGCCCCACAAACTCGCGGCAATGTCAATCATCTGATCAGCATTCAAAGTCCAACGCTGGCGACAGTTTTCAAACAAGAGTTTGCTCAGATGTGGGGCGATGGCCCTGGCGGATCGAACGACAGTCGATTTGGACGCAACAAAACACCCCAGCCTCAGCAAACCATCAAGGCAGGTACGGTGAACATCAGCGTGCTATTTCCACCCCATGCCAAATCACATCAAGGCCATGGGCTGGATGTGATTGAAGAGCAACTAGGAAGCGCCAAGAGAACGATTGACCTTGCCTTATTCGTTTTCTCTGCGCAGCAGCTCACCAACAAACTTGCACAGCGGATATCCGCTGGAGCCAAAGTGCGCCTGCTAGCTGACCCTGGATTTGCAAGCCGGTCCTTTTCAGAAGTGCTTGACCTGCTCGGCCTCGCACTGCCTGATCGCTTCTGCAAATTAGAGGCAGGCAATCAACCCTTAAGCAAACCGCTCAAAGGCATCGGTACTCCCGGCCTTGCTCGCGGCGACAAGTTGCATCACAAGTTCGCGGTGATCGACAACAAAACCGTGATCACGGGGTCCTTCAATTGGTCGCCCTCTGCGGCGCACACCAACGATGAAACCCTGCTAGTCATTCATTCACCCCTGCTCGCCAAACACTTCACGCGCGAGATGGATCGGATGTGGCGAGGTGCAGAACTTGGGATCACTCAAAGAATGAGCCGAAAGGTTGAAAAGAAGAGAGCGAAATGCGGGAGCGGAATGAACAGGGACTGAGCGGGTCGAGACAGGCCTAGAGCTAGCTTTAGAAGGGGCTTAGGAGATAGGGGGGCTTGTCCCGATCATCAAGGCAAGAGAGCATTCTCTTCTATTGAAATAAAATCCCAAAAACTTTCTACCGCGAGATGGCGCCCAAGAGACTTAACGAGGCTGGGGCAAATGACATTCCTGCCACAAGCAATTAATCTGAGAAAGAGCTAGCCAAAAACTGCTTTTAAATCTTGACCATCATGCATACATGTTTCCAGAGCCAGATTGACAGAGCAGAAGCATTTCGTTAAACATAGGAAAAACTTGGCATTAACAGCCGACCATGCATCAAATCTCAGAAAAAACAAACAATAATTTCCCAAAAAAGCTAATCGCGATTATCGCAATACTGGGCCTGTTAATTCTAGGAATTAGATTAATTTTAGCACCTGTTCAAGAAGTCCAAGCAGGCGTAGACATTGCAGCATGGCTAAAATTCTCTCAAATCTCTGAGCACATACATGCCCTGAGCGCATGCACATTCTTAGCTTTATCCGTTGGCGCAATCATTACGAGAAAAGGATCAGAAAATCATAAGATTTATGGCAAGCTTGGACTACTTGCATTGCTATTAGGATTACTATCTTCTGCGATTTTATTGATCGACTTGACAATAGAAGATCCATCTGGGGTTTATACTAGCCGAGTCATGATTAATGAAAACAACTCCATACTTTTTACATTACTCATTACAGGATCATATGGGGGAATGACAGGGTACAGGTGGGCAGCGCTACCTCAGCCAAAGCTTGACCTTGACTTAGTTTCTGGAGGGTTCGCCATTTTAGGAAGCATTTTTTCAATTGCTCTAATACCGTTTGTCGTCATTTTAGATCCAATAACTGCGGGAGATGTTGGTTTTCCATTAACACCATTTTCAGCTGGACTGCTACTGGCTGGGGAGAGCGTATTACTCGGAACTTTCGGATATAATGACATTACTGGCTTTTATGGCAAAAAAGCCAGCAAGACAGAAAGAGTCATTAAGCACGCCTACAGAACCATGATCACGGTCGGTGCTGCATTCGCCGCAATCAGTATCGTCCATTTAGGACCAGTCTTCGTTAATTACCCAAATCTTGTTTGGCTTCTTTATTTTGTCCCCCCTTCAATCATTGTTGCATTGACGATTTATTTAAAAGTAAATTATATTGCTTCAGCAAAGAGTTAGCTGGCGGATCAATCAACGGGCGATAGCGATTCAACCTCTGATCAAGCTCAGCATGCTGAACATCACACCAGATCTCCGCTGAGATCCCCAAGTGCTCTTGCTCTGACAGCAGGATCATCGAACCTGCCCATGCGGTTGATGAAGTGATCCTTCCCATCCAGACGAACCCTCACTTGCAGCGCACCTTTGTTATTCCTCAGGGTTGGTGCTTTCCTCAAGATCCAGTTCCTCATCTGGGATCTGGCTTAAAGCAGCCCCTACCAGAAGCCAATTTCACTTAGCTCTCTATAGCTCTACGGCATCTCACCCAGTCCAATGGGTGAGAACGGCTTCGACTCTGGCTCCGATCCCCTGAGCATCCCTGAGAAACTGAGCTGAGAGCTACATCTCAAGGATGTCCGCTACAAGTTCGCAGTGATCGAAAACCGCAAAGTGATCACAGGCAGCTTCAACTGGTCGCCCGCTGCCGCACAAACCAATGACGAAACACTGCTAGTGGTTCACTCACCCCAACTCGCCCAATACTTCACCCGAGAGATGAACCGAATGTGGCGAGGAGCAGATCTTGGGATCACGCCGCGAATACAACGCAAGTTGGAACAGCAGCAAGCCAAATGCGGGAGTGGGGTTGAGAGAAGCTAAGGGGCAAGGGATACAGTGGAAGTATTCTCCAATAAGCAAATGAAAGTCCTATTTTCATTACTTACATCGGCGGTAGCAATAAGTCTTTACCTACCCGCGGAAGCCAGCAAAGGAAAGCCAGCGGATATTGAAATGCTTGATCAAATCTGGCAGCAATACGATATCCCTAGCAGCCAGGGAGACCAAAATGCTTGCCTACTAAGAGACAAATATCAAATGACAATCAAACAGAATTTTCCCAATGCAGTCCGCGCCATGTGCCCACCAGAGACGAAAAGAACCTGGTTTGAAACTGGTCGAAAAGCCATGGCAGTAGGCTGCATACTGCCTTAATTATTGCTCTGAGCAAAATTCAATCATCTATTTTGCCTGATTAAAACTGTCATCACAGGCAGCTTTAGCTGGTCACCCTCTGCTGCACACACCAAGAACGGAACATTGCGGATCATACACTCACCCAAGAGCACCACTGTTCCAGCGTGAATATAACTTTTTGCATATACATGCATGATCACCAAAAATACAGAAACTTCGATTCACGGGAAATAGCAATCATCGAATCTGACTCCTAGTTCTTCCCCCACAAGGGTTCCTATCATTACCATTGACTGACCTTTGTCAAAGCGTTGGTAGGACTTATCTGATCTTTTTATGGTGCACCTGACCGAACCGCCAAGAAACTCCCCATCCGTCATCTGAAAGAGAATAGCTTTTTCATTGAATAGAATATCGTCAATAATACCAGCATATCCAGTTACCCTAATTCTTTTTCCTTTAAGCTGATCCTCCGCACGTGCACTATTTCGATCAAACTCGCTGGATATTTGCCTGACAGACATAGACAAATCATATTGTCTGAGCGCCTTAACCCTTTCAACACGTTTCTGCTCTACTTCGATTGCTTTCTTGTCAGCCATACTTTGAGATTTGATCTTTTCTAAGCGTTCTTTCTCGGCACGCTCTGCATTGCGTTTCGCTGCTTCTGCGCTTTCTTGTTTAGCGATTTGAGCTCTAATTTTTCTTTCATTAGCGATAGGCATAGATTCGCTAATGCTGTCTCCAATCCCAAAGGGAATTGAGAAAACAAAGAAATAGCCAATAAGGCTTAGTATTTTCCTTAAGGCCGTACGGTCCTCGGAAGAATTCTTCCATATCAAAACAGGCAAACCGATGAGACTTAATAAAAATACTGGAAATGCTATAACATTTAAAGATTCAAAAGCTTGTGCTTTTGAAACAACAATTCCACAAATCAGTCCGACGATTATTACAGCAGGAATTCGGGTTGATCTTCGCCGGAATAAATCAAAAAACTGTTTCAATTGATCCATTGCTGATCGAAAAGAGTTTGTCAATATACATCGCTGAGTTCAAGTCGTAAACGAAGAAAGCTCGGAACGTAAAGACACTATTTATACAGTAGCCACCAATGAAACGAAGCCTTCAATAAGCTAGGCAATGCAAACGGAAATAATAACGAAACTCTGCTAGTGATTCACTCACTCAAAGTTGCTGCTCACTTCACCCGAGAGATGGATCGGATGTGGCGAGGTGCAGAACTTGGGATCACTCAAAGAATCAGCCGAAAGGTTGAAAAGAAGAGGGCGACATGCGGGAGCGGAATGAACAGGGACTGAGTGGGGCTAAAAAGTAGCGCAAGAAGTGACCAGCAGCCATCAAAGAAACACACCCCTCATTAATATTATTCCTAGAGCGCATCTCTTTAGCACAATCCCAACAGAAGTGCCTACATTAATCAACAACGGCAATACCACTATCATAACTCTTGGGGAAATTATTGAATGCCAGAAGAAACCTCTATATAGCTTCAATCCTAGAGCAAGGCCTATCAAATTATGCTCTAGGCGATTCGTTCGCCCACTGAAACACAGATCGGATTCATTAAAGACACAAACCCAGGCAGCACAAGTGATAAAATGGCAAAAGAAACACAACACAGATGGATCAAGCTTTAATCTTTGAAAACATTTTTTCGCCCGCTGTCTTATTCTTTTTCATGGGCGCCTTAGCCGTTTTCCTCAAGATCAATCTGGAAATACCTCAACCAGTTTCAAAGCTGCTATCACTTTATTTACTCATATCAATTGGCTTTAAGGGAGGTGTGGAATTAATGGTCAGCGGCCTAAGTGGCTCAGTCCTAAAAATACTTCTTCTCTGTTTTGTTATGGCCGTGATAATACCGGTCTATGCATTCCCAATCCTCAGACAACGCTTTGATCCTGGAGACTCTGCTGCTCTCGCCGCATCATTTGGTTCAATCAGCGCCGTAACATTTATCACAGCAAGTTCATTCCTCAATGAACTCAAGGTTGAACACTCCGGATTTATGATTGCCGCCCTCGCTTTGATGGAATCTCCTGCGATTGTGATGGGTCTAATACTGCATGGAAAATCAAAGCAAGCACCAAACAACGAATCAGGGAAGAAAAGAAAACTTGCCAATATTATTCAGACATCTATTTTAAATACTTCAGTATTTTTACTTCTAGGGGCCCTTGCGGTTGGCGCACTCTCGGAATTTTTTGATCACTCGGGTGTTGAAAAGATTGCTCCATTTACCAACCAGATTTTCTATGGAGTGCTTTGCTTATTTCTACTGGAGATGGGGATTTCTGCTGCCTCGCGGATCAACGAATTAAGAAAGAGTGGCATGTTCTTAATTGCTTTTTCAATTTTATTCCCACTCTTCAATGCATTCATTGCAATCGCCTTGACCAGATTCTTTAGCTTGGAACCTGGAAATGCACTCTTATTTGTCATTCTCTGTGCAAGTGCTTCTTACATCGCTGTTCCGGCTGCGATGCGCTCATCTTTACCTAATGCCAACCCAAGCCTCTACCTCTCTGCAGCACTTGGAGTGACCTTTCCCTTCAATATAATCATTGGGATACCACTGTACTTCTCTTTGATTCAGAAGTTTTCTGCATAGGAATCAGCAGCAGACTTCAATACAGTCAAGGTGTCTTGCACCGATGACATGATTCTGGGGTCAAAATGGCCCTATGACTTCCCCTCTGCCCGTCCGACTCTCGCCACTCCTTCTTGGGTTAACGATCCTGGCGCCTTGTGCTGTTCGCGCACAATTGAGATACGTTCCTTTTCCCACCAAGAGTGAATTGAGGTCCCTGCAGCTGCTGGCCTTCACCTGTTCAAGGGAGAACAGCGTTGAGAGCTGTACTCGCACGCGTAAAACCGCGGATCCACTCATGGATCATCCTCGTCTCCCAGCAGCCTGCAAGGACACCGTTTGGGAGCTCATGCAAGAAGCAACGCCAGCCACAACCAACAGCTTTCAACGTCGCGACAAAATTGACAGCCCCGCACGCAGGCTCACCGTGGTCTGTGCTGATCCCGAAAAGCCCACCAAACCGGACAAGCCGGCTCCAGCGGGATCTCCATCTAGTCAAACTTGAAGCCCTGACCAGGCATGAGGAGACTGAGTTCTTGGCGAAGCTCTTGCATGAGTTCCGCACTGATCAATGGATGCGAACGAAGCTCATTGACAAGCTCCTGAACATTGCCAGGAGTGAGTCCACCGCTGGACACCATGGCCTCCAGTCGCTGTTTGAACAACAGCAGTAGATGCTGTTGTTCTTCGTTCAGAGGAAGGCCATTGGGATGCCCGATCTTCATGCTCATCAGAAGAGCCCCCAAACACAACAGATTGTTCCAACAGTAGCTGTGATAACTGGCCTCACCTAGGGCCAGGAACGCCCCTGCACAGGCTTAAGTTTTGGGAATCGATGCTGCCTCGTCATGACCCCTTCAATGCCGACGGAACCCAACCAGCGGCAGGTGCAACTCGAGGCGCCGTTCACCGACCAAAAACCTGGCACCTCCGGTCTTCGTAAAAGCAGCCAACAGTTTGAACAGCCCCACTACCTCGAGAGTTTCATCGAAGCCTCCTTCCGTACCCTCCCTGGCATGCAGGGTGGAACCTTGGTTCTCGGCGGAGATGGTCGCTACGGGAACCTCCGCGCAATTGATGTGATCTTGCGCATGGGTGCGGCCCACGGGTTGCAGAAAGTGATCGTCACCACAGGCGGCATCCTCTCCACACCTGCCGCCTCAAATTTAATTCGACAACGTGAAGCCATCGGCGGGATCATCCTTTCCGCCAGCCACAACCCCGGTGGGCCTGATGGTGACTTCGGCGTCAAGGTGAACGGAGCCAACGGCGGCCCCACCCCTGCTTCCTTTACGGATGCGGTCTACGAGTGCAGCAAAACTCTCAGGGACTATTCGATCGTGGAGGCACCTGCCATCAGCCTTCAGGCCCCGGGGCAGCATCTCATCGGTGAGATGCAAGTAGAGGTTATCGATGGCGTCGATGACTTCGTGTTGTTGATGAAGCAGTTGTTTGACTTCGAGAGCATTAGCGATCTCATTCGCAACGACTTCCCGTTGGCCTTTGATGCCATGCATGCGGTCACAGGCCCCTATGCCAAAAAGTTGCTGGAAGAGGTCTTAGGCGCAGCTGCTGGCACTGTCCGCAATGGGACTCCCATGGAAGATTTTGGTGGTGGGCACCCTGATCCCAACCTCACCTACGCCCATGAACTAGCAGACCTTCTGATGAAAGGCGATGCCTATCAATTCGGTGCTGCGTGTGACGGCGATGGCGATCGCAACATGATTCTGGGCAATCGTTGCTTTGTGAACCCAAGCGACAGCCTGGCCGTCCTGACGGCCAACGCCACCCTTGCCCCTGGTTACGCCTCAGGCCTCGCCGGAGTTGCACGCTCCATGCCCACCAGTGCGGCAGTGGACGTCGTCGCAAAAGACTTGGGGATCAACTGCTTTGAAACGCCTACTGGCTGGAAATTCTTCGGAAACCTGCTGGATGCCGGCGAGATCACGCTCTGCGGGGAAGAAAGCTTCGGAACAGGCAGTAACCACGTGCGCGAAAAGGATGGTCTCTGGGCGGTGCTGTTTTGGCTTCAGATCTTGGCGAAGCGACGCTGCAGTGTCGCCGAAATCATGACCGAGCATTGGAACCGTTACGGGCGTCACTACTACTCGCGCCATGACTACGAAGCCGTTCCAAGCGAAGCAGCCCATGGGCTTTACGACCGCTTGGAGACGATGCTTCCAAGTCTCATTGGTCAATCGTTCGCGGGCCGCAGCATCAGTGCTGCTGACAACTTCAGCTACACCGATCCCGTTGACCAATCCGTCACCAAAGGGCAAGGACTGCGCATCCTGCTGGACGATGGAAGCCGGGTGGTTCTGCGCCTGTCTGGCACCGGCACCAAGGGAGCAACATTAAGGGTGTATCTCGAGAGTTACGTCCCAACCACGGGTGACCTCGCTCAAGATCCTCAGGTTGCACTTGGCGAGATGATCACAGCCATTAATCAACTTGCCGAAATCACAGAACGCACGGGAATGGATCGTCCAACCGTGATTACCTGATTGGATTCAGGCGTGGGTTATTTCTTCTGTGACCCACGCCTGCCTCGATGGGCATTGGGATGGCGATAAACAGGATCAACGGCTTCTTCCTGAAGTTGACGGGTGGTTTCGATTGCAAAACCAGCGAGCCCAGATGATGTAATCACCATTAAGTAGAACAATCGCATCCTTCTGAGATCAATCTCAGCCGGTGTGTTTTCAATTAAAACCTTCAAAAAATAAGCAATTGCACAACCGATAGCAAGTCCAACCGCAATTGCTATCAACACCCTTGAGCCACTGAATGTCTTTTTTGTCATTAGTTGAGCTGCGGATCAGAAGAAGGCTTGGCATCAGCCTGACCAAGAAGTGTTTTCATTACCACGTAGAACACAGGAACAACCAGAGTGGAAAGGAACGTAGCCACTAATAAGCCACCAAACACCACCAAACCGAGTGAAGACTGGCTTTGAGCACCAGCTCCACTCGCCAGCATTAAGGGCAAGAATCCGGTTAATGAGGAGATCGCTGTCATCAAAATCGGTCTTAAGCGAGATTGAGCAGCAAAGCGAGCAGCTTCAAGAGCTGAAGTGCCTTCGCCCATTTTTTGGTTGGCGAGATCAACAATCAAGATCGCGTTACCGCCGGCCAAGCCGATCAACATCACCAGACCAACCTGGGCATAAATATTGAGAACTTGACCAGCAGCACCAAGAAACACCAAGGCACCAAGCAACGCAGTTGGTACCGTCAGCAGAATGATGATGGGATCCGAATAGCTTTCATATTGGGCTGAAAGCACCAAGAACACCGCCAAAATACCAAGAGCAAAAATCACAACGGCCAAGGATCCTGCCTTCACTTCTTCTCTTGAGATACCAGTCCAATCGAAGCCCAAGCCTTGCAGATTGGCATCTTTGAAGATTGTCTTCATCGCTGTAATCGCCTGACCAGAGCTTTTGCCGACGGCTGGTGTTCCGTCAATTTTGATCGAGCGGTAGAGATTGAAGTGAGGGATCACGCTGGGGCCAGTGGTTGACTTCACGGTGAAAAACTCAGACAAAGGGATTTGTTCCCCTTTCATGCTCTTCACATAAACCGACGAAAGCTGCTCAGGCGTTGCTCGATTAACATCATCAGCCTGTACATAGACACGTCGAACCTTACCCTCCTGGAAGGTGTCGTTGACATAGGCACCACCAAAATTGACGCTAAAAGATTGCATGGCGGAGCCAAAATCAACTCCTAGAGAAGCCATCTTCTCGCGATTCACCTTGATCTCAATCTGAGGTGATTCTGGAGAAAACAATGTATAGACACGGTTGAGAATTGGATTGGTATTGCCCGCCTGAATAATCTGCCCAGCGGAAGCAAAGAATTGGTTCAATCCATAGGCTCCACTACTCTTATCTAATAGCTGAAATTCAAAACCACCACCAGCGCCATAACCAGGAATCGATGGAGGCTCCACCACAAACACCCGGCCACCATCAATCGACATCAACAGCTTCTTGTTCAAGCGTTCAACAATCGCCGCCACGGAGTGTTCGCTTCCTTGACGTTCATCCCAATGCTTCGTTCCAAAGAAGAACAGTCCTTTGTTTGGAGCATTACCATCCAAACTGGCTCCACTAAACAAAGCAGCAGCAGAAATATCATCCTCAGATCGCAAAACCTCTGCCACTTTGCGGTTAATCGCTAGGGTCGTTTCATTCGAAACACCCTCTGGAGCCTGCACAAAGCCAATGGCATAACCCTGGTCTTCGATCGGAACAAATCCACCAGGAATGCGTGTGAAAGCAAAGCCAGTGAGCAGGATCCCGGCGGCAAGAGCCGCCATCACAATCGGACGGGCTTTGAGCACCTGGTCAAGGACTTTGGAATAACGCTTCTCAAAGCCTGAGTAAAAACGATTGAAATGAATGAAAATCTGAGGAACATACCAGCCAACAACAAGACCAATCGCCGTGAACAAGATCACAGGTATGAGATTGGTCACACCAACGAGAATTAAACCCACAACGGCTCCGCCCACAGCTCCAGGCATCCGCAATGGAATCGAAGTGAGCTTCATCGCAACGAAGCCCACCAAGGCACCAACAACCACTGGAATCAGGACCAATCCGGCCCCATCGCCGGCGCTCAAAAGGCCGTACGCAAATCCAAGAAAAACACCTGCTGTGGCGTATTGCTGTTTACTTAGCTGCTTGGTGTCCTTCGAAAGCAACAGAGCCGCCAGCATTGGCGAGAAGGTGAGTGCGTTGAAGGTTGAGATCCCGATCGAGAACAGGATGGTGGCAGCAAACTGTTTGTAAATCGTTCCCGTTGCTCCTGGGAAAAACAACACAGGGAGGAAAACGGCCATCTTCACCAGCGACGTGGCAATAACAGCGCTGAAGAGTTCATCCATGGTGGCCATCGCCGCCTGAACCGATGTCATCCCTTCAGCTTTTTTGGCAGACGTGTCTTCCACCACGGTGATCGCATCATCAACAACCAAACCTGTTGCCAGAACGAGGCCAAACAAGGTGAGCTGATTCAGAGAGAACCCGAAGGCCAACACGAGAGCGAACGTACCAATCAAGGCCACAGGAATGGCGATGGCGGGAACAAGCGTCGCTTTCCAATTCTGGAGGAATAAAAATAAAATCAAGACCACAAGAATCACTGCATCCCGCAGAGAATTTGTGACACCTTTGATCGACTGATTAATGAAGTCGGTAGTGTCGTAAATCACCTGGGTATCTAGGCCAACAGGAAGCGTCTGTTCGAATTGCTCAATCACCTCCTTCACGCCGTTAGACACCTGAATGGCGTTACTACCCGACAGCTGATAAACAGCAACACCAACAGAAGGTGTGCCTTTGAGGTCCATCGCGTCGATGCCATAGGTTTCTCCACCCAGGCTCACGCGACCAACGTCTTTGAGCTTGATCAAACCACCCGTATCGGTCGTTTTTAAAACGATATTTTCAAACTCTGATTCCGTCGTCAAACGGCCTTGCAATTGCACAGTGAATGTATATTGCTGACCTTCAGGAGCAGGAGAGCCACCAATTTTACCAGCAGGAACGAGGCGGTTCTGGCTTTGAAGTTGCTGTACAACATCGGCCGAAGTAAGCCCATTTGCCGCAAGTTTTTCCGGATCGAGCCACAGCCTAAAAGCAACTTTACGATTGCCAAAGTAGGTAACTTCTCCAACGCCAGGCACGCGTTTAATATTATCGGTTAAGTTTTTATCCAAGTAGCCACTAATGGTTTCAACACTATATTCCGTCTTAGAAGGGTCAGAATTAACGAAGTTATAAACAAGTAGAATCGAGTTCGAAGCCTTATTAACTGTGACGCCCGACTTGCGAACCTCCTCAGGAAGCTGGGGCTCAGCCAATGAAACTCTATTCTGAACATTAACCTGATTAATATTCCCGTCAGTTCCGCTATTAAAAGAAACAGAAACAGAACTCACCCCATCAGAAGAGCTGTTGGAAGTAATGAAATCCATATTTTCCACACCATTAATCTGCTGCTCAAGCACGGTGGTCACTCCCTGCTCAACTGAAACGGCATCAGCACCTACGTAGGTGGCCTGGACCTTGACCGTTGGAGGAGCAATATCAGGAAGATTCTCAATAGGAAGGATAGGGATTGAGATCAATCCCACAATCACGATCAAAAGGCTGCAAACAGTACTGAGTACCGGTCGCGTGATGAAATTATTTGATGCAGACATGAATCAACCTCAGTTCTTAGCTGCAGCAGGCTGTGATCCCGCGCGTTGTGTTTTCACCTGAATCGGCATTCCATGCTTGAGATTGAGGAGATTGCTCGTAATCACCTTCTCGTTGAGCTTTAGACCTTTCGTGACGGGATAACGATTGTTCTGAACCTGACCAATATTGACTGGTGTTTGAAGTGCAAACAGGGCATTTTCTGGCAACTTTCCCCTCTCGATACCTTGACTGATCCGTTCGATGTCAGACTTGCCTGGATTGGCCTTCAGGTCGGCAAAGCTGCCAACACGAAAGACAAAGCTTTGCCCTGAGGATTGCGTCACTGCCGCAAACGGCACTGAAATCTGCTGACCGGATTTCAATTGAACCCTGGTCCGTAGTCGCTGACCACTTCGTAGCTGGCCATCATCGTTGTTAAACAAAGCCTTCACTAACAGACCCTGAGTTTGAGGATTCACTTGAGGATCAATCGACTCAATCTGACTCGTGGCAAGGGGCTTAACCGTTCCAGGCACACTCAAAATGACGGGTTGGCCGATGGCAAGACGATCCCCATAGACCGCCGGCACTTCGACCTTCGCCTCAAGAATGTTGTTTTGCACCACACTCGTGAACGGTTGGTTTTGAGTCACCACATCCCCAACCTTCACCTGGACATTTGCCACGGTCCCTGCGGTCGGAGAGCGCAAATTGCTGTAACTGAGCTGTGCTTCTAACGCTTTGACTTTTTCAACTGCAGCGACGTAACGCGTGCGATAAGAGTCCCTTTGACGCAGCGAAGCCGCCCCTGCTTTTGCGAGAAATTCCTCACGCTCCCAATCAACTTTGGCTGTTGCCGCTTTGGCTCGTTGTTCCGCCAACGCCGCCCGTTCCTGAACCTGATCGAGCACGACGAGCAACTGACCCGCATCAATACGATCGCCCTGAGACACTTTGATCTCAGTGACACGGCCTGACGTCTGGGCTGCTAGCTCGACCAACTCATTGGCCTCGAGCGTGCTCACCGTATCGATATCGTCGGTGAACGTAGCTTCAAGAACAGATGCTTGCTGGACCGGTAGCACTGGTGTCTGTTCATCAGAGCCTCCACAAGCACTAATGGACATTGCTGTTAAAAGCACAGGCAGCAGTGGACGAAAACGCAGCACAAATCCTGTGACGAACGTAGGGATTATGTACGAATTTCAACCCAATTTTGGTTCGGATCAGGCAAGAATCCATACACAAAGACGATTGAGGGGAGATTGCTCGGTTGGTTGAAGATCTGTTCAGCCACCACGGGAAAGAGCTGAGGCGGCGTCAGGCGCCCTTGGCTGACCGTTTAAGGCCCACATCACTCGAGGAATTTGCAGGCCAACACGCGATTCTCGCCGAAGGCCGTTTGCTGCGCCGGGCGATCGCCGCAGACCGAGTGGGCAATCTGATCCTGCACGGACCGCCTGGCGTTGGGAAGACAACCCTGGCCAGGATCATTGCCACCCACACCCGTGCGCAGTTCAGCAGCCTGAATGCTGTTTTAGCTGGCGTTAAGGACCTACGTGAGCAAGTGGAAGCCGCCAAGCAGCGCTTGGAGAAACATGGCTTGCGAACCATCCTGTTCATCGATGAAGTGCATCGCTTCAACAGTGCTCAACAGGATGCGCTGCTCCCTTGGGTCGAGAACGGCACGCTCACCCTGATCGGTGCCACCACAGAGAACCCTTACTTCGAAGTCAACAAAGCTCTCGTGAGTCGCTCGCGCCTGTTTCGACTTCAATGCCTGGAGGCGAGTGACCTCCGTCAATTACTCCATCGAGCTCTTCACGACAAAGAGCGGGGCTATGGCAATCGTTCAGTCACGATCACGGCCGAGGCCGAAACTCACTTAGTGGATGTGGCCAACGGGGACGCGCGCAGCCTCCTCAATGCCCTCGAGCTTGCAGTGGAAAGCACAACTGCCAGCGATCCTGAGGCCGCGATTGAGATTGATTTGACCATTGCCGAGGAGTCGATTCAAGAGCGCGCTGTGCTCTACGACAAACAGGGAGATGCCCACTTCGACACGATTAGCGCATTCATCAAATCCCTGCGGGGCTCCGATGCGGATGCCGCCCTGTTTTGGTTGGCTCGCATGTTGGAAGCGGGGGAAAATCCAAGGTTCATCTTTCGACGGATGTTGATTTCAGCCGGGGAGGACATTGGTCTTGCCGACCCCCAAGCCGTCGTTGTGGTCGAAGCCTGCGCCGCGGCCTTCGAACGCATCGGCCTACCAGAGGGGCTGTACCCGTTGGCCCAGGCAGCCCTCTACCTGGCCTGCGCTGAAAAAAGCAACAGCACGATGGGACTGTTCGAAGCGATCCGTCTTGTTCGCAGTACTCAGAATCAGGATGTGCCAAGCCACCTCCGCGATGCCCATCGCGATGGTGATGCCTTTGGCGATGGAAAGGGATATCGCTACCCCCACGCCTACAGGGAGCATTGGATCGCACAGAATTACCTTCCCGATGCGCTGCAAGGGGAGGTGTTCTGGACACCGAGCAAGCAAGGCTGGGAGGGAGAACGACGAGGAAGAATGCTCGAACGTCGGGCTGCTCAGCTCGCCGTGGCAGGAGAAGCGGCCCAAACCCATCCCCTACTCCTCAGTAGTGGTCCAGACCTTCCAGACATGGAGCGCTGGCTGCATCGACAGCTCGCCCAAAACGATGAGCGTTTGCAAGACCTCCAGCAGAGACTCTGGACAGACGTGACTTTTCAACGCACCGACAGGGTGCTGGTGCTCGGGGGGCGATCCCTGCTCTGGGCCCTGGGTCCACTCAATGCTGTGCAAGAGGGGAGCGTCACGATCCTGTGCAACACCGCTGAAGAACACGCCCGACTTGAAGCCCAGCTTGAGCTGCTGGATCCATTGCATCGTCCCAACCTGCTTAGGGGTGGATCCGAGGCTTTGCAAGGTCTTCCTCATGACTGGCAATTCGAAGTCGTCGGGGGGCGACTCAGCAGTGAGGATCGCGATTGGATCGAATCTCCAGAGTTTTGGCAGAAACTGCAAGGCAAGCTGTCATCAGCGGCTCAGCTGCATGTTCTTCTCAGCCAAACAGCGATCGGTCCAGCGGCAGCGCTCTCAGAGCAATGCTCTGGATCCAACGAAGCCCTCTCAGAACTGATCGAAAAGGAACAACAGTGGCTTTTAACCCAGCAGCTTGATCAGCTCGTACGGCAGCAGCTCGAAGCCCTCTCAGCCTCAGTGATCACGGAGCAGTGGCAGGAATCTCTGTCACTGCCGATCGACGAACGCCTCATGAAACGCTGGCTTGGAAAGGACCGTCCCTATCGATCTCTGATCAATCGCTGCAGACAATCCGAGGTGGTGCTCTCCACACTTCAGCAGCTCCTGCAAACACAACGGGGTGGGCAATTGCCACAACCGCTGATCCATCACCGATTGACCTGCACGATGGCGTCCTCCTAGTGGCCAGCCATAAAAAAAAGCCCCGGCATCGCCGAGGCTTGGAAAGGCCGAAGCCGTGCGATCACCAGAGGCCGCGAACGGGAGCAGGTGCAGCAGCGCGAGGTGCGGGCGCAGCAGGAAGGATCTGCTTGGCTTGTACACAAGCGGGCAGGAAGACGTACCAAGACAACAGGGAAGTGGCCTGGGCGCCATCAAGACCGTCCTTACAGACGTTCTGGGAACCATCGGAAGCACCGTTGTCAGCCAAAGCGAAGTCAACGGGAAGAGCATTCAGGATGCCGGCAGAAGAGATCTGGCCGTCAGCAGCATCAAGGATGATGGCGGAGCGAAGAGCAACAACAGCTGTCTCCTGCTTCCTCCAGTAGGGGTAGTAGCTCTTGGTCTGATCCTGCAGGAAGGCAACGCCATCACTGGAATAGAGGAAACGTGAAACGCCCACGAGGTCAACCTCGTAAGAACGGGTCATGCCTTCCTGGATTTCATCTGCAGTCCAACCGGAATTGTTGATTCCACCTTGAAGACCGCGATCGGTGATTTCACCGTCTGCGAAGAAGGTTTTAAAAGCGTTGGACTTAGTGGACCAAACAGCACCACCTGTTTTCCAGCGCACAGGACGCTGAGCGGCTTCAGCCGAAACAGCCAAAGTTGTGAGAGACGCAGCGGCGAGAACGCCAGCAGCAAGACGGGTGAACACGGACGATGGAGATAGAGATATAGACATCATTTAAAACTTAGTCGCAGGAAAATGGATTGCCAACAAAAATGGTGGGTCCAGTACAAAAAACTGTCCCCAATGCGCACTATTGGAACCAATGCACTATAGGTATTAAATCGAGACTCACGACTCTCGCCCTATGAGTGCTTTAAAGCGACAAATACTCAGCGTCTGGGATCTCACACAGCTTCCATCCTTTAGGGCAAGCCGCAGCTTTCTGGTCAGCAAAAACAGGCCTTCGCCCTCGACATTGATGACTTTCAAGCTTGGAGCCATTAGATAGACACAATCGCAACATAGTGTTCACTCCCGCGTTGAGGGGTCAGCCATCGATGCGAACCGCCGCCCTTTGTTCAAACGCGAGCGTCCACGTTTTCATCGCCACTGAAGCCAGCCTTAACCAGCGATGACGCAAATTGCCCCCAATCAAAGCTGGCGAGCTGTCCGCAAACGATCGTCATCGAGCGGCTGAACAAAACGTGCATCCCTTGGGAGGCCCATTTCACCTGGAGTCAACACCTGCATCTGGGATGGTCGCGATCACGCCTAGGAAGCCCAAAACAAGGACAGCGACCACGGTGGAAACAGATCGCATCCAACCTTGTTCCACGCCAATGAGAGGCTGATTCTGATTGAGATTTCAACTGAGGCAGACCCTTGTTCCAGTCAAGTTCTGCTCGCAAGCTGACACGATCGCAATACCCCATGGCCCTAGTTGGCGACAGTGCGCATCGACCTGAAGACCTTTTCCCTGGTGGCTTGCACTCAACCCATCGGCCGCCACAACCCAATGCGACAGATCTTGCGCCAACGATCCCCGATGCCACTTAATCGCAGCTTCCTTGATCAGCCAGTGCTCCAACACACTCTGATGAAACGCTTGTTTTGGGAGGCCTTTCAATTGATGTTGCTCGCTTAATGCGTAGTAGCGCCTCATCAGCGCTTCAGAAGCAAAGGGACGATTCAATCGCTCTAAATCAACCCCAACGGGGGCAGAAGACCAGGCCATCAACGCAGAGCCTTGGCTATGGCTGAGGCTGACAAATCCCCAACCTGAGTGCATCGAGGGAGGCGCACCCGGGGGCGCATGCAAAGGAATCTCCTGCGCAGGCACTCCCCACAAATCACTAAGACACGAACGCATCCAGGCTCGGGAGCCAAGGAAACGCTGCTGACGGGTCTTACCCAAGTTGCAAGCCCAAGCGTGTTCCTGATCTGACACGCAAGAATCCACTGAGGACATCGGACCAAGCCACATCACGGTTACGCTTCCGCTCTGGCTGTTGCCTTCCTCCATGACTTTGCAGATCGGCGATCTCGCGCCTGATTTCACACTTCCTGACCAAAACGGAGAGCCCGTGCACTTGGCCTCCTTGCGGGGGCAGCGCGTGGTGATCTATTTCTATCCCAAAGACGCCACCCCTGGTTGCACGAAAGAGGCCTGCAACTTCCGAGATCGCTGGTCGTCCTTTCAGGACCATGGAATCCACGTCTTAGGGATCAGCAAGGACAACGCGGCATCCCATACGCGCTTCATCGCCAAGCAGGAATTGCCCTTCACGCTGTTGAGTGATGAAGAGCCTTGCCCCGTTGCCAGCAGCTTTGAGAGTTACGGTCTGAAAAAGTTCATGGGCCGCGAATCCATTGGGATGATGCGTCACACCTTCGTCGTAGACGCGGAAGGACGGTTGGAACTGATCTACCGGAAAGTGAAATCTGATTCCATGGCCGATCAAATCCTCAGTGATTTAGGGATCAGCTGATCAGCTCGACCATCGCCTCCATTACCAAGTTCGGGGCATGTAGCACCTCCATCCCCAACTGCTTCTGAAGTTTCGGGAGTAGTTGGAGGGCATCTCCTCCACAGAGCCAAATCGGCCAAGGGCTTTGCGCGTGGGCTTCACGGATGAGACCCACCAAACTTTGCTGCGCTCCAGAGCGCATGGCGGCCTGAGTCTCGAAGGGGAAAGACTCAGCTTCTTCGGGGGCTAAAACCAAGGGCGAGGTCGCTGTTAGTCCTGCTGTGGCCTCACCCATCGCGCGCAATTGCAATCCATAACCAGCCGCCAACAACCCACCGGAGAACGATCCATCCGCAGAGATTCTGGTAAGGCTGAGAACCGTGCCTGCATCCACCACCAGAACGCCAACACGATTTTGATTCGCACGCCAAGCTCCCCATCCAGCGAGAGCTCGATCGATGCCTAACCAAGGGGGAATCCCCTGAAGTGGGATCGCACTCAGGTTCAGCCGTTTACTGGACTGCAAACAAGGATGGCTTGGGACCACCCCCACAGCCGCCCAGGCGAGGAGATCGCTGGGTGCATCCAACGCCTCAAGCGCCGCGGCTTCATGCTGATAGATCCAAGCAGAAGCGCCCCTCTGCTCTGCCCAATGCCAGCGGCTGTTCCCAATCAACAAGCAACGGGATGGGAGGGCCTCGCTAGATGCCATCACCCATAACACCTGGCAGGTGGATGCCACATTCCTGTTTGAGGCCAGCAAAGCGCGTGTCTCGTCCCGTCGCCTCTAGCCCGTCAGGGCCACTGGAATGCCAATCACCAACCGTGGAATATCCCTTCTCAAACAGCGGATGTTGGGGAAGATCGTTCTCCTTCATGTAATAGAAGACATCCCGTGAGGTCCACTCCAAAAGCGGCCTCAGGGAGAAGCGACCACGAATGGGATCGAGCGCAGTCATGCTTCGGCGTGTATCCGTCTGAGCACGGCGCACACCACTCGCCCAGCAAGACACCTGAAGACGATGCATCGCTTCTTCAAGGGGCTCTACCTTGCGGATTTTGAGGTAAAGCTCCATGTCCTCAACAACACCTGATTCCCAGAGGCGGCCATGGAGCGCCTCCATCCGAGCTGCAGACGAGGAAGACTGAGCGATGTGGAGGTTCAGATCAAAGCGCTCGCGAAGCTCCTCGGCGTAGCGATAGGTCTCAGGGGGGAGATAGCCGGTATCCACCCAGATCACTGGAATGTCTCGGGCTCGATCCATCCCGCTCAACAAGTGCAGCAATACAGAGGATTGGATCCCGAAGCTCGTGGTCAGGGCAAAACCCGACCCAAACTGCTCATAAGCCCACAGCAACCTTGAGCGCGCATCCAACGGCTCAAGCTGCTCACGCGCTAGTTGCAGTTCTCCCGCCTCAGCCTTGGGGCCAGCGGCAACGACAGGCTGATTGTTGGAGGTGGACACATCCCTCATCTCTCCATCTTCCAACGCCGAGGGGCATGGTGTCATGTCTATGGTTTCAAAACCATTTCTGAAGTTCTGACTTCAAGTACCACCATGCACAACAATCCAATCATTGTTGTGGGCGGTGGATTTGCAGGTCTAACAACAGCTTTAGCCCTCAGTAATCAACGGCCCCGTCCACCGTTGTTGTTGATTGAGCCGCGCCAACAATTTCTCTTCTTACCTCTTCTCTATGAGCTTCTCAGCGGCGAAATGAAGAGTTGGGAGATCGCTCCCACCTATGACAGCCTTCTCCAGGGGCGGCGCATTCCTCACCTCGATGACCGGGTGACATCGATCAATACGGCTCAAAAATCTCTACAAACCAGCCGCGGCCGGGTTTTGAACTACAGCCAGCTGGTGCTCGCAACTGGCTCTGAGCCCGATGACTTTGGGATTACAGGAGTCAAGGAGCATGCCCTGACCTTTCATTCCCTACTGGATATTTCTCCACTCAAAGAACGCGTCCACAGGCTGTGCCAACGAACAGCCAAGGATGGGGCACTGGTCATCGTTGGCGCAGGAGCAACAGGCGTTGAATTGGCTTGCAAACTCAGCGACATGCTGGACGGATCAGCCGCCGTTCATCTTGTCGAATTAGGGGACAGCATTCTCTCCCGATCCCGAGCCTTCAATCGTGAACAAGCACAAAAGGCACTTGATCAAAGGGGCGTGCATCGTCACCTGAACACTCGCGTGACCTCTGTATCCACCAACGCCGTACAACTGGTTCAAAACGGCTTACCGCAATCTCTGAACCATGATGGTTTGATCTGGACGGCAGGGACCAAACCGGTTCTGCCCACCCTGATCCCCAACCCCACCAAGGAGCGCGGGCTGCTCTGTGTTGAAGATGGGTTGCAATTAACGACAGACCCGAATGTCGTGGTCCTTGGGGATGTCGCCTCTCATCACGATGCAGACGCCCCATGGCCCCGCTCTGCGCAATCGGCACTCCAACAAGGAGCGGCGGCGGCTCGAACGCTTCAGGCCATTCGCATGGGACAGGCTGTTCCAAGTTTTCAGTTTCAAGATCTTGGCGAGATGCTCAGTCTTGGCATAGGCGACGCCTCGATTACAGGCATGGGGCTCACCCTCGCCGGCCCACTCGCCTATCGCATGAGGCGACTCACTTACCTCGCTCGAATGCCAGGACTCTCCTTGGGCTTGAGGTCTGCAGGCGCCTGGCTTTTTCAGTCTTGAAGCAGGCTCACCTAGCAGGCCGAACCCATGGCCTACGTCCGTCACTGATCCGTCAGCTTGAGCGTCTGAGTCAGAGGAGGCACCCCAGCTCAAGCGGCGCCGATCCGCTCACCCTGGGACGAGTGTCTGAGCTCGTACTCGATTTAGGTCAGCCGTTGCATCTGATCGTCGACGAACGAGGACTCTGCCGACTGCTCTGGGTCGGGCCCCTGAGCGAATCAGAGCAATTACGGAGTCATCTACCTGGAGGGCCACGGCGGATCAAGCGACGCTGGAGGTTGATCAGCAGCCTGCAAGGAAAAGCGGGGACAGACCTGAAACCCGATGGCAGAGATGCCGTCGTCGCCCTCGACCTGAAGCCCGATACCTGGCTTCGTTTTCAGGCATCGCCCTCCACAGGAGGTGGACATGTCGCCTCGCTTTGGCAACCGGATCCAGGAGATCAGTCCGGCTGGCATCAAGCAGCCCTTGGCACTCTCATCGAGCTCTGTGACCGTCCCACTCCAGAGACCAAGAAAGAACTTGATTCCAATCGTGCTGCGACGGCTCCTCCTGACGGACAAGAACGGGTCTTGCTGCTCATTCTCACGGGTGCCGACACACAGCGCAGCGAAAGGGATCTGGCTGAATTGGAGGGGCTCGTTCGCAGCGCAGGTGCACGGCCCGTTGCTGTCTGCCGGCAACGACAGGGACAACCCAACCCTCAGACCCTCTGGGGCACTGGAAAATTGCAAGAGGCGGCTCTCGAAGCGAGACGCCATCAAGCCACGCTCGTGATCACAGATCGGGAACTTTCTCCCGTTCAAGCCCGCAATCTTGAGTCACTGATTGACTGCCCAGTGATGGACCGCAGTGAGTTGATTCTGGATATTTTTTCCCAGCGAGCGGCGAGCGCCGCTGGACGACTTCAAGTTGAGCTCGCTCAATTGCGCTACCGACTACCGAGGCTGAAAGGTCGCGGCCTCAGCCTCTCGCGCCAAGGGGGAGGGATTGGAACGCGAGGACCAGGTGAAACCCAATTGGAGAAGGATCGCCGTGCCATCAGCCGTCGCATCGAACATCTCGGGCGATCACTGATCGAACTAGGAGCCCATCGGGCCCGCTTGCGCGATCGCAGAGACGGCCTACCTCGAGTCGCCCTCGTGGGGTATACCAATGCCGGGAAATCATCTCTTTTAAACGCCCTGTGCTGTCGCAATCCAGGGCTGGCGGTTCTAGCGGAGAACAAATTATTCGCCACGCTTGATCCCACGACGCGAAGACTCAGCCTTCCCCAAGCATCAGCGGCACCGAAAGAGGTGCTCATGACAGACACCGTGGGATTCATTCGAGAGCTTCCCAAACCCTTGTTGGAAGCGTTCAGAGCCACGTTGGAGGAAACACGCGAGGCCGATCTGTTGCTCCTGGTGGTGGATCTCGGCGACCCCGACTGGCAATCACAATTGGAAGCGGTTCATCAACTTTTGGATGGCCTCAGCTGTGACCAACTGCGCAAAGTGGTGGCCAACCAAATCGACCGTTGCGACGCTTCGGCGATCGATGCAATTCGCTCTCTCGAACCGGATGTGATCTACCTATCAGCCAAAGAAGGTACGGGACTGAAGGGTCTGCGAAACTGGCTTGAAAAGCAGTTTTGGGACGGCGCACCAACCCCTGAACCCTTCACCCAACACCGATCATTTCCCGACCATGGCTGAGCTAAACCATGGCTGAGCTCATCGATAGTCATCAGCAGGCTCACGCCCTCATCCTCCAGGCGCTACGACGGCCAGGTCTGATGCTGTCGCTCAGGAGTGCTGCATCGCCTTACCTGCCACAGGGAGACAGGTAAGGCGATGCCAATTCCCTACGCCATTCACCGCACTCAGGCCTGGTACCGCCGCCTCACAATTCCCCAGTTCACCGTTGTGACTGGGTTACTTGTCATCACAGCCGGCACACTGATCCTCGATACACCACTGTGTTCAAGCCCCAGAGTGGGCCTGTGGGAAGCCTTCTTCACAGCCTCATCAGCCGTGACCGTGACAGGGCTTTCGGTGATCGACATCCGCGAAGATTTGACCCGTCCTGGGCAAATCGTGCTGGCCATGATGATCATGGTCGGGGGCCTGGGATTGATGGCGGTCACGACGTTTCTGCAAGGATTCGTGGTTCGCGGGACCGCTCTTCGGCGTCGCCTCGACCGGGGTCAAACTCTCGATGAATTCGGGGTGGGGGGCGTAGGAACGACCTTTCGCGGAATTGCGCTCACTGCTGTAGTTCTGATCTTGATTGGGGCATTCATGCTCTATGTCTTTGGCTTTACAGACATTGCACCTGGTGGAGAACGCCTATGGGCCGCTCTCTTTCACAGCATTTCTGCTTACAACAACGCTGGCTTTGGGCTCTGGAACGACAGTCTTGAGACTTACCGCACCAACAGCACTGTGAACGCGGTGATCATGGTGTTGGTGGTCCTAGGCGGACTGGGATGGCGTGTCACCAATGACCTGTGGATTAATCGCCAGCGGCTAAGACGGCGTCATCTCAGCCTGCACACGCGCCTCGTTCTACGCACCTCTGGTCTTCTCATCCTGATCGGAACCTTTGGATTAATGCTGACGGAATCACTGTCGATGGGCCATGTGCTCACAGGCATGGGATGGGGGGAACGGTTAATGAGCGCTCTTTTTGAATCAGTGAGTTCAAGGACCGCTGGATTCACCACGGTGCCCCTCTCTTTGAACAGCATTTCCGATTCAGGCCTGTTGTTGGTGATGACCCTGATGTTCATCGGTGCCAGTCCCGGAGGAACAGGCGGGGGAATCAAAACCACAACGGTGGCAGCCCTCATGGCCGCGACGCGCTCCACCCTGCGAGGTCACAATGATGTAGTGATTCGCCATCGACAGATCTCCGACAAAGTCGTGCTGCGCGCGTTGAGCATCACGGTTGCCTCCCTTCTTTTCGTCCTGGGGATGGCTCTTTTATTGGCATTAAGCAGCAACCTCAGCGGAGAAGAACCGTTCACATTCCTGGAGCTGGTTTTTACGTGTGTTTCGGCGTTTGCCACCGTTGGATTGGATCTAGGTGTCACACGCCAACTCGCTCCTTTTGGTCAATTGGTGCTCGTGATGGGAATGTTTGTGGGACGCCTCGGAATCCTCTTGCTGTTAAGCGCCATTTGGGAGAGTTTTAACCGCGGACATCTGCAGCGCGAGAATCGCGTTGGTTATCCCCGTGAGGATCTCTATGTCTAATCACCGATCCCTGGGAGCAGTGCAGTGAGGGAGTGGTGGCATTGGTCCCAATCCAACCCAGCAGCCCCTTCAAGTTTTGGGATTGTTGGGTTGGGTCGTTTCGGAAGTGCTGTCTGCAAGGAACTGATGCAAAACGGTGCTGAAGTGCTTGCTGTTGACCGTTCCTCCAAGGCCATCGAGGAACTACGCCAACTCGAGCCATCGATCGAAGCCCGCATCGTGGATTGCACCGATGAAGAAGCGCTTCGCGAAGCGGGGATCCTTGATATGGAAACCGTGGTTGTCGCCATCAGCGAACCCATCGAAGCCAGCATCACGGCCACCCTCATTGCCAAAGACAGTGCAGGAAGCAAGGTTCGGCGCGTGATTGCACGCGCAACCAGCGATTTGCACGAAAAAATGCTCAAGCGAGTGGGAGCCGATCGGGTGGTCTTTCCCTCTCGCATGCAAGGCGAACGGCTGGGTGTGGAATTGGTACGCCCCAACCTGATGGAACGACTCGAACTCGATAAGCATCATTCGATTGAAGAAATCAAGGTGCCTGGCCGGTTCGTGGGGCGCTCGCTGCGAGACCTCAACCTGCGCAAGAATTTTCGCGTGAATGTTCTTGCGGCAGGTCCGGCGAAAGAACTCATGGTCAACCCACCGGCGTCCCATGTGCTGCAAAACGGGCACGTTCTCGTGGTGATGGGTTTAACCGACGATCTACAAGAGCTTCCGAAAACCTGAGTCATGCGCGTTCTCGGATTGATGAGCGGCACAAGCGCCGATGGCGTGGATGCTGTCCTTGTCGAACTCTCCGGGTCCGCCGACCATCCCCGTTGGTCACTGCTGCGGTCTGCCTCGCTGGACTATCCAAGCTCGACACGACAACTGATCTTGGCCGTGGGCCAAGGCGAAGCCACAACCGCCGCCTCTCTCCTCAATCTTTCCGAAACGATCACCAAGATTCAGGCCGCAGCAGCTGTTCAGTGCGACCCAGAGGGAGAGGCGCAGCTGGTGGGATGTCATGGCCAAACCCTTTGGCATCGCCCCCCCAACCGATCGAAAACTGGCGCACTTGAGCGTGGAGCGAGCTGGCAGATGCTCCAAGCACCCCTGCTAGCGCAACTACTGAAACGCCCTGTGATCTTCGACTTTCGGGCGGCCGATCTGGCCCTCGGAGGTCAAGGAGCACCTCTTGTTCCCAAAGCTGATGCGGCCCTTTTGGGACGAACCAAAGGTTGGAGAGCGTTGCTGAATTTGGGTGGCATCGCCAACCTCACCCTCATTCCACCTGATGCAGGTCCTGATCGACTCCAACCCGTCAGGGGGTGGGATTGCGGCCCTGCTAATAGCTTGATCGACCTGGCGATGGAGCAGTTCAGCGAAGGGAAGGAAAGCTGCGACCAGGGCGGCCGCCTAGCAGAGACTGGTCATTGCGATGAAGCCTTAATTCTCCGCTGGCTTGCTGAGCCTTACTTCCAGCTCAGCCCTCCCAAATCCACAGGTCGTGAAGTCTTCGGCCGAGACGATCTAACGAGGCGTCTTCAGGAGATGCAAGGACGGCCGATCGCCAATCAAATCGCGACGCTCACAGCCTTCTCAGCCGCCGTTGTCGCACAGGATCTGCAACAGCTCTCCAACCAAAACCATCCCCTCCCTATCGAGCTGTTGGTTGCTGGAGGTGGCAGCCAGAACCTCACGTTGATGCGAGAACTCAACAAACGCTGCCGAGGCCTAAGACTGCGTCGCAGCGACGAGCTTCAACTCCCCAGCCAAAGCCGTGAAGCCATCGTGTTTGCTCTGTTGGCATGGTGGCATCACCTGGGATATCCAGGAAATGCACCAGCGATCACAGGCGCACAGCACGAGGTCGTCCTCGGAGTACGCGTCAATCCGGCTTGATTGCGCAGCAGCCGCGCAGTGAGGGCCGTATCCCAGTCAAAAAAGAGCTACAAAAGCCCCTGGAGTCAAGCTGGATCAACTCGGGCGGTGAAGTCTGACGCGACGTGGTGCGCCCCGTAGCCGACCGGTTTGCTTCGACTCAAGAGCACTGCGCAATTGCTCTGTTGACGACTGATGTGCATCGGCGACTGGAGCTGACACCTGCCTGTCACCTCCCTGTTCGTATCGCTGAACCCCTTGCTGAATCAACACCTTGGCCATGTTGCTGACCGTGCGCGATTCCTCCTCAGCCAACGCCGTCAAGCGGAGGCAAAGGTCTTCGGGGAGCACCACCTGAATACGAGGTGACTTTGGCTTCCCGCTGGATGAGTTTTGGCGAGTGGCCACGACTCAGAAAGAGGCAGAGCTACTTAAAAGTGTACAGAGATGTGCAAGGGTAGTATCCAGCACTATGCTGCTGTCACAGATCAGATCTCTGATCCAACTGCAGGCCAGGCCCTCGGCCCACCCATTCCAGGAGTGCCATGACCCATTCCCAAAGACCGGACGTCAGCTCCCCCCAGCTACCAATCAGTAGCAAGCAGGCCCCTCGTCAAAACAAGCGTCAAAGCAACGACCGTCGAAAGACTCGGCGCCCGAGCCGAACCCCTGAAAACAGCGAAGTACTGGTTTCGGCTGTCATCAGCACCTACCTGCTCACCCATCTCCATCACGTGCTCCAACGCGCTGAATACGGCGCCGTTCAAGACGGACGCCGATCACAAGCAGCCAATTACGCCCAGCTGCGCAAAGTGCTTTGTATGGATGCCCGCAGCATGGAAGACGCGTCAGCCTCTGGGCTCAAAGCAACGGAGCTCGACCAAGCTGCATAGGGAGCTGCATCGGGAAGGGATGGCAGTTCGTGGTGGCGTGAATAAGGTTTCGTCAGAAGCATGACGATCATGTCCAACGCAGCTGCGCTGTACGCACGCATTGAGAATGATCAAAACCTCAGCAAGGGGTTATTCAGGCAGGCACTTCAAAATCCTTCAGGGGCCCTCGATTCCATCTGCGAAATCGGCACTCAACTCAACTTGCCTGTCACGCTCCAAGAGGTGAAGGAACACATCAACAATCTCGACGATGAGATCACCAAGCAATGGCTGATCAAGGCGAGGGGGGGGCTTTAATGCCTTCTGCTTCATTGGAGTCCTTGGACTCCAATGATTGGCCAGAGGGCGCGAAGGCTGGCTTGGGTGCAGAACGTTCTCGCACTCCGCCGCCGCCTGCCCAACTAAAAAACAACCAATAACTAATCACGGCAAGACCGGCTGCCACCACAAGGGCCGTGACTTGCTCCAGTCGACGCATTAAGCCTGCTCCCAGCTCCAGCAGTCTGCCTGGAAACCCCGACACGGGATGATGGGTTTTCCCTGCCTCCACTCCGTGCTGCGACTTGAGCGAGTCGGCAAGATTTATCCCACCGGAGAAGTTCTGCGGGATGTGACCTGGGAGGTCAAACCCGGAGACCGCATCGGCCTTGTTGGCGTGAATGGAGCAGGGAAATCAACCCAGCTAAGGCTGATTGCTGGCATGGAAGAAGCCAGCAGTGGCCAAATCGTGAAACAAGGCGAGCCAAAAATCGCTTACCTGCAGCAAGAATTCGATGTCGACCCCAGCCGCACGGTGAGAGAAGAGCTGTTTCAAGCCTTTGGCGAGGCCGCCATCGTGCTGGGCAAACAAAAAAAAGTTGAATTGGAGATGGCGGCCGAACGCGCGGCGCTCGATCCCGATCATCTCGACGAGCTCATTCACGAACTAGGGCGACTGCAGACCCGGTTTGAAGGACTGCATGGCTACGAGCTCGATGCACGAATCGACAAATTGCTCCCCACCATCGGATTCAAACTCGAGGAGGCAGACCGCCTGGTCTCGGACTACTCCGGCGGCTGGCAAATGCGACTGGCACTGGGAAAAATCCTCCTTCAAGACCCTGATCTTCTTCTCTTAGACGAGCCAACCAACCATCTCGACGTCGAAACGATTCAGTGGCTCGAGGGATATCTCATCGAACAAAAGGCGGCATTGGTCGTGATCAGTCATGACCGTACGTTTCTGGATCGTGTCTGCAATCAAATTGTGAGCACTGAGCGAGGCGTCTCGAGGGCCTACCTGGGCAATTACACCTCGCACCTCGAACAAAAAGCACTCGAGCAAGAAGCCTCACAAGCAGCCTTTGAACGGCAGCAGAAAGAGATCGCAACCCAACAGGCCTACATCGATCGATTCCGTGCCAGTGCAACGCGCAGCACCCAGGCCAAAAGCCGAGAAAAGCAGCTGGACAAGGTGGAGAGAGTGGATGCCCCGGTTGAGTCGGTGAGCGGACCCAGCTTCCGCTTTCCCCCCGCACCACGATCTGGTGCACAGGTGGCTGTCATCGACAACTTGACCCATTGCTACGGGGAAAACATCCTTTTCATGGAAGCTGATCTCGAAATCGAGAGAGGTGATCGGATCGCCTTTGTGGGTCCCAACGGAGCCGGAAAGTCCACCCTGCTCCGATTGATCATGGGAGTCGAAACTCCTGATGAAGGTTCAGCAAGACTCGGGGAGCACAACATCGTTGCCAGCTATTTCGAACAAAACCAGGCAGAAGCCCTTGATCTCACCAAAACGGTGATTGAGACCATGTTCGAAGCCGTTCCTGATTGGACACAAACTCAAGTGCGCTCATTACTGGGGAGTTTCTGTTTCAGTAACGACAGTGTTTTCAAGGAGGTTGCCAAACTTAGTGGCGGAGAGAAAGCACGCCTTGCCCTTGCCCTGATGTTGCTCAGTCCCTGCAATTTACTGGTTCTCGATGAGCCGACAAACCATCTCGATATTCCTGCGAAACAGATGCTTGAAGACGCACTATGCGACTACGAAGGAGCCGCTTTACTGGTATCGCATGACCGTTACTTCATCTCACGTGTAGCCAACAAAATCGTGGAAATTCGCGATGGTGAGCTCGTGACATATCTGGGAAATTACGCTTACTACCAAGATAAAAAGGCTGAGGAAAGGGCTGAAGCCGAGACCAAGCGACTGATTGCCGAGAAAGAAGCCAAGCGCAAAGCGAATCAGGCAAAGCAAAAAGAGCGTGCTTCCCGCAAAAAAAACGCTGCTTAGCCAGGGTTCTCAGCAGTCGCAAGATGAAACTTCACACTTGCTTAGGCAGGAAAACTCATTTCTCTTTACCAGTTCAGACGGTGTGGATAAGCTGACATCACTGATCCCCAGTCGGCTATGAACAACACGCAAGCACGTCATGTCACTGCCGCTGGGACACCTTCGTCCATGACTGAAAGCGCTGAGCATGCACAGGCTTGGGACGCCGTCGAGACCTATTTCGAGTGCATCACAACTTGCTCACTCGATGATGGCGAATGCATCACCCGTTGCGTAGAGCAACTCAAAGACACCGACGGCTAAATGTTAAATACGAGATAACTATCAACGCAAAGATGTCATCTCAATGGGCGTAATTGCAAGCGTCATACGTTTACCAGACCGCATTACTTCAAGATTCAAGGGTCGATCCACTCCATGTCGATCGATCTCCGAAACAACTTCAGAGGGATTACTGATCGATTGACCATTGATTGACACGATCACGTCATCAACTCGCAAGTTTCCACGATCGGCGGGGCCACCTGGGACGACTGATCGAATCACAGCTCCAGGAGGAGCAGTTGCCCCTGGCCTGGGGGCAGGAACCGTTGAAAGCCCCACACCCACAATGGGGTGACTCGCCCTTCCCTGCTTGACGAGCTGACTGGCGATCGACCGTGCCCGATTGATGGGAATTGCAAAACCGAGGCCTGCCCCTGGTCCTGACCGCACGAGGGTATTGATTCCAATCACATCACCACGGGCGTTCAACAACGGGCCACCCGAATTACCAGGGTTAATCGCAGCGTCTGTCTGGATGAGATCAAGACGCTTTCCTGAAATGCCCAGTTGTGACATGTTGCGATTGAGGTTACTGACAATTCCCATCGTCACTGTGTTCTCAAGGCCAAAGGGATTGCCCACAGCGATAGCCCAATCCCCCACCTGAAGACGATCTGAATTGCCCAAGGGAGCCGTAGGCCATGGCCCTTTTGTTTCCAACTGCACAACGGCCAAGTCGGTTAGAGAGTCCTGCCCAATCACCCGTCCAGCGACACGTCTGCCATCAGGCAGTCCCACTGTTACTCGATCCGCATTCTCCACGACATGAGCGTTGGTTAGAACCAAGCCTTGTTCATCAAAAATCACGCCACTGCCCTGCCCCCGCTCAACCCTTGAACGCGGAGCCGATTGAGATTGCATCCCAAAAAAGCGGCGGAGGAATGGATCCGCCATCAAGCTCCGAGGCAGTCCATTTCCAACCGACGCCCTGACAGTTCGCTGCGTTTCAAGAGTGACAACAGCGGGTCCGCTGCGCGCAACAGCTTGCGCAACGAACGAGGTCGGCGCAACGGCCTGTGCAGCCCCTGCGGCGAAGACTCGAGGCGGTTGCATCAGCATCCCGGGGAACGTCAATGCACCAGCGCAAACCAATGGGAGCAAAGGATTAGACACCGCCATGGCCGCGATTTCATCAATGTGATGAGTCCCATGACCTTAGGCATTGAATTCCTACAAAAACAGACCCATGTCCGGCGATTTCATGACTGGATACGACCGGGGTCCGCCAAATCAACGTCCGTTTGCCCAAAAGGAGCGATGATGGATTGGATGGTTCGGCCCATCTCCGAGTTCTGCGGTGATTGCCATGTTCAGCAGCCTGTTTCCTTTTGTCTATGGACTGATCTTCATCATCCTGTTGTGGCAAGCCTTTCGCGTGATGGGACGTGGATTCAATGCTGCCGGCAAACCTTTTGTGGCTGAGAAAGTCGTCGACCGGACAGGTCGGCTGACGATTCATCCTGAGCTCCTTGATGGAGACGGACGCCTCACGGAGGAGGATCTTTTGACCGTGCGATTTGGCGGCGATAGTGAACCTCCAAATCCAACTTCGAACCCCGGTGAATAAGTTGGGTTGATGGCAACTGCTTGAGTTGTCCTATTGACTCGTAAAGGGGACTCCTAGGTGGATCAACGAACACGGATTGTGGCTGCGGTAATCAAATCCGTGAAACTGCCGCCCCGCTTCCGCTTAAGGCTGTTGAAAGAAGATCCTGTTCGCCTTGAACTCAGCCTGACTCCTGCCTACGGGAAAGACCCCATTCAGGTGGGACTGGTCGAATCGTTGGATCTAGTGGCGCGCCGAGATCGGGAAGGCCGCATTCCACGAGATCTACAGGGCACATGGGACTGGACTGTGCGTCATCGCGATGTCAGCACGGGCGGCTGGAACCCCTATCTCAAGGAGGCATTGCAAACCATGTTTGAAACAGGGCTCCCCGCCATTGTTTATGAAGAGCTCACGGGAGAGGAATACCACCCTGTTGACGGCGCACGTCACATTCGCTGACGCCTGATTTAGGGAAGTTGTGAAGCACTGCAAACAGGACGTGAGAATCCTCCCTGAGCTCAGCTAAACATGAATTCAACTCGGCCTTAAGGTTTTCTTCATGGCCTCCATGTCAGTTCGCTTTGGTCCACTGGTGCGCCTCTTGGCTGCCCTCGGAGCTCTCAGCAGTATTTTGCTCGTTGGGATGATTAACCTTTTCCCATAAGGGCGAGCATCATTGGGCGAGTTCCCGATCGATCCCTTACTGCCAAGGCTGCGAGCCAGTCTTGTTCCAGGTGCCACGGTCTTACTGCAATCTCCGCCGGGTGCCGGCAAAACAACCAGGGTGCCCTTGGCACTGCTTGGAGAGGTTGCAGGGACGGATCCCCTGCCGGGCCGTTCCCTCATGCTTGAGCCCAGGCGACTTGCCGCAAGGGCTGCAGCAACCAGGCTCGCGATCAGCCTGAACGAACCGCTTGGGGAACGCGTGGGCTATTCCGTGCGAAACGAGCAAAAACGCTCCTCTCGTACGCGGATCGAAGCGATGACGGATGGGCTTTTCCTCCGTCGACTCCAAAACGATCCGGAGCTCACAGGGATCAACTGCGTGATCTTTGATGAATTCCATGAGCGCAGTCGAAATAGTGAATTAGCGCTTGCCTTGGTTCGGGAAGCGCAGGAGCTCCTCAGGCCTGATCTCTGCCTGCTGCTGATGTCGGCGACGCTTGATCTAACCAACCTGCGCAGCCAATTACCTCATGCGCAGGTTCTCACGAGCGAAGGGAAGGCCTTCCCAGTTGAGACGCAACACCTCTCACCCCGACCGAATGAACCTCTCGAGGGACGCGTTCTACGGGCGATTGAGCAGGAGATGACCCACCTGCTTGGCACACAAGACGGTGGACATCATCCATCCACCGTCTTGGTTTTCCTGCCTGGAGTCCGTGAGATTGAGCGTTGCCGGCAACGTTTAAGCAAGTCAGACCTGCTGAACCATTGGGAGGTCATCGCCCTCCATGGAAGGCAATCCCTCGCCGAACAGGGACGAGCCCTGAAGCCTTGCAACCACGAGCGGGACGGACGCGTGATTTTGGCAACGTCCATCGCCGAAAGCTCCCTCACCCTGGATGGTGTTCGCCTCGTGATCGATTGCGGACTCACGCGGCACACCCAATTTGATCCTGGGACAGGAATGGAGGGACTGATCACCGTGCCGGCAAGTCAGGCCAGCGCTGATCAGCGACGAGGCCGTGCTGGACGGCAACAGGCCGGTCGTTGCATCCGGCTTTGGTCTCCCGCTGAACAGCAACGACGGCCTGCCCATGACATTCCAGAGTTGCAGCGAGCTGACCCTCAACCCACCGTGCTGGATCTCGCTCTCTGGGGGGCTGGCTTAGGCGAAACATTGCCTTGGATCGAGCCCCCTCCGAGGGCCGCACTTCAGGAAGGCCGCAGGCAATTGCTTGAGCTAGGAGCCCTTAATTCAGAGGGACGCCCTACCGATATGGGGCAGAAACTGGCTCGATTTGGCGCCCATCCACGCCTGGGATTGATCCTTCTCCAAGCTCGTGCCTTGGGGAGACCGCAAGTTGGAGCAGACCTCGCCGCCATTCTCAATGAGCGTGATCTTCTAAGCCAGCACAACCACGGCAGTGACCTTTGGGCTCGCATGCTCTTGCTCCGCGACCAGCGGAGCTCTTCGCGAATGCCAAGGGAGCGCACCGCAGCCGATCGCCTCAGGACAATTCTCGATCAGAGCCGTCGATGGCTGCAACAACTCGGTCAATTTGATCAGGAGCAAGAGCCCCAAGACATCGAGGCGACAGACGAGCAAATCGCAGCTCAGCTGGTTGCCACAGCTTTTCCTGAATGGATTGCAATGGCCCGTCCAGGACAACGCGGACAATTTTTGCTTCGCCAAGGCCGCGGTGCGGCTCTGCAGGTCAGCGATCCACTGGATGGAGCGGAGGCACTTGCAATTGCACAACTCGACCTCGGTGATACCAGAGCCAAGATCCGACTGGCCCTCCCCCTCACAAAGCAATGGGTTAGGGACCTTGCCGATCAGAGCGGTCACTGGCAAGAGCGAGTGCTTTGGGACGAGCAAACCAAGCGGGTCAAAGCAGAGCGGGTCTTGCAGCTTGGTGCGCTGGAACTCGAGCGACAGACACAACCACAGGCGTCTTGTGAACGAAGTCGGGATGTCTTGATCCAGCAACTCCGCAAAGATGGACTAGCTGTACTTCCCTGGACCCAGCGCACAGAACAACTTCGCAGTCGTCTCGCTCTGGCCCACCAACGGCTGGGAGACCCATGGCCGCTTCGCACTCTCCAACACTTGGAGAAACATCCCCACACCTGGATTGCGGACACTTTGATGGATTGCAGAGGTTGGGACGACGTCAAGGAAGAGCAACTGATGGAAGCCCTTTGGGGTGATCTCGCCTGGTCGAACCGGCAGCAACTCGATCAGCTCTTACCAACGCAAATCAGAATCCCTTCAGGGCGCAACGCAGCTCTGAACTATCAAAATGACGACATTGTGCTGTCGGTCAAGCTGCAGGAAATGTTTGGCAGCCTCGAGGGACCGGCTGTTTTGAATGGCCAACTCGCCGTGACGATTGAATTGCTATCGCCCGCAGGGCGCCCACTTCAACGCACCCGCGACCTTGCTGGGTTCTGGCAAGGCAGCTACCAACAGGTGCGCAAGGAGATGCGCGGTCGCTATCCCAAGCATCCATGGCCGGAGGATCCGACGAATGCCGAGCCCACGGCCAAAAGGAAGGCCCGCCCCTGAAGCGCGTTCCGATCGCCCGAAATGTATCCGAAGCAACAACCAAGGGAACACTAAGCTTTGTTAAGATATCGGGGTAATGGAGTTTTAAATGACTGACACCTCATCTCGCTTCGGCTTCGTCAATTTTGCTGAGACCTGGAACGGCCGTCTTGCCATGCTTGGGTTCATCATCGGCCTGGGCACCGAGCTTCTCACCGGTCAAGGCATCCTGACCCAAATCGGCCTCGGCTGATTCGTTCAGAGCTAGCACCCAGTCCTAGCTTTCAGTCCCTCCACTCAACTGGGGGGATTTTTTATGGGAACCACTCACTAAGCCAAACTGGATCAATTCGCGCCGTTAGCAATGCTTCCCTTCTTTGCTAGCAATCGCCGTGAAGGAGCCAGGCTGCTAAGCAGCATGCTTGTTTTACTAGCCATCGGGTTGACGCAGGTTCACAAGACGTGGGGAATCATCCTGAGCATCGTTTCTGGGATCGTCAGCATTTATTGGGGATTGGCATACCAACGTCTTGAGCGCTGAATCACTTCCCACCTACTCCGTCCGCGAACTCAACAACGCGATCGGGGCTTTGCTGGATCGGGGTTTTGCGCCTCGGTTTGTCATCCAAGCAACAGCATCGAGGCCTCAAGTGAAGAAGGGGCATCTCTGGCTCACCTTGACTGATGGAGAGGCAAGCATCACTGCTGTGGCCTGGGCCTCAAAATTAAAACAATTGGATTTTGTTCCTGCAGATGGTGACGGAGTCACCGTGATTGGCAAGCTCAATTTCTGGTCAGCACGAGCGAGCCTTGCTGTTCAGGTTCTCGATATGAGGCCCAGCCTGACCACCGTGTTGCGTCGGTTTGAAACGGTCAAAGCACAATTGCTAGAGGAGGGCGTCATTGATCCCAGCCGGCGTCGAAGGTTGCCGGTCTATCCCAAACGATTAGCAGTCCTCACCAGCGTTCCAAGTTCAGCACTCGCAGACATGCTGCGTACAGCAGAAGAGCGATGGCCTTTGAGCGAGCTTCTTGTCGTTCCGATCCCCGTCCAAGGGGAGGTTTCGCCGATCATTTGCGGAGTTCTAAGTCGCCTTGCAAAACAACATCATCAGCTCGGATTAGACGCAATCGTGATCGCCCGAGGAGGAGGAAGCCGAGAAGATTTGATGGTCTTTGATGATGCAGAGGTTTGCCGAACGTTGGCAACCTTCCCTGTTCCGGTCGTGACAGGACTTGGGCATGAAGATGACCTCACCGTTGCTGACCTTGTGGCAGACCATCGAGCCGCAACGCCCACAGCCGCCATGGTCACACTGATGCCGAGCAGAGAGTCGGCACAACAAACAATCATGCAACGACGCAGTCGCTTAAGCGAATACAAACGCTGGCGATTAGAGCAAGCCAACTCTCGACTAAGAGATCGACATTTGCTGCTCCATGCACTTCGGCCTGCTGTAACCCTTCAACGTCGTCGAGATCAGTGGCAACAGCGGCAGCAATTGTTGCGTGCTCTTTCACCCCAACGATGGCTCAATCGGGGGTTTGCGATGCTCAACACAACGAACGGCCAGCCCCTTCAAAGCATTGATGACATCAACATCAATGAACAGCTACAAATCCTTCTCAAGGATGGTGTGATTCAGGCCGTCGCCAAAACCATTCAAGCGAATAAAGCATCGAACTCCCAAGCAACTCTTTAACTGCCATGCCACGCAAAAAGCCCGAACCAGCAAAGACATCTGAACAAGACACCTGGAAAGAAGATGCATCGAAGCTGAGCTATGAGGAAGCCTTGCAGGCTGTTGATGTGCTGCTAGGGCAATTACAAGATGATTCCGTTCCATTAGCGGATTTACAAAAAAATTATGCTCGTGCCACGATCTACCTCGATCGCTGTGAGTTACTTCTCAGCCAAGTAGAGCAATCGGTTCGCCAGCTCGATCCGAATACCATGGAAGAGTGCACTGTCGACGTGAGCAACAATGAATAGATTCCTCCCATGGACTTACCTCTTGCTCGCCATCCTTGGAGCCATCCTTCCTTGGCAAGCGAATCTCGAATTCATGCACATGAATCCAGGCGGCGGATTTGACCTCCAGACGTTTATCCAAGATGCCAACATCAATGCAGCTTCCCGCTCATTAAGTAGGGATCTTTTGATTGCTGCATCAGCCTTCAGCATTTGGATCATCACAGAAGGGAGAAAGCTACAAATCAAGGGCTGGTGGATCACCTTGATCATAAGTTTCAGCATTTCCTTCGCATGCGGAGGTCCACTGTTTCTTTATTTAAGAGAACGTAAATTGATGGAGCTCATTTCAGAACAAGAACAAAAAATGAAAGGTTAAGCGTCGACATCTTCGGCCTTAATATCGATTGTGACGTCACTCGCTGGACGAGAATCATCAACGGCAGCTGCAGATGCAGCTCCCGTTGAAGCACCAGATTTTTTAGTGGGAAGCATCGATCCACAAGCAGGACATTGAGCGCCTGTTGTCATGGTGCTCAAGCCACAGGCCTCACACGTTCTTACACGGCTCTGCAGCACCTTCCAGCCGATCCACCCCAAACCACCGAGAATAAATGGTAAAGCAAGCAGTGTGATGAGCAGGCCTCCAGCTACATCCAGCAAGACACGGCCTGCTGCCGTAGGCAGCAACAACAGCCCTAACAGAAGCAACCAAAGGAGTGGAGGGAAGCGTCCCATCAATCAACACTCCAAACGAACGGTGCTCCCATAATCGCTGCTTTTTGGCATTCAGGCATGGCTGGATCTGTTCGGATCCCTGCCATGCCTAAAAGAAGCCTTAGCGAGCTCAACACTCCAACATTGACCAAAATAAATCACAACACCCACCATCCAAACCCACAGGGTGAGAACGAGAACACTGCCAATGACTCCATACGCCTGAAAACGTGCCCCCAGAGAGAGAATGCTACGACTCACCGCAAGATTAAGAACAGTAAGAAGAAAGCCGATCAATAACGATCCTGGTATGAGCGGCTTAAACGGAACTCTGCGGCTTGGAAGCAAAAATTGAAGAGAAAGGGCCGTCACCGAAAACCCGAGGAATGGAACCATCAACCGACCAAATTGCAAGACCGGGATATGAGAGAGGAAGCCACCAAACCAAGGAATCGCAACAGACAACTCGGATAAAGCAGCAGTAGGAATCATGCGGACATTGGCACTAAGTTGATCAAGAACAACCAAGAGGCCAATCAATATCACCACAAAAAAAGCTTCGAGCCTGATTCGAATAAACTGCACGGCTTGAAGCTTAAATGGCAGATTGCTTTGCTGGGGTACAATCACACCCTCCCAAAGCCTTGCAGAACCACGTTGCAACGTTAGATAAACATTACCAGCAGTGAGTAACAACACACCAGCACCTAACAATCCAGCTCCAAATCCCTGACGAACTAACTGCATTAGCGTGTTTTGCACAATCACTACCGCCGATGGCGGCAAAACACCGCTTGCATAGGCAATAATCTTGGTCTCTAATGCATCTTGCCGACCAAGAAACCACGAGGCAATTGACAAAGAAATGAGAAGGATCGGGAAGATCGATTGCAGCGTGTAATACGCAAATGCAGCACTCAGATCCACGCAATCGCACTTCGCCCAACGCAAACAGGCGCACCAAAGACTACGAACGAACCGACGCAGCCGGATTTGTTTAGCCATGGCAGCTGCTGGCACCAATCAAAACCAAAGTAACGCGAAAAAAGACACAAAAAAAGCCACCCCTTCAAGGGATGGCTTTCTTCGTTTGGAATGTTTTTACCTGGCATCGAGCTATTTTCTCAGGGGGCTACCCCCCAAATATCGTCGCCGCTGCTGCGTTTCACAACCGAGTTCGAGATGGATCGGAGTGGTTCCACAGCGCTATGGACACCAGGATAGAAAATTCCCAAGGTTTGATCCCTGAGAACTGCATAGCGTCATCACCTCAACTTTCGTCTTGATGATGCAATCTGGATTCAATAAAGTTGTTTCAAGGCAAGAACCAAGTGTTGGTCAAGCCCTCGGTCTATTAGTACTCCTCCGCTGCATCCATTACTGAACTTCGACGTAGAGCCTATCAACGGGTGTTCTTCCCGTGACCTTACTGGGTTACCCCATGGGAATACTCATCTTGAGGTGGGCTTCCCACTTAGATGCTTTCAGCGGTTATCCACTCCACACATGGCTACCCAGCGTTTACCGTTGGCACGATAACTGGTACACCAGAGGTGTGTTCCTCCCGGTCCTCTCGTACTAGGGAGAAATCCTCTCAATATTCCTACGCATACACCGGATATGGACCGAACTGTCTCACGACGTTCTGAACCCAGCTCGCGTACCGCTTTAATGGGCGAACAGCCCAACCCTTGGGACCGACTTCAGCCCCAGGTTGCGATGAGCCGACATCGAGGTGCCAAACCTCCCCGTCGATGTGAACTCTTGGGGGAGATCAGCCTGTTATCCCTAGAGTAACTTTTATCCGTTGAGCGACGGCCCTTCCACTCAGAACCGTCGGATCACTAAAGCCGACTTTCGTCCCTGTTCGACTTGTAGGTCTCACAGTCAAGCTTCCTTCTGCTTTTGCACTCGTCGGCTGATTTCCAACCAGCCTGAGGAAACCTTTGCGCGCCTCCGTTACCTTTTAGGAGGCGACCGCCCCAGTCAAACTGCCCACCTGATACTGTCCGCTCCCCGGATAACGGGTGAACGTTAGAACCCTAGCTCTGAAAGAGTGGTATCTCACCATTGACTCCCTAGCACCCACGAGCACTAGATCAACGTCTCCCACCTATCCTGCGCATTCAGAGCCCGGGCACAATACCAAGCTACAGTAAAGCTTCATAGGGTCTTTCTGTCCGGGTGTATGTAGTCCGCATCTTCACAGACAATTCTATTTCGCCGAGCCTCTCTCCGAGACAGCGCCCTGATCGTTACGCCTTTCGTGCGGGTCGGAACTTACCCGACAAGGAATTTCGCTACCTTAGGACCGTTATAGTTACGGCCGCCGTTCACCGGGGCTTCAGTCGCCAGCTTCGCTTACGCTGACCGGCTTCCTTAACCTTCCGGCACTGGGCAGGCGTCAGCCCCCATACATCGTCTTGCGACTTAGCGGAGACCTGTGTTTTTGGTAAACAGTCGCCAGGGCCTCTTCACTGCGACCACATTGCTGTGGCACCCCTTCTCCCGAAGTTACGGGGCCATTTTGCCGAGTTCCTTAGAGAGAGTTACCTCGCGCACCTCGGTATTCTCTACCACCCCACCTGTGTCGGTTTCGGGTACTGGCAGTTATGCCTTAACGGGTATAGAGCTTTTCTTGGAAGCATGACATCACCAACTTCGCTGCCGTAGCAGCTCGTACTCACGCCTCAGCTCGGATCGTTTTCGCCGATCCTCAACGCCTCGAACGCTTGAACCAGTAACCAACATCTGGCTTGGCTAGCCTTCTCCGTCCCTCTTCCCAAAACATAACCGGTACAGGAATGTTGACCTGTTATCCATCGACTACGCCTTTCGGCCTCGCCTTAGGTCCAGACTAACCCTCCGCGGACGAGCCTGCCGGAGGAACCCTTAGGGTTTCGGTGCATGGGATTCTCACCCATGTTTTCGCTACTCAAGCCGACATTCTCACTTCTATGCAGTCCACGCCCGCTCACGCTAACGCTTCGCCCCACATAGAACGCTCCCCTACCATAAATCCGCAGCTTCGGTACAACACTTAGCCCCATTCATTTTCGGCGCAGGATCGCTCGACCAGTGAGCTATTACGCACTCCTTTGAGGATGGCTGCTTCTAGGCAAACCTCCTGGTTGTCTGGGCAATCCCACCTCCTTTATCACTTAGTGTTGATTTGGGGACCTTAGCTGGCGGTCTGGGCTGTTTCCCTCTCGACCATGGAGCTTATCCCCCACAGTCTGACTGCCTCGCTACACACAGGGTATTCAGAGTTCATCTCGATTTGGTACCGCTCTCGCAGCCCGCACCGAAATGGTGGCTTTACCCCCCTGCTGGAGCACGAGACGCTACGCCTCAACGTATTTCGGGGAGAACCAGCTAGCTCCGGGTTCGATTGGCATTTCACCCCTAACCACAGCTCATCCGCTGATTTTTCAACATCAGTCGGTTCGGACCTCCACTTGGTATCACCCAAGCTTCATCCTGGCCATGGTTAGATCACCCGGGTTCGGGTCTATAAACACTGACAAACGCCCTATTCAGACTCGCTTTCGCTATGGCTCCACCATTTCCGGTTTAACCCGCCAGTGCCTATAAGTCGCCGGCTCATTCTTCAACAGGCACACGGTCACCCTATAAGTAGGGCTCCCATTGCTTGTAGGCTCACGGTTTCATGTTCTATTTCACTCCCCTCCCGGGGTTCTTTTCACCTTTCCCTCGCGGTACTGTTTCGCTATCGGTCACACAGGAGTACTTAGCCTTACGAGGTGGTCCTCGCTGATTCACACGGAATTCCACGTGCTCCGTGCTACTCGGGATACAGCTAGGTCAGTTCAGTTTTCGTGTACGGGGCTTTCACCCTCTGTGGCGTGTCTTTCAAACACTTCCACTAACATTCCTGATCCACATTGCTGTCCCACAACCCCAATGGTCGAAACCATTGGTTTAGGCTCTTCCCCGTTCGCTCGCCGCTACTTAGGGAGTCGTTTTTACTTTCCTTTCCTCCAGCTACTAAGATGTTTCAGTTCGCTGGGTTGGCTCGCGCCAGCCTATAGATTCAGCTGGCCGTTCTAGGGGTTGCCCCATTCGGAAATTCCCGGATCAAAGCGTGTTTCCAGCTCCCCGAGACTTATCGCAGGTAACCACGTCCTTCATCGCCTCTGTGTGCCAAGGTATCCGCCGTGAGCCCTTTGTAGCTTGACCAATGTATCTCCAACACGCTTGCTGTCGTTGAAACAGATTCTTCTAATTTCCACAAGTAGAAATTAAAATCAAACTCTCAAATGCTCGACACATTTGAAAGAACATGCTGGAGTCTCGGCTCTTGCTCTTAGAATTAACATCATCCTAAAGTGAATCAACACTCAAGAATGATGCATCTATGAGATGCTTTATTCTTTCCAGACTTACTATGCAGTTGTCAAGGTTCGGCCAGACATCAAAACAATGCATTGATCTCTCAATCCATTGCATCGAGCCCAGCATCCTATCAATCAAATCATGGAACAATGTCCATGCCTAAAATGACAAGAAGCTAGGATCATCTAGCGGACACATCTAAATCACAATCCATACGAGTTCATACTCCAGGTTTTGGAGATGGGGATTCATTGCAGTCAGTGGAGGTTAGGAGACTCGAACTCCTGACATCCTGCTTGCAAAGCAGGCGCTCTACCAACTGAGCTAAACCCCCTACACCGAATGGGCCATCCTGGACTTGAACCAGGGACCTCACCCTTATCAGGGGTGCGCTCTAACCACCTGAGCTAATGGCCCAGGAGTCTCATCCCTAATGGGTTGTGAACTAGACAAAGTTTAGGAACTAAAAATCTCCACTAAGCAGTCATCCATTGCTGGAACTCTTAGCTTCAAAGTTGAGGTACCGATCGACCTAAGGTGACAGGATTTTGGCCTAAGAATAAAGAACTCAGACATCAAAATCGTTGTTTGTCTCCCTGTTAGGAGGTGATCCAGCCGCACCTTCCGGTACGGCTACCTTGTTACGACTTCACCCCAGTCATCAGCCCCACCTTCGACGTCCTCCTCCACAAGGGTTGGAGTAACGGCTTCGGGCGTGGCCAACTTCCATGGTGTGACGGGCGGTGTGTACAAGGCCCGGGAACGTATTCACCGCAGTATGCTGACCTGCGATTACTAGCGATTCCTCCTTCACGTAGGCGAGTTGCAGCCTACGATCTGAACTGAGCCACGGTTTATGGGATTTGCTTGTCCTCGCGAACTTGCTGCCCTTTGTCCGTAGCATTGTAGTACGTGTGTAGCCCAGGATGTAAGGGGCATGATGACTTGACGTCATCCACACCTTCCTCCGGTTTATCACCGGCGGTCTCTCTAGAGTGCCCAACTAAATGCTGGCAACTAAAGACGTGGGTTGCGCTCGTTGCGGGACTTAACCCAACATCTCACGACACGAGCTGACGACAGCCATGCACCACCTGTCACTGCGCTCCCGAAGGCACTCTCAAGTTTCCAAGAGATTCGCAGGATGTCAAACCCTGGTAAGGTTCTTCGCGTTGCATCGAATTAAACCACATACTCCACCGCTTGTGCGGGCCCCCGTCAATTCCTTTGAGTTTCACACTTGCGTGCGTACTCCCCAGGCGGAACACTTAACGCGTTGGCTACGACACCGGAGGGGTCGATTCCCCCGACACCTAGTGTTCATCGTTTACGGCCAGGACTACAGGGGTATCTAATCCCTTTCGCTCCCCTGGCTTTCGTCCATGAGCGTCAGTGATGGCCCAGCAGAGCGCCTTCGCCACTGGTGTTCTTCCCGATATCTACGCATTTCACCGCTACACCGGGAATTCCCTCTGCCCCTACCACACTCAAGCCCAACAGTTTCCACTGCCATGATGGAGTTAAGCTCCACTTTTTAACAGCAGACTTGTAGGGCCGCCTGCGGACGCTTTACGCCCAATAATTCCGGATAACGCTTGCCACTCCCGTATTACCGCGGCTGCTGGCACGGAATTAGCCGTGGCTTATTCATCAAGTACCGTCAGATCTTCTTCCTTGATAAAAGAGGTTTACAGCCCAGAGGCCTTCATCCCTCACGCGGCGTTGCTCCGTCAGGCTTTCGCCCATTGCGGAAAATTCCCCACTGCTGCCTCCCGTAGGAGTCTGGGCCGTGTCTCAGTCCCAGTGTGGCTGATCATCCTCTCAGACCAGCTACTGATCGATGCCTTGGTGAGCTCTTACCTCACCAACTAGCTAATCAGACGCGGGCTCATCCTCAGGCGAAATTCATTTCACCTCTCGGCATATGGGGTATTAGCGGCCGTTTCCAACCGTTATCCCCCTCCTGAGGGCAGATTCCCACGCGTTACTCACCCGTCCGCCACTAACCCGAAGGTTCGTTCGACTTGCATGTGTTAAGCACGCCGCCAGCGTTCATCCTGAGCCAGGATCAAACTCTCCGTTGTAGATCAATCCCTTTTGGTTCTCACCTCAGATTGACTTGCTTCACCCACAATCTCAGCACTGGCGTACTGGTTGCAGTTGTCGCCCCCTTCCTCTGACAGAAGGATTCACAAGAGTGCAAATTTAGAATCTCTTCCTCGTTTGACTTTCCAGGATCTCAGATCCGGTCGTTGCTCCACATTGCGCACACCGACAACTCAACGGTTCGTGAAAACCTTCAAGTTGTAAGCACAATGCTTCTCTGCAACTAAAATGTTGTTGACGGGACCTCACACCTTTATCGCAATATCATTTAGTTCCCATTAAAACCTCGCGGCTTTAACTCAAACTAAACGCGATAAAAGCGTCAGTTCCTAAACTTTTCAATTGTCCAGGTTCTGGCTTTGCGTTCCCTTTCAGAAACGGTCGGCCTGCGGTCTCGCGACCGCCTGTGAAACTTACAACATCGTGGGATCTCTCCCCCAACCTCGTAAGCACCCGCTGAACACTTCAAGCTTTCGCTCTTTGCGTCCCTCGGCTGCGCCTCGGAGTGTGACTCCCCCGCGCAGTCCAAAAACATAACCCACCGCGCACCCTCATTGCAACCTTTCGGGAAAAGCAACCGCAGAGCTCAACTCTTCAGCAGAAGCTCTCCCCAAGGCGCCAAACGTTCCAGCTGCTTCTGAGAGCCAGCAGCCACCACAGGGAAGCCCATCTCTGAGAGATCCCAGCCTGGTTCCAAATGAGCCGGATGAGGACCGAGCCAAATCAAGGGGCAGCCCAGTTCAGTGAGTACGAGCCAAGCTGCGGCTAAGTCCCAAATTTTGGGAGTGGCCTCGAGCGCACCAGCGGTTTGACCCATCGCCACACTCACCAAATTGAGGCTTGCAACACCCAAAAGACGTATTTTTCCTGGAAAGGACTGGTTTGGCCTTTTCTGGAGAACGCGAATCGATCGACTGCAAAGCGATATACAAGAACTTCCAGCCGCAACCCTGATATCGGGGGTCAACCGTTTTTGATTTCTCCAAGCCCCTTGTCCTCGAATCGCAACGATCCTTTGGCGCAAGGAAGGGATATCGAGAAACGCCTCTGAAGGCTCACCATTCACGAATCTGGCAATCGAAATAGCCCAGTAAGGAATCCCAGCCGCGAAATTGGTGGTGCCATCCAACGGATCCACCACCCAGTACGCCTGGCTCGACGGACACTCCTGACTTCCCTCTTCACTGAGCACACCCTCACCAGGGGCTATTTCGGCTAGTCCCTGAACAAAGACAGCATCACTCCATCTATCACAGGCTGTGATCAAGCTTCCATCAGGTTTGACATCGGACACGATGTGGCCAAAGTCATTGCGCTGACGTTCTGCAACTTGATCAAGTAAGAGATGCACTCGCTCGAGTTGCTGAGGAGTAAGCGGGTCAGGCACCCTGCTCAGCTCTGAAACACAGGAACTGGTGCTTCGCAAGGAGGACGATTGGGTTGCGGCTCGATGGGGACATTAATATCTGCCTGTGGTGGCTTTGTAGCAGGCAAATTGAGGGCTGGACATGCCAACACTTGATCAAGTCCGGTGCGACGGCGCAATTCAGCGATACTGACGTTGTAAGCGTTAATTGCATCGGCGTAACGGACCTGAGCTTCCGTTAAATCACGCTGAGTTTCCACAACCTCACGTTGTGTCGTTACACCAGCTTGAAATCGTAAACGAGCAATTCTCAACGACTCAGCAGCGGTTAGAACCTCACTAGTGGAGGTATGAATGTTCTGGGACGCTCTGCGAAGATTGAAGAAACTATCTTCAACTTCTGAACGAATGCTATCGCGCTCAGAAGCAAAATTGTATTTGCTCTCTTCGGCACGCTGCTTACGTTGACGGTATTGAGCGCGGGCACGCCCACCATCAAAAATGTTCCAGGTAGCACTTAAACCAACGGCATTGTTGTAATTCCAGTTGTAATCATCCAGATCAATCGAGCCCGATCGGTTGGACTGCCCCTGGATCCTAGTTGTATCAAAACTATTAAAAATGCTCAGTACTGGCTGCACAGCAGCGAGAGCAGCATTGGCGTTGCTGTTGTTGATTGAGATATCCAGGATGAACTGATCTAACTCTTCCCTAAACGCATAGGCAGCGATGATGCTTTCTTGCAGTGATGGTTGCCAAGTGCCGAGCACACGAGATGGATCCGCGGCTGTGGGAGTGACATCCTGTGGAAGATCCAGAAGTGAAGCTAATCCTCGGCGAGCACGGGATTGAGCAGCTAAACCATTGGTGAGCTGCAATCGGTCTCTCGAAAGCTGCGTTTGCGCTTCCAATACTTCGAGTTTGTTAGCGACTCCAGCTTGGTATCGAGCACGGGCTTCACTCAAACTCACGAGCGAAGCGCGAACCGACTGTTGACCGATGCGTACTTGTTCGTCCTGACGCTGGAGCTCAAAATAACTTGTTGAGGCCTGAAGCCTCAGATCTCTCAACGCGATGAGGTAAGCATCACTTGCCTTCTCAAAGCTGTCGCGTGCTGACGCTATTTGGGGAACACGTGCAGGATCGATCAGATTCCACTGCACTTGAGCAGAGAACGTGGCAGACCAGCGCTTTGTATAGGTATTAGGGTCACGTCCCGAAAATGGTTCTCCTGTCAGAGGATTTTGCTGATTAAATGTAGTGAGAAAATCGGGATTGCTATATCGTTCACCCTCCAGATATTGCGGCAATCCATTCGCAGTCAGGTTCACTGTGGGATACCAAAGCGCTATCGCAGCACGCAGTGCGGACTTGGCCTGTTCAACCTGACTTGCGGCAGCCTTCAAGCCGGGGTTATTCACTTCAACTAAGCGCTCCACCTCTTGCAGGGTTAAGGGGCGGAGTTCGCGGATCGTGACCTGAGAGGGAAGGTCGGGTAAGGCAAGACTGTCGGGTGATGACAGCGCTTTCAAATCATCAGGAAGGGTGGTTGCCGCGGGTGGCAATACCGATGGATCGGCCTTGGGACGAGGCCCTTTGATGTCGATGGCATTCGGCAGAGTCGACTGATCCATCAAGAACGACTCGGAGGAGTCGGACACGCCCTCAGCGTTCTGAGCAAGTGCAGAGGTCGCTGCAAAAACAGGTAGACAACCTGCAACTAGAGCAATATGAGCGGCTGTCCGAAGCACAACAAAACTGGAACTGAGTTGAGTTTAAGTGCTTTTTTCGATGGAACCGAGTGCTAAGGCCACGATCTCAGCTGCTCCATGCACGATTCGGATCGGAACCGGCAAAATCTGCCGAATTTGATTCAACGTCATGTCGTCCAAAAACACCGGATCGCCTTGGCGGAGCATGACGGAAGGCAGCAAAAGCTGATCACCCAGGTCTTGATCAATCAAGCCATCAAGGAGGTCTTGTCCTGTCAGCAAGCCCGTGACGACCTGATCTTGGCCCCAGTAAGGACTTGGGAGGCCATGCAAGGTCAGTTGAACTCCCTCCACCGCGTTGAGCCTCTTGAGCACTGGTTCAAGAGCGGTTTCAACCAAACGTCCCACCACCCAACTACTTCTCACAGGTTTCTCAACAGAGTGGGGGAGGTTGGTGGTTGCCTCATCCAAAGACGCAAGAAACGCTCGAATACTGCCAACGCCATTTTCCTGCTGAGGGAAATCTTCGTAGCTCGCACGCGAGGGCAACGACAAACCAGCCATCAAATACCACTCGTCTGAAAGCCAGACAAAGCTGCTATCAAGTTTGGCCTGAAACTCCTTCTGAATAGGTTCCACCGCGGCAATCACCTGTCTTGCATCCCTTGGGCTAACCGCACGTAAGCCATCGGAGGAAGGCCTGAACCGGGTCAGGCCAACAGGAACAACTGCCACTGAGAGCACTGCCGGCCACTGACCGCCGGCAAATTGAGCCAAATCCTGGATGGTGCGCAGCAACGCCGCTCCATCGTTTTGATCAGGGCACACCACCACCTGCGCGTGGATCTGCAGATCGCGTTCGGCAAACCAGGTCAATTGCTGCATGAGCTGACCGGCTCGTGGATTCTGCAAAAGGTTCGAGCGCAGCTCGGGGTCAGTGGCATGGACAGAAACAAATAAAGGCGACAGCCGCTGTTGTTCAATCCTCTGCCAATCGGACTCGCTTAAATTTGTAAGTGTTAAATAAGAGCCATAGAGAAAGCTCAAGCGATAGTCATCGTCCTTGAGATAGAGGCTGCTGCGGTGACCAGGTGGTTGCTGATCGATGAAGCAGAAGGCACAAGCATTGCTGCATTGCCGCAATCCATCGAACAGGGCTTCTGTGAATACCAGCCCAAGTCCATCGTCCTCATCCTTTTCCAGATCCACCTGGTGAAGCTCCCCTGCTGCATCGCGAATCTCTAAATGCAGCTCTTCCTCAACGATCAAATAGCGGTAATCGATCAGATCTCGGGGACGAACACCATTAATGCTCAACAACTGATCTCCAGGCTCAAAGCCAAGGTCCTCACCGATCGATCCCGGTTCCACCGATGCCACAACGGCGGGTGCGGGCTGGCGTGAGGCACGATCCGGATCAAGAGCCGCAACAGCCACACCTGCAGAAGGTTCATTCCACACAGGGCTGACGCTCAACTTCGTTCAGTTTGATGCCGAACCAGACCACCAGACCAAAAGGAGCACACCAAAGAGCAACCTGTACACCACAAAAATCCTGGTGCTGTGACTCTGGAGATATTTAATCAGCCAGTCGATCGCCAGCCAGGACACCACTGCGGCAGAACAGATCCCCACAAAAACAGGCAACACCCCTCCCGCGCTGGGGGCTGAGAATGCGTCCTTCAATTCCACCAATCCTGCGATCGTGATGGCGGGAATCCCTAACAAAAACGAGAAGCGAGCCGCATCCGCCCGCTTCCATCCATCAAAGAGTGCTGCCGTGAGGGTGCTTCCGGAACGAGAGACACCCGGGATCAATGACAGAACTTGAGCCAGACCAACCACAAGTCCGTCCCGTCCATCCACCTGATTGAGCTGCTTCAGTCGCGGCCCGAGCAGTTCAGCGAACCCCAACAGAAGCGCCATCACAATTGAGACCACAGCAATGGCCGGGACACTTCGCAATGGGGAGGTGGCGTAACCAGGCCAAAACAACTTGATGCACAAACCGGCAATCAAGATGGGCAGGGTACCGATCACCATCGCAACCCCAAGCCGCGCCTCAGGTTCACGCCATTGACCGCGGCGGAACGCTCCACTGATGCCTTTGAGCACTCCCGCCAAATCAGCACGGAAATAGGCAATCACAGCAAGGATGCTGCCTAGTTGAATCACGGCGGTCACCGAGACGCCAGGGTCACCCCATCCGGCAAGGACAGGAACAACTTTGAGGTGGGCCGTGCTGCTGATCGGCAAAAACTCTGTGAGCCCCTGCACGACACCGAGCACAAAATCACGCCAACAAGCTTCCAGCAGTCCAGGATCTGGCGTCAAAGCGCTCTTGATGAAGGCAGTACGACTATGAGCGACTCCGTGCAAAGCCGCACGTGTTTAGGACGACGAGGTAGACGACGTTTTCATCATTCTTAGCCGCCAGATCCCGACATCGGGTTCAAATCTTCTAATCTTCGAGTCCTTTAGTGACCTCATTCGGGGAAGCCCTTTTGCTGAGTGGTCTGATTCAGACGCCAACATCGGAGACGAAGGCCCTGGTGATGTCCCAGGTTCCAACGTTTTCGTTTCCTCGCTCGCTGTCCTTATGGGCTTCAGCATTGGTTGTTCTGCCTGTCTTTCTTCAGGCGCCCTGGGTACGCTTTCACCCGGTTAGTTCTTGTGTGTTCACCGCAGTTCTCCTGACAACAGGGATCGTGGCGGTTCAGGTTGGCACTAGGTCTTGGAAGGAATTCGGCCCCCTGCTGGTGGGATTCAGTGGGAGTTGGCTGGCTGGCACCCTGTTTTGGGGATGGTTGCGCACGCATCCGGTGTTGCATTTACCCGTTGAGGCCATTGCCTTACCTCTAGCCGTTGGAGGTCTTAACAGTCGCTGGAAGCTGAGTTGTTCCTTTTACCTCGCTTCACTCCTTGGCACAGCTATCACAGACATCACCATGGCTCTGACCGGGGTGATGTCGTTTTGGCCAGAGGTTGTTAAAGCCACCTCCAACGAAGCCCCCCATCTTCTCAATGAGGCGGCAAAGCAGGTTTTGCAACCGACTTCGTTCTTGATTCTCGTTTCAGCCGCAGGGCTGGTCCTCTGGTTGGCAAAGCAGTTTTGGACGCAAGCAGCCAGGTCTTCAAAGCATCAAGAAGCGTGGAGGATTGCAGCTGCGGTTCTCTCCACCACCCTCTTGATTGATGCTTTATTTCTGGTGCTGTCCCTCTCAGTCCCAAGCCTGAGCGGTCTGATCTGAAACGAACTGCGAACGCCTGACTGTGCTGAGGTAGCAAAAGGGGTCTGCACTTGTAAGGTTTCCGTACCGGCGCTGCCGGAAGTTCAGTTCCGAATCCCGACGGAGAATTTAGATGAAGCGCCTGTTGTCCTGGCTGACGGGCTTGGTTGTGATCGGTGGCCTATTGATAGGCCTTCTCGTTCCCCCCAGTGTTTCTGCAGCTGAGATTAGAAATGTCGCAGACGACAAACTCGCCGAACGCGGCGACAAGGTTGATTTAAATAATTCCTCAGTGCGTCGCTTTCAGCAATTCCCTGGGATGTATCCCACTTTCGCAGGAAAGATTGTTTTGGGAGGTCCTTACGAGAACGTCGATGACGTTCTGAAACTCGACCTCTCAGAGCGTCAGAAAGAGTTGTTCGAAAAATACCGCGACAATTTCGTGGTCACAGCTCCATCGATTGCGCTCAACGAGGGCTTCGATCGCATCAACGACGGTCAGTACCGTTGACTTTGATCCAAGCTTGAACCGCCAGTACTCCTGGCGGTTTTTGCTCCCATGAGCAGCAGCAACGCAACCTCTATCGAACCGATTGCGCCTGGACCCTGGGATGTGATCGTGGTTGGCGCCGGTGCTGCCGGACTAATGACATGCTTGGAGCTGCCACCGGGCCTACGGGTCCTGCTCCTCAATCGAAACACGAGCAGGCGATCGTCGAGTCGCTGGGCTCAGGGAGGGATTGCAGCAGTCACCCGTTCCAACGACAACGCTGGAAGCCACGGCGAAGACACAGTGCGGGCAGGAGCTGGGCTGTGTGATGGCGATGCCGTGCGCCTTCTGGTAGATCAAGCCCCGCACAGCGTGCTCAGACTGCAAGAGCTCGGCATGGAGTTTGATCGCAACCCGGATGGGTCACTGGCGACCACCCTCGAGGCGGCACATAGTCATCGAAGGGTTCTCCATGTACAGGACCGCACAGGCAAAGCCTTGGTGGATGTCTTGAGAGAACGCGTGGATGCTCGTCCTGGTTTGCAGCATCGCCGAGGCGTGCGGGTGACCCAGCTCTGGGTGCAAAACAATCGCTGCTGTGGAGTCCAGGTCCTCGAAGGCCCCAGACTTCACTGGATTCCTGCCCGCGCCGTGGTGTTAGCCACCGGAGGTGGAGGCCACCTTTACGCCAATACCACCAACCCAGCACAAGCCTGCGGGGAAGGTGTTGCACTGGCCTGGCAAGCCGGAGCCGCAATCGAAGATCTGGAATTCATTCAGTTCCATCCCACAGCCCTCAAACTTGAACATGCACCTTGCTTCTTAATCTCTGAAGCCGTCCGCGGCGAGGGGGCTCTACTTGTCGACGCCTTTGGACAAAGCCCCGTCCATGAACTGGAAGGGAAAGACTTAGCCTCAAGAGATCAGGTCAGTCGTGCTCTGGTTCGTCGCATGCAGGCGCAAGGGGTCGCTCACATGGGACTAGACCTCACCCCCATCAACACTGAGACCTTGCTGCGGCGGTTCCCCACCATCTTGGAACGCTGCCACGACTTGGGCATCAACCCAGAGAACCAGCCGATTCCCGTGGCTCCAGCAGCCCACTATTGGATGGGAGGTGTCGCCACCGACTTGCAAGCTGCTACCAGCCTTCCTGGCCTTTACGCCGTTGGAGAAGTGGCCTGCACCGGTCTGCATGGAGCCAATCGACTTGCCAGCAACTCATTGATGGAATGCCTTGTATTCGCAAGGCAACTGCGTGACATCGACCTTGGCAATCCACTTTCTAAAACAACGACAGAAGAACGACGATCAGAAGCAACATCAGACAACGCTCATAGTCATGGACCATTCAGCAAACAGGAACTCACGCAATCCATCCATTGGCTGAGATCGGAATGCTGGCGCGTTGCAGGCGTGGATCGTTCAGCCCACGGCATGCAAGACGTATTGCAAACACTGCAGAAAGCCACGCCAATCCTTGAAGCGATGACGCCTCTCAAGCTCATGCAACAGCAACATCCTGGACAGCGAACCCTACTGAATGAAAACAGGCGAGCGGAGCTGAACCTGATGTTGGATCTCCTGCATCGCCAGCAATCAAGTTCTTTGCTGTTGGAAGCTTGTTTGTTCAGGAAAGAAAGCAGGGGCGGACATTTCCGTAATGACACCCCAGCTCCCATGCCTCAATGGTGCCGCCATAGCCGCCAAGTCAAGGGCCAAACCACCGGGACGAGAGCCGTGACTTCTTAAAGTCTGGATCTTGTATTCAGAAGTCCTTCGGCCCCTGATATCCAGAAAGACGGGCAAGGTCAGGAAGTTTTTTCACCCCAGAATCGAGCTCGCCGTTGATCTCCCAGGTGGGGAATCCTTCAATCCCCTTGCTTTGACAAAGCTTGGCGTCGTTGTTTTGACCTGTTGGGGCACACTCAACAACCTTGAGGGTTTTGGCAGCTTCCTTACCAAACATCTCCTTCTGCTCATGGCAATGGGGGCACCAATAGGCGCTATACATCACCGCTCCAGAAGCCGTGAGGTGTTCGGCAAGAGAGATTTTTGCTGGGTTGCTTTCCGTGAGCACCGGCGGAGGTGCGCCTGGGCCTGTAGCTACGGCATCTGGACGTTCAGGATCCACAACTGAAGCCCAAATCAGGCCACCAAGCAACACGCCCAGCGCAAGAAGGAAACCCCGAAACAACAGTTGAGAGGGGTCATCCCAACCTCCTCCAGCCAACGACAAGACCAATAAAGCTAGGGAGAGAACCGCCGAAAGAACGCAGAAAAAGCAGAAGGCCTGGATCTTGATCACCATCAGACCCACAAGCACCAGGCTGAACACAGTCATGACGAGTGAGACCGTAAACAAGCCCCACCAGGTGCGACGCGACAGGTCTGCTTTGTTTTCTGACAACCCCGGGAGCAAGGGCACAACCGCCATGACCAGAACGGCGAGATACGCGATCAAGCCTGAAAAGGAGAGGGGAATGCTGAAGCCATCCCCCTGAAACAACGTGCCCCAAGGACTATTCAGAACCTTGTCACAACCACCCGCACCCATCGGACAGGTGAGATCCCCAAGCACTCCCCAAAACTTGAGAGTGATCGAGCCCGTATCGATGACGCCGACCGTGGCCAAAACGGCCATGACAATCCGAACCCATTTCGAGCCTTGGTCCTGCCGGCGTCGGCTGGTGAGACGCTGAGTTGCCATTGAGGCCGATCAATTACCCATGATTTTGGCAGCAAAGCGTGAGCAATTCAGCGTTTACGCATGGCTGTCATCCGTTCATCCGCTCCTAAACTGGGGGATTGCAGGGTCATGCCATGGCCGGGGACGCCAAAACAGGCAACAGCCTCTCAGAACGGCCAACGGTGGCCTTCGCCCATCTGGGCTGCGAAAAAAATCGCGTGGATACGGAGCACATGCTCGGACTTCTCGCTGAAGCCGGCTATGGGGTCAGCAGCGATGAAAACAATGCCAGCCTTGTGGTGGTCAATACCTGCAGCTTCATTCAAGACGCCCGCGAAGAATCAGTACGAACCCTCGTGGGACTTGCAGAGCAAGGCAAGGAGCTGATCATTGCTGGATGCCTGGCCCAGCATTTTCAGGACGAGCTTCTGGAATCGATACCAGAAGCAAAAGCGATCGTGGGCACCGGCGACTATCAACACATCGTGGAGGTGCTGCAGCAGGTAGAAGCGGGCGAACGCGTAAATCGCGTGAGTCAAACGCCAACCTTTGTGGCCGACGAAAACCTGCCCCGCTATCGCACCACAGGGGAAGCCGTTGCCTATTTAAAAGTTGCTGAAGGCTGCGACTACCGCTGCGCGTTTTGCATCATTCCCCATCTCCGCGGAAATCAACGCTCAAGAACGATCGAATCGATCGTGGCTGAAGCCCATCAGTTGGCAGAACAAGGGGTTCAGGAATTGATCCTGATCAGTCAGATCACCACCAATTACGGCCTAGACCTCTATGGCAAGCCCCGTCTTGCCGATCTCCTCAAGGCACTCGGCGATGTGGAAATCCCCTGGATTCGTGTGCACTACGCCTACCCCACGGGGCTTACCCCTGACGTTCTTGCGGCCTACCGAGATGTTCCCAATGTGCTGCCGTATCTCGATTTACCCCTTCAGCACAGCCATCCTGAGGTGCTGCGAGCCATGAATCGGCCTTGGCAAGCAGATGTCAATGAGCGATTGCTCGATCAGATTCGTGAACAGCTACCGAATGCAATCCTTCGCACCACATTGATTGTGGGATTCCCCGGCGAAACAGAGGCCCAATTCGAACATCTGGCCGGCTTCTTAGAACGTCAACGCTTTGATCACGTTGGCATTTTCACCTTCTCGCCAGAAGATGGAACGGCTGCGGCAACACTTCCTGATTCAGTCCCTGATGAGATTGCCATCGCACGCAAAGACAAGTTGATGACGTTGCAACAGCCCATTTCGGCAGCTCGCAATGCCTCCTGGATTGGCAGAACCGTGGATGTCTTAGTGGAGCAACACAATCCTTCCACCGGTGAAATGATTGGCCGATGCGCCCGCTTCGCTCCAGAAGTGGACGGAGAAGTGCTCGTACAACCCGGTGATAACGGACTACAAGTGAATCCGGGAACAATGGTGCCCGTTCAGATCACAGGAGCAGACATCTACGACCTCTCCGGCAGAGTCGTGAGCGCTGCTCACATGGTCGCCGCCGCTCGCGCTGCGACGTGAATAGAAGCCCCAGCTGGCATCAACGTCAACGCACAATTTTTCTTGTTGCCTCGGGTGTAAGCACCGCTGGATCTTTTGCAGGTCTCACCGCCAAGGGCTGGATCTTGATGAGCGGCACCGACAACGCCATGTTGCTTGCCCTTCATTTTGCTGCTCTCTCTCTCCCGACGCTTGTGGTGAGTGGTCCTGCTGGAGTTCGCACCGATCGAATTGGCTGCGAGCAGGTACTGGTTCAGGCGCAGTGGGCACTCCTCGGGGCAGGGCTTCTTGCAGCCCTATCCATTCCTCTTTTGGACGGATCCGCCCAGGTTGCAGTGCTGCTCGCCAGCACACTGCTGATGGGGATTGCCGGTGCCTACGAACTCACGGCCCGCAATAAATACTGCGCGCTGCTTGTGGACGATCCGCGCACCTTGGCGCCCTATCTCGCCAGTTTTTCAGTGGTCTTCAATGTTGGGAAATTGGTCGGTCCTCCCCTGGGGGGGTGGCTTGTGGCATTAACTGGGCCCGCTACGGCTCTCAGCCTCGATGCCCTCACCTATCTCTTGCCGATTGCCAGCGTGATCTGGCTGCTGAAGCCAAACAGATCCATCGAACAACTAAGCAGCACGAGAGATTCGGCCACTCTCAACTCAGCTTGGAAAGACTGCGGACCCGTTTTGCGGCATGTGCTGAAGTTCACAGCCCTGATTTGCATGGTTGGGTTCTTTCACCCAGGTCTGGCTCCTCTGATTGCCGCAGACACCCTCGGGCCAACCCCTCAAGATCTTGGACTTTTCACCAGTGTGCTGGCGGCTGGAAGCATCACTGGTGGGATCGTCTTGCAACGGAACAGCCACAAATTCAGCAGCCGTCCTGGTCTCACTTTGGGTTGTTTTGGGTTGATTACAGCAGTCGCTCAACTGGGGATGGCCAGCAGCCAATGGATCCCAATCGTGCTTCTGATGGTTTGGCTCATTGGCGCTGGAACCGCTGGATTACTGAGTAGCGCCAATTTGATCACCCAGGTTGGCTCAAAGCAGGTGCTGAGAGGGCGGATGGCCGGATTAAGCCAAATCGCGTTTTTGGGAGGTGGGGGCTTGAGTGGCTTGATCGCAGCTCAGCTCACGATCACCCTTGGACTCCAAGCAACATTTGCGATTGCAGGAGGAGTAGGCCTGATTCTCTCCTTGGGAGAAATCTGGCGTCGCGGTGGAATGCCAATGAACGAAATCAAATCAGCTTGATGCCGCGCAGGATGGTGCTGAAGGCAAAAGCTGCAACCAAACCGGCACCGACAAGACCCAAATAGATAACGAAGCCCATAACAGACACAGATTGCAGCATCCATTAGATCAGAAACACTGCCGAGAAACGTGCAAACACGCTTAAGCTTGTGCTCATCGAAATCTACGGATTAATAACCGGTCTGCATTGAGGGTTGGCCGGCTTCCCCGAACGCTTAGCTCTCCCGATACCACCATGCGCACTCTTTTCGTCTACCCCCAATTCCCCAAGACGTTCTGGAGTTACGAAAAAATTCTGGAGCTGGTGAACCGAAAGGTATTGCTACCGCCTTTAGGCCTGGTCACCGTTGCAGCCCTCCTTCCCCAGGAATGGGAGATGAAGTTGGTCGATCGCAACGTGCGCGAGGTCACCGCTGCCGAATGGGATTGGGCAGAGCTGGTGGTGATCTCGGGAATGATCGTCCAGAAGGACGACATGCAAGAGCAGATCAACGAAGCAAAGCGCCGTGGAATTCCTGTGGCTGTAGGAGGGCCTTACGCCAGCTCCACGCCTGATGCGCCGGAAATCGAGGACGCCGATTTCAAAATCTTGGACGAGGGGGAAATCACCCTGCCCTTGTTTATCGAGGCCATTCAGAGGGGTGATCGCAGCGGTCGGTTCAGCGCAGAGGGAGACAAACCTGATGTGACATCCACCCCGATTCCCCGCTTTGACCTGCTGCAGCTCGAAGCCTATGACTCCATGAGCGTTCAGTTTTCGCGAGGCTGCCCGTTTAATTGCGAATTTTGCGACATCATCGTTCTCTACGGGCGCAAACCCCGCACCAAAACACCCGAACAGCTGATTTCTGAATTGCAATCGCTTTACGACCTCGGATGGCGGCGCTCGATCTTCCTCGTAGACGACAATTTCATCGGAAATAAGCGCAACGCAAAGCTTTTACTTCCGGAAATCAAAACCTGGCAAGAAGATCGAGGCTACCCATTTAGTTTTGCCACTGAGGCCTCAGTCGATCTCGCGGACGACGACGAAATGATGCGGATGATGCACGAGGCTCGCTTTGAAAGCGTGTTTCTGGGAATTGAAACTCCAGACGAAGCTAGTTTAGAAACCGCGAGAAAAGTTCAAAACACTCGCAATCCCCTTGATGCTGCTGTTGACCGTATTACGGCAAACGGTATTCGGGTCATGGCTGGATTCATCATTGGTTTTGACGGAGAAAAGGATGGTGCTGGCTTACGGATCGTTGATTTCGTAACCCGTACAGGCATCCCTGCAGCAATGATGGGCATGCTTCAAGCCCTTCCCAACACAGCCCTTTGGCATCGTCTCGAAAAAGAAGGTCGCCTGATTCAAGACGAATCAGACGCCAAGGGTGTGAACCAAACGAATTTGCTTAATTTCAAACCTACCCGGCCCATTCGTGACATCGCCAATGAATATGTTGACGCTTTTTGTACGCTCTATGAACCCAATGCCTACATGGACCGGGTTTACTCCTATTACTTAAAGATGGGAGCTCCACGCTGGAAAGGCACCAGCAAATTACCAACTTGGACTGATATCAGGGCGCTCTCAATCGTGATCTGGCGCCAAGGGCTTAAACGCAACACGCGCGGGCGCTTCTGGCGCTATCTATTTGGCATGGCACGTCAAAATCCAGCCATGCTTGAACAGTTCATTGTTGTTCTTGCACACAACGAGCATTTCATGGAATACAGAGCGATTGTGCAACAGGAAATCCGTGAGCAGTTGGAATCGTTGCCACCAGAAGAACCCAGCAACTCGCGCGAACTGCAGCCTGTTTGAAGGATTAATCCTGAATGTACGTGCTTCCGTCCCGCAGGCACTGTTCGGCTTTCTGAAGTTCCCGACCCAAATAGAACGCATGGTCTAAACGGCTGAGGGGAAGATTTCCTTCCCCTTCGCATAAGGCGATCCCGACCTCTTTTGCAGTGCGCCCACGCAACACGGCCGAAGGCGTTCTGGGTCCACCTTGACGGCAAGCAATCACTTCTCCGGAATCCGGATCCCGTGCAAGACCTTGCTCATCAATCGTGTTGCCATAGTGCTCAACAACCAATTCAGCCGCAGCAGCATCCACTCGAATCAAGAAATAACCAAGCGGGTCCAAAGCTATAAACCGCTGCGACAACTGATCATCCAGCTGAGCACACGCATTTAGATCTATGGCGGTGTTGATCTGGTTCAATCTGGCTGCAAGGCTCTTCTCAACTTACAGAGCAAGCGAAGGAGTCTCCTTTCGAAAAGGCAGCTCAGCGTTAATGGCCTCAATCTCTTCGAGCATCAGTGGATTGACCTTGCCAAGCCAGCCACGAATCAGTCCATCCATTTGGGGCTCATACCAGCGATGGAGGCTGGTCTGAGGCCGAGCCACAAACCCACGCCGTCTTTTATGGCTCCCTCCTGCCCCTGGGTCAAAACTCTTCAGTCCTCGCTTGAGCGCCCACTCAATCGGTGCGTAATAACAAACCTCAAAATGCAAACAATCAATCTCTTCATTGCTGCCCCAGTAACGGCCCCAGAGCGACAGATCGTCATGGACACAGAGTGACATCGCAACTGGCTCATTGGGATTGCCGCGATGAGCACTAAAAAGAACAATCCGCTCTCGCAACGCGTTCGCAGCTAAGGCATCGAAAAATGATGCTTCGAGATATTTACTACCCCACATCCCCCAACGAGCGCAGTGCTGTTCATAAAATCCATGCATGCATTCCAGCAAAGAAGAATCGAGGTCCTCACCACAAAGAGGCGTAATTTCAAGCCCTGCTTCACGGACCGCCTTCCTCTCTCGTTTGATATTGCGCCGCTGATTAGCATTAAATCCTGCCAGATAATCGCTAAAAGTAGCCTGACCATCCGATGTCCAGAGACTCTGCTGGTTCAACCAAGAAGCGCAACCTGCCGCCTCTGCCAAAGGACGCCAGAGGGGATCAACATAGAGAAAGTTGCAGCTAAGGATGCCATTATTTCTGGCAAAATTATCAATTATCTCCAGCATGAGTTGAGTCAATTCTGCAGGATCTTCATCCGCAGCCACATGAAAGCGATAGCCCTGTACCGGGCTTACGGGGCTCATCCCAATCAACTTTGGGTAATAACGAAGACCAAGATCACCAGCAAGCCGTGCAAACGCTTGATCAAACACAAATTCCCCGTAACTGTGGCCCTTGAGATAGAGCGGCGCAACCGCACAAAGATGGTCCTCTTCGCGCCACAGGGATAGGTGCAGCGGTTGCCATCCCTGATCGGGAGCCACGCTCCCAGACTCCTCAAGGGCAGCGAGCCAATTCCAGCGATAGAAGGGAATCACTTCAGGGCCAAGAAGCTGCTCCCACTGCTGTTCGGGTATCTCCCGAATCGAGCGATGCCAACGAGCCTTCAGGGATGCCATAACCGGCGAAGACAGCGGCGAAGATCAAGACCCTAACCAGTGAGAGACATCGGAGTCACACTGAAGGCAAGCCAGTTCTTACCAACCTGCTGTGACCCATTCGACACCACATAAAAAGCAGGTGGTTGTAACGCTCGTAGCGGTCAGCTTGATGCTCAGCGGAGGTGCCGTCCAAGCAGGGCTTCTGCAACCATTGCTGCAACTGATGCGTCCAAGACTCGAGAGTCAGTTGGCTGATCAATGCCAACAACTTGCGCAACAAGCTCTAAGGGATGCTGAACTCGACTTTGAACCCTTAAGCAGCATTGGGGAGCAGCCTTGCCAGGCTGTAGCAAAACCAGTCAGTGAATGCCTCATTCGTGAAACCAGTCGCAGTGGCAGAGAACTCGGTGTCATCAGCGAACTGTTGTCTGGCCGCATTGGAGATGACGCCGAAGTTGTGATCAAGCGCTGTCTGGCATCGCTGCTGGGACTCCAGGCCACAGACCTACAGGATGTCCCCCTGAGCGAGGTCTTTCAGCGACTGCGTCCATAACGAACCACAAGCTCATGACCGCTCAGTCGATCAGCCGATATCAGAGTCCAAGCATCGGGCTGCGACAGCGCCGGTGGCATGTTGAATCCATCGCACGGAATCCAGCTGAATCGACCTCCTAGAAGGCATGGGCTCAGGGTTAGCTGAAGCTCATCCACCTGATCGGCTTCCAATAGTGATCCGCAAAGGCGCGCTCCTCCAAGAAGGACAAGGCGATGAAAACCCGATGCAGCAAGCTCAACCAAGGTCCTTTCCCAGGACGTTTGCAACCGATGAGTCGCGGAGAAACCCTCCGCTGACATCAGATCTGGGGTCAAGAGATGACGCTCAAGCTCTTGTTGGAAAAACGGCCAGTCCTGGCAAAAGTCGGGATGGCGACTCACCACGAGAGCCGTTGGCTGTAAGGGCCTGCCGTCTTGCTTTCGCTGAGTCAAAAGCTGTTGTTCATGAATCAAACAGGTGCAGCGATGGGCCCGCAAGGTTCCTGCACCGATCAACACAGCATCAGACCAAGCCAACGCTTGTTCAAGCACGTGCCGATCACCGGCACCGCCTAACTGAGCGGCACCGCCAGAGGGAGCTGCAAGCCGACCATCCAGGCTGACGGCAAGCACCAGACGAACCGTTGGTCGCTGCACGTCGAAGAAGACTCAGCCGTTCACAACGGCATGCATTGCTTCAGGCATTGCATTAAGCGCCGGAGCTTCGGCATAAACCTCTGCAGCGTTATTAGGGCTCTCCTGAAGCCGTACCTTATGCAGCTGAGCTCCAATGGCGCGAACGGGAGTGGTCAATCGATCAACGATATGAAGGGCGATGTTCTCAGCGGTAGGCACACAATCGGCGAAATGGGGGACGTCCTTATTCAGAAAAGTGTGATCAAAAGGCTCAACAACCAGATCGCTCACAAGACGTTGAAGCGCTGCTAGGTCGCAAACCATCCCAGTGCGTGGATCAATGCTTCCGCGAACAGTCACATCCACTAGATAATTGTGGCCATGACCATGGGGTCTGGCGCATTTGCCGTAGATCAGCTCATTTTCTTCCTGGCTTAACTCTGGTCTTGCCAGACGGTGCGCAGCAGCGAAGTGAGTGCGGATAGTGAGATAGGCGTCCATGGTTTGTCCGAGATAGTCGGCCCACAGGCCAGATGATTCATAAAGGCGCAGCCCCACAAGGGGGAGCTGGTTGGCCAACCGAGACCAGATCACCCGAACAAGGGCTTCGGTGGTTGGCAGGCAACCCTCCGAGCTGGTGACATCGAATTCTGGCCAAACCTCATTGAGGAAGCGGAAATCGAGTTGTTCAGTGACCTCCGAACGAATCGCATGCTTCACCTCAGAGAGGTTCAGCACCATGCCGTTGGCGTCAAGGCCACCAGCCATGGACACGATCAATTCGTAATTGTGTCCATGACCAGGGGCCATCGCACACGATCCGAAGCGGGCCGCATTGTCATCAGCACTTAATTCAGGCAACCAATAACGGTGGCTGGAGCTGAAGCAGGCTCGGCGGGTGATGACACAGCCACGACCTTGGCCGTGCGGTGCCATCGTGATGGCATCAGTCATGACGAGGTCTGACGGGCGATCATCCTAGTAAGTTCACCCACCTGCCGAACGGATGGCTGACGGCACAACCACCACACCACACCCTTTGAAGGCCCGTCTGGGCGGCCGCAACCTCTACCTGATCGGGATGATGGGAAGCGGCAAAAGCAGCACGGGGCGCCCCCTTGCCCAACGCCTCGGCTATGGCTTCGTCGACGCCGACGGAGTCCTGGAAACGCTTGCTGGCCGCCCCATTCCCCAAATCTTTGAGTCAGACGGTGAGCAAGGGTTCCGAGCCCTCGAGAGTCAGGTGCTGCAGGCCATTGGCCAACGCCATTCGCTCGTGGTTGCGACCGGAGGCGGTGTGATCACACAACCAGAAAACTGGGGCGTTCTGCATCAAGGGATCGTGATCTGGCTTGCCCCTGAACGGGACCAACTCCTGGCGCGTCTCCATGCGGATCCAGGAGCAAGGCCACTGCTTCAAGGAAGTGATCCTGCCGCCCGTCTCGATGCGCTCCTTGAAGCGCGTACACCTCTTTATGCAGAGGCTGATTTGCGAATCAAGGTGGGCGACGAAACGGTGAGCGCTGTATCAGAGCGAATCCTTGAGGCCATCCCTGGCATTCTCAAACCCGATGAGGTCATGTTCCAGGCTCCAAGCGCACCGCAAACCACTGAAGATTGAATCCTGGAGCCAGTTCAAGATCGCAGGCCGTATCCAACAGCCTTTCTGCGGCAGCAGCCGAGGACTCAAAACCACGCAGATCAAGCGGTAGCACGGACATCTTGTCCAGCTGCTCTGTCAACCATGTCAGGGTGTCGTCGGAACTGAGCAGTCGTTCTGGCTTGCCCGGCTCAAGCACCACGTAGTGATCACAGGCACGAATGAGGGGATCGGACATGACTCGGCCACTGCTGGCACTGATCATGGCCATGATTCTTCTCGTTGGGCCCTTAAAACCAGCCCTGGCGGACAACACTCAAAACAGTCAGCAGCTCGAAGCCCGCCTCAAGGAATGGCCAGCCTGGCCGGATCCAGCTCCTCTGCCGCGACCACGAGCCAAGGAGGATCTGGTGTACCCGGATTGGTTTGAAGGGCTTTGGGAGGTGGAAAGCCTTGATCTTCTGGCAAACGGCAAGGTGGACGAAAACTTGCCCCCGATAAAGCATCTGGCCCAGTTTCGGCTCAATCAGCACAACGAGGTGGTGGGGGATCGACCGTTTAATGCCAGAGCCATTGGACAAGCGCTTTTAGGCAAGCAACTGCTCAGCGTGGAGCAAGCCCCTCATCAGGTGAACCGCCAGCTCGCTCGACTGAGCAATGATCGACTGCTGGAAACAACCGTGATCGGGAGAGAGCAAACATCGATCCACATCGCATCCTTTGTCAGTGATGAACTTGTTCTCCAGGTCATGCATGGGGCAAGGGCACCAAGGCTCAGCAGGATTGAAACCCTGAGTCGCTATCAACCATGTCCAGACGCACCAACCGCTGACCTCGTCAGCCGAATCTGTGGGGAGCAATGGCAACAGACCTATCCAGCTCCCGGGGCTGCCAGCAAATCATTTGTGCAACGGGCAAGCCGCTACAAGCTCACGCTCACACGGCGGCAGGATCCTGCTTGAACACACGAGCCTCCAGTCGATCGCGCCATTCAAACAAAGGCTGAAGGCGAGGATGATCACTGAGACCGGCAACGCCGCGGCCCGCCAATTGAGACCCTGCTGAAGCGGGAAAGCGCAACAGGGAGAGCTGCGCCGCCACTGCCAAATCCGCAAGGCTGAGGGCATCGCCAACCAAGACGCTATCGGGGGTCAGGCCATCAGCCATCGCGATCAGGTTGTGGAGCATGGCGGAACGCTCCTCCTGGCCAAACAGCTCATTAACCCCACTCAGCCAACCCGTCGGGACTCCGGTCATCACCTGCCGAATTGGGCCCGGTACGTCATCCGGCAACAGGGCCGCACGCAATTCAGGATCATCCACCGCCGCCTGAAGCAGAGCCGCGCGGACGGATCCTGCAAGAGTTGTATCAGCCCAGTCTTCAATCAAATGAATCTGGGCCACCGCTCGAAGGTCCTTCGGGAAGAGGGGCGGCTCGGGCTGCAGCTCATCCAAGTAACGACAGATCGCGCTGGAATCTGCCACCACCGTGTCGCCATCTACGAGCACCGGAACTTGCCTTTGCCCTGACAAACGGAACACGGCGAGTTGACCGATCCCAGGGGTGACCTCCACTTCTCGAAAGCTCAAATCCTTGGCATGCAATGCCATCCGCACCTTGAGGCAGAAGGCGGAATGACGGAATTGATGCAGCTCCAGCATGACCGTCTTTGCCCTTAGCCGGCAGAGTAGCTATCAGATTCATATCCCTGCCAGGACCATGCGCGAGTTTTTCGTCAATGTGACGCGTTACCCGCGCTATCTCATTAACTTCGGCCTTGGCGTTCTCAACTCCGTTGCAAAGCCCCTGGTTCAGCGGCTCAGGAATCCCGTCACTGCCGTTGCTCTGATTGGGGCTTTGATTAGTGGATTGATCACCCTTGGACTGGTGCTCCGTGCCATGGTGACTACTGCAGCACCACTGAGCTGACGATGGCCCAGGGACGTCGAGTTGAGCGGGTAGCCGCCTTAATCCGCAAGGAAACCAGCGAGCTGCTGATCCATGGGATCCGTGACGAACGCGTTCATCAGGGGATGGTGAGCATCACCGAGGTGGAGGTCAGCGGCGACCTTCAACATTGTCGAATTTTCGTGAGTGTCTTCGGCGAACAAGCGCAAAAAGATGAGGTCATGGACGGCCTAGAAGCGGCAAGAGGGTTCCTCCGTGGGGAGCTAGGCCGCCGGTTGCAAATGCGTCGAGCCCCTGAAATTGTCTTCAAGCTCGATCGTGGGATTGAAAAAGGCACCACAGTGCTCCATTTGCTGGGGGAGCTCGAGCGGGAGCGGGATCAACGAGGAGAGGTGCCAGAAGGAACCGAACTCCCTGACAATCCATGAATGCGGATGACCTTCGTCAGGCCGTCGCCCGATTGTTGGTGGTGCGCGCCAGCGGTCATGCCACAGATAGGGAGAGGCGATACCCGCTCTGGGAGCTCAGCAATCACGAGCTAGAGCAGCTGTTAGGCGCTGGGGTTGGGGGGGTGATCCTGCTCGGTGGAACCGCAACAGAATTACGACAGCGCTGCCGCAGATTTCAACGCTGGGCTGGGCAACCCATTTTGTTGTGCGCCGACGTTGAAGAAGGCGTTGGCCAACGCTTTGAGGGGGCCAGCTGGTTGGTGCCTCCAATGGCGCTCGGACGGCTCTATCAGAGATCTCCGCGCAAGGCCGTACAGCTTGCCGAAAACTATGGACGTTGTTGCGGCAATCAGGCGAAGCGCTGCGGGCTGAATTGGGTGCTGGCTCCGGTTTGCGATGTGAACAGCAACCCCAAAAACCCGGTCATCAACGTGCGGGCATGGGGAGAAGATCCCCACACCGTGGGGGAGTTAACAGGAGCCTTTCAGCGTGGACTGGCCGCGACAGGCGTTTTGGGCTGCGCCAAGCATTTCCCTGGCCATGGCGACACCGCCACCGACTCCCACCTGGAACTACCTCTGCTGCCACACAGTCGCGAACGCTTAAAGAGCCTTGAACTTCAACCGTTTCGCACCCTGATCCTGGAGGGAGTCAGCAGTGTGATGACCGCCCATCTACTGATTCCAGCATTGGATGCAGAGTGGCCCGCCACCCTCTCCGCCGAGGTGCTCACCAAGCTTTTAAGGGTTGATCTTGGCTTCAAAGGCCTTGTTGTCACCGATGCCTTGGTGATGGAAGCGATTGCGGCACGTTACGGAGCAGGAGAAGCCGCAGTGCTGGCATTCGCCGCAGGTGCTGACCTCATTTTGATGCCGGCCGATGCCGTGGCTGCCATCGACGCCCTCTGCGATGCACTCCATTCGGGTCGAGTGCCCATGGCCAGGCTCCACGACTCCCTGGATCGCCGCGAGGTTGCGTTGAACTCGATCCCTCAGTCACTCGATTTGGACAACAACGAGCCCACAATCGAAACAAGAGAGGAAAGAGCTCTCACGCTGGAGCTGGTGTCACGGTCGCTTGAGATCTCCAACCCTTCCACCACCAATGGGGCAACACAGCCCAACCCCATCGATGGCATCAATTTGATCCGAGTCGATGGGGTTCTTCCCTGCCCGGTGCTTCCCGCCGATGCCCCTGCGATCCTGCTCCCCAAGCCTCTGGGATTCCAAACCGTGCTGAGTCATCCCCTAGGCGTTTCCCCATGGTCGGATGCTGCAGACCCTCTGGGCCCTCTGGCGATCGATCGCCTCGGAGACGGGCCTGTACTCCTGCAATTATTCATACGCGGCAATCCATTTCAAGCCAACCGCAGCGTTCGGGAGCCTTGGACGGATGCCATCCAACAACTGCTTGACCTAAATCGATTGTTTGGCTTGGTGGTGTATGGAAGCCCCTACGTCTGGGAGACCCTGAGCGCACTTCTGCCTCGGTCAATACCAGCGGCATACAGCCCGGGGCAAATGCCTGACGCACAGCAAGCGTTGCTTCAACGTTTGTTGAACCAGAATCCTTCTCCAGCTCTATCGACGCTGGGCATCAATGAATTCACCGACTGAACGGGCCTAGCCTCTGCCCCAGTTGTGCCCAAGACCATGCTCAGCCTCTCAATGATCGTGCGCAACGAACAGGAGCGGCTTGGGGCCTGCCTGGACTCCGTGAAGGCCTTTGCCGACGAAATGGTCATCGTTGACACAGGCTCTACCGACAACACCATTGCGATTGCAAAAGCGGCAGGTGCAAGGGTCGAACACTTGCCTTGGCCAGGCGATTTCGCTCCAGCCCGGAATGTCGCCCTTGACTTTGTGAAAGGCGACTGGGTGCTCGTGCTTGATGCGGATGAATGCCTGAGGGCAGAAGCCATCCCTGCTCTCAAGGCGCTCATGGCCCAACCGGATGTGCTGGTCATCAACCTGCTGCGCCATGAGCAGGGTGCTGCGATGGCGCCCTACTCCAGCGTGAGTCGCCTATTTCGCCGCCACCCCCGCATTCGCTGGAGCCGCCCGTATCACTCGATGGTGGATGACAGCGTGCGCGAACTTCTCCGGGACGAACCCCACTGGCGCATCGCCGACTGCCCAGAGCCTGCCCTGCTTCACGACGGTTACCGGCCGGAACAACTGCAGGGAACGGATAAAGCAGACCGTCTCCGCCGGTCCATGCAGGAATGGCTGGAACAAGAGCCAGGACATCCCTACGCCTGCGCCAAGCTCGGGGCCCTCGAGGTCGCAGATGGGGATCGGGTTCAAGGCATCGCCCTGTTGCGCGAAGGGCTTGCCAACCTTGGCGAGGGTGATAAACACGCTGCAGAGCGCTACGAGCTGTTGCTGCATCTGGGCATCGCCTTGAGCTCAGAGAACACCGACCAGGCCATCGAGTTCTACAAACAAGCCTTAGCGCAAGCTCTGGACGTCCGCCTTGGCCTTGGCGCCAGGTTGAATTTGGCCGCCCTGCTGCTCCAAACCAACAAGATCGATGAGGCCATCCAACTGACCACCATCGCGTGCCAGCGTGCACCAGAAGTGGCCCTTGCCTGGTACAACCTGGGGCTCATGCAACGCCGCAAGGGTGCGATCAAGGATGCACTGCAGTCCTATGAACGAGCGCTCAGCTTGGAACCTAGCCATGCCGAATGCCACCAGAACCTTGCGGTTGCGAGGCTCGTCGGTGGAGACATCGACGGAGCAAGAGGATCGTTTCGTGAGGCGATCGCCCTACTCAACAGCCAGGGGAAAGGCGACCAGGCAAGAGCCCTGCAAGATCAGGTGGGCGGACTGGTGAAACTTGACGAGGTGAATGCATGATTTCTGAAAGCAATCCAGGCCTGCAGGGGCGCACCATCGTCGTCACGAGGGCCCGTGAACAGCTAGGGGAAGCCCGCACCCTGTTGGAACAACAGGGTGCGAAGGTCCTCGACCTGCCGGCTTTAGAAATCGGTCCTCCCGATGAATGGGGTCCTCTGGATGATGCCCTTGCCGAATTGGATGAGTTTCACTGGGTGGTCTTCTCCAGCGCCAATGGCGTGCAAGCCGTGGATGAACGTCTGCGGCTCCAAGGCAGCAGCCTGGGCAGAAGACCTGCTGGGCTTCGAATTGCCGCTGTAGGACGCAAGACGGCACGGCTTCTGGACCATCTGGGGGCACCCGCTGATTTTGTACCACCTGACTTCGTGGCAGACAGTCTGATCGAACACTTCCCTGTTTCAGGTTGGGGACTCAGACTCCTGCTCCCACGAGTGCAAAGCGGAGGCCGCACGCTGCTCGCCGAAGCCTTTGGGGAGGCGGGCGCCAGGGTGGTAGAGGTGCCTGCCTACGAATCCCGCTGTCCAGCCGACATGCCAGAAACAACGGCCAAGGCGTTGGCTTCAGGTGAGGTGGATGCGATCACATTCAGCAGTGGGAAAACAGTCCTCCATACGGCTGCACTGCTGGAGCAAACCTTGGGCTCTGAGACAGCAGCCCGTGCCATCAGCTCCGTAGCACTGGTGTCGATTGGGCCCCAGACCAGCCAGCGTTGTCTTGAACAATTCGGACGGGTCGACCAGGAAGCCAACCCCCACGACCTCGATGGTTTGACCCAGGCCTGCCTTCAGGTGATGCAGACCCGCTGCGACCGCCCGGACTGAAGCAGGGTGAGGCAGCCCGTGCGGATATCGATGGATTGGACCTCAACGTCCATGGGGAAAAGCTGCTGAGCCTCTCCAGGGCAACGGCCACCTGCCCCCAGACAGACGACTCCCGATCCCTCAGTCGTACTAATCAGTGCACGCAACTGATCCGCCACAGAGAGCACACCGAGAACCGTCAAACCCGTGTCTCCCGAGGTGCCGGGCTGGGGATCAGAGATCCGTTGCGGAAAGGGTGCGAAGGGATCGGTGCGACCTTCTGGAACGGAAACGAGAACTTCAGCAACACTCGGCAAAACGGTTAAAGCCGTTGCAGGTGGTGAGGACATGACCGTCGCCTCAGGCGACACCAAGGGAGGTTCGTTGACACGACTCGATGGGGTTCCACCCGTTGGATCAGCGGAACATCCACCAATCAACGCCCCAAGCATCAGCGCTGAGAGAGCAAAGCTCGAAGCTGGCCCCAACTCAATGCTCCGTCCTTGGTGTGTAACCGCTTTCAACCAAATCCCTAAAACGATCAAGGTTCGCCTGGAGCTCCTTGGTGACAATTCCTCCCAGGATGGTCGGTTCCATCAGCGGTGCCAAGACTCCGGGAAGTTCGTAGCTCACGCTCAACTTCACAGCGGTGATCTCGGGCTGCTCTTGATAAAAACGAACGGCACCTTTAGTCGGGAGTCCCCCCACCGATTCCCACTGCAATTGCTGCTGATCAATGCGGCTCGTAATGCGCGCTTTCCATTGAAAACGGAAACCTTGAGCCGCCAAAGTCCAATCCGTTAGGTCAGGATCCTCACGGGTCTTGACCGATTCGATCCAGCGCATCCAGCGAGGCATCGCTTCGAAATCACTCCAAACAGTCCAAACCCGATCGACAGGGGCTTGAACTTCGGTGATGACCGTGTGGTCGAGCCAACGTCCCATCGGTTCAGGCCACCGCGTTGTTGGTGGCCAGCTTCGCCGGCATTCCAAGAATGGCTGCCGCTGCAAGATGACCACTCATCGTGGCTCCCTCCATCGAATCGATGTAATCCTGTCGGGTATAACTCCCGGCCAGGAAAAAATTGCTGACTGGTGTGCGTTGATCAGGCCGATACGGCTCCATTCCAGGTGCTTCTCGGTACAGAGATTGGGCCAACTTCACAACATTGCTCCAGGTGAGGTTCAAATCCTGAGCCGATGGGAACAGTTTGCGCACCTGCGCATCGGTGTGAGCAACGATGTCAGAAACCGATTTTGGAATCCAGGGGTCTCCAGGGGTCAGAACGCACTGCAACAACGATCCTTCCCCTGGTTTTCGGTAGTCCTCTGGACTGGCCAATGCCAAATCAGCGAAACAACTGAAGTCTGCGTCAGCGGTGTAAAGCAAATTATTTAAACCAGTCGGATTGGACAGGTCCTTCCGACGCGCGTCGGAGACGTCTCCTTGAGCCAGTTCCGTCACCCATCCGTCGTAACGAAGCTGCACCGTGGCTACCGGCACAGCTTCTAAGCGATGAATGGCATCGAATTGCTCGTGCTTACGCCATGCATCGGGGAGAAGGCGCTGAATCCCAGGAACATCACAGGCTGCCAGGTACACATCAGCCTGAACATTGCTCTCACCCTCGGGGGTGCTCAAGGTTAAGGATGTCACCTTGGGGGCCTCTCCTTCCTCGTAATGCACCTCCTTCACACGGTGGCGGAGATGCAAGGTGGCACCGCGTTCCTGGATGTAATTCAAAATCGGCCCAGTGAGCCATCGATGTGGTGACCCCTTCAGCAAATTGAGTTTTGAGGCCTCAGTCTTGGAGGCAAACATCATGAAAATGGTCAACATGCATCGCGCAGAAATGGCTTCGCAATCGATGAATCCCAAGGCGTAAGCGATCGGATTCCACATTCTGCGAATGCTCTCCAGGCTGCCGCCATGGCTGACAAACCAGGTTTGAAAACTCACTGAATCCAACGCACGAATCGTGCGCATCGCGCCTTCGTAATCAACGAGACCTCGCACAATTGGGCTGGTGCCTAAGGCCATCGCATTGCGCAACTTATCGATCCAGGTGAGCTGCGGAGTTGTAAAAAAAGCCTTGAGACCATTAAACGGAGCACCGACTGGGAAACGGAAATCAAGTTCCCGCAGATCACCTCCGCTATTGACAAACAAATGCGTGTGATCTTTTGGCAGCAAATTATCAATCGCGCCCACCTTGCGCATCAGAGCAAAGAGGTTGGCGTAATTGAAAAAGAACACGTGCAATCCCATCTCGATGTGATTGTCGTTTTCGTCTACCCAGCTACCGACTTTGCCGCCCATGAACGGACGCGCCTCATAGAGGTCAACTTTGTGACCTGCATCCACAAGGTCGACGGCAGCGGCTAGGCCGGCCAGTCCTGAGCCCACAATCGCGACCTGCACCAGCGCTTCAACCAAGAATTCAACAACTCTATGAATACGAACGCCTTAACTGCTTTAAGCACAAGACGCGTGGGTTCAATACAGTGATTAAGGCCAGCTGGACTCTTGACCCATGACCACCTCCACCCCCAGTACTGCGACCCACACAGCCAAAGGTGGAAAAGGCATTCAGATCACGGATCCAGCAATGCTTCAACTCTCGAAGCTCTGCAGAGAGCAAGGCGATGAGCAAATCCTTCGTGTTGGCGTGCGGTCTGGAGGTTGCAGCGGAATGAGCTACACCATGGATTTTGTGCCCGCCTCGGAGATCGAGGAAGGTGATGAGGTTTATGACTACGCCGCCCCCTCGGGAGATGCGTTTCGGGTGGTCTGTGACCCCAAAAGTCTCCTTTACATTTACGGCATGCAGCTGGATTTCAGCACTGCCCTCATTGGGGGTGGCTTCAACTTCACCAACCCCAATGCCACCCAAACCTGTGGATGCGGGAGTTCCTTTGCGGTCTAAGCCACACCGCGTGGGAATCTGTTGACAATTTCCAGAGAATCAGAATCAGCGATGGAGTCCCAGGAATCTCAGGAATCCAGCCTGTTCGAGCAGGCCATGGCCCGTTACCAAGCTGGAGCACCGGCGGCAGAGTTGATCGATGATTTTGTCGCAATCACTGACGCCGCACCCCGTCAATCATCAGGATGGACTTGCTTGGCTTGGCTTCTCTTGCTCTGCGATAAGCCAGACGATGCGTTGCGTTCTGCTCGATTGGCGGTGAAGCTCAACAGCCAGGATCCTCAGGCAAGGATCAATCTGACTCTGGCCATGCTTGAAACCAAAGCCAAGGGAGTACGTGATCAAATTGCTGTCGTGCAGCAGGTCTTAGCTGTCGCTCCCGAGATGGGAGACGAGCTGAGAGAGTCCATCAACGATGGCTTTAAACGTCGACCGGACTGGCCCGCACTTCTCAAAGTGAAGAGTTGGTTGGAGCTCTGAGGTGGCTCGGCTGCTGCTTCTAAGCAATGGTCATGGCGAAGACCTTTCGGGCGCTCTGCTTGGACAAGCGTTAAAAGCACAAGGGCACGATGTGGAAGCGCTGCCGCTGGTCGGTCGCGGAAATCCCTATGGCGAAGCAACGATCCCGCTCGTCGGTCGCACGCGCGAATTCAGTACGGGTGGGCTTGGCTACACAACGTTTCGCGGGCGTCTCACGGAGCTGATCCAGGGTCAGGTGATCTATCTCCTAAGGCGGCTTCTACGGCTGATGCGCATCGCCGGCCGTTATGACTTAGTGGTAGTGATCGGGGATGTGATCCCCGTGATGGCGGCATGGCTCTGCCACCGGCCAGTTGCAACGTATCTAGTGGCGTACTCCAGTCACTACGAGGGAAAACTGCGACTTCCATGGCCCTGCGGAAACTGCCTCAAGTCTCCGAGGTTCAAAGCGGTGTTCAGTCGAGATGCCCTCACCGCAGTGGATCTCAGCGAACAGCTGAAGCGGGAAGTGGAATTCGTGGGCAATCCTTTTATGGATTCTGTTTTGTGCCATAGCAATCTGCTGCCCTACGCCAAAAGACGCCTTGGACTCTTGCCTGGCAGCCGTCGACCAGAACTTGAACACAATTTGGTGCTGCTTCTGGGCGTGATCGAGCAAATCCCGATCTCGCAATACGGCCGTGGGGACCTTGAGATCGACCTGGCACTCGTTGGAGCCCTGGGAGATGACCACTTGAGCAACATTGCGCAATCCCATGGCTGGACTCTTGTTCTGGGTCAAGACACCTGCCCAGCACGGTTAGAGAAGGGCGGTCGGCAGATTCAGGTGCGACGGCAGGGTTTCACATCTGTGCTTCTCTGTTCAGACCTCTTGCTTTGTATGGCCGGCACAGCTGCGGAGCAAGCCGTGGGCTTGGCCAAGCCCGTGCTGCAACTCCCTGGTCAAGGCCCCCAATTCACCGCTGGCTTCGCGGAAGCCCAGCGACGGTTGCTGGGTCCAACCGTTTTTTGTGCTGCCTCCCCTTGTGAAGGAGACGAGCTTCTCCAAGCAACAGCCAAACTGGCCATCGAGCTGCTGGAACGAAGCGTGAATGACCCAGACCTTCGTCGTGATTGTCGGGAGCAAGCGATGCAACGGTTAGGTCCCCAAGGTGGAGGTAGGAAAATGGCTGACTTGATCAGTGGGCTACTGCAAAAAAACTAGATGACGTCAAACAACCTTGAACCCCCATGGAAACGCTGGCTGGATCGTCTGCTTGTTCTGGATGTGTTTCTGGTGTTGGGGGGTGCGGTTTGGTTTGCGGTGGCCGTCATCGCTGACGGGCAAGGCCTCAAAGCGCCCATGCAGCAATTTCAGCGGCTCTGGGATCCCCTCTTCACCCCAGCGATTGGATTACTGATGGCAGCCGCGCTGATCAACGGCCTGTGGAGCTGGTGGCAGCGTCGAATGCAGCAGGTAACTCAGAATAATGACAATTGAAATCCAGCACTGCTTGACGCGTTGACTGGACCCGCTGTCCTTCCAGCACCACCTTTGCTCCATCGCCAAGCAACACTTTCAAGAGTGGGGCGGGGACGGGCAGCAGGCTGGGACGCCCCAAGCAACGGCCCAAACAGGCCGAGAACGTGGCCATCGTGACCGGTGTTGGAGCGACGGCATTCACAGCCCCCGTCCAACCGTCGTTCTCCACAGCGGCAAGGATCATCCGACAGAGATCGCTGCGCTCAATCCAACTCATCCACTGACGACCTGTACCAATCGGTCCACCGAAACCGATCCGAAAGATCGGCAGCATTTTGCCGAGCGCGCCACCATCGGCCGCCAGCACGATCCCAATGCGCAACACCACCAAGCGAGTGGCATCAGGCTTGTCCGCCGCTACCGCTTCCCAGCGTTGACAAAGACCAGCCAGCACATCGCTACCAGAAGGGCTCGATTCTTCAAAACACTGATCTGCACTGGTTCCGTAATACCCAACAGCAGATGCATTAATCAACACGCCAGGAGGCTGGGCCAAATCCGCCATCGCATTCACAAGCTGACGTGTGGTCTGAAGGCGACTGTCTTCCAGCAGTTGAAGATGTGCTGCAGTCCATCGCTTCTCGGCAATCGGTTCGCCCGCCAAATTCACAACCCCTTGCGCTTGCGCCAAGGCCTGCTGTAGAGGGCTAGATGGCGCCCAACTGATCGAATCGGCTGGGTTGCACTGCACCCAAGAGAGGCCTGCGAGACAACTGGCAGGAAGTCCGGCAGGAGCTGACCGGCGACTGACGATGGTGAGATCGTGCCCAGCGGTTTGAAGCATGGGAACCAATGCACGTCCGACAAGTCCGGTGCATCCGATCAGCAAAAGGCGCATGGAGTCTCCATCTTGTCTGCTTCGAGAGGTTAGGCAGCAGCGTCAGGATCATGTTGATGAGAAGGAAGTATGAGATTCATGCGTTCAGCCAAGGGAACGAGGGCAAACCCCTGAATGAACAGGCCGAACAGCACGACAGCAAGAGCAAGAGGGGGCATCGATGCCCCCCAAGGAACGCCAGACGACCAGGCATCAATGGCCATTGCGATTGGAACCGCTCCACGCAATCCCGCACAACTCACGAAGATCCGTTCATTCCTGGTGAATGTGGTGCGCCAAAGCAGGGCATTCACCATCAAAAATCTCACCGCCTGCATCAGCAGGAATAAAACGAAAGCCCAGCCAGCAGCCCGAACCACATCCTGCGGGGCTACCACAAGCCCCATGCACAAGAACAGCAAAAGCTCAGCCATTTTTGCGTAACTGGAATGGGCCTCAGCAAGCGCCTTTCGATCTAGGTTTGAGCCATTACCAAGCACTAAGCCCGCCACGTAGGCCGCCAAAAGTGGGCTCCCACCCAGCAATAACGTTCCACCGGTTAACACCATCAGCAACGCCAAGCTCACGACAGGGAGCATGGCGGCATGGTTGAGGGTTAGCCGGGTTCCTAGAAGCTGCAGGGTGAGGGTGCCGCCAATAAAACCCAACAAGATTCCAAGCACAAACTGGCGAACAACATCGGTGACCAAGGCCTCGGTGCCAACACCATCACCACCGGCCAAAGCCAACGCCAATCCAGCCAGAACAACAGCCATGGGGTCGTTGAAGCCCGACTCACACTCGATCAAGTCGATCAATCGCTTTGGCAAGCGCCCGGCTAAGGGGCGGAGCAGAACCAATACAGCAGAGGCATCCGTACTGGCGACCATGGCGCCAACAAATAGAACTCGCGGCAGCATTGCTGGATTCGTTCCAACCCCACTAGCTGCACTCAGTCCGTATCCAGCCCATCCAATCAAGGCCGCTGTGATCACCACTCCAACCGTGGCCAAACGCGCAGCAGGCTTGATCACACCGCGCACCGCAGCCCAGTTGGTGGTGAGACCGCCAAAAAAAAGCACAAGCACCAAAGCGGCCTGACTGATCTGCTGCGCTTGATTAAGACTTAGCAAAGTAATTTGCTGGTCTCCCACAACACCAACGTGGTTTTCAATCAGCAGGCCCAAAAGCAGCACCATGAGAATGCCGGGGACCCTGATACGGGCGGCCACATCGTCAAGAAGGACTGAAACGAGCAGCAGCCCACCAAAGGCCACTAGATACAAGGCAAGAGGGTGGGACAAACATCAGCCTTGTTGGTAAGAAGGTTTTAGCCTGGTTTCGATTGATCGTCTCTTCATGGCTGAACCCTCCGCTGACCCAACCCCAACCGCCAAACCAGCGGTGACGCTCAAAAAGGGGGCCTTAGTTCGCGTCAACCGCACGTCGTATCTGGGAAGCGTAGAGGCATCAGCCAGTGATCCCCGACCACCTGAGTACATTTTCGAGGGACCGGGTGAGCTTCTTTTGGTGAAAGGGGAGTACGGCCAAGTGCGCTGGAGGCGTCCCGTTCCAGATGTTTGGCTCAAACTCTCTCAATTAGAGGTCTTCAGCTGAGTTTTGAGGAAATTTTGAAGCGCGTGTTCTGCGTGTCAACAGTGCCCTTCCTTCATCCGGCAACCCTCACCAACTCTCATCAACGAATTTCCAATCGACGACGTTCCTCCTGAAGACGCTTGCGCCTTTGCCTGGCTTCTCGCAACATCTCGCGACCATCATGGAGGTAGCCGTCGACATATCCCATCGTGTATCTCTCTAATTCGCCAATCGCATCTTCCACCTCCGACAGACAGTGATAAAGACTCAGCCCGAATCCTTTTGCCGATGAGGGAGTTGGAGTGGATTGGAAGAGATCTTTCACCTTGTCCAGCTTGCTACGACTTTGCTCCAAGTAAAGGCAAAAGCCGTCCATCAACGTGTCGTCATAAGGATCCGCCGAAAGCTCACGCAATTGGGCAGCAAAGGGATTGATCACCTGTCCAAGCATGCGATCAATCGGTGTGTACACCTTCTTCAACCAATTCGCTAAAGCATCATCTTCCGCGGCAGCATGTCCAGAAGCATGGCGGGCAGCCTGAGTCGCGCGAGCATTTCTGACACCACGGCGGCGTGCTTCCTCTCTCTCTCCAGCCCTAGGGGACACTTGCTGGTCGAAAGCGCGCCGTCGGTCGCGATCGCCAAGCAACTCCCAGGCCGCATTCAACGCAAGGATTCGTTCAGCATCCCCACCGGCATCAGGGTGATGCCTCTTCACAAGTTGGCGATACGCCGCCTTGATTTCCACGGCAGTCGCGCTGCGGCTTACTCCGAGCACAACATACGGATCATCACCATTGGCTTGAAGATGGGGGGAGTGGCTCAAAGCTGACCATCCCGCCACGCCGGTGTAGCAGCCGATGCACTGAACATGGGTGTGGACAGATAGCGCTCACCGAAGCTGGCGAGAATCACAACGATCCTTTTCCCTGCCATCTCAGGCCTTTGGCCAAGACGGAGAGCCGCAGCGACAGCGGCTCCACTACTGACCCCAGAGAGCAGGCCTTCTTCCCGGGCCAAACGGCGCCCCACGTCCATCGCTTCCTGATCACTCACCCCAAGGATTTCATCAATCAAGCTTTGATCAAAGACAGAGGGAACAAAACCAGCACCAATGCCCTGAATGCGGTGGGGGCCAGGGGCTCCACCCGCCAAAACTGGACTTCCAGCCGGTTCGACCGCAATCACTTTCAGATCGGGATTGCGCTGTTTGAGAACCCTGGCACAGCCTGTGATCGTGCCACCTGTCCCAACGCCAGCCACCAGGGCATCGATCTGACCATCGGTATCCCTCCAGATCTCTTCTGCCGTCGTCGCGGCATGCACCGCAGGATTGGCAGCGTTATCAAACTGTTGCAGGAGATAGGCGTGCGGGATCTCTGAAACGAGCTCTACGGCTAAATCAAGCGCCCCCTGCATCCCTTCATTCCCTGGGGTGAGCTGAAGCTCAGCTCCATAGGCTCTCAGCATGGCGCGACGCTCGGTACTCATCGTGTCTGGCATGGTGAGAATCAACCGGTACCCCCGAGCTGCAGCAACCATGGCTAGGGCGATTCCAGTATTTCCACTTGTTGGCTCAATGAGAACTGTTCGTTCTGGAGCAATAGTGCCGGCCTCTTCAGCGGCCTGAACCATCGAACCTGCAATCCGATCTTTAACGGAAGCTGTGGGATTGAAGCTCTCAAGCTTTGCCACCAATTCAGCCAAACAACCGCTTCGCTGAGGGAGCTGGTTAAGGCGCACTAAGGGAGTGCGACCCACCAGAGCAGTGATATCGGATGCAATTGGCATCCTTTTATCCAATCAGACGACGCCCAAAAGATCAAAGACTGAGAACAGAAATCACAACAAAAATGGAATTCATAGTCATATATTCAGCAAGACGACGAGAAGGGAAAATTCAAACCATAAAAAAACCTCTTGCATGCAGTTGCATAACAAGAGGTTGCTTACTAATAGACAGAACGAAAGTTCATCCCTCTCACGAGGGATGAACTTTTAACCGATCAGAACTTGAAGGTGGTCTTCAGAAGTCCACCGAAGTTGTTGAAGGTGTCGTCGCCACGGCCTCCACCGAAGGCTCGGGCAGAACCATCGGTGAGATCACCATAAGGACGGCTGAGGTAATAGATCGCAGGAGTTACAGAAATGTTGTCTGTAACTTGGAACTGATACCAGAATTCCCAGGCATAATTGCCATCTGCAACGAAGTCAGATCCCGGAACGTCGCTGCGGAAATCAACGTTCGTGACGAAAGTGGGCTGACCAACGGCCATACCCAAAGTGTTGCCCTTCATGAAGGCATCGGCCCACTGAAGACCTACATACCAGGACTGAGTTGTCGCAGAACGGAAAAATTCATTGTCATCACCATCGGTAATGCTGTTGTAGCCCCAACCAGTGCTGATGCTAGGAATCCAACCAGGTTGCTCAGGAGACCACCAGGCACTCAAACCAACAGAAGAGCTGTTGCCGTTGTTGGTGAAAAAGTTGGAAAGAGGTGTGCCTTGACCGGAAAGGTCAAAGGTGTCCCCTTGGTAACGGTTCTTAGAGCTGTAGTTGTAAGCAGCTGCAAGGCCCCAATTCTCAGGAGCGTAAGCAATCTGAACAGTTCCGCTCGAACCAGCACAGTCAGTGGCAATTCCACCTGAATTACTACAATCTTCTATCCCGAAAAATCCTTCTGGGCCACCTGGGGTGGAGTTGCCACCATTAGTGCTCACGTAGTTAGCACTGATACTGAAGTCGTTGGACTCCCAGCTCAAACCTGCACCAGCACCTAAAGCTAGGTTGTAAGCAGCAGGAGCACCCGCGTAGGTGAAGATATCAAGAATGGTGTCGGCTGGGTAAGCACTTGGCCATACAGCCAGCATGTCGTCCTGACGGACACGACCACCAACGGTTGCAGTGAAGCTGCTACCGATTGGGAACTGATAGAAGAGACGATTAACTGCAACGCTGTTGTCGCCTGAAGGCTCTTCAAATGCAACTTCCAGGGCGTTAAGACCCACGTAGCCGCTGCCACCGTAGGTTGAATCGTTGAAGTTGCCAGCACGCAGAACCGTGCGAAGCAAGTCCTTACCGGTGAAGCTGGTGTCGAGGAAAAGCTTCAGGTCGTAGTTAAACGTTGTGCCGCCTGAAAGAGCAGCAGCTTCTTCATCACGCTTGCCTCCGAAGAAACCGTCAGCATTACCGCCATAGCTGTTAGCACCAATCACGAAGGTGGCAACACCTTTCAGCTTGGTGGTGGTGGAGAACTGAGTGGCTTCCAGTTCGCCAACGCGGGCTTCCAAACCGTCAACACGGCCCTTGAGGATGGCGAGTTCCTTTTCGAACTCCTTCATCAGGCGCTTGAGCTCGTCGGTCACTTCGGTGACGCGGTCGAGACAGGCGTTCAACAGAGCAGCCGCTTCAAAGCGGGTCATCGCCCTGTTGCCGCGGTAGGTGCCGTTGGGGTAACCGGCCACACAGCCGTAGCGCTCGATCAGGTTGCTCAGAGCCTGATAAGCCCAGTCGGTTGGGTAAACGTCGGAAAACTGAGTGATGCTGGTGACTTGCTCGCCAGTGGCGGCATAGTCAGACACACCGTTGATATTGAGCTCAGTGGCGTTTGCAGCCACTGGTGCCAAAAGGCCCAGGGCAGCTGGGGCCACCAGCAGTTGATGGAAAAGTTTCATTTTCGGTCCTCACACCAAAAAATTGAGGTATCGAGACGCGTGGCGTCGTGTGTAAATTGATACACCCACAACGTAAAACAAACAACACGCATGCCAGATGAGGCAATGGCACAGATCAAACAGCCAAGGCCCTAGGCGCTTCTCAAGCCTTTTGTTTTCAGCGCTAACAACCCTTCTCAGACAATTTGTGGAGCACCGAAGCCACAACAACCGAGAGTGACAGTTGTCCCACTGGTGCAGGTGTTGAACCAGCTCCACACCTTTCCAAAAAGCAGAGTAGGCATTCGAAGAACTCAACAACTACTAATCCATCACTATTCATCATCCAAACAGGAGAAACATCAAAGCAATAAAAAACCCCTTACATGCAATTGCAAATAAGGGGTTCAAAGTTAAATCGCTAAATTGCAGAGAATCCCTCTCACGAGGGATTAACTTTTAACCGATCAGAACTTGAAGGTGGTCTTCACAAGTCCACCAAAGTTGTTGAAGGTGCCGTCTGAATCGCCTTCAAGATTGTTGGTCGCGTATCCAAGTGGGCGGCTCAAGTAGTACAGAGCTGGAGTCACAGAGATGTTGTCTGTGACTTGGAACTGATACCACCACTCCCATGCATAGTTGCCATCAGCAACAAAGTCACTTCCGTCATTGATGAAGGAGTCGTTATCCCAACTTGTTACGAAGGTTGGCTGACCAACCGCCATACCAAGGGTATTGCCCTTCATGAAGGCATCAGCCCATTGCAGACCTACGTACCAAGATTGTGATGTAGCACCATCAATTGAGCCGAAACCACCGCCGAAATCAGCGTTTGAGATGTCAACAGAGTTGTAACCCCAACCAGCACTGATGCTAGGAATCCAACCGGCTTCTTCAGGAGTCCACCATGCACTCAAGCCAAAAGAATTAGTAGTGCCGAGAGAGCTGAAAAGGTTGGCAGTAGGGGTGCCATTACCGGAATAAATACCAGCTCCGTTGTTACCTGATGCATAGTTATATGCAGCAGCTAAACCCCAGTTTTCAGGAGCATAGGCAATCTGCACTGTTCCGCTCGAAGATGCACAATCTGTGGCGATACCACCGCAGTCATCTGCATCTCTGAGGAAGGCATTCGTATCAGCAACACCAGGTGTGCTGTTACCACCGTTGCCACTCACGTAGTTAGCGCTGATGCTGAAGTCGTTGGATTCCCAGCTCAAACCACCACCAGCACCAAGCTGAAGGTTGTAGGTCTGAGGTGCACCTGCGTAGGTGAAGAAGTCGAGAACAGTGTCAGAGGGATAAGCACTAGGCCATACGGCCAGCATGTCGTCCTGACGGACACGACCACCAATCGTTGCAGTGAAGTTGCTACCGATTGGGAATTGATACCAAAGGCGGTTCACCACAACGTTGTTAGGTGAACCTTCTTCAAAGGCTGTCTCTAGAGCATCGAGGCCGACATAGCCGCCTCCGCCATAGGCGGAATCACCAAAGTTGCCACCACGCAACATTGTGCGAAGCAAATCCTTACCGGTGAAGCTGGTGTCTAGGAACAGACGCAGGTCATAGTTGAAGGTTGTTGCACCAGAAAGTGCCGCAGCTGCATCAGCACGCTTTTCGCCAACAATTCCATTGGAATTGACAATTCCTGCTACGTCAGCAAGACCCTGCCTTGCGTCACCACCGAAGCTGTTAGCACCGATCACGAAGGTCGCTTGACCTTTCAGTTTGGTGGTGGTGGAGAACTGAGTGGCTTCCAGTTCGCCAACGCGGGCTTCCAAACCGTCAACACGGCCCTTGAGGATGGCGAGTTCCTTTTCGAACTCCTTCATCAGGCGCTTGAGCTCGTCGGTCACTTCGGTGACGCGGTCGAGACAGGCGTTCAACAGAGCAGCCGCTTCAAAGCGGGTCATCGCCCTGTTACCGCGGTAGGTGCCGTTGGGGTAACCGGCCACACAGCCGTAGCGCTCGATCAGGTTGCTCAGAGCCTGATAAGCCCAGTCGGTTGGGTAAACGTCGGAAAACTGAGTGATGCTGGTGACTTGCTCGCCAGTGGCGGCATAGTCAGAGACACCGTTGATATTGAGCTCAGTGGCGTTTGCAGCCACTGGTGCCAAAAGGCCCAGGGCAGCTGGGGCCACCAGCAGTTGATGGAAAAGTTTCATTTCGGCCTCACACCAAAAATTGAGGAACTTGACGTTTTGCGTCAATACAAAATTATTAAAACCACTCCCCCTTACCGAATAGCGCTGTGACAGAAAAGACGATGGAATGTATTCGATCAGACGAAAACGGAGCTGCGATGTAGCTTTTAATACCAAAAATTCCAGCTATGTATTAACACGAACACATCCAAAGAGACATGCTCGGGGAATCCAAAAGAGCAATTGGTACACTGCGCTACAAAACAGGCTTGGCATTTCTAGCTTCAGCAAAATACCCGCGATAAAACAATTCACACAATCAAAGGGAAGACAGACATCGAGAAACAACAACAAAAACGATCGCGAATGAATCGATGGCTTTCACCCACAAATCAGCGCCAGGAAAACTTTTAGAGTGAAACAGAGGCAAAAGAAAGGCCCCAACTTAAAAAATTTCAGCCAAGACACTTCTCCCAAACAATCTATTAACAAACAAAGAAGACGAAAAGCAGGCAAGAACTTCAGTGAATTGATTGATGAGCCAAACAGAGACGCAAAGGGCTCAGCACACAGCACCAATCGAGTTCAAACAGGAACCCATCAGAGAAAGAGCGGAAACATCCGGCAGCCCTCTAAATACTGACCCCAGATGCAGCTCCTACGCACATCTCCAACAGACAAACGAAAATCCCAAATGCTACAAACCGAGAGCTGCTATTAAGTATTGACTGCAGTTGAAGAGTCCACACTGATAGCCATCGGGCTGAGAGGCATAATGCTTCATTCGAATGAAAGCTGCCGATGGCGCGAACAAAGGGCCACAACCTGCTTAAAGCAATCATCGTCGCCGTCATTCCAAGCCTCATTGTCTACGCACTGGCCATCAATCTTAGCGCCATGGCAGGAATCAAAGGGATTCTGGTGATCAGAGACCTCGCTCAAACGTGTGATTCCGCGCTAGGCATCGGTCTGATTTCAAACTTGGGATACCTCCTCTGGATCGCAACAGCTGCGATCGCGCTGTTTACTGCATACGGCACACCAACAAATAGCCAGCACAAATTAAAAGAGCTATTGCTTTGCGGGGGCTGGTTTTCATTCATACTCTGCATAGACGACATGTTCTTATTGCACGATAGATACATTGGCCAAACATTCCTGTATGTAGTTTACGCAGTATTCGCCTTCCTCATTGTTTTCAGATTCCGAGAGCAGCTGATCAAAAACGGGGGAGAAATATTTATCCTTGCCACAACTCTATTGGCTTTTTCTGTATTAACCGACAAGTTCCAACGCGATCTCGTCGACATCCTGCCAGTTAAATACGAAACAATACAGATTTTCGAGGAAGGAGTGAAATTTCTCGGAATATCTTCCTGGTTCTATTTTTGGTGGACCACCTCCTCAAAATTCATAAGGAAAGCAGCAAGCCATGAAAATCGTTAGCCATTCGCTGATCCAATAGAATTATCTACACATCCAATGAGTCAAAGAAAAATCAAAAAGGCACTTTCGTGGATTGCCAACAATCTGGATCTCAGGCCAATTTACTTCCTTATTGTTTTATATACAGTTATTCGTTGGCTACCCTTTGGAATCTTCGGATGGCTTCAGAACGAGGACGGGCTGATGGAGTGGGGCAGCGTGGCCCTGCTAATCCTCTCGGCCATCAACGCTTTTCGTCTTCAAAAGCAATCACAGCAAAGATGGGAACGGCTTGGATGGCTGTTGTTGTTGGTTCTCTTCTGCCTCTTCATCGGTGAAGAAATCAGCTGGGGCGAGCGACTGCACGGTGCCGGCATCGACGCCATCCGATCGATCAACACGCAAGGAGAAACGAACCTGCACAACATCGCCGTCTTCCAGGGGAAAGGGCTCCTGCATCTCGGATGGGCAGGCCTCGGTCTGGTCCTCGGCCTGGCGGGATTCGTATTCCGCACCGCGCCCCTCATCCCCGCCACGCGGTTCACGCTCTATTTCACCTTGCCAGCGATCTGGTATCTGGGATTCGAATTCTGCGGGAAAGCCGGCGAATGCCTGATCACTGTCGCCAATCATCAGGAGATTTATGAACTCTTGATCATCGCTGGGCTCTACCTGCACACGCGCAGCTGGTGCCGAACGCGTGGCATTTCAACCCGTATCTTCGGCACTGGCTGATGCTCCTGCGCCATCAAAACCTGATCTGGTGGATCGCCCTCGGGCTGATCTGGTCGCTGAGCTGTGTGCTCGACCACACGTGGCTGCAGCTAGATCAACGCCTGCCCTCTTGGGATCAGGCCGAGTACCTCAGCAGCGCAATTGAGCATGGCAGGCAGCTGAGGGTGCTCGACCCGGGCCGGTGGGAGGGGTTGCAGGCGCTCCTGGATCTCTCACCAAAAATCCCTCCTCTGTCATCCATTCTCAGCGGAAGCCTGATGGCCATCGTCGGGCAAAACCCTGATCAGGCCGGATGGATCCTGAGCTTCTGGCATGGGGTCGTGTTGCTGACAGTGGCGAGCTGGGGCCGGTGCATTGGCGGCCGACGTCTTGGAATCCTCGCGGCGCTCTTTCTCGCCATGGCTCCTGGCATGGCAGAACATCGCGTTGAGTTCACCCTTGACCTAGCACTCACAGGAACGACAACGCTGGCCTTGTTCCTGCTGTACCGCTGGCAGCGACCTGGTTCGCAAGGTGGCCAATGGCCTCAGGCCATCGTCGCTGCCACGGCCCTTGCCGCTTCAGTTCTCACCAAGCAGAGTGCACTTCTGGTGGTGGCTCTCCCTGCGATCTGGGCCGGACTGCAAGCTCTGAGAGAGCCCAAACGCAGCCTTCAGCTCGTAGCAGGTCTTGGACTCGCGTTGATCGCGATCATTCCCTGGCTGCAGCACAACTGGATCACGACACTTGGCGGAACACAACGCGCCGTGATTGCATCGGCGGCCGAGGAAGGCGACCCCGGCCTGCTGCAGTTGGAATCGTGGATCTGGTACCCACGACTGCTACCGAAACAGGTGGGAGGCCTGGTGCTCGGCGGCGGACTTGCCGGTTGTTTGCTGCAAGCTATGAAGCGAAGCAATTCCGGTGGAATCGAGAAAACGGAAGGGATGGGCTGGCTTACAGGCACGGCAATCTGTGTCCTGATTGCGACGAGCCTGAGCCCCAACAAGGATGCTCGTTACATCGCACCCCTATTGCCACTGTTGAGCATCATCCTGGCCAGGGGCTGGCTGCTCCTACTGCAGGCCTTCGGCAAACGGCCATGGCAACGGGCCATCGGCCCGGTCCTGCTCCTACTGGCCTCCTTGCTCAGCGCAATCGAGCTCATCCGGATCCAGTGGGGTGACATCCGGGATGCGCCGGGATCTCCCGCGGCGGACGTGATTGCAAGCCTCAGACAACGAGAAGGGAGTGATCACGTCACGGTTCTGATCGCCGCCAGCGACCGCGATCTCAATGAACAGACCCTGAGCTACCTCGGCAATCTTGATGGCGGAGCCATCGATGTAAGGCGACTGGGCCGTTCCAAGGGGCAAAGCACTCTCGCAAGAGAACAGGCTGAGTGGTGGATTCTGGCCACAGGTGATCAGGGCACCTCTCGCAAATCAGCCCGCCAACTGAGCAGAGAAGTAAGACAGGATCCTCGCTTTGAACGGGTTCAGACCTGGCCCTGGAGCAAGGGGAGGGATATCGAGCTCTGGAAACGCAAGCCGACGGCTCCTGAACCGGAACGCTTTGACAGGCGGTTCATTGCACTGGCACGGAGCATGGAGGAAGGCCCTGCAGCGCTCGAAGCCATCTTCGGCTCCATTGAGCCCTGGCACCTGCTGGATCCGAGATTCGCATACCAAGAGCGTGTTGAGAACTGGGCGTTAGCGCAGCTGGAAGAAAGCCCTGATGACCGGGACGCTCTCTGGAGCCTGGCCTTGATCAACGTTCTGCGCAATCGACCGAACAAAGCTGCTGACTGGTTTGAGCGCATCCAGAAAGTCGAAGGAGAAGAGAGCTGGGCTCGTACTTACCGGCTCGTCGTCTTGATCGCGAACTGGCAGACCTGCAAAGCATCCTGGTCGGCCTCCGATCAGATGGAGAAACTTCAATCCGGTCAGCAGCGAGACATCATCACGGCTCTGCGAGATCTTGCACGAACAGCATGCTTTGACCCTCGCGGTCCCATCGGGCTGTTCTCCAGTCTCGAACCGGCTGTGACAACAATCATTGACTCGATCGAAGGGACATCGCGCTAGCCCGGCGCTGTGGATCGCGACCTGAGCAAACGGCGAAGTGACGTGAAGCCATGCATCCAGAGGCCCAATCCCATCAGTAACTCGATTGCCTCCTGATCATTGCGGATGCGATCGCCATGGCTGATCCATGAGACATCCCAGTAAAAATAAAACGCTGCAACAATGAGGAAATAAAGACTGAACCGACGCGCTGGGAAGGCTTCAATAGCAGGAAAAAATCGCCAACCAAGCCAGCCCAGAAAAACCCCTGCAGCCATAAACGAGGCGTGCAGATAGTTTTGAACACCCTCAAGATTATGCAAATTTGATTCGCCTTGGGCATTGACATCTCGAAGGAGATCAAATCCAAAGCCCGTCAACCTTTCGCCCCAGCTAATCTCCTCTCCGGCAACATAGAGACAAAAAACCGTCATCAACAACCACCACATCGCCTGCATACGACGGCGACGATTGAACGAAAGCAAAAAACACAACAAAGCCGACAGCCCGGCACCCAGATAAGCAAAAAACTGCAACCATTCAGCCAAACCGTCTTCACCTTTCCGCCAAAAGTCAAAAACACCAAAAGGCAAAAAATACACTATTCCATACAAAACAATCAAATAGACCAGCGGGAAAAGATCAACGCTAGGAGCCAAGTCTCCCCAAGGAGTTTTAATTACACGTCGCCCAGATTCTTCAGTAGCCACTTCCAAAAGACGCTCCAATCAATGCTATTGTATATGAGAGCAAATCTGGCAATTTGCATAGCTAGCCCTGTGAGCTCCTGCATGACAAGCAGCCTGCAGGAATAGATCTAAGCATTGATCCACTATTTTGAAAAGGAATTGATGGATCATTGTTGACTTTTGCCTGAAGGCTTTAGCCCTAAACGTCTAATCCGCCTGGGGCTTTAATACTGTCAGCAATACCATAGCAATGTCGCCTGGCTGACTGACAAAAGGGTTCTGATGGAACAACTTGACCTATGACTTCACGCTAATCCATGCTCAACAGAATTCAACGCCTCCAACCAGAGAGTCGAATTAAATGGGTAGCACTTTTATTTGCAGGCCTTGGGATATTGCTTCTGTGGTGGAGATTGATAAGCCTTAGTGCTAGCTACGACCAGGGTATCTTTCTGCAAGTTTTGTGGAATGGCATAGGAGGCCACCCGTTTGAAAGCACACTATCTTCCCAGCTCTCCACGAATGTAATTCATAGTGGAGAAGTTCCGTCCGTTGCCTATCAAAGACTTAGCCAACATTTCACGCCAATTTTAGTCACTTGGATCCCACTCGTTCGTCTCCTCGGGATCTGGGCACTGCCTGTCGTACAAATCAGCCTAATTACAGGGGCTGGCTTAGTTCTCTTTCAACTTGCCAAACTTGACCTTAGCCCAAACCTTGCAGAAAGGATCACCGTAGCCTTTTACTGCGCCAATGCCATTGTTGCTCCAACCCTGAGCAATTTCACAGATTTATGCCAATTACCACTCCTAGTTTTTGCGCTCCTTTACGGCTTAAAAACCAATCGCACGGCCTTATGGATTATCAGCGCGCTACTGATTCCATTAATACGAGAAGATACCGGGGTCGTTCTCGCAAGCATTGGCCTATGGCTCTCAATCAAAGATCAACGACGACGCACAATTGGCATTCTGTTTGTTATCACAGGGCTTGCATGGGTTGGCATCGTCACGAACATGCTGATGCCGATTTTTGGAGATGACAACAGCAAACGATTTATGGTGGCCAATTTCGGGCAATTTGCACCCGACGCAGAAAGTGCATCAAGTTTTGACATCGCCAAACAAGTTTTTGGTCAACCATTGACTCTTCTCCGCGAACTGGTCAGCCCACCAGGAGACACCTTGTTGTATTTCCTGGGCATGGGACTACCACTCCTATTCGTTCCCTTAATTTCAGCCGATGCACTTTTAATGGCATCACTTCCCCTTCTAGGGCTATTGTTAGCGCGAGGGAGCAACGACCCTCTATCGATCAATATTCGATACACATTTTTAGTCGTTCCGGGACTGTTCGCTGGCACAAGCCTGTGGTGGAAATCACGGCAAAATCTATTTAACTCAAGAAAGCTCAGAAATATATGGGCTGGATGTATAGCATTATCTTTAATTTTTGCCGTTGCTGGCAACCAAAATCGAAGCTTTTCTTTCCTCATTCCAGACAGCATTCATCCATGGGTTTATCAGCCCCCCCTTCAGCAATGGGAGCATGGAGTCAAAGCCAGACACGCCCTTCAATCAATCCCTGCCAATGCGTCAGTGAGCGCCAACACAAACTTAATACCTTGGCTTGCCCAAAGACAGGTTTTAGTGCGCTTTCCGCACGGCACCGAGTATCAAGACATCAATGAGCAAATGCATTCCGTTGACTGGGTTGCGGTTGACCTTAAGACGCTGGCTCATTTTTCCGAGGCGTTTTCAACAGATCGGAAACGTCTGAAGAAAAGTCTGAAGTGGCTTGATGAAAACTCCTCAATCTATCGAGTTCAATCCATTGAAGACGGCGTTGTGGTTTTGAATCGCAATGGCAAAACTGATCAAAAACTGCAACAGGATCTAAATCGATTGATTCAGAGTTTTAAAGCTAAAACGATGCCCCCAAGCCAGAGGTGAAACACCTTTTGGCTTGGGGGCTCTCGCCGGGTCTGCTTTGTCGCAGAACCGATTGATCTAGGAGCTAGATGCCGGAATCAGCCGGCGTTCTCCGCGATCAGCAAACCCTGAATGAAAGAACTGGAACTCATGGACACCTCCTCCGAAATGGATTGATGTTGCCGGCGATGCATGCGACAAAGACTGGTCGAGCCGAAGATCGATAAGCCTTGTCACACCGCTGCAAACTGTACCTATGCAGCATAAAAGAGAAACGCCTTTAGTGCTAAGACACCCTTGATTGCTTCTCTGGCTCGAAACACTGGTTGTTTGGCTGCCTTGGCTTGTCAACCACCCTCTTATCTACAGAAATCCCCTGGAGCAACTCAACCATGGCCGTAGCGCTCTAAGGCTGATCAATACCATCCCAAACGGCAGCAGCGTTGCCGCCACCACCGGGTTGATCCCCCACCTGGCCAATCGCGAGGTCCTGATCCGATTTCCATACAACATCCACTATCAGGATCAAAGCGGACAACAGTTTCCTGTGGATTGGGTTGTGGCTGATTTGCACAACCAACGCATGTTTCAGACATTCATCAAACAGCGCAAAGGTTTGGAGAGAAACCTCCGACAGCTGAATGACCTCATCGGTCAAGATTACGGGGTTTTTGCTTTTGACGACGACGTCGTCCTCCTGCAACGTCAAACCACAGGGGATGCATCTCAACAAAAAGATTTCGAGCGCTTCGCTGAGGCGCTGAACCTCTAAAACGAGTCTCATCCCATTAAAAAAGCCTTCCATAAAAGGAAGGCTGACTGAATGATGAAAAAGCTCTGAATCAGAGAGCGTTACCGCGGGGCAGAACCTCTTCAGGGAAGACGAAGTTTTCGTGCGGCTGGTCAGCCGGTGCCATCCAGGCACGCAGACCTTCATTCAGAAGAATGTTCTTCGTGTAGAAGGTTTCAAATTCAGGATCCTCTGCTGCGCGAATTTCCTGTGACACGAAGTCATAGGCACGCAAGTTGAGGGCAAGGCCGACGATGCCGATGGCACTGGTCCACAAGCCCATCACTGGCACAAACAGCATGAAGAAGTGCAGCCAACGCTTGTTGGAGAACGCAATTCCGAAGATTTGGCTCCAGAAACGGTTGGCGGTGACCATCGAATAGGTCTCTTCTTCCTGGGTGGGTTCAAACGCCTTAAAGGTGTTCGACTGTTCACCATCCTCAAACAGGGTGTTTTCCACCGTTGCACCGTGAATGGCGCAAAGCAGTGCACCGCCAAGAATGCCGGCCACTCCCATCATGTGGAAGGGGTTCAGGGTCCAGTTATGGAAACCTTGGAGGAACAACAGGAAGCGGAAAATTGCAGCCACACCAAAGGAGGGCGCAAAGAACCAGCTGCTCTGTCCCAAGGGGTACATCAGGAACACGCTGACGAACACCGCAATCGGACCTGAGAAGGCGATGGCGTTGTAGGGACGAATGCCGACGAGACGAGCAATTTCGAACTGACGCAGCATGAAGCCGATCAATGCGAAGGCGCCGTGGAGAGCTACGAAAGCCCAGAGGCCTCCAAGCTGGCACCAGCGGACAAAATCACCCTGGGCTTCTGGGCCCCAGAGCAAGAGAAGGCTGTGACCCATCGCATCAGCGGGGGTGGACACAGCAGCAGTGAGAAAGTTGCAACCCTCGAGGTACGACGACGCGATGCCGTGGGTGTACCAGGAAGTTACGAAGGTGGTTCCCGTTAACCAGCCACCAATGGAGAGGTAGGCCGTGGGAAGGAGGAGAATGCCGGACCAGCCGACAAACACAAATCGGTCGCGCTTGAGCCAGTCATCGAGGACGTCGAACCATCCCCGCTGCGGCATGCGACCTGCAGCGATCGTCATGAGAGAGCTTCATGAAGCTTTACGTTTGTGAGCTTAAAGGGCTTGGCACTTTTTGCAGAGACAAGTTGGCCCAGCTGCTCAGAGATGAGTGAAAATACTCAGCCCGCCGTTTCCTGCTTCTGGCGAGGAGAATGGGACCACAACATTTTTTCACCTGTGTACGTCGTCGAATTAGCTCTTCGCATGAGCCCGATGCCTATCTCTGTTCAACGCAAGGAGTCGGGAGATGCTGAATCTGTCTATCAACAGGTTCGTCAAGCCCTTGAACAGGGACAGCCACGATTGCTCGAAATGACCTGCGAAAAAGTCGAAGGCAAACGGCTCAGCGTCCTCACGAGCGACGTTTTAGCTGTTCAGATCTACGAGAAAACGGCGGCATCCGGGGGAAGCAAACGCCCAGGTTTTTCACTCGACAGCTAATCCCTGTGGGAACGGACACCAACGAACGGGTTCTTCAGTTTGAAGGCGTGAATTTTTGCTGGCCCTGCGGAACCCGCGCTCTGGACCGATGCAGCTTCAGCGTTCCAGCTCCAGGTCTGTGGATGCTTGTTGGCAGCAACGGGAGCGGGAAAAGCACTCTGTTTCGAATGATTGGGGGGTTGATCCAACCACAAGCGGGACGCGTGGACTGCAAGGTTCAAACGGCCTTGGTGTTCCAAAATCCCGACCACCAACTCCTGCTCCCAAGTTGCGGCAGCAACCTTCTCCTGAACCTCCCCCCCACGCTTGCCCCTTCCCTCAAACGCAAGCGGATCGCCCATCTGCTTGAACAGGTTGGACTTGCTGGTATGGCGGCCCGGCAAATTCACACGTTGAGTGGAGGCCAAAAGCAGCGTCTAGCAATCGCTGGCGCTCTAGCCAGCGAAGCAAAACTTTTACTCCTTGACGAACCGACAGCCCTACTGGACCCATCCAGCCAAAGCTCGGTCTTGGCAACGGTGCAACAGTTGTGTCACCGCTCACTCAATCCACTCACAGCTCTGTGGATCACGCATCGGCTGGATGAACTGGACCATGCTGATGGCGCAGCACTGATGAAAAAAGGCATGGTTGGCCCCTGGGAGAAAGGCCTTTCCTTGCGCCGCACGCTCAAGGCACTTGCCTAAGTCAGGGCCAGACAGTTAAGGTCTCCTGGTCCCAATCCTCGGTAGCTCAGCGGTAGAGCGGTCGACTGTTAATCGATTGGTCGCAGGTTCGAATCCCGCCCGGGGAGTTTTTTAATGACTGTCATCACCCACAAGGTGGTGACTTTTTTTGGTCTTAGCAGCACTATTTTTTCTTCAATCAGAGAAAATTTTCCACTGCATGCCATCCAAATCAAAAGATTTCCTGTAGAGGCGCGCGAGCCAATCTCTGAGTTACTACGTCAAACCCCTGTCAGGCAAAGGGCTTTTAGAGGCATGCCAACCACGAAGGACAGCTCCTGAATTCTGCACAAATTGGTTGATCTTGAGAGAATTACTCCTTAATGACGCGGCACTACCTCGTCCAACTGTTTTTTCGCCAGCATTTTGATGAAACCTTCCATCCTGCTGATCGAAGACGACCGGGACATGAGCGAACTGGTAGGTGGACACCTCGAGCACAGCGGTTTTGATGTTCAGCGAGCCGATGACGGCATTAAGGGCCAGGCACTTGCCTTGCAATACACCCCAGATTTAATTCTCCTTGATTTAATGCTGCCCAATGTGGACGGGCTCACGCTCTGCCAACGACTTCGCCGCGATGAAAGAACGGCATCCATCCCCATCCTGATGCTGACCGCCTTGGGTGGTACGAAGGACAAGGTGAGTGGGTTTAATTCGGGCGCCGATGATTACCTCACAAAACCATTCGATCTTGAAGAGCTTCAAGCACGGGTGAAAGCGCTCCTTAGGCGTAGCGACAGAGCTCCTATCGGAACGTCGGGAAATCATCACGAAATTCTGAGCTACGGACCCTTGACCTTGGTACCTGAGCGCTTTGAGGCGATCTGGTTCGAGCATCCGGTGCGACTCACCCACTTGGAATTCGAGCTTCTGCATTGCCTGCTCCAACGCCACGGTCAAACCGTTGCACCCTCTCTCATCCTCAAGGAAGTTTGGGGTTACGAGCCAGACGACGACATTGAAACGATTCGCGTTCACGTCCGTCACCTGCGCACGAAATTAGAACCAGATCCACGCAAACCTCGGTTTATCAAAACGGTTTATGGAGCTGGCTACTGCCTCGAGCTGCCTACCGGATCCCAACTCGATGGACTCCAGGATGTTCTTGCTCAAGCGCGCCAGGATCGAGAGCAAAAAGCTGAAGCAACAAATCGGGCCACGGCCTGATTCAACGATCAAAGCCCCATCAAATCGAGAAATGTGACTTCCCAGGCCAACCTGGGTTGCACAAATGAAAGCAATTGAACGCGTAGCTTCTCGAGTTTTCGTAGAACCTGCTCATTTTGTTGTTCCCTCCAAAGGCGCTGCTGCAACCAATTGATCAGCCAAAGCTGTTGCTCGCCGTCGAGAGCCTCAGTGAGATCACGCGCGAGCCCCAGGGCCTCAATCGGCTGGGTTGGCAAGGCGTGCAAACGTCCTATCAGATCCGGTGAAACACGTGACCACTGCCTGACATGGTCCAATAACGCCCCTGGAGAGCCACCAGCCATTGCAACCAATTCAGGCTGGGCCAGTCCTTGCTTCACAGCCTCTTGATCGACCTCAGCGGACAAACGTTGGAGAACTAGCTGCATATCTTCCGCACTGAGCTGGATCAATCGAATCAGCTGACAGCGTGAACGAATCGTGGGAAGCAAGCGCTCGGGAGCCGCCGACAACAAGATCAAGACTCCATGGCCCGGTTCCTCAAGCGTTTTGAGCAGAGCATTGGCGGCAGCCTCCGCCATCGCTTCCGGCTCCTCGAGCACAACAAGACCACGCGACGACTCCAGCGGTTGACGTGACAGAAAACGGCTGATGTCTCGAATCTGATCCAACCTCACAAGGGGAGGGGTTCGTCGACTCACGCCTACCTCTTCAGCTTCAGAGCGAGAGATCAAACGCCCCTGGTGGCTGTAGCTGGGTTCCACCCAGAGGAGATCAGGGTGGTTGCGTTCTGCCAAGCGACGCCGGTGCCGTTGATTGCAATGGCCTTCACTGATCACGCCCTCGAGGAAGCGCAGCACAGCAAGGCGACGGCCAACACCTTCTGGACCAGCGAAGATATAAGCAGGAGCGAGACGCTCCTGCTTCAGGGCTGACTTTAAAAGGGTCACAGCAAGAGGCTGGCCCACCAGATCAGCAAACAGATCTTGGTCTTCAAGCACTACGTTGCTCATCGCTGCCAAGCCGCAGCTCGGGTGAGCAAGGCGGTTTGAATCGCCTCCGCAACCTCCAAAAGCGGACGGTCGGCCACAACCGACACCCAGCCACGCGCCTGAGCCATGGCAGTAAAGCCCTTGGAAACACGCTCTAAGAAAGCAAGTCCTTCCGCTTCGATTCGGTCTTCCTCACGACTTCCGCGTCGCTGAACACTCAAGGCCAAAGGGATATCCAGCCAAACCGTCATGTCGGGGCTGAGACCTCGTGTGGCAATTCGCTCGAGATCAGTGATGAGCTCCCGATCGAGACCTCGTCCGTATCCCTGGTAAGCCATCGTCGATCCCGTGAAGCGATCACTGAGCACCCAATCACCCCGCTCTAAGGCGGGCTGAATGACTCGGTCCACGTGTTGGGCGCGATCCGCTGCATACATCAGCAATTCTGCTGTAGGCCCAGGGTCAGCATCTCGAGGGGGATGGAGCAAAAGCTGACGAAGGCTTGCCCCCAGGGCCGTTCCCCCTGGTTCTCGGGTCACAACCAGCTGAGATTCATCGGGCATCAGTCCGCTCTTTGGAAGCCAACTGGACAGCTGCTGAAGCTGAGTCGTTTTGCCGCAACCATCGATGCCCTCCAGCACCAGCAGTCGCCCCTTCCGCCTGACCATGGTTAGCGAAGCCGCAAGCTGAGGGCATTCAGGACCACAGACACCGAGCTAAATGCCATGAGTAAAGCTGCCAGAGGTGGGGATAACAAGAGGCCAAAGCCAGGCAACAACACACCAGCCGCAATCGGCAAAGCGATGAGGTTGTATCCAAAAGCCCAAATCAAGTTCTGACGGATCTTGGCCATCGTTCGCCTGGCCAAGCAAAGCGCCTCAGGCACCGCCTCAAGCCTGTCCCCGAGCAGCACAAGGTCAGCCGTGTCCTGTGCGATCTGGGTTCCCGTGCCCACTGCGATGCCAAGGTCGGCTGCCGCCAAGGCGGGGGCATCGTTGATGCCGTCACCCACCATCGCCACAGATCCCTGCTCGCGCAAAAGCTCAAGCCGTTCAAGTTTCTGATGCGGCAAGAGCTGCCAAGCCAGATCAGCGTCGGCGAAACCAAGCTCTCGTCCCACCCTTTCAACGGTCTGACGACGATCCCCACTCAACATGGCGACGGACTGACCCTGGTCTCGCAAGCGCTGGATGGCGAGCGATGCGTCCGGGCGAAGTCGATCGTCGACGGTGACGAGACCCAGTGGATTCTCAGCCAAAGCAACAGCCACTAACGACTGCCCACGCTGAACAACCGAATCGAGTGTTTCTTGCTGTTGCTCCGTCCAGGAGACCCCTTGATCACGCAGCCATTCCGGGGAGCCAACGCGCACCAGACCATCCACTCCTTGCAAACGACCTTCCATCCCCGCACCAGGTGTGGTGCGGCTGGACTCAACTCCTAGAAGAGGCAACTGAAGCCGTTGCGCCTCTTGCAACAGCGCATGAGCTAATGGATGACGGCTCGTCTGCTCAAGACTGGCCGCCAACTGCAGCGCTTGAGGGGGATCCTCGCTGACCAACACGGAATCCACCAGGGGCCGCCCAAGCGTGAGCGTGCCTGTTTTATCGAACACCATGCGCTGCACAGAAGCTGCCAACTCGATCACATCCCCACCTCGAAACAACCAGCCCTGCTTCGCTGCCAAGCCTGAAGAGACGGTGATCACAGTGGGAGTGGCCAACCCGAGAGCGCAAGGGCAAGCAACCACCAGCACGGCAATGGAGAGTTGGAGCGCGAGACCAAGTGGCGTCTCAGCTCCCGCTCCAAGAGACCCATGAAGGCCATGGGCATGGCCGTGATCCATCAACGCGACAGGGACATCAAGAACTTGAGGCCAGAGACGACACCCGACCTGCCACCAAAACAAGAACGTGAGAGCAGCAAAACTCACCACCGCGTAACAAAACTGACCGGCCACTCGATCGGCAAGGCCCTGAATCGGCGCCTTTCTTGCCTGGGCTTGCTCCACCAAATCAATGATGCGCGCCAGAGCGGTTTCACGACCAATCCGCTGCACCTCCATCATCAAGGTGGCCTCCAGGTTGAGGCTGCCGGAACTGAGCTCAGCGCCTGGAGAGGCATCCAGAGGTAAAGGTTCCCCAGTCAGGCTGGAGAGATCCACGGCCGAATGCCCCTCACGCACGATTCCATCCACTGGAACACGATCGCCGGCCAAAAGCTGAATCTTTTCCCCTGGTCGCAGCGCCGAAACAGACACCTCCCGAATCGCGCCATCGTCCATCAACAATCGAGCAACATCGGGCTGGAGAGCCGCTAGGTCCTGTAGAGCACGGCCCGTGCGATGGCGAGCCCTCTCTTCTAGGAAACGACCCAGCAACACAAAGCCCAAGAGCATGACTGGCTCGTTAAAGAAGCAGGGCCAACCCACCTGAGGCCAAACCAAAGCCACCAAGCTGGCCAAATAGGCACTTCCAACACCAAGGCTGACCAGGGTGTCCATCGTTGGCACACCCATTCGAGCTGAGCGCCATCCGGCAATCAGAATGGGCCTTCCCGGCCCTGCCAAAGCAACAGTGGCCAAGCCAGCGTGAAAAGGAAGCGAACCAAGGGTTGGAACGTGGACGGTTCCGGCTTCAGCCAGATGACCCACCACCGACAACACGAGCAAGACAAGAGCAACGATCAACTGACGCCACTGCTTCCACCAACCCCAACTGCGATCAGCCTCAACCGCTGCACCAAAGGTATTGATCTCGCGAGGATGGGCACTGAAACCCCTGGCCGTTAAGGCCTCAACCACTCCATCAAGATCAGCAACAGCATCGTTTTCAAAGCGAAGCCAAGCGCTGCGAGTGACAAGATTCACGCTGGCTTCGCAGACCCCAGGTTGATCAAGAAGCGTGCGCTCAACCGAACGAACGCAACCGCCACACTTCATTCCCTCCACGTCTAAGAGCATCGTGGGAGGTGACTTTGTGGCGTTAGCGGAATTTGTCACAACTGCAGAACGCATTCTTGAACGCTAGGCAGGGCTGCTGATTCCAGTCAGGATGGAGTCACACCTTTTTTGGGTTTCCTGTGCCGCGCAGTAATCGAAACGACAATTTTATCGACAAAAGCTTCACGGTCATGGCAGATCTGATCGTGAAGCTGCTGCCGATTAATGCCCGTTCCAAAGAAGCTTATGTGTATTACCGCGACGGGCTCTCCGCCCAGAACGACGGTGATTACGCCGAAGCCTTGGAAAACTACGAGGAAAGCCTGAAGCTTGAGGAGAACCCGATCGACAGGGGGGAGACCCTCAAAAATATCGCCATCATCTATATGAGCAATGGTGAGGAAGAGCGAGCGCTGGAGACCTACCAAAAGGCATTGGAGGAGAACCCCAAGCAACCGTCATGCCTGAAAAACATGGGCCTGATTTTTGAAAAACGCGGTCGCACTGCTGAAGAAGAGGGACGTCGTGATGATGCCGATGGCTGGTTTGATCAAGCAGCAAACGTTTGGACCCAAGCCGTGAGGCTGAATCCAGGTGGTTACCTCGAAATTGAAAACTGGCTGAAATCAACCGGCCGCAGCAATGTGGACGTGTACTTCTGAGGGTCATGCTTCGTGATCAGCAGGATTCACACCAAGGGCTAGGACAAGCGCTTCCGTGATCGAGCCAGCTTCGTGCAGCTCCAAGTTCAAGCTGGCCTCCCCAGTTCCGAGTCCACACCCTTTAGGAACAACTGCTCGTCTGAATCCAAGGCGGACGGCCTCTTGCAAGCGCAACTCCAACTGCCCAACAGGCCTGAGCTGCCCACCAAGGCCCAGTTCACCGAGCAGGACGGTGCCTGCCGGCAAGATGAGATCGCGATAACTCGCCACAACAGCAGCAGCCACCCCCAAATCAGCCCCAGGCTCCTCTACATCGAGGCCACCAGCTACAGCGAGGTAGCAGTCGAAACGTGACAGCGGCAAGCCCATGTGCTTTTCGAGCACCGCCAGGATCTGATGCAAACGATTGACCGCAATCCCTGTAGCCGTGCGTCTTGGACTCGCATAGCTCGTGGTGCTGACCAAGGCCTGGAGATCGACGACAAGAGGCCTGGTGCCCTCACAGGCAACAATCGTCGCGACTCCACTGGCCTCATCACCACTCAGAAACAACTCGCTCGGGTTGTTGACCTCAACAAGACCTTGACCCTGCATTTCGAACACGCCGAGTTCATGGGTGGCACCAAAGCGATTTTTAACGGCACGTAGAAGTCGATGACTCGCAAAACGATCCCCCTCAAAGGTGAGCACGGCGTCCACCAAATGCTCGAGAACCTTGGGTCCTGCCAACAACCCCTCCTTGGTCACGTGGCCGACAAGCAGCAAAGCCGTGTTCTGACGCTTGGCTAATCGCTGCAGAGACGCGGCACATTCCCGCACTTGAGCAACAGATCCCGGAGCGCTCGACAGGTTGGCGTCATGCAGGGCCTGAATGCTGTCGATGATGGCGACATCGGGCTGCAGAGCCTCGAGCTCTTCCAACACCAACTCGAGATCTGTTTCGGCAAGCAGTTGAAGCCCCTCGCTCTCTCCACCCAAGCGCAACCAGCGCAACTTCACTTGCTGAGCTGATTCCTCAGCGCTGACATAGAGAACGGACAGACGGTTCGCCATGACCGAAGCGCTTTGAAGCAGCAGCGTGCTTTTACCGATCCCTGGGTCACCCCCCACAAGCACCAGCGAACCGGGTACAACTCCACCGCCCAATACACGATCTAATTCTGGGTAGCCGCTCTCAAGACGTTGAATCGGCCGATCACCCAGATCGGCCATAGCGGTCGAACGTCGCGCCACTGGAGCCTTTGCTGCCTCGGCAGGAGCACGTCTGCGCCGCCCGTCGTGTTTCGGAGCGGTTTGCTCGACCAGAGAATTCCAGCTACCGCAACTGCTGCAGCGGCCAAAAAACTGCCGAGTCTGCGCACCACAGCTCTGACAAACAAAGATTGAAGCGGGTCGGGACACGTCGAACTATGAAGAAAGTTGGCTTTCGGTGAATGAACGGGGCCTCCGTCCATTTATCTGTAACCAATACCAGTACGAAATAAGTTCGGATATGACGGCCACAGCCGCCAGCAAGGAAACCATTCTCGTTGTCGACGACGAGGCGAGTATTCGACGCATTCTGGAAACCCGCCTGTCGATGATTGGTTACAACGTTGTAACCGCCTGCGATGGCACGGAAGCTCTCGAAAGCTTTGAACAGTGCAATCCAGATCTGGTGGTCTTGGACGTGATGATGCCAAAGCTTGACGGCTATGGAGTCTGCCAAGAATTACGCAAGGAGTCGGATGTTCCGATCGTGATGCTCACCGCCTTGGGTGACGTTGCAGACAGGATTACCGGGCTTGAGCTGGGTGCTGACGACTATGTCGTTAAACCGTTTAGTCCCAAAGAGCTTGAAGCAAGAATACGCTGCGTTCTGCGCCGGGTAGAGAAAGAACAGATCGCTGGAATCCCCAATTCTGGAGTGATTCAAGTCGCAGATTTACGGATCGACACTAATAAGCGTCAAGTGTTCCGTGCAGATGAACGGATCCGCCTCACCGGAATGGAGTTCAGCCTCCTAGAACTGCTCGTAGGTCGCTCTGGCGAACCATTCAGCCGCGGTGAAATTTTGAAGGATGTGTGGGGATATACACCTGAGCGTCACGTGGACACCCGGGTCGTGGATGTTCATATCTCACGGCTTCGCTCCAAACTCGAAGACGATCCGGCCAATCCCGAGCTGATCCTGACGGCTCGGGGAACCGGTTACTTGTTCCAGCGCATCATCGATTCCGTTGCACCCGAAGGATCCTGAATTCAGCCCGGCCGAAGAAGCCCGGAGCAGACCACGCCGATCAAAGGCGGTGAGAAGACTTGTGATTTGGTATCGGCGCAATAGCGCCGTGACCAGTCTCGTCGACACCGCCACCACCTCTGCCAGCGCTGCGGGCAACGTTGCTGAATCGGTCGGATCGATGGCAGGAAGCGTTGTCACTAACGCCGGAAGCATGGCGGGGCAAATGCTCCAACCGGTGATGGACCCGCTGCGCCGCTTGCAAACCACAGAGGTCGGTGATGACGGACTCATCAAGGACAGTGATCGCCTTTGGGTAGCGGTCGATGGAATGGGTGGAGATCATTCCCCTGGGGAGATCCTGGAGGGTTCTCTGCAAGCGATCGATCGGCTGCCCTTGCGAATCCGCTTTGTCGGCGAAACCAACCGGGTCATGGAGGCTGCTGAGGCCTCTGGACTCACAGAACCGCTCAACCACGCGATCAACGCAGGCCACCTAGAGCTGATCCCCAGCGGACCTTCCGTGGAAATGCATGAGGAAGCCACTGTTGTGCGCCGGAAGCGTGATGCCAGCGTCAATGTCGCCATGGATCTAGTGAAGCGCGGAGACGCCTTGGCGATTTACTCCGCGGGAAATTCTGGCGCTGTGATGGCTTCTGCCATCTTTCGCCTTGGTCGCCTTGCCGGGATCGATCGACCCGCCATTGGAGCGCTGTTCCCCACCAAGGACCCAGGCCAGCCTGTGCTGGTCCTTGATGTGGGAGCAAACATGGACTGCAAGCCTGCCTACATGCATCAATTTGCTTTGCTCGGAAACATCTATTCCCGAGATGTTCTCCAAGTCGATCGCCCGCGCATTGGCTTGCTCAACATTGGCGAAGAGGAATGCAAAGGAAATGAACTCGCTCTACGCACCCATGAATTACTTCGAGACGAAACCCGTCTTCATTTCGCAGGAAATTGCGAGGGAAGAGATGTTCTGTCCGGTGAATTTGATGTGGTGGTTTGCGATGGCTTCACTGGAAATGTGCTGCTGAAATTCCTTGAATCGGTCGGCAGTGTTCTGCTCGGCGTTCTCAGAGCTGAATTACCGAGGGGACGGCGCGGCAAAGTTGGCTCAGCTTTCCTGCGCAGCAATCTCAAACGGATCAAGAAACGGCTCGATCACGCCGAACACGGCGGTGCACTTCTCCTTGGTGTGAATGGGATTTGTGTCATCGGCCATGGAAGCAGCAAAGCCCTATCCGTCGTGAGCGCTCTGCGCTTAGCTCACTCCGCTGCAAGTCATGGCGTGATGGACGATCTCGCCGAACTCAGCAAGCCAGCACCACTCAAAAGCTGAAGCAACCTGTCTGGACTGTGATTGACTGGCGCCACTGACAGCGCTTCCACATTGGCTGGAACTCCCCCACCCTTCCGTGGCATGGCTCTGGTCGCAAGTGGCAGCGCCCAGGCGAACCAAACCATCAGCAATGCTGACCTCAGCGAGCGGGTGCAGACCAGTGACGAATGGATTCGCACACGCACCGGCATTCAGTCTCGGCGCGTCAGCACTCCAGATGAATCGCTCAATGATCTGGCTATCCGTGCTGGGCAACAGGCCCTGGCGATGGCCCATTGGGAGCCTGAAAGCCTCGACCTGGTGTTACTAGCCACCTCCACCCCTGACGACCTGTTTGGATCAGCACCAAGAGTTCAGGCCGGATTAAACGCGCACAACGCCGTGGCCTTTGACCTCACGGCGGCCTGCAGCGGCTTTCTCTTCGCGCTCGTGACAGCCGCCCAATACCTGCGCACAGGCGCCATGCAACGGGTGCTCGTGATCGGCGCCGACCAGTTGAGCCGCTTTGTCGACTGGGACGACAGAAGCACGTGCGTGCTCTTCGGTGACGGGGCTGGCGCCGTTGCCCTCGAAGCCACCTCTGCAGAATCCGATGGCTTATTGGGTTTCAAGTTGCGCAGCGACGGCAGCCGCGGCCATTCGCTGACCTTGCCGCAGATCCCCACCAGTCTTCCTCTGGTCAACACCACCCGTCATCAATGCGGCGGCTATCTGCCGATTCAAATGAATGGACAAGAGGTGTACAAATTTGCCGTGCGCGAAGTGCCAGCCATCCTCAAGGAGCTTCTAGAGCAAACAGCCACAACCCCTGACCAACTGGACTGGCTGCTGCTTCATCAAGCCAACCAGCGCATTTTGGATGCCGTAGCGGATCGATTTTCAATTCCTCACTCCAAGGTCTTGAGCAACTTGGCGAACTACGGCAACACCTCTGCCTCCACGATCCCGCTCATGCTTGACGAAGCCGTACGCGACGGCCGCGTGGCACCTGGTCACCTGTTAGCGAGTAGTGGCTTTGGAGCTGGCCTCAGTTGGGGGGCTGCATTGTTGCGTTGGCAAGGTCCCGCCTAGGCTCCCAGCCATCTTTACCTGCCAACGATGACGATTGCCTGGGTGTTCCCCGGTCAGGGGTCTCAGAAGTCGGGCATGGCTTCGCCCGTGCTGACCCTTCCCGGAGCGGAAGAACGATTTGCACTTGCTTCCAGTCTGCTTGGCAGAGATTTGCTGGCGATCTGCCAAGGGGAAGCCGATACGCAAGCCGATCCCGCCGATCTCAACGACACACGCAACACCCAGCCAGCGCTCTTCGTCGTTGAAAGCCTGATTGTGGATGAACTCCGCAGACAGGAGCGCGAGCCAGCGTTTGTGGCTGGCCACAGTCTCGGAGAACTCGTAGCGCTGTATGCCGCTGGTGTGTTTGATGTAACGACAGGCCTTGCGTTGATGCAGCGGCGCTCAGAGCTCATGGCAGCCGCTGGAGGCGGAGCGATGACTGCCGTGATCGGCTTTGACCGCGATCAGCTTGAAAGCCTTGTCTACAACACCGATGGCGTGGTGATCGCCAATGACAACAGCGCTGCGCAGGTCGTGATCTCAGGAACCCCGGAGGCCGTGACAAGCGTGAGTGAGCAACTCACCTGCAAACGCGCGATTCCCCTCGCCGTGTCAGGAGCTTTCCACTCACCCTTGATGGCAGAAGCGGCTGCAGCATTTCAGGTCCATCTGGAGGGCCTGGCTTTCGAAGATGCTCGCGTTCCTGTCCTGAGCAACACCGATCCAACCCCATGCAGTGACGCCTCTCAACTGAAGCAACGTTTGTGTAAGCAGATGACCACAGGTGTTCGCTGGAGAGAAACCATGGAAACGCTGACATCGAAGGGGGTCGACACCTTGGTCGAAGTGGGACCAGGGAATGTGCTTAGTGGCCTAGCCAAAAGGGCCATGAGTGGTGTCACGACAGTCCAGCTCTCGAGCTCGGCTGATTTAGGTCTCTAAGAAGCCATGTCCCCTCTTGTACCCAGCCCGAGCGAAGGCTCTGCTGTCGTCCCTCTAGTCGCGCCAAAACCGAGCCTGATGTATCAGCTCGTGAGCTACTTGGTGGTGTTTCCGATCTTTCGAGGACTCTTAAGGGGGTGGACGAGCGGCAACGCATTGGTGCCTCTTCAAGGGCCATTGGTTGTGGTCGCGAATCATGGTTCCCATCTCGATCCGCCTTTGCTTGGCCACGCTCTGGGCCGTCCTGTGGCGTTTATGGCCAAAGCCGAACTCTTCCGGATCCCAATCTTGGGAGGCATTATTCGCGCCTGCGGCGCTTATCCCGTGAAACGGGGGGCCAGTGATCGAGAGGCGATTCGTACAGCCACAGCTCGCCTTCAAGAAGGTTGGGCGATCGGTGTCTTCCTCGATGGCACCCGTCAAGTGGACGGCCGCGTCAATCAACCCAGACCAGGCGCAGCCTTGCTTGCTGCACGCAGTGGAGCGCCACTCCTCCCTGTGGCAATCATCAACAGCCATCGCGCCCTAGGTGCGGGAAGGGGCTGGCCAAGACTCGTTCCCGTTGCACTTCGCATCGGAGAGCCCATTCCTGCGCCGACCGGTCGGAAAAAGCCTGAGCTAGAAGCCACAACCCAGGAGCTTCAACGGCGCATCAATGCCTTGATCGATCAAGGCGTTGGAACTCCTTGAGGCCAATTCCGTAGGACCCAAGGCTTGAGGTCTTGACCTGTGATAACCCAAGTCAGCGCCCTGAGCCCATCTCCCAAGCGCTTGCCCAACGTCTCCTTTCCACAGGAGGGCTGACAAGCAACGGGCACCCCGGTGAGACGGATCCCTCGACTTCCTGCCACCAGCCGTCCCACGGTCATGGCACGGGGCAAATGATCTTCGCTTGTGACCAAATAGACGTGTCTCACACCATCGCGTTTTAAGTCATCAACCAAGGATGTGAAATTCGTGAAGGTGTCCTTGGCTCGGTAATCGAGCACAACCCGGCTCTGGTCCAACCCCGCATCCCGTACCAGCCATTTCGCGTACTCAGGATTGCTGCCGCCACTCACCACCAAGGGGAGCTCCAACTGCTGCGCCAATCGCAGTCCTACCCGTTCACGATCGAGATCTCCTCCCAGCACGAGAATGCGTTGCGGAGGCTCAACCGTGGTGAGGGCCTTACGGAAAGGCTTTAAGGGCCCAGTCGTCGTCGCCCAAGCCAAAGCAGCAAGGATCACGAGTGAGGAGCGCCAACCTGGGGCCATTAGACCGGACCCACAGGCGACGTGGGGTAAATGGGCAGCACAGGCTCCCAGGGGCCTGGAGCGTCCTCCTGCTCCCAGTGGCAACAACGCTCAAGCAGATGCTGCACATCCGAAGCAACATCAAGCTCCATGGTCAGAGCGGGAGATGGCTCTTCGTCCTCTCTAAGTAAACGAGGTTTTTCTAGCTCTTCCACAGGGACGGAGCCGGAACGTAGGCGGTAGCGCCCAGCGACTCGACCACGACGGGGAAGGGGCTGAATGATCGAGAAGGGCTCCAAAGCCTGACTGGGCGTTAAGACGGCGGATAACCGCTGGGCCATCAAAGCGAAACTGCTCTCGCCATGCAAAGGACAACCCAACTGCTGAGCCAGGGTGCGGGCCATCACGACGGTTAAGCGAGTCCCCGTGAACCCTCCTGGACCTGTACTCACTGCCAAACGGCCAATCGAGGCCCATTCCGCTCGTGGGAGCAGTTCCTCGACAGCAGGAATCAAACCATTGGTGAGCTGACGTCCCATCGAGCGAGAGAGGATACGTACTCCCCCAGTGGGGTCTTCAGCGTCGCGAACGGCAAGGCCGAGGGTTTCACTCGAACTATGCATCGCCAGCAACCAACGGCTCATCGGGGCAACTCCTGTTCAGGGCGCAATCGCTGCCATCGTCCGTAATCAGCCTCAAAGCTGGAGCAAGCTTGCACATCCCATTCCACGCCAACGCCCCCCCCGCTGAGGTCATGAAGGCTGATATGAATGCGTGGATCTTGGGGACTCACGTCAGGCTTGTCAGTGAGATGAGCCACACCATGCTGCCGTTCCACAGCGTGATAGGCCTGACAACGATCCACCCAGCGGCAATCCACGCAGATGCACATCCACCCCACCTCTGAAGAGGACTCCATTCTGGAGGGGGAGGCCGGCTTTATGGCATGCCAACTGATGACGCGGCTGCAGCCGCAACGCTGGCCGATCCCTCTCAATCGTTTACCCACAGGAACGGTGCTGGTGGGCGGAGCCGTCCGTGACGGATTGCTGAACCGTTTGCCAGAGCATCCAGATCTCGACATGGTGGTTCCAGCGGATGCGCTGGGACAAGTCCGCAAACTTGCTCAAGAGTTTGGTGGCACTTGCGTGGTGCTCGATCGAGACAGGGATATGGCCCGCCTGGTGCTGGGGAGATGGACGATCGATCTTGCAAGACAAGACGGTGATGACCTCACAGCTGATCTCTTGCGACGTGACTACCGAATCAATGCCATTGCTCTAACCCTCAAACCTCAACCACAACTGTTGGATCCCAGTGGCGGCATTGCTGATCTACGCGAGCAACGCATCACTGCCATCCACGAACAAAACCTGCTGGATGATCCCCTGCGGCTGTTGAGAGCCCTCAGGCTGTCCGCCGAGCTCTCGATGACGATTGACCAGGGCACCCTGGAGATGATTGCCCGCCATCGCCACCTATTGCCCAAGGTGGCACCAGAGCGCATTCAGGCTGAATTACTGAAGCTGGTTCAAGCCAACAACGCCGATCAGGCGATCCATCTGCTGCACTCGTTGAAATTGATCGCATCGTGGAGCTCCGATCAACCGCAAAGGAAGCTCAACGCAAGCGCTTTAACGGCAGACGAACAACCACTCGCCTTACCGCTAGCGCGCTTAACGCAGTTACTCAGCGATCAAGGAATGCATGATTTGCGTTTCAGCCGAAAGCAAATTCAACGCTGCTTGCGACTGAGGGCATGGTGGAACCGAGATCAACAGCAAAGCGTTAACAATCTGACTGAGCGGGAGCGCTTAAAACTGCATGAAGAGCTTGAAGAGGATCTCCCTGCTTTCACACTGGCTTGGCCAATCGAGCGCCAAAAGGAATGGCTGCGGCGCTGGCGTGATCAGGACGACATCTTGTTCCATCCCTGTGCACCACTGAATGGTCGAACATTGCAAGCAGAGCTTGGCTTGCGTCCAGGGCCACGATTAGGGGAGCTGATTCATCATCTTTGCCTTGAACGAGCCTTTGGTCGGATTCGCAGCCATGACGACGCCATTCAGTGTGCACGCGCTTGGATGAACAAGCCGCTGTGATTAACTGACTTGCCTTAACGACAGCGATCGGCCTGATAGGCAGTTTTCTTCTCTCCCCCCCCGTCTCATGAGCGTGCGTCTTTACATCGGCAACTTGCCGCAAACATTTGAAGCCAAAGAGTTGGAGACCCAACTCACCAGCGTGGGGGAGGGAATCCGCTTCAAAACCGTTCTGGACCGCGAAACGGGCGCGTGTCGCGGCTTCGGTTTCGCGAATGTCGACGATGAAAAAGTCGCTGATGCTTTGATCGAGCAATTCAACGGAAAGGATTTCAACGGCAATACCTTGCGCGTGGAACGCTCTGAACGACGCGAGAACAACTCAGGCGGAGGAGGCGGTCGTCGTGGCGGCCCAGGCGGTCCTGGCAACGCCCCAGGTTCAGCACGGAAGGCCGTCAACAAGGTGGTTCACAGCGACGCAAAAGCTGAATCCGCACCCGATCCCCGCTGGGCTGGAGAATTATCCAAGCTTAAAGATTTACTTGCAGATCAGAAGACAACAGCCTGATTTGTTTTTGGCTTTGTGATCACTTAGCGGGACTGAGCGATCACAAAGCATCTAGGAAGCTCAAGAATTTTAGATAATTTACCCACGAAGGCACGACGATTAAAAACGTCATATTTATTGCGTTCAATCTCGTCGAGGATCCCTCTATAAAGACGAAGAGAGGTCCAAACAGGCCAGCGAGCATCGGCAGATAACCAGCGCACTCCAGCTTCCGAGCGAACGAACCATTCTCTGGCACGGGCCAGTTGAAATGCCATCAGCTCAATCCAGGCATCATTGATCCTTCCAGCTAAAAGGTCCTCCTCACTGACACCAAAGCGGATCAGATCTTCCTGCGGCAGATAGATCCGTCCTCGGGCACGATCTTCTCCAACATCACGAAGAATATTAGTAAGTTGATTGGCAATCCCTAAAGCAACAGCTGCATCAGAAGGGTCGGGGCAATCACTCCAAGGCGCAGAAGTGTATGCCTCGTCAACACCCATCACTCCCTGGGTCATCAAGCCAACGGTTCCAGCAACGCGATAGCAGTAGAGCTTTAAATCTTCAAACGTGGGGTAGCGGGTCCAAGACAGATCCATCCGCTGGCCCTCGATCATGTCGAGGTAGGGCTGTATGCCCTGTGGAAATCTCTGCAAGGTGTCCAGCATCACCGCATCTAGATCATCTGAGACATGGCCGCTAAAGAGCTCTCTTGTTTTTTCTTCCCAACGGTCAAGTCGCTCGGCAAGCTCATCAACCGATCGAGATTGAGCCTCATCGCTGTCCATGAGCTCATCGGTCCGTCGACACCAGACGTAAATGGACCAGATTGCCCGTCGCTTCTCCAGTGGGAGGAGCAACGTGCCCAAATAAAACGTCTTTGCCCACTCAGCTGTCTCGCGGCGACAAGCCTCGAAGGCTGCATCGAGATCCGAAGCTGCGAGGGTCATGACTCAGGCCGAGACCGGCTCGCTGACAGAAGACGATGATGACAGTTGATCGCGCTTGCGGTCCACAGCTTCTGCGCAAAGTTTGCCGCTCAACACTGCCCCCTCCATGGAAGCCAAGTAACGCTGCATCGTATAATCGCCCGCCAAGAAAAAGTTTTTAATTGGGGTTGTTTGATCAGGCCGAAGCTGCTGACATCCAGGCGTAGTTTTATAGACAGACAGAGGAGTTTTTACAACTTTAGACTTGCGAAGCTTTGCGGGATTATCAGTTCCGAAATGCATTGGGAATAATTTCTTAAGCTCACCCATGGTCGCTTCAATAATATCCTCATCACTGCGGCCAATCCAATCCTTCGCAGGAGCGAATACAAGTTCAAGCATCGATCGGTCCGGATCTTCATACTCCTTACAAGCAATACTCATATCGGCGTACACACTTAGCAAGGGCGAACGACTGAAGAGCAAGTGATCAATGTCCGTAAGCTTTCGGTCAAACCAAAGATGAATATTGATCACCGGCACTCCGCGTAGACCATCCAACTTGCGAAAGACATCCATTTGTTGCCATGGCTCTGGTATCAACAGCTTGAAAGGATCCACAGGAAGTGCACTCACGTAAGCATCAGCAACGAGATCAAAACTTTCCTTACCCTTCACCCCTCCAATATGAAAAGCAGCAACGCTTCCATCAGCGTTGAGCTTGATCTCTCTTAATGGGCTATCCAGATGCACCTCACCTCCGAGCGATTGAACATGCTCCACAATCGGGTCACATAGACGCTCAGGAGGTGCTCCATCAAGAAATGCCATGCGGGAACCATTTTTTTCCTGCAGAAAGCGATTCAGGGCGGTCAACAACACTGTTGATGAAATTTCATCGGGATCAATGAAGTTCAAAGCCTTACTCATGGCAATGAAAACTTCATCATTAACGCGCTCAGGAATGTTGTGAAGCCTGAGCCATTCAGTCCAAGAATATTTATCGCACTCTTCGACATAACCCTGGCCTCTTAGCATGGCTGGGACCAGCCCGATGCCAAAACTAATTTTTTCTGGCCAAGACAGCATGTCATTGTTACCAAGAATTGCTGCAACACCATTCATAGGTGCCGGCAAATCTGGAAAGTCGAAGCGACTGTAAGTACCAGGCTCTTCTGGCTGATTAAAAATCATCGAATGGCTCTTCCATTGGAGCCTGTCCTCAATATCCAGTTCTTTAAACAACTGAAGCATGTTCGGGTAAGCCCCGAAAAAGATATGCAAGCCCGTTTCATACCAGTCGCCATCTTCGTCTTTCCAAGCCGCAACTTTCCCGCCAAGCACGTCCCTAGATTCCATAAGGATGGGGGTATGACCGGCGTCCGCCAGATATTTCGCGCAGGAGAGACCAGCCAGTCCTGCTCCCGCAATGGCGATACGCATGCTTCAGACCACAATTTGAAGACAACCTTAAAAGGATCACGGCCCGGTTCGCTTCCTAAAGTCTTCAGCAACCGCAAGCGCGGTGTCCTTACGCAATACAAGCCCCATGGCCGACACCCTGCTGAAGAGCACCACTCGCCACGTGCGTCTATTCACAGCTCGAGTCAATGACGGGCGGCTCATTCCAGACCCCAATCAGCTCACTCTCGACCTGGATCCAGACAACGAATTCCTATGGAATGACAGCTGCGTCCAGACGATTCAACAACGTTTTCGTGAGCTGGTAGAGGCCCATGCAGGTCAGCCTCTGAACGATTACAACCTGCGCCGGATCGGCTCAGAACTTGAGGGAAGCATTCGCCAGCTCCTACAGGCAGGCCAACTGAGCTACAACCCTGATTGCCGCGTTCTGAACTACTCCATGGGCCTGCCCCGCACCCCTGAACTGCTGTGAGCCGCTCCCCCTACGACCGTCCACGGGGCGGAACTCCACGTCGTCCTGACGAGCGCAGAGGAGGTCGTTACAGCCCTCCGCCAATGGGCAACAACGAGGGTGGGGATGGAGGCGGTCGTTTCAACACGACCAGAATTGCTGTCCTCGCTGGAGTTCTGGTGGTGGGAATCGGAATCGGCAGTGCTCTCACGAGCACAACGCAGGGAGATCAAGGCAACATCGCCAGCAGTGAGCAATTGGATTTAGCGGTACCAGACCCCGAATTTTGCAAGCAGTGGGGAGCAAGTGCCTTTGTGATGGACATTGAGATGTATACGACCATGAACCCATCCAGCAGCTTCGTGACGCAGCCCACGCTGCAACCAGGCTGCGTGATTCGCCGAGAGAACTGGGCCGTCTTACGCAAGGAAGGAGCGATCACCGCTGCTCAGGAACGGCAATGCAAACAAAGAATGAACACCTTCGCTTACATCGGCTCAGTGAGAGACAAACCTGCTGTTCGCTGCGTTTACCAAACTGATATCACTCAAAACAAATTTCTCACCAAAGGGATCGCCGACGACACTGTTGGTATCACCCCAGAAGCTGATCAGTTCTAAGAGGCGTCAAAAACTGTGGCTATGGGTTCTGGCCCTACGGCCGCAGCCCTTGGCTGACGCAAAGGACTATCGGCACTGGCAAACACCGGCAAAACATCACACCGAAAAGCTTCGGCCGCCCGTGAGCAATAACGCGCTGGATGGGTAATCAGCCTTAGCTGGCGCCTCACCTGCAGGCCCGCCACCAATGGCTTATGCAAACTGCCTGCTGTGAGCTCCCTCTCAATCGAGACCACCGGAAGGAAAGCGGCACCCAAGCCGGATTGCACAGCATTTTTGATGGCTTCAAGGGAATTGAGCTCCATCTCAATCCTCAATCTCTGCACATCCAAACCAGAACGAGCCAGAAGCTGGTCCACCATCTTCCGAGTGGTGGACTGGGCATCTAAACAAACAAATCCCAATCGATAGAGATCCTCCTTGCTGAGTTCGGGCAGGCGCGCGAGGGGATGCTTCACCGGAAGCACCAGCGCCAATTCATCACTGGCGTAAGGAACCACCTGAAGCAACTCATTCAACTCTGCAGGTAATTCGCCGCCGATAATGGCCAGATCGATCTGACCATTCGCCACGCTCCAGCCCGTTCGTCTCGTGCTGTGAACATGCAACTGAACTGCCACATCAGGAAATTTTTGCCGAAAGAGCCCAATCATTCGGGGCATCAGGTAAGTCCCCGTGGTTTGACTCGCCCCAACCACGAGAGATCCTCCCTTGAGGTTGTGCAAGTCATCCAAAGCACGACACGCCTCGTGGCACTGACTCAGAATTCGATCGCAATAGCTCAGTAGCAAGTGACCGGCTTCGGTGAGCTGGGCCTTGCGGCCGCCGCGGTCAAACAAAGACACCTCAAGCTGCTTCTCCAGGTTCTGGATCTGCAAACTGACCGCTGGCTGCGTGACGTAAAGACTGTCTGCAGCTTTTTTAAAGCTGCCTTCACTAACGATGGCGCGGAGGATACGAAGCTGATCCAGTGTGAAAGGCAGATCGGCCATAAGCGACAGCCGACCCGGCGGGGATAGCTCCAAAACTTTAGAGGGAAAGAGCCCACCGCCCTTCAGAATTACCCTCCACGCAGCAACTCTTTGGATGAGCTCCTAGGCGGCGGAATGCATCACTCCAGCTTGGTGATGCTGTTGCTGCTCTTCGTTTTCGCTGTGATTCACAGCGGTGGGGCTGCCCTTCGGACTCGTGCTGAAGCCAAAATCGGCGCCAGGGCCTGGCGAGTGCTATTCGCCGCATTGAGTATTCCCTCGGCGATTGTCGTGATCGGCTATTTCCTTGCCCATCGGTATGACGGCCTCAGGCTCTGGAATCTGCAAGGTGTACAGGGATTGGTGCCAGTGATCTGGGTGCTAACAGCCATCAGCTTTCTCTTTCTCTATCCAGCCACCTACAACCTGCTGGAAATCCCTGCTGTGCTGAAACCGCAAGTGCGTCTCTATGCCTCCGGCATCATCAGGATTAGCCGACACCCTCAGGCCGTTGGTCAGGTTCTCTGGTGCTTTAGCCATGCCCTTTGGATCGGAAGCAGCTTCATGGTCGTGACCTGCATCGGCCTGATCGGACATCACCTTTTCGCTGTGTGGCATGGAGACCGACGCTTAAAGGCTCGGTTTGGTGATGACTTCGTGAAGCTGAAACAAAGCACATCCGTACTGCCTTTCGCCGCTGTTCTTGATGGACGCCAGACCCTGATTTGGAGCGAGTTGCTGCGGCCAGCACAACTCGGCATCGCGATCGCTGTGGGAGTTTTTTGGTGGGCTCATCGCTTCATCTCCTTGGCAGGGATCGCGTTCCTTCACTCACGTCTTGAAGGGCTTTTGAGCTGAGCTGCCTACACTCAAACCACTCCGCTTCACTCGGATGCCTTCGGCTGCCGATTTCGCCTGGCTGATTCCAGTGCTCCCTCTTGTTGGGGCCTTGATCACAGGGCTTGGCCTGATCAGCTTCAATCGCACCATCAACCGGCTCAAAAAACCGGTGGCCTTGCTGCTAATCAGCTGCATTGGAGCTGCAGCGGTCATCAGCTATGCCGTTCTGTTCGAGCAGTTGGGTGGAGCTCCCCCGGTTGAGCATCTGTTCATCTGGGCGAGTGCTGGAGACTTCAGCCTTCCGATGGGGTACGTCGTCGACCCGCTGGCCGCTGTGATGCTCGCCTTGGTGACCACGGTGGCGCTGCTGGTGATGATTTACTCCCACGGCTACATGGCCCATGACAAGGGTTATGTGCGCTTCTTTACCTATCTGGCGATCTTCAGCAGCTCCATGTTGGGGCTCGTGGTCAGTCCCAACCTTCTGGAAATTTATGTGTTCTGGGAGCTGGTGGGGATGGCCTCTTACCTCTTGGTGGGCTTCTGGTACGACCGTGAAGGCGCAGCCCATGCGGCCCAGAAAGCGTTTGTCGTGAATCGTGTTGGTGATTTCGGACTCCTGCTCGGGATCCTCGGGCTCTATTGGGCCACGGGAAGCTTCGGATTCCAAGGCATTGCCGATGGATTATCAGCAGCCGTTAGCAGTGGCGTAGTGCCGGGATGGGCAGCGCTGGCTCTCTGCCTCTTCGTGTTTATGGGGCCAATGGCCAAGTCAGCCCAATTCCCTCTTCACGTTTGGCTGCCCGACGCCATGGAGGGACCCACACCGATCTCTGCCTTGATCCACGCGGCCACCATGGTCGCGGCAGGAGTTTTCCTTGTTGCCAGGTTGGAACCTCTCTACTCCCAGTTCCCTGCTGTAGGCACGTTCATCGCCGTGATTGGAACGATCACCTGCTTCCTAGGAGCCTCCATCGCTCTAACCCAGATGGATCTCAAAAAAGGACTTGCATACAGCACTGTCTCTCAGTTGGGATACATGATGCTGGCCATGGGCTGCGGTGCGCCCGTTGCGGGCATGTTCCACCTCGTGACCCATGCCTTCTTCAAGGCAATGTTGTTCCTTGGCTCGGGATCTGTGATCCATGCCATGGAAGATGTGGTGGGTCATGAACCTGTCCTCGCCCAAGACATGCGACTGATGGGTGGACTTCGAAAAAAGATGCCGATTACTGCCATCACGTTTTTGATCGGTTGTGTGGCCATTAGCGGCATCCCACCCCTGGCAGGCTTCTGGAGCAAAGATGAAATACTCGGCCAGGCCTTCAACAGTTACCCCCTGCTCTGGGCTGTTGGTTTTGCCACTGCGGGCATGACCGCCTTCTATATGTTCCGCCTCTACTTCCTCACCTTCGAGGGTGAGTTCCGAGGCAATGATTCAGCTCTACAACACGAGCTCATGGCGGCCGCAGGAAAGAACGTTGAGGAAGGTCACGATCACCACGGCGCAGGAAGTGTTCACGAGTCACCCTGGTCCATGACCCTTCCGCTCGCAGTTCTCGCGGTGCCCTCAGCGCTGATCGGCTTGCTCGGAACTCCCTGGAACAGTCGCTTTGCTGGGCTGCTGAATCCCGAAGAGGCAGCAGAAATGGCCGAACACTTCAGCTGGGGAGAATTCCTTCCACTCGCAGGAGCCTCCGTTGCGATTTCCGTAACCGGTCTGACGGTGGCCGTCCTCGCCTACGCCCTGCACCGAATCGACCTCGGCGAACTGGTTGCAGCTCGCTTCCCAACCATCAATGCCTTCCTGGCAAACAAATGGTATTTGGATGCCATTAACGAGAAATTGTTTGTCCGCAGCAGCCGAAAGCTGGCCCGTGAAGTCCTCGAAGTAGATGCAAAGGTTGTGGATGGCGTGGTGAATCTCACCGGACTGCTCACCCTGGGCAGTGGGGAAGGCCTCAAATACTTTGAAACCGGCAGAGCCCAGTTCTATGCACTCATCGTGTTCGGCGGAGTGATTGCCTTAGTGGTCCTCTTCGGAGTCCTGGGCTAAACGATCCTTTGATTCCGAAGCTTCAGGAATGGGGTTATGTGTGTCAACGCCTATCGAGTGGATGCGCGTTCGCCCAAGATTTCTACACTCCGTGCAGTGGTGAAAGACCTGTCCCGTGCTCGAATTTGCCGTAAGCGCACCCTTTGATCCGGCATTCGACATCTCAAGCGGTATCGTTCCGGCCACTTTCCCGTGGCTGAGCCTTTCGATCCTGTTCCCCATCATCGGGGCCTTCATCGTTCCATTCATTCCGGACGATGGTGATGGCAAACAGGTGCGCTGGTTTGCGCTCGGCATTGCTCTCACCACCTTCCTCATTACAGCGGGGGCTTATCTCACGGGATATGACCCCAGTTACAGCGGACTCCAGCTCTCGGAGCGGGTGAGCTGGCTGCCCAATCTCGGGCTGACCTGGGCGGTTGGGGCCGATGGGCTCTCGATGCCCCTGATCCTGCTGACGAGCTTCATCACAGCCTTGGCGGTCCTGGCCGCCTGGCCCGTGACCTTCAAACCCAAGCTGTTCTTCTTCTTGATCCTGGCGATGGATGGCGGCCAAATTGCCGTCTTCGCCGTCCAAGACATGCTGCTGTTCTTTCTCGCCTGGGAACTGGAGCTGCTTCCGGTTTATCTCTTACTGGCCATCTGGGGCGGAAAGAAACGTCAATATGCGGCGACAAAGTTCATTCTCTACACCGCTGGCAGTTCTCTGTTCATCCTGTTGGCGGCCCTCGCCATGGGCTTTTTTGGCGGTGGAGTCCCCAATTTTGAGTACAGCGTTCTCGCCCAAAAGGGTTTCAGTACTGGATTTCAGCTGCTCTGTTATGCGGGATTGTTGATTGCATTCGGGGTGAAATTACCGATCGTTCCACTCCACACCTGGCTGCCTGATGCCCATGGGGAGGCCACAGCGCCTGTGCACATGTTGCTGGCTGGCATTTTGCTGAAGATGGGTGGCTACGCGTTGATGCGCTTTAACGCCGAAATTCTCCCTGTAGCGCATGCCCAATTCGCACCCCTGCTGGTGGTGCTGGGAGTCGTGAACATCATTTATGCAGCGCTCACATCCTTCGCTCAACGCAATCTCAAACGCAAAATCGCTTACAGCTCCATCAGCCATATGGGCTTCGTGCTGATCGGCATCGGCAGCTTCAGCGAGCTAGGGACGAGTGGCGCCATGCTGCAAATGATCAGTCATGGACTGATCGGAGCCAGTCTGTTCTTCCTCGTGGGAGCCACATACGACCGGACCCACACCCTTCAGCTGGATGAGATGGGTGGCATTGGCCAAAAGATGCGCATCATGTTTGCCCTATGGACTGTTTGCTGCCTTGCCTCCCTTGCCCTGCCTGGCATGAGTGGATTTGTGAGCGAACTCATGGTCTTTGCAGGCTTTGCCACGGATGAGGCCTACACCCTCAGCTTCCGAATCGTGATTGATGGTCTGGCAGCCATTGGCGTGATCCTCACACCGATCTATTTGCTGTCGATGCTGAGAGAGATCTTCTTCGGGAAAGAAAACAGCGAACTCGTATCGCACTCCAATCTTGTCGATTCAGAACCCAGGGAGGTCTACATCATTGGTTGCCTGCTGGTTCCAATCATCGGCATCGGGCTCTACCCAAAGCTGATGACTGACAGCTACAGCAACACGATCTCAGCTCTTGTCGAGCGTGATGTCGTCGCGATGGAGAGGATCACACGACCAACAGCCCCTCTAATTCGCAGCACCTCCCTTGTGCCAGCGGTGTTCTCAGCACCAAAACTGACCCAGGCCAGCCAGCCCGTCTCGTAAAGAACTTCGTCCTTTCTCTGCGAATGCGATTCAGACACTGAATCGCTCCTTAATTTTCAGACGCCTGTCGCACACTCTGCTCTTTTCGCCATGCGTCAGATCAATTTCACTCTGATTTTCATCTTTGGCCTCGGCACGGTGTTTTTCACGTTGGAAAACACCAACCCCACCACGGTGACTGTCTTGCCGTGGATGCACTTCACCTTGCCTCTGGCCGCTCTTCTACTCCTATCAGGGGGTATCGGTGCTGTAGCAGCCTGGCTTTTTGCAAGCTGGAGCGGAATGCTCAACACCGTGGAGCGATTGGGCAAAGCCACTGAATTCGAAGCCCAGCAGGTTCGCATTCAAGAATTGGAAACCGATCTCGATCGCTACCGCTCAACGGTGCAAACCCAGCTAGGGCTCCTGCCCTCAGGCAGTAGTGACTCGGGCTCTACCTCAACGGAGACTCCCACTGTCGACATCGACTCAAAGTCCTAAAAAGTGAAAGCCTGACAGCCACAAAGCAGCGAATCTCCTGTGGGGACTGGCGTCCCCTGGATTGGACCGATACCTTTCCAACAGATTGAGGTTGTCTTTGTCTGATGCCGGCCTGACATCAAAAGCTGATGCCGGCGCCCGTCTCGCGATTCGTCTGCTCCAGGATGCTGCCCAAAGTGGCACTCTCGATCCTTGGGACGTCGACGTCATTTCAGTGGTAGACGGGTTTTTAGATCAACTCAGACAACGCATTGAAGTCCCCCGACGGGTTGCCGCTCAGCTGGGCCAACCGGGAGGAAGTTACGAACGCGATCTAGCCGAGAGCAGCGAAGCGTTTCTCGCTGCATCGGTGTTGGTGGGGCTCAAAGCGGAGGTGCTTGAAGCCAGCACCCTCCCTCCAGAACCAATGATGGAAGACGCTTTTGACCCTGACTTCATGGAGCAGGGTTGGCTGGATCCACGCTTCAATTTGCCGCGCCATCCTGAACGTCACCTTTTAAGGCGCCCTGTTGCGCCTCCTCCTTTGAGACGGCCGGTCACGCTGGGGGAACTGATCGAACAGCTGGAGACCATTGCTGAGCAATTAGAGACCGACGAACTCGACATGCGCCGGCGCCAGCGTCAGAAGCGCTTCAGCAATCGTGAGGCAATCGCCCAAGTAGCAGCGTTGGCCCACCGGGAAAAACTGCCTGAAACCACTGCCGCGCTAGGGGTGTTTTTAAAAGAATGGGAACAGGCCTTGCACTGGGTTGATTTCGAGTTTCTCGTCAGTCGCTGGGCAGAAGCAGCTGCGCCTGACCTCGACAAAGACCGCGTTGGCGTGTTCTGGGCTCTTTTATTCCTGTCCTCTCAAAGTCAGGTCGAACTGGAACAAGTTGGCTCGCTGCACGCACCCATTCGTTTAAAGCGTTTGCTCGTTGCCGGCGAAATCACTCAACTGCCGATCAACAGCCTCGAAGTGCCAGATATCACGCCGACCTTGCCGGCGATTGCCGCCTAATCACCCTCTTATGTTGATGACTACCTTTTCAAGCTTGGTACGTCCATGAAGGCCATGATCCTGGCCGCAGGCAAAGGAACCCGGGTGCAGCCGATCACGCATGTGATCCCGAAACCGATGATTCCGATCCTGCAGAAACCGGTGATGGAGTTCCTGCTGGAGCTTCTCAAAGAGCATGGTTTCACTGAGGTCATGGTCAACGTGTCTCACTTGGCCGAGGAAATCGAAAACTATTTCCGCGATGGCCAGCGTTTCGGCGTCGAAATCGCTTACAGCTTCGAGGGCAGTATTCAGGACGGCGAACTGATCGGTGACGCACTTGGTTCTGCGGGTGGTCTCAAAAAAATCCAAGATTTTCAAACCTTTTTTGATGACACCTTCGTGGTGTTATGTGGTGATGCCCTAATCGACCTCGACCTCACCGAGGCCGTTAGGCGACATCGCGCCAAAGGAGCTCTCGCCAGTCTTGTCACCAAAACGGTCCCGAAGGACCAGGTGAGCAGCTACGGCGTGGTAGTAAGCGATGACGACGGCAAAATCCAAGCCTTCCAAGAGAAACCCAGTGTTGAGGAAGCTTTAAGCGACACCATTAACACCGGCATCTATCTTTTCGAACCTGAGATTTTTGAGCACATTCCCTCTGGGACATCCTTCGACATTGGTGCCGATCTCTTCCCAACCTTGGTGAAGCAAGGAGCTCCGTTTTATGCCCTACCCATGGATTTTGAATGGGTCGATATCGGCAAAGTGCCTGATTACTGGCAAGCCATTCGCAGCGTTCTCCAGGGGGAAGTTCGCCAAGTTGGCGTTCCTGGGAAAGAGGTCAAACCAGGCCTGTTTACGGGCCTCAATGTGGCGGCCAATTGGGACAAAATCAACGTTGAAGGTCCTGTCTACGTGGGAGGGATGACCAAAATTGAAGATGGCGCCACGCTGATCGGTCCAACGATGATTGGCCCTAGCTGCTACATCTGCGAAGGCGCAACCATCGACAACTCGATCATTTTTGACTACTCCAGGATCGGGGCGGGCGTGCAACTGGTCGAGAAACTTGTGTTCGGCCGCTACTGCGTCGACAAAGAAGGGGATCACATTGATCTGCAAGAGGCTTCCCTCGATTGGTTGATCACCGATGCACGCCGCCAGGATTTGGTGGAGCCATCTCCTCAACAGAAAGCCATGGCAGAGCTCTTGGGCACCGATCTCACCCAGGCAAGCTGACGCCTGCTCGCTTCAATATCGCTGGAATGCGTTCCTCTGCTTTGATGGCCATCAAATGCACCCCTTGAGCTACCCCTAGGTATTGCTGAACCTGTTCAGCGGCGATTTGAATTCCCTCTGCCGCAGGGTCTGGCGCGGCCTCCAAGCGAGCGATCAGCCTGTCGGGAATGCAAGCACCTGGCACCATCCGATTAATAAAGGCTGCGTTGCGGGCCGACTTGAGCAAGAACACACCCGCTAGGACTGGCAGATCCATCGGCTCGGCTATTTCACGGCAAAACCGTTCCAACACAGCAGCATCCATCACCATCTGCGTCTGAATAAAACGTGCCCCAGCATTTTTTTTTCGCTCCATGCGGCGTATCAAGCCTGACCAGCTCGCACACTGAGGATCAGCCGCGGCTCCAGCGAAGATGTCAGTCGGGCCATCGGCAAGATCACCCTTTACCGGATCATCCCCGCGATTGAAGGCCGTGACCTGCTGAAGCAAACGCACAGATTCCAGTTCATTCACGGGGCGTGCTTTGGGCTGGTCACCAGCACGAACAGGGTCACCGGTGAGGCAAAGGAGATTACGGATCCCCAAAGCATGGGCACCCAAGAGATCCGCTTGAATCGCAATGCGATTGCGATCGCGACAGGCCATCTGCAGCACGGGCTCGATGCCTTCGTCCAACAGGAGGCGCGCTACGGCAAGACTGCTCATCCGCATGACTGCGCGACTGCCATCCGTGACATTGACGGCATGGACAAGACCCTTCAAGCCCTTGGCCATCTCAAGAACATGTGATGCGTCTCCACCCCGTGGAGGCATCACTTCAGCCGTAATGGTGACGGTCCCAGCCTTGAGGCTGCTTTGCAGCGCTGAACTCAAACGAATGAACGCTTCTGCAGGCCACTATGGAAGATCAGGTTCTCCATACCTGCTTAAGATACAAATCATGGTCCAAGAAGAATGGCCATCGGTGAGGTGCCCTGTTCAATGACTATTTCCCTCTCCAGCCGAGAAATTGAGATCATCGAACTGGTAGCCGAGGGGCTGACCAATCAAGAGATCGCTGAACGACTGACGATTAGCAAACGCACTGTCGACAACCACGTCAGCAACGTCTTTACCAAAACGGGCTCAAAAAATCGTGTGGCCTTACTGAACTGGGCAATGGATCACGGGAAAATCTGTCGTGACGGCTTCAATTGCTGCACCCTTCCTCCAGATGCCTCCGACGAGACCTGACCGGAAGCGGGACAGGAATTGGGATTTCTGTTAATGAGCAGCTCGCCAAAGGGAGACCAAACAAACTGGCGTAAGCGAGACAGGCCTCACGATCTAATCCTGTGAAACGCAGGATCCCATCAGAGTCGTAAAGACCGAGCATGCCGCTCCATTTGCGAACCATGCTCCAAATCTAAAGGAAATCAAAAGATTTTTTCGGTTTGCGGCCAATATTGGTCAATCCAATCCTGGGGCCACGTGCAAAACGGTTGGTGGGCGAGGGCTGCATTGCTCCAGCGCTGGTCTCCTGTGATTTCAAAACCACACCAGTCGGGAATGGTTAATGGGCTATCGGGGGAGTCGAGCTCAACCTCAGCCAGGATCAATGGTGAATTGCTTCCTTCAAAGCAATCAACAACCCAGTCGCCTCCTTCCAGTTGAAGGGAATAGCGCGTTTTAATCACGCGATGGGGGGCCAGCGCCCACAACTCCTCCGCATCCGTCGCCGGAATGTCGTATTCAAATTCATGGCGCGCGATCCCAGCGGCAGGAGCCTTCAACGTCAGCCATGCCCTGCCATCTGCGCGCAAACGCATGCGCACAGTGAATCCATCTGGCGAGGCTGACAAATACCCTTGACGCAGCGGTTGAGGGGGGCCTGCCGCAAGACGCCAACCGGGGTTTGTCACCAAGAATCGCCGTTCAATCTCCAGTGCCATCTCAGTTTGAGGAGGGGGCACTATCCAGCAAACTTCCCGCCCAGTGAAGTTTGCCGGACAGCGTTCGGTAGTAGGAGGGACTTTGCTCCAGTTGCACCATCAACGCGTGATGCGCAGCCTGCTGAATCACGCAGCATTCACCTGGACCAAAAACCTCTCCCGCAGCCCCATCCTTCCAAAGTTTCACCTGCCGGCTGGCATCACCCAAAGGCCAAATCACAACCCTGGATCGAGGCGGCAACACCACGGTGCGACTCGACAAACTCATCGGACAAATCGGACTGACGACAATCGCATCAATCCCTGGATGCAAGATCGGGCCGCCCGCCGCCATCGCATAACCCGTGGAGCCCGTAGGCGAGGCCAAAATCAAGCCATCTCCTCGGACTTGGTCAACAACCTCACCATCAATCTCCATTTCAAGAATGCAGGTTGGAGACAAATCTTCGTGATGAGGCTTGAGGTAAAGGTCATTCAATGCCCAGTGAATCTCCTGATGGTCCTTGAGACCATCGTCTGCACCAGAGGCCTCCTTAGAACCATGGAGATCCCCCAGGCGTTGGATCACAGCCTGCAACATCATTCGCCGTTCTAAAGCGAAACGATCTTCCAGCACGCGCTGCCACAGTCCCTCACTCCGCAGCAAACCGGGATCATGGGTCAGGAAGCCAAGATGGCCTCCCACATTGAAACTCAGAATCGGGACATCCAGAACCGCGAGATGTCTGGCAGCACCAAGGACAGTTCCATCACCACCAAGCACCACCGCCAGATCCGGTAGCCGAGGCTCAGAGGCCAGCAACCCTGGAAAAGGGTCTGCAGTCAGACCACTCATCGCCAGGACAGTTGTCACACCGCACGTCTCAAGCTCATCGGCACAGCGACGAGCTTCTTTCAACGCTAGTGGGCTATCTGCGCGATAAATCAGCCAGACCCGTTGAAGGCGCATAACAGCGTGTCGTCTTTACCAGCGCAACAGATTGAAGCGTTCCATGTCCACAGTGACTCTGTTTCGATACAGCGACAACAAGATCGCCAGACCAACTGCAGCCTCAGCTGCTGCAACTGTGATCACAAACACCGAGAACACCTGGCCACGAATGAGTTGGCCGTCGACGTAGGAAGAAAACGCCATCAGATTGATGTTCACTGCATTGAGCATCAACTCAATGCTCATCAACACCCGAACAGCATTACGACTGTTGATGAGACCCCAGACCCCCGTACAAAACAGAACTGCTGCCAACAGCAGGTAAGCCTGGAGAGGAACGGAACCGGAAAGAAGCTCAGAGAGCATCACAAATAAAGGAGAAAGAATTCAGGCGCGAGGCTGGTCAACAAGTAATGGAGTGCGTGCCTTCTCAATCAGTCCCTGATCAACCTCTTGACCGGTGACAGGATCCACGGATTGAACGTCACGACGGGCCAGAACAATTGCTCCAATCATGGCCATCAACAATAAAACGGATGCCAACTCAAAAGGCAGTAAGTAATCGGTGAACAAGTGCTCACCAATTCGTACGGTTGCATCCTCCCCAATCGGGGCTGGGCCCTTGGTCCAAGGAGTGGTGACTACAACGCGGGTCAAAAGAGCAAACAGACCCACGCACACACCACCGGACAGAAGACGACGTATGGGAAGTCCGGGAATCGGAGCCAGATTCTCCTTCTTGTTGACCAACATGATCGCGAACAGGATCAAGACGTTCACAGCACCCACGTAGACCAGCACCTGGGCCGCTGCCACAAAACTGGCGTTGAGCAGGAGATAAAGACCTGCCACTGCCAGAAAGACTCCACCGAGGAGGAAGGCCGAATAAACAATGTTGCTCAAGAGAACAACACCGAGAGCTCCCAGAACGATGACGGCACTCAGAGCCAAAAAACAAATGAGCTGCGTTGACGCGGCGATCGTCATCCTGCGCTCTCCTCCTCATTGGAAGCTGATGAGGATGATTCTCTCTCATCCTCTGCAGCCTTCATGGATCCAGCCGCTTTGAGTTCCTCGAGGATTTGCTCAGGGAGTTTGCCGGCTCGGGGACGGTCAGGAGAAACGCCATGGGGCTGAACTTCCCCAGCAGGCAAATACACCAGTTCCCGCAATGGCTGAACCGATGGATCTGTCGTCACGCTGGTCGGTAAGCGGCCTAACGCAACGTTGTCGTAGTTCAGGCTATGGCGATCGAAGGCTGCCAATTCATATTCTTCAGTCATCGATAAGCAATTGGTGGGGCAGTACTCGACGCAGTTGCCACAGAAAATACAAACCCCGAAATCAATCGAATAATTGCGTAGCTCTTTTTTCTTCGTTTCCTTGTTCATCACCCAATCAACCACTGGAAGATTGATGGGACACACCCGCACACAGACCTCACAAGCAATGCACTTGTCGAACTCGTAATGAATGCGTCCTCGATACCGCTCCGAGGGGATCAGCTTTTCGTAGGGGTATTGCACCGTGACCGGACGGCGCTTCATGTGGTCGAAGGTGACCGACAGGCCTTGCGTGAGATTACGGGCCGCATCCACTGCATCCCTGGTGTAATCACCAACCTGTTGAAGGAAGCCAAACATGGTGTGGAATCGGGGAAGTGAACGATCGAGGAATCAAAGCCCGGCTTTCATGATGCCGCCGGGAAGGGGGAGCTGACGAGATCAGCCGCCAAAAGCAACCGGGAAGGCCAGCTTGAGGGCTGCTGTGACCAGGAGGTTGACCAAGGCGAGAGGCAACAGGAATTTCCAGCCAAGATCCAACAGCTGATCAATCCTGACCCGTGGAGTGGTCCAACGCAAAAGAATCGCGATAAAGACCAGCAGATAGGCCTTCAAGACAGTCATCACAATGCCCACGGCGCCTGTGATCAACTGAACCAAAGGCGCATCAATGGGCTGACCTAACCAGGAAGCAAGCCATTCAACAGGGATTGGGAAGCTCCAACCACCTAAATAAAGGATGGAGACGAGGAGAGCAGAAAGAACGAGATTGATGTAGCTGCCCAGGTAGAAGAGGGCAAATTTCATCCCCGAGTATTCCGTCTGATAGCCAGCGACGAGCTCTTCCTCAGCTTCCGGAAGGTCAAAAGGGAGACGCTCACATTCCGCAAGCGCACAGATCCAGAAAATCAGGAAACCAACCGGCTGGCGCCAGATGTTCCAACTCAAGACCCCAGCGCCGGTTTGTTGATTAACGATATCGACGGTGCTTAAGGAATTGCTCATCATCACGACGGCCAGTACGGCCAACGCGAGAGGGATTTCATAACTGATCGACTGGGCTGCGGCACGGAGACCACCCAACAACGAATATTTGTTATTTGAGGCGTAGCCACTCATCAAAAGCCCAATGGGCTGAACGCTGCTGAGCGAGATCCAAAGAAAAATGCCAACGCCCACATCGCTGATCAACAGGTTCTGACCGAAGGGCACGATCAACCAGGACAAAATGACCGGAACCACCACCAGCACAGGGCCGAGAGTGAAGAGAATGCTGTCTGCGCGATCCGGAATGATGTCTTCCTTGACGAGCAGCTTGAGCCCATCGGCAAGAGGCTGAAGAACGCCCAGAGCTCCGGCATATTCAGGACCAACCCTTTGCTGCACGGCTGCAGAAATTTTTCGTTCAAGCCAAACCGTGACCAGAACCCCTACAACAGCGGCCACAAGGACCAGCAACATCGGGAAGGGAAGCCAGAGCATGCGTGCAGCCTGGGCCGAGAGTCCAAACCCCTCCAGTGCCTGACTGAAGCTCTGCTCAAGATCAAGACCCGGGCTCACCAGAGCCGGCGCGGTGGTGGCGAGGGTAGTCACCATGGTCGGAGAAGAGATAGATGCAACTTAAGCGCCCGCGGCATTCACCCGCTGATCCGCAGGGACCCAATGACGCATGGACGTACCGGTATAAATCTGAGAAGGGCGGAAAATTCGATTCGCACCGAGCTGCTCCCTCCAGTGAGCCAGCCAACCAGCGACGCGGGAAATCGCAAACACAGGGGTGAACAGATCTCTAGGAATTCCAAGCTTCCTGTACACAAGGCCTGAATAAAAATCAACGTTGGGATAAATCCCCTTAGGCCCGAGTCGAGTGGCGGCAGCCGTCTCAAGGGCATGGGCCACGTCGTAGAGCTCGTCGTGACCAAACCGAGCAAACAACTCCTCAGCCAATGACTGAAGGATCACCGCCCGCGGGTCTTTGACTTTGTACTCACGGTGACCAAAACCCATCACTTTGCGTTTGCTCGCCACGGCTGACTCGAGGTAGGAGTCGGCCTGTTCCGGAGTCCCAATCTCCTCCAACATCGCAAGCACATCTTCGTTAGCTCCACCATGGAGAGGGCCTGCCAAAGTTCCTACTGCCGATGCCACGACGGCGTAAGGGTCAGTCAACGTGCTTGCCGTCACCCTGGCGCTGAACGTGCTGGCATTAAGACTGTGCTCAGCGTGAAGGATCAAGCAGCGATCAAAGATTCGAGACGCGAGAGGATCGGGCTCTTGCTCCGTGAGCATGTACAAGAAGTTGGCTGAGTAAGCCAAGTCGTCGCGGGGCTGGATTGGATCCTGGCCTTTACGAATCAACTGGAAGGCCGCCACCATTGTTGGGATCTTGGCGATCAGCCTGACAACAGCGTCATAGATGTACTGGGGATCATCAATGGCCCGACGGGAATAAAAGAGTCCCAGAGAGGCCGCGCTCGATTGAAGAGCATCCATCGGATGCCCGTTGGCAGGAAAGCACTTCATCATGTCGCGCACCCGAAAGCTGACGCGACGATGCATTTGCACTTCGTGCTCGAAATCTCGAAATTGCTGAGGTGTCGGTAGTTCACCCCAGATCAACAAATACGTGGTCTCCAGAAAACTGCTGTGGACCGCGAGGTCATCTAGGGAGTAGCCCCGATAGGAAAGGCGCCCCTGCAGTCCGTCAATGTCACAAATTGAGGATTGGGTGGCGGGAACACCCTCCAGACCAGGTCTGAACACCAACCCCGTGCGTTCATGCCGGATTTCAGGACCGCCGGTCTGATTCACCACCACCCACAACGACAACTCATCAACGCAACCTAAACGCAGCCCGGCAACAACAGACGTGGTCTTAGCAACCCCTGCAGCTGCGCTACGCCGCGCGGATCTGGGTGGGATGCGTCCCAACGGAGATGGCAAAGCCCTGCCTTACGCAAACGCAGGCCAGCAGATCGCGCACCGATCAACTCCGCAGCCAGCAAACTCAAATCAGGTTCGTGCCCCACAAGCAGACACGAGCCTTGCAAGCGCCGAACCAAGGGCCATGGATCCCCCCCAGGCGCAAGACAACTGATGAGCTCAACCTTTGGAGCCATGCCAGTTTTGACCGCCAGCTCAGCTGTTTCACGCGCTCGACGATAAGGACTGCTGTACAAGCGCTCGGCGATCAATCCGAGATCGCGCAGACGGCTACACACCTTGAACGTGCGCTCAAGGCCCAAAGGCGTCAGACCACGATCCGGATGATCCGCGCCTTGGTGGCGCTCTTCAGCAATACCGTGACGGAACAGCAGCAGATCAACCAAACCGGAGCTGAGCCCTCAGTCTCAAGCGGTTGGAACCGACTTGATCAACGCCCTCCTCTTCTTGGTCGACACCAGCAGCCAAAGCAAGCTCCTGCACCGCTGGGAGCAGGGGCCGTCCAGCCACCGACTGAATCAAGCTCCAGGGCCGCCACTTTTGAAGCTGAGCGCGGCTGGGCTCGGTTGCCAATGCCAACTGTTGCGCCAGAGGGGCCACCCCCTCGTCCTGCAAGGCCTCTAGTTGATCCAAACGAGGCTCGAGGGCTGAATGATCCTGACGCTTTGTCAGAGCATCCAATGTTTGCCCCCACCAGTCTTGGCCGGATTCGCGTTCTAAGGCAACGGCAAGCTGGGCCTGGAGCGAGGCTTCACCCCGCTGCCGCTGCCTGGCTAGCCGGGTCCATACCTCAAGAGCTGAGCCTTCAGAGGGGAGGGCCGAACGCACAAGCCCCTTGGACTGGAGATCCGCATCCACAGCCTCCAAACCGGGCTGATCACTGGATGTTCCCAACAGCCAACCCTCGTCTCCCTGCTTCCAAAGCAGTGGGCCCGCATTCAACCCCACCACGGCTGAAGCTCCCTCGGTTCCAAGCGTTTGAAGCGTCTCCTCAAGAACAGGCGCCAACCATTGGGCGACGGGGTCCTCACTCTGAGGGCTGAGGAGGCCGGCAGGATCCGAGAGCACAGCCAAGGCAGTGGCAGATCCTCCAGCTGAACGCATCAAAGACCGAGACATCGTTAACCCATTCCCTGAGCTCCCAAGCGGCTGTTGAAAACGCAAGACAGCATCCAGATTGAGGGCCGTCCCTTTGGGTTCCAGTGCTGCCACTAGGCCAACAAGGTCATCGTGATCAGAGATTGAGCGAGGCATCCCTAGCCACCTCGCCATCGCAACGGGATCGGCGGTTAGCAGAGCCGCACCACGCCCGAGCTCCTGCAAATCCGCGACAAGAGCTTCGTCTCCAAGTTGGTGCAGAGCATCCAGCTGAGATACATCCAGGGACTGCTCCAGCACACCACGGCTGGAGGCGATTAGAAGCAGGTCATCGTCGATCAAGGCGGTAGCGATGGGTTGTGGCTCTCGACCAAGCAGCGCTCCGCGGCCGCTGATCACACCAATACCGCGATAGCGACTGATTTGCAGATCGGTTCCAGCCAAACTGCGGGTTTGCCAAAAGCGTTGGAGAAAACGCTTGGCACCGTCTTGATCAAGGCTGGTGAGGGCAAGCACCCAACCCGCCGGTGCATCGGAGACCGGAGCAATCAAAGACAGGCTGACCTGGGGACCGATCCAATCCGCGAGTTCCCCCACAAAATCCAAACCCGCAAGGGCAAAGGCTCCATCCCGCAATTGCTGCGTGCTGTCACGCGCTTGGCGTCGGCGTGAGACGGGTGCCACCGCCTGGGCATACGCAGGCATGCGTACAGGATCAGCGAGCCAATGCAAACTGAGCGATGCGTCTCTAGGTACAAACCGAGCGGCTCGTGGCAACACGAGGGGTTGCCCGACAAGTTTGAGGGGACTCTGCTCTGCCATCACCCACCACAAGCCCAATGCGGTGGTTAGCAGCAACACCACCGCTGCAGCGATAGCTAATAGGAAGGAACGCGCCTTCATGACGCAGCAGGCGTGGGTATGACCTCATCTTTATTCATGATGAATCCCATGACATCCTCTTCACCCCAATCCATCAGCGCCAGAGGCCTTCAAGAGTGGCTGTCGAGCGGCACCTCCCTTCAGCTCGTGGATGTTCGTGAGCATTCCGAAGTGGAAATCGCTCCCTTCCCCGGACAGGTGGAACATTTACCGCTGAGCGAATCCAATCTGTGGCTCTCCGAGCTGACCACAAGGCTGACGACCAGCAAGCCCATCGTGGTGATTTGTCACGCCGGGATCCGCAGCAGGAACTTTGGTTGCTGGCTCTTAGAGCAAGGACAGGGGTACGACGTTTGGAACTTGGAAGGTGGCATTCATGCCTGGAGTGTGGAGGTTGACCCCAACGTTCCCCGCTACTGAGCAGCGGTTCATGACAACGGGACCAATCCGAGCGGAAACCTCCGTACGATCTCGATGCTGATTGTGTGCCTGTGCAGCCGCTGCCCCGCCGACAACAGGAGGTACTCAGGGCCACGGTGCACCACTACGTCGACACCATTGAGCCAGTGGGAAGCCGCACCCTGGTTCAAAGGTTCGATCTGCAAGCCAGTGCTGCCACCGTGCGTTCAGCCATGGGGGCCCTAGAGCAACGGGGTCTTCTGACCCAACCACACACATCTGCGGGACGAGTTCCGAGCCCAAGTGGATACCGGCATTACGTGGATTGCTTGCTCCCTAGGCCCGGAGCAATCGCCCAACATCTCGATCAGGAGCTCACCCAACTCAGCCTTCGCTGGGCAGCTCTTGATGACCTGCTCCAAAACATGGCCAGGAGGCTCACCGACTTCACGGGACTGATGAGCCTGATCACTCATCCCACCCAGAGACAACCGGCACTGGAAGCCATCCGACTGGTTCGTAGCGAAGAGCGCTTGCTAGTGATGTTGGTGAAAAATTCCAGCCAAGCCAGTCACCTCAATCTGCGGCTGCCCCACGGCAGTGAACATCAAATCGAAGCGATGGATCAGTGGGCGCGCCGGCAGCTCGACAGCAACGGCAGTTTGAATTGGAATGCACTTCCAAGAGAACTGCAGGCCTGCGGCAGGGCCCTCCGGGATGCCATCGACAGCCATCAGACCTTGGAGACGACTCAAGAGACCAAGGCCTTATTTCACGGAGTGTCTCGTCTCGTCGCGGAGCCCGAATTCAGCCAAAGCGCCAAGGTCAGACCACTTCTAGAACTAATGGATCAAAGTCCCGCAGCCCTGACCCTCTCCGCTCCCGGTCCTGGCTGCGGCGTCTGGATTGGCCAAGAACATCCCGAACAAGCTCTTCACCAATGCTCAGTGGTCCAAGCCACTTACACGAGCGCCACTGATGGAGTCGGGCACGTGGCACTTGTGGGTCCGATGCGGATGGCCTATGCCACAGCACTTGCTGCAGTGAAGAGTGCAGCACATCGTCTCGACTATCTCCTGAACTGACATGGGGTTTTGCTCGTCCGTGCAAGCGATGGGGAAGAAGCCCGACCCATCGTCAATCACCTCGTCAACGAAGGCTTCGTGAGCATTGCCGTAGCGAATCAGAACGACGCCTATGGGAACGATGTACTTGCCAGCAGATTGAAAGCCTTACGGACCCATGATCTCGGCTCTGTCAGCACAGCCGCTTTGCAGCGAACCGCGGCATCAGGTGCTTCGTTGCGAAGGTGAGGAGTACTCGTGAACCGAAGCAATGCTCGAGAACGAATCACATCGAGATTGTCTCTTCGAGGAAATTGAACCAGAAAATATCTAAGACAACGATCACGAGAATTAATCAAAAGCCCCAAAAATTCAAGCTGATACCCAAACTTATTGGGGCACTTCAACAATCAGTGAAGCACTGTGTTTAAAGCTGGTTTCCGAGTTTTTCTGCCACGGTGTTCACATCTTTATCACCACGACCAGAACAATTAATCACAATTTCACTGCCGTTGGGAAGCGTTGGGCACAGCATTTCCAACCAAGCAAACGCATGGGCCGTTTCCAACGCTGGAATGATTCCCTCCAACTCACTCACGAGCCGTAAAGCTGCGATCGCCTCATCGTCGGTCACGGCACCGTATTCAGCGCGGCCGATTTCCCGCAGATAGCTGTGCTCTGGCCCCACACCGGGGTAATCAAGACCAGCGCTGATGGAATGCGCTTCCTGCACCTGGCCGTCCTGATCTTGAAGCAGCAGGCTCATCGCCCCGTGCAGCACACCCACTCGGCCCTCAGTAATCGTGGCGGCATGTCGTCCGGTTGCCACTCCATCTCCAGCAGCCTCAACGCCAATCAGGCGAATAGAAGTGTCTTCAACAAACGGATGGAACAGACCCATGGCATTGGAACCTCCACCCACACACGCCAACAACACATCAGGGAGCCGCCCAAAGGCTTCCATGCATTGCTCTCTGGCTTCGTTACCAATCACGGCATGGAAATCACGCACCAACATGGGATAGGGATGCGGGCCGGCCACAGATCCAAGGATGTAGTGGGTGGTTTCCACATTGGTCACCCAATCGCGGATGGCTTCGCTCGTAGCGTCTTTCAAGGTGGCCGTCCCTGCCGTAACAGACTGAACGGTGGCTCCCAATAAGCGCATGCGGAACACATTGAGCGCCTGACGACGCATGTCTTCAGCACCCATATAAACGACGCACTCCAGGCCGAAACGAGCACAAACTGTGGCTGTAGCCACGCCATGCTGACCAGCACCAGTTTCAGCAATGATCCGCTTCTTGCCCATGCGCAAGGCCAACAAAGCCTGACCAAGCGCATTGTTGATTTTGTGCGCACCCGTGTGGTTGAGATCTTCACGCTTCAACCAGATGCGTGGGCCACCGTCGGGTCGGCGGTAATGCGCAGTTAGACGCTCCGCTTCGTAAAGAGGCGTAGCTCGACCTACATACGTTCTCAGCAACCGGTTGAGCTCAGTTGTGAAGGCTGAATCCTTCCAAGCTTCCGCGGCTGCTTGTTCAAGCTCCGCCAACGCTGGCATCAGCGTTTCAGGGACGTACTGCCCCCCATAACGCCCGAACCGTCCATGCGCTTCAGGTCGAACCGAAGGCGTGAGACTGGAGGGATCTGGAGTGCTGGCAGTCGGCAGAGTGCTTGTCACAGGTCTGGCAGGCCGCTGAAACGGCGTCTTGCGATGCGTCAGCGTAAACAGGCGATTACACGATGTCGTGGATCACAGGCCGTAATGCGCAGATCTCGAAATCCAGCTTGCAGAAGAGTGGCAGTCATATCGAGACCGAAATAGTCCTCGATGTAAGGCTCCGTACTCTTCAGGAGAGTCGCGACGGCGGCTGGCAGGCGTTGCAACACCGACGAAGCTGGATCCTGATCCACCATCAGCAGCACACCCCCAGGCTTAAGAAGACGCGCGGCTTCCGCACAAACCTCACGGGTGGCGGTTTGAGGCAGCTCATGGCAAACAAACTGAAGGCTGATGAAATCAAACGTCTGGTTCGCCCAAGCGGTGTGTTCCGCAGCGGCATGGCGCCACTCACTAATCAAGCTGTCGCGATCTCTGACCTTTGCCACAGCCAGCATCTCCGGGGAGAGATCTAAGCCAACCAGCCGAGGCTTCTTCAGTCCCCGTTGATCGGCCCGGTTGTTTAACCAACGGGCAAGCGCCTGAGTGCTGACTCCAACAGAACAACCCAAATCCAAAACCTCATGGACGGAATCGCTCAAGAGCGGTTCCACAACCGCGTGGATCGCGTCACGGAGTCGTGTCTGAGCCTCTAGAGGTGCAAGCTTTTCCTCAGGCCAGATTCGCAGGGCCATCGCATCGGTAGCTTGCTCAGCCTCCGCTGCTGCCTGCCAGCAGAGGTTGCCCTGCTCATAGGCATGGAAACGTGCTTGGTAATAGGCAGGAGGAACCAAACCTTCGGTGCGGCTCTGTGCCAGCAGGGGAGCGGCAGCCTCCCGTAATTCAGACCGCCGCTTCCGCCAAGGAATACCGTTGCGCTCAGCTGTTCGGATGATCAGCTGTCGTGCCTGAAAAAACAGCGGGCGACGCAATAGGCGAATGCCAATCAAGCGTTCAATCCAGCGGCCGAGCCCCCGACTGGAATCAGCCCATTGGGGCGCGGGAGCGAACTCACTCATCGTGAGAAGCGGCAGAATGGGAGGAATGCAAATAGAACATGCGCAAGGGGGGCTGGCAAGAATTCAGCAATGCCGACAGTCTGCAACGCCCTACTGGGCCATCAGTAGGAGTGACACCCAAGGGAGAGCAGGTCGTTCGCGTGCAGCCCACCCGAGGCGGGAAAGGGGGAAAGACCGTCACGGTGATCCGAGGTCTTGAGTTGGATCCAGATGGGCTCAAAGCCCTCTTGAAAAAGTTAAAAACACGGATTGGCAGCGGCGGAACTGCCAAAGATGGCGTGATCGAATTGCAAGGTGATCAAGTCGAGCTCAGCCTCGAGCACCTCAAGAAAGAGGGTTATCAACCGAAGAGAGCCGGAGGCTGAGACGTCAGCCCACTTTGTGCCACGAGACAATGCCATCTTTCGCGTTCCGTTCATGGCCGCCGCCGACAATCCAAAAGCCACCAACATCGTTTGGCACCAGGCCTCGGTCGATCGCGACACTCGAGCTGAGCAACGCGGGCACTGCAGTTCAATTCTCTGGTTTACGGGCTTAAGCGGAGCGGGCAAAAGCACCTTGGCCAATGCCGTGAACGCTGCTTTGTTTGAACGCGGACTTGCCACTTACGTGTTGGACGGCGACAACGTTCGCCACGGCCTCTGCAAGGACTTGGGCTTTTCCGACGCCGACCGCGAGGAGAACATCCGTCGCATTGGAGAGGTAGCCAAGCTGTTCCTCGATGCAGGCGTCATCGTTCTCACGGCGTTTGTATCCCCGTTTCGAGCTGACCGCGACAAGGCCAGAGCCCTTGTGAATACTGGAGACTTCATCGAGATCCACTGCGCAGCCGATCTCAGCGTTTGCGAAGAACGCGACACCAAAGGGCTCTATGCCAAAGCACGTGCCGGGGAAATCAAAGAATTCACAGGAATCTCCAGCCCCTATGAGGCACCCGAACAGCCTGAGCTCAACGTGAACACAGGCAACAGCAGCCTGGACAGCTGCGTTGATCAGGTCATCCGCTATCTGGTCGACAAAAAAGTTATTCCTGCGCAGAGCTGATCGTTCTTGAAGGGAGATCAAAGCCCTGACGATCAGCCCAGGCGTCGATCAGGGTTTTGATGCAGCTCGCCACTGGCACGGCTAACAACAGTCCGAGAAGCTCTCCAAAACCAAAGAGAGCGCCCGCTCGCGCACCAAGGGGGAGCGCAATGAGCAGCCAAGCCGGCTGCAAGCCAACGATGCTCCCCATTAAGCGTGGCTGGATCACTTGATCCACGATCTGACCAACACCAATCGCTGCCGCCAGGATGGCGATGCCCATGCCCGGATCTTGCACTGCTAGCAAAACACTCACCGCAACGATGGTGAAAGCACTGGCATAGGGGATCAAAGTGGTTAAACCAATCAGGACAGCAAACAACACCCCATAAGGAATCTTCAACAGCGTGAACACCGCAATCTGACCAGCGCTCAAAATCAAAGCGAGCACGACCTGACCTGCGAAATAGCCCCGAAAGGTGCGCGTAACCGTGGTCACGACCAGCTGGCGCCATTCCTGCGGCAACCAACGAACCAACCCGGCAGAGATGGAATCGCCTCCGAGCAGAAAAAACACCGCCAGCACCAGAACGATGACGGTGTTGATGGTGGTGCCGAGGGTCGCGCCAAGGATGCTGAGCAACTGTTGACTTAACTGACTGGCTAGACGACTGGCACGCGTCAGCACATCGCTGCTCAGATCACCAAATTCACTCGGCAAGCCACGGGCCATGGCCCATTCCTGGAGACGAGCGATCAAGCCTTGGGATGCTTCAAGCCAACCTGGCAAGGCATTAATCAATTGCGCGAGTTGGTCAATCAGAAGAGGAACCAACGTGATCCCTGAGATCACCAAGATTCCGACGGCCACCAAAAAAACGAGAGAAATCGAAAGCCAATCCGGAAGCCCCCTGGCATGAAGCCAACGGGAGGGAATGCTCAGAAGGAAGGCGATCAGGGCAGCCGTCAAGAACAACCCCGGGAAGGGCGCTAGCGGCACAAGCAACTGACGCAACACAAATAAGTTGAGCGTCAAAAGAGGTAGGGCTAGTCCCCAACGCAGCCAGGCAGGACCGAACATCAAACGTTCCGTTGAGAGTGAATTGTGAAGCGGACCAGGGCCGAAGCTGTGTAATCAGCTACTCGACATTGAATCCAGATACGCGTCAGCACCGAGATCTTTGAGGCGGGCATCCTTGGCAACCACCATGTCGTGAAGTTGCTGGCGATACGCCTCCAGTCGTTCAGACAAGGACGAATCACTAATCGCCAGAATCTGAGCGGCCAGCAAACCAGCGTTTAAACCTCCGCCAATCGCAACCGTGGCAACAGGGACTCCACCAGGCATCTGCACAATGGAATGCAGGGAGTCCACTCCAGACAGAGCTCGACTCTTCACAGGGACACCGATCACGGGAAGCGTGGTTAGTGAGGCGACCATTCCTGGGAGATGAGCAGCACCACCGGCACCAGCAACGATCACTTTGAATCCCAGCTGTTTGGCATGCCGTGCAAAGTCCACCATTTCCAGGGGAGTGCGATGGGCCGAAAGCACACGCACCTCAACGCTGACGCCTAATTCTTCGAGAACCGAAACCGCTGGCTTCAGGGTCGGCAAGTCAGAATCACTTCCCATAATCACTGCAACAAGGGGAGTCGCGACGATTGTGGGCTCCGATGGCTTGGACACAGCAAGCTTGCAGCGAGACTGCCATCGTCCCGCATTGGCTTCAGAGGACCATTCCCCATGCGCCGGATCACACACGTCCGTCTCGCCCACAGCGCGGCCAAAGGCGGGCACTCTCAGCAGTGGTGGCTTCAAGTCGATCAGCAAGACCGCATTGTTGATCTGGGGCTCATGCCTGAGGGATCTGCCATGGCAGGTGAAAACTGGCGCGGAGATGTGCTCAGCCCGATGGGCATCGACCTCCAGATCAATGGGGGCTTTGGACTGCCCTTCCCAGAGCTGACAGAAGCTGAGTTGCCGCAACTCCTGCAGCTCCTCGATCAGCTCTGGTGCGATGGCGTGGAAGCGATCAGTCCCACGCTTGTGACTTGTGGCGCAGAGCCCTTACGCCGAGCCCTTGCAGTGCTCAGACAGGCACGTAGCGCTCACCAGCCCTATCGCTGCCAGCTGCTTGGTGCCCACCTGGAAGGCCCTTTTCTTGCCGATGCACGGCGGGGAGCCCATCCACGCCAACATCTCGCCACCCCAACCATGACCGAACTCAAAGCACGGATTAACGGCTTTGAGAATGAGATTGCCCTGGTCACGCTCGCTCCAGAACTGGATGGGGCGGCAACCTTGATCGAACACCTTTGCGACCTGGGAATTCGCGTGGCCCTTGGTCACAGCACAGCAGATGCAACCACAGCCAACGAAGCGTTTAATAGAGGCGTAACGATGCTGACCCATAGCTTTAATGCAATGCCGGGGTTGCATCACCGCAATCCCGGCCCCATCGGAGCCGCCTGCCAACGGGATGACATTGCTCTCGGCCTCATCGCTGACGGGGTTCACGTGGATCCAACGATGGCGGTGCTCTTGCAGCGGCTGGCGGGCGATCAACTCGTGCTTGTCAGCGACGCACTCGCCCCCTACGGATTAGACGACGGGGTTCACCACTGGGATGAGCGGGCGCTGCTTGTTAAGGATGGCACCTGCCGGCTTGAGGATGGAACCCTTGCAGGCGTGACCTTGCCGCTACTGGAGGGAGTGAAACGACTCGCGAGCTGGGGCGACAATCCAGTTGCATCCATTCATGCCGCAACGGTTGCACCCAGGAAGGTCCTGAATTCAAAGGCCACGTTCCAGCTCATGGGACGCCCTCTGAACGAACTGTTGCGCTGGCATTGGAATCACGAAACCAAAATCCTGAGCTGGCAACACGCTGACTAAGATTTCGCGACCTTTCCGTCTAACCCCATGTCACCCGAGCCACTGCTGGACAACAAGCAGGCTGAAAAGCAGGAGGTCAAGGGGTACTTCGAAACCACAGGGTTCGAACGCTGGAATCGCATCTACAGCGAAACGGATGATGTCAACAAGGTGCAGCGCAACATTCGCATCGGTCACCAGAAGACCGTGGATGAGGTGTTGACCTGGATCCAGGAAAGCGGTGAGCTCAACGACGTGAGCTTCTGTGATGCGGGGTGCGGTGTGGGCAGCCTCAGCTTGCCTTTAGCAGAGATGGGCGCTGGCTCAATCAACGCCAGCGACATTTCTGAAGCGATGGCGAAGGAGGCTCAGCGCCGCGCTGAGGAGGCGGGCTTGACCATGAGCAAGCTCAATTTCTTCGCCAGTGATCTCGAAAGCCTCAGCGGCACGTTTCATACCGTCTGCTGTTTGGATGTGTTCATTCACTACCCACAACCAGCCGCCGAAGAGATGGTGAAACACCTCTGCAGCCTCACCGAGCAGAGGCTAATTGTGAGCTTTGCTCCCTACACCCCTTTGCTGGCCTTGCTCAAAGGCATCGGCCAACTCTTCCCTGGCCCCAGCAAAACCACCCGCGCTTACACCCTGAAAGAAACGGGCATTGTGCAAGCCGCTGAGTCCTGTGGATTCAAATTGGTGCGCCGCAGCTTGAACAAGGCACCGTTTTACTTTTCGCGCCTTTTGGAATTCCAAAAGAACTGACCCCACTCAGCTCGAATTCCTTCAATGCCTTGCACCGTCTCGGCCTCTCAACAACTTGGGAGGCTGAGCCTTGAGCGATAGCCACTTGGACGACGGCCAACACAAACCCTCCAGGCTCCAAGCGTGCAAGTGGTATCCACCATCCCCTGGTGTTGCGGTTGCACACAGCCCCTGATCGGATCGATACAAGGGATCTCCGAGCAAGGGACACCCAAGTTGGGCAAGGTGAATACGAATCTGATGGGGGCGGCCTGTATGGATCTGCACTTCCAAGAGGTCTCCCCTCTCCCCTCTCTCCCGCAGTTGCACTTCAGAGTGAGCCGATAGGCGCTTACGCAATGGCTCCGGAGTCGATGGCTCTGGCCCCCAAATCCAACCGAGCAAAGGATGTTGCCTCTCCACCACATCGGTTTGGATCACAAGCGTCTGACCTAGCTGGAGACCCTCCCAAGGATGCGTTAGAGCCAGGTACGTTTTTCGACAAACACCCCCAGGCCGAAATTGCTTCGACAACGCAGCCCGGGTTTCGGGCCGACGGGCGCAAACCTGAAGGCCAGACGTGAACCGTCCGAGCCGATGAATCGGCTTTGGCACCGAGATCTCTCCAACAGCGCGGCTGCTCCGCTCCAACAATGACGTCAGCGTGTGCACAAGGAAGCCGCCACCTGGCATCACCGGCAATCCTGAGGGCTTATTCACGACCAGCACATCCCCGTCATCGTGAATGACCTCCCATTGGTCAGGAACCGCAGCCTCCACCCAGGGCGGACGCGCCCAACGAATCCAATCGCCAGCCTTGACCTCAACGTCATCGGAACAAGCCAGACCATTAAGGGTGATTTCCCCGCTGGCCAAGCGCAGCTGCCACGTCGCCATAGAGGAGTGGCGATGGCGCAGCGCCAGCACAGCGCTCAATCGGGTGGACTGTTCCCCTGGCCGAACCCGATCGCAGTACGTCCAGCCGTTGTTCAACGCCGCCGGCCGCCATCCCGCCGGCTCAGCCATTAGGTCACAAGGTGATGTTGGAGGGCATAACGCACGAGCTCCGTGCGGCTAGAGGTTTCCGTTTTGATGAAAAGCCGACTCACGTACTTCTCCACATTGCGAATGGAGGTCTCGAGCTGCCGCGCGATCTCCTTATTCATCAGACCCTCAGCCACAAGCTGCAACACACTTGCCTCCCTTGGCGTGAAATTGTGTTGGACCGGGTCCTGATTGGGTAGGGCATCGGCCTGCGCAAGAAGCGAGCGGATCTCTGTGATCTGCTTGGCCATCTGACCCATATCAGTGTCAGCGAACCGAGCTGCCTCCTGCAACAACCGCTGCTGCCGCAGAGCAACATTTCGGACCCTGGCGACGAGTTCATCAGGGTCAAATGGTTTGGGGATGTAGTCATCCACGCCCGCGAGATAGCCCTGAGTGCGATCCGCTGTCATCCCTTTAGCCGTGAGAAAAATCACTGGCGTTCCGCCCAAACGCTCGTCCTCGCGAAGCTTGCGAAGCAAGCCATAGCCATCCAGGCGAGGCATCATCACGTCGCTGATGACAACATCGGGCAGCATTTGCTGAGCTTTGCTGAATCCTTCTTCTCCGTCCTCGGCCGTCGTGACATCAAACCCTTCATCCTCTAAGTAAGCCTGAACGGCAGTACGCAAACCAGGCTCGTCATCAACGAGCAGCAACCGTGGTGTCAGAACCTCGCTAGGAGTCTCCGTCATGGACCTGACGCATCTACGCGAAATCTAGAGGCGCTATTGGCTTGGCAACCGCAAAATCTCTTGGGATTCCTTGTGCAACGTGGAGAAACCCAAAGCCTTGGCCTTCTCTGTCAAGGCAGAGGGATCGTCACCAGCAAGCTCTGGCTCACAGGCAGCCCACCACACCAGATGGTTTTCCCGGTTCGCCGAGGTGACCAAACCACCGGGGTTGAGCCGCTGAAGATAAATCGCACTCTGATCGCGTGTGACACGCATGGGATCAGTCCGACTGCAACTCACCGATTCCGTTGGGATGATCAGATTCTCAGGCGATTCCCGCCAAAGCTTGTATCGCCTTAAATCAGGATCAGCCGAATCCACCTGGATGGCAAAAATTCCGAGAATGGACGTGCCACCAAGCTCACGCGTCTCGAGCACGACCAAATCGGCAGGCCGCGACGCCCGCATCTGTTCAAGGACCTTCTCACGCAGAGATGGCTCTGCCAAGCCGGGCTGCAAAACACCGATCGCGAGCAAACTCAAGCTGGTCATCCAATAAGCCGCACGCATCAGTTAGGACGACAGACTCACACCATGCTGCCAAGCCCCGAAGCCGTCTTGACTCCATCGGCACCGATTGCCCTCGACCATCAAGCCACAACGCCGTGTCACGAGGATGTCGTGACGGCCATGGAGCCCTGGTGGAGTGAACAGTGGGGAAATCCTTCTAGCCGGCAACATCGGCTCGGACTGACGGCCGCCGCCGCCGTGCAGATGGCCAGAGAACAAATAAGCGATTGCCTGAGCTGCTCAGCTGAACAGCTGATCTTCACCAGCGGGGCCACAGAGGCCAACAACATTGCTCTGCTCGGACATGCACGCGCGATCGCTCGCGAGAGGGGACAACCAGGGCATCTGATCAGCATGGTCAGTGAACATCATGCTGTTCTCGACCCCCTGCGGCAGCTTCAGCGCGAAGGCTTTCGCATCACCCTTCTCTCACCAGAGCCGGATGGTCTCCTCGACCCCAAAAAGCTTGAGGCAGCCATCACTGAAGACACCCAATTGGTGAGTGTGATGCTGGCCAATAACGAAATCGGCGTCATCCAGCCACTCCCTGAAGTCGCGGCCATTTGCAGAGATCGGGGTGTGACTCTGCACAGCGATGTCGCTCAAGCCTTCGGCCACATCCCCTTCGATAGCAAAGGACTTGGCGCTGATTTTCTCAGCCTGAGCGCCCACAAACTGAACGGGCCAAAAGGGATTGGCGCTCTGATCTGCAACCCAGGCTTAACGGTTGAGCCGCTGCAATGGGGAGGGGGGCAAGAGCGGGGGTTGAGACCTGGCACCTTGCCGGTGCCGCTCATCATCGGATTTGCCAAAGCGGCAGAGTTAGCAAGAAGCGATCTCGCTAGCCGTCGTCGACGCATCGAACGTTTACGCAATCGGCTTTGGGAGGGCCTGAAACAAGGGCAGCCATCGCTACTGCTCAACGGACATGCCACGGCGCGACTACCGCACAATCTCAACATCACCATTGCAGGCGTCTCGGGAAGCAAGCTGCATCGAGCGCTGCGATCCCAAGTGGCCTGTAGCAGTGGTTCGGCCTGCAGTCGCGGCGAACCTTCCCATGTGCTGATGGCCTTAGGTCGAAGCCGCCAAGAAGCTGAAGCGTCGCTGAGGCTCAGCCTGGGGCGCAGCACCTCGGACGGCGACATCGACCGGGCCATTCAGGCCATCAACAAGGTCGTTCACCAATTACGTCATAAAGCGTGAAATTTTTAGTGCGCGTCGCTACTTTCCGGCCAAGTCTTTCAATCAACATCTGGCAATGAGCGACACCACGGAGAGCAGCAGGCTCCACGTCCTGCAAGCGATTGAAGATGGCTGGTCAGGCTTCACCAAAGCGCCATTGCCATTTGTGCTGTTCACACTTTTATCGGGCGCGCTGGGGCTGATCTTTCAGGTGATAAGCCATGGAGCCGCCATGAGATCTTCAGCAGGATCAGGGTTTGATCCAGTCACCGCCCTGCTGATGATTGTCTCCGTGATTGGCAGCACCGTGATCAGCCTGTGGGCGGTCACAGGCCTGATTCGCGGAGCATGGAAGGCCCTTAATGGCCATAAGCCGTCGTTTGGAGACCTCACGCGCTGGGATGGTCAAGCAGCAGGGCGCCTGTTCATCAACCAGTTAGTGCTAGCCATTGTTCTGGCGATCATTTTGTTCATCGCCATTGCCATCGGCACGGGCCTTTTTCAGATCAATCAGGCTTTGGCCGTGATTCCTGGCCTGGTGGCCGGCATCGTGTTTCTTTATCTGGGGGTGAATCAAAAGTTCCTCCCCTTCATTGCGATCGCGGAAGAGGGCAATCCTCTTCAAAAAATTCAGCGAGGAAGAGCCGTCGTTGATCCCAGCTGGTGGTGGATGCTCCTGCTCCTGATCGTGGAAGTTGTGATCCTGGGCATTGGACTCCTGCTCAACGGAGTTGGCCTTCTGGTTGCTAGCCCCTTGGTGATCTGCATCTCAACAGCGGCCTACCGCCAACTGTTTGGCACAGAAGATCAAACCGGTTTTCTTAGTGAGAACTGAGTCCGATAAAGGCCACGACGCCGAGCAGTGCCAAGACCAGCTGAGCCAGACGACTCACAAGCAGTCCGGCAACCACCGCTAACCCGACAACTGCTCCTTGGCGTAATGCTTGAAGCCACCCAAGATTCAAGGGTGGCTTTTTTTTAACCCAGGTTTCCACCACCAAGGCCCCAAGCCAGGGGCCAAACAAGGCCCCAAGCAATGGACCGCCAAAGGGAAGGGCGGGTAGGAGGCCGAACACCCCTAAGAGCAGACCCACACCAGCCCCTGCTGCTGACCAACGGCTGGCCTTCAGGCGCATCGAAGCCAGGCCTAAAGCCAAGAGATCGGCAACAAGGCCCAGACCAAACAACAGCAAAGCGACAACGAGCTCAGGCCAGGCCTGTTGCCATCCGACAGCAACAATCCAAATCAAGCCACCCGCAGGAAGCCAGATCAACCCTGGGAGCAGGGGCAAGAGCGTGCCCGGAATGGCCAGCAACTGCACCAACAGCGCTATCCACCAGAACAAGTCGGGAGACCATGGGATGCTCATGACTCAGACCGAGCGGTGTCGGGCCTCCGTCTGGCAAGTCTCAGTTTTGCGCTGCGACTGCGCGGATTACCTGCCTGCTCCTGTTCTGAGGCCATCAACGGTTTGCGCGTGACCCGTTCAAGCCTCTCGTCTTGAAGAAAAGCGGTTTTGACCCGGCGATCCTCCAACGAATGAAAGCTGATGATCGCGAGGAGACCGTCAGGCTTCAGCCATCCAGGCGCTGTCTGAAGCAATCGGTCCAACACTCCCAATTCATCATTCACAGCAATCCGCAGCGCCTGAAAGGTGCGCGTGGCGGGATGAATCCGTCCCCGCCGGGCTTTCGGGGGGTAACAACCGGCCACGGCATAGGCCAACGCTGCCGTCCCGGAGTAGGCCCCAGCGGCCTCAAGATCCGCCTTGATTCGCCGAGCAATCCTGCGAGATAAACGCTCCTCGCCAAAGCCATAAATCAAGTCAGCGAGTTCATTCACATCCAGCCGCTCGATCAGCTCCGCTGCCGTTTCTCCTCCCGCCTCTGGGTTCATGCGCATATCTAAGGGACCGTCCAGCCGGAAGCTGAATCCTCTGGAGGCCACATCCAATTGGGGACTGCTCACCCCGAGGTCTGCCAGCACGAGCGCCACCGGTTCCTGGGGTTCAAACGCAGCAAAGTTGACCGGCACGATCTGGATGCGCTCAAGGAAGGACTCCAGCCTTGAAGCAGCAGCAGCCCTGGCCGAATGGTCCTGATCCAAACCAATTAAACGCACGCCAGGAAAACGTTCCAGGATGAGTTTGCTGTGACCACCACCACCCAACGTGGCATCAATCACAGCTGTGTTCTGCCAAAGGGATGGGGGTTGCTCAGACAAAACCTGCATCAGCGTTTCAGCCAAGACGGGCAGGTGACTGAACGTCACAGCAGAAGTCAGCGGGTGATCGGGCATCGGTCCTTCCTAAGATCCCGATAACGCAATGAACCTCGGCTCACCATGACGCAGCTGGAAACGCGCACCGAGCCGATGGTGGTGAACTTCGGCCCCCATCACCCCTCCATGCATGGGGTGCTGAGGCTCGTCGTAACCCTGGACGGTGAAGACGTTGTGGATTGCGAGCCCGTGATCGGCTATCTCCATCGCGGCATGGAGAAGATCGCCGAGAACCGCACCAACGTGATGTACGTGCCGTACGTGAGCCGTATGGACTACGCAGCGGGCATGTTTTACGAAGCGATCGTGGTGAACGCTCCAGAGCGGCTTGCCAACATCCCTGTGCCCAAGAGGGCTAGCTATATCCGGGTCTTGATGTTGGAGCTCAACCGGATCGCCAACCACCTGCTCTGGCTTGGCCCCTTCCTCGCTGATGTTGGTGCTCAAACACCGTTCTTTTACATCTTCCGTGAACGGGAGATGATTTACGACCTCTGGGAAGCCGCCACGGGTCAGAGACTGATCAACAACAACTATTTCCGGATCGGTGGTGTTGCCGCCGACTTGCCCTGGGGCTGGTTGGAAAAATGTAAGGATTTCTGCGATTGGTTTGGTCCAAAAATTGATGAGTACGAAAAACTCATCACCAACAACCCTATTTTCCGTCGCCGCATTGAAGGGCTCGGCGTCATCGGCAGAGAAGAGGCGATCAATTGGAGCTTGTCAGGTCCAATGCTGCGTGCCTCTGGTGTGCCTTGGGATCTCCGCAAAGTGGATCACTACGAGTGTTACGACGATTTCGATTGGGATGTGGCCTTTGAAAAAGAGGGTGATTGCTTCGCTCGCTATCGCGTCCGCATTGAGGAGATGCGTCAATCGCTGAAAATCCTGCGCCAAGCCTGCGACATGATTCCTGGCGGCCCCACAGAAAATCTCGAAGCTCAACGGATGGCAGGGGGCAAAGACAGTCCCTTTGCCGGATTCGACTATCAATACGTGGCCAAAAAAGTTGCGCCCACCTTCAAAATCCCCAATGGCGAGCTCTACACCCGCCTGGAATCAGGCAAAGGCGAAATCGGGGTGTTCATCCAGGGCAACAACGATGTCACCCCCTGGCGCTTCAAGATCAGGGCCGCTGACAGCAACAACCTCCAGATCCTTCCTCACATCCTGAAGGGACACAAAGTTGCCGACATCATGGCGATCCTGGGCTCGATCGACGTCATCATGGGATCCGTCGATCGCTGAACGATCTGAACCACATTGTGCGCCAACTTCGCCGGTCAGGGTTCTTCATCCCAACTGCTCTGACCGCTGTTCTGTGGTTCAAAGGACGCTATCCACAAGTCCCTGGCTGGGGCTGCCCTTTTCGAGCCCTTACAGGGATTCCCGGTCCTGGGTGTTACCTGACGAGAGCCACCTCAGCCGCTCTCACCGGCGACTTTCAGCTTGCCTTGGACTTCCATCTGTTTGGACCAATCGTGGCGGCAGCGTTGCTTGGCTGGAGCCTCATGGCTCTACGCAAGCGACGGCTCATCCCAATGCGTGTTGCTCTTGCACCGATGAGCATCATCACCTCAGCCTTCGTTCTGTATTGGCTGCTTCGGCTGGTGCTCAGCTATGGCTTTGGAGTCGTTGGTTCGCCAGGCTTTCCAGCAACAGGCTGAGCCCATCCACTGCGCTTCTCCGTCGCCTTCTCCATCACAGTGCCATCCTCCGACCACTGGCTTCAGCTCCAACGAAACGTCCGCTTTGGGGAGACCGATGCCGCCGGCGTCATGCATTTTTACCAGCTCTTTCGCTGGTGCCACGAATCCTGGGAAGAGAGCCTCGCGCGTTATGGCATCGCCGCGGCCGCCATCTTCCCAGGCTGTCGAGATAACTGTCAGGTGCCAACCGTGGCTCTACCGGTGGTGCATTGCGAAGCCGATTTCCAACGGCCAGTGCATGGCGGCGATGAGCTGCGGATCCTTCTCGAACCTCAACGGCTCAACCCGGGCTGCTTCGAGGTGAAGTACCGCTTTCAGCTCGAGGATATGGATGTTGCTCGTGGTCTGATTCGACACCTAGCCATCGAGTCTGAAAGTCGCAGGCGGTGCGCCTTACCGGAACCCATCGATCTGTGGCTGGAAGCTTCAACCGTAGGGAGACTCGAACCGATCTAATTGCAGCGTCGTTGCGAAGACACAACAGTGATCGCCCACACCAATCCAGCGACCTGGAGCGGCAGCATGCAAGCCGCAATCACCAAAGGATGAAAGCCGTCATGCGCATGAGTGGATAAGGCTGTTCCACTGACGCCAGCTGCGATCGCGAGCAGCAAGGTGGTCGCTGATGGCCAAACACGGGGCATTGCCATCAGAACCAAGCCTTTTGCTGATCGAGATACATCTCCCGGAATTCGTCTGTGGATTTCGTGAGATAGATGATGCCTTCAATCATTCCAATAACTGACATCACACCAGTGGCGATGCCACAGGTCACAACACCACCCGCCAAACTCACCACCAACATGATGATTCCGGCGTTGTTGTACCCCAACACAAATTTGTGAATTCCGAATGAGCCCAAAAAAATGCCTAACAGACCTGCTGCCAGCTTCTTGTTGCTGATTTCAGTTTCCGACAGCACGGTCATGGACTTAGCGCAGAAGACTTGATTCTTGCGACTCCAACCATCCCTGCCAACGGCCCCGTTCCCATTTGCCCTCCAACGAAGGTTCAAGAACCGCGCATTCGAGCCATTGCATCGGCTGCTCGGCTGGTAGCCATCCTGAGGTGATCGAGCGCAGGGAGGCGTGCAGCGACGCCCAGCCCTCGGACTCGATCCAGCCATCACGGCAACGCACCAACGCCACCAAACGCTGCCCCCATTCCTGACTGGCAATCGGCAGCAGCAGCACTGCTTCCAACGGCAGTCCCTGCTCCTGGGCTTGATGCAGCAGGCGTTGGCTGAGCTGCTCAGGAAACACCGTTTCACCACCGGAATGGATGGCACCATCGATCCGGCCTTGGATCTGCACGTTTAGAGCCCCATCTCCTGCGGTGATCAAAGCGGCAGCATCTCCGCTGCACCACCAGCCCTCGGCATCCACAAGAGGGTCCAGCCGACCATCAAGCCAACGCGCGAGCGCCAAACGCCGCGTCCGCACCCTCAACACACCATCCCGATCCAGGTGCAGCTCCACATCATCGAGAGGTGCACCACATCCCCGCTCCCCCTCAAGAAAGCGATCGGGCGCCTGCGCCACCACCATCGCAGCTGTTTCCGTAGATCCATAACAAGGAGCAAGGCGAATCCCCAACTCGCGAGCACGCTCAGCCAGGGGGGCAGAAAGCCCGGCTCCTCCCACCCAAACCAGCGCCAAATTCTGCAACCACGCCACCCCCTCAGGGTGATCCAGCAACCGTTTGAGCTGGGTGGGCACTAAAGACACCGCAGCCGGTTTCTGGCCCCAACGTGGTAAGTCCAAACAGGTTGCCAGCAAGGACGGCGGATCTTTCATCAATGGCGGAGGGAGCGACACGTGCTGCGCGCCCCAAAGGCGACCGCGCCACCAGGGCATCAGGCCACTGATGTGATGAAGCGGCAGGGGGTTGAGCAAGATCAACCCCTCGGGGCTGAGCCCAATCCCCTCCAGCCACCGAGCACACGCTGCCGCAGAGCGATCCAAGTGGGTCCAGGGCTGGAGGCACAAGCTGCGCCCCCCCTGGCTGCCACCACTGGCCAACACCACACCACCACCGAGCGGCCAATCAAAGGCAGAGCTTGAAGGGTCGCCATCGGCTTGACCCCCACCAGCCTGCACCGCTTGTAGGTGCACCCAAGCCCCCGCCTCCACCGCTTGCTGCAGGGCAGCGAAGGTCTCCCTAGCGCCCACGGGCTGCACCACCAATGGCACCAGTGCCTGAAAGTCGGCGCTCACCCGCTCACCTCAGCTGCGGCCCAGACCTCTGCCGGATCGGAACTAAACAAGGGGCCAGCGGGACACCACCCCGGGGCCAGCCCAGGAGCCGCCGGTGTTTCCCCTTGAGCCTGAAGGGCCGCTAGATGCGCCAACCAACGGCCACCAATCCCGGTTTCAAACGTTGTACTCAGCATGAGGCGAGGCTTACCCCGAAGCAGATCCTGCAGGAGAGGCCTTGGGTCTCCCTCCAACAACGGTCGGCGCACCTGCCAGCCCTCCCACTGATCGCGCCAGGTGGGATGGGCCTGCAAAGACTCATCCAGAGCGACCGGAACCACTGATGCGATGGTCTGAAGGCCCTCCCAATCATCGGCCGCAAGCGGTTGCTCCAACCACTGCAAGCGTGGATCCCCGCGAAGCTTCTCCACCCATCGCCAAGCCTGAAGCCTGTCCCAGCCGCCATTGGCATCGAGCCTCACTCGAGCGGAAAAAGGAAGCTTGTCGAGCAGACCCTGCAGCAAGCACCACTCCTCCTCGAAGTCGCAGGCTGCCACCTTCCACTTCAGCGTGAAAGGCGAGTTGGAGTCCACAGAGGACAAAAGGCGATCCAGTGCATCCCGCATCGCGACTCCTGCCGGCAACAGGAACGCCGACGTTGGCGCCTGTAGCCAACCAGCAGAGGAGGCACTCCCCAGCTGGCCATCAAGCTCAGCCAGGGCAGCACCAAGGGCGAAAGCCAAAGCAGCTGGCACTGTTGCGAGCAAGTGTTCAAGGCTGCTGACAGTCCAGACCACTCCAGACTCCATCATCCGAACTAAGGCGGCCTGGCAAGCCTCATGATCTTCAGTCGCCAAGGGCGACACCTCTCCCCATCCAAGACGGCCAGCCGAGTCCTCCAAGCGCAACAACCACCCACGACGGTGCTGCAACACACCAGAGGCCGTCAGCAGCGGCTGGCTGAGCTGAAACGCATAGGGCTTGATCTGCAACCGAAGCTCCATGCCTTTCAACTCAGGAGGGGGCCCAGCGCTAATCCAGCACTTAAGCCAAGACCATTGAGAGCCTGAAAACGGAGCGCCAAAAATTTGCTGCCAGCGATTCGATCCGGTTCAGCGTGGTGATCACGCAGCAAACGAATCAGCGCTGCTGCCGCTGGAAGGCCAATCGCACCAAACAGGGCCGTGAGCGGCCAATCACCGTGAAGAACTGGCACCCATTCGAGCGCGAGGGTGCCTGCCACAAACCAGGGCACCAAGCTCGCCGCTTTGGCCGTACCCAAACGCACCACCGGGGAGCATTTGCCGTGGGCCGCGTCCTCATCCACCTGATGAAAATGGGAGCAAAACAACACCAGAGACGTTGCAAGTGCAGGGCCTGAGCCAAGCATCAGAGCCAGTTGCCAAGGCACTGCTGCCTGATCAGCAGGAGCCAACACAAGCAACGCTGCTGCGGTCGCAAACGGCCCAAACGCCAGCCAGCAGAGAGGCTCCCCCAAACCCCGATACCCCAACCGGAAGGGTGGACCTTGATACAGATATCCCAACCCACAGCTCAGGAGCACCAGAGGAAGCACGGCGAACGAACTTCGCAACGCGAGCGTCAACATCAAGGCCAGGCCTGAAAGCAACGCAAGACAGGCCCAACGACGTACAGGCCGGCGTTGCCCTACCAGCGCCACGATCGAATGAGGTTTGCCGGCCACATCAACACCTGTTTCGGCATCAAACAAGTCATTGCTGAGGTTCTCCCAAAGAAGAAGAAGCACCGCAGCAAGCAAAAACCCCAAAAAGTGATCCCAACGCACCGGCGCCTGGACACCCTGTCGCCAGCCCGCAGCTAACACCACAGGCATCACGGCAACCGAATACATCCGCCACTTAATGGCGGCCTTCCAGAGGCGTTGACGATCGGACATGGCGTAACGGGTTGCGACAGCCTGGCGATCTGGCATGGGCTAGATCCAGACACGCCGCGACATGGCTCATACATTTGAACAGGATGCTGCACTGATTCGCCTGCGCATGACAGCCGCTTTCAAACAACCAACGGCTGCTCAATCTTTCGGCACTCTGCTCGAGTGGGCTCAACGCGCCTGGAATCAGCGCCAAGTCGAGGAGGGCACCTTCAGCATCGCCCTGCCGATCGCCCCTCAGGATCCTCTCAAACAGTTGCCATGCCTGGCGGTCGACAGCTCTTTTCGTTTCCTATGGGACAGCGCACCAGGCCTCTGCCTCGCTGCAGCTGGTCAATGCCAACACCTGGAGCTGGCAGGTCCGCGACGATTTGAGCTGGCCCAACGCTTCAGCGACACCACCCTGCAACGATTGATTGATGCCAGCCCTGAAGCACCTTGCCAGGCCCGTTCACGGGTCTTGCTGGCCTTCAGCTTCTTTGAACAGAGCAAGGAGCAGCAGGGACATATTGACGCCGTTCCCTGCTTGCAGGCGCTGCTCCCACGCTGGCAATTGAGTCGGCATGGCCAACAAAGCTGGTTGCGGATGCATGGCCATGCCTGCGATCCCTCGGATGTGCGTGTTTTAACGGAAGCGCTATGGCAGATGGCCGAAGCGCTCAACGCAACCTCGCCCCTCGCTGAGCAAGACGATGCAACGGTTCTGGGCACCCCCGTGGGTTGCTGGAAAGAGAGCTACCAGCCAGCACTCGAGCAAGGGCTGAAATTAGTGAACGATGGAGCGCTGCACAAGCTGGTGCTGGCCGTGCGTCAATCGATCGAACTCACCACACCTCTCTCTCCATTACGTCTGTTGCGGCGGCTGCGACATCAGCAAACGGGCAGCTGTCGTTTCCTCTGGCAACGAGGAAGCAACGATGCTTTTTTTGGAGCTTCCCCTGAGCGACTGCTTAATCTGCGCAACGGACGATTGCGCAGTGATGCCCTGGCTGGTACTGCAGGACGAGGGGAAGGCGGCGACACCCTGATGCAGTCGAGTAAGGACCGACATGAGCATGAACTAGTGGTCAAGGCGATCAGCGACAGCCTTGGCGAAAAGGGACTCAACCCCCAAAGACCTCGGCGTCCCCAACTGGCACGACATGGGCATTTGATCCACCTACATACCCCTATTTGTGCGGATGCCACAGGGCATCAGGCCCTTGCTCTCGCCGCCGCACTCCACCCCACTCCAGCGGTGGCGGGCTTGCCAAGGCGGGAGGCGATGCATTGGCTGCAAACGCTTGAACCGTTCGAGCGGGGTGGTTATGCAGCACCCATCGGTTGGATCGACCAAGCCGGTGATGCGGAATTGCGGGTTGCCATCCGCTGCGGGCATCTGCGCGGAAACCAACTGGATCTCACCGCAGGGGCTGGCCTTGTGCGGGGATCCATTGCCGAACGAGAGCTTCAGGAGGTCAGCCAAAAGCTGGCCGTGTTGGCCGACCAGCTTGATCTTCACTCAGGGAATAGGGAGCGAACGCAGACGCCACTCCAGCGATAACTGCATGAGGACGTCTCCTTCCTGAGATCAGGACGAAGACCCACTCAGGCGAGCAATCACCAGGTCGGCCAGGGGCACATGCATCAATCGCTCCACCTCGCGAATACCCGTTGGACTGGTGACGTTGATTTCACTCAGCATCCCGCCGATCACATCGATCCCCACAAAGAACAAACCCTCCGAGCGCAAGGCCGGGGCCAAGGCCTCACAGATCAAGCGTTCACGCTCCGTGAGCTCCGTGGCCTCCGGGAAGCCCCCAACGGCGAGATTGCTCCGAAACTCCCCCTCTTTGGGCTTGCGGTTCACGGCTCCCAGGGGTTCTCCATCCACGAGCAGAATTCGCTTATCGCCATCGGTGACAGCAGGCAGAAAGCGTTGAGCCATCACTGGAAGCGAGCCCTGTTCGGTGACCAGTTCAAGCAACGCCCCAAGTCCTGGCGCGGACGCTGAAACGCGCACAACACCTAAACCAGCCCTTCCCCCGAGGGGCTTCAAAACCACTTCTTCTTGTTCAAGAGCAAAGGCCGACAGCTCCGAAACACGCCCCGATACCAGTGTGGGGGCCATCCAGCGACTGAAGCGCAGGGCTCCAAGCTTTTCATTCCAACTACGCAGCGATGCCGGACGGTTCAGCACCAAGGCACCCGCTCGCTCGGCCACATCGAGCAAATGGGTTGCATAGAGATAAGCCTCATCAACGGGAGGATCTTTCCGCATCCAGATCGCTCCAAAGCGATTGAGCGGACAGCGCTCTGGTTCGCCGATCTCAATCCAGGGATCGGGCTGCACTGGCACAGCAACCGCTAAGGGCTCATCACCCAAAGCAATCAAATCTGCAGGCGTAGCCGCCCAGACCTCATGACCGGCGCGCTGGGCCGCCTGCATCAAGGCGGCTGTGGAATCTTTTGCAGGGTTGATCCGTTCCAGCGGATCCAACACGAAGAGGTGGCGCATGGCTGACACCTCTTCAGGCCTGACCGGCGAGCAGGCCATCTAGTTTCCCCGCCCGCTCCAGGCCATGCAATTCATCGCAGCCTCCTACGTGCTGGTCATCGATAAAGATCTGAGGAACGCTGCGTTTGCCGTTGCCTCGAGCGGCCATCGCATCACGTCCAGGCTCATCCCCATCCACCGAGACTTCTGTGTAGGCCACACCTTTGCGGTCCAGCAAACCCTTGGCGCGCACGCAAAACGGACAGGTGCTCCAGGTGTAGATCTCAACCTTGGCCATCGAACTGCCGCGTACAAAGGCTGAATCTTATGCAGGACAACCGCGCTGATAGCGTCGAGATCAGAAGACTCCCTTGCACCATTGCTGGATCTCACAGACTTCAAACGCGATCTTTCCGAGCTCACTGACCGCCTGGGCCATGCCCAGGACTGTCTTTGACGTACCTGCACTGAACGCCAGGCAGCAGGATCTCGAGCAACTCGCCGCTCAACCCGACTTTTGGAACGATCAGCAAAACGCCCAGAAGCAGATGCGTCGCCTCGACGAAGTCAAGGCAACGCTGCAGCAACTTGTGGATTGGCGTGGAGCGATCGACGATGGGCAAGCCACTCTTGAGCTCTATGAATTAGAGCCTGACGAAGACCTCCTCGGGGAGGCTCAGCAGGGACTCGATCAGCTGCGACAAGCGCTGGATCGCTGGGAGCTGGAGCGCCTTCTCAGCGGGGAATATGACAAAGAAGGTGCGGTCTTAAGCATCAATGCCGGTGCAGGAGGCACTGATGCCCAGGACTGGGCCCAGATGCTGCTGCGGATGTACACCCGTTGGGCCGAAGACCAAGGGATGAGCGTGAGCGTCGATGAACTATCGGAGGGAGAGGAAGCGGGCATCAAAAGCACCACGATTGAGATCGAAGGCCGCTACGCCTACGGCTACTTACGCAACGAAAAGGGCACCCATCGATTAGTGCGGATTTCGCCATTCAATGCCAATGACAAACGGCAAACGAGCTTCGCGGGGGTGGAAGTGATGCCGAAGCTGGAGGAAGAAGTTGATCTCGATATTCCTGAAAAAGATCTCGAGGTCACGACCTCCCGCTCCGGCGGGGCTGGTGGACAAAACGTCAACAAGGTGGAAACAGCCGTTCGCATCCTCCACGTGCCCACCGGCCTAGCGGTGCGCTGCACTCAAGAGCGCTCTCAGCTTCAGAACAAGGAGAAGGCCATGGCCCTTCTGAAGGCGAAATTGCTGGTGATTGCTCAGGAGCAGCGTGCAGCAGAAATTGCCGACATCCGTGGCGACATCGTTGAAGCCGCCTGGGGGAATCAGATCCGCAACTACGTCTTTCACCCCTATCAAATGGTGAAAGACCTGCGCACCCAAGAGGAGACCACAGATGTGCAAGGCGTGATGGATGGAGATCTCAACCCCTTCATCCAGGCGTTATTGCGCCAAGGTGTGGACCGCCCAGGCAGCGACGACGACACATGACGCAGGCTCCCGAAAACAACAGCACCCCCTCTAAGCCCCAAAGCGACGAGAAGGGGGCACCACCGCCGAGTTTCGTGAAATTAGCCATGCGCAACATGGTGCGCAAAGGCGGGCAGAGCCTGTTCCATTTCGGCCTGACCGCTGCAGGCTTCATTGGTTTCATTCTTGTGGTGGCCTGGTTAGGGCGACCAACACTCCCGCAATGATCACGCTCGATCTGGCCTTCAGCCCTGCAGCCGCTGACCTCATCGATGCAGCGGATGACGAAGGCACACGCTCCAGGCTGCAACACGCCAGAGACTGGGAGTGTGAGTTGAAGGCTTGGATCGAAGCTCTTCGTCTGGAGCGCGGCAACCCATGTCCCGAAGTCGTAAGGGGCTGCGACTCGGTCAGCCTGGGGGTGTCGCTGCTCGATGACGCCAGTATCGCCGAACTCAACAAACGCTGGCGCCAGAAACCCACTTCAACAGACGTGCTTTCCTTTGCTGCACTGGAGAGTGAGATGCCAATGGGTGCAGGCCAGGAGCTTGAGCTAGGAGACATTGTCGTGTCGGTGCCCACCGCCCGTCGTCAAGCGCTGGAGCAGGAGCATGGCCTGGAACGGGAACTGCGCTGGTTGGTCAGTCACGGGCTTCTGCACTTGCTGGGCTGGGATCATCCCGATGAAGACTCCCTCGCGGCAATGCTGCAGAAACAGGAGCATCTGCTTGGCATGGGGGGTAACGTTAATTCCTTAGGTGAGATCAACTGTGAATCAGCAGATGAAGTCACTGCTGAACTCTGAAGACGGAGCACCGGTGTTTGAGGAGATCAGCCAGAGCAGCACCCAACGAGCCCATCGTGCAGCCAAACGGGGTGCCTGGCGGATCGCGGGGGATCTCCCCTCAAGCTTCCGCTACGCGGCCCAAGGTCTGGGCTACGGCTTCGTTAGCCAAAGGAACTTCCGGATCCACGTTTTTACGGGAGCGGTGGTTTTAGGACTGGGGATTTGGCTCCAACTCCCCGCGATTCAGCTGGCGGTGTTGGTGCTCACGGTGGCTGTCGTGTTGGTGCTGGAGCTACTGAATACAGCCATTGAGGCTGCGGTGGACTTGGCAATCGGCAGGCGGTTCCATCCCCTAGCCAGAATTGCCAAGGATTGCGCTGCTGCTGCTGTTCTTGTCTCAGCGATCAGCTCAATGCTGATTGCGCTCCTTCTTCTCCTTCCACCCCTGATCCTGCGCCTGGGCCTCTAACCATGCTCCTGGTTATCGATAACTACGACAGTTTCACGTTCAACCTCGTGCAATACCTGGGGGAACTTGCCAGCCAGTTCGAGGTTGCGACCGACTGTCGCGTCGAGCGAAACGACGCCCTCAGTCTCGAGGAGATTCGCGACCTCAATCCATCCGCCATTGTGCTTTCACCTGGTCCAGGCGATCCAGATCAAGCCGGTGTTTGCCTCGAGGTCTTACGCCAACTGTCACCCACCATCCCAACCCTTGGTGTTTGCCTCGGCCATCAATCGCTCGCGCAGGCCTATGGCGGTCGCGTTGTGAGAGCCAGCGAACTGATGCATGGCAAAACATCTCCTGTCCTGCATCGCGGTGAAGGCGTCTTCGCCGGGCTACCCCAACCCCTTACCGCGACCCGTTATCACAGCTTGATTGCTGAACGAGACACCCTTCCGAACTGTCTTGAAGTCACTGCCTGGCTGGACGACGGAACGATCATGGGGCTGCGCCATCGCGACTACCCCCACCTACAGGGAGTGCAGTTCCATCCTGAGAGTGTGCTCACAGAAGCGGGGCACCAGCTGCTCGCCAACTTCCTGCGTCAAGCAGAACACCAGTGACATCACTGCTAGCTTCCTGGTCAAAAAGACGGTCAACAATGTCGGTCCACGAACGGGTTCAGAGTCTTTTCCGAATTGTTTTGAGTGGCTCGGCACTCGTGGCGATCGGAACTGCTGCGCCAGTTCGGGCCGCAGGCGTCACCGTGACCAATTACGGCCATAGCGCCTTACTCATCCGCGGAGGTGGCCAATCCGTGATGGTGAACCCGTTTCGTGCCGTGGGCTGCGCCAAAGGACTCGCTGAGCCACGCGTGAACGCAACGGTGATTCTTGCCAGTTCGGAATTACCTGATGAAGGGGCTCGCATCGGTGGCGGGACCTATTTGGCCAAACCAGGCTCCTATCGCGTCGGAGGCCTCAACATCGAAGGGTTCGCTGCTCCCCATGACCGAGTGGGGGGCCGTCGTTTTGGCCAAGCCACGATCTGGCGCTGGCAACAGGGAGGTCTCAACTTTGCCCATCTCGGAGGCACCGCCGCCACACTCAGCGGTGAAGACAAAGTGCTTCTCGGTCGCCCCGACGTCTTAATCATCGGCGTCGGCGGCGGCGGCAAGGTCTACGACGGAGAGGAGGCTGCCGAAGTTGTGCGCGCGCTCAATCCGCGCAGGGTGATTCCTGTTCAGTACGTGAATGGCGAGGCTCCCGCTGGATGCGACCAGGGCGGAGTGCAACCGTTCCTGGATGCGATGTCCGGCACGAAGGTGCGCAAAGTAGGGCCAAACCTCAACCTGCCTGGAAACCTCGGTGACAGCACCGTGATCGATGTCATGCGTTGATCACCTCACCCCCCAATCATCGGCATCGACGCCAACAACGCTGACAGTTCGGCTCGTTCCATCCCGGCAATTAAGGCCAACAGGAGAAGAATCCTCGCCTTCTGAGGGTTGAGGGTTCCTGCCGGCAACAAGCCAAGCTCATCCTGAAGCGGACAGGGATGAACAGGACCCCTACCGCAACGACTCGCGCGCAACATCAGGGGCAACACACCAGGCCAGGTTTTGATGGCCTCACGTTCCCCTGAAGACAATTGGCCGGCCCCGGTGCCAGTCCAGACCACCCCCTTCACCCCAGCATGAGAGAGGGACGAAACCAAGGCCAACGAAGGATTCACACAGCCATAAAGGATGGCCACTTCAGGCCACTGAGCTGGCAATGCAAGCGTGGCGAAAGGAACGGATCGGAATCTGGACGCCTCCGGCAGATGCACTCCGCTGTCATCCACCCAGCCCAGGGGGCCCAAATCTGGACTTTGAAACGCACCCACACCCTGTGTTGCCACCTTGGTGACAGCCCTGGCTCCATGGATCTGGCCATCCATCACGACAAGCACCCCATGCCCGCGGGCCTGAGGGCTACCTGCCACTTGCAGGGCTTGAAAAAGATTCAGAGGACCATCAGCACTGAGGGCTGTGGCCGGACGCATCGCTCCCACCAACACCACTGGCCGCGGATCGTCAATGAGTAGCTCCAACAACCAGGCGGTTTCTTCCAAGGTGTTGGTGCCGTGGGTGATCACGACTCCCGCCAACTCGCAGGACTCGGCAAAAGCCTCACGGATTCGCGTCACCAGACGCTTCCAATGCTGAAACTGCAAATCAGCACTATCTAAATTGGCTAGTTGTTCCACCTGAAGCTGGGCCACCCCCTGCAACTGCGGCAGCTCCTGAAGGAGTTCCGATCCAGACATCGCCCCAGCGGTGTAGGAGTTGAGAGAGGTCCTAGTGACACCACGGCCTGCGATCGTGCCACCCGTGGCGAGCAGAAGCAAGGTCGGGGGTGGGGTGGGGTGATCGACCGTCAAAGCCCTGAATCAATCGCCTGATAGGCCAGCCAAAAGCGCTGCATCTGCTCAGTGGTGCCGATGCTGACGCGCAATGACCCATCAATCTGGGGCTTCCCTGCCATGGAACGCACCAAAATGCCCGCTTCCCGCAGCTTCGCGTCCACGAGCTGCGCTGAACGACGAGGCCAAACCAGGAGGTAATTCCCCCCAGCAACATGGTGAATGACACGCTGACGCGTCAATACAGACACAATCCAGTCACGAGCCCGTAACACCTCTTCGACATAGGCGTCGGTATAGGGCTGATCATTCAAAGCCGCCATCCCCGCCGTGACGGCCAAACTATTGACGTCATAGGGGCCCGTGACCCTGCCCACCCGGTCCACGACATCGGGATGGCCAAGAGCAAACCCGATCCGCAAGCCGGCGAGGCCAGCGGTTTTCGCCAAGGATCGGAGCACGAGCAGATTGGGCACCTCACGAAAATCAATCGAGGGCAAGACGCTGTCTCCCGTGAAGGCCTCATACAACTCATCCACCACCACAAGCGTTTCAGGCGCCGCGGTTGCAAGGTCCAACACTTCATCCGCCGGCAAACGCGTTCCCGTGGGGTTATTGGGATTGCACACCATCAAGATGCGCGGTGTCCGCAACAGGGCCGCTCGAATCGCCTCCATTGGAAACGCAAACCCGGGCATCTCGTGGGGCAAGGCCTCAACCGCCATCCCCTGCATGCCCGCGCATGGGGCGTAGTACCCAAAGGTGGGACTGGTTGTCAGCAGGGTGTCTCCGGCGGCGCCATAGGCATGGATCACGGCATGGATCGCAGCATCCACCCCGTTGAACACCCCAACGTGCGCAGACGTCAACGCACAGGCCAAGCCTGCCGGGGAAGACTCGAGATTGGCAATCAGGGCTTCGCGAAGACCGTCGTACTCGGGATAAATCGCAATCTGATCGGACGGGTACTCGCGAATTGCCTCCGCGACCCTGGGGCTGGGGCCCATCGTGTTTTCGTTGAAATCGAGCCGCAACAGGTTGCGTCGCCCTTCGAGAGGAGCGCTATAGGCCTTGAGCTGCTCAACCTCAGGCCGGGCACGCATTGCATTGCGTTGAGGGTGTCCGTTCACAGCAAATCCCACGTCACGAAACGAGCAAAACGTGAACGTGATTTCGAACCACTGGTCCTGAACTGGCCCGGAATGGTGTCACTACATTCGCTCCAACGTGGCAATGCCCAATAATCCCAACCCTGCCTTCAGGGTATCGGCGGTGAGACGGCACAACGCCAAACGGGATCGCAGGGACTGACCCTCAGCCTTGAGCACTGGGACCTGGTCATAAAAGCGATTGAACACTTGCGATAACTCGAATAAATAACTGCAGAGGCGATTGGGCAGCAACTCCTCCTCCACCTCGGCGATCACCGCATCGAATTTGAGCAGCTCCCTGACCAGGGACCACTCCTGTGGCTCGCTGAACTGCAGCATTCCCGCCTCCGCCTCAAGATCTCCACCCTTGCGCGCAATTCCAGCAATGCGCACCACCGCATAAAGCAGATAGGGGGCTGTGTTGCCTTGCAAGGCCAGCATCCGATCGAAGCTGAACTGGTAATTCGTGATCCGGTTCTGACTGAGGTCGGCGTACTTCACCGCCGCGAGCCCCACCGTGCCAGCCACATGCTCAATGAACTGGTCGTCCTCGCTACGCCCCTCCTCCTCCAATCGCCGGCGTAAATCGGCTTCGGCCCGTTCCACCGCTTCGTCGAGCAGATCCCGCAACCGAACCGTGTCACCCGAACGGGTTTTGAGCTTCTTACCGTCCTCGCCCTGGACCAGCCCAAAGGGAACATGCTCCAGCCGGCCGTGCTCTGGAATCCACTTCGCCCGTTTCGCCACTTGAAACACACCCGCAAAGTGGTTCGCCTGACCCGCATCGGTGACGTAAATCACGCGGCGCGCGCCATCGCCCTCTGGGGCCAGCGCAAAGCGATAGCGGATCGCTGCCAGGTCGGTCGTTGCGTAATTAAAACCACCATCACTTTTGCGAACGATCACAGGCAAGGGCTTGCCATCCTTCCCGTTCACACCCTCAAGGAAGACACACTCCGCACCGTCATCAGTGACGAGCAAACCAGCCTCCTTCAAGCCAATGAGGACTGACGCCAGAAACGGGTTGTAAAACGATTCGCCTCGTTCGCTCAGACGAATATCGAGTCGGTCGTAAATCTTCTGGAACTCACGCCGCGACTGATCACAGAGCAATCCCCACGCCTTGAGAGACACCGGATCCCCACCTTGAAGCTTCACCACCTCCTCGCGAGACGTGGCCTGAAAGACTTCGTCTTCGTCGAAACGCTTCTTGGCCTCGCGATAAAAGGCCACCAAATCGCCAAGATCAACCGCATCGGCAGTCTTGAGAGTCTCGGGGGCCACCTGTTTGAGATGGGTGATCAGCATCCCGAACTGGGTGCCCCAATCACCCACATGATTGAGGCGCAGCACCCGATGACCACGGAACTCGAGCACTCGAGCCAAAGAATCACCAATGATCGTGGAGCGCAGATGGCCGACGTGCATCTCCTTGGCGATGTTGGGGCTGGAAAAATCCACAACCACCGCTGCATCGCTCTGCACCTCTGGTACGCCCAGGCGCGGATCACCCAGCCGTGCTGACACTTCAGCCGCTAAGCGCTCTGGCCGGATGGTGAGATTAATGAAACCTGGACCGGCAATCTGCGGTTCCAGACACAGGGCTGCAAAAGCTGGATCCGCCTGAAGCGCCTCCACAATCGCCCCGGCAATGTGGCGTGGAGCCTGCTTGAAAGGCTTGGCCAAGGGCAAGGCGCCATTGGCCTGGAAATCACCAAATTCCGGCTTGCTTGCAGGCGCCAGCTGGGGATCCAGCAGAGCATCCACGTCCGGGAAGGCCCGCTGCATCGCCTCACGCAACTGGGTGTCTAAAGCCTGGGCGATGCGCAGCATGGAAAGCAGCGGTGAACGAATTCAGGTCCTGATCATCTCCCGGCGCGGGAGTCCCCTCAGGCCCTGACCAACCAGGCAGCAGCTGCAAAAGGAACGCCATGCCGGCAACAAACAGGCCGTCTAGTCTCCAGCCTCTTGAAAGGGAAGACGATTGGACCGCAAGATCTTCTACGACTGCGTTCGAGATGATCTGTTCAACGGGGTGCTCAGGCAGCAGAACGTGAATGGAATGGAGGCCATCCTGAACTTCTGGGACGCACCACCCAACCCACCAACAGGCGCGTTCAAAACCAACTGGGACATCCGTTCAATCGGATGGCTGGCTTACATGCTCGCCACAACAAAACATGAAACAGCCTCCACGATGCAACCGATTGATGAATATGGAGATAGCGCCTATTTCACACAGATGTATGAGAATCGATCTGACCTTGGCAATACTGAACCTGGCGATGGAGCCAGGTTTCATGGGCGGGGATTTGTGCAGCTCACAGGCCGGGCGAACTACACAGCAATGACCGGCGTGGTGCAATCAATCTTCCCCGAAGCACCCGATTTCACTGAACATCCGGATGCGGTCAAAGATGATCGCTATGCGGCAGTAATCATGTTTAACGGAATGTTTTGTGGGGTTTTCACAGGATGGGCTCTCAAGGACTTCATCGGAGATCCTCACAAGGGGCAAATCGTGGACTACTTTCACGCCCGCAAAATCATCAACGGCATGGACAAAGCCGATCTGATTGAAAGTTATGCCAAAAAATTCTCCACAGCCCTCGACAAGGCAGGTGCGAGCGCATGATTCAAGCCTTATTTCTAGCAATGCCGTAGTCGCTCAAGCGGGGAATCCTGATCTCCTCGCCCCATTGGCCCAGGAAGCCAACCCACTGTTGCAACAGAGCCAATGAGGCCTCAAACCGGGATCAAGACCTGACACATTGCAGCAACAAATTCAGCATTTACGATGCTGAACTGAAGCCGCTAAAGGGACAAATCAACACTCTGCTCCACCACCTCTTCCAATAACTTTCCAGACATCAAACAATGACAACTGAAGCTCGCAAAAGCAAAAACAGGACGATTGCAATTGGATCACTATCAACGGCCATGCTGTTCAGTGTGGCCTTACCCGTACAGTCCGCACTTCCACCCCGATATCAGAACGTTATTGACCTAGAAGCAATGACAAAGTTCATCAAGCAACACCCCAAAGTTGCCAGCTCACTTGAAGCTATCAATGTAAGGAATGCTACGGTTCGATTTGGCTCAGATTGCAAGGTCATGTTCAAACGAGAGGGGCCAATCGTGATTGGTCCAGCTGGTCCGTTGGTCTTCAAAGAGTCCAGCTGCCCCATTGATTAGTGCCACCACGCAAAAAGCTGGAACCCGAATAGAGGTCCAACACAGCAAGGCAGACTGCTTAACAATCTCCATCCATATTCCACTCATCAAAGGACTGATCAAAGACGCCTCCTCTACCTGGAGACGCTTGAGGACAGATCACTCCTCATCCAGAAATCATGGCTCTCGATCACCAAGGCCCCTGATCATGGCGACCCAATCTTTGACATCTCCTCAATATTCAGAGCCCTAGGGATAGGATTAATAGGCATTGAGCTAAACCAAAAACATGGCCATCAATGCAGACACGGTTCGCCGCATCTTCTCGCCTCTCGAATCAGGTGATGGAGAAAAGTTCTTCGAATGTGTTGCCGAGGATGTTGATTGGACGGTGGAGGGCACCCACCCGCTCGCCGGACACTATCAATCAAAGCAAGAGTTTTACAGCCATACCTTTGCGCGACTCAACAATATTCTCCAAGAAGGGACTCAACTTCATGTCCAGAATGTACTCACCGATGGTGATTGGGCGGTCGTTGAGTTGCGTTCCCATGCCTTCGCCAAGAGTGGAATGCGCTTCGACAACCGATATTGCTGGGTTGTTCGCTTCAACGACACAATGATTGTGGAAGTTAGAGCCTATCTTGATTCCGCGCTGGTCCAACAACTGATCGACGCCAATGAGACCTCTGTCTGAGTTCATGACATCGCACTCAACAGCACTCGAACAGCGACTCCAACTCAAGGCTTATGACCAACAAGACGTAAACGACAATTTCAATGAAGAATTAGAGAACCGATTTCTTTAAAGCCTTGTTTCCAGCAATGTTTTGATTTCGGATGGTGTGAGTGCAATTGGATTATTGCGGTTGCTTGCTGCGCCAACGATTCGATCCAGATCTCCATGGGTGATGCCGTAGTCGCTCAATCGAGGAATCTTGAGCTCATCCACCCACTGGACCAGGCAGTCCGTGAGGTGATCCACTGCAGCGTTGTTCTGAGTGAGGTGGCTGCCACCAGGCAGCAAACGGCCAACACGGGCCATCCGTTCAACCGCAGGGTTGTGGGGATCGCGTTGTTTCAGAGCACTCCAGTTCTGTTGTTGCGCTGCTCCCATCAAGGTTCCGCAAATCACGCCGTGGGGCATCGGGAACCACCCCCCAATTGGCCCCGCTAGGCCATGAACAATCCCAAGGCCGGCATTCGCCAATCCGATCCCTGAGCAGAGTGAGCCATAGGCCATGTGCAAGCGAACTTGCGGATCGGTGGATCCCTCTCCACAGGCACGACGCAAATTCGGCACTAAGTGTTGAAGCCCGCTCCAGACGATCGCATCGCTCAGAGGTGATGCCGTTGGAGAAAGAAAGGGCTCAAGAAGCTGCGTGAAGGCATCCATCCCGCATGCTGCCGTCACATCGGCAGCGGCACCGGTCAACAGAGAACCATCCAAGATCACTGCGCTTGGGACAAAGTTGTTATGCCGCAACGACTTCTTGTAGCCATCAGGGCCCACATCGCTCAGCACTGCATTTTTAGACACTTCCCCACCGGTTCCTGATGTGGTGGGAATCGCAAGGAAAGGCAGCGTGATTCCGCTGTGAGCCAGACCGCGGCCTACACCCTCCAGGTGATCCAGCACAGAGTTTCCGTGGGGAATCATCGCGGCAATCGCTTTTCCAAAATCGATCACGCTGCCGCCGCCGATGCCAATCACAGCATCAATGCCCTGGCCAAACCAATGCTGCGTGGTTTGATCCACCAGCTCTGTACTGGGTTCACCAGCACAGATCACATGGGAGTGCTTGGCTCCAGCATCGTCAATCAAGCTCATCACCACGCTCAGCTGACCCATCTCCTGCAGCGAAGCCCGGCCTGTAAGCAGAAGAACAGACTCAGCTTTGAGTGAGCGCAGCCAGGCTGTGATCTCTTTGAGCGTTCCCGTTCCGCAGTGAATCGGGGGGACGCGTGCAAAAGAAAACGAAACCGTCATGGTGCAACCGATTCGTAGGGAACACCCTTCCGCGGTTCAGCCATCCAGTCGGCAACGGTTTCCCTCCACTTGAGGTAATGCGCTGTGCTCTTGTGGGCTGCTGCTGCTGCCTCCGATTCGTACGCCTCGTACAGCAGGAACAGGCTGGAGTCGTCTTTGCTTTGGAGGATGTCAAAGCGTTGATTGCCAGGTTCCTGAATGGATTCCTTGTGATTCAGGATGGAAGCCTGGCGGAACTCCTCGATTCGATCGGATTTCACATGGACGTGAACGCAGGTGACGTACATCGAAGACCTGTGTAAAGGTGACTTCCAATCCAACCATCCAGCGAGCAGGCTTCCAAGCCGCCTCACAGGCCTCGCTGATGTCCAGTTGCAGTTGCAGTTTCCCGTTGCATCGCGACCTACGGGATATCAGGGCGTAGGCGCATGCTCAGATCCAGCCAGCGGCTGCGCGTCTCCGGCGTACAGATGTGAAGAAGTTGATGTCCGCTCTTCAATGGAGGCAAGCCTTGGGCAGAAGGCGTCATGGAGGAAGAGCTCCACCTATTGAGGGCCATCGCACAGCAAAACGGAGAAGCTCTGTATCGAAGAGATGTAGCAGTCGTAGGCGTTAAGAACGGTTCAACAACCACCGATCAGCCGCTAAACATCAGCCATTAAGATCGCAAATCAAGAGAAAAACAACAAGAGAGACCAAGACAATCTCTTAGGAAATTACACAGAGTCACCGTCAGAAGGTGCAGAAAAGAGAGCAGATTTTTCGGCTTGATTTCCCAAGAGTTCGCAATAATCAGCAAATTCCAGTGGCCTGGAAAAATAATATCCCTGGAAGACTTGATATCCCATACGACGAAGGACATCAAACTGGGAAAAATCCTCAACTCCTTCAACAATCGCCTCAGCACCAATCGACGAAGACAGGGCAAGGCTAGCCTTCAAAATAGCAACAGATGGAACAGATTCAAGGCTGCTGGAATCAAATGAATGAAGCTGTGCGACAAAGCTCTGATCCAACTTCAGTGAATAGATTGGCAGGGAAAGAAGACTTGAAAGGCTAGCAAAACCTGTTCCAAAATCGTCGATATGAAGGCAGATACCGGCCTCGTGAAGGCCATTCAGTCGACGAGTCGCAAGGTCATCTAGGAATCCAGATTCTGTGATCTCAACATGCAAATACCTTGGCGCAACGCCAAAACGTTGAAGATTCACCAACAATGTTTTCACGAGATCATGCTCCCGAGAAGAAAGCTGACTGGCCGAAATATTAATTGACAGGGGAGGAATATCCCCACTTCCATGGAACGAAGAAAGAGTGCGGCAAGCAGCTTCAATAACCCACTCACCTATTGAATGAATTTGACCAGTTTGCTCAGCAAGTGGAATAAAAACTCCCGGACTAACAGGGCCAAGGCTTGGACTCTCCCAGCGCAATAGAGCCTCAGCACCCACAATCTGCCCTGAGACATTCCATTGTGGCTGAAAAACTAGTCGAAATTCATCATTGACCGCAGCCTGGCGGAGGCTGAGTTCAAGATTCCATAATTCGGCCGTTCTCGATGTAATGTAATCTCCAAAAATGACAATGGGCTCTGCCACAGAATTGATTCGCCGTGCCTGATCTAATGCAGATGCAGCACTTGAGAGGATGGACTCTTCATTGTCTCCATGGTCCGGAAATGAACTGATGCCTGCATGAAAACCGAGACCATAAAAACCATCGCCGTACGATTCCAGCAGAGATGGCAATTTCTGGACAAGATGAAGAGCAGCAGAATGCGCAGCCTTGGAATCGCGTCCATTTAAAATAATTAGAAACTCATCAGAATCAGGCCTAATTAAATGGTCACCATCCTGAAGCCAATCCTGTAAGACGACGGCAGTAGCACGAAGAATTTCGTCACCCTTTGCGCGACCGAGATAAGTATTGAGGCGACCAAAACCCTTCAAATCGAGCCATATAAGAGAAACGGGTAACCCAGTGGAAATACTATCTTTTAAGTGTGCATATGCACTTTTTAAATTTCCCAAACCAGTCAGCTGATCACACAAAAGACTTGACTGCAATGAAAGCGATGACTCCTGTTGAACATCAACATTAATCATGAGTCCTTCGCAGATCAGGAGATCATTGTCGCGAGTAACGCTCATTCTCACCTCATACCACGACCAACGACCGTCGAGAGAGACCCCACGAAATGGCCGGCTAGTAATGTCATTACCAAAACCATCACTTTCCAACAAAGCCTGGGCAACACTAGACATATATTCCCGATCATCTGGATGCACATCCTGAAGAAATGATTGCAAGAGAAAGAGTGCAGAACCAGACTCCATTATTTCTGGAGCCGTAAAATGACAATGAATATATTCGTCAGACTTGAAGTATTCCTGCATTGCCTTCCCCTCAGGAGACAGCGGGAATCGAAAGAACTCAACACCAGCGCGCCTAAGCAAAGCAACTACATCAGAGCGAATCGGAAGACGATCTACCGAAAGATTATTATTTGGCTGCTCAGAATCAGTCATGGTGTCACCGTGGAGATGGCTTTCACTAAATCATCAGAACTACGGGGGCGGACAAGAACATCAAACTCCGAGACCGTAATTCCATGCTTAGTAGGATATCCACACGTACCAGGGATCCTAGCCATCTCATAGCGAGAAAGAAGCTCTTGAATAATAGCCGGAATAACTGACATGACAATATACTTGCCAGCACAAACATGAGACATATGGCCGAAGTGCAAGTAATCTAGGGATGGCCTATTTGGATTGAATTGCCACGGTTGATCCACATACTTAGGATCAAACATGGCAGAGGAATTCCAGGCCATCACCAAGGTATTTGCCGAGACCGATGAGCGGTAAGAAGCACTCACTAACTCAGTTCGGCTCTTGCAGTGACGATAAATCACAGGATCACCGGGAGAAAAGCGAAGTGCCTCTAAGACAAATCCTTGTAGCGGATTCAAAAACAATTGATCCCCATCCATCGGAGACTTAGCTGCTTTTGCAGCTTGTTCAAGAATGCGAGGACGAGAGATCAACTGATCAATGACCTGGCAAATCGTATTGATCAAGGGCAGGACTGCTCCAACAAGAAATCCCGTCAGGTTGATCCGAATTGCAAGATCATCCATACCTGGGGTGCCTGACTGTTGGAGCCTGAGACACCGTGCCAGAACGGTATTGGCACTCTCTAAGTTTGTACTGGATTGTTGCTTTGCAGTCGCGATCTGACGATCAAGATCCTGATTGAACAAGACCGCAGAAGCCAAGGCAGCCTCTCGACTGTCGTCACCATTAAGGTCGTAAAAAATATAGTGAAAGAGATGTGAGAACCAAACAAAATTGAAATCGATCTCGGCTGCTCCTTCGGCATTCACAGCCTGCATCGGAAGACGAACGCCGAAATATTTTTCAATAAATGATTGAATAACAGGCAGAACAAGATCTTTTGGCAAGCTCAAAACCTTCGAGCCATCGAGATCACGGAGCACATCTGTTCGCGATTCAAATGCAAGAAAGCTATCGACAGATGCATCGGCAGCAATCCGGTGACATCGATGCACATCATCCCGGCGAAAAACTAATCTCATATTGGAAATATCGCGGGTGTACGTTGGCGATGTGGATTGCATGCCAAGAAGAAAGTTGCCAGAAGAGCGGCCATTTTGCGTGACATCACACATTCTCGGTCCATAGACAACACAAAAATCCTCGGAGCGCTCCAACACCTCTTCTACATCCTGTCGCCTCAAGAGATGAAGTTGTCGCATCACAGGAAACTCATCACCATGACTGTATTCCTTGATGTTGACGCCAGGTAACCACGCAGGAAGAGTAAAGCGATTAACAAACAGACGCATCAGCGACAAGACAAAGTAAATCGTGATGTGCTTATTTTTTACGACCAACAATCGTTGCAGCAGAGAAGGATAGAATGCTCTTTTTCTGTAGTGTTTGCTTTCAGTAAGTGGATCCGGTCCAAAAACACCGTTAACGCCTAGTGAGCGAATCCAATCAATAGGGAGCAACAAAACTTCCCTAACAAAACTTGTAAAAATAGAAACCAGGGAAAAGCTTGTTTGGGAGCGATGGCGGAATTCACGATGGATGCGATAACGAGGATTAACCCAAAACAACTCCGTTAGCAAATCGCCTGCAAAACGTAGAAAGCGAACAATAAATTCAATCAACTGCAGACTATATAAAAACAGCATTCGCGACGAACGCATCAAGGAATAGAGAAGTAGCGCTGCAAGCAAAAGCAACTCATAATGCGACAGCAATGTATCAACAAAAGGTTCGATTCGTTGACAAGATAACTCAATCCATGCGCCAACACTTCCCAAAGCGACATCGACAAGTGAAGACAGATCCTCTGAAATGCTGAGGACAGGAGTGATGGTGGATGGCACCGACATGAAAGCAAGAGAGTGAATCAGATGACTAGCCATAAGGATCAAAAACGGTTCTCAGCTAACAAGCGGATCGCTGAAAGGCTGGGTACAAAGAAATAAGCACCACCTCGACACACCACTGGCTGTGGGGTGGGCTTGGCTACAAAAGGAAGCGTGCATGAACCATCTGGCCCTTCAGATGAGATCATCACTTTTGTACTCTTCCTATCACTCGCCACAGAAGGATGGAGTGCACCAGCGATAGGACAGATGTCATTCCCTAAATTGAAATCGGATCCATAGTTCAACCACTGCTGCTGCATAAACTCAAACTGCCTTGCAAGATCTGCACAAATAGCGACAAAAAAAGTTCCTCGTTCTGAATCAGCTGAGATGGATGAATCATGATCAATGGGATTCTCGTTCATCAGCTCCGAAGGTGAGCCATAGGTCATGCCACGCCTTAAAATTCGACGACGGTTCACAAGCAGAGAGCTTGCTTGAGATGTTTCTGACGGATCGGAATCATTGCGCACTGAAGGATCACCACTATCTCGGGGATTACTACGACGAATATGTGCGGCAAATGGGCACCTTCTGCCTTTTGTATCATCAGACTCAAAGGTAAAGCGTGTAAATTTAGTTTTAAATTGTTTCCAAGCTTCTTTTGCACTAGGCCCACCCTTTTGAGCCTCGCCTGCCAACGTCAGGAGACGTTCTCGAAAGCTCAGCCATGATTCATACGTCGGAGCATGCACCAATGGCGTGCCATCATCCCAACGTCCAACAAGTTTCGCACGAAGAACTTTTAACGCTTTGGTGAATTGAGAAGCAGCGGAAGGTTGCTCAGAAGATGATGAGCATTCAACCTGATCAAGCCAATGCTCCATCAATGGAGTCTGATTCACCAAGGCATTATGAAAGGCGGTGACATTCTGCTCTAGTTTACGAACAGCCATGAATGTTCCATTTTTGCTGAAGGTATAGGGCATTGGATGGCACGTTGTTTCCTGAGCTTCATTGGGATAACCCAAGAGGAATTCTCCTGGGGCGATCGGTCTCCACTGACCACAAGAGAGATGACCTTGCCCTTGTGCCATCTCAGCTTGAAAAGCAGCTGGATATTGACCATCAAAAACAGGATCTCCGATTCCATCGAAGAATCCAAAGTGTTCATATTCGCTATATCGCAAATCTGTAAGTTCTGCCGATGAAGCAACATACCGGCTCTTTTTTTGGTTATCTAAGTCTGCTAAATACTGATCATCACTAATACCGGAAATTGCAAGATCCTGGAGTCGCGAACGGAACAATGATTCACACTCAAGCCATTTCGATTCAGGATCAGCACTGGAGTGTCCCGTCAGAGCAACCAAACGATGCAGTTCAGCCTGATCCAGTAAGCGCCTGGACTCTTGATCCAGATTTTCAATCATCATGGATCGCGCTAACTTAAAAGTCTCTTGACAATGATAATCAGACTTTGAAAAGGATTCACCTCTACGCAGACAAACCTTTTTCAAACAAGAATTAAATGCAACACGCAAGCTGATCATCAAATGCGTAGTTTGTTCGTGTTGATCATCCTTCCAGGCATTATTCCAATCAAGTCGATTATCATTCAACATTTCAGCTCTATCCCACATTCCATCTAAGAAAGCATCTGGAAATTGACGAAGAACTGAATTGGGAACGCCTAAAGCCTTAAGACCTGATGCTGTAAAAGCAATATTGAGCAGAGCATCTGGAGTATCCTTTCTCAGCTGATCCGCAGGAATCTGCATTTGATCGGACCGCTTTGACGGGAAAAACTGAGCTGTCGTGATTTGAGGCTGAATCCAGCTCAGAAATTTCTGAGCTTCCTCTTGGTCACGAACATGAAAAATGAAGTGACGTGCAAGAGGGTAAGAAGATCGACCATAGGGGAGCAAGATGTTTCCCTGGATATCAAGGCGGTCCAAAATTGTTGTCATGGCATTAACGAACAGAAAAGTATTTGCCAGGTTGCAAGGAAGGGGAGTGACTATCGGAAGGCTTGTGGTCATCTAAAAAACTCGCAAAGCGCTGGCGAATTCTGCCCTTATTAAACCGATCGCTTTCCTGCCAATCGCCATACATCTCTAGAAACTTTTCTTGAAGATACAATGACTTTGCAATTGACTTTAAATCAACACCATCAATTTGAGACAGCGGCATATTTGCACTATTGATGAAATAACGCCATGCAAACATAAATAAAACCACGGAGGCCATAGCCAGCCCACCAAAGCCTATGAGCCCCAATGGATTCAATGCTTGGTAAACATCACTCAAATTCACTTGCGACAATGCTGTGTCATATAAAAGATTGAAAATCAAACTTACGAAACAAATAGCCAGCACGAGAAGTGCCATAACAACTAAAATGAAGGGCAAAATTCCTACAATGATCAGACCCCATCGATTTTTAAATTCAGAGGGCGACAGTTGATCTGTTGATGGGTCCCAACGTTGCACTTTGTCGGCAACCCAAAAGTAAGCAGAGAATGGATATGTTGTCTCAACTTCATGAGAAAGGAGCAATCGCTCTACTGAGTGATAAACATGCCAATACTGTGTATGTGCCTCCAAAGTCCTTTGGTCCTGAGGAGGCGGTGGAAGAGAAAATCCCTCACAATGATGAAAAATTTTAGTCAATTCCTCGCTGGCATAAGGCCATAACTCAGACAAATAGTCTTGAACGCAAGACGTTGAGCTGGGATGACAATCAAAATCAATAGCGATTAGGAGATAGGGTGACTCAAGTGCGTCGATTCTGTCTTTTTCCGAGAGAAGATCCTTACCAGCAAATAACGTCCTTAGAAAATCTATTAGAGAATCATTCCGGCGGCGGCCATTATAAAAGAGCTGGTCAACAACAACAAATCTGGCAAAATGTGTACAGCGTGTATGATCAAATAAGTGCAAGTTATCTAATTCTGACACCGGAGGATCAATATTTTTTAGGAACGAATCAGATAGTTGATTCAAATAGTCTTTGAGGTGATGAGCATACGATTGAGTAGCATCACAAGGGTCAGAAACATTCTCTTGACACGCCAAATTAGTATATAGTCCGGTCTTGATCGGCAACAATGCCGTCAACTGATAAAACCCTGCCTCATGGCTCGGCATTTCAAAGAGTCTCCTTGGAAAATTGAATTAAGTAAGAAGCATTACTGAAAGTTTTCAGGCGAGTGTGGAGGTGGCTTACCGGTGGAAGGAAAATGATTCGCCAAATTCGCCATGACAGACTGAAAGTGTTGAAAAAACAAATCATCCTTAGTTGCATCATTCTTATCTGGGTCTTGATTAATCTCAGACAACTGCTCTTCTAAATAATTAATTGCCTTACGAACTTTCAAGGCGCTGGAAACATCTCGCAGCGAAAATCCCGGAAGGGCGTTGTAATAGTAAGAACACTCTATTGAATTGTCGTCGATATAAGATTTGAATGGGCTGCTTGGGATCGACTTTGGATAGCCAATACTGCGATACCACATGGTATCCATCCCCAATGAAATCACATCCGAAAACTCATCCAAATAGACATCCCAAGTCCCATTGAAATTTGAGACAAACAAAAGGTACGAGTAACGCGTTTTAAACTTTTCAGAGCGCCCGGGCCATCGATCCTTAGGCAAAATCACCCATCTTGCGAAATGGATCATTTGAAGATTCACCAACGGGAAAAACTGTGCTGGAAGGGAACGATATAAAGCAAACAAAAAACGGTTAATCCAAGAGCACCACAGAGGAGTAACGACCGTCAGGGCAGAAGATTTACCAACGATGTCGCCTAATGGCATGCCAAAAAGGAGTAGTCCTTGAAAGGAATTTTAGAAACACCAAGAAAATCACAACATTGGCTCATCAAAAGTATAAGATTAATACTTGATGAGAATGCAATTAAAGTCTGGTGAAACGCAGATGCCAAAAACGTGAGCGATCTCTAATTTTCTAAGGATTGAACGCAAATGAAGTGATGGGCAAGTTATTTGTTATTGGAGATAACATTTCACATAGTTTTCGAAGTGGCGGAAAAGCACTTGGCCGTTCAATTGTGAAATGGCTTTCAGACAACAAGCATAGTAACGTTTCACAAGCAAAAACCTGAAGACACGAAAAAGGACAATAGTAAAAGTATTTATTAGAGAGAACTTCGAAATGGGCACAAGTATCTGGTCGTTTTTAGGCATTCCAAATCAAATTGGAGTGACCCTTTTCATGGCGTCCTTGACGATATCGTTGGCCCCATATTTAGGAGAACTTGATTTAGGTGTGCTCAAAATCCCAAAGATTTCCAGCCATCAAGCCTCTCTGTTCAAGAGATTGGGCCCGATCCTTCTTATAGTGACATTAATTTGTTCTGTTCCAATACTTCCATCCCAGATTTTTCATACAAAAGCTTGCGGAAATAAATCATTCTCCATTGACTTCATTGTCGAGGATGATGTAGATACTTCCAGAAAAGTAACTCAAGTCAGGGAGCTGACTCCACTCCAAGAAAATCTAGAGCTATGCAAGCTCCCCAATGGTGTGTTTGGGTACGGGATAACATGGGGAATAGACAGACTAATAGAAGGAAGATGGGGTGATAACTGTGGCGTCACTCTTCAGAAAAACCCAGGCTTAAACAGTAATATAGAGATTCATAAGTCGTCAAACGGCACTATGTACGTATTTGCGTATGCCTCAGAATCCACCCTGTTGAGCCTGAAAGATCCAACCAGGGATAAACCAATAGATATTCGTTTGTTTGATAAGCCATACAAGGAAAACAGACACCTAATTGGTATACCATCATCAAGAATTAAAAATTGGTTTGACCGTAGAATTCAAAATGATATTACAGTCTTCGATGCCACTCTTTGCTAGCTCCTATACCCAACAAGGCGCTGCAAAAGCCGCAGTGCGGCGACGTCGTTGAGCTTTTCCATCTAATTTTCTTGAAAGTATTCAAATGAAAGTTATTCACCTAGCAATCGCCACCAATGAAATAGAAAAAAGCGTAAAAGATTACACAGAAAGGCTGGGCGTAGAGCCAAGCATTGTCGTTCCAGATGAATATGCATTATGGAGAACAGAGCAAATCAATTTATCAATAAGGCAAGACGCTAGCTGCAATCCAGGAGAGCTAAGGCATCTTGGCTTTGAAGATTCAAATGCAAAAGCTTTTACAGCATCAAAGGATGTTAACGGGATTCTTTGGGAGTCATTTAACGCAGAGCAACAAGCAGAAGAAATCAATAAATTCTGGCCAAATGCAAACTATCAGCCGAGCAAAGCTGGTTAAATATTATTTCTTGCTCATACGACCGACAAGCAGGGTATAAGTTGCCAAGCATCTCAAATTAAATAAACGCATGCATAGGGACTAATTCCCGATAGAAAAACTATTGACTGAATAGATATCACTTGAACAATTTGCACCCGACTGAGATGTCAAAGCATTGATTGCCAGGTTCCTGAATGGATTCCTGGTAATTCAGGATGGAGGCCTGAGGAAACTCCGCGATCCGTTCGTGTTTCACGTAGAGGTGAACGCAGGTGACGTACATCGAAGACCAGTGCAACGCTGGAATCATCAACGGCCTAGAGAATTCGATCAGTGAGCCCCCTTAATCGAATCCAGGCTGATGGCTTGGAATCGCGATCCAGCTGATCTGATGTTGACGCAGCTTGTCGTCTGTACCGACGAGTGGCTGTTCTGAATGGCCATCTCCATAAAGAGCCAGCTCGTAGAGGAGATTCATGCAGAACTTGCCCTGAAAATAACCACCATGGCCATCGATCGTGCTGAGTTTCAACGACCCAGCAAGCATCGCCATGAGCGTGGCGGCGTAGTTGAAAAACCTCTGCACGGCATTGCGAGCCGTGAACGCACTGAGATAACGCCCGCCATCGTCGTAGTCGGTGCAGTCGATCACATTGAGCGGGTAGCCGATCCAGCGTTGACAACGGAATGTTCTTTTATCACAGAGGCTTTGCGTCCCCAATGCGCCATGGAGTTCAAGGTCACTCAGGTCGCCGACACGCTTGCCGTAACCCTGCCGTCGCGTGCGCCCTTTGATGCTCAGATTGCCGAGCCGATAGCCACCAATGCGCGTACCCGAGGGAAACACGAAGTAATTGGCCAGGGTTGAGGCGAGCCGCAACACCATATCGGCATCATTGACAAACAAAAATGTCTGGCGAAAACGGCGCAGGCAACTGGCCAGGTAATTGGACCGTCCTGTGGTGATGGTCCAGACAGGAATGTCGGCAGCAACGAGGATCAAACGATCAAGGCTAAAAAGATCGCCAATCTGCGCGAGCTGTTCTCGCTGTCGTTCGTTCGCTTGCTCCTCGAAGGACGGCGGGCAGCTTGGACCACCAAAGGGACCCGACTGGGCATTGGCCGACCAGAGGTGAGAATCCGCTTCGGGATCGAAGACATTGGTGATAACACGGATGAGCATGGTGGTCAGGAACGTGCCCATGCTGTGACCCAGGAAACTGAGGCTGATCCGCGGCTCCTTACCGCTCTGAAGATCAGACAGATAGCTGCGATCGGGGATGATCTCCTTGACCAAGTGGTGGAGAGCTCTAACCATCTCAACGGCATCGAACACACCAAACGTGCTGGCTCGTTCACGGTCGCGAAAGTACGTGACCATACGCAGCAGCATCAGTGTGATTCCGATCCCCAGACACAATTGACCGATGGCAGCGAGCCAACCGGCAGCCAAGAACGCGAGCAGGCTGCCGAGAGCGAACAGCAACCACAGGCCCATCGGCATGGCACGGATCCAGCACAAAGGTCCTCCTGCACCAATCCGCTCGGACGGCCAGGCGTAGTGCAAAAACAACACATAATCATCAGGGGGTGATTCCGTGAGCCGACAGGCGTCGTCTCTGAACTTGCGTTCCGCCTGCTTGTATTCCTCCCTCACACTCTTCAAGGGAACGTTGTAGCCGTGGATGCGAACCACCACGCGCACACGCTGGGACTTGCCGTTGCTCTGCTGCCGTTGGAAGTACTCGGACAGATGGGTGCGCAGCTGCGCGAAGTTCTGGGCGTTGTTGTCAAAATCCGCTCGAAAATCGGGTTGTGTCAGAGCCAAGCGAAAGGGCCTCTCGGCCTCCAGGGGTGCGGTACTGCAAACCAGCATGTGGCTGAAGCAGGGGGTCTGCTCTGAAGGGAAGGGCTGGTATTTGAGAAGAGCGAGTTCAGGTTGCCGCGTGGTGATTGTCATGGTGAATGGCTCTGCACGCTGGTCTGCCCTGGGGTAGCCATCTCCGATCAATCAGCGCCCGAATCGAACCGCTTCCTTCCAATTCATTAGCAGTGTTGCTGACCGGAACGATCGTTCAAACGATTGCTCAGGCACTGATCGTTGAAGATGATGAACCAGGACCACGATTGATCGCACACCGTGCCCCAAAGCACAGAACCAGCTGAGCAGCTACGCACCTTGCTGGAGCGGGACACCTGCCATCTGATGCCCTGCTGTTTTGATGCCTTATCAGCACGGCTGGTGGAGCAGGCCGGTTGTGCACTCACTTTCATGAGTGGGTTCTCCGTGGCGGCAGCCCGAGCCGGACTGCCGGACACGGGCCTGCTCACGGTGACGGAAATGCTCGATCAGGGCCGCTCGATCTGCGATGCCGTGTCGATCCCGGTGATCGGTGATGGCGACACCGGCCACGGCAATGCCGCCAATGTGCAGCGCACGATGCACCAATTCGCCAAGGCAGGCTTTGCCGGAATCATGCTGGAGGATCAGGTGGCTCCCAAACGCTGCGGCCACACCGGCGTGAAAGCTGTCGTCGATCGCGATGCGGCGATCGCCAGGATTCAGGCAGCCGTTGATGCCCGCAAGCAGGGCGCCGATCTGGTGATCGTGGCGCGCACCGATGCACGATCGGCGCTTGCAACAAGCCAGGGTGATGAAGCCGCCCTGGAAGAAGCGATCTGGCGTTTGAAGGCCTTTGCTGAGCTTGGCGCTGATGTGCTGTTTTTGGAGGCACCCCGCAGCGAGCAGGAAATGCTGAGGTTCTGCGAGGAGGTGCCGGGCAAGCGCATGGCGAACATGCTGGAAGGAGGCATCACACCGTTGTTGTCGACCGAGCGTTTGGGTTCGATGGGCTTTGCGCTGGCGGCCTACCCGCTCACCCTGCTCTCAACGGCCGCCTTCTCGATGCGACAAGCTCTGGTGGACCTCCAAGCAGGCAATACTCCTGAGCAGATGCTCAGTTTCAAGGAGCTAAAAACACTGGTGAGGTTTGACAACTACCTCGAGGGAGCTGATCCAGCCTGAAGCGTCTCCCATAGGGGTGGCGCATATAACTACTAAATGGAGAATCGATGGAAGTATTTTGGCTACAACATAACGGATGAGTTTTTCAAAAGAAATGGCTCCTACGTCCACATCACTTGACCACCCAGAAAACCTTGAACAAGAACTAATACAGATTCGTCACTGATTAGATGTTGACCGTTGCCTCTGGCTCGTAGCAATGTTTAGGCCCCTCCACACGAGTGCTGGGTTGCTGGCATGATCCATGATCTTTGATTTCGGAGATTCGTTGCTGAGTAGATCTTGCCGCGATCATCACCAGGCGGGCAATTTTGTGGAATAGATACCAGGCAGAAAACAACTTGATCGCCAATTTTTGATGTCGCCACATCGGGATTAAATTCATATGAAACTTGGAAGCCTCCATTGTCATATTGAATGGTTGTTCCTTCGTCTTGCGTGTAATCCTTAGGCGGGATGACCATCTGTCGGTCATGAAACCGTGTACCGATAGCTTTGATCCTCGTTCGAGAGCACGTCCCGGCTCTCTCAGGTACGCCACTCACCATGGGTGTCTTACCGTTTTCGATAAGAGAAAGCCTGAACGCACCAATCCATGGCGGATTAGAAAGGTGTGCTCCAAACTCGCTAAGTCCGTCAATAACCTGAGCCTGAGTGTCAAGAATGCAGAGCTTATTATTCCCGCATGCATGGCGAGCATGCAAAGACGATAAAAGAAAATCTTGCGTGATGGATCGGCTTTCTCCCTTGACTTGGCTATAACCACGCGAGACTATTTGATCAAGCTCGGATAGCTTGTGGTCACTGCAAATTGTGATTTCATCTTGATATTGCGCATGATTACAATCAAAGCTTGGCCGAAAGCTCTTAGCGCTAGCCTCCGATGCACTAAAAAGTGCAAATAGGCCCATCAAGACATTCATCCAAAGAGCGATTTGAATCATGGAATTTCAGACGAATTGATTATCTTTATTTATTAATAAGGCTACATGGCGCTTGTCAAGTAACGATTGATCTCAGGCTTCTGGCCTTAGCACCGTTGGCTTTCAAGCTGAGCTCTGGGAGCGATCTTCTCTGTGAACAAGATCACAATCTCCGCTGATTCAGATCATCGAGTGATCCGTTGAATCCAGCAATGGTGAATGAATCGGAGCATGAACTCCGCTGAATTCAACCATTTGTATTTTTGAAAATGACAGAGCAACGCAAACTCACGGCTCAACGAGTCCGCGAAGACGCAAATGCTTTAGCTGCCGGGCGCGTCCAGCCGCAACATCAAGCCAACGGCGACGAACAGCGCTACGAATCCGCGAGCTACCCGATGAGCTTCACCAAGGGGCTTGATCACAACACAACCACTGGCTTGGTTGAGCAATCAGGAGACTTCGAGGCGTTCCGTTCCGCCATTGACAATGGCTTTGCCGAGGACTTCACCCGGCAAGTACCGGTACCGCACGCTGAGCCGCGTCGTAAGTGGGAGGCCCCGACTGCTGGCACGGTCTACGAACTGCAGGGACCTGACCCTCAGGCCGTCACCATTCCGCCCGCACCTGCTCTTTGCAGTGACGAACTGACCTTTGAAATGGCGGAGGTTTACGAACTAGCGCTATTACGTGACCTGCCCTTCAACGCCTTCGTTGCGGGCGGTGGCTCAGCGGCATTAGCTGATTCGACCGCTCGCCTCAACAACCTTGCCTATGCCCAGGACGGGTTCAACAGCCGGCCGCGCAAGACCAACAGCAGCAAGCAACTCGACGCGCAAACGGTCTTTCGTGGATCCAGTCCGGGCGTTGAGCGAGGTCCCTACCTCTCGCAATTCATGCTCATCGGCAATGCCAGTCCGAGTGAGGGCATCACGCCAGATCAAGGTTTCATCAACTTCGGTGCCCAGAGGATCGACCAGCGCGTGCTGGAGGCAAGGCAGCAAGACGACTACATGATGAAGTGGGATGACTGGCACCGGGTTCAGCAGGGCTATGAAGTAAGAGGGGATCGTTTCGATCCCTGCAAGTCCTCGGGACCGGGGCAGGCCTTCACCGGCCAGCGGCGATTTATCCATACACCCCGTGATCTAGCGACGTACGTCCATGTGGATGCGCTGTATCAGGCCTATCTCAATGCCTGCCTGCTGTTGCTTGGCAACGGCACCCCGTTTGATCCTGGGTTCGATCTTCTTTCAGGAGGAGGCGAAGGCCTACTCCATGACCCTGCCAGTGGCCAGAAAGTGCCCTTGAACGCTGGTGGCTTTGCCCTCTGGGGCGGCCCCCATGTGCTCAGCCTGGTGACGGAGGTGGCAACGCGTGGGCTCAAGGCCGTGCGCTATCAAAAGTTCAACAACCATCTACGCCTTCGCCCTGAGGCCCTGGCAGCGCGGATTGAAAAGGCTCAGGAGATCGAATACCGCTTCCCCGAGATCTGCGGTTGCTTCAGCGAGATGGCCAGCGACCTCCAACAAACAGTGGATTTAATTCGCAATCACAACCAGTCTCTCGCTGGGGACGCCACGGCTCTGCTGCCGATGGCTTTCGCAGAAGGTTCGCCGATGCACCCTGCCTATGGCGCCGGACACGCCACCGTTGCAGGTGCGTGTGTGACCATTCTCAAAGCCTTTTTCAACACCTCCGCACTCTTCGTCAAGATCAACGATTTAGCTGGTTTCTATAGCAAGCAACACATCTTGGATCGCCTCAAGTGTGGTGATTCTGTTGAAGCCGGGGCCTACCAGGTGACCGACTGCGGCAAGAGGCTGGAGTTCGAACGATGCGGTTCCTTCCACTTAATCGAGGGGAAGGACGCCACATTCAAGCCAGATGGGACAACAAACCAATCTTGTTGCCCTCTAACGCTGGAAGGAGAGCTCAACAAGCTGGCTGCGAACATCTCGATTGGTCGCAATATGGCGGGCGTGCATTATTTCTCGGACTACTACGACAGCCTTCGTATGGGCGAGGAAATAGCGATCGGCATCCTCGAAGAGCAGGCCCTCTGCTACAAAACGGATCCCTTCGTACTCAGCGTGCCCACATTCGATGGTGATGTGCGTCGCATCGGTCAGCGATAATTCTTGCGCTATGAAAATCGCGAAGGATTCCAACTAACAGAACCAATCAGCGGCGCGCACTTCTGACGCGTCCGCTGATTATTTGCGTTAGCCGCCCCCCTTACAAAAACTGAAGTCGGATTGCAATGAACGTACGCGAAAGATTGAAGGCAGGCCGTGCCACAACGAAAGATGCTTTGGAGTTGTTCGATGTACTTGAGCCCGTGGATGTTGACTTCATGCTTGGCAATTGGAAGGGCAAAGGCTTTCATACCAACCACCCAATGGATGGACTTCTCGAGACCTATCACTGGCATGGGAAACGCTTTGAAAGTCTCGAAGATGTTCATCCATTGGTGTTTTCAACACGTCGCGGAGGCGTTGCCAATGTCAACCCCGGCTTGATGGGGTCGGCGTTGAATCTGCCCATGCCAAAGTCAGCGATGGTGGGTCGTATCTTTCAAACACTTCTGCCTTTTCTTACAACATCCAAGTCCAGGGCTCGGTTGCGCATGACAACCTATCGAGGCAAGTCGAGCGCAACCATGCTTTACGACCAGCTGCCGATCAACGACGTGTTTCGCAAAATTGATCGGGATACCGTATTCGGAGTTATGGATTTGAAAGGAATGAAGTTGCCGTTCTTCTTCATCCTTCAGCGTGAGCAGGGGAGCGAACAATTGCTTGAAAGTGCAAGGCCTTGACGAGCCGCTGTCTCAACTTCAGAGTCAGCTCTCTTTTGAAAAACTCGATCAATATAAATCTAGAAAAACTCAAGCCATCATTCATCCTAAAGGAGTTATTGCAAGCAAACTTGAGGGGGCGAAAAAACGGTGCGCAGGGTTGTCAAATAAACTGAAAACGTAGCCAATCCGTACGATGTACTTCGTCGTAAGCCGAGCGTTATCCGACGCTGATTAAGTTCACTCAGATGGAAGCCTACGAATGTCCGACACAATCATTGACCGCTTTTCTGAACGCGTCGTCGATGGCGATATTAACGGCGCGATCAGGCTCACGACGGATGAAGAAAGTTCGAAGTGCAAGGACCATCAAGCGTTCCCATCTACGGCAAATGTCATTGCCATGGACATTCGGGCGACGCGCGGCAACGACCAAATAGTTTTTGGATACGGCACTATGCAGCACCTCGTGAAACGAACGGGTCGGCGATACCAATCCGAATGGGCCCTGTATTGCATTCTCAGCGATGGAAAAATATCTCACTATCGGATTTTTGAGGACACAGCCGCTTTGGTAGCTGCTTACATCAAATATTGAGATCTGAGCGTTTGCTCCCTGGTTCTCAGCCTGAAAGCCCAAGAGTTAAAAACGCACAACAACCTTGAAGCGAGCAACACATCGATGACAAGTTCTGGATCAGAAGCAGCCACCGGTGAGCAGACGGAGCGGACTTTGGATCCAGTCGTCCTGGAGCGATGTCGCGATCTGGTGGGATTGCTTTTCCCATGGGACATGAACCGGGCGCTGGAGCTGGCCTTGCTCAAAACCTTCTGTCTGCCATCGATTTCAGGCTTGCTTCACCAGACCGGTGAATTTGAACAACGACCCCGCAAGCGCTACGACGACACAGCCTTGATCGTCGCAGAGCTGGTGCGGCTGGGCCCTGATACCTCTGGGGGCAGGGCCATCATCAAGCGGCTCAATCGGATTCACTCCACCTACACCATTCGCCAGGAGGATTACGCCTACGTGCTCTCCGGTTTCGTGGCCGAACCGATTCGCTGGATCGAGAGTTTCGGTTGGAGAGCTCTCCAACCCCTTGAGCAAGAGGCTTTGTTTTTGTTCTGGGATCATGTGGGCAGCCTCATGCATCTTGAGCAACGCCCACGCAGTTTGCGTGAACTGATGGAACTCAATCAGCACACAAATCTCGAACTATTTGCCTGCGCCGAAAGCAACCAGCAGGTTGCCGACGCCACGGTCGCCATGCTGCTGGCTCCGTGGCCCGCACCCTTCCACCCATGGCTCCGTTCCACCATGAGATGTTTGTTGGAACCAGAAACACTCAGCAATTTGAACTGGCCGTCCGCTCCGGTCTGGCAGACCCATATCGTGCGCGTTGTGCTCCACTGCCGCAGCTTCATCCTCTGCACAGCGCGGCGTTTCTGGGCTCCCCAGCGAAGAGGCTTTTTCTCCGAGCGACCAACGTCCAGCTATGGACAACAGTTCACTCTGGAACAGATTGGCCCTCCATCACTCTTGCCTCGACTGAATAACAGCCACAATCCTGATGACTGAGAGCGACTGCTCTGCTTGCGTACTAAATTTTTGGAGAAATTTCATCCATTGCAAATCAATTCTGCGAGCTGCAAGCCCGCAGAATTGAACTTGGCAAGGGTCAAGCTGACTAATCAATGGGCGCTAAACAGAAATCGCACCTTTCCCAAGCCCAAAGCTCACAAACAAACGCTAAGAAGATCAGTTCAAAGAGGTTTTTTGCATCGCCACAGGGATGCGAGGAACGGGGAAGCCTGCCTGACCTAGCACTTCAACAATCATGCGATTCGCATCAAAATAGACTTGCCAGTAGTGACTGATGTGTGCGTAAGGACGGACAGCTAAACGTGGCCCCCTCTCACTGAATTCAAGAACCTCAACTTCGGCCTCAATTTCACTCGCTTGATTAGGAACTTTCTTAATCCCTTCCTTCAGCAAAGTGATCGCCCTAGCAACATCAGCGCTGTTATCGAGTTGAGCAACAAGATCAACACGGCGATAAGGCGTTGCCGAGTAATTCTTGATTGTGTCACCAAAAAGCTTGGCGTTGCCCACAATATTCACAACATTGTCGATAGAGGTAATCGAGGTGACGAACATACCCACCTCATTCACAGTGCCTTCAACACCACCTCCATCGATATAGTCACCTACCAAGATCGGCCTAAAAAGCTGCAGGAATACACCAGCAGCGAAGTTGCCCAGCATGCCACTCCAAGCTGCGCCGATCGCAATACCAGCACCAGCGAGCAGGGCAGCAAAACTAGTGGTTTCGACGCCAAAGAAGCCAAGAATGGCAACAATAAGAACAACCCGAAGCACCACTCCAATGATGCTTAAAAGGTAATTAACTAGTGTTGAATCAAGAGTGCCCTGCCTAAAGAACCGTCTTAAAAGTCGGAGAGCCAAACCAATCAGCCAGCCACCAACGACCCATAGAGCAGCCGCACCAACAAGCTTAAAAAGAAAAGGAACAATCAACGCCGAGACGGCATCAAAGCTAAAAACCAAGAAAACTGAAGGGAACACCCCCATGAGATTCAGAACCTTTGAATCACTGCCGTACAAGAATGACAAGTCGATAGATTGATGTCAGCCAATTAGCAGCAAATTCACAAAATCTCGGCATTCACAATCGACAGTCCACTGCAACAGAAACTCGCCACAATAAACGGCACAAAAAGAACCCAAGGGAACACCTACAAAAGAGCAACAAACAGCTTCTGGCAACGCTAAATGGTTATCAATATCACGGATGCCACGGTTAGATACTAATCCTAACGCTTACATCCCAAGCAAAACTTAGCGCCTACAGATCGATTCGAGCATCGCATAAAGCAAACTATAAGTGGTTTTTAAGGAAATTCTCATCAACGCAAATTACCCGATCAGCAATTAACCAGGATCCTAATAACCAACAAAAACAGTTAAATGCACTCAAATCGCAGAATTAATCCATAGCGATTCGTCCTGACACATAAATCGACAGCAACCAGCTGACACCAGCAAACACCAACCACTTAAAGATTGATAAGTTTTCAACATTCACAGAGCTGCCACTGATGCATGAACCGTATTAGTGAATCAAAATGCAATCAGATAGCTGAAAGTGATGCGCAGCCTAACCATGATCGTTGCAGGGGTGCTCGTGAGCGCTTGTAGCCAATATCAAAGTCTTCCCACACCTCAAAAAAATATCAGCACCCTTCAATGTGGAGAGATTGGAACGGTGCAATACAGCTCTTGGAACCAGGGAGACGCAATGAAGACTTCGATCACCATCGGATCCAAAACCTGGAATGGAACAGAAGAGGGAGGGAGTATGCGTTTCTTCACTCCCGACCAACCATCAGAAAACAGCCCGTGGATGAACTTCTACCAGGACAAAGCCTGGCTTTATCTGAACTACAAAGGTGATGAAGGCTGGAGGGATCTGAATGGAGAGCAATCCTCTCAATACCGAAGCACCCATCCTGAGTTGAAAACGATTGAATGCACACCAGTCAATCGTGATGACAGCATCGTGGGCTATTGGCAAAGCAACGAGACTTCCAGACCCTGGATCAGCATTTCCTATACAGGAAATAACAACAATACCTTCAATATCGAAGCATGCCCTAACCCACAAGATGCAAAAGGCCAGGCAAGCTGCCTCAGCCAAACAGGGACATGGAACAATGACACAACCTTTCAATATGAATCAAGTAATTCACAAGAGATCGTTGGACGGGTGAATCTGATAGATGACGAAATCACACTGTTATCTGATAATCAAAAGGTTGACACCTGGGTTCGCAAAGCACAATCCATGCTCTGCAGCTTCAATGGTGAAGCACTCAAGCAGGCTACGATTCGCGACGGCACGCTGATCAAGATCAAGTGGTCCGACGGTCCCAAAATGACCTACAGACCCATAGCCCCCGCACAAAATCAAATCTATCAAGATACACTCGGTGGACGTTGGAAGGTGATAAATCGTCTTCAAGGGATCGATGGCACACTAAAACTGGTCAATGTCGGCAACCAAAACACAATTGCTTGCCAACCAAAGCCTGAGAACAATGAATGAAGATGTGCATGACGAGCAAATGAAAAACGACGACGGTTGTGATGTTGCAATTAGAGATTGCAACACTGAATAAGTGCACGAAGGGCCGACAAGCTCCTGATCAACCCAGTCGTTAACTTGATTGCTCTTTTCGTGCTTCTTGGTGACCCCCTTTCCATAAATGAATGCCTCATATCCTGGCAGCGCTTGCACCTCTGCTGCCCTTGTCAGGAGGCATGATTGAAGGAGTGATCGCTGAATAGAGCCTCAATCAATGGTGGAACTTCAACACAGTTGTGGTACACAATCTCGCGATGAATGTTCAAATTGTTTTCTTTGCTTTGTTGTCATGAAAGAGGTCAGTCATGTTGCGACAACAGATTGCTTGAGGAAAAACTCCATGGATTCAAAAGCGCGCGTCAGGTCAAGAGCGATCGGCCAAAAACGGTGGTTGCATAACCTTGAGACACAGCTGATCTCCATGCGTCATAGATTCATCAACACTAAACTCAATGGGGTCAATCAATAGGACAGATACGATGAACTTCCCTTACAACTTAAACAATCCAGCAAAAAGCTATTCATTGCCAAATCAGTACAAAGAGATTTCTGGCTTATCACCTCTAGAGAGCAACAACTCCCTGGCTTTTGTGCAAGATGAGGCCGTGCAGATTCACATCTTCGATTTAATTTCTGGAACGGTTACAGAGCACATCAAGCATGATGATGGCGATTCAGAAGACATTGTTATTGCAGGGAATACGGCCTATTTACTAAAAGCCGGAAAGCACCCTGCAATCTACAAAGTTACTGACTTTACCTGCAACAATGCTCATTATGAACAATACCGCCTGGATCTAGACAAGGATCAAGACCCGGAAGGTTTATGCCATGACGTCGAAAGAAATCGCCTGTTAATTGCTTGCAAAGGCTCGTCAAAGAAAAATGATCGAACGCGAAGCGTTTACGCCTTTGACCTCCAATCAATGCAGATGGATCATTCACCTGTGTTCGCAATCAATAGTCAGGATTTCCTAAACGACTCAGAAGACACGTTCAACCCTTCCGGCATCGCAATTCACCCTCAATCCAATGATCTCTACATCATTGGCTCCAAAGGGAAAAAAATGATCGTTTGCTATACCTTAAAGGGACATTTCAAAGGGGCCTGGAGATTGGACAAGAGTCAGTTCATTCAGCCCGAAGGAATTGCATTGATGCAATCTGGAGAGCTAGTGATTTCAAGTGAAGGGAAAAAGGGCAAGAAGGCCAAGATATTGATCTTTTCCAATCACAATAATCTCGAATGACCATCATCAGCTCCCTTCACCCCTGCATGATCAATGACTTCCAGAGCATCTAAGACAGTCTCCACGCCAGGCCATCAAAAAACAAAAGCAATAGGCAGAAAGTGACAACCTTCATTCGAAATCAATGGTTCAATTTAAGCGCATTGCTCCTTCTTTTGATCACAGCTCTCTCGTTATATCCCCTTGACCATCTGCCCGAAGCTCCGGGGTCAGATAAAACGCACCATTTCATTGCCTACGCAACTCTTGCCTTTCCAACCGCACTGCGACAACCCAAGCGATGGCGAACCATAATCCTCTGTTTTGCACTTTATGGCGGCCTCATCGAACTCATCCAGCCCCACGCTAATCGCTATGGGGAATGGATGGATTTCCTAGCAAATGGTTGCGGGCTTTTGATTGGCGTTGCGTTGGCATATGCAACCAATCAACTTGAAAAACATAAAACAGACAATCACTAGATTGCCCCCACAACTTGCGAAAGAATAGCTTTACTTTCATCAACCATCTTTCAAGCCAATCAAACGCTCTGCAGCATCACATCAAAGGAGGTCAAGACAACCCAGAACAGAAGACTTCGTTCCATCGCCGCAACAAGTGCAGCCCATACTCATCACCCGGGGGGCGTGAAGCGCATGCTCAGATCCAACCAGGAGCTCCGCGTCATCGGCGCACTGGTGGAAATCAAATCCACCCCCGTTGTGGCGTAGAGCTTCAAGTGGGCAGGGTTGACCCCAGACGCTTCCAGCACAATGGATGCCCGAGTAGGGCGCGCTTCTGCCTGGGCGCGCAGCAGGGGAACCAACGTGGTCAAAGCCTCCGGGCTGAACTCATCGAGCAGCAGGGCATCCGCACCTGCTGCCACCGCAGCCTGGGCTTCGTCTGACGTTTCCGCCTCCACAATCACCCTGGCGGGCCAGGGTGCATCAGATCGCACCGCTGCAATCGCGGCTGTTACTCCACCCGCCCAAGCCAGGTGGTTTTCCTTGAGCATGGCTGCGTCATCCAACCCCATGCGGTGGTTGATCCCCCCACCACAGCGGACGGCATATTTCTCCAGCTCCCGCAGACCTGGAGTGGTCTTACGCGTGTCGGCTAAGGCCACACCAGTGCCTTCCAACTGGGCCACAAGAGCGGCTGTTGCCGTGGCAATGCCAGACAGACGCATCGCCAAATTCAGGGCCGTGCGTTCCATCGCCACCAATTGTTCCGCCGGCCCCCTGAGCTCCAACAGTCGCTGCCCAGCCTCGATTGGGGTGCCATCCCGCACGAGCAGGCGCAATTCGAACCCCGATGCTGAAGAACTCACCAACTCCCTGAACAAGGGCTCCAACAACACGCCGCCACAAAACACCCCGTCTGCTTTGGCCCGCCAATGGGCTTCACCCTCTCGCCCCCGCAGGGCGGGAGTGGTGAGGTCGCCGCGGCCGAGATCCTCCTGAAGCCACTCCGCCAGCTGTTGGCGCAGTCGTGGAGTGATCGAGAGGTCCGCTCGTGCCAAGGCTTGTAAAGAATGGACTGCTCCCATGATGAACTTCGGCTCCCTCCCCCAACCGCACACCGTGCCCCCGAAGCGCATCTGACTGGCTGTGATCAACTGCCTTCGCAATGCAACAGGCCACGAAGACGTCTTGGTTCATCGACGCAGCGATACTGGCCGTGTGGTCATCGCACCGTCCAATCCATTGCTTGCTGACCGAGACCCTGCAAGGAACGTCGTTTTTCCTCAAAAAATTGAATTATTCGATAGCCATTTTCATATCATCGATACCCGCTATCCATTGATACGCAACAATGGTTATTTGCCCGAAGAATTTACCCATCAAGACTACAGAAAAAGGCTATCAACATTTGATCTTGCAGGCGGGGCTATCATTTCTGGCTCATTTCACGGCTTTGATCAAAGCCATCTTTTAGCCGCTTTAAAATCACTTGGCCCCAAGTATGTTGGAGTCACTCAACTGCCAAACAACATATCGGATGACAAAATCATTGAGCTCAACTCGGCTGGGGTACGAGCCTTAAGATTCAACCTATACCGTGGAGGGCCCAAAAGAATTACTCATATAGTCTCAATGGCAAAAAGAGTTCATGAACTTGCAAACTGGCATGTCGAATTGTATTTAGACTCCGCACATCTTGAGGAGCTATCCAGTGCATTACTGCCATTACCTGCTGTCTGCATCGACCACCTAGGGATGAAAAAAGAAGGTTTTCACCACCTTCTTAAACTTGTAGAACGAGGCCACAAGGTGAAAGCCACTGGCTTTGGTCGAATAGACTTCGATCCGTCCGAAGCAATCAAGTTATTCCATCAAACCAATCCAGATTCACTACTATTTGGCACTGACTTACCATCAACAAGAGCGTCGATACCCTTTCAGCTCAGCGATATCCACATCATTCTTGAGTCTCTTGGCGGTGAAGCTGCAAAAAAAGTTTTAAAAGAGAATGCAATTGAGTTTTATAAAATAAAATCTAGCTTCTAAGCCAAGAATACAAATCGCGGATGGCTTCGGCGTAAGCCTTCAATGTCACTCGATCTCGAGGCGTCCGATCCTGGCCATGTCCAGGCAGATCAAAACTCACCGTCTGGTGACCTTCACTCTGAAGCTCCTTGGCACAAGCGTCCCAGCACCAACTTCCGTGAGATCCACCATGCACCAGAACAAAGACAGCCATCACATCCAAGTCTTTTTCAAAAGTCTGATGGGATTTGATTGGAGGAGATTAGGCAGGGTGTCTGCAAATTCGATTGATCCTCAGGGTCACCGATCTCAGGCGATCACCACCTCGGCTAAGCCTTTCAGATCGAATTTTTCCCTGGCATGGCTCTCTGATGCGGCACAGCTTCAGGCCGAAAGCCACTGCAGCGACACCCTGCGCTGACGTGGACCGTCGAGCTCAACAAGCATCACCTCTTGGTACTGCCCCAATTGCACCTCCCCGTTGCTGACATTCACGGTGACCTCATTGCCGAGCATCAGAGCCTGCAGATGAGCATGGGCATTGCGCGGCTCATCATCCGGAATGCCACGGCGCAGTTCCAGGTCGTCATGCTTCCAGCCAGCGCCTGGGGGTGCCTGCAGGCTCAACCACCGCTTCAGATCCATGAGGAGCCGTTCCTCCATTTCATTGATGATCACAGCAGTGGTGGTGTGCTGGCCTGACACGACCACGGCACCATCCCGTTCACCAATGGAGTGAACAAAGCGACGTAGCTCGGCGGTGAGGGGCAAGCATTGAAAGGATGCCTCGGTGCGGAGGCTCAGGAGCTGAGAGGTCATGTCGTCATGCTGGCGTCTAAAACAGCTAATTGATCAAGGAGACGTTGTATGGCCCTGATTCCCCGCTGGCAGTACATGACCCCAGAGAGCAAGGCGTTGGTTAAGCGTGGCGGCGTCAGCGTGCTGGTGCTGCTTGTGGCAAGCGTGGTTCTAAGGGCACTGTTGCCTTGGGTGCTGCTCGCAGTGGTCGCCTGGTTTGTTTGGACCTGGACTCAACGGCGCTGACATCCCGCAGCAGGAGCACAACGATCACCTTGTCGGAGAGCCTCCAGAAGGCATCTGATGATGAAGCCAGTCTCAGCCAACCATGCAGCTCCAGGTAAAGCGCCTCATCGGGCCATGGCAGCCAGGAGACCTTGATGGGTTTCTGGCCCTGGGGCTCAACAACCTGATCCAGATCCTGCTGATCATCAGCCTCTGCCGAGGTGTTCTTGGCTACCCGGATGCCCTGCTGTTCGGACAGATCTTGCCTGCCGCCGGAGTGAGTCTTCTCGTTGGGAATGTGGCGTACACCCGACTGGCCAGGCAACTCGCAGCCAGCCAGTGCCGTGAGGACTGCACCGCCATGCCCTATGGCATCAATACGGTCAGCTTGTTTGCCTACATCTTTCTCGTCATGCTTCCGGTCAAGCTGGCGGCCCTCAATGGCGGAATGACAGAGGTTGAGGCCATCAGCCGCTCCTGGCATGCGGGGATGGTGGCCTGCATGGGATCGGGTTTGATCGAAATCGTGGGAGCCTTCAGTGCCGACCGCTTAAGACGCTGGCTCCCACGAGCCGCCCTGCTCTCCACCCTTGCCGGGATTGCCCTCGGCTACATCGCCCTGGGATTCCTGCTGCGCACCTATGCCCATCCTCTGGTGGGACTCGCGAGCTTGGCCGTCATCGTTCTCGGCTATTACGCCAAGGTGCGATGGCCCTTACCCACAGGCCTGATGGCCGTTCTTCTGGGCATGGTTCTCGCCTGGAGTAGCGGCTTGCTCGCTCCCAGTCCAGACGCCTGGCAAGACAGCATCCGCACCATCAGCTGGCATCCACCGACGCTGCAGCTACAGATCCTTTGGGAGAACCGAACCGACCTCTTCCCATGGCTCGGGGTGATCGTGCCGATGGGGCTTTTCAATGTGATCGGATCTCTCCAAAACCTCGAAAGCGCAGAAGCGGCTGGTGATCACTACGCCACCCGCACCTGCCTGCTGATCGACGGTGTTGGGACACTCGCCGCTGCAGCACTCGGTTCCTGTTTCCCCACCACGATTTACATCGGCCATTCAGGCTTCAAAGACATGGGGGCGCGCTCTGGCTACTCCTGGCTGAACGGTGTCGTCATGTCGGCAGCTTGCTTCTTTGGCTTGTTCGGCTTGCTGGCACTCTTGATCCCCATCGATGCCGGCATGGCGATCGTGCTGTACATCGGCATTGCGATGACAGCCCAGGCGTTTCAGGCCACGCCCTCACGCCACGCCCCCGCAGTCGTGCTCGGACTGCTTCCTGGCCTGGCTGGATGGGGCGCCCAATTGCTGAAAGCCGGATTGCGCGCCGGTGGACTGGGCACGCCAAAGCAACCCTTTAACCAGCAAATGATCGACCAGCTCGCCCAGGGTGATGTCTGGGCAGCGGGTGCCTTTGCCTTGGAGCAGGGGCAGATCATCACAGCGATGCTGTTGGCAGCTTTGCTCGTATTTGCCATTGAAGGCCGCTTCCTCGCCGCCGCAACCTGCAGTGGGATTGCAGCCGTGCTCGCCTGGTTTGGCGTGATTCATGCCTGGCAATTTTCCACCGGTGACACCGTTGTGAATCTGGGCTGGGGAACCGGTCAGCCCTGGGCTATCGCCTATGCGCTAATCACCGTATTGATTTTGATCGCCCGACGCTTACCCCAACAACCGGAGGGGAAGTAATCACTTACCGATACAGAAGCGAGAGAAAATCCGGTCCAACACCGACTCCGTGAGCTGCTCACCGGTGATCTCACCCAGGCTGCAAATCGCCTGACGCAAATCAATCGTCCAAAAATCCCAGGGGAGACCATCGACCGCCACCTGCTCACTACGGGCCAGGGCCTCAGCCGCAGTGACCGCCAGATCAGACTGACGCTGATTCAAAGCCAGAAGCAAGGGCTGTTCGCCTAAGGCGCCACAACGCTCCAAGACTGCACGCACGAGAGCCTGTTCCCCGTCTCCCGTGACCGCGCTGAGGCGCACATCCGCAACCGATGCCGCAACCGACGCATCAACGGGCTCAGCCTTCAGAGGAAGGTCTGCTTTGTTGCCGACCCTCAGGCAGGGAACCCCTTCAGGGATCAGGGCAAACAAAGCCTGATCGTCATCCAACCAGCCCTGGGCGAGATCAAATAACAGCAGGACCAGATCGGCACTCGCCAGGGCGTCGCGGCTTCGAGCAATCCCCAACTTCTCCACGGCATGACTGGTGGCCCTGATGCCTGCGGTGTCCAGCAGGGTGATTGGGACCCCATCGAGCACGATCTCACTTTCCAGCAAATCCCGCGTGGTCCCTGGCAAGTCGGTCACGATCGCCCGCTCCCGGCGACTCAAGAGGTTGAGCAAGGAGCTTTTTCCCACGTTTGGCCGGCCCACCAGCGCGACCCTCAATCCATGGCGCACAACTGATCCCCGCTCGCCATCGGCCACGAGGTTGAGCAACTCCAAGCGAACAGCTTGCAGCTCCTGCAAGAGCGCCTCACCATTCAAAGGAGGAAGATCCTCTTCAAAGTCCACGCGGGCCTCCAACTCACTGAGCTGATCGAGCAATCGCTCCCGCAAGACCACCATTGTTTTCTGGATCCCGCCATCGAGACCCGCCATCGCCAATTGCGCTGCCCGCTGGCTGCGCGCTCCCACCAAATCACCAATTGCTTCCGCCCGGGTGAGGTCAAGACGGCCATTCAGGACAGCGCGTTGGCTGAATTCACCGGGCAGGGCCCGTCGCACTCCTGGCTGCTCCAAGACACGTGCCAAGACCTGCTGTACGGCGATCACCCCGCCATGACAATGAATCTCGACAACGTCTTCACCGGTAAAACTGCGCGGCGCCAACATCACCAACACCAACACCTCATCGAGCCGTTCCACACCGCCGTCAGCCACAACATGTCCATACAGCACCCGGTGGCTCTCCCACACCTGTTGACCAGGAATCACCGTGATCGCAGCAACAGCACCTACAGCACTGGGACCCGACACCCGAATCACGGCGATGCCACCCTGCCCCGGTGCCACTGCGGTAGCGATCGCAGCGATCGAAAGCGCCTGATCTGGACCAATCCCAGACATACCCAGATCCCTGCCGCCATCACGCACTCCTTCCTACGATCCCGAAGCTTCCTCAGCCGCACTGGCGGCAAGCAGTTTTGATCAAGCGGTTGCAGAACAAATGTCAGCGACGCTTGAACCGATGGCTGCAGTGGATCTGGCAGCAGGAGGGAACCCCTGGACAACGCGCGCGCGGACTGGCCGCAGGCGTGTTTTGCGGCTGCTTCCCCTTCTTTGGCTTTCAAACCCTGCTTGGAATTGGCTTGGCCAGCATTGTGCGCGGCAACCATTTGCTGGCCGCCGCAGGCACCTGGATCAGCAACCCATTCACCTACGTACCGCTGTTTTGGTTCAACTACCGGTTAGGGACACTGGTCCTCGGTGAAGGCGCTGGCTGGCCAGGGCTCAACAATCTCAATCAAGAACTGCTTGCCACGGCGGGATGGGATGTGATGAGCCGTCTCTTGCTTGGCTCCACCCTGACCGGAACAGTATTTGGGGGACTGAGCTGGTGGTTCACCCTTAACTGGCTGCAACCCCAAAGAGCCAGGACCACAGCCCCTCGACGTCGAGAGCGTGGACGAAAGTAACCCCGTTCAATGCATTCTCAGGCCGTCATGACCGAGGCAAGCCAACCCCCTAGAGGCTGCCAATCGTCCCCTTGATCGATGCTCTCCCAAAGCGATTCAATCAAGGGGCGTGTGGGTGTTTGGCTCAAATTCCAACGCCTCAAGCCCTCAGAAACTGAAGCCTCCAGCTCAGATGCTCCAGAGGGCTCGATGGCCTGGGTTTGCCACCACCAGGCATCACGCCAGTTTTGCCACACCTCCCTGGGAGGTTCTGGAAGATTGTTCAACACCACAGGCAAGCCCTCAGGCTCCTGGGGCAAACCAGAGGATTGAACCACCGAAGCGAGACCAGCAAAAAAGTCTCCATAACCAACGGGCCAGCTCGCGATTAATTCCAGGGTTGCGCTCACCAAGCGATCATCACTGTCCTCATCAGGATTGGGCGCCAATCCCAACCGCCTCAACAAGCACAAGCGATAGTAATTTTGATAACTGCTTGCATACCGCTCAAGCAATTGTTCCATCGGCGGCCGAGGCAGCAACATCGCCAAAGGGTTTTGAAGAAGCTGCAAATTCTTTCGGCAAATAGCTGGCTGACGCCCATAGGAATACAGCCCGGTCTGATCGAAATAAGCCGCCGTAAAACTTGGATCCCAGCGATCTAAAAAGGCAAACGGTCCGTAGTCAAAGCTTTCACCAGCCAGCGACATGTTGTCGGTGTTGAGCACGCCATGAACAAAACCTGCTGCCATCCACTCAGCTGCCAAACGAGCCACCCGCTCCACCAGCTCGCCATAGAAGGCGAGAAGCTGATGCTCCAAGGCCAGGCGATCTCCATCAGGAGCAGGATGGGCCGCTGCAACATCGGGGTAGTAGACAGCTACCACATGGCGCAGTAAGCGCTCCAAACCTTGGGGGTCCCGCAAATACAGCAGCCTTTCACAGCTACCGAAACGCAGATGAGTGCGTGCCATCCGAACCATCACCGCACTTCGCGTCGGCGAGGGTTCATCCCCACGCCACAGGTCCTCACCCGTCTCGATCAACGACAACGTGCGGCTCGTGGTTACACCAAGACGATGCAACGCCTCGGAGGCGATCACTTCGCGCACCCCTCCTTTCAAGGTGAGGCGTCCATCCCCACCACGACTCCAGGGGGTGGTGCCACTCCCCTTGCTACCAAGGTCTTGAAGCTGGCCGCTTCGATCGCGCAGTTGGCCATAGAGAAAGCCGCGTCCATCTCCAAGCTGGGGGTTGTAGGTGCCGAACTGGTAGCCGTGATAACGAAGAGCGAGCAAGGGAACGCGCTCTTCAAAACGGCCATAGGCCCTCTCGAAATCTTGATCCGACACACTGTCCGGCTCCACCCCCAGCTTGCGCAACAGTGCGTCGTTGCGAAAGCGCAACTGCGTTCGCGGGAAAACCGCCGCCTCCACCACATCCCAATACGACCCACCCAAACCCTCGATTGAGGGTTCGAACGGCAAGGCCAACAGCGGGTTACTCAACTCTGACCAGTACGCGCGATGTCGATCACATCTGCCATCGAGCGGATCTGGTCCATGGTGCGCTGCAACTGCGCGGCGCTTCCCAGTTCCACCATCAAATCGATCCGGGCCGGCTTGCCATAGGCCGTTCTCACCTGAGCATCACTGACATTGATCGAACCATCAGACAAACGCATCAGAATGTCCTTCAAAATCCCAACCCGATCAATCACCTCAATGCGCAAGTGAGCAGGGAAGCGAGAACCTGCCTCTTGCAGCGATGGGTTCCAACGCACAGGCAAACGACGTTCCGTCGGGATCGCCTCCAGATTGGCGCAGTCTTGACGATGGATGGTGATGCCGTGATTACCAAGGGCCACAGCACCCAAGATCGGTTCTCCTGGCAGCGGACTACAACATCCACCAAGGCGATGATCTAAGCCTTCAACACCAAGGATCGGTGCCGCTCCTGCGGATGGAACGTCCCGAGGGGATGGCTGCTCGGACTGCTTGACCAGTTGCTTGGCGACATCCTCGTTACTCAGAGGTGCCTCCACCTCAGCCGTTTGCAGACGAATTTCTTCGCGCAAACGATTGAGCACCTGATGCAGCGTTAAAGCACCAAACCCAAGACCAGCAAGCAAGTCTTCCGTGGTTTGCAAGTTGCAGCGCTCAGCCACCCTGAGCATCGCTTCACTGCCAAGCAGAGCATCAAAACCACTGCGTCCCAGCTCACGTTCAAGCAGCTCTTTGCCGCGAACAATCGTCTCGTCACGATGACTGCGTTTGTACCACTGACGAATGCGATTTCGCGCCGTTGGAGTCGCTACAAAATTGAGCCAATCCAAACTTGGATGGGCATTTTTTGAGGTGAGAATATCAATGAAGTCACCATTTTGAAGCGGGGTCGAAAGGGGCAAGAGCCGATCGTTAATTCTTACTCCATGACAATGATTTCCCACCTCAGAGTGAATACGAAAAGCAAAATCAACCGCAGTTGACCCCTTACGAAGCCCCAGAACATCTCCCTTAGGAGTGAACACAAACACCTCCTCGTCAAAAAGATCTTCCTTGATCGAAGCCAGGTAGTCGTTGTGATCATCCGCGCCCCCTTCCTGCTGCCAATCCACGAGCTGACGCAACCAGTTAAAACGCTCCGTATCTCCACCAGTAGCGGGGGATCCACCCTCCTTGTACTTCCAGTGGGCAGCAATGCCGAACTCCGACACCTGATGCATGTCCCAGGTACGAATCTGCACCTCGATCGGACGATGGCGTCCGATTACTGCGGTGTGAAGTGATTGATAACCATTGGGTTTAGGCAAGCCGATGTAGTCCTTGAACCGGCCTGGGATGGGCCTGAACGTGTCGTGAACCACAGCAAGGGCGCGATAACAGGTCTCGACATTCGGCGTCAGGATCCGTAACGCAGCCACGTCGTAGATCTCGTGGAACTCCTTCTGCTGGCGTTGCATCTTGGTCCAGATGCCATAGAGATGTTTCGGGCGACCACTCACCTCACAGCTGTCGAGGCCCACGGCAGCCAAGCGATCACAGAGCAACTGCACCGTGACGGAGAGGCGATCCTCCCGCTCACTGCGCTTGGTTGAAACCTCCTGCTGCATTTCGCGGAAGGCCTCAGGCTCCAGCAACTTGAAGGAGAGATCTTCGAGTTCCCATTTGAAGCGACCAATCCCCAGGCGATTGGCAAGCGGTGCGTAAATCTCTCGCGTTTCCCTGGCGATGCGCTGCCGTTTCTCCTCCTTGAGCGCACCGATCGTGCGCATGTTGTGCAAACGATCGGCCAGCTTCACCAACACCACACGAATATCACTGGCCATCGCCAGAAACATCTTGCGCAGATTCTCAGCTTGAGCCTCCGTCCGATTGGTGAAATGAAGGCCTCCCAGCTTGGTAACGCCTTCCACCAACTCACGAACCTCTGGGCCGAAATGGCTTTGGAGCTGATCTGGTGTCACATCCGTGTCTTCCACCACATCGTGGAGGAAACCCGCTGCAATCACGCTGGCACTCGCCCCAATGTCCCGCAGCAAATCTGCAACGGCCACCGGATGCACGATGTAGGGATCACCGCTGGCGCGGAACTGCCCCTCATGCAGCTGAAACGCAAAATCAAAAGCAGCCGCTAGCAGGGCCTCTGGATCGGTCGGACAACTGTGTCCGATGCCGGGAGGAACGTGAATCAGGCACTGCTTCAACCAGTCAGGAAGCTCAATGCCATAGTCATCGGGCAAGCGGAGCGGACGTTCGCGCAATGCCGTTAAACCGCAGGCCGCAGGAGTCGATCCAGACTGAGTCTGGGAGGGATCGGGTGCAGAGGTTGCGTTGAGCATCCAACCCGGCGGGTGCATCCATGGTATGTAGGCATGAGGCACCGTGCTTTGTTTCATGCCCAACGCGCCAGAAACGGTTCTGACGCTGAATCAGTTGCGTCTGCGCTACCCAGGAAGTGAGTCCTGGACGCTGGATGGATTGGATCTCAGCCTGAAATCGGGAGATCGCTTGGCACTTGTTGGGCCGTCTGGATGCGGGAAGAGCACAGTGGCGCGAGCTGCATTGCAGCTCTTACCTCCAGGGAGCTGCTGCGAAGGAGATCTACGTCTCAATGGTCAAGACCCACGCCAACTCAGTCGGCCTGCCTTGCGCGCCCTGCGCGGAGAGGCGGTCGGCCTGGTGTTTCAGGACCCGATGACGCGCCTGAATCCACTGATGACCGTGGGTGGGCACCTCCTCGACACCTTCGCTGCGCACCGGCCGACGATGGGGCATCAAGAGCGGAAAGACCGCGCTGAAAGCCTGCTGGAACAGGTGGGTATCGGGGCCGAGCGTTTTCGGGCCTATCCCCACGAATTCAGTGGTGGCATGCGTCAGCGCTTAGCCATCGCACTGGCCATTGCACTCGCACCCCCCCTTGTCATCGCCGACGAACCAACCACCAGCCTGGATGTTGCGGTTGCGGGGCAGGTGATGGCGGTGCTGCGAACTCTTTGCGAAGAGCTGGGAAGCGCCCTCCTGCTCATCACCCATGACTTGGCTATGGCCAACCGCTGGTGTGAAGACATGGCGGTCTTGGACGGGGGCCGACTTGTGGAACAAAACAGCAGCGATCAAGTGCTGACCCACCCCCAATCTGAGATCGGCAAGCGGCTCGTCACAGCCGCCAGGGCCAGGGAAGGAGGCAATACGCCGGGCAAACCTGACGGCACAGCAGTGCTGCAGGTGGAAGGATTGCGCTGTTGGCACAACCTCGGAGGTCCGCCCTGGTCTCCCAACTGGCTGAAAGCGGTGGATGGCGTGAGCTTCACCTTGCAATCCGGTGAATCGTTGGGCGTGGTGGGTGGCTCTGGCTGCGGGAAAAGCACCCTTTGCAGGGCCTTGATGGGCCTTACCCCAATTCGCGGAGGCGAGGTTTGGCTCCAAACCCAAAACCTGCTCCAACTGCGTGGCAGCGCTGAACGACAAGCAAGACGCACCATTCAGATGGTGTTTCAAGACCCGCTGGCCTGCCTGAATCCAGCCCTCAGCGTGGCCGACGCCATCGCAGACCCCCTGCTGATCCATGGCCTCGCCTCGCGGGCAGCCGCTAGAGAACGGGCAAGGGAGCTTCTGGAGCTTGTGGGCCTTTCACCAGCAGATCATTTTCAAAATCGACTGCCCAAGCAACTGTCTGGTGGCCAGCAGCAACGCGTCGCCATTGCTCGCGCTTTGGCTCTAGGCCCGCAGGTGCTGATCTGCGATGAGAGCGTGAGCATGCTCGATGCGGAGATCCAAGCTGAAGTCCTGGCCCTGCTGAGACGTCTGCAGCAAGACTTAGGCCTGGCGATGATTTTCGTGACCCATGACCTCTCGGTAGCGAGTGGCTTCTGCCATCGCGTGATCGTGCTGGATCGAGGCAAGGTTGTGGAAGAAGGTCCTGGCGATCAGTTGCTACGCCACCCAGAGGCTGCGATTACCCGCACCTTGGTCGAAGCCTGTCCGCTGCTGCCAACCAGAAACCTATAACACCAGCGGGCATTCATCCATGACTCGATGTTGTGGTGTTGATGCACCCCTTCGCCTTCGTTTTCGTTTTCCAGCAACTGGATTCGTTCTTCAAACGGCTGAATCCTCTCCATCGTGAGATGAGGCGCCCAACCAAAACAACTTGAGCGCATAACGATTGGCAAAATCTTATCGGCAAGATATTGGCAATGTTCGATCTTGCTTCACAGCCTTAGCCGATTAATCACTGCACAAAAACCATCCCGCAAACGAACAGTTTTCTGACGCAAATTGGACAAGGGCAGGGAAAGATAAGCCGCTATTTCCACCATGAATACATTCAGACACAGGTTCCGCCCTGGGAGTCAGAACTTGGTTGGACTTCAGAGCTGAGATGAGATTGTCCCCCATACCAAGGGCCATGGAATCCACGAATGTCTTGCAAACCTCCATCACCGGTGATCGCTGGTGGAGGGGGTTCACGGCTGCAATAACCCTCACCAACACATCCACACAAGATCTCGAAAGCTGGAGCTATAGCTTCGATAGCCCTCACCTCATCAACACGGCTCCTTGGGGAGCCGAGATCAGTGCGGTTCGTCTCGACAACGGCCTAACGCGCTACACCCTGACCGGTAAAGACTGGGGAGCACGGATCCCAGCAGGAGAGTCGGTCAGCATTGGATTCAATGGCACCCAAGGCACTGAGATAGGAAACGAAGGGGAGCTTTCTGCTGCATTGCTCTTCGGCACAGACAACGCGATATCGCCGATCTCACCATCAAACGAAGAAAGCGCTGGGATTTCTGACGCCCCTTCAGAGCCGGTGCTGGAACCAATCATTGAGACACCTCCGATGACGTCACCGATGGAGCCGGCAATGACGTCAGCAATGGCAGAACACGGCTTGGGGGATCACGGGATGAACCATGACCACTCCATGCAGCAATCGTCCGAAAGTGGGTTCACAGACATCAACGTCTGGGGCTCTTTTCATGACTCCAATCACAACTCAGAGCACAACGAACTTGTCGGTGGACGAACCGCGATTACAACGGAAGCGTTATTGGCTTACAACGGCTTAAGGGACTTTGCAGGATTAGCCCCAGTTGACATCGAGGTTATCGGCGCATGGGCTTTTGAAAATGAGCTCACCAATAACAGCCAGGCCTGGGGGAACGATCTTCAAGGCGTTGGGCTTTGGTTTGCCATGCAGGGAGCCAAGGTGGGTTGGATCGCCGATGCGTCCTACGACCCACAAATCCTGGCCGACATTCAACGAACGGCCCGCCTAGGCAGCAGTGGCGACGTCATGCAGATGGTTGAACAGTTTGGCCATGAAGGATTTGCCAATTATCTAACAACCAATCAACTCGAAGAACATTTCATCAATACCCTCAAGATGGAGCCGCATTATGGCGGCTGGATGCATGCCAGAACCCATGGCTTTCTTAGCATCGAAGGGGTGGCTATTGCCCACGATATTCATCATTTAACAGTTTTGGGATGGGATCAAAACGAACCCTTTATGAATGACACCTTTGACTGGCCTCAGTGGCCGGCCCTCGATGTCAGCGACAACACTGTGATCAACTATTACCAAGGCATTGTTGAGCTGGGAGATCCACTCTCAGAGAACCTAAACAATCTTTCTGGAACCACACCACTGATTGGCTCAACCGATTCAAATTCTTCCCTTAACCCCTCACCCTCTGATCCCGGAACTGTGCAACCGGATCCTCTCACTGGCTCTCCCCTGGAGATTCAGGTGAGTGGTGATCTTTGGGACGGTGGCTTCACCGTCTCGATGAACGTGACCAATCAAAGCAATCAATCATTGGACGATTGGGGGGTGAGTTTCATCAGTGCTCATCAGTTTTACGGAGAATCCTGGGGGGTTGATGTCTCCACGCAAGAGCTTGGAGACGGCCTTTACCGCTACGAGCTCAAAGGTGCTGACTGGGCACAATCGCTTGCTGCTGGTCAAGCCATGACGGTGGGGTTCAATGCATTGAGTGGAGAGGAACTCAACGGGGATGGATCTCTTACATCCGAACTGCTGATGGCCTCAGGAACAGAGCTCACGCTCCTCTAAGTACACCGTTTCCGCAACACGATCAGCAGTTTCTCCATCACCGATGGGACTGGGGCCTCAAACAACATCCGCTCTTTTGTGATCGGATGATCGAGGCCCAACTGAAAGGCATGCAGAGCTTGCCCAGGAAGCTCCACCGGCAGTTTCCTGCAGCGGCTGTAAGTGATGTCCCCCACCACGGCGTGATTGATATGGGCGCAATGCACGCGGATCTGGTGTGTTCGCCCCGTATCGAGCTTGAAGCGCAAGAGGGAATAATCGCCAAGTCGCTCCTGGAGAGTCCAATGCGTGCGCGCATAGCGACCGCTGTCATCACTCACCACTGCATATTTTTTGCGATCCACAGGATGACGACCGATCGCGCCAATGATCGTTCCCGACTCTCCTTGCGGCACCCCGTGCACCACAGCCAGATACTCACGTGAAGCAATCCTCTGTTGGATCTGGGCCTGGAGACGAACCAACGCCTCCTGAGATTTCGCCACCACGATGCAGCCGGTCGTGTCTTTATCGAGACGATGGACCACGCCCGGCCGTAATTTGCCGCTGATCCCTGGCAAATCCTGGCAGTGATGCAGCAACCCATTCACCAGGGTTCCGTCCTTATTCCCAGGGGCAGGATGCACGGTCAGTCCGGCTGGCTTATTGATCACGATCAAGTGCTCGTCTTCAAACAGCACATCCAGCTCCATCGGTTCTGGCTTGAGGTAGGGAAGCGGCTCTGGCGGTGGCATCCAGAGCTGCACCTGGTCGCCTTCGCGCAACGGCGTTTTGGCCTTCCCCGTCTTGCCATTCACCCGCACGTATCCGGCATCAATGAACTTTTGGATCCGAGACCGACTTTGCTCAGACCGCTGACTCACCAACCAGCGATCCAAACGCATCGGAAGTGGCTTGGGATACGTGAGAGTGACGAGTTCGCCTTCCCCCTCTCCGAACCCAGCCATAAACACTTCCTCAGGCAAAGGGGGGCGCACAAACCCTTGCCCTTGAACGCTCAAAACTCCCCCTGTTCCGGCAATTCCAAAGCAATCGAACCCAACAGCGAACGTCGGAAATCATCCAGCAACCGCTGGGCCATCCGTGCCGTATCCCCGGAGGTATGACGTTCGGCCGTGGCCTCCAGCCAGAACGCAGGGTCAGCGGTAGTTCCAGCCACTGGCGTTCCATAACGCTGCTCAAGGATCGACAGCACAACCCCGGAGGCCTCGCGGCCCTGGGCATCGATCAACAATCTCAAGAACGCCTGAGCTACGAGCTCGCCGTCGTAGGCCGCCTGGCCAATGTCATCGCATAGGGCGAGATGCAGCGCCGCCCGTTGATCATCCAAGCGAGGTGGCAACACGCCGGGGGCATCGAGCAAGTCCAAGTCTTGGCCAACCCGCACCCAACGCAAGGTGCGGGTGACCCCAGCCCGACGGGCACTCGCCACCACCTTTTTCTTGACCAAGCGATTGATTAAGGCCGACTTCCCCACATTGGGAAAGCCGAGGGTGAGGGCACGCACCGCCCGCGGGCGCATCCCCCGATTCTTTCTCCTCTCGTTGAGTTGATTGCCAGCCCGAATCGCCGCCTGCTGCACCTGCTTCACCCCGGTGCCTGCTTTGGCATCACACCAAACCGTGCGCTGCCCCTGCTCCTTAAACCACTGGTCCCAGGCCTCCCATGCCGCAGACGTGACCATGTCGCGTCGATTGATCACGAGCAAATGCTGCTTCCCTTTCAACCAGCGGTTGAGATGGGGGTGTCCAGTCGCCAAGGGAATGCGTGCGTCACGCACCTCAATCACCAAATCAACCTTGTCGAGGTTGCGCTTGAGCTGCTGTTCCGCCTTGGCAATGTGCCCTGGATACCACTGAATCGGAGGTGTGCTCACGGCACCACCAAAACCGGACAAGGCGCGAGCTGAATCACCCGCGTTGCCGTGCTGCCGCTTTCGGCTTCGAGATTCACGCCGCGGGTACCCATCACAATCACGTCCACATTCAACTCGTCTGCCACATCGCAAATCACAAACGCTGGCATCCCCTCACGCTCCACCACGTCACAGGACACCCCGACCTGCTCAAAACGGGCTTTGGTTTCGGCCAATAACGATGCCACCACCGCATGGTCATGCATCTCAGGTCGCTCAGACTGAACGACAGACAACAGAATCAATTTGCTGTTGTGACTGCGAGCCAAGTCCAGGGCTTTGGTCGCCGCTTCAACAGCTTCTCGACTCTGATCAAGCGGAAACAAGACGGTTTCAAACATTGGGCCACCTCCGGTAGTACCCCTCTCGTTCCAGTGCTAGCGCGTAATCGGGTTAACCTCGCCCCGATTTCACACCTCACGACATAAACCACATGGCGAAGCGTTCCCTGGCCAAACTGAATACCGGCGACTTGAGCGGGAAACGCGTTCTTGTGCGGGTTGATTTCAACGTGCCTCTGAACGACGCCGGTGCGATCACCGACGACACCCGCATCCGTGCAGCACTGCCAACCATCAATGACCTGATTGGCAAAGGCGCCAAAGTGATCTTGGCCGCTCACTTCGGTCGTCCCAAGGGTCAGGTCAACGACAAGATGCGCCTTACCCCCGTTGCAGCACGCCTCAGCGAGCTGCTTGGCAAACCCGTAACCAAAACCGACAGCTGCATCGGAGCTAACGCGGAAGCCAAGGTGAACGCCATGGGCAACGGCGACGTCGTTCTGCTCGAGAACGTGCGCTTCTTCGCGGAAGAAGAAAAGAACGATCCCGCCTTCGCCGAGAAGCTCGCTGGTCTCGCCGACGTGTATGTGAACGACGCCTTTGGCGCTGCTCACCGGGCCCACGCCTCCACCGAAGGCGTGACCAAATTCCTCAAGCCATCCGTGGCTGGCTTCTTGATGGAGAAGGAACTTCAATACCTCCAGGGTGCCGTGGATGAGCCCAAGCGTCCTTTGGCCGCCATCGTTGGTGGTTCCAAGGTGAGCAGCAAGATCGGCGTCCTTGAAGCCTTGATCGACAAGTGCGACAAGGTGCTGATCGGCGGCGGCATGATTTTCACCTTCTACAAAGCACGCGGTCTGGCTGTCGGCAAGAGCCTCGTTGAAGACGACAAGCTGGAACTGGCCAAGGAATTGGAAGCCAAAGCCAAGGCCAAAGGCGTTGAGCTGCTGCTCCCCACCGATGTCTTGCTTGCCGACAACTTCGCTCCTGATGCCAACAGCCAAGTCGCAGACATCACAGCGATTCCCGACGGCTGGATGGGCCTCGACATCGGCCCTGATGCCATCAAGGTGTTCCAAGCTGCCCTGGCTGATTGCAAAACCGTGATCTGGAATGGCCCGATGGGCGTCTTCGAGTTCGACAAGTTCGCGGCTGGAACGAATGCCATTGCCACAACCCTGGCTGAACTCAGCGGAAAAGGCTGCTGCACGATCATTGGCGGTGGCGATTCCGTTGCTGCTGTTGAGAAAGCAGGCCTGGCCGAGAAGATGTCTCACATCTCCACCGGTGGTGGCGCCAGCCTCGAGCTGCTGGAAGGCAAGGTGCTTCCAGGCGTCGCCGCGCTGGACGACGCCGCTTGATTCAAACCACTCCACCAATCAGCTGATCGATCAGCTGAATTCAGGGCCGTTCCAATTGGAGCGGCCTTTTTTTTTGCAATCTTCGCCGCTCTGGCCTAGGAGGAAGTCCCAGTCGCTGCCGTTCAGCCGTCATGGCAGCACGTGCCTCCTTAAATAATTCACGCCGGCCTTGGCGTTGCTCCTGCTTACACACCCGAAAGGCATCGATGGTGTTGGCCGATTGAATACATCGTTGCTTGGCTGCCAACAAAGCCTTTTGCTGGTCAAAACTGCTCAACTCCCAGCGGCGCCTTGCCTCAAAAAGCTGCTGCTTTTGCGCATCCGTAAGTGTTAATCGAGCCGCGCGCGACTTCATTGGAGACTCAGCCCATCCCGTAGCGGGGTGGAGAGCGGCGGCGGCAAACGCGGCACAAGGGATGACCAGATACCGCTTCCAATGCTTAGGCGTAACCATGCGAATCATTCACACAACGCATTCATCCTGAAAGCAAGATTCCGTCAAAGTCTGACCAAAATGGGCCTCAAGCATGACCGGATCTAACCAGGACGCTTGAGCATGCCGCTCCACTGCGATGCGCGGATGCGATCTATGGATGCGATGCCTGGAAAAATGAATCAGCCCTTGATCCCAGGAGCACACCAACTCTGAAACTCGCCAATGATCAACGTCCACCCCTGAATCCGCCTACAGCAGTGGCCATGGTGGGGCTTGGCGCCCTGGGATTCCCCATCGCCGTCAATTTGCGACGCGCCGGCTACTCGCTCAACGTGCACACCCGCAGCCGCTCAGCGGAATCGGCGGCAGAACTTCTGGACGATCAAGGGCCCACAGTGACCTCCAGCAGCTCTCCTAATGAAGCCGTGAAAGGCTGTGCAGTCCTGCTGATTTGCGTCAGCGATGACACCGCAGTGCAAAACGTTCTGTGGGGAAACAGAGGAGCTGGCTATGCACTCACACCAGGAAGCTTGGTCATCGATTGCTCCACGATCGCCCCCGCCACAGCGACAGCGATGGCCAAGCGGCTATCGGAACGCAACGTGCACTACATCGATGCTCCTGTGACAGGCGGCACAGAGGGCGCCAAGGCCGGCACACTCACCGTGCTCTGTGGTGGCGACACTATGGCATTAGAGCAGGCTCGTCCTCTATTGGAGGTGATCGGTAGCTCGATCCATCACTTCGGGCCCGTTGGCAGCGGCCAACAGGTGAAAGCGGTGAACCAGGTCCTGGTGGCGGGAAGCTATGCCGCTGTTGCAGAAGCCATCGCTCTAGGGCAACATCTTCAGCTCCCCATGGAGCAAGTTGTGGCGGCACTACTTGGAGGAGCTGCAGGATCTTGGGCCCTGCAACACCGTTCAGCCGCCATGCTTTCCGATCAATACCCGCTCGGGTTCAAGCTCGCACTCCATCACAAAGACCTAACAATCGCGCTGGATGCCGCTGAGGAACAGCAGTTGGAGCTCCCGATCACCCAACTCGTGCTCGAGCAAGAGTCTGCACTGATGCAACAGGGACTCGGGAACGCCGATGTGTCGGCCCTAAGACGCTGCTACCCAGCTCACCACGGTTAAGGCTGGAGCTTACTTTTGTCATCCACAACTCGCACCTGCTTGCTCACACTCACCACACCTTCGGGATGCACTAACAAGGCAGCCCAGTTTTGGATGCCCGGCTTAAGCGGTGCTTGAACAGACTTAAACAGGCCGCCCCCGCCGAGGGGCTTGAGCTGGATATCTGGACTCTCTTGCCCCAATACCTGCGCAGGGGTAAGCGCAATCAAACCACCCGCCATCAGAGCATCACCCAAGGGCTTGTCGACCACCACATCGACGTCGTACCGAGTCCCAGTGAGCACGCTGTCTGGGATGAGCAAACTAATCGGTAGTGGCTCCTTGGCACTGGTCATGACCGATTGATCACTAAGAACTTCCTGGCTGGTAATCAAGCCGCTCTCGGTGGTCACCGCGAGCCGCTGATTCGCATAGAAGGAATAACTCAAGCCGTCTTGCTGGCGTCTCCCACTTACAGCAATCTGCATGGTCGAGCGACCATCTGATGTGGGAGTTCCTGGCCGCACCGACCAATTCAGCTGAGGGAAACGGCGACTGAACACGCCGTAACGCTCCTCCAGAACAGCAAATTGCTCAGGCGTAAACAGAGCCTTCAACGCTGCAACATTGCCTTCCGACTGATTGAGGGCGGATTCCAAGCGCTCACTCAACTCAAACGGAGCCTGGGTCAAAGCCCGACTGGACATCGGGAGTGCCAGGGCGGAGCCAAGCAGCAATGACACCAACGAGACACGGAGAGCCCGAGACATATAGACATCTCCAGAATCCATCTAAGTTAGGTCGCTCCTTCTCATCCCGCTCGACCTCATGCCTCGGCTTCTTGTTGCTGCCAGCGGCACAGGTGGGCACTTATTTCCAGCCCTCTCCGTTGCTGATGCCCTGCCGGAGCCATGGAGCGTGCGCTGGGTGGGCGTTCCCGACCGTCTGGAAACAAGCCTGGTTCCAGGCCGTTATCCCCTCACCACGGTCAAGGCTGGTGGATTGCAAGGGCGAGGACTGCGCAAACTCATCCAACTGATCCAATTGCTGGCCGCCAGCGGCGGCATCCGCCGCCTGATCCAGCGGGAACGCATCGATGCTGTCTTCACGACAGGTGGGTACATCGCTGCACCAGCAATCCTGGCGGCACGGTGGTGTGGCATCCCCGTAGTCCTTCACGAATCCAATGCCATTCCAGGCCGGGTGACGCGCTTGCTTGGCCGCTTTTGCACCCGTGTTGCCGTGGGACTTGAGGCAGCCGCACCACGCATCCCGGGCTGCCGAGCGGTGGTGACCGGAACCCCGGTAAGGGCTGCTTTTCTCCAGCAACAGCCACGACCGGAGTGGGTTCCTCAAGGCAATGGCCCCCTGCTTGTGGTGATCGGCGGAAGCCAGGGAGCTTTAGGGCTGAATCGAATGACGCGAGTGATCTTTCCTTCCCTGCTCAACAGCGGCTGCCGCATCGTGCATCTCACGGGCAGCAATGATCCCGATGTGGGTTGTATCGAACACGCCTTGCTGGTGGAACGTTCTTTCAGCGATGAGATTCCTGCCTTGCTGCAACACGCAGACCTCGCCATCAGCAGAGCCGGTGCCGGCAGCCTGAGTGAACTGGCCGTGAGCGGAACACCCACCGTGCTGGTGCCCTTCCCCCAAGCGGCCGATCGCCATCAAGATGCCAATGCCGTCTGTGCTGCAGCGGTTGCCGCGGCCGTGATCGTGCATCAACACGACCCCAGCGAGACGACTCTTCGCGACACGGTCTGGCGCCTGCTCGGATCCAGACTTCAAGGAGAAGATAAAAGCGCTGACCCATTGCCGGAGATGGGACAAGCCATGCGGCAGCTTGGTGTGGAGGATGCGGATCAGAAACTGGTGACCCTGCTCGAAGGACTGTTGAGCTGAATACGCCGGAGAGCACGAAGGATGCGTTGATTCCCCCGCCGATCTTGCAGACCAATGCGCAGCCAACGCTCTCCCAACCCGGCGAAAGAACGGCAATCCCGAAGCAAAACGCCATCGAGAGCGAGACGCTCGCGAAGCTCCAGCAAGGACGGCTCGCCTTGGATCAGCAAATAATTGGCAGCTGAGGGGTAGGCCTTTAATCCAGGGATGGCCTCAAGTTGAGCCCGAAACCAGGTGCCTTCTTTTTCCACCCACTGCTGAACGCGCTGTTGCCAACGCTGCAAGCCAACCGGGTCGTTCATCACAGCCACTCCAGCTGCAATCGCCAAACCGTTCACAGGCCAGGGATCTCTCCATCCATGCCATCGATGCAAACGATCGGGTGCCGCAACGGCATAGCCCAGACGCAAACCCGCAATTGCAAACAATTTCGTGAGACTGCGAATCACCACGAGATTGGGATGGTCTGACACCAACGACAGTAACGACTGATCTTCACCCCCTGGCACCAGAGGAAGAAAGGCCTCATCACAGATCACCAGGGAGTATCGAGCCAACAAGGGTTCCAACGAACAACGGCTCCAAAGTTGACCGGTGGGATTGTGGGGATTGGTGATCCACACCACATCGGTCGTCTGCTTCAAGGCGCTCAACGGAAAGGGTTGCGGCCAGCAGTTGCCCCACTCCAAGGGCAAAGGCAGCTTCTCGATCGCGCCACCCCAACAAGCCAAAGCTCGAGAATAATCGGCAAATCCAGGCTGAGGCAAAGCATTGAGACCAGCGGCGGTTGCATCGCGAGCCGCCCATGTGAACAACTCCGCGGCCCCATTCCCTCCGAGCACCTGATCAGGATCCAGCCCATGCCATGACGCGAGCGCAAAGCGCAAATCAGCCTGAGCGCGGTCGGGGTAATCACGCAGAGCCTGGCCCTGAATGGCAGCAGCGAGCGCTCTACGCAAAGCGCGAGGAGGACGGAATGGCACCAACGAAGCGCTGGCATCCAGCAAATGGGAGGGTTGCATCCCCAGCCGCCGGGCTTCCTGGCTGAGGTTGCCTCCATGGGGAGGAAGGCCGTTGCTCACGCCGACTGGTGCTGGATGTACCCATCCTGCCCAGCCATCCTTCGAGCCATGGTCGACGAAGACCAAGAAGCCCGATACAACGCAGTACAACCAAGCAAGCCCACGTGTTGAACCCGTCCCGCTTGATGCCCTTGCTTGGCTTATGGCTGATCGCCAGCCCGATGCAAGCCGAGAGCATGGATGACCTCATCAAAGTGCTCCAAGACGGTGATTGCCGCAACTGCCACCTGGCCGATGCCGACCTTGTGCATGCCGACCTCCGCGACGCCGACTTACGCGACGCTCGATTGCAGCGAGCCAATCTTGGAGAAGCCCAATTGGATGGGGCTGACTTACGCGGGGCCAATCTCAGTTTCACCAGCTTGCGCGGGGCTTCCCTCCGTGGCGCCAATCTCGAAGGCAGCATCCTGCATGGCACCGACCTGCGTTGGGCCGATCTCAGTGGCGCTCGCCTGAACCCCAACGCTTTAGAAGAAGCGCATTGGCAAGGTGCCACGGGAATCAGCCGCGACATACGAAGCCATGCTGCTCTGCACAATGCCGGCGTCGAAGCCACACAGGCCGGTCGGTGGCCTGAAGCCGAAAGACTCTTTGGCGCCGCAATCCTCAGCTCCCCTCAAGAGCCCTTGAGCTGGGTCGCGAGAGGCATCAGTCGTAGCGAATTAGCCAAGGACGATCTAGCCGCACAAGATTTCCGATATGCAAGCGCACTATTTAAAAAGGGAGGAAATCAAAAAGTTGCCAACCAACTTCAAACAGCGGCTGAAATGGTTCAAACGCGTCGGACGAAAACTCACACAAAATCTGAAGGAAAAGGCTGGGGCGGGCAATTACTAGGGGGCGTTACTGCAACTGCTCAAGCTTTAGCCCCACTTGCGATAAAAGCACTGATCCCTCTCGGAATTGGCTTTTGAAAGGAGTGTTTTAGACAATCAAAAGGCATCGTTTGACATAAGCTGACGAGCAGCCGGAAGAGACGGCTGATATCCATAGCCATAACTTCCCCCTTGATCATCACTAATGATCTTAGGAGTCACGAGAACAACAAGCTCTCTCTTCGCCCGATCTCCAGCCGACTCACGAAAAAATTGACCGATCAAAGGAAGATCTCCTAAAATTGGCCATTTTCTAACTTGTTGAGCATCACGATCTGAAATAACTCCCGTCAAAATAAGTGTTTGGCCATCTCGGACCCTGAGAGACCCAGTATCAAGCCTACGCAAACTCAAGATACTTCTAGGGCCACAACCCTCAACATTTTGAGTTCCAGTAACAGCAGCAATTGTAGGAGAGAGACTGAAACTCACAAATCCATTATCATCAATTTTAGATACACGTGCACCAAAAGTTAGGCCAGCAGTTCCAAGGACAGGCTGACAAGAATTAGGTGCACCATTCTGCCCAGCACTCACGATATAATTAACTGTTTCCTGAGTACCAACAGTCACGAAAGACTCATTCGCCTTGGAGCGACCTATTGAAGCGGCCTGAAATGCAGAATCAGCACCACTAGAAGCCACATCGGCGCCACCAGAAATCTCAACAGGGTTTTCACTTAAAATCAGAGTAGGAGACGCTAAAGTCTTAGTACTATTGGATATAATAATAGACCGAATTAAATCAAACAAATTATCTTTCGGGAATACACTTCCAGGGTTGATTCGACTCGGCGTAGGATTTGGAGGGATTAGCTGAGCCACGACATCACAGTCTGTGCCATTGCATATCTCTGTCTCAAACTTTCCACTTTCAGCCCCTCCAGCGATCGCATCGAAATTAGAATTATTAGGAGGGAGCAAATTACCAAAAGCCCCAACAAGCTCACCTCTGTCACTCAGAATAAAATTATTGCCGTAGCGAAAGGCAAAACTATTTGAGATCGTGGAGTCGTTATCCAAGGAAACATCCAAAATTCGCACCGACAAAGCAACCTGCCTTTGACGCAAATCAATTTGCCTCAAATACCCCTCAGCAAGTTTCACCAAGAGAGAGTCTCCGATCAAGGTAATTGTTTGAAGCCTTGAATCAGTGGTACCAATCAAACCGACCAAAGGGCCTTGACCTGAAGAATAAGAACGTATCTCAATCTGTTCCGAAGTATTAGAACTGCTATTACTCGCGTCGCCAGACGCCTCTTCAAGAATAGATGTGGTTTTCAAAGGGACGGGCTCTTGAATACTTGCACCCAAGCTCCCCAAATATTTTGCCGCCGAGACTGCCGAAGATTGATTGAGTCGATACACCTTCGACATCTGAGGGCCAAATGTATTAGCAGAAACTTTTGATCCCACCATGAGAGTGCGACCATCTAATTTTCCCTGCAGCCCAGAGGCAAGCAGAACTCCATTGAGAGCCCTCGCATAGGACTCGTTCTGAAAAGCAATCGAAACAGGTCGGATAGGTAAAGCAGCATCCTGACTGCCTCCACCCTGTTCACCAACAAACACGAAGCCATAGCCCCCTAAACGAGCCAAGGCCATCAACGCATCCTTGGCAGGCGCATTGTTCAGAGTGAGGGTGACTGGCGGCCCGCTCACATTCACATAACTGCGGTTCTGCATCACCATCGTCCCCACCGCCATATCACCGAGTGGCGGCGCAACGGCGCGCGGGCGTAATGGAGGGGCGTACTGCGTTTGAGGGACACGCCCCGGTGTGTTGAGATTGAGGCGTCCCGTTTGGAGTGTGGGAGCAACCACCAAACCTGAAAACTTGAGAATCAGATCACGACCATCGGCACTCACCACAGGATCTTTCAAAGGACGACCTGGACTTGGCGTGACCTTCAAGGCATAGGAGCTGCCGCTACCAACCAACGTGGCGGACTGAATTCCAATCACAGGATCCGAAAGCCGCACCTGACCATTGCGGACTCCCGGCGCCCCCTGGGTCTGCAAACGTCCCTCCCAAACCTGGCCGTTCAGGCGCTGCTGCAGAAGTGGCTGATCGCCAACTCCTTCGATGACAAGTTCCACGCCGTCATTGCCACGGCGTAAACGCAAGTTCATGGAGCCTTGGCTCTGCGCTCTAATCGCCCCAGCACCTCCAAGGCCAAACACCACATCACACTCAGCGAGTGCAAGGCTGCCAATCAACGCCAATGGAATCAGTCGGGAGGGTCTCGAGGGCATTCCCACGCCTGATTCACAAACACTATGGGCGGATGGTATCGAGCGAAACCCTTAGGAGCCAGCCCTAAAACACAGCATTGAATTGATTCAGGATGGCGCCCTGACCTTGGACTGAGGCGCGGATTCCATGGGTTCTTTCACGTCCTGATCCCCATCCGTTGTCTTGTCAAAAAAGCTCAGCTTGAGCTTGAGCTCGGTCAACGGTGGGCCCTCAGGGGCCCCGTCAGCATTGGTCTCTAGCGGAACTGCCTTGAGCTCAAGATCACTGGGCTGAACCAGGAGTTCCAGTGCCTCCATGGCACGCAAGAACTGCAGCACCCCTACGTAGGGTCCACGCACCTGCAGCAGCACCGCAGTTTTCTCGTACCCCTGCAAATCAGAAGGAGCCCCATCCTCAGCTCCAGCGTCCCCTTTTTTGTTGTCTTGTCGGGAAGAGTCAGGGACCACAGGCGCATCTGGCACGGGTTCATAGCGTTCAATCAAGACACCGCTCTCAGCCGCGGTACGACTCAGCTGGGTGAGGAAGGTCTCAATCTCTCCGCGGCCCGCCACCAAGTTCACCACCAGATCTTGCTGTTGTTGCGCCAATACAAGCTTTTGTCGCTCTTGCTTGACCCGATCGGTAATCAAGGAAAGTGACTTCTGCTGACCTTTGAGCTCAGAGATCCGACGCGTCCGTTCTGCTGATGCCAACCAATGGGGGAGTCCAAACGTTGCAAACAGCCCGGCACCGATTAAGACACCCATCAGCAATGGGGCACCAACCAACACCCGTTGACGCGTTCCATCCTTTTGCCATGGACTCTCACTACCACTCAGGTTCGTCACAAGCTGACCCCACGTTCCTCAAGGAGTTGATATCGATACGCCAAGCCGCCGGCCCCCAAGTCCTGAAGTTGAATCAGAGATAGGCGAGTGTTTGGATTCAGAGCCCACTCCACGCTGAACGTCACAACAGGGGCATCCCCGTCCTCTCTCGTGATCTTCATCACCTTGACCCCTTGTTGCCGAGTGATGGGCAGTTGAGACAGGGAGAGTACAAGCGCATTAATGCGTTCGAGAGGCCCTGGAGTGTTTCCAATCTGTACCCGGCCTAGCAATTTAATTTGCGCCTCACCAACCAACAGCTCCTGCAATTGAATGCCATCTGGCGTGATGCGTCTGAGCTGCTCCAACAGAGGAGATCCACCGCGGAAAGCCACCAGCTGTTGCGCGAAAACATCGGTTTTCTGATTCACCGAGGCGGTTTTAGCCCTCAGCCGCCGCAACTGTGCTTCAGCAGCAGTGACGCGTTGTGCGACAGGCTCAAGTAACTCCAACTGCCGCTGTTGCTGCTGCCCCCTCCAGCTCAAACCAGCGGTAATCGCGACAGTAAGCAGAAGAACAGCTCCACCTAGCAACGCACCTCGCCGCAGCAGAACTTGGGCAGGCACAAACGGGACCGGCTGAGCCGGCAACCCCAACTCGATGCGCCGCTCCCGGAGGAGATCCACTGGGGCTCCTGAGCGTCCCCTCATGATCTGCTCTCCAGAGGAGGAGCCTTCAAGGCCAACTGAAGCAGTGACATCTCACCATCTGAAACAAGCGGGCCATGGAGACCTGCACCATGACCGTCCTTCCAACGCCCCTTCCAGCTTGGCCCAGCTGTAATCCACCAGCTGCGCATTGCATCGACCTGCCTTTGTTTCTGATCCCATGCATCGAGAAGGAACAACACCTCATCTCTGACGGACGGGAGCTGCGTGGCTTGCAACACAACATCCAATTCAGGCAGGCCATCGCACAACAACACAAAACGCCAGATCCCTTCGGACTCAATCAACCAAACCCACTCTCCCTCCAGTGGTTCGTTGAGAGTCTGCAGTGCTCGCCATGCAGCAACCAAGAGCCACTCCGCTTGGCAGAGATTGAGATCTGCTGACGCCACCGTGTCGATCCAGGCCTGCAGGATCAACCGATCAACGCCCACCACCATCGCCATGTCCCTGTCTTGCAACGAAGTCCAGGCGACATAGGACTCCTGCCATTGCAACGGCCAGGTCATCTCGGGTGCAAGCGCTCGCAAGGAGGTGGCATCACCCAGACCAGCGGCACCCTCCAGCAGTCGCCAATGACAAGTCGGCAAAGGCAGCAACAGTTCCAACTCCACACTCACAGAGGCAATGCCCTGTTCGATCAGCAGATCCGCAACCATCTCAGCCAGCACCTCCCTCTGGACTGGCACCCCGCCCTGACAAAGGCCCGGAGGAAGCTCGGTCTTGATGATGGACTGCTGCCCCTGATCCCACCACGCCAAACTCAGGACACGATCAGAAGCAGCAAGAACCACGCGCCGCCGAGTGAGCAAGCCGGTGATCTGACCCAGTAAGCCATCCAGGGCCGGGAAGCGATCGCGCAGATCAACCAGCTCCAAGTTCTATTCCTCGATGCGTCATGAAGGATGTGCAGAAAGCGTATCGACTACGTCCAGGGCGCGCCGCTTCCAATCGCCTCACTGAGATGGCGAAAGCCATGGAGATCGAGCTGGCTGATCAAACCCTCAAGGATGCGTGGAACCAAATCAGGACCTTCATAAATCCAACCGGTGTAGAGCTGCACGAGGGAGGCGCCAGCAGCCAGGCGTTCCCAGGCCGCCTCAGCTGATGAGATTCCCCCAACTCCGATCAACGGCAACGCCGGCCCAGCGCTGGCTCGCAGCCGTCGAATCACCTCCACAGCGCGGTAGCGCAAGGGATCACCGCTCAGCCCACCTGCCTCTTCCGCAAGGCTTCGGCCGGTCTGCGCGATCAGCCGCTGTCCCAAACCCAGTCGATCAAGACTGGTATTGACAGCGATGACACCAGCCAAACCTTCCTCGTAAGCCAATCGAGCGATGCCATCAATGGCATCGTCCTCAAGATCAGGTGCAATTTTCACCAAAAGTGGTGGGCATGCTGGCAACCGGCGCAAACGCTCGACCAACCGCCGCAATTGAGTTGAATCCTGCAGATCTCGCAAGCCTGGAGTGTTGGGAGAGCTCACATTGATCACGGCGTAGTCCGCCAAAGGAGCAAGACATTCCAAGGAAGCGGCGTAGTCATCAGGGGCCTGCTCCAACGGAGTGATCTTCGACTTTCCGAAATTGATGCCAAGCACAGCCCGACGATGACCTGGCGCTGGCAATGCTTGCCGCTCCAGAGTCCGTTGCATCGCCTCAGCACCGTTGTTGTTGAAACCCATACGGTTGAGGGCTGCCCGTTCAGCAGCAAGCCGAAACAGGCGAGGCCTTGGGTTACCGGGTTGACCATGCCAAGTGACGGTGCCCACTTCAGCAAATCCGAACCCAAAGCAATCCCACACCCCAGCCGCAACACCGTTTTTATCGAACCCCGCAGCCAAACCCACGGGATTGCTGAATCGACAACCAAACAGAACTTGCTCCAGCCGCAGATCCTGACGCTGAAGCTCCGTAGCAACGCCCTCCAAGACGGATGAGATGCCAGGCCAACGGCGGCGCAGGCTGACCTGAGCGAGAGCCTGCAAAGCCGTCTGACTGAGCTGTTCGGCATCCACCCCATCATCCCGGGACAGCTGCGGGCCCAACCATCGCCGATAAAAGCCGGCGGTGGATAACACCCTGAGGGATGACGGATCTGCCATCTGGGCTCCTAGGTCTGTTTCGATCCTGGCGGATCGCGTCGCAACCGCCAGCGATCATTCTCCACAGGCTCCACCATCCACTCACGCCAACGCCATGAACCTTGTCGTTCTGACAAACGATTGAGGGGCTGCTCCACCAACTGAGCCAACTCCACTGCTGTTAACGCATACCCCCCGGAGGCCAAGCGATCCGCCAGTTCCATCCGTGTGAGGAGCTTCTGCAACGCCACGGGAGCCGAGTCCAACACGGCCTGACTTGGAGCGGTTGAAGAGGAAAGAGCTTGCTGCCGTCCTTTCGAATAAGCCACGGCAATTTGATCCACCCTGTCGTTGTCAGGATCTCCGCTATGACCTTTGACATAGCTGAGGGGCACGTCAGCAAGCCGAGCCTGATCAAGCGCTTGCCAGAGATCCTGATTGAGCACTGGCTTGCCTGCTGCAGTGCGCCAGCCCTTTCGCTTCCAGCCTGCCATCCAACTGCTGAGTCCGTCGATCAGGTATTTGCTGTCGGTGCGCAAGGTGAGATCAGGATGAAGTGGCAATTCAGCCAAGCGCTGCAAGGTGGCAAGCGCGGCCTGTAACTCCATGCGGTTGTTGGTTGTAGACGGATCAGCACCGCCAAATTCCTCCACGCTGCCGTCTTCGAAACGAATCAACGCACCCCAGCCGCCTGGCCCTGGATTGCCACTGCAGGCCCCATCGGTCGCTGCTGCCACGACGCGACCACGTCCATCATGTTTCTCAGCCATTGATTCCACCACCGGATATTCGGTACAACAGGTCGTTGTTCTCCAATTTGGAGCCACCGTTTATGCGGCGAACCTACCTCCGGCGGCTCCTTCTGATTGGAACAGCACTGATGGTGGGGGGTAGTTCCTCTGCGCTGCCGGGGTGGACCCGTTCGTTGTTTGACAGCAAACCACTCAAGCAAGAACAGTTTGCGATCCTGGCCCGCGCCGTTGGGCGTGACGGCTGGAAACTGTTGGTCCTTGAGCAAATCAAAGCCCGTCCTCTTTGTTGGAAAGATCAAGCTGATGGACTGGTTGAGCCCTCGCTAAACGGGTTTGATTTCACGGGGATTTGCAGCCGATATCTCGACAGCAATGGGTATTCACTGCGTACGGCCGGAGAAGACACCCAAAAATCCGTTCGCTTACGCCTTCGGCAAGGGCGCAACGGACTTGAGCTTCAAGCACTGGACACCAACCGCAGTACTGCAGTCGTGGTGGCCAAAGCGAGACAAGCCAGACGCAACAAAGATGCTTTTGTCAAGCTCAAACTGGAACCTGGCTGGCAACTGGAGCGTCGGGCCTATCAAGGGCGAACCCTGAGCCACGTGTATTTCGCCAACAATGAATCGTTGAACCAATTGAGAGCGAAGGCTTCAAAACGTCCAAGCCGTTCGGTTTGGACGACGACAATGGCCCGAGCACCAAGGGCACCCAAGTCCCCATCCAGTTATTCCGGCAAGGGGCCCATCCGCCTCGAAGTGATTCCATTCCGCCCATGAACAAAGCCTCAAGGACAGTTGGATGAGCGACAACTGCTATCCCCCTAACCAAGCAATTCTGCTTAGGTTCGTATTGTGAGGAGTGCTTTACGCCTCTTCAGGGTCGAAACAAGGAAAGACTCCTGAATGCGTTGTTCTTAAAAAACCTTGCCTTTGGCAGGGTTTTTTTATTGGCGGAGCGGAGCCGTTCCCATGACGCCAAAAAAAAGCCGGTTCAGAGAACCGGCGGACAGAATTTGATGGGTTGAGACCTGCTGTTTGGAAGCAGGGCCTCCAACAGATCACTTGATTGTGACCTTGCCACCCACTTCTTCGATGGCTTTTTTCAAGGCTTCAGCGTCGTCCTTGGAGACGCCTTCCTTGATGGACTTAGGAGCAGCCTCGACCATGGCCTTGGCATCACCCAGGCCGAGACCTGTGGCTTCGCGAACAGCCTTGAGCACTTTGATCTTGGCGGCAGCATCAAAGCTTTCCAACACAACATCAAATTCGGTCTTCTCTTCAGCCGCTTCACCACCACCAGCAGCGCCAGGAGCAGCCATGACTACACCAGCAGATGCAGCAGCGGACACACCAAAAGCATCCTCAATTTGCTTGACAAGCTCGGAAGCCTCAAGCAGTGAGAGTTTTTTCAGTGATTCAAGAATTTCGTCGGTTTTTGCAGACATGATTGGGAATCAGCAACAGATCAGGGAAAAAAAGTGAGGTCGAAGACGTTCAGCTTTCGCCGCTATCGGCGTGCTGCTTGAGCGCTCTTGCAAGACCGGAGGGAACCTCGTTGACACCCACAGCAACCTTGGTGGTAACTGCGTTGATGGCGCCGGCGATCTGGGCCATGAGCACTTCCTTGGAAGGAAGCTCCCCAATAGCTTTGATCTCGTCCTGAGACAGAAGCTTGCCTTCAAAAAGGCCGCCCTTGGTCTCAGATTTTTTGGTCTCTTTCTGAAAAGATTGAACAGCTTTAACAGCACCGCCAACATCACCCTTAATCAGGACGAAAGCGTTGGTGCCATTCAGAAGAGAGTCGAGGCTTGACCAGACACTGTCACCATCAATGGCACGACGCATCAAGGTGTTTTTAGTCACCTTGCAAACGCCGTTGCTGGCCTGCAGACGAGTCCGCAAATCAGACATTTCTTTGATGGAGAGGCCCTGATAGTCCAGGACCAGTGCCATTTCGGCCTCGCCAAGAAGCTTTTTAAGCTCCTCGACGATCTGTTGCTTGCTCTCCAGAGTGCGGCCCATAGGGATTAGATCGGAGGAACAAGCTGGACACGCGGGGGTTTCGGGGCTCCCGAGGGAGACGAGGCCGCGTGTCGATCCAAGCCAATGGGCAAAAATCGTCGCATTTTCCTCGGCAGGACTTATGAAACATGCTCAACGCCGTTGAGATGGAACAACCTGCTGTCTTAGGCCGGGCGCGTGCCCGTGGACTGGCAATAGCCAGTCCACAAATTTACATCACTGTGTTCAGCCTTCCTGCTCGATGTCCTGCAGCAAAGCGATATCAACTTCGACAGAAGGTCCCATCGTGGATGTGACATACAGGCTTTTCCAGTAACGACCCTTAGCGCCACTGGGCTTGTTGCGATCGATGGTTTCCTGCAAGGTCTTGAGGTTTTCCAGCAAGGCCTCAGCAGTAAAACTCGCTTTACCGAAGCGAACATGCACGATTCCGGTGCGGTCTGCACGAAATTCAAGCTTGCCTGCCTTGAATTCCTGAATCGCAGACGCCAGGTCGGTGGTAACCGTTCCCGCTTTTGGATTGGGCATTAAGCCACGGGGACCAAGAACCCGACCCAACTTGGCAACCTTCGGCATCATGTCTGGGGTCGCAATCAAAAGGTCGAAATTCATTTCGCCCTTGGAGATGGCCTCCACAAGGTCCTCATCACCCGAAAGTTCAGCGCCGGCGGCCTTGGCCTCGGCAACTTTTTCACCGCGGGTAATCACTGCGATACGAACGGTTTGCCCCGTTCCCTGAGGAAGAGCGACCGTTGTACGCAGCTGCTGGTCGGTGTATTTGGGATCGATACCAAGGCGCACATGCGCCTCCATGGTTTCGTCGAATTTGGCTGTGGCGTTCTCCTTCACCAACTGAATGGCTTCAAGAGGCTGATAGGCGCGGTCCTCGATTTTGGTAACGAGGCTAGCCAGGCGTTTAGAAAGTTTTGGCATGTCAGGTGTGGGGTTCAAGCGACGCTGAGGCCTCCCCCGAAATCAGTGAACGGAACAAACAACGAACGCAGGGCGTTCAGTCGCTAACGGCAACACCCATGTTGCGGGCAGTGCCTTCGATAATGCGCATCGCCGACTCAACACTGGTGCAGTTGAGGTCGGGAAGCTTGGTCTTGGCGATCTCCTCAAGCTGGGAGCGATTGATGGAGCCAACACTGCCCTTTGCGGACTCACCGGAACCCTTTTGAATTCCAGCGGCCTTGGTAATCAGAACCGAGGCAGGCGGGGTTTTTGTGATGAAGGTGAAACTACGGTCTTCGAAGACCGAAATTTCAACCGGGATCACATATCCGGCCTTGTCCTGGGTGCGAGCGTTGTACTCCTTACAGAACGCCATGATGTTGACCCCGTGCTGACCGAGGGCAGGGCCCACCGGTGGTGCGGGATTGGCTTTGCCGGCCTGAAGGGCCAGCTTGATCACAGCTACGACTTTCTTGGCCATCGGCAAGCGGAGTTAAACATCTGCGGATCACCGACCTCGGGGGGCGGTGCGGCGAAATGGCGGACCATCTCTAAGGCCGTCCTCCGCAGGAGACGGCCGCCGCATGAATCAATTCTGTTTACTGATTTGAGAGAACTCAAGCTCGACTGGTGTTTCTCGACCAAAGATCGATAACAACGCTTTGAGCTTGCTTCGTTCCCCAGACACCTCGATCACCTCGCCTTGGAAGTCTTTGAAAGGACCTGCGGTCACCAGGATTTGATCGCCCTCTGCGAGATCGACTTTGACGACGGTCTTCTTCTCGGCTGCGCGCTTGAAAATACGATCCACCTCCTGACGACTCAGGGGACGGGGCTTGATATGGCCACGGGCCTTACCCGTGGCACGACGGTCTTCTGCACCAACAAAATTGATGACGTTTGGCGTGCTTCTCACCGCCATCATTGTGTCTTCATCCAGGACCATCCTGACCAGCACGTAACCCGGAAACACCTTCTCCTCAGTGGATTGACGACTGCCGTCTTTTTTGACTTTCACCGCCGGCGTCTCGGGAATTTCAATCTCAAGGATTCGGTTGCTGACCCCAAGCGTGACAGCGCGCTGCTCAAGGGTGGCCTTCACCTTTTTCTCACAGCTTGAGGCGACCTGCACCGCGTACCAACGCGCGACAGATGTGCGTGCAGGCATCGACTCAAGCGTGCCGTCCTCTCCCTCATTGGGTGCTGGCAGATCAAGCACCTCGGTGCTCTCCTGCTGGGTGGTATCGAGGTCAGACACGGATGCGGACGAACAATTGGGACAAATGCGATCTGTTGTACGAGCAGCAGATCAACGGAACACCTGAGAAGCGGCCCAACCGTAAAAACGGCTGAGGGCTGAAATGGCCGCGGCCGAGAGGCTCACCATCAAGATCACAGCCACTGATTCACTGAACAGCTGCTGACGACTGGGCCAGACCACCAGCTTCAGCTCTTCGAAAGTGGCAGCTAAAAAACCACCCCTTCGGCCTGTTTCAGCCGGTGTTTGTGGGGAAGCGGTTTCGGTGTCCTCGGAAGTAGGGCTGGTCACAAATCTTGCGATGCCGGAACTGACGCCGGTGCCTTGGGCACGTGACGGCAAACAAGCATCCTACTGGACGCTTATCGACATCTCATTCTGCCTCGAATCGAAACGGTTCTGTCGATGTGTCTCCTGAATGCACCCGAACCGCCTGAGCCCCGTTAAAGCGCTCTTCAAGCAATTCGGTCGCCAGCGGATTTTCGACGCGACGGCGCAGGACTCGACGCAAAGGTCTAGCGCCATATTCGGGCTCATACCCCAAAGTCGCCAGATCATGCGCCACCGCATCATCCACACGCAATTCAAGTCCTTGCTCGGACAGCAAGTGGGCTAGATCGGCAAGCTGCAAACGCACAATCCTTTCCAGATCTTCCACACCAAGGGGACGGAAGCGAATCACTTCATCGATCCGATTCAAAAATTCTGGCCTGAAATGGTGGGCCAACGCCTCGTCCACGGCGGTATTGAGCGCCTGAGCGGCTCCGGCCTCATCACCCGATTGAGCTTGACGGGCAGAATCGAGAATGGCTCTACTGGCCAGATTGCTGGTCATCACCACCACGGTGTGGCGGAAGTCAACAGTCCTGCCCTGCGAGTCGGTGAGCCGTCCGTCGTCAAGAACTTGGAGCAGCACGTTGAACACATCCGGATGTGCTTTCTCCACCTCATCCAGCAGCAACAGCGCATAGGGGCGACGCCGAACAGCCTCGGTGAGTTGACCGCCCTCCTCGTAGCCCACATACCCCGGTGGCGCACCAAGCAAGCGCGCCACCGCATTGCGCTCCATGAATTCACTCATGTCGAGTCGAACGATGGCCTCTTCCTCGTCGAACAACAAAGCTCCAAGCGCTTTTGCCAGCTCGGTCTTACCCACGCCTGTCGGCCCTAAAAACAAAAATGAACCCACCGGACGGCGTGGATCTTTCATGCCAGCACGGGCACGACGAATGGCCGCTGCTACAGCCTGCACCGCCTCTGGCTGGCCAATCACCCGTTCGGCAAGACGCTGCTCAAGTTCCAACAGCTTTTGACGCTCACCAGCAAGAAGGCGCTGGATTGGGATCCCAGTCCAACGGGCCACCACATCCGCGATATCAGCCGCTTCCACCTGTTCTCGCAGCAGGGCAGACCCTTCCTCTTGGGCCTCATTCAGCGACTGTTCAAGATCAGCGCGGCGCTGCTGAACGCGATGCAACTGGTCGTACTGAAGACGGGCGGCCTCTTCCAAATTTCCGTCCCGCTCTGCTTCGGCAATCGCATGGCGAAGGTCTTCATCTTCCTGAAGCAACTGACGCAACTCCTCCAGCTGCTCCCGTTCCGCCTGCCATCGCTCCCGGAGCTGACTCAGCCGGTCAGAGGCCTCAAGACGATTGCGCTGGAGCTGAACCCGTTCCCCGTCCGGTGCCTGCTCCGCGGCGAGAACCGCCAACTCCACTCGGCGTAGATCAGCCTCTGCATCCTCCACCACCTGAGGCTTGGACGTCACATCCATTTTCAACTGAGCAGCAGCTTCATCGATCAAGTCGATTGCCTTATCCGGCAAACACCGGTCACTGATGTAGCGATCCGCCAACCGTGCTGCCGCCATGACCGCCTCATCGGTAATGGTGACCCCGTGATGCAACTCATATCGCTCCTTCAATCCACGAAGAATCTCCACACTGAGTTCAATCGAAGGCTCCTGAATCGGCACCTTCTGAAAGCGCCTGTTCAACGCTGGATCCTTCTCCACGGTGCGGCGATAGTCCTCTGGAGTCGTGGCGGCAATACAACGCAACTCGCCGCGTGCCAGGGCTGGTTTGAGCAAACTGGCCGCATCAGCACTGGATCGCTCACTGTTCACCACGGTGTGAAGTTCATCAATGAACAGCACAACGGCCGCTTCCGGATCGCTCACCTCATCGAGCACGGCACGAAGACGTTCCTCGAACTGACCGCGGAACTTGGCTCCAGCGATCAAGGCACCACCATCGAGAGCAACAAGCCGCAAGCCCTGCAGAGATTCGGGCACCTCACCAGCAACGATCCGTTGCGCCAGGAGCTCTGCGACCGCGGTCTTACCCACGCCAGGCGCACCAATCAAAACAGGGTTGTTTTTGCCGCGTCGCGACAGCACCTTGATCAAGCTACGAATCTCGCCATCCCTGCCGATCACTGGATCAAGCAATCCAGCGGCCGCAGCAGCCGTGAGGTCGCGGCCATAGCTCTCCAACGCAGTCGGCTCGCTGATCAGCTCAACAGAGCGGTCCATCTCATCGCCCTGAGGCTGGGGGGATGCAGCCGTTTGGCCTTGCTGAAGCTGAACTGAAGGCTGCTGCACTGGAGGCTTCTGCGCTGGAGGCATGGGAGCAGGAGCAGCAGAGGCTGAGGGCGCTCGAGGCCGTGGGGGAGGAGGCGCGACAACGCTCGAAGGTGAGCGATCGGGAGCACGGGTCAGTTCTGCTTCAAGCCGATCGGCGGGCAGTCCAAATTGCGCAAACAACTCTGCACCGACGCGAGGGTCGCGCCCCATCGCGATCAAGAGATGGGACACATCGATCAAGCGGGAGCCCCAAAGTGAGCGCACCCGATCCGCCTCCTCCAATAAGGATTCGAGATCCTCTCCCACGAACAGATCCTCACCGCGAGCCATGGGCTGCTCAGCCAAAAAGCCCTCGAGTTGATCGAGCAGTCGATCGATTGGCAGTGGCAAGGCCGCAGCAACACGCCGATAGCGCTCATCGCTAAAGAGCACCTGCAAAAGATGCTCAACATCGAGATCCTGATGACGCCAACGACGGGCCACATCCTGCCCAGACAGCAACAGCTCCCAAGCGTCGTCACTGAAGCGATCAGGTTCTGACGTCAGGCTGCTCAAAGGCTCAAAGCTGGTGCGGGAGGTGGAAGTCATTGGTGTGAAGCGTGATTAGGCCGCGTCTGATCGGGAGGAAAGCTGAATGAGTTCCACCTTGTAGCCATCTGGATCGTCCACGAAAGCAATCACGGTGTTGCCATGTTTCATCGGACCAGGCTCACGGACAACCCGCCCTCCCTTTTCTGCAATCGCAGTGCATGCCGAATAGATGTCATCGAGACCAAGCGCAATGTGGCCATAGCCATCACCAAGGGCATAGTCCGTGGTGTCCCAGTTGTGGGTCAGCTCAAGAACGGTGTTGTCGCGCTCATCCCCATATCCAACAAACGCAAGCGTGAAGCGACCGGAGGGGTAGTCCTTACGACGCAACAGTTGCATCCCCAACACCTCGGTGTAAAAGCGGATTGATCGCTCCAAATCGCCCACTCTGAGCATGGTGTGAAGCATGCGCATGTTGCTGATTCCACCTGTTCTATCCACATGCTGCCAAAACACAAAGAGACCTGGCAGGGGGTGTTCCATAGGATCTGTTCAGTCTTGTCTCCACCGCTCGTGCTCGATTCTCTCGATCTCGTCATCGACACCATCGTGGCCAGGGAGGTCTTGGATTCCCGTGGAAACCCCACGGTGGAAGCAGAGGTCTTGCTGGAAGGCGGTGCCAGTGGCCGCGCAATCGTTCCCAGTGGAGCCAGCACCGGCGCCCATGAAGCCCATGAGCTCAGGGACGGTGGCGACCGCTACATGGGTAAGGGCGTCACCAAGGCCGTGGATCACATCGAAGAGCGGATTGCGCCCGCGCTCTGCGGTTTGTCGGCTCTCGATCAGGGCAGCGTGGATGCAGCCATGCTCGAACTTGACGGCAGCGACAACAAATCCGGCCTGGGCGCCAATGCCATCCTCGCCGTGAGCATGGCAACAGCTCGCGCCGCTGCCAACGGGCTAGGCCTGCCTCTCTATCGCTATCTGGGAGGGCCGATGGCAACGCTCCTACCCGTGCCTTTGATGAATGTGATCAATGGGGGCGCCCATGCCGCCAACAACTTGGATTTCCAAGAATTCATGCTTGTTCCTCACGGCGCTCCCAATTTCAGAGAGGCGCTGCGGATGGGCACGGAGGTGTTCCACACCCTGAAGAACTTGCTCAGCGAACGAGGCATGAGCACCTCGGTGGGTGATGAGGGCGGCTTCGCTCCTGATCTCGGCAATGAGGAAGCAGGAGAAGTGCTGGTCCAGGCCATCGAGAAAGCTGGTTACAAGCCAGGTGAGCAAATTTCGCTTGCGCTCGACGTAGCGAGCACGGAGTTTTACAGCGATGGGCGCTACGCCTTCAGTGGCGGTAGTTATTCCAGTGCCGAGATGGTGGACCAGCTGGAACAACTCGTGAATCGCTTCCCGATCATTTCGATTGAGGACGGATTAGCAGAAGACGACTGGGACGGTTGGGCCCTACTCACCGAGCGCCTCGGCAAACGCGTTCAGCTCGTTGGGGATGACCTGTTTGTCACCAATACCAAACGCCTGCAGCGCGGGATTGATGCGAATACCGCCAATTCGATCCTGATCAAAGTGAATCAAATCGGTTCACTGACCGAAACGCTTCAAGCCATCGACCTAGCCGGTCGGTCTGGTTACACCAGCGTGATTAGCCACCGAAGCGGAGAAACGGAAGACACAACCATTGCTGATTTAGCCGTCGCCACTCGCGCAGGCCAGATCAAAACTGGCTCACTGAGCCGCAGCGAGCGGGTCGCCAAATACAACCAACTTCTGCGGATTGAGGACGAGCTTGGCAATCAAGCTGTCTATGCCGGGGCAACAGGCCAGGGACCACGAGGTCGCGACTAACGCAAACCACTCCCTTGTCCTGTCACGGGACACCAGCTGATCACTGGGTCACTGCTTACGCGGCTGGCCCTACAGAGCTTTGTGCACCTCAACGGGGGGGGGCAGCGGACAAGGCAAAGATCAACTACTCAAGCAACACTTAGCGGCTCCAATTTGCAGCAGATAGAGGAGCCTTTGATCACATTAGGAATGGTGAACGAAGCAGCTATCTCTTCCTTGACTCAGCTGTCAAAGTGAAGAGAAATACAAGCAAGGGCTTAAATAAGGAAAGCAGGCTGGAGGAAGAATGGGATTGTATTGATGAAGACAACGTGTAATTAATGACCAGCAGAATTTCATTGGGCCAACTCAATTCATTCGCCCCTAAAAGAAATGAATGTCGTTCAGGACGAACGATCAGTTCCTGACAAATTCTCAATCCGTCCATCCCGGCGAAGTTTCCCTTGCAACTTCAACCAGCCCATCCCAACCGGAAGAGCCGCACCGAGGGGAAGCAACGCCCAGAGGGGCCTAGTACTGGCACCCATTAAGGCCGCTGCCACGGCAAGTCCGCCAAGCAACACCGACTGGCCGATCGAATGCTGCGCCGTCACCATCCTTCGGAACTGACGGTCTGATTCACCCATACGAATCTGAAGCTGCAGGTCTCCTTGCTCGAGGCGCTCCAGGCTTTCATCCAACCGACGAGGAAGACCAACAGCCCTTGAACCAAGAGCGCCGACCTGACGGCCAAATTCATTCAAAAGATCGTTGGAGCCAGATCCACTGGAAGTCATGAGCGGCAGCAGATAAGGCTTGGCAATCGCCACAAGGCTAAAGCCCGGATCAAGACTTTTGCCGACCCCTTCAAACGTAGAAAGGGCACGCATCACAAAGATCAACTCCACGGGCAGCCGAAACGGCTGCCCGTACACCAGTTCGTACAGGTCTCCCGACAGTTTTTCAATCACGGAACTGCTGAACGGCGGCGTGAGGGCCTCCTTCAGCATCAGACGCACCAAGCGGCGAACAGGGCCCACATCAACACCAGTAGCGATCACTCCAGCCGCTTGCATCTCATCAACAAGAGACGCTGCATCCCTTGCAGCGGCAGCTCTCACCATCCCTCCCATCCGCCTGCGTAGGCGCTCGGAGAGTTGCCCCATCATCCCAAAGTCGTAGTAGATCAGCGCTCCATCGGCCGCAACCGCCAAATTCCCTGGATGGGGATCGGCATGGAAAAAGCCGTAGCGCACGAGCTGTTGCAAGTAGCTAGCCGAGCCGATCTCAGCCACCTTGGACGGATCAATCCCAGCGTCTTGAAGAGCCGCACGGTCATTAATTTTGATCCCAGGCAAGTAGTCGAGACAGAGAACGCGCCTAGTGCTGAGCTCCCAGACCACCCCAGGCACGCGGATGTTCGGATCATCCAGGAACTGCTGTCGAAACCGTGCAGCGTGCTGAGCTTCAAGACGGAAATCAAGCTCTCGGAGTAACACACGCCTGCACTCCTGGGCCATCGCCACCCAGTCGCGCCCTCGTCCCCATTTGGGATGACGCTGAAGCACAGCAGCCACCTGCTGCATCACTTCTAAATCCAGCCGAAACACACGGTCCAATCCGGGGCGCTGAATCTTGAGCACCACCTGGCGACCACTACGAAGACTCGCCCGATGCACCTGGGCCAAGGAAGCCGCCGCGATGGGCTGCTCATCTAGATCAATAATTTCAGCGCAACGGGCGCCCAGCTCGTCCTCAAGAACAGACTGAGCACGGTCAAAGGAAAAAGAGGGAACCCGGTCCTGCAATGCCGCCAATTCAGAGACCCAGCCCGCTGGCAACACATCCGGCCGAGCCGACAACAACTGGCCGAGCTTGATAAAAGCCGATCCAAGGTGAAGCAGCTCCTGCGTCAGCCAACGTGCACGCAATTGCTGGCGAGCTGCGCGACGCTCCGGAGTTGGACCGCCCGGATAGCTAAACGCTCTGGCATCCCACCACAGGAAGAACAGCAAGGTCAGAACAGCACGCCAAATACGGAGTCCCCGGAATGCTCTACGCAGCAGGGCCTTCAAGCGACTGAACAGGATCACGACCGCTCCTCGATGCGAATGCCCAGTTCAGCGACCCGGGCTCGCAGCTGATCAATCTTGGTCTGCAAACTCTCCTCTTCAACCGATGAAGCAGGGGATGACTCCGCGTCCACGCTCCGTCCATCTCCTTCTCGCTCAAGCCTTTCTGCTTCCGCCTTCACCTCTTCCTGAAACAAATCCCATTCCTGGCGAACGCGATCGGGTGCGTCTTGCACCAACACAGCGAATCCAGCAGCAGCATCGGCCATGCCGTGACCCATCCGAGCGAGCACACGATGCATCGCCGCTCTGAGCAGAGCATCTCGGGAGGTCATGGCCATTCGTCTCAACCCTCAAACTGTGGCAGATTCAACCTCCGATCAGCGACGTTCACTCAAGGAGCGGGAGGCGCATACACCGGAGTGACGAAAAGTTCAGGCTCAAACAGTTCGGGCTCGACAACGACGGACTCCACCATGACGGGAGCTTCCATCTGCTCTGGAACGGGGGTCGGCTGGGCCAACTCGGGGACCTCAGTCGGCAACGCATTAGGCACATCCAAAGGCAGCTCTGAATCCAGCAACTCCGTGGAAGCTTCGGTCTCAAACGGAATCGTTTCGTTCAGCGTTGGCATGTCCTCAATCGGACGGGATGCATTCACCACGGCTTGCTGACTGCGATCACGCTCAATTGCTGCCGCAGTGATGCGCTCAGCTTCCTCTTTGGCTTTGCGCTGCTCCAATTCCTTAGCAAGCTTGGCCTGCTTCAGCTCGTTGGCTTGTTTGGACGCTTTCGCATCAATCAATTCTTTCGCCGCAACATCTGCCTTGAGAGTGGCGGGCCCGCCATAGCGAAGCCGAAGCGCCTCAAGGCTTTCCCCTGGGAATACCCGTGCTCTAAAAGACTGAGGCTCTGATTGCTCCAAGCCAGATCGGATCAAAACAATGCGCTGTGTGATGCCGTAACCAAGCGCGAAGCAAGCCCCTGCAACCAGAGGGCCGACCCAGAAGCGCGGACGGGTCTGACGCTTTGGTTGCGCCGTGGAGGCATTGGTCTCGGCGGGCATCTGTAGGTCCTCCTCAGCACAACCATCCTCGCAGCGATGTCTAGACCTCAGGTGGTGTAATCGGCGTTAATGCGCACGTACTGATCGGAAAGATCGCATCCCCAGGCGATTCCCTGACCGGCACCATCACCAAGAGACAGGCGAATCTGAACCGTGTCATCCACAAGATAACGACCACAAGCCCGTTCACTGAGATACGCCGACGCTGCAGCCCGATCGAATGGCAACGGCTGTCCCTCTGACATCAGCTGATGGGGGCCAATCCAAAGAGCCAGCGCATCGGCAGAAAATGCCACACCGGCACGACCAGCGGCCGCCACGATGCGCCCCCAATTGGGATCCCTTCCATGAACCGCAGTTTTAACCAACGACGACCCACAAATCGTGCGCGCGATTGTTCGAGCCTCAGCCTCTGAATCGGTGCCCTCCACCTGCACCTCCATCAGGCAGGTGGCCCCCTCACCATCCCGAGCAATCGAACGAGCCAGATGCTGGGCGACCAACGTCACCCCCTCCTCCAACACTCCGAGCTGGTCCGTTGGCAGAGCATCTCCTGCCGCAAACGCCAAGAAGGTGTCATTGGTGCTGGTGTCGCCATCCACGGTGATGGAATTAAACGAACGATCCACGGCCCGGCGCACCATGGCTTGCCACAGGTCACAGGGCACAGCGACATCACAGGTGAGATAGCCAAGCATCGTGGCCATGTTTGGGTGAATCATCCCGGACCCTTTCGCCATCCCTCCGATCCGCACCCTGTGCCCACCGAGCTCAGCCTCAAACGCAACCTGCTTCTCCACCAGATCCGTCGTCAGGATGGCCTGAGCCGCTGCCGCACCACCATCCGGGGATAAAGCGCTCACCAAAGGATCCACAGCGGCAAGAAGGGGATCCATCGCGATCGGTACACCGATCACCCCGGTGGAGCAAATCAAAACTTGGTCCTGGGAGCAGCCCAAACGATCAGCAACTGCTTGGGTAATACGGAGGCTGTCGACCAGACCCCGATCGCCGGTACAGGCGTTGGCCTGCCCGGAATTGGTCACCACAGCACGAACCCGACCAGAAGCCACCTGCAGACGATCCGCACAAAGGTCCACGCAGGCAGCGCGGACCTCAGATGTTGTGAAGGTGCCAGCACAGACCGCATCGTCTGGTGCCAGCAACAGGGAGAGGTCTGCTTTTCTGGATGGCTTGAGACCCGCGCTTAAGCCCGCCGCTTTGAAGCCAGTGGGAGCAGTGATTCCTCCAGACATTGGAGACCAGATCACAGATTGCGTCATTGATCAGGATGCAAGGCCAAGCGAGCCGCTCGTTCTAGGCTTTTTACGACAGCACCGCCTATGCCTTGAGTGGAGATCACCGCTGGCAAGGACGGCAACGGCGCATCGGCCTCACCGGTGGGATCGCTAGTGGCAAAAGCAGCGTTGGCCATTTTCTTGTTCAACAGGGCATCCAGGTTCTGGATGCGGATCTCTACGCCCGTGAAGCCTTGGCGCCAGGCAGTCCTGCTTCCAGGGCAGTGCTGCAGCGCTACGGCGTAAAAGTACAGAGCGAGCTCAGCGAAGGCCTAGACCGAGCGGCACTCGGCTCCATCGTGTTCAGCGATCCCCAAGAACGGACCTGGCTAGAAAGTCAAGTGCACCCGTTCGTGCGACAACGTTTCGATCGGGAGCTTCAGAAGCAGGCTGAAGAGTCTCTGGTGGCTTTAATGATCCCGTTGCTATTTGAAGCCAAGCTAGAGAACCTTTGTTCAGAGATATGGGTGATGTACTGCACGCCAATGCAGCAAAAACAACGACTAATGCTGCGTAATCAGCTCACTCTGGAGGAAGCAGAACAACGCATCAGAGCCCAATGGCCTATTGATCGCAAACGTGAACTTGCCGACCATGTCATTAACAACGGCGGCGAACCATGGAGCTGGAGATCACAGGTCAATGACCTCCTGAAATAAACTCTTCCGCTTCCTTAATCAGCAAAACTCAATCAAAACCAGAGTCAAGATGGGGGCAAATCATGTTCCCAATCCAAAGCAAGAAGTTCCACAGAGAAAAGTCAAAACACCGACAATTCACGACCCTCATGCTTTAGGCCTCAGTCGGACCTTGTCACATCACATGTCTTGACCAATCCACAAAAACCTCCCTAAGTTTCAACGTCTCCAAGCAACAATTGACCATGAAGCGGTTGGGTTTCTCACTGGGATGGTCAGCATTGCTGGTACTCACGACGCAATCTGCACAAAGCCAGCCAATTGAATATCAATGCTTCGAAAGGAATACACGACGCCCTGTAGCAGCAAGTCTTGTCGATCTCAGCACTCCTGAGGTGAGTTGCGAGATCACCACCCTGAAAACCCCAGAGCAAACAAACGAGGACAAACCGAATCTGGTTGCTGCGGATTCGGATAGCAGCGACGGCCCAAGCCCTTACGCCGAGATCACACCCGATCCAAAGTCCGTGAAACGGTTTGTCCGCGACAACCCCCTCGCGGCAAGGCGTGCCCTCAATCTGGCTAGAGGGGCAGCAATCCAGCTAAACGGCGGCCTCAGGGTCTATCGACCGGGAAGCTGCATGTACACCAGTGCGAGCAACAATCCGTGCCTCATTCATGCGGGTCCAGAAGGCTTGGAATTCAGCATCCCGGGAGGTGCAACCGGCTGGGAGCAGGCCGGAGAACCCCCAACCGTGACAACGCGGATCCTGGTGGCAGCCGATGGCCGCGCATTACTGCAGAGGGAACAATCGGGAGCCGTCAGCCTTTGAGCTTCAAGCTCAGTGAAGGCACCGGCACAGACAGCATGCGGTGATCCCTCCATCCACGGGAATCCCAATGGAGGAGAGCCAGCTGGCAACGGCAATCAGGGGTTAACGGGAGAGACTGACGTCATCCTGCCGCTGCGTCATGCCTCGCCAAAACCGGATCGGCCTCACCGGAAATAATTGAAGCACTAAACACCTCTAAAGAAGCTTGAACCAAGTCTCTTCAGCAGTCCTAGAAAGCTTCTACAACCAAGAACTAAATGAACCAGAAAAAGAACAAGCCTTAGCGAAGAAAGCGTCTTAACGAGAGATCAGCGAACCCATCAGTGAGCAAAATCACAGCGATCTAAAAGCCAGATCACAACGCCAGCCAGCCAGCCAAGCGACCTTAAGGGGAGGAAGCATTCCACACCAACACCCTCCCAAAAGCAATGACCAGCAAGTTGCTCAAACAGGCAGCATTGGCATCAGTGAGCCTTTGCCTTGGACTGTCATCAGGCATCAATCAAGCACAAGCCAGCGCGCATCAAACCTCGCCAGAAGTCAACGTTCTCCGGAAATTCAACGCCAATCAAATCAAAGGTAAAATCAACATATCGGGCTACGAACTCAACCCAAACAGCATCAAATTACTCAACAGAAGCCTCAGAAGAAAAATCCAAAGCATCAAAGGCTTGAACAACCTGGCGACACTCAAGTCGGCAAACTCTGAAGTCCTAGAGCTGAACAAAGGCCTCATCATTCAATCCAAACTATCCTATTCTTTAAAGCCAGGAGCATGTGCAACATACAAATCAAAACTAAGCCGAGCAGGAATTCAATGCGGAAGCAAAGAAGACTTGAAGAGCTCGATCGCAAGCCTTTCAAGAAGGGGATCACCCAACTATATCAGCAACACAAACAAGAGAAGATTTGCAATAAAAAACCTTGAAAATAGTCAACTCGAGATCCTAAAAGAAACAAAAAAAGCACGCGCAGCTCTTGAAGATCCAGAAGTGATCAGCACACTCGGGGCCGCAACGGTCAAAAGACTAAAGAAGATGAGTGATGAAGACCTTGCCGTAGAAGTCCTCAACACAGCAGATCAAGTGATCGAAGAGACAGTGTTCATACCCAAAGCGGAGAGCTTCAAAAACCTTCGAAAAGTAGGCACACTTCAAGGGAACTCTCTCCGGAACATTACGAAGAATCTGTCAAAGCAAAAAATTACCAAATTACCGAAATATAAAATCCCCAAGAAGATTGCAAACCCTGCACCGGTCGACAGGTCCAGCACAAAAGAAGATATTTTCCTGACTGGCTTCACTTTTGGCAAGCAATATGAATGGCGCAAAAAATGGACAAAGTCTGTGAAGTGGTGCTGGACTGGATGCAAACGAACATACTACGTAGAACCATACGCAACATTTGGCTACGGACTAGGACTCAGGTTCCCAGTTAAAGCAAATTTAAGCTTCAACAGTGATGGGACACGAGCGAAGGTCACGCCTACCTTTACCCCGATCAATGCCAACAGTAGGCAGTACCGGCAGACAGGAATGCGCCAGAACCAAGTCTTCAATGGGCAAGAGCTTGTAGCAGAAATGAGCGCAAGAGCCGGCTTAAAAATGAAACTGCCATTCGTCGGCCGCAAAAGCATGAGTCGAGGGTATGACCGAGACTTAACAGACAATCTTCCTGCACCGTTCAGAAACGGACATTTCACTCCACCATCACCGGGCAGGCCTTTACCCGCCGCCGCTCCAGTTTTTTTAAGGGATATCGATCTCTTGGGTGGAGCAGCCGATTACGGAGTGGCCTATGCCAAGCTGCACCCAGGAATTAAAATGGATCTCAATTCCAACAGCCTTCAATTCAAACTAAAAGACAATGTTCGCAATCGAATCTATGCAGTCTCTAGTGGGCAGACAAGGGATTTAGGCATTCAGAACAATCGAAGCAGCGTCACACTTTTCAACCCCAAATACAATCTAGGGTTCAGGATCACACCCGGAGTCCAATATAATGTAGGGGTAGACTTTGCAGTCTGGGGAAAAAGCTGGAGAGATGAAATATGGATTCCACAACTCTCCATTACCCTTCCCCCAGGAGGTGCAGACTTTAGTTGTCACGCCAATACACAATGTTCTCGAACCTATAGCTTTCAAGCGAGCTAGCAGGAAGCAGCAACTCAATACAAATACACAACCTCAACATCTAAAGCTTCCGGTGCAAGCACCGGAAGCTTTTTCGTAAGCGTGCATAACAAGGACAATCGGCTCACTCCTTTGACTGTTGATCGCCTCTTAATCCTCATTTCAGAGGATTTTGATACTTATTCCCCTAGCCCATCGTCACCTATCCCTGGCAGTTAAAACCTCTACAGAACAACCCGTTACCCATCCTGTGAGCAACATCACAACTCACCGTGACCGCGCTCAACAACTCGAAGCTCAATAAAGGCGATCTTGAGTTCAGCGGCGAACAACGCCGACTCTCCTCACACACCATGAAACGCTCACTTCCTCTTCTTTCTGCTTTAACGCTAGGCTCCTCTGCTCTCCTTTGTGCTTCAGTATCTCAGGCGAAGGCGATGGCCATCGCCTTCGATTGTTTCAATCGTGAAACCGAGCAACTCGTTGCACGCAGCTCCGTAGACATGACCACCATGGCAGTAACCTGCCTTCCCGTTTCTCAATCGGCAAGTCACAGCTCCGAGAACAATGATGATGGAATCATCCATATCTCCAATGAAGAGAATACTTCCTCAGAGGATTGGGATGATGAAGATTATCTTGATAATACAGCAGAAGACGACAACTTAGCTGATCAGTCTGAGTTCGACGATAACAATGACTTTGATGACGATGACTACACAGAGGAAGACATCGCCGACAACTCGGAATATGAAAATCCCAGCAGCGGTGACCAGCTCGGCGAGGCCCTCGGAAACCACCTCGGCAAACTCATTGGCCAAGGTTTTGCTGATCTCTTAAATAAATAAAAAACAACAATCTCAAAAGAGAAATTGTCAAATTCCACCAAAACCTAAAGGAAGGTCAAATTGCGCACATGCGCGACGTGTCTTCAATCACATTCAAATTACACACTTACCAAGCACAGCCATGATCACGACAAAGCTCCTACTAACAACAGCAGCGGTAACCAGCACTGCCAGCATCCTTGCCGCAAGTATGGCCAGCCCAGCTGAGGCAACTCCTTCAAGACAACAAATTTTGACTGCTGCCGCAAGGCTGACCCAAGAAGGATGTGATGTCAGATTATTTCCAACAACCAACAATCCCACTCTTGGTCTTTCATGCAGCAATGAGAGTGTCTCAAACCTACTCAATCCGTATTTATCAGAATCAGGATTTAGAATCTATTCCACAGGATGGTCAGGAGATACCAAATTAGATTGGCGGATTGGCCCGCAAGAAATTAGAAGTATTAACTTCAGACAACCAGGCTCACGAACAACACGACTGGGGCCAGGTAAGTTAGGACAATGGGGAGGAACATTTTCTCCTTACGACGCACGAATTCGAATTAGCCCCGCTATCAGCAGTGGTAGGGAATCTATCTCTCCGATTCGCGGCGGTTTCAAGCTCACAATCCCACTATCACGAGCAACCCTTCGCTGCGAAGGTGATCCTGTCGGCCCTGGTGGATGGATTGACCGTGCCTGCCCTGATCTTTCCTGGAATAACGGCAAAATCTATGCCAACCTCATTCTGAATCGAGATCTTTCACTTTCCAGGAGCTCCAACATTTCAATCTCAGGGTCCTGGGACCTCGGAGGTATCGACAGATTTGTATCAGACCGCTGGGCGAATAACAAAGTGAGCAACCTGGCAACCACCGGACTCAACGCAATTATTCCTGCCGTCAACAACAAAATCAACAAATTCACGAAAGCTTCAATCATCAGCAAATATGCTGGAATGCCACAAAATTGCATCAACCTTGACTACACTAACGATCGCTTAAATATCTCCATTCCCGTTGACGCGTCACGTCATAGACGCTGCGCCAATGCACTTGGGATCCCAGCTGTGACGGCCTCCGGAGGGTCAAGCACTGGCGGAACACAGGGGAACGATACCGCTTGTGCTAACCGCAAAACAGCCATGGGGATCTGGAGCTTTAGAGATCGTTCACGTAACAAATATGTCCGAGGTGGCGTCACAGCGGAAGGAAGAAATGACCTCGTCGGAGCGCTTGCTTCAAGAGTCAGCAACCCCAAGAAAGCTTGGGAAACGTTCAAGCTCTACTCCATTCCAGGAGTCGAAGGCGGCCGTCGGATCCAAAACACGATTGATGGACGATGGCTCGAAACTGTCAATGCAACCAACACCCTTCTTCTTCATGGACCTGTAAGGCGCTGCCGCACCTCAAACAAAGATATGCAATGGCGTGTCATTTCAGTTCCAGGGCAGCGTGGCATTTACAAGCTTCAAAGCCTTCGCAATAACAAGTTTGTCCAAGTCACAAGAAATGGCTTACTCAAAGCGAATGCCACTCGGTCTCAGGCAACTCGCTTTGGATGGAGAAAGTACTAACGAGATCAACAGCATACAATCAAAAGGAGAGCATCAATCTCAATTCAATCACCCCCTTTTCTGGGGGGTTTTTTATGTCTGAGATCATTCTCACAATCGAGCCAAACAATTCACATCCCCTTAAATCAATCCCACCCGGGCAATAGCATTAGCTCTAACAACGACTCCGCAATTAGATCTGACGAACAAGACATACTCTGCCATGACACTCGTCTTTATCACAACGCCTTTAAATTGAGATAAAACTCGCCTTCAAATTCAGGTGCACGACCATGTGGACAAAGGCTTTCATAAAAAAGCATGGATCCCGGCTTAAATAACACCAGATGATGAACAGCTTCGTGATCAATGAAACCCAAGGGCCAGGGGTGATTGGACTGATCAGCCACATGAACAATGCAGCTCACCACGTGGGTATCCACCCGATCGCGATACACATGCAACCAAGACCCAGATCCATAACTACGAACGCCATAGCCCCAGCTTTGCTCGAGCGGCTGCCCAACCCACTGCTCCATCCATGAGAGAACTGGTCATAGGCCAGTTTCATTAACTCCGCAAACATCGGCGAATAACGCAGATCCGGTGTTTTGAATCGCACGGATGAGATCCCCAAAACAACCTCGGCTTCGAAAGACGGATCCAGCCGAGCGTCTTCCTGAACCGGTTCAAATGACATCGCCTTATACTCATCCTCCAGAGCGTTTTGCAGACACTGTGGAGTTGCAAGCAACCGAAAGGAAGTTGATACTAAACGGGAGGGGGGTAGAACTAGAACTCTTCAGGCTGAGGTAGGACTCAACTAAATCATAAATCAGGGGAAGTTCAGATCTAAACCTCCCGAATAATTTGATTATCAACTACGCAGCCCAACAAGTCTCAACCTTTGAGCTTCTGACTGAGAATCTGATTGGCCAATTTAGGGTCAGCCTTACCACCGGTTTTCTTCATCAGCTGACCAACAAAGAAGCCTTGCAATTTGTTTTTTCCGCCACGAAATGCTTCGACCTCATCAGGATGGGCGACAAGAAGCTCTTCAACAATCGCGGTGATCGCTGCTGGATCACTGATCATCCCGAGCCCTCGCTCATCAACGATCGCCTTGGGTGAACCACCCTTTTCGAGCAATTCAGGAAGAAGTTCCTTGGCAATCTTGCCGCTGATTTTGCCGCCATCGATCAACGTCACCATTTCCGCCAGCTGATCAGGACGGAAGGGGAGTTCTGCGTAACTCAGCCGGTGGCTGTTGACGTGTGCAGCAATATCACCAGTGATCCAGTTGGCGGCCAATTTGGGATCAGCATCAGCCGCGACGACAGCCTCGAAATAGTCCGCCATCGGACGCTCGTCTGTAAGGACACGAGCGTCGTACTGGGACAGACCTAAGTCATCGGCATAGCGATGACGTTTGGCCGCTGGCAGCTCTGGCAGTTCACTCCTCCAGGCTTTGCGCTGATCAACGCTCACCTCAATCGGACCAAGATCCGGATCAGGGAAATAACGGTAATCGCTTGCTCCCTCCTTGCTTCGCATGCTCTTGGTGAGCTGTTTGCTCTCGTCCCAGAGGCGCGTTTCCTGAATAATCGGCTCACCGGATTCGTAGGCCTTGATCTGACGCTGGATCTCGTACTCGCAAGCCTTCTGGATGGCAGAAAAGGAGTTCATGTTCTTGATTTCCACCTTCGTACCGAAGGGTGCATCAGGGCCCCGTCGCACAGAGATATTGACGTCGCAACGCAAGGAGCCCTCCTGCATATTTCCATCACTCACACCCAGATAGCGCATGATCCGGCGGATCTCAGATGCGTATTCCGCCGCTTCCCTGCCGTTGCGTAAATCGGGCTTGCTCACAATCTCGGCGAGGGCCACACCAGCACGGTTGTAGTCCACTAAGGAATGCGTTGAGCCCGCCAGGCGATCACTTCCGGCGTGCACCAACTTGCCGGCATCCTCCTCCATATGCAGGCGCTCGATTCCGATCTTTTTCAGATAGGTGTCTTTGCCTTTCTCGGCAACTTCCACCTCGATCCAACCCTCTTCTGCAATCGGCTCATCAAATTGAGTGATTTGATAGTTCTTAGGAAGGTCTGGATAGAAATATTGCTTGCGATCAAATTTGCAGTGCTCAGCAATGTTCAGGTTCAGTCCCATCGAAGCCTTAACGGCATACTCGAGCACTTTTCGATTCAAAACTGGAAGCGTCCCAGGGAGGCCACACACCACTGGATCGATATGGGTGTTGGGGTCATCCCCGTAAGCAGTGGATGCGGACGTGAAAATCTTGCTGTTGGTCCCCAACTGCACATGGGTCTCAAGACCGATCACGGCCTCCCAAGCCAGTTCCGTTGCTGCAGGTGCCGCCATCAGCTTTGAGCGTTCTCTAACCATCCCAATCCTATGGAAGAGACGGAGCCGCCATCCTGTTGAGAGAACTTCGGCGTAATGAAGCTGCTGAATCAACCATGAGCAATGAGCAAGTGCTGATCCTTGGCGGCGGACTTATGGGCCTAGCAATCGCCCATCAGCTGGCCCGGCGCGGCTGTTCCGTCACCGTGCTCAGCCGACGGCGGAACGAAGCCGCCGGGTTTGTGGCAGCAGGAATGCTGGCCCCCCACGCCGAAGGGTTGACTGGCGATCTGTTGCGACTTGGCCAACTGAGCCAGGAGCGGATTCCCCACTGGGTGGCACAGATTGAAGCCGACAGTGGGCTGCCCTGCGGCCTGCGCGCCACAGGAATTGTTGTGCCCTTCAAGGATGCAAAAGAGCGGGATCGTTATGCGACCGCCGCCTTTGGCGAAGCCCTGAACAGACAACGCCTCGAGCAGCTGCTCCCTGGCATCGCACCGGCCTGGCAGGCCGGTCTGCTGTTTGACCAAGACGGGCAAATAGACAATCGCCGCCAACTCATGCGCGCCTTAGAGAGTGCTTGCGTCGACCGGGGTGTGAACTTTCAGGAAGGGGTGGAGGTTCTCAACCTCCTGAAACATGACGGTCGCCTTCATGGCGTTCAAACCCGTGATTCAGAAGGCCTGCTTTCGACTTTGACATGTACGAAGGCCGTTCTCTGCAGCGGAGCCTGGAGTGCCCAGCTTCTTCCTGAATTACCGGTGTTTCCAGTGAAGGGGCAAATGGTGTCACTCCAAACCCCAAGAGGCGCCCTCAGACATGTGATCTTTGGGCCGGGCACCTATTTAGTCCCTAGGGAGGATGGTCTGGTGGTGGTAGGAGCCACCTCAGAACCAGAGGCTGGCTTCAATGAAGGATTGACGCCCCAAGGACAAAAAAGTCTCAACCAAGGGATCGCTGCGCTGCTTCCCGATGCTGTGAACTGGCCACCGATGGAGCGTTGGTGGGGATTTCGTCCCTGCACTCCGGACGAGGGCCCACTGCTGGGGCAAGGCCCAATCCCTGGGCTTTGGCTGGCCTGCGGCCATCACCGCAATGGCGTCTTGCTCGCAGCAATTACAACTGAATTATTGGCTGACGCCATCACTCATCAAGCCACAAGCTCTGAAGCCACAAGGATGCTTCATGCGTTCCGCTGGGACCGTTTTGCTGACTGAGTCACTCCAAAGAAGGCCCCCGGACAATCGTCCCGAGGGCAAACAGGCCAGAAACCGATGAGATCAGAGCGCTCAGCCCTCGACGCGCCAGCTTTGATCAGAAGGCGTCCAATCGCTCAATTCAGAGGGCTGGAACCAAAGCCCAATCTCAAATTCAGCAGTTTCTGGTGCATCAGAACCGTGAATCACATTGCGGCCAATGTTGATGGCCAAGTCGCCCCGAATGGTGCCAGGCTCAGCCTCCAAAGGCTTGGTGGCGCCAATCAGTTTGCGCGCGCTGGTGATCACACCATCGCCTTCCCAGACCATCGCCACCACAGGGCCTGATGTGATGAAGTCCACCAAACCAGCAAAGAAAGGGCGCTCTTTATGCACTCCGTAGTGCTGTTCAGCCAGCTCACGGCTCGGGGTGAGCTGCTTCAGACCCACCAGTTTGAAACCCTTGCGCTCAAAGCGACCCAGGATCTCGCCCACTAGACCGCGTTGAACGCCGTCGGGTTTGATAGCAATAAAAGAGCGTTCGGCAGCCATAACGTTGAAAAAACCGTCGCCATCGTCAACGCCAGATGCCCTAATTGGCAAGCGCAAGACTGGCAATGGGGTTGAAGCTCCTTAGATTTCCCCCATCTGATTGATCTCCGTTCCCATGGTGCTCGCCGATTCCATCACCTGGACGGGGAGCGATAGCGCCCAGCTTTATGGGCTGGAGCGCTGGGGTGATCCTTATTTCTCGATCAACCCACGCGGACATGTCAGTGTGCAGCCACGCGGAGACCGTAGCGGAAGCCTTGATCTGATGGAGCTGGTGGCTGGCCTGCAGGACCGCAGCCTTGGACTCCCCCTCCTGATCCGCTTCGACGACATCCTTGAAGACAGATTGGAACGCCTGCACGCTGCATTTGAACGGGCGGTTACTCGCTACGACTACGCGGGGCGTTATCAAGGCGTCTTCCCCGTGAAGTGCAACCAACAGCGCCACGTTGTGGAAGAGCTTGTGACCTGCGGAAGGCGCTGGCATTTCGGTTTAGAGGCAGGCAGCAAAGCCGAACTCCTGATCGCTCTCTCTTTGATGGACGATCCTGAGGCCCTTCTGATCTGTAACGGCTACAAAGATCAGCGATACATCGAAACCGCGATTTTGGCCAGACGGCTTGGCCGAAGGCCTGTCGTGGTGATCGAACAACCGGACGAAGTACAACGCATCATCGATGCAAGTCAGGAGCTCGGAGCCGCACCGCTCATCGGCATTCGCGCTCGGCTCTCCAGCCGAAGCACCGGACGTTGGGGTAGCTCTGTAGGGGATAAAGCGAAATTTGGGCTGCCTGCTCCCGAGATCATTGCCGCAGTTGAGGCCCTACGGGACGCCAACCTGCTCAGCGAACTGCGCCTGCTGCATTTCCATGTAGGCAGCCAAATCAATGACATCGCTGTCGTTAAAGATGCCTTACAGGAAGCCTCGCGCCTGTATGTGGAACTGCATGCCCTTGGAGCCCCAATGGGCTACCTAGATGTAGGCGGTGGTCTCGGAATCGACTACGACGGCAGTCGCACCTCTACGGCGGCCTCGACCAACTACTCCCTGCAGAACTACGCCAATGATGTTGTCGCGACCGTGAAAGAGGGGTGCGAGCCCAATAACGTTCCCGTGCCAACACTCGTCAGCGAAAGCGGTCGAGCGATTGCGAGTCATTTCTCAGTGCTGGTGTTCAACGTTCTGGGTAGCGGTGGCCTCCAACAACCAGCACCTCCTGTTGAACAGGATGAACCCCTGATCGTTCGCAATCTGCGTGAAACCTTTCAAGGCATCCAAGCCTTACCCACCGAAACTCCTGTTGACCCCTCTCGCCTGCAAGAAGCCTGGAACGATGCGCTCAAGTTCAAAGAAGATTCTTTAGCAGCGTTCCGGCTCGGCTATCTGAGCTTGAAAGAACGAAGCATGGCGGAGCAACTCACCTGGGCATGCGCCAGGGCCTTGCTCGATCGTCTACACGATGTAGCGAAACTGCCCGACGACCTCAAAACACTGCCAGCCGTCTTGGCAGAGACCTACTACGCCAACCTTTCGATTTTTCGCTCCGCTCCTGACACCTGGGCCATCCAGCAACTCTTCCCTGTGATGCCACTGCATCGTCTCAACGAAAAACCCACACGTCTCGGTCATTTCGCCGATTTAACGTGCGACTCCGATGGCAAGCTGAATCGATTCATCAACGATGGGCAGAACAAGCCCCTGCTCGAACTTCATCCCCTCAAGCCACATGAGCCCTATCTGATCGGGATGTTTCTCGGTGGTGCTTATCAAGAAGTGATGGGCAATCTGCACAACTTGTTCGGCAGCACTGATGCCGCTCACATTCGGCTAGCCCCAGGAGGCGACTACCAAGTCGATCATGTCGTGCGTGGCGACACCAACGCCGACGTACTGGAAATGATGGAACATGACCCAGTTCAACTCCTGGAACGACTGCGCATGGCCAGTGAGAAAGCAATCAGCAGCGGCACATTACGCATCCATGAATCAAGACGATTGATGGATCACCTCGAAATCAGTCTGCGCCAGAGCACCTATTTACAAAGCTGAATCAACCCGCACTCAAAGCCACCAATGTGCAGATGGTTCATCGCATTTCGCTTCGATCAAATTCCCTGAGGCCATCGTCAAAGAGCGACTGGCTAGGCAAACTGGATCATCCACACATTTGTAATGCACCTCAAATTGCGCGAGCGTCTGCAAAATTTGAGAATGGTGGCCGCTCTAGCCAGCTTTCTTAAAACCCCAGGGTCTTTAGACAGCGTTTTTGCTGTAGCAGACAGTGTTAAAGACGGTCCTCTTGGTGAACAAGCCCTTCGCCACCTTCTCTCTGACAGACACTTCAAAGCCCTTGTTGATGAAGAGTGGAGACCGGAGCGAATTGATCTGCAAAATTTACAAACCCTGCCGGAGGGCAGCCTCGGACGTTGCTATGCCGATCAACTCATTAGCCAAGGCATCACTCCCGACACCTTGATCGATCCAACACCAGTCACCAATGCCAATGAGTTCGTTGTTCACAGGGTCAGGGAAACCCACGACATCGTTCATGTACTGACCGGTTTTGGCCTTGACGGGGATAGTGAAATAGGCCTTCAGGGCTTCAATCTCGCGCAGAATCGATCCCCAGTGGCGGTGATGCTCATTTTTGGGGCGATGCTCAGCAGCCTTCAAAACGATGAACCACTTGAGCCACTACTCCGCGCACTTGCCCACGGATTTCAGATGGGCCTGAATGCAGATCTGGTGATCGGCCGCAAGCTGGAGGAAGGCTGGGAACGTCCACTCAACGACTGGCGTGAAGAGCTGAAATTACCCGTAGACAACCACGCATGAACCCGGAGAAACAACTGTATTCAACTTATTAACTTTGGTCTGTCTTGCTTATGAGTCAACGATGAAGTTCACGCTCAACGGTTCTATCAAACTAAGCGAAGGATGTCAGTTCGATGATCTAAATTGCCTACAAAAAGGCCGGCAAATAGTTTCAAAACATGAGTGGATTGATTTTATCTATCAGCGGCGAATGATCCATCGTCTGCCATAAACGCAGTACAAAGCAAAGCGCTAACGGAGATCCCTCAATTTCATGGCGTTCAGCTGGGTCGAGGCAAGAAGAATGCATTTCACCAGGCTTGTTCCAGCATGATCCCTTATCAGGAGAAGGGGAGGCTCACGATGGCTGTCGAGCAACTATTCAAAATGAACGTTGTTTAGAGAGTTCAACATCTTCAGTTCAGCCAAGGAAGTAACAGCAAGTTGACCGATCTCAGATCCTGATCAAGAGCAACACCCAAATCAACTTGCAGAGCACATGAAGGCTCTGATCCCAGGCCAGAGTGAAGCGATAACGAGCTTTCAACCAATCAAGGATGGCGTGCATCAGCGTTTCCAGAGCTCCAAGCAAGGGAATCCCAGTCAGAAGAGCAACCGCAAGCCCGTGGGTTGCAGCATGAGAAGCCAGCCACCAACTCCAATGCAGCGTGCGGTCGCGTCCTGGAATCTTCTCAACTGCCATGCGATCGCTCTGCAGCACAAAATCACAGACGAAATGAGCAAGCACTAACACGATCAGAAGATTGAGTGATTCCAACGCAGATGCCGACTAAGGCTGCAGCCGCTATAGCAGAAGAGGCCGTTCAAAGAGTTCAGCATGGAGGGCGTCCAACCCCGACTGAGTGAGCTGCTGGTCACTCACTTAAAAGAGCTCAAGGCCGTATCCCAGCTTTACGACAGCGGGGATGTTGTCATCGAAAAGCAGAAAAGTGCGGATGAAATCCTGCTGGTCATGAGTGGAGAGCTAAGCGTGGAGATCGGCCTGCAACGGGAGCTAGCCCGCGTCAAAGCGGGGGAAATGCTTGGGGAGATGGGTCTATCCGGCAATAACCGACACTGCGCAACAGTTCGAGTGCACCAAGGTCCCGCAGAAATTGTTCGAGTCAACGCGGATGCCCTGCTTCGCCTCGCCCTCTTTGATGGCGATCTTGCGTTGGAAATGCTCGCCCTAACCAGCGCCCGCTGCAAGCAAGGCAATCAGCTCATCACGTTGCTGTTGGACTCGATCCAGGCTCTCTCTGAAGGCAACGCAATTGAACTCCAAACATGTCTGAACCAATTACAAGCCGAAGCAGGCTGTTTCCGGACTGCCGCCAAACAATTAGCCGGAATCGAGGAGCGTTGTCGCCAGTGAGGCTCTAGCAACACATGAAACCTGTGAGTGGGGTCAAACATTGGCTCAAAACAAATAGCGCCATCCTGATCCTCAGCGGAGGAATCGCGATTGCAGCCGGAGTCGGACAAGACGCACTGCGCCAGGGAGAACTGTGGTTCACGGACTGGGCTCTGGAATTTTCCGGTCCTAGAAGGGTGCCGAACAAAGTGATGATTGTCGCCATTGACGATTTCAGCCTGCAACAGGCAGCCAACGCCGATCTCAGCAATGACCCGGCACTTCAAAAATTGCTTGAATGGCCATGGCCTCGAAGCACCTACGCACTGGTGCTGGACCGCCTGATCGAAAGCGGGGCCAAAACGATTGGATTCGATTTGTTGTTTGATACCCCAAGTAGTCATGGAAGGGAAGACGACGCTGTCTTTGCGGCAAGCCTTCAACGTCACGTCAACCACGTGGTTTTAGGCGTGCAGGCCCTGAGCAGCGAAGGGCCTGTCGCCGGTCTTTCTTTGCTCGACCTCACCCCAACATTGAAAGACGCACATCCTTTGATCAGACGTGGGCTACTCAATGGCCGCCCAGATCCTGATGGTGTATTACGCAAACCCCCAGGCATCACCAGCCTGAATTTACGCAAGCAACTTGGACCAGCTGTACCGCCAGGTATGGCATCAGAGATCTTGAAAAAGCCACCGGCTAATCCAAAAACTGGAATCCCACTGCTGGCACCTTATGGGCCACCGCGCACCATCCCCACACATTCGATCTGGGAATTGCTTGAGCCAAAGGCCTATGCCGCACTCCAACAATCAGGAAAACTCCAAGATGCAGTAGTGCTGATAGGTCCCACAGCAGCAGTGTTTCAAGACCTACACCGCAGCGTCTTCTCGGGCGCCGTGGGAATGCCGGGAGTTGAACTTCATGCCACTGAAGTTGCCAACCATCTGGAAGGACGCAGCCTCCAATTTGTGCAACTCATCCCGGGTTGGAACCTCATCCTCGCGGCCCTCGCCTGTGGTTTGGGACTTGCCATCAGCGGTTTGGAACGTCCCTTGCAACGCTTGGGCATTGCGGCGGTCACAACCGTTGGATCGCTCCTCATTGGGGTGGTTTTGGTCACCAAAGCCTGGGTGGTGCTTCCGCTCGGAAGTATCGCTTTAACCATCCTTGCCACAGGAATCGTCTCCAGCGCTGACGCAACTGTGAAGCTGCAATGGCAGCGCCGACGACTTCGCAACACACTGGGTCGCTATCTGTCCCCAGCGGTTGCCGCTGAAATTGCAGACCAACCAGACAATGCCGATGTCTTACTGCAAGGTCGGCTTGTCGATGTCGTGGTGCTGATGAGCGACATCCGTGGATTCACAGCTTTTACGCAAGCCATGACGGAGAAGGGAGAAGTCCACGGACTCGTGAACCGACTCAATACCTATTTCAGCGAGATCGTTGATGCGGTTCATGCTCAGCAAGGCAGCGTGGATAAGTTCATCGGAGATGCAACGCTTGCCGTCTTTGGTGCTCCACTCCAACGCAGCGGCGCCGCGAATGCAGAGGCAGGCGTTAAAACCGCGATCGCCATTCAGCAACGCCTAGAACAACTGAATCAGGAGTGGATTGCGAGTGGACAAGAGCCCTGGGCACAAGTCATTGTTCTCAGTTATGGATGGGTCGTGAGCGGCAATATTGGAAGCAGCAGTCGTATGGATTACACGGTGATTGGAGATGCGGTGAACACAGCCAGTCGACTCGAACAAATCGCAAAGCAATGCAACCGCACAATCGTGATGAGCGAAGCCGTAGCAGAGTTACTTGAGAATCAATGGCCTCTGGACGATCTCGGTGAATTTCCGATCAGAGGACAAGAGCCTCAACGTGTGTTCGCCCTAAAAACCGTCACCAAGTCGTCGCAGAAGCCAGGCACTTACACCTAAGTGGTCTGTAGCGAATCAAAACTGATGAATTTGCGCCAAAGCCTGCTCGGTCTGCTGGCGGTCTCGTCCCTGACCATGCCTGCTATGGCTGCACCTTTTCAAAACGCCACGGTCCGGCGGATCCTGGACGGGAAGGAAGTGTTCATCGACAAAACACCGGCTCGGGTCGATCAAACGGCAGGGAATGGTCAGGAACTCAGTACGGGGAAGAGTCGAGCGGAGCTGCTGTTTGATCGCCGTGCCCTTGGATTTCTTGGAAATAACAGTCTGATCAAACTCGGAGAAGAGTGCTTCCGGCTCGACAAAGGCCAGGTTCTCATTAATGGGCCGCAAAACAGTTGCCTGGGCACCAAGGTGCTGGGAATTCGTGGCACAACTTATGTTCTGAGTGCCCTGGATGAGGGTGGGTATCGCCTTTCTGTTTTGAGTGGCGAAGCAATCATCTCCGATCAAGGATTACAAGAAATCGATCAAAACAGCCCAGACATTCTTGAACAGTACCCCCGTCTCAACCCTGTGATCGGCTTTGGCTCAAGTGCCTGGGGCAGCAATGCCAGTGGGAGCACACTCGGGCAGGCGGCAGGTCTCATCCTTGGGGAAGCCTCTTTCTTCTTACCTCTCCGTCAAAGCGAAGGCAGCAAAGTTCTTTATAACTACTCCACAGCAAGCAGCAATTTCGATAGCTCCTGGGGAGCGAGCACTGAATTTGGATACAAGTGGTTCAACCCAAACAATCGCAGTATCAGCTCACTTCTTGTTGGCTACGACGCCTGGGAAACGTCGCAATGCGTTCATTCCCAGCTCGCCCTCGGAGGGCAATGGCAGAAAAAACGCTGGCAATTTGGTGTCACAGGGGGGATTCCTATTGATGATTGCGAAAACAACCTCGGATTTGCAATCGGTCAAATAGGAGTTCCCATCATCGATCTTGGTGAACAATCTGTTCTTCTCTCTCTATCTCCCTATGTGATGCATGGAATCGGCAACACCTATGGCGGAGGCAGAATCGGACTCAACGTTCCCGTCGGCGAGAGTGTCAACCTCTCGGCTTATGGTCAATACGACGAGCTCCTTGACACCGTCATCGGCGGGCAGATCAGCTATCGCTTCGGCACCAACGGAGGATTCGTTAACGACCCCAACATTCAGCCCACGCGGACTACCCCAATTCCCTGGCAATCAGCTGAATTCAATGAATTCAAAACAGGTCGTCCAATACAGCTGGCGTTAGGGGGTGATGCGTCCATGGTCAGACCACTCATCACAACAGCGTCTGGCTCTCTGGCCAATGAGCCCTCGGATCAGGAATCAGGCATTACCCTCCGATCCGGAGAAGAAGCTGTTTTTGATGCTGATGGAAATCTACTCAGCCGTAATGCAATGTCTCGAGAACAATTTGCCCAACTCGTGCTCGACAATATGAGCGGGCAAAACCTTTTGCCAGAAAGCCACGTCATCGGCTTGATCTATCAAGAGCTCTATGGCTTACCGAATCAAGAGCTGTTAGCGATTCTTGGATCAGATTGGCTTGTTGCAGCACGCAAGCCTTATCCCCGCCTACGAGCCGCTAATAACCTCGTCGTACCGGAGAACAAATTGCCGAAGGAAGAAGAAGAAGAAGAAGTCGAAGAAGAAGAAGTCGAAGAAGAAGAAGCTCAGGCTCAACCAATATCCATTCAATACGTTTGTGGAGGAGGAGGCACTAATCCCTCATTCGCCTACTACGTAGGAACCTCGGTAGGCGGACCTAGACCTGATGCGATCATATTCAGTGCGGAATCACCAAGCCAACCATCATGCCAAAACTTTCCGGCAGGAACTAGCGGTACTGAGCCAACATCACCGGAAATCATCAACCCCTAACTTGACTGACCTCACATCTCTAACCAGCAAATCGCAACGGCCACAAACGCATTTGCAAAGAAGATAATTTCTACGCAATGAGTTGACAATTATTCTTGAGAGCGATTAAGCCATACAATTCGATATTTCAACTTTAAACTACAAATTCAAGATGCAACAAACAGCTCTTCATTCAGCAATACATCAATTTCAACCAAACAGATCCAGCAAGCCTTAAGGAATTTTTGGCAGCAAACGAATCGATGGGAATAGACGAGTCATTCGCGCAAGGAGCTTTGAAACGCAGACTTGAAGACACGCAAAGAAAATGAATAGACAAACTCCATATCAGCCAAGAACAAAATGCTTAAGAAACATGACTGAATAACTAGCAGTAAGTGCTAAACAGATGGCAATAATCCACGACGCACAAGTGGTTTAAGGTCGGCGATCGTGAACGCCCCGTCCTCCGCAGCGACAACAGTCCCGCGAGTGCGCAACTTACTCAGAGTGCGAGACGCTGTCTCTCGAGCCAACCCGGCGAGCAAGGCAATTTCTCGTTGCGCTAAAACAGGAATCGGTGCCTGTGGATCATTGGCAGCTGAACTCTTACGAGCCAAATAGGCCAGGGCGTCCAAGAGACGCGTCGTTGCGTCAGCACTCTGCAATACAAAGCGTTGATTGAGATCCCTCAGTCTTGAGGCTTCAAGCCTTGCCAAAGCCAAGGCAAATCCTGGCTGACTCGTCAGAAGGGCACTAAACGGTGCAGCGCGAAGCTTGACCAATCGAAGCGGCGTGAGAGCAACCACATCAGCCGAACGAGCGGCGCGATCAAGGGCAGCCATCTCACCAAAAATGTCACCCGCCCCCAGCAGCGACATCACCACCTCGTCTCCATCGACAGAGTAGGTCCGCACTTTGGCCAATCCTGTCCGGATCAAAAACAAAGACTCCCCCCAGTCCTGTTCCATCACAATGACTTGATCAGGCTGATGGGAAGTCTCCCGGTGCCTATCGAGCAACTGTGATAGATGAATCTCTTCCAGGGAGTTAAACGTCGGCATTTCAGCCAATTCAGAGACAGAAAGTGGCAGCATCACAAACGCAAAGCAAAAGAGACAACGGCCGTTCAACCAATCAATGATGACTCAGCGAAGACTCCAGCCTGTCACGCGATAAGAAAGTATTTAGAAAACAACGACAGGACCATGGCTAAAAAGTCGAAACATCAAGCACCAAAAACATCAATGCGGGTGCTATGAGAAGCTGGAATTCGTTTACTTGCAGCGAACGGAGCGCAAAGATCAATGTCAGTTTTCAGAAGTATCTGGTAGAGAGTTTTTAAACCAACGCGCTTCCAAACCTTTGATAAAAACATAGACAGAAGGGACCACACCTAGAGAAAGAATGGTTCCCACGAGAAGGCCGCCGAACACAACCGTGCCAATCGACTGCTGAGCATTAGCTCCTGCATTCCTTGCAACCACGAGGGGCAAGAAACCTGCCAAAGAAGCAATGGATGTCATTAGAATCGGGCGTAATCTAGATTTTGCAGCTTCGAGAGCTGCTTGAGCCGCCTCCAAGCCATTAGCCATACCCTGATCAGCAAATTCAACAACAAGAATGGCATTCTTTGCAGCAAGGCCAATCAGCATGAGCAAGCCCACCTGAGAAAATATATTAATATCCATAGACCTCATTTTAACAAAAAGCAGACTTCCCAATATGGCAAGAGGAACGGTCAATAAAATCGTAGTAGACGTAATATAGCTTTCATACGTTGCAGACAAAATCAAAAACACTGCCAAACCAGCCAAGGCAAACAACATCAAAATCTGACCACCGGACTCAACCTGTGTTCGAGCTAGGCCATCAAATTCATAATCAAGATTCTTGAAATCACTTTCAGCAAAGATTTTCTCAAGGCGATTAATTACTTGGCCTTGCGAAAATCCAGCCTTAGGCTGAATCGAGAATCTAACTGAACGATTAAAACTGAAATGATCGATTGATGGAGGAGCGCTGATTAATTCAGCTTCCGCAAATTGTCTTATTTTAACCATCTCACCGGTCGTCTCTGACTTCACGGAATAATTCAAAAGATCATCAATTTCGCGCCTCCCTCGTGAATCACTAATGATTTGAACGTCTTTAACACCACCACTGATTGATGTTTGATTCACTCTAGAACCGCCTGCTAGTTCAAGCAAAACACTCATCGCTTTATCAAAATCAACCCCAAGGGAAGAAAGCTTGGAACGATTAATCGTCAACTCATAAGCAGGAGAGTCCGGAGCAAATGTCGTAATAATACTGGCAATCGAGGAATCTTTTTGAGCCGATTCTCGGAACCGTTGGGCAAACTCATTTAATTCTTCAAATGTGTAGGACCTATTACTTCTATCAACAAGCAACATATTAATCGAAGAATTTTGCGCAACATTAATCATGGGTGGCTGAAAAAGCTGTGGCGGGAAGGCAGTTGGCAAAGATGATAATTTTGCTCCAAGAGCTAGCTGCTGTGCATCTGCACCTTGCAATTTCAGAGGACGATCCTCAAGAGGTTTAAGAGAGGCAAAAACCGTAATACTTTCCGTGCTGCCTGAACCAGCTATGACAACTGCATTGTCGATAGCAGAGTCTTTCGATTGCTGATCTTTTTGCAAAATAGACGCGGCTTGCTCAGCAACCTTTGCAGTTGCGGGGAGAGATGAACCTGAAGTTAACTGCATTGAACCAACCAAGATATTCGTATCTTCTTGGGGGATCAAACCTGTTGGAGTTGAGTTGAACAAGAAGAACGTGATCATGAAAGCGGGAACCAAGCACGTAGAGACAACAACATAATTTTGAATCAAATACTTCAAAACCACTGCAAACCTATTTTCAAGAGCGCTATACAAAGATTCAAACGCCTGGAAAACCTTATTTAAATAGAAGCCAGCAACTCCAAAGAAAGCAATCGCTATTGGTACAATCAGATCTCCAAAGTTTGCACGAGTGAACATGCCAAATAGAGCACCTACTATTAATCCCCCTATTCCAGTCACCCATTTAGATGCAGTTTTTTGATCTCCAGGAAGCAGTATTAAACCCGCCATCATTGGCGAAAATGTTAAAGCATTAAATGTAGATATTGCAATCGCAAAAATAATCGTAACGGCAAACTGCTGATAAATCTTTCCAACAGATGAAGCAACCAAAGTCACTGGCAGAAACAAAGTGATCAAGACCAGAGATGTAGAAACCACAGCACCAGAAAGCTCATTCATGGTGGAGATTGCGGCTTGTTTTGGAGACATACCTGCCTCCATATTCTTGGCCACAGACTCAACCACCAAGATCGCATCATCCACCACCAAACCAGTGGCAAGAACAAGCCCCGTCAAGGTCAAAAAGTTCAAAGTAAAACCAAACAAACCTAAAAACAGAAAAGTGCCAACAATGGCCACTGGAATAGCCAAAGCAGGAATCAATACTGTTCGCCACTTTTTCAGAAACAATACAAGCGTTACCAAGACCAAAATGACGGCCAACCCAAGGGCATCAGTTACATTTTCAATGGAATCTAAGATGAAAGATTTTTGGTTCTGCATCTGCACAACCTCAATGCCTGGAGGGGCTATTTTTTTAAAATCATCAACAACCCTCTCTATACCTCTAGCAACCTGTACAGCATTACTGCCAGATTTCTGATTAATATTGATATAACTTGCAGGGTAACCATTTAAGGTCTTCAAGGAGAAAGTTGGGTCTGAAATGTATTCAACCTTACCGATGTCCTTCAAACGAATCAGTGCACCGGATGGAGATGTTCTCACCGCAAGATTTTCAAATTCCTCTACTGTCTGAATATATCCACCATCTTTCACTAGCACTGGATAAGAGTAGGAAGCATCATCACTCAAATAGGGTGCTCCGACACTACCGGCTGATGATGGGGAATTTTGTGATATTATTTTTTGCGAAACTTCTTTAGCTGTGAGATCATAGGATTTAAGCAAATCGGGGTCCAGAAACACCTGAAATCGAGAATCTGCTGGATAAATAGTGACCGTACCTACACCATTAATGAGTTGAATCTGCTTCTTCAAATTATCTTCGATCAAAGTCGCAAGATATGCTGAATCATATTGTCCTTGATCAGATGTAATCATATAACCGCTAAGGGTAGTGTCGGTAGATTGGCTAACACTCACACCTTGATCTTGCGTAACCTGTGGCAGGTTTTGCAACCCTTTTTGAATGCGATTTTGCGCATCCAACATGGCCGTATCCGCAGAGGTTTCCGGCGCCAAATACATCTGTATGGTACTGGAATTAGAAGTTGAACTAGAGATTAAGTAATCAACACCAGGAGTATCGGAGAGTAAATCCTCTAATTGATCAGTGACTGATTTCTCGACAATACTGGCATTTCCACCAGGATAATTAGCAGAAATTCGTATTTGAGATGGTGCAACATCTGGGACAAATTCAATTGGCAGCGTTTGAACAAAAACCAAGCCAGCAATAAAAATTGCGATGCTACAAACACTCGTAAGAACGGGTCTTTTTATAAAAGGATCAGCAAATGACATCGAATCACTTCCCTGGAAGATTTGGGAGAATTTTGACTGGCATTCCACTACTCAATATTTTGATCTGACTAGTTGCAACCTTGTCGCCAGCCACTAATCCCTTTAGCACAGGAAATTGGTTGTCCTGGAGCTCTCCTAAAGCAACAGGCGATTCAACAGCAATTAAAGAATTTGGAGGCAATGCCTTCAGCGGTTTACTTTGTTTTTCGTCAAGCTTATTCAAGCCAAGAAAAGTCTTAACAGGAATCAATTTAAACACAAAGGCTTGTTGTGCTTTCATTGAGATTGCCCCAGTAGGAATGGCAGGCAAGCTGCGTACTCCTGTTTGAATTTCTACTCGCGACAACTCACCAGGTTTAAGGCCAACCTGTACGTTTGAGAACGAAGCCTGAACTGTCAATGTATTCAATGGACTACCAGAATCACCTTCAATTTTATAATCTAAAAAAGGAGCAACATAATCAACTTGCCCCTCAGCAAGAGCCAAATCCGACCCCGCCGAATAGATACGCGTGGCTTGGCCCAATTGAATAGATTTTGCCTGACCTGACGGCACATTCATAGACACAAAAAGCTCATCATTATTAACAAGGCTCATAATCTGATCTCCTTGATTTACATAAGTGCCAACATTGACGATAAAGCCAGATCCAACAACACCATCAAAGGGTGCTTTGATATATCGGTAGCTCAATTGAACCTCCTTTTCAATGGCCGTATTAGCCGCAGCAATTGCGCCAACTTTTTTTTCTTCAGCATCTTCACGCGAAGCAGCACCTTGATCTGCCAACAATTTATATCGAGCAGATTCAATCTTTGCTTCCTGCGCTTTGGCCCTAGCAGTATCCAGAGCTGCAGCCTCTTTTTTATGATCTAAAACCAGCATAACCTGTCCCTTCTGGACCTTTTGTCCAGCCTTAATCAAGACTTGAGTAACGATTCCGCTTTCCGAGGGTTTGAATGGAACATAATTATTATCTCCTATAATTCCTTCAGCATTCACCACCTGTCTAAAGTTATTTTTCACAATCGTATCCGCATAAAGAGGCAGGGACTGAGGCGCTTTTGATTGAGCACCACAGCCAACGATTAAAAAACCAAATGAAAGACAAAGTAGGCGCAAAGGATATTGTTTGTTAGAAGCTTGTCTTGGCGATTGAAGCCGCAAAATCATCACATAGCAATTGATCGAAAAACTATAGGACTCTCACCTGAAAGTTGCATTAGTAATGACTGAGAAAGCAACCCCTGCAGAGTGCCTGAGGCTGTCAGGCGCTTTGCTGATCTGTCTTGTATGCAACAGGTAAATGTTTCCTTATTTTCAATCAAGCAACACCGGCTTCATCCCAAAGTCTTCTTCAATTCAGCACGCGCCGTATTGAGTGCGGCATCCAAAGCCGCCCCGTCACGACCTCCGGCCTGAGCCAGGTTCGGACGGCCACCTCCTCCTCCTCCGCAAAGCTTGGCGATCGCACCGATGAATTTGCCAGCTTGCTGGCCAGTAGCAATCACAGCCTTGCCGAACGCTGCCACCAAAATCACTTTCCCTTGATCGCTCGGATCAGGCAAACCTCCCAACACGACAGCAGTGGCATCACCCAACTGATCCAACAATCCCAAAGCGGCTCCCTGTAAGCCGTCACCATTCACACCATCAAGACGGGCCACCAACAACTGGTGCTTACCTACGGCTACGGCTTGGACTGCCAAGGCCGCTGACTTCGCAACAGCTAATTCAGACCGTGCTGCAGTCAACGCTTTTTGGCTGTTCTTCAGTTCCTCCTGCAACGCCACAACGCGCTCAACAATCTCGCCAGGCTGCGCTTTAAAGCGGTCACCAAGCTGCTTCACCACAACCTCACGCTCATTGAGATAAGCCAACACGGAAGCACCGGCCACCGCTTCAATCCTGCGGATCCCAGCAGCAACGCCGCTCTCGCTCACGATCTTGAACAGACCAATCTCGGCCGTATTGCCCACATGCGTGCCACCACATAGCTCCATCGACACACCGGGAACGTCAACCACGCGCACCACATCGGCATACTTCTCGCCAAACATCGCGACCGCACCAGCAGCCTTGGCTTGATCAATCGCCATCTCATTCACTTCAAGACTTTGCGCATCGCTGATCCAGCCATTGATCAAGGTTTCGATCTGCTCAAGCTCCTCAGGCTTCACCGCCCGAGGACAGTGAAAGTCGAAACGCAGCCTGTCGAAATTGACCAGGGAGCCTGCCTGCCCGATGCCTTCATCCACCACCTGTTTCAGTGCCGCTTGGAGCAAGTGGGTAGCCGTGTGATTCGCCTGAGCGCGACGGCGGCAGGCGCGATCGACTTGACCATGCACCACATCACCTACTCCAAGGCGCCCAGCCTGAACCCTGCCGCTATGGACGAACACCCCGCGGTTGCGGCTGACGTCCTCAATGACGACGATCAAACCATTTCCATCAGGGCCGTCTCCTACCAGAAGGCCGCGATCACCCACCTGACCACCGCCCTCGCCATAAAAAGGTGTGCTGTCGAGCACCACCTGAACCACATCGCCATCCGAAGCTGATGTAGCGGCTTCACCGTTAACCAATAAGGCCTGCACGGTGCTGCTGCTCTGCTTTAACAGGTCATATCCCTCAAACGCCGTGGCATTGAGATCAGCCGCCACTTGGTCGATTGCATCCTGCAGCGTGAGATCAATACTCACCGCCGCGGCCTTGGCCCGCTGACGCTGTTGCTCCATCGCCTGCTCGAATCCGGCCAGATCAACATCAAGACCCTGCTCTTCGGCAATTTCCTGGGTGAGCTCCAGGGGGAATCCATAGGTGTCATAGAGCTCAAATGCTTGGGCACCACTGATCTGCTTGGGCTTACTCTCCAACACCTCTGCCAGCAGCTTCTCCCCACGCTCCAAGGTTTCCAAAAAGCGCGACTCCTCCCTCTCAAGCTCGGCCAAGATCACCTCCTGTCGCTCAATCACCGACGGATGGGCGTCCTGTAGGAGTGCGATCGAAGCTTGTCCCATCGTGACAAGGAAAGGTTGATGAATGCCCAACAAACGGCCGTGACGCACCACCCGGCGTAAAAGACGGCGCAGGATGTACCCCCGCCCCAAGTTGCTGGCCGAAACGCCATCACAAATCAGTTGCGTCACAGCACGGCTGTGGTCACCAATCACCTTGAGAGACGTTTGTCCTGCATCGTCGAGCTGGTGGTAGTCGACCCCAGCAAGATCAGCGGCAGTTTGAATCAGCGGAAAGATCAGGTCTGTTTCATAGTTATTGGGAACCTTCTGCAGGATCTGAGCCATCCGCTCCAGTCCCAGGCCGGTATCGATGTTGCGGTTAGCAAGCGGCGTGAGGGTGCCCTCAGCGTCGCGGTTGTATTGCATAAACACCAAGTTGTAGAACTCGATGAAGCGCTCGTCGTCCTCAAGATCGATTCCTTCATCACCAAGTTCGGGCTTGAAGTCGTAGTAGATCTCCGAGCAGGGGCCACAGGGTCCGGTCGGACCAGACGCCCAAAAGTTGTCGGCTTCGTCCATGCGAATGATTCGCTTCGGGTTCACCCCCACCACATCACGCCAAATCTGTTCAGCCTCATCGTCTTCACGGAAGACACTCACCACCAGATGCTTGGGATCGATACCAAAGAGATCCGTACTCAGCTCCCAGGCCCACTCAATTGCCTGCTGCTTGAAGTAGTCGCCAAAGGAAAAGTTGCCAAGCATTTCAAAAAACGTGTGATGCCGCGCCGTACGGCCCACGTTCTCGATGTCGTTGGTGCGAATGCACTTTTGGCTACTGGTAGCCCGCGGCGCTGGCCGCTTCTGCTGCCCGAGGAAGACTGGCTTAAACGGCAACATTCCCGCAATGGTGAGCAAGACCGTGGGATCCTCAGGAATCAAGGAGGCGCTGGCCATCACCTTGTGGCCCCGCTCTTCGTAGAAGCTCAGAAATGCTGCCCGAATTTCAGCACCAGTGCGGGGGGTGGCAGCAGCGGATCGCGACGAACGTGCAACAGCCATGGCGAATTCCGCGTCAACAACAGATCGAAAGGCCATGATCGCCCCTGAGCCGCCGCGCACCGTCGTCGCACCGTCTCCTTCCACCGACAGCCGCCATCGACTGCGCTGGCTATCCATTGGCTGGGCCTGCCTTGCTGGACTGACAGCAGGCCTTTTCAGCCTTCCATTTGGACTCGAAATGGCGGTGCGATCCTGTGGCTGCGGATTGTTTTATGGCCTTCTGGCCTTCCACCTAGAGCGCGTTGACTCCAACGACTCCCACCTACGCGCTGGGCTCGTTGGAGCGGTCTGTGGGTTACGAAGCCTTGGGATGTCTTTACCTTCCCCCTTGGCAGGGGCCGATGCCCTGGCAATATTGGTGTTGGATCTCCTCATTGGGTGGCTGCCGTTGATCGGCAGTGCACTCGTGCTTTACGGAACCCAACGCATGTTTTCTGCGTCGCGGCCATGAGCCTGCTGCACGCCACCTGGCTTCCGGCCATTCGTACTCCTACCAGCTCTGGACGAGCTGCCCTTTTGGTGTGGGCTGACACCTGGCGCGTTGCCGAGCCTGCAGGCCCAAGTACAACCCCTGCGCTTCACCCCTTCACCCTTAGCCCAGACGATCTTCGGGCCTTGCTCACGGAACGGGATCTTTTACCCGACGGCATCATTGATGCCACAGCATGCCTCACCCTGCCGAGCCGCAGCGTGAAGCCCCGAAAAAAACGCGGAGCAGAGGCCAGCAGCACTGAAGAGCCCGTTTGGACAGGCCTTCCCTTACAAGCTGGAGAACCGATCCCCAAGCAAACAGAGTGGTGGCCTTGGCAGGTTCAGGGGCTCGCGATTGACCCCATGGCGGCCACCGCCTGGCTCTCCAAACTTCCTCTGTCAGGACGACATCCTGATTTGGCTGATGAGTTGCGCTGGTGGAGTCACATGCAGCGTTGGTCCCTCAGCCTCGTAGCCCGAAGTCGCTGGCTCCCCCAAGTGGAGCTGAGCAAGGGCGAGGGCTATCCCCATCGCGCCCGCTGGGTACCGCTTCTCAATCGGGAAGAAGACCGGCGCCGCCTTGAAGACTTGGCCTCAGGCCTTCCTCTCGTTGCCACCTGTGCCCTGCCTTGGCGAGAACCAACGGGCAAACGCAGCAACCGAATCACCAGGCTCAGACCAGAAGCCATGCGCGCCGCGAATCCGGTGGCTTGCTGCAGGCCTCGCAGCGGACGACTACGGGTTGCCACGCTGTTGGCCGACCTGATGGACGCGCAGCTGCGCAAGGGCTTTACCCCTGACCCTGACGGCTTGGACCCCCTGCTACGAGCCTGGGAGGAAGCCTTGAGCTCGGATACAGGTGAGCTCCAACTCAGTGATGAAGAAACCGAACGCCTAGCCACCGCCAGTAGTCATTGGCGTGAAGGGGTCGCTGGCAATGTGGCAGCGGCCCGCGCCTGCCTGGAGCTGGCAACACCAGCGGACGATGAAGACCTTTGGCCACTGCGCTTCTTTCTGCAGGCGGAAGCAGATCCCACCCTCAAGCTGCCCGCGGGAGCGGCCTGGGCTGCAGGCCCCAGCGGCCTCCAACTTGGGGAAATCAAAGTGGATCACCCCAGCGAGGTCTTGCTCGAGGGCATGGGGCGAGCCCTGACCGTATTCCAGCCGATCGAGCGCGGACTGGACAGCGCCACGCCAGAGAGCATGCAGCTCACGCCAGCTGAAGCGTTTGTTTTGGTGCGCACAGCAGCCCGACAACTGCGAGATGTGGGCGTTGGCGTTGACCTGCCACCAAGCCTTTCTGGAGGGCTGGCTAGCCGGCTTGGCCTCGCTATCAAGGCAGAGCTCACCGAGCGTTCGCGAGGCTTCACGCTTGGTGAAAACCTTGACTGGAGCTGGGAGCTGATGATCGGCGGGGTGACGCTGACCTTGCGAGAGCTTGAGCGCTTGGCTGGAAAGCGCAGCCCTCTGGTCCGTCACAAAGGGGCTTGGATCGAACTACGCCCCAATGACCTCAAAAATGCCGAGCGCTTTTGCGCCGCCAATCCAGACCTGAGCCTCGATGACGCGCTTCGGCTCACCGCCACCGAAGGCGACACGATGATGCGCCTGCCCGTGCATCAATTTGATGCCGGTCCGCGACTGCAAGCCGTGCTGGAGCAGTACCACCAGCAGAAAGCGCCAGACCCACTCCCCGCTCCCGAGGGCTTTTCAGGTCAACTCAGGCCCTATCAAGAGCGAGGTCTCGGCTGGCTTGCCTTCCTGCATCGCTTCGACCAAGGCGCCTGCTTGGCCGATGACATGGGCCTTGGCAAAACCATCCAGCTGCTGGCTTTTCTGCAACACCTCAAAGCAGAAAACGAGCTCAAGCGATCGGTCCTTTTAATTGCACCCACATCCGTACTCACGAACTGGAAACGAGAGGCAACGGCGTTCACACCCGAGCTCAAGGTGCATGAGCACTACGGTCCAAAACGCCCCAGCACCCCAGCAGCACTGAAAAAGGCGCTGAAGGACGTTGATCTAGTGCTTACCAGCTATGGCCTGTTGCAACGCGACAGTGAACTCCTCGAAAGTCACGATTGGCAAGGTCTCGTGATCGATGAAGCGCAGGCGATCAAGAACCCCTCCGCGAAGCAAAGCCAAGCCGCCCGTGACCTGGCACGCCCAAAAAAGAACAGCCGTTTTCGGATCGCACTCACCGGCACACCCGTCGAAAACCGCGTCAGCGAGCTCTGGGCCTTGATGGACTTCCTCAACCCAAGGGTGCTTGGAGAGGAGGAATTTTTCCGGCATCGCTACCGAATGCCGATTGAGCGTTACGGAGACCTCTCCTCCCTTCGCGACCTTAAAGCCCGAGTGGGACCGTTCATCCTCAGACGACTGAAAACCGACAAAGCGATCATCTCGGATCTCCCCGAGAAGGTGGAATTGAGCGAGTGGGTTGGGCTGAGCAAAGAGCAGAAGTCGCTTTATGCCAAAACCGTTGAAGACACCTTGGATGCCATTGCCCGCGCGCCACGTGGCAAACGTCATGGTCAGGTGTTGGGGCTGCTCACCAAGCTCAAGCAGATCTGTAACCACCCTGCGCTTGCCCTCAAGGAGGAGGGCGCCAGCGAAGATTTCCTCAAACGGTCCGTGAAGCTGCAACGTCTCGAAGAAATTTTGGACGAGGTCGTAGAAGCGGGGGATCGAGCCTTGCTGTTTACCCAGTTCGCGGAATGGGGCAAGTTGCTCCAGGATTATTTGCAACGACGCTGGCGCAGCGAAGTTCCCTTCCTCAGCGGCAGCACAAGCAAAAGTGAACGGCAAGCCATGGTCGATCGCTTTCAGGAGGACCCGCGCGGGCCCCAGCTTTTCCTGTTATCACTCAAGGCTGGCGGAGTCGGCCTCAACCTCACGCGCGCCAGTCATGTCTTTCACATCGACCGTTGGTGGAACCCCGCCGTTGAAAATCAAGCCACGGACCGTGCCTATCGCATCGGCCAAACGAACCGGGTCATGGTGCATAAGTTCATCACCAGCGGCTCGGTCGAGGAGAAAATTGACCGCATGATCCGCGAGAAGTCCAGACTGGCGGAAGACATCATTGGCTCCGGCGAAGACTGGCTTGGAGGCCTTGAAATGGGACAACTCAAAGAGCTAGTGAGCCTGGAGGACAACCAAGCATGAGCATCACCCCACCAGGTGGAATCAACACCTCGATCAGTGACGACGGTCTGTCTCAACAACCCTGGTGGGTTGAGCAATGGATGGAGCTCATCAATTCTTACCGCTTCAAAAAGCGCTTGGAACGGGCTTGGGCCTACGCGCGAGAAGGTCACGTGACCTCCATTCGCTTCGAAGGACGACGGGTGCATGCCCGTGTGCAAGGCACAGACAAAGACCCCTACAAAGTGAAGCTCTGGCTCGATGTTCTGAAAGATGAGGACTGGCGCTACGTGCTGGAGGCGCTCACCATGAAGGCACGCTGGTCCGCTCAACTCTTGGCAGGGATCATGCCAGCCGACATCGAACGGGCCTTCGCGGCCAGTGGTCGCCGCCTGTTTCCCTTCAAGCTTCAAGAGGTGAGGAGCGAATGCAGCTGTCCAGACAAAGCCAACCCTTGTAAACACATCAGCGCTGTTTATTTCTTGATGGGAGAACGGTTCAGCGAAGATCCGTTTGTGCTGTTTCAGCTGCGTGGTCGCACGCGAGCCAAATTGCTGGAAGACCTGGCGGCGCATCGTCAACAGGCATTACAGGCCATCGCTGAGAGCGCAAACCAAAGCGACAACGCAGAAGCGCTTGCAATCGAAGTCAGCAGCAGCGAACTCAATCCTCCCCATCCCGCGGTTCTCGATCCAACGCTCTGGTGGCGCTATGACGCGGGCCTTGATGGAGACCTGGTGGTGATCACCCCAGCGATGGAAGGAGACACCGGACTGGACGCAGCAGGTGAATTACCACTAGCCGAAGAGCCCCGCTTCCCAGAGGCAAAGCCCCGTTTCTTGCAGCACCTGCGCGAACAGGGACAAGCCTTAGCGCAACAAGCCATGTTGGAGGCGATGGCAGCGGGGCAGTAAGCCATGACGGACATGATTTCAAGGACCTCCGCTCCCTGGTTGAGAGCTGATACCCAGGCGTTAATCAACGGCTTGCTGATCTCCTATCAACGGGCCTTTGCTCAACCCCTACTGGTGTGTAATCAAAGCGGCCCGTTCCATCGCACAGCAGCGCAAGAACTTTTCGCGAGCCCAATTGCCGTGTTGGCTCATGATCACCGTGCTGATCCATTGCTGACCTATGTCAACAGCACTGCCCTACGGATCTGGGGGCACAGTTGGCACACCATGGTGGGCATGCCCTCCAGGCTGACTGCTGAGGAGAGTGAACAACGCGAACGGGCCAACGCTCTTCAGCAAGCCCATCAAAGTGCCGGCTTCCGAGGCTATAGCGGGATTCGCATTAATCAAGAAGGTCGGCGTTTCATGATTCACAACGCTCGAATCTGGCCCCTGTGGGATGACAACAATGAGGCCTGCGGACAGGCCGCTGCTTTCTCCAACTGGTGGTGGATTTAACCATTGAATCGAACAGGATCATTGCTTGTTCACGCACCCCAGCCGAAAGCCCACCAACCGAGAAACAGCAAGCTGAAGCCTGTCAAAAAGGCCAGGCCAAACCAGGTGAGCACTCGCATCGCTGGACCATCGCGATGCTCCACAGCCACTAGGTCACTGTTCATCGTGTCCATTGCCATCCAGGCAAATAACGGAGCTGTCAGAAAGCTTCCTGTCATCGCACCGAAGACAAAATCTTTCACTCCAATCCCCCCACTGAACGCAAACAGCAAGGCCACCAAGGCAGCCAATAAATGCAGCACTAACCACACGGTCAAACGACGCTGCTGAGGAGCCGAAGCCAAATCCCCTCGATCAGACCCCTGCAATAAACCTTGGATCGCAGAAATACTGCGTGGATAGGCATCTAAACAGGTGAGCGTTGTACTAAACATCGCCGCAAAGGCCGCCGGCACAATCACCCAAGCAGCCCAGCCACCCATGGCTTCGGTGTACAGGCGAATGAGATTCTGAGCAAAAGACACCCCACTGCCGGCAAACATTCCCTCGCCGGTGCCATACATCGTATAAGCACCCAAAATCACAAAGAAGACAGCCGTCACAACAGTGACCGCATAGCCCAGGTTGAAATCAAATTCGGCCTCCTTCAAAGACGCCGAATGCTTGCTGTCTTGTGCACGGGAGAACATCCACAACGACGGCCATACGCACATCTCCACCGGACCGGGCATCCAGCCCATCAAGGGGATGAGGAATGCCAAGTTTGCCGCTGTCCAGGGAGAAGGAGTTGTGCCCACCCAGGTGGCTGCTACATCCCCAACAGAACCGCGCAGCAGCAGTGTCAACGCTGCAACTCCGGAAAGAAGGGTCAACAGAACAACCAGCAGTTTCGAAAGACGATCCAGCGCCCGGTAGTGCCCCAGCAGAAGGATCAAGCCACTCACAGCCAGCACGGCGATGGCCAAGCCGAACGTATTGAAATTCGCCAACAGCGGCACGTTGGTCAGCAAGAGCCCAGCCACAAAGCTGACCGCCGCAATCGTGAGCGTTCCGGTGACCAGACTGACCAACAGGTAAAGGGGGAGGTAGAAGCGATTACGGCGCTGAAACCCCTCCAACAACGTCAATCCAGTGACCGCCGTAAAACGTGTGCCCACCCGCAGAAATGGATACTTGACCAAATTGGTGAGCAGGATTAAGCCCAACAACGCAAAGCCAAACCTTGCCCCAGCCGTTGTGGAGGACATCAAGTGAGACCCGCCAATACAGGCCCCAGCCATCAAAATCCCCGGACCTAGGCTCCGCCTGAGACCCGCTGCCGAACGTGAGGCGGAGGTTGTCATAGAGAGACGAATGGTTGGCAGCCATCCTCCTGCCAAGCCTCACGCAATGGACCATCCGTTCATCGGTCGAGATCAAGATGCCGCACGGCTTGAACGCGACTCCACAGCGATCGAACACGAATGAAAACGGAAAGCCAAGCTTGACTGATGAACAAGGGCTCAATCTTCTTCCTGTTCGATGAGAGTCAATGAGTTGGCAAGCGCGAGCCTTCTTTCTTCGGCGAGAGGTGGCTTGGCCTAGATCTATCACCGTTCGGCCCTCACGACTTCTCAGTAGCAGCAACCGAACCTGGTGGTCTAGACCGTACCAAAATGGGCGGTTCTTACACTCCCAGTTGAGATCAATTCAGCGCAGATTGGCGTTGCGGGAAACACAAACTTCCTGAATTTCACAGCCAATTTGAGATTTACCCATGATCACCCTTCGTACATCACCCTTCGATTTATTGGATCGCCTTGAGCAGCAAGTTTCACAAGCTGAACGGGTTCCCGCTGCTGAAGTGATCGAAACCGAAGCCAGCTACACCGTGCGCCTGGAGCTACCAGGCGTCGACCGTGACTCCATCGATGTCAAAGCCACGGATCGCTCGCTTGTGATTAGCGCTGAACGGCAACCCACCATCCCCGTGGAAGAGACCACACCCCCAGCCGAAGCAGGCGCAGACTCAAACGCAAACGCTCAGCAGCTGCTCAGCGAGTTCCGGACGGGAACATGGAGTCGCAGTTTTCGGTTCGCCAAGCCGCTCGATCGCGACCAATTGGAAGCCTCCTATCGCGACGGCATTCTTGAGATCAAGGCTGCAAAAAGCGACAACCGTACCAGCGTTTCGGTGAAGGTGGAAAGCTGAAACACACTGGTGAACTCCAGTTCAAGACCACAAGTGCAACGGGAAAGAGGTAATCGGCTCCTCGCCATGGCGGGGAGCCTTTTTATGGATCTGTAAGAGCTGATCGATAAAATTCATGGGCGATCCGTCGATTGATCGACGGCCCTCCGGAGGACGCCAGCCATGCAACGACGGCAGCTGCTTCGCAGCGGTGGTCAAGCGGCAGCGGCAGCGGCGGGCGCCGCAGCTTTGAGTGCCTGCACGATCCGCCGAGCGGAAGAGACGCGCGCCAGCGGGCTACCTCAAGTGCGCTGGCGCATGGCTACGAGTTGGCCGATCTCCCTCGACACCATTTATGGGGGTGCCGTCACCATTTGCCAACGCGTTGAGGAGATGAGTGGTGGAGCCTTCCAGATTGAGCCTTTTGCAGCGGGCGAAATCGTTCCCGGCCTGGAGGTGCTGGATGCCGTTCAAGCGCGTTCCGTTGAATGCGGCCACACCGCCAGCTATTACTACATCGGCAAAAACCCTGCCTTTGCCTTTGGAACGGCGGTGCCGTTTGGCTTGTCTGCCCAACAGCAAAACACCTGGCTGTATTACGGCGGCGGCAACGAGGACATGAATGCCCTGTTTGCCGATTTCGGAGCAATCAGTTTCCCAGCCGGAAACACAGGCGGACAACTGGGCGGTTGGTTTAAAAAACCGATCCAAAGCCTTGCATCCCTTCAGGGCTTGAAGATGCGCATCCCCGGGCTAGGGGGCAAGGTCATGGCCAAGCTGGGCGTGAATGTTCAGGTTCTTCCTGGTGGAGAGATTTACCTGGCTTTAGAGCGGGGCACGATCGATGCCGCCGAATTCACCGGCCCCTACGACGATGAAAAGCTTGGGTTAGCCAAAGCTGCAAAGCACTATTACTACCCCGGTTGGTGGGAGCCAGGTCCAACGCTGATGGCGCTGGTCAACCGCAAAGCCTGGTCCGAACTGCCGAAGGAGTATCAAGCCATGTTCAGCACGGCCTGCTACGAAGCCAACCTGGGAATGTTGAGTCATTACGAATGGCGGAATAGCGAGGCCTTGCAACGCATCACCCGCCAAGGCATCCAGCTCGAGCGCTATAGCGATGACATCCTCAAAGCTGCTCGTAGCGCTAGTGCGGAGATTTTTCAGGAGCTCGCGGATGCCGACGCAGGATTTAAAGCTCTGCTCGAGCGCTGGCGCTTGTTCCGCCGAGACACCAGAAGGTGGAACAACATCAATGAATTACCGCTCGCTGAATTTGATGACAGCAGCGAAGGAGATCAACCAGGAGACCAGCGATGAACGATCGCTTCGCAGGTCTCGTGCGCCTGATCGACGGAATCAATGCCGCTGCAGCGTGGCTAGCGCGTTGGTCGGTGTTGTTGATGCTGGCGATTGGCTTCTGGAATGTGGTGGGCCGGTATCTGGGATCAGCGATCGGGATCAACCTCAGCAGCAATGGTCTGATCGAAGCCCAGTGGTATTTATTTGCGCTGATTTTTCTGTTCGGACTGGGCTGGACGCTGCAAAAGGACGGCCACGTTCGCGTTGATGTCCTGCAAAGTCGCTGGAGCACCCGCCGCCAGGAGCGACAAGAACTCTGTTCTTTGCTCTTGTTATTGCTGCCATTTGCCTTTGGCGTCATGGCCCTATCGGTTGCACCGGCGCTGCGCTCTTGGAGCATTGGAGAGATGTCTCCCGATCCAGGTGGATTACCTCGTACCTGGCTGAAATCCCTAATCCCCATCGGCTTTCTCTTGCTGGGACTCCAGGGAGTTGCTGAATCCTTGCGGCTGCGCTGGAAGCTCATGCATGGGGATAAGCGGCAACCACCTCAGGGAGGAACAGGCCTGTGATTGAAATTGAATCCATGGGTTGGGTGCTGAGTCTCGACCCCTCAGCGGTCCTTGCACCCGGCATGTTTCTGGCCCTGATCCTGGCCCTTCTCAGTGGATTCCCTGTGGCCTTCTGTCTGGGAGGGATCGGCGTGATTTTCGCGTTGCTTGGGATGCTCAGCGGCGAAATCGAACCGCAATTCGTCACGGCGCTTCCCCAACGGATTTTGGGAATCATGGGCAACTTCACGTTGCTAGCGATCCCCGCTTTCGTGTTTATGGGGTCGATGCTGGAAAGCTCAGGCATTGCTGAACGCTTGCTCGAGAGCATGGGTCGCCTTCTGGGACGCCTACGCGGTGGACTGGCCCTCGCCGTGGTGCTCGTCGGCTCACTGCTGGCCGCCACCACCGGTGTGGTCGCGGCAACCGTCACCACCATGGGAATGATTTCCTTGCCGGCCATGTTGAAGGCTGGCTACGACAAAACTCTGGCCACTGGAGTGATCGTGGCATCGGGAACCCTGGGCCAGATCATCCCTCCAAGCATCGTGCTCGTGGTCCTCGGCGATCAGTTGGGAATCTCAGTGGGAGACCTGTTCATGGGCGCCTTACTGCCTGGCCTGCTGATGGCCGCAGTGTTTGCGATCTATGTGCTGATCATCAGCGCGATCAAGCCTGAACTTGCACCCCAACTTCCTCAAGCTGAGCTGGGCGCCAGCCAGCCTCTACAGCTGGTGCAATCGATGGTGCCGCCCTTGTCCTTAATCCTGATTGTGTTGGGGAGCATCTTTTTCGGCATCGCCACCCCAACGGAAGCGGGCGTGATTGGTGCGGTGGGCGCGATCCTTCTGGCCGCTCTCAATGGAGGCTTCAGCCGCAAACAATTATCCAAGGTTTGCGAGAACACGATGAGAACCACGGCCATGGTGATGGCCATCCTGCTGGGATCGACCGCCTTCAGCCTTGTTTTCCGAGGAGTCGGCGGCGATCACCTCATCGCTGATGTGCTCCTCAACCTCCCAGGAGGTCGGATTGGATTCCTGATCTTCAGCATGCTGATCATCTTTTTGCTCGGCTTCTTCATCGATTTCTTTGAAATCGCATTCATTGCTGTGCCGTTGCTTTTGCCAGCAGCACGGCAGCTGCTGGGCCCCGATGCTCTGATTTGGTTTGGCGTCATGATCGGGGCCAATCTGCAAACGTCATTCCTCACACCACCCTTCGGATTCGCGCTCTTCTATCTCCGCGGCGTCGCACCAAAGGACGTGAAAACCCGGGATATCTATCGGGGGGCCTTGCCTTTCGTTAGCTTGCAGGTGGCCGTTTTGGCTTTGATCATCGCCGTACCTGGCCTCGTGGACTGGTTACCGCGCCTCGCTGCTGCGATGGCGCCCATGTCACTGACCTGACGTTCTCCGTAGAGTTCAGGTCAGCGAGTAACTGCCATGGCCACCTCCAGCTTGAAGCCATCAGTGACTGCGGCAAGCACCGGTCCGAAGCTCTCCCTCCAATCCGAAATGATTGCTGCTGACAGCAGCACGATTCGCTCCCTTGACTGGGAGAGAAGCCGTTTCGATATTGAATTCGGCCTGCGCAACGGCACCACCTACAACGCGTTCCTTGTACGGGGTGAACGCACGGCCTTGATTGACACGAGTCACGCCAAATTCCGCGACACCTGGCTGCCGCTTTTAAAGGAGCAAATCGATCCCCAGCAGATCGATCACCTGATCGTGAGCCATACCGAACCAGACCACTCAGGACTGATTGGGGATCTAATTGACCTGAACCCTGAGATCGAGATTGTTGGATCCAAGGTGGCGATTCAATTTCTGAAGGACCAGGTGCATCGCCCGTTCCACTCCCGAGCCGTGAAAAGCGGAGAAGAGCTCGATCTCGGCATCAACCCTGAGAGCGGCGTGCAGCATCGCTTTGAGTTTTTAAGTGCACCCAACCTGCACTGGCCGGACACGATTTTTTCATTTGACCACGGCAGCGGAATCCTCTACACCTGCGATGCCTTTGGGCTGCACTACTGCTCGGAAGACGTCTTTGACAGCGATCCTGGCGCCATCGCCCCGGATTTCCGCTTCTACTACGACTGCTTGATGGGGCCCAATGCCCGCAGCGTGCTTCAAGCCCTGAAGCGTATGGATGGTCTGCCCGAGATCAACACCATCGCGGTAGGTCACGGCCCGTTGCTTCGCCATCACCTCAGCCACTGGATCAGCGATTACCGCGAATGGAGCGGACAACGCAATAAAGGCGAAAGTTACGCAGCCGTTTGTTATTTGAGTCAATACGGCTTCTGTGACCGCCTCAGTCAGGCCATCGCCCATGGCATCGGCAAGACCGACGCCCAGGTTCAACTTGTTGATCTACGCGCCACCGATGCCCAAGAGCTCACAGCCCTGATCAGTGAAGCCAAGGCCGTGGTGGTGCCAACCTGGCCAGCGAACGCGGATGCTGAGCTGCAAAGCAGCATCGGAACCTTATTAGCTGCCTTGCATGGCAAACAAATCGTTGGCGTCTACGACGCTTTTGGTGGAGATGACGAGCCGATCGATTCTGTGGCTGGACAACTACGCAGCCAGGGACAGAAGGAAGCCTTTTCCCCCCTCCGCATTCGCCAACTTCCTCAAGGGGGCGACTATCAGCGCTGCGAAGAATCAGGCACCGACCTTGGCCAGTTGTTGACACGCGACAAAACGATCGCAGCCATGAAAAGTCTGGACGGCGATCTCGACAAAGCTCTTGGTCGTCTCAGCGGTGGGCTTTATGTGGTCACTGCGAGTCAGGGCGAAGGCGAAAGCCTGCGCCGTAGTGCGATGGTGGCGAGCTGGGTCAGTCAGGCCAGCTTTACCCCACCAGGGATCACCGTGGCCGTCGCCAAAGACAGGGCGATCGAAGCTTTGATGCAGGTTGGCGACCAATTCGTGCTGAATATCCTCCGAGAGGACAACCATCAACAACTGCTTAGACATTTTCTTAAGCGCTTCCCACCCGGCGCCGACCGTTTCGCCGGCATCAATGTGCTGGAGGAGGAGGCCGAAGGCGGCCCCGTCCTCGGAGATGCACTGGCCTACCTGGGTTGCCGCGTCGAACAACGCATGGAAGGCCCCGATCACTGGGTGATCTATGCCGTGGTGGAGCAGGGAAACGTGGCTGATGCCAACGCCATGACAGCCGTCCATCACCGCAAAGTTGGGAACCACTACTAATGGCAACATCCAACCTCGAGGCCTCTGCAGCAGCAACGCGGCAAGTGATCAGCCTGCCCATCGATGACGGACTCACTTGCCTGCGGGGTCTGAGTCCTCAACGGCTCCGATTCGAATTGGAATATGCGCTGGAACGGGGCAGCACTGCCAACAGTTTTCTGTTTGATGCCGGCACGGATGGCGAGGGCCATCATCAGACCGCACTTCTGGTGCATCCTCCAGGCAAGGCCTACGACAAGGCCTTCCTCCCGGCTCTTGCCGGCCTGCTTCCCGCCGAAACCACCGAACTCAAGGTTGTGGTTGGCCACGTCAACCCCAACAGGGTGGCGCTGCTTCGTGATCTGGCAGGCCTCTACCCCGCACTGGAACTGATTGCCTCGAACGCTGGAGCCAAGCTCCTGGGAGAACTCTGGTCACAACGCAAACCTGCAGCGCCAGGTCAGGCGAGCGAACAACCAGCCATCCCCGAACTGCCAGCCATTCAGGTGATCCGCCAAGAGCAAACCCTGCCTCTCAGCCATCGGCACCAGCTTCAACTCGTTCCCGCGCCCACCCCCCGATGGCCCGGGGGTCTGCTGGCGTTTGAACAGTCGCTCGGACTTCTGATGAGCGGCAAGCTGTTTTCAGCGCACATCTGCACCCACGAATGGGCTGAGTCCGGACGCAGTGCAACGGAAGAAGAGCGACGTCACTTTTATGACTGCCTCATGGCACCGATGGCAGGCCAGGTGGACTCCCTTGTAGAGCGCCTTGAAGAGCTGGACATCACCACGGTGGCTCCTGGCCACGGTCCAGCCATCGACACAAGCTGGCGCAGTTTGTTCAATGACTATCGACGCTGGGGAGAAAGCCAACAACAAGCAAGCTTGTCCGTTGCACTCCTCTTTGCCAGTGCTTACGGAAACACGGCTGCCATCGCTGATGCTTTAGCTCAAGGTGTTGGTCGCACTGGGATTCGAATCACCAGTCTCAACTGTGAATTCACACCTCCCAACGAACTGATCAACACGATCAAACAAGCAAACGGCATCTTGATCGGCTCACCAACGCTCGGTGGCCATGCGCCAACGCCGATCGTCTCCGCCTTAGGGACGCTCCTTGCCGAAGGAGACCGCAGTAAACCCGTGGGCGTCTTTGGCAGCTTTGGCTGGAGCGGTGAAGCCATCGACCTGCTGGAAAACAAGCTTCGTGACGGCGGATTTCACTTTGCATTCGACCCGATCCGGGTGAAGTTCAGTCCCGACGCAGCGATGATTCGAACCCTCGAAGAAACCGGCACCCGATTCGGCCGCGAGTTGCATCGGGAGCAACGCAAACAGCAACGCCGCAGCGGAGGCGGGCTTAGTGAAAGCCGCAGTGACCCTGCCGTGCTGGCCCTGGGTCGGGTCGTGGGATCTCTCTGTGTTCTTACCGCGCGAAAGGGTGCACTCTCCGGCGCCATGATTGCGAGCTGGGTCTCCCAAGCCAGTTTCACGCCACCGGGATTCACCGTTGCAGTCGCCAAGGATCGAGCCGTTGAGGCCCTTCTGCATATCGGCGATTGCTTTGCTTTAAACGTGCTTGCCGAAGGGCGCGAGAGCGGGCCCATGAAGCAATTCCTCCAACCGTTTGAGCCTGGAGCCGATCGCTTTGCCGGGCTGGAACTGAAAGCCAGCCCCCATGAACAGCCCTTGCTCCCAGAGGCCTTGGCGTGGATGGAAGCAACGGTGAAACAACGTATGGAATGCGGGGATCACTGGCTGATTTACGCCGAGGTCTCCCATGGAGGAGTACTCGATTCCAAAGCCGATACGGCGGTGCATCAACGGCGCAGCGGCGCGAACTACTAACGGACTGCGCCAATCAGACCCAGCAACCCTGAGCGCTAACTCATAGCGAGTATGAGATAGCGCTAGTATCAAATGATCGACCAATCAACCTATGGATCTTTCCAAGCCCTCTACCCAGGCCAACCTCGAAGCCGCCTTTGGCGGCGAAAGCATGGCCAATCGCAAATACCTGTTCTTTGCCGATGTCGCCAAGAAGCTCGGTCGCAGCGATCTCGCCAAGCTCTTCCGTGACACCGCCGCCCAAGAAACAGAACACGCGTTTGCACACTTCCGCCTGCTGCACCCTGAGCTTGTTGTTACTGACCCCGCCGCGCTTAGCGAGGAGGGCAAACAGGCCTTGCTCACACGCTGCTTAGAGCTTGCCATCGAGGGCGAAACCTACGAATACACCACCATGTATCCGGAGTTTGCCCAGCAAGCCCGCAACGATCGTGATCATGGAGCAGAAGCGGAGTTCAACGAACAGACCAGCGAATCCAAAGATCACGCAGGCATGTTTAAAACAGCTGCCAAAAACTTCGGCCTGCTCACGCCCATCGAACAGCACCATGCCGAGTCCTATGGCGTTGCCCTTGAAGCACTACAAGGCAAAGGCCAAGCGGGTCAGGCCGATGAGCCCGTACCGGGCAAATGGATCTGCAAGGTGTGCTCGATGATTTATGACCCCGCTGAAGGCGATCCCGACTCCGGAATTGAGCCCGGAACCCCCTTCGAAGCGATTCCAGATGATTGGTCCTGCCCGATTTGCGGTGTTCGCAAAGCCAGCTTCGTGCCCTATCGGGAAGCGGAATTGAAGTCCGCCTAACGCCCGCCCCAGGCGTGCAGATCATCCAGCACTGGCAATACTCACGACCGAGGTCCGTCAACGCGTAGTCCACCCTTGGCGGCACCTCGGGATCATCGTTCGCACCACGATCTACGCCTGCAACGGTGGAGCCACAAAGAGCAGTCCTTACTGCGACGGCAGCCACGACCTGAAGGCGAAGACATCAGGCAAAATTCAGCGTGCATGGTGGAAATTCTGGGCATGAACAAAACAAAAACAAGCGATGTCTTGGTGATCACCGCAAGCAACGGCGAAAACCTCAAGCTGGCCCAGCGCTTCGTTGAAACGGCGGGAAACCTAGGCCAATCGGCAGAGCTACTCGATCTCACAACCATCGACCTGCCCTTATTCACCCCCAGAGCTCAAACGCAAGGCACACCGGAGGCGATCGCCCCCCTGGAGGCCCAACTCATGGCCTCCCCCCGCTGGGTGATCTGTGCACCCGAATACAACGGCTCGATTCCGCCCTGCCTCACCAATGCGATTGCCTGGCTTTCTGTGCAAGGCGACAACTTTCGGGCGCTCTTCAATAGCCGGCCAATCGTCATCGCCACTTTCTCCGGAGGCGTGGGCTTGGAACTGCTCCTATCACTTCGCATCCAGCTCACCCATCTCGGGGCCGAAGTGGTGGGTCGTCAATTGGTCAGCAATCACGCCAAACCAGCCAAGGACGACACCATTCAGGACTTACTGCATCGCCTAGGACAGAAACAGGCCCCCCAATGACGCCTCCCTCCAACACCTGCCATCCATCGCTGGTCTTTCGTCCAGCACAAGAGCGCTTCCATAGCGCCAACAACTGGCTGGAGTCATGGCATAGCTTTTCCTTCGCGGGTCATCACGATCCCAACTGGATGGGCTTCGGGCCTCTACGCGTCATCAATGTCGACACGATTTCTGCCGGTCGGGGATTTGGCATGCATTCCCATCACGACATGGAGATCATCACGGTGATGATCGAGGGGGAGCTCCAACACCAGGATTCGGCCAAAAACCACAGCGTCATTCAGGCTGGAGATGTGCAGCGCATGAGCGCCGGAACTGGAATCATGCACAGCGAAATCAATCAAAGCGAACAAACCTGCCGGTTGCTGCAGATCTGGATCGAACCCAGCCAGCAAGGACTCGAGCCTGCCTATGAGCAACGAACAATTGCCCTAACCGATCAGGAATGGATCCCAGTGCTGGATCCAAACAACAGCGAAGCCATGGCGATTGCGCGACCGATTCAGCTCTGGCGCCTACGGCTTGCCCAAGGCAAAAGCATCCAACTTCCAAAACTCGCCTATCCAAAGGCCTGGATTCAGATGATCAACGGCGCGATCTCGATCTCAGGTGGAACCGCTGCATCCCCATCAAATCTTTGCCAAGGCGATGGGCTTGGGTTTCATCCAACCCAAGCAAAGATGAGCCAAATCCACTCCTCGAGCAATCAGACCGACTTACTCCTATTTGGGCTGAGCTAGCCGAGTGAATTTTGATACAACAGACCCAAGCTATTTGTTGTATCAAATGCCACAAACTATGGCTGTATCAAATGCCATCAATCAACTCTCATCGCAGCTTTGACAGAACGAATCTCTCAGCGAATGATCAAACACTGACAATCAAAAACAGAATCTATAGAAAATCAGTTGCTAACGCTTAAATTTGCATTTTCGCCTTGAAATAACACCTATATCAATCCGATTCCCCAGCCTCCATGGGATTTCTTAGCGAACCACAATTCGTAGTGCGCTATCGCGGATTCATTCTGTTGCAACAACCGAATCAGAGTTGGTTGGTTCGACCAGAACGAAGCCCCATGCAACTTCTACCTTTTAGGACAGCGATCTGTTCGATCGAAGACGCAAAATCTCTTGTTGATTGGAAACTCGAAGCCAGCACCAACTTGATTGAAGCTGCCTAAGTAAATTTTTAAGCCGCTTGTGGGGGCGTGGGTGATCCATTGGGCTGCAATGGCAACACCAAAGTTGCCCAACGCTCTGGACGTTCGGGGCGTACTCGGCGGGAACGACGCACTCCAAAAGGAACGCGCACCACATTGGTGCCCTCAATGGCAAGCGTATGACCACGTCCTAATGCTGCCTGCAGGCACTCAGGGAGGTCAGGCAACTGAAGCGAATCGCCTGCAGCAGCTGGAGCCAACACCACTTGACCGTGAATGTTAGGAATGTCGTTACTCATGTTGCCTCCTGAGACGGAGCAATTGCCGATCAGTGTGCAAACAGGTCAGCATGCGTGGTTGAAATCGAAACGTTTATTTCCGATTTCAGTGAACTTACCGCATTGCAACGGGTTCGGCCATCTCTTCAACGCTGGGACACGTGCAAATCAGATTTCGATCGCCAAAGGCGTTGTCGATGCGTGCCACTGAAGGCCAAAACTTGTTGCTGGCTTGCTCAGGAAGCGGAAATGCAGCCTGCTGCCGGCTGTAGGGACGATCCCAGCTGTCAGCTGTGACCGCAGCCAAGGTGTGCGGTGCACGGCGCAGAGGGTTGTTCTCCCGATCACTGGATCCATCTTCGATTGCTGCGGCTTCGGCGCGGATCGCAATCATCGCGTCGCAGAAGCGATCCAGCTCTTCCAAACTCTCGCTTTCAGTGGGTTCCACCATCACCGTGCCCGCCACAGGCCAACTCACCGTGGGGGCGTGAAAGCCAAAGTCCATCAAACGTTTTGCCAGATCATCCACTTCCAATCCTGCGGTTCGCTTCAGGCCCCGCAGGTCAAGGATGCATTCATGGGCCACCAGCCCACTCTCCCCTCGAAACAGCACTGGGTAGTGCGCATCCAAGCGACTGGCTAAGTAGTTAGCGGAGAGAAGTGCGATGGCAGTGGCCTGACGCAGGCCATAAGGGCCCATCAAACGCAAATACATCCAGCTAATTGGCAAGATGCCTGCACTTCCCCAAGGAGCAGCGGACACGGCCTGAATGGCCTGCTCTCCTGCACAATCCATGAAGGGGTGTCCGGGCAAAAACGGCCGCAGATGCGATGCCACCCCAATTGGACCGACACCAGGCCCACCACCACCGTGAGGGATGCAAAAGGTCTTGTGCAAATTCAGGTGGCAGACATCAGCTCCAAAGGCACCAGGCCTGCATAGACCCACCTGCGCATTCAAATTGGCTCCATCGAGATACACCTGCCCACCGTGTTCATGCACGAGCGCACAGATTTCGCGAATACGAACCTCAAACACTCCGTGTGTTGAGGGATAGGTGACCATCAAGGCCGCTAGGGATGCGCTGTGCTGCTCCGCTTTGGCGCGCAAATCCTCCACATCCACATTGCCTTCGTCATCGCAGGCCACCGGCACGACGCGCATGCCCGCCATGACGGCGCTGGCTGGATTGGTGCCATGGGCACTGGTTGGGATGAGACAGACATCTCTGGAGGCCTCTCCGCGGGAGCGATGCCAGGCACGAATCACAAGCAGCCCTGCATATTCCCCCTGCGAACCGGCATTGGGCTGAAGCGACACACCTGCAAAACCGGTGAGGGCAGCCAGCCACGTTGCGAGGTCCTCAACCATGCGCTGAGACCCCTTCTGCTGATCCAGAGGAGCAAAGGGATGCATCGCCGCAAACTCCCGCCAGCTCACAGGGACAAGTTCTGAAGCCGCATTGAGCTTCATGGTGCAGCTTCCCAGGGGAATCATTCCGTGCACCAAGGAAAGATCCTTACTCACCAATCGCTGGATGTAGCGCATCAGCTCGGTTTCACTGCGGTAGCGATGAAAGACCGACTGTTGAAGCCAGGGAGCTTGGCGACAGGGAACGCCTTTCCAAAGTGCATCGCTGCTCAGCTCTCCTAGGTCGGTTGGGACAGGAGCTTCCACCGCTTGGGCCAAAACCGCGATGAGACGGCTGATCTCGTCCGAGTCCGAGAGTTCATCCAGGCTGATTCCAAATCCCTGAGCCGTCTCGACTGAGGCGCCATCGGGCAAAACACGAAGATTAATGCCTTCACCTGCTGCCAGGTGATGGACCTGCGGTGCCATCGATCCATAGACATCAAAACTGTCAAAACGAGGCGTCTCCTCAAGCGAATAGCCCAACTGACGAACCGCCTGTTCGAGCTGAGACCGAAGCGCCACAAGCTTGTGGGCCATCGCCTCCAGCCCTTCCGGGCCGTGATGGATGGCATAAAACGACGCCATCACAGCCAGCAGCACTTGGGCCGTACAAATGTTGCTCGTAGCTTTGTCGCGTCTGATGTGCTGCTCACGGGTCTGCAAGGCCAGCCGAAACGCTGGCTGACCATCAGCATCGCGAGACTGGCCGACAATTCGGCCAGGAACCTGGCGACGAAACGCATCGCGGGTGGCAAAAAAGGCAGCATGGGGACCGCCCCCGCCCATCGGCACACCAAAACGCTGGGTGCTTCCAACGGCGATGTCGGCACCGAGCTCACCAACCGGTGCGAGCAGCACCTGGGCAAGGGGGTCCACCGCCACGGTGACGAGGGCACCGCTGTTATGGGCAGCAGCGATGCAGGCGGTCGGATCCCAAAGGCGCCCACAACGCCCTGGTAGTTGGAGCAAAACCCCAAAGACATCCTCGCCCCAGCGGAACGCCTCCGGCTCCACCACATCCAGCTCCACTCCAATGGGGAGGGCCCTGGTTTGCAAAACGGCCAATGTCTGGGGCAACACAGCAGCGTCCACCAAAAATCGCTTGGCCGCCTGACGGCGACAGGTGGACAAGCTCATGGCCATTGCTTCTGCTGCGGCAGTGCCTTCATCGAGCAGCGAGGCGTTAGCGATCGGTAAGCCCGTGAGCTCGCTGATCAGGGTCTGAAAATTGAACAGTGCTTCCAGACGCCCCTGAGCGATCTCAGCTTGATAGGGGGTATAGGCCGTGTACCAAGAGGGGTTTTCCAACACCTGACGCTGGATCACCGCTGGGGTCACCGTGTCGTAGTAACCCAAGCCAATCAGCGATCGGCGCACCTGATTGGCGTCAGCCAAAGCACGCAACTCAGCCAGAGCACTGGCTTCGGTGCAACCACGGGGAAGAGCCTCAACAGGAGGCAGTGAATCAAAAATATTGGCAGGAACTACCGCGCGTAAAAACGCCTCGAGGTCCTTAAATCCAAGCGCCTTCAACATCCGTTGTTGCGCCTGCTCTCCGGGGCCGATATGGCGACTTACGAACGGGGAAAGCGGCTCAGACACCGACGCGTCAGACACACGCTGTTCAAGCAAGGTCAAAAGGCCGGTTGCGGTGACGGCGACTGTAAGGAAGTCCCCGCCGCATCGACGACCCAATCAAGCTTCCGTTATGCAGCCGCCACCTTGGCGGAGTAAGTCGCTGAATCCATCAACTCTTCAATCTGGGGAAGTTCTGACGGGCGAATAACCAGAAGCCAACCCTCTCCATGAGGATCATTTTGAAGCTCCTCAGGATTGGCTAACACTGCTTCATTGCGCTGAACCACTTTGCCCGTGATCGGCGCGTACATCTCCTCAACGGCCTTCACCGATTCCACGGTTCCAAAGCTGGTTCCACGGCTGAGATCAGCCCCCACCTCTGGCAGATCCACGAACACAATGTCGCCGAGCTGATCAACCGCATAGGCGCTCAGTCCAACCCGCACAAGCTCCGCTTCCTGCCGGACGTATTCATGACTGTCGGCGAACCGAAACTGGTCGGGGAAGTCGAAGGCCATCGGGCCAGAAGATGCGGTTGTTATCCAGTTTGCGCCAGATCAACCCAACCTGCCGTCAACAATGCGCAAAGCGCCCGAGTTAGAGCCAGCTCAACGTGGGCGCGATGGGTTCCTCCTTGCACATAGAGATTGAACGGCTCTCGCAGGGGAGCATCGGCAGAAAATTCGCTGGTGCTCCCATCGATAAAGGTGCCGCCGGCCATCACCAAATCACTGGCATAACCAGGCATCGGCGCAGGCACTGGGTCGAGATAGGAGCCCACTGGTGAGACCCCCTGGAAGGCCCGGCAAATCAATTTCAAGGCATCTGGGTCTCCAATCTGCACAGCCTGAATGAGATCACTGCGGGGCTCCCCAGCGGAGGGCTGCACTGGATAGCCAAGATCAGCGAACACAGCCGCCACCAAATCTGCACCGATCAAGGCTTCCGCCACCATCTGCGGAGCGAGAAACAAGCCCTGCAAGAGCAGGCGATGCAGGTCAAAACCACTGCCGCCCTCGCTCCCAATCCCTGGGGCCGTCAGCCGGCAGCAGGCTTGTTCCACCAACGAGGCCCGACCAGCCACGTAGCCACCAGCGGGGGCGATCGTGCCACCAAGATTCTTAATTAACGAACCAGCCACCAGGTCGGCACCAACCTCCGGAGGTTCCCGCTCCTCCACCAGCTCTCCATAACAGTTGTCTACAAAACAAACGCAATCGGGCTGCCGGGCATGAATGCGCTCACAGAGGCGTCCAATCGTGTCGATAGAGAGCGATGGGCGCCAGCTGTATCCACAGCTGCGCTGAATCAACACCAGCCGGCGGGGGGTTTCTAAAGCCGCTTCCAAAGCCGCCTCATCGACCGCTCCAGAGTCGAGCAAGGGAAGCTCGTCGTACCGCACGCCGAAGTCACGGAGAGACCCCTGCCCCTCTCCCCTCAAACCAATCACCTCTTCAAGGGTGTCGTAGGGACGGCCCGTAATCGAGAGCATCCGCTCCCCAGGGCGCAACACCCCGAATAGAGCGGCAGCAATCGCATGGGTGCCACTCACAAATTGAAGTCGGACAGCTGCAGCTTCAGCACCCAGCACCCTGGCAAAGACACGATCCAGCACCTCTCGCCCCTGATCGCCATGGCCATAGCCGCTCACAGACGCGAAATGCTGGGTCCCGACACGCTCCGCAGCAAAGGCGTTCAGCACCTTTGCCAAGCGAACCGACACGCCTGCCGTGCGTTGCTCTGCCATGGGCCTGAGCCGATCTCTCGCTTGCCAAATTCGCGCCTGCGCCCACTCCTCAACGGTCGCAGCAGCCATTGAGCGATCCTCAGGATTTGAATCCATCTCTCCTTGGTTGCACTTTTTGTGCTGAATTCTTTTACATTCGCACTTTCCAACCGACTCAAGATTCACCGGCTTCTCGTCGTCTGAATCTCTAGATCCGGTGCACGGAGACTCTTTTGGTCACATCCACCCCGGCTGACGCCAGCACCAAACGCGAGCTGCGCATTCGCGCAGCCGTGATGGCACCGCGTCAGATGCTTCCCTCACACCAGCGCCGCCTTAAAGGGGGGACCACCAGCTTCATGGTCGTGATCCATGTGCTGGCAACGGTGGCCTTACTTCCACGCTTTTGGAGCTGGCAAGGTCTGGTTGCCTTCGGCGTTTTGTATTGGATGACCGTACTGGGCGTCACCCTGGGCCTGCATCGGCTGGTGGCGCATCGCAGCTTTGAAGTGCCCGGTTGGCTGGAGCGGATTCTCGTGGTGATGGGCACCCTGGCCTGCCAGAGCGGACCGATCGATTGGGTGGCTCTGCATCGCCACCATCACCGCTTTTCAGATCAACCCAATGATCACCACGATGCGGGCCGAGGGTTGTGGTGGAGTCACAGCGAATGGATGCTCCACGACATTCCCGCCTTGAAAGAGAAGCATCGCTATGCGGGGGATTTGCTGAGTGATCGTTTTTATGTCTGGCTCGACCGCTGGTTTCTCTTGCTCCAGATTCCACTGGGGTTAGCTCTTTACTGGTATGGAGAAGCAGCAGGAGTGCACGGAGGAGGAGTTGGTCTCGTTCTATGGGCCATCCCCTTACGTCTCGCCGTTGTGTATCACGTGACTTGGCTGGTGAATTCCGCCACTCACGCCTTTGGCTATAGGAATTTCAACAGTCCTGATCTCTCACGCAACTGCTGGTGGGTGGCTGTGCTGTCCTTTGGAGAGGGCTGGCATAACAACCACCATGCCTATCCGGATAGCGCCCGCCATGGCTTGCGATGGTTCGAATTTGACATCACATGGATGCACATTCGCCTGCTTCGCAGACTCGGCCTCACCCGCAAAGTGCGACAAGCCCGCTACTCCGGCTAATCCTCTCAAGCTTCCATCAAGGGGAGACGACGGCGCAATTCCTCAAGAAATGCGGCTGGAGTCTCCCCGTTTTGACCACCCAGAACGAGATAGGTGGCGTGGAGATCGAGAAACTCCCCATCAAGCTCCTCCGCTGAATAATCACGCAGACCCGCCATGACGGCGGCGAAACGCTCCCGACGTTGGGTTTTTCCGACTGGATAAGCAGTCATCAACTGATCGCGGCACTGACGCCACGACTTCCCGCGGCACAGACAATCGGCAAGCGCTGCACTCAAGGCGGCCGCCTCGACGGGATCAATGCGCCAATCAAAACCAGGTGGCAAAGGGGCGAGGCCTACAAAGATCTCCAATAACTCGCCTGCACCCAAGGGGTTGCCATTAGCGCTGACAACAGGAACAGCGCTCACTTTGAGCACCTTGAGTAGATCGGGATGCACCTGAGCGAGATGCTCTTGGATCGGATCCAAGCCTGCATCAAGGATCGCATTGGCCTGCCCGAGAGCCAGGAACACCTCGGGGCCGGGGGAGGCAAGCTTGCCGTTGCGCAAGTTCGAAATTTGGGAATTGTGCACACGACCGAGATCGAGAGCATCCGCGAGGGCAGGCAACACCTTGTGGGACCAGCCATTGCGCTCATGCCAGACATGGATCAAGTGCGCCATCGCCCGACGGCCCTCATCGAGCCGATCCCGGTAACCCTTGGTCACATGATCAGAAACGACTTCTCCCTTCGTCACTTGATACGGATCCTTATTGGGTGTAAATTATGGACATCAAGCGGATTAGCCATGGTTTCAAGCACGATCAGAACTCCGTCGCCGCCCAGTCGGCCGGCAGCTTCGCATCTGGCAGTGGCTCAAGCAAGTCTTCTTCGTCGCCCACGCAAGGGCGAGCCTGCAACCAGCCCTAAAAATCACCAACATTCCGTCACGATTGGATTCATGATCGTGATCCACGCCCTTGCGGCGGTGGCCCTTCTGCCTGGCTTCTGGAGCTGGCCTGCTGTCACCAGCCTGCTGGTTCTGTACTGGGTTACAGCTTGCCTTGGTGTCACCCTTGGCTATCACCGCCTGCTCACACACCGATCCTTCCGCCTACCCCTTTGGCTGGAACGCTTTTTCGCAACCTGCGGGGCCCTGAGCTGCCAACACGGTCCGATCGACTGGGTGGGGCTGCATCGGCATCACCATAAGTTTTCCGATACGGATGCAGATCATCACAACAGCCATCGCGGGTTCTGGTGGAGTCACATGGGTTGGATGTTCCACCCGATCGAAGCCATGCCTGCAGTGCCTCGCCTCACCGGTGATCTCATGAGCGATCCCTATTACCGCTGGCTGAATGCCCATTTCCTCTGGCTCCAGCTCCCCCTTGGTTTGCTGTTGTTCTGGATCGGCACGGCCACAGGTGCTGGCGGTTGGGCCTTGGTGTTGTGGGGCATTCCCTTGCGCCTAGTGGTCGTCTATCACGTCACCTGGCTTGTGAACTCCGCCACCCATTGCTGGGGCAACGTCGTCTATGACAGCGGTGACGCATCACGCAACAACAAATGGGTTGCGGCGCTTACCTTCGGCGAGGGCTGGCACAACAATCACCATGCATTCCCCCACTCCGCACGCCACGGCATGCAGCCAGGTCAAATCGATCTCACCTGGGAACACATCCGCCTCTTGCGCGCCTTAGGACTCGCAACCAAGGTCCGCCTACCGGTCGCGTCGTAAACTTCGCAATCGCTTCTCATCGTCAACCTCTTCTAAATCGCCATGGCCAAGCGCGTACAAGTCGTACTCAATGAGGACATCCTCAGCCTGGGCCGCGATGGCGATCTGGTTGACGTAGCACCCGGATACGCACGCAACTTCTTGCTTCCTTTCGGCAAAGCTGTTCCCGTCACCCCAGCGGTGATGAAGCAGGTCGAGCACCGCAGGGCCAAGGAAGCTGAGCGGCAAGCCACCCTCAAGCAGGATGCTGTGGCGTTCCGCACCGCTCTCGACACGATCGGGCGGTTCACAGTGAAGAAGCAAACAGGTGGAGACGACGTGCTGTTTGGCACCGTGACCAATGGCGACGTGGCCGAAGCGATCGAATCGGCCACCAAGAAGGAAGTGGATCGCCGCGACATCACCGTTCCCGATATCCATCGCACGGGCTCCTACAAGGTGCAGGTAAAGCTGCACAGCGAAGTCACAGCAGAAATCAACCTCGAAGTCGTCAGTTATTGACTCTTGGCATGGGCTTCACGGCCAGCCAGAGTGTGAGGACTTAACGGCGCCAGTTCACTGCCATGGTGAGTGTCTCCCAACCTGATCACAGCGCGAGCGAAGGTGGGGGACAGCGGGGCTACGGCAAAGGCCGTCAACGCGACGAGCCCAATTTCGAAGCTCTACCCGACTCGCTTCCACCCCAGAACCTGGAAGCGGAAGAAGCGGTTTTGGGGGGAATTTTGTTGGATCCCGACGCCATTGGAAGGGTTGCCGACGTGCTCCAAGCCGAGGCGTTCTATCTAGGTGCCCACCGGGAGATCTTTCGGACCGCGGTGATGCTCCATAGCCAGGGCAAGCCCACCGATCTCACCGCGATGACCGCCTGGCTGGCCGATACGGGATCGCTTGAGAAAGTTGGCGGCAGCAGCCGTTTGGTGGAGCTGGTGGAACGGGTGGCATCCACAGCCTCCATCGAGCAGGTGGCTCGGCTGGTGATGGATAAGTTCCTGCGCCGGCAGCTGATCCGCTCCGGCAATGAGGTCATTCAGCTTGGCTTTGACCAAAGCCTGCCAATGGAGCAGGTGCTGGATGAGGCCGAACAGAAAATTTTTGCCATCAGCCAAGAGAAACCCTCCAAAGGCCTCACTCCCACCGCTGAAATTCTCACCAGCACCTTCAACGAGATCGAAAGCCGATCGCTTGGCACCTCGGTAGCGGGCATTCCGGTGAACTTCTACGACCTGGATGCGATGACCCAAGGCCTGCAGCGCAGCGACCTAATCATCGTGGCCGGCCGCCCAGCGATGGGCAAAACCTCGATCGTGCTCAACCTGGCCAAAAACGTGGCTCAATTGCACAACCTTCCGGTGTGCATGTTCAGCTTGGAGATGAGCAAAGAGCAACTCACCTACCGCCTGCTGTCGATGGAGGTTGGCATCGAAGCGGGCCGCCTGCGTACCGGCCGGCTGCAACAGGAGGAATGGCCCTTGCTGGGCCAAGGCATCAACACCCTGGGGCAATTACCGATGTACATCGATGACAAGCCGAACTCAGGAGTCCTTGAGATGCGCTCGCTCTGTCGCCGGCTGATGGCCGAACAAGGAAAAGAGCTTGGCCTCGTGGTGATTGATTACCTGCAGCTCATGGAGGGTTCCAGCCCCGACAATCGAGTGCAGGAGATCTCGCGGATCACCAGGGGGCTCAAGGGCATGGCCCGCGAGCTGAACGTGCCGGTAATCGCCCTCTCTCAGCTCAGCCGCGGAGTGGAATCGCGCACCAACAAACGCCCCATGCTCAGCGACCTGAGGGAATCAGGCTCAATTGAGCAAGACGCCGATCTGGTGTTGATGATCTACCGCGACGAGTACTACAACCCGGAGACCCCAGACCGAGGTATCACTGAAGTGATCGTGACCAAGCACCGCAACGGTCCCGTTGGCACCGTGAAACTACTGTTTGAGCCGCAGTTCACTCGCTTCCGCAACCTGGCGGCCTGAGCGAGGAGCCCGCTTAGGAACTAAAACAAAGAGGCTATGAGTTTCAGCCCTTCCCCCACCGAAGTCTTCGACGTGATTGTCGTAGGGGGCGGTCATGCCGGTTGCGAGGCTGCAATCACGGCTGCTCGATTGGGGTTAAGGACCGCCCTTTTTACTCTCAATCTCGACCGGATCGCCTGGCAGCCCTGTAATCCGGCCGTTGGTGGACCAGCCAAAAGCCAGCTTGTGCATGAGGTGGATGCCCTTGGTGGGGTGATTGGACGCCTCGCCGATGCCACCGCCATTCAGAAACGGATACTGAACGCCAGCCGCGGCCCTGCCGTATGGGCCCTACGCGCCCAGACCGACAAACGCCATTACTCAAGAGAGATGCTGCAACTGCTGCATCACACCCCCAACCTGGCCCTGCGCGAAGCGATGGTGACCGGCCTCGAAGTGGATGGGGATCCAGAGACAGCAGGACAGGCACGAATTACAGGGGTTCGCACCTACTTCGGTAGCGTTTACGGCGCCCAAGCCGTAGTGCTCACCGCTGGCACCTTCCTTGGCGGTCGCATTTGGGTGGGCCATCAATCGATGTCTGCCGGGCGGGCGGGCGAACAGGCCGCCGAAGGCTTAACCGACGCCTTAAAGCAGCTGGGATTCCAAACCGATCGGCTCAAAACCGGCACCCCTGCCCGCGTTGATCGGCGCAGCATTGCGCTCGACCAATTGGAAGCACAACCAAGCGATGCCGCCGATCGCTTCTTTTCGTTTGACCCCATGGCCTGGGCCAGCGGCGAACAGATGAGCTGCCACATCACCCGCACCACAGCGGCAACGCATCAACTAATTAAAGACAACCTCCATCTCACTGCGATTTACGGCGGCATCATCGACAGCAAAGGCCCACGCTATTGCCCCTCGATCGAAGACAAGATCGTGCGCTTTGCCGACAAAGACTCCCACCAAATTTTCCTGGAACCAGAGGGACGCGACACTCCAGAGATTTACGTGCAGGGCTTTTCTACGGGGTTGCCAGAAACGATCCAACTGGAACTGCTGCGCACCCTCCCAGGCTTGGAGCAATGCGTGATGCTTCGGCCGGCCTATTCCGTGGATTACGACTACCTTCCCGCCACCCAACTCAAACCCTCCCTGGAAACCAAACGGGTGCGGGGTCTGTTCAGTGCCGGGCAACTCAACGGCACCACTGGGTACGAGGAAGCCGCGGCCCAAGGCCTTGTCGCTGGGCTCAACGCCTCCCGCCTGATCGAAGGACAGGAGCCCGTGCATTTCCCGAGGGAAAGCAGCTACATCGGCACGATGATCGACGATCTGGTGAGCCAAGACTTACGCGAGCCGTACCGGGTCTTGACCAGCCGCAGTGAATACCGCCTGGTGTTGCGTGGTGATAACGCCGACCGTCGCCTCACCCCCCTGGGCCGTGAGCTTGGACTGATTGACGACCGGCGTTGGAAGCTGTTCAACGACAAGCTCCAGGCCATGGAGGACGAAAAGCAGCGCCTCGAAACAGTGCGCCTCAAGGTCAGCGACCCTGTCGCACCAAGTGTTGAGAAAGAAAGCGGAGCTCCGATCCGAGGCTCGATCACGCTCGCGGATCTCTTGCGTCGATCAGGCGTTCACAGCTCTGATCTTGTGCGCCATGGTCTAGCCGATGCCAATCTTCCCCTTGCGGTGAGAGAGGGCGCGGAAATCGACATTAAATACAGCGGTTACCTGCAGCGCCAGCAACAACAGATCGATCAAGTCAAACGCCAAAGCCTGCGCAAACTTCCCGCCGATCTCGATTACGCCAGCATCGGCACCTTGTCGCGAGAGGCGCGCGAAAAGCTCACTGCCATTCAACCCACAACTTTGGGCCAGGCCACACACATTCCTGGGGTTAGCCAAGCAGACCTCACGGCCCTGTTGCTTTGGCTGGAGCTTCAAAAACGCCGATCCCAAAAGAAAGAAGGTCTCGCCAGCAGCGTCAACTCTCGATAACTTTGCCTCAACCAAAGGTTTGCAGTGCCCTCTCGCCTCTCCACATCCACGGCGTATTGGAATCTGCGCGCTGAACAGGTCATGGACCAGGTGTTCCAAGAAGCGGAACCCTCCCTGAAGGCCGTTGAGATTCAACTGGCACCGGCAACAGATCCAGCCAATCACCCCCTTGCGGATCCTCTCCCAACAACGCCTCGCGGCACTCAGCCATGGCAGCAGCTCACCCTGATTGGCGTGACGCTCGGAGCCCTGCTCTGTAGTGCTTGGTGGGCACGCAGTTGGCAGCTGTCCGAGCAAGCCCTCTATCGCGAGCGCAATCTGGCTCTGACTGAGAAGCTCAAAGCAGGCGCCACCCCTACCTCCTCTGCTTCTGCGTCTCCCAAACCAGAGCAACCTGAGGTTGTTACGACCCTGCCCAGCCTTGAACCGCTCACGCTGCCGCTCAGTGCAGCGATTGCGCCTGTCACAGCCTTATCCGGTGCCTCCCCATCCAACTCAGAGGCAAGTGCTGTAGCGCCAGCTCCGATGAGCAAGCCTGCTCTCGTGGGAGTTGTGCACGCTGAAGTGGGGGGATCGGCCATCTTCCAATTAGACAACCAATCGCTCTCTGCAACACCTGGCGACAGCATCGGCAACAGTGGCTGGTCATTGCTGAGCATTTCCAGCACAGGTGCCGTGATTGAACGCAACGGTGCACGCGAATCCCTCTCGATCGGAGGCGCTTTCTAAACAAAAAGATCCAATCAACGATCTGCCAATGTCCCCAATTCACTCAAAACAAACCACGCAGAAACCTAAAAGCCCTCAATAGTTTTGGCTGAAAAGCAAACACAACACAAGGGGAAGTGGTTCTTGAAAGAGTGCCTCTCAAAAGCACTATTAGCCACCCATAAGTTCTCGGATCGACTGTTTTAAAGCGTTGCATTCTCTCGAATGAGAGATACAACGAATTGATTACGCATGCCGCTATGCATCGACAGATATTCGCCGTATTGCTGTTCGCCATTCTTGCCAGCACCCAGGCCGATGCCAAGCCCCCACGGCCAAGGGATACGCCAATGCTGACGAGCGTTTCCGACCTTGCACTTCTGGGGCCAAAAGTCAGACCGCTTCCTCAACGCTTGTGGCCAATCAGACGCGGAGAGACGATCAGACTCCAATATCCGCTTTTTTATCTTGCCCAGGAAGTGAGTCCTTACGGCTGGCGGTTTTCAGACCATCGAGATCAATGGCGCTTACATACAGGGCATGATTTGATCGCTCCCTCTGGAACAGGAGTCTTGGCTGCACTCTCTGGAAAAGCATTGTTAGTGCAACCCATTTCTGGGTACGGATTGACTGTCTTACTGGATCATGGCAATGGCTGGCAAACGCTTTACGCACATTTACTTAACGCTCGCATCAGGCCCGGCCAACTCATCCAAACCGGAGACCTACTCGGGAATGTAGGAAAAAGCGGCCACGCAAGCACCTCTCATCTCCATTTCGAACTCCGTCGATTCAAGAATGGACAGATCATGGCGATTGACCCAGGCCCACTTCTGAATCAAAACGCGTTGCGTTGAGTCACTGCCAACAATGAATGACTGGCCAGATGTGAGTCAATGTACTCAAGAAAAGACAGCCAACCGGCCCCTAATTAGACATTTATAAATTTAGATCGGTAAATCAAAGTTTCGAAGCGTTGCCTTAAGCCTGCAAAAACTGGGACCTTGAACCTTCCTGCCGAGAACTTCATGAAGTTGAGTGAAATCAGTGCCGCAAAGGCGCCTGATGATTGATTCATGCAACACGTCTCAATATTGGAGCTCGAGATTCCATTTAGATTTTTTGGAGCGTTAGTCGTGGGTTCTGCCCTAATGATCATGGCTCGTTCTTTTAAAGAAGCTGCATTACTTGGCGGAACCTTTCTCTGCGGACTTGGCGCCCTTGAGCTAGCGCTTCGCTTCAGTGGTTACTGAGCTGGTGTCCATCGAAACGCCTCCTGAGCGGATCGCCTAGGCCCCTGCTGTTCTTCGCACAAGGAAAGGCTCGTTAGGGTGCGCCAGATTTCACTGATGCCGCAGGGTTTGCAACGCAAAGCTTCCAATATCAATCTCCCATCCGTCTCGGCGGGAGGTGCCTTCTGACATCACCTTCAAAGCAGGCATTGCCGTCTGGGCTCATACCTTCCCCCACTTGCTTATGGGAAGCACCTGCCGCAATGGTTGTGGCCGGGGATGACCCAGGGGAATTACCCGGCCCCTGGAGACTGATGCTCCTCGGAGACGGCAGTCCAACCCGTCACCTGCGCCTCCTCACAGGACACGCCGTGGCCGTGGAATTAATTGCCATGGCCACAGAAGTAGGGGGACTGGATTCGATCGGCTTCCCACGCGAAGTCCAAGAACTCACGCCTCCCTTGCTCCGCCGTCAAGTCTGGCTGAACTGTGGCGGGCGAACTGTGGCGTGGGCTGAAAGTTGGTGGAATCAGGACGAAGCCAACCAGCAGTTGCAAGACCGAAACCTGCCAATCTGGCTCAGCCTCACGCAGGGTCGCACTGAGCTCTTTCGCGAAGTGGATGGTTTAGCGCTCGTCCAAGAACCCTGGCTTGAAGACCGGTTTCGCTGCTCTGGACCGTTTTGGAGTCGCCACTATCGGTTTTTCCGTCAAGGACGGGAGCTCACAGTGATTCGTGAAGTGTTCAGCCCTGCCTTGGAACAATGGCTAGGAGCCACTCCACGCCAACCACTTCATCTTTCTAGATGAAGAAAGCTAGTGTTTTTACTAAATTCGTGCTTGCGATCTTGCCGTAGGTCATGCGGTCGGGATCATGTCGCTAATTGCGGTGGTTTTATGACGACATCCCAATGGCTAACCCTGTCCGACCTTGGACGCAGCTTTGGGCTTTCAGCCAGACATTGCGGCCACGCTCTCGACCATGAAGGATGGCTCGACAGCAATGGACATCCAACGCCAGAAGCGATTGCAGCCGGTGCAGCCCAGCTCCACAACAACCATCACCACAGGCCCTCAAACCGCTGGAACGTGGACATCTGCTCCACCGTGATCTGCCCCCATGGCAATCACCCCATCAATCGCAGCGAACAGGTTGCGCAGTGGGTGACATTGCTCGAAGCCATGGAAGAAGGATCGGCCTCGGTCTCCACGAGCCCGGAGCAAATGGCCGAAGATCTGCCATTGGATCTGATCGAAGAGGTGAACCTTCAGCTCAGCGATCGAGGCTGTCGCTTTCAGGTCCAACGCTTCGTAGAGAGCTCTCCAGCCTCTAATCAACCCAACCTGAGTGCTTCAGCCTGACGTCGTGCCTTCTCGAGTTGCTCTTTCAGCAGGTCTTCATCGGTATGACTGAGGTTGGTGTGGATCAACCGGGCATGAGGCGCATGGCGACGCAAGCGCTCGATGACACGATCGGGCGTGGCCTCCCTCACCAATAACGCCAAAGCAGCACTGCCCTCAGGAAGGGTTTCCGCGAGTTCTTTCAAAAAGTTGTCGTTAATGCCCATGTCATTGAGCGATCCAGAGGCAGCCCCTGCACCAGCGCCAACTGCGAGACCCAGCAAAGGATTGGCAAAGACCAAACCGATCAACAAGCCCCAGAAGCTGCCTCCCATCGCTCCAGCCGCCGTCATGTTGATTGCCTGACGCAGGTGAACATGACCGTCTTCGCCGTGCTCCAGCACCACTGCATCCTCAAGCGCAATCAGATGCTCTTGCTGGATTGTGACCAACTCGCGACGGACCTCCTCCGCTTCTTGAGCTTTTGGGAAGCCCACAACCACCAAATTGCTCATACCAACAAACTCTTTTTAGAAGGTTAGGGATCAATCGTTCCAGCGATCAGTCTCGTGATCATTCCCGTCGTCTACTGGAGCGAGGCAATGGGCGCCTGGATGGGCCAGGTCCACGGGACACAGGCGGGGTCGCTGCGGCTGTTGATGGAGAGGCTGCAGAACGGGACCAGCGCTCCACACGGAAGCTTTCGTCATCAGGCCAGCTGTTGTCATCCCCCCCATGGGTGGACTCGGGCTCAGGCACCGGCGCAACGACCTTCCGGCGTGAGATTGCATCGAGAGGGCGTTTACGACTTGATATCGCAGTCGAATCCTCCCGCAGTGGCGGTTTTACCGGATCCCGCCAGTCCTCTTCGTCGTCCATCAGCCAATCGATCTTGTCGCCAACCCAGCGGCCCACTGATTCGAGATCCATTGAAGGACGCGCGCCTCCGGAAGAACGTCGACCGGGTCGCGTACCAGCCACACCATCGACCAGTTGGCGACCGGTTTCAATCCACTGATCAAATCGCCGATCACCAATGTCCTGATTGCGCTGCCCCTGACTGCGCTGCCGCGGTTGAAAACGTCCATCCATCTTCTGACCTTAACGACGCCGGTGCTGCAGCCAACGCTCTCTTTGCCAACCAATTAACGCGATCGACACCCCACCAGCTTCTAGGACCCAAAGAAACAAATCCATCTCAATCCTGAGCGGGGGCAGGTACATAGCTGAGTAGACAACTCACATGCCAGTGACCGTCATGATGCCGATCACAGCACAACCTGCAAGCCGCTTGCCTGACCCTGCGCCGATAAGGAGTCCGCTGTCCACACATAGGGCAGATGGCAATCCAGCGAGGGGGAGTCTGCTGAACCGGAAAACGATGGCGGATACTCACCTTGAATCGGGTTTGCGAGGCATTAATCGCCTCCATCTGGGCCCGAAAGCAAGGGCCATGACTCTCTCGTTGACCCAACACAAGATCCACCCAGGCGTGGATCATTTCATGACAAAGGGTGCTCTCTGTCGCGCAGCGAGGCAAAGGATCGAGCAAGGGTTTTGAGAGCACAATCTCCCGTCCAAGCGGCGGAGCCACCGCCGTGCCGCGGCGATACAAGCCAGCCGTCTTTCGCATCCGTCCATCACTCCAGCGCAAGGCGACTAGGGGTCCAGTACCCCGCACCAAGCAACCACCGAAGTGTTCTCGATTGAGCCTGTGAAACAACGGCAGCAGTGGCTCGAGGGGCATGGGGACTGCGAAAAAGCCAAACAGGACGAAAGCCGGCCCAGTCTGCCTCGTTCCTGCATCCAGTCAGTCAGAATCTGCACTCATTCGGATGCACCCGATGGAACTGGGCTTGGTTCGCGAGATCGGTAGTAAGGCATTGCTAGCCGGGGGTGGAGCCTTGCTCCTCTACTGGACATTCACGGCGGTGAAGCTTGTGCTGAGCGCCCGTGGCATCAATCCGCTGATTAAGCAGTTCTTCACGCAAGTGGCAGCGGGCAGGATCGATGCCGCTTACTTGCTCACCACCAAGAACTATCGCCAACATGTGAACCGCCAACAGTTCATTCGTTACTTGGCGGGTTTGAAGCTGAACCGCTTCCGCAATCTCAAATCTGGTCGCCCGAGGCTTCAGGAAGGCAACATCATCCTGACGGTGAAGTTGATCGCAGAGGACAAAGAAGAGATGCCTCTGGATTTCACTTTCATCAAGATGGATGATTCTTGGAAGATCGAGCGAATTGTCGCCGTGAACAGCTGAGCACGAGGCGTTGAGCAGCTCGCAGCCGCTGAGATCATCCAGCAGTTCTCAATCGAGAGCGGAAGAATTGCGGCGCCTGCTCAATCGGGCTGCTCACGCTTATTACGTGCTCGACGCTCCGGAGATGGAAGATCCGGTCTATGACCAGCTTTACAGGGAACTTCAAGAGTTAGAGCACCAGGATTCAACATTGGTGAGCCCAGACAGCCCCACCCAGAGGGTGGGTGGGCGTCTAGCGGAAGGATTCAGGAGCGTGAGCCACAGGATTTCCCTGTTCAGCCTCGACAATGCGTTTAACCGAGACGAGCTCCATGGCTGGTATGGCCGATTGCTCAAGGTGCTCGATCGGGCACCAGCAGAAGGATCTACCCCAACAGCCCTGGCGATGGTGGGAGAACTCAAAATCGACGGCAATGCCCTCGCCCTGAGCTACGAAAACGGCGTGCTCGTTCGAGCGGCAACGCGCGGGGATGGCGAACAGGGAGAAGAGATCACCGCCAACGTGCGCACCATCAGCTCCATTCCCTTGCGCTTGCACCTCGAACCTGCACCAGCCTGGGTGGAAGTGCGCGGGGAAGCCTTCATCCCCGACACCACCTTTCATGCGATCAACAACGAACGTCTAAGCCGCGACGAATCTCTCTTTGCCAATCCCCGCAATGCCTGCGCGGGAACGTTGCGCCAACTGGATCCAAGCGTTGTTGCCGCAAGACGGCTGGATTTTTTCGCCTACACACTTCACCTTCCGGACGATTGGCAAGGTCGGCGACCGCTCACGCAATGGGAGGCCCTGCAGTGGCTGGCAGATGCGGGATTCAAGGTGAATCCAAATGCGGGTTTATTGCCAGATCTTCCAGCGGTGGAGCAGTTCTTCGAGACCTGGGACACAGAGAGACGGCAGCTCAATTACGCCACCGACGGTGTGGTGGTGAAGCTCAATGATTTGAGGCTGCAGGATGCCGCAGGCTTCACCCAGAAAGCACCACGCTGGGCAATTGCGCTCAAGTACCCAGCGGAAGAAGCTCCAACCAAAATCCTTAGGATCAGCTGTCAGGTGGGTCGCACGGGAGTGATCACCCCCGTAGCCGAGTTTGAGCCCGTACTGTTGGCCGGCACCAGCGTCAGCCGGGCCAGTCTGCACAACGCCGACAGGCTCCTGGAGCTCGACCTCCACAACGGCGACACCATTGTGGTGCGCAAGGCCGGAGAGATCATCCCTGAAGTGGTGCGGGTGTTGCCGGAACTACGACCAGCGCTGGCCCAACCCGTGGAGCTACCCAAGACCTGTCCAGCCTGCGGATCCACCTTGGTGCGCGAAACCAGCGAATCGGCCACGCGCTGCATCAACAGCAGTTGCCCAGCGATCCTGCGCGGTGCCCTGCGCCACTGGGTCAGCAAGGGAGCCTTGGATGTGGATGGGCTGGGCAGCAAGCTGATTGAACAACTAGTGGATCGAGGCCTCGTCCAGTCGATTGCAGACCTCTATCGCCTCGATATGGCCCTGCTCGGCAGCCTGGAGCGCATGGGAACAAAGAGCGCCGAGAATTTAATTCAAGCTTTGGATGCATCCCGCTCTCAAGGATGGGCCAGACAGCTGTACGGCCTCGGCATCCATCACGTTGGAGACGTCAATGCCAAGGCGATTACCACTGCTTTTTCCAACGCAGACGACCTAAATCAAGCGGCTTGTTATGCACCCGACAGCATCACTGCAATTTTTGGTGTCGGCAAAGAAATTGCCCAAAGTTTGCAGCAGTGGTTTTCCAACCCTGCAAATCAGCGGCTACTCAAAGAGTTGCGCAGCCTCGGATTCAGCCTGTCGCTCAACGAAGAAGAACAAGCGCGCGCTATTACGGCGGCCGCCAACGATCACCTATCTGGTTCCACATTTGTACTGACCGGCACCCTGCCTACACTCACCCGCTCTCAAGCCAAAGAACAAATTGAAGCCTGCGGCGGCAAAGTGTCGGGTTCCGTTAGTAAAAAAACCAGCTATCTCGTGGCAGGCGAAGAGGCTGGAAGCAAACTCACCAAAGCCCAGGAACTGGGAGTCAAAATCCTTGACGAAGAAGCGCTTCACAATCTGCTGAAAAACTCTGCTTAGAGACGCCTCTCAGGCATGCCACGCCCTATTCAGAATCTCCTTGGACGGGAGGACGCATCCCAACAGGCCTTGAATATTCACCAAAACGTTGACGCTCAATTTGCCACCTTTAATCTGTTCAGATCAGCCATTAAAGACGGCCAAAAGAATCCACACCCATGAGAAAAGTAGACTTAAACTTGTCCTCCATGCCCAACAAGGCGTGATGGCACCAATGATCATTGATGAGTTCCATCAAGGGATTACCACGAGAGAAAGAGAGGACTTTGAAGTTGACGATAACAGCGTTAAAACCTGCTTGATTCCAAATCAAACCTTCAAATACAATTTCACCAAAAGCAAACAATCATGAGCTCACCTCAGGCCTTCCGCTGGATCAAAACCGAATGTGGTCGCGCTAAGTACATTGACTTGGCTTCTCGCAAAGGCATTGCGGCAAAGCTTCGCCTGGGATGGTTTGTAGTGATTGCCGCTGCACGTGACCTTCCAGTCCAGGCCCCAGACTGAACCACTTACTTCGCAATCACAACCACTCCCAACAAGTTTGAAGCCCTAGAAGAAGTCACCGAATCAGCGCTTTCAACACTTAAAAAGAGCCATTAAAAACAAAAACTTCTCCCGATCCTATTTTCAATGACACTGGAAGTATCCATCAAATCGATTGTTTTCAAGAGCTGTTATTAAAGTTCGATCGTCTCGTCCGTCAAAGCTCGCTTCGCTGCGCGCCCGACCAACCAAACCACTCCAACCGTGGCTAAGACGCCCACCACACGAAGGATCCAGGCCTGTGCTGAGGCTTCTCCAGCGAGCACCTCACCAAAACGAGCTGCATCACCTGCCAGTGCGCCCAACGCGCAAAACAAAATGGTGCCTGGCAGAATTCCTACTAATCCAATGCTGTACTCACGCAAACTCACCTCGCTGAGGCCATAAACCAAATTCAGCAACGAGAAGGGAAACGCTGGAGATAGACGCGTTAAAAGCACAAGCTTGAGCCCCTCTCGGCTGACAGCCCGCTCCACAGCCTGAAGCTTTGGATAGTGAGTCAAACGCTGGCTCGTCCAATCGCGCAACCAATATCGGCCGAGCAAGAACGCTGACTCTGCGCCGAGACAGGCCCCCACAAACACAATCAGGCTTCCCCACCAAGTGCCATAAAGAGCTCCAGCCAACATCGAAGCCCATACCCCTGGGAGCAGCAGGGTCACCCAAACCGCATAGAGCGGGATGAAGACCAATCCGCCCAGAGGGGAGCGCAGCCACAGCGTTAGGGGCTCAAACCACGACATCCCCTCAATCATTGGTTCAAGCCCATCCGAAGCCACCTTTCCATGCTGACCGGTTGGGAGGGAAACGGAGTCATGACCTCTTTTAAGATAAAGATTGGACAACCGTCCAAGAGGTCATGCTGTGCAACGCCTTTTTGCCCTGATCAAAAGCAACAGGTGTCGCATCGCGGTCTTGCTGAGCACGTCCATGCTCGGAAGCTGTGCCATCACCGATCGCCAAGATTCAACCCTCTTGCAAGTGGCTCAAGCCAGCAATGAAAATGAACAACAATCCGCCAGTCGATTTCATTCCGAACGGAAGATCAGCAAGGATTTTCAACAGCAATTAAAAGAAATGCAGCCTGCTATCAGGTTGCATCCCTCGATCTACGCCGCAGAGTCACTGGAACAGGAACTAAGAGTTCGAACCAATAGCGGACTGGGACCAGATCTTGTGATCACAGATAGCAATCAGGCCTTGACCCTTCTTGCGAAAGGCATCACCACCCCGATCCAGCTGACGGAAGAAAAGCGGGTATTGATATCCCCCTCAGCTCTTGAGCGCGTCAAAACTGACAACGGAACTCTTGCCGGTCAACCGGTCTCTCAATATTTGCAGCTGGCATGCTTTGACAAACGCAAGCTGAAAGAGCCGCCAAAAACGCTGACGGAATTGTCGGCAGCCAGTGGCAAGGGAAAAGTTTTTGGGATGGTCACCAACATCCAGGATCTGTACTGGAGCCTTGGAAGCTTTGGTGCTGGAGAGGCCTTAGCCACCTCGTTCGCAGGCAAAAAAGCCTCTGTTGCAGCCCATGAACGACTCACCCAATGGATGCGATGGCTCAAGGCATCCAGCTATCAGCAAAACATTGTGTTTTTGAGAAATCAAGCCTCACTTCGGCAAGGACTTATCGGAGGAGAGATGAGTTGGATCAGCTGTTGGAGCTCCCAACTACCGCAACTACGTGAAGCGCTCAAAGATCATCTCGGAGTCGCCCCATTACCCAGTGGAGACTTTGGACGAGCAACACCAATCACTCGCTTACAGGTCTGGGCTCTTGGTAAAAACTCAAGCAAACGTCAACGCGCAGAAAGCCTGAGATTGCTCAATTTCATGGTGCAGCCCTGGGCTCAGAAAACCTTTGCCCTCAAATACAAAACGAGCTATCCAGTCAATCCTGCAGCGGCACTAATCGTCAGAAAACAATTATCTCTCGGGTTTGACAAATTCAGTGAAGAGGAAAACGAGCGCGTGAGTCGCGGTGATGCCATTATCTCCGCAATCGATGCTAGGCCAAGACTAGAAAAAGATATTCAGTCAACACTTAATGAGTTGATTTTTGATGGATTATCTCCCGAGCAAGCAGCCACAGAACTCCAAAACCAGATCAAAGCCAAGCCATGACTTTACCTATGTCTTACCTCATCACCATCGGCCCTGGGCCCATTCTCAACGAGCTAGTGAGCTGGGGGGCGTATCTCAACCGGGGCACTGTTCTTCTTCAATTACTTGTGGTTGGCGTTGTGATGGTCGCGGAACAACGCGGTGCACTTCGAAGGAGTGTGAGACACAGGCTATTTCCTGAATACATCCGAGTGCTGATCGGCCCTCTACTTCTCTTAATCAGTTCTGCCCTATTTCTCCTGGCAGGCCTGCCATGGGGACTACTGCGTTACTTCGGACTGCTCTGGCTGGGCTGGATGTCATTCACACCTCTAAAAACGTTACTTCTAAATATCAACAAAAAATTTCCGGTTAATGAATTAGAAAGCACATTTTTAAGGCCTGTTTACGTTATCGTGGCCTCCCTTTCTTTTGTGAGGTTGATGGGAAGCACAGAAAACCTGTCGCAAACTCCTATCGCCAATCTGTTTGGAGTAGAGCTCACTCTTGGCCGAATTTACCTCGCTGTAATCGCGATTTACGTGATCATCACCCTGGCGTCTAGGCCTGCAACCTTTTTAGCTTGGCTCAGTGGGGTGTTGTTTGGAGTCCGTCCACGCAATCGAAGAGGTCTAGAGCTGTTATTCCGCTACAGCGTGATCATCGTTGGGGTCATCGCAGTTGCTTACTACATCGGTATCGACGGCACCGCCTTCATCGCCATTGCGGGCGGACTCTCTGTAGGAATCGGCTTCGGTGTCAAGGAAATCGTCTCGAACTTCATTAGCGGCATCTGGTTGTTGTTTGAGGGTTCAGTGCGGCCAGGTGAAATTTTAATGATCAATGGTGACCCTTGCACAGTGCGAAATCTAAGACTGAGAGCCACGCAACTCAGACGAGGACGCGATGGGGCCGAACTATTAATACCCAATCAAACTTTTTTCACAACAGAAGCAACATCCTTCACCGCAACAGAAACATCAAGGCGCGACAGTGTAGTGGTTGGCGCGGCCTACGATCACGACCCCGACATGATTGTGGAGCTATTAAAAACAATTGCCAAAGAGCACAAAAAAGTTTTGGAGTATCCACCAGTTAACGCATTCGTTATCGACTTTGCTGATTCTTCGATCAATTACAAGTTGTGTTTCTGGGTGGCCAATCCCCTCGACTCCTTTGAAGTTGGCAGTGATCTACGCCGAACAATCTGGAAGCAATTTGAACAGAAAGGAATCACCATTCCGTTCCCACAACGTCAGGTGTATCCAATGGAATGGCCACCAAACCTTCAACAAAGTCTGCACTCAGCTGGAGGCGGAGGTGTAATACCTCAAGGCATACAACCAGAACTGACGGGCAGCGACGAAAAACCCAACAGCGAGGCCTAACCCAAGCCAGAGCATGGGGGCGTTAGCCCGCCCCAGCACGACTTCAGCCGGAACAGTCGTCAGAAATGCCACTGGAATCACCAAGGTGAAGAGCAAACGCAAGGGCGCTGGATAGGCTGCTACGGGATAGCGACCAGATGCCAACACAGCCCGCAAAACCTCAGTGGCATTCCAGGTTTTCACAAACCAAATGCTGGTCGCGGCAATTAAAAACCAGAGTGAATAGAGGATCAACCCAGCAGCGAAAAGCATCACCAACACCACCGCAATGCCGAGAGGTGTCAAAGCAGCACCAGCCTGATGCCCGCCCCAAATCACCAATAACAAGCCAAGAACAATCTCCGGCAACCCTGCTGGTGAGATGGTCCGCAATGACAACCAGAACTGACTATCAATCGGCTTCAGCAGTACAAAATCAAGCGTTCCTTCACGCACATGGGTCACGATCGAAGACAGGTTGGGGCGTAACCAGGTGCTGGCCACCCCATCGAGAACCGTATAAAAACCCTGAACAATCAAGGCTTCGTGCCAGCTCCACCCACCCAACTCACGGCCTGGTCCAAAAAAGAGAGAGAGCATGAACAGGCTGCCTAGCAAGCTCAAGCCAACCGCAATCAACTCAATCACAACATTGAATTGATACTCCAACTGTGAGGCCACGGCTGTTCCCCAAAATCGCCGGAGACTTTTGAAGTAACGCCCCATTCAGGCCCCCATCGCGCTGTACCGCCGAACCCCAGCGCGCCAAAGCAGAAGCACAAGCGGCAAAAGCAGCGCAATCCAGGCGAACTGGATTGCAAATCCAGCCAACAAGTCAACAGGTTGTTCCGCTAAAACACGCGCCGGAAAGTCAATCAGATAGGGGAAGGGCGTCCACTGAGCCAACGCACGAACGAGGGGTGGAAAAGCGGTGAGAGGAGCAAGCAGACCAGACAAGAAGAGGAAGGGAATGAACAACAACCTCTCCAGAGCACTGGCCTTTTCACTCCAAAAGCAAAGTGAAGCAATCAGGCTTTGCAACAAAAAAGCAATCGAGAAGGCCATCCATGTGGCCAACCAAGCCAGAACAAAATGACCCAAGGATGGCAACCAGAAGGCCTTGGGCTGAATCAGAAAGAAAATCGCGGTGATGGCCGCAGCAAAAGGCAAACGCGTGAGCTGCTCGCCAAGATGACTTGCGACATATCGCCAGAGCGGATGGAGTGGCTGAAGAAGATATGGAGACAATCTGCCAGTGAGAGCATCCTCTTCAAAGTCGTAAACCATCCAAACAACAGAAAACTGTCGCACCAAAAAGGCACTCAAAAAATAACGATCAAGGCCTACACCATCCATCCCCAACACACCGCGAGCATCACTGCCATTCCAAAGGCTGAGCATGATAAACGGGAGAACACCCGAAAGAGCCCACAGGGCGATTTCGGCTCGATATTCCAACATATGAGCGTATTCCGTGCCCAATAAAACTCTAATAATCTTGCGATTCAATCCAAAAATCCGCATCAAACACCTCCCTGGCGAAACAGATCACCGATCAGCTGGTCAATCGGGGGATCATTCACCTCCAGATCACGCACGTCAAAGCGTTCCAAAAGTTGTGCCACAACGGCAGTGAGCTGATCAGGCTGTACTCGCAAGTTCACCTCGCAGTCGCGACAACTGTCGAGCCTGCCAAGGCCAGAAAATGCCTCAGCCCCAACGGGAGCAGCAAGTTCGAGGCGAACATGGCGCTCGGGCGCAAGCCGACTTGCCAAGCGATCAAGCGGTCCATCGTGGAACAAATGCCCCTGATGAATCAACAACACACGCGGACATAAGGCCGTGATATCTGCCATGTAATGACTCGTGAGCAGCACAGTGGCACCAGTCCTTTGGTTGTAATCCGACAAAAACTTCCGAACCCGGGCTTGCGCATTCACATCCAAGCCAAGGGTGGGCTCATCAAGGAACAACACCTCAGGCTGATGAAGCAAAGCCGCGAGCAGCTCGGCTTTCATGCGCTGGCCTAACGACAACTTACGAACAGGTCGGGTGAGCTCCTCTCCCAACTCCAACAAATCCGACAGCTCGGAAATACGGCGATTGGCATCCCGATCGTTAATGCCGTACACCGCAGCATTCACCCTCAAGGAATCCATCGGTGGCAGATCCCACAGCAACTGCTGCTTCTGCCCCATCACCAACGTGATCCGGCGCAAAAAGTCTGGATGACGCTTTTGCGGTTGATGACCTGCAACGACCACCTGGCCCGCACTCGGATTGATCAAGCCACACAACATTTTCAAGATGGTGGTTTTGCCCGCGCCATTGGCACCAAGAAATCCCACCATCTCCCCAGGTTCAATGACAAAGGAAACGTCTCGTACCGCGGACACATCGCGATAACGACGATTCACAAAATGCTGGAGGGTGCCAGCCAGGCCAGGCTGCTTATCAGCAACCCGATAGATCTTGCTCAGCTGTTCAACCGTGATCAGTGAAGATGAAGGGTTCAGGGATCACACCAGACTCTGAGAGAAGAGTAGAAGCTTCAAACCTATATGCGCAAAATCTGAAGTTAATTCCAGTCAAGATGGAATCTGCACAAATCAACTCAATCATCGCAAACAAAGCTGATTGATAAAGACTGCACACTCATGCGCTGAACTCAACTCCCGTCTACAATGATAAGCATCATCAAAGACAATTAGCTAATCCTGGACAGAATCCCTGGCATGCCAACAAGAGCTGGATTAATCAACACCATCACAACCGCAACAATGATGTTGCCGCTCTTGCTTGCGGGCTGCTCATCAGCCAACAAGCCAGCCAGCACTCTTTATATTGCCTACCCAATTCCAGACAACGAATTCACACAGACCTCTAAACAGCGCACGGAAAAGAGAATTCGCCTTTCGACTGAGCTATTCCTCAAAACAAATCCCAACACGCGTGTTGTCACAGTTGCCTACAGAGAGAATTCAATGAACGATCAGATCAGCGAAGATAGCAAACTCAACCTTGGACCAGACCTAATTTTAGGACCTGATTATGCACTGCGAAATCTTTATCAAGACTCACTACTGAGCGCCTTTCCCAATAGCCTCCAGTGGAGACAACAGTACGACGAGGTCATCAAAAACATCTCTTTCGTTGATGACAAACTTCTTTTCGCTCCCTATGCAATCCTTCCACAGATTTCTTGTTACAACAACAAGGCCGTAAAACAACCGCCTGAAACAATCCAAGAATTGGTAGAGCTTGGCGCCAGCGGCGTTCGAATCGGACTATCAACGCGCACCAATGAGATCTTTTGGACGGCTGGTTCTACCGGTGCAATCCCAGACATCAGCTCGCTGGTGAACAAGACAAGTCAAAACAAACTGCAAGCCAAAATCAAAGAATGGATCACATGGTTACGACAAGCGGCTTATTACCAAAACATCTCCTTTTACAGCCAGCAATCTAAACTTATCAATGAATTGGCAGCGAATAATCTTGACTGGATCTCCTGCCATTCTTATCAAGTACTGGAACTCAAAGAGAAAATGGGGGAACACCTCGGCATTGCCATCCTTCCGAATGGAGTTCAAACTAAAGCTTTTGCTTCGCCGTTCTTGCTTGCTTTTGGCCTGGGCACTGATTCAAGCCCGTCACAAAGGGAGATTGCTCTAAGTTATGTGAAATCGAATACCAATGCGGTAGGACAAAGGCAACTGATGCTTCGAACAGAGGATTTCCTACCAGCGAACAAGGATGTTGATATTCCAAATCAAAGCTCACAAACACTCAAGGCCTACAACGAATCCTGGAACAAACAATCACTCAGCTATCTCAAGGAGTGGCCCATGATCCTTCAATACCTAGGAACACCCGAGAACTATCTTAAAGTCGACACAACACTAGCAAAATTAACCAGTGGGATCATCAGCGTTGACGAAGCAGTTCAGACTTTAACCAACTTGGGCAAATAAGGAAAATAATGAATAACCTCCTTTTCGAGATTTCATCCTGGACTGGATACATTGATCGAGCAGCTGTTACATGGCAGTTGATCTTAATTCCCTGCGCACTGATCACTGACGGCTTCATTCGCAAACAGCTCAGCAGAAAAAATGCCTCACTCAGCACTTGTCTGGCCGTAGGTCCTCTGACACTGATTGTCATCAGTATTTTGCTTGGGGTGGCATCCATTCCCACAGGAATCACAATCCGCTTTGGATCGATCTGGGCAGCATGGAACCTGCTGTTGTGGATCGAACAGAAGCTAATCCAACGCAACCCGAAGGATCGAATAGCCCGATGGCTCAGGCGACTGGCAAGACCGGCCATCCTGGTTTTTGCACTGCTTTACTGCATCGATCGACTCAGCAGCCTCTCATCCATCGGTCTCATTAATGTGGGCACATTGCTGGATTCCAAACTGGCGCTCGGTAAACTTTTTTCTTCCCTCATCGGCCTCTATCTGATTCTGATCGCCAGCGCACCGATCGCATTTCTGATCTCATGGTTATCACAAGCAGCCCTAAAATTCAGTGATCAAAGTCGCCATGCGATTGAAATCATTGTTCGATATCTGCTCATCAGTTTTGGCCTCCTGGCTGTGGCCCTTCAGGCTGGTTTCAACGCAACAGCATTACTCACCATTTCAGCAGGATTGTCGGTTGGCCTTGGTTTCGGAGTGAAAGAAATCTTTGCCAATATCTTCAGTGGAATCTGGCTCTTGTTCGAAGGATCCATCCGACCGGGAGAGATTCTGATGATCAAAGGCGAGCCTTGCCGAGTCAACAAATTATTACTTCGAGCCACACTCTTATCACGGGAACGGGATGACGCTGAACTGCTCATTCCCAACCAAACCTTGTTCAATCAAGATGCTGAATCATTCACCGCTGGCGAAAACTTCAGACGAGACGAAGTGGTTGTCGGTGCTGCCTATCACCATGAACCGCAGCAGGTGATGGCACTTCTCGAGCAGGTTGCCTGCCAACATCCAAGGGTCCTACTACATCCTGCACCCAAAGCTTTCGCGATCGACTTTGCAGAGTCGTCGATCAACTACAAGCTCAAGTACTCGGTCCGTCATCCCCTCGAGGCTCTCACCGTGAGTAGTAACTTGCGTCAGGAGATCTGGACTGCGTTCAACGACCATGGGATTGGCATCCCCTTCCCACAACGCCAGGTCTATCCGATGGAGTGGCCACCCAACAGTCAATCAAGCCTGCAATCCCAGCGAAACCCGCACGATCACTCCTAATCGTTTTCGGGCTAGCGCAGCTAGCACTGCAGTGTCTGCAGCTCACTGCCTACCCAAAGGCATCCCTGGATTGAATCTGACAAGACACAAAAAGTCGCAGAGTTCCTGCAAACAGGCTGCCTTTCACCAACTCAATCGATCTTTCTCAGTCCTTCACAACAGTGAGCAACTGAGTCGTCAAGGGACTGGGAACACGCCAGACGAGTCATTGACAATGACATTACAAGCCTAAAATTAACTTAAAAGAGATCACGAACCCCAAGCTCAAGAGACAATACCAAATTAACAACCTATACTATTGATATCCACGGTTACATGATTACCATAAAAGATCAACGATAGGAACATTTTTGGCAAACACAAGCCTGTCCAAACCCTAACACTCAATGCAATCAAGAATGTCTATTTTAACGATAAAGCTCCTACTCATAGCATTTGCCGGAGTAATCGCTGGATGCAATTATAATCAATCAAAAAGAATTGAATCTAGCAACGAATCAAGGCTTGCGACAAATACGGTGAAAGATTGCGCGGGTGAGCATTCCGCAGATGCAAAACTTCGAACAGTTTCCATTGTCCCTCAATTCTCCGCCTCGAGAATTCATTCTGATTACTGGCCTCTTCTTACAGAAATAGGAAAGCGCACAAATATATGCTTCAAGCTCGAACAACAAAAATCAATTCCGTCATTTGAAGTAGGGCTCAAATCAGGGTCTTACGATTATGCCTTTATGAACCCATACCATCAGGTGATGGTAAGCGATATCTATCAACCTATCATTAGGGACAAGCAACGTTTGCTCACAGGGATCATTGTGACCAACAAAGGCAGCAATATTAATTCCGTACAGCAAATCAATGGACGCACATTATTGCTGCCGGCACCCAATGCATTTGGCGCATCACTACTGACACGGGCATACCTTGACAAGAAGAATATCAAGTTCAATCCAAAATACGTGAAAACGCATCAAAATGTTTATCGCGGGGTCGCACGAGATTCGGAGCTTATTGGGGGCGGGGTCAACAACACATTCAACCGCGAAAGCGACGAGCTTCGCTCCAATCTATCTGTCTTGGTTGAGACCCCTGGGTACCCAGCTCATCCCTTTTCAGCACTGAAAGAGCTACCCCCTGAAGAAATTAAGAACGTTCAAAATGCGTGGATCACGATTTCAAAAGATTCCAATTCAAAAAATCTATTTAGGCAAGTTCAGATAAAAATCCCTATCAAGGCTAACTACACTCAAGATTACGCCCCACTTAAAAATCTTAGGCTGGAAAAATACGTGCAATGAACTGGCACTTGAAAAGAAAATTTAACATTAAAAAAGCAGTCCTTGTCTTCCGCCATAACGCTGTTCCACTGACACTGATGGCATCCTGCGGCCTTATTGCTCTATTCGGAGCAGACCGATGGATTCTTCGAAATTTAGAAGAACAAAGAAATCTTAATTTCAAGCAAGCAATCAGCAGAATTGCATTACAACTTAGCGAAAATGTCCTACTTGAAAACTACAACAATATTGATACACTTCTCCTACGAATTCTTGATGAAGACCTTCATGTGACATGCCTGTTGGTTTCGGATAACAACGGGAAAATATTGTCAATTGCGAGTCGTGAGCAGCCGGGTGCTCCTGCATCGATTCAATATGGCAAACCACCAGAAAAATGTCAGGCAAGCAGACAAGAGCCAAATAACAAAACAATTTACAATGGAAACTTTTACGCAGAAAGAAGAATCGAAAACAACAATCTACCCCTTGGATATGTAACAGGACATGCAGTCAACGACGAGAATGACTTAGCACTAATTCGCAAAATTGAGATTATTCTCTTTGGAGCATTTGGAGTTGCCTTTCTACCGGCTTTTGGATTACTTAGCTGGTCGAGTCTCCGTCAACTAGAGATAGAGCAAGAAAAGACTGCACGAGTTTCAGGGTTAATTAAGCAGCTTCAGGAAGCCCAAGGTCGAACATATGCTGCTTTTGAAGGAACCAATGACGGCTGGGTTGAGTGGAATCTACAAACAAATCAATGCTTACCATCACTTAAGATGAGACGACTATTAGGCATACACAAATATCACAGAATCGCGCAAAGAGCCACTCATTCACTAAGCGAAAACTGGAAATATTTTATCATCAAAGATGATTATCAAAAGTTTCAATTTTTCCTGGATACCATTAAACGCAAAACCGGCAGACCTCACTTGCCCGAAGTATCTGGAATTGAGGTTCGCATTAAACCAATCGGTTCAGAAAAAATTCAAACCTTGAAGGTTGAAGCGGTAGTCACAAAAAGCGTCAATAATGAGCCTTCAGTGATAGCTCTTGTTGCGAATAATATTACACGGGCAAAAGAACAACAACAGCGAATTAACCATCTCGCTTTTTATGACACCTTAACAGGCCTTCGAAATCGATTCTCCTTTGAGGAAGAACTCAAAAATGCTGTAAATGGCCTCAATAGAAATGAATATCACTTAGCAATATTTGCCATTGATATTGACAATTTTAAATTCTTAAATGACTCTCATGGGCATGCGGCAGGTGATCAATTTCTAATCCAGGTTGCCAACCGAATCAAATCTTGCTTACGAGCCAATGACTTTGTAGCTCGTCTTGGAGGGGATGAATTCGTCATCATTTTTAGACTTCCATACAAAAGCAACAGCGAGATAGAAACCCTAACCACATCAATAGCAGGAAAACTCCTAGCCAAATTATCAAATGCCTTTAGCCTCACAAATTGTACTGTTTACAATACCTGCAGCATTGGAATTTGCATCGCCAATACTGAATCTAAGTCTACAGCAACATTATTAGACAAAGCGGACATGGCTTTATACAAAGCCAAAGGAATGGGGCGCAATTGTTTCTATATCTATCAAGCAGGAATGGCATCAGCTCTTATTTCAAAAGCCACTACCGCAGAAAGACTCAGAGCATTCATTGACGCAGGCGAAAGCGGACTTTTCTTGCAGCCAATTATAAGACTAGACACCAATGGCTCTTTAAATAACAAGGGACAACAACGAATCGCTGGATATGAAGCCCTTTTTCGTTGCCCTCGTCTTAAAAACAGTATTCAATACTTAATATCATGCGCGGAAGAAGCGGGCATTATTAATTCCATTACAGAGTCCATACTCGACGGAATCAAAGATGAATTAAGCAAAATACGTCATAACAAAAATACTTATATATCGATAAACATAAGTCCTATCCAATTTTTAGAAAACAAATTCCCCTCAAAGTTCTTGCATCAGCTTCGCGATAGAGACATTGATCCCGAAAGAATCTGCATAGAAATAACAGAAACCGCCGTCTTAGAAGACACCAATTGCGCACTAGATCATATTACCTCCCTTCAAAAGGAGGGAATTCGCTTCTCTCTAGATGATTTCGGCACTGGCTATGCCTCAATCGAACTCCTTAGAAAGCTACCATTTACCTATTTAAAAATAGATAGAACCTACATTCAAAACATCCATCAAGAATCAGAGATCAAGCTCATCAAATCTATTATCAGCATGGCCAAAGCGTTTAATATGGAACTCATAGGAGAAGGGGTAGAAACTATCGGACAAAAAACCATCCTTGAATCCCTTGGCTGTGAATATGCCCAAGGATTTTTATTTAACAAAGATGGCAGTTACAACCATGTCAGTTAATCAAGGAGCATTCCATCGAGAGTTGGTCAACCACTGATAACAACTCAGTTCAGATCGCACAGCCTTTTAGGTGCTAACTCTGCCCGCGCCTGCTTCTCTGCAAGGTTGGGATTGGCTCATAGGCCGGGGAAGCCCTTGATCTCCTTCTCGGGCTTGGCGATGTCTTTCGCTAGGCGGGCCTGAAGTGCTTCCAGATCAACCAGGCCTTCGATGGGCAGCAACAGGGGCAGACTCGGCGTCCGCTGCGGTCATTAACTGGACGGATTTCGCTCGAGTCAAAGACGTGATATCAGACGTACCTTGCCCAAAGACTTCCACCAGAGCTGGGCGGTCAGTCACGAATCGCACGGGTAACGATTGGGATGGTTTTAAACCCGCAACGGCTCGCCAATGACGGACCAGGCGTATTACAGCGATCAACTCAGCAAAGGACGTTTCCAATTCATCATCCAAAGCAACCTCGTCCACAACTGGCCAAGATTGAAGTGCCAAGACAAGGGGTTCGCTCTCCGCGGTAACGCTGTGCCAAAGCTCCTCTGGGAGATGCGTCATCAGGGGATACAGCATCAGAGGCATTGGACTGATCACGATTGCCAGCACCCTCCCGCACTAGAGCGCAGCGAAGGCCGTCGGTGCCATAGCTCAATCAGAAGCAGCGGATCAATACCAAACCAGCGCTCTTGCTCATCTTGCGGTTCTGCCCGTCCCGAACCAACCCGTGGATGTAGCGAACGCTATGACAAATCAGCCCAATGAAAGTTGATAGACCTCTGCATTCGGCCTGATCAAAGACGAAGGAGACGGCAGACTGCTTGAAGCAGATCACCACGATGACGCAATGAAAGAAAGGATCATTCAAGACGTGGATTTGATCCACTCCAACTCCGGGGTATTGATTGGTACTGCCGTTCTGATAGCGCTCTGGCTTGTACTTGGACTCATGGAGCGGAGAGGGCAACATCTTGGAGGGATGATCGCGAAAGCAATCCGTCAGCCATTGCTCCTAGGGCTCAGCACCTCTCTTTACTTGGGCTGGCTCGGACGCCAAATCGCCAACAATGTGGGGTGGCTGGATGGCAGCAATGCTTTAAAGCTCTCCGCCACAATCACGATCCTCGCCGTCACGTGGGCGGTGAGCCGATTGGGCCACACCGTCATGGAGACCAGACGTTTTGAGCGATGGCTCCAGATGGACGACCCTAAGGATCGCGCGATGGCCATCAGCTTTATTGGCCGCATCTACACAATCTTGATTCTGTTGATTGGTGCTAGCGCCTTGATGCTCACCTTCGGGGTTCCCGCCACAGCACTGGCGGCTCTAGGAGGAGGCGCGGGAGTCGGACTGGCATTCGGGACGCAGAACATCTCCCAAAACTTCTTCTCCGGCTTCATGCTGTTCTTTAACCGTCCCTTTAAGGAGGGGGACTGGATCAGCACCGACGGAATGGAAGGAACCGTTGAAAATATCGGCTGGTATCACACACGACTACGCACATTTGAGCGGCGACCAATGTATATCCCCAACGCAGTATTTGCAACGAATAGCATCGTCAATCCCGGACAAATGTATAACCGCCGGATCCTGGCAAATATTGGCTTGCGATACGAAGATATCCCCGCCATGGATACCATTACCAAGCAAGTGCGCGAGCTCCTAAACAACCATAATGCGATTGACAATAATCAAATCATCCTGGTGCATTTCAACGCATGGGAGAGTTCTTCGCTCAATCTTCAGGTTTATTGCTTCACTAAAACCACAAACTGGCAAGACTACTTAGACATCCAGCAAGAAATATTTCTTGAGATTGCAAAAATTGTAAAAGCTAACAATGCCGACTTTGCTTTCGATTGCACCACCCTCTATCCAGCCCCCAATTTAAAACCAGAGCAGCTATTCCCCTCGACCTAACAGCCACTATTTATCCCAAATCCGCCAACCGTCTGCGCGCAAGGTCAGCCTGAGACTCCGCTTCAGCAAGCTTGACCTTACATTCAGCGACCACATTCGCTGGTGCCTTATCCGCAAAATTCGGATTACTGAGGCGTCCCGCCAATCCCTTGATCTCCTTGTCAGCTTTGGCGATGTCTTTTTCAAGACGGCCCTGAAGTGCTTCAAGGTCAACCAGGCCTTCGATGGGCAGCAACACCTGTAACTCACCGCTGACACCAGCGAGTGCTTTCGCAACAGGAGCCGCCTCGGCCTGAGCCTGCGTCATTAACTCAACAGATTCAGCTCGAGTGAGCGCAGTGATGTCAGCCGTACCTTGCTCCAACACTGCCATCAGCTCAGGGCGGCTCGTCACGAAACGAACAGGCACCGATTGGGACGGCTTCAAACCCGCAACGGCTCGTAAATTACGAACCACTCGAATGGCAGCAATCAGCTCGGCAAAAGAGGCTTCCAAACCATCATCCAAAGCACCCTCGTCTTGAGAAGGCCAAGGCTGAAGCGCTAAAAACGTGATTTCGGGCTCAGCAGTCACGCTGTGCCACAGCTCTTCGGTGAGATGGGGCATCAACGGATGCAACATCAAATGCATTTGGCTGATCACCTTCGCGAGCACTTGTTTGGCCGTGTGCTGATCCGCCAAGGCTGCAGCGCTGGGATCCTCGCCTGGATTTAAACGACGCTTGCTCAGTTCCAAGTACCAGTCACAAACATCGTTCCAAGCAAATTCATAGAGGCCCTTAGCGGCTTCACCAAGGGCATAACTGCTGTATCGCCCTGCCGTTTCCTGATTCACGCGCGCCAAGCGCGACAAAATCCAACGGTCGGCGAGCCGCAACGCGGAAACCTCTGGCTCACCCAGCTCTGCTGGTGTGGACCCACCCAGATTCATCAGCGCGAAACGGGTGGCATTCCAAAGCTTGTTCGCGAAGTTGCGAGAGGCCTCAACCGTGGCTGAGGTGTCCTTCTTACGGTCGTAATCGAGGCGAATGTCCTGACCAGCACCGGCCACCTCGCGCACCAGAGCAAAACGCAGGGCATCGGTGCCGTAGCGCTCAATCAACAACAGGGGATCGATCCCATTGCCAGCGCTTTTGCTCATCTTGCGGTTCTGCTCGTCCCGCACCAGACCATGGATATAGACGTCCTTAAAAGGCATCTCACCGGTGAAAGCACCGGCCATCATCGTCATCCGGGCGACCCAGAAAAAGATGATGTCGAAGCCTGTAATCAAGGTGCTAGTGGGGTACCAACGCTGAAGGTCAGCGGCATTCGCATCGGGCCAACCCAGGGTTGAAAACGGCCAAAGTCCACTCGAGAACCAGGTGTCGAGCACGTCTTCATCCTGCTCAATACGGGCCTGAGCTCCAAACTGCTCTTGGGCTTTCGCCAGCGCTTCAGCCTCATCCCTAGCCACCACATAAGGCGTGGTGTCGGTGTATTTGTCGCCGGTTTCACTAATGACAAACCAGGCGGGGATGCGATGGCCCCACCACAGCTGACGACTGATGCACCAGTCGCGGATATCTGTCAGCCAATCGCGGTAAACCTTTTCCCAGCGCTCGGGAATAAAGCTGGGATCCTGTTGAGCCAGTGCTTCTCGACAGCGAGCAGCGAGAGGCTCGGTCTTGATAAACCACTGGGTGGAGAGCAGCGGCTCCACCGGCACCTTTCCCCGATCAGAGTGGGGAACGCTGTGCCGGTAGTCCTCGACCTTGACCAACAAGCCGTCTTCATCAAGGGCTGCCACCACAGCCTTACGCGCCTCAAAGCGATCCAAGCCTTCGAAGCGCCCGGCCTGGGCATTCATCGTGCCGTTCTTGCGCATCACCGTGATCTGAGCCAGACCATGACGCTGCCCAATCGCGAAGTCATTGGGGTCATGAGCTGGTGTGACCTTGACGCAGCCAGTGCCGAACTCCTTCTCCACGTGATCGTCGGCAACGATCGGGATCTGACGGCCCGTAAAAGGGAGGTCAAGGGTCTGACCCACTAGATGGGCATAACGCTCATCGCTGGGGTTCACCGCCACTGCCGAATCACCGAGCATCGTTTCGGGCCGCGTAGTGGCGACCTCAAGATGACCCTCACCACTACTGAGCGGATAGCGGAAATGCCAAAGATGGCCATCCACCTCCTTCATCTCCACCTCCAGGTCACTCACCGCGGAGCCCGAAGCAGGACACCAATTCACCAAATATTCACCGCGATAAATGAGGCCCTGCTCATGCAGGCGAACAAAGGCCTCTTTCACCGCCTCGCTCAATCCCTCATCCAACGTGAATCGTTGGCGCTGCCAGTCGACGGAATACCCCAACCGACGCAACTGATCGACGATGCGACCTCCACTTTCTGCTTTCCACTGCCAGGCGCGCTCCAAAAAAGCCTCACGGCCAAGGTCATGGCGCGTCTTGCCCTCCTCCTTGAGCTGCTTCTCAAGAATGGTTTGGACTGCAATCGAAGCGTGATCCGTACCAGGGAGGCAAAGCACGTTTTTGCCCGCCAACCGTTGATAGCGCACGATCGTATCGATCAGAGCCGTATTAAAGGCATGCCCCATGTGCAGGCTGCCGGTGACATTGGGAGGCGGGATCACCACCGCAAACGGTTCGCCCTCAGCCGCAGGATCGGGATGAAAGGCCCCCACGTCCTCCCAGGCCTTCTGCCATCTGGCTTCCGTACCAACCGGGTCATAGGTCTTGGCCAGATCCGACACGGGTAGAGCCCATACACGCCATTCATGGTCGCAAAAGACGTTTTCAGTCGGCTTGACAGCGATGATCAAAGAGCATCAATACCAACCGATCCATGGGCTCAACTTCTAACGATCTCAGCGCTGCAATCCAGCAGATGCTTGAAGCTGTGGCCCAGAACGATGATCTCAAGAGGAGCTTGAGGATGGCCACCACAGCGGCTGCCGTTAGTGAGGTAGCAGCACAGGCAGGGGTAGATCTCGACCCTGCTGCATTGGTGAAGCACTACGCCCAACGCCTGCTCGATGCTTCCGATGCGACCGCAATCCACAATTTCGATCTCTGCAGCTGGGATGCAGGCGAATTGCTATGGACGATGAAAAACTGGAAACTCTGAAAAACAGCCATCACTTCTCAGAAGAACAACAGCCCTTCCATAAACCAGAGCAATCCAACGTTGAACAACAAAACTAATCTCACATCAAGTTTCAACGACAATCCAAACAATCACAATTAAAAGCAAATAATGATGCAACTAAAATCTTCCAAAAGTAGCCCGTACCCCTAGACAGAGGGAGGGAGAATGTCGTCTCCCTGTGCCAGGCGCTGTAGATAACCCTGACGCGAACCAGCATTAATCCATCCTGTGGCAATCGTCTTACTCAAATCCGGATTCACCCTCCCCCGGTGAATGTGAGATGGACCCGCTGGAAAAATAATTAACTTGCCGCGTTCGGCGGGTTCGTGATGGTTCTGCCAATGGAATTCCGTGCCTGCCTCTTCCACCGTGTCGCAATAGAGAATCCAAGCCAGCACACGATGCACTGGCTCAGTTGCTTCATCACTAATCGTCCAATCACAATGCCACTGCTTAAAACCTTCGCCAGGGGCATACCGCTGAAGGTTGAAGATCGGCATCACGAACAACTCTTGATCAGGGCAGACCGAACGAAACAGCGGCCTTTCTTGCAAAAAGCGTTCGAGTCCAGCGGCAACGCCGCGCAAGATCACCTCAGATAATCCAAAGGCATCTGGATCACTCCGATCAATCGCGACCAGGCTGATATCCGTCGACACCTTGGCCGGTTCTTCAGCACCGCCTGGCCCGAAGGCCACCCCGGCCCGCTGCAGATCAGTGCGGCGATCAAAAAAGGCGATAGCACCATCAGCCACCGCCTCAAAACCAGCGTTGCGATACCTGGCGATCAGGTCCATGGTCATCAGGAGTCAGAACGTTTCCAAGGGATCGCGACGATGCCATCAAGAGCTTGCCACTGACTTTGATCAGCAGTCACATGTTCGAGCAAATCAACCCGCTTTAAAGCACGAGTTAGACGTTCCGGTGCCAGCACTAGGGGATCTTGCGGGGCTTGAGAGAGCAGCAGCACTTCCGTATCAGCTGGATCTGCCAAGACATGGAGCTCCAGATCGGCCAACTCTCGTTCAAAAAATGTGCGTCGCATCCGCGTCGTGATCGTCTCCCCCAGCGACGTCGCGAAATGCTCAAGACTTTCGGTGTCCCCTGAAAGACCGCAATTCAAGGCAAGCCAGATCATCAATTTGGCCCAGCCATCAACCGTCCAAAGCGGCTGAAAACTGAGACGGTGCTGTCGAATCAGCTCCAAAAGCGCAAAGTCCACAAGGGTTCCCTGCAGCTGGTCAGGATCCGGAAGGCTCATATCAAACATCTTCTGCAAGACATCTTCCCTACCGGAGGTCAAAATGGTGGTGCTAATGATCGACTCTGGCCATGACCCTGGATCTCAACGATCCCGAACTCGAGTTCTCGGATCTGGTATTTGCCTATCAGAGCTGGGTGATGGCCGTCATCAACGACGAGAAGCTCGAAGGCGATGACCAACTCCTGACAGATGAGATCGCCGAAGACGCACTCAATGCCATGAGATTCCTACCGGGCGAAGTCACCAGTGCGATTGAAACGTCTCTTGCCCGTGTCTACGACGTCGACGCCGACGAATTAGCGGAATTGCTCTTCCCCGAAGACTGATTCCAACCGCGAGACTGGATCTTCTCTGACGTCTGCTGCATGGGCTGGACCCTGAAGGACATCCCAGACCAAACTGGACGCGTGGCCCTCGTGACTGGGGCCAACAGCGGCCTGGGTTTGGAAACCAGTCGTGCGCTTTTACAAAAGGGCGCAACCGTACTGATGGCTTGCCGCAGCCAACGAAAAAGCGAAGCGGCACGCCGAGACTTGCTGGATCTCGGCACAACGGGCGTTGACCTGCTGGATCTTGATTTATCCGATCTCAACAGTGTTGAACGCTGCGCCAATGCTGTCCAAGAGCGTTATGGACGCCTGGACCTGTTGATGAACAACGCTGGCTTGATGGCCCCACCAAGACGGTTGAGCGTCCAAGGTTTCGAAATGCAATTTGCAGTGAACCATCTAGGGCACATGGCACTCACCCAAAGGCTTCTTCCACTGATGGAAGGCCGAGAAGATGCCCGGGTGGTCACTGTGACGTCGGGAGCGCAATATTTCGGCAAAATGCAGTGGTCAGACCTGCAAGGTGAGCGGCGTTATGACCGATGGAAGGCCTACAGCCAAAGCAAATTGGCCAACGTGATGTTTGCACTCGAGCTCAATCATCGACTTCACAAACAAAACAGCACGGTGATATCACTCGCGGCCCATCCAGGCTTGGCCCGCACCAACCTTCAACCGGTCTCCGTGGCCGCGACAGGAGCCTGGCAAGAGTCTTTGGCCTACCGACTGATGGATCCCTTATTTCAAAGCGCAGCGATGGGCGCTCTCCCCCAACTCCATGCAGCAACAGCAAGCAGAGCTAAGGGTGGAGAACACTTTGGGCCAGGTGGCTTTGCATCGATGCGCGGAATGCCAACACGTCAGCCTGTAGCCCGTCCCGCCAGAGACGGCGAGCAACGCGAACGTCTTTGGAGGATCAGCGATGACATGATCCTATGCAATAAAAGCGAGGTCTGATCACCATGACGACCCAGCCGACAGCCAGCCGAACTCGACAGCAACGCCTTCTCGACGCCTTGCGTGACAGCGGTGACGAAATGAGTGGGCAACAGCTCCATCGACTCTTAGAGAGCGGATCCAACGCCATGGGACTCGCAACGGTGTACCGGAACCTCAGACAACTGCAACAGCAGGGTCTGGTGCGCTGCAGGCATCTGCCTACAGGAGAGGCCCTTTATGCCCCAATTGAGCAAGACCGCCATCACCTCACATGTGTTGACTGCGGAAGAACCAAAGCATTGGATCACTGCCCGATTCACGGACTCTCAATCTCCACCGAAGAGACATCCGGCTTCAAGATGTTGTTCCACACTTTGGAATTCTTCGGTATTTGCTCTGAGTGCCAACAAAATCACCCTTAAGCAGCCTGTCAGCAGTGATCAGCTCCCACTGCAGAGCTTGGCAGCAAAGGCTCGTTTCTCGGCAAAACTACCCTTCGCTTCCTTAATCACTTCATCCACGCAATGATCGAAATATCGAGCCTGGTTTGCGATCGGAGCAATTTGAATCGCAAAATAAATAACTGAAAATGTTGCCAACACTGGATAGAGGTGGGCATTGATCAGATCTCGAGCGTTCGGCATGGAAGGCGCTAACAGTTGCCTCTCAATCATTACCAATACTGCTATTTTAAGAAGATTTTAAATAAAAATCGTTTCGTTGCTCAATACCCAGAATCCTGATTGCAGCTCACCAACAAAATCATGGGAGCAAAACTGATCAGTACTGAGACTCGGCAGCGCGAGCAGCTAGGCGCTGACACAACAGAACATGAGGGATTCGCCAAAGCCGAAACACTGGCACCTAAGAGATTTGAACTGCAAGCTCATCCAAATCCCTCAGCGAATTCAAATAAGAATTTGGAAGTGAAAGCAATAAAAATCCCCGCCCAAGGCGGGGCATTAAAAGTTGCTAAATCAAAAAGTTTAGACTTGGGAAGATCTCACCATCTCACTCGAATGTTCCCACCATTCGGGCCCTGAAACGTAACGCCGCCTTCTGGCCTCTGAGGCTCATAACGAGGCCCCCAGTTAATTGGCCTACGCCCTTGCCACCAGTCTCCATTGCGTCTACAAACACCACCACCTTCGTAGTGATAGCCGATTGCACAAACTTGATGATCCCTCCTGTGCTTGGGCTTGCAATATCCAGCGCCATAACCTTCACCTGTCTGAACCCAGTGCCGATTAGGGCCACAATTTTGTGCTGCACTCACAGGCAAACCTGCAAAAGAGAGAGATTGCAACGCGGCACAGCATGCCATGGCCACATGCTTCACTTTCAGCATCAATTTCACCCGCAAATTCCAACCATGACCCTTGACGGGCTTGATGTCAGCTGATCTTTGCAATCTTTCCTTATCTCTAGCGAGCAAGTCAAAGGACAAAACAAATCAGATCAAGCCACCCAGGAGGAGGACTCCCCATCAAAGCGAACCAGACAGACCAATGGGCGCCTGATCAAGACAGCCAGACGTGGAAGCAAACACTTATCAATCGTTCATAGGAAACGCGAGTTCGGCCGATGGGGGGATTTCACTGTCACGGACAGATCGGCTCACTAGCGATTATTTGAGAGTTCTGAATTGAATTCAAATGTCAACTGAAATTCGTAACTGGGATGTTGTTGCCAAAGCCATGGAGGCATCAGGTGCAACATCCAGTCAAATGTATCAACGTGCCAAAGCATTAGCTCAAGGTAAACCTGACCCAATGCCAACAAGTTTCCCAGAAGCTCCATACAGCATCTCAGCTGTTTCTGGCTGATCACGACCCACCACTATTGCAATCCGACAACGTGTCCTTCCACCTTCACCGGGGGTTGGACACCTTGCGTCCCCCTATTAAAAGCAGACCGACAGAAGTTTTATGTCCACCCATCAGGCTTTCAGACGCTATGCAATCCGATACCGAGACTCACTTGGAAACATCCATGAAGACAATGTTTACGCTTCAGATGCGATAGAGGCACAAAATTTAGCCATGGAATTCAACAACGAACTCAAGCGAAGGCCGCAAAGCATCACGGCCATTCTTCAAACTTTTGACTAAATTAGCCGAATCAATTATAAGGAGCGGCATAAACCTGAGGACAAGCCTAGTTGACCAACTTAGCCAATAAATTTCGCAATTCTGGCAGCCTCTAGATCACACATCACATATCACACGCATCGGATCATTGTTTATTTTCTAGCCCTTCACCAGACTGACAGTGGCAATCACTCAGGGAGCCTTCTATTTGAGCCACCCCTTACACCGACTCCCTTACAGGCTGGCGAGTGGAGAAGAGGTTCCAGGGCTTGTTGTGGAGCGAGAGAATGATCTGAATGGTGGCGTTGTCGTGAGGGTTCTAACGGACGCCAATGTTGTGCGCGCAGTCACCCTGGCAACGCTTCAGCATGGTGAAAGAGGAGCCTGACCTAAACACAGGGTCACGGCGGAAGGAACGAACGCAAACACCTCGTCAATACTCACCTTTAGACCACACAGGTAGGTCCTGAAACCGAACCTTCTGGTGCGGCTGCCCCCCTTCCGAGTGCAGGGAAGCAGATCTAGACCGATCAGGTCCCAATCGGAGACATTCATGACCACAACACTCCGCGCTCCAACTGGCCTCGTCACCAGAGATGGCGAAGGTCACGGCAATGTGTATGCCAAAGAGCCCCGCATGGAATATGCAACGGCGGATGCTGGCTGGGGCTTCCATTCACGAGCAGAAAAGCTCAATGGACGATTAGCAATGCTTGGATTCGTTGCTGCTATAGCCACAGAATTGCTGACTGGAGAAAGCTTGCTACGCGCCATTGGTCTTTGACGAGATCAACCCAGATCAATTTATTGGATGACAAATATGAAATTTTTCTCGGCAATTGCTGCCCTCACCCTATTAACAACTCCAGCCCAAGCAAACACTGGAATGAAGCCCCCAAATCTCCTCATGGAGAAGCTCTATTACGCTGAAGGACGTCAACATCCTGACCATCCACTTCATGGATCGTTTTCGGGACTCTGTTGTGGTATAGATCGCTGAAGCGATCAACAGCTCCAAAGCCACGTGTGAGTCACCAAGAACGCAGAAAGGACAAAAGAATGGATGAATCAGCTAATGACTCTGATTCATCCAACAACACAATGATTAGCCTTACTTAGAGTATTGGGCCCACAAGTTAAAAACAAATCCTATTCATTGGCACATGGCATGGAGCGACGCTAGCAACTCAGTAAAGATCATCTTCCGCATTTGCAATCACAGAACAGTCACTAACGGGATACGAAACACACAGAAGGGCAAAGCCTGCAGCAATCTGGTCGTCATCAAGAAAACTTTGATCGCTCTGATCGATTGATCCAGCAACTACCTTCGCGGCACAAGTCGAGCATGCACCTGCACGACAGGAGTAAGGCATATCAATACCGTGCTCTTCTGCAGCATCAAGAATGTATTGATCATCTGGGCAGCTAACAACTGTCTCAGTTCCATTACTAAGGATCGTTACCTTAAAATCAGCCACATGAAGACTTGCAATTACTCAAAGTTTTAGCTGCTCCTGCTTAGCAAAGGAGAAAAATCAACAACCCCACACATAAACATGGCTACGAATCATAAGCTACGCAATAGCAAGTAAAAAATCGCTAACAGAATGGAAATATATTCATTGAGCGAAAGGGCCACGCCACCGTCATCAAGATAAACCAAAACAAACTAAAACAAAAGCACTTAGCATTTTGGCATCAAAGAAGATATTGATCAATTAGATCAATCCAATCAATTCAAGACTTAAATCATCAAGCAAGACTAGATTTACCCGGCTTCAAGCTCAAACGACTGCTCTAGCAAACAGCGAAAAAGCTGATCTTTGCTTTGCGCCAAAAATTGTTGCTCGAGTGGATCACCGCCAGGCCAATTCCGAAGCGCATCGCTAGTGGTTTTATACGCCAATCGCAACGCTTCAAGGCTCAGGTGAACAGTGGCGACGATTTCATGGGAATGATCTGATGACATGGAAAACCCCTTATTTTTCGGAAATGACGCGTTCTGTAGCGACTTTTTGCATGAAGTAGAGGTCTAAAAGCTGTCCAGCTACTTCTTTGAGCTCATCCATATCACTGGCGTGCTGGATAGCCCCCTGAAGTCGAAGCTTCTCGAATTGAAAGTGGAGAGGCAAACTCATGGCAGGGTCGTTGCTCGAGACGAATGTAAAGAACTATCAAAATTCAATTGGTAGTCATTTCTACTCAAAACGAATCCAGCTCTCAGTGATCAGCGCTAACCGAGCGGTGACACCGTAACCAACGGCATCGCACCACAGCACACTGCTGGGCTTTTGGAGGTGATTGAGATGGGCGATCCAGGTTTCGAACCAGGGACATCCTGCTTGTAAGGCAGGCGCTCTACCGCTGAGCTAATCGCCCTTAGACAGTGATTCTGCCTGAAGGTGGCAGGCTACCCCACTCTTTGCTTCAACCAGCATGGCTTCCGGCCGGGAGCACGATCGCGCCACCTGTGTTCTGGCTTTGCTCTACGGGGTCATCTGGTGGCCATGGCTAGGACTCAGTGGTGCCTTCTGCAGTGCACTGGCCTTTTTATTCGGCGGACTCTTCCTTTCCCCTGACCTCGATATCAATTCCAGGCCCTATCAACGCTGGGGGGTGCTGCGCTGGATTTGGTGGCCTTACCAACGCCTGATCCGTCACCGCTCAGTGCTGTCGCACAGCCCAGTTCTAGGAACAGCGATTCGGATCGCCTATCTCAGCGGTTCAGTCGCAACGATCAGCTGGCTGGGCAGCCGTTGGGGCACCCCAACCCCAGAGCAATGGCGGAGCTGGCTCCAACACACATGGAACAACTCATCCATCTCCGTCCTCGTAACACTGATTGGCCTTGAAGCGAGCGCTTGGCTGCATCTGATTCAGGACGGTGACCCCATGCCAAAACCTCCCAGCAAGCGTCTGCCACCTCGCAAGCGAAGACACCGCCGATGACTACAGATGCGCATCCTCTCTGAAAGGCACTCAGGGGTGGTCAGTGCAAGTTGTCCTGACAACGAGACTGAGGATTCCTCGATCTGCCCCCCATGAGCGACGCCATGCACGATCTGGTCGAGGTGGTCGCGCAATTGCGCGACCCCAACCATGGTTGCCCTTGGGACCTCAAGCAAACCCATCAGACCTTGGTGCCCTATGTCCTGGAGGAGGCTCACGAAGTCGTCGACGCGATCCGCCATGGCGATGATCAACATCTCAAAGAGGAGCTAGGGGATCTGCTCCTACAAGTCGTGCTGCACGCCCAACTCGCTCAGGAACAACAACGCTTCGATCTCGATGCGATTGCTCGTGGAATCACTCAGAAATTGATTCGCCGCCACCCTCATGTCTTTAGCGATGCAGAGGCCCATGACTGCGAGACCGTCTCCGCGAATTGGGACGCCATCAAAGCCGCAGAACAAGCCGATCGAGGCGAAAGCCTTCCAGAATCAAGAAGCCCACTGAGTGATCAACTCACCAGAAAAGTTCGCGGACAACCAGCCCTGGCTGGAGCCATGACCATCTCACGCAAAGCCGCCAAAGCAGGTTTTGAGTGGGATGACATGAAGGGGGTTTGGGACAAGGTGCACGAGGAGCTTGATGAACTCAAGGAGGCCGTCTCCTCCGGTGATCGAAACCATTCTCAGGAAGAGCTCGGCGACCTGCTATTCACCCTTGTGAATGTGGCTCGCTGGTGTGACATCCAGCCGGAAGAAGGCCTCGCCGGCACCAACCAGCGCTTTCTCGATCGCTTCTCTCGCGTGGAAGCCGCTTTGGGGGGACAACTCCAAGAGCGCAGCATCCAGGAACTCGAAACGGTTTGGCAGCAAGCAAAGCTTGAAATCCGTGCCGCACAAGCCTCCAACCCCGCAGCTCACAACAACCATCCCTAAGGGTGGCAAGCTGCCCATCGTTCAATGACGGACGCCATGGGCCGCTTAGCCCAGCGTTGTTGAGGCAGTAGTCGTTCCAGATGCAGCTGGCACTCAGTGCTTTTCGAATATTAAGAGAAAACTATCAATAGCAGACACTTGTTCAGTGTTTTTGCTTCATGGCAGCGTAGGGACCATTAACGAGCTAATTCGTTCTTGTGAACACAAGAGTCCTGCCAGACTTCTCTTCAACCAAAGAACGAGAGGCGGTCAGAATTAGAGCAGCAAGCAGCAGTGACTTCCTTTTCACCGCTGTCTCCAAATGGCTCTTTAACAAACGCCGTATAATTGCAAAAAGTAGTTTAAAATACAGAAACTAAGACAACTTTGATTCGCACTCATCACCCACTCTTGCAATCCTTGAGTTCACTAGTTAAATTTCGGAGAACTTGGAGGCAAAAAATGCAACGCCACCTCTTCCGAAAGAGAAAGGAAAATCAACTGATGAAGTTCGTTTCACTTCCTTTTGCCCTCGTTGGCTGCGTTGTAGTTCTTGAGTTCTTAGGATCTGAAGCGCCAATAATTGGATTGAAGCCAGAGCAGGTTCCCCAGCAAGTCATGGAGACATTAAACTCAACTCTTGAGAATTTAGCTTCTTCTAGATTTGTGACCTTCTGAACCGCCTCTCCCATTCAACAGTGTTTAGAGTATCTGCACTGATTCAGAGGAGGACACATCCTTAACAGGAAAAAATCAACCCGACATCTATACACACTAGAAGCAATTCCAATCAGAGACGGGCAGCGGATCCCAGATGTGGGTGTAGACAGAGACAAATCTCTTATCTCCAATAACTTGTCAAAGGAAAGACGACAAAACTCATCGAATGGAATCACACAAAGGAATGGATGCCTCTGAATGCCAATTGGGGGTCAGTGAAAGACGCCAAAGTCTATTTTATTGATCGAGCCAACCACAACCTCAAGAATTAGATGGATCTATCAATCTGAATGCATATGAGAATTCAAAGTCGGCAGAAGACAACAGTGAACCGCTCCAGCTATCAGCGCAAAAGGCTGTTAGCGAGTGCCTCCGTTCAGTTGAGGCTGACTCCTGAGACAAGCTTCTGAATGAATAAACACCATATTCAGACAATGAGATGCTCGAATGCATCGCAACAATCGACATTAAAGGCATTAGAAAATTCCTAGGATAGTTTTTTTCTTGCAGTAGCCAGCACCAATGTTCATCCAACCTGACTTACAAGCTTCACCGTAGGTGGGTTCAACTTCATAGTAAATAGGTGATACACATTTTGTACCGAGTGTATTAATGTATCCGAGAGGACACTGATCATAACCCTCGGCTTTTGGTATTTCTTTTTGCGCATGAGCTGAAGAACCAACAACAAAAGAAATACTAACGAGCACCCAGGCGAGCTTTTTCATCGGCATTTCGGTATTTGTTTAACTGCTATTAAAAATTACTGCATATCTGATATTGAGGCTAGGGCAACAGAGGATCAATATGTTTGCAATTGTTACTGGGAGATTACGATGGGAAGCAAAGGCATTAAGCGGCTCACACCTCAATCTGAATAGCTGCAACTAGGTGACACTGTCGAGCTCACGGCTAACGAATTACCAGCCCCACCAAGAAAGGAGTTTTTATTGCAGAAAAAGCTCGATTATCAGATTCACGATGACTTTAACCCTAAAAAAGACTGACATTAAAGGAGCATCATGACTATCTTAACGCCATGTCTTCCGACGAGCTTACAACGAAAACATCTACATGTAAAATCCATACTTTGCCCGAGCTGAGATCTGCGTACAACCAACTCATATTGTTCCCATTTTTCAATCATCAAATGAGCTTCTGGACTGCCTACCTTTTTTTAACTCACCACGTTTCTTCTTGCTATCAACCCTTTTTCGTTGCGAGGATCGTGTTGGACGAGTTTCTTTCCTTTTAGGTGGTGGTGACTTAATTCCTTCTCGAATCAAATCGCCCAAACGCTTGAGCGCAATCTGACGATTTTGATACTGTGAGCGTTCTTCAGAGACAGATATTCGTAAGCAACCATCAATAATCCTTGTTCTATAAAAATCAAGAAGTCGCTGCTTACGGAATGGCCCTAAAGACTCTGAATCCTCAAGGTTCCACGACAAATCAACAGCTGTCTCAACCTTATTAACATTCTGCCCACCAGCACCGGAAGAACGAGAAAATTTCCAAGACAATTCAGAACGCTTAAGGGTGAGGCGAGAATTTATGACTAAATCAGAATCCAGCATTCATTTCTTGATTTCTTTTGTCATTAGAGTTTCAGGCGAGAGAACAAGAGCAAAGAATACTTCAAGAGCAACAAGGATAAAATCCTTGAATGCCATAAGCAAATGAACAATCACCTTGCTGAGACACTTAGGCAGCAACTGTGAACAAGCGCAACCTCATCAAGAAGCAACTGATGAACGCTATTTCAAGTAGCAACAAATTAACAACAGTACTAATCAGCCCCCCAAAGTAAACAAATACAGAAGCGACCAACTCAACCGGAGCATCCGTGGTGTCGTCAATGCCTTTCCCTGTTGGACCTGAGGCGCAAGACAACCGACTGACACCCCTGACCTTGGCATCACGCCATCCAACCGGTGCTGGTTTTAGCTGGATAGAGCGAACGTCCAGCGCCCCGCCATATGACCACTGCACCTGAGACCAGTGGCAACTGGATCGATGAGCACCACAACGGTGTGCGCTACGGCCTGGAAGGCCGTGTGCTGGTTGAGGAGACCAGCCCGTTTCAGCGCATTACCGTGATCGATAGCCAGCGCTACGGGAAAGGACTCCTTTTGGATGGCTGCTGGATGACGGCAGAACACCAGGAACGCCATTACCACGAAGCATTGGTGCATCCTGCGCTCTGCTCGGCAGAGGCCATCGAGCGCGTGCTGGTGATTGGCGGTGGAGATGGCGGAACCGCCCGCGAATGCCTGCGCCACCCAGGGGTGAAGCACCTCGACATGGTGGAGATCGACGGCAGGGTTGTTGCTCTCAGCCAAGAACACCTTCCTTCACTCGGAGGCGGGTGTTGGCACGACCCTCGCTTTCACCTCAGTGTTGGTGATGGCATTGCTTGGGCCGCTGAAGCCGAAAACGCGACTTACGACGTCGTCTTAGTGGATGGATCAGACCCCACAGGACCTGCAGAAGGCCTATTCAACCGTGCCTTCTTCAGCAACTGCTGCCGCATCCTCAAGCCAGGGGGGGTGTTTGCCACCCAAAGCGAATCACCCGAAGCCTTCCGCCAAGTGCACATCGACATGGTGAAGCTGATTCGGGAGCTGTTTGGCCATGCTGATCCTCTCTACGGCTGGGTGCCGATGTATCCAAGTGGATGGTGGAGCTGGACCTTTGCAGCGAAGGATGCGCCCCGTTACCTCACCGTTCAAAGCGAGCGCGCCGCAGCCGTAACCGAAGGGTGTGCCATCTGGAGTCCCCGCTGGCAGCAAGGAGCCTTCAACACCATTCCAGCGTTTATTGAACGGGAACTGAATCCATGAACAATCCCAAAAGCCCAACGATTGATCAGAGCCTGTTTGATGACGAAGGTGCCATTTTTATGGGAGGACGCCGCGATCCAGAGGGATGCCGGGTGGCCTTATTTGGTGTGCCCTATGACGGCACCACCTCGTTCCGCCCAGGCACCCGATTTGGCCCAGCCGCGATTCGGGAAGTGAGCACAGGTCTTGAGACCTACTGTCCCCAGCTGGATCGAGACCTCGAAGACATCCCTTACGTCGACATTGGAGCCGTTGAGATTCCCTATGGCGACCCACAGCCCGTTGTGGATGCCGTGCGCCACGCCACTGACACCGTGCTGGCTGCAGACATGAAGCCGCTGATGCTTGGCGGTGAGCATTCCATCAGCTCTGGTGCGGTTGCTGCTGTGGCGGAGCGACACCCCGACCTCGTGCTGGTGCAACTCGATGCCCATGCCGACTTACGGGATGAGTGGCTTGGATCCCGTCACAGCCATGCCTGCGCCATGCGCCGCTGTTTGGAGGTGCTGCCCAGCCAACAGCTTTTACAGATTGCGATCCGCAGCGGCACCTTTGAAGAATTCAGAGAGCTACATCGCAGTGACCGACTGATCTCAGTTCAAGACATCCCCGAGCGAATGACCCCACTCAGAGGACGGCCGATCTACCTCACCGTGGACCTGGACTGGTTTGACCCGGCCGTGATGCCGGGGACAGGGACTCCAGAGCCAGGTGGATTTATGTGGAACGATTTCGCAACTGTGATCAACGAGCTGCGCCACCACCGCCTCATGGGCGCAGACGTGGTGGAACTCGCTCCTCAACTCGATTCGAGTGGGATCAGTAGCGTCTTGGCCGCCAAAGTCACCCGCAGCCTTCTGCTGTTGATGACTCAGGAACCAAGGGGAGCCTAAACATCTACCTCAACTCAAGATTGACGCCGCAATTCACTCACTGCACAAAAGATCAAATGCTCAGGTCAAAAGTCCATATTCATCAATCTCTAAATCAAAATCTCCAATATTTTTAGAAGAGCCAAATCCACTCAAAGCTTTTACTTACAGCCGAACTGTTACTTCGGAATCCTGATCAGACGTTTGCATCGAATCACAAAAATCCAACTGACGATCCAAAGGGATCAACAAAGGCTCCTGAAGATTGAGCTCAGGAAGGGATGGTGGACGACAGGTCCAGTGGTGACAAAACACCTGATTCGCCAACTCCGCATGAACGGAGAGTCGCCGTAACCGACACCACCCAGATCCTGTTGCTGCAGGAGGAGTGCAATGCACGCAGGTTTGACAACTTGACTGAGTCACATCACACCTGCTGAAACGCGAGCTCAGACTAAGGACGCTTGCCAAAGCGGACCACAAAACCACCGCAATCTGCTGCTTTACTTCCAATTCCAGGATTGATACCAATTCAAGTGCAAGTTGGTTCATAGGATTTGAGGGCTAGCACCTCGGTCATGGACCAGAACTTCACACCGCTCCATGACCTCTGCATCGCGGCCGGAGGTCGAATGGTGTCCTTCGCTGGATGGGAAATGCCCGTTCAATTTTCAGGGCTCATGGCTGAACACAAGGCGGTACGCAGCAGCAGCGGCATGTTTGATATTTCCCACATGGGAGTTTTGCGACTTGAAGGCGCCAATCCCAAAGATGCTTTACAACAACTTGTACCGAGTGATCTGCACCGAATCGGTCCTGGCCAAGCCTGCTATTCCGTCTTGCTGAATGAACAGGGCGGAATCATTGATGACTTAATCATTTATGACCTAGGCCCATCCTTGGTGGACGCGAGTCACGAAACCTTGCTGGTTGTCATCAATGCAGCTTGCGCTGAAACCGACACAGCCTGGATTCGCCAACATCTTGAGCGAGCTGATCTGCAGGTCCTCGACGAGAAGAAGGATGGGGTGTTGCTTGCTCTCCAAGGGCCAAAGGCAATCGGCCTACTGGAGCGATTGAGTGGAAGCGATCTCAGCGAACTGCCGCGCTTTGGCCACTGCAGTCTCAACATTCAGGGGCTCAAAGCCCCTGTCTTCACAGCACGCACCGGCTACACCGGAGAGGATGGCGTAGAGCTGCTGCTCAACGCAGACGACGGCCGACAGCTATGGCAGCAATTGCTCCAGGAGGGCGTAACACCCTGCGGCCTCGGCGCTCGCGACACCCTGCGACTGGAGGCAGCCATGCATCTCTACGGCCAAGACATGGACGCTGCCACAACCCCCTTTGAAGCTGGCTTGGGGTGGCTGGTGCATCTGGAAATGCCCGCCACTTTCATCGGACGACAAGCCCTTGAGCAAGCAGCTGAACAGGGACCTTCCAAGCGTCTCGTGGGATTGAAACTGCAGGGCCGTTCGATTGCCCGCCACGATTACCCCGTCATCCACAACGGAGCGACCGTGGGCGTGGTGACAAGCGGTAGCTGGTCTCCCACTCTCCAAGAGCCCATTGCCCTCGCCTCCCTACCGCCAGCCCTTGCCAAGCTCGGCACAGAGCTCAGCGTTGAGATCCGTGGACAGCTCCAACCGGCCACTGTTGTAAAACGCCCCTTCTATCGCCGTTCCTAGTCGGGGCATAGGCGTCTTGGCACCGGCTGTGGGAAACTCGCCTCTCTCCAGCGAAACTCCCATGCGCAGCAACGGATGCGGCGACCTGCGCGACACGCACATCGACGAAACCGTGCAGCTCTGCGGCTGGGTGGATCGCCGCCGCGATCATGGCGGGGTGATCTTTATCGACCTCCGCGACCGCAGCGGCACGGTTCAAATCACCGTGGATCCCGACCTTGGCGCTGATGCTTTTGCCGTCGCCGAACACCTGCGTAGCGAGACCGTTTTGCAAGTCCAGGGAATGGTTCGGGCCCGTCCTGGGGAGTCGCTGAATGACCGGCTTGCCACCGGTGCGGTGGAGGTTTTAGCAAGCAGCATCCACGTGCTCAACAGCGTGAAAGGCACGCTTCCCTTCCCTGTATCTGTGCATGACGAGGAACACACGCGCGAAGAATTGCGCCTTCGCCACCGCTTTTTAGATCTGCGCCGCAAGCGCATGAACGACAACCTTCGCTTGCGTGCCCACACGATCCAAACGGCACGCCGATTCCTCGAAGACGAAGGGTTTATCGAAGTGGAAACTCCGGTACTGACCCGCTCAACCCCAGAAGGCGCCAGGGATTACATCCTGCCAAGCCGCGTCTGCGGTGGTGAATGGTTCGCACTTCCCCAATCGCCGCAGCTGTTTAAGCAACTGCTGATGGTGGGCGGCATTGAGCGTTACTACCAAGTAGCTCGCTGCTTCCGCGATGAAGACCTTCGGGCAGATCGACAGCCTGAGTTCACGCAACTGGACATGGAGATGAGCTTCATGGGCCAGGAAGAGATCCTCGAGCTCAATGAGCGGCTGATTGCTGCTATTTGGAAAACGGTCAAAGGGATTGATCTTCCACTGCCGTTTCCACGCCTGACCTGGCACGAGGCGATGGAGCGCTACGGCACGGATCGCCCCGACACCCGTTACGGCATGGAGCTCACCAATGTGAGTGACATCGTGAAAGACATGGGTTTCAAGGTGTTTAGTGGAGCGGTGAAGTCCGGCGGCTCCGTGAAGTGCATTGCGGTAGCCGGAGGCAATGACGCTGTGTCCAACGTGCGGATCAAACCCGGTGGTGATGTGTTCAGCGAAGCCCAAGCAGCAGGCGCCGGTGGCCTCGCCTTCATCCGGGTGCGAGAGGGCGGCGAAATCGACACCATTGGAGCCATCAAGGACAACCTGTCGGACGAGCAGAAGCAAACCCTGCTGCAGCGCACCGAGGCTGAGCCCGGAACCCTGCTGCTCTTTGGTGCTGGAGACACCGCAACGGTGAACAAAGCTCTCGATCGTGTGCGCCAATATCTCGCCAAAGAGATGGGGCTCGTGAAGCCCGACAGGGAGAACGATCAGTGGAATTTTCTGTGGGTTGTCGATTTCCCGATGTTCGAATTCAACAAAGACGAAAATCGGCTCGAAGCCCTACACCATCCCTTCTGCGCCCCGAACACCACCGACCTGGGCGATAAGGCTGAGGAGTGGGCCAAAACCCTTCCCACAGCTCGCGCCCAGGCCTACGACCTAGTTCTCAACGGCCTGGAACTAGGAGGGGGCTCCCTGCGTATTCATGACTCCGCCCTGCAGCGAGAGGTGCTGAACAGCATCGGGCTTGCTCCAGAGGAGGCCCAAGAGCAGTTCGGATTCTTGGTCGATGCGCTCGACATGGGTGCACCTCCCCACGGTGGGCTGGCGTTTGGCGTGGACCGAATGGTGATGTTGCTCGCCGGAGAGGACTCAATCCGCGACACGATTGCGTTCCCGAAAACCCAGCAGGCACGCTGCCTGATGACGGCTGCGCCCGCAGGGGTCTCTGAACGCCAACTCGACGATTTACATGTCGCCAGCACTTGGGTGGATCCCGTGACAGAAACCACTGACTAGTCGCAGCACAAAACCCGAACAGAAACCAACGTTTCTGCAGACCAACTGGCTTAAACCGAGACCCTTGAGAAAGCTCATCGACTTCTCAGCCTTTTGTCCGCCAGCTCCTCATCAACGGGATCAGCCCCGATCCGCTGGAGCGGCGGCAACGACTTGTTGCGTCTCTACCTGCAGGACATCGGTCGGGTGGACCTGCTCACCGCTGAAGACGAGGTGGTGTTATCTCGCCTCGTTCAGCAATACGAGGGCCTGAAGCGCGAAGAACGTCAATTCGCCAAAGAGCATCCTGCAATCGAACGATTGCTTTGTCTTGAGGAACTGCAGCTGAGAGAGGCCAACCATCTCTCTCACTGGCCCACAAGACAGGAGTGGGCTCGAGCCGCCGAGATGCCTTTACAAGAGCTGAACCAGGGCCTGAGCAAGGGCTATGAGACCTGGGCCAACCTCATCAGCACCGACAGCAGGGAGCTGCAACTACGCCTGCGTCGAGGGCGGAAGGCCAGAGACCGGATGATTCAGGCCAATTTGCGCTTGGTGGTGGCTGTAGCGAAGAAGTACCAGCACCGAGGTATGGAGCTTCTGGACCTGGTGCAAGAGGGAACCTTGGGACTCGAACGGGCAGTCGAAAAATTCGATTCCACCCGCGGTTTTCGCTTCAGCACCTACTCCTACTGGTGGATTCGCCAAGGGATCACTCGGGCGATTGCCACCCAGAGCCGCACCATTCGCCTCCCGGTTCACATCACTGAAAAGCTCAACCGAATCAAACGGGTGCAGCAAGAGATCGCCAGCAATGAGGGGCGTACCGCTTCGATGACAGATCTGGCGAGAGAGCTCAGCGTCAGCGAAGACACTGTGCGTCAAACGCTGGCTCGCGTTCCCCGCTCCGTATCACTGGAATCCAAGGTGGGCAAGGATCAAGACACCCAGCTCGGGGAGCTCTTAGAAGACGAACACGCCACACCAGAGCAGACCCTCACCCGCGATTCACTCCATGACGATCTCGAACACTTGCTCAATGAGCTAAGCCCGAGGGAAGCCACCGTGATTCGCTGTCGCTTTGGCCTTGAAGACGACACCCCCCGAACCCTCGCTCAAATCGGCGAAGACATGAACCTCTCCAGAGAAAGGGTGCGTCAGATCGAAACCCGAGCCCTTTTGAAATTGCGCCAGCCCCAGCGCAGAAACAAGGTGCGCGATTACATCCAATCCTTGGATTCTTAAACAACCAAGCGTTTCAACTCCCATCCACCATGGCCCAAAACTCCGCCATCGACATCGGCATCACCAGCACACAACGGGAGGAAATCGCTGCTGAACTCAGCCGCCTCCTGGCAGATACCTACGTGTTGTATGGCAAAACCCACGGTTTCCACTGGAACGTGACCGGGCCGATGTTCAACACATTGCACCTGATGTTCATGGACCAGTACACCGAGTTGTGGAACGCCCTGGATGTGATCGCTGAGCGCATACGCGCCCTTGGCGTTTTGGCACCCCATGGAGGTTCAACCCTGGCCGCTTTGGCCTCGATTCAAGAAGCAGAGCAACAACCTGCCGCGCTCGACATGGTGCGTGAGCTGGTCACCGGCCATGAGGCCGTAGCCCGTACGGCACGGAGCATCTTTCCTCTGGCAGAAGCTGCCAACGACGAACCCACTGCCGACCTGCTCACCCAACGGCTTCAGATCCACGAAAAAACAGCCTGGATGCTTCGCAGCCTGCTGGAACACTAAGCATCACTCCAGGCTGGAGCTAACCGCAAGCTCAAAGGGCACCGCCCGATTGGGAAGTCTCAACAATTCAGCACTCATCGACGCAATGTCTTCGGGCTGAGTCATCGCTTCAGCTTCCATCGATTGCGTTGGCCAGCGGTCGCTCGGACCGTTACGCACTGCAGCCGCCATATCCGTATTGACCCAGCCAGGACAAATCGCCGTGACCCGAATGCCGGCAGCCCAACCCTCGTTGCGCATGGTTTGGCAGAGACCAAGCAGGGCAAATTTGCTGGCGCTATAAGCCGCCAGGCGACCTTTGCTGCGCTTCCCGCTCATCGAAACCAAAACCTGAATGCGACCCTCTCCGTGGGATGCCAACTGCGGCCATGCCGCGCGAGTCAGCCACCAAGGTCCCATCAGGTTCACATCGATGATGTGAGCGATTTCTTGTTCTTCGCCCGACTCAAAGAGCAGCGGCACACGGCTGAAGATCCCGGCGTTATGGATCACGCTGTCGAAGCCGCCAAAATAGTTGGAGGTGGCCTCAACCCAGGCCTGGGCCGCCGCAGGGTCCTCAGCTGCATAGGGACAAAGCAACACCTTGTCGCTCCCAGCCAACGCAGGATCAAGGGGCGTCTGCTTCAACGCCTCCAGATCACGAAGCCCAAGGCTGAGGCGATGGCCGTCGGCAAGAGCTCGTTCAGCCACCGCACGACCAATCCCACGACTTGCACCACTAATCAGGAGAGTGCGCACGGATACCAGGGTGAGGGTCTACCGCAGTAAATTGACATGTTGCCGAGCAAGCCATGGCCAAGTTCGTGTTTGTCACCGGCGGAGTGGTCTCCAGCATCGGCAAAGGGATTGTGGCCGCGAGCCTCGGGCGCTTGCTGAAGTCACGGGGCTACAGCGTTTCAATCCTGAAGCTGGATCCCTATCTGAATGTGGACCCAGGAACGATGAGCCCCTTTCAGCACGGGGAGGTGTTTGTCACTGAAGACGGTGCAGAAACCGATCTCGATCTTGGCCACTACGAACGCTTCACCGACACCGCCATGTCGCGCCTGAACAGCGTGACCACCGGCTCGATCTATCAATCCGTCATTAATAAGGAGCGCCGAGGCAGTTACAACGGCGGGACCGTTCAGGTCATCCCCCATATCACCGGTGAAATCCGCGACCGCATTCACCGTGTGGCCTCCAACAGCAATGCCGATGTTGTGATTACAGAAATCGGCGGAACTGTTGGTGATATTGAGTCGTTGCCCTTCCTGGAAGCGATTCGAGAGTTCCGAGGAGATGTGGGACGACGAGATCTGGCTTACATCCATGTCACCCTGCTCCCCTTTATCGGCACGTCGGGAGAGCTGAAAACAAAGCCCACCCAGCATTCGGTCAAAGAACTTCGCTCGATCGGAATCCAGCCAGATCTGCTCGTCTGTCGTAGTGATCGCGACATCAATGATGAGCTCAAACGCAAAATCGGAGGCTTCTGCGGTGTCCCCCAGCGAGCGGTCATCCCCTCCTTGGACGCCGACAGCATCTACGCAGTACCGCTCACACTCGAAGACGAAGGACTGTGCCGTGAAGTCCTCGACGTCTTGGACCTCGAAGATCACGACAGTGACATGGTGGACTGGGCGCAACTGGTGCACAAACTCCGCAATCCCGGCCCGGCGGTCAAGGTTGCGTTAGTGGGCAAGTACGTCCAACTCAACGACGCCTACCTCTCTGTCGTAGAAGCCCTACGCCACGCCTGTTTAGCCCAGGACGCCTCCCTGGATCTGCATTGGGTCTGCGCAGAAGAGATTGAAAATCAAGGCGCTGATGTCCTTCTTAAAGGCATGGACGCCGTGGTCGTGCCAGGTGGATTCGGCAACCGTGGCGTTGATGGCAAAGTGGCCGCCATCCGCTGGGCGAGGGAGCAGCGCGTGCCATTCCTTGGCCTTTGCCTAGGAATGCAATGCGCCGTGATCGAGTGGGCTCGCAATTTGGCAGGGCTCACTGATGCCACAAGCGCTGAGCTCGAGCCAGGAACCACCCATCCTGTGATCCATCTGCTTCCCGAACAACAAGACGTTGTTGACCTTGGAGGGACGATGCGTTTGGGCGTCTACCCCTGCCGTGTCTCAGCAGGCAGTCTGGCGTCCAAGCTGTATGGAGAAGAAGTGGTGTACGAGCGCCATCGCCACCGCTTCGAATTCAACAACGCTTACCGAAATCTTTTTCTCGAATCTGGCTACGAAATCAGCGGAAGCTCCCCCGATGGCCGATTGGTGGAACTGATCGAACTTCCCGAACATCCCTTCTTCACCGCCTGCCAATACCACCCGGAATTCCTATCCAGACCTGGCCGGCCCCATCCCTTATTCCGAGGTTTGATCGAAGCGGCTCAACAACGCTTACCCTCCAGCCCCAACGAAGCCATGCGCCAACAAAACAATTCAGAGGCTGGATCCAATCATCCCAGCCTGCAGCCTTGAGCGATTGTTTGCCGGTTGTGGAGACCTTTCACTCTCTTCAAGGGGAAGGGCTTCATACCGGCCGCAGTGCATTTTTCATTCGACTGGCAGGCTGCGATGTGGGTTGTCAATGGTGCGATACCAAGCACTCATGGCCTGCAGACTCCCATCCAAAGCGGCTGGTGAAGGACTTGGCGATTGAAGCCACATCTGCCGCTGAAACCGGAGCCGCCTTTGTCGTGATCACCGGGGGTGAGCCCCTGCACCACAACCTCGATGAGCTCACCGCTGCGATTCGCTCAGGGTGCAGCCAGCCCGTGCATCTTGAAACCAGTGGCGTCGATCGATTAAGCGGTGCCCCCGACTGGATCACCCTTTCACCGAAGCGGCACAAGCCTCCAAGACCGGATGTGGTGCAAGCGTGTCACGAGCTCAAGGTTGTTGTGCACGAACCAGCAGATCTGCTGTTTGCGGAGGTGGTGGCAGCACAAGCGCCCCAGGCCAATTGGCTGCTTCAGCCTGGCTGGGACTGCAAGGAAGGCCTACAACTCGCCGTACGCAAAGTTCAGCAAGATCAGCGCTGGAGGTTGAGCATGCAAAGCCACAAATGGCTTGGCGTTCGTTGAGGCAGTCTGTCCAAAATCAGTCAGCCGCATTCAATCCGAATTTGTCATGAATGGATGACGAGGACGTTGAGCTGAGTCACGATCAAAGCCGTTGGACCGACTCACCTCTCAGTCATGAAGGATTTCTGTCCGATGGTGCTGTCGAAGTTCAACGACGTTAAGAGCGACACAGTTGACCTTTTGAGACGCACAGACCAGTTGCAGCAACTTGTTCGCCGTTTGCTAATTGAAGAGTCGACCCAAGAGCTCAATCCCCCTCAGGAGCTTTTAAAACAAGCCTTCGCAAACCATTGCCGGCAACAGCAGCTCAACAGCGAAGAATCCCTCAATCACTGGTTGTCAGAGCGGTGCATCAGCAAAGACGAACTTCTTGAGCAGCTCAGCCTCCCCATCAAGCTAAGCAAACTGGCGATGGATTCTTTTTCTATCAAGGCAGAAGCTCGATTTCTTCAACGCAAAGAAGCTCTAGATCAGGCCACATACAGCCTCCTGAGGGTGAAAGAATCAGGGGTCGCTCATGAGCTTTACCTTCAATTAGAGGCCGGTGAAACGAGTTTCGAGACGTTGGCGACTGGCTACAGCGAAGGCCCCGAGCAACGCAGTGGCGGCAGAGTGGGACCAGCCCCTATCTCGCGTGCACATCCGCAACTTCAGCAGCTCTTACGAACCGCCCCCGCCGGAGTTGTTCTCGAACCCATAGCCATTGAACAGTGGTGGGTTGTGGCACGCCTAGAAGAACGCATGGAGGCAAGCTTCGACGACACCATGCGACAACGCATGGCGTCAGAACTCCTTGAGCAATGGATCACAAGCGAGACCAACCATCTCGTCAAATCGGTCTGCAGCCGAGAGAATGATCGAGAGCAAGCCTCAATCTCCTGACCTCAACCTCTTCCAATGGCCTGCAGGCCCTGAAACAAGTCTTCCTCGAACGCGGAGAGCTGCTTCGCTATGAATTAGGTCAACCCCTAAGCGAAGGACGATTTATTCCTGGCCAAGTGCTGTTGATCGAACGTGGCACAGCCCGCCTTCTTGGCGAACAAGATGGACGTCTCAGCACCCTCTCCAAACTGGAAGCGGGAGAACTGGTTGGAGCGGCTTCTCTTTTACGAGGATCTCCTTGCGAAGACGTGCGAGCAGCGTCTGAGCTTGTGGTGCGCAGGCTCAGCGACGACATCTTTTTGGATCTAGCTCAAAACAACCCAACCATCAGGGCCGAATGCCTCAGCCATCTATGGACGGCCGAGCTGGCATCGCTTTTACAAGTCCTCCTGAATCGAACACCCAAACAAACTCGATCGCTGAACAGCTGGATTGAAGACCTACTGCCCCAAGCGCAGATCCTCGATGCCGTCGACGCTGATGCAGTCCAAAAGGCACTTGAAGCCAATCAACACCTATTCCTCGCGGGAGACCCCTCTAACAAAGGTGATGCCAAGCTCGACCAGGAGCTCAAAACCCTAGAAGAGGTAGCAGCTGTAGCGACTGAACAACAGAAGCTGCCTTTGAGAATCATTGCTCTGCCTGATGCCGCCATCCATCAACTCAGGGACACCGCTGCTGCGGAACTAGTCCAAAGAGACATTGTCGGCAACGACTTAGAAGACGAGTCCAAAGACAGAGACATCCCCAAGGCACCGCTGAGGCCTCCCGTTAGCCGGTTCAACAGCAGCAAATCAGACGACCGCGACTTTTTCGTCGGCGGAGAGGGACCGTTGCAAGAAACCCTCGCCTGCTTCCAGATGCTGGCAAAGCTGATGAAGCTGCCATTTCGGCGCGACGCGATTGAGAAGGTTCTCCGTGAACAATTAAGCCGTGGCCAGACTCCGACCCTGCGCCTCTGTGGCCAGATCGCAGCAGGTCTTGGCTTGCATGTCTCGGGCGCCAAGGTTGCTGCCCGTTTCGGCACCCGCTTGCAGACACCCACCATGATCCCTTGGCAGGGCGGCTTCGCGCTCGTGACCCGTAGTGATGAACGCGGCGTCGTGCTCGCCTCACCTAGCCAGGGATTCGTTGATCTACCAGCCTCAGCACTGGAAGAAGTCTTCCCAGAAGGCATCGAATTATTGCTGCTCGATCGCACCAATACCACTCCTGAACAAAAGTTTGGCCCAGGTTGGTTCTGGCCGGCGCTAAAGCGCTACCGCACCGTTTTAGTGCAAGTGCTGGCAGCCAGCTTTGTCATTCAGCTCTTCACACTGGCGAATCCGTTGCTGATTCAGGTCATCATCGACAAGGTGATTAATCAGCGCAGCTTGGACACCCTTCAAGTGCTCGGGATCGCCCTGGTTGCAGTGACCATTCTCGAAGGAGTGCTTGGAAGCCTCAAAACGTTCCTCTTCGCTGAAACAACCAATCGCATTGACCAGCGTCTCGGTGCAGAAGTCATCGACCATCTTCTGCGCTTGCCCCTTGGCTATTTCGACAAGCGGCCCGTCGGTGAACTGGGCTCAAGGATCAGCGAGCTGGAGAAGATCCGCAACTTCCTAACTGGCCAAGCCCTCACCACAGTTCTTGATGCTGCTTTCTCAGTGATTTACATCGTGGTGATGCTCTTTTACAGCTGGTTGCTCACCCTTATCGCCCTCGCCGTACTCCCAATTCAGGTAGCGCTCACCCTGCTCGGGGCGCCCCTATTCCGGCGTCAGTATCGAAAAGCGGCAGAAGCCAATGCCAAAACGCAGAGTCACTTAGTAGAGGTGCTCACTGGTATCCAAACGGTGAAGAGTCAGAACGTGGAAATGGTCAGTCGTTATACCTGGCAAGAGCGCTATGCCGAATACATCAGCAGCACCTTCGAGAAAACCATCAGCGGCACAGCACTAAGTCAGACGTCTCAAGTGCTGCAAAAAATTTCTCAGCTGCTGGTGCTTTGGGTCGGCGCCACATTGGTTCTCTCGGGAGAACTCACACTGGGACAATTGATCGCATTCCGGATCATTTCTGGTTACGTCACCCAGCCGCTCTTACGCCTTTCCACCATCTGGCAGAGCATCCAGGAGTTGAAAGTCAGTTTCGAACGTCTCGCTGATGTGATCGATACACCTCAGGAATCCAACGAACTTGATAAGGCCAAAGTTCCGCTTCCTTCTCTTCAGGGAGATGTGAGCTTCGAAAACCTCAGCTTCACATTCAGCAAAAGCTCACCACCTGTGCTGAATGACATTGATTTGCATGTGAAAGCTGGAACCTTCGTTGGAATCGTGGGGCAGAGCGGTAGTGGGAAAAGCACCTTGATGAAATTACTGCCCAGGCTCTATGCACCTGATCAAGGCAGGATCCTGATCGATGGCTACGACATCGACAAAGTGGAGCTTTATTCGCTGCGACGCCAAATTGGCATCGTGCCCCAGGATCCACTTCTGTTCTCAGGAAGCGTGAGTGAAAATATCGCACTCACCCAGCCTGATGTTGCAAGCGACACGATCGTGACGGCTGCCAAGATCGCCTGCGCCCATGAATTCATCATGCAACTGCCAAGTGGTTACTCCACGCCAGTTGGTGAGCGGGGCGCATCACTCAGTGGTGGCCAACGGCAACGGATTGCAATTGCAAGGACCCTGCTCGCCAATCCAAAACTTCTCGTAATGGATGAAGCCACCAGCGCTCTTGACTACGAAACCGAACGCAAGGTTTGCGACAACTTGATCAATGCATTGCATGACTGCAGCGTTTTCTTCATTACCCATCGACTCAGCACCGTGCGCCGGGCAGACCGAATTGTGGTGATGCACCAAGGGGCCGTTGTCGAACAGGGAACCCACGATCAATTGATGGAAAAACGTGGCCGCTACTACGCCCTTTACCGCCAACAGGAGGCGAGCTGAAGATGACAGAACCAAACAAAAAGCTACCCCCAAAGAGCAGTAACACCGGTACCAATCCCATCGGCAATCTGGTCCGCCAAGCCCAGAACAAACTCGAAAGCAGCGTCGGGACTGGCATTCACAACGAAGCTGTCCTCCAGCAAAGTCAGGTTTGGGTCAAAGCGGTGACCTGGAGCTTGATCGGTACAACCGTCTTTTTCATCGGCTGGCTGGGCATTGCCCGTACCGAAGAGGTGGTCGTGGCCACAGGCAAACTCGAACCTGTGGGCAACGTCAAAGAAATAAGGATCCCCGTAGGCGCAGTCGTCGAAGAAATCCTGGTGAAAAGCGGTGAACGTGTGATCAAAGACCAGGCGCTGATTCGCCTTGATCAGGAGAGCACAGCCGAACAGCTGAAGTCTCTCGAACAAGGTGTCAAGGAGAAAACATCCCAAATCCTGCAGAAACAGGAGCAACTCTCCCTAAAAAAAATGGAGCGTAAACGCACGCTGGATCTCAACCGTGAGCAAATTTCAACCACCCGCAACAATTTGGATCTTGAAAGCCAGATTCTTGATCGACTTCAAGGCTTAGCCAGAGAAGGAGCCGCACCTGATATCCAGTACCTGCAGCAACGCAACAAAGTGGCTGGACTAAAGGGAGAGTTAACCCAGTTAAAGCTTGAAGGTGAACGCCAGATCAATCAGATCAATCAACAAATTGAACAATTAAATGCCGAACTGGCTGGACTCCGCAGTGAACGCGCACAGCTCAACGCAAACCTCACCGAAGTAAGAGTAACCAACAAGAATCAAACTCTTCGAGCTCCAGTCAGCGGCATCGTTTTTGACTTAAAGCTGAACAATCCTGGGTATATCTCTCAGGCCCAATCATCCCAGGCCGTATTGAAGGTTGTGCCCTTCAATACGCTAGAAGCTGATGTTGAAATTCCGAGCAACAAAATCGGATTCGTGCGCATTGGGCAACAAGCTGATATCAGCATTGACTCCTTCCCTGCAAGCGATTTTGGAGTGCTGGAGGGGAAAGTCCTTTCCGTGGGGTCAGATGCTCTCCCACCTGATCAACAACAAATGCGTCAGGGATATTCCTACCCTGCCGTAATTAAACTAGACAGCCAACAACTTAAGATTAAAAACGGCAAGACACTACCACTACAAGTTGGAATGTCTCTCACAGCAAATATCAAATTACGCAGCGTTAGCTATCTGCAACTTCTTCTGAATACGTTTCGAAGCAAAACCGATTCCTTGAGAGAGCTCTAAGACATCAAAGCTTCACGGCTTCCTGCTGACGCGTCTCAGCTTTCCAAACTCTCCAGCGCAACTCCACCCCATTGGGAAGATCCACCACAACCGGCCAAGACGCGTTGTAGGGAATCAAATAGGGCTGCTTACCAAGGGACAAGAAAGATTTGCCTTTTTCTTGTTCCGAATTGCAAGCCATGCGCGTACTCAACACAAGCACTGGCCCACTCACTTCAAACAAGGCCTTTCCAGAGGCTTGAGGGAGTCGCTGCATTGATAAGGACGGACCCGACAAGCGTTTCAGATTGCAGTCCATCTCCACCTCCTTCCCCACGATCAACTGGACGCGCCAATCGAGTGGATGGGCTGAAATCATCGGGTCATTACTCTTCGGGAGAAGGCCCGAGGGCTGAATCACCCAACGCTTCAGACCTGGCTTAGGTGCTGGATAACCACTCAGATCAAGACGGGGAATCGCAACAGCAGGGGCTGAAGCAGCAACCATCAGCAGAGGCAATACCAGCCTCAAGAATCCCAGGCCCATGGTCATACCCCTACGGCAACAGAATGCAAGCATGACCGATTCCACCGCGATTGCCCTGCTCTCGGGAGGGCTTGATTCCGCAACGGCTGCTGCTTTGGCCATCCAGTCAGGCTTTCGCGTGATTGGCCTCTCTTTTGATTACGGCCAGCGCCATCGCAGGGAGCTTGATGCCGCCGTAGAGATCGCTAAGGCTCTGAACCTGGCTGAACATCACACCATCAACGTGAATTTGGCGATGTGGGGAGGCTCCTCACTCACCGATCACGCCCAAACCCTCCCTACTAGCGGCGTTGAGACGAGCATCATCCCGAACACGTATGTCCCAGGGCGAAACACCGTGTTCATTGCGATCGGACTCAGCCTCGCCGAAGCGCGGGGTGCCGATCGACTCGTGCTGGGGGTGAATGCCGTGGACTACTCGGGCTATCCCGACTGCCGGCCCGATTATCTAGAGGCATTTCAGGATCTCGCTAACCTCAGCAGCCGCGCTGGACGTGAAGGCCATGGTCCAACACTGTGGGCACCACTTGTGGAGTGGAGTAAACAGAAAATTGCAGAAGAAGCACTACATCTAGGGGTTCCCATCGAACGCACCTGGAGTTGCTACAGCGGAGGCGACGTGCCCTGTGGGGTCTGCGACAGCTGCCGCATCCGTGATGAAGCGTTGCTCGCCGCCGGACGGCCAGACCTATGCAGCCCAGGCCGTCCATGAACTCCAATCAAACCGGCAGCCAAAAACTGATTCGCAGCAAGCATCCCTGGATCGAACCGGATTCAGTCGCACAAGCGCTAGCCGAAGAGCATGGCGAGGCTGGCTTGATTTGGCTGGACGGGGATGCCAGCGACCTGGGGCGTTGGCTCACCTTGGCAGCTGAGCCTCTCGAGCAACGCTGTTGCCGAGGATTGCCAGGGGAGGTTGGAGCCACCAATCCATTTGAAGCTCTGCGCTCGCTCGATCCGGGGCACTGGACGGGCTGGCTTAGTTACGACGCCGCCGCCTGGCTCGAACCCACAAATTCCTGGCGAAGCGATGCCATGGCGAGTCTTTGGATCGGGCGGCACGACCCCGTTTTGCGCTTTGACCTACAACAACGGGAGGTGTGGATTGAGGGGCGTGATGCCAAACGCCATGCCGAAATGGAGCGCTGGATACTGGGACGACGTGACCAATTCAACCGAAGCCCGAAAGCACTCCCCAACCCCAAACCCCTGCATACAGCTTGGGTACGCCACAGCGACAGGCAGGCTTATGCCAAGGGCGTTGAGCGAATTCGCGAGCTGATCGGGATGGGAGATCTCTTTCAAGCCAATCTCACCAGTTGCTCCAGCACAACGTTGCAGGAATCGGTCAACAATCTGGAGCTCTTTCGGCGCTTGCGTCGAGCCTGCCCGGCACCCTTTGCGGGTCTCGTCGTTGCCAGCGGTGAAGCCAATGGCGAAGCCCTCCTATCCACATCGCCGGAACGCTTCATGGAAGTGCTGCCCAATGGTGCTGTTCAAACAAGGCCGATCAAGGGAACGCGCCCTCGAGATTCGGATCCACAACGGGATGCTGATCAAGCCGCTGCACTGGTTTGCAGCGAAAAAGACCGTGCCGAAAACGTGATGATCGTCGACTTGCTACGCAATGACCTTGGCAGGGTCTGCATCCCTGGCAGCGTCGATGTTCCTCAACTGGTCCATCTCGAAAGCTACGCCCGCGTCCACCACCTCACCTCGGTCGTGAACGGCCAACTCAAGGACGGACTGAACTGGGTGGATCTACTGGAAGCGAGCTGGCCAGGGGGTTCAATTAGTGGCGCACCAAAACTGAGAGCGTGCCAACGGCTTCAGGAACTAGAACCCAAAGGTCGAGGTCCCTACTGCGGCTCTTTGCTGACGCTGAATTGGGATGGGCGTTTTGACAGCAATATTTTGATTCGCACCGTTTTGCGCAAAAACAATGAGCTTCTGGTGCATGCAGGCTGCGGAATCGTTGCCGACTCGGATCCTCAAGCAGAAGCCGACGAACTGGACTGGAAACTGCTGCCACTTTTAGAGGCACTGGAGTGACAGCATCTCAGCCACAACACGCCATCGCCTGGATCAACGGAACGTGGGGACGGCCTGAAGAGCTAAAGCTGCCACTCAGCGACAGAGGGCTACAGCTCGCCGATGGCCTGTTCGAAACGGTCCTTATTCATCACCAACGTGCCTTCTTATTAGACGCACACCTCTGTCGATGGGAGCAAAGTTGTGAACTATTAGGAATGGCATCACCTCCTACAAGGCCCTGGTTGGATCCATTGATTCAAGAAGCGATCGAACGACTTGGACTCGAACAGAGGGCAGGGGCGCTGCGCCTGAACTGGAGTCGAGGCGATGGAAGCAAACGAGGGATTGGGCTCGATCACAACTCAGCCGACCCCTCCAGGCATCGCTTTTGGATGACATTGCAAACTCATACGCCAACGTTCGAGTCCGTTCGCACATGGATCAGTCGTCATGAATATCGGCAAGCATCAAGCCTGATGAGCCGATGCAAAACCTTTTCCTATGGACAAGCGATTCAAGTGCGCCGGGAGGCTCAACAGAGGGGAGCTGAGGATGGATTGATGCTCAGCACCAATGGCACTCTGTGCTGCGGAAGCAGCGCCAATCTTGTGATCGAACGCCATGGCCAGTGGCTCACACCACCCTTAAGCGATGGCTGCCTACCTGGAGTGATGAGGGGTGAAGCCCTCAAGCAGGGACTGGTGCAAGAGCAATCGCTTGCAGCAGAACCGCAACCGGATGACCAATGGTTATTAATCAACAGTCTTGGCTGCAGGACGATCAGCCAAGTGAATGGCAAACCACTCACAAACAGAGGGAATGGAGAAGCCCTCTGGAGATCCTTAGTGCCATCTCATTCTGAGAAATCATTGCCATCCTGAGCCCAACAGGACCAATCGGCGTAATGGAATTACGGCGTGACTTAAGCCTCACAAGCCTCACCCTGACCGTCGTCACCGGAACCATTGGCTCGGGATGGTTGTTTGCCTCCTATTACGCCGCCCGCATCGCTGGACCCGCCAGCCTGCCTGCATGGCTCTTGGGCGGTTCGATTTCCTTCCTTCTCGCTCTGGTGTTTGCGGAGTTGGGCTCACTCATCAACAGTTCCGGGGCACTAGCCCAGGTTCCACTCCTCAGTCATGGACGCCTGTCTGGCTTCATCGGTGGCTGGAGCATCTGGATCAGCTACCTGTGCGTCCCAACCATCGAGCTGTTAGCAATGCTCGATTATCTCGACAGCAGTCTTCCCTGGCTCACGCAGGATCGGAACGGCACGCAAATTCTTAGCGGAGCCGGTCTGGCTGTCGCCATCGTGTTGATGGTGTTTTTCACCTGGATCAACCTCAACGGCGTTAAGGGGCTGGCCCGCTGGATCAACAACCTCACCATCTGGAAGTTGATCGTGCCCCTCCTTGTCGCGAGTGTGTTGATGCTGCTCAGTCAGCACTGGGGGAACCTGAGTATCCCGGTCACGATCGCCAGCGATCCAGCTGCAATCAAAGCTGACACCGGTACGGAACTTGTGAATGCCGTAGGAAGCGGAGGCATCCTGTTTTGCCTCCTTGGCTTTCGTACAGCCGTTGACCTCGCTGGAGAAGCGCGCAACCCCCAACGCAATGTGCCGCTAGCCATGGGACTAGGGCTAGGGATCAGCCTGCTGATTTACCTGGTTCTGCAATGGTCCTTCCTGGTGAGCGTGCCACCAGAAGCCCTACAACAAGGATGGTCCCAACTCAGCCTCAGCCAACATGGCGGCCCGCTCGCAGCCATTGCCCTTGGCCTTGGGCTCGGCTGGATGGTGGTGCTCCTACTCATCGACGCCGCACTCTCCCCCAGCACAACGGCGATGGCCTATTTAGGGGTCTCGGCTCGAGTGAGCTGGATGATGGGGCGCTGCAAACTGCTCCCTGAGTCCCTGGGTCGGGTCAATCGACATGGAGTACCGGATATCGCTGTTATCAGCAGCTTGATCTTGGGATGCGCCCTGTTCTTCATTGGCCCAGGCTGGCAACAGGTTGTGGCTTTTCTCACGGCAGCCCAGATGATCGCTCTAGCCATGGGACCAGCAAGTTTGTTGGCCCTACGCCAACAACTCCCCAAGGAGCGAGAACATTTTCGGATTCCTTGTCCCACCACACTCAGTGCCCTGGCTTTCGTGATGGCGACATGGGCGGCGAACTGGTGCGGACGCACAGCGTTGGAGGGAGCGGTGCTCGCCATCGGAATCCCAAGCCTGCTGTTTGCACTTCACAACTGGAGAAAACGCCAACCCATTGAAACCAAAGCAGGGCTTTGGTGGGGTCTCTATCTAGGACTTCTTGTATTAGATATGGAGTTATTCAGCAAGGGACGACCCTTCGAGCTCTCGAACCTGACCCATCTCGCAGTGTTAGCGGGAATGGCACTTTTGGTGCTGCCGATCGCGGTCAGCACCGCTTTGCCTGAAGTATCACCCCATGCACTCACACACTTAGGAAACGATCGACAACCTGCTGACTGAGCTCTGACGTAGAGCCACTGGCCACAATTCCACCTCGCTGCATGGCGTAGTAACGATCTGCCTGGCGAACAAAATGCAAATGCTGCTCCACAAGCAATACACCAATCCCTTTTTCAGCAATAATTCGTTGAACGGCAGCCTCAATATCCTGCACAATATTGGGTTGAATACCCTCTGTGGGCTCATCAAGAAGCAACAATTTAGGCTGACCTAAAAGTGCACGAGCAATGGCAAGCTGCTGCTGCTGACCACCAGAAAGATCACCACCTTTACGTGAAAGAAACTCCTGGAGAATTGGGAAAAGTTCATAAACGAAAGGGTCGATGCGACGATTTCGCGCAAGACCTCCCGGAAGGGCCTCCATCCCCAACATCAAATTCTCTTCGACAGTCAATTGAGGGATGATTTCTCTGCCCTGAGGTACATAACCGATTCCTGACCTTGCTCTCCGATGAGGAGGCTGACGCTCCATTCCCTGGCCTTCGAAGACAATCTCACCGGACCGTGGCTTAAGCAAACCGATCAGAGACTTTAGGAGAGTGGTCTTACCCACACCATTCCGGCCAATCAGACAGACCATTTCCCCGGCACGAACTCTGAGGTCCACATCTCGAAGAATGTGGCTCTCGCCGTAATAAGTATTAAGGCCTCGAATTTCGAGCATTGTCATAGAGCGTCGTCCTCCGTCGTTCCCAAATAAACTTCAATCACGCGGGGATCCTGTTGCACTTGGTCCATCGATCCCTCACAAAGAACATGGCCCTGATGCAACACCGTCACAGGGCTATCAAGACGACGAATGAATTCCATATCGTGCTCAATCACTAAGACAGTGTGGTCACCAGCTAAAGACTTCAGCAAGTCAGCCGTAAGATCAGTTTCTTCATCCGTCAGACCAGCAACCGGTTCATCAACCAGCAAGAGGTCTGGGTCCTGGCCAACCAACATCGCAATTTCCAACCACTGCTTCTGTCCATGAGACAGAGATCCTGCTCTCCAGTCGGCACGAGACTGAAGATTAACAATGTTCATTAAATGATGAATTTGGTCGCGCTGCTCAGCACGAATGCGACCAAACAGCAAAGACCAAGGCTGTTTAGACCGACTAACAGCCAATGCCAAGTTGTCCTGGACAGTTAAATCTTCAAACACTCGAGGGCTTTGGAATTTTCGTCCTATTCCAAGTCGAGCAATGCGGTGTTCTGGGATTCCAACCAGAGAGCGACCTTTGAAGAGCACGCCTCCTGAGCTAGGCGCAACCTTTCCAGTGATGACATCTAGAAACGTGGTCTTCCCAGCACCATTGGGACCAATTACCGCCCGCAGTTCTCCAGGTCGCAAGCTGAGATTAAGGTCACGAAGGGCAAGAAAACCATCGAAACTAACCGTGATGTCAGTGAGCTCCAGCAGTGGGCTGGATCCAGAAACGACTCTGCTCATGACTGCACCTCCTCATTGCCATCAACTTCAAGTTGTGGATAAGTACCGATGGGGCGAGAAAAGCCCACACGAGACATCAGATTTCTTGGACCTGCTCCACGGAACCAACCAATCACACCTTCCGGCAATGCCGTTACCACAAGGATGAACAAACCACCTTGAATAAAAAGCCAGGTTTCTGGCAAAGCCTCACTCACCAAACTTTTGGCATACATGATTGAAACGGATCCAAGAATCGCTCCTACTAATGTTCCACGACCACCAACAGCAACCCAAATCACCATTTCAATCGAAAACGGTACAGTCATAAACTGTGGCGAAACAATACCTGATTGCACTGTGTAGAGCGCACCACCAATACCCGCTAAGCCCCCAGCGATTGCAAACACAATGGTTTTAAACAACGTTGGGTTGTAACCCGTAAAGCGGAGCCTTGGTTCATCATCACGGATTGCAATCAGAACATTTCCAAAGCGATCACGAACAACCCAACGTAAAAATATCCACACCAAGATCACAATGACAGCAGTCAACCAAAAGAAACCGCGTTGCATCTCTGGCGAGCCCAATTCGAGCTGACCAAACAACACAGTGACATCGGTTTTGAGACCATTGGTGCCATTGATTAATTTTTGCTGACCATTGAAGAAATTGAAAAAGACCAACAGAGCAGCCTGGGTCAGAATCGAAAAATAAACCCCCTTAATCCGATTACGAAATACCAAGTTCCCTAACACACCTGCGAGCAACGCAGGGATCAGCCAAATTGCAATGAGCGTAAACAAAGGCGATCGAAAGGGCTCCCAAAATAAAGGCAACCGATCAACCCCATAAAGACTGAAAAATTCCGGAATAGAGTTGGGCATATCGATAGAACTCCTAAGTTGGAGATACATCGCAGCGGCATAACCTCCAAGCGCAAAGAAAATTCCCTGTCCAAGACTAAGAAGTCCGGTAAAGCCCCAAATCAAATCAATCCCAAGCGCCACAATCGCTAGAGATAAAAAGCGACCCAGCAGGTTCAAGCGAAAAACAGGCAGAACCGATGGTGCAGCAACGATTGCCGCAATGATCAACACCCAAACTGTCACGAAGAGCCAGGGGCGTTGTTGAAAGGAACGCAACATCAGTTCAAGCCTCCACCATGCGGCCTTTTTGCGGGAACAAACCTGCAGGACGGAACTGAAGGAACACCACAATCAGAGCAAACACCATGACCTGAGCCATGCTCGTGGTCGCAAAAAATTCAACACCGCTAGCCAGTGGTCCAGGCATATCGGGCCAAATCGTGAGCAGACGCCCTGCTCCAATGAGATCGGTTAACAAGCCGATCGCAAATGAGGCCAGCACGGTACCCAGCAGATTGCCAACACCACCGAGCACCACAACCATGAAACAGCCGACGATGTAAGACGTGCCAACGTTGGGGCCCACCGAACCCAGCAACGACACGGCAACTCCCGCCACCCCGGCCAAACCTGAACCAATCCCAAAAGTGAGGACATCAACCGTGTCTGTGGGAATCCCAAGGCAATCGCTCATCGAACGGTTTTGCGTGACGGCCCTGATCCGGACCCCCCAAACACTGCGGTTGAGGAACCAGATCACCCCAACGACTGCGATGAAGGTCATCACAATGATCACAAGGCGTGGGACGGGAAAGGTGAGATCCATCCACTCCAGACCTCCGCGCATCCACTTCGGAGCGGTGACATCCACATTGCGGGATGTCGCCCTTGCAATACGACTGATTTGTGAGGCCAATCCACCAGCGCACAACACACCAATGAGAGCAGACACAGCCCAACCACCGGATCGCACAAGCCGAGATTGACGTCCCTCCAATAGAGGAGTCGGAAGAAACAACGGAAGACTGAATCCGAGCACTAAAAACACAACCATTCCAGCCGCATAAGCAAGCGGAACGCTGCGCACAAACTGCTGGAGGATCAAACTGACTCCCCACGTGGCCAGCAAAGTCTCAAGTGGGTTGCCATACAAACGTCGTATGACTGTGCGCTCAAGCAAAATCCCAATCACACCGCTTACAGCAAAGGCGCATGGAATAGCAACCAGCACGTAGGCGTTGTAAACCGGCGCAAGAAAGGGAAGTTTGAAAATGAGCTGTACCACATACGTGGTGTAGGCACCAAGCATGATTAATTCGCCATGAGCGAGATTGATCACACCCATCAAGCCAAACACAATTGCCAGTCCAAGGGCAGCCATTAGCAATACAGAGCCAATGGCCACACCGTTAAACAGGCTTTCGAAAAGCAGTTCCACGGGGGGTCTAGTAAGCGAAACAAATAAAAAGAGGAGCCCCCAAGGGGCCCCTCCAACAGCTACCCATTAATGGATGGGGCTATTCGTGATCAGAGCTTGTACTTCTCTCCCTTGCTGGGGTCAGACCAATCGCAAGCAAAGCCCTTCGACGTGGGCTCAAACTGGTTCCATGTCTGAGGATCAATTGGATAATCAGACTCTTCTACAATCTTAAATTGACCGTCTGAAGTGATCTCACCAATCCGAACGATTTGAGAGATGTGGTGATTCGGACGAACCTCAATTGGGCCTTGAGGAGCATCGAATTTGATGCCAATCAGAGCCTCACGTACTTTGTCATCATCGAAAGTACCTGCTTTCTCAACTGCCTTTTTCCATAGATAGACCATGTTGTACGCAGACTCTTGAGGGTCAGCAACTACTCGGTCATCTCCATACTTGGCCTTAAAGTCGGCAGCAAACTTCTTAGAGGCCGGTGTATCAATGGACATCATGTAGTTCCAGGCTCCATAGTGACCCTCAAGAAACTCTGGCCCAATCGTGCTGATTTCCTCCTCAGCAATTGAGTAGCTCATAACATAATAGCCATTCTCAGGGGTAATCCCTGCATCCTGGATCTGCTTGAAGAAGGCAACATTTTGGTCGCCATTCAAGGTGTTGATAATGACCCCACCATCAGGAAGAGCAGCCTTGATCTTGGCAATGATCGGGGCGACCTCGGTGTTACCAAGAGGCAAGTAGTCTTCACCAACGACTTCTCCACCAAGAGACTTCACTTGCTCTTTGGTGATGGTGTTGGACGTACGAGGGAATACGTAGTCGGAACCCACTAAATAGAAAGGCTTTCCGGCAGCAGGCGACTTCTCGAACATGTAGCTGGTCGCCGGCTCAGACTGCTGATTAGGAGTAGCGCCGGTGTAAAAAATATTTTTCGAGCACTCCTGCCCTTCGTACTGAATCGGGTAGTAGAGGAAAGCTTCCTTAGACTCGTAAACCGGAAGCATGGCCTTACGACTGGCAGAAGTCCAGCCTCCAAAAACTACAGGAACTTTGTCCTGGTCGATGAGTTTTTTGGACTTCTCCGCGAAAGTTGGCCAATCAGAGGCACCATCTTCAACGATATATTCGATTTTGTACTTCTTGCCGTCTACCTCAACACCGCCAGCTGCATTGATTTCATCAATGGCCATCTTTTCCGTATCCACCAAAGTGGACTCGGAGATCGCCATCGTTCCCGTCAGGGAATGCAGGATGCCAACAGTGACGCTGTCGTCATACTCAACGCTGGAGGCCTTCTCATCGCCACCGCCGCAAGCAGTGACGGCCAGACCCAGCGACGCTGCGGCCATGCCGGCAAATAGACGCTTGGACAATGATGAGCTCATGAGTTCCAAAAACAAGTGAAACGACGCTTCAACGCCGGGGTCCGAAAGGTACAGATCAAGTGAAAGAAATTCCTGTATCAATTAGAACCATTTAGAAATTTCGAGGCCAAATACGCATCAATTTGGTATCTGTTGCAACACAAATTCTTCCACGCGATCAAGTCCTTCTTCAGTACGAAGATTGGTAAAGCACCAGGGTCGATTCCTCCGCATCCTTAATGTGTCCTGTTCCATGACTCCGAGGTCAGCACCAACGAAAGAGGCCAGATCGATCTTGTTAATGACTAATAAATCAGACCGTGTAATTCCAGGTCCACCTTTACGAGGAATCTTGTCTCCAGCCGCTACATCAATCACGTAGATACAAAGATCGACAAGTTCAGGACTAAAACTGGCCGCAAGATTGTCTCCACCGCTTTCAACCATCACCAGATCAAGTCCAGGAAATTGATGCTCCAGTTCACTCACAGCAGCTCGATTGATGGAGCAGTCTTCTCGTATCGCCGTATGAGGGCACCCCCCGGTTTCAACCCCACGGATACGCTCAGGCTCCAATGCACCTGAGCGCGTGAGGAATTGAGCATCCTCTTGCGTGTAGATGTCATTGGTCACAACTGCTAATTGCAGGCGATCGCGCAATCTCCTGCAAAGCGCTTCCACGAGCGCTGTCTTGCCTGAGCCCACCGGACCGGCGACTCCAAGCCTGAGTTTGCTGCTCATCAGCTCCGGAACAAACGTGAATACAACTCAGCATGAGCCAACTGGGCGAGCCCTGCACCAACACCACCACACCAAAGCGTGTGCGGATCTTGATCCTTTAAAACACTCGCCTGATCACGAATCATCGGCAACAGTCGCTGCTGAATCCGTTGAGCCGTGGTGGGACCCAGCGGCACCAAGCGGACCGCCGCACTGAGCTGATTTGCAACCCAGCCATAGAGATAACCCTCAACCATCTCCAGCTCAGAAATCTTCCACGACAGGGCAGCCCAAGCCCAGGCCGCAGGCCACGCCAAAACCAATGGCTGAGGCAATGGATGTCCAAGATCAGCCATCAACTTCAGCAAAGAACCACCCATCTGTCCTTGCTGAGCACGCATCTCAGCCGACTCCCTCAAAGCCAGCAACCACCCATCGAGACTGATCAAGTCACTGGGCATTTCTAACCTTTTTTCCTCCCAGCTTTGAAGCTGAACACGCAACGGGGTTAGCGCCGCAGCCTCCAACCTCAATGCACCCCTCTGAAGCTCAGCTTCAATCCACTGTTGAAGATCGAATTCGTTGATCAAAGAACCATCCTGGATCAAGACTTCAAGACCTTCGGAATAACTAAAAGCACCAACAGGCAAAGCAGGGCTTACCAACTGCAATAACGCAAGCGATGTCATGCGTGCTGATGGGCGATATAAGCACCGCCTTCCGGCATGAATGAACGACAACACCGTGTCAGCTTCAATCCACGACCCTTAAGCATGGTTTCGAGTACGGAGTCATTCAGTAACAACAGCTCATTCTCATGCAACTCAAGTGCCACATGGCGATTCCCTAGGTGATAGGCAGCCTCCAGCAATGCCAGCGGCGTTGCTGCTTCCACCCGCAACAACTCCTCAAGAGCAGCGGTTACCAAAACATGCACCTGCTCATGCGCATCGGTGAGGCGATCACCAGGCATCAAGGCTCGCTCGCGCGGCAGCTGCAACAACACGTCTCGACCACAAGCAGTTCGACGACGTCCACGCAGCACCGTGCGCTGATCCGCGCTCAACGGCAACTCCATCACAGCGAGGGAGCCGTTCGGCCACGGCTCTTCAGACAAGAGGCGATGGTCCAACACGGTCAAGCCAACATCCAAGGGTTCAGACAACCAACGAGATCACGCCACAAAGACTGCCCAAACAGCACGCCATCATTTGGTAGTCCTTGTTACAGAGCTGAGGAGAGTTGGCGTCGAGCGTGCGTTGATGCAACGACTTGATCCATGGCACGGCACCTGCAACCTGCAGTTTGTTGCGGGCAGCAGTGGCAGTCAATTTCAAGGGGGCTGCACCGCCCCCTTGAAATTAATGCGGGCCGAACGGGGCGAGAACGGGCGTTGCGAGCTGCCACTGCTTCATACCGCTGGTGGCCTTGTGGGGGGAGACCAATTGAGCATCAACCTCGGCTTAAGACCAAACAGTCGCTGCTTACTCACAAGCGTGGCCGCGCAAAAGATCTATGGATCCATAGGTCGAAGCCAGCTCCATCCGCTGGGAACTTGGGCCCGCCAACAGGTCTCGGCAGAGCTTGATGCGGATAGTGATTTGGAATGGCTTCCGCAAGAACTTGTGCTCTATGCCGATGCTTTGTTTGAACAAAACCTCAGCGTCACATTGCCCATGGATGGATCCTTTCTCAGCGCTGAAATTGTGCGTCTCGGACGCACTGCCGCAAACGAAACATTGGGACAGGGATGCTGGAGATCAGACGTTCAAATCCAACGCCAAACGTCTGAGGGAAGGCGTTGGGAACTTGTTGACAGACTCGAAATCAGCGACGACGCGCTGAAGGGGTTCCATGGACTCAATCAACAACCTGTCTTCGGCACCTTGGTTTGGGCTGCACCCTTCCCTCTCCAAACAACCAAGATCAACAACCTCCTCGATGACATTCGCCAAGATCGAAAGGCTCTCGAAGGACAGATGCATTGCGGCGCACTCCCTCAGGGACTGATCGCCCGATACAGCGGCTTCTCCAGTCGAGATGCCCGTTTCTGGTTCAGCAGGATTTGGGCTCGCACCCGTCAAGCGCGAAACCTGGCATCGCCAAAGATTCCCAGGGTCTGGCCTTTACAAGAAAATCCATTGAGGCCATAAGGGTTCACATTGAACATTCCGCTGCCCAAGAGCGATAGAAACTAAGAGGAGTGCAAGGTCACCATGCACCTCAGCCCCCAGGAAAAAGACAAGCTGCTGATCGTCACGGCTGCGCTCTTGGCAGAACGTCGTCTCCAGCGCGGCCTCAAGCTCAACCACCCTGAAGCTGTGGCATGGCTCAGTTTCTTGGTTCTAGAGGGAGCACGCGATGGGAAGAATGTGGCCGACCTTATGCAGGAAGGCAGCACATGGTTAAGCCGCGACCAGGTGATGGAGGGCATTCCAGAGTTGGTCGATGAAGTCCAAATCGAGGCTGTATTTCCCGATGGGACCAAGCTCGTGACCCTGCATGACCCTATTCGCTAAGGCTTCTTCTGATGGCACCCCTGATCCCCGGTGAATTGTTAGCGGAACCCGGCGAACTTGAACTCAACGCCAACAGAGAGGTCACGACCCTCACCGTTGCCAACAGCGGAGACCGCCCCGTGCAGGTGGGATCCCACTTCCATTTCCAAGAAGCCAATGCTGCCTTGATCTTTGACCGTGACGCTGCACGCGGTCAAAGGCTTGACATCCCAGCCGGTACGGCCATTCGCTTCGAGCCAGGTGACAACCGCGACGTGAGTTTGATCCCGTTTTCTGGAGCACGCCGCGTGGTCGGTTTTAACGGAAACATCAACGGACCCCTCGACGCCTGATTCATGCCCTATCGCATCTCCCGCCAGGCCTACGCCGAAACCTATGGGCCAACCACTGGAGACCGCATTCGTTTAGCGGACACCGAACTCATCCTCGAAGTGGAAAAGGACTTCACCACCTACGGCGATGAGGTGAAATTTGGCGGCGGAAAGGTGATTCGCGATGGGATGGGCCAATCCCAAACCTCCCGGGCTGAAGGAGCCGTTGACACCGTGATCACCAATGCCCTCATCCTTGATTGGTGGGGCATCGTCAAGGCCGATATCGGCCTCAAAGATGGCCGCATCGTCGGCATCGGCAAGGCAGGGAACCCCGACATCCAGAGTGACGTCAGCATCGTGATCGGGCCAGGCACGGAGGCCATTGCCGGTGAAGGACACATCCTCACGGCAGGTGGCATTGACACCCACATTCACTTCATCTGCCCCCAACAGATTGAAACAGCTCTGGCCAGCGGGGTGACCACACTAATGGGCGGTGGCACGGGACCCGCCACCGGAACTAATGCAACCACCTGCACCCCAGGTGCATTTCACATCGGCCGAATGCTGCAGGCAGCAGAAGGACTTCCCGTGAACCTGGGCTTTTTCGGCAAAGGAAACGCCAGCACTCCAGAAGCCTTGGAGGAACAAGTACGAGCGGGAGCCTGTGGCCTGAAGCTTCATGAGGATTGGGGCACCACACCTGCCGCGATCGATGCCTGTCTGTCCGTTGCTGACCAGATGGATGTGCAGGTTTGCATCCACACCGACACGCTCAATGAAGCCGGTTTCGTGGAAGACACCATCGCAGCCATCAAGGGACGCACGATTCATACCTTTCATACCGAAGGTGCCGGAGGCGGGCATGCGCCAGACATTATCAAAATCTGCGGAGAAGCGAACGTGCTGCCAAGCAGCACCAACCCAACCAGGCCCTACACCCGCAACACTCTCGAGGAACACCTCGACATGTTGATGGTGTGCCATCACCTTGATCCAAAAATCCCAGAGGACGTGGCCTTTGCAGAATCACGCATCCGCCGCGAAACCATTGCTGCTGAGGACATCCTTCACGACCTCGGCGCCTTCTCGATCATCGCTAGCGACTCCCAAGCAATGGGACGCGTGGGAGAGGTGATCACACGCACCTTCCAAACAGCCCACAAAATGAAGGTTCAACGCGGCGCCTTACCAGAAGACTCAAGCCGAAACGACAACCACCGCCTCAAGCGCTACATCGCCAAAGTGACGATCAACCCAGCAATCGCCCATGGCATCAGCAGTCAGGTGGGTTCCGTGGAAACAGGCAAACTCGCCGACCTCGTGCTTTGGAAACCAGGATTCTTTGGAATACGACCTCAACTCGTTGTCAAAGGCGGGTCAATCGTCTGGGCCCAAATGGGTGATGCCAATGCCTCAATCCCCACGCCTGGTCCAGTCCACGGCAGACCGATGTTTGCTGCCTTCGGCAAAGCGCTTGCACCCAGTTGCCTCACCTTCATGAGCGATGCGGCCATGAACGACAACATCCAAAGCAAACTTGGACTGGAACGCACCTGTATTGCCGTAGAAAACACGCGTGACGTTGGCAAAAGTGCTCTGAAGCTCAACTCTGCACTACCAAGCATGAGCGTGGATCCACAGACCTATGAGGTGTTCGCCGATGGCGAGCTCCTAACCTGCGAACCAGCGGAGGTTTTGCCTCTAGCCCAACGCTATCTGCTGCTTTGACAACACTTGCTCCCACGTTGCTGGTGGTGCAGCACATCGATCGCGAAGGTCCTGATTTAGTCGCAGAGATAGCGCTGGAGCAGGGAATGAGCATTCAGACCATTCGCCCTGATCAGGGAGAGCCACTCCCCGACCCAATCAGTACTCAAAACACAATCGCTCTCTTGCTCGGAGGGCCCATGAGTGTCGAGGACCGACATCAAGATGCGCTGGCATGGATGCAACGGGAATTGGAATGGCTCACTTTTTGGCATCAACAACAAAAACCAGTTCTAGGAATCTGTCTGGGCGCACAACTCCTGGCGGTCGCTGCCGGTGGCTCCGTGAAACCGTTGCAAGTGGGACTGCCGCCTCAACCGTTGAAAGAGGTTGGCTTCGGAGCCATTCATTGGCAGACGGAACCGAGCCAAGAACCACTGTTAAGGGGATTACAACCCAGTGAAATGGTGCTGCATTGGCATGGTGATCGCATCCAGCTTCCTCCAGCAGCAACCTTGCTGGGCTCATCACTTCATTGCCCAGAACAAGTGTTCCGAATTGCCAAACATGCGGTTGGCTTGCAATGTCACTTTGAACTGAGCAGGTCCAATCTCGAGCGCTGGATTGAAGAAGACCATGACACCATCGTGAGCGCCATGGGTCCGGAAGGACCCGAGCAATTACGACAAGACCATGAGAGATTCGGTGAATCAGTGCAACAACAAGGACGCATCTTTATCAGAAATACCTTGAGACTCCTTTCTGCACGCACAACCAAACCATAAACAGGCCAAATGGGCCAACAATGAAGTGACCCTCACAAGGGGTTCACGCTGAAGCTAATACCACATGCAAATGGCTCAGGCAACTCACACTTAGGCCTAAAAAAGAAGAATTCGAGCCCAATTTATTCATACAATTGATCAGAAGCCAAGGACAAAAATCAGCTCTACCGCAGCAATTCAGAAATCAGTAGCAAACAACACCGGCCAAGGTGGGCTCAAAGCGATTGGATAGGTATGACAAACAACGATTCATGCGATGTTCAAGGAATACCAACCATCGCATGGATATGACGAGTATTTCTGCAAAAAGCAGGCTGCCCCACGTGCTGACTTGGAGCCTCTACTCAACTCGCTAGGCCAAATCGGCATGGCCGAGCTCCAACACAATCATGCCTGCGCCAGCAATCTGTTAAGACGCCTGGGAGCCACGTTCCGAATCAACGGATCAGGAGCACATGCAGACGAACGAATCCTCCCTTTTGATCCGTTACCAAGGCTGATTCTCAAACGAGAGTGGGGGATTTTGGAAGAGGGTTTGCTGCAACGACTGGAAGCAATTGATCATTTTTTGGCCGATATTTATGGACCGCAACACATCCTCAATGACAACGTCATTCCACGGGAAGACGTTGAAAGCTCACAAGGTTGGCGTCCAGAAATGCAAGGTATTTCATTACCACTGGGACGATGGTGTCACATTTCTGGACTGGACTTGATCAGGGATGGAGATGGCAACTGGCGAGTACTGGAGGACAACTTACGATGCCCTTCAGGAGTTGCTTATTTCCTCGAAAATCGTCGTGTCATGAAGCGATTATTTCCGAGTCTTTTTGAAGGGCGACAAATCCAAGCAATCGATGATTATCCTTCCCATTTACTACGAACATTGCAGGATCTAGCCCCATGGAATGACGCTCCACGTGTGGCTCTTCTTACTCCAGGAGTCTTCAACAGTGCTTATTTCGAACACAGCTACCTCGCACAGCAAATGGGAGTCACGCTTGTGGAAGGCAGAGACTTGATCTGCGAAAACGAACATGTATGGATGCGCAGCACAGGAGGATTACAACATGTCGATGTGATCTATCGACGCATTGATGATGATTTTCTGGACCCCAAAGTGTTCCGCCGAGATTCCGTCCTTGGAGTTCCTGGCCTCATGGACGCAATGCGCAAGGGAAACGTAGCGATTGCCAATGCACCAGGCACAGGTGTTGCCGACGACAAGCTTATTTATGCCTACGTGCCCGAGATGATTCGCTACTACCTCGATCAGGAACCAATCATCGACAACGTGCCCACTTACCTCTGTTCAAAGCCAAATGACTTGACCTACGTGCTGGAACACCTCAACTCACTCGTCGTGAAATCAGTCGCTGAAGCTGGTGGCTACGGGATGTTGATCGGCCCCCACTCCTCAACAAGCGAAATCGAGGCCTTTGCCGAGAAGATCAAGGCCCATCCACGCAATTTCATTGCACAGCCCACATTGCAACTCTCGACCGTTCCCTCTCTCAGTGAGGGTGAACTCTATCCATGTCATGTCGACTTACGTCCGTATGTTCTGCGCGGAAAAAGGAACTGGGTCAGTCCAGGTGGACTCACCCGCGTCGCCTTAAGACGTGGATCTTTAGTCGTGAATTCATCCCAAGGTGGCGGTTGCAAAGACACCTGGGTGGTGAGCGATCGTCACGCACCAGTTGAACATCGGGAGGCCATGCCGTGTTGAGCCGGGTCGCGGACTCCCTCTATTGGATCAACCGTTTTGTGGAGCGCGCCGAAAACATCTCTCGCTTTCTTGAAGTAAGCGAAGCAATGTCTTTAGACAATCCCAGCAGCAATGCTGAACCCTGGTTGCCATTAATCGATGCAAGCGGTGATCGCCAGCTTTTCGATCAAAGCTATCCACTTCGATCGCCACAGGATGTAAGGGGTTTTCTGCTCCTTGACCGCAACAACCCAAACAGCATTGTGAGCTGCATCTCGAATGCCCGTGAGAACGCCCGTCAGATCCGCGATGTGATCTCTACAGAGATGTGGGAACACATCAATGAGCTTTTTTGGAGTCTTCAGGATGGAGAAGTCCTTTGGAGAGAACCAGACCTAGAGCAACTGCGCACGATTCGTCGTGGTTGCCAACTTTTTTATGGCATCACTGACGTCACACTCAGCCGCGATCATGCCTGGTTGTTTAGCCGCCTAGGTCGGCTCATCGAAAGGGCTGATAAAACCTCGAGAATTCTTGATGTGAAGTACTTTCTGTTGCTGCCTGACCCGAGCGCAGTAGGTGGCGTGCTGGATGAGCTGCAATGGATTGCTCTTCTCCGTTCCGCTGGTGCTTATCAGATGTATCGGCAGAGCGTCCAACAAGCCATCAGTCCCACTTCGGTGGCCCATTTTCTTCTGCTTGATCCGATTTTTCCCAGATCCGTACGGTTTTGCGTACAGGAGATCAACGACACCCTTGAGTGCATTCAACACAACTCTATTCCAGGATCACCTGACGAGCTCGAATGCCTACGCGGTCAACTTGTAGCCAAGTGGAGTTACGTTCGCATCGAACCACTCATCAACCGCGGATTGCATGAAGCGATTGATCAGCTGCAGAACGATCTCAATCAACTGCATGGGCTGATTCATAACAACTATTTCACCACCCCAGCTCTCACACCTCAGGACCTCTCAACCATTTCGAAAGATCCCTCATGCTCATTGAGCTAACTCACAACCTCACGTATCGATACGACGCACCGATCAGCCTTGGCGATCACCGACTGTGCCTCCAACCAAGAGGTCATGGTCATCAGCGGCTACTCGAGCACAGGCTGATCGTCTCTCCAGAACCAAGCCATCACCACGCGCTCGTAGCAGCAAGTGGAGACGAGATTCGACGGGTTCGCTTTCAAGGCACGACAAGTCATTTATGCATTGAAGCTCACAGCAAAGTGGAAACTCAAATGGCAATGCCCCTTGAAGAATGCTTCAACCCACTCAATCCTCCGCTCCCCTATCCTCGCGGACATCTCAATCGTGACCTGCACGGAGCCCTAGAGGGCTGGCTGCCTAACGGTCAGCACGATCCGTCAGCCGTCGCCCTAGCCCAAGACGCATTAATGGGAGGGAACCAGCAAACCTTGCCGTTTTTGATCCAACTGATGGAAACCATTCAAGACAGGGTGAAATACACCGAGCGACATTTAGGTCCAGCCTGGCCAGCCGGCCGAACCTTGAGAGAAAGAGTGGGCTCTTGCCGAGATTTAGCAATGTTGATGGTGGAATGTTGTCGTAGCGTTGGGCTACCAGCACGATTCACCAGCGGATATCAACTCATCGATCCTCCTCCTGCTGACTATGACCTACATGCTTGGGCCGAAATTTATCTTCCAGGAGCCGGTTGGCGTGGTTTTGACCCAAGCTCTGGAAGTGAAATCAACGAGCGCTATATCGTCCTGGCCAGCTCATCAAAACCAGAACTAACTGCAGCTGTTTCTGGAAACTTCACTGGCCCACCAAATACAAGCAGCACACTCAACTGGACGATCAAGGCACAAATCGCAGACATGAAGCACGATGACACTGCGATGAAGACAGCTCAAGCAGCCTGAAGGACAGGTTCAAGACCATGCAAAAGAGGAGGTGCTGCAGCTTGTGACGTTGCTTGATAAAGCCTTGGAATCTTCAGGCTGTTGTAAACACGGAACTCTCTGTCTACACAAACATTGGAATTTCGCTTGGCCTGATTAAGAACAACAGACCCATCAGGATCCGATAAAGAGCGATGAAATGTTCCTCTTGGAATATTGAGAATGTCACCCCCACTGTCCAAACGAACGATATGAAAAGGTTGCTCCCAAGCCAAGTTCACCAAATAAAAAGTTCTTCCACCACTTGCGGCGAGAAGATTATCGTCCTGATGAGGATGCAGATAAAACTGCCATGCCCCACTGTCTTCAGCATCCGGCGGACTCACCGCTGGCCCACGGTGAACAACTAAATCGCGAGCATTCGAATCAGGAATCGTGACATCAAAAAAACGAACAGATGGGGTATCTCGAAAACGCGTATACGGAATAAGCTCGAACATCTCAACAAAGATTCAGAAACCAGATTTAACGCCGATATCTCTTTCAATCCGTAGCAAAGGCCACTCATCCACCCAAATAAGCCATCTCAGCATGATGATTGCCAACCTGCATTAATCCACGATCTTCACTAAAACGATCAGAACGGCCCGTCCACAGCTGAGTCATCACCTCTGCAAGCTCAGAATCGGAGACATCCATACGTAGCCATCGGCGCAAATCAATGCCTTCACTTGCGAATAGACAGGTAAATGCTTGCCCATCAGCAGTGATCCTAAGACGATTACAATCAGAACAGAATGGCTCCGTAATTGATGCAATTGTGGCAATAGACCCTTCACCATCTTGATAAAGCCATTGGCTACTTGTTCCCCCAGGTTGTCGACCAATAGGTTGAAGCGGCCAATGGCTGTGAAGGAGCTGAATCATCTCAGTGGCTGGCATCACCTGATCAAGACACCAACCATTCCGATTCCCAACATCCATGTATTCGATCAAACGCAATTCCATCCGCTGCTGACGAGCCAGACGAGCCAAAGGAATCAATTGATCATCATTGCGACCACGCTGAATCACAGCATTCAGCTTGAGGGCACCTTCATCAGGCTCGTACCCGGCAGCACGGGCAGCATCAATGCCTGCCAACACACGCTTGAATAATTCAAGCCCAGCCTCCGCTCCACGACGAAGACCGGCCATTCTGGCGATACTTTCAGCATCTACAGCATCCAAACTAATGGTGATGCGATCAACTCCCAAAGCACGCAGTTGTTGAGCTTTCGCGTCATCAAGGAGTGATCCATTCGTCGTAATTGCTAGGTCTTTTAATCGAGACAGGGGATGGCCGGGCGTTGCTCTACCAACCGAAAGCGCCTCGAGGAGCGGCCAAAGTCGATCGGTTAAAAGAGGCTCACCACCTGTTAGACGCAAAGTATGAACCCCTAAAGCGCACGCCGAATGAATCAATCGCAGCTGATCTAAAGTTGACAACAAGCCCTGCGGCTCCACACTATCCGGACAGCAATATGGACACGCTAAATTACAACGAGCAGTGAGAGATAGCCTCAACACTCCGAGAGGCCGATCGAGCAAATCAATCACCGATGATGGCTGCATCATTCATCAAGCACTGTGAGATCAGCAGGGCAATTAGCGTTGCGCAATAGGGCCTCAGGAAGTACGAGCGTCTGATACGGCACTTGATGAAGCCAATCGAGCATTCTCAACTGATCAGAAGCCAATTGAAGCAACATGGTGGTCTGATAAACACTGTCATTGGGATAGATGGCAAACAGGGGTTGAAGTCGGTTCCCGTCATGCGACACCAGCGCAACGGAGGGATTCTCCCTCCAGACTCCAATCAGCTGATCAAGAGTCGTGGATTCCAACCAAGGCATATCGACAGGCATCACTAACAAACCTAGGGCCTTGGTCTTACCAAAGACAGCCGAAAGTGCAGCCAATGGTCCCTTACCAGGAAAAGGATCTGACCTGCATGTCACACCATCCAGCGCTGAAGCCAACAGGTCATGGCTTGAATGCGAACTGACCACATGAACAGCCAGACCCTGTTTTCGACTCAATTCAATGCTACGAGTCAACCAACAGCCACCTTGCGGATGAGGAATCAACGCCTTGTCACGCCCCATGCGTCGGCTCAATCCGCCAGAAAGCACGCAAGCCTCAAGATCCTGCACCAACGAGAAATCAGCCATCTAAACCATTATCCGGGCACAACACATTTGGTCGAAATGTAGCGAATGCATCCAAACGAAAGAAAAGCCCTGAAATCGATCTAGCCAATTATGTAGTTCTGTGTCCATTCGGTATCCGTCGCGACGAGACAGGGATTCGATCGATGATCAAATCAAAAAGCGGTTTGCATTTGCGCCGCTGCTTCAATCCTGAGCGCATTTATTAAGAAGCCGGGGTTTACATCCATCCATCAATACCCCCATGCTTGGAGAACTCTGGTCGTTCCAAGGGAGATACCGAACTCTTCATCTCACCTGGTTCGCATTTTTTCTGACCTTTGTGGTCTGGTTCAACTTGGCTCCACTTGCCACCACTGTTAAAGCAGATTTGGGCTTGAGTGTTGGTCAGATACGCACAGTGGCCATCTGCAATGTGGCTCTCACAATTCCAGCGCGTGTTCTGATTGGAATGCTTCTCGATAAATTTGGGCCTCGACTGACTTATTCCAGTCTTCTGGTTTTTTCGGTCATTCCTTGCCTGATGTTTGCCTCTGCACAAGATTTCAATCAATTAGTCGTGGCACGCCTGCTGCTCTCGATCGTTGGTGCAGGCTTTGTGATTGGTATCCGAATGGTGGCTGAATGGTTCCCTCCCAAAGAGATTGGCCTCGCTGAGGGGATCTATGGCGGCTGGGGCAATTTTGGATCCGCATTCTCCGCTCTAACTCTGGTTGGACTCGCCGGATGGCTCTCGTTCTCAGGCGGCTTCGAACTTCCCTCAGGTGCAATCATTAATTGGCGTGGTGCAATTGCACTAACGGGGATTATCTCTGCTGTTTACGGCTTCATCTATTACTTCAACGTCACCGATACACCTCCAGGCAAGGTTTATCAAAGACCGAATCGCACAGCAGGCTTGGAAGTAACTTCCATGCGTGATTTTTGGGGTTTGCTCGGCATGAACGTGCCCTTTGCCGCCATTCTCTGTGTGCTCTGCTGGCGTCTGCAAAAAGTTGGTTTCCTCAATACCGGTACCTATCCACTGGCTCTAGGTGCCGTTCTGATCTGGTTCATCTTTCAAACATGGGGAATTATTCGTACCAATCGTGAATTGATCTTGGGCACAAAGGTCTACCCCAAAGAAGATCGCTACGAATTCAAACAAGTTGCCATTCTTGAACTCACATACATCGTGAATTTCGGATCTGAATTGGCTGTCGTTTCAATGTTGCCAACGTTCTTCGAAACCACGTTTGATCTTCCAAAGGCAACCGCTGGCATCCTCGCCTCCTGCTTCGCCTTTGTGAATCTTGTGGCTCGCCCGGCTGGTGGACTAATTTCCGACAAGCTAGGGAGCCGAAAGAACACAATGGGCTTCTTAACAGCGGGTTTAGGAATTGGTTATCTCGTCATGAGCATGATCAAACCTGGCACTTTCAGTGGAACGACAGGGATCATCATTGCTGTCTTGATCACGATGCTTGCCTCCTTCTTCGTCCAGTCTGGAGAAGGAGCAACGTTCGCTCTCGTTCCTTTGGTGAAGCGACGCGTTACAGGTCAAGTCGCTGGCTTGGTCGGAGCTTATGGCAATGTTGGAGCCGTGACTTATCTCACTATTTTTAGCCTGCTTCCCATGTGGATGGGTGGAGGAAAGGATCCTTCACCAGAAATCATTGCAGCCTCCAATAGTGCTTTCTTCCAAGTTTTAGGAATCGCTGGTCTAATTGTTGCCTTCTTCTGCTTCTTTTTCCTCAAGGAACCGCAAGGATCCTTCGCTGAATTACATGAAGGAGAAACAACGAGTCCTCAATTCGCAAAGAACTGATTCCAAAAACCTTCTCATAACAACATCGCACCCGGTGCCTTTGGCACCGGGTATTGCTATTACGCCCATATCAAAATCATGGCAGAGCCAACCACAACCATTCGCAGTCAATGTCCATATTGCGGAGTGGGGTGTGGTCTGGACTTACGACCACCAGCAAAGAAAGGGGAAGCGGTCCGTCGAGATGCAGATGGAACTCCTATGTGGACAGCTAGAGGAGATCGACTCCATCCATCAAGTCTCGGCCAAGTTTGCATCAAAGGGGCCACAGTCGGCGAAACCCTCTCAAGGGGCCGACTTGATCAACCCCTTGGCCGAACCAGTCTTGATGACGAGTTCCAACCCATCAGCTGGGATGAGGCTCTTGAGCGCATCTCAAGCCAAATCAAAACAAGCCTGAAATCCAAGGGGCCAAACTCCATCGCCATGTATGGCTCCGGACAATTCCATACCGAAGATTATTACCTAGCTCAAAAATTACTCAAAGGGGCACTAGGGACTAACAATTTCGACGCTAATTCAAGACTCTGCATGAGTTCTGCTGTTGCCGGCTACACCCGTAGTTTCGGCTCAGATGGTCCGCCTTGCAGCTACGAAGACCTAGACCATTGCACGGTGGCATTCCTGATCGGAACCAACACTGCCGAGTGCCATCCAGTGCTCTTTCAACGATTATTGAAACGAAAAAAAAGACATCCAGGCTCTCTCACCATCGTGGTGGTAGATCCGCGCCAAACCGATACCGCAAAGGCAGCTGACATCCACCTGGCGGTAGCCCCTGGAAGTGACCTTGCCCTCCTTCATGGCATCGCCCACCTGGTGATGCGTGAAAACGGACAGGATCCTGCATTTATCGACGATTGCACAGACAACTACGACTCCTTTTTTGATGTCGTTGCCCGCTGGACGCCTAGACGGGTGGCCTTATTTTGTGGCATTCCAGAAAAACGCCTTCGGGAAGTCGCCCAGCTCTTTCATCGCCGCGAAAAAGTCTTGAGCCTCTGGTCGATGGGCGTGAATCAACGGCGCGAAGGAACCGCAGTAGTGGGTGGAATCATTAACTTGCACTTATTGACGGGTCAAATTGGCAAAGAAGGATCCGGACCCTTTTCACTCACAGGACAACCCAACGCCATGGGAGGCAGAGAAGCAGGCGGCCTCTCCCATCTTCTGCCTGGATATCGCCAAGTCACGAACCCCGAGCATCGCGCTGAAGTCGAGCACACGTGGGGTTTTACCAAAGGGAAAATTGCGTCCAAGCCTGGCCTTACGGCCTGGCAACAGGTGGAGGCGATGGAGCGAGGAGAGCTTGATTTGTGGTGGGTGGCTGCAACCAATCCTCTGGTGAGCATGCCAGATCTAGAGCGCGTTAAAGCAGCGATGAAGCGCTGCCCCTTGGTCGTTGTTAGCGAAGCCTATGCAGACTCAGAAACATCGCATTACTCCCATCTGCTTTTACCAGCTGCTCAATGGAGCGAAAAAACTGGAACCATGACCAACTCTGAACGAAGGGTTACTTACTGCCCTGCATTCAGAAATCTCCATCGAGAAAGTCGTCCCGATTGGGAGGTGTTTGCCGAAATCGGACGGCGCCTTGGTTTCAAAGAACAATTCACATACAACTCTGCAGCCGAGGTATACGCAGAATTCACAGCATTAACACAAAAACGATTATGCGATGTCTCAGGATTAAGTCATGAAGTGCTTGCCAAAGAAGGACCACAACAATGGCCATTTCCTCAAGACAGTTCACCATCTCAAGAGTCAAAACGGCTGTACACCAATCACAAGTTTTTAACCGCAAATGGACGAGCACGGTTCTGTAGCGACCAACCGCTTGGTCTTGCAGAGCCACCCTGTGACACCTACCCACTAGTTCTCACGATTGGCCGCTATCTCGGACAGTGGCACACGATGACTCGGACAGGGAAGGTAGAGCGCTTAAAAACGATGCACCCAGAACCCCTCTTAGAAATTAACCCTAAAGATGCGGATCAATTTGCAGTGAAGCATGGAGAGCTAGCCGCGGTTAGCTCCCGAAGGGGCCAACTCACCGCTCGCGTGAAAGTCACAGACAAAATCCGACGGAGCACAGTCTTTCTTCCGATGCATTGGGGATTCACGCAAGCTCAAGCCTGTGAAGTGAATGCACTGATGCATGAACAGGCTTGCCCCATATCAAAACAACCAGAATTAAAAGCAAGTGCAGTCATCGTCGCTCCAGCAGTTTCCGTCATCAAACCAATCGAACAGGAAGCTGGTCGCTTGGAAGCACTTCGACAATTGATCAACCCAGTATTTCGCTAAAAGCAGCATCCAAGTTGTGATGATCATGGCCAGGACGAGCCAATTTACATAGGGCAAAACGCTCCAATTCAAATAAATCAGCCCATTGGTTCGTGCCGATGGAAGCAGATCTCTCCCAAGCTGCTTGCTGAACAGCCTTTGGAATCACAGCCAAAGTCTGCCAAGGCTCCTCCACCGCTATGGGTAGATCTTTCACCATCCCATCGGCAGTCTCAAGGGTGAGCTTTCGCAAGTGCTCCCGCATGCCAGACAAAGCTGAAGGTTGATCAGGCCAATCCACCAAATCTTGGCGCTGCTCCCGAGTGAACTCCATCCAGTGACTCAACTTCAGTTTGACACCAATGAGGTCTAGCTTTCGCCTGACACAAAGAGGAATACAACGCCAATTCCCAACAAAATCCTTCTCAAACCCAAAGCAATGACTGGCTTGATTCATGCATTTAACGACGTAAATTGTTCAAGCTGAACCATTTGTAGACATCGCCCCCGAAATGGTTTCATTCGCAACCTCGAGCTTCAACGTTCAAAGAGAAGATTTTGTGAGCTTATGGCCTCTTGGATGCGTTTAGCCATTTCACTTGGACTTCTTCTTGGCTCTCTTCACGGCTGGTATACCAGCGAAGCCAATGCGCATGCAGGCACCCCCTACGGCGTCAAGAATGTGAATTATCCTGGAGCTTTTGCTTCATTTGGTAGCGATTCACTCAACACGTTTCCATAGTGAGAGTCTGAATTCTTCAATTTAGGCATGAACTCTGGGGTCGTCTCTACAGGAAATCGCAGCCAAATCGCAATCGCGACGGGCTTTCTAGGAGCCTTCATTGTTGGCTCACTTGCGGTCCAAATGGTGCGCAGTCAAGGTGGGGTTGCGATCGACGGCACCAGACCCAATGCACAAGTGGAGCCAGTGATTGCTTCACCAGCCACCCTCTGGGCCGATATGGGATCCCGCAGCGAGTTGGTTGAGCAACTTTCGTCAGCAACGGCCACCAACGCATCGCCAAAAGCCGTTGTGGATCCAGTTGTGGGATCTGAGGCAACACTTTGGTCTGCCTTAGGAAGCCGCTGAACATGGAAGAAGGCCTCACTCACCTCAACACATCAGGTGAAGTTCACATGGTTGATGTGGGTGATCGCCGTCCAACGAAACGCCAAGCAACCGCTAAAGGCTGCCTTCAAATGCAGCCAACCACGCTGGAACTGATCCGTTCCGGCAACACACCTAAAGGTGATCTGCTCGCTGTTGCGCGAGTCGCAGCCATTCAGGCGGCGAAGCGGACCTGGGAACTCATTCCCCTTTGCCACCAGTTACCACTCAGTGGTGTGGAGGTCACGATTGAACCGGACTCCTCACTACCGGGACTCATCCTGTGCTGCCGATGCAGCACAACAAACAACACGGGTGTGGAGATGGAGTCCATGACAGCAGTGTCCATTGGATTGCTCACGCTTTACGACATGCTCAAGTCGATTGATCCAGGGATGACGTTGAGTCAGATCGTTCTTACCCATAAAGATGGAGGTCGCAACGGTGCCTGGTCCCGTTGAGCCCTATGGACGCGAAGGGTTACCTCTTAGCGAAGCCAGACATCGTCTACTCGCAGACATCCGCCCAATCAATGCGTTAACAACCGTGTCTCTTGAGGAGGCTCTAGGGCGCGTCAATGCCCGGTCAATCACTGCTCAGGTCTCGATTCCAGGGTTCCAAGCCTCGATCATGGACGGGTATGCCCTAGGGCAAAACAAGCGTCCAACAGTCGGCCAACACTGGACTCTCCAAGGTCGATCAGCCCCTGGCTCTCCTTTTGATCGGGTCTTAAACGCTGGTGAAGCCATCCGTATCTTGACCGGAGCCCCCCTCCCAGAAGGAGCAGGCTGGGTCTTGCCACAAGAATGTGCGGAGACCAGCCAAACGCAACTGACCTTGGCTGTTGAAGTTTCGGATCAACCCTGGATCAGAGCCGAAGACGAAGAATGCAAAACCGGGGATCTATTGATAAATCATGGCCAGCGCTTAACGCCTTCCCAGCTTGGACGCTTAGCAGGTTGCGGTGTAGCCACGCTTCAGGTCCATCAAAAACCTCGCATTGGCCTCCTGATCAGCGGCGATGAGCTCGTGCCAGCTGGCCTAGAACGACGAACAGGAGAGATATGGGAGAGCAATGGCACCCTGCTTGAGGCGATCTTGCACAACCTCCGCCAGGTCGTGCATTCGCGGTGCGTGGTTCCCGATCAACCAGAAGCTTTGCGGCAGGCGCTAGCTGAACTCAGCCAAACCTGTGATGTTGTGGTGAGCACAGGGGGAATTTCCGCTGGTGACACTGACTGGATCCGGGAGCTTGTCAACGAATTGGGGCAAGTGAGTTTCTGGAAACTGTTTCTGAAGCCAGGACGCCCCTTCGCCTTCGGGCACATCAACAGCCCAGAAGGCAACGTGCCTTTCTTTGGCCTCCCTGGAAACCCTGTCGCTGCAGCAATCACCGCCCTACAGCTGCTCTGGCCCGCCTTGCAGTTGCTGGAAGGTCAAGAAGAGCCTGATTTATTTCCACGCGTCAAAGTCAAACTGGCCAACGCTTTGGCTCGCCGGCCAGGCCGCCCCGAACTCGCCCGCGCTCAATTGGAGGTCGATGCGAGCGGAGAGCTCATGGCGCGAGTGAGCGATTCACAAGCCTCATCCCGCATTGGCTCCCTGCTAAACAGCGATCTTTTGCTGGAGATTCCCGCACAAACAGGAGGGTTGGAAGCGGGCGAGAGTCTTTGGGCGCAACTGATCCGAACACGCCTCCTCTAGTTCATGCATTCAAAGCGGTGTATTGCCGCTGAGCCATGTGCCCTGCCCATTCCTCCATTCTCTTTTCCAGAAAGGAGCCTGATGCTTAATCGCCTCCAGCAAATCCATGCAACAACGCTGAGCAGGGCCACGACGATCAGCCTCAACAGCCACTAGCACAATCACCTCCGAGGGCAGCATGCGACCCACCCGATGAAGCACAAGAGCTGAGTTGGCACCGTGATCAATCAACAACCGTTGTGCGTTCTGACGGATGACTCCCTCACACATTTTTGGATAGTGCGTGAGCTCAAACGCGTCCAAAGGTCTTCCATCCTGCGCAACATCACGCACACGACCCACAAATGTGGCTAACGCCGCCGCCTGAGACGACCACGCAGCCAAGTGAATCCAAGGATCAAAGATTTGGCTGTGAATTTGGATCGTGATCTTCTCTTGCATCAAACTCCCTTTAACCTCCCGTAAATGGTGGAAGAAACGCGATTTCATCCCCGGAATGCACCGACGTCATCGGAGCCACCAACTGCTGATTAATCGCAATTTGCACCGCTGCAGGTCGAGGACCAAGGTGCAACTGAGTCCAGATATCTTCAGCGGTAACAACCTCTCTGTCAGGGAGCGTCAGCAATTGTTCAGCCCAGCCCGCTTGGTCGCGAAGAGAGGCAAACAACAACACGTGGATGGATCTCTCCTGAGATTTCGTCATAGTGGACAATCTCGAGCACTGTTTGGTTTTAGCGTCAGAACAGGCGCATGATCTTGAACTGACCCTCTCCATTGCTCTTCTCACCATTTCCGACCGACGCACAAGGGCGGAAGACAGCAGCGGCGACGCACTGGCACAACGCCTGGCAACGGCAGGTCATCAACTGAGTGATCGAAAAATCTGCCCTGATGATCGTTACCTCATTCGATCTGAGCTGAGTCAATGGATCGCCAACCCAACCATTGATGTGGTGATCACCAGCGGCGGGACTGGGCTCACAGGTCGTGATGGGACCCCGGAAGCCATCGCTCCCTTACTCGACAAAACCATCGACGGTTTCGGAGAACTGTTCCGCGTTCTGTCCTACGAAAGCATTGGCACCAGCACTCTTCAAAGTCGTTGCCTTGCTGGCGTCGCCAACGGCACCATCGTTTTCGTTCTTCCCGGTTCTTTAGATGCTGTTCAAACAGCTTGGGATCGAATTATCTCCAGCCAATTGGACGCGAACACCCGTCCTTGCAACCTTGTGCAACTTCTGCCGCGATTACGGGAAACATCTTGGACACCCAAGCTCAATCCTGATTAGGTGAATAGGACTCGGACTGGTCTGAATCATCGCTGCGGCAAAAGGAACGGACTTCAAAATGGAATGGGCATCGTGACCGCAGCGGGCTCAGGTGAGCAAGCAGTGACTTGCTGGTTCACCACATCTCCCACGACAACGATGGAAGGCGATGCAAATTTTTCTGTTCGGGTGGCTTCTGCCACCTCCCGCAAGGGTGCCTTCAAGCAACGCTGACCAGCAACCGTGCCTTGCTGAACGACAGCCACAGGAGTATCTCCATCTAAACCACCGGCGATTAATTCCTCGGCAATCCGAGGAAGGTTATGCAAACCCATATAAATCACTAAACCATCACTCGCCGTAGCTAACGCACGCCAATTCACGGATGGGCGACGTTTGTCAATCTCCTCATGACCCGTTACGAAGGTGACCGACGAGCCTGCTCGACGATGCGTGACCGGAATTCCGGCATACGCCGGAGCGGCAATCCCGGCCGTGACTCCCGGAACCACCTCAACCGCAATGCCATGGGACACCAGATGAGCGGCCTCCTCTCCACCACGACCAAACAGGAAAGGATCTCCACCTTTTAAGCGAACCACCGTTTGATAGCGCTGACCCAAGGCCACCAACACTGAGTTGGTACTGGGCTGAGGCACGGAGTGGTGTCCGCGACGTTTGCCGACAAAATGACGTTCACAAGAGTCTGGAACGAGATTCAGGACCTCGCTTGGAACCAGGGAGTCGTAGACGAGAGCATCACAACATCGCAGTAGACGATGAGCCTTCACGGTGAGAAGGTCGGGATCTCCTGGTCCAGCACCGACGAGATACACAGTTCCTGTCATGGTCGAATCAATCACGGCAATGCAGCTAGACAATGAATAAGACCCTGACGAAGCTCGGGAACTTCTAAGAGGGATGGCAGCCCACCAGCCTGACCCAACGCCTCCGACATCCGGTTGGGAGCCAGCGAGAGCGGCAATGGAACCATGTTGGGTTGATTCTTAGCAAACTGGTCCCAGACATCAAAGGCCACCACAGGTAAGCCGAAGCGACGTTGCACTGAAATCAAAAAGCGATCAGAGAGCCCTGGCCTCAATGGATGGTGAACGAGTGCCAGAGATCGATTTTGAGCAACAACAACCTCAATCCAACGGGACATCAGCACCCACCAACACTCCCAGGAACCAAGAAAGGGAAGAGGCTTCACCACAACGCCCTCGCTCCTCAAGCGATCACGAATCAGAGGCACATCGCTTCTGGCATGACTGCCAGGAAGCAAGAGAAGGGGCACCAGCCATTGTGAGTCACACTGCGCTGCCGTCGGAACCTCTGCGGTGAGCACCTCCAATTCAACTGGGGCCGCTCGGCACTCAGCAACAGCCACCGAAATCTCCCGCACACAAGGGGGAACGAGGCCACCAGAACGGCCGTGGACCACCAGACGAAGGGCAGTTGCACCCCCTGATTCGCCCCGTTTCCGTAACAACGGCCACGGATCAAAAGCCCCTTGAACTGATGTAGTCAGGTGGTTTCCGTTCATGCATGCATGACTTACTACCGCAGAGGGCATTCTCGCGCCCCCATGCAATCAAGCGTTCGCAACAACCGAGCATCGCAGCGGTTCAAGAATGATTTCGATCGCGACTTAGCTGCCATGGCAAGGGTTTGGTCCATGATCCGCCAGGGGGCTGTTCGCTGGATCGGAGAAATCGGCCGCCAATACTGATGCAATCTTCTGCTTCTGAAATTCAAATCTATAGAGCCAGAAATCAAAGCACTTGCATGTAGCCAATCAAACAATATTTCAAGTCAGGAGCCGCCAATTTGGTTCCAACCGATACCGAAACATCACCCCATCGATCGCTATAAACATTTTGCAGCACGGATTTTTCTCTGATGTGCTGGAAATGTCGCTTACAGACGAATTCCCGTATCAAGCATCAGCGCTATGAGCATTCAAATCCCAACAAGACCATTCCTAGAAAACAAGACGCTCAATAAAATTGAGCAAAACAAAGCCTCTAAAGATGGCCTTCTTGTTGGAAGTGAATTAGAAGAGTTTGCAAGAATTGGCTGGGAAGAGGTTGATGAAACCGATCTTCAGCTGCGCCTCAAATGGTATGGGATGTTCTGGCGGCCAAAAACTCCAGGAAAATTCATGCTTCGCCTGCGAGTACCCAATGGTGTGCTCAGCAACGAACAGATCCGCGTTGTCGCTTCCATTGTTGAACGTTACGGCGAAAATGGAAGCTGCGATATCACAACACGACAGAACTTGCAACTTCGAGGAGTATTACTTGACGATCTCCCCGATATTATAAAACGCTTGAAGGCCGTTGGTCTCAGTTCAATTCAATCAGGATTTGACAACCCTAGAAATGTCACTGGAAATCCCTTAGCAGGAATTGATCCGAACGAAATCATCGACACTCGTCCCTTCACAACCGAACTACATAACTTTCTAACCAATAATTGCCAAGGCAATCCAGAGTTTTCCAATCTTCCTCGCAAATGGAATACTGCTGTTGCTGGCGCCAAAGATAATTTCTTACTTCACAACGACATCGTCTTTCACCCCGTTGAACGCGATGGTGTGATGGGTTTCGGTGTCTGGATCGGAGGGATCCTCTCTTCACAGATGAATGCTTATGCCATTCCCCTGAATGCCTGGGTGAAGCAGGATGAAATTTGTAAAATGACAGATTGCGTCATTCGCTTATGGCGTGACAACGGCGAACGAAACAAGCGCCCCAAAGGCCGGTTCCGCATGTATCTCGATCAACTAGGTATCGACACTTTTAGGAATGAGGTGGAAGGCCTCTTTGGTCCACTCACAGAGGATCCAGGGTCAGTCTTTAACTCCAACCCACGTTCTCACTACGGAATCCACCCACAAAAAAATGCAGATGAGTTTTTCGCAGGGCTGCATGTAAACGTTGGAAGACTCACTGCAGCCGACCTTCACAACCTAGCCACAGTGAGCCAGGAATACGGAACTGGAGAAATTCGCCTAACAGAAGACCAGAACGTCATCATCGTGGGGCTTACAACATCCAAGCTGGACCGCTTCAAAGCCGATCCTTTGCTGCAGCGCTTCCCTCTTGAACCAGGTGCAATCGCAGCGGGAACAGTCTCCTGCACAGGCAACACCTACTGCAGTTTTGGTCTCACGAACACCAAAGATCAAGCGATTGCTGCTGCTAAGCGACTCGATGCAGAACTCGAACTGCCCGAAGAGCTCAAGATCCATTGGACCGGATGCCCCAATACCTGTGGGCAAGCCTTCATGGGTGCGATTGGCCTGACAGGCACCAAAGCGAAAAACAGTAAGGGCGAAATGGGTGAGGGCTACACGCTGAGCATTGGAGGGTCGCAAGGCGAAAACCCACAGATCGGCGAAATTCAGCAAAAGGCTATTCCTGCAGAGGAGATTCAAAATGTTCTTAAACAGGTTCTGATTGAACAATTCGGAGCAAAACCTCGGGCTTAATCGCACTAAATCGCTACTCCTTTCAGAAAACCGTGGCGCTTTGTTTTGAAGCCATGGTTCAACGTTTCAGCAATCTTCACATCGGCTTATTTCACAATGGCTTTCAAAGTTGATTTCCTATCGCGTTTTGTTAACTGGCTTAGCGCAAGTGGGGAAGATAAAGCACCAATTTCTGTAGCACCACAGAATCAAGATTTTTTCTCACGCTTCATGAATCGCGTCAGCGGTTGATTCCCTTTCATCTACTAAACACCCAATCATGAGTGCAACAGCGTCCCAGATGGACTACGTCCTACCTAATGAACTCGTCGACGGCATGATTTTAGCCGGCGGCAAGAAAGCAACAGTCAGCATTAAAAACCTGCTGATCCGTGGTTTTTACTCCGGAGCCATTCTTGGTCTCGCAGTGGTCCTGGCCCTCACGGTGGGAATCCTGACAAAACTGCCATTCGTAGGTTCTCTCCTATTCCCATTTGGTTTTGCAAGCATTGTCCTCTTCGGGATGGAGCTCGTGACCGGTAACTTCGCATTGCTGCCGATGGCAACCTGGGCCGGCAAATGCAGCTGGAATGCAACATTTCGCAATTGGGTGTGGGTGTGGATTGGTAATTTCATTGGCACTCTTGTGGTGGCGATCATCATGGCCATCAGCCTGACGAGTGGCAGCTTGGATGCTGCTGCTGAAAATGTTGGACCACCGATTTGGGATCTCGTTGCTCAGAAAATCGTTGCTCTTAATCAGATCAACGTTGTGAAGAAGTACGAGGCCCTTGGAAGTATGGGCTTCTTTTTAGCATTCCTGCGCGGAGTTGTTGCCAACTGGTTGGTTTGCCTCGGCGTCACGATGGCTCTTGTGAGTAAAAGTGTTCCAGGAAAAATCTTGGCTTGCTGGTTACCCATCACCGCTTTCCAATCATTAGGCATGGAACACATTGTTGTGAATCAATTCCTACACACCGCTGGACCGATTCTTGGATCAGGAGTGCCCTTTTACAAAGTAATCTTCTGGAATTTCCTCCCAGTTACGCTAGGTAATATTGTTGGAGGCATGGTATTCATCGGCATGCTCTTTTACAGCACCCACCGCACCAAAATTTCAGATGTTCTACCTACAGAGCATGATGAGAAACTGGAACGTGAACTGGCCGCCGAACTTGGTGCTCGCTAATTTCAAACCCCATGAGTGCAATAGATGAGGCCACCCTCTGGGATCGGCTGTCCAATGCACGGAGGATTCCATTGAATCCAACCTGGCTGGGAGAGATTTTCTCTCCCAGCCTTTCTGATGAACTCCGTTTTGCAGTGGCTGAACGCTTGGGGATGTTGGCAGAAACAGGCTGGCCAATCATCCAGACTCTGATCAAGGAACACGGAATTCAACCTGAATTCATCCATGCCGCCGGCCTCTGCCATCAACCTGAAGCAAAAGATTGGCTGCTCGCACAACTGAACCAATCCAATACTCCCGATGCCTTACTGCTCAACGCACTGAGTTGCTGGGGTTCCGAACTGACACTGCCTCAATTTGAGCACATTCTGCAATTACCTGGCCAAGCACAACGCCTCGCTGGTTTAAATCTTCTTGGCTTCAAATCTCATCAACTTCAAGCAAGTGAATTACTGCAATTGTGTGAATGTACTCTTCAAGATTGGCGTGATCCTGTAGTGATTGCCTGCATTCGTTTGCTGCAGCGGCGAGACGAAAAGGTCATCAGTGACCGGTTGGCCAAGCTCGTCCACAACGGATCCGACGACAGTGCTCAAGCCGCATTAAAAGCACTGGGATGTATAGGAACAACCCATAGCAAAGCACAATTGAATTGTTTAAGCCTAGAACTCACGAACCCGCAACGACTCGCCCAAGCAAAGCAACAACTTCAACAGCAATATTAAGCCAAAAAAGCCCGGCCATGCCGGGCAATGCTCTTTAAAAAGTCAATGGCTCACCATTTCTTATAGGGAAGAAATTTTCCGCACATCGTAATCTCAACCCTATCCCCCTTTGGGTCCTCAACCTTATCAACATCCAAAGTAAAATCAATGGCACTCATAATTCCATCACCAAACTTTTCCTGAATAACATCTTTCAGAGGCATTCCATAAACCTGCATGATTTCATAGAAGCGATAGATCAATGGATCTGTAGGGATCACAGGATCAAGGCTACCTTTCGTCGGAAACTCCTGCAGTGCAGCGGTTATGGCTGGATCTAAATCTAACAATGTTGCTAATTTCTCTGCTTCTTCAGGGGAAGCGGTTGCCTGGCCATAAAAGAGAGAAGCAATCCAAACCTCATCGAGCCCAAGGGCCGCCTCTAAATCAGCGAAGGACAGTCCCTTCGCCTTTTTGGCCGCCATGAGCGAAGCGGTGAGCGTCGACGGTGAGGGACCAGCCAATGACGGCGCCAAGGTAGAAGTAGTCATGTAATAAGACCAATAAACGAACTACTAGAGATCAGCAACCCTTGCGGTGCGACTTAGCAGTGAATGAATCATCTACAAGATCAAGGCCTAAAACTGATGCATTAACTACCGATTCATAATCTCGGTAGAGCCAATAGCAGCATCGGCGACAGAACGACGGCGAGGAAGACAGCATCATATAAGCGTTGATGGTTAGTTCGTTTCATGTTTCTCTCCGCAATCGTGAATCAGTTCAATCAAATTCAGAATCAAACCCTAAAAATTATCAATAGCTTCCTAACGATTGACTCTCTATCAGTCACACCAGCAGTTGTACGTCAAACCTTCCCGAATCTGCTGATTGAACGCCTTTATTACGCCGAGGGGCGTCAGCATCCATTCCACCCCCTTCATGGAAGCTATGCAGACCTATGCAGGACCTAACTCGGAAGCTTCATAAAAGGCTCAGGTATCAATGAATACCGCCGAAGGGGATAATTCTGCGGAACGATCGCCTTCGGTTCCGGGCCTATCAATGCAAACCTCTCCTGAAGCCGCAAAGCGTGCATCCTTCAAGCAATTGCTACGCAAAATTGGCAGTGGAGAGCACACCAGCAAGGGGTTGACTCGAAACGAAGCCGATGAAGCCATGGAGTTGATGCTCACGGGAGGAGCATCAGACGTTCAAATCGGCGCCTTTTTGATTGCCCATCGCATTCGCCGGCCCGAGCCTCAGGAGCTCACCGGCATGCTCGACACCTATAAACGTCTTGGTCCCTGTCTTCTCAGTGAACCCGGTCAACCCCGGCCGATCTGCTTTGGCATGCCCTTTGATGGCCGCTCCCGCACGGCACCGATCTACCCCTTAACGGCCTTGATGTTGGTGGGGTCTGGTCAGCCTGTGGTCTTGCAAGGAGGGAGGCGAATGCCGGTGAAATTTGGAATCACCGCCGCAGAACTGTTTGCTTCGATCGGGCTCAACTTGCATGAACTGTCTCTCAACGATGTGCAAACAGGTTTCAACCTGCATGGTCTTGCCCTGATTTATCAACCGGAACACTTCCCCCTGGGCGAGGCTCTGATTCCCGCCCGAGATGATCTCGGGAAACGCCCTCCACTAGCCAGCGCCGAGCTGCTTTGGACCGCACACCAAGGGCATCACCTGCTTGTCAGTGGTTTTGTCCATCCCCCGACGGAAAACCGAGCCTGGCAAGCCCTGGAGCTCGCCGGAGAAAAGGAAGTCATCACCGTGAAGGGCTTAGAAGGCGGCACTGACCTACCTGTCAGTCGGGCAGGGATCACGGCGCGGATTCACAACTCAGGTGAACCCGAACGACACATCGTTCATCCCCGTGATCATGGCTGTTTCGGAAATGATCCCCGCTGGGAATCAGAGGAGGTCTGGGCTACCCACGCCAAAGAAGCACTTCTGGGTCAGGGGCCGATGGCCCAGTCCCTGCGTTGGAACACAGGCTGTTATCTGTGGTTGTGCGGAGTCAGCAAAAGCTTGGAGGAGGGTGTGGAAGAGGCTCAAACCATGCAAAGCAATGGCGTTGGCGCTGCCGTCTTAGAGCAACTGATCGAGTGGCGAGCGACTGTGGGAAGGTGAATAACCGCCTCGATCGAACGTGCGCCGTCCTCACGTTCCAACGTTATTTAGTGCGTTTCTAACGCTGCTCAATGACCGACTGAGCGAAAGCATTGTTTTTCCATTGCTGCCATATCTGTTGGCATCGTTCAATGCCGACGGTCGCACCCTTGGTCTGCTAGCTGGCAGCTACGCCCTCGCACAGTTCGGAGCAACTCCATTCATCGGTGCTCTGAGTGATCGCTTCGGCCGCCGACCCGTGATCGCCATCTGCGTGAGTGGTTCCGTCGTGGGCCTCGGACTGTTCGCGACCACGGTGAGCCAAGACTGGCCCACCGGTGCTGTGTTGCCCCTCTTTCTCCTGTTTGGAGCCCGTCTGATCGATGGGGTGAGCGGTGGAACAGCCGCAACGGCAGGTGCTGTACTCGCAGACATCACACCGCCGGAAAAACGCGCAAGGGCCTTCGGATTGATCGGGGTGGCCTTCGGCCTTGGTTTCATTATCGGACCCTTTCTGGGCGGCCAATTGGCCCGCATTGCCGTGACGCTGCCGATCTGGGTGGCAACCGGCTTCGCCGTGTTCAATCTTGTCGTTGTATTGACGTTGCTCCCTGAAACCCATCCGGTGTCAGAGCGCCGCGTGCTTCCTCGCAAACGGGAGCTCAACCCTTTCGCTCAAATCGCGCGGGTGATTGGCAATCCAGCAGTCGGGCGTCTGGCCTTGGGCTTTTTTCTATTTTTTCTTGCCTTTAATGGCTTCACCGCAATCCTGGTGCTCTATTTCAAGCAGCGATTCAACTGGGGGCCAGAGCTGGCTACCACTGCCTTTTTGATTGTTGGGGTCGTCGCCACCGTGGTCCAGGGTGTACTGATCGGTCCGTTGGTGAATCGTTTTGGGGAGTGGAAACTCACGTTGATCGGCCTCGGTTTCGTCATCGCCGGCTGCTTGCTGATCCCCACCACAAATCCTGAGCAAGCCAGGATCGGAGTGTTTACAGCTGTAGGGATTTTGGCCAGCGGAACGGGTCTCGTGACCCCGAGCCTTCGCAGCCTCGTATCTCGACGTCTCAGCGATGAAGGGCAAGGCGCAGCCCTTGGCAGCCTGCAAGCACTGCAGAGTCTTGGCAGTTTTTTAGGTCCACCATTGGCTGGACTGGGCTACGACCTCCTCGGTCAAACCAGTCCATTCTTTGGAGGCGCTGGATTGCTCGTGGTCGTAGTGCTCTTGGTGACCCGCAGTCCCCTTGAACACACCACAGGCTGACGGACGATTGCTACCTTTCCCTAGCGAGCACAGTGCTCAAGACACATCATTAACGGCGACATGCTTCCCGAGAATCTCTACATCAATCGGGAACTCAGCTGGATCGCCTTCAACAGACGGGTGTTGGCTCAGGCGCTTGACCAAAGAACGCAGTTGTTGGAACAGGCCAAATTCAGCGCCATTTTCAGCAACAACCTTGATGAGTTTTTCATGGTGCGCGTGGCGTCCTTGAAGTCTCAGGTTGAGGCCGGCATCGACAAGCGAAGCGAGGACGGCCTGACACCCCGGGAGCAACTCCATGAGATTCGCAACCAGCTCTCAGCTCTGCTGGAAGCCCAACAAAAGCACTACCTCAACCATCTCCGCGTAGGCCTCGAAGACTTTGGAGTCTTTCTGTTCAACTACGAACAATTGAACGAAGCACAACGTCACTGGGTGGACAACTTCTTTCAAACGGCGATTTTTCCGGTCTTAACGCCCCTAGCTGTGGATCCTGCCCATCCCTTTCCATTCGTTAGCAATCTCAGCCTCAACGTCGCCGCCCTAATCCATGACCCAGAGTCGGGCCAACGCCAACTCGCCCGAGTGAAGGTCCCTCAAAAGATCTTTCCTCGCTTTGTATCGATTCCAGTAGAGCTTGGCAGCGATGAATCCAAGGCCATGCACACGGCAGTCCCTCTTGAGCAGGTGATTGCCTTCAATCTCAGCTTGCTCTTTCCAGGAATGAGCATTGAAGGGCATTACTTTTTCCGGGTCACCAGAGATGCAGACCTGGAACTCCGCGACCTTGAAGCCGACGATCTCATGATCGCAATCGAACAAGGCCTGCGAAAGCGACGCATGGGTGGTGAAGTGGTCCGCCTGGAAGTGGCTGACGACACCCCTCAAGACGTCATGGAGATGTTGATGGAGGGAATGTCCGTTGTTGAAGAAGACCTCTACAGGGTGAACGGACCTCTCGGGCTCGATGACCTCTTCGGCTTGATGAGCCTGCCCCTACCACACCTAAAAGACACCACGCACTCAGGTCAAACTCCCACCGTCCTCAGTCGAACTCAGAGAGGCATGTTGGAAGACGGATCCATCAAAGAAGAGGAATTCGAGAGCATTTTTTCGGTGATACGCCGCCACGATGTTCTCCTGCATCACCCTTACGACTTGTTTTCCACGTCGGTCGAGGAATTCATCAATCAAGCAGCAGATGATCCCCTCGTGATGGGCATCAAAATGACCCTCTACCGCACCTCCAAAGATTCTCCGATCATCGCAGCACTCATCCGTGCAGCAGAAAACGGGAAACAGGTGATGGCCCTGGTCGAACTAAAAGCACGTTTCGACGAAGACAACAATATTCAGTGGGCCAAACATCTGGAACGCTCAGGAGTGCATGTGGTCTACGGCGTCATTGGCCTTAAAACGCACACCAAGATTGTTCTGGTTGTACGCAAAGAGAAAGAACGCTTGCGCAGCTATGTCCACATCGGCACTGGCAATTACAACTCCAAAACCTCACGTCTTTACACCGATCTAGGTCTGCTTTCAGCAAGACCAGAACTCGGCCAGGACCTCGTGGAGTTGTTTAACTATTTAACCGGCTTCTCTAAGCAACAAAGCTTTCGCAAGCTACTCGTCGCGCCTGTCTCCTTAAGAAAAGGCATGGAAGAATTGATTCGCCGTGAAATCGAACACGCCCAGCAAGGACGTGGTGGATCGATCAAAGCGAAGATGAATTCTCTGGTAGATCCAGGAATCATTGCCCTTTTGTATGAAGCCTCTCAAGCCGGAGTCACGATCCAATTAATCATCAGAGGGATGTGCAGCCTTTACCCCGGCCTTGAAGGCATTAGCGACAACATCAGCGTGGTCAGCATCATTGGCAGATTCTTGGAGCATTCACGTATTTTTTGGTTTAACAACGGGGGCGAGCCGGAGGTGTTCATCGGTAGCGCCGACTTAATGCCTCGCAATCTTGACCGACGCGTCGAAGCGGTTACCCCCATCGATGATCCTGACTTAAGAGCACAGCTCGAACGTCTGCTTGAACGCTACCTAAGCGACAACAGGGGTGCTTGGGACATGCAAACCGACGGTACTTTTATTCAGCGTTATCCAGAGGGAGAAGAACGCAACTCCCAATTGCAGTTAATTGAGGACTGGAAAGGAGGCTCAGTAGTTCAACCAAATCGCTAGCAAGTCGCTACAGCAACGAAAAGCCAAAAAAAGAAATAAATCATATATTTCCGTAGCAATTGACACCACCAACGGCTCCAAATAACCAGTTACCGAAAAGCTTCAGATTTACATCAATCCATCAGCCCTCAAGGTGCTAAATTGCGCCCAAATTCGTCAGGAGGCCAGGGTGATGGGGATCCCTCTGGAGTCCAAAGAAGCTGCCCCTAAAGGCACTTCCAAGGAACTTTTATTGCCGACAGCCAGTCGCCGCAGTGCGACCAATCGCGCAGGTGGCACAACCTCTGGTCGAGGGAATCGTTCAAGCGGTCGCTTAGCCACCGATTCCATTGGTCATTACTTAAGCAGCATTGGTCGCGTTCCTCTTCTTACAGCTGCTGAAGAAATTGAGCTTGCACATCATGTGCAAGCCATGAAAGAACTTCTTGACATACAAGAAGAAGAACGCACACCCAAACAACGCCATCGCATTCGAATGGGGAAGAGGGCACGCGATCGGATGATGGCAGCCAACCTCAGGTTGGTGGTGAGTGTCGCCAAGAAATACCAAAACCAAGGTCTCGAACTTCTCGACCTTGTTCAAGAAGGGGCCATCGGTCTTGAGCGTGCTGTCGATAAATTTGACCCAGCCATGGGTTACAAGTTCTCGACTTACGCCTATTGGTGGATTCGCCAAGGCATGACACGGGCGATCGACAACAGTGCACGCACGATCCGCCTGCCAATTCACATCAGTGAAAAGCTGTCGAAGATGCGCAAGATCACCCGGGAGCTCTCCCATCGTTTCGGGCGTCAACCAAACCGCTTGGAATTAGCCCATGCCATGGGCATTGAACCGAGAGATCTCGAAGAGCTCATCGCCCAAAGCGCCCCCTGCGCCTCTCTTGATGCTCACGCCCGAGGCGAAGAGGACCGCAGCACCCTTGGTGAACTGATCCCAGATCCCAACGGCGATGAGCCGATGGAAGGTATGGATCGCAGCATTCAGAAGGAGCACCTGGGCGGTTGGCTCTCACAGCTGAATGAGCGCGAACAAAAAATCTTGCGTTTACGGTTTGGACTTGGTGGCGAAGAACCCCTCACCCTTGCCGAAATTGGCCGTCAGATCAATGTGTCGCGAGAACGCGTACGCCAACTGGAATCCAAAGCCATTTTGAAATTACGCACGATGACCAATCATCAGCAGGCTGCCTGAGTCGTCCTTGCCTCTGCCATCTCTGTTGCTCATCGCCCTCTGGATGGCTGGTGTCCTCGGCAGCGCTCTTGCCTGCCGCAGCCTCTGGCCTCATCAACGCGAATTGAGTCGCAAGATTGTTCACATTGGCACTGGACCGGTTCTGCCACTCGCCTGGCTTCTCCATATTCCTTTCTCCATTGCAGTGCCTTGTGCTCTGGTGGTCACCCTGCTCGCCTTCATCAATCACCGTTGGAATTTGCTTCCCGCGGTGGAAGATGTGGGGCGAAACAGCTACGGGACCGTTGCCTATGGCATCGCGATCTGTCTGCTTTTGATCCTGTTTTGGGCTAACAATCCTGCCGCTGCCTGTGCCGGGGTGCTGGTGATGGCCTTCGGTGATGGCCTGGCCGGTTTGATTGGGCGTGCCGTCCGTTCCCCGAGCTGGACGATCTTGGATCAGCGCAAGTCCATCATCGGTACAACCACGATGGCCATCGCAAGTGCTGTGGTGTTGCTCGCTTTAGTGCTGATGACCCAAAGTCAACTCACCCCATTTCGGCTTTTAGCCGTCTGCACGCTGGCTGTAGGGCTCGAACAATTGAGCGTCTGGGGCATCGACAACCTCACCGTGCCCCTTGGAGTGGCCTTGAGTTGGACCTGGATGACTGGCTGATCAACTCCTCGTGAGCTGTGATCTAACTGAACCTTGCCCGAGCGACTGAAGCAGCAAGCTCTCCAAGCAATTCAGCAGTGGTTTCGATGCTGATGCATGCATCGGTCACGCTCTGGCCATAAGTCAGGGTCGATTGGTCTGCAGACAACTTTTGGTTGCCTTCCACAAGGTGGCTTTCAATCATGACGCCCATGACATGGTCTGACTTCTGATCGACCTGAGAGGCAACTGCCTGTAAAACCTCGCTCTGACGGCGGAAGTCTTTACTGGAATTGGCATGGCTGCAGTCCACCATCAAGCGATCAGGGAGACCGGCACTCGTCAGTTCGGCAGCTGAATCCTGAATCGCTTCCAGGTGGTAGTTGGTTCCTCGATTGCCACCACGCAAAACTAAGTGCCCATTTGGGTTTCCAGAGGTACTGACGATCGAAGCATGGCCCTCACGATTGATACCCAAAAAATGATGGGGCTTGGCGGCAGCCTGCATCGCATTAATGGCAATCGTGGCGCTGCCATCGGTGCTGTTCTTGTAGCCAATGGGCATCGATAAACCTGAAGCCATTTCACGATGGGTCTGGCTTTCCGTGGTGCGTGCACCAATCGCTGTCCAGCTGATTAGATCCGCGATGTACTGAGGGACTACAGGATCTAACAACTCAGTTGCTGTGGGCATTCCTTCTCGAGCCAAATCAAGCAACAAGGAGCGGGCCATCCGTAGCCCTGTATTGATGTCGTAAGAGCCATCAAGATGGGGATCATTAATCAACCCCTTCCATCCAACAGTGGTACGGGGTTTTTCGAAATACACCCGCATCACAATCTCCAGCTCGGCTGCATGACGCTCACGCAGAGGCGCCAAACGACGGGCGTAGTCGCGAGCCGCCTCCACATCATGCACAGAACAAGGACCAACAATCACAAGCAGTCGGCGGTCCAATCCACGCAAGATGGCTTCAATGCGGCTGCGAGCCGTTACCACTGTGTCTAAAGCCGTTGGATCAATTGGCAGATCGCGATGCAACAGAGCCGGAGGGATCAGTGGTCGCGTGTCCACCACATGGAGATCGTGGGTGGTGGTCATGCCTTGGCCTGAAATTCAATTCAGATTACGCAAGTCGATCCACCACAACAAACAACAGTGTGGAACGCTGACCAACAACAATGGTGTTTATCGCTGTCTGCGCCGCCAAAACCGATGCTGAGCACCTATCGCGAGAACGCCAAGGAACGGGAAAATCAGGGCATCCCGCCGCTTCCTCTTGATGCCGCTCAGACCCAGGCCTTAACGGAACTTCTGCAGAAGCCACCAGCGGGGGAAGAGCAGACCTTGCTGCACCTCTTAAGTGAGCGCATTCCTCCCGGCGTCGATGAAGCGGCCTACGTCAAAGCAACCTGGTTGAGTGCCGTCGCCCAAGGCAACGCATCCAGCCCCTTGATAACCCCGTTGGAAGCGGTGCAACTACTCGGCACCATGGTTGGTGGGTACAACGTGGCTGCACTGATCGAACTGCTCAAGCATCCGGACGAGACGCTTGCAAGCTGTGCCGTTCAAGGGCTAAGCCGCACCCTCTTGGTCTACGACGCTTTCAATGACGTCATGGAGCTGGCCAGCAGCAACCGTTACGCCCAACAGGTGGTGGACAGCTGGGCTGCAGCGGAATGGTTTACCCAGCGAGATCCACTGGCCAAAGAGATCACCGTCAGCGTGTTCAAGGTGGACGGCGAAACCAACACCGACGACCTCTCACCAGCCACCCACGCGACCACACGTCCAGACATCCCCTTGCACGCCCTGGCGATGTTGGAAACCCGTGATCCAGAGGGACTCAACACGATCGAAACCCTCAAGCAGAAAGGACATCCCGTGGCCTATGTGGGTGATGTGGTCGGCACGGGAAGCTCTCGAAAAAGCGCCATCAACTCCGTGCTGTGGCATACCGGCAATGACATCCCCCACGTTCCCAACAAGCGCGCTGGCGGGGTGATCATTGGCGGCAAGATTGCGCCAATCTTTTTCAACACAGCGGAAGATTCAGGTGCCTTACCGATCGAGTGTGATGTCAGCGATCTGAACACCGGAGATCTGATCACGATTCGCCCTTACGCCGGCACGATCGAACGCGATGGCAGGGTGATCAGCCATTTTGAACTCAAGCCGAGCACGATCAGCGACGAAGTTCGTGCTGGTGGTCGCATCCCACTGATGATTGGCCGCGCGCTCACCGACAAGGTGCGCAGCCAACTTGGACTTCCCCCTTCTGAAACGTTCATCCGGCCTAGTGCTCCTGCAGACACTGGCAAAGGCTTCACCTTGGCTCAAAAAATGGTGGGCAAAGCCTGCGGTCTTCCAGGAGTCCGTCCAGGCACAAGCTGTGAACCACTGATGACCACCGTTGGCAGTCAAGACACCACCGGGCCGATGACCCGGGACGAAATGAAGGAGTTGGCCTGCCTTGGCTTTTCCGCCGATTTGGTGATGCAGAGCTTCTGCCATACAGCCGCTTACCCCAAACCAGTGGACCTGCAGACCCAGAAAGATCTACCTGATTTCTTTGCCCAACGCGGCGGTGTCGCCCTTCGCCCCGGTGACGGCATCATCCACAGCTGGCTCAATCGCATGCTCTTGCCCGACACCGTGGGCACAGGGGGTGACAGCCACACCCGGTTCCCCCTGGGGATTTCTTTCCCAGGGGGTTCCGGGGTTGTGGCCTTTGCTGCCGCCATCGGCGCCATGCCCCTCGACATGCCCGAATCGGTCTTGGTGCGGTTCAGTGGCTCTCTTCAGTCGGGGGTCACACTCCGCGATGTCGTGAATGCGATCCCCTGGGTTGCGATCCAAAAGGGCCTGCTCACCGTGGAAAAAGCCAACAAGAAAAACGTCTTCAATGGCCGAATCATGGAAATTGAAGGGTTGCCAGATCTCAAGCTGGAGCAGGCCTTCGAGCTCACGGACGCCTCGGCCGAACGCTCTTGCGCAGGCTGCACCATCAAACTCTCCGAAAGCACAGTGAGTGAATATCTGAGCAGCAATGTGGCGCTGCTCAAAAACATGATTGCGCGCGGCTACAGCGATGCCCGCACCCTGGCGCGACGGATCAAGGTGATGGAGGACTGGTTGGCCAACCCCCAACTCCTCGAAGCGGATGACGACGCTCAATACGCCGAAGTGATTGAGATCAATCTGGATGAACTCACCGAGCCCGTTCTCGCCTGCCCGAACGATCCCGACAACGTGAAACTGCTTAGCGAAGTGGCTGGGGAAGCCGTTCAGGAGGTGTTCATCGGCTCTTGCATGACCAACATTGGCCACTACCGCGCGGCGGCCAAAGTGCTCGAAGAGGCCGGCGACATCGCCGCCAGGCTTTGGGTTTGCCCGCCCACGCGCATGGACGAGGACATGCTCAAGCAAGAGGGCTACTACGCCACGTTTGAAGCAGCCGGCAGCCGCATGGAAATGCCAGGCTGCTCGCTTTGCATGGGAAATCAAGCCCGGGTCGGGGACAACACCACGGTGTTCTCCACCAGCACCCGCAACTTCAACAACCGGCTTGGCAAAGGCGCACAGGTCTTCCTGGGAAGCGCCGAATTAGCAGCTGTCTGTGCCCTGCTCGGGCGCATCCCTACACCCGAGGAGTACCAGAGGATCGCCGCTGAAAAGATTGACCCACTCTCCGCAGAGCTCTACCGCTATCTCAACTTCGACCAAATCGATAACTTCGTTGAACAAGGTCGGGTGCTGAGTGCTTCAGAACAAGCGGAGGTCATGGCCGGCGCCTGACTCGCTTCCGCGCAAAACCATGTCTGCAGCTAGCGAACTGAAAGAAAAACAAGATCCATCCGGTTCGAGTCGGAGCATTCGCCGGCTGCTTGAACGCCGCTGGCTGGTTGTTGTGCTCGCCTTGATGTTCACGGGCCTTGGCGCAGCCCTCACAGGGGTGTTGTTCAAGGGAGGCATCAAAGTTTTAGGTGGCTGGCGCCTGGAACTTCTGGCAGACCTTCCCGCTTGGGCCGTTCTGCCTGGCTTAGGTGCAACAGGTGGTTTGGTGTCTGGATTGCTGGTATCTCGGCTGGCACCATCAGCAGGTGGATCCGGAATCACCCACATCATGGGATTCCTGAACCATCGGGCCGTTCCGATGGGTCTCAAGGTGGGCTTGGTCAAATTGGTTGCGGGAATCGTCGCCATCGGCAGTGGCTTCCCCCTCGGGCCGGAAGGTCCCGCCGTTCAGATGGGGGGATCGGTGGCCTGGCAACTGGCGCGTTGGCTAAGAGCACCTGCGGCATTCCGTCGCGTGATCGTTGCCGCGGGCGGTGGAGCAGGGATTGCGGCCGTGTTTCATGCTCCTATTGGCGGATTTTTCTACGCCATTGAGGAATTACTGCACTCCGTAAGACCAGTCGTAATGCTGCTGGTGATCGTCACCACCTTTTTGGCAGATGCCTGGGCGGATGTATTGGGGTTAACGGGTTTAAGCACGGGTGGTAGCGGGCTGAACACTGGCCTTGGCTTTCAGCTGGAGAAGGAATACGAACCACTGGTGAGGTTTTTGCCCATCGATCTGGGATACCTGATCGGACTGGGCGTTGTTGTGGGTGTGTTGGCCGAGCTGTATTGCCGCTATGTCATCGCCATGCAGAAACAGGGGCATCGGTGGTTCGGCGACCGCCTCGTTCTGCGGATGGTGATCAGCGGAGCACTGCTGGGTGGGGTGTATTCATGCCTCCCCTCAGAATTTCACAACCTCGAGGGCTTACAGAACCTCATCGGTGATGGGAAAGCTGATATTCCAATGGCGCTAGGCACCTTTGTGGTGCTGTTTTTCAGTACGGGATTAGCAGCAGCATCCGGTGCACCCGGAGGCTTGTTTTTCCCAATGTTGACCCTGGGCGGTGCGATAGGCCTCGCCTGTGGGATTTGGGTGGAAGCTCTCACCGGCCACGTCCCCAGCACCTATGTCTTTGCGGGGATGGGAGCATTCGTGGCAAGTTGTTCTCGCACACCAATCACGGCCATGTTTTTGGCCTTCGCTCTAACCAAGGATTTGCTGGTCTTAAAACCAATTCTGGTGGCCTGCTTAGCGAGTTTTCTGATTGCACGCCTGTTTGATCACCGCTCGATCTATGAACGACAGATGGGACTTGAGTTGCTGGAAGAAGATCACCTCCAAGCCAACAACGAACGTCGGAGAGGCCTGCACGATGAATGAGAAGGCTCGACGCGACCCCGTGCCTTTCAAGCACCAAAGCCAGAAACATCAGAACCAAGCAACGATGACTGAACATTGAGCTGGCAATGACAGTGCATCCGATAGCAGATCAAGACTGGTTATTGAGAATTCGCACTGATTAAAAGCACTTAACCACTAAGACACCAAAGCAGAATGCAGAAAAGAATTTACTAAGAGGGGTTAATCCAAATCTAAAGAAAATAGAAGTGTCGGACCTACGCCGACCTAGAATTTGTTATCAACAGCATTGATCCCCGATGGATCTCGCAGTTACCTGGCTAGATGAGCTACTCAATCTTTCTCTAGCAGCAAGGAAAACATTCAAAAAAAGGGCACTTCAAGAGCAATCATCCGAAACCCAAAAATCCCAGTGGCAGTCAGAAGGAACCAATTCGCAAGCTTTAGAGAAAACAGCTGAGAACTACGAGTTTACCAATAAAGCAGATAGATCGACTGAGATTAAATACGAAAAGGAAACCTCGATATCTGCTCATACCTTTCTAAGCAATTTAAATAAACAGACAGCCTGGACATACAACGGCAAATCAAAGCCCAGTTTCGATACATCAAACTTTAGCGCGGCAATAACAGAGGCAAGCAATTCCTCTAAAAAAGAGAGCTTTCAAACGCCAAATAATGAGCGACCTAGTGGCTATAGTTTCACCGAAGAAAGCTCATGCTTTTGTCCTTCATGTTCACGACTAAATCTATTGAGTGAGGGCAGCGATGCCTTAAAGGCATTAGCGCCGCAAGAAACACCACGCTATACAACTCTTAGCGACAATATCAACTTTGAAAATACGTTTTTCTTGCATAGCAATCCCCTAGCAAATCATACAATATACCTCGATTTCGACGGATTTTCTATTAATAGCACACCATGGGAGAATGGCGGCTCGATGAGTCTTGACCCATTTTATGTCGACCTAGATTTACCTGAAGTAAAAGCAGAAATACAACATATTTGGAATCGAGTATCCGCAGACTTTGCTCCTTTTAACATCAATGTTACAACGGAAGAGCCTGATATTGAAGACTTAAAAAATAGTGGAGGAAGTGACCAGAGATGGGGAATACGAGTAGCCCTAACATCCAATCAAAACCGCGATAACATCGATTTTTTGGGCAATCCTCGCGAGATTACAAATGCCGGAGGAGGAGGAACTGCATATTTTAACAGCTTTAATTGGGCAGATGATGATGTAGCACTAGTCTTCAATCAAGGCGAATATGCTGCATCAGAGACAGTAAGCCACGAAGTAGGTCATGCTTTAAATTTAAGACATGATGGAACAAATACAAGAACAGATAACCCAACCTATTATGAAGGCCATGGGACTGGCCAAGTCTCATGGGCGAGCATTATGGGAGCGTCATTTATTGGTGATGAGGAAAACGTAACAACCTGGTCCAAAGGTGAATACAACGATGCAAATAATCTCGAAGATGATCTTTCAATCATCACATCTGGCAATGGATTTGGATACCGAACTGATGATCATGCCAACGAATTCAATCTAGCAAGCAGCCTAAACTACTCAGAGATTAATCCTCTCAATCCAAGCGAAACGAACATTCTCACTCACGGCATAATCGAAACGAATGATGATATTGATTACTTCACTTTCCAGACAAGCAGTGGATTCATAAATCTAGATATCTCCAATACGACAACCGCATACATATCAGATGGTAGTGGAAATTATGAAAGCCAATATCTTAATTCCCGAGGGGCGAATCTTGATATTTCAGCAACATTGTACGATAGTAGCTGGGGGTTAGTAGCAACTAGCAATCCAAACAACTTTCTCAGTGCAGGTTTTGACAACCTTGCCTTAGACGGGGGAACTTACTTTCTAACAGTTGAAGGGGTTGGCACTGGGGATCCATTTAACGCAAACCCTACCGGCTATACATCATATGCAAGCCTCGGCGAGTATCTAATCAATGGATCTGTAGTCACAACAGAGGCCAACCTACGCCTTACTCCAATAGAGAGTACCAAAACCGAAGGGAACGAAGGAATAACGACATTCAGATTCGATATTATTTTAAGTGAGGCTCGGCAAAATCAAGTCACCGTAGACTGGAGTGTATCAGGAGATAATTCAACCAATGCAGCAGATTTTGTCAACGGATTGCAATTTGGAACAGCAGTAATTAACGCGGGAGAAACAAGAGCACAGATCGAAGTCTACGTACAGGGAGACAGAGAGATTGAGGATGATGAAACATTTTTAGTTGAACTCAGTAATGCACTCGATAGTGAAGGTAATTCTATTGATTTGAGTGCAAGTTCAGCCACAGCCACCATCAAAGCTGATGATGCCGAGATTCGAGGTCGCACCTGGAGAGATCTAAATGAAAACGGCGCCGTTGATGAAAACGAAAGAGGCCTTGAGGGTATAAAGATTTTTATCGACACTAATCTCAATAATCAATTAGACCCAGGAGAGCTTTTCACTTCAACCAACGAGCAAGGAGATTATAGCTTCCTAGTCGATCCAGGTTCTTATAATATTTCTACCGAACTAGACAACAATCAAACTTTAACGTTTCCATCGGGCTATAGCTCAGAAGTAGAACCAGACAGCTTCACACAAGGGACTGTACTCAATTCAATTAATGAATTAGCCGTACTCAGTGCCATTGGATCAAGCATCAGCAATCAAGATGTTACCGCCTTAGCACAAGATTACGTCTCCACAGGAACTTTAGGCCTAAGCAGCTCCTGGAATGGAGGACTTTGGAATACTGGGAATGCAGAGCTACGCGTTGACTTTGCATTACCAACAGATGAAGTAAGAATCGACTTTATTTCAGATGACAGTTCAGATTTTGGGCATATGCGGGCATATGACTCCAGCAGTAATCTTCTAGAAGAATATGTGACACAAGATTTGGGTACAGGCATCGTGGAAACGATGACGATCTCCAGAACTAATCCTGATATCGCGTATATCCTGGCATCAGGCAAAGATGGACAATTTGGATATCTAGATAACCTTCGATTCTCCAGTAAGTCTGGAGATAGTCAATCAATTGAAGTAACAGTTGGAGCAGAGATTTCAATCAACAATGATTTTGGAATTGCCATTGCAAGTCCTCCCCCAACCCTGAGCATCAGTGCGGACGCGTCTGCACAACCAGAAGGTGCTCCCGGAGACACAACAACATTCCTCTTCACTGTCACACGCACAGGCGATACCTCCAGATCAAGTTCTGCCGAATACACCGTTACAGGTTCAGGCAGCAACCCAACTGATTTACAAGATTTTATTGGCAATTCTTTCCCATCTGGTGTCGTCAACTTTGCCGCCGGTGAAGACACTCAAATCATCTCCATCGAGGTTGCTGGAGACAGCATCCTCGAGCAAGACGAAACTTTCTCGGTCAGCCTCACCTCTCCCACAAATGCATCCATCTCCCCCTCTAACGCTTCTGCTATAGCCACCATCTCCAATGACGACTCTCCTCCTCCCCCAACCCTGAGCATCAGTGCGGACGCGTCTGCACAACCAGAAGGTGCTCCCGGAGACACAACAACATTCCTCTTCACTGTCACACGCACAGGCGATACCTCCAGATCAAGTTCTGCCGAATACACCGTTACAGGTTCAGGCAGCAACCCAACTGATTTACAAGATTTTATTGGCAATTCTTTCCCATCTGGTGTCGTCAACTTTGCCGCCGGTGAAGACACTCAAATCATCTCCATCGAGGTTGCTGGAGACAGCATCCTCGAGCAAGACGAAACTTTCTCGGTCAGCCTCACCTCTCCCACAAATGCATCCATCTCCCCCTCTAACGCTTCTGCTATAGCCACCATCTCCAATGACGACTCTCCTCCTCCCCCAACCCTGAGCATCAGTGCGGACGCGTCTGCACAACCAGAAGGTGCTCCCGGAGACACAACAACATTCCTCTTCACTGTCACACGCACAGGCGATACCTCCAGATCAAGTTCTGCCGAATACACCGTTACAGGTTCAGGCAGCAACCCAACTGATTTACAAGATTTTATTGGCAATTCTTTCCCATCTGGTGTCGTCAACTTTGCCGCCGGTGAAGACACTCAAATCATCTCCATCGAGGTTGCTGGAGACAGCATCCTCGAGCAAGACGAAACTTTCTCGGTCAGCCTCACCTCTCCCACAAATGCATCCATCTCCCCCTCTAACGCTTCTGCTATAGCCACCATCTCCAATGACGACTCTCCTCCTCCCCCAACCCTGAGCATCAGTGCGGACGCGTCTGCACAACCAGAAGGTGCTCCCGGAGACACAACAACATTCCTCTTCACTGTCACACGCACAGGCGATACCTCCAGATCAAGTTCTGCCGAATACACCGTTACAGGTTCAGGCAGCAACCCAACTGATTTACAAGATTTTATTGGCAATTCTTTCCCATCTGGTGTCGTCAACTTTGCCGCCGGTGAAGACACTCAAATCATCTCCATCGAGGTTGCTGGAGACAGCATCCTCGAGCAAGACGAAACTTTCTCGGTCAGCCTCACCTCTCCCACAAATGCATCCATCTCCCCCTCTAACGCTTCTGCTATAGCCACCATCTCCAATGACGACTCTCCTCCTCAAACAAGCATTCTTTTTGAAGAAACCTTCGAAGACTCCGCAACGTGGGGAAGAAATTGGGGTTTAGATCCCCTGACTGGTTGGCAACGATCCAGTCGAAGAGCCACCGAAGGCACTTCGTCCGGTGAATTGAATGGAAATGTAAACAATGGAAGCATGACTTCTTTAGCTATTGACCTCAGCGGTAATTATTCATCAGCAACACTAAATTTTGACTGGCGAATTCAGCGTAATTTAGACAATAATGAATCCGTATCTGTAGACATCTCTAATGACAATGGAGAATCTTGGACACAGAACGAGCGCACTTTACGCGGCAATATTGACACTGAAAACCTCTGGACCCAAGAAAGCATTGACCTTACAAGCTTTATAGGTAGCTCAGAAGTTCGTATTCGCTTCCGTGGCACAATGAATGGACAGAATGAGCGAGTCAATGTTGATGCCATAAGAGTCACAGCAGAAAATATAATCAACGGTGCAGCTCCAATTCTGAGCATCAGTGCGGACGCGTCTGCACAACCAGAAGGTGCTCCCGGAGACACAACAACATTCCTCTTCACTGTCACACGCACAGGCGATACCTCCAGATCAAGTTCTGCCGAATACACCGTTACAGGTTCAGGCAGCAACCCAACTGATTTACAAGATTTTATTGGCAATTCTTTCCCATCTGGTGTCGTCAACTTTGCCGCCGGTGAAGACACTCAAATCATCCCCATCGAGGTTGCTGGAGACAGCATCCTCGAGCAAGACGAAACTTTCTCGGTCAGCCTCACCTCTCCCACAAACGCATCCATCTCCCCCTCTAACGCTTCTGCTATAGCCACCATCTCCAATGACGACTCTCCTCCTCAAACAAGCATTCTTTTTGAAGAAACCTTCGAAGACTCCGCAACTTGGGAAAGAAATTGGGGTTTAGATCCCCTGACTGGTTGGGAACGATCCAGTCGAAGAGCCACCGAAGGCACTTGGTCCGGTGAAGTGAATGGAAATGTGAATAATGGAAGCATGACATCTTTGGCTATTGACCTCAGTGGTGATTATTCATCAGCAACACTGAATTTCGACTGGCGAATTCAGCGTAGTTTAGACAATAATGAATCCGTATCTGTAGACATCTCTAATGACAATGGAGAATCTTGGACACAGAACGAGCGCACTTTACGCGGCAATATTGACACTGAAAACCTCTGGACCCAAGAAAGCATTGACCTTACAAGCTTTATAGGCAGCTCAGAAGTTCGTATTCGCTTCCGTGGCACAATGAATCGCGGAAATGAACGCGCTAACGTTGACAACATCAATATATCTGCCACAAGCGGGAACATTAACGGGCAATTAAGAAGCGAGAATTTCGAAGATAGTCAAAACACGATTGATGATTTGCTTGAGGTCGTGAAACCTTTACCTGATCCATTATCTTAACAAGGATTCAGATTTCAGCAAAGCAATTTAGAGGTCTTCCTTAGATTTATCGCATGCGTTTAATTGATATATCAAAATGGTGCAACGCGTTGCACCACCGCTGAAACAAGAAACTCTGCTCTTTAAACCTGCCTCACCTGAGGCAGGTGCACTGAAGACGGTGCTGGCATTCCCCAGCACCTACACCGTGGGCATCACCAGCCTTGGCTACCAACTCGTATGGGCCAGCTTGGCCATGCGCTCCGATCTCGATGTCAGGAGGCTGTTTACAGATCAGGGGGATCCTCAACACCGTCGCTGCGATCTCTTCGGCCTATCTCTGAGCTGGGAACTCGATGGGCCTGTTCTGTTGGATCTCCTGGAACAACAGCGAATTCCCCTCTGGAGCCATGAACGAGGTGATCAGGATCCAATCGTGTTCGGTGGTGGTCCCGTTCTGACCGCCAACCCCGAACCGCTGGCCCCATTTTTTGATGTCGTCCTTCTCGGGGATGGAGAAGAGCTGCTGCCCGCCTTCATCGATGCCCTGCTTCAAGTGCGGGACGAACCCCGTCACAAGCGCCTTCATCATTTGGCTCAGATCCCTGGCATTTACGTGCCCGATCTCCATGCTCCGCAATTCAGTGCCGACGGTGCCCTTCTCGGGCTACAACCCAGGGAGGCAGATCTACCTGAGCGCATTGCGAAGCAAACCTGGAGGGGCAACAGCCTGAGCCACTCCACGGTGATCACCCCTGAGGCCGCGTGGCCCGACATCCACATGGTGGAGGTGGTGCGCAGCTGCCCAGAGCTGTGTCGCTTCTGCTTAGCGAGTTATCTCACCTTGCCCTTCCGAACCCCATCTCTTGATGACGGCCTGATTCCTGCAGTCGAGAAAGGACTGAAGGCAACCCGTCGTCTCGGCTTGCTCGGTGCCTCCGTGACCCAACATCCTCAATTCAACGACTTACTGCAGTGGCTGGATCAAGACCGCTTTGATGACTTACGCGTCAGTGTCAGCTCCGTGCGAGCTGCCACCGTGACTCCTCAACTCGCTGGAACTCTGAGTCGCCGCGGTAGCAAGTCGGTGACGATCGCCATCGAGAGTGGAAGTGATCGGATGAGACGCGTCGTGAACAAGAAACTCAGCCGCGAAGAAATCAGCGTCGCCGCCCGGTACGCAAAAGAAGGTGGACTCAAAAGCCTCAAGCTCTACGGGATGGTGGGACTTCCTACGGAGCAGGACGACGACATCGAGGCAACCGCTGATCTACTACTAGATCTCAAGAAACACACCCCAGGGCTGCGCTTCACCTTGGGCGTGAGCACCTTCGTTCCAAAAGCCCACACCCCATTTCAGTGGCAAGGGGTCAGGCCAGAAGCTGACAAACGCCTCAAACGACTGGCCAAACGACTGAAACCGAAGGGTGTGGAACTCCGACCTGAGAGCTATGGCTGGAGCGTGATCCAGGCCCTGCTCTCACGCAGTGACCGTCGACTTGCGCCCGTCATCGCAGCTGTTCGAGGCTCCCAGGAGACTCTTGGCGGTTGGAAAAAGGCCTATCGCGCCGCACGCGCAGACGAATTACCACCCGCCAGCTCCGCCGGAGTGCTGTTGCCCCGGCCCCCCGCCTGGGAAGAGGTCGTCCATCACACATGGGGCGATCACCACATTCTTCCCTGGTGTCATCTTGATGGCCCCTTGCCCAGCAACACGCTTCTCAAGCATCAACGCCAAGCGCTGAGTCCAGAGAACGCTCCCGAACAGGCCTGATCAAACAGCGCAATCCCGCTAACAAAATCCAGCCAGCAATATTCACGCGGCTATCAAAAAACGGCAAATCGGTGCAGTGCAGAACCATCAAGGTCAGCACTGCTGCCCACCAGGCGCGATCAAACAATCGTGATAGCCCGCGACGGAGCGCCACGATCAACAAGGCCAGCACCAGCGCCGAAACCAGCAGCGCCACTGGCAATCCATGGGCAATGGCCAGTTCAAGGGGAAGGTTGTGAGCATGGCCATGCCATTGTCCTGTTCTCAGCGGATAAATCACCGAAAAAGCCGCTGCCCCCCATCCCAGCCAGGGCCTCTCAGCGATCAACTGAACCGCCACACCCCACTGACTCAGGCGCGTAGACGCAAGAACGCGCTCACCAGCGTGCTGACTATCACTGAGCCGGCCCCAGATCCCCTCTGGCAAAAGCGACCGTGCGGGGTCCTGAAGCAACAAAGGCACCCCAGGAACAACAGACACAAACAACAAGCCAAGACCAACAACCAACAACGGAACGAGCCAAGGCCAGCTAAGAGGACCCAACACAATCGGTAGCGCCAGGACCAATGCGCCCCAGCCATTCCGTGATTCCGTGAGCACAAGGGCCGTCACAAAAGCAACCACCAAGGCCAGAACAACACCCCTCCGCAGCTTGCTCAAACCAGGTTGAATCAGAGCGGCCAACGCCAACGGCCAAACCAGTGCCAACCAGGCGGCGGCGATATTGGCGTAATCAAACAGTCCTGACAGACGACCCTCTGGTTCGCCACCAGGGGTCATGAACCAAATAATCAATCCACCCAACACTTGCCAGGGACCTTGCCAGCCCCACCAAAGTTGTCCCAAACCCGTCAACACCACTGGGAAGCTGCCCGCCACCAACCAAAGCGCTGAGCGACGGCGTGCATCAGCCGAGCTGACGTAGGGCTGAAAGCCCCAAAACGCCCAAAAGAAAGGCAACCAGTTCCCCATGCCCACCCAGGCGAGAGATCCGGAATAGGAGCTAAAGCATCCAATCACCATCAACAACGACGCCAAAAACAAGGGCGCGTTCCAGGGATCACTCCAAAACGGACGCTCACTCCTCCAACTGCCCATCAGCAGAGAGGGAAACAACAACAAGCTGGCCAGCAGAGCCGAAGAGGGCAGTAAGAACAGGCCAATCTGGAAACATCGCCAACCCCAGAGCGACGCTTCGAGCGGGCGGGACGCGTCGATTTGCTGGATCACGCGTTTTGAGAGCAACGTCATACGAACGCCCTCATACAAGTGCCCTCATGCGAACACCGCAGTACGGCCGCGATACACCATGACCTGTCGGCACAAATGCAACCGCAGAGCCCTGGCCAGCGCTAACCGCTCCGTGTCTCGACCCTTGCGAATCAAATCCTCCACTTCATCACGGTGACTGACAGGAAGGGTGGCCTGCTCAATGATCGGCCCATCATCCAATTGTTCGGTGACGTAATGCGCCGTAGCACCAATCAACTTCACCCCCCGATCCCAGGCGCGGTGATAAGGCTGAGCACCTTTAAACGCTGGTAAGAACGAATGATGAATATTGATCACCTGGGGGAAGCGCTCTAAAAATTCGCCACTCAGCACCTGCATGTATTTCGCCAACACAGCCAGCTCAATGCTCTGCTCTTGAAGGAGATCAAGAATGGTGGCTTCAGCATCCCGCTTGGTTGCTGAAGTAACCGGTACATGAACAAATCGCCCTCCAAAGTCACCACAGAGTGGTTCCAAATCGGGATGATTGGAGATCACCAAAGCAACCTCCATCGGCAATTCACCACTGCGTGATCGCCAGAGCAAATCCAGCAAACAGTGGCTCTGCTTACTCACAAAGATCGCAACACGGGGCAACTCATCGGAGAAGTGAAGCTGTGCCTCACCACCGAGCCGCTCTGCGAGGGCACGAACCGCTGGCTCAATCGCATGCCGAGGCAATCCAAAGCCATCAAGCTCCCACTCAATCCGACTTAAAAACAACCCTGCACCCGAGTCGGTGTGGTGATCAGCGTGACGAATATTGCCGCCATTGGCCGCCACCCATCCAGCCAACTCGCTCACGAGTCCTGACCGATCAGGACAGATCAGTTGAAGGACGACCGTTAACCCGTTCACGCGCAGCAGAAATTCACAAGTTCATTCTCTCTTGGCAGTCCGTGCTGTGGGATCGAGATCACGCAGGTAAAATCTCGGCCTAACCTACCGACCTTTCCCCATGCTGAGCGCCCTACGTCGCCTCGCTGCGTTTTGCCTCTGCGTGTGCCTCTGCTTCAGCCTTGCGGCTTGCAGCGGTGATGGCAATGCCAAGCCCGCAACGATTAGCCCAGAAGACATGGCTGTGATCCGCAGGCAGGCTGAGGGATTCACGCAAGCTCAGGAACGCCTCCCAGACCTGGCCGCCCTCGTCAATCAGCGCGATTGGACCTTCACCCGCAACCTGATTCACGGGCCCATGCAAGAGGTTGGTCGCGAGATGTTGTACATCAATCAACGTCTCCTTCCCAGCGACCGAGCCGAAGCCAACAAACTGGCGACAAAGCTCAAAGAAGCTCTCGCTGATGTGGATGAGGCCGCCCGTCTCCAAGACGGAACACGCTTGCAAAGGTCCTACACATCCGTTGCAACCGGTTTTGCTAATTACGTTCGCGTCATTCCCGCCGAAGCTTTGAGCTGATCACTTCGATTGCCGTGATTGGTGCTGGTGCCGTCGGCGCCGGCACGGCCTGGCATCTAGCCCGTCAAGGGCACAACGTCACGTTGATCGATCCGTCCTTAGGCGCGGCGATTCAGCGCAGCAACAACCTTGGCCAACCCCTCAATGGCACGACTGCATCGCTTGGTGTCTTGATGGGGAATGTGTTTCGTCGATCCAGTGGACGTGCATGGCGTTTGCGTCAACGCAGCATGGAACTCTGGCCTCAATGGGTGGAGGGGCTGAACCATCCCGATACCCCCCTACAGCTCGATTCTCCACTGATCCAAATGGCTTCTAGCCCTGCGGAACAAGAACGCATGCAGAGCCTGGCCAATCATCGGCGCGAGCTTGGACTCGAAAGCTTCAGCGCAGCGAGCACAGAGTCCCATCACATGTTCAATCCAATTCCTTGGCCCAATCCTGGGCATGGAGGATTGCGTTCCCAAAATGACGGCCGTATTGATCCCCTGGCCCTGCAACGGGCGCTACGCCGAAGCCTCAAGGCGAAAAAGGTGGATCTCTTACCGGCTCGCGTGACGACACTCCGTCGAGCGCAGCATGGCGACGCAGACCGCTGGCGCCTGGAACTGGATACGGGACACAACACCCACTGCGACTTTGTTGTGATCTGCACAGCTTTGGCCAGTGCACTGTTGCTGCAACCTCTAGGGCACGAGTTGCCAATGGAAGCAGTCCTAGGCCAGGTGCTGGATCTTCAAGTGTCGGCCCCTACCAAGGCCTGGGATCACTGGCCAGCAGTGCTGGTCTGCAACGGAGTCAATTTGATTCGTCATGAAAGCGACAGGCTTTGGCTTGGAGCAACCCTGGAACCAGGAAAGGAGCCTTCCGCTGAGGAGACTTCGATCATGAGGCGATTGGATGGCCTGGCACCGAACTGGCTGCAACAGGCCAAGGTCGTTGATCAATGGCATGGCCTCAGGGCCAGACCCTCTGGGCGGCCAGCTCCCTTGCTTGAGGTCTTGGAGCCAGGCTTAATCCTGGCTAGTGGTCATTATCGAAACGGGGTTCTTCTGACACCTGCTACGGCAGACTGGGTTGGTCAGCAAATTATGACGACTACAACGATTCCAGACTCCTGACCTTGTCTCAACTCGATCTTTATTGGTCTTTGCCACCTCAGATGTAGAGATGACATGCAAGTAAATCGCCCACTCGACCTCATAGGTCGCCGTTTCTTGAACCGCTCCGGCACTGCACTGATCGGCATTGCAGCCGCTTGCAGTCTTACTGCCTGCTCGTCGAGCGATCAGGGAACTGGCAAACAACAAGGCCGTCTCTCCGCTGCAGGGGCATCGTTTCCGGCGGCGATTTACCAGCGCTGGTTCCAAGATCTGGCACCTCAAGGAATCCAGGTCAACTATCAATCCGTTGGATCCGGAGCAGGAGTCCGTCAATTCACGGCAGGCACGATTGATTTCGGGGCTTCTGATAAGCCCATGCAAGCCGAAGCTATTACCAAAGTGAGTCGCGGCGTCGTCCAAGTTCCGATGACAGCGGGTGCCATTGCTGTGGCGTATCACAATCCCGGCTGTGAATTGAAGCTCACCCGTGAACAACTGGCTGGAATCTTTTTAGGCACCATCAGCAACTACAGCGCATTGGGCTGCCCAGACAAAGCCATCAAGGTGGTCTATCGCTCTGATGGCTCTGGCACGACGTACAACTTCACCAAGCACCTCTCTGCCATTAGTCCGGAATGGAAAAACAGTGTTGGCGCGAGCAAATCCGTGCAATGGCCTACGGGTGTGGGAGCCAGAGGCAATGAAGGTGTCGCTGCCCAACTCACCCAGATCGATGGCGGCGTGGGCTACGTCGAGCTCGCCTACGTCAAAGGCGATCTACAGGCGGCAGCCATTCAAAACGGATCCGGAAAAAAGGTGACGCCAACCAATGCCACAGCAAGTAGAGCCCTGGGTTCGATCGATCTAGGACCCGATCTGATTGGTAGCAATGCCAACCCAATGCACGGTTATCCCATCGTGACCTTCTCGTGGGTGCTTGCTTACGCCACCGGGAACGGAAGCAACACAGCTGTACTCAAATCAACATTCGATTACATGTTGTCTGAGGAATCACAGGCGAAAGCACCTGAGCTGGGCTACATCTCTCTTCCCCCAGAGGTGATCGTTCAAGCCAAGGCAGCAGCTAACACGATCAAGGAATAACAGAAATCAACTGGATAAAAACACAAAAAAAGGGGGACTAAAGCCCCCCCTTTTTATATTCTTATTGGATCAAAAACCAAGACCTGAGTTACTTAGTTTCAGTAAATTCGGCATCGATAACATCATCTCCAGCATTACTAGATCCATCAGCAGAGTTACCAGAAGCAGCACCCTCCTCACCGGAAGCTGCTGCTTCTGCACCAGCCTGTTGGTAGACAGATGCACCAACGGTGTAGAGCTCTTGCTGTAGCTCTTCAAGAAGAGTCTTCATCGAGTCAAAGTCCTCTTTTTCCGTTGCTTCCTTGAGCTTGGTGGACTTCTCTTCAACCTTGGCCTTGGCCTCAGCATCAACTTTGTCGCCCAGTTCAGCCAACTGCTTTTCAGCCTGATACACGAGAGTTTCAGCCTGATTCTTCAGGTCGATCTTCTCGCGCTTCTCCTTATCAGCACTGGCATTACTCTCGGCATCCTTCACCATCTTCTCGACTTCATTGTCAGAGAGAGTGGAGGCTCCGGTGATCGAAATCGACTGCTCTTTGCCGCTGCCCTTGTCCTTCGCAGTCACGCTCAAGATGCCGTTGGCGTCAATATCGAACGTGACTTCGATCTGAGGCACACCGCGAGGGGCGGCAGGAATCCCATCGAGACGGAAGGTCCCCAAACTCTTGTTGTCTGAGGCCATCTCGCGCTCACCCTGGAGCACGTGAATCTCAACGTTGGTTTGACCATCCACAGCAGTGGAGTAGGTCTCTGATTTTTTAGTTGGAACGGTGGTGTTCCTCGTGATCATTTTTGTCATCACACCGCCAAGCGTCTCGACGCCCAGGGATAGGGGTGTGACGTCCAGCAGCAGGATGTCCTTGACTTCTCCAGCCAACACACCGCCTTGAATGGCGGCTCCAATCGCCACCACCTCATCAGGGTTCACGGTCTGATTGGGGTCCTTGCCGGTAGTGCGCTTCACAAGCTCAAGCACAGCTGGGATCCGAGTGGATCCACCCACCATCACAATCTCGTCAAGCTCACTCGATGAAAGCTTGGCGTCTTTCAAAGCTTGCTCAACCGGGATGCGACAACGATCGATCAACGTGGAAGCCAGCTCCTCAAACTTGCCGCGTGTCAGGGTGAGATCAAGGTGCTTAGGGCCTTCCGGAGTCGCCGTAATAAAAGGCAGATTGATTTCGCTCTGGGTCGCACTCGAAAGCTCAATTTTCGCCTTCTCAGCAGCTTCAGTCAGACGCTGCAGAGCCTGCTTGTCCTGACGAAGATCGATGCCTTCATTGGATTTGAAGCTGTCGGCGAGGTGGTCAACAATCACCTTGTCGAAATCATCACCACCAAGGTGCGTGTCACCCGAAGTGGAGAGCACTTCAAACACTCCATCTCCAACTTCCAGCACAGACACATCAAAGGTGCCGCCACCAAGGTCGAACACGAGGATGCGCTCATTGCTCTTTTTGTCGAGGCCGTAGGCCAGCGCCGCGGCCGTGGGCTCGTTGATGATGCGCAGGACTTCCAGACCGGCAATCTTTCCAGCGTCTTTTGTGGCCTGGCGCTGGGAATCGTTGAAATAAGCGGGAACAGTAATAACCGCTTGAGTCACAGTTTCACCGAGGTACTTACCAGCATCTTCAGCAAGTTTGCGCAGCACTTGGGCGCTCACCTCCTCAGGGGCGAACTGCTTCTCGAGAACAGGACACTTAACTTTGACGTTGGATCCCGATTTCTCGACCGAATAACTCACCTCTTTGGATTCTTCATTCACCTCGTCTACACGACGTCCAATGAAACGTTTGACGGAATAAAACGTGTTGTCGGTGTTCATCACCGCTTGACGCTTCGCGATCTGACCGACCAGTTGATCCTGATTTTTTGTGTAGGCCACCACCGATGGAGTGGTGCGGAAGCCCTCAGCATTGGCGATCACGGTGGGCTTGCCGCCCTCCATCACCGAGACACAACTGTTGGTGGTACCTAAATCAATGCCGACAACCTTGCCCATCAGTGCCCTCCTATCCCTCGAAAAAATGTGACTAGAACACGTGCATCTTCGTCAGAGACATCGCCAAGAGGCGAGGTGTGGTTCCCGAACAGCCCGAACGGCAGGCTGGTCATGGCCTGTCAAACAAAGGAATGATCAGCGGAAACACGGCACTGGTCGCACTGTTGGGACAACCAGTCAGTCACTCACTCTCACCGGCCATGCAAAACGCAGCCCTAAAGGCGATGGGCCTCGACTGGAGCTTCCTGGCACTGCCATGCAGCGCTGATGATCTCGCCACCGTGCTTCAAGGACTGGAGGCCGTGGGGTGCCGTGGGCTCAACGTCACCATCCCCCATAAGCAGGCCGTCTCCCAGCTCTGTAAAGAACTCAGTCCGCTGGCCCAACGGCTCGGCGCCGTTAACACCATGACTCCATTGCCCAGTGGTGGCTGGCACGGGCACAACACTGATGTAGAGGGATTTGTAGCCCCGCTCCTGCACAACAACGCCAACTGGAGCGGAACGCGAACTGTGGTGTTGGGATGTGGCGGCAGCGCCCGAGCAGTTGTAGCGGGATTGCAGGACTTAAACCCAAGCGAAATCACAATCGTGGGTCGTCGAGATCAAACACTCCAACCGTTTTGCAGCGATCTTCAGCAAGGAAGACCAGCCCACAGCGTCCAGTTACAACCTCTTTTAGACAACGACCCACAACTTCAAACCCGAATTCAGCAAGCGGATCTGGTGGTCAACACCACCCCCATTGGAATGAGCAGCCATCAGCCTGATCAAGGCCCCGTTCTGCCACTCGGCGAGGACATCTGGAACAACCTCACCGCTCACACCGTTCTCTACGACTTGATCTACACACCACGACCCACGCCATGGCTTCAGCGCGGGGAAGCGTTGGGCTGCCGCACCTATGACGGCCTGGAGATGCTCGTCCAGCAAGGGGCCGCCGCTCTCCGATCTTGGAGCGGTGTCGATGAGGTTCCTGTCAACGCGATGCGGGAAGCAGCGCTCAAAAACCTGAGCCATCCCTAAACGCGACCTAGCCTTGAAGCATTCACCAACTTCAACCTGTGCCCATCCCCATCTGGCAGCGCCTGCTTGGTTTGTTGGTTTACGTCTTGCCATGGAGCGATGCCATCCCCATCGGCCAACATCTGCTCATTCAGTTCCCTGTGCTGCAGTGGCTGACCCTGCCGGCCTTGCCTCTGTTCATTTTGGAACGGGGAATTCCTTTCGGTCTTGGAAATCTTCTGTTGTTTTTCTTGCTGTTCTTAGCGGTGGTGAGGAATCCAAATGTCCCTTACTTCATTCGCTTCAACACCTTGCAAGCGCTGTTGGTTGACATCGTGGTCGTACTGATTGGTTATGCCTTCACCATCCTGCTGCCCATCGGTGGCGGACTGATGATGCGCACGCTCTCCAGCACTGTGGTGGTGGGTGTTCTGGCTGTTGTGATCTTTGCCTTAATCGAGTGTTCTCGAGGTCGTGAGCCGGACCTGCCGGGCTTGAGTCAAGCGGTTCGAATGCAGTTGTACTGATCCCCATAGCACCAGGCGATATGGTGGTGGATCCGTCGCTCATTCACTGAGCCTTCAGTCCCCGTCGGATCTGTCTCCATGACCCAACAGCCTTACTACGAGACCATGTACATCCTCCGTCCGGACATCCCGGAAGAGGAAGTTGAGTCTCACGTGACCAAGTACCGCGACATTTTGACTGAGGCGGGTGCCGAGGTTCTCGACAATCAAATGCGCGGTAAGCGTCGTCTGGCCTATCCGATCGCCAAGCACAAGGAAGGCATCTACGTGCAGCTGAGCCATAACGGTGATGGCCAACAAGTGGGCGTTATCGAAAAAGCAATGCGCCTCAGTGAAGATGTGATTCGCTATCTCACCGTGAAGCAAGAAGGCCCGTTGCCTGCTCCTCGCGTCGCGCCTGGAACAGAAGCACCTGCCGAACCTGAAGCGGCTGCTCCTGCCTGACGGCCATTGTGCAAGCCATGGACGGGCGATAACGTCCGCCTATGGCGCATCAGGACTCCAACTATTGCTCACCACCCCCAGCCTGGAAAGCCGCTCGACCGCCCAGTGGTGATGTCGAAGCTCTCAGAGAGAGAGTGCATGAACTTGAAGAGCAGATCAGGGACTACGAAACGCTACTGAGCGAGCTCCCCGAGCTCTTTGAACGCAAATTCCAACAGAGATTGGAGCCACTCCTGGAGCGTTATCGGTTGTTGGCTCAGGCTCAACAACTCAATGCTGCACCGCCCGAAGCTGAGATTGTCCCCCTGCCCTTACGCGCCGATCGACAAGGGCAGCAGCGGCACAACATCGCAGCCTGATCTCAACGCCGATGCTTGGCGGCCCACAAGCGTGTGGGCAATCCCCAGACGTAGATAAAACCTTCCGCAGCACGATGATCGAATTTGTCTTCGCTGCCGTATGAGGCCATCTCGGGAACGTACAAACTGTTGTCGGTGGAAGCTCTTCCAATCACCGTGGCATTGCCCTTGTGAAGCTTCAGGCGCACAACCCCATTCACATGAACCTGGGTGCGATCCATGAAGCCATCAAGAGCCTCTTTGAGAGGACCAAACCAAAGGCCTTGATAGACGAGATCTGCCCATTGCATCTCGAGCTGGCGCTTGGTCCGCAAGACATCGGCAGCAAGGGTGAGACTCTCCAACTCCTGATGCGCCTGAATCAAGAGCAGCAATCCAGGCGTTTCGTAAATCTCCCGACTTTTAATTCCCACCACACGGTTCTCGATCATGTCGAGACGTCCAATGCCATGGGTGCCTGCCAAGCGGTTGGCTTCCCGGATCAGCGACACGGGCTCCAGCCTTGTGTCATTGATTGCTACGGGATTACCAGCTTCAAACTGGATCTCGATCTCCTCGGGATCATTCGGGGTTTGATCCACGGAAAGGGTCATCGCAAAGACCTCTTCCGGTGGGGCCACCATCGGGTCTTCCAAGGGACCAGCTTCAATGCTGCGCCCGAGCAGATTGAGATCGATCGAATACGGGGATTTTTTACTCACGGGAGATGGCATGCCGAACCGCTCGCCATAGGCAATCGTTTCCTCCCGGCTCATGCCCCATTCACGCGCTGGCGTTAAAACCTTTAAATCGGGTGCAAGCGATGCAATCGCCACATCAAAACGCACCTGATCGTTGCCCTTGCCGGTGCAGCCATGGGCCACAGCATCAGCTCCTACCTCTCGTGCCACCTCCACGAGACGACGAGCGATCAAAGGGCGCGCCAACGCCGTTGAGAGGGGATACCGACCCTCATAAAGAGCATTCGCGCGAATCGCAGGAAAGGCGAATTCCTCGATAAAGGGCTTAATCAGATCACCAACCAAAGACTGACTCGCTCCCGCCTCGAGTGCTTTGAGTCGTATCGGCTCCAGTTCATCGCCCTGACCGAGATCAGCGGCGAAGGTGATCACCTCCTCCACACCCCATTCCTGCTTGAGGTAAGGGATGCAGACGCTGGTGTCCACCCCACCGGAGTAGGCGAGAACGACCTTGGTTGCGCGTCCCATCAGGTGGACTCCTGCTCTGAATCAGATTGCACTGATTCTCTACTCCCGCCGACCCGCTGGACCGATTGGGGAGCCAAACGAGCAAGCCAAAACAGCCAAAGCGCCATGAAAAAGGCTGGAGTCAACAACAGTGCAAGCACCGGAACCGTGGACACCACCAGCGGATCTGGATGCAAGCGCCCCCATTTCCACAGACCAAAACTCAGTAACAAAGCCCCGCCCCACACAGAGAGGAGCAGCCAAACCTTGGCCAAGAGACGTCCTCAAGACTGCACTGAACTATGATGATCGATTACGGAACTGGACAGTGTCGTCTGAGTTGAGCGCCCTCGACAACATCAATCCAGCTCTCACGCGTTATGGGCGGCAAGAACCAGCACCGGTGCTGCCTCTTCGCGAAGAGCCCGATTTACTGAGCTGGCTGGAAACAAGCGGTCGGCTTGTCGAAGACGAAGAGTCCAGCACAGCTGAAGTGAGCACAGTGGAAGAGGAAGAGCTCTCTGCTCTCATGGGCGAGAAAGAGGATTACAACGCTGCCGATGAGCAAACAGAAGAGAATTGGGAAGATTGATTTAAGGTCCCTGCCCTAAGGCGTTAATGGAACGGGACGTGAACGACGCACAAGAGACTTCCCGCCCCCTCGATGGGAAAGTCTCTGCAGGTGTGCTGGCGGTTGTTGTGTATGCAGCAGCATTTGCATCAGACCGCTGGATCCCCAATAGCCTCCTAAGCCTCCCCTTGCTGATTGCGACGCTGATCGCTGCAATTGTGACCTGGTGGGGTGTACCAAAGTTGCGTGGCTTAAAGCTCGGGCAAGTGATCCGAGAAGAGGGACCCCAGGCCCATCTCAGCAAATCAGGAACCCCCACAATGGGCGGACTCCTGGTGGTGCCGGTCGGCGTGATCGTGGGCGGCCTCATCAGCTGGAGCGGTCAAGCCGCTGAACAACTTTTAGCTGTGGCGTTCATCACACTCGCCTACATGGTGGTGGGTGGAATTGACGATTGGCGCAGTCTCACCAAACACACCAACACCGGTTTAACGCCACGCGGCAAATTACTTCTTCAAGCCTTGGCGGCCGTGATCTTTCTGATCTGGGCCGGAATGCGCGGTTGGATCAGTGGTGATGTGGCCTTGCCGTTTGACATCAATCTTCCCTTCAGCTGGCTGATTTGGCCGCTCGCAGTCTTTGTGTTTTTGGCGGAAAGCAACGCCACAAACCTCACCGATGGCCTGGATGGTCTTGCCGCCGGCTGCGGTGCCTTGGTCTTCACAGGCATGGCACTCCAGCTCACACTGCGCGGAAACAGCGGAGATCCAAGCCTTGCTGGGTTCTGCATGGCCATGGCGGGCTGTTGGCTTGGTTTTCTTGTGCACAATCGCAATCCAGCCAAAGTGTTCATGGGAGACACCGGGTCTCTGGCTATGGGAGCGGCTCTCACCGCTGTGGCCTTGCTGACAAACAGCCTTTGGCCTTTGTTGGTGATGGGTGGAGTCTTCCTGGCGGAATCTCTCTCCGTAATTATTCAGGTGTGGGTTTTTAAAGCAACCAAAGGTGCTGATGGAGTTGGGCGAAGAGTGTTCCGCATGTCACCCCTTCACCACCACTTCGAATTGGGGGGTACACCAGAGCAACTCGTGGTGCCTGGATTTTGGATCGCAACAGCGGCTCTTGTCCTCATCGGAATCATGCTTCGACCTCTGTGATGGCCTGCATTCAACAGAAGGTGAAATAAAGTTTAGAACAGCCAGAGAATTCATTATTTTTTATACCTTAAAAACAATGAAAAGATATCGGCACTTAAAAATTCACGCCCAAACAACACCATAACCCACGAAAACAATCCAACAAAACATCTAAACATCACAAAACAACAACCTAAGAAACCGAGAAATTATTACCCAACAACACTAAAATAGAAAAACAATTTAAACCATAACATCTCAGAATGCTAACTGAAAGGCCACAAGGAAACCCATTACACTCTGAATCGCATATTCCGTAAAACTTACAATTCCAAGGGGTGTTTTGGTATTACCTCCTACACAAGCACAATTCAAAGCCAACTTATCAATATAAACAGCTTTTATAACAGATACCATTCCCTGTACACCAACAATAAAAGCAACCCAACCTGCAATCAAAAGGGGAGGTTCATATAAAAATCCTAAACCAATGAGTAACTCGACCCCTGGGAAAAGCTTTCCCCATATGGGTACACGCTGGGTGAGAAGATCATATTTCACAAAACTATTGGCAAAGGATTCAACATCCATGAGCTTGAGCATCGCTAAAGCACAGATGGAAAAACCCATAAAGTGCTGGATCATGCTGTCGCCAAGAACAATGGCCATCAGCAAAGCCGTGCCAAAGACGGCTATCACCGGTGTATAGGAATAATCAACCCCTTGCACATCCTCACCAAGTAAAGCTGCTAAATCGCTGTAACCACCAATTCGTTCTGTACCACTGAAAATCTGTGGCGTCGTAGGGACTCCATAGCGCTGCTTAAAAGCATCAACCTGTTCCTGACTGGTCAAACGATGATCTTCGAAGTGGATCTGTCGCTTTTGCAACAACTCAATCGCTTTCAGACCCCATGGACATTCATGATCTGGCATCGACATTCGATAAAGTTGAACATCACTTAACAATTGAGAAGACATCACTGATCCAGACTCTGTATAGATCGTAGCCATACCTTTTCAAATCGACTACAACCATTGCGGAAAAACGATTTAGAAATTATCCTTCGGATGAATAGCAATCAGCAATTCCAATCACTAAGAGTTCACTGTTACACAAATCTCCTGTATTCAAAGATCTTCAACAATTCGATTAAGTATTTCACTTGCGACAACCATAAAATCAACACAACAATTGATTAGCTGAAATCCAAGACAATTAAAAACATGCTTCTACATCAACCAGGAGGCATCTCCAAAGCAATTTCAATCCTCTGCTAAATCTTTGACTCATACCATGCCCACAGCCATACGTGTCTTACTTCACTTGGAAAGAAGCTGGTCTCACGCGTGATTGCACCAGCCTTGAAGCCATGGCCTCCCGCTTTGAAGAAGCAGCCAGCCTGATGCGCCGCATGGCACAACAGGGCTTTGAGCTCAACTCACAAGGACATCAACAACGCATCACCCATAGCGATGCCGAAGTCTTTGAGTCTTGGGGCTTTGTCAATGAAGAACCTGCCTTCCGCCAGCTCACCTTGATCAGCGATCCAACCTTTGGATCTCCTTCAAACTGATCAGCCGCGACGGAATTCACCGATCACCCAAACCAAAACAAAAACCAAGGACGACACACCTAGATAAATCAAAACCCATTTTTGAATGGTGGCGATCTCCAAACCAAACAGCAGACCATTGGCCGCGTCTCCAGCCGTTGTAAACGCAAGCGGCAAAGGCATGAGGGCAGAGCGAGAAGATCAAGCCATGCTGCCTTGAAACCCGCCATGACGAAATTCCCAAAAACAGTGATGCTGCTCGGCAGCGGCGAACTGGGCAAAGAGGTGGCGATCGCCGCCCAGAGACTGGGTTGCCATGTCATCGCCTGCGACCGTTACGCCGATGCGCCAGCCATGCAGGTAGCAGATCTGGCCGAGGTGCTGACCATGACCGATCCAAACGCCCTCAAGGCGGTTGTCAACAAGCATCAGCCGGATGTGCTGATCCCAGAAATCGAAGCGCTGGCAGTGGATGCCTTGCAAGCACTGGAAGACATCGGCATCTGCGTGATTCCCACGGCCAGGGCCACTGCAGTCACGATGAATCGCGACCGAATCAGGAATCTTGCTGCGGGTGAACTCGGACTACGCACCGCACGCTTTGCCTATGCCTCCGATGCACAGGAGCTCCAGCGTGCTGCCGGACCATTGGGTTGGCCCGTAGTCGTCAAACCAGTGATGAGTTCCTCGGGAAAAGGCCAGAGCGTGGTTCACTCAGCTGCTGAATTAGATCAGGCCTGGACGATCGCTATGGCAGGAGCCCGAGGCAGTTCCGCCCAGGTGATCGTGGAGGAATTTCTTGATTTTGATCTTGAAATCACCCTGCTCACCATCCGTCAACACGATGGAACCACCCTGTTTTGCCCACCGATTGGTCATCAGCAAGCCAATGGCGACTACCAATGCAGTTGGCAGCCTGCGTCAATCTCGCCCACCCAACTGCAACAAGCCCAAACGATGGCCCGAACCGTCACCGACAACCTTGGCGGTGCTGGTCTGTTTGGAGTGGAGTTTTTCTTGTGCGGCGATGACGTGGTGTTTTCCGAGCTCTCACCACGACCGCATGACACCGGCCTCGTGACCCTGATCAGCCAAAACCTAAGCGAATTCGATCTGCATCTCCGGGCCGTATTGGGACTACCCATCCCCTCGATCACTGCTGCCGATGCTGCGGCAAGCCGCGTCATCCTGGCCGAAAGCCAGGGGCACCATGTTCAATTCAGTGGTGTGGAACAAGCCCTCACGGAGCCAGACACCAATCTTTTGCTCTTTGGCAAACGAGAGGCTCGGCCAGGGCGTCGGATGGGCGTTGCTTTAGCCCGCGGAACCCAGATCAACGCAGCTTTAGCCAAGGCAGACCGCTGTGCAGCGGCAGTGAAGGTTCAGGTCAAGGATTGATCATGCCGGGCTCGTCCGCCCAAGAACCGATAGTGCTGAATGCCCTCCAGCACGCCAGGTAATTGGGCGCGAGTCGCAAAGTACACACGCTGTTGCTGTCGAAAATCATCCAAACAAGGATCGTGATCGCCCAAAACAACGGCGGCGGGTCGACCGCAAACCAACTCGCCATCACCTTGCTCACTGGCCACAACCAACATCTGCTCCAGTGGAAGGCCCCAGCGCAAAGCGAGAAAACGGATCGCTTCGCTGCGGGATGCGCGCAGGGGCAGCACATCTAAAAACCAATGACACCGCAACTGAGGACGCGCCGCCTGATGGCGTTGGCGCAAACGTTGTCGGATCAAGGGAAGGATCTCTTCACCAGCATCGAGAATCGTGTAGCTCAACTTGAAAGGACCTTGCTGATCAGGCCGCTGCAATGCAATGTGATCGGTGAGGTCAGCCAGTGCACTTTCCACACCTGCGCGGTCCCAATCCACTCCAATCTGAGCCGACCAAAACAAATCAGGTTCACTCTCCTGGCCGTAGTGAATCTCCGTACCAGCCCCAGTGATCCAAACCTTGGGTTCCGGTAACAGCAGCTCCCCAAAACGTTGTCTGGCGGCAGGCAAGGAGCGGCCGGACAGAATCCCTAAAGCACAACGGTCGAGCTGCTCACGCAAAACCTTGAGTGCATCACCATCCGGCTGTTCCAAATTGCTGTCGAGATCAAGCAACAGCAAACGGTCGCCCAAAGGCCGGAAACCTCCAGTGGAGGCGGTCTGACTGGATGGAAGCGCGATTGGCTGGGTCACCGCCATCAGACGCTCCTGCATCAAAGCCAGGTAAGAACAAACGTGGGCGTCCCAGCTGAAGTGGCGACTCACCGCCTCCACGCCGTTGTCACTCCAGCGGCTCCAGCGTTGAAGATCAGAACCCGCACACTCCAAAGCATCTTGAAGGGCCTCTCGATCCGTCACATCTGCGAGTAAGCCATTGTCACAGCGAGCGAGGATGTCCCGAGGACCTCCGTCATCGGTCGCAACCATCGGCAATCCGCAAGCGGCTGCTTCCAACAAAGTGAGTCCAAAAGGCTCTGTGAGCGCAGGATTCACAAAGAGGCCGCGGCGCTTGGCAGCCCAGCGATAGATGGCAGGAATCTGATCGCGACGATGCTGCTTGGGATAGGCAATACGGCCATAGAGGTCATAGCGATCAACGAGATCAAACACCTGCTGAAACACATCGCGCTGCTGTTTCTCCATCTGCCGGGGATCCTCCCGACAGCCGAGCACCAGCACCAAATTGTGTCGCTGCCGTAAAACAGCAGACCGACCGAACGCCTCAACCAGAGCGGGAATGTTCTTGCGACGAACAGCCCTAGAAATCGCTAACAGCGGTGGAAGGTCAGGCTGTCGCAAGAAAGGAGTTAAGAGCTCATCCACTTCACGAGCCTCAGCGGCCTGTAAGCCGGGGTGAAAACGGCGTGCATCGACACCGGGAGGAACCACCTGAGCGCGTTCAGCGCGAAATCTGCCGTAACGGGAATACTGCTGATCACATTCCTGGCGCGTACTGGTGATCACCAGATCGGCATGAGCCAGCGCTAACTCCTCCGCATCAATGCGACGGCTGATCGAATAGGTCTGCTCGAGCTGTTGATGGTCCCCACCTCCAGCTAAGAGGCGACGCTGCTTCTCACGACCAAGAGAATGCCCTGTGAACACCAAGGGAATGCCAAGACGACGACTGAGCAATGCTCCGACGTAACCAGCATCGGCGTAATGCGCATGAATCCAATCAGGTCGATTTTCGGGTTTCTGAAGGTGCACCGCCAGCTGATCCGCCAGGTCCTCGAGATAGGGCCAAAGCAATTCCTTGCGTAGATAGCGCTTAGGGCCGAAAGCAAAACGCTGGATGCCGGCACCGGCAGCAATCGCTTCCACTGGCTGGGCGTAATCAGCTGAAACCCGTCGGTCCTGAATCAGCCGAGTCACCACATCAACGCGATCCACTTCGGCCCGAGCCGCAAGGCTGCGCACCAGTTCGAGCACATAGAGGGTTTGACCTCCGGTATCAGCGTCCCGTCCCAGCTCCAAATCATGGGAGCGAAACAGTCCGTGAAGATGAAGATGAAGAAGCCGAAAACCCACAATCAACCCTCAACGGAACAAGACATCAGGTAGACGTCTTGATTAAGGGTTAAGGCGTTCAAACAAGTTCAAAGTTGAAGACATCCTTAGAAATCAGCAGCTAAAAGCGTTTACTTCGGTTAAAAGCCAGGCAGAAACTGGATCTTCCGCTTTCAACCCAGCAACGAGCAATCACAAACTGATTATGAAATGCAACGCAAAACAGTGGAAATCGATCAGCTTGTTCTGATGATTTGAAGACGACGTTTTCAGAAAAGGGGTTTTTTAGAGCTGTCCAGTGACATCCACCAAAGGAACGGTCGTATTCCCCCAACCGCCTCCACTAAAGGTGTAGGGCGACGGAACAGCCAGCTGTTGATTGATCCAAGCCAAGATCATCGGCCCAAGAATCGGAGATTCCTTCTGATCCGCAGGCGCCCACAGATTGAAATGGCTACCACCTGAAGCGAGAACAAGACGATGACCATTCGCCAATGGCTTCCCTCCCTTCAATGGCACCACTGCCTCAGGATCGGAGGGAACCACCCAATCTTTGGTTCCACTCACCAACAAGACCTTTGCCTGCAGGGAAGGGCCGCTCGACTCATCAAAAAGAAGCCTCATTGGTGGACTGACCGCGATCGCTGCCCTGACACGGGGGTCAGCCAGTGATCCCTGATCAGCTCCTGACAACCAGCTGCATTGCAAGACCCAACTCAGATTTCGATCTGGATCACGAGGATCCTGACAACGCGTTTTCAACTTCCTGCTGGTGGTCTGCAAACCACCGAGTTGCAACGCCGTTGTGGCACCCCATGAATGCCCCACAACCGCTACTGCATCAATAGCGATCTGTTGTCCCTTCAACAGGGTGCCAGCTTCCACTCCATCCAAAAGAGCTGAAACATCGAGAGGACGGAAACGAAGCTCCTCAGAACTGGGTGGAGCTGAGGCTCCATCGAATAATTGCTTTTGCTGCTTAGCGTCGCTTCCTGGATGATCTGGAAGAAACACGGTGTATCCATTAGCAGCCAACAACCGGCCCCAGCCTTCAAAACTGCTCGGCTCATCCCACAATCCATGAGAAATCACCACAAGCTTTCCGTTGGATGTGCGCTGTGGCGTCAACACAGTGATGTCGAGTGGCTCAGGGCGATGGCTCACCGCAAAGCGAATCTCAGAGCGTGTCCAACCCTCAGACCACGATTCAGCCAGTGACTTCGGAGCAGCAGCCGTCGCTGTTCCTTGCTTCACGAGGGCGCGGGCATCATCCTGATTGGCCTGCAAGCGTTTGGCGTAATAAGCCAAAGCCTGAAAGTCGATCGTTAGGGACTCGCCTGGAACGCGTCTAAGCAAGCCCAGCAGATTGGGCTCACCATCGCGATAGGCGGCTTGAAGAGCATCAGACAGAACGCGTCCGCTGGTATCCGCGGGCAAACCTTTCACCTTCACCAACTCGGACGCCGCCAATAAGGCTTGCTCCAGCAATGGATGGCCCACAGATTGCTCCAACACGCTCGATGTCCTCTCGGGAAGAGGTGCAGTGAGGAACTGAGCAAGTAGTCGAGACACGGAACCATCGCCGGCTTGATCTAATTCCTGCAAATCAGGATTGGCCTCAATCAACTCCGCCGTTGTGCGTGCCCCCTTCAACTTGAGCGAGACATTGACATCCAAAAGTGGCAGTTCAATCTCGAGTCGTTCGATGGCAGCAACCGATCCAGCCAATGAAACGCTCAATAAGGACGCCAACGCAGCCGCACGAACGCCATCAATACATCGATCAAAGAAATGAATCATGCCGCCGACTCGATTGATTCAGGTGGATGCTGCTCCAAGACTTGCTTGAGGTAACGACCCGTGTGGCTTGTTTCATGTTGAGCCACTTCTTCAGGGGTGCCAGTTACAACAATCTGCCCCCCCTTGTTACCGCCCTCTGGGCCTAAATCAATGATCCAATCCGAACAACGAATCACATCCAGATTGTGCTCAATACAAATCACGGAATTACCTTTGTCAACAAGTCTCTGGATCACATCCATTAATTTGTGAACGTCATAGAAGCTGAGTCCGGTGGTTGGTTCGTCAATCAAATAGAGCGTTTTTCCGGTAGCACGGCGTGATAATTCTGTGGCAAGTTTCACCCGCTGAGCTTCTCCACCAGAAAGGGTGGGAGCTGGCTGACCAAGCTTCACGTATCCCAGACCAACATCAACCAAAGTGGTTAAGCGATCAGCAGCCTGAGGGATCGCAGAAAATACATCAGCGGCCTGCTCCACCGTCATTTCTAAAACATCAGCAATCGTGTGACCTTTGTAAGTGACCTGGAGGGTTTCACGATTAAAACGAGCCCCTTTGCAGACGTCACATTGCACATAGACATCAGGCAAAAAGTTCATTTCAATAACATTTACGCCTTGGCCACGGCAGGCCTCACAACGGCCACCCTTCACATTAAAACTAAATTGACCCACCTGATATCCGCGAGCCTTTGCCTCCACCGTTGCCGCAAAAATCTGACGAATAGGATCAAAAGCTCCTGTGTAAGTGGCGGGATTAGATCGGGGAGTTCGACCAATCGGCGACTGATCGATCACAATCACTTTATCAATCGATTTAAGACCTCGAAGCTCTCCTAATCCTTGAGGAAAAGGAATCTTTCGACCAAGGCCATGTTCAAGCGCTGGATGCAGAAGCTCATTCACTAAAGTGCTTTTTCCACTACCACTCACGCCAGTAATCGACACCAAACGTCCTAGGGGAAACTCCACATTCAATCCTTCAAGATTATTACGGGAGCAGTCGAGAAGTTTCAAACTTCTGGTACCAACATTTCGCCTCTCAGCAGGAGTAGGAATACTCTTATAACCACTTAAATAAGCACCAGTTAAAGAATCCTTAGCCTTCAACAAGTCATCAATCGAACCCTCCGCCACGATGTGACCACCATGGACTCCGGCTCCAGGACCGATATCCACGAGATGGTCAGCAGCGCGGATCGTGTCCTCATCATGTTCAACCACCACCAAGGTATTGCCTAAATCCCGCAGACGTTCAAGCGTGGTCAATAAACGATCGTTGTCTCGCTGATGCAAGCCAATGCTTGGTTCATCGAGAACATAGAGAACCCCTGTTAAGCCAGCACCAATTTGCGTGGCAAGACGGATCCGCTGTGCTTCCCCACCTGACAGCGTCATCGCCGGTCGATCCAAGCTCAAATAATCCAAACCAACGTCAAGCAAAAAACGCAGACGCATCCGGATCTCTTTCAGTACAAGATCTCCGATTTGTATCTGTCGGGAATTCAAGAGGGGCTCAGAACCTTCAGAGCTGCCAACACCCATCAAGCTTTCAACCCTTTCGAGGGTCTGACCCACACTGACCGCTGTCAGATCCGTAATCCGATACGGGCCAACTTTCACTGCAAGCGCCTCAGGCCGCAAGCGCAGTCCAGCGCAACTCTCGCAAGGTACTAGCTCTAAATATTTTTCAAGCTTCTGCCGCTGTGCTTCTCCACTCGCATCACGAAGCTGGCGTTCGAGGATGGGCAAAATTCCTTCAAAGGGTCTCATATAGGTCTGAGACTTTCGATAACGGCTATCCGCCTGAATTTGAATCGGTTCACGACTGCCATTGAGTAAAATATCTTTTTGCTCATCAGTAAGATCTTTCCATGGTGTTTTAATTTCAAACCCAAAAGCTTCACCTACGGAATAAAGAAGAGAGAAATAATACGAGTTATCTTTTTCTGCCCAAGGCACTACAGCGGAATACACAGGCTGGGTCGGATCTGGAACCACCCGTTCAACCGTGAATTTCTTGATGTAACCAATTCCATGACAAACCTCACAGGCTCCATAGGGACTATTGAACGAAAAAAGTCGTGGTGAAAGCTCTTCCATCACCGCCCCATGAACAGGGCATGCATAGTTCTCGGAATAAAGCCTTTCTTTCTCCACACCTTCGGGCAATTCTTCTCCCTTTTTCGGTACCACTTCAACAAGAGCTAACCCATCACCACGTTTCAATGCCGTACGCAAAGAATCATTCAACCGTTCCTGAATTCCTTCTCGAGCGACCAGACGGTCCACCACAACTTCAATGGCGTGCTGATGATTTTTGTCGAGCTCAATGTTGTCTGCCAGCTCACGAACTTCACCATCGATCCGTATCCGTGCAAAGCCTTCAGCAGCTAAACCACTGATCAATTTGCTGTGCGTTCCTTTCTTTCCGCGCACCACCGGAGCTAAAAGTTGATAACGCGTTCCCTCAGGAAGCGTCAAGATCTGATCAACCATTTCATCAATGGTCTGGGGCCGAATGGAACGGCCACATTCAGGGCAATGGGGCTCCCCGGCACGACCAAATAAAAGGCGCAAGTAGTCGTGAATCTCGGTCACGGTGCCAACGGTGGAGCGAGGATTATGGCTGGTTGATTTCTGATCAATTGAAATGGCCGGCGATAGCCCTTCAATGGCATCCACATCTGGTTTATCCACCTGGCCGAGAAACTGACGCGCATACGCAGACAGGCTCTCCACATAGCGACGCTGGCCTTCCGCAAAGATCGTGTCGAACGCTAAGGAACTCTTTCCGCTGCCACTAACACCGGTGAAAACCACCATTTTGTTGCGCGGAATCGTGACATCCACGTTTTTGAGGTTGTGCTGACGGGCACCACGAACCCGAATCACCTCCTCAGGGGACCCCCCACTCAAGGTCTCAGCCTTCAAAGAAACAGCCTTCGACAAGGCGGAATCATCCTTTGCGGTCGGAGCAGGGCGCCCCATACAGAGTCTGTTCAAGAGCCGCTGATTCTAAGGAGACTGCCGCTGTTCAGGCTGCTCGCTGCTCCAGCAAACTCGCCGCATACGCCTGAGCGTCATCAAAATCCCCTCCGGCCAATTCAGCCAATTCTTGGCGTCTGGCCTGAGTGTCCCGCAGATGGGACACTCGCGAGCGTGTTTCTCCATCCGCCACCTCCTTACTGACGCGAAAGTGATGATCTGCTGCTGCGGCTACTAACGGTTGATGGGTCACACAAAACACCTGGCGATGCTTGGCCATCGTTCGCAGCAAGTTGGCCATCTCTCCACTGACGCGACCACTCACACCACTGTCGATCTCGTCGAACAGCAAGGTGCTGGAACCATCCACATCCGCCAGACAGGTTTTAAGAGCCAACAGAAAACGCGACATCTCCCCTCCTGAGGCCACCTCGGCTAAGGGAGCAAGGGGCTGACCTGGATTCGCCGAAAACAAAAAACAAATGGCATCGGCGCCTAGATCCATCGGCTCAACAGCAGAAAGATCCACACGAAAGCGCACATTTTCAAGACCCATCGGCCGCAAATGGGTCATCAATCGCTCCTCCAAGCTCGCTGCGGAAGCTTGTCGCAACATCGTGAGCGACTGGTTGCAGCAATCCCGATGCTTGCGAGCCTCCTGTTCCTGGTGACGCAACACCTCCAAAGCCGCATCGGCACCACCGGCTGCGTTTTGATCGCGAATGGCATCGCGCCGCTCGATCAACACCCTCAGTTCAACGCCGTAACGCCGCTCCAAGCGTTTCAACAAAGCGAGCCGATCCTGCAGCACACCCAATCGTTCTGGATCGCTTTCTAAAGACGCCCCATACACTTCAAGACCCCGAATTAAATCGAGCAAACCTGCCTCCATATCCAGGCATCTCTCAGCAGACACGTTCAATGAAGCGTCAAGGGTCTTCAATTGCTGCAGCTCGTGGCAACAGGCCGTGAGGTGATCCAATGCCGATGGAGCCTGTTCAGCGCCGTCTTGAAGCCGGCCAATCAACACAGCAAGACCTTCGAGCAAGCGCACGCCATGAACCAAACGGTCTTGCTCTTGTTCCAGCTGTTGAATTTCAGCGGGATCGTCAAGGAAAGCGGCCTCGAGTTCCATCAACAACGCGTCTTGTTCCTCCTGCTGTTCCAGAAGACGACGTTGATCGGTCTCAACCTTCAACACCTCGGCATGACAGTTTTGCCAAACCTGCCAAGACTCACGCACGGTTAGTAGACACTGAGCGAGCGGCTCACCTCCCAGTCGATCGATCCAACGACGTTGCTGACCCGAATAAGCAAGCTGCTGGGTTTGGCCCTGCACCGTGAGATCGATCAACAAAGGCCTGAGCTGAAGCAATTGCTGCCGATTCACAACAGTGCCATTCAGTCGTGAGCGGCTGCTCAAGCGTTCGTCCTGACGTCGCCACTCCCGCGACAAAACCAAATCGCCGCCGTCATCATCGAGTTGATGCTCTAAAAGCCACCGCCGCGCAGCATCGTCCGGGGTGAACGTTGCTTCAATCACCGCGCGATCACAACCCGTCCGCACCAACCGACCCGCAGACGTTCCCTGCATGCCGCCCAGTAGGGCGTCGAGTGCATCTAATAAGAGTGACTTGCCTGCACCAGTCTCACCGGTCAACACAGAAAGACCGTGTTCAAACGCCAGCTCCAAGCGCTCGATCAGTGCGATGTTGTCCAGTCTCAGACCGGTCAGCACGGCGAACCCCGAGGTTCCACAAACCGTAGCGACGGCTTCGGTCGTTTAGAAGGGATCACCAACGCAGTGGCGGCTGTGGCACAACACGAACTAGGAGATTTCATTGAGGCCGCCGGTCTGCTCGAGTACGACCCGGCAGCAATCACGCGGATCTATGCCGGCCATCCGCAGCGCCTACTGCGCCGCCTTTGGCAAACCCTTGTCCCCATTGGGCTTTTGCTTCTCGGAATCGGTGTCGACAAACTTCTTGGCCTACTCAGAAACCCTGAACGAGCCCGAAGCAGGGCAAGAGAATTTGCCAATTTGCTCGTTGATCTGGGCCCTGCATTCATCAAGGCTGGCCAGGCACTCTCCACTCGTCCAGACATCGTTCCTCCTGTGCTGCTCGAGGAACTGTCCCAACTCCAAGATCAACTTCCTGGCTTCGATAGCGACCTCGCCATGGCCTGCATCGAGGATGACCTCGGTGCACCAGTGGACAGCATCTATGAGGAACTCGATCGAGAGCCCATCTCCGCGGCGTCTCTTGGTCAGGTACACCAGGGGTATCTCAAAGGCGGCCAAAAAGTCGCCGTCAAAGTGCAACGACCAGGCTTAAGAGAACAAATCACTCTTGACCTTTATATCGTTCGCAACATTGCCGCTTGGCTTAACAGCAACATTGGCCTGATTCGTAGTGATCTTGTTGCACTGATCGACGAATTAGGCAGCCGAGTTTTTGAAGAGATGGATTATCTCAACGAAGCAGCCAATGCAAACAAGTTCCGTGAATTACACAAACAAAATCCACGCATTGCTGTTCCAGAAATCTTTTCCGATGCCACGAGCAGACGGGTCTTAACAATGGAATGGATCGATGGCGTAAAACTTACAAATTTAGAAGCAGTCAGGGAGTTAGGAATTGATCCCGATGACATGGTTGAAGTGGGAGTGAGTTGCAGCTTGCAACAGCTTCTTGAACACGGGTTTTTCCATGCTGATCCTCATCCAGGAAACCTTTTAGCCATGGCCGATGGTCGACTGTGCTATCTCGATTTCGGGATGATGAGTGAGGTCAGCCGCGAATCCCGTACCGGACTCATCCAGGCCGTTGTTCATCTCGTGAATCGTAATTTCGAACAGCTATCCAAAGATTTTGTCACGCTTGGGTTTCTAGCCGAAGACGTGAATTTAGAACCAATCGTTCCTGCCTTTGAATCGGTCTTCAGTCAAGCCATTGAGATGGGCGTGAACCGCATGGATTTTAAAAGCGTGACTGACGATATGTCTGGTGTGATGTACAAATTCCCCTTCCGAGTTCCGCCTTATTACGCCCTGATCATTCGCTCTCTCGTCACGCTTGAAGGCATCGCACTCAGCGTGGATTCAGAGTTCAAAATTCTTGGTGCGGCCTATCCCTATTTCGCTAGACGTTTGATGGAAGATCCAGACCCTCAACTGCGTGAAAGTTTGAAAGAGATGCTGTTCGAAGGTGACGCATTCCGATGGACAAGACTTGAAAACCTTGTCGCAAGCGCAGCGAGTCAAAGTCAACTGGATCTCGACACGTTGCTCGATCAAGTCCTTGATTTTCTGTTTTCAGCCAACGGAGGCATGCTTCGCAATCAATTGGTTGAAGCTGTCGCTGATCGTTTAGATGCCATTGGCTGGACAGCCCTGCAACGGATCGGACGCCGACTGCCGCGGCCTTTGCAACCACCGCTTCTGGTCGATATGGCCCCATCCCTCAACGAAGACAGTTATCTCGACCTTGAACCGATCCGGCAGTTGATCAGCGTTTTACAGCAATTGCCAGGTTTCAATCCTGATCTCGTGTTTAGTCGACTTCCGCGCTTGATTCGTGAACGCGATGCAAGACAAATGGGAGTTGCGCTGGCCCAAGGATTAGCCGAACGCGGAGTTGTCCGCCTCGTCAAAGCAGCGGCGGGAAGTCCGAATTAGATTCCGGCAAATGATCAAGACCATGCCTCGCAGATCCAGCCGCCAAACCATCCTGGCGCTTGGTGCCGCAATCGGTCTCAGCGTTGCATCTGTGCTTCAACCTGCCCATGCAGCCAAGGATGTGGCCCTCGTAAGCGGGGCCTACAAACGGTCGATTGCTGTCAGTGACCTTGTCTATCTCGCAGACACTGGCAAAGCTAAGGGCATTCTTTCTGACATTCTTCGTCTCGGAAAACAGGATCCCAAAGAAGTCGCAAAATTACTGAATCAAAAGCTTGATCTTCCTTTAGTTCTAACCAGTCGTTTGATGTCCACTCGCATTGGAGACGTCATCATCCGTCGTGTCGCATCGATCATTTATCCCCTCAAAGTGCCCGATCCCTCAGTCAGTGTTCCTGCCATCCGAGCCGGTGTGATTAATGGTCTGCAAAAAGAAGAGGGGGGCCTCTCAGTGATCAATTTTCTGGATGCCTATCCCGCAGAGGTCATGGAAGTCAACATTCCCGCCCTGATGGCTTTGATCGAAAAAGCTGAATCCATTGCTGGATTAGTGAAATTCTTCTCCGATTCCCCGCTCGACGGTTTGAAATAAAGCCCTCGTAAAACCCAGCTCCTCGATCCAGACACATAGATTTCTGGAATTGCTGCTCTCTGCGGGTGTCCGTGCTCAAGAACCTCCGCCGGCGTTTCACGGCCAAACCAGTCCTGCAGGACTGGCCAGGCTTGATCGAAGCCTATCGATCCTGGCTTCCCGTTTCCTCAGCCACACCAGTGATCACCCTGCACGAAGGTGCCACTCCGCTCATCCCCGTGCCATCCATTGCGAAACGGATTGGCCGCGGCGTAAAAGTTTTCGTCAAATACGACGGTCTCAATCCCACCGGATCCTTCAAGGATCGCGGGATGACCATGGCGATCAGCAAAGCCAAAGAAGCAGGGTGTGAAGCGGTGATTTGTGCCAGCACTGGCAATACAAGTGCTGCTGCTGCCGCCTATGCCCGTCGAGGCGGAATGCGAGCCTTCGTGTTGATTCCAGACGGATACGTCGCACAGGGGAAACTGGCGCAGGCCCTGGTCTATGGAGCTGAAGTACTGGCGATCCGGGGGAATTTCGACCGTGCTCTCGACATCGTTCGCGAAGCAGCCGAGAAATATCCGATCACCTTGGTGAATTCGGTGAACCCCTACCGCCTGCAAGGACAAAAAACTGCAGCCTTTGAAATCGTCGATGCCTTAGGAGATGCTCCCGACTGGCTGTGCATTCCGATGGGCAACGCCGGCAATATCACGGCCTATTGGATGGGGTTCCAGGAATATCAACAAGCTGGGCGCAGTCGGCGTTTGCCGCGAATGATGGGATTCCAGGCCAGTGGCTCCGCGCCACTGGTGAATGAAACCACCGTGACTGATCCAGAAACAATTGCGACCGCCATTCGCATCGGCAACCCGGTGAACCGAGCAAAGGCCATCGCAGCCCGTCAGGCGAGCAACGGGGCTTTCCTGGATGTCACCGATGCGGAAATCATCGATGCCTACAAACTTCTCGGTGCCCAAGAAGGAATCTTTTGTGAGCCCGCTAGCGCAGCCTCAGTAGCCGGATTAATCAAGCGTGCCGCAGAGGTTCCAGACGGATCCACAGTGGTCTGTGTGTTGACGGGAAATGGTCTGAAAGATCCGGACTGTGCGATCAACAACAACGACGCCGCCTTCTACGCCGATCTTGATCCTGATCTGAGCACCGTGGCCAAGGTGATGGGGTTTTAACGCGTCGCTCCCTTGAAAAACCAAAACACAGCCTGCAGTCGTCTGCATTACCGCCATCGGTTCTGAAGCCCACTTAACAATGTTGATGTCATCCGAATGAGCGGATTCATGGATGTCAACACCTGGATGATCGTTGGCTTCTTATTGGCCGCCTACTCGGTAGTCGCCAACGACTCACTGCAAACCCTCGGCACTTACATCTCTTCCAACAAGACACGCAGCCCCAAAGCGGTGCAGATGCTCTTCATCTGCACAGTCACAATTGCGGTACTGATGCTGGGCTGGTTTCTCAATTATGGGGATCCTGCTTGGGGTCGCCTCAATGTTCCTGGTAAGGAGTTCCCGCTTCCTGAACCCTTTACCTGGGTCTACATCCTTCCTCCCCTCGTCGTGCTGGCTCTCACCCAATGGGGTGCACCCGTGAGCACCTCCTTTCTGGTGCTCTCGACGTTCAAGCCAGCCAATATCGGACAGCTACTGAATAGCTCTCTTACGGGTTACATCGTGGCGTTTGGCGTAGGTCTCATCGCCTACGACCTGGGAATGTGGCTGCTGGAGCGCTGGGTGTTCCAGCAGACGCAAGAAGGCCAAAAGGTCAACAAGATCTGGTATGTCCTGCAGTGGTTTTCCACCGGTTTTCTATGGAGCATGTGGCTGGTGCAGGACCTCGCAAACATTTTTGTTTTCCTACCTCGCCAGCTTGACTTCTTCCCTATGGCGATCTGCACGGCAGTGCTCTGCGTGGGCCTCTGTGTACTGGTCGCCACCGGCGGTGGCCCTCTCCAGGCCGTACTTCGCACCAAGACCAACAGCTCCGATTTGCGCTCGGCCACGGTGATTGATTTCTTCTTTGGTCTCTGCCTGCTCTACAAAGCCTTCCTGTCCACTTTCCCTCTCAGCACCACATGGGTATTCCTGGGGTTAATCGGTGGCCGGGAGGTTGCCCTGCGGGTTAAGGAAAAAGAGTTTGAGTTTGTATTCACCAATCGAGAAGGCGGAAATCTTGGACGGATCATCGGTCATGACCTTTGGAAAGCCTTCGTCGGCCTGGTGGTGAGCCTGGGGATTGCCCTCGGGATTCAAACTCTGGTTTGACTCAGCGGCAGTTGAATTCCCCCATCACTGGATTTCCGAAGGATGCAAAGGATGTCTGCCCCTCGTTGAACCTCCCATCACCATCAAATTGAAGAGGTTCGGGACAGAAAGTGCCTGCGGAATCCACCGATTAACAGCCTTCTAAACCGTGGAAAACCAGGGACAACTCAGCCGCAAAAAGCACCACCGCTTTTCCCCAGGCTGTGAGCAATGGGGAAAAGGGTCAATTGTCCCCATTGCCTCGCTGAGATTCCACAACCGTTTTCAAGTCAAAAGCAAGATAAATACTGGGGTCAAGGACTCTTTCCCTCCTTTCCACAAGACCTACTACGGCTGTTTTAGTAGTTCTTTTAAGAGAATAAAAACAGCCCTAAAGCCGGGGAACACAAAAAAAGCGTGAAACCATTGCGCTTCTCCCAAGCCTGTGAAATTGTGAGGGGAGATTTGTTCACGCCGTTGATTCGGACCTCATGAAATTGGTCTGTTCCCAGGCAGAACTCAACGCAGCTCTGCAGTTGGTCAGTCGAGCTGTCGCTTCGCGTCCAACCCATCCGGTATTGGCCAATGTTTTGCTCACTGCCGATGCCGGCACCGATCGGCTCAGCCTCACAGGATTTGATCTGAATTTGGGAATTCAGACGTCACTCCCTGCTTCAGTCGACACCAGTGGTGCCGTGACATTGCCCGCCCGCTTGCTTGGTGAAATCGTCTCCAAGCTGTCCAGTGATTCGCCGGTTTCATTGTCCAGTGATGCGGGTGCCGAACAGGTTGAGCTCACCAGCTCCAGCGGCAGTTATCAGATGCGAGGAATGCCCGCTGATGATTTTCCTGAGCTCCCACTCGTGGAGAACGGCACAGCCTTACGTGTCGATCCCTCCTCTTTGCTGAAAGCTCTGCGCGCGACCTTGTTCGCAAGTAGTGCTGATGAGGCAAAACAGCTCCTCACAGGAGTTCATCTGCGCTTCAATCAGAAACGTTTGGAGGCCGCATCCACCGACGGGCATCGTCTTGCGATGTTGACGGTTGAGGATGCCTTGCAGGCTGAAATCAATGCTGACGAGTCTGAGCCTGCTGAATTAGCGGTCACGCTTCCGGCACGCTCCCTGCGTGAGGTGGAGCGATTAATGGCGAGCTGGAAAGGCGATGATCCGGTCAGCCTGTTCTGTGAGCGAGGTCAGGTCGTCGTGCTCGCGGCCGATCAGATGGTGACGAGTCGCACCCTGGAAGGGACCTATCCCAATTACCGCCAGCTGATTCCCGATGGTTTTAGCCGCACGATTGATCTGGATCGGCGGGCTTTCATCTCTGCTTTGGAACGCATCGCAGTCTTGGCTGACCAACACAACAATGTGGTCCGGATCGCTACGGAACCAGCCACGGGATTGGTTCAGATCAGTGCTGATGCCCAAGATGTGGGTAGTGGTTCTGAGTCGTTACCGGCCGAGATCAACGGCGATGCCGTACAAATTGCCTTCAATGTGCGTTATGTGCTGGATGGCCTCAAGGCCATGGATTGTGATCGCATCAGGTTGTCTTGCAACGCTCCAACAACGCCGGCGATCCTCACCCCAACCAATGATGAGTCTGGACTCACCTACCTGGTGATGCCTGTTCAGATCCGTTCCTGAAACCGTTCACGACCTCTTGACTGTTCCGGACCAGCTCCTCTTGAGCGATCTGTTGCACCACCGGGTGCGCTGTGATCAAGGCCTTGATCATGGGCCAGGGGTGATGGCTTGGATGCATCCGCCTGTCCATCGGTTGCTCGGTTGGGTGAGCCGCCCGTCTGCGTTGCGTACCAGTCGAGATGTGTGGCGACTGGATCAATGTCGTGGATTCGACGACCAGCAGGTTTTTGTGAAGGGGGCTCCTGCTGAAGCTGATCAGATCACCTTGGATCGGTTGCCAACCTTGCTGGATGCCGATCTTCTCAACGCCGATGGAGAGAGGATTGGCATCATCGCCGATTTGGCTTTCTTGCCAGCGAGCGGGCAAATCAGTCATTACCTGGTGGCACGCAGTGACCCTCGCCTACCTGGAACCAGTCGCTGGCGCTTGTTGCCAGATCGAATCGTTGACCAACAGCCTGGCTTGGTGTCCACGGCTATCCATGAGCTCGATGATTTGCCTCTGGCTCGGGCCAGTGTTCGTCAGGATTTTCTTCAGCGTTCAAGGCATTGGAGGGAACAGCTCCAGCAGTTTGGAGATCGCGCTGGTGAGCGCCTAGAGGGCTGGTTAGAAGAACCGCCTTGGGACGAGCATCCTGCGGCCTCTGACGTTGCCTCTCCCTATCCGTCAGCAGCATCTTCCACTGTCGACCCATTAGATGACTGGGATGATGGCGATTGGCCCGATGAGCCTGGGGGTGAGCGTGGCCGTTCAGCTCGAAATCATTCAAGGGATCGACACGATTGGCCTGATCATGAGGAAGATCCTTGGGTCTGATCGTCGGCAACACTGGGTACAGATGACTCATCGGTTGTGACCCAGTCCTCTCATGCGGTTGCGGCATTTGATCTTGGGGCGGCTCTGCGCCAGGAAGGGCTCAACGAAACGGATTACAGCGAAATTCAGCGGCGTCTTGGACGGGATCCGAATCGTGCCGAGTTGGGCATGTTTGGGGTGATGTGGTCAGAGCATTGCTGTTACCGCAATTCCAGACCCCTTCTGAGTGGCTTCCCAACGGAAGGCCCACGCATCCTTGTGGGCCCTGGCGAGAACGCCGGCGTGGTGGATCTTGGAGAAGGTCACCGCTTGGCGTTCAAAGTTGAAAGCCACAACCACCCTTCAGCTGTTGAGCCTTTTCAGGGAGCTGCCACTGGTGTTGGTGGCATCCTGCGTGACATTTTCACGATGGGCGCTAGGCCGATTGCGTTGCTGAATGCCTTGCGTTTTGGACCACTGGACGAACCAGCGACCCGTGGATTGGTGGAAGGGGTTGTGGCTGGCATTGCTCACTACGGCAATTGCGTAGGCGTGCCCACCGTGGGTGGAGAGGTTGCCTTTGATCCGTCGTATCAGGGCAACCCCTTGGTGAACGCCATGGCCCTGGGCCTGATGGAAACGGATGACATCGTTCGTTCGGGAGCCGCTGGGGTCGGTAATCCAGTGGTGTACGTCGGGAGCACCACGGGCAGAGATGGCATGGGAGGTGCCAGTTTTGCGAGCGCTGAGCTCAGCGCGGATTCACTCGATGATCGCCCTGCTGTGCAGGTTGGAGATCCCTTTCTCGAGAAGGGCTTGATTGAGGCTTGTCTGGAAGCCTTTCAAAGCGGTGATGTTGTAGCTGCTCAGGATATGGGTGCTGCGGGTCTTACCTGTAGTTGTTCGGAGATGGCCGCTAAGGGAGATGTCGGTGTCGAGTTGGACCTCGATCGGGTGCCCGCAAGAGAAAAAGGCATGACCGCCTACGAATTCCTGCTTTCGGAATCGCAAGAGCGCATGTTGTTTGTGGTCCGTTCAGGTCGGGAGGAGCAGCTGATGCAGCGTTTCCGGCGTTGGGGGCTTCAGGCAGCGGTCGTCGGTCGGGTTTTGGAAGAGCCGGTGGTGAGGGTGTTGCAACACGGTGCTGTCGCGGCAGAAGTTCCGGCCCGGGCTTTGGCTGAAGACACACCGATCAACAAGCACGAGCTGCTTTCCGAGCCTCCAGATGACATCCAGACGCACTGGACCTGGCGTGAATCAGATCTTCCTCGTCCTGCCATCGATCGCGATTGGAATGCGGATCTGCTGCGTTTGCTGGATGACCCCACGATTGCCAGCAAGCGCTGGATTTATCGCCAATACGACCAGCAGGTGCTGGCCAATACGGTGATTCGAGCTGGTGGTGCGGATGCTGCTGTGGTTCGTCTCCGTCCTCAACAGGGTGATGCATCGCTCCAAACGTCTCAGCGTGGCGTTGCGGCCACGCTGGATTGTCCCAATCGCTGGGTGGCGCTCGACCCAGAGCGGGGAGCGATCGCAGCGGTGGCTGAGGCTGCCCGCAATCTCAGTTGTGTTGGAGCCCAGCCGATCGCTGTGACCGACAACCTGAATTTCCCATCTCCGGAAACCCCCAAGGGGTATTGGCAATTGGCGATGGCATGCCGCGGCCTATCCCAGGCCTGTCGCGCCTTGGGCACCCCTGTCACCGGTGGCAATGTCTCTCTCTACAACGAAACGAGGGGGGACGATGGCAGTCTTCAGCCCATTCACCCCACGCCTGTTGTGGGCATGGTGGGACTGGTGGAAGATCTCAACCGCACCGGAGGTTTGGCTTGGCGTCAACCTGGCGATCTTGTGGTGCTGCTTGGTGTCTCCACAGATGAGGAGGGGAATGAAAGTGTTGGCTTGGCGGGCAGTAGCTACCAGGGAGTTGTTCACGGGTTGCTCACTGGTCGTCCCCCGAGCGTGGATCTGGAATTGGAGATTCAAGTTCAAGCTTTGGTTCGTCAGGCGTTTGCCCAGGGAGTGTTGGCTTCAGCCCACGACAGCAGTGATGGTGGGTTGGCTGTAGCGCTTGCGGAAAGTGCCCTGGCCTCTGGCCTTGGGGTTGACCTCAACCTGCCCCATCGGTCTGCTCGGTTGGATCGTGTTTTGTTTGCTGAAGGCGGTGCACGCATTGTCGTTACGGTTCGCGCAGAACAGCACAGTGCCTGGCACGCTTTGCTGATCTCGCAAGAGCATCAACGTGTTCCTGTGACAGAGATTGGAACCGTTGCCGACCATGGTTGTTTCCGATTGGCGGTGGGGAACCATCCAGTGATTGATCTTGACGTTGAGACCCTGCGAGAGCAATACGAACAAGCGGTTCCCCGTCGCCTCGGAGCGGTTTGATGCAGAATCTTGAGACCCATCCGAAGTCGAGGCGGCCGGTGCATCAGCTCGAAATAGAGCGTCCCGATCGCATGGAAGAAGCCTGCGGCGTTTTCGCTGTTCAGGCCCTGGAACAGCCGGTGGCGAACCTGGTGTATTTCGGTCTTTATGCCCTGCAGCATCGGGGTCAGGAATCCGCTGGTATTGCTGTTTTCAACGAAGGAAAGGTCAGGCTCCATAAGGACATGGGCTTGGTGAGCCAGGTGTTTGATCAGGACGTGCTCGAGCGCATGCCTGGTGGTTTAGCCGTGGGACATAACCGTTATTCCACCACCGGGAGTAGCAAGGTTTGCAATGCCCAGCCTGTGGTCTTGATGACCCGTCTCGGCCCCTTTGCGCTGGCTCATAACGGCAATCTTGTGAATGCATCAGAGCTGCGAGCTCAGGTGGATGACGGTGAGGTGGAGTTCACATCCACCACGGATTCGGAGTTGATCGCTTATGCGGTGCAGCAGGCCGTGGATGGGGGTTTGGATTGGACAGAGGGGATTAAAGCGGCTGCATCCCAGTGCCAGGGGGCTTTCAGTTTGGTGATTGGAACGCCAGATGCCCTGTACGGCCTTCGGGATGGTTATGGGATTCGCCCCCTGGTGTATGGCTACCTCGGGGATCAAGGTCTTGGACACTGGGTTCTCAGTAGTGAAACCTGTGGGCTCGACATCATTGGCTCTCCGTTCGTTGCTGATGTTGAACCTGGCGAATTAGTGGTGTTTCGTTGCGGGGATCCCACACCAGAACGTCATCGCTGGATTGAACCCACCACTCGCATGTGCGTGTTTGAAATGATCTATTTCGCGCGCCCTGATAGTCGTTTCTTTGGTGAATCGCTCTACAGCTATCGACAGCGCATCGGCCAGATTCTGGCCCGTGAATCCGCTGTTGAGGCGGATCTCGTGATTGGTGTTCCTGATTCCGGAATTCCAGCTGCGATCGGGTATTCCCAGACCAGTGGCATTCCCTATGCCGATGGACTGATCAAAAACCGCTACGTCGGCCGAACCTTCATCCAGCCGACCCAGGCGATGCGTGAGGCTGGGATTCGTGTGAAGCTCAATCCACTCCCGGATGTTTTAACCGGCAAAAGGGTCCTGGTGATTGATGACTCGATCGTTCGTGGAACCACCAGTCAAAAATTGGTTCAGGCTCTCCGTGATGCCGGCGCCATTGAGGTGCACATGCGCATTAGTTCTCCACCGGTCACCCATCCTTGTTTCTACGGAATCGACACCGATACACAGGATCAATTGATCGCTGCTCGACTCACGCTGCAAGAGATTGAGGAGCATCTCAAGGTGGATTCGCTGGCTTATCTCAGCAAGGAAGGCATGGTGGAAGCTGCACATGCTCAGTCGGAACATTTCTGTACAGCTTGTTTCGATGGGAACTATCCGGTTCCCATGGACGCCTCGATCAAGGCGAGCAAATTAATGCTTGAACCAGCAGGGGTGGCGGCAACGAATCTCTGATCAGCTGATTAAGGGCACCAATCGCAGGATTGATTCGTTGTCTTTGAGCGTGAGTTGATCCTGCTCATTCACGTTCAGTCGTCCGTGACGTCCGTTTGATGTCACCACACCAATGAGTGAATCTGCGAGGCAAGCTGCAGCAATCCGTTCGCTTCCAGGGGTGGATTCTGAATTCAGCTCCCAGCCGATCTCTCCGAGATCGCCTCGTTTGCAGGACCGGATGCTCGTGAGTTCCAACCAGTGCAGACGGCCTGTTTGGCTCGCGAGCAGGATGGTTGTTGGCCCTTCAGCGTGGCCTGCGATTGCGGTGACCAGCTGTTCGCCAGGGAGCAGACGCATGGTGATGGGGCCTTGGGCCAACTTGCCCATCACAGGCAGATTGGTTTCCCCTGCTTGTAAACGCAGAATTCTGCCGATATCGCTGATGACGGCCACATCAGCTCCGTCTTGACAGATCAAGGCAGCTTTCAGACTCACTCCTTCTTTTAGTTTTAAAACGGTGGCTGCTCGCCCCGACAATTCCTGGATGTCTTTTAGTGGTAGCCGCTTGAACCGTCCATCACTGGTCAACAGTCCAAGGGATTTCGTTTCATTGGTGGCCAGATCCTCTGGATTGGGCAAAGGCAGTAGGGACACCACCTCATCGCCTTCAAGGGCTGTGGGTAGGAATCGCTCCAGGGTTCCTTGCTGCTGTCCTGCAAATTCCCAGCGCACAAGTGCTACACGACCGCTCACTGTCACAGCCAAGAGACGTGGTGGCGGCTGGATGGGCAGGCTGATAATGGCTGGAGATGGTTCATCACCCATGGGCACTGGATCGTTGAGATGCAGGCGTCCCAGCAGCTGAGGACTGACGATTTTCACTTGACCATCGTCTTGAATCAGCAGTCTTGAATCGCTAGGGAGGGCATCCAGGGCCTGGCGTCTCTGTAGTTCGGCATTGGGCCTTTGACTGGCGGCCCGCTCAGCAAGCAAGTGGTCGCCACCCTCGACCAGCCTGGTGCGTCTTGGCGTTGCAAAACGTTTTTTGAGTTGGCGAAGTTCCTGGATCAGGGCATCCAGCAATTGGTCGCGGTTTTCCAGCAGCAGGGTGAGTCGCTGTCTTTCTTTCCGAAGATCGTCTGCCTCCTTACGCAGGCTTTCCTGTTCCAGACCTGTGAGCCTGCGTAGTGGCATGGCCAGCACAGCATCTGCCTGCCGTTCGCTTAGATCGAAATGCACCATCAAGCTGGCCCTTGCCTTGGCCGCATCTCTGGCCTCCTGGATCATGGCAATCACCTGTTGCAGTGATGCGAGGGCGGTGGTCAGGCCTTCCACCACTTCAAGCCGATCTTCCGTTTTGCGCAGCGCGTAGTTGGTACGCCGAATGATCGTGAGCTCTCTGTAATCCAGGAAGGTTTGGAGGAGCTGCCGCAGCGTGAGTTGCTGGGGTCTGCCATCGACCAGGGCCAGCAGGATCGCGCCGAAGTTGCTTTGGAGTGACGTGCGCCGTTGCAAGTCAGTCAGCACTGTTTCTGGATCGGCATCACGGCGGAGCTCCACCACCACGCGCATCCCTTCACGGTCGCTTTCATCACGGATATCGGCAATGCCACCAATTTTTCCGTCGTTGACATGTTCAGCCAGTTTTTCGATCCAGCCGGCCTTACTGAGTTGGTAAGGGAGCTCGGTCACGATCACAGCGTTCCGCCGATGCTTTCCTTTGCCGGGATGCACTTCCTCAATATGCGCTACGCCACGCATGGGAATGCTGCCTCGGCCTCTTAAATACGTTTCGCGGACGCCGCTCCCAAGAAGCACCTCTCCACCCGTAGGGAAATCGGGACCAGGGATCAGTTTTAGGACTTCGTCTTCGCTTAGATCGGGGTTTTGAACGAGTGCAATCAGTCCATCCACCACCTCGCCGAGGTTGTGGGGAGGGATGCTGGTGGCCATGCCAACAGCGATGCCCGAGCAGCCATTCAGAAGTAAAAACGGAAGCTGGGCGGGAAGAACGGTGGGCTCCTGTTGGGACCCATCGAAGTTGGAGGCAAAATCGACGGTGTCGTCGCCGATTTCATCCAGTAATCCCTCATGGGAGATCCGTGCTAGCCGCGTTTCGGTGTATCGCATGGCTGCTGGTGGATCGTCATCCACCGAGCCAAAGTTGCCGTGACCATCCAGTAACGGGTGACGGCTGGAAAAGGTTTGGACCAACCGCACCAGGGCGTCATAAACCGCTTGATCACCATGTGGGTGGTACTTACCAAGCACGTCCCCGACTACACGGGCACATTTCCGATAAGGACGATCTGGGGTGAGCCCCAGTTCGTGCATCGCAAATAAAATTCTGCGTTGGACGGGTTTCAGTCCATCACGCACATCCGGGAGCGCTCTGCCCACGATCACGCTCATCGCGTATTCGAGGTATGAGCGCTGCATCTCGTGGTGCAGGGCGATCGATTGAACGCGCTCCTCGGCCATCCTGCAGGGAAATAAGAAGGCAGTCGAGTGTCAGCCTACAGATCTTCTTCTGCTTGACCAGAGTTTTGGTTAGATAGCGCTTTTTGGATCTGCATTTGCCTCGGCACGCTCGACGGCGTTTTGAAGGCTGGGATTGTTCAACAGTTCAGCTGTAGCTCTGCGTAATTTCACGCCCCATAGTTGTTTTTTTTGATGGCCAGGCAGAACGTAATTCGGAGATTCGGCAAGAGCTTTTTGAGCAAGCTTCAAGGATTCCTGATCTCCAGGATTCACTTTGTTCAACGCCGCAGCTAAGGCCAACATCGGCTCTGGGTTGGCATTGATCGTTAAAACGGAACGCCAGCGACGAATGGCTTCTTTGGTGTTTCCCATTTCAAACAACACCAGGCTTTGATTGTTTAAGGCTTCCCAGAAACTGGGCTTAATCGCCGTTGCGCGCTCAAAAGCCTTGAGGGCTTGCTTTTGGTTGGACTGCATCACCCTGGCGTTGCCAAGGTCGAAATAGGCCGTGGCGTTTTTGGGATCGAGTTTGAGACCTCGATCCAACAGGGGGATGGCGTCGTCTGGACGGTTGTCTCGCAGCGCTAAGGATGCTTCTGCGAACCAAAGTCCTGCGTTGGTTGGGTTGAGTGATTTCGCACGGGCCAGGGATCCCGCTGCGTCATCGAGTTGTTCGCTCCGTAGTTGCGCTTCAGCCAACACGGACCAGAGCCGTTCATCGTTCGGTTGTAGACGCACGGCTAGAGCGGCTAAGCGGGCAGCTTCTTTGGGTTGTCCAAGCCTTAGCAATTGCGCTGCAGTGCGACCGATGCCGATCCCAGCCCCTTCTAATTCTTGTGGGCTGGGTGTAAAGACATAGGGGATGAGGGCTTTGGCGGGTTCAGCGCTGCACAGACCAATCGCGCTCATCAGGGTCGCTGACACCCAAACTTTGGTGAACGATTGGCTTGAACGCCGATGGGATCCCATCACCGAATCTCAGATGTAGACACAGTAGGTGGATCTACTGACTTTGCTGAGGCGGCATTGCGGCGCCACATCCAAGGTTTGATGCGTCTGAGTGCGGATCCGCGCAACTTTTGATCCCAGGTCGACGGATCCCATTGCTCAACCTGCGCAGCGCTTAGATCCAAAATCCAGGGACGGGGCTGGACCTCTGGATCTTGACTCGATGGGAGCTCCGTTTGATTGAACGGACAGACGTCCTGGCAAATATCACAGCCTGCGACCCATGGACCCATCCCAGCCTTAATCAAGTCTGGAAGCTGCTGATCTCGGTTTTCAATTGTGTGATAGGCGATGCATCGCCGTGAATCAACCACAAATGGCTCCCGTATGGCCTCGGTGGGACAGGCGTCCATGCATGCTCGACAACGGCCGCAGCGAGGTTGGGCCGGCTGATCCGCTACTAAATCTTCTGTGCTGAGCAAGTGGCCGATCACCATCCAAGACCCCCGTTGCGGATGAATCACGTTGCTGTGTTTGCCAATCCATCCCAAGCCTGCCTCTTCCGCCCATGCCTTATCGAGCAGGGGTTCGGCATCCACGCAAACCCGCCAGCGCGAGTCGGGTCTTTGTGTTTCAAGCCAGCGACCAACGCGGCGCAGTCTTTGGTTGACCACGCGGTGGTAGTCACGGCCCCATGCATAGCGAGCGATGGCAAGGCTGTTCGGTTGGCGCGAGTCGGAGACGTAGTAATTCAGCCCGACGGCAAGCAAGCTTCGAGCTCCATCAAGAAGTGTTTTCGCATCGAGCCTTCGCGGAGCAGCCATCCAGCCCATCTCCGCTTGAAAACCAGCGTCAAGCCAGCGTTGTAAAGCTGCTGTCCGCATCTGCAACCTCGAACTTCCCGGTAGACAGGCGATCCCAACAGGATCGAATCCTTCCAGGCGGGCACGTTCCTTGAGTGCCGCACTGAGTTGGGGTTGTCCAGCGGAGGACGTCACGGAAATGAGCCGTAAAGTTAATCACCTTTAAGCATCGTGACGTGTCCGCATCCCCATCGGGTTCTCAATCCTTACGACTGTCTTTTGTTCTGAGGTGGTTGGGCATCACCTTGGTTGTGCTGCTTGCATTGCAGATGGCTGTGCTGCTGAGTGCAGCCGATTGGGCCGATGGAGTCTTTAAGCAACTCTTAATTGAGCGCTTAGTCAATCAAGCCCCGATGGGGTTGATCGGGCTTTTGCTCATGCTTTTGGGTTCGCGCCTTGACCAACCGGAGTCAGCAAGACCTCCAATTCGTTGGTTTGTTTGCGTGATTTCTGCGCTGTTGGCGATTTTGATGATTGTTGTTGTTCCTGTCTCAATCTCAGGTAATCAGAATCTCTCAGGTGAATCGGATCAAACGCTTGAGCAGCAAAAGGGTCAGTTGGAGATGGCTCGTCAGCAATCGGCCAATCCCGAAAATGTGAAAATGCTGGGTAGTCAGCTCACACAGGCAGGACAGTTGCCTGCTGATGCCAGTGAGGAAGACCAGGTCAAAGCTGCTCAGGCTTTTATCGATAAGCAGCTGGCGCAGATGGAACAGCAGATCCAACAGGGGGAACGTCAGCGAAATCTTGCTGTGAATCAGCGTCGCTTTGGCGGGACCGTGAGTGCGGTGATTCTTGCCGTTGCTTTCGTGCTCTTGGCTCTGGCGGCCGTGATCTAATCGATCTGCTGGTTAGGTTGGTGAGATCACGTCAGCCTTAAGCCACAGGCGTTCCTTGGTGCAGTCCAATACAAGACCTGACCTGCCGCTTAGCGCCAGGCTTCGGCAAGATCTGAAAAACGATTTAATCGCTGGGTTGTTGGTGGTCATTCCGCTAGCAACCACGATTTGGTTGGGAACCACGGTCAGTCGTTTCGTGCTGGCTTTTCTCACTTCGATTCCGAAGCAGTTCAATCCGTTCATCACCCTCAACCCTCTTCTCCAGGATTTGATCAACCTGGCGCTGGGATTAACGGTTCCGCTCTTTGCGATTTTGCTGATCGGCCTGATGGCCAGGAACATCGTCGGTCGCTGGTTGCTGGAGTTCGGCGAAGAAACCCTCCAACGCATTCCTCTTGCTGGCTCGGTTTACAAAACCCTGAAACAGCTGCTTGCCACGTTTCTGAGAGATAACTCTCAGCGTTTTCGGCGTGTGGTTTTAGTGGAATATCCCCGTGAAGGTCTGTACAGCGTGGGCTTTGTGACCGGTGTGGTGGGTCCTTCCCTCCAAGCTGAGCTCACTGAGCCCCTTCTCAGTGTGTTTATTCCCACAGCACCAAACCCCACAACGGGCTGGTACACCTTGGTTCCCGAAACATCTGTCAAAGATCTGGACATTTCAGTGGAAGATGCATTCCGAACGATCATTTCCGCTGGCATTGTGAATCCTGATGAGCGTGAAGCTCCTGTGAATCGAAGTTTTTCCAGCCTGATCTCTCAGCTGAGGGGTTCTGTGTCACCGTCGTCCACCACCACTGGAGCCTGAACTCGACTCGGCCGTATGTCCATGCAGTCCCGATCCCTATCCCGTGAACTAGCGCTGCTGGTTCTCGGTCAATGCCCTGAACGGGTGGATGATCTCCCCGATTTTCCCCTGGACACGTTGCTTCAAAAAGCCCTCGATAGTTTGATGCAGCATTGGACAGAAGTTCTGGACTGCTGTGCTGGAGATCTGGAAAAAGCTCAACAACACCTGCTTGAGAGTGAACTTAAGGATGGGCCTTCTTCCGATCAGGCGTCAGTTCGTGAGTCGTTGCAGTCGTCTCTCACTGGGGCAGAACAAGTTCTGAATGGTCTTTCGGCCAGTCTTGAGTTACCCCGTTTATTGGCCTTATCCAATCAAGATCAGGTGCGTCGCGAGGCCATGCAACGCGTGACGTTTGTGCTGAAAAAACGCAAAGCCATTGATCAGATGCTTGATGGTGTGATGGAGGGCTGGCGTCTCACCCGGTTACCACGCATCGATCGCGATATTTTGCGCTTGGCCGTGATTGATCTTTCGGAACTCAAGACACCTGCGCCCGTGGCTTGCAACGAAGCTGTTGAATTAGCCCACCGCTTTAGTGACGAGCAAGGACGAAAGATGATTAACGGTGTGCTCCGTCGTCTGCAGAACGCCCCCTCACTGGTGTTGTCCTGAAATCATGGTCTACGACTGGTTTAATCGCGGATCCGTTCCTCCTGAAACCCCAGCTGATCCTCCAGTGGATCCAGAGGTCCAACCCGATCAGTCTTCTGCGCCGCAACCATCTGCGCCTGAACCTTCTGAAACCCAACCAGCACAGCTGCAACCGTCGGAACCCCAATCGTCTGAGTCGGAGGACGATTCTCTTGAGTGGGCACGCCAGGCTTATGCACGTTTAAAAGCTCAGAAAGCTCAGGCTGCTGAGGCTGCCAAGACGGTTCAGGATGATTCCACATCTGAGCAGAACGTGGTTGTTCCTCCGGTGATGGAGCCTCCAGCAGTGGTGCCAGCTGCCGTTGTCCCTTCTGTTGTTTCTCCGTCAGAAGGACCTCCTGCACTCGAAGCTCCCTCAGTCGAGCCTGCAGAACCGGCTCCTGTGGTGGAGCCTCCTGCTTCTCCAGCCACAACTCCTACGCCTCCTGCACCGGCGCTGTCTTTTCTTGAACAGGCCGCTGCCCAGCGTGATCAGCGTCAGCAGGAGCTCGAGCAACCTGCTGAGCCAGACCCTGTTCCCGTTGTTCCAGCCACAGCACAAGACGCTCCCAAGATTGAGGAGGATGAACCCCGCCTCGGTGACTTTGACGATGCCTTCACCTGGTCGGCTGAAGTCTTAGCGGCCCAAGGGCGGAGCGCCGAGCAGGTCACCCTCGAGGAGATCGATTGGTTAGGGCGACTTCGCCAAGGCCTGGAGAAAACCCGCCAAGGGTTCGTGACCGGTCTGCTGGAGAACCTTGGCGACGATCCGTTGACGCCAGAGGTGCTCGATGACCTCGAATCACTTTTGTTGAGAGCTGATGCGGGCGTTCAGGCCACGGATCAGGTGCTGGATGCCTTGAGGCAGCGGATGAACGAACAGGTTGTCGATCCGAGTGAAGGCATTCGTTTTCTGAAGGAACAGCTTCGTGACCTTCTCGATCAGCCGATTCAGTCCAGTGCTGTTGAAGTCCTTGCTCCTCAAAGGGATCGTTTGAACGTTTGGCTTTTGGTCGGTGTGAACGGAGTCGGTAAAACCACAACTCTCGGCAAGCTCGCCAATCTTGCCGTCCGCAGTGGTTATTCCGCTTTGATTGCTGCCGCAGACACCTTCCGTGCGGCGGCTGTTCAGCAAGTGCAGGTTTGGGGAGATCGCAGTGATGTGCCAGTTGTGGCCAATCCCTCAGCGAATGCGGATCCTGCAGCAGTGGTGTTTGATGCCATCGGCGCCGCCCGTTCGAAGGGCACTGATTTGGTTCTGGTAGACACGGCCGGTCGCCTACAGACCAAGCACAACTTGATGGAAGAGCTTGAAAAGATCCGCCGTGTGGTGGATCGTCTTGCTCCCGAAGCCCATGTGGAATCGCTGTTGGTGCTTGATGCCAGCCAGGGCCAGAACGGTTTGAAGCAGGCAATGGCGTTTGCCCGCGCAGCTGGGCTCACCGGTGTGGTGATCACCAAGCTTGATGGCACAGCCAGAGGAGGAGTGGCACTGGCTGTTGCCTCAGAAGCCAAGTTGCCGATTCGCTTTATTGGAGCTGGTGAGGGAATTCGCGACCTTCGTCCCTTCAATAGTTTTGAGTTTGTGGAGGCCCTCTTGGCATCGCGTTGATGCGTTTCGCATTGCGGCCTGATCAAGCTGAACTTGCTACGTTGCTGCATCTGCTGGGTGCTAAGCCGTGAGCAGCACACCTTCATGGCGACATCCGGCAACTCCTCAACGTGGAATCAATCAATCGTTGACGGCTACAGCCTCGCTCCGACAGTTGTTGGAGAGCATGTCGCGGGAGCAGCGTTCCAATCAGGAGCTGCTTGTGTCGCTTGGTTTTGCCTTGCGCAGTTTCAGCAACCTCAACCGCTTTTTGGAGCTGGTGCCGGTGGTGGCTGCCCGGCTTGTGGGGGTGCAGGGTTCATTGCTTGTCCCCTTTCAGGCCGACGGACGCCTTTGGCGTGACCAGCTGCAGATGCTTCCTGGTCCACGGACGGAGGCTTTATTGCAGGCGCTTGCTGCTCATGAGCCTGGGAACATCATCGGGTTTGGATCCGACGAAAGCCTTGTGCGAGCTCTGGATCGCTTGGTTCAGAGGCAGCTCGGTAGTGCTGGACTGTTTGCAACGTCGTTGATTGCTCGTGGTCGCCCGAGAGGACGCCTCTATGTGTTCAATCCTTCGAACCCTCTCGCTTGGAGTGATGTCTATCGCCGACATGTGCAGTTGGTGGCTGACCTCACCGGGGTTGCGATTGAAAATGATTTGATGCTTCAGGAGGCCCGTCGTCATGAACGGGTTGATCGTCAGCTCAGCATCGGTGCGGACATTCAGGCTCAGCTGTTGCCCGATCACTGCCCTGTGATCGAAGGTGTTGATCTTGCGGCGCGTTGCCGGCCGGCCTTTCAAGTTGGCGGTGATTACTACGACTTCATTCCGACCCGTCCAGAACTGATCGGGCGCCGCAGGGAGCGCGGTCGTTGGGCCTTTGTGATGGGCGATGTGATGGGTAAAGGTGTGCCAGCGGGATTACTGATGACCATGCTCCGCGGCATGCTGCGAGCCGAGGTTTTGAGTGGTCTGCCGCCTGATCGCATTCTTTATGACCTCAACCAATTAGCGCTGGAGGACCTCTCTCAGTCCCATCGGTTCGTCACGCTGTTTTATTCCGATTTCGATCCACGCACGAGGCGCTTGCGTTTCGCCAACGCTGCCCATAATCCACCGTTGATCTGGCGTGCCCAGTCACGCAAAGTGATGCGATTGGATGCCCCCGGGCTTCTGATTGGTCTGCAGCCTGAGGCGGAATATGGCTGTGAATCACTTGTGCTTGAGCCAGGTGACGTTCTTCTTTATTACACGGATGGAGTGACTGAAGCCCCTGGTATCACAGGTGATCGCTTTGATGAAGCGCGATTGATGCGCTCGCTTGAGCAAGCCTGTCGATCGGGAACTGGTTCTCAAGGGATTCTTGATCAGTTGTTCAGTCGCCTCGACCGGTTTGTGGGACCCACCCGGCAGTTGGATGACGATGCCTCGATGGTGGTGCTCAAGGTCAAAGAGGAGATCATGCTGCCGTCTGTCCCCCGGTCTTTGGCCTGACAAGCTGAGGACAAGCGCAGTGGAGAGTGACATGGCAGGGGGTGTAACCGGTGGAGGCTCCGCAACCTGGAGTGACCGATTTGAGCAGGGATTGCATCCGGCGATTGAACGTTTTAATGCTTCGATTGGCTTTGATATCACTCTTCTTCAAGAGGATCTGGATGGGTCGATCGCCCACGCCCGCATGCTCGCTGAGTGCGGTGTGATCCTGGAGGAGGAGGCCAATCAACTTGTGGGTGGTCTTGAACAAGTCCGCCAGGAAGCGGCGTCAGGACTCTTTCAGCCAGGGCTGGCTGATGAAGATGTGCACTTCGCTGTTGAGCGACGGCTGATTGCCTTGCTTGGCCCGGTTGGAAAGAAATTGCACACCGGACGGAGTCGTAACGACCAGGTGGGGACCGATTTGCGGCTTTGGTTGAGGCGGCGTCTGGATGAGCTCGAACAGCATTTGCTTGGCTTTCAGCGCGCCTTACTTGACCAAGCCAACCTCCACAGCAACACCCTGATTCCTGGCTATACGCATCTCCAGCGAGCTCAGCCCCTTTGTCTCGCTCACCATCTTCTTGCCTACGTGGAGATGGTGGAAAGGGATCGGCAGCGGATGGCGGACTTGCGCAAACGCTTAAATCTTTCTCCTCTAGGTGCTGCAGCGTTGGCAGGCACTCCTGTACCGATTGATCGCAGGAGTACTGCATCGGCCCTTGGTTTCGATGGCATCTATGCCAACAGCCTGGACGCTGTCAGTGATCGTGATTTCACCGTGGAATTTTCGGCCGCGGCCTCACTGGTGATGGTGCATCTCAGTCGTCTTGCTGAGGAGGTGATTTTTTGGGCGTCCGAGGAATGTGGCTTTGTACGGCTCACCGATCGCTGTGCAACGGGCAGCAGCTTGATGCCGCAGAAAAAGAATCCCGATGTTCCTGAATTGGTGCGTGGCAAATGCGGGCGGGTGTTCGGCCATTTGCAAGGCCTGCTCACGATGATTAAGGGCCTACCACTGGCCTACAACAAAGACTTTCAAGAAGACAAAGAGGCGCTGTTTGATGTGGTGGCTACCACATCGCAATGCCTTGAGGCGATGACGATTTTGCTGCAGGAAGGCTTGAGCTTCAGAAGCGAACGCCTTGAGGCGGCTGTTGCTGCGGACTATTCCAATGCCACTGATGTGGCCGACTATCTCGTGGCTAAGCAGGTTCCTTTCCGTGAGGCTTATCAATTGGTGGGTGCCGTCGTGAAACATTGCCTTCATGAAGGGGTGCTTCTTCGCGAACTGACGCTGGAGTGCTGGCAGCAATTTCATCCTGCGATCGAGGCTGATTTGTTTGAGGCCTTAACACCTCGCAATGTGGTGGCAGCTCGAACCAGCGAAGGGGGAACAGGTTTCGATCGCGTCAATGAACAGCTGGCGATTTGGAATCAACGATTTGGCCTTTCGGATCAGCATGGTTGATTGGTGATCATTCGGCTGGGATCGGACTACTCTGAAGAGGCCAGAGGTTCAGTGATCTTCTTTAGGTCCATGACTTGTTGGCCCTTTGATTCCATTGGCCCCTCTTAACTTCGGTCCATTAGATAAGTGAGCATTTTTGTCGGCAATCTTCCGTTCCGCGCTGAGCAGGAAGACATCATTGAATTGTTCTCCACCTATGGAGAGGTCACGAATTGTGCCCTCCCTTTAGAGCGCGACACAGGTCGTAAACGCGGCTTTGCGTTTGTCGAAATGAGCGACGAAGCGGCCGAAGCATCGGCCATTGAGGCCCTTCAAGGTGCCGAGCTGATGGGCCGTCCCCTGCGCATCAATAAAGCTGAGCCCCGTGGCAGTGCCCCTCGTCGCGACTACGGCGGTGGCGGTGGCAACTACGGCGGCGGCGGTGGTGGTCGCAACTACGGCGGTGGTGGTGGTGGCAACTACGGCGGTGGCGGTGGTGGCAACTACGGCGGTGGCGGTGGTGGCAACTACGGCGGTGGCGGTGGTGAGCGCCGCTCTGGTGCGAGCGGCTGGGAAGATCGCAGCTATGGAAGTGGAGCTCCTCCAGCAGGCGGCAGTGCCTACGACGATGGCCGTACCCGTCGCCGCCGTGGTGGAGCTGACGACAACAGTGGTGGCTATGGCGGTGCTGAAGGCTGATCGCCTTCTTGGTGCTGCTTAGAGCCCGGCATCAAGCAGTTGCTGGGCTGCTTGCTCAATGATTTCAATCCCAGCACCAGCTTTTTGAGCTTTGGTGCTGAGATTGTTGCGCCAATATCTTGCTCCGGGCACTGCTTCCACAACCTGGACGAGATGGCGGCATAGATCCCAAAGTCTTCCCCCTCGTTGAAGATGACGTTCGGCATGGGGGAGCAGTCCAAGCACCACATCGGAGGCCAGCACTTGGCGCGGAACGGCGCCGTAGATCAGGCTGTCGATGTCACGCCAGCGCAGTGGGTGGGCATAGGCCGCCCGTCCAACCATCGCTCCATCGCAGTGTTTTAGGGCGTTGAGGCAATCCTCAGGGGTATCGAGCCCACCATTCAATTCGATGGTGAGATCTGGCCTCGATTCTTTTAAGGCAATCACTCGATCGTGCTGAAGAGCAGGAATCGTGCGGTTTTGTTTGGGATCTAATCCTTCAAGCCATGCCTTACGGGCATGCACGGAAAAACGCAAGGCTCCAGCTTCAGCCACTTGGTCCACAAACCGTCTGAGCAGGTCATCACTATCGAGATCATCAATACCCACGCGATGTTTCACCGTGACCGGAAGGGGTGATGCCGCCACCATCGCTTCCACACAACGCGCCACGGTTTGTGGTTCTGCCATTAAACAAGCTCCAAAATTTCCGGCTTGCACCCTTGGACTCGGGCAGCCCACATTGAGGTTGATTTCGTCGTACCCCCAATCGGCTGCCATCCGCGTGGCGTCAGCCAGTAACGCAGGATCGTCGCCCCCCACCTGTAGCGCTATTGGATGTTCCTCTGCGTCGAAGTCCAGCAGCCGTTCACGGCGCTTGCTGTGGTGAAGAGCTTGCGCCACCACCATTTCGCTGTACAGGAGGCTTTGTTTGCTGATCTGGCGCATCAGCATGCGGAAATGCCGATCCGTGCAATCCAGCATCGGTGCCACACTGAAGCGCCAGGCGGGTTCCCGATCGGGGTTGAGTGGGGAATCCATTCCTCCATGCTGCCTCGCTTACTGCCCTTGTCGCTTTAGAACTGGCAACGTTTAAAGACACTGCAGATGACGACTTCGATGCAGCCTTGGTTGTTGAGCCGACGTTCGATGCTTTTGGCCTCGATTGCCGGGATGGTGGGAGTCTTGAGAGCCCCTGATCAAGTGTTGGCTGCTTCTAAGGCCGGTGAGGCAGCTTGGGATCTCAGCGATGAGGAATGGAAACAACGTCTGTCGCCTGAGGCCTACCAGGTGTTGCGTCAGGAAGGCACGGAACGACCATTCACCAGTCCGTTTAACAACGAAAAACGCGAGGGCACTTATCACTGCGCCGGTTGCGACCTTCCGTTGTTTGCTTCCACCGCCAAGTTTGATAGCGGTACCGGTTGGCCCAGTTTTTGGCAGCCTCTTCCCGGTGGTGTGAATACAAAAGTAGATTTCAAATTAATTCTTCCTCGCACTGAATATCACTGCAGCCGCTGTGGTGGGCATCAGGGCCATGTGTTCAATGACGGTCCCCGCCCGACGGGCAAGCGCTACTGCAACAACGGAGTCGCCCTGCGTTTCCAACCGTCGGCATGATCTGATCGTGATCGGCGGCGGGCCTGCTGGCTTTATGGCCGCAATCACCGCCGCTGAGCGCGGGGTTCGTGATGTTCTGATCTTGGAAGCGACCCCAGACGTGCTCACCAAAGTGCGCATCAGTGGTGGCGGTCGTTGCAACGTCACCCACGCTTGTTGGGATCCCATGGAGTTGGTGGGTCACTACCCCCGGGGAAGCAAGCCATTGCGGGGTCCCTTTAGCCAGTTTGCGTGCGGGGATTCGATTGCTTGGTTCGATGAGCACGGACTCACGCTTGTGGAAGAGTCCGACGGACGCATGTTTCCCCAGCAGAATCGCTCAGAGGCGGTGGTGGAGTGCCTGAGGCGGGCTGCTATAGCGGCAGGGGTGAAGATCCAGTGCGGTTCCGCTGTGCGTGAACTCAGCTGCTCTGCTGGTGGTGGCTTTCAACTCTGCGATCAACGCTCTGCCCTTCATCACACCAAGCGGGTGTTGCTAGCCAGTGGTGGCCATCCCAGTGGACGACGTCTTGCTCAGGATTTAGGTCACACGATTGTGCCGCCGGTGCCGTCACTGTTCAGCTTGAAAGTGCAGGCTCCTGCTTTGACCGCGTGCAGCGGTATTGCACTGGATGATGTGAGCTTGGATTTAAGGGTTGGTGATCAGCGCTTTCGTCAGAAGGGCCGGGTGCTGATTACCCATCGGGGTGTGAGCGGGCCTGCGGTCTTGCGGCTCACCGCATTTGCAGCGCGGGCCCTCCATGCCAGTCGTTACCAGGGTGAGTTGCGAGTGGATTGGAGTGGTGGATTAGGGCGTGAGCGTGTTCGGCAGAGGTTGCAAGAGGCGCGGCGTGAGCAGGCGCGACGCACGCTGGTGGCGGCTAAGCCTTTTGAGCATCTGCCGCGGCGTCTTTGGCTTGCCTTCTTGACGCAGGCGGGAGTGGATGGAGAGCGGCGTTGGGCGGATCTTTCCGCAAAGGCGGAACGCAATTTGATGGAGATCCTCTGCGCTCAGCGTTTATCGGTCCAGGGCCGCGGCCCGTTCGGGGAAGAATTTGTCACCGCTGGTGGCGTTGATCTGGGCGAGGTGAATTTGGCAACGATGGAAAGTCGGCGTTGCGCTGGGTTGTACTTAGCAGGTGAATTATTGGACGTGGATGGGGTCACTGGAGGCTTTAATTTCCAGGCGTGTTGGAGCGGCGGCTGGCTTGCGGGTAAAGCGATTGCTGCAGCATTGGCTCCTGTTGATGGGCCGTCATAAAAAACCCTTATCACGCAGAGTTTGTGGCTGGATGATTGCTGGCTAGCTCAAAGATTCTTCAGTTTTTTATTACTGAATCTGATCAAATACCGTAAACATCGGTAGGTACATCGCTAAAAGGATCGAACCAACGATTCCTCCAACAACAACGATCATCGCGGGCTCCAGCATCGAGGTGAGTGCCTTTACCGAGGTTGAGACTTCGTCTTCATAAAAGTCGGCAACTTTGCTCAGCATTCGATCCATTTCGCCCGTTTCCTCCCCAATGGAGAGCATGCTCAGCGCCATGTCAGGCAAAACCTTTTGGCGGGTCAAGGCTGTGCTGAGCAATACGCCTTCCTGAACCAGGGTGCGTGAGTCCAGAATCGCGTCAGAGATGATCGAGTTGCCAGCAGTTTCACTGGAGATCTCCATGGACATCAGGATTGGAACACCAGCGCGCGTGAGTGAGCTGAAGATTCTGCAAAATTGAGCCGTGGCAGTTTTCATGATGAGATCACCAAACAACGGCAGCTTGAGGATTAATTTGTCGAGCACTCTGCGGCCTTTGTGGGTGTTGTAATAACGGCCGATTAACCAGGCGCCAATCATGAGAATCCCAGCGAATACGAGTGAGGCGGAGGAGCGGAGTAAGGCGCTTAAATCCACCATTAATTGCGTAAATAACGGTAATTCGGCTCCGAGGTCTTCAAAGATTCCGGCGAAAGTGGGAATCAAAAAGATCGTCATTCCTAAAAACACCAAAATGGCGATCACCAGCACGGCTACGGGGTAACCCAGGGCACCTTTGATTTGGTTTTGGAGTCGGGCGTTGTCTTCCAGCAACTTGGCGAGGCGCTTGAGGGATTCATCCAAAACACCGCCCGCTTCTCCAGCCTCCACCATGGCGATGGTGAGTTGGTCAAAGACTTTGGGCCACTGGCGCATCGCTGCTGCCATCGCTGTGCCCTGATTCACCTCGAGTCCCACGCTGGTGAGAGCTTTTTTAAACATCGGCAATTTTTGCTGCGTGGCCATGAGATCGAGGCTGCGCACAATTGGGACCCCTGCATCCACGAGCGCGGCCAGCTTGCTGGCCCAAATGGCTTTCTCTTTCACCCCGGGAGGTTTCTGGAACGCTTCTCCCAGATCCATCGACAACCACCCTGCTGATGAGCTTGCACCTGCGCCTTTGGCCTTGGTTTTGTCTTTTCCTTTGTCTGTGTCTTGGCGAAGCTCTTCCGCTTTAATTCCGCGCCTCCGCAGCAGACGGCGGGCCGAAACAGCATCGTTGGCTTTGACCGTGACCGTTCGCGGTTGGCCTGTGGCTGTGGTGTAAGTGGCGGTGAAAGAGACCATGGGCTAACCGACCGATTCAGGTGTTCATCAGGCGTTCCAGTTCCGCGGGTTTGCTGGCTTTGCTTTGTCCTTCATCAAGGCTGATTTCACCCTGATCAATCAGATTGGCAAGGGCCCTTTCCAGGGTTTGCATGCCGAGCTCGCCGCCGGTTTGAATTTGGGAATACAGCTGAGCTGTTTTGCCTTCGCGGATCAAATTGGCGATGGCTGGCGTGTTGATCATGATTTCTTGTGCCATCACGCGACCGAATTGCCCAGGGGCAGGATTTTGGCGTCGGCAGAGCGTTTGAGAGAACACCGCAGTCAGGCTTCCTGAGAGTTGCACGCGGATTTGGGTTTGCTGGCCAGGTGGAAACACATCCACCATCCAATCCACCGTCTGGGCTGCAGAACTGGTGTGCAATGTTCCAAACACCAAATGCCCTGTCTCTGCAGCACTGATCGCCAGTTGAATCGTTTCAAGATCACGCATTTCACCCACCAAAATCACGTCTGGGTCTTCTCGTAGAGCAGCGCGCAGAGCGTTGGCAAAACTGCGCGTGTCTTCGTTGAGTTGGCGTTGATGCACCAAGCTGAGATCACTGGTGTAGACGAATTCAATCGGGTCTTCGATGGTGAGGATGTGCTCAGCCCGCGTGTGGTTGATGTGATCGAGAAGCGCTGCGAGCGTGGTCGTTTTGCCGGAGCCAGTCGGACCCGTGACCAGGACAAGACCCCGGGGGCGTTTGCTGGTTTCCACCACGACGGGAGGCAGATTCAACAACTGAATGCTGGGGATTTTGCTTCCAAGAGCACGTAAGCAGGCGGCATAGCTGCCTTTCTGCCGGTACACATTCACGCGAAAACGCGCGACTCCTTTTAGGCCATAGGCACAATCCAGCTCCCACGTTTGTTCGAGTGTTTTGCGTTGGCTGTTATTAAGCATGGAAAAGATCAGGCGGTTGCAGCCTTCTTCACTGAGCGGTTCTTCCTGCATCGGCCGCAGTTCGCCACTGAAGCGGCCGTAAGGCGGCTGTCCGCTGGCGATGTGGAGGTCGCTTCCGCCTCCGTTCACCAGCTGTTCCATCAAGTCTTCGATCATTAGTTCCATGCCCGGAGCTTTCACTGACGGGGTGTCAGGCAATAGGGGCATTCCAGCCAACCTTCTTGCAGTCCGCCACCACATCCACGGCAAGTGACTGTGCTGAGGGCCCTGGCACGTTGTTCCGATTCCAGACCCGCATCTGTCAACACCATGCGGTCCACCTCTTCCAGCGTGGTGTGACCTTCTCGCACGAGATCAAGGCTGTAGCCGAGCAAGGTTTTCATTCCTGCTTCAAGTGCTAACTGGCGGACGAGATCAGTGGTTGCCCCTTTGGCGACCGATGCCGCCAGGGCCTCATTCATGCGTAACACTTCGTACACACCGATACGGCCCTTGTAACCGGTGCCCTGACAGGTGGGGCATGGCGTTTCTGGCCCTTCGTGGTGTTTGGCTTTGAAAAAGGTGACATTGCCTTCATCGCTCGTCATGAGGCCAAAGCGGCCTAATTCTCGCGAATCTGGGTGGTAGGGGATTCGGCAATCGCTGCATACGCGTCTGAGTAAGCGTTGAGAAACGATGCCGAGCAAGGATGCGCTCACCATGAAGGGTTCAACGCCCATTTCGTCGAGTCGGGCGATGGCGCTCGGGGCATCGTTGCAGTGAAGGGTGGTTAAGACAAGGTGCCCTGTTAACGCGGCTTCAATGGCAGTTTTTGCTGTTTCCTGATCACGGGTCTCACCCACTAACAGCACATCTGGGTCCTGGCGCATGAAGGCACGAAGAGCAGTGCTGAAGTCAAATCCTTTTTCTCGATTCACTTGACATTGAGTAATGCCAGGCAATGTGTATTCAATTGGATCTTCCACGGTGGAGATATTGATCCCAGGTTCGTTGCGTTCGGCTAGTAAGGAATACAGAGTTGTGGATTTACCAGATCCTGTTGGTCCGGTCACAAGAATCATGCCGAAGGGTTTTGAACCAAGGGTTCGTACAAGCTCCAGTGTGGCGGGATTGGAGATGAGTTTTTCTAGCCCTAACTGAGTTGATTGACTATCGAGTAACCGCAAGCAAATCTTTTCTCCATAGCGGCTTGGAAGGCTGTTGACGCGAAAGTCAACAGTTCGTCCTTTGTACTGTCTACGGATGCGACCATCTTGTGCTTGCCTCCGTTCAGCGATATCAAGATCAGCCATGATCTTGAAGCGAGAGGTAATCGCTGGGATTAATTTAGTGGGGAGTGGTTGCGCTAAATTGGTGAGTACACCATCCTTTCTAAGCCTAATTTGCAATCCTGATTGTTGCGGCTCTACATGGATATCACTGGCATTCATGTCTAATGCCTTAATTAAGATACGATCCACCAGTGTGACAACTGGAGATGCACCGGTTATTGATGAATTGATGTCTAGCGAGGAGGCCGAATTGTTTTGAATTTCAGCTTCGTCTGGATCGGCACTTAAGATTCCTTCAGTATCAAATCCATCGAGAAGTGATTTTGCTGTCTCACTAATTGATGTTTGGCTGATATTTGAACCTGAGTTGAATTCTTCTGGATCAAGAATCCGTTTTAGATCTGCTCCATTGGCCAGTACAAGTTTGGAGATGTAGCCATGGCTTTTTAAAACCTGTTTGAGTTGTTCACGACTGTTTCGGTCGCTGCTGCTCGCGATGGCCACCATGAGGCCGTCGTCGCTGAGGTGGATGGGAAGCGCCTGAAGTTGCTTCCAGGTTTCCAGGTCTAAAACCTGCCCGGAATGAAGGAGTGCTTCTCCAGCGGCAAGCTCTGCCTCTGAAATCAGCTTTGCCGGCAGAGCAGGCGGTAGCGGCATTCGGGTGGAGTCGGCGCTCATGCTGATTCGGCTTTCCGCGCTTGTGGTGGGTCCATGTGACCCTTCAACATGTCTAGACGTGATTTTGCATCTGGTCAGCATGAGCGGCGACGCTTCCATCCCGGCTAACGATTCGGCATCGGATGTTCCCGAAGCCCAGCAGGACCCCACACCCTCTGTTGAGGAGACACCCGACGCTGCTTCTCCAGACCCTGCTTCAGAGGGAGTTCCCTCCGCTCAGAACAATGAGGCGCGGCTTGAGCAACTGGAGCGCGAGCACAGCACCCTCCGCCAAGAACACGAAACCTTGAGTAGTCAGTACGTGCGCATTGCGGCCGACTTTGACAACTTCCGCAAACGTCAGAGCCGGGATCAGGACGATCTGAAGCTGCAGATCACTTGCAGCACCCTGACTGAAATTCTTCCTGTGGTGGATAACTTCGAACGGGCTCGCCAACAGCTTGATCCTCAAGGAGAGGAAGCCCAATCGCTGCACCGCAGTTATCAGGGTCTCTACAAGCAGCTCGTTGATGTTCTCAAGCAACTTGGTGTGGCCCCAATGCGGGTTGTAGGACAAGAGTTCGACCCCAGTCTCCATGAAGCGGTGTTACGCGAACCCAGTGACGAGCACCCAGAAGATGTGGTGGTTGAAGAACTACAGCGTGGCTATCACCTCAGCGGCAAGGTCTTGCGTCACGCTTTAGTCAAGGTGTCGATGGGACCTGGACCGCAGCAATCAGATGCCGCGGCTCAAGCGACAGAGGGCGGTGACAGCTCCCCACCAATCCAAGGAGATGATGGCTCCCCGATGCCTACGGCGAGCGAATGATTCAAAACTTATGCCTAGTGTGCGCAGCGGAATGACGAGCTGATGGCCGATTACTACGACTTACTTGGTGTAAGCAGGGATGCAGATGCCGACACCCTGAAGCGCGCTTACAGGCGGATGGCTCGCCAATATCACCCTGATATCAATAAAGACGCCGGAGCTGAAGATCGCTTCAAGGAGATCGGTCGCGCCTACGAGGTGCTGAGCGATCCCCAAACCCGCGGGCGGTATGACCAGTTCGGTGAGGCCGGGCTCGGTGGTGGCGGTGGCATGCCCGATATGGGCGATATGGGTGGCTTTGCAGATATCTTCGAAACCTTTTTCAGTGGGTTTGGTGGTGCTGCTGGTGGGGCAGGGCGTCAGCGCAGGCGAGGTCCTCAACAGGGAGATGATCTGCGCTACGACCTCACGATTGATTTTGACCAGGCTGTCTTCGGTCAAGAGCGGGAGATTCGCATCCCCCACCTCGAGACCTGCACCACCTGTGGTGGCAGTGGTGCCAAAGCAGGCAGTGGTCCGACAACCTGTACCACCTGTGGCGGAGTTGGGCAGGTGCGTCGCGCCACTCGGACTCCGTTTGGGAATTTTGAGCAGGTGGCTGAATGCCCCAGTTGCAATGGCACTGGCCAGGTGATTGCTGACCCTTGTAGCTCCTGTGGTGGTCAAGGCGTCACGCAAGTCCGTAAGAAATTGCGAATCAACATTCCTGCTGGGGTCGACACGGGCACCCGCTTGCGGGTTTCCGGTGAGGGCAATGCTGGGCTGCGTGGCGGTCCATCCGGAGATTTGTATGTCTTTCTCACGGTTAAATCCCATCCGAGCCTGAGGCGTGATGGCCTCACTGTCCTCTCGGAGGTGAAGGTCAGTTATCTGCAGGCAATCCTGGGAGACACCATTGAGGTGGAAACGGTGGATGGACCCGAATCGCTGGAGATTCCTGCAGGTACCCAGCCCAATTCGGTTTTAACGCTTGAAAACAAGGGGATCCCCAAGCTGGGCAATCCAGTGGCCCGTGGTCATCAGCGCATCTCCGTCACGGTGACATTGCCGACCCGTCTCAACGATGAGGAACGCGGTCTCCTCGAAGATTTGGCTGGACACCATTCAGCCCGTGGCGAACAGCACCATCACCACAAGAGTGGCCTATTTGCACGACTCTTCGGGCAACGCTGACGGATGAGTGATGCCCAACCCGATCATTCTCTGGATCTAAGGGGCACTCCCTGTCCAACCAATTTCATTCGTTGCCGTTTGGCCTTGGAGGCCATGCGTCCCGGGCAGCAGCTTCAGGTTGATCTCGATCGAGGTGAGCCTGAGGAGATGGTCATCCCAGGACTGACTCGGGATGGTCATCAGGTGGAGGTGACGGACGAATCCAAAGATTGGGTGCGTCTTCAGGTGGTGTGTGGTGGTTGATCAGTCGGCTCAGTCCGGCATGGTTGTTGCGCTCCAGGCCAATTACTTAGAGGTGGAGCTGGATCAGGTTTCTGAGGTGATTCCCTCACGACTGCTGTGCACTCGGCGCACGCGTTTGAGCCATCGCGGTGAGGCTGTTTATGTCGGTGATCGCGTCAGGGTGGAAGCCATTGATGTGAGTCATGCCCGTGCGGTGGTCTCTCATGTCGAACCTCGCGTCAGTTTTCTGACACGCCCGCCAGTAGCCAATGCCACCACGGTGGTCGTGGCATTGGCGGTGGATCAACCTGCTTTTGATCCCGACCAGGCCAGTCGTTTTCTGTTGACCGCAGAGCGAACCTCACTGGTGGTGCAGCTGGTCCTAACGAAAACCGATCTCTTAGATCCGGAGGCATTGGAGCGGCTGCGCGAGCGCCTCCAGGCCTGGGGGTACCCTCCGCTGTTGGTGTCGACGTGCAGCGGTCGTGGGCTCTCCAAGCTGAAACAAAGCCTTGCGGGATCGTCTCTGTCAGTGCTGTGCGGTCCCTCAGGAGTTGGGAAGAGCTCATTGCTGAACGCTTTGATCCCAGAGCTGGATTTGCGGATCGGTGCCGTATCAGGACGGCTTCAGCGTGGACGTCACACCACCCGGCATGTGGAATTGCATCGCTTGGGCGCTCAGGCACGGGTTGCTGATACGCCTGGTTTTAACCGGCCAGAGTTGCCAGACGACCCCAGGAACCTTGAGGTTTTGTTTCCTGAATTACGAGCTCAGCTCGAGCATCATCCGTGCCGTTTTCGGGATTGTTTGCACCGTGATGAACCTGGATGCGGAGTCACCCGCGATTGGGAGCGCTATCCGATTTACAGGCGAGCTGTGGAGGAACTTCTAGGTCTCAGCCGCCCATCCCGGGGAGGTTGAGATTGAGTCCGCCTGTGAGCTCTTCCATGCGTTCTTTCATCGTTCCGGTGGAGCGCTCATAGGCCGATTGCAAGGCGGCGAGTGTGGCGGTTTCTGTGGCTTCCTGTCCTTCGCTCAAGAGGGATGGATCCAGTCGCACTCTTAATGGCTGTTGATTGCCAGACAACCAGATGCTGGCTCGACCGTCTTCACTGTTGCCCTCGATCTCCATGGCATCGAGTTCCTCTTGCAGTTTTTGCGCGTCTTGCTGGATTTGTTGGGCCTTTCGGAATGCCTCAGTGAGTTGTCCGAAATTGGGAAGTCCAAACCCTGCCATGACACCAATGCAGTGACGCGAAGGTTAATCGGTCGTTTGAAAGCCCAAGCGTTTCACTTCAGGATGCAAAGTGATTCCGTGTCTCCGTTCCACTTCAGCTTGAACTAAGTCGATCAAGGCGCGGATGTCATCCGCTTTGGCATCGCCAACGTTGACGATGAAATTGGCATGCACCGCTGAGACCTCCGCGCCTCCGATCCGTTTCCCCTTGAGCCCTAAGCCCTCGATGAGCTGACCAGCTTTTTCAGGCTCTGGGTTGCGAAACACACTTCCGCAGCTTGGCCATTGATAAGGCTGGGTGGTGGTGCGATGACTGAGATTGCCACTGGTCTTCCGCAGCAACTCCTTGGCGTCGTGGCCGGGCTCCAATTGGAACTGCGCTGCAATCACCAAGTGTTCGCTGCCTTGAAGAAGGCTGTGTCGGTAGTCGTAGGCGAGATCGGCATTGCTGAGCCTCGTTGTGGACCTCACCGTGTCCGTCAGCGATCGATCGATGACCTCCACCGAGGTCAGGGAGTCGGCTGTTGAGCCGCCTTGAGCACCGGCGTTCATGGTTGCGGCCCCACCCACGGTTCCAGGGATGCCAACGGCCCATGCCAGCCCATGCAATCCAAGCCTGGCTGCGCGCCTGGCAAGCGTTGGCAGTGGTTCACCCGCTAAAGCCTTCACCAGCCCTGATTCGGCATCCAGTTGGCTGCCCTGGAGTCGGCGCATACACAGTGTGAGACCGGGAAGACCAGCGTCAGCAATCAGCAGGTTCGATCCGGCTCCAATCACTCGCGTCTTCAGACCTTCCTTTTGGGCCCATTGGAGAAGCCTGAGACATTGCTCAGCATCGCTGGGTTCGGCCAACCATTCAGCTGGACCTCCTACACGCCATGTGGTGAAGTTCGCGAGGCACACCTGCTGTTGGAGGACCCCGGACTCGAGAAGGTCATTCAGGCCGCGATCGCCGGTGAACATGACGCCTCTCCTCCAATTCCTTTCTTAGAAAGTCGTTCCCAGAGACTGTTTACATCACCAGCACCCATCGCCAAGATCAGGTCATCAGGCCGACTGTGCTGTTTCACCAGACCTGTGAGCTGCTCCATAGTGCTAGCTACAAAGACGGGCTGATTGGGATCAATCAGCCGAATGGTGCGCGCTAGAAGCTCACTATTGATGCCCTCGATCGGTTGTTCTCCGGCTCCATAAATCGGAGCAAGAACGAGGACTTCAGCGGACACGAGTGCTTGAGCAAAGGCGTCGAGAAATTCTTCTGTCCTGCTGTAGCGGTGTGGTTGGAAAACAGCGAGAAGGCGTTTGGGTGTGTGTGGCAACGGGCTTCGGCCGCTTTGCACCATCAGCTGGGCCATGGTCAATGTTGCTTGCACTTCGCTGGGGTGATGGGCATAGTCATCCACGACTTGTCTGCCCTGCCACTCCCCCCGGAAATCAAAGCGGCGTCCTGGGGAACGCAGTTCAGTTACAGCCGATAAAAGCGCATCGATGGGAACCCCTTCCATGCGGCAAGCCGCCAAAGCTGCCACAACGTTGCTCAGGTTGTGGAGGCCAGGAAGGGGAAGGGTGATTTGACCAACCCGATGCCCCTGCTCGTAATAGTCAGCGATGGTGCGATCACCATCGAGTTGCACAGGTAAAGCGGCGTAATCCGCTGTCTCCACCTGATGAACAGACCAACAGGCATCAGCTTCAAAGTGTTCTTTGAGAATTGGGTCGTCGTGATTAATGAGTAGGCGTTTGCAGCCGCGGCCAAAGGTTTTCATCGTCTCGATCAAGTCGTCGAGATTGCGGTAATGGTCTGTATGGTCCAGTTCGAGATTGGTGATGATCCCCAGACTGGCTTTGAACTTCACCAGTGATCCATCGGATTCGTCTGCCTCTGCCACAAGGAGACGACCATGACCGGTGTGCCCGTTGCTGCCGTAACAAGGAACGACACCACCAATCACCGCTGTGGGGTCTTCGCCAACCGTGGCGAGGAGTGTGGTCACCACAGTGCTTGTGGTGGTTTTTCCATGGCTACCAGCAACAGCAATAGCGGGTTGTTGTTCGATCAACCAGGCCAAGAGGTCGGAGCGATGCCAAATCGTTAAATCCAAGCGCTGCGCTTCGATCAGCTCTGGATTGGTGCTGGGTATGGCCGTACTCACTACCACCAAGGGCGCTTCGATGCCGCGTGATTGGAGATGGGCAAAATTCTTCGAGACCTGGCTTTCGAATAGGGCGAGTGCTTTGCTCTCAAGGGCCTGCATTGCAGGTGTGAGTTTCCGGTCGGATCCACTGACGGAATGGCCTCGTTCAGCGAGAATCAGAGCCAGGGCCGACATGCCGATTCCGCCCATCCCAATGAAGTGAATGTGCTTCTGGGGCTGGATCGAATCGGCCAAGGGGAGTCAACGTGAGGGCAAACGATAATCCAGCTTTTCCCTGTGGCCAACTGCTTGAAGGTCATTCCATTCAATTTTTCAGCAGATCAATAGAAGGAATTTCCAAATAAATTCTGTATGATCGGCGGCCAAAACCCCCTACGCGGTAAGACCGCTTTATTTCTGCCATGACCCTGCGCGTTGCCATCAATGGATTCGGCCGAATTGGTCGCAATGTGCTGAGGGGTTGGATCAGCCGCGGTGCTGACACTGGTCTGGAAATCGTGGGCATGAACTCCACGGCTGATCCCAAGACCAGCGCCCACCTACTCACCTACGACTCGATCTTGGGTCGTTTGGACCCATCAGTGGATATCAAAACCACTGATGACTCCATGTTCATCAATGGCAAGGAAATCAAATTCTTCGCCGATCGCAATCCCCTCAATTGCCCCTGGAAGGAATGGGGTGTGGATCTGGTGATCGAATCAACCGGTGTGTTCAACACCGACGAAAAGGCCAGCATGCATATCAAGGCTGGTGCCAAGAAGGTGATTCTTACCGCTCCTGGTAAGGGTGCTGGGGTTGGCACGTTCGTGGTTGGAGTCAACGACGATCAGTACCGCCACGAAGATTGGGACATTCTGAGCAACGCCAGTTGCACCACCAACTGCCTGGCGCCAATTGTCAAGGTTCTGGATCAGAATTTCGGCATGGAATGGGGCTTGATGACCACCATTCACAGCTATACCGGTGACCAAAGAATTCTGGATAACAACCATCGCGACTTGCGTCGTGCCCGTGCAGCAGCACTGAACATGGTGCCGACCACAACGGGTGCAGCGAAGGCTGTTGCCCTGGTGTACCCCGAAGTGAAGGGCAAGCTCACTGGCTTCGCCATGCGCGTGCCTACTCCGAATGTGTCCGCTGTTGACCTGACCTTTGGCACATCCAAGGGCCCAAGTGTTGAGGAGGTCAAAGCTGCCATGAAGAGTGCCTCTGAAAACGGCATGAAGGGAATCATCAAGTACACCGACTTGCCCCTCGTTTCCACCGACTACGCCGGTACGAACGAATCAACCATCTTTGACGCTGATCTCACCTATGCGATGGGCGACAAGGCTGTGAAGATTCTTGCTTGGTACGACAATGAGTGGGGCTACAGCCAGCGCGTTGTCGACTTGGCTGAGGTTGTTGCCAAAGGTTGGAAGTAACCCTCAGGTTCGAAGAGATCTAAGTTCATGCCCTCCCCACGTGGAGGGCTTTTTTGTGCGCCCTTTTAGCTGTAATGGGAGAACCCAGATGGCTGCAGCAACGCACCATCGTCGTTCCAGATGATCCTGCCTTTATCGGTGGTGATGGTGCCGAAGCATCGACTTTCAGGCTGATGCAGTGTCCAGGATTCAGCCCACTCAGGAGGCAGGCTCAGCACCAGTTCAAAATCTTCGCCGCCATTGAGGCACCAGCGATCCCATGCCTCCTCGTAGGGCCAGGCATCGGCGCGAGGGAGGGCATCTCTGTGCAGAACGGCGCCGCAGCCACTGCTTCGACAGAGACTCTCCACTGCAGCGAGTAGGCCATCGCTGCTGTCGGTCCCACCGGCTCTCCAGGGAAGCTGCTCGGGTTTGCAGGCCAACAGGGTCTGAAGGGCATCAAATCTTGGCCACGGTCGCTGGTGGCATCGAATCGCCTGCTCTTTCAGCGCGGGTGGAAGAGAGAGTGGGCTGGGTCGCGGTGTGTCTTGCAGGATTGCCAGTCCAAGTCTGCTCAGCCCATGGGGGCCGCTGCTCATCAGCAGATCACCAGGTCGTGCCAGTGCCCGATGCAGTCGTAACGGTCCGAGTCGTCCAAACGCACTGATCGAGAGCAGTCGTTGGTTGCCGGTGCTGCAGTCACCTCCCAGCAGAGTCCCACCAAACCGCTCGAGGGCTTCTGAGATGCCCTGATAGAGCTCTTCGACCCACCACCATGGCGTGGTGCCAGGGGCAACCAGGCCAACCGTGATCCCCTCGACCTGCACGGAGCCGCTGGCCGCTAGATCAGACAGGTTGGCGACCACAGCACGCCAACCCACATCGGCAGGAGCCGTTGTGGCATCACTGAAATGAACACCCTCGACCATCACGTCGGTGTTCACCAGCAATGCCCTGGAATCATGGGTTAGCAAGGCTGTGTCGTCACTGAACTGGCCGGGAGGTGCAAAGCGGGCCAGACGTTCCAGCAGCTTTGTTTCTCCGAGTTCGGCCAGCGTGATGCTCACGGCAGCATCAGGCGTGATCTTGGAGTCGATCGGCGCCTTCGATCACCTGGATGCGTTTGATTCCGTCGTTAACGCCCAGTTCTTCGAGCACATCAAAGCCATCCACCACATAGCCGAAGGCGGCATTCCGTCCGTCCACGAGGTTTAGGCCCGCAGGCGTTAGCTCTGCTTCGTAGAGGAACAGGAAGAATTGCGACGACCCATCGTCAAGGGCTTGATCGGAATGCGCCCAACCCAGAGTCCCAAGGGTGGAAAAGGGAAGGACTGCGGCTGCTTTGAATAGGCCAACGTCCTCAAATGTTTCGTTGTAGAGGGTGTCGGGTTCGCCTGGAACGCGAATTTCTAGGGGAACGTGTCGCTCTTTTTTGGTCTTTGGGTCCACGTAGCCGATGTCAGGACCTTCCGGGTCGCCGGTTTGCAGGATGTAGAAATCTTCGGCGCGATTGAAGGGGAGACCGTCATAGAAGCCCTTCAGGCTGAGATCGATAAAGGCGCCTGCTGTTAGAGGAGCGTTGTAGCCATCCACAACGGCAGTGAGGTTTCCTTGGGTCGTTTCGATGACCACGGTTGCCCGTCCGGCCAGTCGTGGCAAGGCATCGAATTCGGAGGGAATGTCAGGGAGACGATCGTCGATCAACAAGGCTTCGAGATCACCCACCCGGCTCAGAGTGTCGCGACGGATCTGGATGAATCCATCCCGGTCGTTGGCATCCGTCTCCTCCTGAAGCTTGACAAGGTCAGCGCGCACCTCGTTGAGGAGCAGCTCAGCCTCACTGCGCTGATCCTCAGGAACGGCCTCCAAAATGCTGTTGCCGCGGGTGGCCACCAGTTTCTGGGTGCGGCTCACCGTGCGTCCCAAAGCACTCCAGCGCTTGGCACGCAAATCGGTACTGGTGGATTCCAAACGATGCTGAAGCTCGCGAAGATCCTCTTGATTCATCGGCAATGAATCGCGCAGGATTGCCGCAGGATCCTGTACGGCATTGCCTTGAGGCAGGCCTGCCCAGACTGGTTTGGCAAGCCAGAGGCCAAAGGCGGCTAGCCAGGCAAGAAGCAGAGCGGTCAGACGGCGGTGAGCCAAGGAGAACCCCAGGTGCTGTCAGGACTTTGGCACAGCCGTATGATCCACTGAAACGTTCCGCGGGAATGATCTCCAGCAACGACTTTCGCACCGGCACCACAATCGAGCTGGACGGTGCTGTCTGGCGTGTTGTCGAGTTTCTGCATGTCAAGCCAGGCAAGGGGTCTGCGTTTGTCCGCACCAAGCTCAAGTCCGTTCAAAGCGGCAGTGTGGTGGAGAAAACATTCCGAGCTGGAGAGATGCTTCCCCAGGCTCTGCTCGAGAAGTCGACCCTGCAACACACCTACATGGAGGGCGAAGATTTCGTCTTTATGGACATGTCCTCCTATGAAGAGACGCGTCTGACCGCGAAACAGATCGGAGAGAGTCGTAAATATCTCAAGGAGGGCATGGAGGTGAACGTCGTCACCTGGAATGAGAAGCCTTTGGAAGTGGAATTGCCGAATTCGGTTGTGTTGGAGATCGCTCAGACCGATCCCGGTGTGAAGGGAGACACAGCAACCGGTGGGACGAAACCTGCCATCTTGGAAACCGGAGCTCAGGTGATGGTTCCCCTGTTTTTATCGATCGGCGAGAAAATTAAGGTTGATACTCGCAATGACACCTATCTGGGACGGGAGAACGGTTAATCATGCAGCTCGACCACGATCAACTTCACACCCTGCTTGCCGCTCTCGTCGAGAGCGATATTCAGGAATTCCGCCTGGAGGGAGACGACTTCCGCCTGGAAGTGCGTCGCAACCTACCGGTGACCACAGTGGCTGCACCATTGGCACCAGTGGCATCTGCACCGGTCGCTCCTCCGCCGGAGAGTCCTGCTGTTGAATTATCTGCCGGGACTCCACCGCCTGCAGCTGGATCTCGCTCAGATTTGTTGGAAGTGACGGCCCCCATGGTGGGGACCTTCTATCGGGCTCCGGCGCCAGGAGAGCCTTCGTTTGTAGAGATCGGGACCCGCATTGGCGTTGGCCAAACGATCTGCATTCTTGAAGCGATGAAGCTGATGAATGAGCTCGAATCTGAGCTGGCTGGTGAGGTGGTTGAAATCCTGGTGGATAACGGCACCCCTGTTGAATTCGGTCAGGTGTTGATGCGGGTTAAGCCCGTCTGAGGTCCCAGGCGGCCCGAATTGCTGCCACCATGCTCGTCGATCTCGCCACCCCCTGTCCTGCGATATCGAAACCGGTTCCATGGTCTGGTGAGGTGCGCAGGAACGACAGGCCGAGCGTGGTGTTCACGGCCTCATCGAAGGCCATCAGCTTCATGGGGATCAAGCCTTGGTCGTGATACAACGCAAGGATCCCATCCGGTGAGTCCTGTTGACCTCCTTGCTGCCAGGCCTTGGCAGCGCTGAGCCAGCAGGTGTCAGGAGGCAGAGGCCCGCTCAAATTGATCTGGGGATGGTTTTGCTGCCACTCCTGGAGTGCGGGGATGAGCCAGTTGGTTTCTTCGCTGCCAAGGCGCCCCTGTTCTCCAGCATGGGGATTGAGGCCAGCAACAAGCAAGCGTGGGTTGGGATTGAATCTCAGACAGAACTCGCTGAGCACGTCCAGCTTGCGGAGTATGAGGTCGGGGGTGAGTGCAGTGGAAACCTCCTGCAGTGGAATGTGCGTTGTGGCGAGAAGGGTGTTCAGCCTCCAGCCATGGTTCGGTGAGACGGCTGTGAACAGCATTGAGGCTTGACGCGCATTGTCGAGTTCTGCCAAACGTTCTGTTTGGCCTGGATAGTTGTGTCCTGCGGCATGCCAGGCATGTTTTGCAATGGGTGCTGTGACCAAAGCCAGTGTGTGCGCCTCTCTCACGCGCGAGACGGCATGACTCAGCCAGCGAAAACTGGATGCGCCGCTTTCAGGGCTTGGTGTCCCAGGGGTGATTGGGTCATGGATCGGTAGATCGTCAATGTCGAGATCGCTGGGATCCATCAGTAGGGGGCACTGTTGGGCTTTGAGCCTGGTGTACGTCTGCTCTAACGTTGTTCGGCAGCCAACGACGAGTGGGTTCAGTCCATCGGGTAGTCGAGGGTCGGCGAGGGCTTTCAACGTGACTTCCATGCCGATTCCAGCAGGATCACCGAGTGCAATCACCAGGCGGTCGGTAGCGTCAGAGGAGGGATGAGAGAAGGACATGCTGCGCTGGTTGCTCCTGGGGTTATTGCTTTACGGGTTGGGGACGGCGTTGAGGAAGGGTTGGATTGAAGTTCAGTGGCAGCGGTTGCTCGATGATGCAGGACTCATTGAAACCGGTTCAGACAAGCCGCTTCCGTTGCATGAATTGCCGATGCTTAAGGCTTCGCCTCAGGTTCAGGATTCATCCCGTTGAAGCCTTCAGCCTCGAAACAATCCTTGAGACCGCTTGAATAATCGGGATGCAGAAAGGTGTAGCCCAGCTCGTCTCGCAGGAGTGCGTTGCTCACTTTGCGGTTGTCTGCCCAGAAGGAGAGAGCCATTGGGCTCATGGTGGTTTGGGCTTCACTGAAGGGGATCGGTGCTGGGAGTTTGCATCCCAACAGTTCGGCGGCAAAACGTTGAAGCTCGAGGCGGGAGGCGGGCCTGTTATCACTGATGTTCACCACTGTTGGTCGCTGTCCTGCTGCGGCTCGATGCATGAGATGCCAGCAGGCTCCAGCTAGGTCATCCACATGGATTCGGCAAAACATCTGCCCTGGTTGATCTATAGGAGTGACTTCGCCTGAGTGGACGGCAGCCAAAGGGGACCGGCCAGGTCCATAGATCCCTGGTAGTCGCAGGATCTGCACGGGCAGGCCGCTGTTGCGCCACAGTTGCTCACAGTCCAATCGCTTTTGGCTGCGGAGTTGAGTGGGTTGGGGCTCGTTGGTTTCATCCACCCAGTTGCCATTGCTATTTCCGTAGACCCCTGTGGTGGAGAAATAGCCGACCCATTGGAGTGGAAGCTTCTGCAGCTGCTCTCCCAGACACGACAGCACTGGATCCGTTCCCTCTTTGGTGGGTGGGATGGTGCTGATCAGATGGGTGACGGAGGCGAGCACGTCTTGGCTGGGCACCATCCCGTTGGTGCTGTCAAAGGGCAGATCATCACTGCCGGCTTTCGGTCGGCGGCGCGTGCTGATCACTCTCGTCCCAAGCGCTTTGGACAATTTGGCGAGATGCCCTCCGCTGAATCCAGCGCCAAGAATGCACAGCGTCGCGTCTGACGGGAGAGGAGAGCAGCGGTTGACAAGATCGTTCAGCATCAGTACAAACGTATTAATTGCAATTTCGTTGTGGCTGATTCTTCCTTTTCACTGGCGCCCTCACGGCATTCCATGCTGCCCCAGAGCCGGGTGCCTCGTCGTGATCATGCACAGGCTCAAGACACGGCGCTGGTTCGTACGGGCTCAGCGCTTCTGGCAGCGGCTTTGGTGACAGGAGCTTTGTTGTTGGCACCTGAAAGGCCTGAGCAAAGCGCCTCCATCTGTCAGCAGTATCACTCTGAGGCGGCCTGTCGGGTGTGGTGATCAGGCTGTACGAAGCCCCCAGCTCTGATCGTCATCCCTCTCGGAGTGAATCTTGTTTGGCGTTTCGGAGCGGGGCGGTTGGTTGTGTTCAGGCTGGGCCCATTGCAGCAATCGCAGGGCAAGGCGCAGATCGCCATCCATCCAGGCGCGGATAGCCATGGCGCGGCGGGGGTCGTAAAAGCGTTGATGTCGATACCACTCAAAAACATCCTGATCAGACTTACGTCCATTGCAGGACAGGCAAGCGGGCACGCAATTTTCGGTGACGCTCATGCCTCCGCGACTCAGGGGGAAGACATGGTCGATGGATTCAGAAGGTTTGCCGCAATAAATGCAGCGTTTTCCAGTGTGGAGATGGATCGATTGACGCCAGCGTCGAGTTCGTAGCTTTGGACAGAGATCTTCAAGGAAAACCGCATCCCTGCTGTGCATCCCAACACCTCAGCTATTGAGAGTCTGACGTGAGGGCAGGGTTCGTCAACGTGTCGAACGCTGCATTTTCATGGTCATGCAGGTTTTTGCCGGATCAATGGATGCGTGATTGGCACAGTTATCCACGGGTGCTGTGTGGGCCGGCGCGCTTCGGAGCTGTGTAGAGGACTAGCGTCTGAGTCCTTGAATTGGAATCACGGCTTCATCACCAACAGCATGCACGCTGGGATTGACTCCGTCTGGATTGGTGCAGGCCCGTTACCCCTTCGATGCGGTAACTCATGCGGAGATGCGCAGAATTCGCCCGAGGGGCGTCTGGCGTGGTTCTCGGCTGGGTTGGGAATTTCCGCTTGCATCAGCTGAGGGTTTGTTGCAGCGTTTTGAGCGGCGCTTCCGTGTGGATGAGGAGCTGATGCGTTGGTTGCATTGGCATCGTCATCCGCTCCCCCCGCTGCCGCCTCACCGAGATCTGATCGCGCACGCGGATCTGGATCAACGTTTGCGTGATGGCCGCTTGCCGATGCCTCACCAGCGCTCGGGTGCTCGCTGGTTGTTAGCGAGGCGCGGGGCGGTGCTGGCCGATGAGATGGGTCTTGGCAAAACTCTCACTGTTTTGCTGGCGGCGCGAGCCTTGCTGCGTGCCCTGCCGCTGCGTTTGTTGGTAGTAGCCCCTGTGGGGTTGCATTCGCATTGGCGCCGAGAGGCTGCTGCCCTTGAGCTGATGCCGGACCTTTGCAGCTGGGCGCGACTTCCGTCTGAGCTCCCGGAGGCGGGTACTTTGCTGCTGGTGGATGAGGCCCATTACGCCCAAACCCTGCAAGCACAACGTACTCAGGGTTTCCTGCGCCTTGCCCGGCATCCCCGCCTGCGAGCCATTTGGATGCTCACCGGCACTCCGATGAAGAACGGCCGGCCTGATCAGCTTTATCCCTTGCTGGCTGCGATGGACCATCCCATTGCTAGGGATCAGCACTCTTACGAGGAATTGTTTTGTCAGGGGCATTTCCGCGAGCAAGGTGGACGGCAGCGATGGCAAACCGCAGGAGCCAGTCGATTGGACGAGCTGCGTCGCCTGACCCGACCGCTTGTTTTGCATCGCCGGAAGCAGCAGGTTTTGGAACTCCCCCCCAAACGAAGGATGTTTGAAGGGATCGATCTCAACGCTGAGGAGGTCAAGGGTTTTGATTACCGCCTTCGGTTGGTCATCGATGACTATCGCCAACGGGTGGCGGAGGGTTTGGTGCGTTCTGATGCTGAATCTTTGGCGGTCCTCACAGCTTTGCGGCAAATTGCCGCTGAATTCAAGTTGCCAGCTGCGCAACAGTTGATTCAGCGTTTGCGGCAGCAGCACAAGCCGATCGTCTTGTTCAGCAGCTTTGTGGATCCGTTGTTGCTGCTCCACGAACGACTGGGAGGTGTTTTGCTAACAGGCCGGCAGAAACCTGATCAGCGGCAGCTTGCTGTGGACCGCTTTCAATCTGGGGAGACCGATTTACTTTTGGCTACCTTTGCTGCTGGTGGGCTTGGTTTTACGCTCCACCGCGCTCAGCATGTTGTTCTCTTGGAGCGGCCTTGGACGCCTGGGGACATCGACCAGGCGGAAGATCGTTGCCATCGCATTGGGATGGAAGGAGGGCTGACCAGCCATTGGCTTCAGCTTGGTCTTGCTGATCAGCTCGTGGACGGTTTGGTGGCTAGCAAAGCCGAACGGATCGAACTGTTGCTGGGACCGCGTCGCGTCACGCTTGAGCGTCAGCCGTTGCCAACGATGGTGTCCCGCTGCTTGCAGGACTTATGACGCATATTCAGTTCATGCACCACCATTGGATCCGTGGATCCCTTGTTTTGGCGCAATAGCGCCATTGCTTGGGTCACGTCTGCGCAAGCTTGGTCGGTCTTGCCCATCAGGGTGAGCAAAAGCGAGCGATCAGCTAGCGCGGCTGGTTTGTCTCCATGGGCGTCCACGACCTCATTGCAACGTTGAAGTGCTTGGTCGAGTTTGTTCAGATCAAGATCTGACATGCAATCAGCAATGGACGTTTCAGCTGAGACGGTCGCGGTCTTCGGTTCGGATCGGCTGCGGCATCCCAAACCTGTGAGAAGCAAACCACCAATCATCAGGATGGGAATGAATCGCATGGAAGGGAGAGTCAATAGCTGTATCGGTCGTCTTTTCCCCAGTCGGAGGAAGTTTCTGAAGTCGTTGATGAATTGCTCGAATTAGTTGAGTTGAGGACGCTGTTTAGAGATTTTGCAGAACCTTTGCTGCCTCCAAAAAGATCCCCGAGATACTGGCCGCAGTCGGGGTAGCTACCTGGATCTTCGACAACCGCCTCAGTAATCATCACTGCAGCATGTTCTGGTGAGGTTTTGAACATTCCGCTTTTTTGGCGTTTGATCAAGGCATAAGCCGCTTCCCAGCTGACCTTGTGATCGTTATTACTACTTCTCATATAACAATAAATTTTTGCGCCCTTAACGGCCTCAGGTGTCCCCGCGATCGCTTCTAAAGGAGTCAGGTTAAGTCCAGCTATACCGGCCAGAGAGAGGAGGAGCGCAAGGCGCTGGCGCAGTCGGGCCATGGCAGGACGATTGAAGCGATCAGAAACTAAATTATCGATTCAAATCGCTCTGTCTAGGCCCGAGTCAGGAATCACCCAGCCCAAGTGGTGATAGCAGTTTGACCACAACAGGGATGACGAGCAAGACAGTGATCAAGCGAACGGCATGCAGTGCAGCAACAGCTGCGCCAACGCCGTAGTCAGCTCCAACCAGGCTCATGCCGCTGATTCCTCCAGGCGCTGCACCCAGCAGGGTGACGAGAGGATCAACGCCTAGCAGTCTGCTGCTCCATAGCCCCACCACGATTCCGGTGAGGACAAGGGTGAGCGTGATCAAGACCGCAGGCTTCCACAATTGCTGTAATTGATCGAGTGAGGTTTTAGTCAGGCCTGTACCGATCACCGTGCCAATGGCGATTTCCAGGCAGGTCTTTGTGCCTGCTGGCCATTGAGCCACCTCGAGGCGTCCACTCATGCTCACCATGGCGGTTCCGATCAGTGCGCCTGCCAGTGGTGCAGCAGGGATTCCAGTGCGTGTGGCAAGCAATCCCATGCTCGTGCCGGCGAGGAGATAGAGGAGCACCGTTGTGAGTGGGGGCATGAACACCACGCTGCAGATTGATCCTTAGTCTGGTTCGAGTGGTTCTGATGTGCTGTTATCGGGGCATATCTGTTTACTGGTGCGATGACTCAGTCCGTTTCCTTTCGCATAACGCGTACCGCTGAGGATGTAGCCCAGACCCTTAACGCTTTATCTCAACGGCTGATCAAGCTTGAGAACCGCCTTGAGAGTTTGGAGCTTCAGCTGGAACGCCAGTCGTCTGAGGTCAACACCATGCCTACAGATGAGATGGAACGCCTTGATGGGGTCGATCGTTTGCTGACCGACTGCAGAGACCTGCTACTGCGTTCTGATCCGCAATGGGTGGATCAATCCAATTCTGATATGTGCTCGGAGCAAGACTTGGCGGCCTAACCCATCCCCATGGTTGCCACAATTTGAATAAAGCGATCCATGGCTCATTCATCGACCAATTCCGCAGCGATGCGCGAAGTCACTTCGCGCAACTGCCAAAATTTCTTTGAAGGTGGTCACCAGCTTGAAAAGCTGGAATTCGCTCTAGCTGTTGCAATCACACGTGGAGATGCCAGTAGATGCGAAATGCTTCGTGGTCAGATTGCTGAACTTGGAGGCAACATCGAAGAGCCAGGTACTTGAGTTGAGATTGGCTTATCATTCATTCGTTAGACTATTGATATCTAAGTCCATTTAGTGTTGAATTCGGTACTCGATAGAACTTCAACGATGGTGCAATCTGCTCCCAATCAAAAACAGGAGCATCTTGCTAAAGCGGATGTGTTTTTTCAACAAGCGCAATCTGCGGCCGAGGCAGGCGATGTTTCGTCTTCAGGATCTTTTATTTTGAAAGCCCTTGAACAGGAACGACGCGCAGGCACCGTCGGTCCTCAGGTGATGCAACTGATTAAACCTAGATCTTGACTAAGCGGGTGACCGGATTCGAACCGGCGACGTCCAGCTTGGGAAGCTGACATTCTACCGCTGAATTACACCCGCACAGGCGTGATCCTATCCCACGCCCGATGCCCAAGTTGATGATTAATTGCTCTAATTATTGCTTAAGACGGCTGATGCAGCGCTAAGTCCCGCACCCATCTGGCCCTTATGGAAGCCAAGTGAATGCAACACGGATTCAATGGCAGCTACGGCGGTCAAAACATCTCGATCGCAAACAAAGCCGAGATGGCCAATGCGGAACACCTTGCCTTTGAGATGGTCTTGACCGCCGGCTAACAGAATGTCGAAGCGATCTTTAATGGTTTTACGAAGCAGTTCCGCATCCATTCCTGCAGGTGCAACTGCCGTAATCGCCGGACTTCCATGGCCTTCGGCTGCAAACAGCGTCAATCCGATCGCTTTCATCGCAGCGAGTGCTGCATCGCGGTGACGCGCATGGCGGGCAAAAATCGCTTCAAGCCCCTCCGCCTGCATCATCTCCAGCGCGGCGTCGAGAGCGAAGTACAAATTCACTGCAGGCGTGAATGGATTGCTGTTTTTGGCTGCAGTTTTTCGATAGGGACCCAAATCCAAATAAAACTTGGGTAGATCGGAGCGTTCGTAGGCTTTCCAAGCTCGCTCACTCATCGCGACAAAGCTGAGCCCTGGCGGCATCATGTAGCCCTTTTGGGATCCAGATGCGACCACATCCAGGTTCCACTCATCCATGGGCACGTTGGTGGCGCCAAGGCTTGTGACGCAGTCGGCGATTGTCAGAGCTGTGCCATGGGCTTGGACGTGGCGGCTGATCGTTTCAAGATCGTTGATCACGCCTGTGGATGTTTCTGAATGGGTCAGGATCACCGCTCGGATCGTTTTGTCACTGTCGGCTTCCAACACGGTCCGGAAGTTGTCTGGGTCAAGGGGTTGTCCCCAGTCCGCCCTGATCACCTCCACCTCAAGGCCGTAGGCACGTGCCACCTTGACCCAGCGCTCGCCAAACTTGCCATTGTCGCCACAGATCACCCGATCTCCACGACTGAGTGTGTTGATGATTCCAGCTTCCATGGCAGCTGTGCCGCTACCGGTGATCACCAGTACGTCGTTGTTGGTTTGATGGAGCCAGCGCAGTTGGGCCGTTGTTCGTTCCACCACCGCTTGAAACTCACCGCTGCGGTGCCCGATGGGATGGCGTCCCATCGCTTTCAGAACCGTTTCTGGCACCGGGGTGGGTCCGGGGATCATCAGGGTGAGCTTGTCCTGCACGTCCGGAAGAGCGCCAATCGTTCATTCTAAAAAACGATCCGCTGGCTATTCGGTATCACCCAATCCCGCACAGACTCCCCCCAAGGGCTGACACTCCCCGTCTGGGTTGCCGCCGCAGCTCGAGCGGCCACGAAAGTGTTGTGTGGACAGGCGTTCGACACTCCACAATCGCTGCAGATTCCAGGTCGTGATCAGCCCCTCAGCGTGCCGCTTCAATCGGCAGCGCCCTTGCAAGGAGGTGAGCAAGCTTTGGCGATCAGCCGCTGCGACCCAGGTCCAGGTCTTGATCTCACTCGAGATTTAGAAATTTGGGTTCAGGTGCGTTGGAGTCAACCGGTAACAGGCTGGTTGGAGATCGTGCCGGGGGAGGGGATCGGCAGACAGGGGCCTGAGGGTGATCTTTGCGCTTCTGATTTCGCCCGCCGCGTCTTGGAGGCCAATCTGCGCGACCTGGTTCCTCCTGGTCGATGTTTGCAGATGGAAGTTGTGTTTCCGCTCGGCCGCGAATTAGCCCAGCGCACGAGTAATGCAGCGTTTGGCGTGGTGGACGGCTTGGCCTTGATCGGCACGCAAGCCGAGGTGCAGTCGAGTGCATCGCCGGATCAGCTGCGCGCCAGTCTTGATGCTCTTCAGGCAATTGCGGGAGCAGCCGATTTCTGCGGATCCCTCACCCTTGTGATTGGGGAGAACGGGTTGGATCTCGCCCATCAGCTGGGTCTTGCTGATCAACAGCCTCTGCTTAAGGCAGGGAATTGGATTGGGCCTTTGCTTGTGGCCAGTGCGGAAGCGGGTATTCGCAACCTCCTGTTGCTCGGCTATCACGGAAAGCTGGTCAAATTGGCCGGCGGGATCTTCCATACCCACCACCATTTGGCGGATGGTCGATTAGAGGTTCTTGCGGCGATTGCCCTGCAGCAGGGACTCGGTGTGGATCTGATCAAAGACCTACTGGCTTGTGCGTCTATGGAATCGGCGCTTCAAGAGCTTCAGAAGTGCGATTCCACCAGTGCAGATCAGGTCTGGCAAGCGATTGCACAGGCTGTTGAAGTGCGAAGCGAGGCATACCTAAAGCGTTATGGCACCTGGTCTATGCGGGTTGGTGCAGCGTTATTTGATCGCGAACGTCAGTTGCGTTGGACCGGATTGACAGGACACTCCCTTCTCGCCTGCTGCGGACTTGGCATTCATTCGGAAGGGGAAGAGGCCGGCTTTGATCCTTCTCTACGCTGAAGGAACTGAAGGTTTGGAAGGCCGTTCCTTTGACGGTCCTAGTGCGGTATGTCATCAGTCCAGAGCGAAGGTCAGCGCAAACCGGCCATCGTCATTCTTGATTTCGGTTCCCAGTACTCGGAACTGATTGCCCGCCGCGTTCGTGAGACGCAGGTGTTTTCGGTGGTGTTGGGCTACAGCACCAGCGCTGAAGAATTAAGGGCTTTGGCTCCGCGTGGAATCATCCTCAGCGGAGGCCCAAGTTCGGTCTATGCCGATGAGGCTCCCCTCTGCGATCCAGCGATTTGGGATCTGGGCATCCCTGTGCTGGGGGTCTGCTACGGCATGCAGTTGATGGTTCAGCAGCTTGGTGGTCAGGTGGTGGCGGCTACGGGTAAGGCTGAATACGGCAAGGCTCCGCTCATGGTGGATGACCCCACTGCACTTCTCACGAATGTGGAGAGTGGCTCCACGATGTGGATGAGTCACGGTGATTCTGTGGAGGCCTTGCCCGACGGCTTCCTGCGTTTGGCGCATACAGCGAATACGCCTGAGGCGGCGATTGCGAATCACAAGCGACGCTTATACGGCGTTCAATTTCACCCTGAAGTGGTTCATTCCACCGGTGGAATGGTGATGATTCGCAATTTTGTTTATCACATCTGTGGTTGCGAACCGGATTGGACCACTGAGGCTTTTATCGATGAAGCAGTGGCAAATGTGCGTGACCAAGTTGCTCAAAAGCGTGTGTTGCTTGCCCTGTCAGGAGGCGTGGATTCTTCAACTCTAGCTTTTTTATTGAAGAAAGCGATTGGAGATCAACTCACTTGCATGTTTATCGATCAAGGCTTTATGCGTAAAGGCGAGCCTGAATTCCTGATGGAGTTCTTTGATCGTAAGTTTAATATTCATGTTGAGTATATCAATGCTCGAGAACGGTTTATTAAGAAGCTTGATGGCATTACGGATCCAGAAGAAAAGCGCAAAATCATTGGCACGGAATTCATCCGCGTCTTTGAAGAGGAGAGTCGCCGTCTTGGCCCATTTGATTACTTAGCCCAGGGCACGCTGTATCCGGATGTGATTGAAAGTGCTGGTACCAACGTGGATCCCAAGACCGGGGAGCGTGTGGCTGTGAAGATCAAGAGCCATCACAACGTGGGAGGACTTCCTAAGGATTTGCGCTTCAAGTTGGTGGAGCCCCTGCGCAAACTGTTTAAGGATGAAGTTCGTAAAGTGGGCCGAACGCTCGGGTTGCCCGAGGAGATCGTGAGTCGTCATCCCTTCCCAGGCCCTGGACTGGCGATTCGCATCTTGGGCGAAGTGACGGAGGACAAGCTTGATTGTTTGCGTGATGCCGATCTGATTGTGCGCGAGGAAGTGAATGCGGCAGGGCTCTATCACGACATTTGGCAGGCGTTTGCGGTGCTTCTTCCCGTTCGCTCAGTGGGCGTGATGGGGGATAAGCGCACTTATGCCTGGCCGATCGTGCTGCGCTGTGTGTCGAGTGAGGACGGCATGACCGCTGATTGGTCGAGGCTTCCCTATGACCTGATGGAAGCGATTTCCAATCGGATTGTGAATGAGGTGAAAGGAGTGAATCGTGTGGTAATGGACATCACTAGCAAGCCTCCAGGAACGATTGAGTGGGAATAGTTCTAGTCCAAGCCTTATTCCACTTGTCAAAAAGTTGCTTTAAACTAGTAAAAGGGTGTTGATTCAAAGGGAATTTTGGATTGCTGGGTCTTCGAAATAAGCTCTTTTAAAGTTCAAAAGATGTATTTGAAGTAGAAGTTCCCGATGTGTTTGGTTTGAATTGTCTATGTCTTGATGAGAGATAGGTACCCTGGATGAATACTCTTGGTATGAGTATATTTTCCTGGCGCCCGCTGTACATTGCAGCCTACGGTGGAAAATACGGCTGTTTCGGCTATGCTTATCTGGAATCTTTCGTAACTCTTGTTTGGTGCGGCTCCATGACTAAGCACGCCTATTATGCTTCCCTCGAAATCGTTCAAGAGGGTAAATGTTATCGCTGCGATCTCCCGTTTAAATCTTTGAGCCAAGAATTTGAGCGAGGGGAGGTCATTGATCATTTCTATTCAATACTTTCGCATCCGATAAATGGCGGAGTTATTAATAGGTATGGAATGTCCGCCTATGACTTTTCAGTGGATATTGTTGACAATGAAAAGGAGTCTATTGAAAACTATGATCTCAGTTGGCTCTTCTCTGTCGATTGTTGGCAAAGAATTTCCCAGCCTCGCGCTTATCCTTACCAACATCGTCTTAACCTTCTGGGATCATTAAGCAAGCATGTTGAGTATCACTCAGAGCGTAGTGGGCTGGAGGAGAATTTTTAGTGTAGAATTCAAGGCTAGGTGAATGCATTGTACTGGTTATAGAGTTCATTGTGTTTTTGAAAAATTCTTTTTCAAAGTTTAAAATTCCAGGATTATTGGTAGCACTAGTTGCCAATGCGGGTTTTTGAGGCCTGCTGTTCAGAGTTTGTTGTTTGAACAATTCAATAGAAAAGAATTCACGTCAATGGCTCTGCCTTGATCCTTTATTAGCGTTATTTTTAGATAAGCTGACTTCGGAAATGGCGGGATCTCTTTTGCGCTTCCTTTTGAGAAACTGTAGGATTACTCAAAATCGTAGCTTGTGAAAAAGCATCTTCGTTGGTTTGATAAGTGTATTGCGCTTAATTGTTCGAGCTCTTAGTGAGAAACTCAGTTGATTGATTTGGAGAATTGACTTTTCTTGCGTACATATTGGGAGGGGGCTGGTGGATGAGCCTTAGCGTCGATACCCTTAGCTCCCGGCATCAATCCCTTGACCGCTGCTCAAGAGCAGGACCTCCAGCTTCAGCGCCGTCTTCAGCAAGACAGCATTCTGTTGGCAGGGAAAACGATCTACATCAACCCCTTCTTGTACTGGCGTCGCTTTGACAGCAATACAGATCGTTGGTTGCGCGAACCAGGTCAGCTTCCCGAAGAGCAGATTGCCTCGAATCGCAGTCGCTTTTATCCCGAGCTCGACTGGACCTTGCTGGATGACTCCAATCGGGAGATCAAGGATGGAGCGGTGGAGATGTTTCTCAAAAGCTTGGAGCTCATCGGGACGTTTCATCCCGAGCTCAGCTCCGGGCATTTGCTTGAGGTGGAGCGCAAGATGGCGATCACCAAGAAGCGATCGTTCGAGCGTTGGGTCGAGAAGTCGTACCGGAGACGAGCCAAGCAGGAAACCAAGGAACGACGTCGCTTTGTTCGGGACCGTTTTTGGCGCTCGTGGGGGGAATGGCTTTCGTTAGAAGCCACCCATCACGCTTTGGCTCCAGCGGTGGCGTTGTTGGTGCTCGCAGGTGTTGGTGGCTGGTGGCTTGGGTCCTCTAATTCAAGTTGTCCGACACTTTTGCCTCCTCCGGAGCAGACTGGAGTCCGCTGAGTACGGGTCTGCTCATGGCTGAGAATCAACCGTTCGACACCCTGAGACTGACGTTGATGCAGGAGGTCTTGCCAGTGGGGCTTGCTTTGGTCGAGCGAGTCCGGGCTGGAGGTCCAGCCAAGGTGGTGGAGCCTTTTACGTCAGGTGTCTCGGATCCGTTGCGTGAGTTGCGTGATGAAGGTGAACCAGCAGCAAAGGATGTGCGTGAACGACTCGATCAAGTGAGTCCTGGGCTTGGTAATCCAGTGATGCCCGTGCAGGTAGCTGTGGAGGAGCCTTCAGCAGAGGCGGTCGAGGTTCTGGAAGAAGGCAATTCACTGGAACAGGATGAGCAGCAGTTGCATGAGGTTCTGGCGAGGATTACCCAGCGGCTTCGGGCTTTGGAAGCTCAGCTTGAGCTAGAGAGCTAAAGGGCATGACTCGCTCCGCTTCTCCTCAAAGGGACGCTCAGCGTCAAAGCGGATTGCGCCAGCAGCCTGTGGTTTTGTTCGGATTGGTGCTGTTGTTTTGTAGCGCCATGGTCGCTCGCTTGGTGTGGCTGCAGGTGTTGGAGGGTCCTCGCTACAGGCAGTTGGCGGATGAAAACCGCATTCGTCTCGTACCCAGATCGCCAACGCGTGGCCGTTTGCTGGATCGCAAAGGGCGGGTTTTGGCCTCCAGCAAGCTCACCTATTCGCTGTATGTGGAGCCTCGCTTGGTCGATGACGCAGCCTGGCCGCAGTTGCGCGATCGCCTTGCCACTCTTCTGGATTTCAACCCGTCAACCCTGGATCGTCGCCGCCAGTCGGGGCCGGATCGCAATGGCTACCGCATCAATTTGGCCAGTGAACTTAGCTCCGAGCAGGTGCTTCGTTTCCGAGAGCAGTCCCTCGGACTGAAGGGTGCCCAAGTGGACGTGGACATTCTGCGCGCCTATCCCCACGGAACACTGGCAGCCCATACTCTCGGCTACACCCAGCCGATCACTGAGGAGGAATACACCGCACTGGCGGATCGGGGCTACAAGATTCGTGATCGGATTGGTCGCATCGGGGTCGAGGCGGCCTACGAGTCCCACTTGCGTGGCAAGTGGGGCGGGCAAATGCTTGAAGTGAATGCCATGGGTGAGGTGCAAAGGCACCTAGGCGATCGTCCATCCGTGGCCGGTAAGGACCTAACGCTCACTCTCGATCTTGATCTTCAGAAGACAGCTGAGCAGGCTTTGGCTGATAAGCCTGGCGGCGCGATCGTGGCCATGGACCCTCGCAACGGAGCAATCTTGGCCCTTGCGAGCAAGCCCAATTTTGACCCCAATTTTTTCTCGAAACTTGTCACCACTCAGAAGGAGTACGACGCGCTCTTTTCCAATCCCAAAAAGCCGCTACTAAGCCGTGCCATGAATGCTTATGACCCTGGAAGTACATGGAAGCCCGTGACTGCAATGGCAGGAATGGCGTCGGGCAAATTTCCTCCAGAGGTCAAGTTGAACACCACCGCCTGTATCACCTATGGCGGTCACTGTTTCCCTGATCACAATGGCGCTGGGTTTGGACGGATTGGCTACGCCGATGCCCTGCGCTTCTCCAGCAACACGTTTTTTTATCAAGTTGGGGTGGGCTCGGGTTCTCTCGCTCTCAAGAAAGCGGCCACGCAACTTGGTTTCGGGCGGAAGACAGGGATAGAAATTGGTTGGGAGGAAAATGTAGGTCTCGTTGGAGATGAAGAGTGGGCGAAGGAAGGCCGCGGCTGGGCGGAGCCTGGATCCACTCCGTGGATCCCTGAGGACATGGCCTCGGCGTCGATTGGCCAGTCGGTGGTGCAGATTACCCCTCTGCAACTAGCACGGGCCTACAGCGTGTTTGCCAATGGTGGCTGGCTGGTGACACCCCATCTGGCAGATCAAGGCTTGGATTGGACCGCACCATCGCGGCGCACCAAGGTGCCGATCAAGCCATCAACCCTGGCCAAGATCCGTCAAGGGTTACGCAAGGTTGTCGAAGACGGCACGGGCTATGGCCTGAACGGGGAGGGAATTCCTCCTGCAGCGGGTAAGACCGGTACAGCAGAGGACAGCACAGGCGGTCCGGATCATGCCTGGTTTGCCAGCTATGCCCCTTATCCGAATGGGGAGATCGTTGTGGTGGCCTTCGCTCAGAACACGCCAGGGGGAGGCTCAGTGCATGCGCTGCCGATGGCTAAGAAAGTGATTGAGGTGTGGAACCGCAATCGCAAGCAGAACTGACTTACGCCGCTGAGGAGATTTCTGAGGACAGCACCTGGCGGTAAAAGCCGCGTAGCTGCTCTGTTGCCCCGGCCCAGCCCCAACGTTCTGCTTCCGAACGGGCTGCATTGCGCAGAGCTTGACGCTCGAGGTCATTTCCGAGCAGTTTGCCGGTGGCTTCGATCAAGCTCCCCGCCCCTGCATCTTCACCGTCCGGTTCGTAGAGACAACCGTTGACGCCGTCGCTGATGATGTCCGGGATGCCGCCGCGATTGGCGCCCACTACGGGGCATCCAGCTGCCATCGCCTCGAGCAACACAAGGCCAAGGGTTTCTGTGCTTGAGGGGAAGAGGAAGGCATCACCGCTGGCATAAGCCCCCGCTAGTTCCTCGCCAGCCAGATAGCCCACAAAGGTGGTAGCGGTTCCCTCGAAATGCTTCTCCAGTTGCTGTCGGTGGGGACCATCGCCCACCAGTGCTAGTCGCGTATCGGGTAGTGCTTCGAGCACCGGACGGATCCGTTCGATCTGTTTTTCTGCTGACAGCCGTCCGACATACAGCAGAAGCGCTCCGCGGTCGTCGTAACCACCAAGTAAGCGTTGACGTAGTGCGGGGCTACGCAACTCGGGCCGAAACAACTCCGTATCCACGCCCCGCTGCCACAGGGCGGTGTGCTGGATGCCCTTATCGCTGAGCTCTTGCACCATCGCGGTGGAGGTGCAGAGATTTAGGACTGCTTGGTTATGAGCCGCTTTCAGCAGCTCCCACAGCAGGGGTTCGAGCATGCCCATGCCGTAGTACTCGAGATACTTCGGCAGATGTGTGTGGTAGCTGGCGATGAGGGGGATGGATTTGGTCTTGGCGAGCCAGATGCCCCCTAAGCCCAAAACCGCTGGGTTGACCACGTGGATCAGGTCTGGTTGGAAGACATCGATGGCCTCGGAGACAGCAGGCCGCGGCAAGGCCAGCTTCAACTCTGGGTAGAGCGGCAAGGGCATGGCGGGAACCCCCACCACCTTGGCTCCCATGTAATGACTCGGTGCGCCCTCTGGGCAGAACACCACCACCTCGTCTCCGGCATCCGCCAAATGCTTCACCGTTTTGGTGAGCCGGGTCACGATGCCGTCGACTTTGGGGAGGAATGTTTCTGTAAAAAAGGCGATTTTCAAGGGTTCGTCCCGATTAGGAGGCGTTGCCGATGGCTTGGGCCTGCGTCTTGGTCCAGGCCGATGTGCAGAGAATGCGATTCCGGTCGCAGCGATCCGCATAGCGCGTGGCGATTTCCACAACCTCCTTCAACAGGCCGTCATCAAGGGTGGTGGGTTTAAGGCCCAGCTCGATGAAACAGCGGTTGTCCACGATCAGATCGTTTTCAACGGCTTCGTTGCGGGGGTTCGGAAGATTGTTGACCTGAGCACCTGTTAAAGCAGCCACCTTCTTGGCCAATTCGCCCACCTGGTGGCTCTCGGTCATTTGATTGAAGATCTTGACCCGTTCGCCTTTCTCTGGGCGGTTTTCGAGCGCGAGCTGCACACAACGCACCGAGTCACGGATGTGGATGAAGGCGCGGGTTTGACCGCCGGTGCCATGCACGGTGAGTGGATATCCGATCGCTGCTTGCATCAGGAAGCGGTTCAGCACCGTTCCGTAGTCACCGTCGTAATCAAAGCGATTGGTGAGGCGCGGATCACGATCCGTGGCCTCGGTGTTGGTGCCCCAAACAATGCCTTGGTGAAGGTCAGTAATTCGGACCTTGTCGTTCTTGTTGTAGTAGAGGAACAGCAACTGATCGAGCGTCTTGGTCATGTGATAAACGCTGCCAGGACTGGCCGGATGAAGAATTTCCTCTTCAAAACGGCTGCCGTCAGGCTGGGGCACTTCCACCTTCAGGTAGCCCTCAGGAATGGTGGCGCCACGGTGGGAGCCATAGCCATACACACCCATCGTGCCGAGGTGGACCACATGGATGTCCTGGCCCGATTCCACGATCGCGGCCAGCAGGTTGTGGGTGCCGTTCACGTTGTTGTCAACGGTGTAGCGCTTGGTGGCGCTGCTCTTCATCGAGTAGGGCGCAGCTCGCTGTTCGGCGAAGTGCACGATCGAATCCGGTTTCTCTTCAATGATCAGGTCGAGGAGCCGTTGGTATTCGTGGGCGATGTCCATATGGATGAATCGCATGGGCTTTCCGCCAATGCTTTCCCACACCTTCAGACGTTCACCGATGCTCACGATCGGCGTCAACGACTCCACTTCAAGGTCGATGTCGATCTTGCGACGGCTGAGGTTGTCCACGATCAAAACATCGTGATCTTGGTCGGCCAAATTCACCGCACAAGGCCAGCCGCAGAAGCCGTCACCACCTAAAACGAGAACTTTCACCCCAAACTCCTGCTGAAGCGAGCAAGCCGCTGATTTCTCGCAAGCTACTACAGGGTTTTCAGCTGACGGCTACGGACAGAGCAATGAGTGAGACAACAAGCACTGCGCCGGTGATGATCAGAAGCCGAGAGCTGTTGCTGAGAGAGGCGCCGTCGCTGATCACTTCCATACGAGGTTCCTTGGCGAAGGCATTGAGGCGACCGCCATCTTCTTCAGTGACCTGCATGGATTGAGCTACAACTGAACGGGACCTTATGGACTGGATCGCTGTTGCGCCCCTGCTCCTTCATGTTCCTTTACGTCCCGAGATGTTTTGTTGCATCGAGGCGGTGAATGGGTTGATGGGCAGATTGTTCCTTGTTAGCTGTTGATCCGGCCGCTGGTAGGGGAGCTTGGAGAGGCTTCTGGGCGGGTTGGCAATCGGCCAGCCCGCAAGGATTGGCGCCCTGCATGAACGGCGTTGGCCATGGCTTCTGCCATCAGAGGAGGTTGTCCAGAAAGAGCAATGGCGCTGTTGATAAGCACCGCATCCGCGCCCATCTCCATGGCTTGGGCCGCATCACTGGGCACGCCAATTCCCGCATCGACCACCACCGGCACCGTGGCGTTCTGGATGATCAGGCCAATGTTGGCAGCATTGCGCAATCCCTGACCTGATCCGATGGGGGATCCCAGCGGCATCACGGTGGCGCAGCCCACATCTTCTAAGCGTTTGGCCAGCAGTGGGTCGGCATTGATGTAGGGCAGAACTGTGAAGCCCTCCTTCACCAGCATTTCTGCTGCTTCCAATGTTCCAAAGGGGTCGGGCAGCAAATGGCGACTGTCTGGAATGACCTCGAGTTTTACAAAATTGTTGTTGTCCTGACCCGCCAGCTTGGCGAGCTCCCTGCCGAGCCTGGCCACCCGCACGGCCTCTTCCGCGTTGGTGCATCCCGCCGTATTGGGGAGCATCCAGATTTGTGACCAGTCAATCGCTTCCATCAGCCCTGCATGCCCTTCAGCGACGGCCTGAACCCGTCGTACGGCAACTGTGACCATCTCGCAGCCTGAGCGCTGCAGACTGTGCTGCATGGCCTCCAAGCTCGGGTATTTGCCCGTCCCGGTGATCAGTCTGCTGCTGAAAGTGCGTCCTCCAATTTGGAGAGCATCGTCTTGAGAGTGGGTCGGATTCATAGTGGTCAGTTGCGGTTTGGTTGGAGAACCGGATCGTGATGGGGTCCAAGCAGGCCGCAACCGCTCTACCCTGCGCAAATCATCTATTGCTTGCATGCCCGTTCCTCCCGTCATGGACGTACCGGTTGAGATTCAGGCACCGTTTGAGTCTTCCCAATCGTTTGATAGTTCACAACTAGCCATACCTCTCGAACTTGAGGGATCTGTTGAGAGTTTTGATCCTGTTGCCCGCGCTGCTGATCTCGCTGCAACCCTGCCACGCCAGTGGTGCGGAAATTACACCTCGTTCACGTCAAATTCCACCGTGGATGTGGAATTGACCTTGACCCGTTTGAGGCCAATGGGCCAGATGGTGGACTTGCGCGGTGAAATGCGCATCGGCTCGATTTCAACGCCTGTTCAGGGCAATCTCAATGCCAAATCGGATCAGCTTGACCTTCTGCCCTTATCTCCTGAGCTCACCGATGACTTGGAAATTGGCGGGAGATTTTTAGGATTACAGGACTTTTCATTGGCTGGATGGGTGGCTCCAAGGCTGACCAATCCCGGTGGGCGTCTTGACCTTTCAGGAAGCTGCGCTGTTTCAGAATCCGCGCCCATCAGGGCCCTTTGGTGAGGCTTGACTCGAATTTTTGACCTTTGAAGCTGCACGTTCCAAGCGTTTTAACCGCTTGCGTGCAGTTTTGTTTTTAGGGTCAATATCGAGTGCTTGGCGATAAAGGGCACAAGCTTTCTCGTTTTCTAATAAGCGCTCTTGCGCAAAAGCAAGATTATTTATTGCTACTGGGTAATTCTCTTTAGCGCGAAGAGCTGATTTGTAGTGGCGTACGGCAGTCGTAAAATCTTTTTCCGCTGCTAACGCGTAGCCCAGGGCATTCTCAATGAGCGCCCGTGCTTCATCGGGCTCGTCGTTGAGCTTTTTGACCGCTTGGCGCAGGGTCACAATCGCCTGCGGGTACAAACGCTTGCGCAATTGAACCGATGCCAGCTCATACAAAGCACCTGCGTCTTTAGAGGACGCGACCTTGTCTTGCTCCATCTTGAGCAAACTTTGTTCGTCGCGACGAACACGTAAAAATTGGCGACCGACAACCACAGCGACGATCGCCAAGAGGCCGATCAGGCCCAACAAATAGGTCTGAGGCAGCAAGGAATTCATGTCAGACCCAAGAAACGTCCCAATGGGGACTGATCATTAACCCTGAGTGGCATTCACAACGTTGGCGAAACTCGCAGGATCGACAACAGCCATTTGGGCCAACATTTTGCGGTTGATCCGCACATCAGCTTTCTTGAGACCACCGATCAAGCGGCTATAGCTCACGCCATTCAACCGTGCAGCAGCGTTGATCCGTGCAATCCAAAGACGGCGGAAATCACGCTTGCGACGACGACGGTCGCGGTAGGCATTACAAAGCGCCTTCATGACGCGTTGGTTTGCGGTACGGAAGAGTGTTCCGTTGCTGCCGCGGAAACCACGGGCTAAGCGGAGAATTTTATTGCGGCGTTTACGGGCAACATTGCCTCTCTTGACGCGAGCCATGAATCAGATGTGGAGAAGTTGAGGGAATATGTCCTGCGTGGATTACCACCTGGCAGGACTCAGGGCTGAGCTCAGGCGTAGGGAATCATCAGAGTGACGCGTTCCTCATCGGTGCGATCCACCACAGCCTTGGTCTTCAAATGACGCTTCTGTTTTGGCGATTTGTGATCGAGAAGGTGATTATGAAAGGCGCGGCGACGCATGAACTTGCCAGTGCCTGTTGCTTTGAACCGCTTGGCGGCTGCTTTGCGGGTCTTGAGCTTGGGCATGGATTAGGCAGCACGCGGCATAAGCAACAACAATAGAACGTTGCCTTCCTCAAAGCCAATCAATTCAAGCCGCGTCATGCTGAATCCAGTTGCAGCGGACGTGTCCTTGACTCCTCCCATTGGCTGGCTGAAGTGCCGGGTCGTAGTGCCTTTGGCGTTGGTGAGTGCCATCGCTTGCGGCTGCCGCGCTCAAGAAGCGCCTCTCGAGTCGGGTCCTTCTGTCGTTGTGACCCATCGCTCGGTGCCTTTGCCGCCCAAGGCCCATGAAGCCCCTTTATGGGTGGCACTGGACGATCACCTCGGCCGCGGCACCACCACGCAACAGTCCGGGCCTTTGCTCACTTTGAACAGTGCTGGTCAGGAGTCCCTGCGTTTGAGGGATGCATCTGGAGCGGAGGTTGCAGAGGCAAGGTCGCTGCGTCTCAGCTGGCGACTTGCTCCTTTGGCGGAACCTGTGGAGATTGCACGCCAGATTGCTGGCCCCTTCGCCAGTTTTGAATCAGCGGAACGGATTGCCAATCGTTGGCGTCATCAAGGTGTGGTTGCCCGTGTCGCCCATCCCGGCGACTGGGAGGTGTGGGCACCCATGGATGCTGAGCCGCTTGAAGGGGTCTCGGTGCGGAGATGGATGCGCACGGTGAAAACGGAAATGAAAGTCGTCTTGGAGGGCCCATCGGGTGGACGCACGTTGCAGGGTCCGCTGATGCTGGCGGCTCCGAACGGTCTTCTTTGGCAGGGAGGCGTTCTGCGTGGCCCATTTCGTCTTCAGCCGGATGCCTACGGCAGTTGGACATTGCTCGAACAAGTTCCGCTGGAGCGTTATTTAGAGGGGGTGGTTCCTCACGAAATTGGCGCCGGATCTCCCAGGGCGGCACTCGAGGCTCAGGCGGTGTTGGCGCGCACCTGGGCCCTGGCGAATAGCCATCGGTTTGCAATCGATGGCTATCACCTCTGCAGTGATACGCAGTGCCAGGTGTACAGCGATCCCCGTCAAGCCAGTGCTGCTGTGCGTCAGGCGATTCGTGCCACGTCAGGACAAGTGTTGACTAGGAATGGCGAGCCGATTCAAGCCTGGTATCACGCCAGTAATGGTGGAGTGATGGCTGGAGGAGATGAGGCCTGGGCGATGGACTCACTTCCTTACGTTCAGGCCCGTGCCGACGGCTCAGCGGCATGGGTCAATGGAATGGCGTTGCCAATGAAGGACGCCTCCTCCGTGAGTGGCTTGCTGGCGCGCAGCGAGGGGGCCTATGGCACGAATCACCCCCGTTTTCGTTGGTCGCGAACCTATAGCGCTGGCCAAGTGGCCCAGGCTTTACGTGCAGCTGGTCTTCCTTCTGGTGTCCCCGATGATCTCAGAGTTGAGAAGAGAGGTGCGAGTGGAAGAGTGCTTGCTCTCGACATCGAGATGACGGGTGATGGAGAGGCGGTTCTGTTGCAGCTGGATGGCATCCGTCGCACCCTGCGTCGCCTTCCCAGCACATTGTTTGTGATTGAGAAACTTGGGCCCGATCGATGGCGTTTTAACGGTGGAGGATTTGGTCATGGAGTGGGCCTCTCGCAAGCTGGTGCCATCGATTTGGCGGCTCGGGGTTGGAGCTTTGAACGGATCCTTAGCCACTACTACCCGGGCACAACATTGACTGCGGTTCAGCCGTCGGCGAGCTCCCTAACTGGTCAGGCCCCTTAAAGTCCCATGACTTCGAATGGTGACAGGGTGTTGGCCGCAGGGACAGGCGACCGCCGGCGCGGCAAGACAGCCCTGTTTGTGGTGGCTTGCGGTTGCGCTGGAGCCGCACCCCATTGGCTTGATCCCTCCAGGAGCCTCATCCCTTCGCTCACGCTTGCGCTCGTGCTGGGTGGGTATTCCCTCAGCACAACGCTTCGAGGCTCTGACGAGAGTGCTAGTCCCGCGAATGGCACGCCTGCAATTGATGGGGATGAGCCCTCAAGTACAGACTCCTCTTCGGTTGTAGAACCCGCCGTAGTCGACAGCCTTGCCTCTTGGCCCAACGTGGACGTGGTGGTGGCGGCCAGGGATGAAGAGGCTGTGGTGGCACGTTTGATGGAACGCCTGGGAGCACTTCGCTATCCAGCGGGCCAACTCACCACCTGGATTGTTGATGACGGCAGCGAAGACAAAACTCCAGATCTGTTGGATGAACTGAAGCCTCAGTACCCCAACTTGAACGTGATTCGCCGGCAGCGCAATGCAGGTGGAGGGAAGTCGGGTGCGTTAAATGCTGCGTTGGCTCAAAGCAGTGGGGAGTGGATTCTCGTGCTGGATGCCGATGGTCAGATCAGTGACGACCAACTGGAACGCTTGATTCCTATCGCCGTGATGGGTGATTGGTCTGGGGTGCAGATGCGCAAAGCGGTGACGAATGCTGATACCAACTTGCTGACGCGGGTCCAGGCCATGGAGATGGCGTTTGATGCGCTGATTCAGCAGGGGCGCCTGTTGGGCGGAGGGGTGTCTGAACTTCGTGGCAACGGGCAGTTGCTGCGTCGTGATGTGTTGGAAGCCTGCGGTGGCTTCAATGAGGACACGGTCACGGACGACCTGGACCTTAGTTTTCGTTTTTTGCTCCAGGGTGCGCGCACAACGCTGCTTTGGAATCCACCGGTGCGAGAAGAAGCGGTGGAGTCCATTTCGGCGCTTTGGAAGCAGCGACAACGTTGGGCAGAAGGAGGGTTGCAGCGCTTCTTTGATTACTGGCCGGGGTTGCTATCCAATCGCCTAACGGTCGGTCAGAGACGTGACCTGGCTTGCTTTTTCTTGCTTCAGTACGCTCTCCCTGTTCTCTCCTTTGCCGACTTGGTCACCAGTGTGATTACGCGGACCTCACCGGCTTACTGGCCCTTGTCGATCGTCGCGTTTGGCGTGTCAGGCGTTGCGTATTGGAGAGCGTGCCGCCGCTTCAGCGAAGGCCCTGCCCTACCTCAACCCGATCCATTTTCATTGCTGTTGGGTATTGCCTACCTCAGCCATTGGTTCTTTGTCATTCCCTGGGTCACGTTGCGGATGGCAGTGCTTCCCAAGACATTGGTTTGGGCAAAAACCAGCCATCGCGGGACTGAAGAGACGGTCAAAGCCTGAGCGTTGACGGTTGAAACGGTTTAGTCATTGTCCAGTTCCACATCCAGGATATGACCGTTAAAAAAGTCGGCAAAGCGCTTCACTTTTTCATCCATGATTGAAGGGGGGCTCACGTCCGCTGTTGGAGGGAGAGTTGGCGAGCCCATGGATGGCGAGCCCGGTCCAGAGATCTCTGTTGAGACGACGCTGGGGGGTTTCGAGCTTGCGGGCGGTGAGCTTGTTGCAGGCGCTACCGCCGGAGTGATCGGTGGTGTTTGCACTGCAGGCATCGCGACCGGCGATTGAGATACTGGCTTCGGTTGAGTCGGCGCTGGTTGAGAGAGCGCTGGTTGAGGAGGCTGGGCCTGAGACGCCGTTGGATCGGTGATCGGCGTGGATGGTGATGCTTGCGTTGCGGCGGCGGCTGGTGTTGAGGCCATCGGGGCTGCGCCACCGTGGTTTTCCAAAACCAGTTGTCGGTTCCCGCCAATGGAACGTTTGATGGCTTGCTCCAACAAACTGGCCCGGCTTTGCACCATCCCCATCCAGTTTCCAGCCACCTGCACGACAGCGCGATGGGGATCGAGTCGGACCAGTTGCGCCTGCTGTGACAGCAGCATTCGGGTGGAGGGGAGCTCGAGACTGGCGAGAATCTGTTGCCATAGTTCAGCCAGATTGTGGCTGTCAGGGTCTGGCTCTTGCGCTGATGGCGGCGTTGGAGGAGGCTCTGAGCTCACGACCGCTTGCGGACTCGTGTTGGGAAGGCTGACGGGTGATGGTGCTGGTGTTTCAGGTGTTGGAGCTGTGTTGGTGACCGCCGGTGTGCTGATGGCTGGAGGATTACTTGCTTGAGCGCTGCTTGGTGGCTTGCTGTCCGGTGCTGCAGAACTGGGTTTTGCAACGGGGAGCTCGGCGTCAGCAAGGAGGCCAAGCAGCAACACTTCAAGCCACAACCTTGGTTGCACGCTTTGACGCAGTTGCTGTTCGCTGCCTTTGAGTTGTGCTTGCCAGTACAGAAGTCGCTGACGGCCTAGGCGTTTCGCGAGTGCAGGCAACTGCTCTCGAAATTGTGGTGATACCCCGGTGAGCTCTGGGCGGTCCGGTGCGACAGCCATCAACACCAGGTCGCGCAAAATGCCCGCCAACCCCTGGAGTACAGCACCGGGATCCCGGCCACGATCCAGCAGGCGTCTGCTCGCCTCCAGAAGCGTGAGCGGTTCTCCCTCCGCCAGTGCTTCAGCCAGGTTGAGAAGCTCTTGCTCTGGAACGGCTCCCAAGAGGTCCCAGACCGCATCCGCCTTGATCGGTCCCGGGAGGAGGCTGAGCTGATCAAGCAGGCTTTCTGCGTCGCGCAGGCCTCCTTGGGCGCGTTGGGCCACCACATGCAGGGCCTCTGGTTGGATCGGGATCGCCTCCTGCTCGGCAATCCAGGCGAGGTGCGAGTTCAAAGCCTCGAGGGGAATCCGCCTGAAGTCAAAGCGTTGGCAGCGGCTCAGGATTGTGGGAAGCACCCGTTGGGGATCGGTTGTGGCCAACACGAACACCACCTGCGGCGGTGGCTCTTCCAAGGTTTTCAGCAGCGCATTAAATGCGGCTGTGGAGAGCATGTGGCACTCATCCACCACGTATACCTTCCAGCGCGCTTGCACAGGGGCGAACCGGGAGCGTTCGATGAGATCGCGAATATTGTCCACACCGGTGTTGGACGCGGCATCGATCTCGATCACATCCAGGGCTGTGCCCAGTGCAATCGATCTGCAGAGCTCACAAGTCCCGCAGGGCTGGGGCGTTGGGCCGTCGTGGCTGAGGCAATTGAGGGAGCGCGCCAGGATTCTGGCGCTGGACGTTTTGCCGGTTCCGCGCGGGCCGCTGAACAGATAGGCCGGTGCGATACGTCCGGAGGTGAGGGCATGGCCGAGGGTGGCGGCAATCGCCTCCTGACCCACCAGCTGATCAAACCGTTGAGGACGGTATTTGTGATGCAGCGGCTGATAGGCCTGACTCATGCACTACCCGCAAGACGTTGAGGTTACTCAGCTTGATCGCTGATGGAAGGCCCATGTTGCTCGTTGAGCAAATCGTTGATGCGTTGCTCGAGTTCTTCTAAGGCTGCGAGTTCATCGGCGAGGCTTTGCCCTGCTTTGAGTAGCTTTCTGCCCTGTCCTCCGTAGCGATCGCTGGCGCCATTGTTGGGGCCGCCGCGGATCCATCCCTCAGCCTGCTCAAGCTTGCCTTCCAGCTGGGTGAGCAAGTTTTCACGGAGTTTTTTGAGCTGCGATAGGCCGCGGCGAGCGCGATCTCGGGATTGTTCATTCACCAACCCTTGCTTCAGGAGCAATCGAAGTCCCGTGAGAAGTGCTGCGGGCATCAGCTGGCCGATTGCCAAAGCGCCGAGGCTGGAGGTGTGCAGGAAGTTCTCCACTTGCCCGCTCTGATGTCGGCCGGTTTTGCACCAGCTGGCGAAGTGCTCGCAGTTGTTGAAGAGCAGGTTGTAGCGCTGTTCGCCGATGCGACTCATGGCGCGCCGCAGTGTGACGCCCGCTGGAGATGGATTCTCATGCTCCACAATGCTGGTTTCTAACCCGCGTTTGAACTCCTCCAACGGGCTGCGCAGAATTTCTCGTCCCTCCAGGTAATGGGCGATGGTGCCATCGCCAAGATCGATGCCGTGATGCAGAAATAAACCGTGTTGGCGTGGAACTGAAAGATGGTCAGCGGCAGCCATTCAGGGTGACGTTCAAGCCGACTCTTTGTGCTGCTTGGTGCCGGGGAGAGGAAGCACCTTGCCACCGGTGTGTTCTTCGACCATGGCTTTGGTGATCGTGAAGGCAGTCACGTTTTGATCGGAGGGAAGCTCGTACATCAGATCAAGCATCAACTCCTCCACGATGCCGCGCAGGGCTCGGGCTCCTGTTTTGCGACGGTGAGCTTCTTTTGCAATTGCCTCAACGGCCTGGGCTTCGAAGTCCAGTTGCACGTTGTCCATGCTCAAGAGAGTGCTGAATTGCTTCACCAGAGCGTCGCGTGGCTCGGTGAGAATCGACTCAAGTGCGTGTTCGTCTAAGGGCTCAAGCACTGCGCTCACAGGCATGCGCCCAATGAACTCTGGGATGAGGCCGTATTTGACCAGATCATCGGGTTCGAGATGGCGGAGCACCTGGGCAGCTTGGATATCGCGGGTGGCGCGGTTGCGCCCCCTTCCATCGTTCGGCACAAAGCCGATGGCATTGCGGCCCATGCGTTTCTGCACCACGTCATCGAGGCCGACAAAGGCTCCACCACAAATGAACAGGATTTGGCTCGTATCGATCTGGATGCAGTCCTGGTAGGGATGCTTGCGACCACCCTGAGGAGGCACGTTGGCCACGGTGCCCTCCAGCATTTTCAAAAGGGCCTGTTGAACGCCTTCCCCAGACACGTCGCGTGTGATCGAGGGGTTTTCGCTTTTGCGAGCGATTTTGTCGATTTCATCGATGTAGATGATCCCTCGCTGAGCCTGTTCCACATCCATATCGGCTTTCTGCAGCAGCCGTAGCAGGATGTTTTCAACGTCTTCTCCGACGTAGCCAGCTTCTGTGAGGGTGGTGGCATCGGCAACGGCGAAAGGCACATCGAGCATTTCCGCCAGGGTTTGGGCCAGTAGCGTTTTGCCGCAGCCGGTTGGACCGATCAACAAAATGTTGCTCTTATGCAGTCTGGTGGCCGTTTGGGCGGCTTCCCCCTGGCCGTCGCCTTGCCAGGCCAGGCGTTTGTAGTGGTTGTAGACAGCTACAGACATCACCTTCTTCGCCGCCTCCTGACCAACAACTTGTTCGTCGAGGAAACCCTTGATCTCTTGGGGTTTGGGGATCGTGGCCAGCGTTGGGGCAGGTTTGCTGGTTTTGCGCGTGCCGCCTGCAGCAGTTTTTTTGGAAGGTTCGGCGCCTTGACGGGGATTTCCCTGGGCGTCGATCAGCTCTTCATCAAGAATCTCGTTGCAGAGATCGATGCATTCATCACAGATGTAAACCCCAGGACCTGCGATCAGCTTGCGCACTTGCTCCTGGGACTTTCCGCAGAAAGAGCACTTCAGATGGGCGTCAAATTTGGCCATCGGGCTCTGGACACATCAAACGGAAAGACAGAACCGGTCGGAGTGGGATCGGACTGAGTACGTAGGATCGTTGGGAAAGTGGGCTGTGTCAGCCCCCCGTAATGATTCCTTCGCCTCCGAGATTGTCCACAACACGATCGATCAATCCGTATTCAACCGCTTCTGCTGGAGAAAGGAAGTAGTCCCGTTCGGTGTCCTCTGTGATTTTGGCGAGCGGCTGGCCGGTATGCCCCGCCATCAGACCGTTCAGGGTTTCCTTAAGAAATAAAATTTCCTGCGCCATGATTTCGATGTCCACGGCCTGACCTTGGGCACCACCTAAGGGTTGGTGAATCATGATTCTGGCGTTGGGCAGGGCTAAGCGTTTGCCTTTGCATCCTCCGCTGAGCAGAAATGCTCCCATTGAGGCAGCGAGGCCATAGCAGATGGTGACGACATCTGGAGCCACTTGCTGCATCGTGTCGTAGATCGCCAAACCTGCTGTAATCGAGCCCCCCGGTGAATTGATGTACACCTGGATGTCCTTCTCAGGGTCTTCGGCCTCTAGGAAAAGAAGTTGAGCAACCAGAGCATCTGCAACCTGGTCGTTCACGTCGGTTCCCAGAAAGATGATTCTCTCTCTGAGCAAACGGGAATAAATATCAAAGGAGCGTTCACCACGCCCAGATTGCTCAACCACAGTGGGAACCCCAGGAGAGGCATACGTGGTGTGAGCGGAGACGGGAAGGGTTCCCCGCCAGCGGTTTTCGATCGGGTGGTGGCTGCTTGCGTTGATCACGCGGCGGCGAGCGGGGGGACAGATGAATGCAATCTATGGCCGCCGATCAGGCATCGGCGGCCTTCGGCTTGCCCTTGTCAGGGGCCTTTTCGCTCACGGTGCTGTTTGCTTCAAGCCAGCCGAGAAGTTTTTCTTGGAGTAGATCCTCGATGACGGCTTGACGGAGACGGTTGGGGTCGATGTCACGCTCACCGGAGAGTTCAGCTTTGACCTCCTTTACTTTGGCGTCAATCTCTGGGTCCTCAATCTTGAGGCTTTCTGCTTCCGCCAGGGCTGAGAGGGCAAGACTACGGCGTAAACGCTCCTCTGCTTCTGGGCGTGAGGTCTCCATCAAGTTGCGGACCAGCTCAGGAGTGAAGAGGGATTTCACATCCATTCCCTGTTGAGAGAATTGAGCGGCGGTTTGTTCCACCAGGTTGCGGACTTCCTGTTGAACCAGGGTTTCGGGCAGCTCCACCTCAAGTTGCTCGACGAGAGCTGCGAGCAGGGCATCGCGTCGATTGCTAGTGGTACGGCGCTCAGCGTCATCCTTTAAACGCTTCTCAAGGTCGGTGCGGAGCTCAGCCAAAGTTTCCTGCTCGCTGGCTTGCTTGGCAAAGTCGTCATCCAGGTCGGGAAGTTCTCTGGTCTTGAGATCCTTCAGTTCGATCTCGAAGCTGGCCTTGCGTCCGCGCGCATCTTCTTTGGGGTAGTCCTCAGGAAAATTGCAGGCCACGGTTTTGCTGTCACCAATGGCCATCCCCACAACGCCTTCAATGAAGCCGGGGATCATGCGGCCATGCTCGAGGTCCACATCCATCGATTCGGAGCTGCCGCCTTCGATCTCGCTGCCGTCGTCGCTGTAAGTGCCCTTAAAACCCACCACAGCGATATCGCCTTCTGCAGCCTTGCGACCCTCGACAGGGACCACAGTGGCGAGCTGACGGCGTGACTGCTCGAGCATTTCATCCACTTTTGCAGCATCGAAGCTGACGCTCTCCGCTTCTGCTTTCAGGCCCTTGGTGGCCTTCAGGGTTGGGGTGGGAGCCACATCGGATTCAAAGGTGACGGAAAGGGGTTTCCCAGGTTCAAAAGACTCCAGCAGGGCTTCGTAGCCGCCATCGACTTCGGGTTGGCCTAAGGCTTCAATCGTTTCCTGCTTGATCGTGTCCCGCCAGATGGCGTCCACAAGGTTTTCGAGAGCGGTCGCGCGAATGCGTAGTCCGCCAAGTTGTTGTATGAGAACGGAGCGAGGCACCTTGCCTTTGCGGAATCCAGGCAAATTCACGCTGCGACTGAGCTGTGAGATCGCCGCCTCGTAACTAGCTTGACTGCGTTCGGCTGGAATCGCTACTTCAACGGCCAGACGGCTGCCGGGGCGGGCTGTGGAGGTGACCTTCAGGCTGGCGGCACTCATCGGCGGCGTTTAAGAGCAGACGCATCACCTTAATTAAGTGTGAGTCCTTTGCCATCCGCGTAAGGTGGTTGGAACGCTTTAGCAACTCCCTGCGGCGTCACAACGCCAGGGATCGATGCAGTGAGTGGCTTGTAGCCACGGCTTACACCAGATTTTGTTCCAGTTTCATTCGTTTGATCTCCGCCGCTCCATTCCCTAACCGACCCCTAACCGTTGCTGTCCTGGGTGCCAGTGGTGCCGTGGGTCAAGAGCTTCTCCAGCTCCTTGAGGAGCGGAATTTTCCTGTCGCTGAACTGCGCCTTTTGGCTTCCGCCCGGTCTGCTGGGAGTCGCTGCTCTTGGAAGGGGCAGGAGCTCATCGTTCAAGAGACCACAGCCACAGCCTTCCAAGGAGTTGACTTGGTGCTTGCCTCGGCCGGTGGATCGGTCTCCAAGGCTTGGCGCGAAGCGATCGTGTCGTCGGGAGCTGTGATGGTTGATAACTCCAGCGCGTTTCGCATGGAAGATGGTGTGCCTCTTGTCGTGCCCGAGGTCAATCCAGAGGCAGCGCAGCAGCACCAGGGCGTGATTGCAAATCCCAACTGCACCACAATTTTGCTGAGCTTGGCGTTGGCGCCGCTGGCGTTGCGCCGACCTTTGCGTCGCGTGGTGGTGAGCACCTATCAATCGGCCAGTGGTGCTGGTGCCCGCGCCATGGATGAGCTTCGCGAGCTCTCCCAGGTGGTGCTTGATGGAGGCACCCCCAACAGTGAGGTGTTGCCCCATTCGCTTGCGTTCAATCTTTTTTTGCATAATTCTCCGCTGCAGCCAAATGGCTACTGCGAAGAGGAGCTGAAGATGGTGAATGAAACACGAAAGATCATGGGATTACCTGATTTGCGTTTCACTGCAACATGCGTGCGGGTCCCTGTGTTGCGCGCTCACTCAGAAGCGGTCAATGTGGAATTTCATGAGCCGTTCTCCGTTGAGGAGGCCCGTTCACTTCTGGCTGCTGCTCCCGGTGTTGAGTTACTCGACGATTCCGCCCACAACCGATTCCCAATGCCCACCGATGTAACCGGTCGAGACCCGGTCATGGTGGGGCGGATTCGTCAGGACATCAGTGAGCCGAATGCTCTTGAGTTTTGGCTTTGTGGTGATCAGATTCGCAAAGGTGCTGCTTTGAATGCCATTCAAATTGCCGAACTGCTTCTTCCTTCTGTTTGATTTATATGAGTCCTGCTGCTGAACTTTCTCCGACTCCGTTTGGCCGTTTGTTAACGGCCATGGTGACCCCCTTCGATGCTGAGGGCCGCGTGGATTTGGCTTTGGCAGGTCGTTTGGCCCGTCATCTTGTCGAGGAAGGTTCCGATGGGCTAGTCGTTTGTGGCACCACGGGTGAATCTCCAACCCTGAGCTGGCAGGAGCAAGTCAAGATGCTGGAGGTGGTCCGTCAAGCCGTTGGACCTGGCGTCAAGGTGCTTGCGGGTACGGGCAGCAACAGCACGAGTGAGGCGGTGAATGCCACGCGGGAAGCGGCGGCCTCAGGTGCTGATGGTGCCCTTGTGGTTGTGCCTTACTACAACAAGCCTCCACAAGAGGGTTTGGAAGCGCATTTCCGAGCGATTGCGACGGCGGCTCCAGAGCTACCTCTGATGCTTTACAACGTGCCTGGACGCACTGGCACGAGTTTGGCTCCAGCCACGGCGGCTGAGCTGATGAATTGCGCCAATGTGGTGAGCTTTAAGGCGGCCAGCGGTTCCATTGAAGAAGTCACCGAGCTGCGGTTGGCCTGTGGACCTCGCCTTGCCGTCTACAGCGGTGATGACGGCTTGCTCTTGCCGATGTTGTCCGCTGGTGCTGTTGGTGTGGTGAGTGTGGCCAGCCATGTTGTTGGCAGGCGTTTGCGCCACATGATTGATGCTTACCTCAGCGGTCAGAACGCTGTTGCTCTTGGTCAACACGAGCAGTTAACGCCGCTCTTCCAGGCCCTCTTTGCAACCTCTAACCCCATCCCTGTGAAAGCTGCTCTTGAGCTGAGTGGATGGCCCGTAGGTGCTCCTCGTCTTCCTTTATTGCCCCTTAATTCAGCCATGCGCGATTCCTTAGCCGACCTTCTCATTGCCCTGCGTCAGACCTGACGCTCCGGCTGCCAGTACAGATTTTTTTCTTTTTTAAATCCTTCGCGAACTTTATCGATGACATCCACTCTTTCTAAAACCAAGCAGGCGTGTCTCCGTGTGATTCCACTGGGTGGCTTGCATGAAATCGGCAAGAACACCTGCGTGTTCGAGTACGGCGATGACCTGATGCTGGTGGATGCCGGTTTGGCATTCCCCAGTGATGGCATGCACGGTGTGAATGTGGTGATGCCTGACACGAGCTTCCTGCGTGAAAACCAGAGCCGGATTCGGGGCATGATCGTGACCCATGGTCACGAAGATCACATCGGTGGGATCGCACACCACCTCAAGAATTTCGATATCCCGGTGATTTATGGGCCCCGTTTGGCCCTATCCATGCTCACAGGAAAAATGGATGAGGCCGGTGTGACCGATCGCACCACGCTTCAGACAGTGGGCCCAAGAGATGTGGTGAAGGTGGGTCAGCACTTCTCGGTGGAGTTCATTCGCAACACCCACTCGATGGCCGACAGCTTTTCGCTGGCGATCACCACTCCAGTAGGCACCGTAATTTTCACCGGTGATTTCAAGTTTGACCACACCCCTGTGGATGGTGAGCACTTTGACTTGGCCCGCCTTGCCCATTACGGCGATCAGGGAGTGCTTTGTCTGTTTAGTGACTCCACCAATGCGGAGGTCCCTGGATACTGCCCGCCTGAACGTTCTGTGTTCCCCAACCTCGATCGCCATATCGCGGAAGCGGAAGGGCGGGTGATCATCACCACGTTTGCGAGCTCGATTCATCGGGTGTCGATGATTCTTGAACTGGCGCTTAAAAACGGACGCAAGGTGGGTCTACTTGGGCGCTCCATGCTCAATGTGATCGCCAAAGCCCGTGAACTCGGCTACATGCGTGCACCCGATGAGCTGTTTGTGCCGATCAAGCAGATCAACGATGTACCAGATCGCGAGACGCTGTTGCTGATGACCGGAAGCCAGGGTGAGCCTCTTGCTGCTTTGAGCCGGATTTCACGTGGTGATCATCCGCAAGTGAAGGTGAAAACCTCAGACACGATCATCTTTTCTGCGAGCCCGATCCCTGGCAACACCATTTCAGTGGTGAACACGATCGATAAGTTGATGATCTTGGGAGCCAAGGTGGTGTACGGCAAGGGTGAAGGCATTCACGTGTCAGGCCATGGCTTCCAGGAAGATCAGAAGCTGATGTTGGCTCTCACCCGCCCGAAATATTTCGTGCCTGTGCATGGTGAGCACCGCATGTTGGTGAAGCATGCCCGAACTGGCCATTCCATGGGCGTGCCAGAAGACAACACGCTGATCATCAATAACGGAGATGTCGTTGAGCTCACTCCGGATTCAATGCGCAAAGGCGATCCAGTCAAAGCAGGTATCGAGCTGCTCGATCAGTCGCGCAATGGCATCGTTGATGCACGCGTGCTCAAGGAGCGTCAACAGCTTGCTGTTGACGGGATCGTGACGATCTTGGCCGCGATTAGCACCGATGGGGCGATGGTGGCTCCGCCGCGCGTCAACTTGCGTGGTGTGGTCACCACCGCGGATGCGCGCAAGATGTCGCTGTGGACGGAACGTGAAATTAAGTGGGTGCTGGAAAATCGCTGGAAGCAGCTCTGCCGCCATGTGGATGGGGCCTCTCCCGAAGTGGATTGGATGGGCGTCCAGCGCGAAGTGGAAGTGGGCTTAGGTCGGCGCATGCGCCGCGAAATGCAAGTGGAGCCCTTGATTCTTTGTCTCGTTCAGCCGGCACCTGGTGGCACACCGGTGTACAAAGGCCGGGCCGATGCAGAACCTGATACCCGTCCGGCATCCCGCGGGCGTGGCGGTCGTCATGGTGGTCCTGGCCGCGATAGCGGCAACGGCCATGTCCGGCGTGATCGCAATGCGGCCCCTGCTCGGGTGGTTCCTTCGCGTGTGATTGGAACACCAGCCCCTGCAGCGGCAGCAACGCCAGCGCCGGCCCCTGCTCCGGTTAAAGAGCCTGTTGCGTCGGCAGTGGTTGTGACCAATGCTCCCGAGCCCGAGATGCCAGCTGGACGTACCCGTCGTCGTCGTTCAGCGGCGGCGTAGGGAACGCAAGGCCAATTCCAATCGCTTCTGCAAGGAAAGAGATTTTGCCTGGTCCTCATCAGCTGTCTGAGCTGATGAGGATCCAACTTGGGCAATGTTCTTCAGGTTGACGCGCAGCAGTCCTTCCTCCAAACGTTGGGGGGCTGCATCAAAGGCGCGTGTCAGCGATGGAGTTGAAGCCTGCTGAGGAGCGTCTCCCAAGTTGATTGACTTTTCAGTTCGTTCTTCAGCGCTGTCCAGATCTTTTGGCTGTGGAGATTCCTTTGGCTGTGGCGACTCAGCCTTCAGCCAGGGCATGGCCGTTTCGATCGTTTCAGCGTCGCGGTTGTCTGCCTCTGCGCCCGTTGCGGTGGTGTTTAAAAACGGATCACGGATGAGATCGTTGCCTGCTGACTGGCTTGATGCGTTTGCAAAGGGCACTGATGCCAGCTCTTCTGCCGGAGGTGCAGACACGGCAACATCAATGACAGGTGAGCGCTCCAAAGCTTCGTTGAGGCCTTGTTGAGCCAGTTCCCGCAAAGTGTCCGGCGGCTCGCTGGCAAGGACGAGCCTGTAAAAGTCGGCGCTCTGGCTGACATCATCCTTTCCATAGAGGTGGATGTGACCGAGCAACAGGGCCACAAAGGCTCTCCAGGCCAGGGTCGCGTCCCGTTCCGCTCCTGAGGTAGGAAGTGGGTCCAGTTGCCCCAGCAGTGGTCGCGCCAAATCGTCTGCTTTGTCGAACTCACTGGCGCTGTAGGCCTGCTCAGCGGCGACGTATTGCTCCTGAAAATCAGCGTTCAAGCGAGGTTGTTATGGCTTGCTCACCAGTTGTACCGAGTCGCGGGTCCATTGCAGAGTCTTGTGCTTCGCTAAAGAGCGGCTTCCGGGGGGGCTGCCAGGGCCAATGGCAAAACTCAATGTGTTGAGTTGGCTGGCGGAGAGCGCGCGAACACCTTGTTGTTGCAGCCAATGATGGAGCAAGAGTCGACGGGTTGCTTCTGGAACAGCCTTGAGTGCGTTGCGTTGCAAGCCGCGTTCACTGCGCAGCTGTTCAAGGGCCAGTGTGGCCAGGGTGCGTTGGCTGTCCTCCACTTGGGACATCCGCTCGCTGAGTTGAGCGATGCGTTGGCTGCAGCCGGGATATAACTCCTCCAGCACTGGCAGCACGTCGTTGCGGATGCGGTTGCGGCTCAATGCCTGATTGGCATTCGATGGATCAAGCCAAATGGGTAGTTGCAAGTCCTGGCAGATTTGGGTGGTGTCGTCTCGGCTGAAGGTCAGCAGGGGACGCACCAGCCGAGCGCCGCTGGGGTCATCGTTTTGAAGTGGTCTGATGGGCCGCAAGCTGCCAAGGCCGGCTAGATCAGTGCCTCTGGCCAATTGCAGCAGCAATGTTTCCGCCCGGTCACTCGCCGTGTGAGCGGTGAGAACAGTGCGGCAGCAGAACTGTTGGCTTAATGCGGCAAGCTCCTGGTAGCGCCAGGATCGGGCGTCGGCCTCCGTGCCTGTGTGGTCTCTCGTATTGCGGCTGATCTGAAGAGGCAGCTCCTGGCTTTGGCACCACTCCTTGAGTTCGGAAGCAGTGGCTGCTGATCGATCGTGCCAACCATGGTCTCCGTGCCACAGCTGAAACTGCCAATGATGTAAGTGTTGAAGCCCCAGGAGTAGGCCGAGTAAGGCCATGGAGTCTTGACCGCCGGAGAGAGCGATCAGCAATGTTTCCCCATCGGGCAACAGGTTCGGTTGCCTTAGCAGTTGGCGGTGCAGGGTGTCGTGCCAAGGCAACCAGGTTTTGGATGCAGCCATGGTGTGCCCAGCGAGTGGAACAACAGAAATTTGATCTTGCCTGTTCTTAGGCGCGATCACACGTGCGGTGTGAGAATGATGGAATCTGATTTCGCTGGGATGTCCCGCCTTTCTCTGCTGCCAGCTGAGCTCCGCCGCAGCCTGGAGCAGCGTTCCACACTCAAGGTGATCGCCGGTCTGATGAACTTCGATCAGGTCAACGTGGCGATGGTGGCGGCTGCCGCGGGTCGCGGCGGTGCTGATTTGATTGATGTGGCCTGTGATGCAGCGCTGGTCACGCTGGCGATCGAATCCTCCGCTGGTGTGCCCGTTTGCGTGTCTGCGGTGGATCCTGAACTGTTTCCTGCCGCTGTGGCTGCTGGTGCGGCCATGGTGGAGATTGGAAATTACGACGCTTTCTATCCCCAAGGCCGCATTTTTGATGCGGCTGAAGTGCTGGCCATCACCCGCCGAACCCGTGAGCTGCTTCCCGACGTGGTGATGAGTGTCACGGTGCCCCATGTGCTGCCGCTGGATCAGCAAGAGCAGTTGGCTGTGGATTTGGTGACAGCCGGTGCTGATCTGATCCAAACCGAAGGCGGTACCAGCGCGAAGCCCTTCAGCGCTGGCAGCCTTGGATTGATTGAAAAAGCAGCTCCTACCTTGGCCGCATCCCACAGCATCAGTGCTGCGCTGCATCAGGCCGAGTGTGCGGTGCCGGTACTGTGCGCCTCTGGGTTGTCTGCTGTCACCGTACCGATGGCCATTGCCTCCGGAGCTGCGGGTGTGGGCGTTGGATCGGCAGTGAATCGACTCAATGATGAGCTGGCGATGACTGCTGTGGTGCGTGGGCTTCGCGAAGCTTTGGGTTCCCAAGCCATGAGCCGCGTCTGAATTGCGGTTGCACCGGCACGACGATCTGGTTCTTGGCAGCTTTGCTCCCGCTGCTTTGACCAGTCGCTTGTTTGGGCTGTTTCCCAAAAAATTCCTAGGTTGCGATCAGTGATGGTTGGACTGTGATGGGAACGCTTGGCTGGTTACTGCAATGGCCCATTCGAGCCCTGGTGTTGCTGGTCGTAGCAGCGCTTCCCCTCGGTGTGGAACTGGCCAGCTTTGGTACGGCCCTCTGGGCAGCTGTGTTGATTGGCTTGTTGGGCACGCTGCTGATTCTGCCGCTCAAAGTCGTGATGGGTCCGGTTTGGGCCATCACCTCGCTGGGTGGGTTGATCTCGCCGGTGTCGTTTCTGTTCAACTGGTTGATTACGGTCGTCTTGTTTGGTTTGGCCGCTTGGCTGATTCAGGGCTTTCGCCTTAAGAACGGTCTGATCAGTGCTATCGGTGGCGCGGTTGTCTACAGCGTGATTAGTGCCGTGGTCTTGCGTGCTCTTGGCCTCGCTGATGTGGATTTCACCAGGGCAGCTTTGATCGGATCGTTGGCCTAGAGCGGACACTGTTTGGGCTCATGGTTGGCTTGCGCTGCTGCGGAAACCGCCGTTGCTTCGTCAATCGCCGTAGCCTGATCAGCCTTACAACAGGCTCGACGCCAACGGACCATGCCCGCCTACGAGCTATCGGCGCCTTACACGCCCAAGGGAGATCAACCCACGGCGATCTCCAAGCTGGTGGAGGGTGTCAATGGTGGAGAGCGTTATCAAACGCTTCTAGGAGCTACGGGTACGGGCAAGACGTTCACGATGGCCAATGTGATCGCCCAAACCGGACGTCCGGCCTTGGTGTTGGCCCACAACAAAACATTGGCGGCCCAGCTTTGCAATGAGCTCCGGGAGTTTTTTCCGCACAACGCTGTCGAATATTTCATCTCCTATTACGACTATTACCAACCGGAAGCCTATGTTCCGGTGAGCGATACCTACATCGCCAAAACAGCCTCGATCAATGAAGAGATCGACATGCTGCGTCACTCTGCAACCCGGTCGCTGTTCGAGCGTCGTGATGTCATCGTGGTGGCCTCGATCAGCTGTATTTATGGTCTAGGAATTCCAAGCGAATATCTCAAGGCGGCAGTGCCGTTCAAGGTGGGTGAAAACTTGGATCTTCGCGGATCACTGCGCGATTTAGTGAACAACCAGTACAGCCGTAATGACACGGAAGCCGGACGGGGACGTTTTCGCGTAAAAGGTGATGTGCTTGAAATCGGTCCGGCCTATGACGACCGTTTGGTACGCATTGAATTATTTGGAGAGGAGGTAGAGGCGATTCGCTATGTGGACCCAACTACCGGTGAAATCTTACAAAGCATGGATGCAATTAGTATTTATCCAGCTAAACACTTTGTGACCCCAAAAGAGCGTCTTAATGATGCGGTGAAGGCCATTCGTCTTGAGCTTAAAGAGCGATTGGAGTTTTTGAATGGAGAGGGCAAGCTGCTCGAAGCTCAGCGGTTAGAACAGCGTGCTACCTACGACCTGGAGATGTTGCAACAAATTGGATATTGCAATGGAGTGGAGAACTATGCCCGTCATTTGTCTGGTCGTGAACCTGGATCAGCGCCGGAATGTCTGATTGATTACTTCCCCGATGATTGGTTGCTGATCGTGGATGAAAGCCACGTGACCTGCTCCCAGTTAATGGCGATGTACAACGGCGATCAGGCTCGTAAAAAGGTGCTGATTGATCATGGTTTCCGCTTGCCGAGTGCTGCTGATAATCGGCCGCTCAAATCGGAGGAGTTTTGGGACAAGGCCAAGCAGACCGTGTTTGTGAGTGCCACCCCTGGAAATTGGGAGATGGAGGTCAGCGAAGGGCAAGTGGCAGAACAGGTGATCCGCCCTACGGGTGTGCTGGATCCGCTTGTGGAGGTGCGCCCCACCACCGGACAGGTGGATGACTTACTCGGTGAGATCCGTGATCGTGCGTCCAAGAAGCAGCGGGTGTTGGTGACCACGCTCACCAAGCGGATGGCGGAAGACCTGACGGATTATTTGGCCGAAAATAAAGTTCGTGTGCGCTATTTGCACTCCGAGATTCACTCCATTGAGCGGATCGAGATTATTCAGGATTTACGCCTGGGCGAGTACGACGTACTCGTTGGCGTCAATTTGCTGCGGGAAGGATTGGATCTCCCTGAAGTGTCGCTGGTGGCGATTCTTGATGCAGACAAGGAAGGCTTCCTGCGGGCCCAGCGCTCCCTGATTCAAACCATTGGCCGCGCAGCAAGGCATGTGGAAGGCAAAGCCTTGCTTTATGCAGAGACCATGACTGATTCCATGGCGAAGGCGATTGAAGAAACTGAGCGCCGTCGCAAGATCCAGAACAGCTACAACGAAAAGCACGGCATTACGCCCACGGCTGCAGGCAAGAAAGCCAGCAATTCGATCCTGAGTTTCCTCGAATTGTCACGCAAGCTCAAAGCTGATGGCCCGGATGCCGACTTGGTCAAGGTGGCCGGAAAAGCGGTGCAGGCTTTAGAGGAAGACATCGATGGCTTGGCTCTCGACGCCCTGCCTGAGCTCATCGATCAACTTGAGCTGAAGATGAAGGAGTCAGCTAAAAAGCTTGACTTCGAGGAAGCGGCCAACCTGCGTGATCGGATTAAGAAGTTGCGTCAGAAACTGGTGGGGAGCAGCAGATGATCAGGGTTGAAAGGCCTCGGCCTCAAGAGGAGATTCTGTGCCCTGTGCTTGATGGCATTCAGATCCGCCGAGTTGGAAGCCGGCATGGACGGCTTCGAGGGCTTTGATTCCATCGGATTCGGCCACGACGCAACTGGTCCTGATTTCGCTGGTGGCGATCAATTCGATGTTTACGTTCGCTTCAGCAAGGAACCTGAACATGCGGCCAGCTGTCCCTGCTGTGGCAGGCATCCCAGCACCGATTGCGCTGACGCGGGCAATCGCAGGCCCATCTTCGAGAACGGCACCGTGCCATTGGGCCAGGAGCGGCGCGAGGGCTTGATCAGAGGCAGCTCGGTCCTCACGTTTCACGATGAAGCTGATGTCACGGCTGCCATCGCTGTGCTGCCGTTCGGACTGAACGATGGCATCAAGGCTGATGCCGGCATCAGCGAGTGCTGAACAGAGGGAACCCGCCATCCCCGGCTGGTCGGGCACATGGCGAACACTAAGTTGTGCCTGATCACGATCGAGGGCAACGCCTCTTACCTCGGGCTCACCCTCTCCGCTGGCAGGAGGGTTGATGTGTTGTTGTTGTGTGCTCAGTTCAAAGGCCTGTTGAGCAGCTTGCAAAGCCTTGCTGCCCTTGGAAGCATCCACCACGCAGCTCACTTTCACTTCGCTGGTGGCGATCAAACGCAGGTTGATGCCCTCTCGCGAGAGCGTGTCGAATAAGCCAGCTGCGATGCCTGGGCGCCCCATGATCCCAGCGCCCCTGATACTCAGCTTGCTCATGCCTCCGTCAGAGCTGAGATTGCCACCGAGGCTGTCTACCAGCGTGGTGCAGATGCTGCGAGCCTGGTCGAGATCAGCTTCCGCCACGGTGAAGGTGATGTCGTTACTGCTGCCCTCATGGGTGGCCTGAATGATCAGATCTACGTTCACTCCGCCTGCAGAAAGGCTTTCGAATAAGCGGGCGGCAACCCCTGGCTGATCAGGCACATGGGAGAGGGCCAGCACCGCTTGATTTTCGAGGAGTTCCACGCCATCAACAGGACGACCGAGTTCCAATCCCTCGCGGCCGATCGGTCTGGCACTGCGACTGGTAAGCGTGGTACCTGGTGCATCGCTCCAGCTGGAGCGCACCACCATGTTCACGCCGTAGTTTCGGGCGATCTCAACAGCGCGGGGGTGGAGCACCGCTGCCCCCAGGCTGGCGAGTTCGAGCATTTCATCGCAGCTCACTTTTGGCATCAGTTGGGCATTGGCCACCTTGCGCGGATCGGTGGTGAGCACCCCGGGCACATCGGTGAAGATCTCGCAGGCATCCGCCCCCAGGGCTGCTGCTAGGGCAACGGCTGATGTGTCTGAACCTCCGCGGCCCAGGGTGGTGATTTCGGCGGTTCCGCCACTGCTGAGGCTGGTGCCTTGGAAGCCAGCAACGACGACGACTTGCCCTTCTGCAAGCCTGGCACGTAGCCGGTCGGTGCGCACATCGAGGATGCGGGCTCTCCCATGGGCGGATTCAGTCACGATTCCCACTTGGGATCCGGTCATCGAAACCGCCGGCACACCCAGTTCATGCAAGGCCATCGAGAGCAGGGCGATCGAGACCTGTTCGCCGGTGGAGAGCAACATGTCCATCTCCCGCTGCGGCGGGGCGGAGCTGATCGCTTTGGCCTTGGCGGTGAGCTCGTCTGTGGTGTGGCCCATGGCCGACACCACTATCACCAGATCGTTGCCGTCTTCTTTGCAGTCGGCGATGCGCCGAGCGACGGCCTGCAGGCGTTCCACGCTGCCGACGGATGTGCCGCCGAACTTCTGCACCAGCAGGGCCATCTCAACGGTCTCCAACAGCAGGAGATTGTCTCATTGTGGCTGCGTTGAGGATGACCATTGACTCAATTTACTTTGGAAAAGCTGTTGTTTACATACTCAGGGAATCGTGGTTAATTTATTTGCTGATACTTATTGTTATGAAAGAACGGACGGCTGCAATCTTTCCCTCATTTTTTATTGGACTTGCTTTTGTTGGCTCATTTGCGTCGATCGCAGGCCCAACTGTATCCGTGCCAGATTTTAAAAACGAAGTTGGCCAGCTGGCATGGTGGAGCCCCAGAGTGAGTAGGCAACTGGCCGATGCTCTTTCGAACGAATTGTCTGCTGCAGGTGGACTCACGGTGGTCGAACGGCAAAATGTCAAGGCTGTGTTGTCGGAGCAGGAGATGGCCGAACTTGGCATCGTTAGAAAGAATGACCGTGCTGCAAAGTCTGGACAGATGACTGGCTCTCAATACGTCATTCTTGGTCGGGTTAGCGGCTACGAAAATAATGTGGAAACAAAGCAGTCTGGAAGCGGAATGAGGTTTTTGGGTTTTGGAGGCTCTAAAGATGTGGCGGAAACTAAGGCGTATGTTTCGCTAGATCTTCGTATTGTTGATACAACTACGGGTGAAGTTGTTGGCTATAAAACTGTTGAAGGTAGAGCGAAAAATACGGCTAAAGTAAAGGGATCTGGTGGTTCCTTGGCTCCCTTGGCGGGTTTGGTTGGTGGACTGACAGGTGCTGGTGGTGCTTACGGCCTGGCAGCAGCTGGAACGTTTGGTTTCAATGAGTCTTCCAGTGAAACGAAAAAAACTCCTGCTTCTAAAGCTGTTCGTGCTGCTCTAATAGCCGCATCAGATTATGTATCTTGCGTCTTGGTTCGGAAAGATCAGTGTCTTGATGATTATGCAAGGGGTGACGTGCAACGTCGGCAGAACACTTTGGACGTATTGGAGATGGATTAACGGTGAGGTTGTGGATTCTGTTAGTGCGTGAGGAGGATGAGCAATTAGCCCAACAATCCTTCTCGAAAAGCATCTCCTGCTAAAGCTCCTCGTTTAAGCATCGCTTCCACCTTTAAAAGTCGTCCCAAGAGAGATAAAAGCCGTTTCGGGTTTCTGCCTTTCAATTGCTTGCGCATCACGTAGATCCGCTTTGGATTGCCAATGCCGGCGGCTTTGGCAATGACGGCCACATCACGTTCTCCTTGTTGTTCAAGTAGCAGGACCCAAAGCAAGCCACGGATTTGTCCTGTGAGGGTGGCAACGATGCGTAGGGCGGGTTCACCCGCATCAATGAGGGCATCCAGGAGGCCAATGGCACCCCCAGCATCGCCTTCCAGCAAGGCATCGCCCACGGCGAAGGCATTGGTGGCTTGGCCGTCAATCAGGGTCTGCACGGCTTCGGCACTGATGCGCTCCTGCCCATGGCTTTCGGCGTGGAGCGCCAGCTTTTGCAATTCCATGGTGAGGCGTGCGCTGTCATTGCCGATGGCATCAACGAGTGCGGATACGGCCTCCGTTTCCATGCTCACGTTGAGATCCGCGGCTGTGCGCTCCACCAGTTGGCGTTGGCCGGCTCCATCCCAGATCGCTGGAAGTTGGAACTTTTGTTCGCTAGCGAGCCCTTGCTTGACCCGTTTTTGAAGAGCCTTTGTGGTGCGTAAGCGTCCGTCTGGTTTGGCTGGGTTGGTGAGCAACAGCTGGGTGCTGTCTGGGATGAGTTCGAGGGAAGCTTCAAAGCGATCCGCGAGTTCGCTTGGGCAGGCATTGCAAAAGGGTGAGCGTTGCAGCAACACCACCCGCATTCCCGCTCCGAAAGGAGGAGTGCGTGCCTCCTCCAGGGCTTGTTGAGCCTGGCCGGCTTCGCTGCCGTCGAGGCGGCTGAGGTTGATGCTGCTCCAGCTTGGGTCAATCGCTTCCTCGATCAGGGCTGCGACGGCACGATCGCGGGCGGCACTGTCGTCACCCCAGAGCAGATGGATTGGCATGGAGAAGCTGGGAGCTCAGGGGGCGGCTTTGCGTCGATGATGCCGGAGTTGCGTCTGGATTCCTCTGAACCGCGATCATCCGATCTTTTCTGAAAGCATTCGCCGCATTCGGGCCCTGCTGGGAGACACCGGTTTGGACCCGTTGTCGCGAGACGTTCTCGAACGGCTGGTGCACAGCAGTGGGGATCCCTCTTTGGCGGCCCTGCTGCAGTTCAGCCCCGGTGCCTGTGTTGCCGGACTTCAGGCTCTCAAGGCGGGAGCTCTGATCCTCACGGACACAGCGATGGCGGCAGCGGCGGTGCGGCCGATGGCGGCTCGTACCGCGGGGAATGAGGTGCGTTGCCTGCTCGATTGGGCTCCGGCTCAGTCGCCGCAGGGATCTACCCGTTCGGCAGCGGCGATGGTTCGCGCGTGGCCGGAGCTGATCCAGGCCGCCGAGGTTGCAAGTCAGCCCTTGCCTCTTGTGCTCATTGGCAGTGCTCCAACGGCCTTGGAGCAACTCCTGGATCAACTGGATGCGGGGGCAGCGGCTCCAAGCCTGGTGATTGGCATGCCGGTGGGGTTTGTGGGAGTGCCGGAAAGCAAGAGTCGCTTGGCGCAGTCCACCCTGAATCAGATCCGCTTGGACGGCACCCGCGGCGGGGCTGGCCTGGTGGCAGCAGCCGTGAATGCCTTGCTACGTCAGGTGGCGAGTTGATCCAACACTTGGCGTGCACGCTGCACCACGCTGGCAGGCACCCCAGCTAGGCGGGCAGCTTCGATGCCGTAGCTGCGGCTTGCTCCACCAGCGGCGACGCGATGGAGAAACACCAGATCGCTGCCGGTTTCTTCCACCAGCACTTGGCAGTTGGCCACGTTGGAGCGCTCTGCGGCCAGGGCATTCAGCTCGTGATAGTGGGTGGCAAACACGGTGCGGGCCTGGAGATCACCGGCCAGATGTTCGCTCACGGCCCAAGCGATCGAGAGTCCATCAAAGGTGGCGGTACCCCGTCCGATTTCGTCGAGAAGGACAAGTGAGCGGTCGCTGGCGTGATGCAGGATGTTGGCGGTTTCAGCCATTTCCACCATGAAGGTGGATTGGCCGGCGGCGAGGTCATCCACAGCGCCTACGCGCGTGAAGATTCGATCTGCGATTCCGATCCGTGCCGTTTGTGCCGGAACCCAACTGCCGATCTGGGCCAGCAGCTGGATCAGGCCAATCTGGCGTAGGTAGCAGCTTTTGCCACTGGCATTCGGCCCGGTGAGGACCACTAAATCGATGCCTGTACCTAACTCGCTGTCATTCGGGGTGAAGGCGTCCTCCACCAGCAGTTGCTCGACCACCGGATGGCGGCCCTGTTCGATCACCAGGCTGCGATCCGCTGTGATTTCAGGAGCACACCAACCTCCTGTGGCAGCGGCCTCCGCCAGGCTGGTGAGGGCATCAAGGCCCGCGATCGCCCGCGCAGACCGGCGGATTGCTTCTGCGTGATCGCCGATCTCTGCACGCAATTCACAGAACAGTTCGTACTCGCGTTGCGCGGCACGGGCACGCATCTGAAAGATCTGCCCTTCCCTTGCCTTGAGGTCGGGGGTGATGAAGCGTTCCTCATTCGCCAGGGTTTGCCGCCGAATCCAGTGGTCGGGCACGGCGCCTGAGCGGGCCCGGCTCACCGATAGGAAATACCCAAAGGTGCGGTGATATTGAAGCTTGAGGTTGCTGTTGTTGCTGCGTTGACGTTCGAGTTGCTCCTGTTCCGCCAGCCACTTTTCTTGGTCATCGAGCTGATTGCGCAAGCCATCCAAGAGTGGGTCGACTCCGTCGTGGATCAGCCCCCCTTCGCTGAGGCTCAGCGGTGGGCTGTCCACCAGTTGATGCCGGATGCTCGCTCCGAGAGTCGCGAGTGCTGGATCAGGTTTCAGCACATCCGACAGCCAAGAGGGTCCACCCTTGAGCTGGCTGGCGATCAGGTTGGCGAGCTGGGGTAAGCGCCCTAAGCCGTCGGCGATTGCCACGAGATCTCGGGCTCCGGCATGCCCTGCACCGGCCCTTCCGGCGAGACGTTCCAGATCACCCATGGGACGCAGCAAGCGCCGCAAGGCTTGGCGCAACGGTCGCTTGCTCACCAATTGGCTCACGCTTTCTTGGCGGGTTCGGATGATGGAGGGATCCATTAACGGGGCCTCAATCCAGCGGCGCAAACAACGCGCGCCCATGGCGGTGAGGGTGCGATCGATCGCCCAGAGCAGTGAGCCCTGAAATTGGTTGTCACGCTGGGTAGCGGTGAGCTCGAGGTTGCGTCGGGTTTGGGCATCCAGCACCAGCGCGTCTCCTGGGAAGCAGGTGATCGGTCGCTCCAAGGGCGGAGGGGTGATGCCGTTGTCGTCTAGTGGACAGGTCTCGCCGAGGTAGGAGATCAGTCCGCCGGCGGCGCGCATGGCAAGGGGAACGTTTTGCAGCCCTAAACCGTCGAGGGTTTGTAATCGGAATCGCTCCAAGAGCAGCGCTTCTGCTTCCGGTTGGCTGAAGGGTGTATTGCCGATGTCGCAGCGTTGCAGTCGCTCTGGACACCAGCTGGGCGCCATGCTGTTTTGGCTGTGGTGGATCAGTTCCGCTGGATCAAGCCGCGAGAGTTCTTGATGCAGCGCAGCGCTGTTCTCTTGTTCGCGGACTAAGAATTCGCCCGTGCTCACATCGGCGCAGGCCAACCCCCAGCGAAAGGGCTGCCGACCTTGAGCGGGCTCAACTACCACCGCCGCCAGCCAGTTGTTGCGGCGCGCGCTGAGCAGGCCTTCTTCAAGAACGGTGCCTGGTGTCAACACCCTGGTGATGTCGCGCCGCAACAAGGTTCCTTTGGCAGAGCCACTGGCAGGGGCCGCCTCGAGTTGGTCGCACAGCGCCACGCTGAGGCCGCGGCGAATCAGTTCTGAGCAGTAGCGCTCAGCGGCGTGATGGGGAATGCCAGCCATGGGCACCCTTCCAATTTGTTTTCCTGCCTCTTTCCCCGTGAGGGTGAGCTCGAGTAGGCGCGACAGATGGATGGCGTCTTCGAAAAAGCACTCAAAGAAATCACCGAGCCGATAAAGCAAGACCCGCTCGGGATGGGCGGCTTTGAGCTCCACGTAGTGGCGGAGCATCGGGGTGAGTTGTTCCGGCGTGACCTGGCTGTGGTGTGACCACGGCGGCAGATCGTCGTCGCTGTTGTCTTTGTCGTTGCCTGCGGGCGTAGAGGTTTCGGAGTGTGCTTCTTCGCTTGGACTGCTTGTGGAGGGCTTGGAATGCTGTTCTTGGCCTTGGCGCTGACGTGGGCGCTGCTTGGCGTCTTCCGTCAGCTCGTGATCATCGAGCTGATCGGGCTCTCCTTGTCTGTTCTGGCCCTTGCTTGGTGCTGAACTGGCTGGTTCCGCATCCCCAAAAAGGTTGCCCTGCAGGGCCAAGTCCGGTTGGGGCACGGGGTGGCTAAGCGATCAGTGAATCGTAAGACTCACAGCAGCGGAAGACGTTGCTGGATCACCACAAGCTGTGAAGGTTGATTCCAAGGTGGGCCAGGGTTCCTCGTGCATGTGAGAATCTTTCGCACCGCCCTGGCGTCGACCTCTCTCCATGCAGATCCTCAACACCCTCACCGTGCTGGCCCTGGTGGTGATGTCGTTTGCCCTCATCGTGGCGGTGCCTGTGCTGTACGCCTCGAATGAAGACAGCGGACGTTCCAACCGCTTGATCCTGCTGGGTGGGATCGCCTGGGTGGCCCTGGTGTTGCTCAACTGGGGCGTGAGCTTCTTCGTGGTCTGAAGATCACCTCTGATTGGGTTACGTCTTGATGGGAGCATGGACAGACTTGCTCCTGGCTTTTTATGGCCACATTTGAAGGACGCTTCACTGATCTAGGCCAGGTTCGTATCGCCGTTGTGGTGGCCCGTTTCAACGATCTGGTGACGGCAAAGCTGCTGAGCGGTTGTTTGGATTGCCTATCCCGTCACGGCATTGACACGACTGCTGACAGCAGTCAGATGGATGTGGCCTGGGTGCCAGGTTCCTTTGAGCTGCCTCTGGTGTCCCAAAATCTTGCCCGTAGTGGGCGCTATCAGGTGGTGATCACTCTCGGGGCCGTGATTCGCGGTGACACCCCCCATTTCGATGTTGTGGTTTCGGAAGCCAGTAAAGGGATTGCCGCTGTGGCGCGTGACACGGGTGTTCCTGTGATCTTTGGGGTGTTGACGACCGACACGATGCAGCAGGCTCTTGAGCGTGCGGGGATCAAGAGCAATCTCGGTTGGAGCTACGGATTGGAGGCTTTAGAGATGGCTTCCTTGATGAAGGTATTGCCGGGGCATTGACCAACGGCCCCTTTGTGTTGCATGCTGCCCAAGTCGTAGTGAACACAGCGTTCAACACGGCTTCGCGGATGTAGCTCAGTGGTAGAGCATCTCCTTGCCAAGGAGAGGGTCGAGAGTTCGAATCTCTTCATCCGCTTTTCGTTTTAGCTGGGCTTTCGTTGGTTCGCTTCGGCGCCCGTCCGAGTGGTGGGTGAGCCTGTTGATGGAGACACTTGGCCTCTGGGCAGGGGTGTTCCAGTCCATGGGGATCTGAGTGCGGTCTGGCAGTGAATTCAGCCTTGCCGCTGCAGCCTTCGTTTTCCCATCTCGGGTTTTGCGTCACGGATCGCTTGGGGAATGGTGATCAGGAAATTCTGTTCCTCTCCCGCTCTTTGTTGGAGCATCATCAAATCGTGTTGGCTCCAGGTCGTTCTGAAACCAGCGCCTCGACGATTCACCAGGTCCCATTCGAAATTGAGACTCTTTGCAAGCTCATCGACGCCGTTCAGGGGTTCACTGAACGTGGCATCACAGGCATGGAGTCGCTGAACCATGTCGGGAGTTGGTTGCTGCATGTCCCAGACCCTGAAGGCAACAGGATTGAGCTGTTTGTGCGTCGGATTGGTATGTACCGCTTCATGCCATGACAGGTCTCGATCTGAACCAGCCTGAAGAGGCTATACGTCAGCAAAAGGCGCTCATGGTTCAGCAAACACCAGGTTCAAAGACCTGGGAGGTGTGGCGCCAAGAGTTTCAGAAACGCATGGATCCTCACGGCTAAGTCAATCTCAATTGTCTAGAGAATGGATCGAAAAATGTTTAACTAATGTTCCGTCGAAGTGCCCAATCTTCTTGTCTAATTGCGCATTCCTTGACTCTTTGGTTGAAGTTCTGCGTGAGCTGAACTGAACCTTGATTGTCGATGGAGCCATCCTCTTAAGGGCTGGAAATGGCTCATGCTCGAATGGCTTCGCCATTGCTTTGAATTGTTAGAAAATTGGGTTTTCTTGGGCGTCCAATGTTGTTCTAAAGGACTATTTCTCTACTGAAAGCTTTTGTCTTACAAGAGGATTTAATTCCTGATTTTCTTGATGGCTTGTTTTGCTCATTGCTTGCGGATCAGCAATTGCTGAGGGCTGGCTGGTTCAAACCCCAACTGTTGGTAGAACCCGGAACTGTTGGTGGTCATCAGATACACGCGCTCGGCGTTGCGAATGGCTTTAGCGCTGAGCAGGGCTTCCACGACCCTCCGGCCGAGTCCGCGGCCTTGAAGGTCTCCTGCAACGACCACATCCCAAAGCACGGCGCGATGGATTCCATCGCTGGTGGCTCGCCCGAACCCCACCATTCGCTTGCCCCGCCAAAGGCTCACGACAACCCTGCTGCCCGCCAGCATCCTTTTTAGATCTGCCGTGTTGCGCTGTTGCGCCCAGAACGCATGTTTGTGGAGCAAGCGACGCAGCTTGAGCAGGCCACGGCTTGGCTTGAGATCAGGGCCCAGTCCAAACCATCTCAGGCCTGGGGCGCCGGCGGCATGTTGCACGAGTCGAATGCGAGCCATGGCGTCTTAATGAGTTCTCCATCATCGACACGGGGCGAACATCAAGCGATCTGCGTCTGGCTGAGATGATGAAAAGAAATGATCGAATCCGGTGAACGTTGCGATCCCTGATCGTTTGTCTGCTCAAGATCAGGTTGATGGGTAATGGACTCTTTTGTTCAACTCATGCGCGAATGGCCTCCAGGCTATGGAGGAGTGGAGCGGGTGGCCCATGAATTAGCGAGTGAGTGGGGCGCAACGGTGTTCAGCTTTGATGCGCAATCCCGTAGCGCTGATGAGATTGATGCGTTGCAGGTTTCTTATCCCCGAGTGGTATTGCCGGCCAGTCCACCCTTTGGCCGGTTGTTGCTTCCTTTGCCATCACGTGCGCTGTGGAGCCTGTTGCGTTCCCGTCGGCCTCTCTATGGGCATTTGCCATCGCCAGGTGTGCTTTTGGTGTTACTGCTGGCCCGTCTTTTGCAACCGCGTCGGCCAGTGTTCGCCCATTGGCACTGCTTTGTTGCCCCGGAACCAGGCTCGAAAAATCGCCTTTTTGCTGTCTATCAGTGGTTGGCCCTTCGTGTCGTTCCACACTTAACCAAGGTCATTACGACCTCTCCCGTGCTGGCGAAAGAGTTGATTCGTTGTGGATGCCAGTCCGCTCGTGTGGCCGTTTTGCCCTGTTGTTTGAATGCAGAGCAAGAAAAGGTTCTATTGGCGTTGCCGTTGCGCTCCGCAACGGCAACGCCATTGCGGGTGTTATTCATTGGCCGGCTTGATAGTTACAAGCGCTTGGACTGGTTGATGGAAGCTCTTTCGCTTCTAAATAATCCTTGGTCTTTGGCGGTCGTCGGTGATGGTCCACGCAGGCTTGCCTTTGAATCGCTTCGTGCGGAGTTGTTTGGCGCGAGTTCCGCTGTGACTTTCATGGGCCGTTTGGATGAGACGGCGAAGTTGGCAGAACTCGCGTCTGCAGACGTTTTGGTGCTCCCTTCGGATCGTTCCACAGAAGCCTTCGGGATCGTGCAGTTAGAGGCAATGGCGGCCGGGATTCCGTCACTTGCTTTTCAAAACCAGCGTTCTGGGATGGGCTGGGTCGGACAGCTGTCTGGATTGCCTTGGTCCCAACAGCCTGATGATTTGTCGTTGGTTCTCGATCAATTGGCGGCTTCGCCCGAACTTCGAACGGCGCTGAGCCTTGAGGCTCGAGACAAATATCTCAATTTATTTGCTCGCAAGGTTTGGTTGCAGGCTTTCGATTCGATCTTCTCCCCACAACGATGATCGAGCGGTAGGCAGCCTTAATTTCCCGTCGTCATCGCCATCTCATCCGGTGGGCCTCAGTAGGGTATTGCGCAGTCGATTTGGCGATTTCCATGCTCAAGCTCCTGCTGGGTGACCCCAACGCCCGCAAGCTGAAGCGTTATCAGCCGATCGTTTCAGATATCAATCTGCTCGAGGAGGAGATTGAGCCTTTGAGCGATGACGACCTGCGCCGTCGTACGGCCGAGTTTCGTCAGCGCTTGGAAGCTGCCGGGTCGCTGGATAAACAAAGGCCCCTATTAGACGAGTTGCTGCCTGAAGCCTTTGCTGTGGTGCGTGAAGCCGGTAAGCGGGTGCTTGGCATGCGCCATTTCGATGTGCAGATGATCGGTGGCATGGTGCTGCACGAGGGGCAGATCGCCGAGATGAAAACCGGTGAGGGTAAAACGCTCGTTGCCACCCTCCCCAGTTACCTCAATGCGCTCACGGGCCGTGGTGTGCATGTGGTCACAGTCAACGATTACCTGGCGCGCCGCGATGCGGAATGGATGGGTCAGGTGCATCGATTCCTCGGCCTTTCGGTGGGCTTGATTCAGCAAGACATGACCCCGGCGGAACGCCGGATTAATTACGGCTGCGACATCACCTATGCCACCAATTCAGAGCTTGGATTTGATTATCTGCGCGACAACATGGCTGCCGACATCAATGAGGTGGTGCAGCGCGAGTTTCAGTTTTGTGTGATCGACGAAGTCGACTCCATTCTGATTGATGAAGCACGCACTCCCTTGATCATTTCAGGCCAGGTGGAACGCCCCCAGGAGAAATATGAGAAAGCCGCGGAAGTGGCGAATGCTCTTGAGCGGGCTGCCGAAATGGGGAAGGACGGCATCGACCCCGAAGGTGATTACGAGGTGGATGAAAAGCAGCGCAGCTCCACACTCACCGATGAGGGATTCGCCAAAGCTGAGGCCTTGATCGGTGTAGCTGATCTCTACAACCCTCAGGATCCATGGGCCCACTACATCACCAATGCCCTGAAGGCCAAGGAGCTGTTTGTTCGTGATGTGAACTACATCGTTCGCGATGGTGAGGCAGTGATCGTGGACGAGTTCACGGGCAGGGTGATGCCAGGCCGGCGATGGAGTGATGGTCAGCACCAGGCGATTGAGGCCAAGGAGGGTTTAGCGATTCAGCCGGAAACGCAAACCCTGGCATCGATTACTTACCAGAATTTCTTTCTTCTCTATCCCCGTTTGGCCGGGATGACCGGCACTGCCAAAACAGAGGAAACGGAATTCGAAAAGACCTACTCCTTGCAGACCGCCATCGTGCCCACCAATCGGGTCCGCGCTCGCCAGGACTGGGTGGATCAGGTCTACAAAACCGAAACGGCGAAATGGCGAGCCGTTGCCAAGGAAACCGCTGAGGTGCACAAGCAAGGTCGCCCCGTTTTGGTGGGTACCACCAGTGTGGAGAAAAGTGAGCTGCTCAGTTCCTTATTGGCGGAGGAAAACATCCCCCACAACCTGCTCAATGCCAAGCCAGAAAACGTGGAGCGGGAGGCGGAAATCGTTGCCCAGGCCGGTCGAGCTGGCTCTGTGACCATTGCGACGAACATGGCGGGCCGTGGCACCGACATCATCCTTGGCGGCAACAGCGATTACATGGCGCGCCTCAAGTTGCGCGAAGTGCTGCTTCCCCGGCTGGTGCGGCCGGAGGATGGTCATCGGCCCCCCGTTCCTCTCCAGCGCAGTGCAGAAGGCGGTGGTGGTTTCTCCACGCCTGCTCCTGCAAGTGGTCCTCACGGCAACGCCCCCAGTGAAGCCAAGGCGATTGGGAACCTCTATCCCTGTCAGCTCACGGAAGAGACGGATCAGTCCCTGGTGGATCTCGCTAAGCAGTTGGTGAAGGCGTGGGGTGATCGCTCTCTCAGTGTGATCGAGCTGGAAGATCGGATTGCGACGGCAGCAGAGAAAGCCCCAACAGAGGATCCTGAGATTGCCCAGTTGCGTGCGGCAATCGCCCAGGTGAAAGGTGAATACGACGCCGTGGTGAAACAGGAGGAGATGGGGGTGCGCGAAGCAGGAGGTCTGCATGTGATCGGTACTGAGCGCCATGAATCACGCCGGGTTGATAACCAACTGCGCGGTCGTGCTGGTCGTCAAGGTGATCCTGGGAGCACGCGATTCTTCTTGTCGTTGGGAGACAACCTCCTGCGCATCTTTGGTGGTGAGCGCGTCGCTGGGTTGATGAATGCCTTCCGGGTGGAGGAAGATATGCCGATTGAATCGGGCATGCTCACCCGCTCTCTTGAGGGGGCGCAAAAGAAGGTGGAGACGTACTACTACGACATCCGTAAGCAGGTGTTTGAGTACGACGAGGTGATGAACAATCAGCGCAAAGCGGTATACACCGAGCGCAGGCGGGTGCTTGATGGCCGTGAGCTGAAGAAGCAGGTGATTGGTTACGGAGAGCGCACGATGAATGAAATTGTTGAAGCCTATGTGAATCCAGACCTCCCTCCCGAGGAATGGGATGTTTCACAGCTTGTGAGCAAGGTGAAAGAGTTTGTTTATCTACTTGAAGACCTGCAGCCCGATCAACTCCAGGGGCTCTCAATGGATGATCTCAAGGCCTTCCTTCAGGAGCAATTACGCAATGCCTACGATCTCAAAGAAGGCCAGATTGAGGAGTTGCGTCCAGGGTTGATGCGAGAAGCCGAGCGTTTCTTCATCCTTCAGCAGATTGATACTCTCTGGCGTGAGCATCTGCAGGCCATGGATGCCCTGCGTGAATCGGTGGGATTGCGAGGGTACGGACAGAAAGATCCGTTGATTGAATATAAAAATGAAGGCTACGATATGTTCCTGGAGATGATGACGAATATGCGCCGCAATGTGATCTATTCCATGTTTATGTTCAAACCCGCTCCCCCTGCTGCAGCGCAGACCACCTCGGCGTAAGCCCCAGAGCGTTAGTCCCCTAGAAACTCAAGGATTTCTCTGTCCTTGAGGTTTTGGGATTGGCCCGTACTTACTTCACGAATGGTTTCTCCGCTTCCTCCCGCGGCAACAGCGTTTAGGCAGCTTTGTAGTTCGCTCACCTGATTTTCAAGTTGATCAATCCGCTCCATCAAGTTGCGGATCACATTGGCTTCCGCATCAGGTAGAGCTGAGTGCGCCAGGGGGTTAATCCGTACGCCGCTCTGATGGATCACTCGCCCGGGGATGCCCACAACCGTGCAATTCTGCTCAACACTGCGCACAACGACGGATCCAGCGCCAATCCTGGTGTTAGCACCCACCTCAATGGCTCCCAGCACCTTGGCTCCAGCTCCCACGACAACGTTGTTGGCGAGGGTTGGGTGACGCTTGCCGCTGTCTTTGCCAGTTCCACCCAGGGTCACACCCTGATACAGAAGACAGCGATCGCCAATTTCGCTCGTTTCACCAATCACGACCCCCATGCCGTGATCAATGAACACACCTCGGCCAATCGTGGCCCCCGGGTGGATCTCCACGCCGGTGATTCCTCTGCCCAGCTGGCTCAGCAGGCGTGCCGGCAATTTCAGGGGTAGCCGGGAGCGCCAAAGCCGATGGCTCAGCCTGTGCAAGCTGATCGCTTGAAACCCTGGGTAGCAGAGCAGGATCTCCAATGGTCCCCGCGCCGCAGGATCCCGTTCGCGGATGATCGCAAAGTCGGCCCGAATTTGATCAAGCATGGCCTTGCTGCTTTGAGCCTTTGGCTAATGCACTCATCATCTCGTGCGGGCAACCCTTTTCGCGGCGTATTCGTGCCTGATCAGTGGCTGATCAGGCCAATTTCTTTGCGGAGTAGCTCGATCGTGTCACCACTGAGGTAGCTCTCGGCGCAGTGCACTTGAGGCATGCGCATCAGCTGGGAGCGGTTTTGACGGAGGCTTTGCTCCACCAACGGCATGCTGGGGCGGTCACAGAGCACGTGGCTGGAGGCGCGCAGAAGGGCTAGTAGCCGGCTGCCGATGTCAGGGGTGGCCGTCATCAGCAAGAGGTCATTGCCGCGCATGCTGTGGAGGATCACTTCGGCGGCTCGCAGGATGCCGGGGCTGATGCTCACAAGGCCGACGCAGCTGCCTTGGCGGAGCTCTTTGAGCATCCCCAATTCCGCTTTGAAGTCGTTGAGATCCACCGCAACAGCGCGTACACCGTGTTTCTTGGCGAGCTCTTCTACGGGCTGGAGGAAGTATCTGCTCGTCACCACCGTGCCATTGCTTGCGTTCTCGAGCACGCTCTCGAGTTCTTCCATCGGCACCACTTCCACAGGCACGTTGATGTTGGGTTCGAGTTCTTCTGCGATGAGCATCGAAGCGCCAATGTCTTCACGAGGGGTGCTCACAAGCACCCTGGCGCCGCAGCGCAGGCGCCAATCGATTTCTCGCGTGAGCAGCTCTCTGGTTTGCTGCAGGGTGCAACCCGCGTTGAGCAGGCCATCCACGCATTTGCGCACCTCTCGATCGAGATCGGTGACGCCACGATTGCGGATATGGGGCGGGGTTCGGATCTCCCGTGGCTTCTGTTGATCGCGCACATAGATCCCGGAACCGGCCATTGCTTCCACCACCCCATCGGTTTCCAGTTGGCGGTAAACCTTGCTGATGGTGTTGCGATGCAAGCCGGTCTGCATCGCGAGCTGCCTAGTACTCGGAAGACGATGCCCTGGCGGGTAGTGCCGGGCGGCGATGGCGAAACAGATCTGGTTGTAGAGCTGGGTCGATGCCGGTATGTCGCTTTCCTGTTGGATGTGGAATCGCACGCCGGTGGACCGGATTGATGTGGCCACCTTAAGGACTGGATGGCTTGGTGACAATTGCTGAGCTGATCCTTGCCCTGATCTAGCGGCTTATCTTCACGCGCTGATGCCAAGTTTTTCGATTCTTCCTCCTGTGCTTCCCAAGCCATCGCCAGGGTCCTGGGTAACGCTGAACACCGGTCCAGTGCCCTTGCGCTGCTGGTGGGCGCCCACCAGCAGCGCAAGGCCGGCTACCGGTGCTGTGATCGTGCTTCCCGAGATCTTTGGCCTGAATTGTTGGGTGCGTGGTGTGGCTGACCGCTTGTCGGCGGCTGGTGTTCCGGCCCTCGCGATGCCGTTGTTTGCGCGGACAGCCCCAGAGCTCGAGCTTGGTTATGACCCGGAGTCCACCAGCCAAGGTCGGCGCCATAAGGAGGCCACGAGCGCCGAGGCGATCCTTGCGGATGTTCAAGCTTCGATCGATTGGCTGCGGCATGCGCTTGAAGCCAATGATCGGCCTCTGCGGATCACGGTGGTGGGGTTCTGTTTCGGGGGCCATGCCGCTCTGCTGGCCGCCACCCTGGCTGATGTGCAGGTCAGCTTGGATTTTTATGGGGCAGGGGTGAGCCGTGGGCGGCCCGGTGGAGGAGCCCCCAGCTTGGAGTTGCTGCCCTCGGTGCAGGGAGAGCTGCATTGTTTGTGCGGCAGCCTTGATCCCCTGATCCCAAGGTCGGATCAACAGGAGATTCAAGCGGCATTGCAAGCCGAGGATCCCTCTGGTTTGCGCTTGCGTTACAGCGCATTTGAGGGGGCTGATCACGGCTTCATGTGCGAAGCCCGAGATCAGTACCACCAGGCCTCAGCGCAGGAGGGCTGGCGACTGCTGCTGGAGGCGGCTCAGTCTTGAGTGCTGATCCGACGAGCGGGTGAAGGGATGGTGCGTACCGCTTTGTTCACCACTTCTTCGTCCTTGTCTTTCTTGACCAGCGGCGCTTTGCGGGGGGTCAGAAACATGATCATGTTGCGGCCTTCGCGCTTCGGAGGCTGCTGCACCTCGGCGGGCTCTTCCAGGTCTTTGGCCATTCGGCGCAGCAACACCTCGGCTAAGGCGGTGTGCTGAATCTCCCGGCCTCGGAAAATAACCGTGCATTTCACCTTGTCGCCCGCCTTGAGGAAGCGCTGGGCTTGACCGATGCGGACGTCGTAATCGTGCTGGTCGATTTTGTAACGCATCTTGACCTCTTTGACTTCGGTCTGATGCGACTTTTTCTTCGCTTCTTTGGCCTTCTTTTCTTGCTCGAATTTGAATTTGCCGTAGTCCATGATCCGACAAACCGGAGGATCGGCTTTCTCGCTCACCAGCACGAGATCGAGTTCGCGTTCGCGCGCAACTTCTAATGCTTGCTCCCGGTCGATCACCCCGAGTTGTTCTCCGTCTGCGTCAACAACCCTGAGCTGTGGGTAATTGATGCGGTCATTGATGTTGGGGAGCTCCCGGACGGGGGCGCGACGATCAAAGCGAGGACGTGGAGGCATTCAGTGTTGTGAAGGGCTGCTGATTGAAAGCGGTGCTCAGCAGAATTTGCTCTTCAGCCTAGACCCGTTTCGATCAGTCGTATCGCTTCGCTGAGGGCATCCTGACCTGTGAGCCAGTGGGGGCTGTGTTGGCGGCGGAACCAGGTGCGTTGACGCTTGGCAAACTGCTGGGTGCGGCGGGTGGTGGTAGCGATGGCCTGGGCTTCGTTTAGGCCTCCTTGCAGCACCTCTAGTGCTTCGCCGTAGCCGATCGTTTGCAGCATGGGGAGATCAGGTCCATAGCGCTGGCTCAGCTGCCGCGTTTCTTCAAGCAAGCCATCCTGATAGATCTGCTGGGTCCGTTGGGCGATCCGTGAGCGCAGCTCCATGGGATTGAGTCCGAGCTCCAGCACGCGCCAGGGCGGTGGATTAGCCGACTGTTGCTCGCTCATCGGTTTGCCGCTGCAGTACAGCACCTCCAGAGCGCGTTGGGTGCGAACCGCATCCGCAGGGGCGATTTTGGCGGCTGCTTGGGGATCGGCCTGTTGGAGGAGCTGGTGGCAGTTCGCTTGGCCGAGTGCGCTCAGTTGGCGGCGTAGCTCGGCTTGAGGAGGCACGGCTGGAGGCTGCAGTCCTTGGGTGAGGGCCTTGAGGTACAAGCCGCTGCCTCCGGCTAAAAAGGCAACGCCTCGCTTGTTGAGAACCTGGCTTACGACCGCAGCGGCTTCTTGCTGAAATTCCTGCAGCGTGATCGGTTGATCAGGGGAACGGAGGTCGAGGAGGTGATGGGAGACGCGCTGTTGTTGCTCGGCTGTGGGTTTGGCCGTGCCGATATCCATGCCTCGGTAAAGCTGGCGCGAATCGATATTGAGGATCTCCAGCTGGAAGTGCTCAGCAAGCTCAAGCGCGAGCGCGGTTTTGCCGCTCGCCGTTGGCCCAACGAGCGCCACAACGAGGGGTGCCTTCGCACCGGCATCGGGGCCAAATTCAGGACTGATCTGATTCATCGAAGAAACGATGGGGTGCATCCCCTTTAAAAATGACGCGTCAGAGGCTTCTGCGAGCGCCTCTGGGAGACCGGTGGTAAGTTGAGGTTGAAAAGGTGGCCGGGCCGACGACGAGCGCATGAGCGAAGCCGCAAAAGTTCAAGCCGCCTACGGCGCTGAACAGATTCAGGTTCTTGAAGGCCTGGAGCCGGTGCGAAAACGCCCGGGGATGTACATCGGCACCACCGGTCCCCGTGGGCTCCACCACCTCGTGTATGAGGTGGTGGACAATGCCGTGGATGAGGCCCTCGCTGGGCATTGCAACGAGATCACGGTCGTTCTTGGAGAAGACGGCTCGGCGTTTGTGAGTGATAACGGCCGAGGAATCCCAACGGATGTTCACCCCCGCACTGGGAAGAGCGCCCTGGAAACCGTGCTCACGGTGTTGCATGCCGGTGGCAAGTTTGGAGCCGGTGGCTACAAGGTCTCGGGTGGCTTGCACGGTGTCGGCGTTTCCGTCGTGAATGCCCTGAGCGAGTGGGTTGAAGTCACCGTGCGCCGTCAAGGGCAGGTGCATCGTCAACGCTTTGAGCGTGGTGCTGCCATCGGAAGCCTTGCCTCAGAGCCTCAGCCAGCTGAGGAGAGCGGGATCACTGGTACCAGCGTTTGCTTTAAGCCCGATCACGAGATTTTTACGGGCGGTATTGAGTTTGATTATTCGACCCTTTCCGCACGATTGCGTGAGCTGGCCTACCTCAATGGTGGTGTGCGCATCGTGTTTCGCGATGAGAGAGAGGCTGCAAGGGATCAGGAGGGCCAGCCCCATGAAGAGCTCTATTTCTATGAGGGTGGCATTAAAGAATATGTGGCCTATATGAATGCGGAGAAAGATCCTCTGCATCCGGAAATTATTTATGTCAATTCCGAAAAAGATGGAGTGTCCGTGGAGGCTGCACTTCAGTGGTGTGTTGATGCTTACTCCGACAGTATTCTTGGCTTTGCGAATAACATCCGCACGGTCGATGGTGGCACCCATATTGAAGGCTTAAAAACCGTTCTCACCCGTACTCTTAATTCGTTTGCGAAAAAACGAGGTAAGCGCAAAGAATCAGATTCAAACTTGGCGGGTGAAAACATTCGCGAAGGCCTTACCGCTGTGCTTTCGGTGAAAGTGCCTGAGCCTGAATTTGAGGGTCAGACCAAAACCAAACTTGGCAATACTGAGGTGCGCGGCATTGTTGACAGTTTGGTTGGTGAGTCACTCAGCCAATACCTGGAATTCAATCCAGGGGTGATCGACATGATTCTCGAGAAGGCGATTCAGGCCTTCAATGCTGCTGAGGCGGCTCGCCGAGCGAGGGAGTTGGTGCGTCGTAAGAGCGTGCTGGAAAGTTCAACGCTGCCGGGCAAATTGGCCGATTGCAGCTCCAGAGATCCTTCCGAATCAGAGATTTATATTGTGGAGGGTGATTCTGCTGGCGGTTCCGCTAAGCAGGGACGCGATCGTCGTTTTCAGGCGATTCTGCCTTTGCGCGGAAAGATTCTCAACATCGAGAAAACCGACGACGCCAAGATCTACAAAAATACTGAGATTCAGGCTCTGATTACGGCTCTTGGTTTGGGTATTAAAGGCGAAGATTTTGATGTTAAAAATCTCCGTTATCATCGTGTTGTCATCATGACTGATGCGGATGTGGATGGAGCGCATATCCGAACTCTGATTCTCACTTTCTTCTATCGGTATCAAAAAGAATTGGTTGAAGGGGGTTATATCTATATCGCTTGCCCGCCTCTCTACAAAGTTGAGCGCGGAAAGAATCACACCTATTGCTACAACGAGCAGCAATTGCAAAAAACGTTGGCGGGATTTGGTGAGAAAGCCAACTACAATATTCAGAGATTTAAGGGTCTAGGTGAAATGATGCCGAAGCAGTTGTGGGAAACCACGATGGATCCGTCCACGCGCATGATGAAGCGGGTGGAGGTTCAAGATGCTTTGGAAGCCGACCGGATTTTCACAATTTTGATGGGCGACAAAGTTGCTCCACGGCGAGAATTTATTGAAACGCATAGCGCCGATTTGGATATGGCGTCACTCGATATCTGATGCGTATGTCGACTGGAGCGGTGTTGCGTTGGGGCTGGTTGCTGGGAGTCGCTCTAATGGCACCCGCGGGCTTACCTGCTGGTGGAGCCCAGAGGAGGCTTCCTCTTTTGCGCCGTCAGGAAGGCAAAAGTCCCCGACTCAGCGGTGAGTGCTGTGTGCTGAGATCGAGTCCGCTGGTTGAGGCCCCTGCCCTGCGCCGGTTGGAGTTAGGCACTCCGCTGCAGATGTTGCGTCATTGGCGTGGAGACGACGGCCGAGATTGGATTCAAGTTCAGATGTCTTCAGGCCAGGGCCTGCCAGCTGGCTTGCAGCCAGTTCGCGGTTGGCTACGTGGCTGACTCCTTCACCGCTACTCAGGTGGTGCTGGTTGGGATTGGTGCCATTCCTGGCGCGTGGCTTCGGCTGCGAATTGTCAACCACTTTGAGCCGATGGTTCCTCTTAAGCACTGGGGAACGTTTGCCGTCAATCTCGTCGCAGCTTTTGCCCTAGGTCTGGTGGTAGGCCTGCAGGTGAATGACGCCTGTTCAACCTCTAAAGGTGTTTCGGCGCTGACGTTGTTGGTGGCAGTGGGCTTTTTCGGCAGCCTTAGTACGTTTTCCACCTTTGCCGTTGAGTTGCTCAACACTCTGAAGCAGAGAAATTGGCGTGAATCGTTGCTCCTCGGCGTGGGCTCGATCCTGGGTGGCTTGGTTGCGGCTGGTCTTGGCTATGGACTTGGATTGACCGAGGGGATCGCCTGATGTCACAGCCTCCTTTCTCCCCCACAACAAACCAGCTCACCCTTCGCCAAGACCTGAACGAAATGGCTCTTGTGGCGCTTGGTGCAGTTCCTGGTGCTGTGATGCGCTGGCAAATTGCTTCCCACTTCCACGACAACGACCTGATTGTGAACGTGCTCGGAGCGTTCATTTTGGGTTGGTTGGTCGGGCTTCCTCTCCAACCAAAGCGTCAGTTGTTGGTCGGGATTGGTTTCTGCGGTTCGCTCACCACGTTCAGTAGCTGGATGGTGCACTGCGTGACCTTCATCGCGCAAGGCGACTGGCTTTCTGCCCTGGGGTTGATTGGTCTCACCCTGGGGCTGGGGCTTGGTGCCGCAGCCCTGGGTGTCTTCGTAGGCCGGAGCTTGGTTAGGCGTTAAGGGCGGATTCAATCGCAGTCTTCAGCTCATCTGAATCGGGCTCAACTCCGCTTTTAAACCTTGCGATGACCGTGCCGTCTTTGCCTACGAGGAACTTCTCAAAGTTCCAAGCCACATCGCCTGAAGGCTCTGTTTTGTTCAGGGTGGTGTAGGGCTCAGTGGTGCTTCCCGTGGCATGCACTTTGTCGAACAGCTCAAAGCTGGCGTTGTAAGTGGTGGAGCAGAAGCTTTTAATCTCCTCCAAAGATCCGGGCTCTTGAGCACCAAAATCGTTGCAGGGGAAGCCCAGTACCTCAAGCCCCTGAGCGCCGTAGCTGTCTTGTAACGCCTGCAGGCCGCTGTATTGGCGGGTGAATCCGCAGCGGCTCGCCACGTTCACGATTAACAGCACCTTGCCGGAGTAAGAGCCAAGTGATTTGTTGGCGCCGTCGGGGGTGTTGACGGACACGTTGCTGATGTTGGGTGCCATAACCGTTGAGGGTGCAATCGGCGCCGACGATAACCGGATACAGCCGCACTTACACTGGCAGGGGCTGGGCGGAGAGCATGGAAGAAGCCCACGGCCGCAGTGGTGTGATCGTGACGAATGATCTGGTGGCTGAGGTTGTTGCTCAGCAATTGGAGTCGATGTTGTCGGTTGGCAATTACGACGAAGTCAAGCTGCTTTTGGCTCCCTTTCAGCCAGTTGATGTGGCGGAAGCGATTGGTTGCCTTCCTCGAACGCTGCAGGCCCTTGCTTTTCGTTTGCTCGGCAAGGACGAAGCAATTGAGGTCTACGAATACCTTGAGCCAGCCATTCAGCAAAGTTTGTTGGAACGGCTGCGCTCCAGCGAAGTGCTGGAGCTCGTGGAAGAGATGTCACCCGATGATCGGGTGCGCCTGCTCGATGAACTCCCGGCCAAAGTGGTACGCCGTCTCTTGGTGGAGCTCAGTCCCGCCGAGCGGCGTGTGACAGCTCAATTGCTTGGTTATGCCCCTGAAACAGCTGGCCGTTTGATGACAACGGAATATATCGATCTCAAGGAATTTCATAGTGCTGCGCAGGCTCTCACCATTGTTCGCCGGCGTGCGAGAGAAACCGAAACGATTTATAGCCTTTATGTCACCGATGGGCAGAGACATCTCACCGGCATCTTGTCTCTACGTGATTTGGTCACTGCCGACCCTGCCGATTGCATTGGTGATGTGATGACACGGGAGGTGGTGAGCGTTGGCACCGATACCGATCAGGAGGAGGTTGCCCGTGCCATTCAGCGTTACGACTTTCTTGCGGTGCCTGTTGTTGACAGGGAGCGTCGTCTTGTCGGGATCGTCACGGTGGATGATGTGATTGATGTCATCGAGCAGGAAGCCACCCGTGATTTGTACGCGGCTGGCGCTGTGGAGGCCGGAGATGAGGACGACTATTTCCAGAGCAATTTATTCACCGTGGCTCGACGCCGCGTTGTGTGGTTGTCAGTGTTGGTGGTCGCCAGTTTCTTCACGTCGCAAGTGATTGCCCTGAATGAGAAGGTGCTGAAGGAGGTCGTACTGCTTGCGGCGTTTATTCCTCTGTTGGCTGGCACCGGTGGAAATGTGGGGGCTCAGAGTTCAACGGTTGTGATCCGTGGTTTAAGCACGAAGAGCATCTCGTCTCTTGGTCCGTTCAAAGCAGTCGTGCGTGAAACGGCTTCCGGAGCTTTGTTGGGACTTCTGATGATGCTGTTGGTGGTTCCTTTCGCATGGTGGCGAGGCGAAAGCCCATTGATCGGGATCTCCGTTGGCATCAGTTTGTTGGCGATTACAACTCTGGCTGCCACGGCTGGTGCGGCTTTTCCACTGCTGTTCGACAGGATGGGATTGGATCCAGCCTTGATGTCGACCCCGTTCATTACGACCTGCACGGACGTGATGGGCACCTTGATTTATCTCAAGACAGCAGAGTGGCTGCTGCTGAATGCGCCCCAGCTGCTCGAAGCCACGAGTATTTCTACTCATTTACTCGCTGCGCTCGCTTTCTGAGAGCTTGTTTACGTTTCTTAGGGTTACTCTTTACAGAACTCAATGAAGCGTCATGGCTCCTGCTGCTGCTGTTGCTTCCCGCCCCGCATCTGCCTCCACCGGTCGCGCCTCGGGCGCTGAAGTCGATTTAGTCCGTTCGTATTTACGAGACATCGGCCGAGTGCCGTTGTTGAGTCATCAGCAGGAGATCACCCTGGGCCGTCAGGTGCAGGAGTTGATGGATTTAGAGGCGTTAGAAGCGGAACTCAAGGATCAGCGTGGTGGAGAGGAGGTTGCCAGAGATGAGTTCGCCAAAGCTGCAGGTGTGAGTGCGGCGCAACTGAAGCGAAAGCTGCAGGCGGGCCGCCGCGCCAAGGAGCGGATGGTGGCGGCCAACCTGAGGTTGGTGGTGAGCGTCGCCAAGAAATACACCAAGAGGAATATGGAACTGCTGGATCTGATCCAGGAGGGAACGATTGGTTTGGTGCGTGGAGTGGAGAAATTTGATCCGACCCGCGGCTACAAGTTCAGTACCTATGCGTACTGGTGGATTCGTCAGGGCATCACCCGCGCGATTGCGGAGAAGAGCCGAACGATTCGCCTGCCGATCCATATCACCGAAATGCTGAACAAGCTGAAGAAAGGCCAACGGGAGTTGAGCCAAGAGCTGGGCCGCACGCCATCGGTGACGGAACTGGCGTCCTTTGTGGAACTTCCAGAGGAGGAGGTGAAGGATCTGATGTGCCGTGCCCGCCAGCCTGTGAGTTTGGAGATGAAGGTGGGGGATGGCGATGACACCGAGCTGCTGGAATTGTTGGCGGGTGATGCGGAGTTGCCGTCAGAACAGGTGGAAGGTGAATGCTTGAAGGGAGACCTGCGGGATCTGTTGAGCCAGCTGCCTGAATTGCAGGGAAAAGTGTTGCGAATGCGCTATGGAATGGATGGGGAGGAGCCGATGAGTCTCACGGGTATTGGCCGCGTCATCGGCATTAGCCGTGACCGCGTGCGCAATCTTGAGCGCGATGGTTTAGCTGGATTGCGTCGCCTGAGTGATCAAGTTGAGGCTTACGTGGCCTGCTGATTGAGGATTAGCAGTAATTGTTTGTTCACTGGTTTTGGTGATTCGTCATGGGGGCAATGTCCTGCATCGGGAATCACCAAAAGCGATTGAATGCATTGATGTTTTTTCTTCCATTCTTTGGCTTCTTTAAGTGGTTCCCAAGGGTCGGCTTCACCCCAAATCATGTGCACTGGTATTGATAGGTCTTTCAGTAAGTCTGGTGCCAAGTGATCATCAAAGAGGTTGATGAAACCTCGGAATGCTTCTGAAGCACCAGGCCGTTGACTGGGCCCTAGCAAAAGAGACACCAACTCATCGTCCACATTGCCACCGCTGGGATAGGCCTTTTTAAGCACGCTACGAATGAGAGCTGGGCGGGCCGCGTTACGGAACAGGGTTGTACTCAGCCAGCGCTGACTCACCAGGGTTTTAAGGAGGGGGCGAATCCAGGCCATCCAGGTCGGTTGTGTCGCCAACTGTTTGTCATCCATCAGTCGCTGAGCGCAGTCGATTAACACCACTTCTTTGCAGTGTTCCTCCCCAAGAAGTTGAGCAGCTCTTAGCGCTACAACACCACCGATTGAGTTGCCAACGAGAACCACGGGGCGATCGATCACGTCATGACAAAAATCTGCGACTTGTTGGGCCCATAGATCAAAACAGTATTGAACTGTTTTTTCTGAAGCGGGTTCATCGTTCAGCCGTGCCTGCGGTTGATCACTCCTGCCGAAACCCAGCAGATCGATGGCATAGGTGGGAACTTGCTTGGCGAGGACTGGTTGGTTGAAGCGCCAATGATTGGTATTGGCTCCAAATCCATGGATCAGGAGCACTGCTGTTGGTGCCGTTTGATCCCCCATCACTGACCAGCCAATGTGATGAGAATTCCAGGCCCAAAGCGCCTGAATTGGAGCCAAAGGAGCGTTCATGTCCTTGGTGATAAGAGCCTGCTCTCCAGGTCCTTAATCAGCACATAAACGGGAGGGACCACCCCTACTGAGAGCACGGTTGCAACGATCAATCCACCAAAAATGACAGTTCCAAGAGATTGTTGTGCACTCGCTCCGGCGCCGTTGGCGACGACAAGAGGTAAGAAACCAGCAAGGGCCGCAATCGCGGTCATCAGGATGGGACGAAGTCGAGATTCGGCCGATTCGACAACGGCGATGACGGTGCTTTTCCCTTCTTTGAGCTTTTGTTCGGCCACCTCCACGATCAAAATTCCATTCTTGGCCGCTAGGCCGATGAGGGTCACTAGGCCAATTTGTGCATAGATGTTCAAATCGATTGAACGGATCGCAAGAAAGGCGAGAGCACCAAGCATGGCCAGGGGAACCGTTGCCAGGATGATGACTGGTGTGATGTAACTCTCGTACTGGGCTGAGAGCACCAGATACACAATGAGCACACCAAGTCCAAACACCAGGATGCTGGCGTTCCCGGCTGAGAGCTGCAGAGCTGCTAGACCCGTGAAGGCTGAACCGATGTTGGTGTAATTTTCAGCGTTAAACAATTGCTGGATTTTGCTCAGGGCCTGACCGCTGCTCTTGCCGATGGCTTCTGCGCCCTGAATCAGTACTGTGCGATTTAAGTCGTAGTGGCTGATAATTGGCGGGGCACTGCTGAGCTCGGCTTCAGCAAACTGGGACACCTGGACTAAGTCGCCATCCTTTGATCGAACGTAGAAGCTCAGAATGTCGTCGATGTTTTGTCGCTGATTTGGAGTGCCTTGGACGTAGATGTTGCGAACTTGGCCACTCTCGTAGGTGATGCCGGAGTAGCTGTTACCGGCCAGCGCGGAAATGGTGTCCATCGCCTCTTGGAAGTCGACGTTGAGTGCATACATCACCTCTCGATTGATGTTGAGGCCGATCGCTGGAGCGCTTGGAGTGAACTGTGTGTAGACGTTGGAAAAGTCTCCACTTGCATTAGCCGTCTTGATGAGTTGGCCTGACAAATTGGAGAGATCGTTGAAGCTATAGGTGCCATTGCTGAGATCGTTGAACTGGAAGTAGAAACCTCCTTGAGGTGAGAATCCAGGTACTGCTGGTGGCCCAGAAGCCTTAGCGAGGCCGTCGCTTAATTGGATTAATTTTGCATTGAGGCGTTTCACGATGGCATCAGAACTGTGTTCAGCGCCTTTGCGCTCTGCCAAGGGCTGGAGACCGAAGAAAAAGACGCCTTGATCGGGACTGGAGCCGTTGAAGCCAAAGCCGTTGATGATCGATGCATTGGCTACATCGTCTTCTTCACTGAGAACCTTGGCGATTTGCATTCCAAGCTTTTTGGTTTCCACCAGGGAAGCCCCGTTCTGCAGTTGGAAAATTCCCATCCCATAGCCTTGATCCTCATCGGGGATAAAAGCTGTAGGAAGGATGGTGAAGGCGAAGCTGGTCACCACGATTCCTACAACCAATCCAGCCAGCACGATGCGGCGGGCTTGGATCATTCGTTTGAGGATCTTTGAGTAGCTGGTTTCGAGACGCTCGAAATTGCTGTTAAACACCTTGAAGATCAGCGGCAGGTTCGAACCCGCGAGAGCACCGATCACAATGCCAGCGATGTAAGTCCAGTTTCCAAAGGAAGCTGCACTAAAGCGGCCAAAGGCCAAGCCCACGATCACGCCCACCACAATCCAGCTGCGCCCCTTGGGTTCCGGTGGTTTTTTCTGCGAAAGGATCAGACCCGAGAGCATGGGTGAAAAGGTCAGGGCATTAAAGGCAGAGATGGCAACCGAAAAGGCGATCGTGAGTGCGAACTGCTTGTAGATGATCCCGGTCCCACCGGGATAAAAGGCAACCGGTACAAACACCGCCATCAGCACGAGGGCGGTTGCAAGGAGTGCACCGAAGAGTTCGCCCATGCAAGCGAGTGCTGCCTCGCGGGGCTTCATTCCCTTCTCGATGTTGGTGGAGACGGCTTCGATCACCACGATGGCGTCATCGACGACGAGGCCTGTTGCTAGTACGAGACCCAGCAGCGTGAGCTGATTAATTGAAAATCCGAAAACGTTGAGGAATGCGAATGTTCCCACGAGAGAAATCGGAATCGCCAGGCTGGGCACCACGGTGGCGCGCCAGTTCTGTAGAAAAAGAAACAGGATGATTAGAACCAGCACGATGGCAAGTCCGAGAGCGTCAATCACTCCATCCACGGAGGATTCGATGAATTGGCCGATGTTATAAATCTGATCAATCGTGACGCCAGGAGGCAACGTGCTTCTGAATTGGTTGATTTGATCAACGACTGCTTCAGAGACGTCGAGAGCATTGCTGGCAGGGGTCTGATAGACAGCAATCGTGAGCGCTTCGTGTCCGTTTTGATCAACAGCCTGCGCAGAGAAGGTGTTGCTCCCGTAGCGCACTTCGCCGACATCCTTCAGTTTGAGCAGATTGCCAGATGGCGAGCGGCTGAGGATGAGATTGTTGAAGTCATCGATGGAGATAAGGTTGCCGTTGTTTTTCACCACAATCGGATAAGTGAAGGCTTGATCGCCTGAGGCCGGCGGGCCTCCAACAAGTCCTCCAACAGCCACACTATTTTGAGACTTAACTTGATTGATGACGTCTTCGGATGTGAGTTTGTTGGCTGCAAGCTTGTTGGGATCAACAAACAGCCAAAATGCTGGAGTGGCGCCTCCGATGATATTGACTGTGGCAACACCCTCCACCCGAGAGAGTGGGTAATAGAGTTGTTCGTAGACGAGTCCATTTAAATAGGCTGCATCAAATTGCCCTTTGCTGGAACTCACTTCATAGGCAAGCAGGATCGACGGGTTGCTCTGCTTAACGGATACACCTAATTCGCTTACTTGTTCTGGGAGCTGGGGGTTGGCCAGAGAAACACGGTTCTGGACATTGACTTGATCAATATCGATATCAGTTGACTGATCGAAATAGACATTGACTGTGCTATTGCCTGTCATGTCTGTGTTCGAGGAGATGTAGCTCACTCCGGGAACGCCATTGATCTGTTGTTCCAATGGATTCGTTACCGCTTGCTCGGTGACCTCCGCATTGGCGCCTCCATAGTTTGCGATGACCTGGATGAGAGGATCGGCAATGTTTGGCAGGTAGGCGATGGGCAGCATCGGGATCGAGATCATCCCAACGAGCACAATCAAAATGCTGCAGACCGTAGTCAGAACTGGTCGCTTGATGAAATTGTCGGAAAAGGCCATCGGTTCAGTTGGCTCCCACTGAAACCTTCACAGGCATGCCGCTGCGAAGTCGACTTGTGTTGCTAATCGCCACTTTGTCCCCGGATTTGAGTCCTGATATCACCGGATAGAGATTGTTTTGTAGATCCCCGAGCTGTACTTTAGTTTGAAGCACAATTGGTGTATTTCCTGGAAGCTTTTCCAATGTTTTTAACGCTTTGGCCGTTGTGTTAGGTGAGCGTTTGATTGTCGGTAGCGCCTTGCTGATGGGTACTACCTCATAGACGAAAGGCTGTTGGGCTTGCATCATCACGGCCTGCACCGGTACCGCCAACCGCTCGCTTGATCCGGTAATAATTTCGGAGGTCACGTATTGGCCTGTCTTTAATTGTCCGGTGAGGTTGGGAAACTCTGCCTTCACCATCAGTGTGTTGGGAGGACTGCCAGCTTTGGGAATTGCGTAGTAGGGCGATACAAATGTGATTGTGCCTTGACCGGTGACTTGCGGGGTGGATTGAGATGCGAGCCGCACTGGTTGTCCCACTTTCACTTGGGATGCCTGCGCTGCGGGAATTTCCATCAAGGTCCAGAGAGTTGAGTTGTCAACAATCCCTGTGATGATGTCTCCAGTTTTCACGTAATCGCCAATTTTTACGGTGTCCAAGTCACCGATAATCCCGTTAATTGGAGACCGTACAAATTTGTAGTTAAGGGTGGCCTTGTCGGCGATGGCTTGATCTCTTGATGAGATCGCTTTCGTGACGAAGGAATCACGGCGTTTTGCTGATGTGGCTCCTTGTTCGTAAAGGTATTGGTATCGGTCAGCATTCACTCTGTCGTAACGAGCTTGTGCTTGAGATGCATCGAATTGAGCACTCTGTTGTGTGTTGTCGAGCACAAGAATTACCTGACCTGCTTGAACTTGATCTCCCTCTCTGACAAGTTTTTTGATCACCCGACCATCTGTTTCAGGGCTGAGGGTCACATTGGTGGTGGATTCAAGGGGGCTTACGGCTTTGATGCTTGGTTTGAAGTTGCCCTGGGAGATCGTTGCAGTCTTGATGGATAAAAGGGTTGGCCCTGATTTCTTGCTCTGCCCGCATGCTGCAAGCGCAACCGAGAGAGTCAGCACGACAACAAAAGAGCCCCGCACAATGCAACCGATAGTTCCGCGGACCATACCTCTTATTGAGGACCAGTGACGCCCTGGCTTCTCCCTCAGTCCCTATCGGGGAACATCAGGTCCTGCAGTGAAGGTATGAATCATGGGAGCCTGCGCTAATTAATGGACGAACTCAGTGCATTGACACCAGAACTGAGCCGCTCCTTGTTGGCCTGGTGGGAGATGCATGGACGCCGGGATCCTGAGCAGAAGCCTTGGATGTTCACTCCTGAGGGGACATGGTCTGAGCCCTACGAGCACTTGAATCCCTATCCGATCCATGTCGCTGAGGTGATGCTGCAGCAAACACAGCTGCAAGTGGTTTTGCCTTACTGGCAGCGCTGGATGGAGTCCTTCCCAACCCTTGAGGCGTTGGCTCAAGCCGAGGTGCAAACGGTCCTTTTGAGTTGGCAGGGGCTCGGCTATTACTCCCGAGCCCGTCGTTTGCATGGCTCTGCCCAAACTTTGCTGAAGCGCATCGGCTCTCAGTCCTGCGAAGACCCTCAGAGCTGGCCCCAGGAGCCAGATTTCTGGCTGGATTTGCCTGGGATCGGCCTTAGTACGGCAGGCGGCATTCTGTCCTCGGCTTTTAATAGTCCCCTGGCGATCCTGGACGGCAATGTTCGTCGGGTGCTGGCCAGGTATCAGGCTCATTCGCGCCCGCCGATGCGTGACCTGCGCTTGTTCTGGAACTGGAGTGACGCTCTTGTAGCGGCTGCACCCGGTCGGGCTCGTGATCTCAATCAGGCTCTGATGGACTTCGGAGCCACCGTCTGTAGTCCCCGTTCACCCAATTGCGCGTGCTGTCCTTGGCAGATGCATTGCTCTGCTTACGCTGCTGGCGATGTGGAGAGCTACCCCGTGAAAGAGACCCCTCGAGCCGTGCCTTTTCAAGTGATTGGCGTGGGTGTGGTGCTGAACGATGCTGGGGAGGTGTTGATTGATCAACGCCTGAATGAGGGGTTATTGGGTGGGCTATGGGAATTCCCTGGTGGGAAGCAGGAGCCAGGGGAGGCCATCGTTCAGACCATTGCTCGTGAATTGCAAGAGGAATTGGCGATCGACGTGTCTGTGGGTGAGGAGTTGATCAGTCTTGACCATGCCTACAGCCATAAAAAGCTGCGTTTTGTGGTGCACCTCTGCCAGTGGCGAAAGGGTGAACCCCAGCCGCTTGCGAGCCAGCAGGTGCGCTGGGTGCGTCCGGAGTCGTTGGCTGACTATCCCTTCCCTGCCGCAAATGCACGGATCATTGCTGCGCTTTTGGACCATCTCTCCTAAGCGGGCTGCTCGTGGCGGGACGTTGGTTGGCATCACGCTGAGCCGCAGCCAGCCTTAAGGCATCCGACTTGCTGTTATGGCCGATCTTTCTGGTTTGGCTCCTCGTGTGATGTGCCTGGGTGAGGCATTGGTTGATCGACTTGGACCGTTGGGGGGAGACCCCGTGACGGCAGCTCCTGAAGCCTGTGATGATCGCTTGGGCGGTGCACCCGCGAATGTGGCCTGTGCTCTTGCCCGATTAGGAACTCCTGTCGCTCTGGTTGGTCGACTTGGTGAAGACGCAATTGGTTCTGCCTTTCGTGATGTGTTTCAGCAGCGGGGTGTGGCTGTTCAAGCCCTTCAACGCGATGTGAGTCACCCAAGTCGGGTGGTGTTGGTTCGTCGCGATACCAATGGTGAGCGCGTGTTTCAGGGTTTTGCAGGAGATCACGCCCTGGGTTTTGCCGATCAGATGCTGAATCGTGACGAATTGGAAGCGGTTTGGCCGATGGTGTCGAAGCAGGCTCGCTGGTTGCTCGTTGGCACGATTCCATTGGCAACGCCAACTTCTGCTGATTCGCTGCGGTGGTTATTGGCTCAAGCCCAGGCGGCAAGCCTTGCGCTTGCTGTAGATGTGAATTGGCGCCCCACCTTTTGGGATCCCGAGGCAGATCCAGCGGCTGGTCCTACCGCTGATGCATTGGCGTTGATCAAGCCGTTGTTGGAACAAGCCTCCCTGATCAAATTGGCTCGGGAGGAGGCGTTGTGGTTCTTCGGCAGTGATGATCCTGCTGCTGTCGCTAAAGATTTGCCGCAGCAGCCCGATGTGGTTGTGACCGATGGAGCCAACCCCATTCGCTGGTTGATCGAGCATGAGGCTGGGAGTATGCCGGTGTTTCAGCCTTCTCAGGTCATCGACACCACTGGGGCAGGTGATGCATTCACTGCGGGTCTCTTGCACTGTTGGGATCGTCCCGTGAATGAGCGGCTGTCCTTTGCGTCAGCCTGCGGTGCTCTTGTTTGCAGCGGCGCCGGAGCCATCGATCCACAGCCGCGAGAGCAGGATGTTCGTACCTTCCTAAATCGATGACGGTTGGACGTTGCTAAGGATGGTGGATCGCTTGCGTCTCCTCAAGCTTTGGACTTCATCGCTGAATGAGCTCAGTCTGAGTTGATTCGGTTGGCTCCCACCACTGAGATCAAGCGTCGATCATCCCCCTAAACACACATCGACGCCCAACTTGGCCAAGTCGTATTGGCCGGCGTTTGGCATGGCAGGCACTGGGTCGCAGACCAGATCAGCGCAGAGAAGACCAAGGCATAAACAATCCAACTAAACCAGTCCTCCCACGATCGGCCACCAGCAACTGTCACTCACTTGTTGCTCCTCCGATTTGGTTTCGACCCGGTGGATTTCAGCGGCAAGGCTGTCTAAGAGTGATCCGTGCAACAGCGGGCCCATGGCCTCAAGGAGGACAGCGTCGCGCTCCAGCGCTAGTCGTGCCTCAACAAGACTGGCTGGAAGCCTGCAAACGCTGTGGTCCTTAACGAGTGCAGGATCGCCGACCTGCTCTGGTGGAAGGGTGCGTTGATTTCTCATGGCATCCAGCACTTGGGCCTGTAGTGCACCGAGTAACAGGTAGGGATTTGCAGTGGGATCGACTGCCTTGATCTCCAGGTGGGCGGCACTTTGATCTGTCGCGGTGGGGATGAACCGAACGGCTGCCTCACGGTTCTCCATCCCCCAGACCTGGAAGGGTGCAGACCAGCTGCTGGGCACTAGGCGTAGGTAAGAGACGGGCGAGGGGCTAGCCAGGGCTACCAGTCCAGGGAGCTGTTCGAGCACCCCTGCGATCAGCGCTTCGCCCTCAGGACGAAGCCCATAGGGTCCGGAACCTTCCTCTAGCAAGGGGCCTTGCGAATCTCGGACACTGAAGTGCAGATGGCCGCCATTCCCAACCCAGTCGAGCCTGGGTTTGGCACTAAAGCTGCTGAACCAGCCGAAGCGGCGCGTCACGCGTTGAATCACCAATCGGGCACGAATCAGTTGGTCCGCCGCTTGAAGGGGGTCTTGGGCTGCGAAGGAGAGTTCGAACTGGGAGGGGCCATATTCGGGATGAAATTGGAGCCAGTCCACATCGGCTGCATCCAGTGCCTCGAGGAGTGCCGAGGCGTAATCGAGGCCTTCGATCAAGCGGTCCGCGCCATAGGGGCCTCCGGCGATCACTGCCTTTGGGGAGCCATCGTTGTCTGGGGTGATGACGACCCACTCCAGTTCAAATCCAGCAGTGAGGGAGAGGCCTCTTCGATGCAATGTTTCTCCCATTCGGCGGCAGAAGTGCCGCTGATCTGCCTCGTAGGCACCAGAGCCGTTGCGGTTCCATCGTTCGCCGGCGGCCCAGGCCCAGCCTTGATCGGGGTCCAGCATCGCCAGTGATGATGGATCAGCCTTGAGGCGCAGATCCCCATCCGGTCGGGTGAGGCGATGAGTCGGATCGATGATTCCGTCCGAGCGGAAGGCGTCGGAGATCGGAGAGAAGCCAACGCCAACGTCGATGGCGAGTTGCCAACGGCGCAATGGAACAACCTTGACGAGCGACTCGCCGGCGTGGTTGTCCCAGGTGATAGCGATCTGACGCACACCCCTGGCACTTAACGCTTCGAGAGAGGTGTCATGCTCCTTGCTCATGGCTTGGCGTGCAGTGTTTCCAGGATGAAGCCTTCTGCGTTGAGACGCTGCACTCTTGTTGCCTTGGTGTGGCGTCTTGGGCTGAAACAGTGATTGATCAGAATGGAGGTTGAGAAGGAGGGCGATTCATGGTTGTCATGCCAAGCCGCTTGCCATGGTTGGCCCTGCTCGCTGCTGTCGTTTTGGCATTAGTGGTGCATCTTCAGGCTGCATCGGCCTTGCCGTTTTGGGCTGGTATGCCTGCTTGGGTGTTGATGTTCATCGTCCTTCAGGCGGCACTCACCCTGATCGCGGCTTGGATCGCCCGCCCATGACCACCACCCTGATTTCTGCGCTCATCTCACTTGTTGTCTACCTGTTGGCTTTGCTCTGGCTAGGTGCTCAGAGTCTTGGGGGACAAACCAACAGCGCCGACTCCTATTTTTTGGCCGATCGCCGCCTGCGTGCCGGTGTGCTGTTTTTCACGCTGATTGCAACCAATTTCAGTGCTTTCTTCTTTCTTGGCTTTGCTGGCGCGGGATATCGAATCGGGATTGCCTATTACCCAATGATGGCTTTTGGAACAGGATTAGCCGCTCTCAGCTTCGGCAGCCTGGGCTGTCGGGTGCGGAGACTCAGCGCTCAACATGGCCTCATCACCCCTTCCGAATTGATCGGCCATCTCCTGCCTGGGGAAGGGGTGCGCTTATTGGTGCTTGCCGTCATGGTGCTGTTCACCCTTCCGTATTTGGCCCTGCAGCCTTTGGGTGCGGGGTATTTACTGGAAAGTCTCACAGGAGGCGTCGTGCCTTTTGAAGTGGGAGCAGTCCTGCTCACGGTTGTGATTGTGCTCTATGTCGTTGGCGGCGGGATGCGAGCCGTGGCGCGCACCGATGTGCTTCAAGGAGTGCTGATGTTTTTGCTGATGCTCATGGCTTTTGTGGCTGTCGCCTTGGGTGTTGGTGGAGTTCAAACTGCAAATCGCACGCTTTTGCAACAGCTTCCTGATCTCTTTAGCGGGGCTGGACGCAATGATTTTTTTACGCCTCGAATGATGGCGAGTTACTTGCTCCTTTGGCCGTTATGTCTTCCGATGTTTCCGCAGATGCTGATGCGTTTTTTCGCTGCTGGGGATGACCGCTCGCTGAAACAGTCGATGGTGCTTTACCCCGTCGTGGCGGGAGTGCTGTTTATTTGTCCCGTGATGATCGGGATGTGGGGGCATCTGTCCTTCCCCGATCTGGTGGGTCGCGCATCCGATCAGATCATGCCGTTGATGCTTGGGCGTTACAGCCCGGAGTGGCTCACAGGAATCGTGATGGTGGGGGCTTTGGCAGCGTTTATGTCCACTTTGGATTCGCAGTTGTTGGCCCTGTCTTCCATGCTGACCCGCGACTTATATAAAAGGTATTGGCGTCCGCAAGCGTCTTTGCCGGAGCAAGTGCGGGTCGGGCAGCTGGTGGTGATCGCACTTGCTGTCTCTGGTCTGGTCATTGCCCTTCGTCCGCCGGAGGCAATTTTGTCGCTGGCAACCCACGCGTTTTCGGGTCTCGCATTGTTGTTCCCGATGCTGGTGGGGGCGGTTTATGGCCTGCGATGGTCCGTTATCGGCGCCATTTTGTCGGTTATCGGGGGAGAAGCCGTTCTGCTGGGGTTTGCCACGGGCGTGATTCCAGAGGTGTTCCAGGGGGGCTGTTTGCCTTTGATCCCAGCACTGTTGGTGGCGTGCTTGATTTTGGTTGTGGATCAGGTCATCTCTCGCTGGTTGTCGTCTTGCGTGCAGGCGTGACTTTCGGGCATTGCAGCGAGATGCTGCGTCCCCCGCCAGGGTCGTAATCGAGAGCTAAAAACCAGGCGTCAGGGAGGGAAAGACTGAGCCTTTCAGGCCACTCCACCACAAGCAGGGCTCCCATCGCAGAGGCTTCTTCTTCTTCTTGAAGGAAGAGGTCGTTGGCTGCGAAGGCTTGCTCGAGGCGGTAGAGGTCGAGATGGATCAGTGGTGGGGTGCCTTCGGGGTAGTGCTGAGCCAGTGCAAAGGTTGGGCTGGTGATCGGTTCCTGGATTCCTAGAGCATCGGCTAGCCCCTGCACCAGAGAGGTTTTGCCTGCACCGAGTGGTCCCTGTAGGAGCAGGATGTCGTGTGGCTTGAGGCGCGCTGCCAGCATCCGGCCAAGGACTTTTGTGGCCTCGAGATCGTCAAGGATCCTTGTCTCATCTGTAGATTGGCGAATAAGGGAGCCCGAAGCCTCGGCGTCTCCGAAGTATTTATCGTTCACATCCTCCCCAGGGAGCTTTTCAATATGGTGGCAACAGCCGCGGCAACGGCCGAACTTCAGGTCGCAAAGGACTACGTCATTGCAGATATCGGTTTAGCCGATTTTGGTCGCAAGGAACTCAATATTGCTGAGACCGAGATGCCCGGTCTCATGGCATTGCGTGCCAAATACGGCAAGGACAAGCCCTTGAAGGGGGCCCGGATTGCCGGCTCCCTCCACATGACGATTCAGACAGCTGTTCTGATCGAAACCCTGGTCGAGCTTGGTGCCGATGTGCGCTGGGCCTCCTGCAATATTTTCTCCACCCAAGACCACGCCGCAGCTGCGATGGCTGCTGGTGGCATTCCAGTCTTTGCCGTTAAGGGTGAAACCCTTGAGGAGTACTGGGATTACACCCACAGCATTCTCGAATGGGGCGATGGCGGAACGCCCAACATGATCCTGGACGACGGTGGAGATGCCACCGGTCTGGTGATGTTGGGTAGCAAGGCTGAGCAGGACATCACCGTGCTCGATAACCCTTCCAACGAAGAGGAGACCTTCCTGTTCGCTTCCATCAAGAAGAAGTTGGCCAAGGATTCCAGTTTCTACAGCCGCATCAAGGCTGAGATTCAGGGTGTGACCGAGGAGACCACCACGGGAGTGGCTCGTCTCTACAAGATGCAGAAGAACGGAGAGCTTCCTTTCCCTGCGATCAACGTCAACGATTCGGTCACGAAGAGCAAGTTCGACAACCTCTATGGCTGTCGTGAATCTCTGGTTGACAGCATCAAGCGCGCGACCGACGTGATGGTGGCTGGCAAGCAAGCCCTCGTGGTTGGTTACGGCGATGTGGGCAAGGGTTCTGCGCAGTCATTGCGTGGGCTTGGTGCCACCGTTTGCATTGCTGAAGTGGATCCCATTTGCGCACTGCAGGCTGCGATGGAGGGTTACCGGGTTGTCCGCCTCGAGGATGTGGTGGATCAGATGGACATCTTTGTGACCGCCACGGGCAACTACCAGGTGATCCGTAATGAGCACCTGGTCAAGATGAAGGACGAAGCGATCGTCTGCAACATCGGACATTTCGACAACGAGATCGATGTCGCTTCGTTGAAGTCTTACCAGTGGGACAACATCAAGCCTCAGGTGGACCACATCACCCTGCCAAGCGGCAACAAGATTATTCTTCTTGCCGAAGGCCGTCTCGTGAATCTGGGCTGCGCCACTGGTCACCCTAGTTTCGTGATGAGCAACTCATTTACCAATCAAGTGTTGGCTCAGATTGAGCTATTCACGAAGGGCAGTGAGTACGGCAAAGAGGTGTATGTGTTGCCTAAGCACCTTGATGAGATGGTGGCTCGCCTTCATCTTGAGAAGATCGGATGCAAGCTTACTGAGTTGAGCAAAGATCAAGCCGATTACATTAACGTTCCTGTGGAAGGTCCCTACAAGCCTGATCACTATCGTTATTGATCATTTTCAACTGATTGAAGAGGGCTGCGAAAGCAGCCTTTTTTTTTGGCTTAATGTTTTTAAAGATTGCCTGCTAAGCGGCGAATTGTTTGAATTAAGTTTATTTTTGACTGGAATTTAAAGTTATCATTCTGTTGTGGAGCTGATGATTTCGAGTAGGCCTGTTTGGGTGGACATTTCAGGCATTTGATCGGCCTGGTGAGCGTCGCTTTCAACGCAGCTTCTTTGCTTGATTGATGGGTGAGGTGTTCAGAGTATTGATAAGGATTTGTTCGATCTAATGATGAGATTTTGAGCGATCGGCTTTGTGCTCTGAGCTCCCTCGGGTCCCAAACGGTTTGGGGTCGCCTGAGGCCTAGCGTCTCAAATGATGCTTTTCTGATTCGAATGCGTAGATATTTTTTCTTCTATCTATCGCCGATTCTGATGCGCGAATCACGTCGTTATCGAGGATACCGTTTGGCCATAAAGTATGAAAGACTGGCTTCGCTTTGTCATCATTGTGAATGGGTCTGTCTGAACTGATTACTCAGCTGCCAGAGCTGATTGGACAGGCCGTTGAGGCGAATCAATGGTTGGGGTATGGCGCCATTTTTGCCGCCATGTTTCTGGAAAACTTGTTTCCGCCCATCCCCTCAGAACTGATCATGCCCTTGGGAGGGTTTTATGTGCAGCAAGGACAATTGCAATTCATCCCCGTTGTCCTTGCGGGTTTGATCGGAACGGTGCTGGGTGCGTTGCCTTGGTACGGCATCGGCCGCCTAATTAATGAAGAACGCATTGAGCAATGGCTGGAGCGCCATGGTCGCTGGATCGGCATCAGCCCTGAGGAGCTCGCGCGGAGCCGCCGCTGGTTCAGCCGTTATGGCACTGCTTTGGTGTTTTGGGGACGGTTGGTACCAGGCATTCGCACTCTGATTTCGGTTCCTGCTGGCATTGAATTGATGCCGATGGCTCCGTTTTTAATCTGGACCACGGCTGGCAGCTTGATCTGGACGCTGTTGCTCACCATCGCCGGGATGGTGCTTGGTGAGGGCTACAGCAACGTTGAGGTCTGGATCGACCCCGTCTCCAAAGTGATCAAGGTGGGCCTGGTCATTGCCGTTTTGGCTGGTGGGATTTGGCTTGCCCTCAGAATTTGGCGTCGCCGCCAGTCCGCCGATTAACCAGCTTGAGGCTTACCAGCGACCGGTTGGTGTGATCCCCTCCCAATGCTGGGAGTAGCCGGTCGCCATGGTTGATTGATTTAGAAAGGAACCTCTTCGTCGCTGGGGCTTCCTCCACCAAACCCGCCGGAACCCGCTTCGCTGTCGCGCTTGGAGCCCAGAAGTTCGAGGCGATCAACCCGAACGACAGGCTTGCTGCGTTCTTCGCCGCTATTGCGATCTGTCCAGCGATCCAATTTGAAGCTGCCGATGATGCCGAGGAGTGATCCTTTTTTGACGTAATCAGCGGCAACCTGGGCCTGTTTTCCCCAGATCTCAAGGTTGAACCAATCCGGCTCGTCGTCGCGGCTGCGGCGATTCACGGCAATGGTCAGGTTGGCCACCATGCTTCCTGATTCGAAGTAGCGAACTTCAGGGTCTCGGCCAGCCCGGCCGACCAGCGTTACGGAATTGACACTCATGAAGGTTTGGTTTTGCGTGGATTAATGATGCGCCACGGTTGTCGTAGCTGCTTTTAAGGAGTTCCACCCTCAGCGCCGGATGTATCAGCCGGTGCATGACACCCCACCTAAGATTCTGCGACTTGTGCCATAGCCAGTGCTTTTTCGTCGATTTCAGCTTTCCCGTGACATCGGTATCGACCTCGGCACTGCCAATACGCTCATTTATGTCTCCGGCAAGGGGATTGTGTTGCAAGAGCCTTCAGTGGTGGCGATTGATCTCGAGCGGGGGGTGCCCCTGGCGGTTGGAGATGAAGCGAAGCTGATGTTGGGCCGTACGCCAGGGAACATTCGTGCGGTGCGGCCCCTGCGTGATGGCGTGATCGCTGATTTTGATGCTGCAGAGCAGATGCTCAAAAGCTTCATTCAAAAAGGCAACGAGGGCCGCGGAATCGTTGCCCCACGCTTGGTCGTGGGGATCCCCAGCGGTGTGACGGGTGTGGAGCGCCGCGCCGTACGTGAGGCAGGCCTGGCCGGTGCCAGAGAAGTGCATCTCATCGACGAGCCCGTGGCCGCGGCGATTGGTGCTGGTTTGCCGGTGACGGAGCCAGTCGGCACGATGATTGTGGATATTGGGGGTGGAACCACCGAAGTGGCGGTGCTCAGCCTCGGAGGCACCGTCCTGAGTGAATCGGTTCGAGTGGCCGGTGATGAAATCAGCGATTCGATCGGTGTCCATCTCAAAAAGGTTCACAACCTGGTGGTGGGCGAGCGCACCGCCGAAGACATCAAGATTCGAATCGGTTCCGCATTCCCAGACAACGACTTCGATCAGACGGTGATGGATGTGCGTGGCTTGCACCTCCTCTCTGGGTTGCCGCGCACGATTCAGCTCCAGGCGGGTGACCTTCGCGAGGCCATCGCTGAGCCCCTCAACGTGATTGTTGAGGCGGTGAAGCGCACACTCGAACGCACCCCTCCTGAGCTGGCAGCAGACATCGTTGATCGCGGAATCATGCTTGCTGGCGGTGGGGCCCTGGTGAGGGGGATTAGTGACCTGATCAGCCATGAAACGGGGATCTTCACCCACGTTGCGGAAGATCCGCTCCTCTGCGTGGTGAATGGCTGCGGTCAGGTGCTGGAGGATTACAAGCGCCTGCAGCGTGTGCTGGATACACCTGAATTCGTTCGTTCTGCTACGAGCCTCTAATTACAATGGGCTCCTCGCCGTGGCCGCAGGGAACGCGTTCCCGGAGCCTGAAACGAATCTGGCCTTGGCTCGTTCTTCTCGGCGTGCTGGGGATGGTGCGTTGGAGCAAGGGCGCAGGCTTTGTTGATGCCTATGCCTTTCTGACGCGTCCATTTTGGCCTGGTTCAGCTCAGAAACAGTGGATCCAGTCAGCGCAGCAGCAGAACGATGCCACGCGTTTGCAGCTGCTCGAGGTGGATAACGCCCGTTTAAGGGGGTTGCTTGCGCTGGATCGTCAAGGTGCCAACAACGCGATTTCAGCTGCTGTGATCTCCAGAACGCCTGCGGGATGGTGGCAACAGATCGTGCTGGGAAAGGGGACTCTGGATGGCATCCAACAAGGTGATGCAGTGATCGGTCCAGGTGGATTGATTGGCCGGGTTCAAAGTGCCACCCCTGCCACAAGCCTTGTGCGTTTGCTCACCGCCCCCGGGAGTCGAGTTGGGGTTTGGGTGCCACGGACCCGTCAACATGCCCTGCTGGTGGGCATGGGAACGTCCCGCCCCGAATTGAAATTCATCGATCGAGATGTGAAGGTGCGACCCGGCGATCTAGTGAGCACCTCCCCAGCCAGCACCCTGCTGCCTGCGAACCTTCCGGTGGCCGTGGTGCAGTCCTTGAACTCCAGGGCGGTGCCGGCTCCAACGGCTTTGGTTCAGTTGATTGCGCCTCCGGATGCGATCGATTGGGTCCAGGTGAGTAGGCGCTGATCGATGGCTCGTCTTCACAGACAACCAATCTGTGTTGCCTCTGGATTGTTGGTGCCGTTGATCAGCTTGGCGGCACCGTCATGGCTGAGCTTGGGCGGTGTATTGCCGAGCTGGGCCGTGTTGTGGCTGCTGCCTTGGGCGCTGGTTGATGGACCGGTGTCGGGTCTGATTGCGGGTGCGGCGATGGGGCTAGTCCTGGACGGTCTCACGGTGGGAGATGCCAGCCAGGTGCCCGCTTTGATGCTGTTGGGCTGGTGGTGGGGATGGCTGGGGCGGCGCGGACCACCGATTCAACGCAGTCTCAATTTGGGATTGTTGGCTTGGATTGGCACGATGTTGCTAGGGCTAACTCTTTGGGCGCAGCTGTTGGTTGAAGGCGTGGATGCACCTTTGGCCCAAGCTTTTGCATTGCACACCTGTTTGGCGCAAGGGCTGATGACGGGCCTGATGGCCCCGATGATTGGGTCTTGGCAACTTCTGATCTGGCGACGGCGTACTCCCGCATGATTCAGCACACTTCCCATCGTCGTAGGTGGCTCGCTCTGGCCCTGGTCAGCACGTCGTTGCTGATCGGGGGCTGCCGGCGTGCCGCAGCGCCAGAAGGAGCTCTCCAGCTTTGGACACTGCAATTAGCGCCCAAGTTCAACACCTACATGGAACAGGTGATTGACCGCTGGGACGATGGCCATCCCGATGCACCGGTGCGCTGGACCGACTTGCCTTGGGGCTCGGTGGAACGGAAGCTTCTGGCTGCAGTGTTTGCGCGCACCGCCCCTGATGTGGTGAATCTCAACCCCCCCTTTGCGGCCAATTTGGCAAGCAAGGGGGGGTTGACCGATCTCACGCCGCTGTTGCCACCCGATGCCGCTCAGCGCTATTTGCCTTCGGTGTGGCGTGCGGCACGCGATCCAAAGGCTGGCCAGATCGCCTTGCCCTGGTATCTCACGGTCCGCCTCAGCTTGGTCAACCAGAAGCTTCTGCAACAGGCGGGCGTGAACGCGCCACCTCGTCGATGGGAGGACGTTCCTGCCTTTGCCCGTCAACTTCGAGAGCGAACAGGGCGTTACGGACTCTTTGTCACGGCAGTGCCCGACGATTCAGCTGAATTGCTGGAGTCGATGGTGCAGATGGGGGTCGTCTTGCTGGATGACAAACAGCGAGCGGGATTCAACTCTCCAGAGGGCCGTAAGGCGTTTGCGTTTTGGACCGATTTATATCGAGAGGGGCTTCTCCCTAGAGAAGTGGTCAGCCAGGGGCAACGCCGGGCGATTGAGCTCTACCAAAGTGGAGAGCTCGCGCTGCTGGCCAGTGGGGCTGAATTTTTACGCAGCATCCAGACCAACGCCCCTGGCGTGGCGGCGGTGACCTCACCGCAACCGCCACTCACAGGAGGCGATGGCACCGCCAACGTGGCTTTGATGACGCTTGCGGTTCCTCGCCAGAGTCAGCGCGCGCAAGAGGCGTTGTCGTTTGCACTCGATCTCACCAACGGGCCGAACCAAGCGCGCTTTGCGCGCGAGGCCAGGGTGTTGCCCTCCTCCCTGGAGGCGCTCAGGCAGGTGCGTTCTGAGCTTGAAGCCGAGCGTCCTGCAACCCCTGAGTTGGCTCAAATTCGAGAGGCAAGGCTTCTCTCTGCCAAGACGCTGGAGCGGGCCCGGGTCCTGGTCCCTGCGACGCCCGGTGTCAAGCGTCTTCAGAGCATCGTGTACACCCAATTACAACGGGCGATGTTGGGTCAGATCAGCAGTGAGGAGGCAGTGCGTACGGCTGCTGAGCAGTGGAACCGTTACTCAGAGGCGCGATGGCCCTAATGCCTTCACGAGTTGCACTCATGGGTTGCGTTGAATTGAAAACATAAAAACAATCGAAAGCCTGAGCCCCTAACTTTTGGCTGCTCACGAACTGTTCACGCCGACCGGTAGAGTCAATTCTCTTCACATTGTGTTGCGATGCCCACAGATGGGCCTTCTGCAAAAGGAACCATTCTTGTGGTGGACGACGAACCCGCAGTGAGACGGGTTTTGTTGATGCGTCTGCAATTGGCTGGTTACGACGTCGTCTCCGCTGAGGATGGTGAGGAGGCGTTGGAAATGTTTCACAGTGAATCGCCGGATCTCGTCGTTCTCGACGTGATGCTTCCCAAGATGGATGGCTTTGCGGTCTGCAGGCGTTTACGCGCTGAGTCGTGCGTCCCGATTATTTTTCTCTCGGCCTTGGAGTCCATCTCCGAACGCGTGGCTGGCCTTGACCTTGGAGCGGACGATTATCTTCCAAAGCCCTTTAGCCCAAAGGAACTTGAAGCCCGCATCTCCACGATCCTGAGACGGGTGGGGTCTGGTTCTGCCACCGTTGAGCCCCGCGAGATTCCCAGTGGCCAAGGCGTGATGCGTGTTGGAGATTTAGTGGTCGACACCAATCGCCGTCAGGTGAACCGGGGAACCGAACGCATTGCTCTGACTTACACAGAATTCAGCCTTCTTGAATTGCTCTTCCGCGACCCAGGTCATGTGGTCCCTAGGGCCGAAATCCTTGAGCAGCTTTGGGGCTATCCGCCCCGACGTGCGGCTGATCTGAGGGTTGTTGACGTGTATGTGGCACGCCTGCGAGGCAAGCTCGAGCCCGACCCGCGCAATCCTGAACTGATCCTGACGGTGAGAGGGATCGGCTACGCGTCCCAACGCATGGGTGAACCTGCAGGAGCACCTGCAGCAGTTTGATGAATTTGGCGTGATCCGTTCGCTCTTGTGCCCGCCGCGGGGCAGGATGGCGCCCGACTGCTTCTTCTCTCTTGTCTGAACTTCGTGAGACCCGCTTGGAGAAGGCGAATGCTCTCAAAGAACAGGGGCAAGAGCCGTATGCATTGCGTTTTGATCTGACCGATCGCATGGCTCGCCTGCAATCCGATCACGCTGATCTTGCAAATGGCACCGAGCGAGACCTGAAGGTTTCGGTTGCTGGTCGGGTGATGACGCGCCGGGTGATGGGCAAGCTTGCGTTTTTCACGCTGGCGGACGAAACGGGAACGATCCAGTTGTTCCTCGAGAAAGCAACGCTGGGCGACAGCTTTGCTCAGCTCAGTTCCTTGGTGGATGCAGGTGACCTCATCGGGGTTCACGGCATCTTGCGCCGTACGGATCGGGGTGAATTGTCCGTCAAGGTGAGCGAATGGCAGATGCTCACTAAAGCGCTGCAGCCATTGCCAGATAAGTGGCATGGTCTCGCGGATGTGGAGAAGCGCTATCGACAGCGCTATCTGGATTTGATCGTGACGCCGCAGTCCCGTGAGACGTTCCGTCGTCGGGCGATGGCCGTGAGTGCGATCCGGCGTTGGTTGGATGAACGCGACTTTCTAGAGATCGAAACACCGGTCTTGCAGTCCGAAGCCGGAGGCGCTGAGGCGCGGCCGTTCATCACGCACCACAACACCCTCGATCTGCCTCTCTACTTGCGGATTGCCACGGAGCTCCATCTCAAACGGCTCGTGGTGGGTGGATTTGAACGGGTCTATGAGCTCGGGCGGATCTTTCGCAACGAAGGGGTGAGCACGCGCCATAACCCTGAATTCACGTCGGTGGAGGTGTATCAGGCCTATGCCGATTACAACGACATGATGGCGCTCACCGAACAGCTAATCGCTTCGGTTTGTGAGCAGGTATGCGGTACAACCCGCATCAGCTACCAGGGCGTGGAGGTGGATCTGACGCCGTCCTGGAGGCGCGCCACGATGCATGAACTCGTACAGGAGGCCACCGGCCTTGATTTCACCTGCTTCGAGACCCGTGAAGCGGCTGTGGAGGCGATGCAAGCCGCCAATCTCCCGACGCCTGATAAGGCAGACACCGTTGGACGGCTGTTGAACGAAGCGTTTGAGCATGCTGTGGAACCCAATTTGATTCAGCCCACCTTTGTGCTCGATTACCCCCAGGAAATTTCACCCCTGGCGCGTAAACACCGCAGCAAGCCAGGGCTTGTGGAGCGGTTTGAGTTATTCATTGTGGGACGAGAAACGGCCAATGCCTTCAGTGAGCTCACGGATCCTTTGGATCAACGAGGCCGCATGGAGCTCCAGCAGGAACGTCGTGCTGCCGGAGATGTGGAAGCCAGCGGAGTGGATGAGGATTTCATCCAGGCCCTCGAAGTGGGGATGCCCCCTACGGGTGGACTTGGAATTGGCATTGATCGCCTGGTGATGTTGCTGACTGACAGCCCCTCGATTCGTGATGTCATTGCCTTCCCATTGATGCGACCTGAGGGGTGACCTGTCAGCATGGATAATTAACCCAGTGGCAGGGTCCAATTCCCATGAGTGGTGAGCGCGTAGGTTTCCGCTTCAAACACGCCGATGCGGTGGTCAAGCGCAATCCGCAGGGACGTTCCCGTCGCGGATGGGTGATGGAGCCAGTGGAGCAGACCACGAGCCGAGGCACCAAGATGCCCGCTTATCGCATCCGCTGGCGCGATAGTGAGCGTCCTGAGATTGTCCTCCAGCACATGCTGATTGCTGATCCAGACCCCACCCCTCCGCCTGAAAACGTGAGCCTCGAGCCTCCCGCACCGAAGGCTTGATCCAGAGCAATCTCAAGTTCGATTAGTTGAGGCCTTGATTGCGCCTCAGTTCTTCAAGCTCTTGCTGTGCTTCAAATAAGGCCCAATCCTCATCAAGGCTGAGCCTGGATGTGGACTGTTTTTCCTGGGTTTTAAGGCTGTTGAGCTGCGCTTCGAGTTCGGCGAACTGAAGCCCAAGTGCCTCGAACTCCTCCCAGAGCTCGCGACCTTGCTGCATCAGAGCAGCAACGTGCTGATCCGCCCGTTGTGCGAGTTCAAGGGCACCAGCCCTTCGTGCTTTCTCGCTACGCGTTGTCCAGGCTTGGACCTGTTCGGCGAGGGTGAGCAGCTGGCGGCGTAATTCCCTCGCTTGGAGTTGCTGTTGCCCGCGACGGTTGTGTAGATCCCTTTGGCGGTCCTGGAGATGCTGTTCGCGCAGAAGTTGATCCTGAGCTGGATTGCTGCGCAAAAACTGTTCAAGCCGTTCCTCCAATCCGCGTTCGAGGTTGTCCAGCCAGGTGGGACTCATGGGATTTGATCCGGTGCGCGTGTGATCAATGGAGCTTCGATTTCCTCTTCCAGCGGATTGATCGCACCTTCCCGTGAACGGAGCAACAGCTGGGTGAGACGAGCGACTGATCCCTCCCCGAGCTCCAGTGCACCCAGGCGATCGAAGGCATTGCGATACACCGCTTCTAGCTCTTCCATCAGGGTTTCACGTTGGAGGCGAACTGTGGCCCGTTGCTCGTCGCGACTCATGGCTCAGCAGGGATGAAGGGTTGGATCTCAGTCTGGGGCCTCTAGGAGATGCAAGGAGAGATCGTCATCTGGATCATGCCAGCGGCGAACCCAGCGCCATCCGGCCTGTTGCGCTAACGCAACAGCCCGCTCAGGGCTGTATTTGAGGCTGTATTCAGTGATCAGTGGTTCATCGCATTCGAAGGTCCAACGGTCACCGGCGATCCTGACAACTTGGTTGCAGCTGCTGATCAAGGCCATCTCCACTCGCTGTTGGTCGGCTTGCCAACGCGCTTGGTACGCAAAGCATTGCGGGTCAAAATTCGCTCCCAAATCGGCATTGAGGCGATGCAGCAAGTTGCGTGCGAAGTCTGCTGAGATGCCAGTGGCGTCGTTGTAGGCCGCTTCTAGGCGGATCTTGCTTTTGGGTTGGTCCAGACCAAGAAGGAGAGGTCCCCCCCTCAGCAATTGCTTGAAATGGCGGAGCACGCGAACGGCATCGTGCTGTTCAAAATTGCCGAGCGAGCTGCCAGGAAAGAAACCGATGCGTCGTTGGTCTCGCAGCAATGGGTGTTCCGGCAATGCTGTCAGCGTGCTGTGATCGCAGCAAATTCCCAGCATTGGCACCCCTGGGTGACTTTGCTGCAGTGCTGTGGTGGCTTTGCGTAAGTGCTCCGCACTGATGTCGAGGGCCACGTAGGCGGCGGGATGGATCGCATCGAGAAGGGGGCCAACTTTTTTGGCGCTTCCAGCCCCGAATTCAATAATCACGCCGTCACCGATCGCGGCTGCAATCTCGGGGGCACGCGCCTCGAGCAAAGCAATTTCGGTGCGGGTGAGGCTGTATTCGGGTAGTTGGCAGATGCGATCGAAGAGGCGAGAGCCCTCCTCGTCATAGAGAAACCAGGCCGGGAGTTGGCGCGGGCATCGGTTGAGACCGATCCGGACGAGCTGTTGCATATCCGCTGCTGGCGGATGGAGGTCGATCAGTTCGGTTGTTGGATCAGTTGTTTGATCCGTTTGTTGTGAGGTTGTGGTCATCGGGCCAAGCGCAGGCCTGCCGCCATCCAGCGGCTAGAGGGAGCAAAAAAGTTGCGGTAGGTGTTACGGGCATGGCCCTTCGGGGTGAGCTGACTGCTGCCCCGCAACACAAATTGGGAGGTCATGAACTTGCCGTTGTACTCGCCAACGGCTCCTTGGGCCGCTTGAAACCCCGGATAGGGCCTGTAAGGACTTGCGGTCCATTGCCAAAGCTCAGCATGGCTTTGCTTGAGCTGCTGCCCCTGCTCCAGTGCGGCCGTTTCCCACTCGGCCTCCGTTGGGAGGCGAGATCCAGCCCAGCGTGCATAGGCATCCGCTTCAAACCAGCTGAGATGGCGGACTGGGCGATGGGCTTCTAACGGGCAGCGTCCGGCCAGGGTGAACTCCCAGGACCAGGCTGGTGGATCAAGCTGCTGGCGCCAGTAGCGCGGTGCCTTCCACTGTCGCTCTGAGCAGATGGCCCAGCCTTCACTCATCCAGAGTTCGGGGCGCTCGTATCCGCCGTCCTCGATAAAAGCTTTGTATTCGCCGTTGCTCACCAAGCGATCGGCCAGGGCATAGGGCTCGAGCCAAACGCGATGACGTGGCTCCTCATTGTCGAAATGGAAGCGATGGGAATGGTGGGTGTTGTGGTGTTGGATGTCCTGGCCGATCTCCACCAGGCCCCCCGCACACTCCAGCCAAACGGGAGCTGTGCCGTCGTTGGAAGCGCCTGCGGGCTCTTGCCAATCCGTTCGGTAGGCCGGCTCTAAGGGCTGACGGCTGAAGGCATCGAGAAGATCCATCAACATCAACTCCTGGTGCTGTTGCTCGTGCTGAAGGCCCAGTTCCACGAGTTCCAACCAAGGGGAATCGCCGCTGCGTTTGAGCAGGTGTTCCAGAGCCTGATTCACCTTGTGCCGCCATGCGATCACCTCTGCCATCGGCGGCCTGCTGAGTAAGCCCCGTTGCGGTCTGGGTTGCCGAGGGCCAACCGCGTCGTAATAGGAGTTGAACAGATAGTTCCAGCGTGGATCCGCCCGCTCGTAATCAGGGCAGTGCGGGATCAGCACAAAGGTTTCGAAAAACCAGGTGGTATGGGCGAGATGCCATTTGGGAGGGCTCGCATCGGCCATGCCCTGGAGGCAGAGGTCTTCGGCTTCAAGCGGCTCAATCAACACTTCGCTGGTGCGACGCACGTCCATCAGCCGGCTGAGCAGCGTGCCGGAGTCCATGGCAGGTTGATGTTCGGGACAGTGACCTTAGTGAGGCCACGCTGCAGGTGCTTTCGCAAAACTCCCCCTACCATCACCCCATTAAGGCCATGTCGTTGTGATCGGCACGCTGCTGTCTGCGCGCTACCGCTTGGATCAATGTCTGACGTCAGATGCGTCTGCACCCCAGGGACGCCTGTGGCGTGGAACCGACGTGTTGGCCTCCGATGCGTCAGTGGCATTACGGCAGCTTCAGGATTCCAATGCAAAAGAGCGGTTTCGCCAGCTTTGGCCGGCGATGCAATCGGTTCTCCACCCGCTGATTCCACGCTTCGGAGGACTCCTGGAGGAATTGGATTCGCTCTGGCTGGTCAGGGAGTGGCAGGAAGGATCAAGCTTTGGGTTGATTCAGCAGCAGCGGCGTGAGCGTCAGCTGGTCTTCGGTGGCGGCGAAGTGTTGCTGTTGTTGCGTCAGCTCCTTTCCGTGTTGGGCGTTCTCCATGGCAAGGGACTGGTCCATGGAGACATCAATCCGAGCAATCTTCTGCGCCGTGATCAGGATGGGCTGCCGGTTTTGCTGGATTTTGGCCTGCTGCAAAACCTGGGAACCGCTCCGCTGTTAGGAGCCACGGCCAGCTATTCGCCAAGGGGGCAAGGCCGCGGCGAAATGGCTGCGCCATGGATGGATTTGCATGCTCTCGGCGTGACCGCACTGACCTTGCTGGACGGACGGGCGCCGGAGGCTTTGCTGCCGGCGGATGCCAGTGAATGGCAATGTCCCCCAGCCCTCGAGCTCCATGAAGGCTTCCGCGACGTGTTGGAACGGATGTTGAGCGAGCTGCCAGGTCGCCGTTTTGAGCAGGCCTCGGAGGTTCTGCAGGCCTTGAAAGCGGTTCCTATGCCTGAATCGACGGGGCCCATGCCCAGTTCCGCTCGAACGGTTGTGCTTGCGCCTGTGGTGACGGCCTCTGCTGAGCTTCCTGCCGTGGAACCGCCGGCTGTTCGTTCCTCTTCCCCTGAGCCACGCCGACGTCAGCGCGCCGACGAGCGCCAAGTGGCCGCGGAAGGACGGTTATGGCCCGTGGTGATTGCCCTCTTGTTGTCAGCCGTGGTGGGGACTGCCATCGGTTGGTTTCTGCTCAGCCGTGGCAACGCTCCAGCTGGTGTGCCCTCCACTGATCGAGATGTGGTGGGCCGCTCGCCAACGGCCAGCCTTCCGCCAGCAGAGGTGGATCAGCGTCAACAACTTCTGAGTCGGCTTAGGGCTCTGCAGGTCGACCGCAGCTGGTTCTTGCAGCTTGTGGATGCCAGCTTGTTAGCCCGATTCCCGGAGCGAAGCGGTCGCTTGCCCAGTGATTCCCTCGAGGATGCTCCTCTACGCAAGGTTTGGAACGAGTTGGCCAACGAGTGGTTGGCAAGGGTGGAACAGTTGCCTCCAGGCTTGCGTCGTCGACTGGGGACACTCGATTCAAAGGATTGGCAGACTCAGCGTCAGGCCTTGGTCGCCCAAGGGGTCAATGACAGGGTGGTGGAACAGCTGGTCTCCGTGGCCGCCAACACCCTGTTGCCGGGTGTGGCCTCTGGAACCAAGCCACCAGAACCGTTCCGCCAGCTTTGGTATGCCGCCGCCTTGCGCAGTCTGGAAGAGGTCAAGATTGAAACGGTGAAGGCTGGGACTGAGATGGCCACCGTCCTGTCCAGTCGGGTACCAGCCGATAGCGCCCGCCTGATTTCCATTCAGGTTCCGGCCAACCGTCGGCTGGTGCTCGGTATTAACGGAACGCCGTTGATGCAGATGACCGTTTATGCCTCTGACGGCTCTGTGGCCGCCGAACGGGGGCCTTTGCGAGTGGTCACCCTGGCGGCTGATGTGGGCACGCCTGTCCAGGTGCTCGTAACGAATGAAGGCGTCGCCTCCGGGCTTCTGACCTTGTCCTCTCGAGCTGACCTCCCGAATCCGACCCCTTTGCCGAAAGCTGTGTCAAAACCACTGCCAAGGGTGGATCTCAATCCGATTGCCGATCCGGCGACAGGGGTGCAGGGGCCTGTCGAAGCGTTGCCGGAGCCCCCTGGCCCGAAGCCAGCAGGCGTGAAGGAGGACGTCTCCCAAGAGCAAGCCCTCCAAGAGCCATCTGCTCAACCGGAGGGCGATCGAGTCCCAGAAGCAGCTTCCAGCACAGGGCTGAGTCGTCAGTAGCGGGCGATGGCATCCCGTGTTTCTTTCTTGACCTGTTTGTCTTTGGCGGCGGCCCGCTTGTCATGAAGCTTGCGCCCCTTGCCCAGGCCGATGGTCACCTTGATCCATGACCCCTGCAGGTGCAGGTTGAGTGGAATCAAGGCGAGCCCTTTTTGTTCGAGGTGACCGCGCAATTTGTCGATTTCGCGGCGATGGGCAAGGAGGCGCCTCACCCTGAGGGGGTCGTGATTGAAATAGCGGCTGGCGTGGGTGTGCGGGGAGATGTGAACGTTGTGGAGGTGCAGTTCGCCCCGTCTGATCAGGCAGAAGCCATCCCGCAGATTGGCCTGCCCCGCCCGCACCGACTTCACCTCGGTCCCCAGAAGCTCGATTCCCGTTTCTAGGGTTTCAAGGATCTCGTACTGATGCCGAGCCAGCCGGTTGTCGGCCAGCAGGCGATTCGCCTCTGCTCTTGCTGCTGCACTCTTCTTGCCGCCTCCCTTGCCCATCTCGCGTCAGGCCCCACGGCCGATCGGTCTTCCGACCTTATCCAGCTATCGGTACCCTGCGACCATGGCGATCGTTTCTTCCAACGCTGAACCCTCCAAGGGAGCTGCCCGACCGAAGCCGTCGCGGGTGGTGGATGCAGCGCGTCAACTGGATGATTCGGCAGAGCTGAGCGCGACGAAGGAAGATGGTCTCAGGCCTCGTCGTCTCGACGATTACATCGGTCAGCGCGAACTCAAGCAAGTGCTGGGGATTGCCATCCAAGCGGCGATGGGTCGGGGTGAGGCCCTCGACCACGTTTTGTTGTATGGCCCTCCAGGGTTGGGTAAAACCACCATGGCGATGGTGTTGGCTGAAGAACTGGGGGTGACCTGCAGGATCACCAGCGCTCCGGCCCTTGAGCGCCCTCGCGACATTGTTGGCCTGCTCGTAAACCTGCAGCCAAAAGAGGTGCTCTTTATTGATGAGATTCATCGGCTCACCCGCGTTGCTGAGGAGCTCCTCTATCCGGCGATGGAAGACCGCCGCCTTGATCTCACCGTTGGTAAAGGAAGTACGGCGCGAACAAGAGCCCTGGAGTTGCCGCCTTTCACGCTGGTGGGCGCGACCACAAGGGCTGGTGTGCTGAGCTCTCCCCTGCGGGATCGCTTTGGACTGATTCAGCGCCTGGAATTTTATGGACACGAGGATTTACAAGCGATCGTGATGCGGGCTGCTGGTCTGTTGACCCTGCAGCTTTCGCCTGAGGCTTGCGCAGAGATTGCCCGACGGTGTCGTGGCACTCCCCGGATCGCTAACCGACTTTTGCGCCGGGTGCGGGATGTTGCCTGCGTGCGTGAGGTGTCGGGCTGCATCGACGTGCAGTTGGTAGATGAAGCACTCACGCTGCATCGTGTGGATGGGAAGGGCCTTGATGCCAGTGACCGGCGCCTTCTGGAGCTGTTGCTTCAGTCCCATGGAGGCGGCCCCGTAGGTCTCGATACTTTGGCCGCGGCGCTTGGTGAGGACCCCACCACCCTGGAAGCTGTGGTGGAACCCTATTTGCTGCAGCTGGGCTTTCTTCAGCGCACCCCCCGTGGTCGCGTGGTGACCGCCGCTGGTCGAGTCCATCTCGGTTGGCCAGCGGATGAGGGGGATGCGGCATGAGCTTTGATCTCAAGCGTTGGGTCTCCGTCTTGTTGGTTGCCTTTGGGGTTGTGGTGTTGCTTGGGGCCGATCCAGCTGTTGCGGAATCGCTTCCCAAGGATCAGCACCGTCAATTGTTTGAACAGGCCCTGCGCTTCAGCCGTCAGGGTGACCCTCAGCAGGCCCTCGAGGGATGGGATCGGGTGCTGGAGCTGGCTCCTGATGATGCGGCTGCCTGGAGCAACCGCGGCAATGTGCGTCTTGTCTTAGGTGACACCGAGGGGGCGATCGCCGATCAAACCCAGGCCATTGCGCTTGCTCCGGAAGAATCTGACCCCCACCTCAATCGAGGCACGGCTGAGGAAGCCTTGCAGCATTGGACGGCAGCCGAGCAGGATTACAACTGGATTTTGAAGAGGGATCCTGAAGATGCTTCGGCGCTCTACAACCTCGGCAATGTGCGCGGCTCTGAAGGCGATTGGGAATCCGCTGAAACCCTCTATGGGCGCGCGGCTGAGGCCCGTCCTGGCTTTGCGATGGCACGCTCCAGCCGGGCCTTGGCCCTCTACCAACTCGAGGCCTTTGACGAGGCTGAGAGGGAGATGCGCAACTTGATCCGTCGTTATCCGATGTTTGCTGATGCGCGAGCTGGATTAAGTGCTTTGCTTTGGATCCGCGGTTCTAAGGGCGAGGCCGAAAGCAACTGGGCGGCGGCTTCTGGCTTGGATCCCAGTTATCGCGAAGCCGATTGGTTGCTGCAGGTACGTCGCTGGCCGCCACGCCCTGTTGCTGATTTACAGCGTTTTCTGGCTCTGGAGAGTCCATGACCACCACCTCTCCCCCCCTCAAGCAGCGCCTTGAAGCGATCTTGCCCGAGTTGATCGAGCTGCGACGCCATCTTCATGCCCATCCGGAACTGAGTGGCGAAGAGCACCAAACCGCGGCCCTCATTTCTGGAGAGTTGCGTCAGTGTGGGTGGCGTGTTCGTGAAGGGGTGGGGCGCACCGGTGTGATGGCGGAGCTTGGGCCTCAAATCGGTCCGCAGTTGGGGTTGCGCGTGGATATGGACGCCTTACCCGTCGAGGAGCGCACGGGCTTGCCTTATGCCTCCTTGCGGCAAGGGGTCATGCATGCCTGCGGTCATGACTTGCATAGTTGTATCGGCTTGGGGGTTGCACGCCTGTTGGCGCAGGAGCCGTCCTTGCCAGTGGGGATGCGCCTTTTGTTTCAGCCTGCTGAGGAGCTTGCCCAAGGTGCCCGCTGGATGCGCGCTGATGGCGCCACCGATGGGCTCAACGCCTTGTTTGGAGTGCATGTGTTCCCAACATTGCCAGTGGGCACGATCGGTGTACGCAGCGGCAGTTTGACGGCTGCTGCTGGAGAACTGGAAATCGAAGTGATCGGTGAAGGCGGTCATGGAGCGAGGCCCCATCAATCTCTCGATGCGATTTGGATTGCAGCGCGAGTGGTCACAGGATTGCAGGAGGCAATCAGTCGTCGCTTGGATGCCTTGAATCCGGTGGTGGTGAGCTTTGGGAAAATCGAAGGTGGTAAAGCTTTCAATGTGATTGCAGACCGGGTGACCCTCCTGGGCACGGTTCGCTGTCTTTGCGCGGATCTCCATGAACGGTTACCGGCCTGGATTGAGGAGACGGTGCAAGCCATTTGTGGGAGCTTTGGTGCCACCGCCAGGGTTCGCTACCGCTGCATTGCACCCCCCGTTCGCAACGATCCCGCCCTCACTGCCTTGCTCGAGCGCAGTGCCGTTGAACAACTGGGGGCAGCGCAGGTGCAACGCTTAGAGCAGCCTTCGCTCGGCGCCGAGGATTTTGCCGAACTGTTGCAGGACGTCCCCGGCACCATGTTTCGATTGGGGGTGGCAGGACCCGATGGATGTGCAGCGCTCCATAACGGCCATTTCAACCCTGAGGAAGGAGCCTTAGGCGTGGGAGTGCAGGTCTTGACCGCTGCGATGTTGGCTTGGACTCCCATACCATGAGCCGTCAATCCAGGACAAGGATCCACATTGTGTTGTCGCTGGCAGCACCCTTGATGGTGCTGCTTGGTGTGTCGGCGATGCTGCAGCGAGAGGGGCCCGACCGTTGGCAAGCACTTCCTGCCATCCTTGTGGGATCTGGTTTGGTGATCCATGCAGTGGTGGGCCGTCGTCATCGCCGCCATCAGTTGTTGATCGCCTTGCGCACCACCCGTTCTCAGGAGGATTGAGATGACCAGCACCCCTGAACAGACCGCACCCAACCCTGAGGAGTTGCGCGCAGCGATCGCCTCCGGTGACCCTGTGCAAGCAATGCCAGCACTGGCCAAATTGCGAGCGCTGCCCACTTCAGACAACGACAGTGTTGTGATTCCACTGCTGATCTTGGGGAGTGAGCAACAGGCGTTTTTAGTTCGCTCCCTGAGCTGCAGTGGCCTGGGCTACCGGCGCAATGAGCAGGGCTGGCAGGTGCTGAGTCGATTGCTGCAGGTCGATGAAGACCCCAATGTGCGCGCGGAAGCGGCGAATGCCTTGGCGAGCTTTGGGGTGGAGCGGGCCTGGCCTCTCTTGCGCGAGAGCTTCGCGAAGGATGGCGCTTGGCTGGTGCGTTGCAGCATTCTTTCCGCTTTCGCGGAGCAGCCCGAAATATCCCCGGCTTGGTTGCTGGACCTAGGCAGGCAAGCGATCGCAGATGCTGACGGCACCGTGCGGGTGAGTGGGGCGGAAATCTTGGCCCGGGTGGTGCGCGAGCAGGCCGGAAACCCCCATGGATCCGAAGCCAGGGCTCTGCTTCAGCCGTTGCAGCAGGATGCTGATCACCGCGTGGTGGCTGCTGCATTGAATGGCTTGCAGTCCTAAAAGCAGAAGTGCACCAGACCTGAAAAGCGTTGCTAGCTTTCAAAGACCACTAGGGGTGCCCTGGCATTCATTGCGATCGCTGGGGCTGAGATCACACCCTCTGAACTTGATCCGGGTCATGCCGGCGCAGGGAAGTGAACGATGTGATCTTCGGCTGTTTGGTCGGCTCCTGGCAATTCCGCTGCTGCCAAGGACATGCGTACTGAATGGGTTTCCGCTCGCAAGGGCCAGGCCAATGTGTCTCAGATGCATTACGCCCGTAAGGGTGTGGTGACGGAAGAGATGGCCTATGTGGCCAAGATCGAGAACCTTCCGGAATCCCTTGTGATGGAAGAGGTGGCACGGGGTCGGATGATCATTCCAGCCAATGTCAATCACACCAATCTGGAGCCGATGGCGATTGGCATCGCCAGCAAATGCAAGGTGAACGCCAACATTGGTGCGTCTCCCAATGCCTCGGATGCAGCAGAGGAGGTGAACAAGCTGAAGTTGGCCGTTAAATATGGCGCCGACACCGTGATGGATCTGTCCACCGGTGGCGTGAATCTGGATGAAGTGCGGACGGCGATTATTGGTGCCTCATCGGTTCCGATTGGCACGGTGCCTGTCTATCAGGCCTTGGAAAGCGTGCATGGCTCAATCGAGAAGCTCGACGAAGATGATTTCCTGCACATCATCGAAAAACATTGCCAACAGGGCGTTGATTACCAGACGATTCACGCTGGCCTGTTGATCGAGCATCTCCCCAAGGTGAAGGGACGCTTAACGGGAATTGTGAGCCGAGGCGGCGGAATTTTGGCGCAGTGGATGTTGTATCACCACCGCCAAAATCCATTGTTCACGCGCTTCGACGATATTTGCGAGATTTTTAAGCGCTACGACTGCACTTTTTCGCTGGGAGATTCACTCCGTCCTGGCTGTCAGCACGATGCCTCCGATGCTGCGCAGCTTGCTGAACTGAAGACGCTGGGAGATCTCACCAGGCGGGCTTGGAAGCACGACGTGCAGGTGATGGTGGAGGGTCCAGGCCATGTGCCCCTGGATCAAATTGAGTTCAACGTGAAGAAGCAGATGGAAGAGTGCAATGAGGCGCCTTTCTATGTGCTTGGCCCGTTGGTCACCGATATCGCCCCTGGCTATGACCACATCACCTCAGCGATTGGTGCGGCGATGGCGGGTTGGCACGGCACCGCGATGCTTTGCTACGTGACGCCTAAGGAGCACCTTGGCCTTCCTAATGCGGAGGATGTACGCGAAGGGCTGATTGCCTACAAGATTGCAGCCCATGCGGCTGATATTGCCCGTCATCGCCCAGGGGCGAGGGATCGCGATGATGAGCTCAGCCGCGCTCGTTATGCCTTCGATTGGAACAAGCAGTTTGAGTTGTCCTTAGATCCAGAGCGGGCGAAGGAATATCACGACGAAACCCTGCCAGCAGATATCTACAAGCAAGCTGAGTTCTGCTCCATGTGTGGTCCAAAGCATTGCCCGATGCAAACCAAGATCACGGATGCGGATTTGGAGGGACTCGAGCAAGTGCTTCAGACCAAGGGTGCTGCGGAATTGGTTGGGGTGAAACAGGACAAGCTCTGACTTCTCGCCTCAAGGGTCTATGGCCTTGAGCATCACTCTTTCAACCCTGGTGATCACACCAGGGTTTTTTGTTGTCTTGGTTTGTTATCCCATGGTGGAGATGGCATTTGGGTGGTGGACCAAGCCAAAGGGAAAGCCCTCCTTGCGGAAGGCTTGAAAAGCAATGGCCTTGTCTGGTCCGATTGTGATCTCTAACGATCAGCCCAGTAGAGCCTTTGACTTCGCGACCACGTTGTCGACGGTGAAGCCGAACTTCTCCATGCAGGTGCCGCCTGGAGCGGAGGCGCCGAAGCGATTCATGGTGATGCTGTCGCCATCGAGACCAATGAATCGATGCCAGCCAAAGGCTTCAGCGGCTTCCACCACGATCCGCTTGCGCACAGCGTTGGGGAGGACTTGTTCTTTGTAAGCATCGCTTTGCTCGTCGTAGAGCTCCACGCAAGGCATCGAGACCACACGTACTTTTTTGCCCTCTGATGTGAGCTGCTTTGCGGCTTGGACGCAGAGGTCGAGTTCGGTGCCTGTGCCAATCAAGATCAGATCCGGTGTGCCTGCGCAGTCTTCAAGGATGTAGCCACCGAAGGCCACCTTGTCGATTGAGGAGTTGGCTTGGTTGGCCATCCCTTGGCGGCTGAGGCACATCGCGCTTGGGCGGTTGCGATTCTCGATCGCAACTTTGTAGGCACCGCTGGTTTCGTTGCCGTCACCAGGGCGGAACACCAGCATCCCTGGCATGGCGCGCAGTGAGGGGATGGTTTCGATCGGTTGGTGGGTGGGGCCGTCTTCACCGACGCCGATGGAATCGTGAGTGAGCACGTAAATCACACCAAGCATGCTCAGTGCTGATAAGCGCATGGAACCGCGCATGTAATCGGCAAACACCAGGAAGGTGCCGCCGTAGGGGATCAAGCCGCTGTTGTGATAAGCGATGCCATTGAGGACGGCCGCCATCGCGTGCTCGCGCACACCGAAGTGCAGGTAACGCTTCTCAGGGGTTTCGGGCTGGTAGGAGCCGGTTTCCCCAGCGATGTCGGTGTAGTTGGAGTGGGTGAGGTCAGCGGAGCCGCCAATCAATTCTGGGATTGTGGCTCCCAGGGCTCCGAGACAAATCTGGGAATGCTTGCGGGTGGCCAGACCTTTGTCATCTGGGGTGTAAGTGGGCAGGTTCTTGTCCCAGCCCTGGGGAAGCTCGCCGCGCAGCATGCGCTCGAATTCAGCCGCTTCTGTGGGGTACTTGCTTCGGTAGTTCGCTAAAGCTTGATTCCACTCGGCTTCCTGCGAAGCGCCGCGTTCTACGGCTTGGCGGTACTGGTCGTAGGCCTCTTGAGGAATTTCGAATGGGCCGTGGGTCCAGCCCAGCTGTTTGCGGGTGAGCTCAGCTTCCTCTTCTCCAAGGGGGGCGCCATGGACACCAGCCGTATCACTCTTGTTGGGTGAGCCGTAGCCGATGGTGGTGGTCACCTTGATGATCGAAGGCTTATCCGTGACGGCCTTTGCAGCTTCGATCGCCTTGGCGATGGCATTCACATCGGTGTCGCCGTCGGCCACGTGTTGGACGTGCCAGCCATAGGCTTCATAACGCTTGAGAACGTCCTCGGTGAACGACACATCCGTTCGACCATCGATGGTGATGTGATTGTCGTCATAGAGGGCAATCAATTTGCCCAACTTGAGGTGGCCGGCCAGGGAGGCAGCTTCTGAAGCCACGCCCTCCTGATTGCAGCCATCACCCATGATCACGTAGGTGAAGTGGTCCACAACTTTGGCGTCAGCCTTATTGAATTTGGCGCCTAGGTGTGATTCAGCAATGGCCAGACCCACGGCATTGGAGATGCCTGCGCCAAGGGGCCCGGTGGTGACTTCGATCCCAGGGGTTTCAAATGTTTCTGGATGTCCTGGCGTTTTCGAGCCCCACTGCCGGAATTGTTTGATGTCGTCGATGGTCACCGAGTCGTAGCCGGTGAGGTGCAGGAGGGCGTACTGCAGCATGCAGCCATGGCCGGCTGACAGGACAAACCGATCGCGATTGAACCACTTTGGGTTTTTGGGGTTGTGCTTGAGAAACTTGTCCCACAACGTGTACCCCATCGGTGCGCAGCCCATGGGCAAACCGGGGTGACCGCTATTGGATTTATTGACGGCATCAACGGCCAGCATGCGGATGCTGTTGACGCAGAGCGTGTCGAGAGAAGCGGTTGCGGCGGCCATGGAGTGGAGAGGAGGGGGGAGGAGTTAAGGGTTGGACTGAGCTAGGTGTTAGCTCATGCGTCGGAAGGCGAGGCAGACGTTGTGACCGCCGAAGCCGAAGGAGTTGGACAGCACTGTTCCCAGTGTTAGTTCACGAGCCGTGTTCGGCACAATATCCAGATCACATTCGGGATCCGGATTGTTGTAGTTGATGGTGGGTGGAACGACACCGTTGCGCAGCGCCAGCACACAGGCCACAGCTTCGATTCCGCCCGAGCCCCCGAGCAAGTGGCCCGTCATCGACTTCGTTGAACTCACCGGAATGTCCTTGGCGCGACTGCCAAGAGCACTCTTAATCGCTGCGGTTTCGTTGCTGTCGTTGGCGGGTGTACTGGTGCCGTGGGCGTTGACGTAGTCCACGCTGTCAGCAGCGATGCCACCATCTTCAAGCGCCAGGCGCATGGCGGCTGCACCACCAACGCCGCCTGGAGTTGGAGAGGTGATGTGGTGAGCATCACAAGTGGTTCCGTAACCCACGATTTCGGCCAAAATTGTGGCTCCTCGGGCTTCGGCGTGGGCAAGGGTTTCAAGGACCAATATCCCTGAACCTTCTCCGATCACGAATCCATCCCTGGTTTGGTCGAAAGGCCGACTCGCACCAGCAGGATCGTCGTTGCGGAACGACAGCGCCTTGGCACTGGCGAAGCCGGCTACGCCAAGGGGGGTGATCGCTGATTCGGCACCGCCGCAAATCATGACGTCGGCTTTGCCCAACTGCAGCAGCTGGAAGGCATCGCCGATGGCATTGGATCCTGCGGCACAGGCTGTGGCGACAGCGGAACTAGGACCTTTGGCCCCAAGAGCGATCGCCGCCAGCCCTGTGGCCATATTCGGAATCATCATCGGCACCGTGAAGGGGCTGACGCGACCCGGGGCTTTGTCTTTCAGAACATGAGCCTGGGTTTCCATGGTGAGAAGCCCGCCAACCCCAGAACCGATGCTGACGCCAATGCGATGGGCATTCTCTGGGGTGATCGTGAGGCCCGAGTCGGCGAGGGCCTGCTTCGCAGCTACCACGCCGAATTTGCAGAAACGATCCCAGCGTTTGGCGTCTTTGGGCTCAATGAAGCCACTGGGATCAAAATTCTTGACTTCAGCAGCGAAACGACAGGCGTGCTGCGCCGCATCAAACAAGGTGATCGCTTCGACGCCGTTCTTTGCAGAGGTCAAGCCCTCCCAATAGTCAGCGACGGTATTGCCGATCGGTGTAACGGCACCGAGGCCTGTGACCACGACGCGCTGGAGACCCTCCACCATGCAGATCCTCAGGCTTGCTTGTCTTCGATGTATTTGACGGCATCGCCAACGGTGGCAATTCCTTCGGCTGCTTCATCGGGAATTTCGATGTCGAAGGCTTCTTCAAGAGCCATTACCAACTCGACGGTGTCGAGTGAGTCAGCTCCCAGATCATTCTGAAAGTTGGACTCCGGTTTCACTTCGCCGGCATCAACGCTGAGCTGCTCCGTAACGATCGAACGGACTTTTTCGAGGATCGATTCCTGGGACATGGCCGTGCAGACGTGACGCCGCATCTTACGGGCTTGCCCTGCACGCCACCTCGTGGCGTTAACAACGGTGACGGCAGGCAAGGGTTAACGACCCAGTGGCATTCGCAACGGGTACCTTGATCTCAAGTCATCCGCATCGGAACGGGCACATGTCCCACGCCGTCAAGATCTACGACACCTGCATTGGTTGCACACAGTGTGTGCGTGCTTGTCCCCTGGACGTCCTTGAAATGGTCCCTTGGGACGGTTGCAAGGCTGGCCAAATCGCCTCCTCTCCTCGTACGGAGGATTGTGTGGGTTGCAAGCGCTGCGAAACCGCTTGCCCCACAGACTTCCTCAGTATTCGTGTCTATCTCGGGGATGAGACCAGTCGAAGCATGGGCTTGGCCTACTGAATTTGGTTCAATACCCATACGATCAGCCCGGCTAAGCCGGGTTTTTTTCTATGTGCGGCATCGTCGCGGTGATTGGTTCGCGAGACGCGGCACCGCTGCTGCTTGAAGGTCTTCGCCAGCTGGAGTACCGCGGCTACGACTCCGCGGGTATCGCCACGTTGCAGGGCAATGATTTGCACTGCCTTCGCGCCAAAGGAAAGCTGAACAACCTCACCGTTCGTGCGGACAGTGAAGGTGCACCGGGGCTTTGTGGAATCGGCCATACCCGCTGGGCGACCCATGGCAAGCCTGAGGAGCACAACGCCCACCCCCACCGTGATGGAAGCGGCAGGGTTGCGGTCGTTCAGAACGGGATCATTGAAAACCACCGGGCTTTGCGAGAAGAGCTCACGGCTGCAGGTGTGAGCTTTCAATCGGAAACCGACACCGAGGTGATTCCCCATTTGATTGCAGGGCAATTGCAGTTGATGGGGGTCGACGAGGGAGATGGAAACGGCAATGTTTTGCTTGAGGCGGTGCAGGCCGTCCTTCCCCGGCTTCAAGGGGCTTATGCCTTAGCGGTGTTGTGGGCTAATGCCCCCGGAGCTCTGGTGGTGGCACGCAAAGCGGCACCACTTCTGATTGGGCTTGGGGAAGGGGAGTTCCTTTGTGCCAGCGATACCCCTGCCTTGGTGGGATTCACGCGCACGATCCTTCCCATGGAAGACGGCGAAGTGGCGCTGCTCAGTCCTTTAGGAATTGAGCTGTATGACGCGGAAGGGGCGCGGCAACAGCGCACTCCAACCACGCTTAGTGGGTCGGATCACATTGCCGACAAGCGCCATTTCCGCCACTTCATGTTGAAGGAAATCCATGAGCAGCCCGAAACGGCGCGGCTCTGGGTGGATCGTCATCTGCCGGTTGGGCTGACTGTCGCCAATCCGGTGGCGCTTCCGTTTGATGAATCCTTCTACGAAGGGGTGGAACGCATCCAAATCCTGGCGTGTGGCACCAGTCGCCACGCCGCTTTGGTGGGGGCGTACTTGCTTGAGCAATTCGCAGGACTGCCCACCACGGTGTTTTATGCCAGTGAGTTTCGTTATGCCCCACCACCGCTGGCGCCCCACACCCTCACGATTGGGGTCACGCAATCTGGAGAAACGGCCGACACGCTGGCGGCGCTCAGCATGGATGCCCAGCGGCGACAGGCCTACGGACAGCCTGGCTATGCACCGCGTCAACTTGGTGTGACCAATCGCACGGAGAGTTCGTTGGCCCGGCAGGTGCCCTACATCCTGGATATCGGTGCGGGGATTGAGGTGGGTGTTGCTGCCACCAAAACCTTTCTTGGACAGCTGTTGGCCTTCTATGGCTTGGCGGTTGCCTTTGCTGCTAGGCGTGGGCACCGCTCGGAGACTGAGATCAGCGCATTGCTCGATGAACTGAGGGAGTTACCGCAGCAGCTGGAGCGTTTGGTGGAGCATCACGACAAGGGCTCTGAAGCGTTGGCACCTCGCTTTGCCGACACCCAGGATGTGATTTTCCTAGGCCGCGGAATTAACTATCCGATTGCCCTGGAGGGTGCCCTCAAGCTCAAGGAAATCAGTTACATCCACGCCGAAGGCTATCCAGCTGGGGAGATGAAGCACGGGCCGATTGCCCTGCTCGATTCGCACGTCCCAGTGGTGTCGATTGCCATGCCTGGCCCGGTGTTTGAGAAGGTGTTGAGCAACGCCCAGGAGGCTAAAGCCCGCGACGCGCAAATGATCGGCGTGGCGCCCGTGGGCCCTGATACTGAATTGTTTGATGCCCTCTTACCCGTGCCTCAAGTGAGCGAGTGGGTGAGCCCACTGCTCACCGTGGTGCCGATGCAATTGCTCAGCTATCACATCGCTGCCTATAGGGGCTTGGATGTGGATCAGCCACGCAATTTGGCGAAGAGCGTCACGGTCGAGTGATGGCAGAGAGTTTCGGTGACTCCATGTTTGGAAATGAGCGCTAAGCCGACAGCACCAGCACCAGGAGTCCATTGCATCCTGCCAGGCGATAGAGGGCAGCACTGCCCACATAGCGGGTGAGACCTTTGTATTACCCAGTGAATGCATAAAGGGGCAGCCCAACCAGAAGCACGGCCATCAACAACCAACTTCCAGCGGCAATTGAGCTGGAATGGAACGGATGCGCCAAGCGCAACTAGAAGCTCAGCTATACCGCCAGGGGCAGCAAAAGCGAATCAATGCCGATCAGCAGGAGCCGCCTGAAAACTGGAGGCAAACCCACCAAGCCCTTGCTCGAAAAGAAAAAACTCATCACTTCTCCGAGGCCACAGCGAATGGCACCGCCACACGCTGATCCAACCAAACCCCAAGCAAAAGCTCAACAACAGCAATGCTGAACACACAGGGCAAGCCGCCCGCAAGCATGGCGATCGCCAGCACCGCTGTTGCTGAGATATAGGTGAGAGACACGCGAGCGTGAGGCCAACCTGCGTGGTGCAGGCGCTGAAACAGATGAAGACGGTGAGCTTGGAACACAGGCTGGCCAGCGAGCAAACGGCGGAGAACGCAAAGACAAGCGTCTGCCAGCAAGGGGGTGCCTACTAGGAGGTAGCCAAAGGCCTCTAGCCAGCTGGAAGCCTGGAGCACTAGTCCAGCGAATACCGCGCCGAGAAAGGTACTGCCCACATCACCCATGAAAACCTTGGCTGGGCTCCAATTCCAGAGCAAGAAGCCGACCAGAGAACCCACCAAGGCCCACAGCGACCAGGTTGCGTCGAACTCAACAGCCAAGGTAGCAATGGTCACAGCAATGCAGCCAGCCACTAGGCCATCGAGACCGTCCATGAAGTTGGTGAAGTTGATGACGGCTGTGACGGCAATGACCAGGAGGGTGAGGACAGGCAGGAGGAGCAAACTGCCGGGCGCCAAGGCAATAGGTAGTCGCTGAACGAGAGGGCTGAAGCCGAGCATGAGAACGGCCGTGAAAAGCTGAACGCCGTACCGCCACGATGCAGGCAGGTTGTGACGGTCGTCGAGCAAGCCAACAACCGATAGGGGGGCAGCGAGCAAGGGAAGGGTTACGGCAGGGAAGCCATGACCACTGAGCAGCGCCATTGCGGAAGAGGCTGAGGCCACTGCGACGAAGGCAACACCGCCACCACGCGGGGTGGGCTGACGGTGAGAGCTGCGCGCGTTGGGCTGATCGAGAAGACCCCGGCGTAGTTGCGGGATCAGACCTCGGAGCAGCAACCAAGCGGTAGCGGTTCCAGCAGTAATGACAAAAGCTTGGAACACCTGATTTCAAATAAGGGGAAGCACAGGAAAAGGCTGCGGCTCTGCATTTAAGAGTTGATGCGCCGGTGTAAAACCCGAGAGGTCGGAACTCATCCGCAAGACCGCCTCGAAGGCCTTGGGAGACTGCAGCAGCAGAGGAGCTGCTGCTGCGTAAAAGAAGCGGTTGGGGAGGGACAGCAAACGGCAGCGCCGTGCTGGATCCTTATGCGGAAGCGCTTGCTGCAGGGCTCGCAGCATGACGGCATAGCTGAGTTCACTGTCACCACCGAGAGCAATGCGTTCTGACAATTGGGGATTCCAGCCGCCAGAAGCAAACTGGCGCACACTCTCACAAGCCACTGCTGCCAGCTGGGTGGCGTGGATAGGTTGGCGAAGACCGGTGTGCTCTGGCACAGGCAATAATGGCAGCCAACGCATCAGCTGAATTATCCGACTGAGGTTGCGATCCACATAGGAGCCCACTCGCCCATAAATGAGCGTAGGACGGAAAATACGGCAGGGCAGCTGCAGTCTCCGGCAGGTAGCTAGCAGCTGATCTTCCGCGGTGGTAAGCCGCACTACAAGCTCGCGGTCAAAGCGATTGGCAGCGAAACGTTTGGTAATCGCTGAAGAAGAGGAGCAGGCGATCAGCGCGCGGAGACCCTGCAAGCGCTCAGGGTACGCACGAGCCAGACGATCCATAAAGGGCGAGAGTAACCAGATCGGCCCGAAGCTGATCCACAAAGCGGGCGAATTCGGGACACCACCAGGATGGAAGGCGTCTGGGTCCGTGAAGTCGGCCGGCAAACACGAGGGGGCACGACGTGAGTATGCAACCAGCGGAAGAGCTGAATCGGTAGAGCAGAACTGCTGCTTCAGAGCCTCACCCGTGGGTGTCGCAGCACCAAACAAATGAATATGCATCAGTGCCAATACAGCAGACTCGCTAGCCGCCTTAAATATCGGGCTACAAAAGGAAAACCCCAACGCCATCCGAAAGCACGGCTGTAGGCGTGGCGCACCTCCTTCAGTCGGCGTTGGGTTTGCTGGCCGCTGAGGCCAGAGTCAGCCATGTGCACAAGCTCGAGGTCTAGGCATTGCACGCGAAGGCCAGGATGGCAACTCAGCCGCAGGAAGTAGTCGAGATCAGCAGAAAGCCGGAAACCAGGGGAATAACAGGCTAGGCGGCGTCGAGCAGCGGGCCCGATAAGGGTGGCTTGATGCGGGGGGGTTGAGCCAAGGAACAGGGCGCGGCGGTAGGCGCCTGTACTGAGCATGCCGTCAGCCTGAAATACGGTATAGCGAGCAAGAGCTCCGGTAGCTCCCTCGGCGTAGCGGCCGCGGCAGACCAAAAGGTCAGGGGTGTTGTCTTGGGATGCCGCGCGCGCCAGGGCGGCGACAACCTCTGCCAGCACTACAGGCCCCGCTGCCCAGTCGTCGGAGCCCCAGAACATCAGCCAATCATCGAGTGCAGCTTCGGCAAAACCTTGGTTCATCGCACCGAAGATGCCGGAGTCAACGGGATCTTGTCTCAACCAGCGGCAACGGGACTCGGCCATGCAGCATTGCTCCAGCCAGTGTCGGTGCTGCGCACCAGAGGCACCGTCTATGAATAACAACTGCCAGTGAGGCCAGGTCTGCTGCTGCAACGAACCAAGCAGACGCGGCAGGAGGGAGTAGGAGTTGAGTGTTGGCACAACAATCAACAGAGATGAGGATTGCGAACCGCTGTTCTGGGGAGAGGGCATCAGCCGTGTTGAGCGATCAATGACACGGCATTGGGCCCTGTACATTGCCGATGTTGCGGAACTAGAACCAGCGCTGTCCGAAAATCAAACATAAGATTGTTGGCAGCGACTGACTTGTACCAATTATTGTCGCGGGAACTTATGTCCATAAGCCACCAAGCTGGCAGTTCTGGTCTGGCAATTAACATTAAGGTCTGAGAGACATTGGCATCCGGACTGCCTGGCACCAGCGGTTCACCTAATATGAAAACAGCCCTCATTCACGGCAACAGGAGCTGAGCTCGGTGGCATTGAGACCCGCGGTCTCAAGCATTACCTTAAACTTGTCAATGCTTATCCAACCCTAGAGGCCATTTGGCGTATGTAGGCAACATCTCTACTCACAACCTCCGAACCTTCCATAATGGGTAGAGGGTGATCAAATGTATCACCAACGCTCCTGAAATCCGGACACGTTCTGCATATAAATTAGTTTCCTCAACCTTGTAACGTGTAACGAGCTGGTTGAAAGAAAGCATCTCTCTATTCGATCAAGCCCCCTAGTGATAAGAAAGAGGCGGCATCAACTTTCCTGGGTAAGGGAGCAATTAAGATCTACAAAGTGACGGAAGGGATTAAGACTGGTGGTCAGAACAACCGCTTATCAGTGAAAAAAGCTTGCCAGCAAAATCACGACGTCTATCGATATATTCACTATGGCAAAAACGATTTACACCAAATCCGCTAGCGTCCCGGAAGCTGGCTTGCAACAAAACAGAGAGAGCAATGTGATCATTAGGATGAAAAAAAGAAGAATCATTATTAGCTTGCTCCCTATGAACAGAGATATCGGACAAAAGAAGTGGTAAACCAAAGAGCTTTGCCTCCTCAACAGAGGTATTCCAGCCCTCAGAACGCGATGGGTTTAGAAACGCAGACGCAGAAAACATCAATGCCAGAAAATGGCTACGTGGGACAGAACCAAGAATCAAAAAGTCTTCGCATAGACCCATGGAAACAACCCGGTGTCTTACCAAACTGAAATAATCAGATCGGCGATAATCAATAGTTGAACCGGTAGCAACAATCAAAGGCCGCTCAGCAGAAGGTAAATATGCTAAAGCACTTAGAACAGTCAGATGATTTTTATGGAGCCAGAACTGATTTGGAAGAAATATGTAGGGTCGAGATATAGAATAAACACTTAAGACATCAACAGAACAAGAAGCGTCAAGATCAGTACGTGTAATGATTGGAGGAAAATTTACTACAGCACACGAAGGAGAATAGGCCGGGTAATAAGTTGAAAATTGGGCTCGAGATGCAGAACTACTAAATATCAAAAAGCGGTTCGATGTAGCTTGGAGTCGAAATCCAAGATCGCGGCGAAGCCATGCGAGAAATGAAAAATTGGCTGGAAGAGTACGGTGCTGCAAATCGGGTATCCAAGCCAGTACACGTTCAACCAAGGGGTTGCTTCCAACAAATTGGGCAGACTCAAAGATTGTTGTTAAGCTGTATTTATAGATGTATGGTCGAAGCCATGGATCAAAACCAAGGATTAAAGAAATAAACGAGCGGAAAAAAGTAAATTTCCTGGAGAAAATATTATCAACAATGAGAAAAACTTGCGGGAAGGCTTGAATTGCCTCAAGATCACCAGGAGGATGATCATTAGAAGCAAATACAGTAATTGATACAGAGTCAGAGTAGAACTCTGTCAGCGACGATATCACTGAAAGCTGATAATTAAATCCACCTTGCCAAGAGTTACTAGCGTGTAGTTGAAAAGCTAAATTACAGGATGTCATAGGCAGGTTGATTTAAACCAAAACACATAGTCAGTCAATCCATGATTGAGCGAACAGTGGAACGGGAAGACAACAGAGTTAATGGTGCACGGAGTGGAAACCAAGTAAGCAGGATCGCCTGGTCGTGTATGTCCAGTAAAGTCGATATCAATATCTAGATGCCAGGCCTTTACAACTAAGGTGGCGATATCTGAAACTGAATGGGCAAGTCCCGTTCCAGCATTGAAAATAGGAATGGACGGTGAGGCCAGAGAAGCTACATTCTCAAGCAGTCGAATAACATCTGAAATGTGAGTCCAATCCCTATATTCCATACCAGTCCCACCAAGTACTATGCGGCCAGAAGAAGAAGCTTGGATCTTGCAACAAAGATCCCATATAAGCTGTTTACGGAGAAATGGACCATACACAGAGAAGAGCCTAACAATAACGAAAGAAAGGTTGAAAGAATTAGCGTATGATCGAGCCAACTGTTCAAGCATATATTTGTGAAAACCGTAGGGAGAATAGGGATCACAAAAATCATATGCAGAAATAGGAGTAGTATGCGAACTTCCATGAACAGCGGCACTGGAGATTAGAATAACTTTAGTGCCTAATGTATTGGTACGAATCCACTCAAAGAGTACAACACCTGAACTGACTGTACGGTGGTAATCGTCAAGAGGTTGATAAAAGGAGGCGCCTACTGAGGAACCGCCAGCCAGATGATAAATAAACTCAGGATAGCCAGATTGTTCTGCAAGTGCAGAAAGACTGGTTGACGTAATATTGCTAGTGATCCAATAAACAAGACCAGAAGACTCTAACTGGGAATCCGTAAAAGAACCATGGCCGATGCCACAAACTTTATGTCCTAAAGACGATAAGTGAAGAGATAAATGCTGACCGATAAAACCACGTGCTCCGGTAATCCAAATAACAGACATTTAGGAAAAATCCCGGATGGGTGTCTTTTCAACATGACAACGTGACCACATTTCCATGAGAAGAAGTTTGTATGAAAAATCCAAAGGCAATTGGGAAAAATATGAGGGAGTAAATATGGAGGTATCAATCAGGCCTTGACGCTGAAGAGAACCACCGAACAGAAGATTACTGTATTTATTAATAACTAGTTTATACCAACGACGAACAGGAGGGGTAAAACCTTGCTTTTTGCGGGACAAAACTTCATTTGGTAGAACAGATTCAAGCGAACGTAAAAGAAGAGATTTGCAGGGAAGCTCCCAATCTCGTAAGCCGGAATTACGCTGAGAAATCATGTAATCAACAAGGTGATTATCTAACAAAGGCAGCCTGACCTCTACAGAATTAGCCATGCTGACACGGTCCATTAAGGTTAAGCAATTAGAACGCAACCAAGTTCTTGAGAGAAGGTCGAAAACGCCTAGATGAGGAGGAATACTAGTATCAATCGAGTTATGAACCAACCAGAAGTCGCTGGGTGCATTAGAAAGTCGTTCTGCAGGAATAATTTGTCTGGACAATTCATTTGCAGAGGAAAGGAACGAGTGCTGCCCAAAAAAGCTAGGCGTTGATGATTTACTTCGAGTTAAAAGACTACGTAGTCTTGATAATTTTGACCGGGAAGAATTCGTAGCATTAGTTAGGGTATCTTTTACCCACTGATAGCCCCAAAAGACTTCGTCTCCACCGAGACCGGAAAGAAGTACAGGAAAACCGTTCTGACGAGATGCCTGAGAAACTTTATAGTAACCAAGAGCAGCAATATCGGCTATAGGTAAGTCCATAGCCTGTACTAAATCTGGAAAACAATTTTCAACATCAGCATCTGAAATCTCTATGGGTAAAAAAGGGATGCCTAGATAATCTGCTAAGTACGCAGCTTTAGAACGCTCATCGGATGAAGGATTACCTTGATAACCAACGGAAAATGCACAGATATCCTTGGTAATATCAGCAGAAAGGGCAGCCACTAAACTTGAATCAACTCCACCTGATAAAGCTAAAGCTACAGGAACATCTGCATGATTCATCAATAAACATGAGCTTTTTAATAGGTCAAAAAGATAGTCGGATGAAAACGGCTCAGAAGATGAGAGATGCTCAGGGAACCAATAACGCTGGAGAATGAAAGTAGAGTCTGCACAATTAAACTCAAGATAATGAGCTGCGGGAAGCTGAGAAATATTATCTACAAAAGAAAAAGGCTCAGGAAGATATTGAAAGGTAAGATAAAGGTTAAATGCAGATGGCGATATACGGGGCGAAGTCGAGTGTATGTGGAGAAGCTGGGTAAACTCGCTACTGAAATAAAGAGTGCTATGGTCGTGAGAATAAAATAGGGGCTTCTCTCCTAGACGATCTCTGACAAGAAAGACGGAATTACGTCGAGCATCATAAAGAGCAATAGCAAACATCCCTCTTAATTGCGCAAAACAATCGGGGCCATATTCCTCGTAGAGGTAAATTACTACCTCCACATCACTCTTTGAGGAAAAAGAATAACCAAGAGAGATAAGCTTCTCACGAAGTTCAATAAAATTATAAATCTCTCCGTTACAAACAAGAGCAATAGTACGATCCTCATTAAACAGAGGCTGAGACCCAGTTGTAAGATCATTAATTGATAAACGACGCATACCAAGTGATACATTTTCTGAATAAAAGAAACCATCAGAGTCTGGTCCTCGATGAGAAAGATTGTTGACTACAGTCTTGAGATTGAAAAGCTGTTCTTCAGACAAAGCTTGAGAGGAACATAAACCAGCGATGCCACACATAATTAGAAAACAGATTGAAAAGAAACTGACAAAAGATGACTAAACAATAAAAGTTTATTATGTAATCAAGCTCAAGGGGAGACGTAAGTAGGAGAATTATATAGGATAATGTGAGCCAAGGGAAGACAACGGGTCAGCTGGAGAACGGAAAAATTCAGATAAGAGTTGAGCTGTAAACTTCAGATACTATTGAGATGAAATTTGTAGATGACTTGTCAATAAGATTGAGGGTACTTTGGTAGGATAAGTTTTCTTGATTGAAGTCAGGACCAGGCGAAAGCTGAGGCCATTTCTCAATAATAATGGAGGCAAGACTAGTGATTGAATTGGGATCGAAGAAGTAAGCAGAGTTTAGATTTTGCTCACGATGGACAGGAATATCAGAAAGAAATATGGGTCGGCCTATCGCACGGGTATCTTCAACAACTGTGCTCCAACCCTCAAATAAGGATGGTTGGATAATAGCTGCAGAATGACGGAAGACTTGGAGTTGAACATCTCGAGGAATAAGGCCCAGATTATAGATCTGGGATGACATATGGTTATTCTCAATAAATTCCATCAAAGATGAATAATGACTAAGGTTACGACTGTCATTAGGTTGACCTGTTAGGACCAAGGGAATGTGGAGATTGTGGTTTTGTTTTAGATAAAGAAGTGCTTTAAGTACAGTTATATGATTTTTATGAGACCAGAATTGATTTGGAAGATAAAGAAACTTAGGAGGAATGAGAAGATCATGGAGAAAGCTTGAGTTATGGCAATCAAATGAAGATTGATCTAACAAAGTATGAAAGTGGCAAACACGAGTAACCGCCTGATGATCAGGAAAATAATGATGAAAATCACGGCGCGAAGATTCGCTGCTAAATAAAATATATTGTGATGGATCAGATAGTGATAAAATTGATGAGTTACGATTCAAAAGTTCAGAAGAACTAAAAAGTTCAGGAAGTACACAATGCTGCAAGTCAGGGATCCAAGCAAGTTTGGTTGAACTAGGAATGTCTGAAAACCCAGGATATAGAATTAGCGGATGGTTAGATCTAGAGGCTAATTTAATACGGAGTTTAGATAAGAGAGCGCGAAAACAAGCTCTAAAATGATGCTTAACAGATCTTTGATGGTAATTATTACGTAGTTGAGCGGCAAGCTTGTTAGAGCCTAGGATACGAATATCAGGGCGTTGGTGCTCAGGTAGTCTAAAAAGACAACGGACTAGATTAGCAAGATAAATAGTTCCACCAATCCAATCGGGGTTGTCAATGATCTCAATACAAAGGATGAAATTTTGTTTCATGATCAATTGGGCAGAATTAGGCGGGAAAGAAAAATAAAAACAAGGGAAACTTACTTGTTAGATAGAGAGAATCAAAGGTGACCTAGAAGCCTTCGAATCAGACTCTTAAAAGAGAGATAATAAAAAGGTAGATCTCTAACAAACTTTATAGGAAATAAAAGGATATAAAACGGAAAGCGCAACGGGGTACGGTAAATAAATTGACGTAATGCACGGAGAAAACAGTTAGAAAGTAATTGAATGCGGCAATTCGCTGGAGCATGTAGAGATATAAAGAGCATATGATCAACAATATTGTTCATTGATCTACGAGAGAAAAGTTCTGCCCAAACAATATTAAAACCAGTTGTGGTTGAACCAGGAATAATGCCAGTTTCTTCAATATATGCAGTAATCGAAGTTTCATAAGTAATGCAAAGCTGAAAACCGCACTTCTTGATTCTGGTAAAAAACTCATAGTCGGCTAAATAATGAGGAAATCTCTGGGAATCCACATTTCCAGCTGAAGAAATCATTGAAATGGGAACAAGCGAACCTCTTCCGGGTAGGGCGTCAATATTGAAATTACATTTTTCCGGAGAAATAACATGTGATTTTACGGGAAAGGTATAATTAGACCAATCTATTTGCTCACCAGCGTCTAATATGTGATGATGATTTTTGCTATCAACAATTAAAGCACCAACAGCTGCTTTATGCTTAAGAGAGGTTTTGAGAAGAGTTTGGACATAGTCGATTGGAATATCAGTGTCATTATTCATCATGAGAATGAAATCAGATTCAGTTGCGCCGAGTTCGAAAGCATGCGTAATTCCAAGAGCCATAGAACCTGACCACCAGAGAGTTGTCCTTGAGCGAAGATAAATAACGTCAGGGTGGGCATCACGGACGCTCTGGATATTCTCTTCAGAGGAACCACCATCGGAGACTATAATAGTTAGATAGACATAAGACTGGAGCTTAAGTTGACGAATGCAGGAGAGTGTAAAATGAGGTCTATTGAAGACAGGAATAACAACAAAAACATGAGGAGGGATGTTACATGGAATTAGTTGATCTAAGGAAGACTCAAGTTCAAGTGAAGACAAAGAAGGTAAGTATTGACGAGAAGATACATCAAACAATAAATTGTCAAAATCTGAAGACGTATCTTTGCACTTAATTTCTATGCAGAATGTAGAGGATAACTCTAGATGGTCAAGAGGTAAACGAATGGAAGTCCACCTTGAATGTAGTACATCCAGCGTTGATACCGATTCTCCATTCAATATTATGTCAAAAGGTGCTGATTTTAAGCGAGATTTTGGATTAAGACGTAGTTTGAAAAAAAGGCAACTTGAAGAAGGTCTACTTCGTAGAAACCAACGGCCACGTTTATAAGCGGTCCTGTATTGATTAGAGTTTGGTTGGAGCCAGCCATTTAAAAGTTCAAATTTTGTTGATGGAAAAGATATCAAAGGTAAGTCGACGTAATGACTTGGAATCAAAGGATTTAGTGGAATAACACACGACTCCTCGGAGGTGAGAAGACATGCATATGTATGAGGTGAAATAGCGTACGATTCCTGACAAGCAGGAGCGATATCAGGAGATGAATTTAGGGTAATAGATAAAGCCAAAGATCCACTAGATGCGGAGAGAAGTCGGGAGGATTCGATAAAGTTCCATTTGTGTAACGTATTTAAAGGCTTCAGGAGAGATGTTGAGGGAGGGAAAAAAGTATGAGTGTAAATCTCAGTTGTTAAGTAAGGCTTCATTTCTTCCAAAGTTTGAGCAAATTCAGAAAACCTTGGAATGCGTTCATTAACACCTAACAAGACCGTAGGGTCAGAATTAAAAATAGCGAGTTCATATTGATCATCCATTGTGCTTGGACAGAATGAATCGCAGGTTGTGATAACACGTCCACCAGGCTTGAGTACACGAAGAGCCTCAGATAATGCAGCTGGAATATCTCTCATGTGATGAAGAGCTGCATTACAGAATATAAAGTCAAACGAATTATCTTGAAAAGGCAAAAGATGTGAAAAGCCTCCAATCCATCGGAGATGAGGAAAGTTAATATTACCTGCCTCTGCAAGCAGAGGAGAAAACTCAAGAGCAGTAACCGCAGCACCTCGACGATATAATCTGTGACTGTCGAAACCCAAGCCAGCCCCAAGATCAAGAACTGACTTAGACGTAAGATCTAGATTTTTCGTTAATTCAGTAACTTCAAGCCACTCACCATAACGATGAGGTAAAAATTGAGCAACGTCATAAGGCAGTTGGGATATAAATTCAGATTTAGAATTAGAATTATGGTAACTACAGAGTATATTTTCCCAATAATCTACAACTTGGGGTGTGACACCGAAATTTTTTCTGTTAGAGAGATTTGCAGATATCTCAATTAGGCCAAGAACGTCTTCTTGTTCATACCCACCAAAAAAAGGCACATCCCATACAAAGTTATAAACTGAGCCACAATCTGGGCAAATAAAATGAGAATGTTGAACAAGTTGTAAATCAGTACAGCTGCACTTAACGCAACGAAGGTCTTCGCAAGAGCTGTATGAAGTATTCAAAGCTTCAAGGTGATCTATCTATTATTTTACCATGCTTATCAATAACAATAAATTCGAAAGAGTCTTTCCAGTGAAGGGAGGCGAAGAAGGTTGAACGGTTAGCCTCAAAAAATGATTGAAATGGGTTGGTATATTGGGACTGAAGCGCATCAAATAATTGATTACCTCTAGGAATACGTTCATCGTCTAACCACTCCATAAGAACCAGAGTGTTATCTTGAACGGTTCCATGCCATTTGTGATGGTCTAAGAGATGGGTAAAATTGAGACACACGTCAGACATTTTTGTCGGGACCTCAATATAACCTGAAGCAGCAACTCTCATTAGTTCGCGCATGGCCTTCCCAGGATTAGAAGTATGCTCAAGAACGTGAGAACAGAAAACAAAATCAAAAGCACCATTTTCAAAATCTAATGATTCGATATCAGTTACAGTGAAGGGTCTATGATCTGTCTTAAGTGCCTCAGTCCGGTGAGTTGTGGAATTGGGAAAACGGTCAGCTAAATGGGTGGCGTATGAAAATGGCCAGCCACCAGAGCCAACATCTAATATCTTGTGATCAGCTGGAAAATTCCATTTCATGGAGTGGTTTTGGTATTCCCAGGTATTTTGTACGGGCTTTGTACGGCGAGCAAGATTGGGGATAACTGCGGGGGAAATGTCTGCTAATGATGTGAATAATGCTTCCCTTAAAGATAGTGCTAATTGGTCTGAAAAAATAAAAGAAGGGCTAGAGTCTATACGCAGATAAAGAGAAGAAAGCAAAACATTTAACTGGTTAAAAACAATAGAGAAATCTCGGCTCTGTAAATCTGAGTGGTTTAAATAAAAAGCCAACAAAGACTCGTTTAAACGCACAAGGTCAGAAGAAAATTGCTTAGATGAAGACGCATTATGGCTAGTTCGCTTAGAAGCAATGGTGAGATATAGGACATTAAGTAAGCAGAATCTGGCAGAGGAGGCGAGTAGAGCCCGAATCCGAAATAGAAGTTGAGATAAAGACTTAGAGAATTGACCCATATTATGACGATGGATGAACATCAATAATGGCGAATAACTCTCGGGACTGCGGAAGGATGGAAACGCGGGGATCGTAGTCGCTTAATAATTCCTTGAAAGAAGAAGGAGACCAGAACCATAAATGGCCCAAAAACTGATCGTACCTCCCATCTGGAACAACAATGATGACAGATCCATAAGGTTTAGCAATCCTGTAAAGCTCGTCAATAATTAATTTGGGCTGTTCAAGATGTTCTAAAACATCTGTACAGAAGACCATATCAAATGACGCAGAATCATATGGAAGAGATTCATCAATGGTGTAAGTTATGAAATCATGACCATTTTTAAATCTGGTTCGTGCCAATTCAATTGATTTCGGTGAAAAATCAAGTCCATGTGGAATGATATTTGTATTGACATGCAAAGCCTGCAAAAGTAGATCACCAGCACCACAGCCAATATCTACGATATTTGATGAACGGGAAAGCTGAGTTGTAACCATGGATATTATTTCAGAGGTTAGAACATCCCTTATACCGTGACACTCGTTTCGAAACTGTTGGAGATTATTCTTGTCACCCCACAGTAAATCATAAGCCTCAGGTGTGTTTGATTCAGTAATCCATCCGACACCCAATTCGGATGATGGAAGCTGACCAGGAAGAAGTTTTACTTGATAGCGATTCTTTTTAATGAGAAGGAATTGATCAGATGGACCGAAGACACATGTGTCTTTGGGGAGACAATCATACATTCCCTTGGGAAGGATATCAAATTTATTTAAATTGATGGAGTCCCAAATGTTATCACGCGAAACGTTACGAGCATTAAGAGCAGTGAAGGATTTAGAAAGAATTAGATGGGCAGAATAGTTTATAGATAGCAGAAGTTTATTTAGTGTGTAGCGAAGCAAGTTGGTAAAAATTTTCATCATGGTTTTTCGCAAAGGTACCCATGTGCAAATGCGTAACGGTGATCATTAGTTGAAAGACCTGCAACCAAGAATGGAAGTATGATAATACGCAGAAGCAAGCAAACTAGGGTAGGAAGTTTAGAGCCTAGAATATGTTTATCATGAAATAATTCAGCGACCAACAAAGATCTACTACCAAGAGGGTGACGACTAAGGATATTAAACTGTGAGAAGAGTTTATCTAGTGCCGAGGATGAAAACCTAAAGTAGTCATCTGGAGCGCCATGATAATAGTACATAAATGGAGCCAAGAGAAAGAAACGGCCACCTGGTTTAAACACAAGATAAACCTCATCAATGGACCTCTGATAGTTAAATGTATGCGCAAAGGCAAAAACAGACAAAAAGTCATCTACTGCATTAGAGGGTAAGTCAATAGAATCCATATCTAATATGTAATCAGCACCTGGTGCTATATTGCTAAATAAATAATTCTGATCTAAAGGCATCATTTTTTGTAGTAATCAACGCTAGCAAGCTCAATCACAAGACCATTGCATTGCAAAAATCGAAGAGGCTTAGGCATATAGATATCTGTAAGGACTCTAGCAGGGGTCCTGCAATCGTTCAAGAAGTCAGGATGAAGATCGCTTGAGGAAGCAGGTGATGCGATTATTCAATGGAGAATGCGGGAAGAGGCTCGAGTAAACATGTGGAATAAATAAGTGACTATGGAGATACTGGGAGAAGTGTAAAATCGCAGTCGATATCAACAACAGCATTGTTGTCAGCATAAAGAAATTTATCTGCAGGGCTTAGTATCCTGATATGCTCAGCACCAACCCAATAAAAGAGATGTACACCAACGGATCGCTGAACAAGAGCTAGATTGATTTTATAAGCTCCTGGACGCAATGGAGGCTCATGGAGCTTGACTACAACTTGATAGTCTCCAGGTTGAATAGAGGGGATTGAAACTCCTTGTTCATAAGTATCCATTGTCGCTATAAATCTATAGTGCATTGCATCTATAGTAAATCGGACAATCAAATCTGATATTTGCGAGAAGACTTTTAGCTTAATTTCAATAGCGAATGAAGACCGGAAAGCTATATTCAGGGCGTTATTGTCGGGACAAACAATCTTGCAATCAGTACAGATGATCTGACCAGTTCCTCCCTTGATGTGTCCATAGTCGGAATTTATGTCTAATGATGCCTCTCCATCAGATTGTAAATCAGGAGCATGTGAAACGGAGACCGATGAACGCAGAGCGTTTAATGCATTTTGATCTTCATATGAACGAATAATATCTTCTACAGAGCCATATGTCTTAACAAGTCCATGGTCCATAAATAGACCCTTGTCACAAATTGACCAGATTGCTCCAGGGGAATGGGATACAAGAACAATAGCTGTACCTCTTTTTTTCAAGGAATGAATCAAATCAAAGCATTTTTTTTGAAAATTGAGATCACCAACAGCCAGTACTTCATCCATTAGGAGGACATCGGGGTTGCTTAATGCTGCTATTGCAAAACCTAGGCGGATATACATACCACTCGAATAGTTTTTGACGGGGAGATCTATAAACTCTTCAAGCTCTGAGAATGAAATGATTTCATCCATTAAATGGTCAATCTCCCTAGATGTCATCCCGAGTAATGCACCATTCACATAAACATTTTCTCTACCTGATAAAGAAGGAGCAAAACCAGCACCAGCTGCAATCATTGCCCCTACACGGCCACGAAGAATTGCAGTACCCGTATCAGGGGAATACACCCCATTAAGGATCCGAAGAAGTGTTGTTTTCCCAGATCCATTGACACCCATGATCCCAAGGGCTTCACCTGGTGAAAGATTAAAAGAGACATCTTTGACAGCCCAAAACTCGCCTGAACGAAGAGAGTTCTGATATTTGTTTCGAAACCCTGCAAGCCCTCGAAGAGAATCTCTGAGACCATATTTCATAGATTGGCCTAAGGTTAGGCCAAATTTTTTGGAGATTTGATGGACCTCAATCGAATGTTGTTCCATGATTTAAAGCCTTTCGGTTACTTTATCATTGATAAGATAAAAGGAGTGAATACCAAAAGCCAGCACAACTAAAGCAAGCAAGAGCGAAATAGAATACTGGAAGAGATCGGTAAACAAACCAGTAGCCGCATAATGACGAGGCACACTAACAAGATAAGTGAATGGATTGAGCGAAAGTATTTGATTTAAGATCTGATTACCAAACACAGGTCGGTAAACGACTGGAGTCAGAAACATCAGCAAATTTAAGCCGGATAAAACAAATGTAGAAATATCTTTGGCAACCGTGCCCATAACAGAAAACATAAGTCCAAGACCAACTCCGAACAAAATGATGGGCAATATCAAAATCGGATAGAAAATTAGATTAGGATGTATTGGTATACCAAAAATAAGTAAAACGAAGAAAACAGTTCCAAAGTGCACCAAAAGATTGAAGCAAACAGTGGCTAGACCTGTAACCGCAAAAGTGATTCTAGGTATATTAGTACGGAGTACAAGATCTTGATTATTCTGTAAGCCAGTGCTGACTACAGTAAAAGCAGATATTAAAAAGCCCCATATACCCAATCCAAGAATCAAAAAGACAGGATAGGGGAGGGAAGTTTCACCAGGGTTAAAGAGACCAAATCTATTGAGAAATACAAAAGGCAGTATTGACAGCAAAGGAGAAGCAACAATCCAAAAGTAGCCAAGAAGCTTTTGTCTATATTGGGATTCAAAATCACGTTTGAAAAGGTGCCAGAAAACGAAACGAGACCTTTTTAGTTCCTTAAATATTTCACTGAGCGAAAAAAGTAAATTTGAGCGTTGGTGCTGGGAAGTGTAAATTGTAGTCTTCATGATTGAGCAAAAGGCTTGACAGCTGTAAATGTATAAAGCCGGCCAGGAGTATGAATAAACTGATTTGCAACTGAGCGTAGCAAAGTATTTAAACGTGAGGAAAGAGGATTGGAAGATAAAAAGAGCTTTCTGGGAAGACGCTTCCCAAGAATCTTTTGGAATGGCAATAGCAATGCTTCGTTGATTGTAGATTCCTCTGTAGGAAAATAATTAATAGGGGTAGAGTACGGAGGAAACAATTTTAGACTTTTGAATCCGGCATTTAAGAAAGCAGATTTGTATGTTTTAAGTGTATATGCATTTTCACCACCATATAAATAGTGCAAAGGATGTCTATCTAAAAATTGTTGCAGATCTTGGGGAGAGCTGATGACATGCTCTCGCGCAGCTATTAAAAAACCACCAGGCTTTAATAACCTATAAAATTCAGTTAAAGCATCAAACAAATTATTTGAATGATGAAGTGCTTGGCGACAAAAAACTAAATCAAGAGAAGAATCTGGAAGAGAAACGGATTCTGAATAGTCTGGGAGAACTGAGATATCAAGAGAAAATTCATTCTTTATGAAATTAATAGCACCTGACCCTACTAATGTACTTGGATCAGGCTCAAGAGAGAAAACAGCCCATCCAGATTTGGCCAAGGCATAGCTACAAATACCTCTCCCAGCGCCTACATCTAAAGCCACTCCTTTTGAATCGGGCAACATATTAGATAGTAAGGACCACTCAAGACTGTTAAAATAACGATTTAGAGCCTCATCAAGAGGATCATCAAAATAACAAGCCTTAACAAGAGCTTTATGTTGTGGTTCAACGCTTGAACGTAACCATTCAACTGATTGTTCCCAAGAGAGCATAATTAGAAGGCAGTTGAATTAAGTTGAGCTATAGTTACTGTTTCAGAGTTATCAACATCAATAAATGGAAGATCTTGGATGATAGTTGCTCTATCTGGGCCGCTCATAAATGTAAGATTGCCATTGGAGTCTCTCGAGTCCCTGAAATTTGATTCGATGTACGCTTTCTCAGGAGTTAGAGGCACTAAATTGCCGAGGCGATCATTGCGAACAAAGAATAGATTATTGCCAATTCGGTTAGAGCATATTAGTGAATAACCCTTATTAAGAGCAAGTTTATAAAAGGCCGATATGGATGCGCCCCAGTAAAGGCAGGAGTAGTGGGCTTCAGGCCTATTAAAAGCAGGATCGTAAGGTACAGATAAAGCATGCCTTGGGCCAAGTACGCTATTCCACTCGACAACAACAATAACAGGATTGACGACTTTGATCCGTTCCCAAACCCAATAATCGTTACCATCAATATCAATACTTAGAAGGCCAATATCACCAGAAAAACCGGCAGAACTAATAATGCTGTTGATATTATCTCTGTCTATCCATTTGCAAAGTGCAGTTAGATTGTAACGCCAGTAAATATCAGAGCGCTGCACAGACTTGATGTATTCTTCATCTCCGTCAATTATAAGACCTCTCCACTGATCTGAAATTAGCAGAAATCTAGTATTTGACTCGGTATAGTTTTGAACGCCAAATTCTATAAACGCTTGCTCGTGAGACTGAATAGAAGATTGAGATATTAAATATTGAATAATACCATCTTCTCCATACTGCGAAAATACTTTAAACTCAGCATCATGTATATTTTGAAGTGGCGATCTTTTTTTATTGGCCAAAGCCAATGATCTTCCTTGCAAAACAAGAAGAGTTTCAAGTGACGATGCAGATGGAATCGTCGAATTAATTAAAGACGCAATTCTTTTAGTGATCAAATCAGCAACTTGAGTGGCAAAACGTTGTATTGGCATCAAATTTTGTTTGCTTGAGTGCTATCCTAAGGGTTTTAGGTGAGGAACAACTTTATTGTAGTATAACATATTAGGAGGGACATCCGAAGTTACGATTGAATTCGCAGCTATAACGCTACCTTTCCCTATCCTAACACCCCGTAAGATAGTTACGCCGAAACTAATCCAGACATCATCTTCAATGATGATGGGATCAGATTTCAGGCCTGGGACTTGATGAGGTAATTGTGGATGTCCTGAAGTAACAATGGATCGGAAGTGTTCATGACGTTCCGCGGAGTCAATCGAATGACCAGATCCATCATGGATGTTAACATCATGTGAAATAAGAACACGATTGCCGATAGTGATGGAATTCATAGACCAAATCTCAGATCGGACACCTAGATAACACCAATCGCCAATTGCAATCTTTCCCGCATGCGCGTAAACTAAAAGCCTGCCTCGACAATGTGTATGTGCACCCAGCACAATAGAAGAGGGATTATCCTGAAGATTATCGATTATACCTTCCTGTGAAATAGAGCAGCTAGAATCCATTATGCAATTATTATTCGGTGTTAATTTACGGAGTCTCTGAAGGCCTAGCAAACGAAAAAAGCGATTCATAGTTACCCAATCAAGTTAGAAATTGAAGACCGAAGAGATCTTTCTTAGGAGGCGATGAAGGATTGATGAAGGACGATTGTCCAGGAAAAGTTTTACAGAATAAAAATCATTATTCTTATAAGCTATCTTATCGGGCAAGTTAAAGACAGTACTCGTATCGTTTTGAATAGTACCTGAAGCCAGTTGGTTGGCAAAAATTGGATTTATTCCACAGTGAGTACCAGAGCCATCGAAGCCATCATTGAGTACTTTTGGGTACGTTGAATATAAAACCAAGCCACCAGATCGAGAAACGCAGTACCACCAAAGTATTCCCCACGAGTTATTTTTTCCGGAAAAGCGGTCACGTAACATGGAGAGATAGGAGATAGAGGTTGAAAAATCAAAGAGTTTTAGCCACCTCTTATCATCAAGAGATTCGGGCCAATCGGCTGGGGTCCACGAAAAATATTTCCATGCACGTGACCATGTAGCCCAACCCCATGTAGTAGTGAGAGGCAAGAAAAAGGCATCTTTCGAGGTATCAAGAGGCTTTATCAGGGGTAATCCTCCTATTTGCATTATTAAATCATTTGATTGATATTTGAGAAGTGATTGACGCATAAATATGAGAAAGTCTGGAAGAACTCGCAGATCATCCTCAACAACAATAACAGAGCCATACTCTTCACAAAGCGATGAGACACCATCATGAATAGATCGTGCTAAACCATAGTTTGATTCTCTAAATATTAGCTTTGCTTTGAAAAACTTATTTTGAGACTTTAGAAGATTTCGAACAGCCTCAACAGATTCTGAGTGACTTACGTCACGAGGCGCGTCGGAGAAAAAAAAGAAACTAAACGACTGATAATCGATACACTCGCTAAGATGATTCAAACATTTCAATGTATGCTCCGGTCTATTATAGAAAAAGACCGCAACAGGAAAGATACTGTTGTTCATTAAATACAAGATGCATTAAGCACAGCCCGGCACGAACTACAAATCTACCGGAACAATTGAATCAAAAGGCCCTTGAGTGAGGTGAGTGCCTTTAAATGGTCAGTTCCGGTCTTTGACATCGTTAACTCAGTGCGGGAGGAACAGAGAGCAGTCTGAGTGTAGACCTCATAGGGAGTTTGGCCTCCCGAAGAGCTAAGCGAACTTGCATGGCATTACCTCCACAGAAAGCGTACCAAGCCGATTTAAGCTTCCCAGCCATTGATGTAGGCGTGCAAGTACACCTCCTCGTGCATGACTATTCGCCACAACCTCTCCACCAGGATGTTGTCGTAGCAGCGCTTCCTGCCTGACCAGCTGAACTTAATCTCATCTCTCTGCAGTCTGGCCACACAGTCAGCTGATGTAAATTGACAACTCTGGTCTGAGTGGAAGATCTCTGGCTTGCTTTCGCCTTCCAATGCCATCTCCAGGGCATCGAGACAGAGTTCGGTGTCAAAGCTGTTCGACAGCTTCCAGCTGAGCACATTCCTAGAAAACAGATCCACGATCGCGGCCAGGTGGAGGAAGCTTTTCTGCAGCGGGATGTCGGATATGTCCGTGACCCAGACATTTCCACTGCGGTGAGCAGCTTGAGGACCAACTGTGGGGATAGCGCTCAGAGGGTTCTCCTGGGATCTTGTTATGGGGTTTCTGGTGAATCTCCCGTAAACCCATGCTACGCATGAGGTTTCGCACCCGGTCGCAGCTGATAGGAATCCCTTCTCTGGCCAGGTAGTCCACAATCCGGCGGCTACCGCTGCAGGGATCCTCCAAATAGAGGGCGTCGATCCTGGCCATGATCCGAAGCGCCGGTTGACGCACCCGCGTAGGCTTCCAATAGAATTTAATCCTGGGCAGACCCAACATGCACTTTAGCAGCCGATGCTGACCTGAGGGTGATCGATCAGTTGGCGCAGTTGATGGGCGTCAGAGCAGCGGGATCATATTTAAGCCACTCTGCTCAATTTGCAGCTTAACGATCTGCTGGAACAGCTCTGCCTAATTGGCCTTCCCTTACTCCTTGTCCTTGCTCTTCTTGCCCCTGGTGAACAGCTTGCTACCACCCCCAATTAGCTGCCTCTTCCATTGGCTCACGTGGTCTAGTGGATGGCGTGGTCAGCGGCGATCTCTTGGATCGTCTTGCAAGCACTGATAGCCTCCATGGCGACTCGTGCCTTAATGTCGAGACTGTGGGCACTGCGCTTGCTTTAGGTCAGAATTCCTCCCCCCAGTTTAACGATTAGGCCTATCCTTAAGACCAATTCGACCTCAGCTGAGAATAGCTTGAATGATATCGTTTGGCAGAGGATGTTTTCATTGCCTTGGGCAATTTTTGTTCTGCACGAACGTCTTATCCCATGAAGAAGACCACGAGCAAAAAGGTATTAAACAAGGCCATATTCTGTGTATTTTTGATAGCAACTACGGGATGCGGAGGGTTCAATTACTCTGATAAAAATCAACCCACAGTTGTAGAAAAAAAATCTCAGCCTAAAATCACTCAAGAATACTTTCTTGAAACACCCAAAGGGTTAAAACCAAGCAATCCTGACCATGGCTCAACTATTAATGATCTAAAATTTCTACAAGCCTTTAGGAAACACCTCGTAAGTCCAGAAGAGTATAACTACTTGAATATCAAGAAATTAATTCATGATGAACTGATCGCTGGGCATAAAGATTCTGCAAACTCACTCGCTGCTTATGGCTTATCAGGACGCGAAAGTCTAATTGCCTATACTGTCTTGAGGGTTAATGGGTCGATACCGGTGTATGAGATTCGAAGAAATATTCCTCCTGACTTTAAAGAATTAATCACAGGCACAAGTGGCAATTGCTCCGATCACTCTCTCCGCCTAATGTTAGCCTTGGAAACTATTGGCGTTAAATCTGCACTTATATCAAATGTAACAAAGAACATAGGCGGGCATGTGTTCGTTGACGCCTACGATCCCATTGACAACAAATTTTATATATTAGATCCAACATTCAATTTAATAATTATTGGCGACTCCAATACCCAGAAGAGCTTGGTTGCCGAGATCATTGATACAGGCGATAACACAAAAAAAAAGATTTTAGCCCAGAATTTGCGAATAATAGCCTTTCCCACAATTGTTAGATTTGTTGATCCTGGCTACACTGCATTCCGATCAAATACGCTGACGCCAGATTTTATCAATGAGACCAGGAGCAAAAGAGATCGTATGTGGCGTAAATGGGCGCTAGAAGATGGTAAAGAGCTGAGGTCATGGTGGGAGCGTACTCCTGGTCATAGACCACAGTCAGCAGGAGGTTTCGCGCACTCAAATGGTATAAAATTACCCAATAATTTTGACTCTTCTGATGAATATGCTCTTACTTTAATGCGTTCGTCTGGTTTTAATTAATTTCTCAAGAAGCACATTGACGCAACTAGCAAAAACCTCTTTTGCGTTTTTGTCGTCTTAAGTGGGTACCTCTTACTGGACAGTTCGGCCCTTGAAATCGTTAACTCAGTACGGGAGCAACAGGGAAGAAGGACCTTCGTAGAGACGGTGACTTGTTCCGGCAGCAACTCCCTGAGGCAGAAGTAGACCAAGTTTTGCCTCTATCTCTTTTCAGGTTCTGTAAGGGCTGCACAGAGCATTCAGATACTCCTAGTGGGGCTACCAGCACAGCTAATGTCACGCGGGTGGTATCAGTCACGTAACGAATCGAGATTGCCCATGGTTAGGCAGTCGTCTAGCCCAGCATGTACTCGCTCCATGCCGCGTGGGTAGTGAGCGTGACAAACATTTCATCCCGCCGCGGACTGCGGATAGAAGGGCGTGTTCTTCCTCAGTGGGATCTACTGCACCATGCCGTAAAGCTCACTGGTACTGGCCTGGTAGATCATGGTTTTTGCCGCGAACCCCTGAATCCGCACCGCCACATGGCTGTAGGTCCACTCAGAGCCGCACCAGCTGTTGGCTGAGCTGCTCGCGAAACGCGGCCACCGTACTGGCCAAGCCCTGAGCCAGGGGGATGCGAGCGCGCCAGCCATAGGCAGCCAGGCGACTGACATCCAGTTGTTTCCTGGGGGTGCCATCGGGTTTGCTGGTGTCCCACAGGATTGTGCCTCGGTATCCAGTGGCCTCGGCCACAGCTTCCGCCAATTCCTTAATCGTGAGATCCACTCCTGTCCCTACATTTAAAAATGCCAGCGGTTTCCCTTGATGATCCTTTGGTGAATCACCAGCAAGAGCGCTCCAGTTCTCCAGCGCAAACACGCAGGCATTTCCCAGATCATCCACATGCAAAAACTCACGCAGCGGTGATCCCGTTCCCCAACAGGTCATCCGTTGATCTCCACGTTCCTTGGCTTCATGGAAGCGGCGAATCAAAGCAGGTAAAACATGACTATTTTCCAGGTGATAGTTATCTCCAGGACCATAAAGATTGGTCGGCATCAGGCTGATCGCATCAAAGCCGTATTGCTTTCTGAGCGATTCACACAGCTTGATTCCCGTGATCTTGGCGATCGCATACCACTCATTGGTGGGCTCAAGTGATCCCGTCATTAACGCTTCTTCTTTGATCGGTTGCTCTGCAAACTTCGGGTAAATGCAACTGCTCCCTAAAAACAACAATCGCCGCACCCCCGCCTTCCAAGCCCCTTCAATCACATTGGTTTGGATCTTCAAGTTCTCCAGCAAAAAATCAGCTGGGTAGGTGTCATTTGCATAAATTCCGCCCACCTTGGCTGCAGCCAACACCACCACATCAGGCTTGTTTTCTGTATACCAAGCTTTCACGGCTTCGCCATCTAAAAGATCGAGCTCCTGCCGATTTGGAATCAACAATGCTCCGCCTTTCGCTTCATCGCCATAGCCCTTCTCCTGCAACGCCCTACAAATCGCGCTGCCCGCCATGCCCCGCGCTCCAGCAACAAAAAAGCGATCATCAGCTTTGATCAAGCTGCTCACGCCTTGCCTCCTGCGGCCTTTACGGCATCAGGGTTCGTTGGTGGATTCTCCATGGAGCCCACCACATTGAATCCTTTCAATTTCAAATAAGCCTCTTTCTTGGCCTCCTCCTGATCCGTCGCCACCATCTCCGCCACTAATTCCTCCAATGTTGTCGTAGGCGTCCAGCCCAGCTTCTCCTTGGCCTTCGCGGGATCACCCAGCAACGTCTCCACTTCCGCCGGCCGGAAATAGCGCGGATCAATCTGCACCACCACTTCCCCAGTGCTGCGTTTGCCGGTTTCCTCCAAGCCTTCGCCTTCCCACTCGATCGCTCCCCAGCCCAGCTCCAATGCCGTTAATTCAATAAAACGCCGCACGCTTTCCTGCCGCCCCGTAGCGATCACAAAATCCTCCGGTGGACCCTCCTGCTGCAGCATCCGCCACTGCATCTCCACATAATCCCTGGCATGGCCCCAATCCCGCAGGGAATCGAGATTGCCCATGTACAGGCAATCCTCTAAACCCGCGTCAATCCGTGCCAAGCCCCTCGTGATCTTGCGCGTCACAAACGTTTCACCACGCCTCGGGCTCTCGTGGTTAAACAACACCCCATTGCACGCATACATCCCATAGGCCTCGCGGTAATTCACCGTGATCCAGTACGCATACAACTTGGCTACCCCATAGGGGCTGCGTGGATAAAACGGCGTGCTCTCCTTTTGTGGCATCTCCTGCACCAACCCATACAGCTCACTCGTGCTCGCTTGATAAATCCGCGTTTTCTCCGTGAGGCCGAGCATCCGCACCGCTTCTAAAATTCTCAGCGTGCCTAAGGCATCACTATTCGCGGTGTATTCCGGTGCCTCAAAGCTCACCGCCACATGGCTTTGAGCTCCAAGGTTATAAATCTCATCAGGCTGCACCTGCTGAATAATCCGAATCAAATTGCTGCTATCCGTTAGATCCCCGTAATGCAGCACCAGGCGCGGATCATCCTCATGGGGATCTTGATACAGATGATCAATTCGGGTCGTATTAAAACTGCTCGCTCTTCTTTTGATCCCATGCACCTCATAGCCCTTCTCCAGCAACAACTCCGCTAAATAACTGCCGTCTTGTCCAGTAATTCCAGTAATCAGAGCTTTTTTGGTTGAGGTCACTTCGTGCTCGTCTCGGATTGTTTGTTGTGAAACTTCTGTGGCTGCCACTCCGGAACTAGATCATTCAACACCGCTAAAGCGGCAGGCCCATCCTGCTGGTTGATGGCGTCCTCCAAGGCATCTAGCTGCGGCCAGAGCTGTTCCGGCTGAAGCGCTCGTTCCTGAGCCCGAAAGATCAGCGGATGAGAGGTGGGCTCGCTTTTAGCATCAATCAACAGCTCTTCGTAAAGCTTCTCCCCAGGCCGCAGACCGGTGTAGACGATCTCGATGTCGCCGTTGGGGTTACTTGCGTCCTTGAGGGACAAGCCACTAAGCCGCACCATCTGCTCCGCCAAGGTCTTGATCCGCACCGGATCGCCCATTTCTAGCAGCAGCACCTCCCCGCCTTCAGCGAGCACGGCCGCCTGCAACACAAGCTGGGCCGCCTCCGGGATCGTCATGAAATAACGAATGATCTCCGGATGGGTCAGCGTGATCGGCCCTCCAGCTGCGATCTGACGCCGAAACAAGGGCACCACCGACCCAGAAGAACCCAGCACATTGCCGAAGCGCACCATCGCAAAGCGCGTAGGTCCTGGCGGTTGCGCCTGCACCACCAGCTCCGCCAGGCGTTTGCTCGCTCCCATCACGTTGGTGGGCCGCACCGCCTTGTCGGTGGAAATCAGCACAAGCTGGCGTGATCCACAGCGCCTGGCGACATCGCAGACGACGCGTGTGCTGAGCACGTTATTCGCCAGGCCCGCCAGCGGATTGGCTTCCACCAACGGCACGTGCTTATAGGCCGCTGCATGGAACACCACCTCCACGCACTGCTCCTTGAAGCAGCGCTCCACCAAAGGTGCCTGGGCAGCGCTACCGAGCACGGGCACAACCTCCACGCCCACCGGCAGCAGACCGCTCAGCTCCTGGTGAATGGCATAAAGACTGGGTTCACTGCGCTCCATCAGCACCAACCGCCGTGGCTTCAAGGTCAGAATCTGGCGGCACAGCTCTGATCCAATCGAGCCCCCTGCGCCGGTGACGCAGACCGACGCCCCCGCAATACCTGGCCCAAGCAACTGGGGATCGGGAGGCACCGGATCACGCCCCAGCAGCTCCTCCACCTGGATCGGCCGCAGCGCATTGATGCGAGCTCGACCGCTGGTGATCTCCTCCATCGAGGGGATCTGAAGCACGAGGATGCCGCTCTCCTGCAGAGCATCGACGATCTGGCGGCGCCGGCTGCGAGTCAGCGAAGGAATCGCCAGCAGCACCTGATCGAGCCCCTCAGCGCGCCGTTGCAAAATATTCGGTGGCGCGATCGACACCCCATTGATCGAACGTTGCCAGAGGGCCGGGTCGTCGTCGACAAAAAACTCCACGCTATGGCTGTTGAACAGGCGCAGGGCCGCCATAAGCTGCACCCCCGCATCACCAGCGCCATAGATCGCGACTCGCGTCAGTGCCTGTCGCGGTTTGCTCTGCAAACTCAACAGCACATCACGCAGGCCAAAGCGCACCGCGCCAGTGAAGCCCGTGAGCAGCAGCCAGAGCAACAACCAGCTACTGCGCGGCGGCATCGGCAAGCGCAGCACCCAACCACAGGCCATCAGCATCAACACCAGCAGACCATTGCGCAGTGCCAGCTGATAGAGGGCACGGCTTCCCACGTAGCGGGTGAGGCCCTTGTATTGGCCGCTGAAGGCATAGAGCGGGAAAGCAATCAGCCAGGTCGCCGGCAACAGCCACCATCCGGCGGCTGTGAAGCTGGGAGGAAAGGGATGGGCCAGCCGCAGCCAGAAACTCAGCCACACCCCCAGGGGCAGGAGCAGCGCATCGACAGCAATCAAAAGCAAGCGTCGCTGGAGCGGCGCCATGCGCAACAGATTGGAAGAAAGGGACCTTGCAGACCCCCTACTGATCGTCATGCCGATGGGGATTTCAAAACGATTGCGCCGGCGATCACAAGTGGACTTGGGGCGTGTGAATCAGACAGTGGAGATATACAGAAAGAGCAAGCCTGGCTTCGGCTGAAGCGGACGGTAGCGGAGCTTGACCGTCTCGGATGCATCAGATCACCAACTCTGCCACGGCTCCCAGGCGGGGCGACTCTTTACTCTCTTGGGCTTTTGGGGATCAAGGGGATGCACAACAAAAGCACGTAAGCGTATCGATTTTGATTCAGAACCGTGCCGTGCACAAGGATCATTTCGGGTGCGAGGCGATTCCATGCAGACTTTGCATCACCTCATCCCTGGGCTTAAAGCCACACCAGCTCCTGGCGCAGCTGGCTTTTACTCAAAGATTTTTTAGTAGATCAAGGCGTTAGCGGGATCAGTGGCTAGTGGCTCCCGGGATGCTGTCCGAGAAGCCGTGGCAAGGGAACTTCTAGCTCCTGGCACGGAAAGCACCTGGATGACGATAATCCGCAGCCACAACCTCACCAGCCATACCTACGCGATCCGGCTCTTGCAGAAGAGATCGCCCAATTGATGCCAATCAATACGGCAAGGAACCGCAAGGCCAAGAAAGACAAACGCCTTTTCAACACACCTTCAAAATAAGTCCAACATCTGCAAGGCTTTTGAAGTAAGCATCCATGCTGAAGAGTCGAGCCTGATGTTGCCTCGCAGTTATCAGGATGATGCTGACTGCCATAGGCAGGCGTAGAGCGTGGCTGAACTGCGCAGCAGCAGTCGCGATTGAGGAATCAAGATCCACGACCTTGCCGCCTTGCATCACGGCTATCGCCTGGATCGCCTGAGCCTCGCTGTACTCACGCAGAATCCACTTGAACACTTCGAAAACGGTGATGGCAGGCACGATCAAATACTTTTCATCGTCAAGAACCTCAAGGAAACGATCTGCCCGAGGTCCATTGGTCAACACCTCAATCCAACAACCCGGAAGGCCTTATAAAAAACCGCTTGTGCACTAACCCCCCCCAAACAGTCGCAAGCCTCGATTCAAGAACATAAATCCAATACGAATTTCATCCGGGTTTGGCCCATAACCCTTGAATCCCACTCTCAGGCTGCGCGAGACTGGAATTGATCGAGAGCAGTTTTCAGTGATCACCCCGCTTATCCCTGTGATCCTTTGCGGTGGCACTGGCACACGCCTCTGGCCTCTTTCGCGGGCTAGCTATCCAAAGCAGTATTGGCCTCTCGGAGGCAACGGTGACGACACCCTCCTGCAACAAACCCAAAAGCGCTTGGCGGGAATTGAAGCGCTTGGAAATCCCCTGCTGATCTGCAACGAGGATCACCGCTTCATCGTGGCGGAGCAGATGCGCCAGATCGATGTGGAACCTGGCGCGATCCTGCTGGAGCCGATGGGTCGCAACACCGCACCTGCAGTTGCCGTCGCTGCACTTCAAGCAACAGCCAAAGGCGACGACCCCCTGTTGCTCGTTTTGGCAGCAGACCACGTGATTCGCGATGGAGCTCACTTTCAAGCAGCGATTGCTGCAGGAAGAGCAGAAGCGGAGACAGGCCGTTTAGTGACCTTTGGGATTGTGCCGACTGCACCTGAGACCGGCTATGGCTACATAGAAGCCGCTGAATCTCTTCAGCCTGGAGCACTGACGCCAGTCCCGATTGCGCGCTTCGTGGAGAAGCCCGATCGGGCCACCGCCGAACAATTCATCGCCAGTGGGCGCTTCACCTGGAACAGCGGCATGTTCCTGTTTAAGGCCAGCGCCATGCTTGCTGAGCTAGAGCGACTTACGCCTGAAGTGGTGAGCTGCTGCCGCGCCGCCTTGGAACAAGACACGGCTGACCTCGACTTTTTACGCCTGGATCGAGACGCCTTTGCCAAATGCCCCAACGTGGCGATTGATGTGGCCGTGATGGAGCAAACCGAGCTCGGCAGCGTGCTTCCCCTTGATGCTGGTTGGAGTGATGTGGGCAGCTGGAGCGCCCTCTGGGACACCGCTGATCGCGATACAAACGGCAATGTGTTGCGCGGGCGGGTGATCAGCGAAGGCAGCAAAAATTGTTATCTACGCAGTGAACACAGGCTGGTGGTAGGCCTTGGCGTTGAAAACCTCGTGGTCGTCGAAACTGACGACGCCGTGTTGATCGCTGATCGCAGCCAAGCCCAAAACGTGAAAACGGTGGTGCAGCAGCTGGAAGCAGAGGGCAGCCCCGAGGGCAAAGCACATCGCAAGATTTACCGCCCGTGGGGTGCTTATACCGGCGTGGTGGAAGGAACGCGCTGGCAAGTGAAACGGATCTCCGTCAAACCTGGCGCCAGCCTGTCGCTGCAGATGCACCATCACAGAGCCGAGCATTGGGTGGTGGTGCACGGAACTGCCCTTGTGGAGCGTGATGGTGAAGAGCAACTCATCGGCGAAAACCAGAGCACTTACATCCCCATCGGCTGCAAGCACCGGCTCAGCAATCCCGGCCGAATCCCAGTGGTAATGATCGAGGTTCAAAGCGGCGAATACCTCGGAGAAGACGACATCGTGCGTTTTGAAGACCGCTATGGCCGCAGCGATCTGTAGAGCAGAGCCTTGCGATCACGACCTAGCCCAAAACGATCTACAAACCTCTCTCCCACCTGCATTAGTAGATTTTTCAAAGAGGTCATTCATTCCAGTGCATAGCTTTAACAAGGCCAAATTCGATCGATCTCATAGCTCTCTTTTCTTCAGTTTCTAACTAGCTGATGCCTGCTTCTCTCATTCGCAATTTGGTGACCGGTGGTGCTGGTTTTCTGGGCTCCCATCTCTGCGATCGCTTGATGGAGGCTGGAGAAGAGGTGATCTGCTTGGACAATTACTTCACGGGCCGTAAGGCGAATATTGCGCAGTGGATGGGGCATCCCCGCTTTGAATTGATTCGCCATGACGTCACTGAGCCGATCAAGCTTGAGGTGGACCGGATCTGGCATTTGGCTTGCCCTGCCTCACCGGTGCACTACCAGTTCAACCCGGTGAAAACGGCGAAAACGAGCTTCATCGGGACTTACAACATGCTGGGCTTAGCCAGGCGGGTTGGGGCAAGGCTGCTGTTGGCCAGCACCAGTGAGGTGTATGGCGATCCAGAGGTGCATCCCCAACCCGAGAGCTATCGGGGTTGCGTGAACCCCATCGGCATTCGCAGCTGCTACGACGAAGGCAAGCGGATCGCGGAAACGCTGTGTTTCGATTACCAGCGGATGCATGATCTGGAGATCCGGGTGATGCGGATTTTCAACACCTACGGCCCGCGCATGCTTCCTGATGATGGCCGTGTCGTGAGCAACTTCATCGTTCAGGCGCTCAAGGGAGAGCCGCTCACTCTTTATGGCGATGGCAGTCAGAGCCGCAGTTTCTGCTTTGTGGATGATCTGATCGAGGGAATGATTCGCTTGATGAATGGAGATCACAGTGGGCCGATTAACATCGGCAATCCAACCGAGTTCACGATCAGGCAGCTGGCGGAACTGGTACGGGACAAGATTAATCCAGGCTTGGAATTAATTTGTAAGCCGTTGCCTCAAGATGATCCGCTGCAACGGCAGCCAATAATCGATCTTGCCCAGAAGGAGTTGGGTTGGGCACCCTCTGTGGAACTTGAAAAAGGCCTGGAGCCCACGATTGCTTACTTCAAGGAGTTGCTTCTGTGTACATAGCACTCATCATGATTGATGACTCGAATTGATTGATTTCGCCTCGCTTTATATTTGTCCAGGCCCTTGGAGGATTTGTTTCCCTTGAATCCTTTGCTAGAAACTTTCTTTGATTCCTGTTTTTTACGACTGGATGCCAGGATTGATTGATGATTGATGGCTAAGTCTAGGTCGAGCTGGATGGCTTTGATGCAACTTTCAAGTCGTGGTTTCTAATCGTCTTGGCATATTCTTCCTTTGCTCTGCACTTGGCTTGCTGTTTGCCTGCTTTGCGCTTTTTCTGTTTCATTCGTGCAAATGCAATCGTGCAAATGCAGTCGTGATCAGAATCATCTCAATTAAGTGATTGTGATTGGCTTTTGGGCCAGATGCTCAATATGCCGTTGATGCATAAAACCTGATTTCATGCTTTGAAGGCCTTGGGCAAGCTGAGTGAGTGGTCTGTAATTTCAGAACTCTTTAGTCTCAAGCTGAGCCTTCTTGACGCATGGCATTCTGAGTTGATGAGGGTTTTGATCTTCACCTCCAGCGGTGGTACGGCTCATGATGCAGCGGCGTATGCGATCGAGGCCTGGCTAAAACGCTGGGATCCAGATGGGGAGGTTCTGGTTGAGCACGTACTCGAGAACGCGAGCGTCTTCACCCGCGCAGGAGTCGCTCTGTACAACTGGATCCAGCGCCATGGCCCCTTGATGCACCAGATCTATTGGCGTGTTGTGGAGTTTGAGGATGTAACCAAGCCCGGGACTCTGCTCGCCGAGGAATCGTCTCGTATTTGAGGCGTGCGAGCTCTTGGGACGCTTGATCTACCGCCCTTGGTAGCTGCTATGGCTTGTCGCTAAATTGATGAAAGATGTGTGATGCTTGATGCGTACAACCCTGCAGCTCGATGACGATGTGCTCGCCGCAGCGCGTGTATTGGCTCGTCAGCGTCGCCGTTCTGTGGGCGATGTCATTAGCGACCTAGCCCGGCAGGCCCTATCCAGGTCAGCAGATGGAGGGTCGCAGGTCGTTTTGGAGCAACGCTCTGGATTGCCGCAATTGCCCGTGAAAGCTTCTGGTGGCGTCGTTGATCTGGAGCGTGTGAATCAGTTGCGCGATGAAGAGGCTTGATGGCCGAACGGATTGCTTTGCTGGATGTGAATGTGCTGATCGCTTTGATCGATCCCAGGCACGTGCACCACGAGCCATCCCACCGCTGGTTTGAGGCCCATGGCGGCCATGGCTGGGCGACATGCCCCCTCACCCAAAACGCGCTGTTGCGGATTCTCGGTAACCCGCGTTATCCCAACAGCCCTGGCGGGCCTCTGGTTGTGATGCCCTTACTCCAAGAACTGCTTGCCCATCCAACTCATGTTTTTTGGCCTGATGTGTTGTCTTGGGAGGCCGCTGGAGTATTTGAAGCAGAAGCACTGCTTCACCACGGGCAAATCACGGATACCTATCTTCTTGGGTTGGCAGTGCATCACCAAGGAAAGCTTGTCAGCTTTGACAAGCGTCTGAGCCCTCGTGCTGTACGCGGAGGAGAAGAAGCGCTGCATTTGATTGATCCAGGCTGATGACCTTTGGAAGGGCATTGATTCCGTTATCAAGCCTCCCTGCGCTGCTCGCCTCAGCCAGCAGCGCAATGTCCGATGCTGAAGACGTCTTTGTCTTGCCGATCCAAGTGAGGCCGTCTTGAGCGCCCTGGTCACGTTGCTGCTGTTGGCGTTGGCGATCGCCTGTTTCATCGGCGGTTGGCTCGCGCCTGAGCTTGTGGCCTTATTGGCTGCAGGCCTGCTTATGGCCACAGGGGTGCTCACACCCAATGAGGCCTTGGCTGGCTTTGGCAGCCCTGCCCTGATCACCCTGGTGGGCTTGTTTGTGCTCTCCAATGGCTTGCTGCACAGCGGCGCCTTGGATCGCTTGCGTGAATTGCTGGCCTCGCCGCGGATCCGCAACCCCAGCCAGTTGATGGTGGTGTTTGGCTTTGTGGTGGCGCCGATTTCCGGTTTCATCCCCAACACCCCGATCGTGGCGATCTTGTTGCCGGTGGTGCAGGGCTGGTGTCAGCGCCGAGGGATCAGCCCGTCGCGGGTGTTGATGCCGCTGTCGTTTGCCACCCTGATCGGTGGCACGATCACCCTGATTGGCACCTCCACCAGCTTGCTCGCCAGTGATGTGGTGTCCCGGTTGGGTTATGGCTCCTTTGAGCTGTTTTCCTTCACGGCCATCGGCATTCCCGTATGGCTCATTGGTGCCTGCTATCTGGTTCTTGCTGGCCGTTGTTTGCCCGATCGCGGTGATCAAAGCGACGACAACCTTCAGGCCTTGAGCCGTGATGGCTACCTCACGGAGGTGGTGATTCCGCAGCGCTCTCCGCTCTGTGAGGTCACCTTGCATGAGAGCCGCTTGCAGCGCCGCTTTGATGTGGATGTGCTCGATGTGCACCGCGACGGTCAACGTTTGCAGCCCCCCCTCGCCCAGTTGCGTTTGCAGGCTTCCGATCGCTTGCTGTTGCGCTGCAGCCGCCAGGAGCTGTTGCGCTTGCAGCAAGACCGGATGGTGGATCTAGCCGGCACCCTGCTCGCCGAAGAGTTGCCCCACATCCGCCATGCCGAAGTGTTGGTGCCGGCCGGCTCTTTGCTGGCCGGTGCCACGCTGCGCGAGCTGCGCTTTCGCCAGCGTTTTAATGCCACGGTGCTCGCGGTGAACAGGGCCAACAGCACCCTGCGCGATCGCCTGGGACGGGTGGTGCTTCGAGAGGGAGACATGCTGCTGCTGCAAGCTCCGCTTGATGCTCTGCGCGGTCTTCAGCAATCCAGCGATCTGGTGGTGCTCGATCAGCTCGACGACGATCTGCCCTCCACCCACCGCAAGGGTTTGGCGGTCAGCGTGATGCTCGCCGTGTTGCTGCTTGCCGGCTTCAAGGTGATGCCCCTCGTCGCCGCTGTGCTCGTGGGTGTGGGGGTGTTGGTGCTCGGCAATTGCCTCGATGCAGGAACGGCCTTGCGTTCGATTCGCTGGGATCTCTATCTGCTGCTAGGTGGCCTGTACAGCTTCAGTGTGGCCCTGCAGAAAACGGGGCTGGCCGATCAGGTGGCCTCCAGCCTGCTCACGTTGCTGCAACACAGCTCCGCCTATGGGGCCTTGCTGGTGATGTATGCAATCACCCTGGTGGCCACCGAACTGCTCAGCAATGCGGCTGCCGTGGCCCTGGTCTTACCGATTGCCGCTGCCGTGGCTACAGGCTTGGGGCAGCCGCCGATGTTGTTTGCCACCGCCGTGGTGTTTGCGGCTAGCCAGAGTTTTCTCTCTCCGATTGGCTACCAAACCAACCTGATGGTGTATGCCCCTGGCCGCTATCGCTTCCTGGATTTTTTCCGCTTTGGTTGGCCGCTGTCTCTGGCCTACACCCTGATGGTGCCGCTGCTGCTGCTTTGGCTGGCTTAAAGCTCCAACAACCCCGGTGGTGGGGTGAGCAGCAACCAGCCCTCCTCCAGCTGCACCTCCGGCACGATCGCCTCAACAAATGGCACTAACACCGTTTTGCCGCTGTGGAGCTGAATCTCCAGCAGATCATTGCCGCCGCTGATCAGGTTGTTCACCGTGCCAATCGCTTCATCACTGCCGGCCAAACGCGCTTCTAATCCCACCAGATCAAGCAGGTGAAACTCACCCTCGGCGAGTTCAGGGCGGTCTGCGGCAGGAACCAGCACCGTGTTGCCGACGAGCGCTTCGGCGTTGGCGCGGTTGGTTACGCCTTTGAAACGCACCACATAGAGGCTTTTGCCTGGCAGTTGCCGGCCCTCGAGCAGCTCCACCTCTGTCAAAGGTGATCTCTTGGCCTTGGCTTGCAGCCAGCGTGGTCCAGGGTCGGTAAAGCGTTCGGGAAAATCACTGGCCGGGTTGAGGCGTAGTTCGCCCCGTAACCCCTGCGCACCAACGAGCGTTCCCACCGGTAGCCAATCGTCGGTGTTGGTCGGATCAGCTGGACTGGGTGACGGAGTGGAAGTCATCATTCGATAATGGCCTTACGACTGCCCGTTCTTTGATGGCTTCCGCTGCCCCGATCCTGCCCGGTGCCACGGTCACCGTGGTGGATACCCGTTCGATCTATGCCGGCTACACGGGATTTGTGCAGCGCATCAGCGGCGATCGCGCAGCCGTGTTGTTTGAAGGCGGCAATTGGGACAAGCTCGTGACGATGCGTCTCAGCGATCTCAGCGCCGCTTAAGGCGATGACGCTGCGTCTGCGCTTGCGGCGGATTGTTCTTGAGGCAGACACCCGGGCTGGCCGCATCTACAACCTGATCGTTTTTGGCACGATTCTCGCCAGTGTGGCTGGGCTGTTAGTTGAGCCCACGCCCACCTGGATCTCTGCTTCTGACCAAGCACCCGATTGGACGAATGCTCTTGAGCAGATTTGTCTAGGGATTTTCATCGCTGATTTTCTCTTGCATCTGTGGGTGACCCCCAAACCGTCCAATTATTTGTTCAGTTTTTACGGCTTAATTGATTTCTCAGCCGTTCTGTTTTTCTTTATTCCACAAATTAGCAGCGGCCTCATCCTCTGGATTTTCAAATTTGGACGCGTTCTGCGTGTGTTCAAACTGCTGCGCTTTCTCGATGAAGCCCAGTTGCTCGGCAATGCCTTAAAAGCCAGTGCCCGCCGCATCGGCGTGTTTTTGTTTTTTGTGGTGATGGCCCAAGTGGTGCTCGGTTACTTGATGGTGTTGGTGGAAAGCGGCCATCCCGAAACCCAGTTCCGAACCGTTGGGCAAGGGGTGTACTGGGCGATCGTCACGATGACCACGGTGGGCTATGGCGACATCGTTCCCCAAACGGTGCTCGGGCAATTGCTGGCTGCCGTGGTGATGCTGCTGGGCTTTGGGATCATCGCCATTCCCACGGGGATTATCACCGTGGAAACGATGGAGCAGGTGCGTCGTGGAGGCAGGGTGTGTGCGAGTTGTGGGGCGCAGACCCACCGTGCGAAAGCCCGGCACTGCGATCAGTGCGGCGCAACGCTTCCGCCAGTTGCCGTTTGAGGCTCACGCAGGGCGGCTTTGGCCGCTTCCTGTTCCGCTTGCCGGCGCGAACCACCCCAGGCCTCTGCCGCTTGCTTGTCATGGATGAACACCTTGCAATGGAAGCGGCGGGGGTCGCCATGGCGCTTGTTCACTTCATCGCATTCGTAGGTTGGTAGCCCCAGCCCCTGCGCTTGGGTCCATTCCTGCAATGCCGATTTGCTATTGCCGCGATGGGGATCCGCGAGCACCTCAAGCGTGGTTCGCTGCCAATAGGGCGTGAGCCAAGCTTGGACGGGCCTGATCTCGCCGGTGATGCGATAGATCGCACCGATCAGAGCTTCGCAATGCTCGGCTCGCAGGGTTCTGCGTGCCGCCTGATCACCGCTGGCTTTGGAGCCAACCTGGAGCAGCATTTCAATGCCGATGGTCGTGCCGAGCTCCGCTAACCAGCGGTCGCTGACCAGCTGAGCGCGTAGGGCAGAGCGTTCCCCAACAGGCATCTGGGGGTGTTCGGATTCGATGAAATCCGATGCCGCTAGCCGCAACACAGCATCACCGAGAAACTCCAGTTGTTCGTGATGGCGGGCGAGCCCTGTGGAGGTGTGGGTGAGGGCTTCGTTCAGGTGCTCCAGCTGCTCCCGGTTCAAGTCTTTGTGGTTGCCAGTGTTCGAATCGGGAACCAGCTGGCGCCAGAGCTCTTGCAGTTGCTGTTCACGGTGGGGAGTAATCACAGCAACTCGGCCTGACGGAACATCAACAAAGAGGGTTGAAAGCAGGACATAAGCCGGGTTCTGTTCACCCTTCCAAGGAAGGGGGGTGATCATCTATCTGGGATCGCCGTTACCGACGACCTCGAGCGGCGCACAAAGGCGGAACGGGGAAGATGGCCACCCGTCGTTCCTAGGCCTTGCTCCCAGCCGGGGTTTACCGAGCCAGCACCTCTCGATGCTGCTGGTGCGCTCTTACCGCACCTTTGCACCCTTGCCTGTGCCAGCGAGCCGGCCATCGGCGGTGTGTTTCTGTGGCACTCTCCTCACGGTCACCCGCACTGGGCGTTACCCAGCAAGCCTGGCCATCGGGGAGCCCGGACTTTCCTCAACGAATAACAGCCGCTCTAGAGCGACAGTCATCAATTGCGATCACCTCGCCTGCTTTCAAATAATATTATAGATCAGACAAAGCTAGTTAGTTGGTTTTTTAGTTATTCAGTCAATTAATGGAGCAAAATATTCTTTGGATATGCTTTTAACTTAACTCACGCCTTGGTTTTGATTAAAAATTTCACAAATTCTAAAGCATTGGATTTTTGTTGGCAAGTGGCTTGTGCAATGAGAATCTTGACTTGATGCGTGTTAGCAAGTTTAAGTAATAAAAAGTATTATTCAAGCTATTTGTTGCCGTTCAAGTAGGTAAATGAACGCCTTGCTGCCATAGTTTAAGATTTAGATATCATTCATTTGATCGGTAGTTAGAATTGACTTTTTGCCAAATGTTGTATGTTCCCCCTTTAGAAATTATATGATATTTGGTTTTATCAGAAAGACCTTCGACAACCTTTTCAATTTTTTTGGAGATTATAAATGAATTGTATTGATTTGTTGATTGGAGCGCATCATGATCAATAAGGTTAGGGCCATGGGCGTAAAATTTCCCACCCCAAATATTCAAATATTTAATATCCGAGAAGGCTTTTCCGGTTGCAATTTGAGGGTTGTAGGACAAAGCAAACGCAATTGAGCACCTCTTGCTGGCAACTCTATAAGTACAGTAATTCTGAGTATCTTCTAGAAGCTGCTGGTCATTCACATAGGCATAAGTAGACTTTTGGCGCTCAGAATAAACATATTTTGGCAATGTAGAAAGGCTGATGCATATTAGGATTGAGGCAAAAATAAGGTTTATGAGCATAGCAGGGCGAGGTGATTCTAAGATGAATTTAGTGCAATAATTATTCGTCTGAACTGATAGAGTTTCCCTGGAGTAATGCGATTGATACTCTGCCAAGCCAACTAGCATTGATATTAAGTAACTAATGATGATAGCGGTTGGAATAAAGTAGTGTAGGTGCGGGCTTTTAAAGAGTAGAAAGAGCCCAATTAAAATTGAAGATATTAAAAGCGTCCAGCTTACCCCTGGACATCTGACTCTTTTGTTAGGTGTGTGATCTAAATTTTTCGAGTGGCCTGAACGGATGGAAGTAACTAGTTCACCACTAGTTGTTTTCCTCGACAGATACTTGTCATTAAGCCTGGCTGAGCTCTCGTAATGCAATAGATATAGAAGTGAAATAGCAGCAACTAGTAATTGCAATAGGATATAGGAATTATCAAGGGATAAAGCTTTCAGGAAAGCCGCCATATTGCCGGTATCGATAATGCCAATATCACCTGTTCCATATTTATCTTTATAGATTGCATTCCTAACTAGCCATTTTATTAAATGTATGATTCGAGGATGAATTATCGCTAAAAATAGTGAGCAACAGCATGCAAAATATATCAAAGAGCTTTTTAGTTTTGTCCATTTTATAGTTAATAAAAGTGGTAAAAAGGGTGCAAATGTTATCTTTGTGAATATCCCCAAGGAAGCAATAATACCTAAGGCTCGGGAGCTATATTTTGCCTCTTTGCATGTACTTACGGATAAGCCATACAGAGATTCAATATAGAATGGGCTCAAGTAAAACAGGCCTAATAAAACAAGTATGATTAGTAATGCTTCAGGGCTAGGATATAAGGATCTCATTGCTATCAAGCCTGACCGACTAGAGCTGGAGCCCCACATAAATAGAAACATTTGCGAAATGATGGCTGCGGCCAAGCTCCCTGTCAGTTTCCAGATTCTGTTTGCCAATAAATAAGTACAAATTGCGACCAGACAGGACATTATGACTCCTGTGGCGAGCATCAATGCTTCAGAATTTTCAACTACAAACGAGTCAATCTGGCTGATACTGATCCAATCTGTTCCAGGCCTGGTAAAGGTCGCGACCTTTGAAGCCAAGAACCCCAAAATGATTAAACCTGCAAAGAATATTTGGAATGTTGTCCCAGGATGATCTACATGTATAGGAATTTCCCGATGCAATAAAGTAAGCCCAGAATATAGATATACATAGGCAGGGTCCTGATCATAAAAAAAGTTATTTGTGGCTATAGGATAAAAACCAGATCGGATAACTAATCCACAGAGCAGCAGGAAAGATGTAGGTATAATCATTAGCAATAGATTGCTTAATGATGGTTTTATCCCTTTTTGGTGATGCCAAATTTTGCGCATACTCATTGCTTAGAATTGTCCTTAATATTTGAACAAGGTGGGTGGCCAAGTATGCTTTTCCATTAATGTGCCTTAAGATTTAATTTAATCTTACAAGATTCTCTGGGTCACAAGACATTGTTTTGCATAAGTGAAGCTTATGGAATTTGAGGGGCTTGATGATTTGATTGCGCTTTAGGCGTGTATGGCTTAAGATGATTCAATTATTTTTTGGTGCTTTGAAGTAATTTTTATGGAAGAATATTTTATATCAAAAGCCACCTTAAATTCTTCGAATATTGACCTTGCAATTCAATCCGCTCTATCCAAGTCATCAGGCGCTAACGGAGTATTTACTTTTCAAATAACAGGAAATATATGGGAGCCATTGTGTAGATGGCTTCGAATGGATTCTAGAGCTTTAAGTACAACTACTATTTCTAACAGGCTATCAACATGGGATATTGAGTCTTTGGCAGAAATTCATTCTCTAGTTCCTGTCAAATGGGTGGCATCAAAACTCACACCCTTTCATACTTCTTGGGTTCCGCAAAAAATTAAGAATGCTCTACGGAGAATTCCTGGTATCCGTGATTTTGCTTACTCTATAGAATATACATTCAGACAAACAGGTCAACCAAATATTGATCCTGTTGCTTCTATTGCTGACACATATTCGATTGTTCTCCCTGCTAGGAATGAATCAGGTAATGAACAATTAATACGAGACGCACTCGATCACATTATTTGTCATTTGCCCAATTCTGAAGTAATCTTTGTTGAAGGAAATAGCTCTGATAATACTTGGATTATGCTGAATTCTGTAGTCTCAGATTATCAGGAGAAGCTGAGAATTCTTTTGATCAAGCAGGAGGGTAGAGGCAAGAAAAATGCAGTTATATCTGGTTTTTCGAAAGCTACTGGTAGCACGTTGGCCATTATCGATACTGATTTTACTGTTGACATTTTAGACAGTATTAGGGCTATTGAATATTCTTCACGCCTTAATGGTTGCTTTATCAACTGTACAAGAACTGTTTACCCGATGGAAGAGGGAGCTATGCGTTGGGCCAACTATATAGGAAATAGAGTTTTTGCCACATTAGTATCTTGTCTTCTCTGTCAGAATGTGTCTGACTCTTTATGCGGAACGAAGATATTTACAAAGCATTTATATGCCTCTATGCTTGCTGATGGATCTTGGCTATCTAAAACTGATCCCTTTGGGGACTTCACAGTTTTATTCGGAGCCTCTAAATATAAATATAAAATAATTAATTATCCAGTTAAGTATAAATCTAGATTCAGTGGTTCGCCGAACATTTCTAGGTGGACTGATGGTCTTAAGCTCATTCGAGTTTGTTGGCATTATTTTTTATCTGCATGAATTCTGCTGAATTAACTTCTCAAAGAGCTAATATGCTCAAGAGGCGTCCAGCCTTGTCTTTTCTCTACAGTGAATGGTACAGTCTGATCAAGCAATCTCTCGCGCCAATTGATGGAAAGATATTAGAGTTAGGTTCAGGGGGTGGCTTTCTGAAAAAAGAATTGCCTCAAGTAATTACTAGCGATATACTTTCGGGCCTTGATGTTGATTTAGTGCTTGATGCAAAAAGCATTGGTGATATTTTCCCCAATGAGTTGTCTAACCTTATTCTTCTAAATGTTTTTCATCATATAAATGACAGTTTTGTCTTTTTAGAATCTGCTATGAGATGTCTAAAGCCAGGTGGAAGAATATTGATGATCGAGCCGGCTAATAATATATGGAGTGTTTTTATATACTCTGTTTTTCGTCATGAGCCGTTTTGTCCTGATCAAAACAGTTGGAATTTTTCATCGCATGATCCTCTTAGAGATAGTAATCAAGCGCAGAGCTGGATTGTATTTAAGCGGGATGCCTTTAAGTTTCAAAAGTTATATCCAGATTTGTACGTAACTGCATGGCACTCTTTAATGCCGTTTAGTTACATGATGACTGGTGGATTTTCTTTTAGTTTTAATGTGCCTAGGAGCATTGTTCGCTTCGTTCGGCGCATCGAGAGGAAATATTTTGATAAAAAATTTGGACTTTTTACATTTATAGTGATTGAGCGAAAATGATGCCGCCTATTAAGCGTAACGTATTTTTCTATGTATTACTTTATTTCTTTCTTGCTTATGTATTTGGGCTGATTTTGAGGAGTTTCAGTCCTGTATCTATTCTTCTGAGCAAGCTTTCCCCGCCTTTTCTTTTGCTTGCAAACATTATCTCGCTAATTTTGGGATTGCCGTTTTCGCTTTTTTTTGACTTTTCGCTTTTTTACTTATATGGTTTGCAATACTTAATTTTTTGGCCATGTCTTGTCTCTTTAATCTCTACTTTCCAGGTTTTTTTGTTTAGGGCTGTTGGAGAAGGTAGGTTCTTTAAAGGAATATGGTTAAAAGATAATTTGATGCTACGCGGAAAAATATCCAAGATTCCTTGGATTAATGCCCAACATGTTAATTCTTCTCTTGTCATTTTGTTCGTTCGCTCAGTTCCGATTTTGCCCTTTGCTGTCGCTAGTTTGTTCATAGCCGGATTGCCCAACAGGCTTGGGGGTGTTTTTTGCTTGTCATTCATTGGTAGTTTGGTGTACTACATTTTTATTTTCTGGGGTTTTAAGTTGGGCTTTCAGTAAAAACCATTTCTTTCGCTCTGAACATGACCTTTCTGGGTTTTGTTGAATTTATTTGCTGAATGAAAGTTGGCTTCATTTTTGGTATGTGAGGAAGTAAATCAGTTGCATTGCATGCCTTGCTTAATACGAAAGTCTATTTAAGTATTGATTAAAAATTTATCTGATTGACGGCTAGTATTTGCGTCGTTATTAAATGGTAAATTTGGCCTTTTCTTGCTGTAGCGCTCGCTTTCGTTTGGCCACCTTTTAGTCATTAATCTTTTCAATTTTAATTATTAAAATAAGCACTCTGCATTGTTCATTTTGTTCCTCAGCCGCTTTAGTTCTTTGTTCGTCTTAGTGCAGGCACTGTTGTCGGGATCGCTCAATGGCCACCAGTAGTTCGTAGTTCCTAGGCCTTGCTCCCAGCCGGGGTTTACCGAGCCAGCACCTCTCGATGCTGCTGGTGCGCTCTTACCGCACCTTTGCACCCTTGCCTGTGCCAGCGGAACCGGCCATCGGCGGTGTGTTTCTGTGGCACTCTCCTCACGGTCACCCGCACTGGGCGTTACCCAGCAAGCCTGGCCATCGGGGAGCCCGGACTTTCCTCAACCGATGGCTGCAGCCCGAAGGCAACAACCATCCATTGCGATCACCTCGCCTACTTTCAACCCCCATAATGGCCTCTGAGGGGCTGTAGCTCAGCCGGATAGAGCGACGGTTTCCTAAACCGTAGGTCGTGGGTTCGAGTCCCGCCAGCCCCGTGTACTACTGCTATCGCCTTCAGCCTGGCTTCCTCAGAAACCCTTGCGCTCTAGTGCGTCTGTGAGGCGAGTTATGGCAGAAGCCAGTTGAGCTTGGGGATCAGGTTTGGTTTCGGCAATGACCTCTTGCTTGCGTTTGGAGGCCTCGATGGACTTCACAATCAAGAAGCACACAAAGGCGATCACGAGGAAGTTGATGATCGCCACAATCACGGTTCCTGCTGGCCAGGAATTGATGGAATCAACATTGGCTGCCTTCAATGCCGGCTCAAGGGCATTGGTCATCACCAAGGTCACAACTGAGGCAACGACCTTGCCGAAGGCACCTGCAATCACAACGGCAATGGCGAGATCAACAACGTTGCCTTTGTTGATGAAAGCTTGGAAGTCTGCAAATAAACCAGGCTTACGAGTCATTGAGTGAGTGAACTGTCTCCTATTGGATAGTCATTCAGGGTGAGCTTTTCCAGCTCATGGATACAAACTGATGGATTGTCTTGGATTGATGGGGTAGCCAGATGCCTCACCCCCGCTATTTTTGAGAGTGTGAACCGGTTCCATGACCCAGCTTCACGAGCTTCGGCTACGGCTTTTGGTTCAGCAAGAAAGCGAGCGCATCGCTGCGAGCCATCCAACCGACCTTGATTTGTCTGTGGTGCAAGCGCGATGCCTGTGCTGGCTCGCCCTTTTGGCGGAAGCCCATGAAGATCAAGCCAGTGACGCTGAGAGTCGTGGAGATACCGAACAAGCGATGGGTTGGTTTGCCGATTCCATGCGTTTGCGCGATGCCCTCAATGTGGTGAGCTCGATCGAGATTCCCCTGCCAGGTGTTGTGGAGAGGAATGGAGATCAGTTCGGCGAACAGTTTGGTGATGGCTCTGGGGTCGATCAGGAACCGCCCTTGGCCGCCTGATCAGGTGCCATGATGGTTGGCAACTGAGGGTCTGCTGCTTTGCCTGAAGAGCCCTGTCAATGTCCAGACTGTCAACGCTTCTACCGTGAGCATGACCGTCTGATCAGAGAGTCACCAACATTGCGTCAGCAGCAAGAGCTGAGTTGGGCGGCCCTTCAAGCGTTTAGAACCCTGTCTGGCAGGGTCTTGGAGGATCTGCAAAAAGAACACGGCACTCCCGCTGCTGATGTCCAAACCCATGCCACCCCAATCGGTGGTGGGGAGGAGCCTGCTGATGCCATCCATCAAGCGATGGCTGATCTGGAAAACATCAACGCCCATCTCTTTTCTATTGAAGCGTTGATGGAGCGCATCTTTGATGTGCGTGTGCCCGACGATATTGAACAGAAATTTAGGGAGTTGGCCGGGGAGCTTGCCCCAGACCCCCTCAACGCTGATCGCTTGCGTTTAAATCGCTTGTTGCATCAAACCCCTGATCTTCCCGATCGCGGCTGAACCCTAGAAAAGCCCTCGAAATGATCTCGAGGGCTTTGTTGTGTCAACGCACAATGTCAGGCACATCGCAGGTGATCTCAACGGGCATGGCCTCCACCTTCCAGATGTCGCGGCAGTAGTCACGGATCGAACGATCGGATGAGAAGAAGCCGCTTCTGGCGCTGTTCAACACCGACATTCGGTTCCAGTGATGGCGATCGGTCCAAGCCAGACTCACGGCATCTTGAGCGCGCAAGTAGTCGGCGAAATCAGCCATCACGAAGAAGGGATCATTCCCCGTGAGGTTGTCGATCAGAGGACGGAAGAGCTCCCCATCGCCATTGCTGAAGTGACCCATTTCCACCAGGCGGATGGCTTCAGCGAGTTCAGGAACCGATTCAACAACCTCCCAAGGCCTGTAACCGCGTTGCTTGAGGTCGGCAATTTCTTCCACGGTCTTGCCGAATAAGAAGAAGTTGTCCGCACCCACGTGCTCACGAATTTCAACGTTGGCGCCATCGAGGGTGCCAATCGTGAGCGCACCATTCATGGCGAACTTCATGTTGCCGGTGCCAGAAGCCTCCTTGCCGGCCGTCGAGATCTGTTCGGAAAGATCCGAGGCTGGATACACCTGTTCGCCCAGCTTCACGTTGTAGTCAGCGAGGAACACCACCCGCAGCCGTCCATCCATGTCGGGATCCGCGTTGATCGTTTCGGCGATGCCGTTGATGAAGCGGATGATCAACTTGGCCATGTAATAGCCAGGTGCTGCCTTGCCACCAAAGATCACCGTGCGAGGTGCCATGCCGTCGGCTTGGCCGTTTTTGATCCTGAGGTACTGGGTGATCACCTGCAAAGCGTTGAGGTGCTGGCGTTTGTACTCGTGGATTCGCTTCACCTGCACATCAAACAGGCTGGATGGATCCACCAATACGCCCGTATTGCGGTGGATGTAGGTCGACAACTTGCGCTTCACGGAGAGCTTGGTGTCTTCCCAGTGAGTCAGGAAGCCCGTGTCGTTCTGTCGATCCTCAAGCTTGCGCAGGATCTCCATATTGGTGACCCAGTCGGGTCCCACATGCTCATCGAGGAGGGTGGAGAGTTCGGGATTGGAGAGAGCAACCCAACGTCTTGGGGTGACGCCATTGGTCACATTGGTGAATTTTTCGGGCCAGAGCTCGGCGAATTCAGGCATGAGCTGCTCACGCACCAAGTCGGAGTGGAGCGCTGCCACACCATTCACGTGATGGGCGCCAATGGTGGCGAGGTGGGCCATGCGGATCGACTTACCGCCATCCTCATCAATGATCGAGAGTTTGCGTTGAATCGCCTCGTTGCCCGGGTAGCGCAAGCGCACCTGCTGCAAGAAGCGGCGGTTGATTTCGTAAATCAGCTCGAGGTGTCTCGGCAACAGGCTTCCAAAGAGGTTGAGATCCCATTTCTCGAGTGCCTCGGGAAGCAAGGTGTGGTTGGTGTAGGCCACGGAACGACGGGTGATGTCCCAAGCCTTGTCCCATTCCATGTGGCGATCATCGATGAGCAGACGCATCAGTTCTGCGACTGCGATGGCGGGATGGGTGTCGTTGAGCTGAACGGTCCAGTACTCAGGGAAGTCGTCAATGGACAGCCCACGGTTGTCGAGGCTGCGCAACATGTCCTGGAGTGAGCAGCTCACAAAGAAATGCTGCTGTTTCAGGCGAAGGCGGCGTCCCTCATCGGTGCCGTCGTTCGGATACAGCACTTTGGAGAGGGTTTCACTGCCCACTTTCTCTTCCACAGCGCCGTAGTAGTCGCCGATGTTGAAGGCATAGAAATCGAAGCTTTCCGTGGCATCGGCGCGCCAGAGGCGCAGGCGATCGCAGGTGTTCACGCGGTAGCCGAGCACGGGCACATCGTGGGGGACGCCAATGGCGTGATCCGATGGGATCCAGCGAGAGCGGTAGTTGCCCTTGTCATCGAGATAGCTCTCCGTTCGGCCACCAAAGCCCACAAAGCAGGCCTGATCGGGTTGCGGCAGTTCCCATGGCCAGCCGCCCTTGAGCCACTTGTCGGTGACCTCAACCTGCCAACCGTCGCGGATCAGCTGGTTGAAAATTCCGAATTCGTAGCGAATGCCGTAGCCGGTGGCAGGAATTTGCAAACTGGCGAGCGATTCCATGTAGCAAGCGGCTAATCGCCCCAGGCCGCCATTGCCAAGGCCGGGCTCTTCTTCCACTTCGATGATCTGCTGCAGGGATTCAATCCCGAAGCGTTTCACGGCTTCTTCCGCTTCATTCTGGATTCCCAAATTCAGCAGGTTGTTGGCCAGCTGCGGGCCAATCAGGAACTCCGCAGATAGATAAGCCACCGTTTTTTGCGGTCGGGCCCGAATCGCCTCCAAGCTGGCCAAGTAGCGGGTCATCAGCCGATCGCGCACGGCATAGCTCAGGGCCATGTAAAGGTCGTGGCGACTGGCGGATGGCGCAAGCTTGCCCAGCGTGAAGAACAGATGTTCTGTCATGCCGTCGAACACGGCATCACCATCCAATCCGGCCCGTTCTGGGTCGGCGTAACAACCAGGAGTTGGAAGGCGAAGATCGAGGGGTTCGGAGCTGCTCATGGAGGGGGGAATATGCCGATTGCTTTTTGTATTGCGTTAAGTGTGCTGGTATTGGACCGAGAAAGCTTGAAACGGTGGCCGAACTGTGACCGAGGCTTCTGGTTCAACCGTCGGCCAAAAGCTTGCTTGTGCGGCCTCTCCTTTTGTGGCCATCAGCTAGCAGGTCGTCGCAATGCACGGTCAGGGATCCCGTTTGCCTTTATGGTCCCGCTGAGAAAACATGCCGATTCCGATGCTCGCCGCTGCGATGCCGCCCCTTCTCACGCCGCTTTTGGCTGAACTGTCTGCGCACGATTTCGAGATGGCGGAAACCCTCATTGGGGTTGGCCGATTCATGCTGATCTTTGTGGCGGCGAGGGCGCTGGCCGAAGTTCTGGTTCGCCTTCAGCTCCCCACGATTTTGGGAGAGCTGCTGGCCGGTGTGTTGATTGGAGCGTCTGGTCTCCACCTCTTGGTGCCGCCCGAAACCCAGGTGGAGTTGAGCAATGGCTTGATCACCCTTCTCAGTTCCTTAGGCAATGTGCCTCCTGAATCGGTGACGGATCTCTACAACGAGAGTTTCCCGGCCCTGGAGGCAGTAGCCCAACTGGGATTGTTTGCTCTCCTGTTCCTCACCGGTTTGGAGAGTGAGCTCGATGAGTTGATCGCCGTGGGCACCCAGGCCTTCACCGTGGCTGTTGCGGGTGTGGTGTTGCCATTTGCCCTGGGGACCTGGGGCCTGATGGCCATTTTCCACGTGGACGCCATTCCAGCGATTTTTGCCGGTGCGTCGATGACCGCCACCAGCATTGGCATTACCGCCAGTGTGTTCGGAGAACTCGGATATTTGAAAACGCGCGAGGGACAGATCGTGATTGGTGCGGCCGTTCTTGATGACATCCTCGGCATTGTGATCTTGGCTGTTGTGGTGGCCTTGGCGTCCGGCGGCAGCCTGGAAATTGGTCCGATCGTCAAGCTGGTGGCTGCCGCCGCTGTGTTTGTTGTGGCGGCGATTGGTTTGAGCCGCACGGCAGCGCCTGCCTTCGATTGGTTGATCGACAAGCTCAAGGCACCGGGTGAGGTGCTGGTGGCGTCCTTCGTCATCCTTGCGCTGAGCTGCTTTACCGCCACCGCGATTGGCTTGGAGGCTGCCCTTGGCGCCTTCGCGGCTGGTCTGATCCTGAGCGGCTCAAAGCACAATCACGCCATGCAACAGGCGGTTCTGCCGATCGTGACCTTGTTCGCCACGATCTTCTTTGTGCTCGTGGGCGCCGGCATGGATCTGTCCGTGATCAATCCTTCGGATCCTGGGAGCCGCACCGCTCTGATCATCGCCGCCTTCCTGTTTGTGGTTGCCGTGATCGGCAAGATTGCCGCTGGTTGGGCTTTTGTGAGCAAGCAACCCACCCGTCGCCTTGTGGTTGGGCTTGGAATGATGCCCCGCGGAGAAGTGGGTTTGATTTTCTTGGGCCTTGGCACCAGCGCGAAGCTTCTGTCGCCTTCGCTCGAGGCGGCCATTCTCTTAATGGTCATCGGCACCACCTTCCTGGCACCGGTGCTGCTCAGATTGGTGATTGGTGGCGACAAGCCTGATGACGATGACAAGGTCGATAGCGAGGTTGCGGCTGATCCGGTTGGTTTGATCTAGTCCCCTTGCCCGCGGGCAACCACCAGAAACAAACTCCAGCCAATGGTGATGAAGGCCAGGCTGGAGGCCCAGCCTGGTCCGAGGGCCCAGGCCAGGATGAGTTGGGTGATCACACCCACCACAAGGGCGAGTAACAGACTGCTGATCACCAAAGCGGCCTGACGCCAGGCCCCACTCAGGGGACCGTCTTCCAAACTGGCCTCCAGCCGTTGAAGGGGACCACTGAGCGGCAGGTAGAGGGCGAGCGCCCAGAACAGGCCTCCGCTCAGGGTGCTTCTTTGCAGCAGGGGCCCCATCTCGTATGTGTCCATCGTTGGCAAGTGCCCGGCGCTGCGGAGGAATGAACTGGATGCCTAGCATCGCTGCCCGATGGAACAAGCGTGGTGAGTGAGCCCTGGTGGCAGTTTGAGAACCATGCGGTGCATGGTCTTTGTCAGAGGCCTGAACAGCCTGAGGCCGCGGCCCAGGCCCAAGCGCGGCCCGCTGTGTTGCTGGTCCATGGCTTTGGGGCTTCTACCGACCACTGGCGCTACAACATTCCAGTGCTGGCAAGCCAGTACGAAGTGCACGCCCTGGATCTTCTGGGCTTCGGCCGTAGTGCCAAACCAGCGGGGCTCACCTACGGCGGTGCCCTGTGGCGCGACCAATTGGTGGCCTATGTCCAGCAGCGGATCGGTCGCCCCACCGTGATCGCTGGAAATTCGCTCGGGGGGTTTGCTGCCCTAGCGGCTGGTGCTGCTTTAAAGGACCAGTCAGCGGGTGTGGTGCTCCTGAATGCGGCAGGGCCTTTCAGTGATGAACAGCGCTCAACGCCGAGTGGCTGGGGCGCCATCGCCCGTCGCACGATTGCTTCGGCTTTGCTCAAAAGCCCAGTGCTGCAAAGGGTGTTGTTTGAGAATTTGCGCCGGCCGGCCACGATTCGACGCACCCTCAATCAGGTGTATATCGATCGCACCAACGTGGACGACGCCCTGGTGGAATCGATTCGCCTTCCGTCGCTGGATCCGGGTGCCTTTGGTGTGTTTCGCACCGTGTTCGACATTCCCAGCGGCCAACCCCTGGATGAATTGTTTGATCAGTTGCAATCCCCCCTGTTCCTGCTCTGGGGGATTCGCGATCCCTGGATCAACGCCGCTGGACGTCGCGCCAGTTTTCAACGTCATGCCCCGGAGAACACCCACGAAGTGGTGTTAGAAGCCGGGCATTGCCCCCATGACGAGGTTCCCGATCAGGTGAACAAGGCCCTGCTCGATTGGCTTGGTTCCCTTGCAATCGATGGCTGCGCGGATGGCTGAGCTGTGGTCACACTGAAGAAGCTCCGGGTTTGATGGCCATGACCCTTCGTCAACTGTCGACGCCGTATGCCCACTGGGAATACGTGCATCCCCAAAGTGGTGATCGCCTACGGGTGGTGCCTGAACGCGGCGGCATTGTCACGGAATGGCGTTGCAATGGGCGGGAGATTCTTTATTTCGATCAGTCGCGTTACGCCGACCCAACGCAAAGCATCCGCGGTGGGATTCCTGTGCTGTTCCCCATTTGCGGCAACCTTCCCGGTGACCGGCTTCCCTTGAAAAGCGGTGAGGCCACCCTGAAGCAGCATGGCTTTGCGCGCGGCTTGCCCTGGCAGCTGGAGCTCCTCGACGACCAAAGCGGCGTGCGCTTGTGGTTGACGGACACGGATGAGACCCTTGCGCACTATCCGTTCCGCTTTCGCCTGGAGATGGCGGTGCGTCCTGTGAATGATGCGTTGGAGATCACCACCACGATTGCGAATGCCAATGAGGGCGGCGAGTTGATGCCGTTCAGTTTTGGTCTCCATCCCTATTTCAATGTGACGGACCTCAGTCGCACGAGCCTTGAAGGCTTGGCACCCCAATGCCTCAACCACCTCGTGATGGCAGAGGCTGAAACCGGGGATCAGTTGAGCCGATTGCCAGAGGGCGTGGACTTTCTCACCCGCCCTTCTGGACCGGTCACCCTGGTGGATGAGGCTGCGGGCACACGTTTACAGCTTCAGCATCAAGCGCCCATGGATCTCACAGTGGTGTGGACCGAACCTCCTCGCCCGATGGTGTGTCTCGAGCCCTGGACAGGACCGCGCCAGTCCCTGATTACTGGAGACGGCAAGCTGGAGCTCGCCGCTGGAGAGAGCCTTCAGCTCAGTTGCCGCTATGCGCTGAGTTGAGAGGTGCTGCCACTCCAGGCAGGCGTCCTCTGCAGAGCTGTTGTTTCGGATCAAACTGATGCTTCACGGATTCAATCAGGGGGCGGGATGGGGCATCCAGCCAGGCCGGTAGTGCTCCTGGCTGGGCACCTGGTTGTATCAGCACGCTGAGCTGCCCCCCTAATGCGATCACCCGTCGCCTCAGTGCTTCGACTCGATATTCCGGTGTGGGAGAACCGCTGGCTTGCCAGGCCTCTCCACTGCCGGCTCCAGCGGCGAGCCGCCAATGCCACCCAGAAAGCCCAGTGCATTCGCGCGAGCTGAACAAGTGCTGGAGCTCTGCGGGGGGGAGACAAACGCGCAGCAGCCAGAGTGGATCTTCGCTAGTGGCAGAGCCTTCAGGGATCGGGCTCTCCCACGGCATGCGTTCGCTGCTGACCCCCTGCTCGGCCGCGAGCGTCTCGAGCCTGTTGAGCTGGTCGACGACCGCACCATCACTGATGCTGGCCACGCCCATCAGGATCCTTGGTCCCTGGTCCGGGCGGAGCTCCCAATCGATCCACTCGGGTGTGAAGCTGCTGCCCACCACCTCGGCTCGGAAGGCTTCGAGCTGGTTGAGCTCACCCTCCAGAACAAGCTGTCCGCGCGGTTCACGAATCGGTTGCACGCGCAAGGTGAGCCCGGTAATCAGAGCGAGGCTGCCCCAGCTGCCGCAGAGCAGGCGCATCAGGTCATAGCCCGCCACGTTTTTCACCACCCGGCCACCGGCACGGGCGCTCACTCCATCGCTGCGCATCAAGCTGATGCCAATGATCTGGTCGCGCACGCCTAAGTGACGTTGGCGGAGCCCACCCGATAGACCCCGTGCCACGAGCCCGCCGATTGAACCCGCTGATTGAGGCGAGGCCATGTTGCTACCCCACGGCCAGTTGAGCGGTAGCCATTGCTGATGCTGTGCAAGGGCCGTCTGCAGGTCGGCCAGGGGCATGCCCGCATCCACGGTGATCGTGAGGTCATCCACCGCATGGTCCTCGATCCGAGACAGGTGGCGCATGCTCACCACCGGCCCCGAATCAGCTGCCAGAGGAGGGCCCCAGTGCAAACGGCTGCCCATGCCGGCAGGCACGCAGGGCTTCCCGTCCGCATGCAGGTCGGCAATGAGTTGGCCAAGCTCCTCAACAGAATTGGGTGCTAGTACCGCTGTGGAGGACAACCCTTGTTCAGGCACGTGAGTGAACAGGCCAGATCAATACACCAACCGATCGTGCCATGAAGATTGTCGTAATCGACGATGACCCCACCGGTTCTCAGACGGTGCACAGCTGCCCACTGCTGCTGCGTTGGGATGAAGCGGCCTTACGTCGGGGGTTGAGGCACCCTTCCCCCTTGGTGTTTGTGTTGGCCAACACGCGGGCGCTCACGCCTGAGGCCGCGGCATCCCGCAATCGCGAGATTGTGGAGGCCCTGGTGCTGGCCATGGCGGCTGAAGGCCTTCAGGAGCATGAACTGTTGCTCGTCAGCCGCGGTGATTCCACCCTGCGCGGGCACGGCGTGCTCGAACCCCAGGTGCTGGCGCACGCCTGGGAGGGGCACTTCGGTGCGGTGGATGCCACCTTGCATGTGCCTGCATTCTTTGAGGGGGGGCGCACCACCGTGAATGGTGTGCATCGTCTTCACGGAGAGCCGGTGCACACCACGGCGTTTGCCCGTGATCGCCTCTTTGGTTACGGCACCAGTGATTTGGCGGAGTGGCTTGAGGAGAAGAGCGCTGGCCAGATCGCTGCCAACTCAGTGCTGCGGATCCCGCTGGAGTTGCTGGAGTCAGAGCGATCTGCAGACCTCTTGACTTGCCTTGAGACCTTAGAAGCCAATCGATCGGTTGTCGTCGATGCGACCCGTCCCGAGCAGCTGCGGGCCTTGGGAGTCGCGATCCGGAGGCTTCAGGGGCGAAAGCGTTTCCTATTCCGTTCAGCCGCAAGCCTTCTGAATGGCCTGGTGGATTCAGGATCATCTCCCTTGGGACCTCAGCCCCTTGATGCCCATGGCCTGGTGAGTTTGCGCCGCCGTGATCTTCACGGACAGCCGCTGCCTGGTTTGGTGGTGGTGGGATCCCATGTTTCTTTGGCGGATCAACAGTTGAAATCTCTGCTAGCCAACGAGCGATGCCGCGGGATTGAGCTGCCGGTGGCTCGCATCGCCCGGGTGCTGGAGGGGGGATCTCCGGATCTGCTTCTGCCGGACCTGGAGGCTGAATGGCGATCGCAGCTGGAGCAGGCGCTGGAGGAAGGGCTCACGCCTGTGCTGTTTTCCAGTCGTGGTGAGTTGCTGTTCGGAGTTGGTGCGGCGGCATTGGTGCGGCGGTTGCGCTTTGGGATGGAGTTGGCATCCCTGATGGCCCGTTTGCTGGCCGGCTTGGCTCCGCGGCTTGGCTATTTGATCAGCAAAGGAGGCATCACCACGGGAACCCTATTGGCGGAGGGGCTTGGCCTCGAGGCTGTTCAACTGGAGGGGCAACTCTCGCCAGGGTTGTCGCTGGTGCGTGCGATCGAAACAGCAACTGATATGACGGAGCCAATGCGTGCGTTGCCTGTGATTACATTTCCTGGAAATCTAGGAACGGAACACAGCTTGAAAGAGACGTGGCAGATGTTTGCTGGAGAGGCTTAATCGGCCATGGTTTTGCTAAATCGCTCTCGCCATTCCTGCCAGCTTTCAGATTCGGGGAACTGGTGAACGAGAGCATCTGTTTCCGCCATTAATGTTTGGAATGGTTGTTCCATGTCCATCGGAATCGTGGCAATCGGTGGTGCATAAGTTTGGGTATAGGCGAAAAATTCAATGGGATTGCTTTCTGGATCGGAGAAATAAACTGACCAGCTTCCACCATGGTTCATGGCTACAACTTCGCCTGGAGCGATGTCCTGAATGGCTGAGAAGTTCTCATGCAAATCTTGCAGGCTGGAGACTTCGAACGAGATTTGATTGAACTGACTCGGCGTTTCCATTTGCCGCCCTGTGGCCAAAACAATTTGATGATGTTCCTTGGGATCTTTGCTTAAAAAAAGCATTCTTGATCCTTGGAACTCCCAGGAGTCTGTGATGCAAAATCCCAGCTTTTTGACGTAGAAATCTTCCATGAGCTCTAGATCATGCACGTAGAGCCCGAAATGGGAAGGGCGCGACGAGGCCAGAAAGGAATTCATGGATGGTGCTGCGAGGGGGGGACGGAGCTGTCTTGGCCGCCAGTCGTTGGAGCGGGCGCCGGGCTGAGCCTGGCAGAGCGGGCGAGTAGCTCCATGGGATGGCAGACGTCCGGACCTTCTGAGTGGAGATGGCTCCTCAGTTGAAGGCTGCAACCGATGTTCGCGCTAGCGATGACCTCTGCCCCAGTGCTTGTGAGGTCGTTCGCTTTCAGTTGGCCGAGTGCGGCGGCTTCGTCCGGTTGCACCAGGTTGTAGATGCCGGCACTCCCGCAACACACGCCGGCTTCTGTGGCTTCTTTCAGCTGAAGTTCGGGAATGGCACGCAGCAAGTCCCTGGGCTGGGCCGCAATCCCCTGGCCATGGATCATGTGGCAGGCATCGTGATAGGCCACCGTGCAGGGCAGCGGTGTGAGAGCTTGCCGAAACGATTCGGACAGCCCCCGGTTCGCCAGGAATTCGTGCACGTCCAGCACCGGCGCACTGAAGTTGTCCTCGCCATCGAGAAGCTCCCCATAGGCCTTCATGGTGTGCCCGCAACCGGAGGCGGCCACCAGCACGGCATCCAGGGTTTCATCGCGGAAACTCCGCACCAACGCGCTTGCAAGCTCCTGGGTTTGTTGGAGTTGGCCTTGGTGATGGCTCACCGCTCCGCAGCAGCCTTGATCAGCTGGAATCACCACTTCAAAGCCATTCGCTTGCAGGACGGCCACGGTGGCGTCGTTGACCCCTGGATCAAAGCAACGTTGCACGCAACCCAGCACCAAGCCCACCCGGCCGCGTTGTTCGCCTTGTGCCGGATTCACCCGCGGTAAGCGATCAGAAAACCCCTCGGGCGGGAGGGGAGGCAAGAGCGCTTCCATCGCTTCCAGCTGTGGGCCCAGCAGCTGTAACAGCCCCGTTCTCCGTATGAATCTCTGTAATCCAGTGCCGGCATAGGTGCGTAAGGGCTGCAGCAGAGCGCGCAGGCGTTTGGGGTAGGGCAGTACCAGAAGCAACAGCTGCCGGAAACTGGTTTGCCAGCTGCTGCGGAACTCAGGTTGGTTGAGTTTTGGGCGGGTCGCTTCAATCAGCTGGTCGTAGCGCACGCCCGATGGACAGGCGCTCACGCAAGCGAAGCAGCCCAGGCAGCTATCGAAATGGCTGGCCACCGTGGCATCCAGCTCCAGCTCTCCAGCTTCGATCGCTTTGAGGGTGTGGATGCGCCCGCGGGGGGAATCCATCTCCGTGCCCAGCACTCGATAACTGGCGCAGGTGGGTAAACAAAATCCGCAGTGAACGCAGGGATCTGTGATTTCTGTCGATAGGCGGGCAAGCTCGTTTTGAGAAGTCATTGCCTGATTTTGATCGACATTGCTCTATCAATAGCTATAGCCGAATTTATCGATTTCGAAGCGGTAAACCTGCGCAATCCTTTCGGCTTGCAAGTCGGTTAAGACATCTCGATAGTGCCGACGGTCAATGCGGGTACCGGTTTTGCTTTTGGGCAGGGAAGGGTTGCCAGGGAGGTTCAGATCTTGGAAGAGCCGATGAACTTCATCCTGAAGGTGTTCGTAGCGACAGAAGCGACTGACAGCAATATGGCCATCAAGCATGTATAAATTTCTTTCCATCCGAGCCGCTTTTTCCAGTTTGGGGTGGAACAAGTAATCGTTGAGATTGTGTTCCGAACTGCTCCGTTTTCGGTTGATCCAGTAAAAGCGTGAGAGGCACAGATCCCAAGGATTACGAACAAAGCAAAAGCTAAAATAACTGCTAATTTTGTTTGCATCTAAATAATGTTTGTCTCGTGCTTCCTGCAGGCTGATGTGAGTGTGGAGTCCGATTTTCTTCAGTTCAGAGCTATAGCTCTGTTGAAGAAGATTGAGCTTTCTTTTCGTGCGTACAATGCCATATTTTCCTAGGTTCCACCATGGGATAAAAAAACGTGGGCCAGGATAATTAAGGCCTTTTCGAATTGTTTCGTCGCTGCCAAGAGGTGTGATCACGTCTGTGAGAGAGCATGCGCTTGATAGAGCAATGCCTACAGACGTTGAAGCTGTCTTTCTGCTGGCAATAAAGATAAATCTGTTGCTATGACTGATAATCAAGGGACGTGATTAGAAGCGCTCAATGATGGCGTCTGCAAAGCCACTGCAGCTCACTGGATCCACTTTGGGTTCCATCAATCGGGCGAGGTCATAGGTGACCTGCTTGTCTTTGATGGCGGCGCTGAGCCCCTTGGTGATGAGGTCGGCTGCCTCCTGCCATCCAAGGAATTCCAGCATCATGACGCCACTCAAGATGACGGAGCCGGGATTGATTCGATCCAATCCAGCGTGCTTGGGGGCGGTGCCGTGGGTGGCCTCGAAGATGGCGGCCGTTTCACCGATGTTGGCTCCAGGAGCCATACCAAGACCGCCCACCATCGCCGCAGCAGCATCGGAGATGTAGTCGCCGTTGAGGTTGAGGGTGGCCAGGATCGAATATTCCTGAGGCCGGGTCTGGATTTGCTGGAAGATGCTGTCGGCGATGCGGTCATCAACCAGCACCATGCTTTTCCATTTGCCGTAGCCGTGGCTTTCGCCAATCGCTGCGAGAACCTCCCTTACTTCTGAATCGATCGCCTCTTTTTTCTCTGGTGTCAGGCTGTCGTAGCCAGGTTCAATCATGCGCGCATTGTCCTGGGCGCTGAGGGAGTGATCTCGATCGAGATTGTCAAGAATCCAACTTTCTCGTTCCGTGATGCAAACATCGCGGAATTCAGTCGTGGCTAGCTCATAGCCCCAGTCGCGGAAAGCGCCTTCCGTGAATTTCATGATGTTGCCTTTGTGCACCAGCGTGACGTGACGCTTGTTCCCTTCGAGGCGTAAGGCGTGTTGGATGGCTTTGCGAATGTGGCGTTGGCTGCCGTGTTTGCTCACCGGCTTGATGCCAATGCCGGATCCTTCTGGAATCTGCCGCGTGCCGAGTTTGCCATTGGCCGGAATGACCACCTCATTGAGATGCTTTCGCAGCTCTTGGCCGATTGGATCGTCAGCCTCCCACTCAATACCCATGTAAATGTCTTCCGTGTTTTCCCGGTAGACGATCACGTCAAGGTCTTGGGGGCGCTTGTGAGGGCTGGGGGTGCCTTCGTAATAGCGGCAGGGCCGAACACAGCAGTAGAGATCAAAAATTTGTCGCAGGGCGACGTTGAGGGAACGGATGCCGCCACCGATCGGTGTGGTGAGCGGACCTTTAATCGCTACACCGAAGCTGCGGATGGCTTCGAGGGTGTCTTCAGGAAGGTATTGGTAAGTGCCATAGAGGTCGCAAGCTTCATCACCGGCATAAATCTTGAACCACTTGATGGTTTTTTCGCCTTTGTAGGCCTGAGCCACAGCAGCATCGAGCACCTTCTGGGTGGCGGGCCAAATATCAACTCCGGTGCCGTCGCCGCGAATGAAAGGGATGATCGGATCGTTGGCCACCACGGGTTGGCCGTTTTCGAAGCGGATTGGCGTGCCCTCGGTGGGGGCGGTGAGCTTCTCAAACTGAGCCATGGAGGGGGCGCCGTCAGGCGGCATTTTGATTTGGCGAGCTTATGACTTGGTGGTGTTTCTTTGAGTTCGTTTCGATGATCCCTGGCGCATTCCCTAGCGAAGCGAAAGGATCGCTAGCTGCTGATGGGTTGAAGAGGTTCTGAATGATGAGTCAGCGTCTTAACGGCGCTCTTTCTCCGCAGAGACCACGAAAGCCAGAGGCAGGAGCCTGTCAGCGAGCTTGAAAGTGATCGTATGGATGGGTGTTTCGCTGGGGTTTTTCTTCTTGAATAAACCGTAACGGCTGCTGGCGCATGCCCTTATGAAGCTTCACCCTTAGTTCAGCAGCGATAAACCCTGTGAATGCGGCGGCAGCTGTCCACAGCGTGGCCTTAGCTCAGGCCTTGGCCTCAAGCATCACGCTGGTGCGCAGGCAATTCCCTGCTGCTCAGCCGAATTTGAGCCCATGGCGCGATGACCCTCACACGCGCCATTGGGACGAGGCCGCCACGTTGGATTTGGCCTTTCATTTTCCAGGCTGGAGCCCTCGGCTGCAATGTCGCAGTTTGTTGCTGCAATTGAGGTTCATGTCGGAGGTGTGCGACATGGACTTGTCTTGCCCAACCCTCCTTGGAATTGTCATGCGTGGCATGACGTTTGATGGTGAACGCTGGCGATTGGCAACATTGGGTGACTGGTTGCCGGCTGGTCCCCACTTACCCCAACGCGATCAGGTGGAGCAGCTGCAATTGATCTGTCGCGAGATGTTTGAAGTGTTCGAACATGGTGTGCCCAATCACACCGGTTCTTAACCCTTCGCAACCGATCTGGGATATCTGCGGAAACTGAATTTAAGGTCTTTCAATCGCTTCGTATTGCATTCTTATGTCAGTCGCTCTGGCTACCCAGCTCCGGGAAGGAACGAAAAAGTCACACACCATGGCCGAGAACACCGGCTTCGTGAGCTGCTTCCTGAAGGGTGTGGTGGACAAGCTGAGCTATCGCAAGTTGGTGGCAGACCTCTTCTTTGTTTATGAAGCCATGGAAGAGGAGATGCATCGACTCAAGGAGCACCCCGTGTTGGCCCCGATTGCCTTTGAGCAGCTCGATCGCGTCACCGCCCTCGAGGAAGACCTGGCTTTCTATTTCGGCCCTGAATGGCGGCAACAGATCGAAGCCTCTCCTGCAGCGACGGAGTACGTCGCTCGGATTCGCGAAGTGGCTCAGACAGCTCCTGAGTTGTTGGTGGGTCATCACTACACTCGCTACTTAGGTGATCTTTCAGGTGGGCAGATCCTGAAGAACATTGCTCAGAAGGCGATGAACAACCCCACCGATGATGGCTTGCACTTTTATGTGTTCCCAGAAATCGCGGACGAAAAAGCTTTCAAGACCACCTATCGCTCTGCGATGGATACCTTGCCGATCGACCAGCCCACAGCCGATCGCATCGTCGAAGAGGCCAATCAGGCGTTTCACCTGAACATGAAAATGTTCCAGGAGCTTGAGGGCAATCTTGTTGCTGCCATCGGCAAGGTTCTGTTTGGTTTCCTCACGCGCCGTCAGCGCACGGGTAGCACTGAGACCGCTGCGGCCTAGGTGTTCAGCGAGGAAGGCATTCAACACTCCTCAAGATCGTTCACATCGATACGGGTTCTGGTGCCAGGCACCGGGCCCCGTTTTCGTTGTGGCGGATTAAGCGTTGCGCTGCAGACGGCCCGTTTGCTGTCGCAGTTGCGTCCCACGGAGGTCGTGACCTATCGGGCTCGGGAGCAATCGCATCCCTTTCTTGACGACCTTCTTGATCAAGAGGATGCACCAGGGGAGGTCATGTGGCTCGTGAGCTGGGGGTTTGATGTTCCCGGCCTCTTGAAGCGTTTGCGTGGTCGACTTGCGGTGTATCAGGCCCATAGCAGTGGGTATGGATTTGATTTGCCGCCTGGTGTCCCGGTGATAGCAGTCAGCCGTAACACCCTTGGTTATTGGGGTGATCGAGCTCCGCGGAATCCGCTGGCATGGGTGCCGAATGCCCTCGAACCTCAGTGGATTGATCGCGGCGCCAGACAGAAGACCCAGATCAGGGGATCGGACCCACGACCGATTCAAGTGCTGGTGCAGAAGAGGAAGAGCAGTCCTTATGTCCTCAAGCAGCTCGTTCCAGAGCTCAGAGCTCGAGGGTTGCGCGTTGAAGTGCAAGACGGCTGGGTGGACGATCTTGTGGCGCTGTTTAACAGCGCCACCGTTTACCTCTACGACTCCGCTGAGTATTGGCGTGGCCGGGGAGTGAGTGAGGGCTTCGGGCTTCCGCCTTTGGAAGCACTGGCCTGTGGCTGCATTGTGTTCAGTAGCTTCAACCACGCCTTGGCTGATTTACTCACTCCCGGTGACACCGCCTATCAGATTGGTCAGGGGACGTTGAACAACGATCTCAATCGCATCCAGGCAGCTGTTCAGGATCCGTTGGCCTGGCTTCCTCCTCCAGATCAATTAGAGGCTCTTCTTGAGCAGGTCTCCGAAGTCCATTGGCTAGAGCGATGGGAGAAAACATTGTTCTGGATCGACTCGATTGGTCTGGCTGCTGGCCTAACTCCTGGCTTGGCTAAGACCTCTGACCTAGTTCTTCGCTCTCCCTCAACGCGCCGTTTGAGATGGCACCAGAGGATCCAGACACTGCAAACGAAGGTGGTCAATCGGTTGCCCGGCTGGCTGCAGCAAAGCCGATCGAAGCAGTGAACAGTCTTTAATCAATTAAATTCATGTTGGGCATTCGCCTAAACGGCAGCCGTTTGCAGCGTTGTTCATGCACCTGAAAAGTCAGACTTGGAATGAACTGAAGCTGCTGCTCCAAGAACTTCCTTCGAAGCGTCTTCGTTATCTCATTCTTGTTCTGCTGGCATCTCTGGTTCAGGGGCTAATTGATATTTTGCTGATTGGATTGCTTGCACGCTTAGTAGGTTTGCTTGCAGGTGCAAAGCTCGGTGATCAAATACCTGGTATTCGTTTTTTCGGTGGAGGCCTGCTCGATCAGTCGGGCTGGATTGTTGCTCTTCTCATCGCTGCATATTGGTTGGCTTCAGGTATGCGCTTTGGAGTGGCCTTATTGGAATCATTGCTGACTGCAGAGATTTGGTCAGATCTTGTTAATAAGGTCTACAAAAATCTGATGTTGCAGCAATATGAGTTTTTCATGAATAAGCGCACAGCGGTTTTGTCTGAACGCTTTAATCGTATTCTTTCGCGGGTCACAGGTACTGTTATTACTCCAATCATTACGATTTCAGGCAATCTTGTTTCAGTATTGGCCTTATTGATTGGAGTATTCTTTGTTTTAGGGGCCTCCTCCCTTCTTGTCTTTGCTCTGTTGTTAGCCTCCTATGCGTTGTCTTCACGCATAATCACTCCTTACTTAAGGCTTGCATTGCGACAAAAAAATCGATACACAAGAAGGTTGAAAATTATTTTTTCAGAGTCGATTCGGTCAATTAGAGATGTTCAGCTTTATTCTTCCCACAATTACTTTGTTGATCGTTTCGCTCAAGAAGGAGCTCTGGCTAAGCGTAATGAGCGAATTTCAAGTCTGCTCCCAAACGTCCCGCGATTCGTCATTGAACCTGCTGGGATCACGATTATTTTTGTTGTAGGCCTAGCTCCTGCTATAGCGTCGGGCGATGGCAGTAGTTTGCGTGATGCGTTGCCAGATTTGGCCACGGTGTTGGTTGTTCTGCTCCGAATTACAGGACCTTTGCAGACTGTTTTTCGTAGCGTTAACAAGTTGAGGGGTGGACTTCCTGACGTCAAAGATGCTCTGGAGTTGCTAAAGATGCGACCGGGAAGGCTGTCGCTCGGTGATGCGGGCGTTCCATCGCCGTATGGGGTGATGCCTAGTCGTTTAATTGAGTTAAACAACGTTAGCTTTTCCTATCGAGGGAGTGATCATTTAGTCCTCGAAAAAATTAATTTATCAATACCTGTTGGTTCGCGTATTGCGCTTGTTGGTAGTACGGGAAGTGGGAAAACAACAATAGCTCATCTTCTTTTGGGATTGTATAATCCTAGCGATGGATGCCTTCTCCTGGATGGTATAAGCGTATCCAAGAGAGATATGCCTGCATGGCAAGCAAACTGTGCTTTTGTTCCGCAAAATATTCGTTTGCTTGATGCAAGTGTCAGGGAGAATGTGGCTTTCTGCGAAGATCCTGAAAGTATCAATGACGATAAAGTTTGGTCGGCGTTGGATGCAGCTCAATTCACTGAGTTTGTTGCGCAAATGCCCTATGGCCTTTACACCATGTGTGGAGAAGACGGCATAAAGCTATCTGGCGGTCAGCGTCAGCGTTTGTCTTTGGCAAGGGCTTTTTATCGCCAAGCTGAATTATTAGTTTTAGATGAAGCGACGAGTGCATTGGATAACAAAACCGAACATGACGTGATGCAGGCTTTGGATTTGGTTGGACGTAGATGTACGATTGTCGTTATTGCACATCGCCTTTCTACGGTTAAAAAATGCGATCGAATTTATGAAATCGAGAAAGGTCGTATAATCGCTTCTGGTGATTTCGAAACGCTCCGTAATTTGTCTCCTAGTTTTAGGGAGATGACAATGCTTGACGTTGTTTGACAATTAATGGCAGATTTTATCTTACTTTCTACGGCCGATTGGGATCATCCTCTTTGGACAAATAAGCAGCATGTGGCTTGTTGCTTGTCGGATTTAGGCCATCGTGTCCTTTACGTTGATTCTCTTGGGGTTCGTGCTCCTCGGGGAGATCGTTCAGATTTTGGTCGCATTCTCCGTCGCTTAAGGCGCGGATTCCGTCTTCCAAGGCAGGTGCGTCCTGGTCTTTGGGTGGTGTCTCCACTGGTGATGCCTGGTCAAACTCGTGGGATTACGGGTCGCCTCAATCGGATGAGCCTGGATTTCAGCCTGTTTGTGGCTGATCTGGTGCTGGATCTACGCCGTCCACTGCTGTGGACCTTTAATCCCCAGGCCCGTGCTCATCTCCGGCTGAGCAGGTTTCACGCTGTTGTTTATTTGTGCGTGGATCGCATCCAAGCGCAGCCGGGCATGCCTGTGCAGGTTTTGCAAGCTGCTGAAAAGGATCTGTGCACGGTCGCGAATGCATTGTTCACCACCTCGCCCCGGCTTCATGCGGAGCTAGGGCCACTGAATGCAGGCAGCCATGTTTTCGGCAATGTGGCTGATGCTGACCATTTCGGTCGCGCCCTCAACAAAGACCAAGACCGCCCCTCCGACTGGCCTCACTGTGACGGTCCTGTGCTGATCTTCATCGGTGCAATCGATGCCTACAAGCTCGATCTCAACATGTTGGAGTCGTTGATGGAGCGAACACCGCAGTGGACGTATCTCTTCATCGGCCCTGTGGGTGAAGCCGATCCGAGCACGGATGTCAGCGATTGGGGTCGCTTCCCCAACGTTCATCTCCTTGGCCCAAGGCCCTACAGCGCCCTCCCGGCCTATTTGGCCCATGCCGATGTCGCGTTGTTGCCCTTGCAACTCAACGATTACACGCGCCGCATGTATCCGATGAAATTCTTTGAGTATCTAGCCGCTGGTTGTCCTGTCGTCGCGACAGCCATTCCAGCCCTGGAGGATCAACGTGATGTCGCGATTCTCTGTTCTCCTGAGCAGTCGACCTTTGAAGCGGCCATTGGCCAAGCCCTGGCTGGAGAGGGACCCACTCTTCAGCAGCGCCTCGATCGCGCGCGACAGCACACGTACTTCACCCGTACGACGGCGATGCTGAATCGCTTGGCTCATCACGGTTTGATGCCGGATGAACCTCTGGCTCCGCAGTCCCCTCCGTACCACCAAGTTCGCAAACAGTGGAGTCGTCCTCAGCTGTCAGCACGGCTGAGGACGACAGGTCTGCGCCTTCTGGATTCTTTGGGGCATCCATCGATGGCAGAGGGGATTTTGCGGCATTGGTTGGAGCGGGAGCCCACCAACATCACCCTCCTCAGTGAACTGGCTCGTCGACGCCTGTCAGTTGGAGACAACAGTGGTGCCTGCAGATTGATCGAGCGGATCTGGCAAGAAGATGGAGTCGCAGACATCTTGCATCAGCTGCTCTTCCGTCGTAGTTCCCGTCCTGGCAGCCGTCTCGATCAACTGGAACTGTTCGATGTGTTGGCGTCGAGTACCTCTTTGCCCTTGCATTACGCGGGATATTGCAGGGTTGTGAGGACGTATCGCGCGATCGACTCTAAGGATGTGGCTGCACTCCGCCGGGGCGTGATTGGCTTGGAAGAGATCATCGCTGCATTGGAAGGCGATCCCGACACCTATCGCTGCTTGAAGCCCAACCGTGAGAACCGAGCCAAGCTACTGATTTCTGCACAACTCACCCTGTTGCGGGCTTTGATGGCTCTCAAGGACAGTTCAGGGCTAGATAGAGCCTCGATTGAGCTGTTGGCGAGTGCATGCCGTTATGACCCGTTCGCCATTGACCGCACCACTGCAACGCGAATGACGCGCAACATCATGCGCAGTCTCACGATCGCTGCAGTGATGGCTTGGCATGCTGATGATGCCTCGCGTTTTGATGCTGTCGTCACTGAGATGGAGCGGCTCCGCCAGGCATGTCACGCCAAGCGATTCGACTTGATTGCCAGCAAAACCCATGAAGATCACCGAGCTTTCTCGGATGCTGTTGTGGCCATGCTTCAGGAGTGTCGCTGGTCGTCTGCAGACCCTGGGACTCGCCCGGCCCAGGAGCGTTTAGTCGATCCGGTTCTTCTGGTCTATTTCCCGAATCTTCGCCGTGACCGCGCTGAAAAAGCCCTGAAGTTTCTTCAATCTCTAAACACCCCGTAATGGCAGTGATACGGGTTGCTTTCACGATCGACTCTCTCAAGCTTGGTGGAGCCGAACGCGTGCTTTTGCAGTGGGCCCGCTGGTGCAGAGACGAGGGCTGGCAGGTGCTTGTGATCACCCGCCAGGGATCCGAGAAGGATGCTTATCAAGTCCCGGAGGGCGTGAAGCGCCTGGTTGAGCCAACGTTGGTACCTCCTTTGGAGCGGTTGGGCTGGTTTGCTTTTCCCTTTCGCGTGATGGCGTTGCGTCATCTGTTGCGATGCCACCGCAGTGATCTGTGTGTGGGTGTGACCACCTTGCCAGCGGTGAAGTTGTTGTTGGCCACTGCCGGCATGTCACTTCGAACCGTGGTGTCTGAGCGGAACTATCCACCGGCTAAGCCACCATCTCTGCTGTGGCGCTGGTTACGTCGGTTCACTTATCCATGGGCTGATCTGCATCTGGTGCAGACCCGGCAAATTGGGACTTGGCTGCGTCTGCACTGTGGTGTGAGCAGGCAGCAGCTGTTGCCCAATTCCGTCACCTGGCCACTGCCGGACAGGGAACCCTTGCTTGACCCCGATGACTGGCTTCCTCCTCAATCCCCTCTTCTCCTCGCAGCGGGTACCAAGGCGAATCAGAAAGGTTTCGACCTGTTGATGCCGGTGTTCGCCGAGCTGGGCCGACGTGATTCCAGTCTCCATCTGGCGCTGTTAGGTCTTACGCCGGGGCGCTATCGGGGCCTCGATCAGCAGGCCTGGTTGCGGCAGCTCCTTGGCAATGAACCCGACCTGCAGGAGCGATTGTTGCTCCCAGGCGTCTCGGGCAGCATGGCAAGTTGGTACAAGCGTGCCAATATTTTTCTCCTTCCGTCGCGGTACGAAGGCTTTCCCAATGTGCTTCTTGAAGCAATGGCTGCAGGGTGTGCCTGCATTGCCAGCGACTGTTTGACGGGTCCGGCGGATCTGATCCGTCACGGTGAAAACGGCCTGTTGTTGTCGCCGCAGGCGACAACAACAGATTGGGTTGAGGCGATTGCTGGCCTGCTGGCGGATCCGAAGCGATGCCTTCAGTTTGGAGAGAAGGCCATGGAGGTGCGGGAGCGTTATGACGCAGTGCGTCTGCGGCGTGATTTCCTAGAGGCCTTGCGCACGTTGCACCATGGATGATCTCTGGGTTGTGCTTCCCCATCTCGGTGCGGGTGGCGCGCAGAAGGTCGGTCTCTTGGCAGCGGAGCACTTTTCTGCGCAGGGCTATCGCGTAAAGGTGCTAACCCTCATTCATGGTCATCCCGTCTTGCACAACATTCCAGAGGGGGTGAGGCATCAGGAGCTTGGACCTGATGCCAACGTGTTGCATCACTGGTTGAGTGATGGATGGAATCGATCGTGGTTGGCCAGAGGTCGTCGTTTTTGCATTGCTCAGATGATCAAGGCTTATCGAGCCTTGATTCGCTTCCAGCTGTTGCTTTTGAGTCCCTGGTTGGAGTCAACAATCCAACCAGGGTGCGATGGTTTGGCCTACTCATTGTTCAAGCGTGGAGCGACCAGCCTTGGCGGTGAACGTCTACGGCATTTGCGCGATCTGATCGACCAGGAGCGCCCCCAGCGGGTGCTGGCCTTACTCACTCGGACCAATATTCTTTGCTGTCTGGCCACCTGGGATCTACCCATTCACCTCGTGGTGTCAGAGCGCAACGACCCTGCTTTGCAACGGTTGCAAGCAGTTTGGTCATTATTACGTCGACTTTGTTATCGCCGGGCTGACGTCGTGACGGCTAACACCCAAGGTGTGCTCCAAGCCCTCCAAGCGATGGGGAGCTGGCAGCGACTGGAGCTGCTGCCCAATCCCTTGCCGTCCAGTTTTGAAGCATCAGTTCAGCTTGGTGGATTGGGTCTACGCCAACATGAGATTCTCGCTTTGGCTCGTTTGCAGCCTCAGAAAGGTCTTGATCTTTTGCTTCGTGCTTTTGCTTCTTTGGCTCCTTCCCTTCGCCAGGGCTGGAGGCTCACCTTGGTGGGTGAGGGTCCCGAGAGCGCTGCCTTGAAAGATCTTTCCAGTGCACTGGGACTTGATGATGTGGTGGGTTTTGAGGGGTTTCGTTCTGACCCTCAAACGTTTTTCCGTCGGGCCAGCATCTTTGCTCTGCCATCAAGGTTTGAGGGGATGCCAAATGCCCTGCTGGAAGCCATGGCTTCGGGCCTGCCATCCGTGGTCAGCGATGCTTCTCCTGGGCCTCTTGAGATGGTGCGTGATGGCGTAGAAGGTTTGGTGGTGCCGTCTGAGAATGTGGAAGCGCTGGCCCTAGCTTTGGAGCGATTTATCGTCGATCCTGCCTTGCGTGAGCGCTGTGGCAGCGCAGCTCGCACCACACTGGAGGCTCTCGATTGGAGTGTGCTCGAACCTCGTTGGCGTTCTGTTTTGGCTTTGCAGACAGATGAATGAGCGAATCACAACGGCTCAACCTGCTTGTGTTCGCTCCAACTCGAAGGGCGACGAGTGAAACGTTTATTCGGGCCAATCTCGCCGGATTGCCCATGCTTTGCATTCCCTATTTCGGCGATGAGTGGCCTCTTCGACGACCTCTTCAGGCGCTGTATGCGACTGCGATCGTCCTGAGCAAGGTGCTCACACGGATGAGGTTGCTACGCGCTGCGTCCTGGCCTGCATCGTTCGTTGCCTGGTTCATTATTCGTCGTTACCGCCCGGACGCAGTGCTGGCGGAATTTGGGTTCGAGGCGGTCAGAGTGATGGAGGCTTGCGTCTGGAGTGACGTCCCGATGGTGGCGCATTTCCGCGGCTCGGACGCTTCAGCTCGGAGTCGGCTTGGGCTTTTGGAGGGGAGGTATCGGCGCTTAATGGCAATCGCGGCTGGAGTGATCGTGAAATCGCGGCCGATGGCCGATACGTTGCTGTCTCTGGGAGCTCCACCGACGCGTGTGTTGGTCAGTCCCTCGGGAGCCAACACCGCGATGTTCGATGGCAGTGATCCGGCAGCGGCTCCACCGGTGTTGCTGGCTGTCGGGCGTTTTGTGGCCAAGAAAGGTCCGCTTCAGACGCTCAGGGCGTTTGCTCTGGTCTGTCGTGATCCAGTTGCGGCCGCTCTGAAGCCCAAGCTCTGGATGGTGGGAGATGGCCCGCTCTTGCCATCAGCACGGTCGCTGGTGTTGGAGCTTGGTCTTGAGGGGCAAGTTTGTTTCTTGGGCGTGTGTTCCCAGGATCGGGTGGCGCAGCTCATGCGCGAGGTGCGGTGTTTTGTACAGCATTCCTTGGTGGCTCCAGATGGCGACAGTGAGGGCAATCCCGTGGCAGTGATGGAGGCCCAGCTCAGTGGTTTGCCCGTGGTGGCCACGCGCCATGCCGGGATACCTGAAGTTGTTCTGGAGGGACAAAGCGGCCTTCTTGTTGATGAAGGCGATGAGGAATCAATGGCACAGGCGATGGCCCAGTTCGTGCTGGATCCTGACCTGGCAGCGCGTTTTGGAGAGTGTGGGCGGCAGCGTATTCAGGAGGGTTTCACGATCGAGCATCATCTCCATCAGGTGACGCAGCTGTTGCTTCAGGTCATCGAGGATCGTCTGGAGCGTTGCCCATCACCGACTTGTCAGTCCTAGGCGAAAACTGATGATGATCTCAGGTCTCGTTGATAACGAGATCGTTTTTTTTTAGTTCGCGAGGTTTGACTTCGTTGCAAACAAGCCTGTTTGAGTTTGAAGCATGATCTTCTTCACTCAAGCGCGATGGAGATCTCCTAAGGAATATCTATGTGTCAACCTGAGATGGTTGAGCTGTAAATGTTGTCTGCGATTTGTCTCGCTTTGATCAATGAATATCCAATATCGGTAACGATTTCACGACGTCATCAATAGCTTTTACTTGACTGAGGAAACCCTTCAGTTGCGCTAAGGGAAGCGCGCTGGGGCCATCGCAGCGGGCCTGATCCGGATCGGGATGGGATTCGAGGAACAGTCCTGCTAGGCCAACGGCGATGCCGGCTCGGGCTAGCTCCACCACCTGGTTACGGCGGCCGCTCGAGGCGGCACCACCAGGGTCGCGGCACTGCAGGGCATGGGTCACGTCAAAGATCAGGGGGCGGTGATTGCAGCACTGTTTCATCACACCAAAGCCGAGCATGTCGACCACGAGATTGTCGTACCCAAAGTTGCTGCCTCGTTCACAAATCAGCAGCTGCTCATTGCCGCATTCCTGGAATTTTTCCACCAGGTTCCCCATCTGCGAGGGGCTGAGGAACTGTGGTTTCTTGATATTGATCACCGACCCAGTTCGGGCCATCGCTTGCACTAAATCGGTCTGCCGCGCCAAGAAGGCTGGAAGTTGGATGATGTCGCACACTTCAGCTGCAGGTGCTGCCTCGTCCGGGCTGTGCACATCCGTAATCACTGGAATGGAGTGAGTGTCCTTCACCGCCTGCAGAATCGCTAGGCCTTTCTCAAGGCCTGGGCCTCGGTAGGAGTGAATCGAGGAGCGATTGGCTTTGTCGTAGGAGGCTTTGAACACCAGGGGGATGCCCAGTTCAGCGCACACCGTTTTGTAGTGACCAGCCACTTCGAGGGCGAACTCGCGCGATTCGAGCACATTCACACCACCGATCAGCACGAAGGGCGCGTCGTTTGCGAAACGGATAGTGCCCAACGCGACGCTGCTTGCGGCCATGGGTTGAAGCTCCGTTGAATCGAGGCCTAGAGCCGGCCCTCCGGCCACTTTAATCTGGCTCCTTAAGCAAGGTGGTTGGGGATGGCGATCGCACCGATCCCGATTTTTATCGGTTATGACGCGCGCGAGCGTGCTGCCACCAATGTGCTGATCGACAGCCTCTATCAGCACAGCTCGATGCCGCTAGCGATCACTCCCCTGGTGACGCCACAGCTAGAAGCTCAAGGTTTGTACAACCGCAAGCGAGATCCCAAACAGAGCACTGATTTCTCATTCACGCGATTTCTGGTGCCTCACTTGATGGGTTACCAAGGCTGGGCCCTGTTTATGGACTGCGACATGCTTTGCCGAGCTGACATCAAAGCGCTTTGGGATCAGCGCGATGATCGTTATGGCGCCATGTGCGTTCAGCATGAGCATGTGCCAGGCGAAACGGTGAAATTTCTGGGAGAGGTGCAAAGCGCGTATCCCAAAAAAAATTGGAGCTCGTTAATGCTCCTGAATTGCGGTCGATGTAGTCAGCTCAGCGTTGATTATGTGAACACCGCCTCTGGCTTGGAGCTGCATCGCTTCCATTGGCTAGCCGGTGATCATGAGATCGGAGCGTTGGACGCCGGTTGGAATCACCTGGTGGATGTGGAGGCGGCACCCACCAGCTCTGCTGATGACGGAGGTCCTCGTCTGCTGCATTGGACGCTTGGCGGTCCTTGGTTCCGGGATCAACGCACGATGGGTGGACGTTTGGCGGCTGAATGGTTTGGGGCCCGTGATGACGCCATGAAGCTGTGGAATTGATCTGATGAAACACGGTTCTTTGATTCAGCGGTCTGTGGTGGCGGTGCCGGCGCGCCTGGCGTCCTCCCGCCTTCCCGACAAGGTATTGGCTGACATCGGCGGCAAGCCCATGATCCAGAGGGTGCTTGAACGGTGTGCTCAAGCGGAGGGGCCAGCCGCTGTGGTGCTTTGCACGGATAGTGGGCGGTTGCAGCGTTTGGCGGCGGGTTGGGGGTATTCCGTGTTGATGACTGCGGAGACCTGCAGTTCCGGCAGTGACCGGATTGCCTCTGTGGCGGATCAGCTGGTGGCGTTGGCTTGGGGAGAGCAGACGGAGTCCTGGGATGCTGCACAGCGGCAGCAGCGGTTGGTGAGCACCGCCGTGATCAATGTGCAGGGAGATCAACCCTTTCTGGATTCTGCTGTGGTGTCACAGATGGTGGTGGAGTTTGGCAAGCGTGATCCGGTGCCGGCGGTGGTGACGCCCGTGTATCGCCTCTCCGCCGCCACCATCCACAACCCAGCGGTGGTGAAGACATTGCTGGCCCATGACGGCCGGGCTCTTTATTTTTCGCGCTCAGCGGTGCCCCATGTGCGAGATGTGGATCCTGCTGATTGGCATCAGCACGCCCCTTACTGGGGGCATGTGGGGATGTATGGCTTCCGTGGAGATGTGCTTGCGGGGTGGGATCAGTTGCCCTCCTCGCCGCTTGAAGATTTGGAACGGTTGGAGCAGCTGCGCTTGATTGAGGCGGGCCATACGATCACCACCTTCACAGTGGAAGGCACATCGTTGTCTGTAGATACGCCGGAGCAGCTGGATGAGGCACGTCGCCTTGCGGATTCATCCGATTGACCCCTGATGTCAAGAACACTCATCCGTCGTCTGACGTATCTCTCAGCCTCAGCTGTTGTTTTGCTGATCGTCTGGATGTTGATCCAGGATCTTCAGGGCATCAATTCCAAGCCTTTTGGTTCCGATGCACTTCAAAATGTTCGCTCCAGTGTCAATCTTTTCAAGCATGGGGTTTACAGCAGTCAGCCCATCTCTGCAGATGTCACTCCAGGCTATCGACGAGAGCCATTTCCTAACCTTTTTCTGGGCCTTTGTCTGAGGATTAAAGATATTTTGTCTCCAGGCTTTTTGGATCAAGTTGGTCGTCCCTTCGCTGAATCTTTCATCGCTTTTGTTAAGCAGGTGAATTTAATTTGGGCGGCTGTCCTCTTTGTGGGTATGTGGTTTACAACAGCATTGGTCGTTTCTCCGTTGTTGGCTGCACACTGGCTAGCTTCTGTTGAGATTTTTTTAGTCAATAAATATTTTGTCGTCAACGAAGTCAATCGTGTAAAAACAGAATTGGTTGTTGCAACTATTCTTGTTTGGCTTGGTTTTTTCTTGTTGAAGGCGGTGCGTTCGAAATCTTGGCGCTGGTTCTTCGTTGCTGGTTCAGTCTTTGGACTCGTGGCCTTGACGAAAGCGTCAGCCGCATACGTGGGCTTGGTCGTGATCCCATTGGCAGCGGTTGCTTTGTCCGGAGTCCGCAAGCGTTTCTGGCCGTTGCTGCTTGCGATTTCGTTCGGATTCATTCTCACAGTAGCGCCATGGTTGGTTCGGAATCAAGTGCATTTCTCGAAGCCTGTGATCGCTGGGGGTGGTGACGATGTGTTGCTGATTCGATCAGTTTTTAATCAGATGAATGCTCGGCAGTTTGGTGACGCTTTTTATGCTTATGCTCCAGAAAAAGTGCGTCTTGATTTGCTGGAATCTTGGACTGGGCTTTCGGAGGCAGACTTCTCCTGTGATGGAAGGCTTGCGGTTTTTACCCGGGATCTTGAGTGCGATCGTCAAGCCTTAAAGGAGCAGCGTTACGGGGATGTTCTTTCATTTTATCAGCGTGGAAAAAGGGCTATACCGCTTGAGCTATCTCTTGATAAGTCGCAAAAGATGTCATTGGCATTGAGTCGATTTCGAGAGAAGCCTCTCACTGCATTGTTGACAGTTTTTCCGATTGGCTGGAGGGGGTTTTGGGGGTTCCGTGGCGAAACATGGCCCGGCATTGTGTTGAATTTCACAGCTTATTTATCTCTTCTTCTGGCTCCAGTTCTGGCATTGGTTGAACGGCGACGTTCTTGGCTGATGGTTTCGATTGTGCCGGTTTCTTTGTTTGTTTTCTACAGCTTATTTAGTCATTTCTTGCCGCGCTATTCATCTCCTTTCGTTCCTGTTGCATTGATCTGCCTTTCGATGGTGGCTGTGGATCTTGTGGAAAGGCTTTCAAAGCGTCTGAGTCCAGGGTCAAAACCCATCGTGCGATTGTCTTGATGTTGTGATCAAGGTGAATTCAATCAGATCGCTTGTCGATCATGTCGGCGAGGAGAGCAAATAAGAAGACATTTAGGCTTGCAAATCCCAGCAGTACTGTCTTGTCAGTAAGGTTGTTGAGAGCGGTTAAATCGTAAATCCCACTGATTGTAAAAAGAACTGCTAATACTGCAATCAATGGCGCGAGAAGGCGCATTGGTGCAAAGTACATTCCTGTTCGCAAGATTAATTGAGTGAAGCGCAATGTGTCTCTAATTGGTTTGATATGGCTCTTGCCAATTCGTTTGGTGTAGCTGATCGGTATGAACTCGACGGCGTAACGATTGCGCAGCAGGCAAATGGTAATGGTGGTGGTGAAGCTGAAACCGTCAGGCAGGAGCTTGAGGAAATGAAGTGATCGATCTCGTCTGAAAATTCTCAGGCCTGAATTCATATCAGGGACTTCTGTGCCGCAGAGGAATGACACCCATGGAACCAGGATCATTTTCGGAATTGAGCGGATCTTGGAGTAATCAACGTTCTCTCCAATTCTCGCGCCAACCACCATGTCGAGATCATTGCTGGTGATCTTTCGAATCAGTTCCGGTATGCGCTCATTGGGATAGGTGCCGTCAGCATCAGTGATGCAAATGTAATCGCTCTGGCTTCGCCGGATTCCGGTTTTCAGGGCGGCTCCATATCCCTGATTTCGGTTGTGATGTATGACGAGTAATTCGCCAGCTTGGCTTTCGGCTGCTAAGGAATTCAGGACATGTTCGGATCCATCCGTGGATCCATCATTGACAGCAATGATCTCTACATTCTTGATGTTGGACTTTCGAACGACTGTCCAAATGCACTCGATCGTCTCGCGAATCGCGTGTTTTTCGTTGTAACAAGGAATGATTATTGAGGTCTTCATAGTTTGAATTTTCTTAGTTGAGTTTAATTCATGACCTTTGCATCACTGGCTGCTTCACTTGGCATGCATTTCCCTTCATCATTCGCATTTGCCATACCTGGCTTCACTGTTTGATTGGCTCTTGGGCGGTTGTGTGGTGTGGTGTCTTTGTGGCCTCCCTCAACCCAGTCCCCATCAGTCGTTGCGATCCCTCCACCCCTGTTCCTTCAGTTGCTTCCAGGCGCCACGAGCCTGAAGAATTCGCTCCGCCAGTTCGCGCACGGCCCCATGGCCTCCCTGGCCATGCAGCACTGCATCTGCTTGCTGGCGGAGTGGCCGGCAGGCGTCACTGGGGGCGAGGAGCAGTCCCACGCTGCGGCGCACGGCCAGATCATTGAGGTCATCGCCGAGGTATCCGGTGCGTTCGGGTGTCACCCCCAAGCGTTGTTGCAGATCTGCCAGCGCCACCGGTTTGTCCTTGATACCCACCAAGCAATCACGGATGCCGAGCTGTTTGGCTCTGGCTTCCGTCGCGCCACCTTGGCCACCACTCAGGAAGGCCAGGTTCACGCCAACGCCTTGAAGCAGGCGTAATCCGAGTCCATCGCGGACGTCAAAACGTTTCAGAAGTTGCCCCTGGGCATCGATCCAAAGGCCTCCATCGGTCAGCACTCCATCCACGTCCAGCACTAGCAATTCAAGGTCTTGGAGGGCTTGGCGTTGCCGTTGCCATTGCCATTCACGCAGGAGCTTCTTCATGCAAGCCCCGCTTGCACCAAGTCGTGCAGGCGCAGCAACCCTTGAAATTCGCCGTTGGCATTCACCACCGGCATCACCGAAATGGGTTTGCGCCGGTTGTGTTCCATGGTCTGAATGGCTTCAACGGCCAGCATCTCTGCCGTCACGGTGATCGGGTCTGTCGTCATCAAATCCTGTGCTGTGAGCAAGGCCCATTGGTCGGCGCCGTGAGCACGCAGACCTCGTCGCAGATCTCCATCGGTGATCAACCCCAGGAGATGCTTTGGGGCGGTCGGGTCTTCGACCCAACCGCTGCCGATTGCACCTTGCGTGAGCTTGCCGATCACGTCAGACAGTTTTGTCTTGGCTTCCAGAGGGGGCAGGTTTGCGGCTGGCACCATCAGATCGGCCACCGTCATGGTGAGTTGCTTGCCCAGGGAGCCAGCAGGGTGGTTAAGAGCGAAATCCGCTGGTGAAATTCCACGTCGTTCCATCCAGACGGCGGCGAGGGCATCGCCGATCGCCATGGCGACGGCTGTGCTTGCGGTCGGCGCAAGATTGAGCGGACAGATTTCTCGATTCACAAAGGCTGCAAGCGTCACATCACTGCCTCGGGCTAAGGAGGAGTCCGCTTGACCAACGAGCGCAATTCGTGCGGTGCCTCGACGTTTTAAATGGGGAAGAAGGTCCAGTAACTCGCTGGTTTCGCCACTGTTAGACAGTAAAAAGCAAACATCATCCGAGGCCACCACCCCGAGATCGCCATGGAGGGCGTCAAGGGGGTTGAGGTAGAGGGCCATCAAGCCGATCGAGGAAAACGTAGCTGCGATTTTGCGAGCCACAATTCCGCTTTTGCCGACTCCAGTAATGACCAGCTTGGCTTTGCGGTCAGCACAACGCTCTAACAATCCCAGCGCTCCCTCCACGTCCTCACTGCTGAGGTGCGCAGCAGCATCGGCGATCGCTGCCGACTCTTCCTGCAAGCAGCGTGTGAGTGCGGACAAGCCTTTCATACTCAGAAGTCGCCATTCTCTTGCATGCAGGGTTCTGTCAATTTCGGTTTGACTGGATCATGTTGGTTTTGATCTGGTTGTTGATGCAGGCGGCGGACTTGGATAGATCACATCGCTGAAGACGGTTTTGCAGCATGTGATGTCCGGATATCTCTTGACGATTCCTAGGTGGTTGGTCTCTTCTCCCAGTCCGTCAGTTAGCTCGCATACGATCAGTGAATGAGCTTTCTCGCCGGTCTCAATGACGCCCAGAAGCGGGCGGTCGATCACCATGAAGGCCCTCTTCTGGTGGTTGCTGGAGCGGGGAGCGGTAAGACTCGGGCCCTAACCCATCGGATTGCCCACTTAATTGGTGAGCATGGAGCCGATCCGGCCCAGATCTTGGCGGTGACCTTCACCAATAAGGCCGCCCGTGAGATGAAAGAGCGGTTGGAACTGCTTCTGGCCCAACGCTTGGCTCAAAGTCAATACGGTCAACCCTGGAGCACCCTCCCTCCGGTGGAACAGCGTCAGTTACGCACGCGGATTTATCGCGAGATCACGAAAGAACTATGGATCGGCACGTTTCACGCCTTGTTTGCACGAATGTTGCGCTTCGATATCGATAAGTTTAAGGATTCTGAAGGCCTTACTTGGACGAAGCAATTCTCTATTTATGACGAGGCGGATGCCCAGAGTTTGGTGAAGGAGATTGTGACCCAAGAGTTGCAGCTTGATCCAAAACGATTTGAGCCCAAAAAAGTGCGCTGGGCGATTAGCAACGCGAAAAATCAAGGCTGGTCTCCTGACGATTTGGAAGCCAATGCCGAGGGGCAAAGAGGCAAGCTCAGCGCTGATGTGTACAGGCGTTATCGCAAGGCCCTGGCGGCTAACAATGCCTTGGATTTCGATGATCTACTGCTCCTGCCTGTGCAGTTGCTGCAGCAGAATGAACAAGTGCGTGGGTATTGGTTTCGCCGCTTTCGGCACGTGCTTGTTGATGAATATCAAGACACTAATCGCACCCAGTATGAGTTGATCAAATTGTTGGTAACGGACGGGAAAGAGCCGCAACAAGTGGACGATTGGTCAGGCCGATCGGTATTTGTTGTGGGTGATGCTGATCAAAGTATTTACAGCTTTCGTGCTGCAGATTTTACGATTTTGATGGGGTTTCAGGACGACTTTGGTGACAAAGCCCCTGACGATGTGACGCGCACAATGGTGAAGTTAGAGGAGAATTATCGCTCTACCGCCACGATTTTAGAGGCTGCAAATGCCTTGATCTCCAACAACAGCGAGCGGATCGATAAGGTTCTTCGCCCGACGCGTGGTGAGGGTGAGTTGATCTCACTCACGCGCTGCGATGACGAAATTGCCGAAGCGGAAGCTGTGGTGCATCGGATGCGGATGATGGAAGCGGCGAATCCAGATCTCAGCTGGAAAGATATGGCCGTGCTGTATCGCACTAACGCCCAGTCTCGAGCGATCGAAGAATCCCTGGTGCGCTGGCGGATTCCCTATGTGGTGGTCGGGGGGTTGCGTTTCTACGACCGTCGTGAAATTAAAGACTTGTTGGGCTATCTGCGTCTTTTGATCAACCCAGCTGACACCGTCAGCTTGCTGCGAGTGATCAACGTGCCCAAGCGTGGGATCGGTAAAACCACCATTCAGCGCCTCACCGATGCCGCTAACCAGCTAGGGATTCCGCTGTGGGATGTGGTGAGCGATCCCGAGGCTGTGCGTTCCTTGGGCGGCCGTTCCGCCAGGGGGCTGCTGCAGTTTTGTGAGTTGATCAACGGCATGAAGGAGCGCATTCATGTTGCAACCCCATCCGAACTCATCCAAGAGGTGATGGAGAAGAGCGGCTATGTCAGCGAGTTGATCGCTGACGGTTCCGATGAGGCAGAAGAACGTCGCCGCAACCTGCAGGAGCTGGTGAATGCGGGACTCCAATACCAGGAAGAAAATGAAGAGGGTGATTTAGAGGGATTTCTAGCTTCAGCTGCGCTCGCGAGTGATGCGGATAGCAAGGACACGGCGGCCGATAGGGTCACCTTGATGACCTTGCACAGCAGTAAGGGACTCGAATTTCCAGTGGTCTGCCTGGTGGGATTGGAGCAGGGGTTGTTCCCGAGCTATCGCTCCCTGGATGACCCGGCCTCGCTGGAGGAGGAGCGCCGACTTTGCTACGTCGGTATCACCCGCGCCAAAGAACGTTTATTCATCTCCCATGCGAGTGAGCGGCGCTTGTGGGGCGGAATGCGTGAGCCAGCCATGCCCAGCGTCTTTCTGTCCGAATTGCCGGAAGGTCTCGTTCAGGGTGATGTCCCTCAAAGCGGAGGCGCAGCCCTGCGGCGTGAGCAGCGTCTGGAGCGACTCACCCGCGTTGACCGCGATGATTCCCGACGGGTGGCCTCCGGCGGAGCATCGGGAGCGCCAGCCAATGCCGTGCGTCGCCGCCAGGCTGGACCTGCCCCTGGAAAAAGTTGGAGTGTGGGCGATCAGGTGGTCCATGCCAGTTTTGGTGTCGGGGAGATCACCCACACCTTTGGCAGCGGTGAAAAGGTGTCGATTGCCGTGAAGTTTGCGGGTATGGGGCCCAAAATTCTCGACCCGCGCTTGGCACCCATCGAGCCCGCTGGAGGCTGAGCGGGTGGAGCGTCCAGGTCTTCCACCCCAGCTGTTGCCTGCACTTCAGGCCCTCGCCTCAGAAGCTGGGGTGTCCCGGTTAGCCCTAGTGGGAGGTGCTGTGCGTGATGCCTTGCTGCACGATCAGCACCGTGATCCCTGGCGAGACCTGCCGGATCTGGATTTAGTCCTGGAGGGGTCGGCTTCGGAGTTGGCGGCGGCTCTTCAGCGGCACTACGGAGATCAGCGGGTGAAGGACGTGCGTGTTCATACTGCCTATGGCACAGCTGAGCTGTCCTTCGATGGCGTGTTGCTCGATTTAGCGGGCGCGAGGCAAGAGCAGTACCCGGCACCGGGCGAAAACCCTGTGGTGAAGAGCGGCTCCTTGGAGCGAGATTTGGAGCGTCGGGATTTCACGGTGAATGCGATGGCCTTGGAGTTGTCGCTTTCTGGCGATCGAGAGCCCTGGCTCTTAGACCCGCACGGTGGCCAGTCCCATCTTGCTCGCCGTGAACTTGTCTTTTTGCATGCGTCCAGCGTGGCTGATGACCCCACGCGTGTCATTCGTGCTGCTCGCTATGGGGCTCGCCTGGGGTTTGTTTTGGCCCCCTGTGCGCTTGATCAACTCCGCACAACCTTGAAACGTTGGCCTTGGGCTTGGCGGCATGGCCAATCCACTGAACATGTTCCCCCTGCATTAGGCACACGCTTGCGCATGGAATTGGAGTTGCTGTTTGAGAATGAACCGTGGCTAAAAGCTTTTGGGTTATTGCAGGAATGGGGAGCATTAGTCCTTCTCGATCCGCTTTTAGCGTCTAACGCGCAACTGATCCGTCGTTTGCGTTGGGCTGCAAGGTTGAGGATTCCACTCTTGTTGGCTTTGGTGGCTGCATCGGCGGACCCTGTTTCGCTTGCGCTGCGTCTACAGATTCCGCTGGGTCAGCAGCGCTGGTTGGAGGAATCGATCTCCTTGAAACACTGGGTGCACTCAGAAGTGTTGCTACAAGCCTGGGTTGGCTGGAGCGCAGCTCAGTGGACTGAAGCGTTGGAGACTCGGGCTTGGTCAGCTGAGGCTGTTGTCTTAACTGTGGCAATGGGCGTGCCATGTTGGCGCCCGATGTTGCGTTGGTGGGGGCGCTGGCGGAATGTCGCATCACCTCTCAGTGCAAAAGATTTGATCGCAAGCGGGATCTTGCCTGGGCCAGAGCTTGGCTTGGTTCTCCGTCAAGAAAGGCTAAAGGTGTTGGAGACCATGAAATGACATTGATTCTCAGATTTGATAGTCGCTTTCCTGTTATTTGCTGTTTTGATTTAATGCTCAGGGGACATACTCTGCCCTCGGAAGAGTTCTGAGTGTTTCTAGTTAGTTCTTGATTTGGTTCTTTTAAATGCATGAGGTGGGGTTTTCTGCGATTGCTTGGTTTGATCAGCCTTGCTCCTTCTTTATGGCAAGCTGAAGCATAGGTTTTGCTGGAGTGGTCTTTGCCTGTCATGAATCGAATCAGCCTGAGCTCTCCATGGCTGGATGTGTTGCTGCCTCTTTCGATCCTTGGTCTTGCCTTTGAGCGCAATGAAGATCCACTTTGGATGATATTAATATTCACGCTTTGGTGTGTTCTGAAGTTTGTTAATAAATTGTCTGAGCAGCCAATTTATGGAGTGTTGATTGGGATTCTCATGGTTAGTCTCGGGGCTATCGTGCACCCCTTAAGCACTTCCTCTCCTTCAGACTTGATCCTAGTGCTGATGGCATTTGCTGCCGGACTCAAGCAAACAAACAAGTCTTGGCAGGTCGCACTATTTATTCTGTTGGCAGGAGTCATTGTTGCGATTCCTTTTGTGGAATTTGGCAAGTCGCTTAACGGAAATCTTAACTTTATTCCGTTCTCTTTTGTTCGGGAGATGTTGCCTCAATATGTTGTGCGTATTCAGAGAATCACCATTAATCGTTCTGGTTATCTCTTTGGCCTAATGGCGTTGGCTGGGTGCGGATTGTGGAGGTTTTCGCGTCATGGAACCATGTCCTGGCTGGCTGGGATTGGTGGGGTTGTCAGTTTCGCTTTGGCCTTTGCTACGGGATCGCGTGCAGCATTTGCTGTTCCGGTCTTTGCAGTGATCTTTGCTGAATGTTGTTGGCGCTGGAGGGCGAGAGCGTCAAGGAGCTCAGGGCAATTGGCTGGTGCGGTGCTTGCAATTGTTGTGGCCTTAAATTTGTTGCTTTATCTGCCGATGAGTCCTCTGGCTTATCGAAATACCAGCGATGCTGCCCGCGCTGATGTAGCTCAATGTTTTGTAAGGCAGAGTTTGGGTCGATGGCCAGAAATCGTGGTAGGGGCGGGGTTTGATAGGCGTTCTGACAATTGCTTTGAGATTACAGAAAAAAATCCAAAATCTCTCTATGGGAGAGGAATACCTCATGCGCATAATGCGTTTCTGCAAGTATTAGGAGATCAAGGGCTCATCGCTTTCCTGCTGATGATTGTTTCGTTTTGGCTTGTCCTTCGGCGATTATTTGATGCTCTTCGATGGGATAATTTGGGCATTGCTTGGACCGGCTTGGCCTGTGTGTTTTTTATTTTGTTTGCCGGAATTGTGGAGTCTACTTTGATTAAGACATCGTTCCAGCAGGTGGTGACTGGATATCTTCTTTCTATGGCTTGGATGAGTCCTTCTGGTGATGAGAAGCAGGGTTCGATTGAGGGCAAGACATGAGATCGCTAGCTCTTGAATAATCTGGCATTGAGAGTCTTCGCTCTTTTTCTATGGCTTAAATGCCAAGGCTTCAAGATGGATTAGCTATAGGCAATCAATGCCTTGTTGGTGAAAGTCTTGCTTTTCTGATCAGCTCTATGAGTGCCTGATTTAAGTCAATATGCTTCCAATTCTCCACCAATTCTCTGATCCGTTTCTTGAGAGAATTTCATTGGCTAATTCTGGAGTAACGGCGATCAGTAATGGTCCGCAGGTTTGTGGGTCTACGAGTAGTTCCAGGGCTGCCTTATGCCTGGGGCTCCCCTTGGTGATTGCACCGAGATGCAGGGTTATGGGCTTAGGCAGGTTTGCCTCTGGCTGAGGTTGAAGTAACGACCAGGCGCGGCGGTTGGCTGGCGCCATGCTGCTGGTATGGCCCTTTTCGAGCAGCTCAATGGCCCCCTTTAGAGCAGGAAGTGCTTCTACTTCGAGCTGCACTCTTAATGGTGGATTGTTGATAGAAGGAGTTTCGAGCATTTCGCCTAAGTGGCCTAACAGTCCAAATCCAGTGATGTCGGTAGCGGCATGGAGTTGGCCAGGGTGCTCTTTCTCAAGATTCCTCAGTAGTTCCACGCGCTGATGTTGACTTTGATTCATTTGTGCTAGTGCCCGGTCGAGGTCACCTGGCCGCACGGCCCCTTTCATCGCCGCAGCGAAGAGCACGCCCATACCCAGTGCACCGCTGAGCAACAACTGGTCGCCGGCTTGCATTCCGCGCTTGCTCCAAATCGGACCTTGCGCTGAGCCCTGCACGTTCAAGGCCACCTGCACCCCCAGGCTCAAGGTTCCCTCGCTCTGGCTGCGTGTTTCCAGGGTATGGCCGCCGATAAGCTCCGCGCCCTGGTCTTCAAGCGCCGATCTCAGGCCGGCAAGAGTTTGGCTGAGCAGCAGTCGTTGCAACGATGGAGCCGCCAGCGGCAGAGTGACCACGGCCTGGGCTGAGCGCACTTTTGCGCCACATGCCCAGAGGTCGGAACAGGCGTGCAGAGCCGTGAGCCGAGCATTAAGCCATGGATCGCTGATCAGGGCTGGAAAGCCATCCACGCTTTGCAAAACGGAATCGCCATCTGTGCTTTGGGTCTCTGGTATGGATGCAGCATCCTCTGGTGCATTGCCAAACTTGGCGAATCCGGCGTCCTCGAGAGCCGCTTCTAGATCGTCTGCGGGTAATTTTGCGGCACAGCCCCGGCAAAGCATGGTGCCTTGGGCATCGTGGTTTACTTCAGCCATCTTTGCCCCTCGCAATCGAGACATAAACCGGCGGTCAATATGCTCTTTCCATGTCCATAACAAGGCGTGGGGGCCTAGGCAGATCGGGCCCCAGAGGACCCACGCCGTGGGCTTCCCGTTGCGGCTAAAGCCGCCAACCAACTGCATGGCTTGCCTTTGGGAGCGCCAGGGACGTAATGGCCTGTTGTTGCAGCTGGCCTTGAGGTTGCGTGACAAGGGATCAGCGGCTCGTACGGCCCAGACGCCGGAAGCGGGCCGTGGATCGGCGTCGATCACAGCGCAGTCTCCTGCCGCGAAATGGCCTGAATGGCCAAGCACTTCCAGAGTGGCTTCTGTTCGCACTCTGCCTCGCTCATCGACTGGTAACCCGCTGTCTTTCAGCCAGGTGGGTGCACAGCTACCAGTGCAGTTCAGATCAAGGCTTTCCTGCCCTTGGAAGGAGGGTTTGGTCCTCCCCTCAGGGGTAGAGGCTGGTTGCACCGATACCCCTGCAAGCGCTAACCCTTTTTGAAATCGTCGGTGAATGGCGTTCGTTCGTGCTTGGAGGCTCACTGTTCGGCTAGGCCAGCGATGGCGTAAGGCAAGGCTTAGTTCGATGGCCGCTAGGCCTGAACCCACAATCCGTACGGGGGCGGTCAGTGGATTCGCGTCGGCCTCATCGATTGCGGTGAGGGCCTGTTCCAGCGGTTTAATCGCGATTGTGTCTCGTTGGATTGGGCCAAGGTTGTTGGTGATGCAGCCCACGTTGAGGCTGAGCTGGTCGTACCGAATTGGTGGGCGGTCAGCCAACCAGAGTTGGTGTTTGAGCGGATCAAGCCCCTTGATCTCCGCGACGATGAGGGCAACTTCGGCCTGATCCGTCAGCTGTCGCAGATCGATCTCCAGTTCTTCGCGCTGGTAATGGCCTGCCACGAGTCCTGGAACCATTCCCGAATAAAGGGCGGTGCTATGGCGACTGATCAGGGTGATGAAACGGTTTGGTCTGCTGCCAGGGTTCATGACCCATTTCCTCAGCAGCAGTGCATGGCTGTGCCCTCCTCCGGCTAGCACCAGATGCCCTGTCATGTTTGGCGGATGTAGCCCTGGGGATTGGCCTGTTGCCAAGACCAGCCATCGCGGCAGATGTCGGTCAGCGAGCGCTGCGTGCGCCAATAGAGGTGTTCGGCCGCCAGAGTTGGATTGGCCAAGGTGATGGCTACATCGCCGGGACGCCTGGGAGCGATTCGATAGGGAATCGGACGCTGGCTCGCTGCTTCCATGGCCTTCACCACATCGAGCACGCTCGCTCCCTGCCCGCTCCCCAGATTGAGGGTGAGCAATTGGGGATCAGCATTGAGCAGCGAATGGAGTGCTTCTCGGTGACCTTCGGCTAGATCCATCACATGGATGTAATCGCGAATGCAGGTTCCGTCTGGCGTTGGCCAGTCGTCACCAAACACAGTGAGTTGAGGCCGGCGGCCTACGGCCACTTGAGTGATGAAGGGGAACAGATTGTTGGGGATGCCGTTGGGGTCTTCCCCAATCCGTCCACTGGGGTGGGCGCCTACGGGATTGAAGTAGCGCAACCGAGCGATGCGCCAGCCACCTTCGCTGGCTTGGATTGGTTCAGTGTTACCGCTGCACCCCGCCAGATTTGCGAGCAGTGACTCTGCGGCGTGTTTGCTGGCTCCATAGGGATTGATCGGTTGGATCGGGGCCGTTTCCGGAATCGGCACTTGATCCGGGTAGCCGTAAAGGGTGGTGCTACTGCTGAACACCAGGGTGCGGCAGCTGTGGCGGTCCATCGCACTCAGCAGTCGCTGAGTGCCAACAACGTTGACATCCCAATACCGCAAAGGCTGTTGAACCGATTCACCTACAGCCTTCAGTCCAGCGAAATGAATCACCGCCTCAATCGGCTGGCCGAACGTTGTCGCGCTTGCGAACAGGGCATCCAGGCATTGGGCATCCCTGATATCTCCCTCTACCAGGGTGAACGTTTCCGGTGCCGCTCTCAGGGTTGGTTGATCTCGCTGTAAGCGAACGCCTGCGAGTTCAGCGACCCGTTCCAACGCGACCGCTGAGCTATTGCTGAAATCGTCCAGCACCAACAGTTGATGGCCAGCCTCCAGCAGCACAAGGCAGGTATGGCTGCCGATGAAGCCGGCTCCGCCCGTAATCAGCAGTTGGGCCATCGAATCGTTGTTATCCCATAGCATTCTGGGGCGGAGGGGGCCTAATTACACGATTCGTCGGCAGACTGCGCTGGTGATGGTGATGGTGTGCTGTGAGTCAGCTGCAGACATTGCGCGGCATGGTGGATCTGCTGCCGGAGCAGACCAGACGTTGGCAGGCTGTGGAGTCGGTGGCGCGCGAACACTTTCGTTGTGCGGGTTTAGACGAGATTCGAACGCCGTTGCTCGAATTCACGGACCTGTTTGCCCGGGGCATTGGTGAGGCCACGGATGTGGTGGGCAAGGAGATGTACACCTTTTTGGATCGGGGCGACCGCTCTTGCACCCTGCGTCCAGAAGGCACCGCCTCTGTGGTGAGAGCAGCGCTCCAGCATGGCCTGCTGAGCCAAGGGCCTCAGCGGCTGTGGTACGGCGGTCCGATGTTCCGTTATGAACGTCCTCAGGCTGGCCGTCAGCGCCAGTTTCACCAGATCGGTGTCGAATATCTCGGGGCCAGCAGCCCTCGAAGCGATGCTGAGGTGATCGCCCTGGCCTGGGATCTGTTGTCTGACTTGGGGATTCAGGGCCTCAAGCTTGAAATCAACAGCCTCGGTACTCCTGACGATCGCCAGCGCTTTCGCTCTGAGCTGGTGGAGTGGCTTGAGGAGCGCGTTGAGCAGTTGGATGCAGAGTCCCAAGCGCGTCTCAGCACGAACCCCCTGCGCATTCTCGACAGCAAAGACAAGGGCACCCAGCTGCTGTTGAACGATGCGCCAACGCTGTTAAAAGCCCTTGATAAGGAGAGTGTGGATCGGTTTGAGCAGGTGTGTGCCCTGCTGACCGCGCTGCAGATTCCCTATCAACTCAATCCCCGCTTGGTGCGTGGTCTCGATTACTACGGCCATACCGCGTTTGAAATCACGAGTGATCAACTCGGTGCCCAGGCCACAGTCTGTGGCGGTGGTCGTTACGACGGGCTGATCCAGCAATTGGGTGGCCCAGCCACGCCCGCGATCGGCTGGGCCCTGGGGATGGAGCGTCTGTTGCTGGTGATCGCAGCTGCTGCGCAAGCCGATCCCGATGGAGCTGCGGCCCGGCTCACAGCCACGCCATCACCGCTGGTGTATGTGATCAATCGCGGCGAGCAGGCTGAACCACAAGCATTGACTTTGGCCCGGACATTACGGGGCGCAGGCCTTGCCGTTGAGCTGGATGGCTCGAGCGCGGCGTTCGGCAAGCAGTTCAAGCGTGCCGATCGTTCCGGTGCGCCATGGGCTGTGGTGCTTGGTGATGAAGAGGCTTCGGCAGGGACCTTGCGGCTGAAGCCCTTGCGTGGAGAGGGCGAGGAACAGCAACTCACCTGGGAGGACGCCGTGTCTTTCCTAGCCAAACAGCGATAACCTGCCGAGTCAAAGACGGCGCCAGCGTTTTTCTGATGAGCAGCAATCCCAAGATTCGATCGATTTGCTGTATTGGCGCTGGCTATGTGGGTGGTCCCACCATGGCCGTAATCGCCGATCGCTGCCCGGAGGTGAAGGTCACGGTTGTGGATATCAATCAGGATCGGATTGCTGCCTGGAACAACAGCGATCTCTCCAAGTTGCCTGTGTATGAACCAGGGCTGGATGCGGTGGTCGAGCGGGCGCGCGGGCGGAATTTATTTTTTTCCACGGCGGTTGAGGACACGATTGCTGCTGCAGACATGGTGTTCATCTCCGTGAACACACCCACCAAGACCAGGGGCCTGGGAGCCGGCCAGGCCAGTGATCTTCGCTGGGTGGAAGCCTGCGCGCGCACGGTGGCGAAGGCCGCTACGGGCCACACGATTGTGGTGGAGAAAAGCACCCTTCCGGTGCGAACGGCGGAAGCCGTCAAGGCGATTTTGGGCTCCGTTGATTCATCAGCGGACTTGAAAACCTTTTCGGTGCTCTCCAATCCAGAGTTTTTGGCTGAGGGGACGGCGATTCGTGATCTAGCAAGCCCTGATCGCGTCTTGATCGGTGGGGAAAACGCTGAAGCAATCGATGCTCTGGCGGAGATCTACAGCCAGTGGGTGCCTGAAGAGAAGATTCTGCGCACCAATCTGTGGAGCAGCGAGCTCTCCAAGCTCACCGCTAACGCCTTTCTTGCGCAGAGAATTAGCTCGATCAACTCGGTTGCGGCCCTGTGTGAGGCCACCGGTGCGGATGTGCGCGAGGTGGCGAAAGCGATCGGCACTGATAGCCGGATTGGACCCAAATTTCTCAACGCAGGTCCAGGATTTGGGGGCAGCTGTTTCCAGAAAGACATCCTGAATTTGGTGTATCTCTGCCGTCACTTCGGTTTGCCAGATGTGGCCGACTATTGGGAGAGCGTGGTGTTGCTGAACACCTGGCAACAGCACCGCATTGCGCGCTTGGTGGTTCAGAAATTGTTTGGCACGGTCACAGGCAAGCGCTTGGCGATTTTGGGCTTTGCGTTTAAGGCGGACACCAACGACACGCGCGAGGCTCCAGCGATTCGAATCTGCAGAGATCTTCTTGAAGAAGGGGCCCAGCTAGCCATTCATGACCCGAAGGTGGATCCGGAACAGATCAGCCGCGATTTAAAACTGATCGCGAGCCACGCACCGGAGGCTGATGCCGGGCCAACGCGGGGTGCCTTGAGTGGAGAAGCCACCTGGTGGCCGAGCTCCGATGTGGCCTCAGCGCTGCGGGGTGCCGATGCCGTATTGATCCTCACGGAGTGGCAGCAGTACCGGGAGCTCGATTGGGCCGGACTTGCGCCTTTGATGCGCAAACCAGCCTGGGTGTTTGATGCCCGTGGCGTCGCTGATCCGAAACAAGTCGCCTCTGCTGGTTTGAATGTTTGGTGTGTTGGGGAGGGCGACGCGTGAGCCAGTCTTTACGTCCGATTTTGGTGACTGGTGCGGCTGGCTTCATCGGAGCCGCGTTGTGCGAGCGACTACTCCAACGGGGCGATCATGTGATCGGCATTGACAATCTCAATGACTATTACGACCCAGCCCTGAAGCAGGCACGCCTTGCTCGCATCGAGACATTGGCCGCGCCAAGGCCTGGATCTTGGAGTTTCCAACGCCTGGCCTTGGAGGACGGCGAGGCCTTGCTCAAGCTGTTTGCGGCGGAGAGACCGCGGGTGGTGGTGAATCTCGCAGCCCAAGCGGGTGTTCGTTACTCACTGGAAAATCCAGCTGCCTATATCCAGAGCAATTTGGTGGGCTTTGGCCACATCCTTGAAGGTTGTCGTCATCACGGCGTTGACAATTTGGTGTACGCCTCCAGTAGCTCGGTGTATGGCGGCAACCGCAATTTGCCGTTTCACGAACAACAAGCGGTGAATCATCCCGTGAGCCTCTATGCCGCCAGCAAGAAAGCGAATGAGTTGATGGCGCATACCTACAGCCACCTCTATGGGTTGCCAGCCACTGGCCTGCGCTTTTTTACGGTCTATGGCCCATGGGGCAGACCGGATATGGCTCCAATGTTGTTTGCAAAGGCGATCCTGGCCGGAGATCCAATCAAGGTGTTCAATCACGGCAAAATGCAGCGTGATTTCACCTACATCGACGACATCGTGGAGGGTGTGTTGCGCTGTTGCGACAAGCCCGCCACTCCGAATCTCGAGTTTGATCCGATGCAGCCTGACCCGGCGACGGCCGCGGCACCTCATCGGGTGTTCAATATCGGCAACAGTCAGCCCACCGAACTTCTGCGTTTCATTGAGGTGATGGAACAGGCGTTAGGGAGGGAAGCAATCAAGGATTTTCAGCCGATGCAGCCTGGTGATGTGGTGGCCACGGCTGCAAACACAGAGGCTTTAGAAGCTTGGGTGGGATTTAAGCCTTCGACCTCGATCGAAGAGGGCATTCAACGGTTTGCTGATTGGTACCAGACTTTTTATCAACCGTAGAAGCTTTTCCCGTCCACACGTTTTTGTTGGTGTCTGCGCGCTTGCTTGCGGGTGTATTCACTAACGGTTGGATTGGCCACACTCGGGTCGACATGGGCCACCTGCTCCCACAGATGTTGGGGCGCCCAGCGCACGGTGTATTGATCAGGGGAATGTTTGATGATGTGGCACCAATGGCTGCTGCCGCATTGTTCGCAATACAGCTCTTCAAGCCACTCGTTGCTCAACACAAACACTGGATAAGCATTAATCACGAGTCGTGCAGTTTTGGAAGACATCCCGCGTTGCTTAAGGGCTTCTGCGCTCAATAAATGCAAAAAATATTTTTTTCCGTTTCCTCGAAGGATTTGACCCTGGTGAACCGGGCAAACAAGTTGCCTGCCCTTTGGTCGTCTTTTGCGGGGTTTCTGCTGTGACTGATGCTGATTCACTGAACAGGACACGTTGCAACAGCCTTGTCTGTGATCACTTCAATCGTAAGGGTTCAACCGTCATGAAAACGTCCAAAACGACCAAAAATTCGATCCAGATTGCATCAATGCACAATTGGGATCACGCTTCGTGCTTCGCGATGATTGTGTTATGCCTTCCTAAATAGATTGCAATAAAAAATCCCATCGATAGAAAACTATCCATGGGAAGAGATTTGATTAAGGCTTGAGAAAATAACTAGGCAGAACCAACGCCCACATAGGAGCCATAAAAGAAGAGGCCAACAACAAAAATGACTGCCATCCCACCTGCTGTAGCAACAAGCCAAAGAGGAAGAGTGCCTTCAGTCCAGCGAGACCTCCAGGCAACTGCTGGTCGGCCATCGGGTAGGCGATCTGGTATGCGACCGTCTGGCAGATTGGATTTCTTACCGCTCATGATTCAGTCCTTCAGTTGAAGAAGTAGCTGGAAAAAAGGATTCCAGTCGTAAAAACAATCAACAGCCCTAGATAAAGGCTCGTGCGGTTTAGCTCAACCGGCAGATTGTTGGGGTTGGGATTGCGCTCCATGGAAATTTCGTTGGGTGATTAGCGGCGAATAAACTGCATCGCAGCTAGGGCACCCAAGAAGAAAACTGTGGGAACACCCAAGGTGTGCAAAGCGAGCCAACGCACCGTGAAGATTGGGTAGTTGCGAGGCGTTGAAGTGGCTGGAGACTGTGTCATGGCTTATTTCAAGCGCAGGTCGAGTTCAGATTTGCCCTCATAACGCTGGCTCACAACAGGAGCCTTGCTTTCAGAGGCCTGAAAATAAGCATCTGGACGAGGTGTGCCGAAGGCGTCGTAAGCGAGACCTGTGGACACGAACAGGAACCCTGCCAAGAAAATGGATGGCAAGGTGATGGCATGAATCACCCAGTAACGAATACTGGTGATGATTTCGAAAAACGGGCGTTCCCCGGTGGAGCCGGCAGCCATGGCGTCGGGCGTATCAGCTGATTGATCTTAGGGCAGCTGCCCCAAACTCGCGCCGCTCTCACTCCACTGGTTACAGAGCGTTGTCAGAGCCGCGGGAGTTCGGATGGGATCAGCTCGTGGCGGACCAGCGCAAGAGGTTGCCGCGCTCGCCAAGAAGGAAGGCATGCAATCGATTGCCGCTGTGATCGAACACGAAACGGTTGAAATTCGTGGGGGTCTGATTCGCTTCGGGATCCCGTTCCCAGCTGTCGCCGTTGTCACGACTCACCAGCAGCGTCCCATTGCCGCCACCGGCCCAAATGGCACCGTCATCGGACCAGGCCATGTCCATGTAGCCGTAGCCATTGGTGATCGGGATGATCGCCTTACCCCAGTTCTCATTGTCAACGTCATCTTCATTGAAACGAATCTGAGCTCCTCGAGCCACCATCCACAACTTTCCATCAGGTTGATAGCCGATGCTTTGAAGCCGCTGACTGCTGACGCGCTGGTGCACTTGCCAGACGTCTTGCCCAGGGGCCCATCCGGCATAGAAGTTGCCGAGGCTGCTCACGCTCACATATCCACCTTCAGGTCCCCGTCGCAAATCGCGAATCGCACCCGCGGCATCACTCACCTCCGCTTCCCAGCTTCCGCCTCCGTCACTGGTGCGATAGACCGCACCAACATTGGTAGCGAGTTCGGCTGTGTTGGGTCCTAGAGCTGTAATCAGGTAGGGCTCGCCTGGAAGTTTGGTGTCAAGGAAGAGTCGGGTCCAGTTCTTGCCACCATCGGTGGTGTGCATCAGCAAACCAGGCTGGCCTGCGATCCAGCCATCGTCACCGTCGAAGGCGATGCTGATTAATCGAAAATTCTCTTCGACAGGGAGATCAAGGCTGCGTTCATTCCAATTGGCACCGCCATCATTCGTTTCAAGGATGAGTCTGTTACTTCCCACAAGGAAGCCATGGTCGGCGCTCGTGAAGGCCACATCCAGAGGATTGGCTTGGGTGTTGAGGTCAAGGGCTTGCCAGGGGCTGGACTGTGCCATCGGCAAACGCGTGGTGACACACCCACCAAGACCGAGGCCAATGCAGGCCACTAACAAAAGATTGAAGAAAGGGGTAAGCAGTTGCTTCATTGGGATCAGAGGTGGTCTCAGCGCAGTGAATAAAGAGAGAGGAAGAAAGCAAAGCCAAGGGCGAGGCCGCCAAAAATCAGCACATTTTTTTGCCCTGGAGTGAGGCGGTTAACGCCGAGACCGAAATTAAGGTTCTCCTCAAACCCACTCGCTTTGGAGCGAGGCCCAATGTCGGTAAAGGCTCCCACCCTGCTGCGGCAGACCGGACAACGGAATCTGATCGGGTCGAGATCTTCAAAAGCAGTGCCCACAACGATGCCCAGCTTTGTGACACCTTCATTGGGGTCGTAAACGTATCCACAGCTTCGGCATTCGAACCGATGCGTGCGTGGATCGGATGTCTCCTCGACCGTGCTTGTGTTCGCCTCGTCTTGATGGGGTTCGGCTTCGATTAACTCCTCTGCGAGGGGGTCAACGTCGGCGGGAACGTCCGCTGCTTGGCTGATCTCTTCGCTCACCACTCCTCCACAAGGTGCCAAGACTCTATCGGCGCTGGGCCTTGCAACGACAGAGGTGGTCTACGAATGCCAGACTGGGGTTCAAATCGAGGCTGCCTTGATGTTTGTGCTGCCGGGTTATGACGCATTCCTGGGATTTCTGCTGATTGCTGCAGCAGTACCCGTTTTGGCGTTGGTGACCAACAAGTTTTTGGCTCCTCGCAGCCAGACCGGAGAGCGTGAGCTCACCTATGAATCCGGGATGGAGCCGATCGGTGGCGCTTGGATTCAATTCAATATTCGCTATTACATGTTTGCGCTTGTTTTCGTCATTTTTGATGTCGAGACGGTCTTTCTTTATCCCTGGGCTGTTGCCTTCCATCGCTTGGGCTTATTGGCGTTCATTGAAGCCCTTGTTTTTATTACCATCCTCCTTGTGGCATTGGCCTATGCATGGCGTAAAGGCGCCCTCGAGTGGAGCTGATTGATGACCGACCCCATCACCATGACCTCAACCGGCGACAGCCCTTCGATCCAATCCCTTCGCGATCTTCGTGAAGCGAGTTGCGGGCCCGTAGGTGGAGCTGCAGAGGGTTCGCCCACTGTCACGAATGATCTGAGTGAGAACGTCATCTTGACGAGCTTGGATGACTTACATAATTGGGCGCGTCTCAGCAGCCTTTGGCCGTTGTTGTACGGGACGGCCTGTTGTTTTATCGAGTTTGCTGCTCTTCTTGGCTCGCGCTTCGATTTTGATCGCTTTGGACTTGTGCCTCGTAGTTCGCCTAGGCAAGCCGATCTTTTAATCGTCGCTGGCACGGTCACGATGAAGATGGGTCCGGCATTGGTTCGGCTTTATGAGCAAATGCCTGAACCGAAGTACGTCATCGCAATGGGAGCCTGCACGATTACGGGCGGTATGTTCAGCGCTGATTCCACGACCGCTGTTCGTGGCGTGGACAAACTGATCCCTGTGGATCTGTATCTTCCCGGATGTCCGCCTCGTCCTGAAGCTATTTTTGATGCGGTGATCAAGCTTCGGAAAAAGGTGGGAAATGAGTCGGTGAGTGATCGCCGTCAGCTCAAGCAAACGCACCGTTACTGCACCGTCGATCACGCCATGGTTCCCGTTGAACCAATCGTGACGGGCTCCTACCTGCGTGCTGAGACCCAGGTCGCTGCTCTCGCTCCTGGTGCAGGTGTCCCGATGCCTGAACCAGAGCAAACTGAGTCCGCTGAGCCCGTCTCCTCAGGTGCGTCGTCATGAGTCCTAATTCCGAGAAGCAGTCGTCTGCTGATGTACCTGTTTCGGCCTCTCCTCAACCAGGTCCTGTGAGCCAATGGCTGAACAAGCAAGGCTTCGATCACGATCCCTTGGATGCCGACCATCTCGGTGTTGAGCAAATCGGGGTTGAAGCTCTGTTCTTGCAAGTGATTGCTGCTGCCTTGAAAAGCAATGGTTTCGACTACTTGCAATGTCAGGGCGGATATGACGAGGGGCCCGGCGAGCGGCTCGTTTGCTTCTATCACTTTGTGGCGATGGCTGAGCTCATCGACGGCAAGAGAGACACCCTCCGTGAAGTGCGCCTCAAGGTGTTCTTGTCCCGGGAGGGTGAGCCCAGTCTTCCCAGCCTGTATGGACTCTTCCGTGGCGCGGATTGGCAGGAGCGTGAAACCTTCGACATGTTTGGCATTCACTTCGACGGTCATCCCCATCCGAAGCGTTTACTGATGCCTGAAGACTGGACGGGCTGGCCGCTTCGTAAGGATTACGTGCAACCCGACTTCTATGAAATGCAAGACGCTTACTAAATTCAAGCGTTTTGACTGTCACGCTTATGCCGCCGGTAAAAGCGCATCACAGCTAAGGCAAGACTGCGAGGATCGTGGCGGAGAGTCGCAGTGGGCCGGCTCCCCTGAAGTGGGGCCTGCATGACTTCAAAGCCCTCTTGTTGCAGTTGCCTGCTGTTGCAGATCACTGGTTCTGCGCCCAACTTGCGGTAGTGCGCCAGAAGAGCAGATTCCCTGATGGGTTCCTGGGCAAGCACGCAGTCGAACAAGCGCTTGCTCACCCCGAGAGAAGCCAATTGGGCTTCGATGGCGCGCAGGTGACCACTCACATCCAATCCATCCGTTTCGCCTGGTTGGGTCATCAGGTTGCAGATGTAAAGCCTGGGCGCGCGGCTGCGTTGAATCGCCGTGACCAATTCAGGCACTAGCAGGTTCGGAAGAAGTGAGGTGTACAAACTGCCTGGTCCCAGCAAAATCAAATCGGCGTGGGCAATGGCCTCGAGTGCTCTGGGTAATGCCGGTGGCTTTTCCGGCAGGCATCCCATCCGCACAATCGGGCTGCGTGCATTGCCAATCGCCGATTCCCCTTCAATCGTTGTGCCGTCTTCGAGTTCAGCCCAGAGACGCACATCGGCGTTGGTAGCGGGCACCACCTGGCCCTGAACGGCGAGGACGCGACTTGACGCTGTGATCGCTGTTTCCAGGCTCCCCGTAATCGCGCTGAGGGCGGACAGAAAGAGATTGCCAAAGCTGTGGCCTTCTAGACCGCTGCCCGCTGAGAAGCGGTATTGGAACAGACGGGTGAGTAACGGTTCTTCTGTGGAGAGAGCGGCAAGACAGTTGCGGATGTCTCCTGGAGGCAACACGCCAAGTTCGCGACGCAGCACGCCGCTACTGCCTCCGTCATCGGCAACGGTCACGATCGCTGTGATGTGGCTGCTATAGCGCTTCAGACCACTCAGCAAGGTTGATAAGCCTGTTCCACCACCAATCGCCACAATGCTGGGGCCTCGATTGAGGCGACTTTTTGCACGAAGCGCATCTATTAAGACCGTGTCTTTTTCCGGGGCCAGGGCCTGTTGGATCGAGCCAAAACTCTGGCTTTGCCCCCAGAGCAGCAGTCCGATCCCCAGCAGCAGCACGAGCGGACCGGTGAAAGCACCCGGCAACACTCTCGTGATCCAACCAAGAGATTCTTGAATGGCCCAGAGCATCCAATAGATGGGTTGTAGGTCTGCCCAGACCGCAGCCCCTAAGAGGGCCAAGACCAATCCAATTCCCGAGGTGAGTAGCCATCGCTTCACCACCAGTCCGGGTTGCAACCAGCTCATGGCCCTGCGGGAGCGCAGCATTAGATCGCGCTGCCGTTCCGCCTGCATGGCTCGGAGTCGTTGTCGATTTCCGCGGCGTGGAGGGCTGGTCAAAAGGGATCGGGTGCGATGGCGTCAAATCCACCGAAGTAGTTGAACTGTACGGAAGTTGAACCTGATCACCAACCTTTTACGGCAATCCAGGCAGGATGAGTCAACTTTCAGCCATCAGCCCTTTGGTTAACGCGCGGGATTCCTCGTTCAAACCCGTTGTTGAGATGAGAGATCTCACGATGCAGTGGGGGTCTCATCCGGTGCTGGACGGGGTGAATCTGCTGATGAATCCCGGGGAGCGCATCGCGGTGGTCGGTCCTTCAGGAGCGGGAAAATCAACCGTTTTGCGTTTGCTGGCTGGTTTACAACTGCCCACCGCTGGCGAATTGAGGTTGTTTGGTGAACCTCAGACCTACCTCCGCCTGGATCAACGCCGTCCGCCCGATGTCCGTCTTGTCTTCCAAAACCCAGCACTGTTGGCGTCCTTAACGGTGGAGGAAAACGTTGGCTTCCTATTGAACCGGCTCGGAAGGATGCGTCCCGCCCAAATTCGCGACCGTGTCATGGCCTGCTTGGAAGCTGTGGGTCTTTATGAAGTCGCCCATCAATATCCCGGCGAAATCAGTGGAGGGATGCAGAAGCGAGTGAGCTTTGCTCGCGCCTTGATTGATGATCCAGATCGAGATGAAGCTGCCATGCCCCTCTTGTTATATGACGAGCCCACAGCAGGTCTAGACCCAGTGGCAGCCACGAGGATTGAAGATTTAATCGTCAAAACCACCACAGTGGCTCAGGGGTGTTCGCTGGTGGTCAGCCATGTCCACAGCACCATCGAACGCACGGCGGAGCGAATTGTGATGCTGTATGGCGGCCGGTTCCAATGGGACGGAACTGTGGACGATTACCGAACAACAGAGAATCCCTACGTTGTTCAGTTCAGGACGGGTAACCTGCGCGGACCTATGCAGCCTGCTGAGCACTGAATTATGCGTCGGAGCGTACGTGAGGGGATTGTCGGATTTTCCGTGATTGCCGCGGTTGTCGGCTTTGCAGGCACCATGCTCTGGCTCAGAGGCGAGCGTGTTTTGTCAAAGTCTTGGACCGTGACGGCCGATTTCCAGGATGCAGGGGGATTGGCGGTTCGCTCACCTGTGACCTATCGGGGAATCATGGTGGGGAATGTCACGGATATCAAGGTGACGCCTAAGGCTGTCAGGGTGTCGATCGAGATTTCTCAGGATGATCTCCAGTTATCGCTGCCTGTTCAAGCCGCAGTGGCGTCTGAATCGCTGTTGGGTGGAGACTCTCAGGTGGCCCTAACCAGTCTTGGCCCGCCTCCTCAAAAGAATGCTCCGTTGCCCAAATCTCAACGCTGCAAAGGGCAGGGTGTTTTGTGTGATGGAGCAACGATTCAAGGCAGCGAATCCGCGAGCCTCGCATCGATCACAAACTCTTTTCAGGAGCTTTTGAATCAGGCAAAGACAGAACAGTTGGTCCCCAAGTTGGTTGGATCGACAGAACAGTTCGACGAAACGTTGAGGGATATTGAGCTGCTTGCCACGCAACTCAGAGAGGATTTGGCTAAGGCTGCACCCACGATTGCGAACCTCAATGAAGCCACGGCTCAGGCCGCTAGTGCAAGTCGTCACATCAACAGCATTGTGAGCGCTTTTGACACGCCAACAACCATGACCGACCTCAAGCAAACGGTGAGCAATGCCCGATCGTTGACAGCAACCTTTGATGAGGTGGGTGGTGACGTTGAAAAACTCACGGCAGACCCCCAATTCATGGCGGCTGTGCGGAGCGTCACGATCGGTTTAGGCCAGTTTTTTCACGAGTTGTACCCAGCAAGCACCCCGGATGTCGCCAAGCCTTAAACCGTGTTGAGTTAAACCGTGTTCAGAGCATCCATGGCGACTGCGGCAATCGCCTGATCGCTTGCTTTGGGGAGCTGCACATATTTTCCTCCAGCGGCTTCGGCAAGATCTTTGCCCATGCCGCTACCGATGAATTTGCGTTCGGTGTCGATCACCAGCAGCTTGAGGCCGAGCATCCGATAGCGGGTGGCCACATCCAACACTTCTTGCTTTAAGTCGGGCTTTTCCTCTCCCTCCAGCACGGGTTGCCCAAGAGAGGTGCTCAAGGGGACATTGCCTCGACCATCCGTGATTGCAACTACTACCACTTGGCCGAGATCGCCTGTGGCCAGGGCGTTGGCACCCACCCGGGCGGCTTGGGTCAGGCCATGGGCCAGCGGTGAGCCACCGCCGCAGGGCATGGACTCCAGGCGTCGCCGTGCGGCCGTAATCGAGCGGGTGGGGGGCAGCAGCACTTCAGCTTGATCACCGCGGAAAGGAATGAGGGCCACCTCGTCGCGGTTTTCGTAGGCCTCGGTGAGGAGTCGGATCACGGCCCCTTTGGCGCTCTGCATGCGGTTCAGAGCCATCGAACCACTGGCATCCACCAGAAAGATCACCAGGGCACCAGCCTGGCGTTGCAGCAGCTTGGCTCGGAGGTCGGACTCTTCAACAATGACGACGCGGTCTGGCTGCCGTGCGCGGCGAGCCTTTTGATACGGGGCCGCAGCGCGCAGGGTGGCGTCAACGGCGATGCGGCGCACGGTGCCACGGGGCAACATCGGTTTCACATAGCGACCACGGCTGTCACTGAGGACAACGGAGCGGCTGCCGCTGTTGCCGCTTTTGCTCTTGGCAGCGTTGAACAGCAGCAGATCGGGATCAATCGCTACGGACTCTGGATCGAGCATGAACTCTTCCGGGACCGACGGTGGTGGCTGATCTTCGGGGGTGTCGTCATCATCGCTGTTGTCTTCACTCTCCTGTTCTTCGCTGTCCTGTTCTTCCTCTTCCCCTGTTCCTTCAGGTGGTGGCGGTGGCTGTTGATCTTGGGGTGGTGGTGGCTCCATCTGTTGTTCAGGTGGGGGCAGTTGAGAGGCCCGTGGGGCGATCACCAGCGCAACCGCGACTTGTAAGTCCTCTGCTTCCACCTGATCGCGCCCGCTGAGGGCGGCATGGGCTTTGGCGGCACGCACGGCATAGAGCTCGGAGCGATGCCCTTCCACCCCACCGCGAATGGCCTCGATCACCAGATATTCGATCTGTTCGCTGCTGATTTGTACATCAGGTAGCCATTGCCGCGCCAGGAGCAATTGGGTGGCGAGCGCGTCGGTTTCTTCGCTCCACTTGTCGGAGAAGCTTCTGCTGCACTGACCGTGGGCCAGGACCGCGTTGGTGATCTCCACTCGTTGCTCAGTGCTAACGATTTGATTGGCGGATAAGACGATCGCAAAGCGATCCAATAGGTGATCGCGGATGGCCCCTTCCTCGGGGTTGTACGTGGCAATCAGCAGTGGCCGGCAGGGGTGGCTCAGGCTGAGCCCTTCCCGTTCCACCTGGTTTTCACCGCTGCCAACGGCGGCAAGCAACAGATTGATGATCCCGTCGTCGAGGAGGTTCAGCTCATCGACGTAGAGCACACCGCGGTGTGCTTCTGCCAGTAATCCCGGCTGGAAAACGGGGGAACCACTGGCCAAGGAGGCGGTGACATCCACGGAGCCCACCAGGCGATCTTCCGTAACGCCAAGGGGAATCTGGACGAACGGGGCTGGAATAACTGTGGTGGGTGGATCTTGCTGCCGTTCGCCCCAATCCTGGGCATTCTGCGGATCGAGGTTGCGTCCCGGCAGCTTGGTCTCTCCAGCGGCTTCAAGGTCAACAACGTCGATGGGAGGGATCAGCGCATGCAAGCCACGAGCCAGCACCGACTTGCCTGTTCCACGCCCGCCAGCAATGATCACGCCGCCTAAGCCTGGATCGACTGCTGCCAACAGCAGGGCCAGCTTCAGGGTGCCGTGGCCGGTAATAGCCGCCAGCGGAAAAGCCCGGCTGGCTTGATCCAGCGCCACTGTGTTGATGACTCCCTTTGATGTCACCCCGCTTGCAACCATGGATGCGCCTTGACTCCACCTGTGAGAAACAGTCTCGCTGATCAGACCCACAGCCTTGCTGTGGCCCTGGGCTCCAATCAGGTCGGCCCTTATGGCTCGCCGCTGCGGACTCTCATGGCCGTGAGGCCCTTGCTGGAGGGTCTGATCGGTCGTTGGGCCCAGTCCGTGGAAGAGAGCAGGCCAGTGACCACTGCTCCGAACGATGTGTCTTCGGCACTGACGTTCTCTTGGTCCCCGTTGCAGCAGACCGCACCTGTGGGTGGACCCTCCGATCAGCCGTCTTATCTCAATGCCGTTCTGCTGGTGAAGGGCCTAGAGGTCAAACCTGCGTCGAGCGCTGCACTGGATTTGCTGGATGCACTCCAACAGGTGGAGCGATCATTTGGGCGCGACCGCTCTCAGGAGGAACGATGGGGACCGCGACCTTTGGATCTCGATTGGTTGTTTTGGGGCGATTGGCGTTTGGATCACCCGCGCTTGACGTTGCCGCACCCTCGCTTGCATTTGCGCTGTTTTGTGATGGAGCCATTGCTGGCGGCCATGCAGGCTTCAACGCCCTGGCTGAGCTGAAAGCTGGGCTGAGGCACGGCTGTGGAACTGAACCCGCCATGCTGGATTCAAAGCTTGTTCCACCTGAATGGCCCCGCTTCCCGCGCCTGAGCCCTCCAAGTTGTTGGAGACCCTCGAGATCATGGATGCGCGCAAGATTCGTTTCGAGCGCAATCGCATCCTGTTGCCAATGGGGGTGGAGGGAACGTTTGGGATCATTCGCCACCCAGGCGCCTCACTGGCTGTTCCCATCACGTCTGACGGCCAGGTTGTGATTTTGCGTCAATACCGTTTTGCGGTGCAGGCACGTCTCCTTGAGTTCCCTGCGGGCACCCTCGAAGAGGGTGAAGATCCCCTGGAATCAATGCAACGAGAGCTTGGGGAAGAAGCTGGATACAGCGCTGCCCGTTGGGATTCGCTTGGCCCGATGTTGCCTTGTCCTGGATATTCCGACGAGGTGATTCATTGCTTTTTGGCGCGGGACCTCAGCCGTTTGGAGCATCCACCCACTGGCGATGACGATGAGGATCTTGAGGTGATCCTGATGAATCCGTCGGAATTGGATGCCCATCTGGCATCCGGTGATGAATGGCTGGATGGCAAGAGCGTCACCGCCTGGTTCCGCGCCAAGCAACTGTTGGGTCTCTGATGACGGCGTCTCGCGTTTTGTTTTGGCATCGCCGCGACCTGCGCTTGGCCGACAATCTCGGTTTGCAGGCGGCAGCGGAGATCAGCCCTGCGGTGACGGGCGTGTATGTGCTTGATCCAGCGCTGATTCACCCGCCTGAGTCGTTGCCACCGATGGCTCCGGCCCGGCTTTGGTTCCTGGTGGAAAGCCTGCGCGAGCTTCAGCAGCGCTGGCGTGATGTGGGGAGTCGTTTGCTGGTGTTGGCCGGCGATCCGGTGCAGCTGCTGCCGCGTTTGGCGTCGTTACTGGAGGCGCCTGCGGTGGTCTGGAGCCGGGATGTGGAGCCCTATGCAAGGGAACGCGACCGTCAGGTGGCCAAAGCACTGCAAGCGGATGGTCGCAAGGTGTTGGTGGATTGGGATCAGCTGCTGCTGGCACCGGATTTGATCAAAACCGGTGGTGGTGATCCGTATCGCGTGTTTGGTCCTTTCCTGCGCAATTGGCGCGGGCAGGTGGAGCGCCGTGCGCCAAGCACGGTGGATGCTCCCAGGGCCTTGATCGATCTGGAGGCCGACATGCTGGAAGCCATTCGTGGTGGTGAGAGTGCGCTAGGCCGTTTGTGCACTGAGGGGCAGCGGCAGCTGCAGCAGTTGCAGGTTGAGCACGGTTTTCGTGGCACGGATCTGTGCCCCAGTCGTCCAGGAGAGGCCGCGGCGGCTGAGCAGTTAGCCACGTTTGCCGACGGGGCTTTGTTGGCCTATGAACCCGATCGCAATTTTCCGGGGATGCCAGGAACGTCGTATCTCAGTGCGGGATTAAGTGTGGGTACGGTCAGTCCTCGTCAGGCCTGGTGCGCTGCCCAAGGAGTCAAGGAGATCGCCCGTAGTGAAGAGCAACGGCAGGCGATCACGGTGTGGGAACAGGAACTCTGCTGGCGTGAGTTTTACCAGCAGGCCTTGTTCCATTTCCCTGAACTGGCGGATGGTCCTTATCGCGAGCAGTGGCGGCGTTTCCCTTGGGAAAACAACAGCAACTGGTTTGACGCTTGGAGGGAAGGACAAACGGGGATGCCGATCATCGATGCGGCGATGCGACAGCTCAACCAAAGCGGCTGGATGCATAACCGTTGCCGCATGATCGTGGCCTCATTCCTTGTGAAGGATTTGATCTGTGATTGGCGTTGGGGCGAGCGCGCCTTCATGGAGTTGGAGGTGGATGGAGATTTGGCTGCCAACAATGGTGGCTGGCAATGGAGCGCCAGCAGTGGCATGGATCCAAAGCCTTTGCGGATTTTTAACCCGGCCACTCAGGCGTCGAAATTTGATGCCGAGGGTGAGTACATCCGTGAATGGGTTCCTGAATTGCGGCACGTCAACACCAAGGATTTGATCAGTGGTGAGATCGCTGCTTTAGAGCGCAGGGGCTATCCGGAGCAGCTGGTGAATCACAAAGTGCAGCAGGCCAAGTTCAAAGCGCTTTACGCCACCATTCGCTCTTGAATCTGAGCCACGAGTTGCTCGCGCAACACCGCGATCACGCGTTCCTGTTGTTCAGGTGTTAATTCCGGAAAGATCGGCAGACTCAGCACTTCGCTGCACAGTTGATCGGTGATCGGCAGGTTGCCCTCAGCGTGAGCTTGGCCTTCGTATGCCGGCTGCCGATGGATTGGGATGGGGTAATAAATGATCGTGTTAACACCTTGCTCTTGGAGGCTTTGCTTGAGCCAGTCCCGGCAACGACTGGAGGGCAAGCCCAAGGTGCTGTCTGATTCGGAGCAGGTTCTGTCACAGGACGGCTGGTTGTTTGGGCAGAGGCCTACGCGCACCACAAATTGATTCCAGCCATGGCCCACGTTCGCATCAGTGGCGGACTCGGGGAGCTCAAGGCCCGGGATGTCTTTGAGAGCTTCCAGATAGCGCTTGGCGATTGCTGCTCGCTTCTCGACCCATCCGCTGAGGTATGGCAGCTTCACGTTGAGAACTGCGGCCTGAATGGAATCCAGGCGGCTGTTGTAGCCCAATGCGGTGTGCAGGTAGCGGCGGGGCATGCCATGCACCGCCAGCTCACGCATGCGTTGGGCAAGATCATCATCTTGGCAGGTGATCGCGCCGCCATCGCCTGCAGCTCCGAGATTTTTCGTGGGGAAAAAGCTGAAACAGCCCACATCCCCCCAACTGCCTACGGGTTTGGAATCCCAGCTGGCCCCAGTCGCCTGCGCGCAGTCCTCCACCACTTTGAGCCCATGGGAATGGGCGATGTCCATGATGCGTGCCATGTTCACCGGACGGCCGAACAGGTGAACGGGTAGCAGTGCCCTCGTGGCGGGTGTGATTGCGGCTTCAATCAGATTGAGGTCGATCAGATAGGTGACAGGGTCCACGTCCACGAACACGGGCGTCGCTCCCACAGCACTGATCGCTTCGGCCGTTGCAAAGAAGCTGAAGGATGCCGTGATCACCTCATCGCCAGAGCCGATGCCAAGGCCTCGTAAGGCCAGGATCAAGGCATCAGTACCACTGTTGCAACCCACGGCATGGCGACTGTTCACGCTTGCTGCAAACGCGTCCTCAAATTGTTTGATCTCGGCGCCACCGATGTATTGCCCACTGCGCAACACCCGCAAGACGGCGTCATCGAGCTCTGATCCGAGATCGGCGAGCTGATCTGTGAGGCTGAACGGAGGCACCTGCATGGCGGGCACCTTAAGTCGACTGGCCAAACCATGGGGGTTCCTGGCCAGGGTTCCACTTGATGTTGCAGCCCATGGACGGCAGCTGCGTCTCGCTCACAGGGGTTCCAGCCAAGAGATTTGTGAGTGCAGCGCGTAGATCAGATCCGTCGAGAGGCTGCTCATTCCCAGGCCGACTTGCATCGAGTTGGCCTCGGTAGCGAAGCGTTTGCGTGCCATCGGCATCGGGTGCAAAGGCATAGAACTCAGGGGTGCAGGCGCCACGCAGATCTTTGGCCAGTGTTTGCTGTTCATCTAGCAAGTAGGGGAAGCGCCAGCCCTGCTGATCGGCCTGTTGCCGCAGCCCATCACGTCCGTCTTGAGGGTGGGTGGTGAGGCTGTTACTGGAGATGGCGAGCATGGTGATCTGGTCTCCGAAATCCAACTCCAACCGGGTGATCTCTGGCTCCACGTGTTTCACGAATGGGCAGTGAGCACAGATCAGCATCATTAACAGAGGACGCCCTGGCAGATTCCTGCTACTCACCAGCTCATCTGGCGAGGACCAGGGCGGGTGACCCGACACCAGGGGCAGTGAAAATTGAGGCAGAGGATGCTGAAGAGGCAGCATCGTGGATGGCGTCAGGACCATGGCATCGAGCAATGGTGGATTCCGCCATCCTGAGTCGGTAGAGAATTACCTGTCAAAGCAGGATCGAGTTGATGGTGCGGGTGCTGACATTGGTGGTCATGGCAGGACTAGTGAGCGCCTGTGTCCAGAAGAAAGAAACCACCTGGAAAGTCTTTCCCCTGCAGCGCAATACGCCCCACGATGGACTTGCTGTCGTCAGTCAACCCGATGGCTATGGGATTCATCTCTATTTGGAAACCGATACCAGCGATCCAGCTGTCTGTTCACCGCGCTGGCTTCCTGACCCGGCGCGATTGTTTAACGGCAACGGAAGTGCTCCGTTTAGTTCTGGATTGGCGCCCCGTGCAGAGTTTCTTGCAGCGGTGAAGCGCAGAGACGTTCGAAAGACTCTGAAGCAAGAGCTCGAGGCGCTGTGCAAACTCCGAGCTCCTCAGGCGCGCTGGCAATGGCTGGAACCACCGTTGAAGGCATCAGATCTGATGCCCGTGAGTCTTCCGGCCTTGGAATACCCAGACCTTCTGACTGATCCTGTTGAGGAAAAACAGCGCGAGGACAAGCTTTTAAAGGAGGACTAAAACCTTTCCCAGACCACAGGTTCCGCGTCTCGCCAGTAGCGACTAAAGCGACCCAGCCGGGGTGGTTTGGGTAACTCCACAAAGGGATCCGGGTCGAGCATCCAGAGAGGAAGCTCCCGATCAATGGCTGCAGCAATGCGTTGGAGGCGGGGATCCACCATGGTGCTGGTGATCACAGCGTCGGCTCCGTGGCGTTGGGCGAAACGCAGCACCTCATGTGCCACGTCACCTCGGCGCAGGGTGAGCGGCAGGCTCAAAGCGGATTCGTACAAAAAACCGATGCGTTTACGGCTGATGGACTGGTCTTGAATCCAGGCGTCGTCGAACACGAACAGTCCTGGTGTGTTGGGGTAGTCCTGAAGAGCGGGGTTGGCTGGTCCCAGGGCTTCCTCATGCACCCAGAGGATTGGTTTGCGGGGGTCCATCAAAATCGCTGGGTCCTGGGCCGTGAGCTGGAGCGGGATGAGCGACGAGCGCTTCCCTCACGGATGGCTGGCTGAAGCTTGAACAGCTGTTGCTCCAACTGCTCGTAACTGCGATCAAAGGGGCAGGATTCGTTGCTCGGACAGTCCTGGCAATACCGCCCGTTGCTGTAACGCTCCAGGTTTTGGCGATTGAAGACATAGGGCTTGTGGCTGAAGCTGCTGGCCACCCACTGCCAGCTCAGGTGGTTGCTGGCGGGGTCGCCATCCAGCAGGTGCTCGAGGAACCAGTCAGCCCCTGCACGCCAGTGCACCCGTCTCCAGTGCACGAGGTAGGCCGCCATCCACATCCGCGCGTGGTTATGCAGCCATCCCTGAGTCACCAATTCCTTTCTGAAACCGTCCATGCAGGCCAGGTTTGTTCGTCCCTCCCGGATGTCATTGGGGAGACACTGCTGATACTCACCGGCGGCATGGCCTGTTTTGTGATCTTCCTGATCGTCATGAATGCGATCGCCGAGATCAAGCCACATCCGCTGCCAGAAATCACGCCATCCCAGTTCGTTGATCAGTTTTCCGCCGTCATCCCTTCTTTGGTTGTTCTGTTTTAGCTGTGAGAAGACGGCATCTCGCACCTCCGCAAGCGTGAGAATTCCGTGGCGGATGTAGGGCGAGAGGCGTGTGACAGAACCGTTGAGGTGGTTGCGACTGCGGCCATAGCGCTTGGCATCCATCGCCCTGAGCTGCCGTTCAGCAGCGGCTCGACCGCCTTCGATTGGGCTCAGCTCTCCCAATGCGGTTGGAAACTCTTGCGATAGCAGAGAATTCAGCGCTGTGCGCTCGGGAAGATCTCGGGGCAGATCTGTGGACTCGCTCGGCCAACTGAGCGGCGCAGCGTGCGGCAGCCTGGACACTGGTGCAGGTCAAAAAAAGCCACTCCATGCTGTCGATGTGTCGTTGTGAGCGTGAGTGCCCCGGCATGGGAGAGAATCGCTCGCATCAACCACTCCGGGGTGCGGCCTGATGCTTCTTGATCTCACTGGTAAGAAGATCCTTGTTACTGGCATCGCCAACAATCGCTCGATCGCCTGGGGCATCGCGCAACAGCTCAAAGCGGCTGGAGCCGAGCTCGGAATCACCTATCTGCCTGATGAGAAGGGCCGGTTTGAAACCAAGGTTCGTGAGCTCACGACTCCCTTAGAGCCTTCGTTGTTTTTGCCTTTGAATGTTCAGGATGCCGCTCAGATGGAGACGGTGTTCGCTGAAATTAAGGACAAGTGGGGGCAGCTTGATGGCCTTGTGCATTGTTTGGCGTTTGCGGGAAAAGAGGAACTGGTGGGCGACTTCAGTGCCACCACGGCAGAGGGATTTGCCCGTGCTTTAGAAATCAGCGCTTATTCCCTTGCTCCTCTGTGCCGTCACGCCAAACCGTTGTTCAGTGAGAAAGCGGGTGTGGTGACCTTGACCTACCTCGGCGCTGAGCGGGCGATTCCCAACTACAACGTGATGGGTGTGGCGAAGGCGGCTTTGGAAGCCTCCGTTCGCTATCTCTCCGCTGAACTTGGACCCGAAAAGCAGGTGCGCGTGAATGCAATCAGTGCTGGCCCGATTCGCACGCTGGCGAGTTCTGCGATTGGAGGGATCCTCGACATGATTCACAACGTGGAGGAGAAGGCGCCACTGCGCCGTACGGTCACTCAAAACGAAGTTGGGAACACAGCTGCGTTCCTGCTCAGTGATTTGTCGAGCGGCATTTCTGGTCAAACCATTTATGTGGATGCTGGTTACTGCATCAATGGCATGTGATTCGGCCGCGCGGATGTCTTGAGTACTTGCAGCTCTCCTGGTGGTTGATGAGACGCCAGGGGAGGAGTTTGCTGCTCGCAACCTTGCTATGCGTGCTCAGCCTCCCTGTGAACGCAACGATTGCGAGGACGTTGCTTCCGGAAACGTTGGTGCAGGTTCTTGGCTTGCTTCTCAGCCTTTTTCTTGGCTTTCGTTACAGCCAGGCCTACAACCGCTGGTGGGAAGCGCGGGTGCTCTGGGGGGCGATGGTGAATCAAAGTCGCAATTGGCGTGATTTGCTCACGCGTGTTTTGCCTAGACAGCTGCCGCTTTCTTTACGGCGTCGTCTTCTGCAGCAGGTAGTGCTGTTGATGTGGTGCCTGAATGCTGAGTTGCGCGGCTCTAATCGTGAAGAGGCAGTGCTCGCTGCACCAGCCCATGTGCTTGCTCTCGAGCTTGGATTTCAAAACCCATGCGTGCAACTCCTGCTTCAGCAGATGGCAAAGGAGCAATTCAAGCTGCATCGGGATGGTTGGTTGGACAGTGTCGAAAGCCGTGAGTTTGGACGCGTGCAGCAGGAGATCACCAATGCCCTTGGAGGTTTAGAACGGATCCGCCACCAGCCTCTCCCCACGTCCTCGACCTTTTTCATCCGGGCGTTGACATGGGTGTACGGCTATTTGGTGTTCCTCAAGCTGGATGCGATTGGCCCCATCACTGCAGCGCTCGTGGGGTGGATGGTGTTTCTCATTTTTCTTATGGCTGAGCGGATCGGCACCTTCCTTGAGAATCCGTTCATTGATGCCCGGTTCGCCTTACCCATGGATCGGTTTTGTGCCCTGATCAGCCACGATCTTCTTGGGGCCTCCGACCCACTGGCGCAACCTTCTTCCACAAAGGGGCCCTGGCTGCGTTGAACGTTATTCGCGATGATCAAGTCAGTCACGAGGCGTCGAGGGGCGCCTGAATGCATGCGTATTGGGGAGATTCACCGCGTTACAGGCGAGACCGATGTGAGGGTTCGACTGGGGCTGGACGGCAGCGGCAGCTGTAAGGCCAGCACAGGGGTGCACTTTCTCGATCACATGATTCATCAGATCAGCAGCCATGGCCTGATCGATTTGGAGATCACGGCAAGTGGCGATACGCACATCGATGACCATCACACCAATGAGGATGTTGGGATTGCCGTCGGTCAGGCGCTCTCGAAGGCTCTGGGTGATCGTCGCGGGATCTACCGCTTTGGCCACTTTGTGGCACCGCTGGATGAAGCGTTAGTGCAGGTGGTTCTTGATTGCTCCGGACGCCCCCATCTCAGTTGGGGGCTCACGATCCCAACGCAGAAGATCGGGACCTATGACACCGAATTGGTGAAAGAGTTTTTTGTGGCTGTCGTCAATAACTCAGGCCTCACCTTGCACATTCGTCAGTTGGATGGAGTGAACTCCCATCACATTGTTGAGGCCTGTTTCAAGGCTTTCGCGAGGGCGCTTCGGATGGCGACTGAGATTGACCCTCGCCGGGCTGGATCGGTGCCCAGCAGCAAGGGGGTGTTGGAGCAAGCGGGTGGCTCTTAGCCAACGGATCTTCGCGTAGGGCCACGCTTCATGGTCTGTTACGAGAGGATGGAACCCACATCTGGTAGCCCAGTGACCGTTGCACCCACCTCTGCTCGTTTCAACCGCTCGGAATGGTCTAGTGCCTTCCGCAACGTGGACGAAGAACTCACTGATGTGCCCCTGAAGCCAGTGCGGGGCGCGGTGCCGGATGCTTTGCGCGGTTCGCTCTATCGCAATGGACCTGGCCGCTTGGAACGGGATGGTCAGCGTGTGCATCATCCGTTTGATGGTGATGGGATGATCACAGTTCTGCACTTCGACGCGGAAGGCGTGCGCTGCAGCAACCGCTTTGTTCGCACCAGTGGTTGGAAAGCTGAGGAGGCGGCAGGGAAGGTGCTGTTCCGCGGCGTTTTTGGGAGCCAAAAGCCAGGCGGCCCGCTTGCGAATGCATTTGATCTACGCCTCAAAAATATTGCCAACACCGGTGTGGTTCGGCTTGGAGATGACCTCTTGGCTTTATGGGAAGCCGCTGAACCCCACGCTTTAGACCCCCAAACCCTGGAAACGAGGGGCCTCTCCCTCCTCGGTGGTGTTCTCAAGAAAGGTGAGGCTTTTAGCGCGCACCCCCGTTTCGACCCTGGCCATCACGGTGACCCGCGGATGGTGACCTTCGGGGTGAAAACCGGGCCTCGCAGCACCGTTCGCTTGATGGAATTTGCGACAAAAGATAATGCTGCGGATGGGATTCGAGCCGGTGATTTGCTCAGTGATCGCCGGGATACGTTTGCCGGATTCGCCTTCCTGCATGACTTCGCCATCACTCCGAATTGGGCAGTGTTTCTACAGAATGCGATCTCGTTCAATCCTCTCCCCTTTGTGCTTGGGCAAAAGGGAGCGGCTCAATGCCTCACGTCCAATCCCAATGCAAAGGCCAAATTCTGGTTGATCCCCAGAGATAGTGGTGCTTTCGCTGGGCAGGAACCACGCGTCATCGATGCTCCCGACGGCTTCGTCTTTCATCACCTCAATGCCTGGGAAGAGGATGGAGATGTTGTCGTGGAGAGCATCTATTACAGCGACTTTCCCTCGATCGGTCCTGATCAAGATTTTGCTGATGTGAATTTCGACCTCATCCCCGAGGGCTTACTCGAGCAGTGCCGCATCAATCTCGATTCTGCAAAGGTTGAGACCACTCGTTTGAGCGAACGTTGTTGTGAATTCGCGATGGTTAACCCCAATCAAGAAGGTCTTCCCTGCCGCTTCGCCTGGATGGCTGCTGCAGCTCGTGAACAAGGGAATGATCCACTGCAAGTTGTTAAAAAGCTGGATCTTAAAACCGGTGAAAAGCGTATTTGGAGTGCGGCGCCCAGTGGATTTGTGAGCGAACCACTCATGGTGCCCAGACCCAATGCCAGTTCTGAAGATGATGGCTGGGTGTTGGATTTAGTGTGGAATGGAGCTAGAGATGCCTCTGATCTCTATATTCTTGATGCGCGAGACCTTAGCGAAGTTGCTTTGTTGGAATTACCCTTAGCCATTCCCCATGGCTTACATGGAAGCTGGAGCGAATCCTCAGTACAAATTGAATGATCTAATCATGAGAGCTTCCCAAGCCAGCGTGGATCGATTCAGCAAGTATTTCTGGAAAGCTTGCTAAATGCATTTTTTTTGGTAAATTAAAAAATTTAAAATAAATGTTGTTCTGATTGCGCAGTAATGTTCTGTTTGCGCAATATTTCTCTTGCCTAGTTGCGAGCTCTTTTGTTTGCCTGTAGGGTGCAATTATCAAGCTCATATTTAATTTGCATCCTTGATCAGTGCTTTTCTCAAGTTTTTTCAGGAGCAATCGAAAGTATAGATATGCCTCGCCCCTTTATTCCTTCTGGGGTAAGAAATTAAAAGAAAATTCTTATGAGCATGTTTATTATTTGAGGGCAAGCCGGGGAGGGTATGGTTTTGGTATTAATTCAAGTATTGATGAAAAGCCAAAGTTTATTTCATCGGTCTTTAGTGATGACATTCAGGTAGAGACTTCTAGCTTGGAGTTAAATAGTGATCTTCAGATAGAGCCTTCTGGCTTGGAACTAATTAGTGACAGTCAGATAGAGACTTCTAGCTTAGAGTTAAATAGTGATATTCAGGTAGGGCTTTCTGCCTTGGAATTAAATAGTGATATTCAGCAGAAATCAGTTGATTTTTTGCCTGAATCCCAGATCGTCTCTGCCGGGAATGAGATCAATGTCACTTTAGAGTCGTCCTCGCAAATCTCAGATATCAATGCTCTGCCGACATCTTTCAATATTCAACCCGAGACTGACATTCAGAGTGCTAGCTCGTCTCTTATTCCTGTTGTTGATTCTTCCTCACAGAATTTTAGTGCAAAGAGACTATTTGCTCCTTTGTTAGATGTAATAGATGAGCCTGGCGTCAACAGTGCTTCTTTTCAGGATGTATTTCCTTCTGCGGGCTACAGTGGCGGCATTAAGATAGAGCCTTCTATCTTGGAATTAAATAGTGATATTCAGCAGAAATCAGTTGATTTTTTGCCTGAATCCCAGATCGTCTCTGCCGGGAATGAGATCAATGTCACTTTAGAGTCGTCCTCGCAAATCTCAGATATCAATGCTCTGCCGACATCTTTCAATATTCAACCCGAGACTGACATTCAGAGTGCTAGCTCGTCTCTTATTCCTGTTGTTGATTCTTCCTCACAGAATTTTAGTGCAAAGAGACTATTTGCTCCTTTGTTAGATGTAATAGATGAGCCTGGCGTCAACAGTGCTTCTTTTCAGGATGTATTTCCTTCTGCGGATCGCTTTAATTCGCCAATTGAAAATATAGCTAGTTGGTCTGATGACTCATTATTGAAAATACAGCCTTTAGAGAATCTAGCTGGTGTATTTGATAAATCTGATCATCTTTTAGCATGGAATACCCTTGCTTTAGATTTTGCGACTGCTTCATCCAGCGGCCCCACTCCAGTCACCCGCTGGATTGCTTATCTCAATACAAGCCAATGGGATTCTTGGTCAGTCTTTGAGGATAAGGCTGTAGGCTCTATTTATAATCACGATAAGCAAGACAACTTTATTGATCTACTTAAGAGTTTTGAGATTTCGTGCAGTGATTTGGCTAAATTCAAATGTCTATATCAATCTTCTGCGAAAAATGTTAAGGACTTCCTGGAAAAAGCTGTGCGTCAAGTGGCAATGGATACTTCCGCATTTAATGTGTTCTCTGAAATTCAGTCCTCATTGTTTATAGACCAAATACCTGGTGATTTAGTTGGTACTGCTGAAGATCTATTGGCAGAAAGTCTTGCTAGTACGGCTGAGTTGTTATCAGTAAAGAAAACTGCTGATTTAGTTGTCTCTATTGGAACCAGTATAGGAGAGACTGTTTCGTCAAGTATTAATCAGTATGCATTGAGCGATAACTCTAATCAGCTTGGGTTTTATAAAGATACTACTGGATATATTCCTCCTGTAAGTGTGTATCAGCCTGATAATCCTAATTCGCAAATAGATTCATTCTGGATACCTCTAAATGGGCAAAATGCGCTGACTCCTCAGTGGCGAGAGGTGACAACATTTGCGATTGACACTAATGATATGATCCCAGCTGAGATTGTTACACCATACACAGATCAAGGTGATTTGGATCTGGAGTTCATACGCCAATTGATTGAAGTCAGGGATATTGGTATTAGTCTCACACCAAAAGAAAAAGCAATTGCTGAGCTTTATGAAGGTGGAGAAGGTACTGCATTCCCTCCAGGTTATTGGCATGAAATAGCCATTAATCTATCTAATAGTCGCAATCTTAACCTTGATGAGTCTCTGAAGGTCCTTTTTGGTGTATCTCAATCTATGTTCGATGCGGGAATAGCTACCTGGGCAACAAAATATAAATATCAATCAGTTCGACCTGGTACATCAATCCCCCAATATGAACCTGATACAGTCTTAAGCGACGGAACGCTGGCAAGTGAATGGAAACCTTATTTAGAAACACCGCCTTTTCCGGATACTCCATCAGGTCATTCGGCTTTTAGTAGTGCCGCTAATTATTTTCTGATTGATTATTTTGGAAGCAATTATTTTGATTTTGAAGTAATTATAAAGGACGATGATTCCATATATTCTATTAATGGCTTTGATGGCATGCCAGGCTCTGGTGAAGATATTGTTATTTCAGCTGTTTTCTTTTCAGAAGCCTCTGCCCAAGCTGGAATTTCAAGATTATATGGTGGTATTCATGCTGCAGATGGAGATCTTCAAGGTCAAATAATTGGGAATAGGGCTGGACCAAAAGTGAGTCAAAAGATAGATAGTCTTGAGCAAGGCCTTTCTCTTGAAGAAGTAAGCTCGCTTCCATTTCAATCATTTGGAACGATGGTAGATGATATTTTGACGGGACTACCTTCAGAAGATTTTGATGCAAATTCTGTTCAGCAATTGTATGCTTTTGGTGGTGATGATACTCTCATGGCAAAAGGAGAATCACTATGGGAGCTTTATGGTGGTTTCGGAACGGACACTTTTCAAATCTATGAAACAGGTTTGGTGAGTGTGCGTGATTACGAAAGCATGGAAAAGATTGAGTTGGTTGAGACCATTTTTCAGCCAGGTGAGTCTATCGATGATATTCAATTCATCATATCTGCCACAGAGCCATTTACGGATGTTTCTCTTAATGATCGTTTGTTGTTTAAACTGGACGGATATTGGAATTCAGAGAATGTAAATCTATCGATGTTGGTATGATCCTTGCTGTTCGAAATCTTTGAATACACCAGATAGGCTCTTTTGGCTTTCTCTCCAGCGAGTTGTGAGTCATCCGAAGCCATGGGGTTGTTTCGTCTGCAGGTCAGCGCTAAAAAGGCATTGATTGACGGTACCGTATGACTAAAAGCAATATTTCAATCCGCAGACGTCTCGGATATTCATTGGTAGGCCTCTTTACGATTAGTTTTGGGATCTTATTAATTGCTACTGACCAAATCATAAAACGTGATCGCTTGCAACGACATGAGCGATTAGTGATGGCAACTGCCATGGCAATCAAAAATGAATTTGATGACGTAAAGCAGACACCGGGTAGTCAAGATGAGACTCTCGACAATCAACGTTATAGACAGATTTTGAATAATTTTTCAGCTACTCGTGTATTGGTATGGTTGAGTCGACCGACGAAGGACCCTCTATTCCCTAATACGGCTCCTGTTCAACAGTTTTTTGGTAGCCCAAAACTCTTAGAAGCAGCAGGTGTCAATGCTTCTGGAATGCAAAAACCTAGAAGCTTTGTGTTTGATGGGCAAACCTATTTCACGTGCTCTATGCCTTTACCAGGTAACCAGGGAGTACTACGATTCCTCGAAGATGTAGGCGTGAGCCCTGCGGGACGTCAAGAGAATTTGATCTTCTTACTTGTCGTTTGGATCTTTGCTGTTGCCATTGCCACTGTCCTAATCCGGAGATTGTTAACCAGCTCTTTGCTGCCTTTAACCAAGCTTGAATCCGTTATGGACGACATGAGTCTTCGGGCGTCTGGGCTTGTTTCAGACAAACGGGTGCCCATTGAGTCTCAACCATCTGAACTTCAAGGAATTGTGAAATCCTACAATGGGCTTGCGGATCGTTTGCAAAAATCTTGGAGCAATCAATTGTTATTTATACGTGCGGTTAGCCATGAATTAATCACTCCGCTCACCTTGATTAATAGTTCTGCAAGACGCCTTGATCGACATTTGACAGATCTTTCAGAGTCTGATCGTAAACTTCTTGCTTCTATTCGAAAGGAAGTTTGGGATGCTGATCATTTGGTTCGAGATTTAGTTGATTTAGCGCGAAGTGAATCAGGTAGTCTCAAACTTAAACTGAGTTCAGTAAAGGCAATAGATGTCATTGCGGACCTATCTTCAGAACTTGAACCATTGGCTTGGGGAGATCGAGTTCTAACGCCTTCTCAAGAGGATTTGAGTATGGTTGATACTGTACTGATTTCTGTTAATTCAGCCCGCTTGCGTCAATGCATTATCAATGTTTTGGAAAATGCTTCAAAATATTCTCCTGGCGATACACCTATAGAGTTGTCGATCACCTCTGATGATTGTAATATTTGTTTTGATGTAAAGGATCATGGGCCTGGCATCTCTCAGGAGGATCAAAGGACAATATTTAAGCCTTTTCAACGTGGTAAAAGTGATTTAGCCGATGTTCCAGGAAGCGGAATTGGACTGGCCTTGGTTCATCAAATTGTAAGGCTTATGAATGGCAGCATCTTTATCTTGTCTTCTGGCAAAAGCGGGACGATCATGCGCTTTGAATTTCCTATTGAGTGACCAATAGAGTTGTAATTTGTGTGTTGGCCCCAGTCACTTCTCTGATTGATGATATTGAGCCTATTGAATTGTGACTAATATCAACTTTGTTCGCTTGGGGCTTCATGAATATTGAAGAAATATTTGTGCGTTTATTCTTTTGCTTTTAATGCTCCGTTGACAATCTTTGCTTACTTATGGTTTCGATGAGTTCGCTAATTTTAGATAATATACGGCCAAGAGGGCTCCTGTCTTGCTTTTTTGATCAATGCGTTTTGTGCATATCTTTTTTATAGAGGGGCCATTCAAGCGACATCTCTACCCCTGCTTGATGAAAAAGGGGTATTATAATTTAGAAAGAAAGCGTCTGGAGGTATCGTGAAACTTGAAGTTGATCAATGCCTTTCTGCATGGGTTGCTAGCATTGATCCCCGTTTTCAGTCTGAAGTTGATGATACAACGCTTGAAGTTACAGGGTCTGAGTATCTAGGAACTAATTTATCGATTGTCAAAGTTAGCTCTAAAGGGTCTGTAAAAAGTATTCTTGCTCGAAATCCCCAAGATCTTTTTTCTTTTGGCATTTCCGATGTTGGCCTTTTTAGGGGTATGGCGGGCAATCGTGAGATTTTCTCAAATCCTCAGCGTCTTGCTTTTATTCTTCTTCCTGGAGAGTCAATAAAACTTGCTCCAGCAGCGGAGTTTTTTTTCTGGTTATATTTTTCATATAAAGTCAGAATATTTGTTATCTGAGTCTATCAAGCATGGCACGCAGCTGCCTAGTCTTCTTACTCTTCATGACGCTATCCCTGGGCATGAGCAACTTGTATTGGCTTGCGCTAATCAGTTGTTGAAGTTCTTCGCCCTTGGGGATGAGGTCGGTAGCCTTCGAGTTCTTCAGCCACTTGAAGAATCAATTGTATCGCTATTGGCCACATTGATTAGTGTTGAGCCAGATGTGCTTGTTGGCGGAAAGCAGGCTCAATCGCAGCCTAGTTATGTGCAGATTGCACTTTCTTACATGGAGAACAATATTAGTGAAAATATTACTCTTTCTGATCTCTGCATCGCCTGTAGTGTCTCTGGTCGCACTTTGCAGGTTGCTTTTCAGGCCGTTATGAGTCGTACACCTTTGCAAGTACTGCAGGAATTAAGACTTAATAGGTTGAGAGATAAGATTATTAATGGAATGGATATATCCTCTGCCTGCGAAGAGGTTGGACTCCAGCATAGCGGCCGTATTTCGGCTAAATATAAGCAATTGTTTGGTGAGTTGCCTAGAAACACTCGTTCTCGACGCACTCGCTCTTGAAACTTGATTGACTATTCGAAGCATTGACAATCCTCTCGCTTGTCTGAATGATATGTGTTTTGTGCTAATTGATATGTCGACTGAATATCAGCTTGTGGTCCTTTTGTGTTAGTGTTGGAAAATGCATTAGATGCATTTTTATTTTTGAACATAATTGACTTGTGTTAATGAGTAGTTAGGATAAAATTATTGAAGAATCAGCTGCCTTTTGCCAAGTTGGTAGTGTGACCTACGCCCCGGGTTGCTTCTCTGTGATTCAATTCATTTAACGAAAGCTGCGCTAATGTCTACGATTCCCCTTCTTGTTGTTGATGATGATCCTCGTATCCGATCAGCCCTGCAGGTTGAATTGGATGAGTTAGGCATCACTTCTTGTTTTTTTGACAATGCCTTTGATCTGATCGATTATGCCTCTGCTAATCCATCGGCTGGTATTTTCGTGGATTTGCTTTTGCCTCAGATGAATGGCATTGATTGTGTTAAACGCTTAAGGTTGCTTGGGTTTAAAGGTTGTGTATTTGTCTGTACAAGTCTTTGTGACACTGACATCAAGAAGCAGGCTCTCGATGCTGGCGCAACCGATTACTTTGTGAAATCTGATCTGTTTAATGATCTCGAGAAGATTGTTTCAAGTTGTTTTGCAAAGGCATAAGTTGTTTTTGGGAGTGATCGTGGTAGCGCGAATTTTTTGTTGTTGATAATGTTTTTTATGAGCATTTTTGCTTGCTTTTTATTGGCTGTTTGGCCTCAAGTCGTATTGCATTATTGGTAAATATTTGTCATTGCTCCATCGCTCTATGCCGATCTTTGCTTCTTTTGGATTGCCCGGAAAATGGGTCAGTTTGTGTTTGTCTCCTCAGGGTTTTCTTTTTGTCAAGTCTTGATGTATGGGGCTTAAGTTGGTGATGAGTGCTTGCTGCTGAGGCTTTATGGCTCGACCTCTGGATGAGAGTTCGCGGTTGGACTCTCTTGGTTTCGTGTTTTGTTTGGATGTGGCGCCGAGTCTTGCGATGAGTTGTCCTTGAAGGTTAGAAGCTTTGAGGATGCCAATGATTGTGTGATCTTTCCCATTCATTGTAATTGTATTGTCCGAGCTTGTAACAAGTTGGCTCTAAGTACAAATGCAATGGTGAAGTCTTATTCATGCATTGCCTCTGGTTTTTGTTAGGAGTGTTTGATTGCTGTGTTTCATATGTTTCAACAATCGATGTGGCGTTCTTTCCGGAAAATTGCTTTCACCATGCCTGCAGTGATTACACCGCTTGGGTTTCAGGTCGCCTTTTGGTCGGCTTCACCAGCTCTTGCATCAGTAAGGGTCTGTAATGGCACATTATTGGAAATTCAGGTTCTGGAAAGCGTCACCACATCCAGCGATCGCTTTCGCTTCTCGCTTGGATTGCTAGCGGAAGCTCCTTCCAAAGCGGCCGCGATTGCGCTTCTCAATCAGCGACTTGATCGGGCGCGGCAAGAGCTGGGACCCTTCGTTCTTGATGCCTTGAGCATTCCCGCTCCACGCAGCTATTCCTATGGAAGTGGCAGTTCCTCCAGTCCCAAGCTGGAGAGAGCCACGACGCGTATTGGTGGTGAAGTGAGTCGCGACAATTACGATGCGCTGATTCAATTGGCGGGTCGCCTGCCTGGAGTGCGCCTCCAAGGCATGACATCACTGGCCTCCAGCAGCGGCGGTGCGGCCTTGGATGATCAGTTGCTGAAACGGGCCTTGAAGAAAGGGCGTCGCCGCGCGAACGACGCTGCGAGCGCCTTGGGGTTGGGCCGCGTGGACCTCCTGCGAATCAACCAACGCAGTGGTGTTGTGCGGCCAGTCGCCTATGCAGAGGCAAGGATGTCTAAGCCAGCGTTTCGCTCAGACGAGGCCCCCAAACCCCAGCGATCCCTCACGCTTGGTTTGGATTATTGCCTGCGCTGATGGTGGTGGACACACTCAAGTGGTGTTGTTTGTGCCCGCATGCCCAATCGCCGCCTCTGGTTGGTCAGCTTGCTGTTTGTGGCCTGGCTGATCTGGGCAGAGACCAGTTTTCAGTTTTATGACCATGCGCTTGGCCGTGATCTGCAGCTCTCGGCGAGTCAGGTCTCCTTGATCGCTGGAAGCTTCCTGGTTCCCTATGGTTTGCTGCAGATTCCCGTCGGGCGGCTGCTCGACCAGGGTCGAGTTGATCGCTGGATCTGGATTGCCGCTTTGATGGCCTCCGGGTTCAGTCTGACCTTTGCGTTCAGTACCGATCTTGTTGGGCTGATGCTCAGCCGTATGGGAACAGGGGTTGCCTGTGCTGTGGCCTTTCCTGCATCGGCCTTGTTGGCACGTCGCGCCTTGCCGCAGAACAGATTTGCCTTGGCGATGGGGCTCACCGATAGCTTGCTTGGTTGGGGTGCTGTCTTTGCTGCTCTGATTCCGCTGGTGTTTCCCTGGACGGTTTGGCGCCAGTTGGTGGTCTTTCAAGCTCTTTTTCTGGCCGTGATGGTGGTGGTGCCTGTGATGGTCCTTGGCCGCGGTTTGCCATCTCCTGAGCCCCACAACGATGGACGCTTGGTCAGCACTGTGCACTGGGACCGGGCTGGTGTTGGCACGGTGATCAAGGCTTGTTTGATGTACGCCTGGGGTGGTGGTTTTGTGTTTGGTTTGGCCCAGTACGGGCTGATTTCAGGATTGCGTGTTTGGGGCGCTGAGCGCACGCAGTGGATGTCCCTGACGATGTCGTTTGGGATCGGAATTGGGATGGTGTTGGCTGGTTGGATTGGTAGTCGCTCAAGCCGCCGCGGGCTGGTGTTGCTCATGGGGACCGGCATGAGTGTGTTGGCATTGATCGCTTTGCTCCAGCTTCCCAATCAAGCCGGAGGCCTGTTGTTGCTGGCAGCGCTTGGCCTCGGTCTTGGGCTTGGGTCCTCGGTCCTAGCGTTCCCCATTGCCGAAGCCGCAGCACCTCCAGGTCAAACCGCCCTCACCGTGGCCATCGTGAATACCACTGGCACCGTGACGGGCGGGGTGATGTCGATCGTGTCGGGGTTGATCCTTGAGGCCTCAGGACCGGGTGACCTCAGTCCGGTCCTTATGGTTTATGGCCTCTTTGGCCTCTTTGGCGTCGCGGTCGCGGCTTGGATTCAGTTCAGCAGCGTGCCTGCTCATTCAGCAGCTTGACCGCTGCGTTGCCATTCCTTGAAAGCGAGTCTTGGAGCGCTCCACAGCGTGAACAACACCAGTGGTGTGACAGGCACTGCTGTGATCACGATGAAGGCTTGGAGGGCATCAATGGAGGTGCTGTCCCCTAAGCCCGTTCCGATTCTCAACAACACCAAGGTGAGGCTGCCGATCATCAAGGCCCAGAACAACCTCAACCTCTGCGATGGCTCATTGCGTCCGCTCACCACCATGGCGGCGGCATAACTCATCGAATCGGCACTTGTGCACATGAACAGCACCACCAACAGAAGCCCGATTGGGATAAGCAAGCCTGAGAGGGGAAGCGCACTCAGGATCGCAAGCAAGGCGGCAGCAGCCCCGTTTTGCGCCAGTGCATCACTGATGCCTGACCCTGCGAGTTCCAGGTTCATTCCAGTTCCACCAAGCAAGGTGAACCAGAGATTGGTCACGATCGGGCAGAGGATGGCTACCGCGAGAACAAGTTCACGGATGCTGCGGCCGCGACTCACTCCCGCCGTGAACAGCCCCATGAGTGGCGCATAGCCCAAAAACCAGCCCCAGTAGAAAACAGTCCAGCTGTTCAACCAGGGTTCAGTGACGTCAGATCGCGGCATCAAGGCCATTTGAGGCAGATGCAGCAAGTAGGTCCAAAAACCGCTGAAAAAATGCTGGATCAGCCAGAGGCCAGGACCGAGGATCAGCAACCCGGCCCCTAATACGAGCGTGAGCCACACATTGAGCTCCGACAGCCACTTAATCCCTTTTTGGATTCCACTCACGGTGGATGTGGCAAAGACTGCAGTCAGCAGAACCACCACCAGGGACTGAAGTCCGGCACTATCGCTCAGCCATGGGAGTTGTCCTGCCGCATTACTGAGTTGAAGCGACAGGAAACCCAGAGGGCCAACCGTGCCTGCGATGGCCGCAACAACCGACAGGCCATCGGCAAGATCTCCAATCGGACCATTCACCCAACCCTTTGGAAGGATGTTGACGAGGAGAGTGCGAGGCCGCAGCGGTTCGCCGCGTTGTTCCAAAATGGAAAAGGTAATCGTGGTGGTGGTGGCCACGAGCGCCCAGGCGAGAAAGCCCCAGTGCAGAAAGCTCACGGCTAGAGCCGGATCAACAGCTGCCGCTGTGCTTCCCACCACTCCCTCAAAGACAGGGGAGGGGGTTTGGAAGTGGTAGAGAGGCTCCGCTGCAGACCAGAACACACCGCCGCCCGCGAGCAGGGTGCAAATCAAGACGGCACACCAATCGAAAAATTTCAGACTGGGCTTTGCTGTTGCTCCCCCAAGCCGAAGTTTCCCGACCGGACTGATGGCAATGGCAAGGGCGATCAGGAACAGCAGCATCACCATCCATTGCCAGAGCCCCCCGAGCGAGTGGCTGACGATGGTTTTGCCGGTTTCCGTGAAGTGCTTCGCTAACGCCAGATCGATGGCGGAGACAAGCAGAAAAACCAGCAGCGGAATGGCACCAACCCAAAGGGGTGGTTGGCTCAAAGACGAGCGGACGGGGGTGGGGGATTCAGACAAAGGTCGCATCAGTAAAGATTCAGGCGCGGACGGCGTCGCGTTGATGGCTCCAGCAGGAGATGTCTGCAGCGGGTTGTTCGCCGCTGGCAAGACGGGCCAGTGAATCACCAATCAGCGGCGCAAATTTGAACGATTGGCCGGATCCACCGGCAAACAGGCTCAGTTTGGGGGTGAGCCGGTCCAACACGAAATTCACATCGCTGGTCATGGAGTAAGGGCTCATCACCGTTTCCACCCGCTCTTGCACGCCGTCCAGTTCGTTGAACAGGAAGGTATCCAGGAGCTCCAGGAGGCGTGCCGGCGCTTCGGTGCACATGGCATTGGGTTCGGCGACGCGGAGCTCCTGGGGAGACCAGTCGATCCCGGCTTTGATGCGAGGACGCCCGTCAGCGGTGGTGCTGAGGGAGGGGAAGCCGTAATAGAGGCCTCCGTCATCGCCGCGCTCTTGTTGGAAACAAAACCACTGGGGGTAACGGCTGGCGAGAGCTGGATCCACGGTGTAATGGGCCCAGAGCATCGGCCAGATTTCAAGCTTTGGCGCAAGTCCTAATGGGGCCAGTAGGAGTTGACTCCAGATGCCGCAGGCCACAACAACATGCCCTGCATTGATGTGATGACCGTCTTCGAGTGTGACGCCGCCGCCATCAGCATCAATGCTGCTAACAGGACTGTGTTCAATGACCTGATGGCCTGCATGACGGGCGGTACGAACCCAATGGGCAATAACTTTGTCGCTGCGGACGGCACCAGCGGTGGGTTCGAATAATCCGGTGAAATGGGCCTTGGGTTTCAGCGGGAAGCGCTCTGCGATCTGAGCGGCACTCAGGGCTTCGTAGGGAATGCCCTGATCATCCATTACCTTGCGAGCTCCAGGGATCGATCCTTCGATCGTCTCCTCATCCCAGCTTTCTCCGTAAAAAAGAAGCCCATGGGTGTCACGCAAAATTTCTCCGGCATGGGTCTCCTCTTCCCGCCAAAGGCGATTGGCTTCTTGGGCAAGACGGCAGAGCACCGGGTCGGAATACATCTCCCGGAACATTCGGGTCTCGCCGAAGCTGCTGGCTCGTGCGTGGGCCAGCGTTTTGCCTTCAAGAAGAATCACGTCGCTGATTCCTCGGCGCGCGAGTGATGCGGCACAGCTGAGGCCGGCCATGCCGCCTCCGATGATCACCACTGCTGCGCTGGCGGGGAGAGAGGTGGATGTCATGCGGCTAGTCCGAAGCTGAGTCCTATGGGATCTTTACCGGTGTGGGCGGCAACTTCAACCAGAGCGTCACTGACCGTGAGGCCATCTCCTCGTTGTTTTAAGAAATCAGTAGCGCGCTGACGCACTTCATGGCGCACAAAGTCGTACACCTTCTGAGGTGTGGCTTGCTCCCAAGCCTCAGGCGAGAAGCGCTCGATCGAGTCGGCAATCACGGCCCCGGCATTCACGAGTGGATCGGGCAGGACGCGGATGCTGCGGCGTCGCAGATCATCGGCAATTTCGGGCTGCTGGAAAGGAGCATTGGCGGCTGGAACAATCGCTTTGACCTGCAAAGCGCTGGCCATTTCCGGGTCGATCAGGCCTGAGATGGAGCAGGGCAACAGGAGGTCGAGTTCCTGTTCCCACCACGGACTGCTGGGGGGTAGGGGTGTCGCTCCTGGAAGCCCCGCCCGCTCTGAATTCATATCGACGGTGCAGACCTGCCAGCCATGCTGGATCAAGGTTTTCGCCACCGTTCCACCCACAGCTCCGCATCCATGCACCAGGGCCTTGCCTGGCTTGGCTTCTGTCAGAGATTGTGCGAGCACCGCCTCAACGGCACCCACTGTCCCAAAGGCAGTAGCAGCGCTTGCATCCACAGGGCTTCCGACGGCAGCCAACACATGGGGGGTGAGCGACATCAGTCGCTCCATGTCTTCCAGGCTTGTGTTGAGATCACAGCCGGTGATCATGGCTCCATCCAAGGATTGGAGCAGCCCAGCGGTGATGCTGATCAACTCATCTTTGACAGAGGCAGGCTCCGCAGCCCTGGCGACAATCTTGCCGCCAGCGAAGCCCGTTCCATAGAGATCGTGCTTATGGGTCATCAGACTGGCCAACCGATGCCCATCAGCGATGCAGGCTTCATCGCTGGAGTAATTCAGCAGCCGCAATCCACCGTTAGCGGGTTTGCCGGTATCGCTGCTTTCGGCTACGACAAACACCGATAGATGATCGGAGACATGTTGAGCCAACACCGACACCGCAGGGGTGCCGGCGGATTGCAGAGAGGCCATGGTCATCAGGCCACACGCTCCATGATTTGGTGATGCTCTACGTAATCCAGACTCCACTCCTCTGGAGACTCTGCAATGCGCTGCTTGAGACGCTCGTAGACGAGATCCGCTGTCTCATCACCAGCCACTGAGGCGAAACTGTGGCGGCTCCAGCTACGGATCGTCGCCATCAGTCCCTCGGCGAAGGCTGCGGTGTCAGCGTCTTCGTCCCAACGCTTGCGATAGGGGCAGGGGACGTGAACGGTGCGCTCATCAACGAGCCTTAGACCATTGAGGTAGGCCGCTGACGTCTTGTCCTTCAGGGGAGCCATGAACTCCTCTGGAGACTTGTAGAAGTTCAGGATCGTGCCTTTGCGGTAGATCTCTTCGCTGATCACACCTTCATCAGCGAGGCCACGCCAGATCTGATGCAGCTGGTCGTGGACATTGCGCGTCACGCCGCCGTTGTGACCGAGGTAACGGCCCTCGTCATCACGGGACAAATTCACGGTCAGGAGGCGACCGCCCACGGCGAGCTCCACGCTGCGCAGTTCGAGGATGCTGGCCCAGTCCTTCATGGCTTGAGCGGTGAATCGCTCAAGGGCCTCTTTGTCGTCTGAGGCGAGCACGTGGGTGTGCGTGTTGAGGGGGCCAGGGGATTCACTCAACCAATGCATCGCTGTGGCTGAGAATCCGAAACTCACGGTTTCAGGGGCCACAAGGGGCTCATAAAAGCTGCGAGCACTCACCAGCACGGTGGGATTGGGGGGCCTCCCCAGCTGCTTGGCAATATTTTCGGCTAAAGCAACGTTGTCGTTACTGGGCAGATCGTTGCCGATCAAAGTGAGATGGGCTTTGGGCTGTCGTTTGTGCAGCTGATCTAAGACCTGAGACCACAGCCCAACAGCGGTGCCGCCGTCGGCAGCGCCGTAATCCATCAGCACATGGCTGCAATCGTTCGTTAATTGATCAACACAAGTCAGGGCCCAGTCCGAGGCGGCATCGATGCAGAGGCGTGCGCCTTCGGTTTGCGCGCTGTAACCCGTGGTCATGGCGATGGCCATAGACCTCGTCAGTAGCAAGGGGCACCGTACAGGGTTGTTCTGTTTAGGGGTTGTTCTGTTAAGGAATTGGCGTCGTGCCCGGGTCTTGGCTTGGGTTGTTCGCGAGAAGCTTCTCCAGCTCTGGCTTTAGCAGTGCAAAGGCGCGACCTCGATGCCCGTGTTGTTTTTTGTGATCCAGAGTCATTTCAGCAAAGGTAAGCCCACTGTTTTTGACCTCAAACACGGGGTCGTACCCGAACCCTTGAGTCCCCCGGGCGCTGAAGGTGATCGATCCTTCGCAGTGACCTTCCACTGCTGCAAGCATGCTGCCGTCAGGAGCCGCGATGCAAAGCGCCGCACTAAAGCGCGCCTGGCGGTCGGTGCGGTCTCCCAGCTCTCTGAGGAGACGCTCGATGCGTTCGGGGTCTGAGTTTGCGTAGCGCGCGGAGTAGACCCCTGGAGCACCACCCAGCGCATCCACGCTTAGGCCGGAATCATCGGCGAGCGCCCAATGGCCCGTGGCTTCCGCCACGGCCCTAGCCTTGAGGAGTGCATTGTCGCGGAAGGTGATTCCGGTTTCTTCCACCTGGATTCCATCGGGTTGAGGATCCACTTGCAGAGGAAATTGTTGAAGCAGGTTCGAAAACTCTCTGATTTTGCCTGCGTTGCCGCTGGCAATGACCAGGACGCGATTGCTCATATAGCGTCTGCAAAGGTGCGGGCCCAGTTCAGAACCTCCTCGACCCGCGACGGGCTGGGGGCTTCGCAATAGAGGCGAAGCAAGGGTTCTGTCCCAGAGAAGCGCAGCATCAGCCAATGGCTTGGGCCGAGCCTGAGTTTGACGCCGTCTGTGGTGACCACCTCGACCACAGGACATCCAGCGACCTCCTGGGGAGGAGTGTCAGCCAGCAGGGCTTCCAGCCGGCGGCGCGAATCCATGTCAGCGAGGCGGAGATCAAGGCGGTCGTAATGGGCCTCGCCACCACAGCGCTCTTGGATGGCTGTCATGCGCTCGCCAAGGGGTTGCTTCCCTTCCACCAACGCTTCGAGCACGAGCATGGCGGCAAACAGGGCGTCGCGTTCTGGTAGGTGCATGCCAAATCCCACGCCGCCGGACTCCTCTCCGCCGATCAGCACCTCTCCGGCCAACATTTCAGCGGCGATGTACTTGAAGCCCACAGGCAGTTCAAGGACTTCCCGTCCCAGATCTTCCGCAACAAGACGCATGAGGTCGGAGCCGCTCACCGTTTTCACCACTAATCCAGGAAGAGATTTGGCGCGAGCCAAGTGATCGATCAGAAGTGGCATCAACTGCTGGGTGCTGCAGAACCGGCCGTTTTCATCCACGGCGGCAATGCGGTCGCCATCGCCATCAAAGACCAGTCCAACGGCATTACGGCCCGCTGCTTTGGAGGCTTTCACCGCCGCTATTAGTTCCCCTAGGTGAGGGGCCAGGGGTTCCGGCGCGCATCCACCAAAGAGCGGATCTCGATTGGTGCGGATCTCGGTAATGAGGTCCTTGGCATCCTCTCCCAAGAGGTCTGCGACGCAACCGGCTGCAGACCCATGCATGGGATCGACGAACACGTGGAGGCCCATGGCCTGCAGTCCAATGGTCAGAGCCTGGAGGTCGAATTTGGTTCGCAATCCTGCGAGATGCTCTTCGCGACCATCAAAGCGCTCGAAACTGCCAGCTACCGGCACCGTGATGCCTCCAGCGGCCAGACGTCGCTCCACCGCTGCAGTGAAGGTGCCCTCGACTGATCCACCAAAGGGACCTTTGATTTTGAGGCCAAGCCATTCCGGAGGGTTATGGCTGGCGGTGATCACTAGGGCTCCAAGCACTTGGCGCTCCACCACCGCCCAGCTGCAGGCCGGGGTGGGAACGGCTGTCTCGGTGAGAAGCGGCTCTAGGTCGCAGCCGCGGACGGCTGCCGCCACCACTTCGGCGAGCTCAGGTGCGAGGAAGCGGCGGTCATAGCCGATCACCACGGTGCGGCTGTTTAAACCTTCTGGTGCTTGGTGGAGGAGCTCCTGGGCTGCAGCGACGGCAACAGGGAGCAATCGCTCCACGGTGATGTCCACCCCCAAAATGCCTCGCCAACCATCGGTACCAAAACGGATCGGGGAGGCATCCAGCGGGAGCGGGGAAGACACTATGAGTCGGAAGCGCTGCACAGGATCTAGCAGCTGGCCGCCTTACCGTCGGTGAATGGGTGCCACCCCTCTTGCTGACAAGCCACTCACGGACAGGTTGCTACGCAGCTGGGTGCGCTGCCGAAGGAGGGCATGGCTCGATCGCCATGCCAATCCAGATGATCGGCTTTACACCGCGCATCGCACCCTGCAGCTCGATGACCAACAGCGCAGTTTTGTGGCCTTGCTGCCGGGGAAGCCAGGGCATGGCCTTGCTGCTTGCGAGCGCGGTGATACCGGTGTGGTGGGGGTGAGATTGCGCGGGGTCCTGCTGGATGATTCAGCGCTAAAGGGTTCGGCTTTAGAGGCCCATCCGCCACTGCTTGAAAGGGTGAAAGGGTCGAGTCGCTGGGGTGACTTTGCCTATAGGCCCGTGATTGCTCGGCAGGGTCGCCGTTTAACCAGAGAACATCGTTTGCAGCTCGCCCTGGCTGGACGCCTGTTAGTGGAATTCCAGGGTGGGCCTGTGCCTGATGGCCTTGCGGTGGCTGGCTCGGGGCGACGCTTGGAGCGTGAGCGTCTTCCTCTTGGCAACAGCTTGAATCGCCAGCTTGATGACTCTCTGCTGAGATTGTCGGCCGACCTCAACAGACCCGATCCGCCAGCTTTGGTGGCAGATCGCCGCAAATGCACGCTCTGTAGTTGGCGGGGGCTCTGCAACGACGTTGCGTCTCAAGAAGGGCATCTCAGTGAGGTGAGTGGGATTGGCGCCAAAAGGCGCGAAATGCTTCAAGACATTGGGATCAATAGCCTCCAGGCCCTAGCTGCAGCAAACCCCAAGGAACTTGGCGGGCAGCTCAAGCGCTTCGGCGATCAGCATGCAGCGATGGCGGCCCCTTTGGTGGCCCAAGCCCGTGTCCAAAGAGATGGGGTGGTTGAACGTCTTGATGCGCTCCCCGCATTACCTGAATTGCGGAATGCTCCAGGGGTGTTGCTCTATGACATCGAATCAGATCCTGATGCCCGCGATGACTTTTTGCACGGATTTGTGCGCTTGCCCAATGACGGCGTTCACAGCTGGGATCTCACCCGTGCCACGTATCACCCGCTGCTGGTGCTTCAAGAGCATGGGGAGAAGCGTTGTTGGCAAAGGATCCAGCGATTTCTTGCCACCTATCCCGATTGGCCGGTCCTTCACTACGGCGAAACCGAATCGCTGGCTCTCTTGAACATGGCCAAACGCCAGGGGGTTTCAGATCAAGAGCTGCAAGCCCTGCGCGAGCGGTTGGTTGATGTGCATGCCCGCTTGCGTGCCCATTGGCAGCTCCCCCTCAGCAGCTATGGCCTGAAGGCCGTAGCGGGGTGGAGAGGATTTAAGTGGGGCCAGTCAGGGGTCGATGGAGCGAGGGCTCTGTTGTGGTGGCGTCAGTGGCGAGGTGAGGGGGTGCTGGCCCGGGGCTCCAGCCATACCTTGCGTTGGATCCTCGCTTACAACCGCGACGATGGATTGGCCACATGGGCGGTTGCCCAATGGTTGTTGAGTGGTGATCAACGCCTGGACTAAATGCGTGTAGGTGGCTCGGAAAAGGCCTGCGGTTTGAACATCTGAATCGATCCTTGATTGTTGTCGAGGGTGAGTTGGGGATCTGCCAAAGCTTGTCGGCGCACCAAGGCGAGGCCAATCCATTCCTGGGACGCCCCCTCCGCAGAAGGAATCTCGAGTGCGGAGGTGATCACACCAGCCCGTTCACCCTCGCGGCGGAGCACGGTGCCCCGCTGAGGAACAGTCCCTTGAAGCTCACTGGAGAGGGCCCGCCAACTCCGCAGTTGTTGCTTGACTTCACCTTTAGAAGCAAGCTTTGCCACCGTTTCCTGCCCCAGATAACACCCTTTGTTGAGGTGCACCCAGGGAGACAGGCCCAGTTCAAAGGGATTGGTGGTTCCATCTAATTCACCAGCACTGAGAGGCCACCCCTGTGCCAGGCGCCAACAATCGAGTTGGTTGGCGTTGGCGGCCTCACTGGCTGGGAAGCGATCGCTTGCGCTGGGCTCATCCTCTGTCCAGAACACATTGACTGGCTCCATCGGCTGGGCTTGGACCAGCAGCTCTTGTCGTCGTTGTTGTCGGATTCCTTTGAGGCGAACGCGGTCGGCGGGAAAAATCACCCGATCGAACCCTTGGTGAACGGCATCCACCGCTCCAGCCAGAACGAGCACATCAGCGCCTGTGGCGTCCATTCGGATTTCAAGCAGGGCCTGCACCCGTCCGGTGGCATCGAGCCAGCAGGCCGGCAGAAGATCGCCCTCTTCAGCCTGCTGGATGTCGGCGCTGGTCTGACCTTGAAGGAACGTGCGGCTGCCACTCCCTTCGAGGCGCAGCACTGGGAAGTTTTGATCCCAAAGGAGCTTGCTCATGCTTTGAACTCTTGTGACTGGGCGGCCACCTCTTCCAGGCGATACAGGCTGTGTAACTCGAGGCCAGCGGCTTGCATCGCAGCAGCCCCTCCCTCTTCACGGTCAACAATCGTCACCACCCGATTCACGGTGAAGCCAGCGGCTCGGAGTTGTTCAACAGCTTTGATGGATGATCCACCGGTGGTGACCACATCCTCAAGAACGGTGACGAGCGCGCCCTGCTCAGGAAGGGGACCCTCCAGCCAGGCTCCTGTGCCGTGGCCCTTGGCCTGCTTGCGCACGATCAGAGCATTCAGAGAGCGTCCTGCCTGGGCGGCAGCAAGGGCGACACCACTCACGAGTGGATCGGCTCCCAGGGTGAGGCCGCCAACGGCTGCCGCATCGGCTTCGACCAGAGCGAGCATCGCCGGGCAGAGCAGGGCTAGGCCTGAGCCGCTCAAGCTGACCGGCTTGCAATTCACGTAGTGATCGCTGCAGCGACCGGACGCGAGGGTGAAGTTGCCATGGCGGTAAGCCTCTTTCGCTAGGCGTTCCAGCAGGGGGTCGTGTTCAAAACGTTGAGACATCGGGGCTGGTGCGCAGCGAATCCTCTGCCTAGTTTGCGCGCAGTCGTGACGGTTTTTGTGCGCAGGCTCCCGTTTGGTGTTCTGGTGATCATGGGTTCACTCGCTCTGTGGCAGGCCGACCCTGGTCAGGCCAATCCTGTGGTTTGCGTCACGAGCCTTGAAGCTCCTTCGCATTCAAGGAGTGGCGGCGAGATCCTTGCTCCCGTTGAGGTCAGCCGTTGTGGCCCTGTCCAAACCACAGACTCACTGGTCACTGAGCGGTTTTATACGTGGACGGCACCCTTTGCTCGCGGTGTGGATGTGATGCACCAGTTCACCGACCTTCTTGGTATTGCTGTTGCGGGACCTGAGGGCAACAAGGTGATGGGATTTGGCTTCCCTGATCAGACGATTGTTTGGGATGGATCCGCTGTGCAATCCACCTATCAGGTGTTACTGGAGGAGCAAAGTCCGGCGATCCCGTGGCGCACTGTGGACATTTCCAACGGATTCACGAGAAGCTTGGCGGAGGAAGGTCTGGTCAGAATGCCAATCGAGCGGGATGATCCACCCTCAGCACCCATACGTGCCTTGTGGTAAATCCGTGATAACGCGGGGGTCTAGCAATCTGGTGAATGCAGCGAACTCATAATTCGCCTTAGCCGAGTTCGATCCTCGGGACCCCCATCCATTTCTGACCCATGCGCAACCTGCTGCTGATCGCGCTTTTGGTTTTACCGGCGTTTTTTGCAGCGGCTGAAGTGGCATTGCTGCGACTGCGTCCAAGTCGAGTTCATGAACTTCGTGAGGAGGGCCTGCCGGGTGCTCCAGCGGTCGAGCGCCTCCAGCGCCGGTTGCGAACAGTTCTGCTGATGACCCAGTTCGGCACCACCTTGTCGTTGGTGGCACTCGGTTGGATCGCAAGGGGCTTTGGTCAGCGTTGGTGGCCGATGGAAACACCAGCTGGTCGATGGTGGGATCTGGCCTGGTTCCTTGTGTTGGTGGTCTTGGCCACGCTGCTATCAGGGTTGCTCCCAAGAGCTCTGGTGCTCAGCCGTCCGGAACCTGCTGTGTTGCAACTATCTCCTGTCTTGGAAACCACCATGCAGGTGTTGCGTCCCCTGCTGTCTGTCCTGGAGGTCATCGCCTCACTCCTGCTTCGTCTTGTGGGCTTAAAGCCTCGCTGGGATGCACTCGTGCCGGCACTGACAGCTGGTGAGTTGGAGACCCTGGTGGAGAGTGGAGGAGTCACGGGCCTTCGGCCCGATGAACGCAACATTCTCGAAGGGGTGTTTGCGTTACGGGACATGCAGGTACGGGAGGTGATGGTCCCTCGATCTGGGATGGTCACCCTGCCGGTGGAGGTGCGCTTCGCAGAGTTGATGGAGGCCGTTCATCGCACCCGACATGCACGGTTCCCTGTGATCGGGCAGTCGCTGGATGATGTCCGTGGTGTGCTGGATTTACGCCGGTTGGCTGAGCCCATCGCCCGTGGCGAACTTCACAAAGATTCCGCTTTAGAGCCTTATTTGAGTCCTGCTGAGCGGGTGCTGGAGACCAGCAATCTCGCGGAATTGTTGGCGATTATTCGATCTGGACATCCTTTGCTGTTGGTGGTGGATGAACACGGGGGCACGGAGGGATTGGTGACTGCAGCCGATCTCACCGGTGAAATTGTTGGGGATGAGCCAGAACATGAAAGGGCAGAGCCAGACCTGCAGGCGATCGATGGGGAGGAGGGTGCCTGGCTGGTTGCTGGTGATTTGGAGATCTTTGAGCTCAACCGTCAACTGAATCTTGACCTGCCTGAGGCCTCGGACCATCACACGCTTGCTGGCTTCTTGTTGGAACGGTTACAGCACATCCCTGCCGCTGGAGAAGCGCTGCGGCACAACGGAGTTCAGTTTGAGATCATCACGATGAAAGGCCCGCGCATCGTGCAGGTGAGACTGGTTATCCCTGGTGTGACGAGCCGCTGAAGCGGTCTTAGCTGTTGATCACCGATAATCAGCTCTGACCTGCATTCCATCCGATGACCGACCCTATGGTTCCGGTAAAGGTCGGAGTGATCGGAATCGGCAACATGGGTTGGCATCACGCCCGTGTGCTTAGTCTTTTGAAGGATGCGGATCTGGTTGGTGTGTCCGATCCGGATGCCAAGCGCGGAGCGCTTGCAAAAGACCAGTTTGATTGCCGCTGGTTTGCGGATTACCGCGAGATGCTGTCTGAGGTCGAAGCGGTTTGTATTGCTGTTCCGACCCTGCTCCACCATGCCGTTGGTTTGGCCTGTTTAGAGGCTGGACTCCACGTTTTGATCGAAAAGCCAATTGCGGCCAGTCAGGAGGAAGCTGCTTCGCTCAGCGAGTCGGCAAGCCGGGTTGATCGTCTGTTGCAGGTGGGACATATCGAACGCTTCAATCCCGCGTTTCGTGAGTTGACCAAGGTGGTTGCGAATGAGGAAGTTGTCGTGCTGGAAGCTCGACGTCATAGCCCCCATTCCGATCGAGCCAATGATGTTTCGGTGGTTCTTGATTTGATGATCCACGATTTGGATCTGGTCTTAGAGCTTGCAGGAGCGTCTGTTGTGCATTTATCGGCGGCCGGCGGAAGGAGCTCCGCAGGCCCCATCGATTACGTCAACGCCACATTGGGCTTCGACAATGGTGTGGTGGCCAGCCTGACTGCCAGCAAAATGAGCCATCGCAAGATCAGGAGTTTGAGTGCTCACTGCCGAGGGAGCCTGGTGGAAACAGATTTCTTGAATCACACCCTGCACATCCACAGGCGTGCTCATGAGTGGTATTCCGCTGACCACGGTGAGCTGTTGTATCGCAACGACGGTTTCATCGAAGAGGTGAGCACCACGTCAATCGAGCCCCTTTACGCCGAGCTGGAGCACTTCCTGCAATGCGTTCGAGGTCGTGAAACCCCCGCCGTCGATGGCCAGCAGGCGTCTCGGGCTCTCCGTCTTGCCGACATGATTGAGCAGGCCGTGGAGCGGCCAGGAGTTGGGATTGCTTTGGACGCTCCGATTTGATTTAAAGCAGGCCTTCTTGTTCGGCTAGCTCCTTGAGCGCTTTGATTTGCCACCGGCGGCATTGCGCTGGTGACGCTAGGTAAAATTGTTTCCAAGCCGCTGCTTTGTGCTGGCTGTACTCCCCTGTGTCTTGTTCGGGATAGGTGCTTTGCCAGCCCACCCGGACGGCATGACCAATGACCACATCGAGTGCGATGTCGTCTTCAAAGCGCATGTCTGGGTTGGTCATCGTGAAGGCCATCAGCGAGAGCAGGCTTTCTGTGCAGAGTTGGCGGTATTCAGCGGCTTCAATCCGACTGAGGAGATGCTCAACCTGAATGGCGAAGTTGCGCTCTCCTGGTGTTTTTTCCAGCACCAAAGCGCTGGTTAGCCGGTTGCGTCGTTCCAGCTTGTCTCCGATCACCAATCCACGGCAGTGATGCAATAACGACCAAATGCCGGCATAGAACTCCTTCGGGACTTGTTGCAGGGAGCCCAGTCGCATGCGGTGTTGCAGCCAGTCGGATCCGCTCGGTCGTTCTTCAAGGGGCTCAGGTACGGACCACTGCACATGGCCGCGAAGGTGAAGCAGTTCTCCTCGCTGTAGAGCGGCACGGGCGTGGTCGACGTCATTAAGCAGTGCTTGAAGGCGCAAGCTGATCGCATGGGGAGCTTCGCTGCAAAGGGCTTCAAAGGCTTCGTCCTGGCTCAGTTGTCTTTCCGCTGCAAGCTCTGAGGTGAGCAAAAGCAGGAGTTGACCAAGCTGCAGGGTGAGCGTGCCCTTGAGTTTTTCTGGTTCACGACGGGCAAGGCCATCAAGAGCCACCAGTAATTCCTGTTGCAGCATGCGTTCTCGGCCGTCGTTGCCGCAGGTGCTTTCAATCAAGGCGGCGATCGCTTGGCTTGAGGCCGGGGCGCTGAGACGAGAATCGCTGGTGTAGTTCCTTCCCACGACGACCTGCTTTTGGCGGCTGAGCAGGTCGATGACGGCATCCTCGAGTTGGGGATGGACGAGTCCCATCGCACCAGCGCAGCGGCGGGCCACATTCCAATCCTCCTGGCTGAGCCCGCGGTGGTAAATCTCCTCCAGCAGGGTGACCAGCTCAATCGGGGTGCCTTGCGGGCCGCTGAGAATCGCTCGATGGCCCAGTTTGCGCTTCAGTAGTTCAAGCACTTCGGCTTGTTCTCGGAGCGAATGGCTGCTCCAAAGACGATCACGGAGCTCACCAAGTGGGATGTCATCGAGCTCTTGTTCCTGTGCTGCGGTGAGGTCGCTGAAGTCGGTGGAGTCTTGTAAATAGAGGGCTGCATCGCTCCGTTGATGGGCGTTGCCTTTGGCTGGTGTGGCTGGAAGGGTCACCCACTGAGCACTGTCGGCGAGGGTTTCAAGATCGCTGAAGCAAACAGGAACATCCTCGATCTGTCCTGAGTTCAGACGTGTGGTGAGATCGATCAGTAGCTCAGGATTGTTCTCTAGCAGGGTGGCTTCAACAGGGATCAGTAAGAGCGGTGAACCCTCTCCACGCCAGTGCCGTTGCAGCAGGTGCAGTTCGTTGATGACCGTTTCCATGAGCTGTCGTGGGTCATGACTCACGAAGAAGGTGTCTTCTTCCAAGACAGCCGGTAAGACGGCAAGCTGCTCGTTGCCCTGTTGGTAGAGGCGTGCTGTGTCCGAGGTGTCGGCTCGGAGCATTGGCTGACCGCTCAAGTGGAGCGCTTCATCGCCTCCGACTGCGCTGAGGCGATCGTTGAGGTTGCTGGATGGCACCACCTGGATTGGGCAGGTCTGTGGATCGCTGACCGGTAACCCTCGCGCCTTGAGTTCGGCGGCAAGTGAGCTGCTGGTTGGTGCCAGGGCAACAAGGACCTGCTCGGAACCAATCTCGGCTTGGAACCTGCGACCGCAGGGGTCAAGGTCCGCTGGCTCGATTAGTCCTTCGATCAGCATGTCTCCTAGCCAGGCAAGGCTCTGGGTCCAAAGCAGAGGCACGTTGTCGTTGGCCAAACGTTGTTGGCTTCCTGGTGCCCGACGCTCGAGTTCCACCGCACTGTCTGGGACCAGATAGAGCTCGGGGTAGAGCTGTTGCCCATGGCGTTCGACCTGCAGGATCCTGAGCCTTTCTTGCCAGTAATGCGCGTCTGTCCAACGCTCTTCACAGCAGGCTGTTAGCTGCTCATAGGCCAGGAAGAGAGGCCATTCCGATTCCACTCCTTCGAAGTTCACGAGTTCAGTCCGTTCGTAATGCAGTCGACTGACGTCTTCGACCACGGTTTGATGTCCGTCCCGGCGGAAGCGTTTGTATCCGTAAGGGCCTCCTAGTTCGCGTCGGATCCGCTGGACGGTTCGTTCCACCAGGTCTCGCTCCTCCACCGCCCAGGCTGGGTAGCCGATCACGGAGAGACAAGCGCTGTCGACTTCCTTGCTGGCCGATTCCCGTGGCAGAAGTCCTTGGAGGGCCCGGCGCAATCGGACGACAGCGCCTTGCGGCACGAGCACCTGCACTGATCCATCGCCATGGAAACTAAACAGATCGACGCCATCGAGGGCCTCGAGTGCCGCTTTGGCCATGCCAATGGAGCTGGCGTTGCGCTCGGGCAGGCCTTGATTCCCCTTGTCCCCCCGCTCCCAGATTCCGAAGTCGGGCACGCGGTAGGCCCGCGCCACGTAGTACACCAGGTTTTGGATGAACGCCACTTCGTGGCGGTTACGAACCACGGCGAGCCCGCCCCGGCTCAGTTGAGCTAGCTGCAACAGAAACAGTGATGTGGCATCGAGCTGCAGATGCCCCCATCCGTCATCGGCCACAACCTGATCGCCATTGGCGCTGTTGTATTTGGCATGCAGGGCGTCGAGCGGATCGAGGCTGTACTTAAAGCGCTCCACTTTTGAGGCTTGGCGCATCATGCTGTTGAGCAAGCCGCGCATCAGTCCCAGAACCCTTTGTTCAAGTTCCCAGCTGCGTTGGGTGGTGCCCCTGTAAAGGCGACGATGGGCGATGGCCAGGCCCCAAACGCACTGAATCGAGTAAACGCAGTCGCGAACCCAGGCGTCTCCGTAGTTTCCGTGCACGGTGTTGGCCGTGCTGGCTGGAAGCAATCCGCTCACTGGATGCTGACGTTGTAGAACCACCGCGTCGATGGCCACATCCAGGCTCTTTAGTTTTTCAAGGCGTAGCTCGTGTTGCTCCTTGGGGTTCGGATGCGACAAAACCGTGGCCTTCCAAGCGACCGGATTTAGATTCTCCCTCGCAGTCGAGTTAGGGATGGACATCACCAGCACCGGTCCGCGTGATCAACGTCGCTTCCAAGTCCTTGGGGTGCCTGTGGATGCTTGTCGCGATGTCACTGCCGCAGCCATCGGTGTGCATGCCGATGGGGGAGGTCAGATCGTGACCCTGAATGCAGAGATGACGATGGCAGCACGAGCCAACCATCTCTTAGGTGCCGTGATTGCTGACGCTGATCTGGTGGTTCCCGATGGCGCAGGCGTTGTCTGGGCTCTTCGCTTACAAGGTGTGCGCGTTCGCCGAAGTCCCGGCATTGAGTTGGCATGGGAACTCTTGAGTTATGCGGAGGCCCATGGTTGGTCTGTGGCGCTCGTTGGGGCTGCACCGCAGGTGATGGAACGACTGTGTGATCGCTTGGTGGTTGAGCGCCCTGAATTGCGTCTGGTACTGGCGCAACATGGATATCTCAGCGAAGAGGATTGGCCTCATCTTGAAGCCAACTTGTGCGAGCTCAACCCAGATTTGGTCCTTGTTGCTCTGGGTGTTCCCCGACAAGAACTCTGGGTTCAGAGCTTGAAAGCCTCACAAACCGGGGTGTGGATGGGTGTGGGTGGCAGCTTTGATGTCTGGGCTGGTCTCAAGGAACGGGCGCCAAAATGGGCCAGCCGTTTCCAGGTGGAATGGCTGTACAGGCTTTGTCAGGAACCAAGCCGCTGGAGGCGTTATCTCGCGCTACCGCAGTTCGTTTGGGCTGTTTTGCTCAGCGGAAGCCGACAGAAGCCTGCCAAACAAAAGCAAGCAACAGGAAGAACAACGGAATGATCGGCAGGATATCGATCAGCGGACTGAAGGCTTGATAGGCCTCAGGTAGCTGGGCCAGCAAATCGAGGGTGTAAGCAGCCATCCCGGCGAATTCATGGTCGGAGCTCGGACGCTACCACGTGTGATGGGCTCTTGAGCTCGGCTCCCACGGAGCGAAATCCTCTGAAAAGCAACCATCACGAATGGCTTGCCCCATGGCGGTGGTGAATCGGATCAAATGCGTGAGGTTATGGATGCTCAAGAGCGTGAGGCCGAGCAGTTCCTCACTACGGATCAGATGATGCAGGTAGGCACGGGTGTGATGGCGGCAGGCCACACAAGAGCAGCTTGCGTCCAAAGGAGTGTGGTCGTGCCGGAAACGAGCGTTGCGCAGGTTCCAGCGTTCGCCTCCAACCAGTGCTGTGCCATGCCTGCCAAGACGGGTGGGCAGGACGCAATCAAACATGTCAATCCCGTTGGCCACGGCAACTGCCATCTCGCGCAAGGTGCCAATGCCCATGAGGTAGCGGGGACGATCAGCGGGTAACAGCGGTGTGACCTGGCGCACGATCTGATGCATCTCCTCCACCGGTTCGCCGACGCTGACGCCTCCGATGGCGATGCCCGGCAGGTTGAAGTCCGCCACTGCTCGCGCGCTCAGATCACGGAGGTGGGGGAAACAACCGCCCTGCACAATCCCGAAGAGGGCTTGGTCGTCGCGTTGATGGGCGTCTGCACAGCGGCCCAGCCAGGCATGGGTGCGTCGGCAAGCTTCCGCAACATCGTTCTCGGTAGCCGGATAGGGCGGACATTGATCGAAGGCCATAGCCACATCTGCACCAAGGCGCATTTGGATCTGCATCGACCGCTCGGGGGTCAGCAAAATGCGGCTGCCGTTTCGAGGGTTGCGGAAGTCCACCCCTTCATCGTCAATGCGATTGAGGTCGCCGAGGCTGAACACCTGAAAGCCACCGGAATCGGTGAGCATCGGACCGTCCCAGCCCATGAACCGATGCAGCCCTCCGGCGGCGGCAACGATCTCCTCCCCAGGCTGGAGATGCAGGTGATAGGTGTTGGACAGCACCATTTGGGCGCCGGTCTCCGCCAACTGGGAGGTGGTCACCCCTTTCACGGTGCCCAGGGTGCCCACGGGCATGAACCGCGGTGTCGTGACTGGACCATGAGGTGTGTGGAAGCATCCACAGCGAGCACCCGTGTTGCGGCAAGTGGCCTGAATCTCGAACTGGAACACAGGCCCTCTGTGCAACGCATCAATTTACGGTGAGCCATGTCGGTCCATGGGTCGAGGTCATGGCTTCAGCCCCCTCCTGGCTACGCGATTTAGTGGGTGCCTGGATTTTTTATTCGGTGCTGCCTGCCTGGCCCTGGCCTCAGCCTCGCTTCGAACGCATCGCCCGCTTTGCTCCTTGGATCGGCCTGGTCATAGGAGGCCTGCAGGCGGGATTGTGGTGGCTTTTGTCCGGTTTGGGATGGCCTCCTGTCGCACTGGTTCCAGCTGTTTTGGCCTTGGGGTTGTACCTCACTGGTGGGCTCCATTTCGATGGACTGATCGACACGGCTGATGGTCTTGCCGCAGGCCCTGAGCGTTGCCTGGAGGCCATGGAGGACAGCCGTGTGGGTGCGAGTGGTGTCCAGCTGTCAGTGGTGGTGCTGTTGTTGCAGTTCGCCGCTTTGGTGCGTTTGGACTCCCTGGCGCCGATCGCTTTGTTGGTCACGAGCGCTTTGTCCAGGGTGTCGCCTCTTTGGGCGATGGCGCGTTTCGCTTATTTGCGGGTGAATGGAACGGCTGGTTTTCATCGCCGTCACCACAAGGGCCTTGGAGACGCTGTTCCCACCCTGATTTTGTTGCTGGTGGTGAGCCCATTGCTTCAGTGGCTTCCGCTGCTGACGGTTCCTCTTTGTTTGCTGAGTGCACTGGTTGCGGCTGAGTGGCTCGGCCGACGCCTGGGAGGAATGACGGGAGACGGCTATGGAGCTGTTGTGATGCTCAGTGAGACGTCTAGTTTGCTTTTAATCGCCCTGTTGGCGCCTTCGCTGGGGGCGGGGGGAGGCTGAGGAGAAAGGCGTTGCCGCGGCTTGGGAGGCTCGGGTCGAGCTGGTTCGGATGGGTGTGCAACACCAATCCCCCTCCCCGTTCTTCGGCGAGAAGGCGAGCGAGTGCCAGCCCGAGCCCTGATCCTGATTGATCTTTGCTGCTGCTTCCCCGCTTGCCTTTGTGGAAGATGAGCTCTTGTTCTTGCTCTGGGATTGGAGGCCCACCGTCCCAGATCAAGATGCTGTGGTCGAACAGGCTGAGACCCAGTGGACAGCCTGTAGGGCTGTAGCGGAAGGCATTTTCCAGCAGATTGGCCACGATCTCTGAAATAACGGCATCGTCATCGGGCCGAATCTCTTGAGTCCAGGCAGGCCAATGCGCTGGTGTTTGCCAAGCTCGGTTCTGGAGTGCTGCGGTTGCGGCAGCCCGCTCAATCAAAGGTTGGAGGATGTGTTCAATCGTGAGCCCTGGGCCTTTTGATTGCACCTGTGGAAGCAGCAGTGGGGCGGGCGCCTCGGGGCGATGCGGCAGGTTCTCTTGACCAATGAGGTCCAGGGATGTGATGTAGCGGTCGAGCTGGGCCTGCTCTTGAAGGAGTCCGGTCACAAGTGGGCGTTGGAGGTGCTCGGGCCCCAAGCGACGGAGCAGAAGCTGGGCATAGGTGCGCAAGGCTGCCAGTGGATTGCGCAACTGATGCACCACAAGATTCATCTGTTGGCGTTGCTGATGGAGTTCTTCCAATAGGCGACTGCGTTCGAGTTCAAGGCCAAGGCTGTAAGCCAAGGCTGAGGCGCTGGCTTGCAGACGGCGATCCAGTTGGTCGGACCATTCCTCCTCCAGGTGCTGTTCTGCCCTCAGAACCCCTAGTAAGAGATCGTCATGACGAAGGGGAAACCAGTGTCGCTCTGGCGCTGGAATGCGCAGGCTGGGGTCGTCTGCAATCTCTGGGAGTCGCCCACTATCTGGAGGCCACTGATCCAGCATCGTGAAGCTGGGCGCCTCTCCCTCACTGCTTTGTGCGATGTAGACAACCAATTTGTCTAGAGCCACATCCCCTGAAAAACTCTTCAGCTGTTGCTTGACCAGGGTTAGGAACCGGTTGGACAGCTGCATTCGTGAAATTGTGAGCCTGGATACAGCCGGGGTGGCAACCCAAAAACCGACTTTCTTGCCAATTCAGGAAAAAGTCTTAAGATCTTGCGATCGATCAACGGCGCTCTTCGTTGCGGTGCCGGTTTCCTGTCGATTCTGCTCGGGTTGCACTTTCGTTGCTACCAAGGTTACAGCAGAGGTTGATGTGTCTCCTGTTGTCATCGGCTCTATGCCGTTGAAAGCGATGGTGTTTGTCCATCGATTGTGCAGCTCTGGCTGCACAATCGATCCACCGTTCGCTGACGTCACGATGCTCCTTTGAGCGTCTCACTTGATCGTTTGCCGTTGCAAAACGGTGCCGATCTTTCTTGACAGCCCCCTCTCACTCCCTCAACAGGGATTTTGCCCAATGTCCAAAAAACGTAAGAGGATTAGTCGTCGTCGCCTCGCTGGTCAGCGTGTGCTGGCGCATGTGCCGACTCACCATCTCGAAACGGGTGAACACAAGCCTGTAACAGCGGCTCGTCGCTACATAGCCGAAGGCGTCCTCATGCCCCCGGCCTTGGTCAACGTTCGCCGCAACGAACACACCACAGATCGCTTCTTCTGGGGTGAAAAGGGACTCTTTAGTGCCCAGTACGCCGAGGAAAATCATTTTCTATTCCCTTCCCTCCGCTCCATCGTTGACAACGTTGGTGAAGAGGTGATTTTTGAAGGCCTAGACCTGGCCTCTGACGATTGGGAGGAAATGGAAGAGTACGAATACGCCTTCGTTTGATTTCCCTCTCCTTCCAGCTCTGGATTGGAAAACCCTTAAGCGCTCTGGGCTGGTTGATCCAGCCAGCGCTTGAGGGCTTTTTTTATTTCAGCCTGCGCCTCAACGGGGATGGCATGTCCATTGTCGAAACTGAAGAGGTCACACGCTTGATTGCTCTGCACTAACTCGTTTTTAAGCGCCAAGGCCGCTGAATGCGGCACAACGTCGTCTTTCTGCCCATGCAGAAGAAGTACAGGGGGGCGAATGACAGGAGCTTGCCAGTTGGGATGGGGATAGGCACTGCATGCGATTAATCCTGCGAGAGGCAAGTCACAGCCGGCAGCCATGGTCATGGCTCCTCCTTGAGAAAAGCCCAAGAGCACCGTTGCTTCCAGTGGGATCTCCTCTGAGCTCAGGCTTTTGATGCGTTCTTTTAATCCTTTAACAGCTGCTGGAACAGCGGCCCAGTCGGCTGGAAACAGGCCATACCACTGGCGTCCTGATCCTTGAGTTTGGCGTTGGGGGGCTTGCAGGGCAACCAGCTCAAGTGGTGTCGCGATCGCATCGGAAAGCGCTTGTCCCAGCGGCATCAGGTCGCCGGCATCGGCTCCCCAGCCGTGAAGAAGCACCAGCCGTGCCCGAGCTTTGCGTGAGGGTTGGCAGAGCAGATCGGCGGCCATGGCATCAAGTGCGCGGTTGCTGCGTAGGTTGGCTCAAGCCCTGTCTTTCGTCCTGCTGCCATGGCTCCAACTGCCTTGCTGAGCGTGTCTGATAAGCGGGGGGTGGTGTCCCTTGCTGAGGCTCTCCATCGGCTCCATGGCTATCAGCTGCTATCCAGTGGTGGAACCGCCAAAGTGCTTGAAGAGGCTGGATTGCCCGTCACACGAGTGGCAGACCACACCGGTGCGCCAGAGATTCTTGGCGGTCGCGTGAAGACCCTCCACCCTCGAATTCATGGTGGAATTTTGGCGCGACGCGGAGATTCGGCCCACGAGGCGGATCTCCTCGAACAGAAGATCGACCCCATCGATGTGGTGGTTGTGAATCTCTATCCGTTCAGGGAAACCGTCGCAGACCCCGATGTGAGTTGGGATACGGCCATTGAGAACATCGATATCGGCGGACCCACCATGGTTCGCTCTGCGGCAAAAAATCATGCCCATGTTGCGGTGCTCACCAGTCCTGAGCAGTACGACAGGTTTTTGGAAGCGCTGTCTGGATCGGCTGGAGGTGTGGACGCCAATGTGCGCAGGCAGTTGGCCTTGGAGGCTTTTGCCCATACGGCTGCGTATGACGTTGCCATAAGTCGCTGGATGCAATCTCGTCCTGAGTTGCAACCTGATGTTGAGGCCGCGGCTCCAGCAGAAGCTTTGCCTTGGTTGGAAGCTCTTCCGCTTCGGCAGACGTTGCGTTACGGGGAGAATCCGCACCAGAAAGCGGCTTGGTTTAGTAGCCCCATGGGATGGGGGGGGGGCAAGCAGCTCCAAGGGAAGGAGCTCAGTACCAATAATCTGCTCGATTTGGAAGCGGCCCTGGCCACCGTTCGTGAGTTTGGTTATGGATCATCTGGTCTCCATCCCGCTGAACAAGCGGCGGCTGTGGTGGTCAAGCACACCAATCCCTGTGGAGTGGCGGTGGGTGATGGCGTAGCCATCGCCCTCACTCGAGCTCTTGATGGTGATCGAATCAGCGCCTTCGGTGGCATTGTTGCCATGAACTCTGTGGTTGATGGCCTAGCGGCCAAGGAGCTCACAAGCCTGTTTTTGGAGTGTGTGGTGGCGCCTGGGTACAGCCCAGAAGCGCGTGAAATTTTGGCGGCTAAAGGCAATCTCCGCCTGATCGAGTTGGCGCCTGAGGCCATTGATGCGGCACCGAAAGACCATGTCCGCAGCATTCTTGGTGGTGTGTTGGTGCAGGATCTCGACGATCAACCGATCGATCCCTCCACGTGGACGGTGGCGAGCCAGCGCCAACCCACTGCGTCTGAACACGCCGATCTCAGATTTGCTTGGCAGCTTGTGCGTCACGTGCGCTCGAATGCGATTTTGGTCGCACGCGATGGGCAGAGCCTGGGTGTTGGCGCAGGTCAAATGAATCGAGTTGGCTCTGCTCGACTTGCCTTAGAGGCTGCTGGTGAACAAGCCGTGGGGGCAGTGCTCGCCAGTGATGGCTTCTTCCCGTTCGATGACACCGTTCGCCTTGCCGCAAGCCATGGCATTAAGGCCGTTATCCATCCAGGCGGCAGCCTTCGGGATGCTGACTCGATCAAAGTTTGCGATGAACTTGGTTTGGCGATGGTGTTGACCGGACGCCGTCACTTTCTTCACTAAGAACACGGGCACCTAATCTCGTTTTGACTGTCCACCCAACGAACTGACCCATGAACCTGCCAGCTCTGCCTTTTGCCGCCAGCTTTATGCACCCCCTGATGATGTGGGGGCTTTTGGCCGCAGGTGGTTATTCGATGTTTCTTGGCATCAAAGCCAAGAAGGTTCGGACAGGGACCCCAGAGCAGCGCAAGGCCCTGTTGCCGGGCAAGTTTGCTCAGCGTCATTACCGCTGGGGAAGCCTGATCCTCGCGGTGATGGTGACCGGAATGATCGGAGGTATGGCCGTGACTTACCTCAACAACGGCAAGTTGTTCGTGGGTCCGCATCTGCTCGTGGGCTTAGCAATGACCGGAATGATTGCTCTAGCGGCAGCCTTGGCTCCGTTCATGCAGCAGGGCAATGTGATTGCGCGCAAAGTTCACGTCGGGCTCAACATGGGCATGCTCACCTTGTTCCTTTGGCAGGCGGTGAGCGGAATGCAGATCGTGAACAAAATCTGGGAGAACCGCTGATCTTGATCAGAAGGCAGCCCGCCTTCTCGGCGGGCAGGTCAGCCCGTGACTGGCATGGAAATCTTCTTGGACTTTCCAGGTGAGTCGCCTTGAAATTTGTCGCACAATTTGGCGCAAGAGGTGATCACCGCTGGACTGAACCAGCCCATCAGGAAGCAGCGTGATCATCTTGGGAAGGTGAATCCAAACCGAAAGGTCCAGGTCCCAGCTCACAGCGGTGAGTTCTTCAGGTGAGTCGCTTGAGCTGTTGTCTTCAAGACTGAGGTTGGCCTGGAAGTCAACGTCATAGAGATCGGCTAAGGCTGGATCTTGATGTCTGAGAGGCACCGTACAGATCGCGTAATTGCCAGCCTTCTGCGGTAAGAGGCGCAATCCGATCGTTGGTTCCAACTCAAACCCGAAATTGCCAAATCGCCCGAGAGTGAGGGCATAGGCCTGCTCGTCAATGACCGTGACCTCCATGGGTGCAGCACAACGTCGAAACCAGCCTTCGTGACGATCGAGGTAGGTGCCAACGGTTTGAAAGTCGGCACGCATCTCCATGCGATCGCGAAATTGACTGCGATAGCAGCGAACTTGACGGCTATCGCTACCGCGCAATGTGTCGGTTGAGGGTCTCGTCAAGAGCAGCACGTGTGCAGGTCCCCGGTTGGAGAAGTCGCCATCATGAACCAATGTAAAGGGAGCTGGTGATCAGTTTTCGCTCAGGGTGATCAGTCTCTGGATGACATGCTCCACAACTCGATCTGGGGTGGAGGCCCCCGAGGTGATCCCTACGGTTACGGGCCCACTGGGCAGGAATAACTCTTCGACTGTGAGCTCTTCGCCAAGGGGCTTGTGCTCGATCGAGTTGTCGGTGTGGATGCGTTCTGGAGTGTCGATGTGGAAGGAACGAATGCCACGGCTGACGGCAATTTCTTGCAGATGGGTGGTGTTGGAGGAGTTGTAGCCCCCAATGACCACCATCAGATCCACTGTTTCGTCAACGAGCGAGAACATGGCGTCCTGCCGCTCCTGGGTGGCGTCGCAGATGGTATTGAACGCTAAAAAATGCTCATTCAGCTGCGTAGGCCCGTATTTGCTGAGCATGGTTCGCTCAAATAAGCGTCCAATTTCTTCAGTTTCACTTTTGAGCATGGTGGTTTGGTTGGCCACACCCAAATGTTTGAGATCGCGATCGGGGTCAAATCCTGGAGAACAGGCCTTGGAGAACCGTTCCATAAATGATTCACGATTGCCTTTGCCGAGAATGTAATCAGCGACAAGCCGGGCTTCCTCAAGATCGAGAACGACGAGATACGTTCCGGCAAAGGAGCTGGTTGCAAGCGTCTCTTCATGTTTCACCTTGCCGTGAATGATCGACGTGAAGGATTGCTTCTTGTGCTTCTCAACCGTCGTCCACACCTTTGAAACCCATGGACAGGTGGTGTCAACAATGTGACAGCCACGCTCATTGAGCAGTTGCATCTCTTGAACGGTGGCGCCAAAAGCGGGAAGGATCACCACATCGCCCGTTGCCACGCCCGAAAAGTCCTTCACTCCACCCTCCACGGAGATGAACAACACGTCCATTTCTCTTAGGTGGTCATTCACTGAGGGGTTATGGATGATTTCGTTGGTGATCCAGATGCGTTCTTGCGGGTAGTGACGTCGCGTCTCGTAAGCCATGGCGACAGCCCTTTCCACTCCCCAGCAAAATCCAAACGCTTCGGCGAGGCGCACCTTGAGTCGGCCATGGGTCAGGCTGTACCCGTTGTCTCGGATGGAACCAATCAGGCTGCTTTGGTACGCCTGTTCCAGACTGCCAGCCACCTCGTCAGCTCGACCGAAGCCTCGCCGGTTGTAGCGATCGGAGTGATGAAGGGAGCGTTTGAAGGCGTGAGTATCCATATCTGTAACGGCAATGGTTCGACTCTATGGGCTGTCTGGCACTAGCGACTGATCGTGGATGCCAATAAAAAACCCTGGCCCAGGATGGGTCAGGGTGAAGAGCAGATCAAATGCTGCGAATGGAAGGGGTTATCGGCCTGATGACACGAAATCTGGATAGGCCTCCATTCCGTGCTCACCAATATCAAGGCCTTCCACTTCTTCCTTCTCGGTGACTCGGATGCCTCCGAACAAGCCACCGATCACGGACCAAGCAATCCAGCAGGTCACGATCGTCCAAATGGCATAGGCCGCACAACCGAGAGCTTGGATGCCGAGCTGGCTGATGCCACCTCCGACGAGCAAGCCGAGGGGAGAGCCATCACCCTGGATATCAAAGCCCCAAAGACCAACCACCAAAGTTCCCCAGACGCCACACACGCCATGGACTGAGAAGGCTCCAACCGGATCGTCGATGCCTGATGCGTCAAGCGCTGATACGGCAAAGACAACGATGATTCCGCCGATCAGACCAGCAACCCAGGAGCCAACAAAAGTGAGGTTGCCGCAACCTGCCGTGATGCTCACCAGGCCGGCAAGGATGCCGTTGATGATCATTGTCAGGTCAGGTTTGCCGGAGGTCAGGGTTGAGATCACGGTGGCACCGATCGCTCCACCAGCCGCCGCCAAGGTTGTTGTTACAGCAACGTAAGGGACCCACTGATCCATGGCGAGCTGGGAACCAGGGTTGAATCCATACCAGCCAATCCAAAGAATCAGTGCACCAAGAGTGGCAATGGCCATGTTGTGGCCAGGGATCGCCTGAGGCTTGCCATCAATGAATTTGCCGATACGAGGGCCAAGAAGCATGGCTCCAATCAGTCCAGCCCAGGCTCCAACGGAGTGAACAATGGATGAACCAGCAAAATCGATAAATTCTTTGTCACCAACGGAGTTCAGCCAGCCTCCATTCCATTCCCAACTACCTGCAATGGGATAGATGAATGCAGTGAGAATGAGCGAAAACACCACGAATTCGCCAAATTTCACGCGCTCAGCGACGAGGCCTGAAACGATGGTTGCTGCTGTTCCAGCGAAAGCAGCCTGAAACAAGAAGTCAACACTTGGAACAAGGCCAGCTTCTGAAATTAGTTCGGGCGTAACAGCTGGATCAAAAAACAACCCGTTGAAATAGAGCCAGCCAGCGGCAATGGCATTGCCATACATCAACGAATAGCCAACGAACCAGTAGGCGGTTACGGCAAGTGCAAAGACGAACAGATTTTTAGCGAGAATATTGACCGCATTTTTTTGGCGGCACATTCCGGCTTCGACCATGGCGAAACCGGCGTTCATGAAAATCACCAGGATCGTCGCAACCAGCAGCCAAAGATTGTTGGCTAAAAATGCTGCATTGAGTTCCGGCATCTCTGCGGCGTGAGCCGAGAGGTTGAAAAGCCCAAGACCGAAAAGGGCCAGTGGCACGCAGCCAAGCCACAAGAGTGAGCGATTGGTTTTAAAACCGCGAATGCTTTGAAGGAGGAGCATCGGGCCCTCCAAAAGACTTGCCTCCTGGAGGCGAGATTTCCGTCGCGTGTTGGGCGACTCGTAAGCAGTTGTCATAGAAGAAAGCAGGACTGCAAGAGAGGCAGGACGCTGAAGTCCTATTCCGCTTCCCAAAACTGCTCGCCTGCGCACACTTTTTAAGTCGTTGTTGCTACCGAATGTGCGTTTCCCAATGATTTGAGCCTTTTTACAGGCGAGGACAAACGGTCCTGACTCCTTCCCATTTGATCTGGTCCTCATAAAAACTGAAGCAGCAAGGCAGCACCTCAACCCCTGCTGCCAGGGCCTGTCTGAACAGATCCCCGTAGCGGGGATCTGCGCTGTCGCCCGGCGCGAAGGCGATGACATCCGGCCGGCTCAGGCAGGGAACCAGGACACCTCGTGCATCAGGAAGGAGCGCCGTCAGTTCCTCCAGGTGTTTTTGGCCGCGTTCCGTGACGGTGTCTGGGAAGAGCGCAACCTCGCCCTGACACCAGGTGGTGTTTTTCACTTCAACGTAGATGGGGCGTTGATCGTCGGCGCTGTCGTCTGGGGTAAGCAATAAGTCAATGCGACTTCTGCGATTGAGGCCATAGGGCACTTCGGCGCGGATGGTCTTGATCGGGCCGAGCTGGTCTTTGAGTCCACCGGCTTCAATCAGGGCCCGAATCAGTTTGTTCGGCAAAGCCGTATTAATGCCAGCCCAGCAGAGCGTTCCGTCACTGCTTGGGATCTCAGCTTGCTCCCAAGTCCAGGCCAACTTGCGCTTCGGGGAAGGGGCATGGCGCACCCGGACTCTCCCACCGGGATGGAGCACGCCTTTCATAGGCCCCGTGTTGGCACAGTGGACCGTGACGACTTGTCCATCGTTGAGCTCCACATCAGCCAGAAAGCGTTTGTAGCGCTTTAGGAGCACACCTTCGCTGAGGGCTGGAAATTCAAGGATCGACGTACCGGTCATGGTTGCTGGCTGAATCGGCCCATGGTGGCCTGGCGCAGGGTTGAGAATGCTCGCTCAGAAGGGCTGTGAAGAGACAACGAATGGCGAGATCTCTCAAGCGCATTGCTTTGGTCGTGACCTACGGCACGTTGCTGAGCAAGGTTGGCGGTTTAGTGCGTCAGTTGGTGATTGCGGCAGCCTTCGGGGTGGGTGCTGCTTACGACGCTTACAACTACGCCTACGTCCTTCCTGGATTCCTCTTGATCCTGTTGGGAGGGATCAACGGGCCATTTCATAGCGCCATGGTGAGCGTGCTCAGCCGCCGTCCCAGAGAGGAGGGAGCGCACATTTTGGCCACGTTGAACACGATGGTTAGCGCTCTGCTGCTGGTGTTAACGGTCGTTCTCGTGTTGGCAGCTGATCCATTGATCACGCTCGTCGGCCCTGGCCTTAATCCGGAGTTGCATCGCATCGCCGCGGTGCAACTCCAAGTGATGGCTCCCATGGCGCTCTTGGCTGGTCTGATCGGCCTTGGCTTTGGATCGCTCAATGCTGCTGATGAGTTCTGGATCCCGGCGATTTCGCCGTTGATGTCCAGCCTCGCCCTCATCGTGGGGATCGGTTTGCTCTGGTGGCAGGCGGGATCCGCAATCTCAACTCCCGCTCTCGCGCTCTGGGGAGGGGTGGTGTTGGCGTTATCCACCCTGGTCGGTGCCTTTCTGCAATGGCTTCTGCAGCTGCCTGCCCTGATGAAGCAGGGACTGGTTCAGTTGCGTCTCGCCTGGGATTGGCGCCATCCCGGGGTTCAAGAGGTTTGGCAGGTGATGGGCCCAGCCACCCTGTCGTCGGGAATGTTGCAGATCAATGTGTTTACCGATTTGTTTTTTGCTTCGGGCTTGCTGGGAGCAGCGGCTGGGCTTGGTTACGCCAATTTGTTGGTTCAAACGCCGCTGGGGTTGATTTCCAATGCTTTGTTGGTGCCGCTGCTGCCAACCTTTTCCCGTCTCACGGCTGCGCAAGATCGCCCGGAGCTGATTGCTCGAATCCGTCAGGGTTTGATGTTGTCAACGGCGTCGATGCTTCCCCTTGGGGCCTTGTTTCTGGCTCTCGCCTCACCAATTGTGGCTTTGGTTTACGAACGCGGTGCGTTCAACCAAGGTGCGGTGGAGCTCGTGACGGGCTTGCTAATGGCCTATGGACTTGGCATGCCGGCCTATCTCGGGCGAGACGTGTTGGTGCGCGTGTTTTACGCCTTGGGCGACGGCACCACACCCTTTCGCCTTTCGGTCATCGGCATTGGGCTCAATGTGGTGTTCGACTGGGCGCTGGTGGGTGGCCCAACGCCTTGGGGCCCTCAGCTTCCCTTCAATTTCGGTGCAGCGGGGTTGGTGCTGGCCACCGTTGTGATCAACGTGCTGACCTGCGTCGCCCTCTTGTTGGCCCTGCAGCATCGCCTCAAAGTGTTGCCGTTGAGACGCTGGGGCATGGATGGTTTGCGCTTAACGGTTGCAGCCATAGGCGCTGGGATCGTTGCCTGGGGCTTGAGCCAAGGGGTGCGTTGGCCTGTTGATCTTGTGGGCCGCCTCCTGCAGGTCGGCCTTTCGGGATCTCTGGGGGTTCTGGTGTTTATGGCGTTGGGTCAAGCGTTCAACGTTCAAGAGGTTCGCGAGATCAGCCAAGGCCTGACGCGACGCTTCACTCGTCGTTGAGACGGACCTCTCGGTCTTCCCGCACCTGGATCGGTAACTCGAGCTGTTGTCGACCAACGAGCTGGGGGCCTTGCACCGAAAGAATGCGCGCTTCGATTCCAAAGTCGCGAAAGGCGGTTTCCATTTCCTGGATGAGAGCTTTCTCAACTTGGGCTTCGGGATCGACAACCTTCCCGATCAAGCGTTCGCCAAGGCGGCCGATCCGTTGCCGGACCACATCGCGGGCGTTGGTGACCTCGATGATCAGCACGGCAGAGTCCAACAACGTTTCAACCTTATCGGCAGTGTCCTTCGAGAATCTCCTCGAGGTCCGAAAGTTGAGAGGACGGCAACAGACGTGCCATTGGTAATCGCGCAGTTCCTCCCCCAATCGGCACTTGAACGGCCTCCAGCGCTTGTCGTGCAGCCACAACAGCGCCTTGGTCGAGTAGAGCGCTGCATTCAATCGCAAGGGTTTCGGCTAAGCCGGCATCTCCTAAATACAAGTGCCATCCAGCCACTTGGATGTAAAGACGGTCCGCCAGTGTTGAGGTGAGGGCGCGTAGATCAGCTGAGTCCAGAGTCATCGTTGTGGAGTCGGAACGGCTGATTGCATGCTGACTCAGCTCTCGTCTTTGTCTGCGTCTTTGCCAGGGCGGAGTCGGATCACGACCAGCAGGTGAACAAATAACACCCCCAACCAAGCTTCACTCCACAGGTCGAGGTGGCTCCAGGGGTGACGCATCTCTTGCACAAACCAGAGGCCGCTATTGACAGCGGCAAATCCACCGGCGTGGAGGCAGAAATTAACCACCCTGTTGAAATGCCGATAGGTGGCATTGTTCGGATCGGCGGGTCCGTACCAGCGGAGCGGCATGGGAGATGACCCTCGTGACTTCCTTGATTTTGACGTGTTGTGATGGCCACTGGTTGACGAAGGGTGCCTCGATACGGTCAGATGGTGGCTTCCAAGCGCTTGTAGCTCAGCGGATTAGAGCATCTGACTACGGATCAGAGGGTCGGGAGTTCGAATCTCTCCAGGCGCGCTTTTGAAAACTGCCAACAAGGCAGTTTTTTTTTGAAGATTCGTATGTTGAAGGGACCTCTTCCCTACGATTCGTGCATTGAAATTTGAAACGCATGACAGATCGCTCCGCAGCCCCCATTAATGCATCGTTGAAGGCTGCAGACCCTGCCATTGCTGGTTTGATCGACCAAGAGCAGATGCGTCAGGAGACGCATCTTGAGTTGATTGCATCGGAGAACTTCACCTCCAAGGCGGTGATGGAGGCTCAGGGATCGGTTCTCACCAATAAATACGCCGAGGGGTTGCCCCATAAGCGTTATTACGGCGGCTGTGAGCACGTGGATGCGATCGAAGAATTGGCAATCACGCGGGCCAAGGAGCTCTTTGATGCGGCTTGGGCGAATGTTCAGCCCCATAGCGGCGCTCAGGCGAACTTCGCTGTGTTTCTTGCCTTGCTTCAGCCCGGTGACACGATTCTTGGGATGGACCTCAGCCATGGGGGGCATCTCACCCATGGCTCACCGGTGAATGTCAGTGGCAAGTGGTTCAACGTGGTTCAGTACGGCGTTGACAAAGAGACTCAGCGCCTCGACATGGAGGCCATCCGCAAGTTGGCTCTTGAGCACAAGCCCAAGCTGATGATTTGTGGATACTCGGCTTACCCGCGCTCGATTGACTTCGCCGCGTTCCGTTCCATTGCGGATGAAGTGGGTGCCTACCTGTTGGCAGACATGGCCCATATCGCCGGCCTCGTGGCGGCTGGAGTGCATGCAAGTCCAGTCCCTCACTGTGATGTTGTGACCACCACCACGCACAAAACCCTGCGCGGCCCCCGTGGTGGCTTGATCCTGTGTCGCGATGCAGAGTTCGCGCGTCGATTTGACAAGGCGGTCTTCCCAGGGTCGCAAGGTGGACCGCTTGAACACGTGATTGCAGCCAAAGCTGTGGCGTTCGGCGAAGCGTTGCAGCCTGATTTCAAGGCCTATAGCCGTCAGGTTGTTGCCAATGCTCAGGCCCTTGCGGCCCGTCTTCAGGAGCGAAAGATTGATGTGGTGAGTGGTGGGACCGATAACCATGTGGTGCTTTTGGATTTGCGCAGCATCGGGATGACCGGCAAGGTGGCTGATCTGTTGGTGAGTGATGTGCACATCACAGCCAACAAGAACACGGTTCCCTTTGATCCGGAGTCCCCTTTCGTGACGAGTGGTTTGCGTTTGGGAACGGCTGCTCTCACCACCCGTGGCTTCGACGAGCAGGCCTTTCAAGAGGTTGCTGATGTGATCGCTGATCGCCTTCAGAACCCTGAAGATGACGCCATTCAGGCGCGTTGTTTGGAGCGAGTTAGTGATCTTTGCAAGCGGTTTCCGCTCTATGCCCCGGCTTTGGAACCGGCTCTCGCTTGAGGGTCTTAAGCGGCGTGTCCTTCAGCTTTTTTCTGCCTAAGATTCGCTTCTAAAAGATCCTGTTTGGTGACCTTTCGCCGGAGTTTTTTGTGACGTTCGCGAGTACTCCTCTCGCAGTCGCTTCGGCGAGTCTGGTGGCCGCTGCTGTCATTACAACGCTGCTCGTCCCCCTAGTCCGCGGGCTGGGTTTGAGATTAGGTCTCACGGATCAGCCCGATTCGCGTAAACAGCACACCACCCCCATGGTGCGATTGGGGGGCATCGCCCTCGTGCTGGGTTTTTGTTTGTCCCTTGGGGTGACGTGGTGGATGGGTGGGTTTGGCCTGTTGGCTCCGGCCCGTGATCAGCTGATCTGGACCACGCTTGCGGGGTCTCTCTGCTTTTTCTTTATCGGTCTTGCTGACGATCTGTTCGCCCTGTCACCTTGGCCGCGCTTGGCGGGTCAGATCGCTGTTTCGGTGGTGGTTTGGTCTCAGGGTGTTCGGATTGGAGCGATTGATCTGCCCTGGTTAGCAAGCAGCTCTGAAGCCTTGCTGCTTCCTGATTTTCTCAGCTTGGTCGCCACGGTGATTTGGCTGGTGGGGATCACCAATGCGATCAACTGGCTCGACGGTCTTGATGGTTTGGCCGCAGGTGTTGCTGGGATCGCAGCGATTGGCTTGGTGTCGGTCAGTTTTTCGCTCCATCAGCCGGCGGCGGCTTTTCTTGCTGCAGCGTTAGCTGGAAGTTGTCTTGGCTTCCTCCGCCACAACTTCAATCCAGCGCGCATTTTTATGGGTGATGGCGGATCGTATTTCTTAGGGTTCACCCTGGCCGCCGTCAGCATTGTGGGCCCGGCGAAAGGGTTGACAACGGTGAGCCTGTTGCTGCCGTTGTTGATTCTTTCGCTGCCCTTGGCCGATATGTCGGCTGTGATCATGGGGCGTCTCAGCGATGGTCACTCTCCTTTTTATCCAGATCGTCGCCATCTCCATCACCGCCTTCTTCGTGCTGGCTTTAGCCATCGACGCACGGTCGTTTTGATCTACGTTTTCACGCAGTGGTTGGCGTCGTTGGCCATGGTGGTGGCCAACGTGGAAATGCGTTTTCTTTGGCTTGGGCTTGCGACGGCGATCCTTGTTGCCACGGTGGTGACCATCAATCGACAGCGTCATCTCGAAGCGGCGATTGAACCTTCACATCTCGACCCGTCAGCCCCTGACCGCCATGGCTGATCGCTTGGAGCGCTCTGGTGTTGAGATTCTCTGTGTTGGGACGGAGCTCCTGCTTGGCAACATCCTCAACGGCAATGCCCGTTGGCTGTCCGAGGAGCTTGCCTCTCTTGGCCTCCCTCATTTTCGCCAAACCGTTGTGGGCGACAACCGCGATCGTTTAATTGCCCTGATTCAGGAGATTGCGCAACGCTCCAGCGTGTTGATCGTGACCGGTGGGCTTGGACCAACCCCCGATGATCTCACCACGGAGGCGATTGCAGCTGCGTTTTCTGTTCCTTTGAAAGAGCGAGCCGACGTTTGGTCTGACATTGAAGAGAAAGCCCGTAGCCGCGGTCGCACCCCTGGCCCTGAAACCCGTCGTCAGGCGCTCTTGCCTGTTGGCGCTGAGGTTTTATGGAATCCAACGGGAACAGCTCCCGGCATGATTTGGACCCCGGTACCTGGATTCACCTTGCTCACGTTTCCTGGAGTACCCAGTGAGATGAAAGCGATGTGGAAGGCCACGGCCGCGCCCTGGTTTCGCTCGTCTGGGCTTTCCCAAGGTGTGTTTGTGAGTCGTTTGCTGCATTTCTGGGGAATCGGCGAATCCACGTTGGCCGAACAGGTGGCTGATCTGCTGGAAGGGGACAACCCCACCGTTGCGCCCTATGCCGGCCGCGGCGAGGTGAAGCTCAGGATTACGGCCTGTGCAGATGAGCCTTCGAAGGCTTGGGTGCTGGTGGATCAAACCGAGCAGGCGTTGCGCCAGCGCACGGGCAACCTTTGCTTTGGCGTGGATCAAGATTCGCTCGCCTCTGTTGTGTTGAAGCGACTTGGGCAAGCTGGTCAAACTCTGTCTGTGGCGGAATCCTGCACGGGTGGGGGGTTAGGCGCTCAGCTCACAGCGGTGCCTGGAGCGTCTTCCGTGATGCTTGGCGGGGTGATCTCCTATGCCAATGCCGTCAAGTGTGATCTGTTATCCGTGCCTGAACCGCTGCTCGAGCAGCACGGTGCCGTGAGTGCGCCAGTGGCCGAGGCGATGGCGCTGGGTGTGCGTCGTCTTACCGGATCGGATTGGGCGCTTTCGATTACGGGAATCGCTGGCCCTGATGGCGGGACTCTGGATAAGCCCGTGGGGTTGGTGTTTGTTGGTGTTGCTGGGCCGGATGGATGCAGCAGTGAGATGTTGCGCTTGGGGTCCACTCGGGGTCGGGAGTGGATTCGTACTGTGAGCGCGGGAGAGGTTTTGAATTGTCTTCGCTTGCGTTTGCTGGCTGACGCTTCGGAGGGTGAGGAGAAAGAAGGCTCAAAGGCGAGATTGAGTGGATTGGATTGAACGCCGTTTGCCTTTAGGGTTTTTGAGTGAATTGTCGAGTGGGAATGAGCAGCGGAACCCTGTACGACAAAGTTTGGGATCTTCATCGCGTTGCGGAACTCTCTGGTGGCTCCACCCAACTGTTGATTGGGTTACATCTGATCCACGAAGTCACGAGCCCTCAGGCTTTTGTTGCCCTTGAAGACAAGGGGTTGAGGGTGCGTTGTCCGGAGCGAACGGTGGCGACCGTAGACCACATCGTTCCCACCACCAATCAGGCCAGGCCCTTTGCTGATCCGTTGGCGGAGGAGATGCTCAGCACCCTGGAGCGCAATTGCAGCAAGCATGGAATCGTGCTCAATGGGATTGGCAGTGGCCGTCAAGGAATCGTGCATGTGATTGCGCCGGAGCTTGGATTGACGCAGCCCGGTATGACGGTGGCCTGCGGGGATTCGCACACGTCAACCCACGGAGCCTTTGGGGCAATCGCCTTTGGCATTGGCACGTCTCAGGTTCGAGATGTGCTGGCTAGCCAAAGCTTGGCGATGAACAAACTCAAGGTTCGTCGGCTTTGGTTTGACAATCAGCTGAGCCCCGGGGTGTTTGCCAAAGATTTGATCCTGCATGTGATTCGTTCGCTTGGGGTCAAGGCTGGAGTTGGCCATGCCTACGAGTTCGCTGGACCGGCGATCGATGCGCTGTCGATGGAAGAGCGGATGACCCTCTGCAACATGGCAATTGAGGGTGGAGCCCGCTGCGGCTACGTCAATCCCGATCAGACGACCTTTGACTACTTGGAGGGCCGTCCTTCCGCACCGCGTGGTGAAGCCTGGAACCGGGCGACGCGTTGGTGGCGTTCCCTGGCATCGAATGCCGATGCCGTCTTTGATGACGAGCTGCGATTTGATGCCGCAACGATTGCCCCAACTGTGACCTGGGGGATTACTCCAGGTCAGGGGATCGGCGTGGATGAGCAGGTCCCAACGCCTGAGCAACTGGATCTTGCTGATCGACCGATCGCGGAAGAGGCCTACCGCTACATGGATTTAACACCTGGCCAGGCCATTGCCGGCGTGCCGGTGGATGTTTGCTTTATCGGCAGTTGCACCAATGGTCGCCTCAGTGATCTCAAGGCGGCAGCCGACATAGCAAGGGGGAGGCAGGTGGCTGATGGGATCAAGGCCTTTGTGGTACCGGGCTCCGAGCAGGTGGCTCGTGCTGCAGAGGCTGAAGGCCTGGATCAAGTGTTTCGCGATGCGGGCTTTGAGTGGCGTGAGCCTGGCTGCTCGATGTGTCTCGCGATGAATCCTGATCGTCTTGAGGGGAGGCAGATCAGTGCGAGCTCCAGCAACCGGAACTTCAAGGGGCGCCAGGGATCTGCCAGCGGTCGCACGTTGCTGATGAGCCCTGCCATGGTTGCCGCCGCTGCGGTGACCGGTCATGTCAGCGATGTTCGCTCGCTCGAGACCTGATCTTTGGCTGCCTCGTTCCGCGCCCTTTTGAGTGCTTTTGGTTGTTGTTTTATTCCTCTTGATCCTTCATGACGCAGACCCACGATTTTCCTCAAGGCCTGATTACCAAGATTGAAGGCCGCGCCCTTGTTTTGCGGGGTGATGACATCGATACCGATCGGATTATTCCGGCTCGATTTCTGAAATGCGTGAGTTTTGAAGCACTCGGAGCTCAGGCCTTCGCTGACGATCGAAAGGAGCTCGAAGGACGCCATCCCTTTGACCTTCCTGCGCATCAGGGGGCCTCGATTTTGGTGGTCAATGACAACTTCGGTTGTGGATCGAGTCGTGAACATGCCCCTCAAGCCTTGATGAGGTGGGGGATCCGGGCCCTGATTGGGGTGAGTTTTGCGGAAATTTTTTACGGCAATTGTTTGGCATTAGGAATCCCTTGTGCAAAGGCCAGTCAGGACGAGGTGCGAGCTTTGCAAGATGCAATGGCCCAAGACCCTGCTGCAACCTGGACCGTCGATCTGGAGACTTCGAGTTGCAGCAGTGCTCTAGGGCATTGGTCGATAGACGTGGATCCAGGCCCCCTCGACATGCTCCTTTCCGGCCGTTGGGATGCAACTGGGCAGCTTTTGGCTCGGGATGCTGAGCTGCAGAGCACGCTCGATCGTCTTCCTTACTTGAACGGGTTTTGCACGGATACGGCAGACACTTGATTTAGTGTCTATGAAGGAAGAAGCGGCATCGGCGTGATGACATTCCTTCTCAAGCGCATCTGGATTGCTTTTGGCTCGATGGCCCTGATGCTTGGCCCTTCAGCGGTTGAGGCAGGCTCAGTGACAGCGATTGCAGTTGAGCCTTTTGGTACACCGCTGGAACGCTTGCTTGAGAGTGGCGCTTGTCAGGGATGTGATTTACGTGATGTGGATCTACGCGGACGCCATCTGATCGGGGCTGATTTGCGTGATGCTGATTTGCGCGGGGCACAGCTCAATGGGGTCAATCTTGAAGGTGCCGATTTGAGCGGTGCCAGGCTTGATGGTGCTCGCTTACAGGGAGCGATGTTGAGCAATGCTGATCTCTCAGGCACTGATCTCCGCCATGCCGACTTACGAGATTCGGTTGTGATCAATGCCTATGCGCCTGGAGTGCAAACGGAGGGAATGCAGTTTGCAGGTTCGGACCTCACAGGAAGCCATTTGATTTATGGCGGTGGACCTGATTAATCAAGGGCTTGATTAGAACAGGCGATTATCTAAATCATTGGATGGGTTGTAAGGGACAAACGGAATTCCGGTTCCTGTGAAATTAAAGTCATTGAGACGGAATCGAAATCCTCCGATTCCTTCGTAAGGATTGAAGTAGAAGCCGAAGTCGTAAGAACGACGCTGCCAGCGCAATTCAATGTTTGAGTCGATGACGTCACCGTAGAACTCAGAGGCAGGGTCAACATTCAAGCCGATCCCAACATTGAGAATCATTGGTCCGGCGATCTGTTGTGTAAGGCCTAAGCCCAAAGTGCCAAGGTCAATGGCTTGATCGAAATCAAAAGGACTTGAGCCTTGCTTGAGGGTGCCACCACCAGTAATCGAGAACTGTGTGTAATCAAGGAAGGGTTTGCTGAATGTTCCTAAGGTGATAGTAGGTCCGCCACTGAGACTAATTGTGTTTTGCCTGGTACCGTCTCCGAAGGCTGCTAGCTGTGTTCTGATATTGGTTCTGAAATCCAGGCCTGGAACAATGGCGACCGGGGAGTAACGATATGCCGCTAAAGGCGTTAATGCAGCGGGTTTGCCTCGCCATATTGGATAGCTACTGTTTAATGATCCATAGAAATTAGCTCTCCATAGATCAGTTAAATTTTCACTTTTGAATTGTTCCGCTTGGTAATTTCCTGCTCCAATACGCCAGATATAGTTGTTGGCAAGTTTTCCAACTTGGAAGGCTCCTCGTTTTTCCAAGAAACCACCGAAAGCAGAGTAAACATCGGTTTCCCCGAGTGATCCGTTGAAGGCCCGGAAGCGATAAGCCGAAAAGCCTCGGAGCTTTACTGCGCCAAGCAAGGGAAGAGTAATATTTTTATTTGCTTCGGCCCAAAAACGGCTTCCGTTCATAAAGTTTTCAGGGTTGAAAGTACTTATGTCTGCATTGGTTTCAATCTCCCACCCCCAGATTCGACTGGTTAGCTCTGCTTCTAAGCCGAAAATATCACCAACCTCTAATGGTTGGCTGACTGTGCCGCTATCGATTGAACTGCCAGGTTTGACATAGCTGTTTGTTGACCCATCAATTGCCCGTTGAAGAAGAAGTTGAGGCTGCAGGCTTAGCTTTGTTGTTTCGTTCAGCTCGATTGGCTTGAGATCGCGACCAACAAAGAAACCATCACGGTCATCGTTGTCGATGCCAAACACCCAACGATTTTCGACCTCTTCTTCTTGTGTGATGCGCTGGGTTCGGCTGACGGGAATGGGGAGCCTTTCCTCCACGATCAGGCGATTGCTGGCACTCTTGATCAGAATGTCACCATTGGGTTGCTCTCTAGCGATTACATCCTCAGAGTCAATTCTTGTTTGAGCTGGTGTGAACGGATCATTGGTGAAACCCATTCGATCAGCAGTCCATCCTTCCGGAGTGATCGAGACTTTGGCGGCTTGGATCCGCCAGCGACTGATTTTGCCATCAATCAGCTGAGATTTTCCATAGCTGGGAAGTTGAGTTGGCCTAACTGCACCATATTGTGTTTGTGTTCGGAAGTCACTATTCGATAGGTCTACAAGCTCTTTGTTATTGCCAAATCGACGATCAATCGTGAGTCTTTGCTGGAACTGAATGCTGCTAATCCTTTGGTCGATCATCGCGATCGCTTGTTCGCGCAACGCCTCCTGTTCTGCTGGAGAGATCTCTGACTGGCGTGTCTGAGCCAGCGGTTCAGTGGAAAGTATTGGCTGTTTCCCGCCTGTGCCAAGCGTGATCTCTTCTAGTTCTTCGTTCAGGCTGAGTTGGGCCGGGCGGGAGGCGCGATCAGGGTCAGGGCAGCCAAGGGGCGGCGGAACGTCGGTGACTTGGTGGCTTGCAAGTTTGTCTTGGCCCCAGCGATAGCGCAACCCAAGGAGATAGGCATTGCTTCCTTCTTTGACACCGTTGTAGGTGCCAAAAGCACCAGATCGATGGTGAATCCTTCCGACCATGGAGAGCTGGTCTGAGACGGAAGCTTCCAGCTCAAAAGCTAAGTAATTCAGTAATTGGGAAAAATTTTCGCGAAAGGTACGCTCATAATTGCTCACAGATGTGTTGTAACTAATTCCTTCTACGAAACCAAAACTCAGCCATGGTTGTACCCATAATCTGACCCCTAATCCGACAATGGCCTCGCCAAAAAATTGTTCGGGAGTGTCGGCATTTGGTTCATTCTGGTTGAATTCTCCACCTTGTTGCTCGAATGCCTGATGGCCGAAAAGATCGGCCTCTAACTCCAGAGAAACGGGCCCAGCTCGCCAAATTCGTTTTTGCATGCTGACACCCAATAAATATTCCTCCCTGAGACGCCCATTGAAGAGAAAGGTGTCGCCGAAATTGGAATCAATCATCTGGCCGCCCCAGACGGTGACAGCCCAAGGATGGGGATGCCAATCTGGGATGGGAGGGAGTGGTGCTGGGCAGGCCATGCCTTCAGCAAATTGCTTCTCCTTTTCACTGCTCTCCTTTGGAGAGGGCACCGTCCAGGTATTGAGAGGCGGTATTGCTTCGTCCCAAAAGTTTGCAACAGCACCTTGAGCACTGATGCGCTCTGGCGTTGTGCTGCCGATCTCTAAATCGATGGCTGTTGGGAAGCCCAACCCGGTGCTTTCCACCACAGGTAGCAGCTGTTCAGGGTCGCTTGAGGAGGACGAGGAGGGAACGGTTGATGAAGGGCCGAAACCTTCCGACAGCTCATCGAGTTCAAGAACGCCGTAAACGTCTTCTAATTCACCGCTGTTTTGGATCAGGCTGTAGCGGAAGGTACTTGCCTGGAAGTACTGCGACCCTCGCCGTAGTCGCACGCTTCCGCGGGCGAACAGAGTGTTGAAGTTGCTGTCAAATTCGACTCGATCGGCCTGAAGGGTCCCTCCACGCAGTTCAGCTCGCACATTGCCTTCAGCAATAAAAACTCCTCGGCGCGCATCAAACGATTGCCGGTCAGCCTTGAGATCAATTTCTTCGGGGGGCTTGGACGTTGAGGGTTGGCTTGTGTCTGTCGTGACCTGCGGTTTTGCCGTGGGACCGGGAAGAACTGGCTCTACATCGATCGGTACCGGACCAGCGTCAGAAAAAGAATGATCAGTGCTTTCTAGCTGCCCCTCAACTGTCTCGATCCTTTCGAGAGAGGCGTCCACACTCTGAGAGTGGACAGGAACCCCTGTCAGCGCAGCGGCAACAGCCAGTGATCCTGCGATCCTGGTGATGGGGCTAAACGCCGACAAAAGAAATCAGCAATGGCCGGTGATCCTGCCATGTGCGAAGCCTCTTAAACGTGAGGTCGAACCAGTGCTTGGCGTGACCCTGTTATCGAGGGCTCAATCTTCGAGATCTTTGCGGCTGGGTGTGCGGCTTGGGTCGCTGGCAAGGAAGCCAAAGACAAAGATGCCGAGAAAGAAAAAGACGACGGAATAAACCGAAATCTTGAGGGCAAGCATGGCAACCGACCGGCGTCTGAAAATTTGATCGCCATCCTATGGCGGAATGATGAAATATCACGATGGAGAAGCCTCTGCAAGTCCCGGGATCGGAGTGGATTGAAACGTTTCGATGTCGGAGTCGCGTAGATCTGCACCCTGGATGGTGGCGATCTGGCGATCAGGAACGGCGATCGGTCCTGGCCGATCCCTGGGGGCCTCACCACCGTCCCGATTGGGCTGAGCGCGGACTTTTGATCTGGCCGCGAGGTGGCAACTGGTTGTACCTCGAGCAGATCCTGGTCTGTCCAAAACCCTGGATGCAGGCCAGTGCGTCCTGTGAGCGACTGGTGCTCAGCTGGTGGGCCGATGAAGTGCGCCTCCGCATTGATGGGGTCCTGGTGCACGAGGGGGACCTCTTTGATACCCGCTGCCGTTGGCTTCTCCCTAAGGATTGGAGAGACGGTTCGGGGCTGCGGATCCAGTTGGAGTTGCGAAGCCCCTGCCATGACGATGGGGCTCTCATTCAGAGCGCTCTCGTTCAGGAACCTCTGATCGCCCAGTGCGACTTGGATCAGACGTTGCTTCCTGAAGCTTTGGAATTGTCCTGGGTCAGGGGAGAGTCGCTGCCAGATGCCGTGTTGTCTTGCGACCCGACGGCATCAGAGGCTGTTGCCGTGGTCGATCGCCACTTGGCGGCATGCCCGAAGCCCGTGGGTGTTGTCCATTGGCTGGGCCATGCCCATCTCGATCTCGCCTGGCTTTGGCCCGTGGCTGACACTTGGCAAGCCGCTGAACGGACCTTTCGCTCTGCCCTCGACCTGATGGAGCGTTACCCGGAGCTGCATTTTGCGCACTCCACCCCGGCTCTCTATGCCTGGGTGGAACGCCATCGTCCGGCCTTGCATGCGCGGATTCAGCAGGCCAGTCGTGAAGGTCGCTGGGAGCCAATCAATGGCCCTTGGGTCGAAACCGATTGTGTTCTGGTGAGTACGGCCTCCCTGTGGCGTCAGTTCACGCTTGGTCAGGAGGACAGCCAGAGGCGTTTCCCGGAATGGCGCCATGACTTGGCTTGGCTGCCTGACAGCTTTGGGTTCGCCGCCGGACTTCCCGCTGTGGCGGCTGCCAGCGGCGTGCGTTGGTTTTGCACGCACAAATTGGCTTGGAATGCCACCAACCGCTTCCCCCATCGTTTGTTTCGCTGGCGCAGCCGCGGAGGCGCAGAGGTTTTAGCGCTCATGCTGCCCGCCATCGGCACCGATGGCGATCCTGTCGCGATGGCAACAGAGCAGCGCGACTTTGTATCTGCCACTGGGGTGGAGCAGGCGATCTGGCTTCCAGGGGTTGGCGATCATGGCGGCGGTCCCACGGCTGAGATGCTGGAACAGCTAAGGCTTTGGAAGGAACAGCCGCAGGCTGTGACCCAGCAGCCTGGAACGCTGCGTGCTTATCTCGATCACCTTGAGCCTTGCTGCTCCAGCTTGCCGGTCTGGCGCGATGAGCTTTATCTCGAGCTACATCGGGGTTGCGCGACCAGTCGGCCTGATCAGAAACGTCACAATCGCAGTCTGGAAAGGCTTCTTCGTGAGGCTGAGCTCTCTGCCGCGTTGCTTGGAACTCGGGCTGATGCTCTTGTGCCCAGCCACGAGCAGGCCAGTGATTGGCGACCTCTGTTATTCCAACAATTTCATGACATCCTTCCAGGCACATCGATCCCTGAGGTGTTTGCGCAAGCTGAGCCGATCTGGTGTGATGCCCGCCGGCGTGCGGCCCGCTGTCGAGATCAGCTGTTAGGCCATCTCTTCGCGTCCAGTCAAGACGGGATGGCGACCGATCCCCATCGCTCCCATTGGACCTGGTGCGGCTTGCAACCGCTTGCCCACTGGTCACCGTTGCTGCGCTTGCCCCAGGGGCACTGGTCCAGTGGTGGGGAGATCTTGCCTGTGCAGGCTGCTCCTTCAGGCGGAGTTTGGGTTCAGTTGCCTTGTAGTGAAGGCGTGTGCGCGCTTCCACTTCAGCGCAGCGGTGAGCCTCTGGGGTCTGCTTTGCCGATTCGTCATCCCGTGAGCGTGGAGGTGGTGTCGTCAGGATTGTGGAGGTTGAGCAATGGGGCTGTGTCTGCGGATGTGGGCGCCCATGGGCTGGTTCAGCTGCGCGATGGGAATGGTGTGCCACAGCTCAGCGAACCCTTGCGATTGCTGCGTTTTTCCGATCGAGGGGAGTTCTGGGACGCTTGGGATCTTGCCGCGGATTACCGCCAACATCCGCTGCCGATGGCCTCACGCTGGTCGGCAGAATTAGTGGAATCGGGTCCTCTAACAGCACGGATCGTGTTGCGCACGGTTGCTGGATTGAGCCAGGTGCGCCTGGACCTCATCTTGAAGGCCGATTCGCCCTGGCTCGAGGCCCAGCTCAGCGTCGAATGGCAGCAGACCCATGAATTGCTGAGGTTGGAATTGCCACTGAACCGCCCTGCTGTGCGATGGGCCGCCGACACGAGTGGTGGAGTGATCGAGCGACCAGCACAAGCGTTCAATCCCTATGAACAAGAGCGTTGGGAACTGCCTGTGATCTCATGGTTTGCAGCCGAAGGGGAAGCTCCCGGGGGTGGGATGGCGGTCTTGTTGGATGGTCCTCAAGGTGTTGATGCCAGTCCGAACCATCTGGGAGTCTCCCTGCTCCGAGGCCCAACCTGGCCAGACCCCTCAGCAGATCACGGATGGCACAGGCATCGATTGGCCTTCATGCCAGCGCTGCTTGGTTGGAACCGCAGTGGTGTGGCCCAGGCGGCGATCCGATTCAGGGAGCCGGGTTGGGTAGGGCCTGTTGCATTGGAGCAGCGGTGGCAAGGGCTTCCCTCCTTGCCCGTCGGTCTGGTGCCGATTTCAGTCCGACCCGTGAAGGGTGCTGTGCATAGCGATAAGGCCGTTCAAATTGAAGTACTCAATCCCGGACCAGCGCGTCAGCGTTGGTTGCCTGGGACCGATTGGAGGCTGAGCTGCCCCAAGTCCAACGACCAAAGGACGTTCTGGGAGGTGCACCCTGGCGAGCTCCTCACATTGATTTTGGAGAACGTTCAATCTTCGTGATCATCGAACGGGTCGTCGAGATTTTTTGATGGAGGGCCAAAGGCTGTGTACACCCCAAATCCTGTTAACCCAAGCAGGGCCGCCAGCACGGCAATCGCCACTGACATGGCTGGGGACGAACTTTCCATCACAACTCTCCACAGGATTGACCTCTTTACGGGTCGGAGCCCTTACAGTATCGAGACTTAATTCCACCCGAGACTTCAGCGCTGCCATGGCTCAACGCACCCGTCTGGGAGATCTGCTCCGCCCCCTGAATTCGGAATACGGCAAAGTTGTCCCCGGCTGGGGCACCACACCAGTGATGGGCATTTTTATGGCCCTTTTCCTCGTGTTTTTGTTGATCATTCTTCAGCTGTACAACAAGTCACTGATCCTTGAAGGAATCAATGTCAACTGGAATGCTTTAGGTCTGGGCTGACATCAGCGAATGAATGTTTTCGGCATTGGCCTGCCAGAAATGGCCGTTATCGCGGCGGTCGCACTTCTGGTGTTCGGCCCAAAACGGCTCCCTGAGTTCGGACGCACCCTTGGGAAAACTCTTAAGGGCTTCCAGTCGGCCTCCAAGGAATTTGAACGCGAAATTAATAAGGCGATGGCTGAGCCTGAACCCGTAGGGGATCAGGCCAAGACGCTTGAAACACCCGCTGAGACCGTTGTGTCCCCAATGGTTGTGCCAGAAACAGAGCCAGTTTCCCCTTCCGATTGAGTCGATGAATCGTGGTGATCTCCGCCTAGTGGTGGGATTGGGGAATCCAGGTAATCGCTATGCCAACACCCGACACAACGTTGGCTTTATGGCTTTGGAACGCCTGGTCTCTCGCGAGGGCGGTGGCTTTCGATCCATGCCCAAGCTCCAAGGTCAGCTCGCTGATTTGGGTTCGGGGGACCAGCGATTGCGATTGTTGATGCCCCAAACCTTCATGAACGACAGCGGTCGCTCTATTCGTGCTGCTTTGGATTGGTTTGGCTTCGAGCTGCATCAGATTTTGGTCCTCGTCGACGATATGGATCTTCCGCTGGGTCGTTTGCGTTTGCGAGCCCGTGGGTCTGCTGGTGGCCATAACGGCCTTAAAAGCACCATTCAGCATCTCGGTACACAAGATTTCGCGCGTCTGCGCATTGGAATTGGTGCACCAGGGCAAAACCCCAGTGAGCGCAAGGCACGAACGGTGTCGCATGTGCTTGGAAGTTTCAGTCGTGACGAGGAGCCCCTTCTCGACAAGGTTTTGTTAGAAGTCGTCGATGGTTTGGAGAGGATTCAGCGTCAAGGCCTCGACCTTGCAGGAAATCACCTCAATGGGCTACAGCTGGCTTCTGCAATCACTGAGGTGTGATGGCAGCGCTACCTGTTACAACCGCCCATCTGCGGGTTCAACGCCAGAGTTTTGCGGATCAATGTTTGGAAGGAGACGTCCAGGCAGGAGGCTTCAATTGGCAGTTCAGTTGGTTTTTTGATCGCGGTGAGTTGAGTGTGGAACCTTCCCTGGGGCGAGCACTGATTCAAGATGCGCTCCTTCGCTTCCTTGTGAAATCTGACTATGACCTGGAGCCAGGAGGGGATTACACCTTCACCGTGAGGGCCCGTTTCTGAGGGGACCGGGTCCCGGCCATCGCAAAGGCCGTTCTAAGTAATCCTCAAGAATGACGAGCGCGGCGATGGCGTCGAGATCACCAGACGGGATGCGCAGGCCTGAAGGAAGCAAGCGCTTCCAGCCCCGTGCAGGCCACAACTGCCAGTAACGCTCGCGTGCTCGCAGGGTGGTTCCTGTTTCGTCCACGACGTGGACCTTCAGGCTGGTGGGAAGTTGTTGTTGCCAGATCGTGCTGCTGGTGCCGTCACCGATCACCAGATCAGCAATCTGAGCGTTCTCCCCCTGATCGTCTTCCATCCAGGCGCGCAGCTGATCAAGGACCTCAGAGCTTGGTATCACCATGCCTTGCAGAACCGTGTTCGTTGAGATGTCTGCAAGGAGCAAGCCGCATTTGCTTCGGCCAGGATCCAAGGCGACGACGCGTGTCATGGACTGAGTCGCAACTGGATGGCGATGGGATCGGCGGTCTCGCTGCGCCGCAAAGCAACCGCTTCGAGCGAAGCGAGACCGCCATTGCGGTCGACCAGCTCTTGGCCCAGCACATTGATGGCATTCACATCGAACTGCAGCCCCTTGCTGAGAGATCCGCGTCGTTGCACCTCGGCCAATGTGGAGGCAAGGAGAAGATTCAGTCGGTTGCGAACGGCTTCAGGGTTGCGCTCATTGCTCGCGAGGGTGGTGCGGGCCAGGATCTCCCCCTCTCTGGTCACCGTGACATTGGGAAGCACTTCCGGGAAGGCATACACAACGGTTTCACCCAGAAGCACATTGGCTGCTGAACGAATGTTCACAACCCAGGTGCCAGGTTTGCGAATTGTTTGTTCCAAGCGTTTGATGTCGGGTCGCGGAACCAGCAGGATCTGACGCTCTACCGGTTGGCCAGGGAGCGCTTGTTGATAGGCCTGAAGATTGGCATCTCGTAGCAACTGATCGATCACCGTTTTTGCCTGATCGGGGCGTTCTAGCTTCAAGGTCACGGTTGCAAGCGGCTGCCCACTGCTGATGGCGACATTTCCGCGACGCAGGGCGAGGAGAGTGTCTTCCAGTTGATTGAGTTCTTTCTCGCCACTGCGAATTTGAGAGCGCACGGCTGAGAGCTCCTGTTCGGTGCGTTGAATCTCAATATCTTTCGCATCCACGTCTTGGCTCAATCGCTGTCGCTCTGCCTCCAGGGATCGGGTTTGCTCCTGGAGTGGCTTCAGGGTGCGACGCAGTTCTGCCGCGCGCTGTTGGGCGGTTGTGAGCTCTTTGCCAGCTTGTGTCTGAGCGCGTTTGCTTGTTTTGAGGTCGGCGCGACTGCTCCGCAATTTCGCTTCGAGAGCATTCAGTTCGAACAGGCCCACCCTGAGCTGTCGACTGACCAACAACAAGAGTCCGAGTGAAAGGGCACTAATCAGGCTGCCCGTTAACACCGTAATCACCACGGCCGTGCGTTTGGGACGCAGTCCAAGCAAGCTCAGTCGAGCTTTCCCCACGCGAGATCCAAGACGGTCTCCCAGGGTTGAGAGCACGCCTCCAAGCACAAGAAGAGCGAGAAGTAGGAACCAGCCGGTCACAGAGAACGAAGGGTCAGAGTTCGGATAGAAGCTCCATCTTCACCTGCATGGTCAGCTGAATCGCTTGGCGAGAGCGATTGGATCGAGAACAGTGATCTTTTTGCGATCGATATCGACAAGGCTGGACGCCTTGAGATCACCCAAGAGACGAGTGATCGTGACGCGTGTGGAGCCGATGGCCTCGGCGATGGCTTGATGTGAGAGGCGAATATCGATGGTGATGCCCCGTTGACCAGGCACTCCGAAATCTCGACAGAGCACCAGCAGAAAACTCACCAGCCGGGACGACATGTCCCGATGGGTGAGCGTTTCGATCATCGTTTCGGTCTGGAGAATCCTGCTGGACAGACCTTGCAACAACAGCAATCCCACACTGGTGTCAGCTTCGATGGCCTGCCGCACTGATGTGGCGGGTGCCGTGACCATCTCCACTCTGGTGAAAGCGATCGAGTGATAAAAACGATCAGAGCGATGACCTGTCAATAACGACAGAACGCCAAACAAGCTGTTCTCTCGTAACAAGGCAACGGTGATTTCTTCGCCGGATTCGTACACCCTTGAGAGGCGAACGGCACCGCGACGAATGAGGTACACCTTTTCTGCTGGATCGCCGGGGAAAAAGATGGTTTTCCCCCGTTCCACCATTTCGGAATTGGCTCCATCGAGTCCCCGAATGACGTCTTGAAGAGTGCGGTTGGATGGAACCGCGGGGGTCCCGAAGCTCGAGGCCGCCGGGCGAATTGTTGGTGGTGCGTAGCGGCTGAAGCCGCGGCTGACCTCAGCCATGTTCCCAGCGCGTTTTACGAGATGTTATGGATCAGCCCACCCGGCTCCTGTAGCAAGGAACACGAAATGCTGCCTTGTCCTGAAGCGGAGTTCATCTAGCTGAAAGAGCCGCACGTTGATCATCCATGATTTTTTTGAGCCCAGGCTCGGCGAGGTCCAGGAGGGCATTGAGCTGGTGGCGGCTAAAAGGAGCTCCTTCTGCAGTGCCCTGTAGTTCCAGCAATTGTCCCTCTCCGTTCATCACGACATTGAGATCCACGTCGGCATGGCTGTCTTCGCTGTAGTCGAGATCGAGAAGGGGGCGGTCTTGAATCACGCCAACGGAGACAGCTGCCACCTGAGCTTGGACAGGGTTGGTGTTGAGAACACCTTGTTGCACAAGCCGTTCACAGGCTCGTTGTAGCGCGACCCAAGATCCGCTGATCGCCGCGGTACGGGTGCCGGCATCCGCCTGAATCACATCACAATCAATTCTCAACGTGTTCTCGCCGAGAGCTTCCATGTTGATGGCGGCGCGCAGGCTGCGACCAATCAGGCGCTGAATCTCCTGGGTGCGTCCACTTAATTTGAGCAGCTCTCTGTTTTGACGCTCTGGAGTGGATCCAGGAAGGAGTCGGTATTCGGCACTCAGCCATCCCTGGCCTTGATCTTTGCGCCAGCGAGGGACACCTTCCTGATGGCAAACGCTGCAAAGAACAGCGGTCCGTCCGCTGTGAATGATCACTGAGCTCAGGGCAAATCCCATGGGATCCCAGCTGATCGAGAAGGGGCGAAGATCACCCGGCCGACGTCCGTCATTGCGAGAGGTGTCGGTCATAAGTCCACGGTGCGGAGGTGCTTTGAGCCTGCCAGTTGGCTCGGCACACCATGGATGGTGTCAAAACACTTGTGCATTCAACTTTCACCGCTAGATTCATTCACATCCGGATTTGCCGGACTTCGGCGAATGTGATGACCGTCAGCCTCAGCCCTACCCATCATTCTCGTGAGTCGCGGACTGTTGACCACAGGACTCTCGAGCAAGCAGGGCTAAGGGGATTGCCCTCTGTCGAGGTTCGTCCACCCCTGCATTTGGTGGCTCCAGAAGGGCAGCTTGAGGTGCATACCGCCTCCTTTCGGGGGAGCTTTTCTTGTGTGCTGAGCCAAGCGCTGCGGACTGCAGGCCTGGGTAGCCATGTTTTGATCGCCCAGTTTCTCAAGGGTGGAGTGGGTCAAGGCCCCAAGAGCAGCCTCACCCTGTGCGACAGGCTCAGATGGTTGCGGCCTTCCGTGACGGAATGCCTGTCAGATGCTGCTGTGAGCCGCGATGAGGAGGTCAAAGAGGCAGTCCAAGAGGTTTGGCAGATCTGTAAGACCCATCTCTTAGAAGGCACGTTGGACCAACTCGTTCTGGATGAGATTGGATTGGCGATCGAGCTTGGCTATTTGAGCCACGAGGATGTCTTATCGGTGTTGGAGCAAAGGCCTTCAGCGATGGATGTGATCGTGACGGGGCCCGCGATCCCTGCAGAGATGATGGAGATGGCGGATCAAGTGACGGAATTGCGTCGAGGTTTCTAATGCTGAAGAACGATCGCTGGATTACGGATCAGGCTGATGCAGGCATGCTCGAGCCTTTTCAAAATGGATTAGTGCGCCACTTGGATCCGGATCAACGGCAGAGTCCGGTTCTGAGCTTTGGCTGTTCGTCGTACGGCTACGACCTGAGGCTTTCGCCTAAGGAGTTTCTGATCTTTCGCCACGTCCCTGGCACGATCATGAATCCCAAGCGATTCAACCCTGACAATCTTGAATCAACGCCCATTCATCATGATGAGGATGGAGACTATTTCATCCTTCCGGCGCATTCGTATGGCCTCGGTGTTGCCCTCGAAAAGATGCGAGTGCCGCCCAATATCACGGTGATTTGTCTTGGTAAAAGCACCTACGCCCGTTTAGGCATCATTGTGAATACAACTCCAGCGGAGGCTGGCTGGGAGGGACATCTCACCTTGGAATTTAGTAACAGTTCTGGCGCTGACTGTCGCATTTATGCCAGTGAAGGGATCTGTCAGTTGTTGTTTTTTGAAGGTGATCCTTGTGAGACCACCTACAGCGATCGGCAAGGTAAATATCAGCATCAACCCGAGCGCGTCACACTGGCCAAGGTCTGAATCAGACTGAACTCAACGGGTAATCTGGATTGTTTAACTGTTAAGCAATCCACAAGTTATTGTTGTCTTGAATTTGATTTATGAAGGTTGCTCAGGGAGCAAGTCGCGCTTTATGCAATCTTGTTTTTTCGTACCAACTCGCAAATTCTGGGGTCCACGTTTTGAGGTGTGGCCACATCAGGTCGCAGAGCTCGCGGATTTCCTGCTGGGCATCGAGCTTGGCGCGAAGATCCATGAAATGCAGGAAGGCTCTGAGCGTGAAGCTCACCACGAAATGTTGCCTGTAATCAAAGGGGAGGATGCCGCGGGCATGTTCCTCGGCGTAGCCGGCCTGAAGCAATTCCTGATAGCGATCGGCACTGATTTTGCAGTGGTTTAAATCTTTTTTTCGCTCAGCCTCGCTGTAAAGGTATTTCTTGCCCTTGCGGTCGCTGTACTCACCGACGGGGCGCAAATAAAACACCTCTTCGAGATCGAGTTCTCCAAGTGCTGCCCTGCAGATGCGATCGCCTGTGTAGCGCATGGATTGAACATCAAAACTGACGCCCACCCGGTGCGTCCGTGCCTGTTGCATCACGGAATGAGGAAACCAACCCACGTTCAACACAATCTGGGCATGCTCCATGGGTCCGTAATGGCCCCGCTCTCCTGCTAGAAGGCGTTTGACGCAAATTTCGCCGGCTCTGGTCTCATCGGGCCATTGCTCGCGATCGGCGGCCACGAAGCCTTCGCTGTAGTCCTGGTGCATACCCACGTACACGCACTGTTGCGGATTTGGGGTTGCGGCGATCAGGTCAACTCGAAAACGAGAGTCCATGGGTGTCGTCTGCGATGAACTGTTCATGGTTTGTCTAGCTGTGGCTGCGCGGGCCTGGGCTTGAAACCATCTCCGCAGGGGTCACGCTGCTGGTGGAACCAACTCCAGCAAGCTGGGGCAGTGGCTCATTGTTAATCAGTGCAACCGCCAATGATTCCAGCTGGTCTGCTGTTCTCGCCCCAAGCGAGCGGCCGCGCATCACACCGTCAGCTGAAAATAAATTGAGCTGTGGAATCCCCGTGACGTCATACCGGTCGATCAAATCCAACCAGCGTGGGTTGTCAATATTCACCAACACGACATCCAATTGATCGGCGTGCTTCTGTTCCGTTTGAAGCATGGCGGGTGCCATGGCTTGGCAGGCCTCACACCAATCGGCGTAAAACTCCAGCATGGTGGGCCGGGAATTGTTGAGGGCGACCTCAGGATCCAGAGATTGCCTGGCCAGCTGGTCGAGAGGGGCTTCCTGGTTGAGCCCGTTGCGAAGCAGAAATAATCCAGCAGCGAGGACCAGAGCCGTAATCAGCAGCAACCCCTTTTGCAAAGGGGTCAGGGTGGCGGGGGAGGAACTGCCGGTCATGCCGGGAACGTTTGAATGCTTTTACTTTGGCAGGCTGAAGGATGTGTTGTTGCTAGCGTTTAAAAGCCAATTCCGTTGTTGTGATCTGCTTTCTCGCTGATTTCATCAGTCGACCGTTGGCTGCTTGCTGATGTTTCTTCTTCGTTTCCTCCTACTGCCGCTGCGGGCTCCCCTGCTGCTTGTTCTGTTCGGTGTGGCAGTTTTTCTTGGCCATCACTGGTCCATTGAGAGCGAGCATTTGATCGCTCTGCAAAATGTGTCGCCCACCTTGTTCTGGACGGTGGAGGTGTTGCAATCGCTCGTGATTGTGCTCATCTGCACGATGCCGGATCTCCTCCTTCGCCAGCTGTCGTTGCTGATGGCGTCCAGCCGGGTGCTCAGCCTGATCTCCACCCTTCTGCTTGTGATCATGGTGGGCCTCTATCTGCTCAGTCTGAGCTTGCTGTCCGATGTGTTGATCTTGGCGTCTGCCACCTTGCTGGCCCGGCTGGACCTCACCCGGATCAAGGTGGTGCCTCCGCCTCAGGTCATGGCCTTTTGGTTGGCGGCGTTGGTGTTGGTGGGCATCTGGTTGGGTCAGGATCTGCCAAACCCCTTTGCCTCAGCTGTCGCAGCGGTCAGGTTCTGATCCGAGATAGGCCCAGAGATTTCCCAGTACTTTTTTTGTGTACAGGCGTGTTTCTGGATAGGGAATTCTCTCGATCCATAATTCCGGATCGTTCTTCAAAGCGGGTGTGACCCATTGACTGGCGGCTCCAGGCCCTGCGTTGTAGCTCGCAACGGCCAGCACAATGTCTCCTTGCCACTGCTCGAGCAACTGACCGATGTAGCGCGCTCCGAGGGTTGCATTGCGTGTTGGCTCTCGTAATTGATCCTGGCTGAGCGCACCGCCGGCGAGTTCTTCCGCTGTGGCTGGCATCAGCTGCAGCAACCCGACCGCCCCCACGGGTGAGCTAACGCCTGGGGAGAAACGGGATTCTTGCTTGGCGATCGCCATCAGCAGTTCATTCCGCACCTCCTCCTGTTGTGATGCGCTCTCAAACACCTGGGAGAGCAGACGCGGATGCTGGCTCCGGTGAAGGAGCTGACGCGTCTCACAGGATTGATTCACCAGCCTCAAACTGGCGCGCCAAAGACGACTCAGCCCTGTCCATGAGTCTCCGACGGCAACACGAAGACGACCTTCTACGAGCTTTTGTTCTGGATTGGTGGGCTGATCGGACGGGGGTTGTTGGTTTCGCCAGGTTTCCCATGCTTCCTGGGTTTGGCCGAGTCGCCAGAGACGATCCACAAATGAATCCCCACTTTGAAGTGGCTCCCAATGCGCTTGAAACGAATCGCCGAGACCTGCAGAGCGAGAGGCTGATGCTTGATGGAGATCTGGAAGATCTCCCCCTCCCAGTCTCACCCCGGCCCGCCAGGTGTAATAACTCCTTGGATGGGTTTTGACCAACTGCTCCCAGACCTGCTGAGCTTGGGTTGTTTGGTCTTGCTTCGACAGTGTGAGCCCCAGCCAGAACTGCTGCCTTGCGGCCAACGGTTCAGGAAGATTTGAGCTCGGAATGGCCTCTAGCAGTGCTTTTGCTGTTTGCCATTGGTCTTTTAAAAGGGCCTCGCGGGCCAAGTCCCACTGCAGTTGCCAGGCGGCTGGATTGGTAGGCCATCGCTTCAGAACGGCCATGGCATTCGCCGAGTCACCGAGTCGTACCCGGGCTGCTGCAACGTCAGCGGAGCGTTGTTGCAACGCTTGCGGCAGTGCATCCAACAGAGCGGGATCGGGTTTCAGCGGCTCGCTCAGCAGCGCCGCTGCCTCGAGAGCCGCTGGATCATCGGGGTTGTTGATGGCGAGCTCGAGCAAGCGCTGCGTTCCACGCTCCTGCTGTTCAGCGGTGCCTCGGAGCAGGACCCGACCAATGGCCAAGGCGCTGGCTGGAGTGGTGGGTGTGCCCTGGAGGCAGGCTTCCGCTGCACCGCCATCTCCAAGGGACGCCAGTCCTTGGGCCAGCGTCAGTCGATCGTTTTGGTGCAAGCCATCGCCGCTGATCCTGTTGCAGGCTTCCCTGAGCTGAATGGCAGCGCCTGGCCATCGGGCGCCCCAGCGGGCTAGATGCAAGGCGGCGATGGCTTGCTTGGGGGAGTCTCTTTTGGTTTCTGCTGCTGCTGCCAAGGCGGCTGGATGACCTGGTTGTTGTCGGAACAGCTCTGCATGGAGCGCTGGTTGGGCTTGCCCTAGTTGATAACGGGCATCGGCACTGGCGGCACTGCCAGGAAAGCGTTGAAGCAAGTCCTGCCAACGTTTTTGTTCTTCTGTCTGCTGGCCGAGTTTTGCTGCGGTTAACGCCTGCTGTTTCAGCGTGACGGCAGCGATGGGATCGTTGCCCCAGCCCTGATGGGCCAGCAAACGCTGGGACCTCTCCGCTGAATCGGCGCTGCGCGCCGCGAGTAAGAGAGCTGCTTCCCTCCGCTCTTTTGGATTGATCGACCAGCGGTAATGGGTCCAGAGATCAGCGTTTGAAAGTGATGGCGTGAGTGGAGCATGTAGACGGCGCAAGCCCATCTGTCCGCCAATGACTAGAGCAAGGGTGAGGAGTGGAGTTCCAGCGAGAAGCAGAAGGCCACGGGAGTATTGATCGGTCAAGCCTCGGCCGGAAACTGGTGGCATTCTGTTCCCAGCGCACGGCATTCGGATGGCAAAGGGGCAAGGGCCGCGGCGCCCAGGGAGCGAGCAACGGCGCCGCTGTGCGATTGCGACTGGCCTGGCTTTGCTGGTTTGGGGATTGCGTTGGCTTTGGCCCTTACATGTCGTGCCTGGCTGGCTGGTGGCAGGGCTATTGGCTTGGGCATTGCTGGAAGTGGCAACGCGATTGCTGGCTCCGCGTCGTTGGCGTTAGAACCAGCGGTCCGGCTTACGCTTGCGTTCAGAATTAGGTTTCCATGGCTGAAGCTGCCTTTCATCCTTTGGGGCACCTCCCAAAGCCATCGCAGATCAGCTTTGGGACCGACGGCTTGCGTGGTCGGGTCGACACCATGCTGACTCCGGCTTTGGCCCTTCAGGTGGGGTATTGGTGTGGACGCGTGCTTCAAGCCGAGGGGCCTGTGCTGATTGGCATGGATTCGCGCAGTAGCGGAAGCATGTTGGTCGCGGCACTCACCGCAGGCCTGACGGCTTCAGGCCGCGAGGTGTGGACTTTGGGACTGTGTCCCACGCCTGCTGTGCCCGGTTTGATTCGCCGCTATTCAGCGGCCGGTGGCTTGATGGTCTCGGCGAGCCACAACCCACCGGAAGACAACGGCATCAAGGTGTTTGGCGCCACTGGCAGCAAGTTGTCCCCCGAACGTCAGCAGGCGATTGAAGCTGGTTTGTTTGGTGGAGACGACTCTGGGATGGAAGTAGCGGCATCCGGAGCTGCACGCCATCGCCCTGAACTTCTTGACGACTACCGCGCGAGCTTGTTGTGCAGTGTTGGGCAGCATCGACTCGATGGTGTGCCCATCGTGCTGGATCTCTGCTGGGGGTCGGCAACTGCCTGCGGCGCCGAGGTGTTTTCTGCCCTTGGTGCTGATCTCACGGTGTTGCACGGTGATCCGGACGGAACCAGGATCAATGTGAATTGTGGATCCACCCACCTTGAGGCTTTACGCCGTGCCGTGATCGAGAAGGGTGCCGCCATGGGTTTTGGCTTCGATGGGGATGCCGATCGGATGTTGGCGGTGGATGGCCAAGGACGTGTGGTGGATGGCGACCATGTCCTCTTTCTCTGGGGGTCGGTTTTGCAGGAGCAGGGCCAGCTGCCCGATCAGCGCTTGGTCGCCACGGTGATGTCGAATTTGGGGTTTGAGCGGGCTTGGCAGGCGCGTGGTGGTCTGTTGGACCGGACAGCGGTGGGAGACCAGCATGTCCACGCTGAGATGGTCCGCACGGGGGCAGCCCTTGGCGGAGAACAATCAGGTCACATCCTGTCTTCTGCCCATGGTTTGGCTGGTGATGGTGTCTTAACCGCTCTTCAGATCGCAAGCCTCTGCCACGCTCAACAGCTCTCCTTGGCTGAGTGGGTGGATCAGAGCTTTCAGGCCTACCCCCAGAAACTGGTGAATGTGCGCGTTGAGAATCGCGAGCGCAGAAAGGGTTGGGCGGACTGTGCTCCCCTCCATTCCCTGGTTCAAGAGGCGGAGGCTTCAATGGCGGATGACGGCCGTGTGCTGGTGCGGGCGAGTGGGACTGAACCACTGCTGCGCGTGATGGTTGAGGCGGCCGATCAAGCGATGGTCGATCACTGGACCTCCCGCTTGGCCGCAGCGGCAGAGCAGCATCTCAACGCCTCTTGATCAGCAGCTTTCGAGGGCGAGGGTGAGCGCTCCATCGCAGGCGTCACCACTCCGTTCATCCCAGCGTGCATCCACCTGGCGACGGCGTAGGGACGTGTCTACAGCCTGTTGAAGGGGTGCCAGGTTCTGCAGTGCCCCACCCCTGGCGCAGAGTTTGGGCTTGGTGAGCCCCAGGGTGGAAGCCACGGCTTGAGCTGCTTCGGCAAGAGCATCGCCGGAGCGGTCGAGAATGGCCGCGGCCTCAACATTGCCGGCTTCCGCGGCGGCGCAGACGAGGGGTGCCAATTGAGCGAGCTGGGCTGGTTGGTAATCGGGCTGAACAACGAAGGCCTTGACGTCTGTGGCTGTGCGGCAACCAAGGACTTGCCACAGCTGCTTGCGCAGTGGTCCGTCTGGAAGTCGGCCATCGGCCATGCGCAGGCTGAGCTGTAGCCCCTGATGGCCGAGATCAAAGGCAGCCCCTGCTCCATCCAGTTGCCATCCCCATCCGCCGCAACGTGTTTCAAGGCCTCTGTCGTTGCGTCCAACCACGATCATTCCCGTGCCGCTGATCAGCACAACGCCGGCATCGTTGGGAAAGGCTCCACGCAGGGCAGTGCGTTCGTCGCCTGTGGCGATGCAGTGCTTTTTTGGCAGCTCGAGACTGGCTGATAACAAATCTCTGGCACGGTTTTGAAGCGCTGTGCCCTGCTCCACTCCGCTGGCACCAACGGCGGCAGCTGTGATCTCCAGCCCGTCGGGATTGGCGGCTTGCAGGCTGCTGCGAAGGGCCTCCATGAAGCGCGTTTCGCCTCCGCTGGCTTGGAGATGGCTGACGCCACTGCCCTGGCCCTCGCCTAGTGGTTGCCAGGTCCCGTTGTGCCAACGGCTCAGCTTGCAGCGGCAATGGGTTTGGCCAGCATCGAAGCCAGCCAAAATTAGTGCGTTATTCATGGCTGGTCTGGTGTGCCTGACTCAGGGTTGCCAGGCAAAACCAACCGATGATTTGCACTTCTGGTCGAAAAAAAATCGTATCCGTGGCGCCTTGGACGACCAGTCCGACGATGGCGGCAAGGCAGCCCAGCCAGGGCAACGCCAGGGCAGCCGTTGAGCGCAGGGCTGTGAGGCCGTTGCGAAGACTGGCTCCCGCTAACCCAAGAGCAGCGATTAGGCCTGGAATGCCCGTTTCAACGAGGAGTTCCAGGGGAACGGAATAGGCGCTCAGGGCATTGAACTTGGGTTGTTGATAGAGGGGGTAAATGGCATTGAAGGCGGCGTTGCCTGGCCCGATGCCGAGCCAGGGCCGGTCTTGAATCATCTCCACTGCGGCCAACCACACGTTGATGCGGAAGTTGTTGGAGCTATCGCCTCGTCCCGCCAGCAGGCTGGCGACCCGTGTGCGGATCGGATCCACCTGCGTGACTGCGATCGCCAAGGTCACACCAGCCAGTACCAGCAGAGCGATGGGGACGAGACGCCGCCACAGTTTTGGCCAGCTGCGGATGGCACGCAACACGAGCAGCAGCACCAGCACACCAAGGGCCGCGAGCATGCCGAGCCAGCCCCCGCGGCTGTAGCTAAACAGGGTGGCCGTTGCTCCCAAACCCAGTGCAATAGCTGCATAGCAACGTGCCCCCCAGCCCCTCCAGCGGATCAAGGCAACGAGCGCTAACGGCAGGATTGGCACCAGATATCCCGCCAACAGATTGGGGTTGGCTAGGGGGCCATAAACCCTGATCGTCCCTGCGGCTACGGAGTTTGGGTCGGCCCAGCGTGCGAGCTCCTCAGTGGGTCCGTAAAGCTGGCGCAAGGCCATCACACTGGTGAGTAATTCACCGCCCAGCAACGCGGCCAAGAGTCGGTCCCACCACTCGGGTCGTTCGGCCAGTAGCTGGCGCATCAGGGCATACACACCGAGATAGCTGAGCAGTTTGATCAAGCCTTTCGCTGCTGCGGCAGGAACAGGGGAGAATCCTGTTGCGAGTAGGGCGATGCCAACAAACAACAGCACCCAGGCGCTGATGGCACCGATGCGCTGCGGTTGGCTCACGCTGGACCAGAGGATCCACAGCGCTCCGCAAGCCAGAACCACGAGCGCGAGTCCCGTTCGCGTGAGGAAGGGCAGTCCTGCGAGCAGAACCATGAGCAGGATGCTGGCCAACCAGCGAAGGCGTCTGCGCTGCGGATCACTCGCGGGCAGGACTCCTTGCCAGCGCAACAACAAAGGTGGTGGGGCCGGAGCCTCAGCCATGAGGTGTGGGTGCAGCGTCTTTGGAATTATCAACCTGTTGCCAAGCCATCTCCAGATCCCTTAATGCTGGAAGCGCAGCCTGGGTGCGCTCAAACAGCACGCGATAGGTGGGTTGTCCCTGGTCCTGGACGTAGCGCTCCCGTTCCGTCGCTACGGGCAAGGGATTGCTGGTTCGCCATGGCTGTGGATCGTCTTTCGGGCGGGCAAAGCAGTTGGAGAGCTCCACGAGGGCCACCATCGGTTCGATCACTGCCAACACATCACTTTGCAGAAACAGATGTCGGCCGGGATGGAGTGCGGCGGCGATGGCATGCAAGAGGGCGGGTTGCAGCACTCGGCGTTTGCGATGGCGTTGTTTGAACCAGGGATCTGGAAACTGAATGCTGACCAGCTGCAACTGGTCTGGTGGCAACGCTGCCATCCAAGCTTCCAGGCTGATATTGGCGTTGCAAAATAAAAAATGAAGGTTGTGCTGCTGCAGCCGGTCACGATCCCGTTGGGCTGCTTGCACCAGGGGCCTGCGGATCTCAACTCCGAGGTGGTTTCGATCGGGCTGCATCGCCGCCAGCTCCAACAGAAAAAAGCCTCGAGCGCAACCAATATCGAGATGGATCGGCAGGTTGGGATGCGCAAACAGCTTCTGTGGCGCCGGTAGCTCCAGCGGCAACTGAAAGAAGCGGCTGAGGGGATTGACGTGCTGGCGCATCAGCCCTCAGGTGACTCAACAAGAGGTGCGTGGCGGAGTAAGCCCCAGCAAGCGGTGTAACCATGCAGGTAGGTGGTGTTGCTCAAGGGTCCGATCTCGCCGTTGCAGAACGCTCCGGCGATTGGAAGATCGGGCATCACGTCGCGAGCGATCGAAACATCACCGTTGGCTTCTCCAAACAGCCCGCTCCCTCGACCGAGGCAGGCAAATAACAGACCGCAGAGGGGAGGTGGCAAGGGACAACGCTCTTGGCTGACCTCCAGCAGCTGGCGTGCCTCCTGCCTTGATGACTGCGCTTCTCGGAGCTGAAACTGCACGTGTTGGCCTGGGCGGACCCGCTCAGCGACGGCGACTGCACCATTTCGTGGGTCGACGCCAATCAGATTGCGTACCAGAAAATCGCTGGGGCACTCCTGCATCAGATTGCGACGTTCCACCCCAAGGAACAGGGAGTGCTGCACCAGCTCTCTGTCCTCCGCATTGAGATCGGCCAGGACGCGTTGTAAGCAGGCCACAGGCGTGTCGCGACGATCACCATCGCTGAGTTCCAGCAGGACGTTGCGTTGGGCTTGTTCGATCGCAAACACGGGACCAATCGGTCGGCAGCCCTGGGCAACAACCGGATCAAGAACCCAGTCGCCACCGATGCTCACCCCAGCGGCACCATTGATGATCTGACCATTGAGGAGCAGGGATCCATGGCTGGCGTTATGGGGTGCGGCAATTCCTCCGATGATCGCAGCGTTGGGATAGGCGTAATCCAGGCCGCTGATGAGGTCGTTGATCGCTCCGCAACTGGGATCGATGAACAGCAACAGGGAGCGGCTGTTTGCTGGGTCCACGCTGACCCAGTCCTGCCAGTTTTGAACCGGTCCATCAAGGTCCGGGAGAGAGCCAGTGTCCAGTTGAAACGGCTTCAGCTGAGCTCCAGGGAGATTTAAGAGGGTGATGCTGAGGGCCGTGGTCTGTTCCAGCTCTTGCGATCGCCCGGCACTGTCCGTTCCAACAACGCCGCCTCCAACAAAACCAATCCAGTGTTCGGCCTGGATTCGCTGGCTGAGAAGCGGAAGCAACCGCGGCAGATCGCTGGCGAAATGGTTGGAAACAAAAACCAGGGCTAAATCGCCTTTTTCCGAGCCAAGTTGATTGGTGACATCTTTTGAAGCCTCCTCTAGAGAGGCACAGCCACTGAGTGCCGTTCGGCACTTGGCCTGGGCTCCGGAGCCTCGGAACCAATCGAGGGGGTTGAACGGAACCATGTATTGGACCTTACCAATCTTGAGGGCTAGGTCGATGGCATCGATAATGGCTCCACCTTGAACCTGCCTGGTGCCTGATCTCCCCTATCGCAGTTTGGTTTGGCTGACGTATCGCCTGGGTGCAACGTTTGCCCTCGGCGTCCCGCTTGTGTTGCTGATCTGGGCAGGGGTGCGGCGTGAGCCAGCCATTGTGCGATTGCTGGGTCTGTACTGGAAGGTGGCAAGCCTGCTTCCCATCAGTGTGTTGCTGCTCACCGATCGGCGTCCGATCGGCTATGTCATGGCCTTCCTTGCCCCAGTCCTGATGGCGGTTTCGGTGTGGTTCTGGGTGGATCTCAATGAAGAGCTGGCGGACAGTGCACCGGGTAGTGCCCTACCGCTGACCGTTCGTATTTGGCGCTGGGCGCTCAGTGGATTTGCCTTGCTTGCGGCGGGGATGTCAGCCACGGCATTGCGCTGTGCGGACCAACTGAGCGGTGCTGAGTGCTTGGCCTGGCTGGAAGGCCCCCAGGGATTGCATCGCGTCGCCGAGCGTTTGTTCGATTTCGTCTTCGGTGGTCAGTGGAGTGAGGCTGTTGCCGCATTTATTGGCTATGTGGCTTTAGTGGCCTATGTGGTGGGGCTCCTCCAGTGGCTCCTCGTGCGTCTGCCACGTCAAGGGCGGGTGGCTGGTGAGTTCTGATTCGTTGTTGCCGGCTCTTGAAGCGATCAGTCGCGATCGTCCCGATCGCGTGTTGCGCCTGCGAGGAACTGTGCAGACCTCTGAACGGGAAGAAGAAGCCCTTGAAGTGTTGATCTTTCGGGGCTTCAGCAGCTGCACCACCCATCCCACGGATTTTGATCCGGATAGAACCGTGCTGCCTGATGGAGCGGCACTTGAAACCGCTGAATTGTTGCGCGGTCCACTCAATCCTCAGCGGGAGGAGAGGCTGATCGGGCCCCTGCCTCCTGAGCAATTGATCGATGCAGACCACTGGATCTAACTATTAGCGCCGTTCCAGTACGGACACGCAGCGACCGCACAAGCCGGGGTGATCACTGTTCTGACCGATGTCGCTTTCATAATGCCAACAGCGCTCACACTTCTGACCTCGAGACAGGGCTACTTCGATCGCGGCGAGCTCGTTGTCATCACTGGCCAGCAATTCGGCCCAGGGCTCGCCTCCAAGCTGCAACTGGGACACGAGTAGCCAGTCGCGCAGGCCATCCACCTCTTGATCCCCTTTGCTTTGGAGCCAGTGAAGGGCGTCTTGGAGTGCGGGGGTGCGCGCTTCGAGGCGAACGGCCGCTTCAAGCGATGCTCCGAGCTTGCGCTTGCTTCGGCATTCTTCCAGCACCTTGTTCACCGCTGCGCGCAGCTCGCGAAGTTCCTGCATAGGGGCTCGAAGGCTGTCATCGCGCCACTCCTCCGGCACGCTGGGCCAGCCGCTGAGAAACACCGACTCGGTCCCTGTGGGATAGGGGATGTTTTGCCAGATGTCTTCCGCCATATGGCAAAGCACCGGGGCGATGGCCGCGGCCAGACGTTCGATGATCAGCGCCATCACGGTTTGGCAGCTGCGGCGACGCTTGTCGTTGGGTGCGCTGACGTACAGGCGGTCTTTGGCAATGTCGAGATAGAAGTTCGAAAGATCGGCGACGCAGAAGTTCTGCAGGAGCTGGAAGAAGCGGAAGAATTCATAGCGTTCAAACGCTTCACTGATCTGGTCGAGCACGGTCGCAGTGCGCTGCAACATCCAGCGATCGAGCAATGGCAAATCGCTGATGGCGATTGCATCACGGCTTGGGTTGAAGTCGTGAAGATTGCCGAGGAGGTAGCGCGAGGTGTTGCGCACCTTGCGATAGACGTCAGAAAGCTGCCGAAGGATGCCAGCACCGATCGGCACATCTGCCGAATAATCCACAGAACTCACCCAAAGGCGGAGTACATCAGCGCCGTAGGCGGGTTCTTGCTTTTGGTTTTTGCCGCCTTCGATGATCACCATCGGGTCCACAACATTGCCCAGTGATTTGCTCATCTTTCGGCCTTTCTCATCCAAGGCAAAGCCATGGGTGAGCACGGTTCGGTAGGGAGCTGTTCCGTTGACTGCGACCGAGGTCAACAACGAGGACTGGAACCAGCCGCGATGCTGATCTGATCCTTCTAAGTACAGATCTGCGGGGTAGCTAAGACCTTCGCGTTGGCTCGATACGGAGGCCCAGCTGGAGCCGGAATCGAACCACACATCCATGGTGTCGGTGCCCTTACGCCAGAGATGTGCTTCTGCGCTGTGGCTGGAGGGGAGGAGATCAGCCTCGTCTTTTTCCCACCAAATGTCGGCTCCGTGTTCTGCGATCAGCGCTTTGACATGGGCGATGGAGTCCGCATTGAGCAGCACTTCGCCGGTTTCACGTTGGTAGAACACGGGAATCGGCACACCCCAGGTCCGTTGACGGGAAATGCACCAGTCGCCCCTCTCGGACACCATCGATTCAATCCTGTTCCTGCCGGATGCAGGCAGCCATTGCACGCCATCAATGGCCGTTAGCGCCTCGCTGCGGAATCCTTCTACTGAGGCAAACCACTGTTCTGTCGCTCTGAAGATCGTGGGCTTTTTTGTGCGCCAGTCGTACGGATAGCGATGGCTGTAGCTCTCTTGGAGGAGTAGGGAACCGGAGTCCTCGAGGGCCGCGATGATCTTTGCATTGGCATCCTTGAGAACGTTTAAGCCCTCGAATGGGCCGGCTTCTGCGGTGAGGGTTCCGGCCTCATCCACGGGGCAGAGAACGGGCAGGCCATGCTTGCGCCCGGTGTTGAAGTCATCCACGCCATGGCCTGGTGCCGTGTGCACCAGGCCCGTACCCGATTCCGTGGTGATGTACTCCCCACCCACAACGATGGCGCTGCGGCGCTCGAGCAGGGGGTGGCTGTAGGTGATGCCAGCAAGATCGGCCCCCTTCACGGTGGCTTTGGCTTGCAGTGGGCGTTCCAGCTTGGAGGCGATGGAGTCGCAGAGCTCTGCTGCCACGATCAGAAATTGCCCGTCGCCGTCATCGGCGAGGCAGTAATCGAGGCGATCGTTCACCGACACCGCCAGGTTCGCGGGCAGGGTCCAGGGGGTGGTCGTCCAGATTGCCACCTGTAGGCACTGTCTCAGGGCGTCGCTCTCTGCGGGGACGTCCAAGCCCTGCGCCTTCAGCTTGCAACGGAGGTTTTCGGGAAGATCAACAACAGGAAAGCCTACGTAGACACTGGGGCTGGTATGCCCATCGGGATATTCCAGTTCGGCTTCGGCCAGGGCAGTGCGAGAGCTGGGGCTCCAGTGCACTGGCTTGAGCCCTCGATAGATATGCCCCTTCAGCGCCATCGTTCCAAAGACGTCGATCTGAGCGGCTTCGTAGTCCTTTTGAAGCGTGAGATAGGGGTGATCCCAGTCAGCCCAGATGCCCCAGCGTTTAAAGCCAGCCATTTGGCCTGCAACTTGCTTGTGGGCGTAGACCGCAGCCTTTTTGCGCAACTTGATCGGGGTCAGGGCTTGACGCTGTTCCTGGCTCATGGCCTGGAGCACTTTGAGCTCAATCGGGAGGCCATGGCAGTCCCAGCCAGGCACAAAACGCACCTGTCGGCCTTGCATCAGCCGATGTTTATTGATGATGTCTTTGAGCACCTTGTTTAAGGCGTGGCCCATGTGTAGGGCGCCGTTGGCGTATGGGGGGCCGTCGTGAAGGGTGAATATCGGACCGGAATTGTTGCGCCCCAGATCCAGGTCAATGCCTTTCTCTTTCCAGAACGCTTGAAGTTCCGGTTCGCGGTGGATGGCATTGGCACGCATGCCAAACCCCGTCTCCAGCAGGTTGAGGGTGTCTTTGTAGGACGGGCGCTGATCAGCGTCCTGGCCTGTCTGCTGGGTCACGTTGGCGGCTGCAGCAAAGGGGATTATCAGTCTTCGTCGGTGCGGGTGGTATTGGGGGCTGTGTTTGAGGCTGTGTCGATGGCGGCGTCCTCCCTGCTCTCATCACTGCTGGCGTCACGACCCTCTTCCTGGCTGTCCTTGCGTGCGACAACTTGGGTGGCGTCGGTTTGAGCGTCATCGCTGCTGGACGTGGAACTCACCTCCTGCGTTTCCAGAGATGGTTCTGAGCTGTCTGGACGAACCCAGCGTTTCTTGCGTTGTTGCTTGCTGACTGGAGCTTTAGCTGTGGTGTCGTTGTCCTTTCGGGCCTCGCTAGTTGCAGGTTGTTCACTTTGTTCAGATTTTTCACTGCTTTCATCACTGGGAGGAGTGTCTAGATCTGCATCGGCGGACGGCTGCTCAGGTCGCACCCAGAGTTTGTTGGTTCCAGTTTTTGCAGCAGGTTTCAGGCTTTTGAGGGTGTCAGCGGTTGCGCTTACAAGGCTGGCTAACACGGTGGTGAGTTGTTGAAGGCTCGTGGCCCAGCGTTCCCGGGACCCGAGTCTTTGTCGCTCCTCATCGCTGAGTTGTTGCCAGCGGGCTTGCCCAACTTCGGCCCCTAGGCGGCTGATCAGCAAACCGGCGCAGGCCACTGCCAGCATGGGAGCTCCTCGGAGTCGGTCACTGCTGGTTACGAGGACCAGTCCAAGCAGGAGGATGACGGCTCCCCAGGCGCCATCGCGGGGACGACTGAGCTCAGTCGCGAGCAGTGGCAGCAGCAGAACTGCAAGACCCGCCAGCAAACAGAGGTCTCCAGTAAGAGTGGCCAGCATCGGTGAATCGAGTGTCGACGTTGTCGCCATTCTGGGTCGATGTATAGGATTCGCTTCTGCCCATCTGGCGGAATTGGTAGACGCGCTGGTTTTAGGTACCAGTGACTTCGGTTGTGCGAGTTCAAGTCTCGCGGTGGGCATTCCTTTCCTAGATTGGTGTCGCTTGTAGTAGCAGGCGACACAGGAATCTTTCGATGACTCAAGCCCTCGCACAACCGGTGAGCTCGGGATCGACTCCCCGGCTTCGGTCAGTGCCTAAGGAGTTTCTCGATCCACCGTCTGCATGGAATCCAACGGTTGCTCTGTTTTTGGGCGGTTATGGCTTGGCAGCTTTGACCATTTGGGGCTGGTTTGTGGGTGGTTGGCCGTTGCCCCTGTTGTTGATATGTGGGTTCTTAGCTCTCCATTTAGAGGGCACCGTTGTGCACGATGCCTGTCACAAGGCGGCTCATCCGGTCCCTTGGGTTAATCAAACGATGGGGCACGGATCAGCCTTGCTTTTGGGGTTCAGTTTTCCTGTCTTTACACGGGTGCACTTGCAACATCATTCTCATGTGAATGATCCAAAGCATGATCCTGACCACATCGTGAGTACCTTTGGGCCTCTCTGGTTAATTGCCCCCCGATTTTTTTATCACGAGTTTTTCTTCTTTCAACGCAAGCTATGGAAGCGTTGGGAGTTGATGCAGTGGGGATTCGAGCGTGCAGTCTTTTTTACGATCATTGCTGCTGCAATTCGATTCGATTTTCTACCTTTTATTTTTAATTGTTGGTTCGCACCAGCGCTCATGGTTGGAGTCACACTGGGTCTTTTCTTTGACTACCTGCCCCACAGGCCATTTTTGTCGCGGAATCGTTGGCAGAACGCTCGTGTGTATCCAGGCCGCACAATGAATTGGTTGATTATGGGGCAAAATTATCACTTAGTGCATCATCTTTGGCCCTCTATTCCCTGGTTTGAGTACAAGCCCGCCTACGAGGCGACAAAGCCTCTCCTTGATGCGAAAGAATCGCCACAGAGGCTAGGAATCTTCGAAACACGCTCTGATGTCGTCAATTTCTTCTACGACATTTTGATCGGAGTTCGAAGTCACAAGCCAAGGGGTAGCAAGATGCGTCCGATTGCCAAGTTTCTTCCCAGTAGGCGTCTCAAACGCGCTTGGCTTTCATTGCTAAGGCGCACGGCCGTCACTCCGGCACGTCAACGTCTCTAAAGCGTTACGTTGGCGTGCCGGCTAGGGCTTACTTGTGGCCTAGTCCGCAAGGATTTTGGGAACGCGGAAGAAATCGCCTTCGCGTTGGGGGGCTTGATCTAAGAGGTCCTGCCTTACATCTGTTGCGACAACAGTGTCCTCACGCGTTGCATTGATCACTTCCACCGCACGTGTAGTGGGTAAAACGCCTTCGGTGTCCACGGCTTGAAGCTGATCCACGTAATCGAGAATTCGCTCAAGCTGCCCCGTGTAGGTGGCGATGGTGTCTTCAGGGAGATCAAGGCGGGCAAGTTGGGCCACCTTGCGTACGTCGTCGGCGGTGATCTTGCTCATGCAGCGGAGAGAAAGGTTTCAAGATCTTCGCGCAGTGCCGTGGCTGCTGTATCCAGTAACTCTGCTCCGTGTTCTGGCTTGGCCAGATAGGGGTCAGAGCCCATGCGGCCATCGGGATAGCGTCGCCGAAAATCGGCTGGGCCGTGAATCGCTCCGCATGGGGCGGCTTCAGGTAAGGGCCTTTGTTTGGTCACCAGGCTGTCGTGAAGGTGGAGGGTAACGGCGATTTCGCTTGGGGTGGCATGTTGGCCTTCGCGATTGCCATAGAGCTCTCGGGCTTGGCGCATCACAGCCCCTGCCATAAACCAGTTAGAGAGTCTGCAGCGCAGTTTGGGTGCTACCGGTAGTCCTCTGCTGGCGGCGGTTCCATAGGCCTGGGCAAAGGCTGCTTTGGTGGTGGCCATGTTGCCTCCGTGGCCATTCACCACAAAGATTCGCTCGAATCCATGGGTGGCCAAGGACAACACAAGGTCATGCATGACCGCCATCAGGGTGGCTGGCTGAAGACTCATCGTGCCCGCGAAGCCGAGATGGTGTTCGGCCATGCCATAGGCCTGAGCTGGCGTAACCAGCACTCCGCTGCGACGACCTAGCTCCAACGCCACAGCTTCTGCTGTGAGGGCGTCAGTCCCAATCGCACCCGTGGGTCCATGTTGTTCTGTGGAACCTAAGGGGATGATGATTCCTTTGCAGCCTTTCAGATAGGCCTCAACATCGGGCCAACTCTGGAGAGCCAAACGAATGGCTTCGGTGTTGGCTGCTGGGCCAGGCAGGGTGGCGTTCATGCCATCTCAATCAGTGGCTTGATGATCGCTCAGCTCGCGCCTTAGTGCGCTGTGCCGTTGCCGTCGTACTTGTCGGTGTTGTAGTAGCCCCCTCTGGTCCCGAAGTAAAAGGTGGCAATCACGAACAGTCCGCTGCCAAAGACCAAGACGGTCCCGAGATTGAAGCCGGATAGGGCGGCGTCCATGGTTGCAAGGTCAGTGCATCAATCATGCCAAGGACTTGCAAACTGAGCTTTCTCGGTGCGCTGATCGTCACCGGAGTGGCGCAGATCTCACGGAATAATCTCCTTTCCGTCTCCTTGAATCTCCAACCAATCGCGTAACCAGGCGGTGAGCCAGATGAACGGAAGGGTGTCAGCAAACGCCGCGAGGGCTTTAAACAAATATCCACTGGCGATGAACGCTCCCAGCTGAGGAAGAACCGCTTCACCGGCGCGAATGGGTAAAACATGCGTGGCGTAGTGGCTGATCAACACCACCGCACTGGTGTCCACCAATTGACTCACCAAGGTGGATCCGTTATTTCGAAGCCAGAGGGCCTTGCCATTCGTGCGTTCCTTCCAAAAGTGAAACAACCGCACGTCCACGAATTGGGCGGTGAGGTAAGCCACCATCGATGCTCCGACGGACCCAAAGGCCAGGCGTTGAATTTCAAAAAATGTGGATTCAGGGGCGCCGTTCAGGCCTGGCATCACACCTCCGACCCACAGAATTAAAACCACCCATCCATTGAGTAGGAGACCCACCCACACAACTTGCGTGGCCCTTTTCTCTCCCCACAGCTCACTAATAAGATCGGTGCAGAGAAAGGTGACGGGATAGGGGAGGGCCCCAACGGCCACCACGATTGGCCAAGATCCAATCTGCCCTAGGGCTAGGAATCGTGTCAGGCCAAGGATGTTGAGCATCCCCAGGGTGCCAAGAAAGAGCCCGGCCAGCACAAGAAATACCAGGTCTCGCCTGGCTTTGATTTGGCGTGTGGTGATTGTGGATGATGCCGACATGGGGTTCGTCGTTCATCGTTTGCGTCTTGACAGTCTGGTCATTCGGGTTGTGTTGACATGCCATCTGGAATGGCGCGGCTGGATTGCCTTGTCTTGATGACAATGCATAGAGCTGAGTGGTTGAACCATGGATCATCGCTCCAGCGACTTGTTGAGCCATCCAGCCCACGACCCCAGATTTTCAGCCCTCCCTCAAGTCTTTTTCTGCCGCCCTGCGGAGGTCGTTGGACCTGACTTGATTGGGTGTTTGATCGTGAAACGCCAAGACGACGGCAGCCTGCTTTGGGGCGTGATCGTGGAAACAGAGGCTTATTCCCAGGACGACCCCGCCTGCCATGGCTACCGCCGCCGTTCACCGCAAAACGAAACCCTCTTCGGTGAGCCAGGGCGGTTTTATGTGTATGTGAGCTATGGGATTCACCACTGCGTGAATGTGGTGACCGATCGCAGTTATTGGGCCAATGGGGTATTGCTTCGCGCTGTTGCGATGCCTGGCGAGCCGGAGCGAGTGGCGGCTGGTCCAGGTTTGTTAGCAAGGCGGTTCGGTCTCAACAGAACGCATGACAGCCAAGCCGTCTGTGGCGAGAATGAATTGTGGTTGGCCACCCGGCCCTCCGTTCTCACTGTCCCTGAGCTTGTGACCACCACGCGGATCGGAATCTCTCAGGCACAGGATTTGCCCTGGCGTTGGTACCTGAAGGACTCCCGCAGCGTGAGCCGGCGTGCCCGAGGTGATCGGCTGCCTGCTTTGAGTCAGGCCTTCATTCCAACTCTGGAGTGGAAGCGATGAGTGGCTGGTCCCATCGACATGTGCTCGATTTAGCTGCATTTTCTCGTGACGACTACGCCACGGTGCTGGAACTTGCCCATCGTTTTCGTTCGATGCCGGTGACGGGCGCTCGCAAACTCCCGGCCTTGCAAGGGCGATTGGTTGCCACCTTATTTTTTGAGCCCAGCACACGCACGCGCAGCAGCTTTGAGTTGGCAGCTAAGCGGTTGTCTGCTGATGTGCAGAGTTTTTCTCCCTCCAGCAGTTCCCTCAGCAAAGGCGAATCCCTGCTCGACACAGCGCGCACTTACGTCGCGATGGGGGCTGATGTGTTGGTGATCCGCCATCGCTGCACGGATGTACCCGCCCAGTTGGCCTCTGAGTTGGATCAAGCCGGAGAGCGCACCGTCGTCCTGAATGGCGGTGATGGACAGCACAGCCACCCCAGCCAGGGTTTGCTCGACCTTTACACGCTTGCTCACCATTTCGAGCCCCGCCACTCTCAACTTGAGGCGTTGCAGGGCAAGCGCATTGTGATTGTTGGCGACGTGGTGCATTCCCGCGTGGCACGCTCCAACCTCTGGGCGTTAAGTGCATGTGGCGCGGATTTGGTGCTTTGCGGGCCGCCCAGTCTTGTGCCCGATGCCTTTGCGGCTTTTTTGGATGCTCCGCCTCCCGGGCAGGCTTCAGATCCTGTCCGGGAGCGTGGAACGGTGCAGATCAGCCGCTCCTTGGATGACTGTTTGTCTGGTGCGGACGCGGTGATGACGTTGCGCTTACAAAAAGAACGCATGACCGATCATCTGCTTACGAATCTTGATCGCTATCACCGCGATTTTGGGCTCACCCATGAGCGGTTGCGACGCTGTGCTTTCTCAGGCCCTGTGCTCCATCCAGGCCCTGTCAATCGTGGAGTTGAAATGAGCGGTGGCCTCTTGGACGACCGCTCGATTTGTTTGGTTGAGGATCAGGTGCGCAACGGGATCCCTATCCGCATGGCGCTGCTTTATTTGATGGCAGCGTCTGATCCTGTGGCGGATTCGTCGCGGGCCTCAGCGCCATCCTGAGCAGAAACACCGGAGACGGAATTGGCGTAGTAATTCATGGCTGCTTTGAGAGCTGCATCTGGAGCGGCAATTGAGGGCCCTTTCCCGCTGTTCATGGGGAAGGGCGCGTCTGCGGAGTCGAGACCGATGTGCTGACTTGGCATGCCTGTGAGCAGCATCGATGAGCGTTGCTGCGACAGAACAGCAAACATCCACTTGATCAGCAAGGACCAGCGATTTTCTCGATCGGGCATGAAGGCCAGGTGTGCCGCAGCCCAAACAGCCCAGCCTGGACTTCCACTGAATTTGAAGCCGCGTAGATCGGCAACAGCAGCAACACGATCCAGCACGGCCATGCTGCCGAAATCAAACCATTTGAAATTCGGACGGTTCCCTCCGCTCAGGATCGCGGCAATGTCTTTGCCGACGAAGCCACCAGCTTGGGTCGCTGGTCCTGCCATCCCGGGCAGCGGATTGCCCGTGGACGTGTGCTTATAGCTGCAGAGATCGCCAACCACCCGAATCTCTGGATGGTCTTTCACGCTGAAGTCGGGTTCAACGATCACCCTCCCGCCACGATCCAATTCACAATCGATCGAGCCTGCCAGGGTCTTGCCCAGGTGAGATGGTCGGACCCCGGCAGTCCAAATCACGGTTGCGGCTTGAATTGTTTGTTCGCCATCTGGAGTGCCAACGGAGACTTCTCCAGGCTTCATGCTTTGAACACGCCCCTTAAAGAGAGTCTCTACCCCTAGAGACTCCAGGGTCTTTTGAGCAGAGGCCGATAACGACTCAGGCATTGCCCTCAGCAATCGATCGCCTGGGTCGATCACGATGATCCTTGAATCATCAGGATCGAGTTGCTTGAACTCACGGCGCATGGCATTGCGCATTAATTCGGAGGTGGCACCTGCCATCTCGCATCCCGTAGGCCCCCCTCCCACAATCACCACGGTTTGAAGGAATTTGCGTGCCGCGGGATCAGGTGTTTGTTCGGCCTGCTCCATCGCCATCAGCAAGCGGCGACGAATTTCTTGAGCGTGCTCAAGAATTTTCATCGGTGGAGCAAAGGTGCGCCATTCTTCATGGCCGAAATAGGTGCTACCCGAACCCGTTGCGAGTACTAAGTGGTCGTAGGTGAGAACTTTTTCGCTGAAGTTGATTTGTTGCTTCTTGGCATCCAAGCCGGTGACTTCTCCCAGCAAGACTTGAACGTTGCGCTGCTTGCCAACCAGCTGTCGCAGGGGTGTCGCAACATCACCAGGAGCGACTAGCCCCGTTGCTACTTGATAAAGAAGCGGTTGGAACAAATTGAAGTTGCGCTTATCAATCAAGGTGATGCGCACATCTGCCTGAGCAAGCGCTTTGCAGGCCCGAACGCCAGCAAAGCCCCCGCCCACGATCACGACATGAGGGGCGTCGCGAAGACGTTCTTCTGGCGGTTCGAGCTCGAGAAAGAAATGCTCAGCAGCCATGGTCTAACCATCAGCAGATCTAAATCCAGGCTATGGATTCCGTACAAGATTGTCTGGATTTGTGCGTTCTTTAAAGCAACTTGAATCCTTCCAATAAAAGGCCATAAAGCAAGCCAATGCGTGACATGTCCAACAGATCACGTCCCAGATGTTTTTGTCGATCTCGCGCCCAATGCCGCCTGGCTCGGACCATCAGTTCCCAGATCGCCACAGTCACCAGTGCGGCCACTGGATCCATCAATGCCAACGCACCTGCAATGGCACCGATGCTGTTTCCAAGAGCGAAGCTTGCTCCGAGGGCGATCAACATTAAGGATGCCCTTCTCCAGGGATTCACTGCCCACTGGTCAAGGCGTGAAGTGGCTTCACCGAAACTGATTTGAAGTCGAGTTTTTTGCAGTCGAGCGGTCATGCATCGAGCCCCTCAAACCTTGTAATCAGAAGTGTGCCACCAGTTGATCCCCATCACCCGGCCGGCAAACTGCCGATTTAAAAATACTCGATTTTTATTTATTTCTTATATGAATAGCTGGTTTTTGAGCATTTCCTGTTGAAGCAGGATTTGCGTTCAGTTGACCACTCAGCGGGACCACAATTCAGTCGGAATCGGCCTTCGCTTTGCGGGATGATTTCCCCTCCAGCAGCTCGAGCAACGCCTCCATCTGGGCCATGACTCCTCTCACCTCACCCGCTTCAGGCAGGAGTCCGTCTTCCATCACGCCTTGATGCATTTCTCGCAGCTCCTGGCGGATGTAGCGCAGGTGGCTGACTACTTGTTCTCTTTTGGATTGCGACATCGTTTATGGGCTTTCTGACATCCCTTTTACCGCATGGTCGTCCCGACTGACGTCAGCGACGGCCGAGCCCGCCAGCTAAGGCGATGAGGCCGTAGGTGATGAGGGCGCTGGGTCTGGCAAGCGTTGAGACCAAAACAAGAGCCGAAAGGGCTGCAAAGAGGGGCAGACGTCTTGTGAAGTGAGTGCTGAACGGAAACATCAGCAACACTCCAAGGCCAATGGTTGGAACCTGTGAAGGCCAGTAACCCTATCGATGGAAGGCTGCTCTTCAAGGCCCAAGGTCATGGCTGTCCTTGAAATCTGAAATTAAGTTTAAGGCAATTGTCTCGGAGGTAGACGTTCAGAACCCTCTTGCTCTTGGCCGCTGACTCGACAGCGAAATATTTTGGTTCTGCTCAGGGGGCTTCGGATGTCCGGATGTGGGTTGTGCAACAACGTTGAAGGCAAGAGACCAGCGTTCTCCGCTGCCCCGGAAAGGCATCACGGAATGGGGTTGCCAAGCTGGAAAAATATAAAAATCGCCTGGGCTAGGAAGCACGTATTGAGCCATTCCCGTACGAAATGATTGGAGGTGGTATTCCTCAGGACCATGAAAACAAAGTTGACCGTCAAAGCTTGTTCCGTTGATTTGTGAGGGCACTTTTAAAAAGACAACTCCCGAAAAACTTCCTCCATGGGTATGCATTGGGTTGTAATCGCCCTCCATTTGGCAATTCAGCCAGATGTCAATCAGTCTTAGCTGGTAGCGCCCTGGCACCCATGGGCCACGACCTTGAGGTGGTTGCTGGTCCATCACGTGACGGATCCAGCGTTCGCAGCCTTCGAGAAGGACAGATTCACAAAGTTCTTGAACAGCCGGTTGGATTGGATTGAGTTCTCGTTGTTGGTTGAGCTGGCCAGCGAGGCGCATCGAAGCGTCGGGATTAGCTCCTGGATTGCTGAGGACGTCCTCACAATGGAGAAGGCATTGGTTGAGAAGTTTTAAATCGAGTTTCCCTTGTACGATTGAGCGTGGAAACAAATCAAGAACGTTCATGTTGAGATGACTGATGTTTTCAAAGAATTTCGATAACAAATACCGAGATCAATAGAACCACAATGCCCTGCGCCAAAGGCATGCAATTGAAGGCTCTAAAAAAGAAGGGATTCCCTGAGATGACCGGTGGTGTGATGGAAGTTAGTTCTGTCACTGATGTTCAGGTTGTTGCCAAGCTGGTCATTTTGCACAAAAAGATCATCTAGATCTGCATCCACGATGACCTTTTGTTGAAGGTGTCCCTAGGGTTGGAGGCAAGGAGAGATTGTTTGCCCCTGCTGGCAGCTAATCCTCGTTAGTGAAATCCATTCTTGTTCCTTCAAAATAAAAGCCCAGGCATTGCCTGAGCTTTTAGAGTTTTTATTCGTTAGTAAGTGATTTAAAACAGATTAACGCTAGGCCAGTTAGGTGTTGAGTTAATGATGTCTTTCATTAGGCTATCAAGAGCTGCAGGTTTTTTGCGGCTATTGGTTACTGCGACATAACCGAAATTTGAGTTGTAATTCTTCCTGTACACTGCAGTAGTGCCGTCCATCAAGCCATTATGGTAATTCGCGTGGTCATTGTTGTGCCTCATAAAACGAAGTAGATCAATGGGTGTGGCTATCCAACCACCATGAGAATCAAACCGTTGAGGCTTAACGCTTGAATAAGCACCTCCTCCATAGTATGTAGCTTCATTGCGCAGTTGTTGGTTCTTTTTGTCGCGCCCGATCACCATGCCTTTGGCACCTGCAGGATTCAGGATTTTGTTTTTCACGTAAGAATCGTAGTCTGCATTGGTTGCTTTCTCAATCACTCGCCCCAGTAAAGAGTAGCCAAAATTAGAATACCGATAATCTTGTCCGGGGTTTGAGGCCAAAGGGTAATTGCTTAATGTCCAGTTGATTAAGCCGGGGAACGTAGACCCAGAGTAAGCAAACATTGGATCTTTTTTGTCTCCTTTTTTGTTGATGTTTGCCCACCCTCCGCGATGGTCAAGTAGATGCTGGATTGTGATTTTGTCGATGTTTGGGTTGGTTGAAGGTGTTGGGTAGTCATCTCCAAGAATGCTGTTTTTGCCAAACACTTTAGAACTTGAGTTTAGAGATGTTTCTTTCAAGAGTTTCTTGATTGCGGCTTGGGTTACAAGCTTTGAAACGCTGGCAACGCGAAAGCGATGCTTTGGTCCCACTACAATTCCCTTTGCGACGTCAGCTTTGCCGAAACCGCGGGCATACACAAGTTTGTTGTTTTTGCTAATGGCTATCGATAATCCTTTGATGCCGTTATCACGCATGTATTGACCAACCTTTCTTTCTATTGATCGTAGGCCTTTGCTTGCAAATTTCTTGTTTTCCCAGACTCCATTGAACTTGACACCACTCGCTGAGTTAAAGGCTTCGATGTATTTTGGCTCATAGCTCTGATATCGATAGTTGTCGAAGATATGCTGGTAGTTTTTGGTTGGAATCCCATGGCGTGCTTGATAAGATTGCCCTCCTTCTTTGGTCCAAACAGCAGCATAGCGATCGCTGTTTCCTTTGCGATAGCCGGTGACTGCTTTCAGGCGATAGCCTTCTTTGGCTGACTTGTTAAATTCTTTTTGATATTGAGAGCTTGTGAGTCCGTGCCGAGCTTTCCATTTGGGCATATTTTTTTCGAAGATTACAGCAAATCTAGGAGAGCCTTTCAAGCTAAATGCACTGACATGTTTTACTCCGTATCCTTCTCCAGACATGGAAGTGACTTGACTTTGGTATTGCTTTTCCGTAAGACCGTGCCGCGCTTTGTACGCAGGACCAGAGGTTTTTTCCCAAATCGCTGCATAGAATGGTTTGCCTCCAATTTCATATCCATTGATGTGCGTCAAGCGATACCCTTTTTTATTGAAAGCGTCAAATGCAGCTTGATACTTTTGTGGGCTCAATCCGTGGCGAGCAATAAATGGTTTGCACCCATTTTTGCTCCAAATTGCAGCATAGTTGGCTCTCCCTGCTTGTTGGTAGCCTGAAATCGACTTGAGGCAATAACCTTTCTTGGTGTAGTTGTTGAAAGTCTGCTGATAACCAGCGCTTGACAGGCCATGCCGCGCAGTCCACTCGCTGGCGGAGGATGGCAACGCTGTGGTCAGGACCATTCCTGTGGCCGCAATTGCGCCAATGGTCGTGGCTTTTTTGATGCCGTCTTTCGCCCTTTGGTTGATTTTTAGAACGATTTTGTTGAGGTCAAGAACTGTAGAAATCATTGTTATTTGATGTGAGTGAGTTCAGGGTCATCTCCCTGGCATTCACACCATCGCCCTTCTGACGGCTGAGCTCGTTGATTGGGGACAAGGCTGCCTGTGATTTTCGTCACTACAGACAAAAGAAGCTTCAATAATGCGCATTGAAGACAGGCTCGAGATCTTTTATTGCCTTGATTTTTTGTGCATGGGTTGATCTGGGTTCAGGGTTGCATCTTGCCCAATCCACTTCCTCGGTAATAGTTAGACGCCTAGATACCGAATAAGTTTTTGCTATTAATACATGGAGACTAGGGGATTCGAACCCCTGACCTCTGCGGTGCGATCGCAGCGCTCTACCAGCTGAGCTAAGACCCCGTCGCTCGAAACTTAGCGACAGCTCTATGTCTTGCCCGAGGCAGAATGGGTTCTTCTCGTCAGGGAACCAGCATGCCGATCACGCCGGAATCTCTGGATGCGTTTGACGACGACAAGGTGGCTTCGCTTGCCCAGCGCCTTGAAGACGACGATTACCCAACCCCTTTTGATGGCCTAAGTGATTGGCATCTGTTGCGTGCCTTGGCGATTCACCGGCCCGAGCTCACGGGTCCATATGTTCATTTAGTTGATCAGGAACCATTTGATGAAGATTGAGGCCCCAAGGCTTCTTGAGGGGCGTCGTCTTCTTGTAGCAGCATCGGGAAGCATCGCCGCGGTTAAGACCCCTCTCCTTGTAAGCGCGTTGGTGAAGGCGGGGGCCGAGGTGCGTTGTGTCATCACTCCCAGCGCCTCGCGCCTTGTCAGTCCTGTGGCGCTCGCAAGTCTGAGTCGTCACCCTTGTCTGCAAGATCAGGATCAGTGGGAGCCATCGCAACCTCGACCATTGCACGTCGAGTTGGCTGAATGGGCTGATCTTGTCGTTGTGGCGCCCCTAAGTGCAACAAGCTTGGCCCGCTGGACCCAGGGGCTCGGAGATGGCTTGCTGGCCTCCCTGCTGTTGGCCTGCGAGCGCCCAGTGGTGGCGGCCTCAGCCATGAATACAGCAATGTGGGGCAATGCCGCGGTCCGTCGCAACTGGGATCTCTTGCAAGGGGATCAACGGGTCCTGTGCCTAGGACCAGAGCCCGGGTTGCTGGCTTGTGATCGAATCGGAGAGGGGCGAATGGCCGATCCCGCTTTGATTCAATTGGCGGTTCTCCATGCGCTTCAGCAAGGGAGCCAGGAACGCCAATTGATGCGTGATTGGAGTGGACGTTCCCTGCTCGTGACCGCTGGCCCAACGGTGGAAGCCCTGGACCCTGCCCGAATCATGAGCAACCGCAGCAGCGGCCGGATGGGCGTGATGCTGGCTCAAGCGGCTCGGTGGCGGGGTGCTCGGGTTGAGTTGATCCATGGCCCCTTGCAGTTGCCAGATGCCTGGCTTGAGGGAGTGTCTTGCCATCCGGTGGAGTCAGCGCAAGCGATGGAGTCGGCACTGATGGATCTTCAACCGGGCGTGGACGCGGTGGCAATGGCGGCAGCGGTGGCCGATCTGCGCCGGCGTGGTGGTGCATCTCCTGACAAGCCCGCGAAGGCCGCATTGGCCAGCGTTCTTTCGGCCGAAATGGAGCCTGTCCCCGATCTGTTGGCCGGTTTGGCTGAGCGCCGCCCCCCAGGTCAAGTGCTCTTGGGATTTGCTGCTCTCAGTGGTCAAGCTGATTCGCTTCTGGAACGGGCGCGTCAAAAACTCTCTGCCAAACAATGCGACCTGTTGTTTGCGAATCCCATTGATCAGCCCAATCAGGGGTTTGGTTCGCATCGGAACGGAGGCTGGTTGCTCAGGCGCGATGGCACAAAGGACCCGTTCTTGCCTCAATGCAAGCTTGAGCTCGCGAATCGCTTGCTGGATGAGATCGCCCTGCAATTGCCCGCCCTGCCACTGCCAGCGCTGCATGCCCTCAATTCGCAGCACGTTGTCTCAGGCAGTTAAGTCTTTGATAATTGCTTGAGAGCGTTCTCAGTCACTGTTGAATTGGGACGTTCAACGGTTTCGAGACCCTCCCTTTGCGACCCGCAACGCGAAGGCTTGTTGAGAGCTGCAAAAGGCTTGCCGGAACGCTCGTTTTCGCCTTGTAAGATCGAAAAATCGGTGGATACCGTCTTCGTCCGGCTTATCAGCTTTCTTCTATGCGCATCCGTCCCCTGCTGGCCCTGGTGCTAGCCCTCTGTCTCTTTGTTGTAACCGCCTGCAGTGGTGGTGCTGAGGCCATAGATCGATCCAACGTCACCTATGACGACATCCGCAACACGGGCAAGGCCAATGATTGCCCCACCCTTCCTGATTCGGCACGTGGCTCCATCAGCCTCACGGCTGGTTCCGGTTACGAACTGCGTGGGATCTGTATGCATCCCTCTCGGGTCTTTGTCAAAGGCGAACCCGCGAATAAGCGTCAAGAGGCGCAATTCGTTGAGGGCAAAATCCTCACTCGCTACACCTCGAGCTTGGATGAAGTCTTTGGCGATCTCGTCGTTGGTGACAAAGGTCTGAGCTTCAGCGAAAAAGGCGGTATTGATTTCCAGCCGATCACGGTGTTGGTTCCTGGTGGTGAGGAATTCCCCTTCACCTTCTCAAGCAAAAACCTTCAAGCCACGGCTGACGGTTCAGCTCTGACAACCAGTACCGACTTCAACGGCACCTACCGCACACCTAGCTACCGCACCAGTAACTTCATCGATCCAAAGGGTCGCGCCTTAACCACTGGTGTGGATTATCCCCAGGGACTCGTGGGACTTGGTGGTGATTACGAAGAGCTTGAGAGCGAAAACGTCAAGCGCTACATCGATGGCACGGGCGAGATGAGCTTTTCGATCACCAAGGTGGATCCTGAAACCGGCGAATTTGCTGGCGTCTTCTCGGCGATTCAACCTTCCGATTCCGATATGGGTGGTCGCGAAATCGTTGACGTGAAGATCAGTGGAGAGGTCTTCGGTCGTCTTGAGGAGGCTTGACCTTCCAGTTCAGACGCATTGATTCAAAAGGAGGGCTCAGGCCCTCCTTTTTTCTGTCTTCTGGGAGAATCTCGCCATCCCTGATCCAGACACGAATCGCCGATGACTGCCACTTCCTCTTCCTCGCAGCGCTCCGGGGTGATTGCTCCTTACGGAGGCACCTTGGTGGATTTGATGGTGTCAGCCCCTGAGCATGCAGCGCTGAAGGCTTCTGCCACCACAAGCATCGAATGTTCTGATCGCAATGCCTGTGATGTTGAGCTGCTTGTTGTCGGTGGATTTTCCCCAGAGCGGGGATTCATGCATCAGGCCGACTACGACTCCGTTGTTGCCGGGCATCGCACCACCTCTGGCTACCTGTTCGGGTTGCCGATTGTGATGGATACCGATCGTGAGGACGTCGCGGTTGGAGACAAGGTGTTGTTGACCTACAAAGGTCAGGATCTGGCTGTTCTCACCGTTGGAGATAAGTGGGAACCCGACAAGGTTGTCGAGGCCAAAGGCTGTTATGGCACCACCTCGCTAGAGCACCCGGCGGTGCGCATGATCGCCACAGAGCGCCGTCGTTTCTATCTCGGGGGCCTGATTCAGGGCTTGGAGCTTCCGAAGCGTGTCTTCCCCTGCAAAACGCCATCTGAGGTCCGAGCCGGCCTCCCCGACGGCGAAGACGTGGTGGCATTCCAGTGCCGTAATCCCATTCATCGCGCCCACTACGAGCTCTTCACCCGCGCACTGCACGCCCAAAACGTCAGCGAGAATGCCGTCGTGCTGGTCCACCCCACCTGTGGGCCCACCCAGCAGGACGATATTCCAGGCTCCGTTCGCTTCCAGACCTATGAACGCCTGGCCGCAGAGGTGGATAACGCGAGTATTCGTTGGGCTTATCTGCCGTACGCCATGCACATGGCTGGTCCGCGTGAAGCCTTGCAGCACATGATCATTCGCCGCAATTACGGCTGTACTCACTTCATCATTGGCCGGGATATGGCTGGATGTAAATCCTCACTCTCAGGGGATGATTTTTACGGCCCCTATGACGCGCAGAATTTTGCCAAAGAGTGCGCTCCTGAACTGACGATGGAGACCGTTCCCTCCTTAAATCTTGTCTTTACCGACGAAGAGGGGTATGTCACTGCGGAACATGCGGAGGCCCGCGGTTTGCATGTCAAAAAGCTCAGCGGCACCCAATTCCGCAAGATGCTCCGTAGTGGCGAAGAGATCCCGGAGTGGTTTGCGTTCCGCAGCGTGGTTGAGGTCCTGCGGGCCTCCTGACGCTTTCAATTCCTATTAACATTCCTTCATCAGAGGCGAAGAACCTTGAACAAGCGTTGGCGCAATGTGGGGCTTTATGTCCTGCTCGTAGTGGTAGTGATCGTTGTGGGTACGGCGTTCCTTGACCGTCCCGATCCTGCAACGGCAGCTCGCACGCTGCGGTACAGCGATTTTGTGGAATCCGTTCAGGAAGATCAGGTCAGCAGAGTGTTGCTATCTCCCGACCGTGGAACTGCTCAGATTGTTGAGACCGATGGTCGTCGTGCGGAGGTCAACCTCGCTCCGGACAAGGATCTTCTGAAGATGTTGACGGATCACAACGTTGACATCGCTGTGCAGCCTTCACGCCAGCCTGGCGCTTGGCAGCAAGCAGCGACCAGTTTGATCTTCCCGTTGTTGCTGCTTGGCGGCCTGTTCTTTCTGTTCCGTCGCGCCCAGGGCGGCGGCGGTGGTGGAAACCAAGCCATGAACTTTGGTAAGAGCAAGGCGCGGGTCCAAATGGAGCCCACCACGCAGATCACCTTCGGGGATGTTGCCGGAATTGAAGGCGCCAAGCTTGAGCTCACTGAGGTGGTTGATTTCCTTAAGAACCCAGATCGGTTTACTGCTGTTGGAGCGAAAATTCCTAAAGGTTGTTTGCTTGTTGGTCCTCCGGGGACGGGTAAAACCTTGCTTGCCAAGGCAGTGGCGGGTGAAGCGGGAGTGCCCTTCTTCTCGATCTCAGGTTCTGAGTTCGTTGAGATGTTTGTTGGTGTGGGTGCCAGCCGTGTCCGTGACCTGTTTGAACAGGCCAAGAAAAATGCTCCTTGCATCGTGTTCATCGATGAGATCGATGCCGTAGGCCGACAGCGTGGTGCTGGTCTCGGCGGCGGCAACGATGAGCGCGAGCAAACCTTGAACCAGCTCCTGACGGAGATGGATGGTTTTGAAGGCAATACCGGAATCATCATCATTGCCGCAACCAACCGCCCTGACGTGTTGGATTCAGCCTTGATGCGTCCAGGTCGTTTCGACCGCCAAGTCACAGTTGATCGTCCTGATTACGCCGGTCGTCTTCAAATTCTTGGCGTTCATGCCCGCAGCAAAACCTTGTCGAAGGATGTGGACCTCGACAAGGTGGCTCGCCGGACCCCTGGTTATACCGGTGCTGACCTGGCCAACCTTCTCAATGAAGCAGCAATCCTTGCCGCGCGTCGCCAACTCACGGAGGTGAGCAACGACGAGATCAGTGATGCGATCGAGCGCATCATGGTGGGCCCCGAGAAGAAAGACCGGGTGATGAGCGAGCGACGCAAGTGGCTTGTGGCGTATCACGAAGCTGGTCATGCCCTGGTGGGCGCATTGATGCCTGATTACGACGCCGTGCAGAAGATTTCGATCATTCCCCGCGGTAACGCTGGTGGTCTGACCTTCTTCACGCCGAGCGAAGAGCGGATGGAGTCTGGCCTTTACTCACGGACCTACCTCCAAAACCAAATGGCTGTGGCCCTAGGCGGTCGGGTTGCAGAGGAAATCGTCTACGGAGAAGACGAGGTCACAACGGGTGCTTCCAATGACCTTCAGCAAGTTGCTTCGGTTGCCCGTCAGATGGTGACCCGCTTTGGGATGAGCGACAAGCTTGGTCCTGTTGCTCTAGGCCGTGCACAAGGAGGAATGTTCTTGGGTCGCGATATCGCAGCTGAACGTGATTTCTCCGAGGACACGGCAGCCACGATTGATTCCGAGGTTTCCGATCTGGTTGATGTGGCCTATCACCGTGCCACCAAGGTCTTGAATGACAACCGCTCTGTCCTTGATGAGCTCGCCGAAATGCTGGTTGAAAGCGAAACTGTTGATTCACAGGAACTTCAGGATCTCTTGATCCGACGCGATGTGCGAATTGCTGAGTACGTCTGATCGTCAGCAGTGGTTGATGGCCTCGTTGCGTCGTCAGCCACTGATCATGGTGTTGCGGCCCAAGGAGAGTGATCTCCTTGGGCCGTTTTTGCAGTCACTGTTGTGTCAACGCATCGACCAGTTGGTCGATCTTGGCGTCCACCACATTGAAGTTGCCTGGATGGATCACCCTCGCTGGAGTGCCCTGATCGCGGCGATCCGGCTGAGGCATCCAACCGTTCAGCTGGGAGTGGCCTCTGTGACGTCACAACGGGGTCTCCAGGCAGTGATCGATCTCGATCTGCCCTATGCAATGTCTCCGCTCTTGGATCAGGGCCTGGTCTTGATGGCACATCAACACAACTGTTGTCTTGTTCCTGGTGTGATGACGCCAACCGAAATTCGCCAGGCGGTTGCTCTTGGTTGCCATGTTGTGAAATTGTTTCCTGCAGTTGTGCTGGGCCTCGATTACCACCGTCAGATTGCAGCCCCGATGTGGGATCTGCCCTTCATGATTGCCGCAGGCGGGTTGAGTGTGGCCGACTTGGATCCCTGGCTGTCCGCTGGTTACGACGCGATTGCCCTCGGTCGTGGCGTCCTCGGCGCAACGAACGCCATCGCCGATCTACGCGATTGGTTGACGTGAGTCTTATCTGCTACAGATGGGATAGTGATTTGGTTTCGGATGTCTCAGTTATCCATCAAGCTGAGCGACAAGGCGGATGCTCTGATCGCGCAATTGCAGAAAGAGATCTTTAACCGTCGCCGTAAAAAGGTCACGGCAGCTGGTGTTGTGGAGACCTTGGTTGAAAGCGGCGCAAGGTCTCAGTCCGACAAGCGCTTTGCCACCTCTTGGGTCAATCTGATTGAAGACATTGAGAAGGCGGCCAAGTTGGCCAATGCGCATGGGAGCAAGCCCGCAGCCCTGACGGATGAGGAATGGGTGATGGTGTTGAGCCATCGCAATCGCCAAGTCTCCAAACCGCGTAAAGCCAGTAAAGCCAGTAAAGCCAGCAAAGCGGTGAAGGCCGAGAAGCCTGCTGCTGCTGCGCGCACCACGACCGCAACAAAAACGAAACGAGCTTCCTCCTCATCGCGGGTGGCCAAAGCTCGGGTGGCCAAGACAACGGAAACGTCTACCACCTCCTTGGCATCAGTCGGAAAGCCTCGTAAAGCGCGCCGTGCCCGTAAGTCGGTGACTGAGTCCACTTCAACGCGTTCCACGGCTGGCCGTATGGCGAAAGCGGCAGCACAGTTGGCTAGTAGCAGTGGGATCAAGTCTCCGGCTAGAAGCTAGGGCTCTTTCAGATCACCAAAGGCTGCATTGCCCTTGCTGCCTGAGCAGGTGATCGGCAAGAACCAAGGACACCATGGCTTCCACCATCGGAACGGCTCTTGGTAAGACGCAAGGGTCGTGGCGTCCTTTCGCTGAGAGCGTGGTCGCCTCACCTGCCGCGTTGATGGTCTGTTGCTCCTTGCGGATGGTGGCCGTTGGCTTGAAGGCCACTCGGATCACAATCGCTTCCCCATTGCTGATTCCTCCCTGAATGCCTCCGGAATAGTTGGTAGCCGTATGCAAGCTTCCATCCTGGGTGGGTAGGAAAGCATCGTTGTGGGCACTGCCCTTCAGCAGCGTTCCGGCAAAGCCCGATCCGATTTCAAAGCCTTTTGTGGCGGGCAGTGACATCACGGCTTTGGCGAGGTCAGCTTCTAACTTGTCGAAGACGGGCATCCCCAGCCCCGTGCTCGCTTGCCTCACCACGCACTCAATCACTCCGCCGCAGGAATCTCCCTCTTGGCCGATGGCTTCAATGCGTTGAATCATCTGTTCGGCCATTCCTGGATCAGGGCAGCGCACGATGTTGCTTTCCACTTGTTCCGGCGTGACTGAGCTGGGATCAACGCTCGCCTCGAGATCATGGATTCGCTTCACCCAAGCGATCACTTCGGTGCCATTGGCTTTCCTAAGAAGCTGCCTGGCGATCGCTCCCGCTGCTACCCGTCCAATCGTTTCCCGGGCCGAGGCTCTGCCGCCGCCGCTGCGGGCCTGGATGCCGTATTTCGCTTGATAGGTGGCATCGGCATGGGATGGGCGAAAGGCCACTTCCATGTCTTTGTAGTCCTGAGGGCGTTGGTCCTTGTTGCGCACCACCATCGCAATCGGTGTGCCCAGGGTTTCCCCATCCAGTAATCCGCTCAGGATCTCGACCTGGTCAGCTTCTTTCCTCGGTGTGGTGATGCGACTTTGACCCGGACGTCTGCGATCGAGGTCTGCCTGAATGGCTTCTAGATCTAATTTCAGCCTGGGCGGGCAGCCATCCACAATGACGCCCACGCCTCCACCATGGGATTCCCCAAAGGTGCTGATCCGAAACAGTTCCCCGAAGCTGCTGCCCATGCTGTCTCCCTGCTGGGATGAGCGTAATGAGTCGGCTTCACTGTTGAACTCTGATGCGTTCAGATCAGATCAGGATGCGCTCCCTTTGGGCGTTCGCTGTCTGGAAGATCTCTGAGCATGGTGAAATCTTCAAAGCTGAACCCAGGCCCAACACAACAACTCACCAGGCAGTAAGGACCTTCGGCTTTGGCGGCCTGCCAGTGATCCGCTGGAATGACTTGAACAGGGTTATGCATCGACAACACCTCTCGAGTGGCCTGATCAGCCTTGGGCTTAAGGCACCACAGACTGAGGGGTGCTCCTTGTAGATGGGTCCACACCTCATCGGCATGGCTCACCCTGTGCCAGCGACTGAGCGATCCTGAATCCAAGAGATACAAGATTGTGCTGATGCCACAGCGCTGTTGCTGATCAGGTCGAACCACAAGCACAGAGCTTCGATGCAGCTCGCGATACCAACCGCCCTCTGGATGGGGTTGCAGCTTCCATTCCTCTACCAGCTTTTCAACGACTTCTGAGGGGTTGCGTGTGTTCATACCATCCATTCTCCTCCTTTGTGATCGCCAGGCAGGCCAAGACAGAGCCCTCTGGCCTGGCCTCGATTAAGCCAATGCTCATGCTGCTGTCGCAGGACGTCTCGGTGGACATGCCATCAGTGGGCGATGGTGATGATGTCGTGGCGTTTTGTTGGTTGCTGCCTTAATGCTCCGTGTCTGGCCTGCTTCGGCAAGGTCTGCTTGTAAGCGTTCGGTGCAGCACAGCAACCTCGACCAGCTAGGGAGCTGATGGGCCACTGGAGCTGCCATCAATTCCTCAACTTTGGGACGTAACAAGGTTGCGAAGCTTTGGACAGCAAGCTCTTCGCTGTGTCGGCTGTAAGGCAGACGATTAATGGCTGAATCCAATCCAAACTGTTGGACACGGTCTTCGCCGACCCGTCGGAACAGCACTTCAAGGGTTGGAATTTGGTCTGGAGACAACATTCGACCTTCATGCTCCATGAGTCCACGAAGCACAGTGGCAAAAATTTCACCGGCCATGCGTTGCAATCCCTCTGAAGGAGCATTGCCCAATGTTTTGTGCTTGTGATCAAACAAGCCGAGATCCACTTGGGCGATGCGGCGAGGGGCCACATGGCGATACACCTCTGAAAGCAAACCAATTTCGAGTCCCCAGTCCGAAGGAATGCGCAAATTCATGGCCAGATCTCTGGTGAACGCGAACTCGCCGGCTAAGGGGTAGCGAAATGATTGGAGATAGCGCAAATAAGGCATCGGCCCAAAAATCTGCTCCAGGCTGGTGAGGAGTGGGCCTACAAAAAGGCGTGTTGCTCTCCCATGCAGAGATTGGGTCTCGAGCGAAAGACGGCTGTAAAACGCTTTCACATAAGCCACACCGAGAGAGGGGTCCAGCAACGGTCGCAGCATTCTTTGTGGGTACGCCGGTGAAAAGGTGCGGATGTCAGCATCAAAGAGACCAACGATCTCAGCGCTTCTGCAAGCCACACCAAGCCCTTGCCACACAGCCCAGCCTTTCCCAGGTGGTCCGGTCACATTGAGGCCAAGCGTCTGAAGGGACTGCAGTGATTCGGCAACGGCAGGACCATTCGTCCAGTGCACGCGTACCGGAAATGGCATGTCAGAGAAGAAGGCTTCCGCGGCGGCGACGTCGTCGCAGGTCTCCGCTGACAACGCGATCACGAGTTCTTCGAGGCCGCTTAGTTCTGCCAGCACCTCACGGATCAGTCCGAGCGCAGGACGGCTGAACTCTTCCATGAGGCACGGAATCAGCAAGGACGTTGGGCGTTGCCTCAGCTGACGACGAAAGTCTGGGAGGTCCAGCTTTCCGAGTCCGTAGTCATGAATCGTGGCGATTAATCCCTGCTGAAAATCCATGCGGTGATCAATGCGACAACAATTTGCGAAGCTCTGTTCCATACCTGATGCACTTGGCAAAGGCATGGTGTCGAAGCAGTTAATGGCGCATAAGTGGTTGCCATCGCTTCTGTCGGAGCTCTATGAACACCATTCTTCGGAGGATCTCAATCGGCTGTCGTCGCAATTGCTGCATTCCGAGCGGTCCGCGTCAGAGATTGCTGTTTCAGAGTCGCTCGATCTTGGGAGTGCAGATGCAACGGCAACGGCTGCGCGATGGGATTCCTCGAGTTGTGTGTTGATTGCCTATGCCGATACGGTGAGCGCCAATAACCAGCCTGGCCTCCGTTGTTTGCAGGCTCTTCTCCACGACCATTTCCATGGCCTCTCATCGGTCGTCCATGTGTTGCCCTTCTTGCGCTCCACCAGTGATGGAGGTTTTGCCGTTGCCAGCCATGAGGAGATTGAGCAACGCTTCGGCGATTGGAATGATCTGGCCGCGTTGGCTGATGGTCGCCAGTTGATGGCTGATCTGGTTCTCAATCACATTTCAGCGTCGCACCCTTGGGTGCGGGCTTTTCTGAAGGGAGAGGAACCTGGCGCGCGATGTGTGTTGGCTGCTGCTCCCCACCCTTGTTGGGACAATGTGGTGCGCCCGCGCAGTTCGGCGCTATTCACCACCCTCGCGACAGATCGGGGCCCAGAAACGGTCTGGACCACGTTCGGGCCCGATCAAGTGGATGTGAACTGGCGAGAGCCTGAGGTTTTGCTGGGGTTCACTCGCCTGCTCGATCTGTTTTGCAGTTATGGCATCCAATGGTTGCGCCTTGATGCCGTGGGGTTTGTCTGGAAACAACCTTTGAGTGAATGCATCCATCAGCCTCAAGCCCATCGATTGGTGCAAGTGTTGCGTCTTCTTTTGGAGTCTCGATGTCCTCAGGGAGTGGTGGTGACGGAGACGAATGTCCCCGAGCAGGAAAATCTGTCTTATTTGACCACTGGTTCTGAAGCGCATCTCGCCTACAACTTCCCCTTACCTCCTTTGGTCCTCGAGGCATGTCTCAGTCGTCGTGCAGATCTGCTGAATTCCTGGCTGGCGCGTTGGCCTCAGCTCCCTCAAGGGACAGGCCTGCTCAATTTCACGGCCTGTCATGACGGGATTGGTTTGCGGCCGCTTGAAGGGTTAATGGAATCCGATCGCTTGCTCCAGTTGCTGAAGCAATGCGAGCAGAGGGGTGGTTTGGTGAGTCACCGGCGCATGGCGGATGGACTGGACGTTCCCTATGAGATCAATATCAGCTGGTGGAGTGCCATGGCGGCTCCAGGGAGGGATCCATCACACCATCAACGAGCGCGTTTTGTGTTGACGCAATTGCTGCTGTTGACGTTGCCCGGTGTGCCTGCGTTTTACCTGCCGGCGTTACTGGCAACCCCTAATGACAATGCTCGATTTCGCCTCAGCGGTCATCGGCGCGACCTCAACCGTCCTCAATTTCAACTCGACCGTTTAGAGCGTTTGTTGGCTGATGTTGAAAGCGATCCCCGTCAGGTGGTGGAGTTACTGCAACAAGCAATGGCTGTCCGTCGTGGCCAGCCGGCGCTAGATCCCTTCTCCCCAATGACGGTCCTGAGCGAAGGACGCTCTGATGTAGTGATTCTGCAGAGGGGTGAAGGGGCAAGCACTCTGTTTGCCATTCACAATTTCAGTGATGTTCGCCTCAGTTTCCCTTTGAGCACCCTTGCTAACGCCACAGGGTCTGTTTGGCATGACGTGTTGAACGGGAATTCCTTTGTTGCGGGCCAAACGGCTCTCGACCTTGAGCCGTTTGCTGTGCATTGGTTGACTCGATGACGAAAACAGATGCTCTGTCCTCAACCCCCTGGTGGGTCGTCACCGATCTCGATGGGACTCTGATGGACCATGCCTACAACTGGGAGCCGGCACGGGAGGCGATCCGTGGCTTGCAGCTAAAGGGAATTCCTGTGATTCCCTGTACGAGCAAAACGGCGGTGGAGGTGAAAGATTTCAGGGCTGCAGTTGGGTTGAAGGACCCGTACATCGTTGAAAACGGAGGGGCTGTTCATGGGGAAACCAATGATGGTGAGCCATGGGAGCTTGTCCTCGGATGCGCTGTTGCTGAGCTTCGCCCGGTTTTGCTTGAGCTTGAGCAGTTGCTCAGTGAGCCGTTGCAACCTATTGATGCACTTTCGGATCAAGAGGCTCTCGACCTTCTTGGGTTGCAGGGCGAAGCGCTGCAGTTGGCTTGCGCGAGGCGTTGGAGTTTGCCCTTTGTGCCTCCTTCTTCATCAGCGCAGCAACGCTTGCCAGACCTCGCCAACCAACTTGGTTTCGCTGTTGTACAGGGCAACCGGATGGGGCACCTACTCGGCGCAGAGGTGAGCAAGGGGCGAGCGCTGGAGGTTTTAAAGCAGCGCAGTGGTGGTTCTCCAGTGCGGGTGCTCGCATTGGGTGACTCCCCCAATGATCAGCCCCTCCTTGAGGCTGGTGATCTCTCAGTTGTTGTGCCTGGTGCGAATGGTCCCCATCCGGTCTTCGCTGACGCCATTGCTCAAGGCCGCTACCAGTTGGCGCCTGCTTGCCATGCTCAGGGCTGGGCCGAGGCGGTCTTTCAGCACGTTCTCAATGAATCGTGCTGATCCTGACCATTGCAATCTTTCCCTCAAAGACCGTGTGAAGCTCCCTCCTAAACGGGAGCAGACTTGAACAAAGGAATGATCAAGTACGGATGACAGCGATTCAATGCCGATATACAGGTGACTTGCACTGCACGGCTCAGCACGGACCCTCGGGCACCGTCCTCAACACCGATGCACCAACTGATCATGATGGCCTTGGCGAAAGCTTTTCGCCGACTGACCTACTCGCGACAGCCCTTGGAACGTGCATCTTGACCATCATGGGCATCGCCGCACGGCGCCGCGGCTGGGACCTCGTGGACGCCAACGTCATCGTTGAAAAAACAATGACAAGCGAAGGACCGCGCCGCATTGAAAGCCTTCAAGCTCAGATCAGCCTCCCTGTTGCCCTTAGTCAGGAACAGAAGACCTTCTTGAAGCGTGTCGCGAATGATTGCCCAGTGAAACGAAACCTCGAGGCTTCAATCTCGATTGATTTGATCTGGAACGATGCAAGTTCTACGTCTCTCTAGTTAATTTAGTAAAGGCATTCAGGCCAGGAGATTGTGATAAGACTTCAATTCCTTCCGATTGGCGTCTCTCTCGAAACAGCGTATTTCCAATCTTTTGATGCGGGTGTGTTTAAAACCAATGGGAAACAGATGTTGTGATTGACCGGGATGCAGCTATGTCACCACTCGATGCGAATGAATTGAGCAGTAGTCCTTTTACCAGCATCAAGTGGATCCCGATTTGCTGCTCGAGGGACAGCTCATCTTCCTTGTCGCTCGGCTAATCATTGGTCAGTGTGTCGCAGAGCTTGTGCCTGATGGGGGCTGATTCGATCCGAGGCCTCGAGTACATGGCTGATGGTGTCGAGGGTGAGCACGGCTTGCAGCTTCACTCCGTGGCTCTGTAAACGCTGCTTGGCGCGGAGATCATGGATTCCACCATGGTCTAGAAACACCACCACATCACGCACGTTCAAGCCAGATGATTCGAGCTTCCCGATTCCTTCCATCACGCTTCCGCCGGTAATCAAAATGTCATCGACCACGGCCACGGTCTCCCCCTTCTTGAACTCTCCTTCCACCATTCGCCGGGTTCCATGGGCCTTCACTTCTTTTCTTGGGTAAATCAGTGGCTTATGCAATTGCAATGACAAGCCCGTAGCCGTGGGTAAAGATCCATAAGGAATCCCTGCAATGCGGTCGAATCGCAAGGGCCTTAGCACCTGGGCATAGCAATCGAGAACGCGATGGAAAAGAGCGGGATCAGAAATGATCTGACGAAGATCAACGTAATAGTTGAAAATTTCACCGCTTGCTTGCTTAAATTCCCCGAATAGAAGGCAGCGGATATCGTACAAATCGATCACAAGATCCCAAAGATCTTGATCGATTGGCGTCACTCCATCTTTCCTGCCCGTCGTGATGGAGTCATCCTGATTGGATTGATCCGAGTGGGGCCAGATTCTGCATTGTTCTGGATGGATTGCATCAGTCTGTGCTCTTTCTTGGAGATGTTGGTCGCGAATTCGATTAATCCTTCCTTTGAGTGTTGCGGCCTGTTCATTGATTTTGTTCCCGTTCAGCAAATTTTGAGGAAGTGGGATCAACAATCCATCTCCCATCTTGTTTAAGCCGTTTTTGAGCAGACATTGCAAATTCCCTTCCTCACCCCAGAGTGAGCGGAGCATGACAAATCGTTCGGGTGCTGCTTGTCGCACATCAGCCAATATTGCTGGGTTGCTGGTGCCGACTTCAAGCAACAGTTGTTCTGGCGTCCCCCAGCTTTGGCTTTCTCGCACCACTTTTAAATAGAAAGGATTGTGGTCATCGGGATGATGTTGAAGATCGCGCGCAGCAGGATTGGAGCTATGGCAATTAATGAAGACTCCTTTCCCTGGATATAAAAGGAAAGGAGCTGCAATGTCTTGACCAGCAAAAGGATTGAGTGTTACGGCGTCGGCATGCAGGGATTGGAACAGGTAGGCAGCGATAGCGCTCGAGCTATTGAGATCTCCATGCTTGATATCGATAATGAGCGGCACGTCTGGAGGCAGCAGTTCACGCACCTCCAACAGCAGCTCCACACCAGCAGAACCCATCGCTTGATAGAAGCCGAGGCTTGGTTTGTAGGCGCAAACATGATCAGCCGTCTCTTCGATGACGGACTTGCACCATGAACGGGCTTGGCTGAGCAGTGATCTGCCGTTGAGTCCGCGCAGGTCTGCCCAGCTGCGCAGCATTTCAGGATTGGGATCAAGGCCCGTCACCAGCAGCGACTTCCGACTGCTCATCGCATCGGTGAGTGCCGTGAAAAAGCCCATGGCTCTGGGGATTGATTCCTCTAGAATGGACTTTGGCTGGATTGTTCGTGACTCTGATCCATCAAATGAAGTATTTAAGGGTCGGATCGGTGTCGATAGCGTGGATTGGTCTGGATGGTTCAGATCCGCATGGTCAACAAATCCAGTAAGTTGATTTCCTTTTTGATCTCATTGATTCACGGCTCGTTATGGCAGGCGACCGATTAAGTCTTGCTCATGAAGGTGGATGATTTGATTCCCCGCTGCATCACTATTAGCCTGGACAGTAAGCATCCAAGAGTTGTAAGTAGAACGGCAAGATTCATTGGTAATGGATGTAAATTGTTGGAATTTGCGTACAGTGTGATGAATATCGATAGCATTAATCCCCAGAAGAAAGAGAGTTCGGCGTAGAAGTCGTGCCGAAGGGTCGGATGGCTTGCGTCGGCTCGAATCACATCACGAAGAATGGCTCCGCCCGCTCCAGTCATGGCACTGAAGATTGGCCCCCAGAGGATCAAGGGATTGCATTTCTCCTCAACGGCCACGATGACACCCACAACGGTAAAAGCTGATAAGCCGAGGGCATCCAAAACTTGAACGGTTTTTTCTCCAAAGTGAAGTTTTTCCAGCATTCTGGGCAAACCGCGTAGCTTCGTAAGCCTTGCCAAAAAGTGACTGATCAGCACGAGTGCAATCACAATGATTAGGTTGTGAGTGGATTGAAGGACTGCTGGTTGGTCTCGATTTGCAATCAAATCCCTGATGATTCCACCGCCAAAGGCGGGAAGACTTGCAAGTACGAGTGCGCCAAATAGGCTGAAGCGATCGCGTCGTGCCAATAAGATTCCGGAAAAAGCAAAGGCTGCCGTTCCAATCGTTTCTAGGGCGAAAAACCATGGCTGGCCTGCTGTCATGGCCAATAAAGAAGGGAAGAGATAATCGCGAACGATTTGGTTGTAACGTCCATCATCTTTAAGTTTTTGCATCGCTTGATCAAATGCGGCAACGAGTGCAGGTGATGTGGTACGACGACTAAAAAGAGCCACAATTGGACCTGAGAAGATGTGTTCTTTACCGGCAATTAGATCTCGACTGAGAGATTCTTCCCAAATTAAAGTGCTCCCTACTAGGCGATCGATGGCAACTAAATCAACCTTTCCGTTCGCCAGGTTCTGTAGATTCTCGATGTCTGTTTTCACTGATGTCCATCGATCTTGATTGGATGGATTCTTGAGGAAGCTATCGATGGCATCTCCGTAGTAATACCCAGATACAACACCTATTCGAAGTTTGCTTGAGGGGAATGATTGCTTAAACTCATCAGGCTGAAGCATGGCGATTGCGCTCGATTCCGATCGTCGACTGATCAAAACGATGTCTTCGTTTCGATAAGGGGCTGAAAAGTAGGCATAGCGCTCTCGGTCTGGCGTGATAAAGGCTCCTCCTGCTACATCACGCATTCCTTCACTGATGTCTTGTTGATGGACCTTCCAGTCCACCTGAGGAAGTTTGAGTGTTAGCCCCAATTCCTCCTCAAAAACCTCTTTCAGCAGCTGAACATCTAGGCCGGTGAGTTGGAGTCGGTCATTACTATTTTTTTCAAGATATTGATAGGGCTTCCAGGGGTACCAGCCCCCCTGGATGACGTTCTTTCCCGAGGCAGAAACAGACGCCGACAAGCTCATGATCAGAACCATTGACGCCACTGCGATGGCGAATGTCTTGAGCTTCACGGATCCTTTTGTCTTGATTTTAATGCTGCTCGAATTTGGATCAATGTCATCATCCAACAAGTCAACAGGACTGATCCAAGCCACAAAAAAGCCCCCGCCGAAAGGCGGGGGCTTCCTCGTTCAGTTGACCTGAACTTGGATTGGGTTCCGGATCAACCGATGGCAGGTGCCTGAAGAGCCACAGGTGTGGACTCAGCAGCAGCCAGGTCGAGGGGGAAGTTATGAGCGTTGCGCTCGTGCATCACTTCCATGCCAAGACCAGCTCTGTTAAGAACGTCGGCCCAGGTGTTCAGGACGCGGCCCTGACCATCAAGGATCGACTGGTTGAAGTTGAAGCCGTTCAGGTTGAAGGCCATGGTTGACACGCCAAGGGCGGTGAACCAGATGCCGACCACAGGCCAGGCTGCAAGGAAGAAGTGCAGGCTACGGCTGTTGTTGAAGGAGGCGTATTGGAAGATCAGGCGACCGAAGTAGCCGTGAGCAGCCACGATGTTGTACGTCTCTTCTTCTTGGCCGAACTTGTAGCCATAGTTCTGGGACTCGGTCTCGGTGGTTTCACGCACCAAGGAGGAGGTCACCAGTGAGCCGTGCATGGCGGAGAACAGTGAACCACCGAAAACACCAGCCACTCCCAGCATGTGGAAGGGGTGCATCAGGATGTTGTGCTCAGCCTGGAACACCAACATGTAGTTGAAGGTTCCAGAGATGCCCAAAGGCATGGCGTCAGAGAACGAACCCTGACCGAAGGGGTAGACCAGGAACACTGCAGATGCAGCAGCAACAGGTGCGCTGTAAGCAACACAGATCCAAGGGCGCATGCCCAAGCGGTAGGAGAGTTCCCACTCACGTCCCATATAGGCGTAGATGCCGATCAGGAAGTGGAACACAACCAGCTGGAAAGGACCGCCGTTGTAGAGCCACTCGTCGAGTGAGGCAGCTTCCCAGATGGGGTAGAAGTGCAAGCCAATGGCGTTGCTGGAAGGAACAACAGCACCAGAAATGATGTTGTTGCCATACATCAGTGAACCTGCAACAGGCTCGCGGATGCCGTCGATATCAACCGGAGGTGCGGCGATGAAAGCGACGATGAAGCAGGTGGTAGCGGCAAGCAGGGTGGGGATCATCAACACACCGAACCAACCGACATACAGACGGTTGTTGGTGGAGGTGACCCACTCACAGAACTGCTGCCAGCCATTAGCGCCGGAGCGCTGCTGGATGGTGGTAGTCATGAGAACGGAAAAGAAGGTCTCGCAAGGAGACGGTTACGGAAGGGCAGGATGCCCTGCCACACGCAATGTAAAGCAAGATTGCGCTTTGTAAGCGCTTGTTCATGAAGTAATTGTGAAGCCGGGGCCGGGCGCTGCGGCGGATGCAGTTGTTAGCGTCCGCAGATGACCAACGCAGCGCCAATAGCGACTTCAAGCTCAGCAGCCGAAAGGGTCCTGTTTGTGCGCTTGCCATGCAATCCGATCTTTCCGATTGGCCCGATTTATCTGGCTGATCACCTGCACAAGTGTTTCCCGAACTTGCCCCAGCGCATTCTTGATCTGGCCGCACTTCCTGTCTTGGATGTTGAGGGCGTTTTGCTCAACGTGGTGGATCAGTTTCGCCCCACGCTGTTGGTGTTCTCCTGGAGGGACATTCAGATTTATGCCCCTGTGGATGGTCGGGGTGGAAACCCGCTTCAAAACTCATTTGAAGTGTTCTACGCACGCAACCCTCTCAAGCGCGTCAAAGGTGCCTTGGGTGGATTGCGCTTAATGACGAGTCATTACGGCGAACTGCATCGCAATCAGAAATTGGTGCGCCATGGTTTGAAACGCGCGCGTCGCCATCGTCCCGAGGCCCGTGCTGTCCTCGGAGGAGGGGCAGTCAGCGTTTTTTACGAACAGCTGGGCCGATCCTTGCCCAAGGGCACGATCATCTCAATTGGCGAGGGTGAGCCCCTTCTCGAAAAGCTCCTGGCCCAACAACCGCTAGATGGCGAGCGATGTTTCGTTGTGGGAGACCCTCCTCGCCCGGGTTTGATCCATGAGCAACCCGAGAGCAGGCCGAAGACAGCGTGTGATTACAACTACATCTCTTCGATCTGGCCACAACTCGATTGGTATTTGGAGGGTGGTGACTTTTACGTAGGCGTTCAGACCAAGCGAGGGTGCCCACACAACTGTTGTTATTGCGTCTACACCGTTGTGGAAGGCAAGCAAGTGCGGGTCAATCCCGTGCAGGAGGTTGTCGCTGAGATGCGGCAGCTTTACGACCGGGGAGTCCGGGGCTTTTGGTTCACGGATGCTCAGTTCATCCCCGCTCGCAAATACATCGAGGATGCAAAAGAGCTGTTGCGTGCGATCAAGGCTGAAGGCCTAACGGGGATTCGTTGGGCGGCCTACATCCGGGCCGACAACTTGGATCCTGAGTTGGCTCAGTTGATGGTTGAGACGGGCATGAGTTATTTCGAAATTGGGATTACGTCAGGGTCCCAGGAGCTCGTGCGCAAAATGCGAATGGGCTACAACCTTCGCACTGTTTTGGACAGTTGCCGCATGCTTGCCGAGGCGGGCTTCGATGACCACGTGTCCGTGAATTACTCCTTCAACGTGATTGATGAAAGGCCGGAAACGATTCGACAAACCGTGGCGTATCACCGTGAGCTTGAAGCGATTTTTGGTAAAGATCGAGTCGAGCCTGCCATTTTCTTCATCGGCTTACAGCCGCATACGCATCTCGAGCAATACGGCTTCGATCAAGGCCTGATTAAGCCTGGCTACAACCCGATGAGCATGATGCCGTGGACGGCACGCAAACTTCTCTGGAATCCTGAGCCGATGGGCAGCACGTTTGGTCGGGTTTGCCTGGAAGCGTTCGATCGCGATCCCAGTCGTTTTGGCAAAACGGTGATGGACCTTCTGGAGAGGGATTACGGAGTTGTGCCCCTCGACCAAGCTCTTCGTGCTCCTGTTCAGGGACGAGCCGCTTTAGCCAAGGCCGTCAGCTGAAACCTAAGTAACGCTGCGAAGCAAGCAATTCCCACCATGCCTCCAAGGGGATTGTCTCCAGGGCCTGTTAGCCAAAACGGAGATTGAGGAGACCACTGAATTAAGCCGGACTGAAGCGCAAACCACCCGCCAACCAATCCTCCATGCAGCCCGATGCATCCCCACAGTGAACCACCGTCGAGTTGCCGACGCGTCGCAAGGGCCATCCCAAGTAGGAATAAACCAATTAATAGGCTCAGCATCGGCCAAAATCCCAAATTGAATCGGGTGTGCACCAGGCTGAAAATCACCGCTTGTGCGGGAACCGCTCGCTTCGTACCAATGAGCAGATTGAGCTCTCCCAAGAGCCAGCCTCTGAATAGCAGCTCTTCGATCAGCCCAACGCCAAAGCAAAGAAGTAGGGCGTTGATCAGCTTGGCAGCACTGAAATCGCCCAGCCATTGCCCCCATTGACCTCCCAAGCTGATCAAGCAAATGATCAGTAACAGTGAAGCGGCCCATCCCAGGCCGTTCAGAAGAGAGCGGCAACTGCTCGGCCCACGCGCTGCAGCCTTCAGTCCAAGTTGTCTCCATGGGTGACGCGTTTCCCAGCGGGTGCGCGTCCAGCTGGGCAGGATCAGCAGAAACAACAACACACTGATGCCCGTCCCGATCAAGTCTTGAGAAGGGATCGTTCCTCCTGGAACCAGAAGGCTGATGGGTTGCAACACCAACCAACCCACTCCATAAAGGACAGGAATGAGAGTGACAGTGGGGACCCAGCGTGGTTTCAGCGTGAACCAGGATGTCCTCAACGCTGTGAAAGAGGTTGGTCTCAGCTTTCTGGTTCGATGGTGCTGGTCAGTCCCTTGTTCTTCAGGGTTTCGCAATAGAACTCAGCGGGTTCAATGTCGCAAACGATCACGAGACCGACCCCCGTGTTGTGGGTTTCCAGCATCACGGCCATTGCATCCTGTTCACTGAGCTGGGGAACCACCTGCTGAAGGGTGACAACGACGTACTCCATGCTGTTGACAGGGTCGTTGTGAAGCAAAACCTTGTAGCGGGGCGATGTCTTGCGCACCCGCTCGGTCTGCTTATCAAGAACCGCAGCCCCACCGGGGCTACGGCTGGGTGTGTCCACCATTGCGACTGAATCCCATTAATCCCAATCTAGGAGTGATCAGGTCAAAGGTTGCGAATGCGGGCCATGGCTTCGTCGACATTGCGACGGCTGTTGAAAGCGGATAAGCGGAAATAGCCTTCTCCTGCAGCACCGAAGCCACTACCTGGAGTTCCCACCACGTTGGCCTTCTGAAGGAGGTGATCGAAAAAGCTCCAGGAGTCCATGCCTGAAGGGGTTTTTAGCCACACATAAGGGGCGTGCTCTCCTCCATGCACTTCGATGCCTGCAGCGCTGAGCTCGCGCCGGATGATGGAGGCGTTCTCCATGTAGAAGCTCACGAGCGCCTTCACTTCCTGTTTCCCTGCGTCGGAGTACACCGCTTCTGCGCCACGCTGAATGATGTAGCTCACACCGTTGAACTTGGTGCTCTGACGACGGTTCCAAAGCCCCCAAAGCTCCACGTCTGAACCATCGTCAGCTTTGCCCTTCAGCCCTTTTGGGACGACGGTTAAGGCGCAGCGCGTGCCTGTGAATCCTGCGTTTTTTGAAAAGGAGCGGAATTCGATCGCACAGTCGCGAGCGCCCTCGATCTCATAAATGGAGTGGGGCAGCTCGGGATCCTGAATGAAGGCTTCATAAGCGGCATCAAAAAGGATTAAGGCCTTGTTGGCACAGGCGTAGTCCACCCATGCTTTGAGTTGCGCCTTCGTGGCGACAGCACCGGTTGGGTTGTTGGGATAACAGAGATAAATCAGGTCAACAGGTTCACTGGGAATCTGCGCTGAAAACCCGTTATCGGCGCTAATCGGCAGGTAGGTGAGGCCGCCGTAACGACCGTCATCACCAGCCTCGCCTGTGCGGCCAGCCATCACATTGCTGTCGACATAGACCGGATACACCGGATCGGTGACTGCAATGCGATTGCCGCTCCCAAGGATGTCGAGAATATTGCTGCTATCGCATTTGGAGCCATCCGAGACAAAGATCTCCTCTGCGCTGATCTCACAGCCCCTGGCTTGGAAGTCATCGCGGGCAATCGCTTCGCGAAGCCAGGCATAGCCCTGTTCAGGTCCGTAGCCGTGGAATCCTTCTGCTGTCCCCATCTCGTCGATGGCTGATTTCATGGCGTCCCGACAGGCCAGAGGCAGCGGCTCTGTCACGTCTCCGATGCCAAGACGAATCAGCTGGGCCTCGGGGTTGGCGCTACTGAAGGCCTTCACCCTGCGGCCAATCTCCGGGAACAGATAACCCGCTTTGAGTTTCAGGTAATTGCCGTTGACCTTGACCACGAATGACTGGGGTTGCTGCGGGCATCCTGCTACATACGATGAAAGAAGCAGGGCCTGGTGGTCGTGATTGTCGCCCCGTCCCACACGAAACAGGATCCTGATCCCCACGCTGTCGTGGCGTTTGATCAGCTTGTGGATGCCTCAATCAACCGCCCCGCCCGCTACATGGGGTACGAGTTGGGGGTGGAGCCGCGGGATTGGGAAGCGGCGCGGGTGCGCTGGGCTCTCACCTATCCAGAGATTTACGAGGTGGGTTCCAGCAACCTCGGTCACATCATTCTCTATTCCATTCTCAACGCTGTTCCTGGTCAGCTGTGTGATCGGGCTTACCTTCCTGCGGCTGATCTCTCCGAGAGGCTGAAAGAGCGGAATCAAGCCTTGTTTGCCGTGGAGAGCCGGAGGCCGCTCCCAGCCTTCGACATCCTGGGCTTCAGCCTCAGTTACGAGCTGGGTGCGACCAATATTCTCGCCATGTTGGATTTGGCGAAGGTGCCGCTCTATGCGGCCGATCGAGGTGACTTGCCCCTCTCGCACCCTGAGTCTCCCCCTTTGATTTTTGCTGGTGGTCCCACCGCGACCAGCAACCCTGAGCCGTACGCCGCTTTTTTCGACTTCATTGCTTTAGGTGACGGGGAGGAGCTTCTCCCCGAGATTGGATTGGTGGTGGCAGAAGCCAAAGCTGCCGGCTTGTCCCGAACGGATTTACTCCGTGATCTGGCTTTTGTTCCAGGGGTGTATGTGCCGTCCCTCTATGGACCTGATCAGCAAGGGATCAGCGTGGAGCCGCGGGAGCCGGGTCTCCCGGCCCGCCTGCTGAGGCGTGTTGCAACGCCCATGCCCCATTACGCGATGGGACTTGTTCCCCATGTGGAGACGGTGCATGACCGATTAACCGTGGAAATTCGGCGTGGCTGCACCCGAGGCTGTCGTTTTTGCCAACCGGGAATGCTCACCAGGCCCGCAAGAGACGTGGAGCCCGAGGCCGTGATTGAGGCGATTGAAACGGGAATGCAGAGAACGGGCTACAGCGACTTTTCATTGCTGTCGTTGAGCTGCAGCGATTACCTGGCGTTACCTGCGGTGGGGGTTGAGCTTCGGAATCGTCTTGCCGATCGCAACGTCACGCTTCAGTTGCCCAGTCAGCGGGTGGACCGTTTCGATGACGACATCGCGCATATCCTCGGGGGCTCGCGCCAGTCGGGCCTGACGTTTGCTCCGGAAGCCGGCACCCAACGGCTGAGAGACATCGTGAACAAAGGCCTGACGGATACAGACCTTGTGGATGGAATCCGCACGGCAATGCAGAACGGGTACCGGAAGGTGAAGCTCTATTTCATGATCGGGCTGCCGGGTGAGACCGATGCCGATGTGCTCGGCATTGCCGAGACCTGTCGGATGTTGCTCGATCGCTGCCGCGATTTGGGTCGCCTCAATCTCAATATCACCATCAGTAATTTCACCCCGAAACCGCACACGCCGTTTCAGTGGCACAGCGTTTCGACTGTGGAGTTTTTAAGGCGTCAGCAGTTGCTGAGGGAAGCCGGGAAGCGACTCCGCGGTGTGCGCTTCAACTTCACGGATGTGAGGCTTTCGGCGATGGAGGACTTCGTCGGTCGCGGAGACAGAAGCCTGGCGCCTGTCATTGAAGCGGCATGGCGGGCGGGTGCTGGGATGGATGCATGGTTCGAGTCCCTCGACCGCACCTATGAGGCGTGGACGGGCGCGATTGCAGCGGCAGGCCTTGAGGGCCGCTATCGGGCCCTTGAACTCGGCGGCTGGGGACGCGCCAATGCGCTTAGCGAGGAGGGCTTGGATGCGTTTTGTTCCCAGCCTTTGCCGTGGGATCACATCGATACCGGGATTGATAAGCGCTGGTTGGCAGAAGATCTCAAGCGAGCGCTTGACGCTGCTGTGGTTCCGGATTGTTCGTTTGAGGGATGCAGCAGTTGTGGGGTCTGTGGCCCGGACCTAGGCCACAACGTGGTGATTCCTTCCCCTGAGATCCCTGTTCAGAAGCCAAGGCAAGCTCCACCGAGCGATCGGGTGTGCCGGATCAGGTTTCGCTTCAGCAAAACGGGCGCGATGGCCCTGCTCAGCCATCTCGATTTGGTGCGCTTGTTTGAGCGTGCGCTTCGACGCGCTGAATTGCCGGTGAGTTTCACCGGTGGCTTTCACCCCCTTCCCCGTCTTCAGCTCGCCTTGGCGTTGCCGTTAGGCGTGCAAGGGGAGGGGGAATGGCTGGATTTGGAATTCATTGAACAGGTTGAGGCGCTTCAGGTTTTGAAGCGTTGGCAACAGACCCTCCCCCCAGGCCTTCTGCTGATCGAGGCCTATGAAGTGCCAGTGTCTGGTCCGAGCCTCTCGCAGCAATTGGAGGCAGCCCGATGGAGCTTTGAGCTGAAACCTCAAGCAGGCGACCCTTCGCTTTCTTTGGATCAGTGGAAGCAGGCGGTGGACGATTTGTTGGCGCGAGACACGCTTGTTTGGGACGACACCGATAAAAAAGGACGTCCTCGTCAGCGCGATTGCAGACCTGCTTTGGAGACGCTTGAGATCGTTGCTCCGATTGAGGGAGCAGCGGTGACTGGTGAACCGGTAGAGGGGGTGAGACTTGAGTTCTTCGCTCAGATCGATCACCAAGGCCGAAGCCTCAAGCCCGCACAGCTCAAGCACTGGTTGTCTGAAGCCTTGATGCAGTCTTTACATCTTCACAATGTTCGTCGCCTCGAACTACGGCTTGTGCGGTGCTAAATTCACTACAAGACGTCAAGCCACGGGCCTGCGCCACGGTTTCGTCCCGACCTTCTTGCTCCCACACCCTGCGGAAAAAGAGGCCAGAGCCTCCTGTTTCAAACAACGCCCAGGCGTTGCAGTCGAGCTCCAAATCAGAGGAGTTACTCACTCCGAATACTTAGACCAAATCGGTCACTTGAATTCTTCCAACCCCGTGCGACATGCCGGCTGGCTGTTGATCGGGCTCCAATCCTGACGGGCGTCGTCAGTCATTGTTTATGCCCCAACAAATTGTTATCGCTGAGCAACTGCGCATTGCCGCAGTTCTCACAGATGAGCGCGTTGATGAATTAATTGTTGCCCAAGGGCGTTATCAGATCGGTGATGTCTATTTGGGCACCGTTGAAAATGTTCTCCCAGGGATTGATGCGGCTTTTGTCAACATTGGTGAAAGCGAAAAAAATGGCTTCATACATGTCACTGACTTAGGCCCTTTGCGCCTTAAAAAAGGTGCCGCTGGAATTACAGAACTGCTGGAACCACGCCAAAAGGTGCTGGTTCAGGTGATGAAGGAGCCCACGGGCACCAAAGGACCTCGCTTGACAGGCAATCTGGCGCTGCCAGGTCGTTATCTCGTGCTGCAACCGAGCGGTCAGGGGGTCAATATCTCCCGGCGCATTGGTTCAGAAGGAGAGCGGAACCGGTTGCGTGCTCTTGGTGTGTTGGTGAAGCCCCCAGGTGCGGGACTGTTGATTCGTACCGAAGCCGATGGAATCAGCGAAGAATTGCTGATTGACGATCTCGAATCGCTTTTACGTCAGTGGGAGGCCATTCAAAAAGCTGCTGAGACGGCTGCCCCACCGGTGCTTCTCAATCGCGATGAGGACTTTATTCATCGCATTCTTCGCGATCACACCGGTTTGGATTTGGAGCGTGTGGTGGTGGAGTCTCCCTCTGGTGTGGAGCGGGTGCGCTCTTTCCTTGGAGAGGAAGGCGGTCACGTCGCGGTGGAGGCCCATCCCGAGCCCTCTGAGTTGCTTGAGCACTACAAAGTGAATGGGGCCATTCGTGATGCCCTCAAGCCAAGGGTGGACCTCCCCTCCGGTGGCTACGTGATCATCGAGCCCACCGAGGCCCTCACGGTGATTGATGTCAACTCTGGGTCGTTCACCCGCTCTGCGAATGCCAGGGAAACGGTGCTCTGGACCAATTGTGAGGCGGCCATTGAGATCGCGCGGCAGTTGCGTCTGCGCAACATCGGTGGGGTGATCATCGTCGACTTCATCGACATGGATTCCCGCCGTGATCAGTTGCAGTTGCTGGAGCATTTCACCAGCGCGATTCGTGATGATTCCGCTCGCCCTCAAATTGCGCAGCTCACGGAACTCGGTCTTGTGGAGTTGACGCGTAAGCGTCAGGGCCAAAATATTTATGAGCTGTTCGGGCGAGCCTGCCCCAGCTGCGGAGGGCTTGGCCACGTTGCAGTGCTTCCAGGTAAGGATCTGATGGAGCCTCTCGCCACGGCCACAGGGCTGGTGCGTTCCGCAGCTTCAGCCCGTGCTGAAGTTCCTGCGTCTGGCGAGGCCTCGAATGGCCGCCGTCGTCGCGGTGGTCGAGGTAAGGTTGCGGCGGCTTCTGGTTCTCCCGACAGCAGCGATGCGCCCTTGGAAGAGGGGGAGGTTGCAAGCACATCGACGTCTGCTGCCATTGAGCCTGCAAGCGTGAGTCGACGTCAGGACCCTGAATTGGTTGCGGTTCCTATGGATGAAGATGAAGAGCAGGTCTATGGATGGCTTGGTCTGAATCCAGCCTTACTGCTGGATAGTCAGCCGGAGCTGGACAACTTGATGGTGCGCGTTGTTCGTCCAGGCGAAGACGCAGAGCAGGTGCTCGAGCAGGCTCGACAGCAAATGTCGGCTAACTCGGGTCGCCGCCGTCGCCGTGGCCCGAGGGGAAATGGTCGTGGCCCAGGCTCTGGTCCTGGTCGTCCCGCTGCGTCAGGTAGCGGAGATGATTCAGCACCCACGACCGTCGCCCCTCCCTTAGAGCCAGACAACCCTTCACAGCCGTTGCTTGTGGAGATCACCCCATTGATTGAGACCCCACTCCCGGTGATCTCACCCGAGCCTGAAGCTGTTTCCGTCTCTGACGCTGTCTCCGTTTCAATCTCTGAACCGGTCGCTAGTTCTGAGCCAGAAGTCACTGCTGAGTCTGCTGACACCTCGGAAGCAAGGCCTGGTCGCCGTCGTCGTCGCTCGTCTGCAGCGACGTCTGATAACGACTAGAGAGCCGTGTCAGATCCGAGGCTTAACAGCGATGGCCTTGGTATCGCTGGGGTGGATGAAGTGGGTCGTGGCTGCTTGTTTGGGCCCGTCTTTGCGGCGGCCGTTGTGTTGAGCGATCAAGCCGCAGTGCATTTGCAAGCGGCTGGTCTCACCGATAGCAAAGCGTTATCACCGAGTCGACGAGCTGCACTGGTCCCTCTGATTGAGGCTCATGCTCATGCTTGGGGGTTGGGTCAAAGCTCTGCGCGGGCGATTGATCACTACGGCATTCGCAGCGCGACTGAGCAGGCCATGGTCTGTGCTCTTCAGCGCTTGCCCAGCCCCCCCCTGCTGGTCTTGGTGGATGGAGTGCTCCCTTTGCGTTTGTGGGAGGGCTCTCAACGCACCATCGTGCGCGGGGACAGCAGCCAGGCTGCGATCGCCGCTGCGAGTGTGTTGGCCAAAGAGGCGCGCGACGCTTTGATTCGGCGGCTTTCCATTCGCTTTCCGGGTTATGGACTTGAACGACATGCCGGATATGGAACCGCTCAACATCGGGCAGCTCTACTGAGCTCTGGCCCGACCCCCCTGCACCGACACTCGTTCTTGAGGAAGCTATTCGCCACCGTGTAGGGCGGACTCACTGGCTGGAGTGGTATCCCAATCTTTGGCCCAGGACTCAAAATCAGCAACCAGCTGACGACCGACTCGGCCTTTGATTGTGAGGAGAATTCCATTCAGGATGGACTCCCCGGTGTTCTCCAAGACTCGCTTGGGGATCAGGCGTAGCAGGGGTGGCTGGCTGACTTCCACGCTAAGCATCGCCTCCCCTTGCAGTCCCGTTGGAGTTGCCTCAAGCAAGGCTTCAAGGCTCAGTTGAAAGTCATCTACCAGCCCCAATCCCTCCAGGTCTGCATCGAGAGCACGAATACGCAGTCGTCCGCTCACTTCATCAACTTCTAGCGACACCACTGGCTTTACATGCAGTTGGAAGACATTCAGCGTTGTCACGGTGTAGCGGTAGCGCCCCTGTTCCAGGGCTGTGAGCTGGCTGGGGTCGAGCAATGCTTTGACAACGCGGTCGTGCTCATGCAAATAAGCGCGCAGACGTTCTGACTCATCTGCGATGGGTAGATCGAGATGCTGACTGGCTCGAAAGGCCAGGGGCATGATCGTGTCCTGACGCGGCATGATCCTATCGATCGATGTGTGTCTTGATCCGATGCCGATGCGTGTGGCTTTTCTCGGGCCGGAGGGGACCTATGGGGAGCGGGCTGCTCGCAGCCTCATGAGACTTGAGGCGATCGAGAAACCAGAGCTGGTGGCTTGTTTGGGGCTTCGTTCTGTGGTGGAACATGTTGCCGATGGTCGCTGCGAATCGGCCGTGGTGCCTGTGGAGAACTCCGTTGAAGGTGGGGTCACGGCAATCCTTGACGCTCTCTGGTCTTATTCGAACTTGAGAATTCGTCGCGCTGTCGTTCTACCGATTCGTCATGCGCTTCTGAGTAGCGGGTCTCTGGACGGCATTTCGGAAGTCTTATCCCATCCTCAGGCTCTTGCCCAATGCAGTGGCTGGTTGGCGCGTCATCTACCGCAGGCCGTGCAACTTCCTGCCAGCTCCACCGCTGAAGCGGCCAGGATGGTACGAGGAAGTCACTTCAGAGCAGCCATTGCTGATCGCTCGTTAGCGGGGCAGCAGGGACTCCAGGAGTTGGCCTATCCAGTGAATGATGTCCCTGGAAACCGCACCCGCTTCTTGTTGCTTCAGAACGGTGAGGTGAGTTGCGAGGGTGATGTTGCCAGTCTTGCTTTTTCACTCCATCAAAACGCTCCTGGGGCCTTGATTGAGGCTTTGGAAGCGATCGCCCAACTCGGACTCAACATGAGCCGGATTGAATCGCGTCCTTCAAAGCGTGAGCTTGGTGAGTACGTGTTTTTTGTGGATGTGGAGTTGCCGGGGCAGCAAACGGCAGCTTTGCTCAAACGGCTCACGATCAGCCTCAAGCCGCTGTGTGAACACCTTCTCCACTTCGGGGCTTATCCAAGTTCAGTGCTGGAGTGATTTCAGCAGTGTTGTCTTACCAACGTGATCTCAATGGTGATCAGTTTTAAACACTCCAAACTGCATCATCCCTCGGGCAAAAGCCCAGCGCATTAACAGCAGCGTTGGTGTTTCACGGAGGCCCTGCAGGACGGCCTTTGGACCAAGACGGAGAATCGCATTGGGCCTGCGGATGCCCTCAAGGATCGATTCATTCCAAGAGGGCAACGTGGCGTCTGTCCAATCATCGGTACTGATCGTGCCGCGACGATGAGGGCTGCTTTCAAGGTTCTGGCGAAAGCCTCGGATGCTGGCGAATTCGGGATGCGCCCATTGCGTGAGTAATTGGTGCATCACCCAGCGTTCGCGCCGATCAAGGGCACCATCAACAGGATCGCGACGGTTCCAGTCGGCAACGGCCAGACGACCGCCAGGTTTCAGGACTCGCAGGAGTTCGTCGGCAAACCGCTGTTTGTCGGGCATATGAGGGCCGGCTTCGACAGTCCAAACGGCGTCAAAGCTTTGATCATCAAGTTGGAGGCTGAGGGCATCCATCACTGCGAAGCGACAGGACAAGGTGTTGGGTGTTAGGTGAGTAGCCCTGTTCACCTGAGCTGGGCTGATGCTGATCCCCAATACATCCAAACCGTAGTCACGGGAAAGGATCCTGGCGCTTCCTCCGATACCGCAACCCACGTCTAAGACCCGGGATCCTGGCGGTAATTGATCGAAGCCACTCCAGCGGACCAATTCATGAACAAAGTCGGCTTTGGCCTGCCTGAAATCTCGAGGCTGAGCTGGGGAACCGTAGTGCCCTAGATGGACGTGCTCACCCCAAAGGGATTCCAGTAATTGGTCTTCGGTCCAGGCGTCGTACGCGGCAGCAACGCTTTCACTGGAGTGATAAGCGCGATTGCGACGATTCCAAAGTTGGTAGATGCCAAATAAAAGCAGTAAACCCGCTGCTGTTGAGATGAGAACAGTCGTTGAAGGCATTAACCGTTGCTCGGATCTGTCTTTGACAGCGTGTCGCGTAAAACGGTGCGAGCAGCGAGCTGACGACGGGTTTCATCCAACATTTCGAACTCCTTCTCAAGGCGCGTGCGTGTGCTGGTGAGCTCTAAAAGATCCTGCTGTTGATCGGCTACTGGGCCTCCTAGATGCGCTCCAATCCAAAAGGAGAGCTCGCGAGGAAGGTCTGGAAGGTCGTCAGGCAGTGAGGATTTGGAGTCGGTCAGTTTGCCGGTCAGGTCAACAACATCTTTCAAGGCTTGCGTCACGGTTGCAGCTAAAGACTCCAGTTCGCTGGCATTGTCGACCGGTTCATCTTCAATCCAGCTGACCATTGCTGTGCGAAAGGGCATCTCTCTGGTGACGTTGAGCACCCGAAAGCGCTGTTGCCCAAGCGTCACGATGTTGCTGCGCCCGTCGTCTCCGGTTTGATGCTGAATGACTTCGGCACAACAGCCAACAGCGGCCATTGTTTGTTGGTTTGGATCCCAACGCACGACGCCAAAACGACGATCTGTTTCTAGAACGCTCTGCAACATCATCCGGTAGCGCGACTCGAAGATATGCAGTGGAAGCACGTCACTGGGGAAGAGGACGACGTCCGGCAGAGGGAACAGAGGGAGTTCTCTGACGGACAGATCAACCACGCAGCCTGTAAGCAGTGACTCGAATACTAGGCAGCTGATCGTTGCATGGGGCGTCGATCAGAGCTTGACCTCGATGTCGACTCCACTGGGGAGGTCGAGCTTCATCAGAGCATCGATGGTTTTAGCGGAGGGACTGTAGATATCAATGATGCGTCGGTGAGTTCGGGTTTCAAAGTGCTCGCGTGAATCCTTATCCACGTGGGGCGAGCGCAGAACGCAGTAAATTTTGCGCTTCGTTGGCAACGGGATAGGGCCGATAGCGGTTGCTGCCGTGTTGTCGGCAGTTTCAATGATTTTGTCGCAAGACAGATCCAGCATGCGGCGGTCAAACGCCTTGAGACGAATGCGGATCTTTTGCTGAGCGATTGCGGTGGACATGGAAGCGCAAGAAAGCCTCTAAAAGAGACTGAGAGGATGGATTGTCTAGGTTCGGTGAGGAAGAGCTTCAGACTCTAAAGCTCTTCCACTCAAGAACTGTAAGGGACGGCCTCACCGCAGTCAGGCTGTCCCTAAACAGGAATGGAGCGCTAGATCATTCAATGATCTTGGAGACCACGCCAGCTCCGATGGTGCGACCACCTTCGCGGATGGCGAAGCGCATGCCGTTTTCCATGGCAACTGGGCAGATCAACTCACCAGTCATCTGGATGTTGTCTCCAGGCATCACCATTTCAACGTTGCTGCCATCTTCCGCGGTGAATGCGGTGATCTGGCCAGTCACGTCGGTGGTACGGATGTAGAACTGCGGGCGATAGCCAGCAAAGAAAGGTGTGTGGCGACCGCCTTCTTCTTTCTTGAGCACGTAAACCTGGCCCTCAAACTTGGTGTGAGGAGTGATGGACCCGGGCTTCACAAGCACCATGCCGCGCTCGATGTCTTCCTTTTGGACGCCTCGAAGGAGCAGACCCACGTTGTCGCCAGCCATGCCCTCGTCGAGCAGTTTGCGGAACATCTCCACACCGGTAACGGTGGTTTTGCGGGGCTCTTTAATGCCAACGATTTCGACTTCTTCGCCAACCTTGACGATGCCGCGTTCGATACGGCCGGTAGCGACAGTTCCGCGTCCAGTGATCGAGAACACATCTTCGATCGCCATCAGGAATGGCTTATCAACTTCACGCTCTGGTTCGGGAATACTGGCATCCACCGCTGCCATCAATTCTTCAATTTTGGCTTCCCATTCTGCTTCGCCCTCGATCGCTTTCAGACCAGAGACTTGAACGACAGGGATATCGTCGCCAGGGAAGTCGTAGCTGGATAGCAGCTCGCGGATCTCGAGTTCAACCAGCTCGATGATTTCCTCATCATCAACCATGTCGCACTTATTGAGAGCAACAACCAAGGCGGGAACGCCAACTTGCTTGGCGAGCAAGATGTGCTCCTTGGTTTGGGCCATCGGGCCATCGGTGGCTGCACACACAAGGATGGCGCCATCCATCTGTGCCGCACCTGTAATCATGTTTTTCACATAGTCCGCGTGACCAGGGCAGTCAACGTGGGCGTAGTGGCGGGTATCGGTTTCGTACTCAACGTGAGCGGTATTAATGGTGATGCCGCGCTCGCGCTCCTCAGGAGCACCGTCAATGTCGGCATAGTCTTGAACCTCGGCCTGACCTTTCTTGGCGAGCACATTAGTGATCGCAGCGGTGAGGGTGGTTTTGCCGTGGTCAACGTGGCCGATGGTGCCGATGTTGACGTGGGGCTTGTTCCTTTCGAACTTCTCGCGAGCCATTTTGGTAAAGAATCTAGGGGTGAATTAAGGAAGTGTAGAGATCAGGAATTGCCCTGATTCTTGGAGATGATGGCCTCGGCCACATTGCGAGGAACATCCTCGTAGTGACTGAACTCCATCGAGAAAATACCCCGACCCTGGGTCATGGATCGGAGTTCGGTGGCATAGCCGAACATCTCGGCCAAGGGCACCTTGGAGGAGACTTTAGACGTTCCGTCGTCGACGGACTGGCCCTCAACCTGTCCCCGGCGAGAGGACAGGTCGCCGATCACCGATCCGAGGAAATCCTCGGGGATTTCGACTTCGACCTTCATCATCGGCTCAAGAAGCACGGGATTGCACTTCTTGACCGCATCCTTGAAGGCCATAGAACCCGCAATTTTGAAAGCCATCTCCGACGAGTCCACATCGTGGTAGGACCCATCGACCATCGTGCATTTGACATCAATCAGGGGATAACCAGCAATCACTCCGGATTCGCAGGTCTCTTTCATACCTTGCTCGGCTGGCTTGATGTATTCCTTAGGAACAACGCCTCCAACAATTTTGTTGATGAATTCAAAGCCAGATTCGGGTTCTCCAGGCTCCATCTCGATTACAACATGACCATATTGGCCTTTACCACCGGTCTGACGGGAGAACTTCCCTTCTCCTTTGGAAGAACCACGAATGGTTTCTCGGTAAGACACCTGAGGTGCGCCGATATTCGCTTCCACTTTGAATTCGCGCAGCATGCGATCCACCAGGATTTCAAGGTGGAGTTCGCCCATGCCCGCAATCACGGTCTGACCCGTCTCTTGATCGGTTCGCACACGGAAGGTGGGATCTTCTTCAGCCAAAGCCACCAGTGCTTTGGAGAGCTTTTCCATATCTCCCTTGGTTTTGGGCTCCACCGCAACTGAGATCACGGGCTCAGGCACAAATAGAGTTTCCAGAACAATCGGATCATCTGTTGCGCAGAGGGTGTCTCCAGTGGTTGTGTTCTTGAGACCCAGAACGGCTCCGAGATCACCGGCTCGTAGTGCGTCAACTTCTTCGCGGTCGTCGGCTTTCAGCACAACGAGGCGAGAAATACGCTCTTTCGTGTCTTTGGTGGAATTCAAGACGTAGCTTCCTTTCTCAAGGACGCCTGAATACATGCGAACAAAGGTGAGCTTTCCGTAAGGATCAGCCATCACCTTGAAGGCAAGAGCACTAAATGGAGCACTGTCGTCGGAAGGACGGACAGCTTCTTTCCCGTTCGGAAGAATGCCCTGAATTGGCGGAACATCGATTGGCGCTGGAAGGTAATCAACAACGGCATCGAGAACGAGCTGCACGCCCTTGTTTTTAAAGGCTGAACCGCAGAGTACGGGAACCAAATTGTGCTTTAGAACACCAGTCCTGATCCCATGCTTTAGCTCGGAGTTCGAAAGTTCTCCTGACTCTAAAAACTTTTCGATGAGATCTTCATCGTTTTCGGCAATCGTTTCCATCAAAACGTTTCGCCATTGATCCACCTCGTCTTTCATGTCGGCCGGAACATCGGTGACTTCGATGTCTTGGCCTAAATCATCCTTGTAGATATGAGCTTTGTTCTCGACAAGATCGATGATTCCACTGAGTTCGCCTTCGGCTCCAATCGGAAGCTGAATGGGTACAGCATTGGCTTTGAGGCGATCCTTGATTTGGCCAAAAACTTTCAGGAAATCGGCACCAGTGCGGTCCATCTTGTTGACGAACACCATCCGTGGCACGGAATAACGGTCCGCTTGGCGCCACACCGTTTCAGATTGCGGCTGCACTCCGCCGACAGCGCAAAAGACTGCGATCACTCCATCGAGCACGCGCATGGAGCGTTCAACTTCGATGGTGAAGTCAACGTGACCAGGAGTATCAATGATATTAATCCGGTGATCATTCCAGCTTGTGGAAATAGCAGCGGCAGTAATCGTGATCCCACGCTCACGCTCTTGGGCCATCCAGTCGGTTACGGCTGCGCCGTCATGCACCTCTCCAATCTTGTGCACGACACCGGAGTAGAACAGAATCCTCTCAGTGGTGGTTGTTTTGCCAGCGTCAATATGGGCTGCAATACCAATATTTCTGACGCGTTCCAGGGGAAAGTCGCGTGCCACAGGATACTCCGGGGTGGGGCGTTAAAAGGCGAATGTGACTCTACAAGTCAACCTGGGTTAATCAAGTTGACTGAAGATCAGTAGCGATAGTGGGCGAATGCTTTGTTGGCTTCGGCCATCTTGTGAGTTTCTTCCCGTTTGCGGACGGCATTACCCGCTTCATTCGCGGCATCCATTAATTCTCCAGCAAGCTTTTGGGCCATGCTGCGACCATTACGTGCTCTTGAGAAATTGACGAGCCAACGCAGGGCCATTGCTGTGCCCCTCTCTTGGCGCACTTCCATCGGAACTTGATAAGTAGCACCACCAACACGCCGTGCACGAACTTCTACAAGTGGAGTGGCGTTCTTGACTGCCGTTTCGAACAGTTCGACGGGATCACCACCAGTGCGTTCACCGATCATTCCAAAGGCATCCGACAAGATGCGTTGGGCGGTGGACTTTTTTCCATGCTTCATCAACCGGGCCACCATCATCGTGGCGAGCCGATTGTTGAATTGTGGATCCGGGAGAATCGGACGTTTGACTGCTGCGTTACGGCGTGACATGAACCGTTAGGAGTGGAGAAACAGGGTGAGGAAATTAGAAGGAGTGTGGATCACTCTTTAGGCGCCTTAGCGCCGTACTTCGAACGGGATTGACGGCGGTCCTTGACACCAGCGGTGTCCAAGGTTCCACGAATGATGTGGTAGCGAACACCGGGAAGATCCTTAACTCGTCCTCCGCGAATGAGGACCACAGAGTGTTCTTGGAGGTTATGGCCGATGCCACCGATGTATGCCGTGACCTCAAATCCTGAGGTGAGGCGCACACGGGCCACTTTGCGTAGAGCCGAATTCGGCTTCTTCGGTGTGGAGGTATACACGCGGGTGCATACGCCCCTTCGCTCCGGGCAAGCCTTAAGCGCAGGAGATTTTGTTTTCGCCTTGAGGGTCTGACGCTCGTGACGGATTAGTTGCTGGATGGTTGGCATCGACGGTCGGGATGCGGCCGGAGACCCGACCTAGTTCGACAATCCGTCACCATACTGGTTCGTCCGACCTTTCTTCTTAACAGCGAGAAAATGCGCTTCCGCAGAGACAGCAACGCACGTTGTCCTGAGGGCTGATCAGAAAGCCACCGCCACTCAGGTCACCGCGGTAATCCAGGCATAGACCTTCCAACAGAGGAAGTTGCTCCTCCGGCGCGTGCAGTGTGACTCCTTCTGCTCGTGCCATTGGAATTCCTGCGAGATGCCCAGGTCGCAAGCGGATCACGTGTTGTTCACAGCTTCCGGATACCAAGTCCAGGTGCATCACACCTGGTGTCCCTGCGACCGCAGCCTGACGACCGAGTTCCGCCGCAGCGGTGGCGCTGATGGAGAACGTGGCGCCCATAGCCATTCGGATGCGTATGGGCTCAGTTTGCCAGCACCTTGGTTGATTCACTGACAAAGCCCAGACCGTTTTGTACGCGCGGAGTAATGCCCCGGCCCGTCATCACAGTTGTATTCGCGACGAGCATGGTGGTGGAACCTCCCCCGTCGAGATTGAGTGCGTCCGTGAGCTCGAGTTGTCTCAGCGCCAGGCTCGTTTCCAGGAGGGTGGGATCACTGCCATTGGCGCCCTTTGCGGTGAGGAGCCAAATTCGCTCCTTGTCTTGAGCTACAACGGTGCGGGGTGCTGACACGGCAAGAAAGCCAGGACTAAAGCCCTCCTGGCGGCCATTCAGTACAACCTTGCCCTTCTGGAGAAGAAGGGGCCCTCCCCCAAGCACTTGAGGGCGTTCACCCAACGGGTTTGAGCTCCGGGTGTTGATGGTCACTCCATCACCAACCCTCGCGGGGAGAGCGATTCCCCCACGGGCAACGATCAGGTCTCCCTTTAAGGGCAAAGGAACACCGCGAACGAGGGCAGCTTGGTCGTACACCGCATCGACGCGTCCTTCTCGGAGTGTCAAAGCCTGCTCTTCTCCACTGAGTGCGCGATACGTCGGGCCCCAGGCTCTGGTGTAGCGACTCAATCCCCGTTGTACATAGCCGCTGTTCAGCATCCCGAGAGGCCATCGCCGTCGTCCAGTCACGGTCATCTCCTGGATCAATTGCAGCCGTCCAAACATCAGGGGGCCGTTGCGGTCCCAGCCGATGGCACCTCGGTTGAGGATTGGGCCTGAAAGCCATGTGTTGTCGAGACGAACAGCTCCAAGGGGGAGTTGGCGAACCCTGTTAAAAAAACCTCCATTCACGGCCACAAGTGCTTTGGCAGGTTGCGCCAACTGATTGAGATAGCGCAAGCCGGGTTGGGCATGGCTGGGGGCAAGCGGGCGTAATAGCAGAGTTGAGGTGTTGTGTTGAACGCCCGCTCGGTAGAGCTGTAGGCGCTTGACGCCAACTTGAACCACGCGCTGATCGAGAACCAATCCGTTCTTGATCAGATCTTGCATCTCTGGGGCGAGTAGCGCCCTCTGAAATGCTTGGTATTGGCGCCGTCTTGCCGCAGGCTTCGTGGGGGTAACGCCGTCCAGGACGACCCGCCATGGTCCCTTAAGGGTCAAGGTTGAAAGCTTGCTGGCTTGGCCGAGCAGCTTCAGCCCGCCCAGCCCCTGTCGTGTTTGCAAGCCAATCCTGCGCAATTGGCCTTCCTGCCCTGGCGTTACCTTTATTTGCAGAAGAAGATCGTCGCCCTGGCGCTGAACGAGGGCAGGCCCGCTGAGGTCCATCACAAGACGATTCGCGCTGCTTCCTTTGCCTTGTCTGAGCGTTTTCAGTTGGGGTTGGGGAAGGTCCACCCTCAGAGTGTTTTTGGTTCGGCTGACTTGAACCCCGAGCGCGTTGAACCAGGGCAGCACATCGAGGGCGACTTCATCCCCGATGGTGCGTTGTTGCACACCGCTCAAAGGCAGTTGAAATCCATACCACTCGAGCCGTTCACCGCTGATCTCGGATTGACGTTGAAATCCCATCTGCCCAACAAGCAGATCAAGAGGCAGCCAGAGCCGCTTGGGTTGTGTTGCTCCTTGGCCCTGCCATAACCACGAGCTGGAGGAGTCGATGCCACCAATCGTTAGGCGATCTCCACTGAATTGATCCGTGACGCGAACCTCCGCAATGGGTGCTGGCGGCGGAGGTGGCATTGCTGCATCCATGGCTCGACGCTAGCTGGGGTGGGCCAATCCTTAGGATCCGAAGTAGCTCAACCAGCTACGGAATGCGAACGCCGTTGCTGTTGTACGTCTCGACTGCAGGTTATGACCCAACTCACCAGTTCCGATTGGCCCTATTGCGACAGCAGTGCACCTGCTGCGGTTGCCGGGGAGAAGGACGCATGTGGTGTGGGTTTTCTGGCACAGCTTCAGGGTGAGCGCAGTCATTGGGTGCTTCAGCAGGCCCTTCGTGGTTTGGGTTGCATGGAGCACAGGGGTGGCTGTGGTGGCGATGGTGATTCCGGAGATGGGGCAGGAATCCTGTGCGAAATCCCTTGGGACTACTTGAGAGCGATTTGGCCAGAGGCCACGAATGCCAACGGTTTGGGCATGATGTTTCTGCCAAAAGATCCCAGTCGCCGCGCTGAAGCTCAGCGATTCTGCGATCAAGAGGCGCAGGCCCTTGGCCTGACCTCCGTTGGATGGCGTGAGGTTCCGATCGATTCATCAGTGCTTGGTCCGCTTGCGCGTGAGACCGCACCCGTGATTCAACAGTGGTTAGTTCATGGGGCTGTTGATACGGATGCCCTGGAATCCTTGCTGTTGCGCCTGCGCCGTCGTGTTGGGGCCGGGGTTCGCCAGGAATTTGGAGCCGAGGGTGCTCGAGACTTTTACGTCGCGTCTCTGAGTGGTCGAACCGTTGTCTACAAGGGGATGGTGCGTTCCGAGGTTCTCGCCCAGTACTACGCCGATCTGCGTGACCCTCGCTTTGCTGTCAGTTTTGCGGTGTACCACCGCCGTTTCAGCACCAATACGCTTCCCCGCTGGCCGTTGGCGCAGCCCATGCGCCTCTTGGGTCACAACGGTGAAATCAATACGTTGTTGGGCAATCTCAACTGGGCTAAGGCATCAGAAGCTGGCCTGGAAGGCGTATGGGGTGAGGCTGCCAACGACTTGATACCGGTTGTGAACCCTGATTTCAGCGACTCAGCCAATCTCGATGCCACGCTTGAGCTGATGGTGAGGAGTGGACGCTCTATCACCGACAGTTTGATCACGTTGGTGCCGGAAGCCTTCCGAAATCAGCCTGACCTTGAAAGCCGTCCTGACGTCACGGCGATGTACGAATTCAATGCCGGGATTCAGGAGCCATGGGATGGCCCAGCGTTGTTGGTGTTTGCCGATGGGAAGCGTGTGGGTGCGACCTTGGATCGCAACGGGCTAAGGCCTGCGCGTTGGTGCACAACGGCTGATGGGTTCGTGATCATGGGATCTGAAACCGGTGTGGTGGATCTCAGCGGAAAGACTGTTGTTGAAAAAGGGCGCTTGGGTCCAGGTCAGATGGTGGCCGTTGATCTTGAGCGCGGAGAGCTCTTGACCAATTGGGCGGTGAAGGAAGACGCGGCTCAACGTTTTCCCTATGGCGATTGGTTGACGCAGCATCGCCGCTCCGTTTCGGCACAACCTTGGAGGCAGGATTGTCAAATCAGTGAGCTTGATTTGCTGCGCTTGCAGACAGCGATGGGCTTCACCGCAGAAGACCTTGATCTTGTGATTGAGGACATGGCAGGTCTTGGCAAGGAGCCCACTTACTGCATGGGAGATGACATCCCATTGGCGGTGCTCTCTGACAAGCCCCATCTTCTGTATGACTATTTCAAGCAGCGCTTCGCTCAAGTCACCAATCCACCGATTGATCCTCTGCGAGAGAAATTGGTGATGAGTTTGGAGATGCACTTGGGGCGGAGGCGGCCAGCTGTGAAGCCTCAGGCAGAGGCCGCGGCGTTGATTCACCTCGACACGCCAGTGCTGAATGAGGCGGAGCTGATCGCTCTATCTGACCAAGGGCTAGTGGTGCGATCCCTCTCCACCCAGGTTGCAGTCGAGGCCTGCGCTAGTGGACTGCAGTCAGCAGTCGATGCACTGTGCTTGAAGGCGGAGGAGGAGGTCCGAAACGGCGCTGAGGTTTTGGTGCTGTCAGACCGTGTGAATGCTGAGGAACAGCCTGCGGAGCTGATGGCCACCACTGTGGCGATGCCGGCTCTGTTGGCGGTGGGAGCGGTGCACCACCACCTTTTGCGTCAGAAATTGAGACTTCACTGTTCGCTGGTTTCGGAGACCGCTCAGTGTTGGAGTACCCATCACATGGCTTGCCTGATCGGTTATGGCGCTAGCGCAGTTTGTCCATGGCTCACCTGGGAGACCACACGCCATTGGCTCGCTCACCCCAAAACGCAGAAGCGGATCGAACAAGGCAAGTTGCAAGCTTTGGATCCCGACAAGGCCCAGGCGAATGTGCGCTTGTCGCTTGAGAACGGTCTTCGAAAGATTCTCTCCAAAATAGGTATCTCGCTCCTGGCGAGCTATCACGGTGCTCAAATTTTTGAGGCCATCGGTCTTGGGGCCGATGTGATTCAAAAGGCTTTTGCCGGCACGACCAGTCGAGTTGCTGGGATGACGCTTCCAGAGCTTGCGAATGAAACGCTCTCATTACACGCCAAGGCTTTCCCTGAGCTGAATCGGAGCAAGCTTGAGTTCATGGGTTTTGTGCAATACCGCACGGGCGGTGAGTACCACCTCAATAGCCCTGAGATGTCGAAGGCTCTTCACAGTGCAGTGAAAGCTGGCCCTGGATACGACCATTTCGCCACCTACAAAACCCTGTTGGAAAACAGGCCGGTCACAGCTCTTCGCGATTTGCTTGAGTTCAAGCTGGCGGCTACGCCTTTGCCGCTGGATCAAGTGGAGAGTGCAGAAAGCCTCTGTAGCCGTTTTTGTACTGGAGGAATGAGTCTGGGAGCTCTCTCAAGAGAAGCCCATGAGGTGTTGGCCGTTGCCATGAACCGTATTGGCGGAAAGAGCAATAGCGGTGAGGGTGGTGAGGACCCGATTCGTTTTCAGGTTCTCAATGATGTGGATGGAGACGGTCGATCATCGTCTTTCCCCAGCATTGGTGGGCTCAGAAATGGTGACACAGCCTGCTCAGCGATCAAGCAGATTGCTTCCGGCCGGTTTGGTGTGACTGCGGAATACTTACGCAGCGGCAAGCAACTTGAAATCAAGGTGGCTCAGGGGGCTAAGCCTGGTGAAGGCGGCCAACTGCCTGGGCCAAAGGTGGATGAGTACATCGCTGGGCTGCGCAATAGCAAGGCCGGAGTGGCGCTGATTTCTCCTCCGCCCCACCACGACATCTATTCCATCGAGGATCTTGCTCAGCTCATCCATGATTTACACCAGGTGCATCCCAAAGCTCCTGTCAGTGTGAAGTTGGTGGCTGAGATTGGGATCGGCACGATTGCGGCAGGTGTCGCGAAAGCCAATGCCGATGTGATCCAGATTTCTGGTCACGATGGCGGCACGGGTGCATCGCCGCTGAGCTCGATCAAGCACGCTGGCAGTCCCTGGGAGCTGGGCCTAACCGAAGTGCATCGGTCTTTGTTGGAGAACGGATTGCGTGATCGCGTCTTACTCCGAGCCGACGGTGGACTCAAAACGGGCTGGGATGTTGTTGTCGCTGCCCTGCTCGGAGCAGAGGAGTATGGCTTTGGATCTGTGGCCATGATTGCTGAGGGCTGCATTATGGCTCGCGTTTGTCATACGAATAACTGTCCCGTAGGCGTGGCCACTCAGAAAGAAGCTCTTCGCAAACGCTTCACCGGTGTGCCCGAACACGTGGTGAATTTCTTCTGGTACGTGGCGGAAGAGGTGCGTCAATTGATGAGTGTTTTGGGAGTGGCTCGTCTTGAAGATCTGATAGGTCGCAGCGATCTTCTCCAGCCTCGTTCCGTTGAACTTGAGAAGACCAAATGCGTGGATCTCTCCAGCTTGTTGGCTCCAGTGGGAGACGCCAACGACCGCTCCTGGCTCAACCACAGCCCTAACGCGCATGGAAATGGTCCGATTCTTGAAGACCATCTTCTGGCGGATGCCGACTTCATGGATGCTGTCGAGAACCATGGCTCTCTCAGCCGCGAGATCGAGATCATCAACACCGATCGCAGCGTCGGAGCTCGGTTATCGGGAGACATCGCCCAACGCCATGGAAATCGTGGCTTTAAGGGCCAGTTGAATCTGAACTTTCGCGGAGCTGCTGGCCAAAGCTTTGCGGCATTCCTCGTGCAAGGTATGACCATGCGCTTGGAGGGTGAAGCCAACGACTACGTCGGGAAGGGCATGAACAGTGGTCGGATCAGTCTTGTTCCTGGTGATGGTGTCGCCAATCCTGGCGATCAGGTGATTCTTGGCAACACCTGTCTTTATGGAGCCATCGGTGGTGAACTTTTTGCCCATGGCCGGGCGGGAGAACGCTTTGGCGTTCGCAACAGCGGTGCGAATGCGGTGGTGGAAGGCGCAGGTGACCACTGCTGCGAGTACATGACCGGAGGCGTGATTGTGGTGCTAGGAGGCACCGGTCGCAATGTGGGTGCCGGTATGACCGGGGGTGTGGCGTTCCTGTTGGATGAAGCGGGCGGTGTCCAGGCCCGCGTGAATCCTGAAATCGTTGAGGTGGTCAGCATCACCACCCAAGAACAAGAGTCCTTGCTGAAATCACTCCTTGAGGCTCATGTGAGCACCACATCCAGCGAGAAGGCCAAGGCGTTGCTTTCGGATTGGGCCAACGCCAAGTCGTCGTTCAAGTTGTTGGTGCCCCCAAGTGAGCGTGCGGCGATGGGGCTTGAGGCGCGTGAGGTGGTTGCCGCCTGATCCCTTTGCAATCCGTATGCCCTGGTTTATCAAGCAAGAAACGTTTACTGCAGCGATGACATCGTTGTCAGCGGACCAGCGTCGCGTGCATTGCGATGACCATCGCCGTTGGGTTCAAGCTCAGCGTCGCGCAGGGTTTGCCATGGCTAGTGGTTTTCTTGTGGATGATCAACACAAGCCCGGTGGAGGAGGTGTCTTGGTCTTCAGCGCCGAAAGCTACGAGGCAGCAAAAGCGTTCATCGCTGCAGATCCAATGATTGCTAGGAACCTGGTGGACTGGACGCTGCATGAATGGAAGCCGGTGGAGGGAAGTCTTCAGGCTTAGTTCAGGCCTGGTGACTGCTCCTCTAGGTGTTGAGCTGAAGTGTGTTCAGCGAGGATGAATGGTCATGAGTTTCTGCACATCCCCTGCGTGGTAACTGCTGCGCGTGAGCGGAGTGCTGACCACCTGGAGAAATCCAAGTTCTCGTTCGCCCTTGAGGCGGTAGCCCTCGAACTGCTCCGGAGTGACGAACCGGTCCACGCGCAGGTGTTTGGGGCCTGGCGATAGATATTGGCCAATGGTGACGATGTCAACTCGGTGTGCTCTGAGATCGCTAAGCACCTCGATCACTTCCGAGTCGCTTTCGCCGAGGCCCACCATCAATCCCGACTTGCTGTAAGACCGTGGCCAGCCATCGCGAACCCGTTTGAGAAGTTCAAGGGAGCGCTCGTAAACCCCCTGCGGACGTGCTTGGCGATAAAGCCGCGGCACCGTTTCAATGTTGTGATTAAGCACATGGGGTGATGCCTCCATCACCGTGGCTAGCGCATCCCAATTGCCGCAGAAATCGGGAATGAGAAGCTCAATCGTGGTGAGCGGCGAGTGTTGCTTCACCTGCTCGATGCAGGCCACGAACTGAGACGCACCTCCGTCATCGAGGTCGTCGCGGTTCACTGATGTAATCACAACGTGTTTGAGCCCAAGCCGGGATACCGCCTCCCCGAGCCGTTGGGGTTCGGTTGGATCGAGGGTGCGGACGCTCTTGTCGAAGTCGATGTCGCAGTAGGGACAGGCGCGGGTGCATCCGGGCCCCATGATCAGGAACGTCGCGGTCCCCCCGGCAAAGCATTCGCCGATGTTCGGGCAGCTTGCCTCCTGGCAAACGGTGTTCAGCTTGAGGTCCAGCAGCAGGTCGGCCACCTCACCAATGCGCTCGCGCTGGGGGGCTTTGACGCGCAACCAGTCAGGTTTCTGAATGGACGTCATCTCTTAAAGTCGCCTCAACGGGATGTAGCGCAGCTTGGTAGCGCACTTCGTTCGGGACGAAGGGGCCGCAGGTTCGAATCCTGTCATCCCGACTCTATGAGTTTCGCTCAACTGAGTTCTGCGCCTGGATAGCCGCGCGGAGTCACCATTCGGCCCCCTTCCAGTCTGCTGCTGCTGTTGCCGATGACCAGTACGGTCAGCATGTCAATGCTTTCTACCGGCAAGCTGTCGAGCCGGCAGAACGACACGTGTTCCTCTTGTCGACCTAATTGCCTTGCTATCACCACAGGTGTGGAGGCAGGGCGTTCCGCTAGAAGGATGGTCTTGGCATGTTGCAGCTGCCAATCACGTCCTTTAGATCGGGGGTTGTAGAGCGCAACGACGAAATCACCCTTGGCAGCTCCTTTGAGTCGTCGTTCAATCACCTCCCATGGGGTGAGTCGATCGCTCAAACTCACGGTGCAGAAGTCATGCATGAGTGGTGCACCGGCTTTTGCTGCTGCAAGCTGCAGAGCAGAGATTCCAGGATGCACGGCAAAGCGAGGTCGGTCGTCTTCTGGTAGGTCCAACCAGAGCTCAAGTGCGAGTCCTGCCATTCCATAAATCCCGCTGTCTCCAGAGGACACCAACGCCACGCGAACACCTTGTCGAGCAAGACTCAGAGCTTGCTGGCAGCGGTCCCTTTCCATGGTGAGTTGCCCATCCAGCCGGATTTGATCCGGACGGCGCAGCGGTTCCAGTAAGTCGAGGTAGAGCCCGTATCCCACCCAGGCAGGACAGCGCTCTAGGGCACTGCGGGCTTCAGGAGTGAGGAGGGCTAGATCACCTGGACCACTGCCGATGAGATGGAGTTCTCCCTGTTGAGGCGAATAGGCCTCGATGCTCTCGGCAATCGCCACGGTGACGGCGCCGCGTTCATCGTCGTTTGCGTGGGTGATCCGCTTGTGCAGCTTGAGTTGTCCGTTGTCTCCGGCACTCAGTAATGCAGCGGCTTCTGCAACCGATCCGGTTCCCATTTCTGCAGCAACCACCTCGGATGGGGTTGGCACTGGCACAGCGGTCAGGGCTGTTGCCGTATGCAACCTGAAGGGCCAATGATGAAGCTGTGCAAGCTCTTGGAGTGCCCGTTCATCGCCTTTGCGGTCAATGCTGCTGATCCCTGCAACCGCGGCCTCGGCTAAGCCCGCCTCCGCGAGGGCGCTATGCACTGCGCGCTGGACAAGGTTCAAGCTTGTGTCGCGTTCGCAGCCAATGCCCAGCCAAAGCAGTGCTGGATGCCATGTGCAGGCCCCTTCATTGGCAATGGATGTGCTGATCTCCAGAGTTGGGATTGCACGGTCTGCCTCGGCATCCAGGCCTAGAAGCTTGCTGGCTCGAGCCGCCGAACTGCTTTGCCACAGCTTGCTCCCCATCGTTTGGATGAGACGGGTCGCCTCTCCCCGCGCCTGGGCCTTCATCAGTTGGGTCCAGTTGGCGCTTGCTCCACCGCGTTTCCATCCCCAAGCATGTCCGAACGTATCGGTTGCAAGCCGGCCCGAAACAGCACTGTCTCCGCTCAGAACCGCTTCTCCTCCAAGCGCGGCGGCGACCTCCCGGCTCCATTGTTCGGCACCAGCTTGGTGACCTCCGAGCAATGGGATCACTCTTTGCCCTTCTGCATCGAGCACCAGGACTGCAGGGTCACTTCCTTTCTCGGTCAAGAGTGGAGCAATTAAACGGGTGACGGCACCCGTAGCTCCGATCACCATCAGGACTCCCCCCTCTTGCCAGTGCTGTTGGATCAATAGAGAAGCTGAGTTCACCAAACACGTTCCGTCTCGGTCCGCAATGGCGGCGGCAGCTCCGGGCGTGAGCGCCAGTTGATCAGTCAGGCCAGATTGCTGAAGTCTTTGCAGCAAAGGCCAGGCATTTGAGGACAGCCCTAGGGCCAATCGCCGGGCAGCAGGTGGAGGAGAGGAGTGGTTCAGGGCAGAAGTTTCGGAGGTCAACGCAGGGTGCCATCGGGGTTCAATAGCTCACGGGCTGATCCTCCCAGGGTGCTGGTTGGAGAGATTCGTTCCGGTTCCTTGCTGATGATCGGCGGCCTTGATGGGGATGGGGTTTCAGGGGCGACCGGCTCGCTGGATTCAGGGGACGGTTCTGCAGGAGTCCCTGCTTTTGAAATGCTTCCCTCTGTTGTGTCCACTCCCTTTTCTGGCAATCCTTCTTCTGGCAATGACGTCTGTCTCGTTGTGTTTGGCTTCAAAGCCTCGGGCTCAGCGAGGTCTTCTTCCACAGCTGCCCTGTCCAGAGCCTTTTCATCCTTGTCTTTTAAGGGCTCTTGCTTGAAGGCCTGCGTCTTTGAAGCTGCCTTCTCGGCGTCTTGCGCTTCAAGGATGTCTTCTTTAGGCCCTAACTCTTGAGTTGTGCTCGGGTCTTCAGGCTTGGTTTCACCCAGCAAACGGGCGAGTTCCGTGTCTTTAAGGCTGGATTGCAGCCAGATCGGTTTTGGGCTCTGCCGCTCAGGGACCTCTCTTAATTGGTTGTTGAACACTGGTTCGAGCGATTCACCGATTCCATTCAGCAACTCCATCTGAACGGTGTTGATTCCTTTGTGGTTGTCGATTCCCTGGAGCCAGAGGGCATCCTGCTGGTCCACCACAAAGCTGTCCTCGTTAACGGTGATGCGTAGGCGCCAGCGAGCATCTCCTGCTCTGAGGTTTTGAAGGGGAGCATTCCATACGAGCCAATCGACCAGCAAAGGAGTGTCACCCCCAAGCTCAGCCGGACTTACCACCGCCAGCCAAGGGGCATCGCGTTTTGGCTGCGTGCCGATCAGGGGCCGCAGCTGATCTAAAGACCAATGCAAGCTGGCTCCAGGGGTTTTGACGGCTTCTCCCCAGGGATAGGCCGCATAGGCCGTGAACCTGTGGCTCCCAGGACTCAAGGGGGGGAGTTCAAGCGAGACTCGGTTTCCGTTTCGCTCGCTTAGACGGACTGGTGCTTGGTCATCAATTTGAATCGCGACGTGGGCTCCGAGCCCGAGTTCGCGGTCGTTAGCGAGGGGCCAATCCTCGATTTTTAATTCCAGATTGAGTGGGCCGCCCTTGAGCTGGCTCCCATCCAAGGGACTGATGAGCGACAGCTGGGGATGATGCTTGGCTAAGGCTTGATGAAGCTGTTGAACCGCACCAGGTGGCTCCACTTCTCGAAGACGGCCTGATGGGTTTTGGGTAGGAAGATTTTTGCCTTGATTAGGAACGGACCTGGAGTTGGGCTGATTGGCCCAAGGCAGCGACGGAATCGCCAGCACGGGTTGTCCCATGCCAAAGAGGAGGATCAGTCCGATGAGAGCTGCGAACCATCGGATGTTTGCGTGTCGCCGGCCCGATTTATCCATAGAGCGGGTAGGGGATTCCACTATTCTGAATGTCACCTCTTCTTAGGTCCAGAGCTCCGGCTGAGTATTAATTAGAGAAACAAAATAAGCGGGTTGTTGATAGTTTTTTGTCTTGATTGGCAGGCTCTCGCTGACACCAGCTGCAAACCAGATACCAGTTGCAGACTGGTCCGCCGCCGGATTGAACCTTTGTAACTCGATGAGGCCCTAGGCCCTCTCGCGACTCTATGCTCCAAACAGCGGTCCCCTCTTTGGGGCCCAATGCTCCAGTGATGGTCAGGTTTTTCCTGGCTTGAACTGGCGCCCGGCTACGGCCTTTATGGCTATGGCCGGGGCCCCGGTGAACTGTCCCGTTCGCCGGAGGGGTGGCCCTCCACCTCGATCCCGTCCCTCGAGGAACGACTCGATGACCAAAAGCCCACCAGAGCGTGGGAGCACTCGCAAGAGCAAATTTGTCAAGGTCGACAACCCTGCGACCTTTGAACTGTTCGGTAAGCCCGGGCATTTCGACAGAGCTCTTGCGAAAGGCCCCAAGACCACAACCTGGGTTTGGAACCTCCACGCCAACGCTCACGATTTCGATAGCCACACGAGTGACCTTCAAGAGGTCTCTCGGAAGATTTTTAGTGCTCACTTCGGCCACTTGGCCGTGATCTTCATCTGGCTGAGCGGCGCCTTCTTCCACGGAGCCCGCTTCTCCAACTATTCCGGCTGGCTCGCCGATCCCACCCACGTGAAGCCAAGTGCTCAGGTGGTGTGGCCGGTGTTCGGTCAGGAAATTCTCAACGGTGACATGGGTGCCGGACATCAAGGCATCCAGATCACCTCAGGCCTCTTCCACATGTGGCGTGCCTGGGGCATCACAACTGAAACCCAGTTGATGTCTCTTGCAATCGGCGCTCTGGTGATGGCCGGCCTCATGCTCAATGCAGGCGTCTTCCACTACCACAAGGCAGCTCCAAAGCTGGAGTGGTTCCAAGATGCCGAGGCCATGTTGAACCACCACCTGGCTGGTCTATTCGGCCTGGGTTCCCTGTCATGGGCTGGTCACCTGATCCATGTCTCGGCTCCCACCACCAAGTTGATGGATGCTATTGATGCCGGCCAGCCGCTGGTACTTAATGGAAAGACCATCGCTTCTGTGGCGGATATTCCACTGCCTCATGAATTCTTTAATCAGGATTTACTCGCTCAGCTCTATCCAGGATTTGGCGCCGGTATTGGTGCCTTCTTCTCTGGAGATTGGGCCGCATACAGCGATTTCCTGACTTTTAAAGGTGGTCTCAACCCAGTAACGGGAAGCCTGTGGATGACTGACATCGCTCATCACCATCTGGCGATTGCAGTGATGTTCATTGTTGCTGGTCATATGTACCGCAACAATTACGGCATCGGTCACTCTATTAAGGAGATCCACGAAGCCCATCAGGGTGATCCTCTGCTCTTCCCTGCAAGTAATGGCCATAAAGGCATCTACGAGTTCATGACGAACTCCTGGCATGCCCAACTGGCCGTCAACCTTGCAATGGGCGGTTCAGTTTGTATCGTCGTTGCCCAGCACATGTACGCGATGCCTCCGTATCCGTATATAGGTGTCGATTACCCGACTCAGATCGGTTTGTTCACCCATCACATGTGGATTGGTGGCTTCTTGATCGTTGGTGGTGCAGCCCACGCTGCCATCGCCATGATTCGCGACTACGACCCCGCTCAGCACGTCGACAACGTGCTTGACCGTGTTCTCAAGGCACGTGATGCGATCATCAGCCACCTGAACTGGGTGTGCATCTGGCTCGGTGCTCACAGCTTCGGCCTCTATGTGCACAACGACACGATGCGTGCTCTGGGTCGTCCTCAAGACATGTTCAGCGACTCGGCGATTTCGATTCAGCCGGTTTTTGCGCAGTGGATTCAGAACATCCATGCAGGAGCTGCAGGTAGCACCGCTCCTAACGCTCTTGCCGGTGTGAGCGAAGTCTTCAACGGTTCCGTTGTCGCCATCGGTGGCAAGGTTGCTGCTGCCCCGATCCCTCTGGGCACCGCTGATTTCATGGTGCACCACATTCACGCATTCACGATTCACGTGACTGTGCTGATTCTTCTGAAGGGCGTGCTTTATGCCCGCAGCTCCCGCCTCGTTCCAGACAAAGCAAACTTGGGCTTCCGCTTCCCATGCGACGGCCCAGGCCGTGGTGGCACCTGTCAGGTGTCTGCTTGGGACCACGTATTCCTTGGTCTGTTCTGGATGTACAACTCCCTCTCAGTCGTGATCTTCCACTTCAGCTGGAAGATGCAGAGCGACGTTTGGGGAACCGTCAATGCTGATGGAAGTGTTCAGCACATCACCAATGGCAATTTTGCCAACAGTGCAATCACCATCAACGGCTGGCTGCGTGACTTCCTGTGGGCTCAGGCCGCGCAGGTGATCAACAGCTATGGCTCAAACACCAGTGCCTATGGCCTGATGTTCCTTGGTGCTCACTTTGTCTGGGCCTTCAGTTTGATGTTCTTGTTTAGTGGCCGCGGCTACTGGCAAGAGCTGATTGAGTCCATCGTTTGGGCTCACAACAAGCTGAAGGTGGCACCTGCTATCCAGCCTCGTGCACTTTCAATCACCCAGGGCCGTGCCGTGGGTGTCGCTCATTACCTCTTGGGCGGCATCGCGACCACATGGGCCTTCTTCCACGCCCACATCCTTGTGGTCGGCTGACCTCACTGACCTTTCCCTCTAATGGCAACGAAATTTCCTTCGTTTAGCCAGGGTCTGGCACAGGACCCGACAACCCGCCGCATCTGGTACGGGATCGCCACGGCTCACGACTTCGAGAGCCATGACGGAATGACGGAGGAGAAGCTTTACCAAAAGCTCTTCTCCACCCATTTCGGGCATCTCGCGATCATCGGCCTTTGGGTTTCGGGAAACCTGTTCCATATCGCCTGGCAGGGCAACTTCGAGCAGTGGGTCTCCGACCCATTGCACGTCCGCCCAATCGCTCACGCAATTTGGGATCCCCATTTTGGTCAAGGCGCTATTGATGCCTTCACTCAAGCGGGTGCATCCTCCCCAGTGAATATTGCCTATTCAGGCCTTTATCACTGGTTTTACACCATCGGCATGACCACGAATGCCGAGCTGTATCAGGGCTCCATCTTCATGATGATCCTGTCGGCTTGGGCACTGTTCGCTGGTTGGCTGCACTTGCAGCCCAAGTTCCGTCCTTCTCTGGCTTGGTTTAAAAACGCCGAATCCCGCCTGAACCACCATCTGGCTGTTCTGTTTGGATTCAGCTCAATCGCTTGGGCCGGACACCTGGTTCACGTGGCTATTCCTGAGTCCCGTGGTCAGCACGTTGGTTGGGACAACTTCCTGAATGTTTTGCCTCACCCGGCAGGCCTTCAGCCCTTCTTCACTGGTAACTGGGGCGTTTATGCCCAAAACCCTGACACCACAGGTCAGATTTTTGGTACCGCTGAAGGATCGGGTACAGCGATCCTGACCTTCCTCGGTGGCTTCCACCCTCAGACCGAAGCCCTCTGGCTCACTGACATCGCGCATCATCATCTGGCCATCGGTTGCATTTTTGTGATCGCCGGTCACATGTACCGCACCAATTTCGGTATCGGTCATTCGATCCGCGAGATTCTTGAAGCTCACAACCCACCAACCGGAACCCCCGGCGACCTGGGTGCTGGCCACAAAGGTCTTTACGACACCATCAACAACAGCCTGCACTTCCAGCTTGGTCTTGCTCTCGCCTCTTTAGGCGTGATCACCAGCCTGGTGGCACAGCACATGTATGCGATGCCGTCGTATGCCTTCATCGCGAAGGACTACACGACCCAGGCTGCGCTCTACACCCATCACCAGTACATCGCCATCGCCCTGATGTGCGGTGCCTTTGCTCACGGTGCGATCTTCTTTATTCGCGACTACGACCCAGAAGCCAATAAGGACAACGTCCTGGGTCGGATGCTCGAGCACAAAGAAGCCATCATCAGTCACTTGAGCTGGGTCTCTCTTTTCCTTGGTTTCCATACCCTTGGCCTCTACGTCCATAACGACGTAGTTGTGGCCTTCGGAACCCCTGAGAAGCAGATCCTTGTCGAGCCCGTCTTTGCCCAGTTCGTCCAAGCCGCTTCAGGCAAGATGATCTATGGCTTTGATGTGTTCCTCGCCAACGCCTCCAGTACTGCAACCCTTGCTTCTCAGAACATCCCTGGAGAGCACTATTGGATGGATGCCATCAACGGTGTTCGTGGCAGCAATGACTTGTTCCTACCCATTGGTCCTGGTGACTTCCTTGTTCACCATGCCATTGCTCTAGGACTCCACACCACCACCCTGATCCTTGTGAAGGGTGCTCTGGATGCCCGTGGCTCCAAGTTGATGCCTGACAAGAAGGACTTTGGCTACTCCTTCCCCTGCGACGGTCCTGGCCGTGGCGGCACCTGTGACATCTCTGCCTGGGACGCGTTCTATCTCGCTGTCTTCTGGGCTTTGAACACAGTGGGTTGGGTCACCTTCTACTGGCATTGGAAGCACCTTGCGATTTGGCAAGGCAACGTGGCTCAGTTCAACGAATCCAGCACCTACCTGATGGGCTGGTTCCGCGACTACCTCTGGCTGAACAGCTCACAGCTGATCAATGGATACAACCCATTTGGCAGCAACAACCTGGCCGTCTGGTCTTGGATGTTCCTGTTTGGTCACCTGGTTTGGGCTACCGGTTTCATGTTCCTGATCTCCTGGCGTGGTTATTGGCAGGAGCTCATTGAGACCATCGTTTGGGCTCACGAACGCAGTCCTATCGCCAACATGATGGGCTGGCGTGACAAGCCTGTGGCTCTCTCCATCGTTCAGGCACGTGTGGTTGGTCTGGCTCACTTCTCGGTTGGTTATGTGCTCACGTACGCAGCCTTCCTGATCGCCTCCACCTCTGGCAAGTTCGGATGACTTAGTCCCAACCTCTGCCTGATTAACGAAGCGTTTCTCAGAGATTCACCCGTCCGGTTTTCCGGGCGGGTTTTTTATGGGGATGGATGATTGAGCGGTATCTCGTATCTCTTCTGTGTTGCTGATGTCCGCTGCTGTTAAGGGACGCCTTCGTTTAATTCCCGCCGCTGAAGGCGATGTCCAGCGTGCGTAGATAGGTGTGCAGGCCTGCATCTTGAATCGGCAGCACGTAAGCATCAGCTCCGGATTCGTTGTGGTGAGAATGCCAGTACCCGGGGGGTGTCACGAAGGCCGCTCCCGGGGCCCAATCTTCACGATGCCCATTGATAATCATCCCGTTCGCATCCAGCTTTGTGCCGATCATCGTGTAACAGCCGGGTTGGCATTCAACCGCGAAATCAAGTGCGATCGATTGGTGGCGGTGGGGTCGTTGGATCTGGCCAGCAGGCAAGATTCCAAGCATGGCCCAGAGCGTATGGGTGATCGTTCGCGTTTGTGGAAAATTGCTGTTGCCCAGCAAAACGCTGACACGGTTGGCACGAGCACCGTTGGGGCTGTTTGCAATCGCATCCAGATGTCGTTTGCTGTCCCGATGGCTGTAGAAGCTCGGCTCAAAGCGAGCTTGTGCAGGCTCGACGCCGAGATAGCGAAGGAGCGGTGCGTCATGCACCCAATAAAGTCCTGCTTTTTCGATGCTGGAGTGAATCGCGTCGCCACCCGCAGGCAGCACCAACATGTCTCCCTTTGACCATTGGAAGGTGCGTCCGCAGGCTTGCGTTTCCCCTTCTCCATTCGTGATGAAAAACAGCTGACTTGTTGCAACTGCACTGGTGCATTGTTCACCACGGTCGAGGCGAATAAAATTCGCGCAAAGAGATGGACCGGTGGCTGGGCCAGAGCAGCCAAGCTTTTCACTCAGATCAAGAGGAAGGACATCGCAACCGGATTGATCGAAAAAATCTGGCGAAAATGACCGATAGGGAACTGGATTGATCAGGCCACTCTGTTGAGGGTTCGCAGCGGAGCGGTAATCAAAAAAATGGGCTTGCTCAGATGATGACTGATGCAAAGCGGGAGTTGCCAAGGTGCCGACCTCAACGAGACGCATACCTTATCGATCAAGAGGACTCGGATTGTATGGGTTTTGTCATGCCAGAAATCCAGCGTTGAGCCGGATACACATCGGCACAGCATGGAGTCTCGCTTTGTTTATGCGAATGGTGAAACCAACTCGAAGCGTTCCCGGTCCCAAAGGATGAGAGAGAAGCAATCGCTAACCTGATACAGATAAAGTTTGTGGACATTATCGACAAGATGAATATTGGCCTCATGGCATTCTTTCAATCGATAATTTGGAATGCGCTCTGAGAGGTGGTGAATATGGTGATAAGCGATATCGGCAGTAAACCAATTCAAAACTGCAGGCATTTGAAGGAATGACGATCCAGAGATGGCTCCACGAAAATAACTCCAATTATCTTCATCGCTTGTATAAGAATCTGGGAAATTGTGTTGGATGAAAAAGACCGCAATCATTACCGCGGCACTGCAGCTCATCACCAATCCATAAAGAATCCAGAAATGTGCGTAGCCTATGGAGCTTCCGATCCACCACCACAACAGTCCAACGATCGCTGTATTGGCAATCATGTCGACACATTCTCCGCTGGTATAAAAGAAACTAGATTTGTAATTCAAACAAACTTGTTTTGGAGATGTCCAGGAGCTTGTGCGCACCATTTTTATGGTGCTTTTGATGGAATGGCCAATGAATTCAAAGAAGCTCAAAAGTAAGGCTAGCCTTGGCTTAATGATGAGATAAAAGAATCCACCTGGAAATAGCAGCAATGGATGGCGTAAGACGCGATAAAGCCACTGGGAACGTGGAGATCGCGCTTCGTATTGCTCGCGTGTGATCAGAGCGGATGGTCCGCGATAGCGATCCCAATTTCCATTGTGTTTGTGATGGAAAGCGTGTCCACGTGACCAGGGATGTTGCGGCATGCCGTGAATCAAGCTCAAGCCGAAGGCCGCAATTCGATTCGAGCGCTTGGAGCTGAACAGGCTTTGATGTCCGCAGTCATGCATCAGGGAGAAGCTGCGACTGAGCAGCAGAACCATCAACACGAGGAGCAAGGGTGTCAACACGATGGCTGTGGTGTTGAACGATGTTGTGACCGCAGACATCGCGATCGCCACCACGATGATCGGAACCACGGTGTTCAGGATCTGCCAGCTCGCTATGCGGTCATCGCTGGCCATAAAAGGAGCGAGTTTGAAGTCGATCCGTTTGGGGTAAGTGCTAGGCGCCATGTGTTGGCTAATCGTCTGAGTGGTCGTTGTCATGCAGCTTCCACGTGGGGTGCCGCGATCGGCTTGATGGGTGAACCTATCTCTTTTTTGCTCCAACCGGTTTTTCAATTGCCTGGTGAGCGCTGAATTTGAGTCCTCTCCCTCCAGCCTTTGAGGCTCAAATAAACGGCTGGAACAACAAACAGCGAAAGCAACGTGGAGATCAGCAAGCCGCTAAACACCACCGTGCCAATGCTGATTCGACTGGCTGAACCCGTTCCGCTGGCCAGCAGCAAGGGCAGAAATCCAGCCAAGGATGTAATCGCTGTCAGAACAATTGGACGCATCCGCTCTTCCGCTGCGTCCGTGATCGACTCACGAAGGGGCAGGCCAGCTCGGAGCCTTTGATTGGCAAACTCCACAATCAGAATGCCGTTCTTTGCGGCCAAACTCACGAGCACGAGAAGACCCATCTGACCGTAAACATCTAGCGGGAGCCCACGTAATTTGAGTCCGATCAGTGCACCGAGCAGTGCCAGAGGCACTGTCAGCAAAATCACTAGGGGATCTAGAAAGCTCTCATAGAGACCAGCGAGTAAGAGGTAGACCACCACTACGCTCAAACCAAAGAAGGCCCAGGTGACGCCTTCGGCAACCCTCTCTTCCTCCGCAAGGCCTGTAAAAGCAAGCCCGATGTTGCTCCCTCCAATTTGTTCGCCTGCTGCCTCGAGAATGTTGATGGCTTGCCCACTACTGGTTCCTTTCCCTGGTAAGGCGCTGACACGGATGGATCGGTTCAGGGCGAAGTGGTCAATCGACCCTGTGCCCTCAACTTGTTCAAGTCGCGCCACGCTTTCAGCGCTGACGAGTTGCCCATCCCGGTTCCGGAGCATGAGAGATTTGATGTCCTCTGGACGATTGCGGTCGCTGCCTTCCATTTGAATCCAGATGCTGCGTATTTCTCCGTCGGCATAGGTGTCATCGAGATAGCGCCCGCCGATGGCCATGCCAATCGAATTCAGCGTTTCTCTGTAGGGGAGATTCAGTGAAGCCATTTGGTCGCGGTCTAAAACGAGGCGCCATCTCGGGGCACTGGCGTCGAAACGGGTGCTGACCCGTTCAAATTTGCCCGTTTCCCTGGCACTCGCAATAAAAGCTTTCGCGACCTGTTCGAATTGGACCAGGTTCAGTTGGCCACCACTGCGGTCTAGAAGCTCGATGTTTAAGGCTGAATCCCCGCTAAATCCTCGAACGGTAGGGGGTGTAATCAGCACAACTTTGGCATCCGTAATAGAACGATTCAGGGCTTTTTGCAGTCGTCGCTTGATGGCTTGATCGCTCTGATCTGCACGGCCTCTCTCCTGGAGAGGTTTTAATCTCAAGTAAAAGGAACCCTTGTCTTCCCCGCTTTGCCCGAACGAACTTCCTGCATAGAAGTTCCCTGAGCGGATCAGCGGTTCTTGCTCAACGACAGCGCGAATGGAATCCATGATTGCCATGCTTCGTTCCAGGCTGGCGCCTTCCGACAAGGTGAAATAACCACGGATTTGGCCCTGGTCTTCGTTGGGGATAAAGGCTGTCGGAGTGTTGCGAAGGACGACTCCCGTGAGCATCAAGCTGATGATTAAAACGATGCCCACCCAATTGGGTCGGTTTAATAGCTTGCGCAATGTTCGTGAGTAGTGCCGTTCAGTGCTTTGCATGGCCTTTCGGAGACCATCGCTGAGTCGTCTGATCGGTCCAGGCAGGCGTCCATTCCCTGGAGTGAGAACCCTTGCTGATGCCATTGGCGTGAACGTGAGGGCGTTCAACGTGGAGAACACAATGGCAGCCGTAATCGTTAAGGCAATCGGTTCGTAGAGGCGACCAATTGACCCTGGAATCAACAGAACAGGAACGAAAACCGCTACGAGAACCAAAGAGGTGGCCACGATTGCTCCGGCCAATTCCTGCATCGCCGTTTCGGCTGCCTTTAGAGGTGGGTCTCCCTTTTCAATCCGATCGGCAATTTCCTCGCTCACCACGATTGCATCGTCTACAACAATGCCCGTCGCAAGAATCAGCCCGAACAGAATCAAACTGTTGATATTTGAACCGCTGAGGCGGATGACCAACAAGCTGCCGACTAACGAAATAGGTACGGCGATCCCAGGCACCATGGCTAATCGCCAGCGCCCCAGGAAGAGGACCAAAACAACTAAAACCAGCAGGACTGCATCGCGGAGAGTCGTGATGGTGCGATCGAGATTGGCTTGGATGGTGTCGGCCGTATCCACGATGGTTTGCATCGTGATTCCGGGCGGAAATCCTGATTCCAGTTTCGCGAGATTTCTGCGAATGCTTCGACTGAGAGCAAGGGCATTCGCTCCATCTCTTTGATAGATCCCTACGGCAACGGAGCGTTCTCCTTGAAGATTGATCGCAGCCCTTCCATAACTGCGCTGTCCAAGGCTGACGCGGCCGACATCGCTGAGTCGAATGAGGCCCCCATTGGCTAATCGTTTGATCACTACGTTTTCAAGTTCGTCCTGGCTGCGCAAGCGACCGTCGGCTTCGACAGGGAGGCTGAGAAGTTGTCCTGATGGAGCCGGTGCGCTCCCGAGCGCTCCGATGGCGGCCAAAACGTTTTGCTCGATCAGTGCTGTGCTCACATCCGTGATCGTGAGATTGGCTTGCTCAAGTTTTTGAGGATCCATCCACAGGCGGTAGGCCAACTCGCTGCTCCCGAATACACGAATATCCCCAGTGCCTGGAACGGATCTGAGCGATTCTCTGAGCGATTGTTCAAGCCACCCTGGGAGAAAGATTGGAACGTAGAGATCTTGCGGATGGCTAAAGCCAAGGATCATCAGTAAATCGCTAGAGGAGCGATTCACGCTGAGCCCTTGGCGGGTCACGGCTTGCGGCAAACGGCGCAATGCCAAATTCACTTCGTTTTGGACCTTGATCGCATTCAGTTGAGGGCTGCCTTTTTTGAAGCGAAGGCTGATCCTTGATTGCCCTTCACTACTTGTGGACTGAATGCTGTCGAGATCGCTGAGACCGTTGAGTTGTTGCTCCAGCACAGTGGTGACGCTTTGCTCGACCACATCGGGGGATGCAGCAGGGAAGCGTGCTGTCACGCTGACCTGGGTTGGGGCCAACTGGGGTAGGTCTTCAAGGCCCAAGCCGGAGAGCGAAACAAGTCCTGCCAGCAGGACGAGCAGGCTGCAGACAACGGTGAGGACAGGCCGTCGCAGAAACGGCTGGGAGATGGACCGCAAGGCGGCACCTGCTGCAAAAGCGGATTGATCTTGGCAGTTAAAAGTCCCTGTTGAGCGACTTTTCGCTCAACAGGGACTTTGCGGGTCTGTTTTCAGGGAGGAACGTTGAGGCTTAGCTCACGCTCCAAACACCTGCAGCTATTTTCACGAGCTGCTGAACGTGGAGAGTGTCGCAGAGCAACCAGGCAAAGACAGCACCACCACAGCCACCAAGCCAGAAGCCACTGGTGAATTCAGACCACCCGTTGCGGGTGAAAAGATCTGCTGGGGGATTGTCTACGGTGACGTCTGCAGGGGGGATATGAGGTTGCTTTCCGGGCTGGTTATAGAGAAGAAACAGGAAAGTGAGGAGGTGAACAGCACCGATAGCTGCTAAGAGACCAGCGGTTGCTGAGTAATCAGAATTACGCAGTGGGCCACAGATTGTGTAGGGGCCGTAAAGGAGATATCCAAAGGCTGCGCCTGTTTCAATTCCCCTGAAATTTGGTGATATTCCTTGGCGGTAAAAAGGAAGGTTATTGATAAGCCACTTCATAAAATATCCGCTATTCACGGGTGTGGCTAGATTGCCGACGCAAGGGTCGGCTGCAGGAGTGACAGTCATTGGAGTTTGATGGCTGAGTCGGATTGCTGGTGTCTGGTTTGAGATCAGTCGGCGGCGGTAATCACCCCTCCCACAAGAATGATGAAAACTGCAGGGAAAACAATCCCGATCATCGGCACAAACAACACCGGCAGCCAGGCTGCTGCAAAATCTCCAGTCATGATCAAGCCCAGGGTTGTTCCCTCGATTTTAGAGTCTTCACGTTGGGCATTCCCCTCTAAGGGTTTCCTGGCGAAATAAAAGTTCAATCCAACCCTTGATCGGGTTGTCCCTAAGCATCTGATCCGATGACTCAGCTATTTGCTGGTGTTGCAACCATTGTTCTGGCCATCATTCTTTATGGTCTGGGCCGAAAACCCCATAAGCCAATTCTGCGCAGTACGGATGTTTCGGAGGTCGTAGCCCTGAATCGTGCCCAGGTGGAGCTGGTGCAGGTAGCGGAGGTTGAGGAGGTCGCTGAGCGTGCTCCCGTTCTTGCGTGGCAGGCTCCCTCCACCTCTGCTGAAAGGCTTGCGATGCAGCACTACCTGCGGCGGTCGATGGATGACGGGCCAGATCTACGCCTGCAGGCGATCAAGCTGGCGGGGCAGTGGGGTCACCAGTCGGTTCTTCCACTCTTGAGAAGAGGCCTGCATGATTCAGATAGTCGAGTGGTTGAGGCTGCTGCCGCCGCGATTGAACGTCACCGCAGTGGCCCTTCCCCTTATTTAGCTCAATCTGTACGGCCCCCGCGCAACGTGGCGCGGATGCGATAAATCGGCCTTCCTTGGCTTTCGTGATAGGTGCGACTGAGCAGTTCTGCCAACAGTCCAAAGCAGAACAATTGAATTCCAGCCAACCCCAAAACCACGGCCAGCGTGAGTAAGGGCCGGTTGCCAATATCGGCGCCTTGGAGCTTGATCAGCAAGAGGTAACTACTGGAGATCAAGCTCAATGCGATCGCAATCAATCCCGCGAATCCGAACACGTACATCGGACGCGTTAGGAACCGTTTCATGAACCACACGGTGAGCAGGTCCATGAGCACGCGAAATGTGCGATCAATTCCGTATTTGCTGCTTCCGTACTGCCTTGCCCGGTGATTCACTTTGACTTCAGTGATTCGCGCGCCTTCGATGAAAGCCAGTGCGGGTAGGAAGCGGTGAAGCTCTCCGTACAGGCGCATGTCGGAGAGAACAGCCCGGTCATAGGCCTTTAGGGAACAGCCGTAGTCATGGAGCTTCACGCCTGTGACCCTGCCGATCAGTCGGTTGGCGATTCGCGAGGGCAGCTTTCGCTGCAGTTCGGCGTCCTGTCGTTGATGGCGCCAACCGCTCACGAGGTCATACCCCTCACGCAGCTTCGCCAGGAGCAAGGGGATGTCTGCTGGATCATTCTGTAAATCACCATCAAGGCTGACGATGATCCGGCCACGGGCCACATCAAAACCCGCTGCCATCGCAGCGGTTTGTCCGTAGTTTTTGCGAAGAAGCACGCCAACGACCTCTGGCACCTCTTGGCTGACCTGTTCGAGCACTTCGGCCGTTTGATCAGACGATCCATCATTCACAAGCACCAGCTCGAAGCGCTCACCTGAGGGCCGTAGTGATGCGAGAAGTTGCTCCACCAATTCGGGGAGGCTCTCTTCTTCGTTGTAGAGCGGCACCACGACTGAGACGTCGAGACTGCTCTCCTCGTTGGCGGGTTCTGCCGGGCTCAGAGACATCCAGGGGTGGGGCGACGCGAGCAACTTAAGCCGGCGTCGTTGAATCTCTTTAAGCAAGCGTTGTGCCGTCGTGGCAGCGGGTCACCCTGCCGGCTCCGCGAAGTTCGGATCGGTAATGGCAGGCAACGGGGTGTTGGTCAGATGGATGGATGCTGTCGATGCCAATCCCGTTGCGGCCGTGCTCTTGGCCAGAACTGTGCATGTAGCGCCCTTGTTCGAGATGGATGGCCACGTGGGTGCAGCGCTGTGCCGTGCCGAAAAACAACAAATCTCCAGGCCGCAGCAGTTGATCATTCCCCGGGCGAACCGCCACGGGGCTGCAAAACCGTTCTTGTTGGTAAGCATCTCGAGGTAACCAGATGCTTTGGCTGGCAAACGCCGTTTGCACGAGGCCTGAACAGTCGAGATCAGGGCCGATCGTGCCCCCCCATAAATAGGTGTTGGGAATCTGGGCAGCGTTCTTCAGCCAATGAAGCACCAATGGAAGTCGCCTTTGGATGCTTGCGGCATCGAGCAGGCGAGGGCTCCAATGGCTGCGCGCCACGGCCTGACTGTTGAGCTCATCGATGGCCATCCAACAGGGATATCCATCCTCAATCAATGCCGTTCTGACGCGGCGTGCGCTCGGATGTGGATCAGCGAGAACTCGAAATCCCCTGCCAGCACAGGCTTGAGTCGCTAACCCGCTGCCATGGCTGCGCGCATAGCCTTGAACATCAGCATTGAGTGTCCAGCAGCTTCCCTTCTTCAGCTGTTCGGGAGTGAGCGCTGTGCCTAGGGTCGGCATTGACTGATGCCAGTGCTATGGCGTTCTACCGTGCCGAGCCGGCGATGCAGGAGTATCTCGTCGGCTTGATTGATCGATTCGCTGACCAAGGCCGCCCTGGATTGCACGAGCAGATTGCCGTGAACTGGGTGCGCTACGACCAATCCAATTTGTCGATGGGAAGCGGATTGGGTGCCGCCTGGGCTGACCAGAAACCGCTCTATCCAGCGAGCGTTGTGAAATTGGTCTACGCCGTTGCGGTTGAGGATTGGCTGCAAAAGGGCCTTCTCCTCGAAACGGCGGAGTTACGACGTGCCGTCAACGACATGATCGCTCTGTCCAGCAACGATGCCACTGGATTGGTGGTGGACTGTCTTACCGGCACGTCCAGTGGCCCCGACCTGCAAGGCGAAGCCTGGGTGAACTGGCAGCGTCAGCGTCAATTAGTTAACGAGTGGTTGTCGGATTTTGGTTGGGCTGAGTTTGAACGGGTGAACTGCTGCCAGAAAACCTGGGGAGATGGACCCTATGGCAGAGAGCAAAGGTTTTATGGAGAGAACAACAGCAACCGCAATGCCTTAACAACAGCTGCAGTCTCTCGGCTGTTAGAAGCGGTGATGACCGATGGTCTGCTTTCACCTCCCGCTTGCCACCGCCTGCGTTCAGCGCTGGCGCGTTCTTTAAGTCAGGTTGAGAGGAGCGCTGATCCTGAAAATCAGGTGGATGGTTTTCTTGGGGAAGGCCTGCCAGAGAACAGCAGGCTTTGGAGTAAAGCGGGATGGATGAGTCAGGCCAGGCATGACGCCGCTTGGTGGAGTGAGCCTGAGGGCACAACACAACTTTTGGTGGTGTTCAGCGTGGGGGCTGAACGTGCCAATGACAACCAGCTCTTACCAGGTCTTGCGAGGGAATTAGCTGCTTTTGGCAAGGATCCCTGAGTAATTAATGGACTGGATTCTTGATGTTTTCTGGGAAAGATCCTGGTAATTTTGGCGGTGTTGAATCATTGTGCGCTGCTTCCCAAGTGAAAGCAGTTCGTGCAAATTCTTGTTTTTGATTAATGTCTTGCAAGCGCTTTGTTGCGAGTTGATTCGTTTGCTCAGGTGCTCGCTTGAATCGATGGATGTTAAAGCGAATGATTGATCTGGTGATTGGGAAATCAAACCTTTGAAAAATGATTTTAACTTTGCAGCAGGCTCGTGACTTGCTCTGATTTGTAGCCATGCTTATTGCGAAGGACGGTTTGAAGAGTTTCTCCTCTCTTGGTCTTTGGTTGTTGGGGTCTTGTTGTGAAATCTTTTGGTCGAGGCCTCTCAAGGCTTTAAGCCTTGAGAGGCTCTTGAAAGAATTTGGCTTTCCCTTGGCACTCCAAGGCTGTCGCATCAAATTAGTGCAAGGACTCCGTCCGACGATAGTTTCTCTTTTTGATCAATCTAAGAGTCTGAGTTGATCATTCGTCGTTAGCATTGAATAATGCGAATCGTTCGTCGGAACGAGTGTTTGGCCGTGAAGGCGTGAAATTTTCAGCGCACAATCTCTGTTGCTTTGACTCTTGAATTCACAGCAAAGTGAAGAAGGAGTAGTGACTTGTTTAAAACGGAGAGGGAGGGATTCGAACCCTCGACAGAAGTTGCCTCCTGTAACTCCTTAGCAGGGAGCCGCTTTCAACCACTCAGCCACCTCTCCAGCAGCAAAGCCATCGTACCAAGAGGTCTGCCAAATGCTCAGATTACTAAGCGAGGCAAGCGATGTTTGAAACTGCAGAGCACTTCCCAGGGGATTGAATCCGCAAGTGTTGCCCAGGATCTAGGGCTGATGGTTTGTTCGCCATCACGGCCCAGCAGGGTGACAACATCACCGCTTTCCAAGCCCTTGTGTTCCGTTGCATCGAGGATTAGCTGATCCATGGTGATGGCTCCGACTTGAGGAAGCGTTTGGCCATCGTGTAGGGCATGGATGCGTCCCGAGAGGCAGCGGCTCACTCCATCGGCATAGCCGATGCTGACAACGGCCAGGCGACTGGGGCGCTGGGTGACAAAGCGGTGCCCGTAGCTGACCCCCACCCCTGCTGGGACTTCGCGGATCAGGCTTACTTTGGCCTTCACGCTCATTGCAGGCTCCAGGTTGAGAATCCCATCGAGATGTTCGCTGGGGCAGTGTCCATAAAGAGCTAGTCCCACACGCACTAGGTCGTGGTGAAGGCCCGGATCCCGCAGGGTTCCTGCTGAGTTTGCGAGATGCCGTTTCAGTGATGGGCTGCGTAGCTCGCGTGTGATGCTCTCGAAGCGGTCTTCTTGGAGCTTGGTCACTTGGGCTGCGTGTCCATCTCGCTCTCCGTCCGCTAAGGCCAAATGGCTGTAGATGCCGGAGAGGCTGAGTTGATCCAGCTGCTGGATGGCATGGGCCAGACGATTGCCATCCTTCCAGTCACATCCGAGGCGGGTCATCCCCGTATCCACCTTCAGTTGAACGGGGAAACGACGCCCACTACTGTCGGCCAGGTTTTGACAGAGCAAGGCCTCACGCATGCTGCTGAGGGTGGGCATCAGCCGCCATTGCAGGCAGGCTCTGAGGTCGTCGGGTTGGGAGAGATGGCCCAACACAAGCACCGGCTGATCAAGCCCTGCATTCCTAAGGTCAATCCCCTCCTGGAGTGTTGCGACACCGAAGCTCGTGGCGCCGCCACGAACAGAGGCTTTGGCCACAGTTTCTGCTCCGTGGCCATAACCGTCGGCCTTGACGACAGCCATCAGATCACAGGAAGGACCAAGGTGGCGTTTGAGGGAGCGGGCATTCGCTTCGATCGCTGAATCCGACACCTCCAGCCAGGCGCGCTGGCGAGGGTTGGCCTCCACTGGATTGTGAATCCAGGGGGCGTTTCGGTCGTCGGCGATCTGATCTCGCATGCGAGCAGGGTAGTGAAGATCACAGTGATGTCCCTGTGATTCTCGATAGCATGACTGTTATTGAGGGGGCTTGCATGGGCCAAGTTCTCGTTCTCAACGCCTCCTACGAGCCACTGAACATCACGACTTGGCGGAGAGCCATGGTGATGTTGATGAAAGGTAAAGCGGAAGGACTGGAGCATGACCAAAACAAGTTGATCCGACAAGGCACGCATCTTCCGACCGTGATCCGTCTTGTTCAGTTCGTCAGGGTGCCTTTTCGCCAGCTCCCCCTAACGCGTCGCAACGTATTTCAGCGGGATAATCATTGCTGTCAGTACTGTGGCTCGCGCACTGAACAGCTCTCCATCGATCACGTCATGCCCCGCAGTCGGGGTGGCGGCGACAGTTGGGACAACATCACGACTGCTTGCTTGAGCTGCAATGTACGGAAGGGAAGCCGTACGCCTGAGGAGGCTGGGATGCCCTTAAATCGTGTGCCACGGCGTCCGCACAGCAGTCTCAGTTTTGAGGCTGTACGCCAGATCGATTCTGGTCGCTATTTGGAATGGGCCAAGTATGTGATCGGCGCTTAGTCGACCTCTGTCAATCAGCCTGCTCGCTGAGATCGGCCAGTTTGCCTCGTTGTTCTTCAGCGATACAGGCATCGATGACATCATCCATTTGCCCCTCCAGAACGGGATCAAGGCTGAAGTTGCGGCCGAGGCGGTGATCTGTCATCCGGTTGTCTTTGGCGTTGTAGGTGCGGATTTTTTCGCTGCGATCCCCCGTGCCTACTTGGGCTCGTCGAGCTGATCGTTCGCTTGCATTCGCCTCAGCGAGTTGGCGCTCATAGAGCTTGGCGCGGAGAATTTCAAGGGCGCGTTCGCGGTTTTGCATTTGCGAGCGCTCTTGGGTGCAAAACACCCTGATCCCGGTTGGTTTGTGCATGAGGTCAACCGCCGTCTCGACTTTGTTGACGTTCTGGCCACCGGCACCGCCCGACCTGGCGGTGCTGATGTCCAGGTCGCGGGGGTCGATCTGCACTTCAACCGGATCAGCCTCTGGCATCACGGCCACCGTGGCCGTTGAAGTGTGAACGCGCCCTTGGGATTCTGTAGAGGGCACCCGTTGCACCCGATGGACTCCAGCTTCAAATTTCAGCTCGCTGAAGACGGCATCCCCTTTGACCGAAAGAATCAATTCTTTGTAGCCACCTAAATCAGCTTCGCTAGCACTGACCGGTTTCACATCCCATCCCCGTCGGCTGCTGAAGCGTTCATACATTCGCGCTAAGTCTCCAGCCCAAAGACAGGCTTCATCCCCCCCGGCACCAGCTCTGATTTCCAGCATCACGCTGCGTTCGTCTCTGGGGTCTTTTGGCAACAAAGCCAAGGTGATCCTTTGAATCAGATCGGCATGGTGGCGATCGAGTTCTTCAAGTTCCTGTTGGGCTAACTCCTCCATGGCGGCATCGCCACGGCTTTCTTTGAGCAGATTTTTGGCTTGCACCTGCTCTGCTTCTACTTTTTGAAGGCTGGCGTAATCGAGGACCAGAGGTTCAAGGCGTGATCGCTCTCGGGCAATTTTTTCCAGGCGCTGTGGATCAGCTGCCACATCTGGATCTGCTAACTGTTGCTCCAAATTGTGGAAGCTGCTGCTGGCCGCTTCCAGGCGACTGATCAGAGTAGTTGTGTCCATCCCCTCAGGGAGCAGTAATTAAAAAACCTCCAAGCGCAGACAAAATCCGCGAGAGGAGGTTTGGGCTCCCGGATTCCGGGAGCTTATGGGCGCTTCAATCAATCAGGACTCTTTGGAGGTCTCGTCTTTCGCTGCCTTCGTGTCAGACGAGGCAGTGTCAACACTTCCCATGCCGTACTTACGCATGAAACGATCTACGCGACCTTCGGTGTCGAGGATCTTCTGCGTGCCAGTGAAGAAGGGATGGTTCCCACTCCAGACATCGACATTGATTTCAGGCTGAGTGGAGCCAGTGGTCATCACAACTTCGCCGTTGCAAATGACCTTCGCGTCCGGATACCAGGTTGGGTGAATGTCAGGTTTAGGCATGGCTCACAGAAAAGTGGGTGATGAGGTGAAAATCAGCGCTTGGAGAACTGAGGCGCTTTACGTGCCTTCTTGAGTCCGTATTTGCGACGTTCCTTTGCACGGGGATCTCTGCTGAGATGACCTTCGGTTTTGAGTGGCTTGCGGTTATCAACAGAAAGTTCGCAGAGCGCGCGAGCAGCACCTTGCTTGATCGCATCAGCTTGACCGGTGAGGCCACCACCACGCACGTTGACGAGGACGTCATATTCGGTGCTGAGCCCCAGAGTCTGTAGAGGCGCTTTTACCGCAGCTAAGTAGGCAGGGTTGTAATTCAGATAGTTATCGCCAGGACGTCCATTAATGGTGATCGTGCCATTGCCGGGAACTAAGCGAACACGAGCAACCGAGGTCTTACGGCGACCTGTGCCCCAATAAACGACAGTGTTGTTTGAGCTACTCATTGTGCGGAAGCGGCAGGGTCAAGCTGGAGGGTCGTGGGTTGCTGTGCGGCATGGGGATGCTCGGTGCCCTTATAAACCTTAAGTTTGCGGAACAACTGCCGGCCCAAGGCATTGTGAGGAAGCATCCCTTTGATGGCTTTCTCAACGATGCGTTCTGGGAGACGTTCCTGGAGATGCTCGAAGGTTTCAACCTTCATGCCACCTGGACGCCCTGAGTGACGGCGATACAGCTTCTGCTGAGGCTTCTTGCCTGAAACTCGGATCTTGTCGGCGTTCACCACAATCACAAAATCGCCAGTGTCGAGATGTGGAGTGAAGCTGGCTTTGTTTTTTCCACGAAGCACGGAAGCCACTTCGGTCGCTAAGCGACCGAGGGTTTGATTCTCTGCGTCTACCAGGTACCACTGGCGGTCGATCGAATCAATGGAGGGAACGGAGGTCTTGTTCATCGCGCCGGCATGCCGGTTCTCGTATACCCCGTCGCAAGCGGCGGAGCTGGTCAGGGAGCATCAGACCACCTTGGTGATCTGATCAAAAGCTCAAAGATCGAGTTTACCTTGTCACTGGTCTTGGCTTTTGATTCCTAAACCAGGGAGCGGGCTCACTCAGACAATGGGCTTATTGGTGTTGCGGCCAAGGCGGTGGATCCGGAGGGGGATCACACGTCGCCAAAGCAAACCGCGGTTGGCAATCGTACCAGCCACCTTTGCTGAATAGATCCTCCGGGTATCCTGCTCTGAGAAGGCAAAGCCCATGGGGTGGGGCGGCCTCTCTCACCTCATCTCGACGACGTTCTTGCCAGCGTTGTTCAAATCTTTGCGGGGTGAGGCGATGTTCTCCGACAGCAATGAGCTGCCCTATCAAGAGCCGAACCATTCCATACAAAAAGCCACTGGCTTGAATCTCTACGCTTAAGAGATCTCCATCACGTTCGATATTGACATCTTGGATCGTTGTTCTGGAGTGGGAGCGGCGACTGCCTGCGCGTTGAAAGGCCGCGAAATCATGTTCTCCCATTAATGCTGAGAGGGCTTGCGCCATCGCTTGTTCATCGAGTCGCTTGTGGTACCGATGCCAACTCCAGGGAGCCAGAAATAAATTGGGACGGCGGCCGTTGTAAATCGTGTATCGGTATCGCCGATAGCTTGCTGAATAGCAGGCATGCCAGCTCAGGGGACGTTCGATCGCTTCTCTTACGCGAATGCTTGCAGGAAGGCGCCCGTTGAGCGCTGGTGCCCATCGACTTGCCGGTATCGGCCCGCTGCAGTCAAAGTGCACGACTTGTCCTGACGCATGCACTCCAGAATCTGTTCTCCCAGCGGCGATTGCCTTGATGGGTCGGTGTGGATCGAGGGCCGCAATGGCCTTTTCCAGCACTGCTTGCACGCTCTGACCACGCCCCTGAGTCTGGCGCTGCCAACCACAAAAAAAAGATCCCTCGTACTGCAAGCTGATCGCAATTCTCTGAAGAATTGGGCGTTCAGCCTCAGACGAGGGATTTTGAACCACAGGCAACAAGGATGAATCTGTGCCGATTGGATGAATCAGACCAGTTCGATGATGGCCATCTCAGCATTGTCACCACGACGGGGAACCGTACGGGTAATGCGGGTGTATCCGCCGTTGCGATCTCCGTAGCGCGTTGGGGCCTTGTCAAAGAGGGCGTGGACCAGCTGCTTGTCGTAGACGTAGCCCAACACTCGGCGTCTAGAGGCGAGACTGCCGTTCTTGGCCAACGTGATCATCCGTTCGGCTTCATCACGCAGAGCTTTGGCTCGCGCTTTTGTTGTTGTCACCCTGCCTTCGCGGATGAGCTGTGTTGTGAGTCCGCGAAGCAACGCCTTGCGTTGGTCAGCCGGGCGGCCCAGCAATGGAACACGACATTGGTGGCGCATGGTTCTAAGAGAAGACTGAAGGACGTAAGGATCAGACGCTGGTGCGACTTTGGGGGATCGAAATGCCGATGCGCTCGAGAGCTTCGATCACTTCATCAGCTGACTTCGAGCCAAAGTTCTTGATCTCGAGAAGATCTTCGTAACTGAAACCCATCAGGTCAGAGACTGAATTCACCTGTGCGCGCTTAAGACAGTTGTAAGCCCGAACAGAAAGATTAAGCTCTTCGAGTGGAATTTGAGCTTCAGCAGAAGGCTCAGGTTCGATGCCTGGCTCTTCCACCATGGTCACGGTGGCTAAGGGCTGGAATAGCTCAATGAGCTGATTGGCAGCCTGTGCAATCGCGTCATCCGGGGTCATAGACCCATCGGTCACAACCTCCATGCGGAGTCGTTCGCGAGCTGATCCACCCTCCGCAACTGCTGTTTCATCCGTCGTGAAATTCACGCGGTGAACAGGCATAAACACTGCATCGATCTGCAGCAGATCAATGGCACTCGTGTCTTCGTTGTGGCGATCAACGGGGCGATAACCAACGCCGCGTTCAACATGGACTTCAAGCTCGAGGCTGTGACCCTCGCTAACAGTGGCAATCGGACGCTCACCATCCACCACTTGGACCTGTGATGAGAACTGGAGATCCTTGGCTTTGACCGTTGCAGGCCCAGAGACGATCAGACGACCGATTTCCAGCTCGTCTGTACGGCTGGTAACAGTGAGCTGCTTGCAGTTGAGAAGAATGTCAAGCACGTCTTCGCGCACACCTGGAATGGTGGCGTACTCGTGATTAACTCCAGCAATGCGGACAGCAGTGACGGCTGTTCCCTCGAGGTTGCCCATGAGCATCCTTCGGAGGGAATTCCCGAGAGTGGTTGCTTGACCACGCTCCAAGGGACCGATGAGAAAGACACCGGTCTGGGAGCGATCATCTGTGATCTGATGCTCGATACGATCGATCTGGTATTGCAACACGGGCTGAAGCGGAGAGAGTGAGGTGGGCCTGGACTAATTCGCTGAGATCTTCAGACACGACGCCGCTTAGAGCGGCGGCAACCGTTGTGGGGTAAGGGAGTGACGTCGCGGATCAAAGTGATCTCTAGGCCAGCAACTTGAAGAGCGCGAATGGCTGTTTCCCGTCCTGAGCCTGGACCACGAACAAGAACTTCAATTTGGCGCATGCCTTGCTCGAGAGCGCGGCGAGCGGCAGCTTCTGCAGCGGTTTGAGCAGCAAAAGGTGTGCCCTTACGAGCCCCTTTAAACCCACTGGCTCCAGCTGATGACCAGGAGATGACTTCTCCGGTGGTGTCGGTAATGGACACGATCGTGTTGTTGAACGTGCTTTGGATGTGGGCAACTCCGTTGGGGACGTTGCGTTTGGCCTTCTTGGGGCCTGATTTCTTTGCTGGCTTGGCCATGGGCTAGAGCCTGAGGGGGGTAGGGCTGTAATGAATGAAGAGTGAGACCGATGGAATCGGGCAGGCTTATTTCTTCTTGCCGGCCACGGTCTTCCTGGCGCCACGGCGGGTGCGGGCGTTGGTGCGGGTGCGTTGACCGCGCACAGGAAGGCTCATCCGATGACGACGCCCACGCAGGCAACCAATGTCTTGCAGACGCTTAAGGGCCATGCCCTCTTGCCGCCGCAGATCTCCCTCGATCGTGAAGGACTCAGTGGCGTTGCGCAATTTCTGGACATCGTTGTCCTCGAGATCCTTCACACGGATATCAGGGTTGACTCCGGCTTTGGTGAGGATGGTCTTGGCCCGAGTTGAGCCGATTCCGTAGATGTAAGTAAGTGCGACTTCGATCCGCTTGTCGCGGGGAATGTCAACACCAGCAATCCTTGCCACTGAGCAAATAATCGAGGGGGGACAGTTGCCGCCAATAGGGCGGCGAATGATGCGGTCAGAGTGTGGAGCCGGGGATCATCCCTGGCGCTGCTTGTGCTTAGGGTTTGGGCAGATCACCATGACCCGGCCGTGGCGACGAATCACCCGGCACTTTTCACACATTTTCTTGACCGAGGCGCGCACCTTCATGGGGTGTGGCTCTCCAAAATTCCAAACAGCGAATTTACCACAGCGAGCTAAGCCAGAACAGCTTCAATGCGCTCGGTAATGGCTTCGATGCTGCCATGGGCTTCCACCGATTGCAGCAGACCGCGCTGCCGGTAATGCTCAATCAAGGGCTCTGTTTTGTCTGCATAGACCACCAGCCGATTTCGGATCACGGCTTCGTTATCGTCTTCACGCCCTCTGGATAGCAAGCGTTCGATGAGGACGGCGTCATCCAGCTCAAGAAGCACCACGGCTTCGATGGGTTGGTTGAGCTCCTGCAGCAGTGGATCGAGAGCCTCAGCCTGGGCAACATTCCGGGGGAATCCATCCAATAGCCACCCTTGGCCATTCAGGGCTCCGAGCTGCGCTTTTACGATGGCCAGCACGAGTGAATCACTGACCAGCTCTCCACGATTCATCACGCTTTCGGCTTCTTTGCCAAGGTCGCTTCCAGCAGAGACTTCAGCGCGTAAGAGGTCCCCTGTGGAGAGGTGACGTAAGCCATGACGATCACATAACAGTGCCGCTTGGGTCCCCTTACCAGCACCGGGTGGGCCTAAAAAAAGCAGTCGTTGTTTCATGGAAATTGGGTTGACTGGTTGTCGTGCCTTATTGGCGAACAAGTCCTTCGTAGCGCTGGGAAATCACGTAGGTCTGAACTTGTTTGGCGGTGTCGATCGCGACACCCACCAGGATCAGGAGTGAGGTGGCTCCTAGCCCTTGGAAGGTTGTCACTCCTGTGGCTCTCTCAACGGCTGAGGGGATAATGGCCACAGCTCCAAGGAACAGTCCGCCAAGAAGAGTCAATCTATTTTTGACTCCCTCCAGATAGGCGGCTGTTGCACTACCGGGTCGGACTCCTGGTATGGCCACTCCGCCTCGTTTCAGGTTGGTGGCCATGTCACTCGGGTTGAGGGAAAGCGATGAATAGAAATAGGCGAACCCCAAAATGAGGGAGAAAAATAAAATTGCGTAAGGCCATGGATTGGCTGCACTCGGATTCAAGGCACTCGCCGCTCGAATCAGGATTGGGTTATTCGTGACGTTCGCGATTGTGATCGGCAAAAAGATCAGGGCTGACGCGAAAATGATCGGCATCACTCCACCAGCATTGAGCTTTAGGGGGAGATAGCTCTGACGACTTGGTAGGAGCGCTGTCCCTCCGACCTGGCGCTTGGCGCTGACAATTGGTAGGCGTCTCGCACCCTCCTGAACAAAGATGATTCCAACAATGGTGATCAGGAAAACCAAGACCAGGACAATGATGCCAACGACATCTCCACGGTCTCCTGTCTGAGCCTTCTCAATCGTTGAACCCAGAGCCTTTGGAAGTGTGGCCACGATATTCAAAAAGATCACAAGGGATGCCCCCTGTCCGATGCCTCGCTCTGTGATGACTTCGCTGAGCCACATCACAATCATCGATCCAGTCACCAAGGCCAGCGCCGTTTGGACGACAAAGACGACGTCGCTCAATCCATCAACGGCATATTGGCGGAGAATCATCGCAAAAATGACGCTTTGCACCGTTCCCCATCCGAGCGCCACATAGCGGGTGATTTGGGCGAGTTTTCGACGACCTGCTTCCCCTTCGTTTTTCTGTAAGTCCTCGAGCTGGGGGAGCGACGCTGTGAGCAATTGAATGATGATTGAGGCGTTAATGAAAGGCAGGATGCCCAGTGCAAAAACGCCCAGAGTGGAGATTCCGCCCCCGGTAAAAATGTCAAGGAACCCAATCAGTGTTCCGCCCTGCTCAATAAATTGCTCAAAAGCGACGCGATCGATCCCAGGCATGGGGATATAGATCCCCAGCCGGACCAACATGAGCAGCCCCAACGTTGTGAGAACCCGGCCGCGCAGCTCAGGGTTCTGCACCAACTGGGTAATCACTTCAGTGGCACTGGGGTTACGTCCCCGACTGACAAGCATGGAGAAGGAAGAAAAGAATGGGGCTGATGCAGCAAAGCCGTCCCCGGACCGGAATCCAGTGGGACGGCTCAGACCTTAGATCTGCACGGAACAGATCGTATTGGTGAGATCAGTCGAGAACCTCACAGGTCCCACCGGCGGCTTCGATTTTGGCGCGAGCAGAGGCAGTAAAGGCAGCAGCCTGAACGGTGAGCTTTGCTTTCAGTTCACCGTTGCCAAGAATCTTGAGGGGACTCTTAGGGCTGGTGATAATGCCATCTTTGACAAGAGAGTCGAGATTGACGGTACTACCGGCCTTGATCTCGTTCAGTGCACTCACGTTGAGAACGGTGAATGACTTCGGATTGACCAGGGTGAAGTGCTTGAGCTTTGGCACCCGGCGATACAGGGGCATCTGACCGCCCTCAAATCCAGGACGGGTGGGACGGCCTGAGCGAGACTTTTGCCCGCGCATGCCGAAACCGCAGCTAGCACCTTGACCTGCTGCAATGCCACGCCCCTTACGCAATTTGCGCCGACGAGCACCTTTGTTGGGTTTAAGAGAGTCGAGTCTGAGAGTCATGGGGGAAATCAGGAGTAGATCTGCTCGAGGGAGATCCCCCGTTCCTTGGCTGTCTCCTTGTGAGTGCGGAGCAGTTGTAGGGCCACCATGGCAGCCCGAGCGTTATTAAGAGGAGTTTTGCTTCCCAGGCGTTTCGCCAAGACATTTTTAATGCCTGCGAGCTCGAGCACCGTACGAATGGATCCACCGGCAATTACACCGGTACCAGGAGCGGCTGGACGGATGAGAACACTCGCTGCGCCGTCACGACCATTCGACAGAGTCGGGATCGAGTTGTGGCGGGTTAGAGGGACTTTTACCAGGTGCTTTTTGCCATCAGCGACGCCCTTGCGTACGGCACCGATGACATCGCCGGCCTTGCCGACACCAACGCCGACCTGACCGCGCTCATTGCCGACAACAACGATGGCGCGAAAGCTCATCTTTTTGCCGCCTTTGACGGTTTTGGAGACCCTACGGATCTGTACAACGCGCTCCTGCCATTCGGAATCACGTTCTTGGCCGCGGCGACGGTCGCCACGACCTCCGCGACGGTCACCGCGGCCGCCACCGCGGCGTTGCTCCTGTTGTTGGCCTTGACCTTCAGCTGCTGCCGGAACGTCAGAAGCCGATGGCACGTCGTTGGAGGTGGTCTGGTTGTTGGGTTCGGTCGTCATAGTGAGAGCAGGATCAGAACTGAAGGCCCGCTTCCCGGGCGGCATCGGCAAGAGCTTTCACTCGGCCGTGGTACAGGTTGCCGCCTCGATCGAAGACAACTTGTTGAATGCCTTTGGCAATGGCACGTTTGGCCACTAAGTCGCCAACGGCAACGGACGCATCACAGCTGCAGCCATTCGCTTTGAGGCTGGATCGCAGGTCTTTGTCGAGGGTGGAAGCAGAACACAGAGTGTTCTGAGCTTCGTCGTCGATCAACTGAGCGTAGATGTGACTGTTGGAGCGAAACACGGCCAGTCTGGGACGATCGGCAGTGCCACTGAGATGGCGACGCAGACGCCTGTGGCGTTTCTGGGTCTGCTGTTTGCGGGAGAGGGTCGACATGGTTGGTAAAGCTGAAGGGTGTCTGGCAGGGAATTACTTCTTGCCCGACTTGCCTGCCTTACGCAGGATGCGCTCGCCCGCATACTTAATTCCTTTGCCTTTGTAGGGCTCGGGAGGACGGATGGCGCGGATCTTGGCGGCTTCATTGCCAACCAATTCCTTGTCGGTGCCTGAGACGGTGACGTTGGTGTTGTTCTCGACCGTGAAAGTGATGCCTTCAGGGGGCACCACCTCCACTGGATGGCTGTAGCCAGCACTTACGACGAGGGTTTTGCCTTTGACCTGGGCTCGAGAGCCCACGCCAACGATCTCCAGCTTTTTGGAGTAGCCCTGACTCACTCCAATCACCATATTGGCGACGAGAGTTCTGCATAGGCCGTGACGTTCACGGGAACTGCGTTTTGTACTGGTGGGTTCGACCACGATGGAGTTATCCACCTGGTTGACACTCACACCAATAGGAAGGGTGCGTTTGAGCTCACCCTTGGGTCCCTTCACAGTGACGGCAAGACCGTTGAGTGTGACATTCACCTTGTCGGGAATGGGGACTGGGTTTTTACCAATACGTGACATGGTTCAGGTTCCGGGTCAATAGACGTAGCAGAGCACTTCGCCGCCCACGCCTTGCTTGCGGGCGTCGCGGTCGCTCATCACACCCTTAGAAGTGGAGATGATGGCTACCCCTAGTCCTCCGAGGACCTTGGGCAGGCCGCGCGTGTTTTTGTAAATGCGCAGGCCAGGCTTGCTGACCCGTTGCATGGAGCGAATGGTGGGTTGGCGGTGTTTGCCGCTGTACTTGAGTCCCAGCACTAATTCGGTGCTGACACCCTCGCCTTGCTCGCTGATTTCAGCGATAAAGCCCTCTTGTTGCAGCACTTTGGCAATGCTGCGGGACATGCGAGAGGCTGGAACTTTTGTGGACTCGTGACGTTTTTCACTCGCATTGCGGATGCGAGTGAGCATGTCGGAAATTGGGTCGTGATTAGCCATAGTGGTTTCCGAGGGGGGCTCAGTTGCTGCGGAATGGCATTCCCATCTCGCGGAGGAGGGCCCGGCCCTCTTCATCCGTGCGGGCTGACGTCACAATTGTGATGTCCATGCCTCTGATGGCGTCGATCTTGTCGAAAGAGATCTCTGGGAAGATGATTTGCTCCCTAACTCCCACTGTGTAATTCCCACGGCCATCGAAACTTTTCGGGCTGACGCCTCGAAAATCGCGAATGCGGGGCAGCGCCAAGTTGATGAAGCGTTCTAAAAACGCATACATGCGATCACCCCGGAGGGTGACGGCACATCCAATCGGCATTCCCTGGCGGATTTTGAAAGCTGCAATCGCTTTCTTGGCTCTGGTGATAACAACTTTTTGGCCAGTGATTTGGGCCAATTCGTTCACCGAAGCCTCGAGGGACTTTGCATTGGTGGCTGCTTCGCCGAGTCCGCGATTAACGGTGACTTTCAGCACCTTGGGAACTTCATGAATGTTGGAGAGACTCAAATCTTTCAGCAATTTTGGCTGAATGGTCTCCCGATAGCGCTGTTTTAGTGACATGGCTGGGGGAAAGGACTTCTGGGCTTGGTCAGAAGAGCAATTGAGGTGATCAGTCGATCACTTCGCCTGTTTTCTTAAGGCGGCGCTTTTTGCTGCCGTCTTTTTCGGTAATCAGTTCAATACGACTGGCAACCTTTTTGGCGGTGGAATAGAACATCACGTTGGAAGCATGCAGTGATGCTTCTTCAGTGACAATTCGTCCAGTTTCACCTTCCTGTGTGGGCTTGACGTGACGAGTTCTCATATTGAGTCCCTCCACGATCACTCGGTTTTCGTTAGGCAAGGTGCGCAGGACTTCTCCTGTTTTGCCTTTGTCTTTACCTGCAATCACCTGAACGGTGTCACCTTTACGAAGACGCATCTTGATGCGCTCAGCTGGGGCAGATTTGGATGTTGCGGTAGCCATTTCAGATCACCTCCGGAGCGAGGGACACGATTTTGGTGAAACTGCGTTCACGCAATTCACGGGCAACAGGTCCAAAGACCCGAGTGCCTTTGGGATTTTTGTCGTCGTTGATGATCACGGCTGCGTTGTCATCAAAACGAATGGAGTTCCCAGTATCTCGACGCATGGTGGCTTTGGTTCGAACCACAACGGCCTTGACGATGTCCGACTTTTTGACCCCCATGTTTGGCATCGCATCTTTGACGGTGGCAACGATCACGTCACCAACGTGTGCATAGCGGCGATTGGTGCCGAGAACACGAATGCATTGGATGCGTTTGGCGCCACTGTTGTCAGCAACAGTGAGGAATGTTTCCTGCTGAATCATTTAGACACCTCCTCAGCTTTGGGGCTTTGACTGAGGACTTCAGCAATCGCCCAGCGCTTGTGGCGGCTGAGTGGACGCGTTTCGGTAATCCGGACACGGTCACCAACACAGCAAGCGTTGTCTTCGTCGTGGGCTTTGTAGCGGGTGGTGCGGCTGACCGTCTTTTGATAGATGGGGTGGGGGAAGCGGTTCTCCACCGCCACAACCACCGTTTTGTCCATCTTGTCGCTGACGACGGTGCCGACCCTTTCTTTGAGTGCCATGGAAGGTTCTCCTTAAGGATCAGGAAGCAGCGGAGCGCTTGCGCTCCGATTGCACCGTCAGCAACTGAGCCAGTTTGAGACGGCTCTCCTTGAAGCGGTGCGTGTTGCCCAGCTGGCGGGTGGCCTGCTGGAATCTGAGTTCGAACAATTCGCGGCGGAGGCCGTCGATTTGATCAGTGATATCTGCGTCAGACAATTGGCGCAGATCTGTAGCAGTAGGACGTGCCATGGTCAGGACTCCACGGTTGAAGAGGCAGCAGCATTAGTGCCGGCTGGCTGTTCCTGTTCATCGAGAGTGATGAACTTGGTTTTTAGCGGGAGCTTGTATTGCGCAAGGCGCATTGCTTCCTTCGCAATCGCAGGGGTGATTTCATCACCGCCCATTTCGAACAGAATCCTGCCGGGCTTGATCACAGCAACCCAGAATTCTGGGTTGCCCTTACCTGAACCCATTCGGGTTTCGGCGGGGCGCATGGTGACGGGCTTGTCAGGAAAAATTCGAATCCAGATTTTTCCGCCACGTTTGACGTAGCGGGTCATGGCACGGCGGCTGGCTTCGATTTGACGCGAAGTGATCCAGCCGCATTCTTGGGCTTGCAACGCAAACTGACCAAAGGCAATGGTGTTGCCTCTAGTGGCGACGCCGCGCATGCGACCTCGCTGTTGTTTGCGGAATTTGACTCTTTTGGGACTCAGCATGATTTAGGCCTCCGGTTCAACCCTCGTTTGAGCGGTCTTCGAACTGTTGGGGCCTCCGACCGGCCCGACGGCGGGGATTCGCTCCCACCGGGATCTGCTGCTGGGAGTCGTCGCTCAAAACCTCTCCCTTGAAGACCCAAACCTTGATGCCCAGAACGCCATAGGTCGTGCTGGCCACTTTGGTGGCGTAATCAATTTCGGCGCGAAGGGTGTGCAAGGGCACACGTCCTTCACGAGTCCATTCAGTACGTGCGATTTCAGCACCATTCAGGCGTCCGCTGACTTGGATTTTCAGGCCAAGGACGCCGGCGCGTTGAGCGCGCTGTACGGCCATGCGGATGGTGCGGCGGAATGCCACGCGTTTCTCGAGTTGCTGAGCGATGTACTCAGCCAGAAGGAATGCGTCAGCATCCACACGCTCCACTTCAACCACGTTGATCCGGACCTGACGGCTCGAATCACCAACGGTTTTTTGGATGCCGCTGCGAAGATCTTCAATTCCGCTGCCTTGACGACCAACCAGCACACCGGGGCGCGCTGTTTTGAGCTCAACCTCAAGTTGATCAGCTTTGCGGGCGATCAGCACATCGCTGATGCCGGCTGAGCCGTACTTCTTGTGGATGAACTTGCGAATTCGATCGTCCTCTTGCAGGAGGGCGGGATAACTTTTGCTGGATGCGTACCAGCGTGACCGGTGCTCCTGGGTGATCCCCAGGCGTAAGCCGGTTGGATGGATTTTGTGTCCCATTCAGACGGTGTGCTCGGGGGGTCAGGAGTCGGTCTGAGCTGCCACAGCAATGCTGATGTGGCAGGTCTGTTTTTTGATCGCGAAGGCGCGACCTTGAGCGCGGGGCCGGTACCGCTTCATGGATGGACCCATGTCAGCGCTGGCCTGGGAAATGACCAAGGTTGCTGGGTCAAGTCCAAGGTTGTGCTCGGCATTGGCTACGGCGGAGCGAAGCACTTTCGTGATCGGACCGGTTGAGCGGTAGGGCATGAACTCGAGCATGATCAGCGCGTCGCGGTAGGTGCGGCCACGGATTTGATCGAGTACACGACGCACCTTGGAAACGGAGCCGCGAATGAAGCGGCCGTGCGCTTGGGCAGTGGTTGCCGTTGGGGATGACGTTGTCATGGTCTCAGCGGCCTCCTTTCTTGTCTTTGATGTGGCCCTTAAAGGTGCGTGTGGGTGCGAATTCACCCAATTTGTGCCCCACCATTTGCTCAGTCACGAAGACTGGTACGTGGGTTCTGCCGTTGTGAACGGCAATGGTATGGCCGATCATCATCGGCAAAATTGTGGAGGCCCTGGACCACGTCTTGATGACTGACTTGTCGTCAGCCGCGTTTTGCTTTTCAACCTTGCGAAGAAGGCTGTCAGCAATAAATGGGCCTTTTTTGAGAGAACGTCCCATGGCGGATTAAGCGAACTGCAAAGCGGTGAGTGACATCAGGAATCGCGTCCGCCACGGCTCCGCTTGGACGTCTTGCGACGTTTCCGGAGGACGAACTTGTTGCTGGGCTTGTTCCGCTTGCGGGTTTTGAGGCCCAAAGCGGGTTTGCCCCAAGGGGTGACAGGTCCCGAGCGCCCAATGGGTGCACGGCCTTCACCACCACCATGAGGGTGATCGCAAGGGTTCATCACGCTGCCTCGGACCTGAGGACGACGCCCCAGCCAACGGCGGCGACCAGCTTTGCCCAAGCTGGTGTTGCGAATTTCAGCGTTGCCCACTTCGCCAAGAGTGGCGAAGCACTCACGCCTCACGAGGCGCACCTCAGTGGAGGGGAGTTTGAGGGCGACGTAATCGCCCTCTTTGGCCATGACCTGAGCACTTGCTCCTGCGGTTCGAACCATCTGACCACCGCGTCCGGCATAAAGCTCAACGCAATGAACGCTTGAACCGAGTGGGATGGCTGAGAGCGGCATGGCATTGCCGATCTCGATCGGCACCTCAGTGCCTGACACCACTGTTTGGCCGATGCTGATCCCAGCCGGAGCAAGGATGTAACGCTTTTCGCCATCAGCGTAAAAAAGCAGGGCCAACCGCGCATTGCGGTGTGGGTCGTAGTGGATCGCAGCCACCTTGGCGGTGACGCCATGCTTGTTGCGACGGAAGTCGACCAAGCGGTATTGGCGCTTATGACCACCTCCGCGATGACGGCAGGTGATCACACCACGATTGTTGCGTCCTTTGCGGCGGTGTTTCGACACCACCAAGGAGCGTTCCGGCTTGCGGCCGGTGACTTCACTGAAGTCTGTGACTACCCGGGTTCTGGTACCGGGGGTGTAGGGGCGGAAAGTACGAATTGCCATGACGATTCAGCCCCCTCAGGACTCAGGGAAGAGTTGGATGGAGTTGCCCTCGGCCAGGCGCACCACTGCTTTCTTCACTTGAGCGCGCTTACCGGCAAAACGGCCGATGCGACGACTCCTGCGTGGAGGATTCATGGTGCTAATGCCCGTGACCTTGACATCGAAGAGCTGTTCGACTGCAGCCTTGATGTCGGGCTTGGCGGCTCGATGGTCCACCTCAAACGTGTACTGGTTTTGTTCCAGAGCACGGGTGGCCTTTTCAGTGATCAGCGGGCGGCGGATCACATCGGCCAGACGTCCGGTGAAGCGCTCAGTCATCGCCGTAGACCTCCTGAATCTTTGCGAGTGCGTCCTCGCCCACAACCAGCTTGTTGGCGTGGAGCAGATCGAAGACGTTGAGTTGGTCGGCTGCGATCAACTTCACGGTTTCCAAGTTCCGAATAGAGCGGCGCACCGCTTCGGAGGGATTGGTGAGGATGATCAAAACCTTGCTCGTGGCGGAAACGTCAAGTCTCCCCAGAGCATCGATGATCTCTTTGGTCTTCGGAGTCGTCAGAGTGGTTGCGAAATCCTTCACCACCACTAAATCCTCAATACGCGCCATCAGCGCAGTACGAAGGGCTGAACGACGTTCCTTGCGGTTCATCGCAAGGTTGTAGGACCTGGGCTTGGGTCCAAAAATGATGCCGCCACCTGGACGCAGTGGAGTGCGGACGGAACCCTGACGCGCGCGGCCCGTACCTTTTTGCTTATAAGGCTTGCGTCCACCACCTCTCACCTCTGATCGAGTGAGGGTGCTTGCGGTGCCTTGACGGCTGTGGGCCTGCTGACGCAGCACTGCGCGATGCATCAGATCAAGGGCACTGGTTTCTTTCGCAACCTTTAAGTCAAGGCTTGCGTTGCCAGCTTCTTTCCCTTGCCAATCGCGAACGATGCAATTAGCCATCACTTACCTCCTTTAGCGGGCTTGGCGCCCACCCGGTTTGCGGGACGGATGTTCAGCAGTGAACCAGGTTTGCCCGGAACAGAACCTTTCACCACGAGAAGGTTGCGATCGCTGTCAATTTTCAGGATCGTCAAACCACGGGTTGTGATTTTTTTGCCGCCGTAGCGACCGGACATCCGTTTGCCTGGATAAATCCTGCCTGGCGTAGTGCCGGCACCGATTGAACCGGGTTGGCGATGATTTTTGGAGCCGTGCGTCATTGGCCCACGACTGAAACCATGGCGCTTTTGCAGACCAGCAAAGCCACGACCCATGGTGTCGCCACTGACGTCTACTTTCTGACCAGCCGCGAAGTCACCGACGGTGACGGCGCCACCTAACTGAATCCCATCGAGGTCGTCGACGCGATATTCACAGAGGTGACGAACGAGGTCCTCGCCAGATTTGGCGAGATGACCTTTCGCTGGTTTGTTGATCAGCTTTTCGCGAATCTCGCCAAAACCGATCTGTACGGCTTGGTAGCCGTCAGTTTCTGAACTTTTGAGCTGGGTGATGCGGCAAGGACCCGCTTCGATCAATGTGACCGGAACGGCTTTGCCTTGCTCGTCGAAGAATTGGGACATGCCCAACTTCTTCCCAAGAATGCCGATAGACATGGAGGTAAGAACGCCAGCGTGAACAACCGCTTATTCACTAAAGGAATGAAGAGGCCTGAGAGGGCGCTGATCGTATTAACGCAGTCATGACCGTCATCGTCTCGCTCGTGGCGAAGAAGAAGGCGGGTTGGAGCTAGCGAGCGAATCAGCTGGCTGAGACTTTCCGTGCAAAGGATTGCTCGGTGAGTTTCTCGGCAGTCACACCAACGAATTGATGAGACGGCGCTGGCCTGGGGATTCGGCGCATACGCCGAACCTGCTCTGCGATCTGGAGGCCCGGCTAGCGGACGGGCACAGTTCAACAGTGCAAACAAAGACACTACAGCATTGCGATCAAGTCCCTAACTGACGACGTTTAACTGCCAGAATCTCGTTATTCGATCCAATTTCATGCCGCTGCTGCTGTCTGGTCGTGGTTTCCGCCGTGAGCTGGAGTCGGCAGGTTGTATGGCAGTTTTTGCGCCCCTCGAGGGTGGTGCTGAAACGCGTTTGTTACGCCGATTGCGTGGTGCTGGCTACCGCACACAGCTTTCGTCTGCGCGCGGTTTGGGCGATCCAGAGGTGTTTTTGTTTCAAAAACATGGGATCCGCCCCCCCCATCTTGGACATCAAAGTGTTGGCCGTGGTGCCGCTGTGGGCGAGGTCCAGGAGGTGATGCCACTGCTCGGTGAGTTGATGTTGGGGGCTAAGCCTGTTGTCCTATGGCTTCTTGAAGGTCAGGTGTTATCCCGCTCCGAGTTGTCGGCACTGTGTGATCTTTGTCGCCGAGAGCCCCGTTTAAAAGTGGTTGTGGAAATGGGTGGCGCTCGAAGCCTTCGCTGGCAACCCATGAAGAAGCTTTTGAGCAACTGAATCTCACTGTGAAGGCTGCTCCTCAGAGAGCGGATGCCGGAGAGCAGGCTCTGGCGAACGGATCCTGGGTCAAGTTGATTTGTGGCGCCAGTAATCAAGACTTGGCGACCATCGGCGATCTTTGTGCGCTCTTTGCGGTTGCAGGAGTTCATTGCGTGGATGTGGCAGCTGATCTTGCTGTTGTGCGTGCTGCCCGCGAAGGACTCGATTGGGCCTGGGAGCGCATAGGGCGCCGCCCTTGGTTGATGGTGAGTGTGAGTGATGGACATGATGCCCATTTCCGTAAGGCAGTTTTCGATCCAGGCCTTTGCCCTCCCGATTGTTCGCGGCCTTGTGAGCGGGTCTGTCCAGCCGATGCCATCCGTGCCTCTGTGGGCGTTGATGAACAGCTTTGCTACGGGTGCGGTCGCTGTTGGCCTGCCTGCCCGCCCCAACTGATCCAATCCTTGGATCGTCGGGTGGGCCTGAATGATTTGGCTTCCCTGCTTCACGACTTACGTCCCGATGCTTTGGAAATACACACGGCCCCCGGTCGCCTGAATGCTTTTCAGGCCACTCTTGAACAGGTTCGTCTTGCCGATGTTCCCCTTCGGCGGCTGTCCGTGAGTTGTGGCCTTGAAGGCCATCAGGTCACGGTGGAGTCGCTTTCCAAGGAACTGTGGCAGCGCCATCAGGCCTTGCGTGCGTTTCAACAACGCCCGCTTTGGCAGCTTGATGGTCGGCCCATGAGTGGAGATCTTGGCGTTGGAACTGCCCGGGCAGCAGTTGGTCTGTGGGAGCGGCTCCATCGCTTGGCACCGCCCGGTCCATTGCAGTTGGCCGGTGGAACCAACACAGCAACACTTGGTTTGCTCTTCCAAGACGGCAGGGCGATGGGACCTGCTGGTGTTGCTTTTGGTGGGGTGGCCAGGACGCTCGTTCAACCCTTTTTTCAAGCGGCGCAAGACCGGGGATGTCGTTTGCGCGACTGGCCGGATGGCTGGGCTCAGTCACTTCGAGCTGCTCGCACGTTGATTGCGCCTTGGTTGCGTCGTAGCTGATCGGACACCGACCCAGTGTTCCTCTTGCTATGAATGTTTGCGGTCCGACTGCTGGCCGAGTGAGCCATGACGACCGAGCGCATTACCGACGACTTAAACCGACTCGTCTCTTTGCTTCCTGCAGAGCTCCAAGCCTCGTTGGCCTCAACGAAGTCAAGAGATCAACTTCTCGAGGTTGTGCTCGACCTTGGACGTGTCCCTGAAGCTCGTTATTCCGGTTGGTCCACCGCTCTCGGAAGCACCAGCGTGACCCATGCTGATCTGCAGGCCATGGTGGAACGTCTGGGCCAGTTTGGTTCCGACAACAGGGCGGGCATTGAGCGAACCTTGCATCGCATCAGTGCCATTCGTAATCGTCGAGGTGAGGTCGTGGGTCTGACCTGCCGAGTAGGGCGTGCTGTTTTTGGGACGGTGGCGATGGTGCGCGATCTTCTCGATAGTGGCGAATCGTTGCTGCTGATGGGCCGGCCCGGTGTCGGTAAAACCACGGCGTTACGCGAGATCGCTCGCGTTCTTGCTGATGACCTGGGAAAGCGGGTCGTTGTGATTGATACCAGCAATGAAATTGCGGGGGATGGTGATATTCCCCATCCCGCCATTGGTCGAGCGCGGCGCATGCAGGTGGCTCGGCCAGAGCTTCAGCATCAAGTGATGATTGAGGCAGTGGAAAACCATATGCCCGAGGTGATCGTTATTGACGAAATCGGCACCGAATTAGAAGCGCGTGCAGCCCGCACGATTGCTGAACGGGGGGTGACCTTGGTGGCGACAGCGCACGGAAATGCCCTGTCCAACCTCATTAAAAATCCAACCTTGTGCGACCTCATTGGTGGCATTGAATCCGTCACCCTTGGCGACGATGAGGCTCGCCGTCGACGCAGCCAGAAAACGGTGCTCGAACGGGCGGCTGAACCCACTTTTTCAATGGCCGTGGAGATGCACAGCCGCAGTCGCTGGGCTGTGTATCGAGAGGTGGGACGGGCGGTTGATGCATTGCTACGCGGCCAAGTGCCCAGTCCTGAAGAGCGGAAGATGGCTGCAGATGGACGCGTTCTTCGGGTTGAACCCCAGTTGTCTCCCTCGCTCCTAAGGCGCCCATCCGTGGCGCCGGTTCCGTTACCAAACCCCCTTGAGCCCACTTCATTGCAACCCGCAGCAATGGGTTCTGCGCAGTTAGAGCTGAAGCCGTCTCAGGCGCCTTCCAAGATGTTTCAGGTTCTTTGTTGTGGTCTGAGCGAGCAACGTCTTGATGAAGCGGTTCGACGTCATGACTGGTCTGTTCAGGCGGTGGATGATCTCGTGCAGGCCGATGTGGTGTTGAGCGTTCGCCAAGGACTCGGTCGTCAACCTGAACTCCGTCGTCAAGCGAGAGAAGCTGGCGTGCCGATTTTGGTGATTAAATCCGACACTCTTCCGCAAGTGGAGAGGGCATTGGAGCGTTTGTTGATGCGCCGAGATAGTGATTTGCCCCATCGAGACTCAGCGGACTCTGGTGATGGTGATCAGTCCGACGCCTCTGCCGCTCTGGAGGAATGCCGTCTGGCCATCGAGCAGGTGGTGGTTCCGCAAGGCCGTCCCGTGGAGCTTCTTCCTCGCACCGAAGACGTGCGCCAAATGCAAGCAGACCTTGTGACTCGCTACCGCCTTCGCAGCGATGTGTATGGCACGAGTGGCCAGCGGCGATTGAGAGTGTTTCCACCCTGAATCAGGGATTCGTTGTGAGAGGTGGATTGACGAAGGTCACTATGTTGTGGGTAACTATGTATGCGCTAGCAGGGATCACCAGTTTGGTGGTGCTGAGCTGGAGTCAATGGGCCGTCGCCAAGCGGTAAGGCAGCGGGTTTTGGTCTCGCCATTCCTAGGTTCGAATCCTAGCGGCCCAGTTTTTCCGGATTCCCGGTGTCGTTGCAACCCCTCCTCGTTTTCGATTTCGACGGGGTGATCCTCGACGGGATGGATGAATACTGGTCGAGTTCTCGAGCAGCTTGTCGATCCCTGCTTCAGGGGGTGTTATTGCCGGAGCAAACACCGACCAGTTTTCGTCACTTGCGCCCCTGGGTGCATCACGGCTGGGAGATGGTTCTGATCGCTGCATTGCTTCAAGAGTCAGACGGACCCTTGCAGCGTCTTGGTGTTGATGCTTTCGCCGCTGACTATGACCAACAGCTTCGAGCTGGTCTCGATCGGTTTGGATGGCACTCGTCGCAGCTACAAGACTCCCTTGAGCGGGTTCGTCGTCAGGCCGTGTCTGACGATCGTGCTGGCTGGGTGGCATTGCATCGGCCATTTGATGGGGTGCCTGAGCGTTTGTCGCGCTTGGAGGACGAGGGTGTGGCTTGGTCTGTGCTCACAACAAAAGGGCGTGATTTCACGGCTGAGTTGCTTGAGGCTTTTCAGCTTCGCCCCATGCGTCTTGATGGCAGAGAGTCCGGCCCAAAGCCTGAGGTCTTACTTCGCTTGTGCCGCGAATGGGCGCTGAAGGGTTTTGTGGAAGATCGTCGGGCGACTCTTGAAGCTGTGTTGGAGACACCTGGGCTTGAAGGGCTGAAGTGCTTTTTGGCCGATTGGGGTTATCTGCGTCCAGCGGACCGAGAGGGTTTGCCGGATGGACTTGATTTGCTCTCGACCAGCAAATTTGCATCCCCCTTGGCGATCTGGCTCTGATTCGATAACGTACATGTGTACTAGATGAGACAAGTGGCGCCGGCCGGGGCACTGGATGATCTGTCCAGTGTTGATTCGACTTCAGTTTGCGGAGCTCCCGCCGGCTGTATCGGCGACCTGCGGCACCTGTTTGCTCCTTAACTGTTCATTGCTATGCCAGCCGACGTGAAAGCCGCTCAATCCTCTGCAGGAGATTCCCGTCCGGGCGAGAGGGACAAGGCCTTAGACCTTGTGCTCGGTCAAATCGAGCGAAATTTTGGAAAGGGCTCGATCATGCGTTTGGGGGATGCCTCCCGAATGCGGGTGGAAACCATCTCTACGGGGGCCCTCACTCTTGATCTCGCCCTTGGCGGCGGGTATCCCAAGGGGCGAGTGGTTGAGGTCTACGGGCCTGAGAGTTCAGGTAAGACCACGCTCACCCTTCATGCCATCGCTGAGGTCCAAAAGCGTGGAGGAGTGGCGGCATTCGTTGATGCTGAGCATGCCCTTGATCCTGTTTATGCGGCCTCTCTCGGCGTCGATATCGAGAATCTGCTGGTCTCCCAGCCGGATACGGGTGAGATGGCGCTTGAGATCGTCGATCAGCTGGTTCGTTCTGCTGCGGTCGACATTGTGGTGGTCGACTCTGTTGCTGCGCTGACGCCAAGAGCGGAGATTGAGGGAGAGATGGGGGATTTGGCTGTTGGAGCCCAAGCTCGCTTGATGAGCCAGGCGATGCGCAAGATCACTGGCAACATTGGTAAGTCCGGTTGCACGGTGATTTTCCTGAACCAGCTTCGACTGAAGATCGGAGTGACCTATGGCAATCCGGAGACCACAACTGGCGGCAATGCGCTCAAGTTCTACGCCTCGGTACGGCTTGATATTCGTCGGATCCAAACCCTCAAGCGTGGCACTGAGGAGTACGGCATTAGGGCGAAGGTGAAAGTGGCGAAAAATAAGGTGGCACCTCCGTTTCGCATTGCTGAGTTCGACATTTTGTTTGGGCGTGGGATCAGCACACTCGGCTGTGTTCTCGACTTGGCCGAGGAAACCGGTGTGGTGACGCGCAAAGGGGCCTGGTACAGCTATGAGGGCGACAACATTGGCCAAGGCCGTGACAACACCATCGGTTGGCTCGAGCAAAACCCTGAGGCCAAGGACGCCATCGAAGTGCTGGTGCGTCAAAAGTTGACCGAAGGATCGGAGGTGACGTCGAATTCGATGCGCCCTTTGGCTGCTGCAGCCCGCTCAGCTGCTGCCAAGCCTTCGGCTAAAACTGCTGACACAGTTAAAAAGTCAGTCGCTGATGGAGCCGCTTAGCGGCTCGCAATTTCAGGGGTGCTGCCCGTTGCGGAGCGCTCCTGTATGGAGCTGGCGATTCGTTGAAGTTCTTGAATAGCTTCTGCACCCTCAAATTTCACGAGTTCTCGTCCATTGCGGGATTCGACCCAACTGATCCCGAAGTCGGACACTAGAAAACGCACGAGATGTTGATCGCCGAGTTCGGCTACGAACGATGCGGTGTTGCCGTCGCGGCCATCTCCCTCATCGCAGCTATAGCAGGTGGCAACGATCTCTTGTTTTTGCAGGCTTGAGGCAAGGGCATGAAGGCTCATGACCAAGTCTTGGACGACGGAGCGGTACTGATCGGCAAGGCGTGAAAACATCACGGACGCCCGGAAAACCTTTAGGGATCCTAAAGGTTTTGGCCTGTCCCAGGTCGAGCGGTTTGTTGATGTCCCTCTTTTGGCCTGATGGTTAAGGCGTGTCGGCCAGCGTCCACCAGCCGGCCGCGGGGCCAATGAAGCGCACCACGATCCAAAACACCACCAAGGCTCCGATGCCGATCCAGGCTCCACGGGTTGTTAAAGCAACGAATTGCTGGGATTGACTTCTGGTTAATGGCAGCCAAGCAACGATTCGCTCGCTGTCCTTTGGGTCTGGTTTGCGTTGCTTGGGGGGCAGTCCCTGGCTGTTGCGGCGTCGAGCTTCTCCCATCGAGGCAGACTGATTGGCTTCCATCAAGACTAGGGACGGTGTCAGTCCGGCAACAGTCGCTGGAGTGGAGACCAGGGCTCGAGGGCGCGTAGGACCTGCTTGCCCCAGCTTCGTCCGCGCACCCTTCCATCCAAAATGGCGAGCCGTCCGCCGCTCTGCCGTAGGGGAACGACCGCTGGCACCAGCTTCGCTAGAGCTTCCGGCAGAAGCAGATCGCGGAACCAATCTTTCCCCAGCTTTTTCAGCGACTCCACTCGAGCCGCGGTGAGCGGATCTTCCAAGCTGGACACAGGAAGTAAGGCGACGATGAGCTGATCTAGGGCCGGTAGCTGGTTCTGATGCTCCATCCACCACGACCAACTACAGCAGATCACTCCGTTGACTTCTGGAGCTGTGTCTTGATGAATCACCCTGCTACCAAATTCTCCGGCGAGTTCGGTGGTGAGTTTTTGCCTTAGCCCTCGATCGTCCAGCAACACAAGGGTCAGTCCACGACGGCCAAGAATCAGGCGTCGACATTGATCAAGCAGATGCTCCGCATAGATCGCTGTATTCGGCAAGGGTTGTCGCCTGGGTGCAAACAAGCGCAGCGGCTCCGTACGGATTCGATCGTGGAGCTGGATGTCAACCTTGGCCCCTGACTGCGTCGACCGTTCACCGGTGCGCCTGTTCCGCTCCAGGGATACGCCATCCGTTTGGAGAAGAATCCAGGGGTGTTGCTCCAGCAGACAATGAAGCTGTTGGAGTGGTTCCAAGGGTTGAAGAGTCCAGGTCCATTGCAGCAGGTTTTGGTCGAGGTGCGCCCAGCTGGCCCATTGCGAACTCTGAAGGGTTAGCAATTCAGCCCAGGGCTCAGGTGCCGGACCAAGCAGACCGATTAAGTCGCGCAGGCTCACCAACGCGCTGCTTGGCATTGGGAGGTCGTAAGTGGATCGGCTTGAGGCGGCGAACAATTGGCGGCTGAGGCGTTCGTGCAGATCGAGGAGAGCAGGACCTGCTGTTGGGTAGGCCTGACGCAACCGATCCCAATCCTGGGTTTCGATGCTGAGTTCCATCGCTTGACGCAGATGGTGCGCCAACGATTCCGCTTCGGGAATAATCAACTGATGCGAACGTTTGAAGCCGCGGCGGCGGTGAACGTTGACCAGTTCTGCGGGAGAGAGCAACCACAGTTGCGAGCCGGGAGGAGTAGTGCTGCCGCTCCAACAGGCAAGCCTTAACCCCCCTTGGCGAAGGCGAGGCAGTTCGACTTGAAGGAAGCGTTGCCGTTGGCGTTCATCAAGCACCAGCACGCAGTCTTGGGATTGCAGGCAAAGAGGAACAAGCAAGCCCAGCCACCAGCGATCCCGCTCTCCTGCAGATAATCGGATTCGGGTGCGGTCTTGTCTGCGCAAGCTGCGACCGATCAGGCGGCTGAGCGTTAGATGGTGCTCCCATGGCATCTCCTCGAGATGGAGAAGCTGCTTGAGTTGCTGATGGGCTTGGACTTCCAACATCAGAGGAGCCTAAGCAGGTCTCTGAACTGGTTTGGTTCAGGCGGATCGATCGATCAACATGGGCGAATGAGCGAAATCGATCCGATGGATCAGGGGCAAGGGCCGCAGCCGTGGTCGATCGATCGTGTTGGCGTGGTGGGCATGGGGTTGATCGGCGGTTCGATCGCTCTTGACCTCACCCAGCAAGGGGTTGAGGTGCATGGCCTGGTTCACCGTGAAGTCACCGCCCAAAGAGCCCGTAGTAGAGGGCTTGCTTCATTGATCAGTACGGATCCCAGCTGTCTTCAAGATTGTGATCTGGTCATCCTTGCCCTCCCATTGGAGTCATTGCTGACGCCAGCAGAGAGCCTGCTGAAGGCCCTTCCTGAGCAGGCGGTGGTCACTGACGTGGGCTCGGTTAAGGCAGAGGTTCTGGCGGTTTGGCGCGATCTTCATCCGCGTTTTGTGGGGAGTCATCCCATGGCGGGAACGGCTCAGGCAGGGGTTGATGCCGGCCTGACGGGACTTTTTCGTGACCGTCCCTGGGTGTCGACACCTGAGTCGACGACGGATTCTTCAGCGCTTGAAGTGATTCATCAACTGGCCGTGCGTCTCGGGAGCCATTGGCTGACAGCTGATGCGGCCCGTCATGATCAGGCTGTGGCGCTGATCTCCCATCTGCCCGTCATCGTCAGTGCTGCCCTGTTGCGAGCGGTAGGGGAAGAGCGTGATCCTGCCGTGCTCGATCTCGCGAGGACTTTGGCATCGAGTGGCTTTGCCGACACCAGCCGTGTGGGGGGCGGCAACCCGGCTCTCGGGACTGCAATGGCGTCACGCAACACGCAAGCGGTGCTCCGCTCATTAGCAGCGTATCGCTGGAGTTTGGAGCAGCTCGAGGAAGCGATTCTTGAGGGGCATTGGGCTCAGCTTGAGCAAGAGCTGGAAAAAACGCAGTTGCTACGACCCCAGTTCCTGTCGGATTAGCTGGGTGCTTCAACTGTGCAGCTGAAGGGTTTGGCCGCGTTGCGCTAGCAACTGTCTGCAGGCCATGAGGGCAGACAGAGTGACGCCAGCTGTTCCCTCACCTGGATGAATGGAATCTCCACAGAGCCAGAGCCCAGGCATGGGCGTGCGGCTCGCCAGCCCAAAGGGGCCGAAACGACTGGGAGATTGCCCCAAACCGCCGACAATGCCATTGGGCCGTCCGGTCCAGCGGAGAAAGCCCCGTGGTGTTGCTAACTCCTGATGTCGCCAGGTGTGGTCAGACAAGCTCAAGGCGGCTTCTACTTCCTTGCGAATTTTGGCTTGACAGGCTTTCTTTTTGCTTTGGTACTCGGGTTCTGAGCCTGAGAACCAACCCTTAGGGGTTGTAAACACACTGGCAATCACTGTGGCTTGCCCTTTCGGCGCCCTGCCATCTCCCTCACGGCTGATCGAGATAAACACTGAGCCAGGATCGCTTGCATCCCGTTGGCAATGGCCTGGACAATCGTCCGGTAGAGAGTCCCTGTCGATGGCGCCATAGAACACCAGGGCCCCACTGGGAGCCTCGAGCTCCCTGAGATGTTGGCGATAGGGCGCCGGCATGGGGTTCTGGTCAGCGCTGCCTTCAGGAGCCATGAGTTCAGGGAGGCACTGAGGAGGGAGCGAGCAGATGACATCGTCAGCTCGAAAGATCTGCTCCTTTCGGCCTGGTCCTTCAACGCGCAGTTGCCAGCCCGAACCATCGGAGTTGTGTTGCAGCTGCTGCACGCGGTGACCAAGAAGCAGGCTTCCTCCATCGCGCTTCAACCCAGACGCCAGCAGTTCACTCAGCACCTGCATCGATCCATGAAGATGCCAGAGGCCAAGAGGGGCTTGGGTCATTTGCAACACCGTCGCTCCATAAAGCGCTGCGGTTTGATCGGCGGGTTGTTGGGAGTAGAGCCTGAGCTGTAGATCGAGAAAGCGACGCAGGCGTTGATCACTGCCGCAGCCAGTCAGGGTTAAAAGGTCTGTGACTGTGCAGAGACTTAGAGGGGCGCTGAGCAGATTTCCTGGATTGATCGCAGCAAGCGTTTGCTGGAAATCCCAGCCATTGCGAATCGGTAAAACAGGGTCGGAAGCCGCAAATCGCCAATTGCTTCGGTGCAGAAAACTGCAGAGCTGCCAGAACCTTTCGCTGCCTGGAAATTGCTGTTGTCGTTCCTGCTGCCAGCGCAGGGGGGCGTGCCAAAGGCGCACTGGGGTGGTTCCATCGGCCAGGTCGACCACGCAGCCTGGATCAAGCAGCTCGGCCTCAGGTAAGGGCAGATCTAGATGTTGAAAGATGCGGGCGTGGCTGCCACCAGGCTCGAGGCCTGCCACTTGGGTGGCTCCGACATCAAAGGTGTAATCACCGCGACGGAAGGTCCCTGCACAACCACCCGGCTGAGAATGCGCCTCTAAAAGAGTGACTGAAACACCGTCGCGTGCCAGCAGGGCCGCTGCAGTGAGTCCAGCGATGCCCCCGCCGACCACGATTACGTCGTCGCGTTTTTGCATCGAGTCATGCTGACAGCTGAGTGAGGAGGATCGTGAATGCGAACGCAACTGCTTGAGGCGTTGCAGAACGATTGGGGTCCGCTGCAGGGCTGCCAGTGCAAGACCCTCGAGCCTGTTGGTAGTGCCTCGACTTGGCGTGCTGACTTGTCAGATGGGAGATCGTTATTTCTCAAGCTGGCATCGCCAGCCATGCTCAATGCTGAAGCCCGGGGGCTCCGCTCCTTACAGCAATGGGCTGACTCCACGCTTCTGTTGATCCCGGATCCGCTTGGGATTGTCCCGGTGGGAGAGCTTGCTGCTTTGATCTTGCCTTGGCTGGAGTCTGGGCGAGGGGATCAATACGACCTTGGTCGAGGCTTGGCCCTCCTTCATCGAAGGTCTGCGGACGCAGGGATCGATCGATTTGGTTGGGATGAAGAAGGATTTATCGGCTTAGGTCCGCAACCAGCTGGGTGGTTGACGTCTTGGGGTCACGCTTTTGTGACCTTGCGGCTCACCCCCCAACTTCAGCTGGCATCAACATGGGGCGTGGCTCTGGATCAACTCGAACCTTTGCTTGCTGCAACACAGGTTTGGTTGGATCAACATGAGCCCCATCCCTGTCTCGTTCATGGTGACCTGTGGGGAGGAAATGCCTCAGTGCTCGCAGATGGACGGGGAGTTTTGATTGATCCAGCCTGTTGGTGGGCTGACCGGGAGGTTGACTTGGCGATGACTCGCTTGTTTGGAGGATTCAGCGCCCGATTTTACGAGGGCTATCAACTGGAATGGCCCTTAAACCCTAGTTATAACGAGCGAATTGAGGTCTATAACCTCTATCACTTGCTGAATCATGCCAACATTTTTGGTGGTGCCTATAAACAACAATGCCTCACGGCATTGAATGCCATGAGGTCATTGTTGTTGTGACTGAGAGAGACAATGAAGCAGGCTTCAGCCGAGGTATTCACTGCGCATGGTTTGAACGCGATTCATTAATGCGGTTCTCTTTTCACTTGTGGTCAGATTTTCCCAGCTCCATTGGCCAACCACGACAACGCCGAGCAGCTCAAGTAGTCCTGGCACGACAGGAAGAAGAGCAATGGTATCGAGAATGCCCTTAATCAGAATTTGGGCAACGATGACCGCTGCAAAAATTCCAACGACTTTGCCGATAAGACTGGCTTTGCTCCAGTCCATCTTGCCTAAGGTCTCGTTGACTTTCCCGAGAATCTCGCTGTAGAACTCAGAGAAGTTAGTGGTTTCTGCGCTGTTGGATGGTTCGCTGAATGCCATGAGGTCAATGGTGTTGTGACTGAGAGAGGAAATGAAGCAGGCTTTAGCCGAGGTATTCACTACGCATGGTCTGAACGCGATTGACTAATGCGGTTCTCTTTTCACTTGTGGTCAGATTTTTCCAGCTCCATTGGCCAACCACTACAACGCCGAGCAGCTCAAGCAGTCCTGGTACGACAGGAAGAAGATTGATGGTGTCGAGAATGCCCTTAATCAGAATTTGAGCAACGATGACCGCTGCAAAAATTCCAACGACTTTGCCGATACGACCGGCTTTGCTCCAGTCCACCTTGTCTAGGGTCTCGTTGACTTTCCCGAGAATCTCGCTGTAGCGCTCAGAAAAGTTAGCGGTCTCTGCGCTGGTGGATGGTTCGCTGGTGTCAGCGGTCCAAGTTGAATCACTCGTCGGGGTGGTGGACTCCTCGCTCATGTAACTAATGCCTAAGGCAGATTTTGGCTGAGAGTATCGGTCTTTCTTCACAAGCGCCATCCCAGTTGCTCATTGGTGCGGAATGTCTGATGGTTCTCCGTCATGATCTTCTGGCGCAAGCACCTGCGGAAGGCTGTGCCTTGTTGCTCGGGCAACGCCATGACGCTCCCGATTCAGCTTCAGACGAATGGCGCGTGCAGTTGATCTGGCCTTGCCGAAACATGGTGGAGCAGCAAAACCATGATCGTTTTGAGCTGGATCCTCGCGAGCAAATTGCTGCGCAACGGTGGGCCCGCTCGCGCTCATTCAAAGTACTTGGCAGTGCCCATTCCCATCCAACAGCTTCCCTTGTTCCCAGTCGCAGAGATCGTCTCTGGGCTGTGAGTTCTGGACTGATGCTGATCATGGGAAATAACCATGAGGTAGCGGCTTGGTGGCTGGAGGTGGAGGCTCCCCGTTGCGCTCTCGCCGAGGTGCATCCACTGTCAATTCAGGTCATGGGTGAGACTCCTCTGAAGTCCTTCCCAGGAGAACTGGGGATTCGCCATGACGGAAGCGGGGGGTACTCCTCAGCTCAGTGGAGAGGAAAAGACCAGATATGCCCGCCACATCACGCTCCCAGAGGTGGGCGTTGAGGGACAGCAGCGTTTAAAAGCTGCCTCCGTGTTGTGTATTGGTGCAGGTGGGCTTGGGTCTCCACTTCTTCTTTATTTGGCGGCCGCTGGGGTTGGTCGCATTGGGGTTGTGGATGACGACATTGTTGAGCCCTCCAACCTGCAACGTCAGGTGATCCATGGCACTGGAACGGTGGGGCAGACCAAAACGTCATCAGCGCGCTCTCGAATTGAAGACCTCAATCCTTTGTGTCGGGTAGAGGACCATTGCGTTCGCTTGTCCGCGAACAATGCACTTGAGCTCTTTGCTGCGTATGACGTGGTGGTTGATGGAACGGATAATTTCGCCAGTCGGTATTTGATTAACGACGCCTGTGTCTTGACCAAGCGACCATTTGTTTATGGCTCAGTCCAGCGCTTTGAAGGACAGGTGAGTGTGTTCAATCTCGGGAGTCAGTCACCGGATTATCGAGACCTGGTGCCAGAGCCGCCGCCGCAAGGACTTGTGCCCTCCTGCGCTGACGGTGGAGTGATGGGCGTGATGCCTGGCTTGATTGGCCTGATTCAGGCCGCTGAGGTCATCAAGCTGATTGCTGGGATTGGAACTCCTCTGGATGGTCGGTTGCTGTTAGTGGATGGCTTATCGATGCGTTTTCGAGAGCTCACGTTGAAACGAAGGCCCAGTCGCGCCCCAATCGAAAAGCTGATTGACTACCAAGCGTTCTGCACGGCCGGATGCTCGATCTCCGGGGGGAATTCAAAGGTGATGACAAGTATTTCTGTGGTGGAGCTCAAGGCACTGCTTGATCAGGACCATGCTTTGGCTTTGATCGATGTCCGAAATCCAGCAGAAGCAGAGGTTGCTGTGATTGCTGGCTCTGAATTGATCCCCTTGGCCACTCTGGAGAGTGAGGAGGTGATCGAGCGAATCAAGGCCATCGCAGCGAGCAAAACGGTTTATGTGCACTGCAAACTTGGAGGACGTTCGGCCAAGGCCGTGGAACTTCTCGCAACCCACGGCATTGATGCAGTCAACGTGCAAGGTGGGATTGATGCCTGGTCAGAGCAGATTGACCCCTCCGTTCCGCGTTACTGAGCCCAACGATTAGTAGTCAACACCGCGCTTGAGATCAACGCCCTGCTCGGCGTAGTGCTTGTGGCACACCATCTCTGAATGGACGCTCGCAAGGTCGAAATAGGCTGGTTGATGTTTGCACCGGCCGGTAATGATCACCTCCGTCTCTGTTGGCTTACGGAGCAAGGCCTGAACGATGGGCTCCACCGGAAGAAGTTCGAGATCCACGGTGGGATTCAACTCATCGAGGATTACGGTTTTGTAGAGGCCACTCGCGATTGCAGCTCGCGCAATTTCCCAGGCTCGCTCTGCTTCCACGTAGTCGATGGGTTGTTGCTGTCCACGCCACACGATGGCATCACGTCCTGAGCGAAGGTGATCGACCAAGTGGGGATAACTTTCACGCAAGGCTGCGATCGCTGCGTCTTCGGTGTACCCACTGCCTCCTTTGAGCCATTGGAGGATCAGAACGCGATGGCTCTTGTCTTGGCTAATTCCTCTGCCGATCGCTTGAAGAGCTTTCCCGAGGGCACTGGTGGATTTCCCTTTCCCTTCACCGGTGTAAATCTCGATGCCGCCTGGCGTTAGAAACGACAGCGCGGCGTTGTTATCGACCTCCGGGCGTCGGTGAGCGCGCATCTCAGAATGAAGATCTGCGATCTCCACTAATGGGCGTGGAGCTCCTCGCCCGGTGACGATGATTTCCATGCCTTCAGGGCGGCTCTTCAGGGACCGGATCACGTCTTCGGTTTCTAGTAAGCCGAGATCCAGCACTGGATTGAGTTCATCGAGAACGACAACGGAATACAAAGCACTCGCAATGGCTCCTTTGGCGATATCCCAGCCCCGTTGAGCTTCCTGTCGGTCGAAGCGTTTCACCTCATCCACACTGAAATAGTCTCCCCTTCCTGTTCGAACCTGATCAATCAAGTGGGGGAAACCCTGCTGCAGCGCTTCGATCGCGGCATCTTCGTCGTACGCCCGTCCCGGACCTTTGAGGAATCGAAGCAACAGAACTCGGGTGCGTCTTTGCTCGCAGATCCCAAGCCCGATGGTGCGCAGTACAACACCTAGGGCTGCTTGGCTTTTGCCCTTGCCCTCTCCGTCATAAACATGAAGCTGACCAAGGCTGCGCTCGCGGCTGTCTGCAGCGGTGACGATTCCTACGCCGCGGTTGCTGCGTGCACGGTTGGTTTGTGATGTACCGGATGAGACTGCATCCATTGGCAGCAAAAGGATGAGTCTTCTTACGCTGGGAGCATACAGAGATTTGAAGCGAAGGCAGTGACCAACGTGATGTTCCGACAGCTCGAATCTTTGTCAGAGCTGGAACATGACGTCTTGGAGCGTTTGCGTGATTCCTTGGCGTCTCAGCAGCACGTGTGTGTGGCCTATTCGGGAGGTGTCGACAGCAGCCTCGTCGCAGCGATTGCTCATGAACAGCTTGGTGAGCAGGCCTTAGCGATTACGGGCGTTTCGCCCTCCCTAGCGCCCCATCTCCTCTTGGAAGCGCGCCAGCAGGCGGACTGGCTTGGGATGCGACATCAGGAGGTGTCTACCCTTGAGCTTGAGGATCCTGATTACTCCAGTAATCCTCGGGATCGTTGCTATGCCTGCAAGCGAGAGCTGCATCGCCATCTCGCTCCGATTGCTGCTGAAGCCAATGGCGCCCTTGTCCTTGATGGGGTTAATCAGGATGATCTTGGAGATCATCGCCCTGGGATTGCGGCAGCGAAGGAAGCTGGTGTTCGCTCTCCTCTAGCTGAACTTGGCATCACGAAGGCGACCGTTCGCCGTTTGTCTTGGGCGCTGGGTTTCCCTTGGTGGGATAAGCCTGCGCAGCCTTGCCTTGCCTCCCGCTTCCCCTACGGAGAATCAATCAGTCGTGAACGTCTACAGCGGGTTGGACAGGCAGAGGCCTGGTTGATTCAGCAGGGATTCGATCAGGTTCGGGTGCGTAGCCAAGGACTGGCCGCTCGGGTGGAGGTTCCAGAGGAGCGAATGACCGATCTTTTGCAGCCCTCGCTGCGGCGAGAGCTGGTGAAAACCCTTCTCAGTTTTGGTTTCACCTCGGTGAGTGTGGATGTGGAGGGCCTGGTGAGCGGCAAGCTCAATCGCGTGTAGTCGATCGATCAGTCGTTCACTTCGTTACGACTGTGGCGCTGGTTGCTCACTCTGAATAGTTTTTATCAAGACGAATACTGTTTTGTGGCACTGCATCAATCCCGTCATCATCTCCGTGACAGTGAGGAGCAGGCGATGGTTGATGCCATGCTCACCCCTCTGCCAAAGCATCATTTTCCTGGAGCAGGGCGCGAAGGGAATTCCACAGTGCAACTTTTGAAAGAGGAGTTGCTTCTTGATGGCAATAGTAAGCAGAACTTAGCCACGTTTTGTCAGACCTATCAAGCACAAAGTGCGATGGAGTTGATGACCATTGGGGTGGACAAGAATCTGATCGATAAAGATGAATATCCTCAGACGGCTGAGCTTGAGAGTCGTTGCGTCTCGATGATGGCCGACTTGTGGAATGCGCCTGGCGCCGCAGTTGGATGCTCCACGATTGGCAGCAGTGAAGCAGCCATGCTTGGCGGGATGGCCGCCAAATGGCGTTGGCGCAAACGTCGCGAGGCTGCAGGCTTGCCAACAGATAAGCCCAATATGGTGTGTGGAAGTGTGCAGATCTGCTGGAAGAAGTTTGCGCGTTATTGGGATATTGAAATGCGTGAATTAGAGATGCTTGCTGGTGAACTGTGCATCAGCCCTGAGCGCGTTCTTGAGGCTGTGGATGAGAACACGATTTTTGTTGTACCCACGCTTGGTGTGACCTATCACGGCCTCTATGAGGACATTGAGTCGATTAGCAAGGCGTTGGACGATCTTCAGGCACGTACGGGTCTTGATGTACCGATTCACGTGGATGCGGCAAGTGGTGGCTTTTTGGCTCCGTTCTGCGCACCGGATCTCCCCCTTTGGGATTTTCGCTTGGAACGCGTGAAATCCATTAATGCTTCAGGTCATAAGTTTGGGTTGGCGCCCCTTGGTGTTGGCTGGGTTCTCTGGCGCAGCAAGGAAGATCTGCCTGAAGAGCTTGTCTTTCATGTGACGTATCTGGGTGGGGACATGCCGACATTCCAGATCAATTTTTCAAGACCCGCTGGTCAGGTGATTGCTCAATATCACGAATTTGTGCGTTTAGGTCGAGAGGGCTATCGAATGCTGCACATGGCCAGTCATGCCAATGCGCAGTATTTCGCGGAACAATTAAAGGAGATTGATCTTTTCAGAATCATTCATGACGGTGCCCCAGACCAGGGTATTCCGACTGTGGTTTGGACTCTGGATGACAATCCGAAGCATGGGTTCAACTTGTATGACTTCGCTGATCGCTTGCGAATGCGGGGATGGCAGGTGCCTGCCTATCCCTTCACGGGCGAACTTGAATCAACCGCATTCCAGAGGATTTTGGTGAAGCGAGATTTCACTCGCGATATGGCAGACCTGCTGCTGGAAGACATTAGGCAAGCCATTCAACATTTCCAAAAACATCCGATTACGAGCAATCTTGCCGCCGCAGAGGGGGCTTCTTACAACCACCTCTGAACTCAGGTCAGGCACTTAGGCAGCGATCGGGATGGCCGGCATTCGCTCGGTAGTTCCTAGCGCTGCCGGTGTTTCCCGTAGGAAGCTGCGCAGTGCATGACGACCAGCCGATAGTTCTTCGGACAGCACTTCACAGGCTTTCTCCGGCATCGTGTGGTCTCCACAGGTGAAAACATCCACGGCTGCATATCCGTTTTCAGGCCAGGTGTGGATCGAGATGTGGGATTCAGCCAGAAGAGCCAGACCCGTGACCCCTTGGGGTTCGAAGCGGTGTGTGATCAGGTTGAGCAGAGTTGCACCAGCACGTTGGGCTGCTGTCGTGATGGTGTCTCTCAGAAAAGTTTCGTCGTCGAGCTTTGAGGGATCGCAGTCATAGAGCTCGAGAATGCAGTGTTTGCCAACCATGTCGGTTGCACTGGTGTCGGTTGCACCGCTTTGGGTCGCGCAGCTGTTCGCAGCAACAGAGCTGATGTTTGTCGTGCGCTCTGTAGTCGCCCATCCCGGGTTGGGGTGCAGGCTGGACAAGGACTGCTCCATCAAGATTCTTGATGCAAATGGCCCGCGACCCTACCGCGCCTCGGACTGTGATCTCAAGTTGTCGGCATTGAGAATCTGCGACTGCTCAAGCCAGCCACCCTCAAATGCGTCGAGATGCGTTGCACTGACTAGGCATTGATGGTTTTCTCCAACGGCCTCTAAGAGGGCCAGTTGCCGGGTGGGATCTAGTTCAGCCAAGACATCATCGAGCAGAAGAAGGGGCGGCTCGCCGCAGAGTTCATCGACCAGTTGTAATTCCGCCATTTTTAAGGCCAGGACCAGGGTGCGTTGTTGGCCAGCTGAGCCGAAGCGTCTTGCGGCTGTTCCATTAATCCGCATTTCGATTTCATCGCGATGAGGACCAACCCGGCAGCTCCCTAAACGCTCTTCTTCGCTGCGCTGTTCTCTGAGCTGTTGCTCAATCGCAAGTCGCCAGGCTTCCTCTTGCTCTTCTCCGATCAGTGCACTGCCGGGGGTGTAACAAAGCTGGAGATGTTCACGTCCCTCGCTCAACCTGTCTTGCCACACCGCTGCTAAGGGCTCTAATCGTGCAAGGGCTCTGAGACGCCTGCGATGAATGCGTGTGCTCACCAAAGCCATTTGGGTGTCAAAGCTTTCGAGGAGCGCCTGAGGTTCCATCCCGGAGGACAGACCTCCCCGACGCCAGAATTGTGCGCGTTGTCTCAGCAAGCGCCCGTAGCGACTGATGAGATCGGCGTAAACAGGCTCCAGTTGAAGGACGACACGATCGAGCCACTGGCGGCGCAGGGCTGGTTCGCCTCTCACGAGATGCAGGTCGAGAGCGCTAAAACCCACGCATCTCAGGGGACCAATTAAGTCCAGTTGTCGTTGGAGTGGTTTCCCATTGCGCTTGGCTTGGCGTCCGCCTCGGCGACGCAGTTCAAGCTCAAGGATCTGCTGGTCTGCGCACGTTGCCTTCAACAGTGCACGGCTGGCGTCCCAGTGGATAAGGTCCCCATCCTGGCTGGAGCGATGTGAGCGCAGGCTTCCGAGGAGCTCCACCGATTCCAGCAGGTTTGACTTGCCCACACCGTTGCTACCGATCACGAGAAGGCGTGGTGCTTCAATCTCCAGCTGCAGGTTGCTGTGGTTGCGAAAGCCCTGCATTTGAAGCTGGAGAAGCCGAATTGGTCCTAATGCGTCGTGTCGCTAAGGTACTTGGATCGGCTGGTTTTGCCGATCAATACCGGCAGCTGTTGCGGCAGCCGCAGGGGCATGTAGCTCAGTTGGATAGAGCATCAGATTCCGGTTCTGAGGGTCGGGGGTTCGAGTCCCTCCATGCTCGTCAAAGATCAGGCTCCAGCCTTCATCGGAGCCTCAAGCCCATGGCGCGAATCCCTCCAGGGTCAAGAATAAAACCTTGTTTTTTTAATCCCTGAAGCGCAATTGCGGGTGCGGAGATTGAAATGCTGCACCCTGGTAATTCTTTTTTCAAGCGTGCAAGCGAGTGATGCAGCAAGGCGTTCAATAGCAAGTCCTGATCGTCACCAGGACAGGCGGCGAGGTTCCAGAGATTGGCATTCAGTGCCAGGTCGCTTGTCGCTCGAATAAAACCAACAAGAGCTTGATCGCGCTCGTCGATGATGCTGAGCTGCCAGAGGCTGCGACTGAGAGCCAAGGACCAACGCTCCAGGGGATGGGCGGGTTCACCGCAGGAGATCAGCAGAGCATTAATCGCCTCACCGCTGGGATCGGGGGCGGTTTGTAGCCGGTAATGGGCAGGCAGTCGTGGTGCCGCGGCCTGCTGTCGGAATGGAAGCGGTGACACTCAGCCTGTATTGCGCATGCCTGCAGCAATTCCGTTAATGGTTAGAAGTGCACCGCGCAGAAGCTCGCTACGGCTGTAAGTGCGTCCATCTACATCGCTGCTGGGCGATTCACTCATGGGTGGTTGCCGGTTTTGATCTCTCAGTCGCCTCAACAGAGCGACTTGAAGAAAACCAAGCGGAACGATCGTGCGATTGCGTAGATCAACCGAGAGCTGCAGGGCTGGATCGGCATCTAGGAGTCTCTCCTGGCCTGTGATGGCCAAGACAAGCCCCTTGGTTCGGGCGTATTCCTCAGCCACCGTCGCGTAAATCTTCTCAAATGCCTCGTGGTGTTCAGCACTGCCCAAACTGGTCACGTAATGACGCGCCAGGTCGAGATCCACTTTGGAGAGGGTCATCTCCACTTTGGAGATCAGCATGCGGAAGAAAGGCCAGCGCTGATGCAAGATGCGCAACAACGTGAGTTGGTCTGGATCCGCCTCCAGCTCTTCACTTAGAGCCGAACCAACCCCAAACCAGCTGGGGAGTAAAAAGCGGCTCTGAGTCCAGCCGAACACCCAGGGAATGGCCCTCAGGCTGGAGAGGTCTCGAGTCCCTGTTTTCCTTCGTGCGGGGCGACTGGAAATCTGCAGTTTGCTGATTTCTTCGATGGGAGTGACCTGTTGGAAAAAGGCCACAAGATCAGGGTTGTCGTGCACCAAGGCTCGGTAATGGCGGCGTGAGCTCTTGGCGACCCGGGACATCAATTCATTCCAGCTGGGTGTCGCATCGAGTTGGTTGGTCACCAGGCTGTTTTGGACAACTGCGGTGGTCACTGTTTCCAGGTTGTACAAAGCCAGCTCAGGCAAGCTGTACTTCGAGGCCAGAACTTCGCCTTGCTCCGTAATTTTGATGCGTCCCTGCAGGGTGCCACTGGGCTGAGCCAAGATCGCTTGATAGGCCGGACCACCACCACGTCCGACAGAGCCACCACGCCCGTGAAAGAGACGCAGGGCAATGCCCTGACGAGAAGCCAAATCTTGCAAGGCAATTTGGGCTTGATGGATCTCCCAGTTGCTGGAGAGAAATCCTGAATCCTTATTGCTATCGGAGTACCCGAGCATGAGCTCTTGCAGCAGTAGCCCCTGGGTGCCGACCTGAGGCAGTAAATCTCGATAGAGCGGGGTCTCGAACAGTTGCTCCATCACCTCAGGCGCCCTTTGGAGGTCCTCTACGGTCTCGAATAGTGGGACGACAAGGAGGTCGGCATGGCGAGCCGAAGGATCCACCAATCCCGCTTCTTTTGCGAGTAGAAGCACCTCGAGTAGATCCGAGACGCTGTGACTCATCGAGATCACGTAGGTCCCGCAAATACGGCTGCCGAATTCATCCTGCAAACGGTGCAGCATCCGGAACACGTCTACCGTTTCCGCTGTGGCCGCAGACCAGCTCACAGCGGGAGGAATCAAAGGACGACGCGTTTGCAATTCCTCCATCAACCAGGCCACACGCTCGGCCTCGTCCATCTCTCCGTAGGCTCGATCTGGATTGATGTAGCGGCTTAGTTCGTCAAGTGCATCACTGTGTCGCGTGCTTTCTTGGCGGATGTCGAGACCTGCCAGTGAAAACCCGAAGATGTGCACCTGGGTGAGCAGGGTGTCGAGAGGTTCACAGCTCAGATCAGTGTTGACCAAACTGGTTCGGATTAGTTCAAGTTCGCTGCGGAACTCAGCGATCGAGCCGTAGTGGAGCGCATCACCTGGTGCGTTGCCTGGTGCACAGGACGGCAATCCTTCAGGAGGGGTTCGCCAGCCCGCATCTGCTAGTTGCTGGTTGCGCAACTGGGTGAGACGTAGGCGCTCAAGCACAAAGCTGAGCTTGAGGCGATAGGGCTCAAGCCGGTATCGGGTCGCGCGCTCCTCGTAGACATCTGGGAAGCGCAGGCGGTCCATTTCCAACGATTCGAGCAGTGGAGCACTCACCTGGCTCCATTGCATGGAAATGCTGAGTTGATTGCGAAGGTGTTGAACGGCACTGACGTACCGGTCGAGCATTAATTGGCGCTGATAACAGGCTGTACGCCAGGTGATCTCAGTGGTGACTGACGGGTTCCCATCCCTGTCGGATCCCACCCATGATCCAAATGTGCAAAACGATGAAGAGGGAACCTTGACGTCTGGATAGCTCGCAGCAAGGGAAGCGACGATCCTGCGCCGCAGCTGCGGCATGGCATTGAACAGAACCTGCTGGAAATAATGGAGGGCGTAGTCCACTTCATCCAGAACTGATGGCTTGAACTGATGGAGCTCATCGGTTCTCCACCAAAGTCGGATCTCTTCTTCAAGCTGAAGTCGCACGCTGTCAGTAGCCCCTGAGGGTGTCATTGGCTGCGTCTCAAGTTGCTGCAGGAGACTGGCAACGCGCCGCTGTTTATGGCGCACGGTATGTCGCACGATCTCCGTGGGGTGTGCCGTGAAGACCAAACGGATATCAAGTTCTTGGAGCAAAGACTCCAGCTGTGCTGGGGGAACGTTGAGACGTCTCAGGCGCTCAAATAATTCTCTAAACGTTGCCGGTTCGGTCTGGGTCGCCAGAGGCGGAGCAAATGGATCCACTTGCTCTGCTTGGTCCTGTGATCGATTAATACTCTCGAGATACGTGTCCTCTTCGATGCGTTGTTCCAGGATGTTGACAAGCTGGAAATACAACGAGAATGCTCTTGCTGCAGCGATGGCCTCGGCAAGATCCATCTCCTTGATGAGATCAATCAGTGCATCGGTTCCAGCGGGATGCTCGCCAGGAAGGACCGGATCACTGAGCTGCTTCATGAGCAGGAGTCTCTCGGCCTGCTCCGGTGGACATTCGCTGCGCAGAACGGTTTGCCAAAGGTCTTCAACAAGAGCAAGGCGTTGTTGCAGGAGCTGTCCATCGCCGGCTTCATTGCCATCAGCCCTGGGCTGTGTGCTCTCAGGAATCAGGGCTGAGGACGAAGGCATCGATGGGAAACCGCTATCAGATGGAGTCATGATCATCCCAAAGCATCAGCCAGGGATCTGTCGATCAGCTGTTCTTCCTGTTCCATCGCAAGAATTCCAGTGCGGAATTCATCTTCAAGGCTGCGTCCGCTCTCGATCCCTTTGAGCCAACGCATGGCTTGATTCCCTTCCGCAAGAACGGATTCGAGAGGGAGCAGGCAGGACGCCATTTCAAGCTCATGCGCTACGGGCATCACGGCATTGATCAGGTCCCTCAGCCAGTCGCGACATAAACGTTGGCGACCATCACGCCAATCCAGCAACTGCGCATCGAGGCTATGCCTAGCCGCAGCGGTGTCGTTGTTATCACTGAGCACCATGAGCTGATCCGCGCTCAGGTCACTTGCCTTGAAGGGGTCGAGTTGATCGGGCTTCCGCAGCAACATCAGCACTCGCAGTTCCATCAGGGCTGTTATCGCCAGCAGCAGATCTGGATTGGTGACTAAATCGCAGATTCGTAGCTCGAGCCGATTGAGGTCAAAGGGCCGTTTTGGACCATTGGGACGGACTGATGTCCAGAGATGGCGCACGTTGTGCATGCGCCCTTCCATCAGTTGAGTGTCAGTCCATTCCACGAAATGCTCTAGATCGCGAAACAGGGGAACGTGTTTGGGAGTGAGGGGGAATTGCAGCCAACGTTGTGAATGGACGCCAGTGATCTGGCCGTTGAGAAAGGGTGAACTGGCGCTCAGAGCCAGCAGAAGGGCGGCTTCACAACGCACAAGCCGAAGAGCTGCAAATAAATCGGCCGGTTCACTGATCCCCAGGTTGATATGAATGCTGGCCGTGACGACAGTGGTGCCGTAGGTGGCTTCGATGAGGTCGTGATAAGGGTCATTTGGATTGGATCGTTCAAATCGCGTGGCATCTCCCAACGTGAGAGTGCTGCCTGGGAGCAAGGTGAGATCTCGTTCTTCAAGCCATGTCCGTAGGCGCCGGCGCGGGGCCAGAAGGGCCTCTTTGAGTTTTCCGTAATCGGATTCAGGCTCTGTGATGTATTCCAGATTGCGGTGATCGGGTTCAACGCAAAATTCAGTCAGATCCTGCTTGACCAGCTCTGCTACACCAACATTTTCACCGGTTCTCCGACCGGTGAACAGCTCCACTTCAAACCCTTTGAGTCTGAGCTTTTGGATCATGTCCCTGAATCCTCAAGGCAAGCGAGAGCTGTGAGCATGGCGCGGGCCTTGTTCAGGGTTTCTTGATACTCAGACGCGGGGTCGGAATCGGCGACGACGCCAGCGCCGGCCTGTACTTGAATCTTCCATCCCCCTTCAGGGTGAGGACGGACCACCATCGTTCGAATTGTAATAGCCGTGTTGAGAGCGCCGGCTAGATCTACAGAACCGTAGACGCCAGAGTAAGGCCCTCGAGCATCGGGTTCGAGCTGATGAATGAGCTGCATGGCCCTGATTTTTGGTGCGCCGCTCACTGTTCCTGCCGGGAACGAGGCCATCAGTAAATCCCAGATGTCTCGACCTTGGGCCAATCGTCCTTCAACTTGGCTCACGATGTGCATGACATGGGAGTAGCGCTCGATCACCATCAGCTCCTTGACATCCACCGTGCCCGCAGTGCAAACCCTGCCTAAGTCATTGCGGCCAAGGTCAACCAACATCACGTGCTCAGCCCGTTCTTTGGGATCAGCAAGCAGATCGACTTCAAAATTTCGATCTTCTAACTCATTGCGCCCGCGAGGGCGTGTGCCGGCGATGGGTCTCAGGCTGGCACGAATACCCCCCTGGTCTGGTTCTGCTTTGACCATGACTTCAGGGCTTGAACCAATCAGGTACCAATCTCCGAAATCAAAGAAGGCCATGTAGGGAGATGGATTGACCATCCTCAAGCTTCGGTAGACCTCTAAGGGGGGATGAGAAACGCGTGTTTCCAGTCGTTGGCTGATGACGAGCTGGAAGGCATCTCCTGCGGCGATGTGTTCTTGGGCCGTGGCAACGGCTTGTTGATAGTTCTCAGGAGATCGATTGCTTTCAGTTTCTGGTGTGGGCCTTGCCGCAGGTTTCCAGCCCAGAGGACGGACCTGCGGCAGAGGCGAAGCCATGCGGTTCTCAAGCATCTGGATGCGACCCATGGCACCATCCCAGGCTTGATCTGCGGTCTTGGCCGCGGCCCTGGTGCTGCTCAAATCCCCGTAAGCGACTGCAGTGATCAGACGCTTCACTTGATCGATGATCAAGATGCTGTCCATCAACATCCAAACGCCGTCAGGTGGGGCGTTTTCGTCGGCTTGATGGACGGGAACGCTGGGTTCGATCCAACGGATGAGCTCATATCCCCACATCCCATACAACTGCCCTAGGGGTGGAAGCCCTGGGAGAGAGACGGGCTTATAGGCATTCGTGCATTCACGAAGAACCTCGAGTGGATTGCCTTGAAAGCTCTCTTCGTAGCCATCTCTCCAGCGGCGCGTCAGAACGTCCCCTCTGGCTGAGAGCGTCCACAAAGGATCACAGGCAATCACACTCCAGCGTCCAAGGTTCTCGCCACCTTCGACGGATTCGAGTAAGACCCCAGGCGGGTGGCCCTCACCGACCTTCAACCAGGTGGTGAGAGGGGTTTCTAGATCAGCGGGCCAGCTATGGGCTACGGGGATAAACGTTGCACCGCAGCGAGCTGCTTCAAAAAAGGCGGAGCGGTCGGGGCTGAGCATGAGGAGATTGTTGCAGCCGACCGCTGGGCATCATGGCCGAACGTTGGTCAGGAGTCGTAGGTGTTGCGACCGCTGAACTTGATATTGGCAGGATTGCCGTTCGCTCCGATACTTCTTGGGTTGTGTCCAACAATCGGACGTCCCTCGTTGACTTTCTCGGGGAAGACGCCATCCGCTGGATGCAGGAACTCGGTGTCGCCACCAGGGAAGATCCGATAGATCTTGAAGTCCTCGATCCGAGGCTTGAATTTGGTGCGGAGTTGGGTGCCCAAAGCCAAGCACTGTTCCTTACGTGCGAAATACATGATGTTTTCGCCAGAAGACATCATGGCGGCTCCACCTGTGGGGAGCTCGAAGGCTTGCTCGCTCGTGCTGGTCCAGGTGATCGCGTACTTCTCTTCAGTTTCCGCGGAGTTGAGCAGGCCGCCGGTGCTGCCGATGTACTGGGGAAGCTGACCGGTTAAGGCGGATGCTGTCATAGCTGACCTCGAAATTCGGCATGCCGTGATGTCCAGAAAATTAGCATTGGGCATCGGGCCTGATCGCCGTTCTGGCCTGGAATCTTCACACCCGTCAACAATGCGGGGCCAAAGGGAAAAACACGGTTAAACCCCGATCCCGTCGCTGGGTGAGCCGGCCACCCAGTCGGGCGAGTAAGCGCCGCGTCGCGGTCTGACTGAGCTGCAAACTTCCCGTGTCTGGATTCCAGCTCAGCACGGGACCAAGCTGGGCGATTGGTTCTGGACTGGCGAGCCCCTCTCCACGTTCTGCAGGATTTTGGCCGTGAAGTTGCAACTTGAGACGAGCTCCCGCGGGTTGAAGGGTGAGAACGAGCTGGCTTCCGCTGGGAAGACCTCGACTGCAGCGATCCACCAAGCCTCCCAGCATTGGTTCCAGGCGACTTGGATCGCTAAGAACGGATGGAAGATTGCTGGCGATTGCAAGGCTCAGTTCAATGCCCCGCCGCTGGAGCTGCTGTTCCCAGGAGGGCGTCAACAGGCCGATCATGCTGCCTAGATCAGTCTGAGCCAGAACAGAGGGACTTTCTGGCTGGCGCTGTAGTTCTGCCGCCTGAAAGATCAGGCCGAACCGGTCAATTTGTTCGCTGCATTCGGTGTCGATCATTTCAAGGCGCTTGATGGCGGTCTTGGGCAAGTCATTGCGCCGGAGCAAAGATCGGATCAGGGTGCGAATCGTTGAGAGAGGTGTGCGCACTTCATGGGCGATTGCCTCAAGCAAGGACAACTCTTCATCGGCCTTGCTCGCCGCCAATCCCTGTTCAATCGTCGTTTGTGGCTGCTGATGGCTCTGGGCGGGAGCTGATGTCGACGCCTGCAACGTCACGGTGGGTGCCATGCTCGCAAGTCTTACGGCCAGGCTTGGCCAAAACGTTTGCCCCAGGGCACTGCTGCTTTCCAGCGGGCCAAGCGCCTCGAGGGCTTGATGAAGAGCCAGGGCTTGATCGGGGGCATCCAGTTTCAGCCTCTGTTCAATGAGGCCAAGCACGCTGCCAAGGGTTTCAGGCTCACTGCGCATGAGCAGCTGACGTTGGCTTGGGCCTCCATGAAGGGCTAGGGCGATTTGCACTTTGGCCGTGATGACAACCAAGAGCGGGTCATGGCTGTCGTCTTCGTGGAGCGGTAGACGTCTGAAGGTCGATGCTTTCAACGACTGGGTTGCTCCTCCTTGGCTCTGGCGAGCTCTTAAGAGGTCTGGAGGGAGGAGGCTTGTGCTGGGTGATGTCAGCGCTCCGAGTGCCTGAGGTGCCCAGACCCACCCCTGCAGGCTGTTCAGAAGTTGGGGTGCATAGAGGGCCGGTAGGGGGGCCGCAAGCCACACTCCAGCTGGTGTTTCTTCGTTCAGTAGGAGCGTTTCCTGAAGCGTTTCCAACGCAGCCCACCACATGCGCCGAGCCGTCGAGTCATCGGAGCCTCCCGAGCTCACTCCCTGCGCCATCTGTTGGTGAATGGTTTGGAGCAACATCACTGGCTCATCGGTTTAGGGCCCGTTTGGAGCGCCTCGATACCGAAAGACATAGCCCCAGAGCTATGAAATTCACGACCATTGCACTTCGGCCGTAACTCATAAATGGAAGGGGAATACCCGTGACAGGACCCAGGCCAATGGTCATGAAGATGTTCACGACAACTTGAAACATCAGCATGGTGGCGACGCCAATCACCACGAGCGATTCGAAGTCAGAACGGCTTTGCCCAGCCACCTGAAGCAGGCGACCCATCAAGAGTGCAAATCCGATAACAACCAACATCGTGCCTAAGAATCCTGTTTCTTCTCCGAGAGCACTGAAGATGAAGTCTGTGTGCTGCTCAGGAATAAAGCGCAATTTCGTGAGTTGCCCTTGTAGGAGCCCCATCCCGAACAATCCTCCCGAGCCAATTCCAACGGTGCTTTGCAGCAGGTGGTAGCCGCCTCCCAGGGGATCTTTCGCTGGGTCGAGAAACAGCACGAGGCGATCACGTTGATAGTCCTGCAAGCCGTGCATCCACATCCATGGGGTGATGAGGGCCGCAGCAGATTGCACGATCATCACGAGTGCAAGTGCCACCCGTTTCCATGGCAACGATCGGTAGGAAATGATCATGGTTAACGGGATCCAGGCAGCCAGTCCCCAGGGGAACAGTCCAGCGAGCAAGGCCGTAGCCAAGGGTGAGAGCAGCAGCACGAGCCACTCAATCGGCATGCCAGACCAATAGAGCATCGTGAGCAGCAGCGCTCCAAAGACGAGCGATGTTCCGAGGTCGGGCTGGATAAACACCAGCAACCAAGGAATCGAGATGATCCCCAGTGGACGCAGCAGATCGACGGGCCTTTCGACAGGGTGCCGATCGAGTACCGCAGCCAGCAACAGAATGGCCGACAATTTTGCGAACTCCGACGGTTGCACGTGCACCCCGCCGATGCTGATCCAGCGTTGAGCGCCCAGAGCAGTGGTGCCGATCAGGCGAACGGCGACCAGGCTGATCACAGTGATGGCATAGATCGGAATCAGCAGTGGTTTTAGCCGCAGCAATGGCAGCCTCGCTGTTACGAGAGCGATCACAACGCCGACAGCGGCCGTGATCCAGTGGTGATACCAATCGGCGTAATCAGCTTGGCGCTGGGTGCTTGCGATTAAGAGACCCGCCACCATCACCATGGCGAGGGGGACACCCCACAACACCGGTTCCTTGAGTTGCCAGCCTTTGCGTCGCCGGTTGAGGGTGAACAGGCTGTGTTCACGACTCATCGGGCCAATTTTCATGCTCAGCTGATCGCTTGAAGGCTGTTGCCAACTGTCTCAGCCAACTCTTTGAAGGCTTGAGCACTGGCGGAGTCGGGATGGCTGATGCTGATGGGCTGGCCTTGATCGCCGCCCTCCTGCACTGACATTTCCATCGGAATCTGGGCCAAGAGAGGAACGTCGAAGGCGTCTGCCAAGGTCTTCCCTCCTCCCGATCCAAACAAGGCATAGCTCCTGTCGGGCTGATCTGGTGGGATGAAGGCACTCATGTTCTCGACGACGCCAAGAACCGGAACCCCCATCTGAAGGAACATGGCCAAGCCACGCCTGGCATCTTGTAAAGCCACCTTTTGTGGTGTGGTCACGATCACCACTCCGGCCATCGGCACGGCCTGGGCCAGGGACAGTTGGGCATCGCCAGTTCCGGGAGGAAGATCCACGATCAGGACATCGCGCTCGGTCCAGTCCACTTGGTAGAGAAATTGTCGAATAATCCCGTTCAGCATTGGTCCGCGCCAGATCACGGGTTGGTTTTCTTCGATCAATAACCCCATCGAGACCACGGCGACCCCGCAGCTTTCCAGTGGGATCATTCGCTGATCTTCACCAGAGCCACTGACCTCAGGGCTTTGATCGGCAACACCAAACATGATCGGGGCGTTGGGCCCGTAGATATCGGCATCGAGCAAGCCAACACGAAGTCCCTGTTTTGCTAGTGAGCAAGCAAGATTGACCGCCACTGTGCTTTTGCCGACCCCTCCTTTTCCACTGCTAACGGCAATCACCTGTTTGACACCAGGGATGGGCTGGCGTTCGGCTGGTTGGCCATGGCCGGCTTGACCAATGCCACCTTGAGACGGTGGGGTGCCAACTTCAATTTGAACGTCCTGAATGGCTTCAAGGGCTAGCAGGCGTTCCCGTGCTTCAGCGACGATGCGGTCCCGTTGACCTTGGGCAAAGCCAGGGAGATTGAGGCGGAGCACTGCCCGGGGTGGATCAATGCGTACGCGATCGAGCCAACCGAGATCCACAACAGACCGATTGCTGCCTGAATCCACAATCCCTTTCAGCAACTCAGCTGCCTGTTCTGCTGTGGCCATGCAACTGTTGCTTTGGTGTGGATCCTAGGGGCGCTGCCCATGACAGTCCTTCACACATGCTTGTCGGGACCTCTGTCAGGCTGAAAGGGTCGATTGATCGTTGATCGCCAGTTCATGGTTCGCTCCCTACTCAAGCGCCTCAAGGGCAAGATCTTGCTCTCCTCGGATGCCACGGGCGAGCGACCGCCGTCCGATTCCCGCACGCGAGCCCGCGCGCTGGTGCAAGGCCTCCAAAATGAAATTTGCGCTGGTCTGGAGCAACTGGATGGCAGCGCTCAATTCCAAGAAGAAAGTTGGGATCGTCCGGAAGGTGGTGGTGGGCGCTCGAGGGTGATGACCGAGGGACGGGTGTTTGAGCAGGGAGGGGTGAATTTTTCCGAGGTTCACGGCAAAGAATTGCCACCATCGATCCTCAAGCAGCGACCTGACGCGAAAGGTCATCCCTGGTTCGCAACGGGAACGTCGATGGTCTTGCATCCGCGCAATCCCTTCATCCCGACCGTTCATTTGAACTATCGCTACTTCGAGGCGGGCCCTGTTTGGTGGTTTGGAGGTGGTGCTGATCTCACGCCTTTTTATCCGTTTCTTGAGGACGCCCGACACTTCCATCGCGAGCACAAGCGGGCCTGTGATTCCATCGATCCCAAGCTTTACACCGTGTTTAAACCTTGGTGCGACGAATATTTTTTCCTGAAGCATCGCAAGGAGACAAGAGGCATCGGAGGGATTTTTTACGACTACCAAGATGGGAGTGGTCGCCTGTATCGGGGGCAGGATCCTGACGGACCTGCGGCGCGTCAAGCCGCTGAGATCGGCTCACTCCGCCTTGGCTGGGATCAGCTGCACGATCTCGCTCGCGCTTGTGGACAAGCCTTCTTGCCTGCCTATATACCGATTGTGGAGAAGCGCAATCCGCTTCCCTATGGAGAGAGAGAGCGTCAATTCCAGCTCTACCGACGTGGCCGCTATGTGGAATTCAATTTGGTCTGGGATCGGGGCACGATTTTTGGACTGCAGACCAATGGACGTACCGAATCGATCTTGATGTCTCTTCCGCCGATGGCACGTTGGCAGTACGGCTATCGAGCCCCAGAAGGATCCCGAGAAGAATTGCTGACAGATCTCTTTACCTGTCCGCAGGATTGGTTTGGGGATCCGACCCTTGAGGACCGTTGTCGCCCCCATCAGGCGATCGATTGACGCCCTGCTCCAAAGCATCCACAACGCGCAGCGCCAAACAATCGATCGTTTGGCGTTGGGTGTTGGGATTGCGGAGCTTCTGCTCGAGCGGTGGTTCCAGCATTCCAATTTCGAGAATGCCGATTCCCCGTCGGGGCCCGCCTAATCCACCTCGGAACAGTCTCGGGAAGCGCCCAAAGGCCTTTCCCAGACTTTCGTCAATCGTGTTGAGAGGTCTATTGATGGCTGGGATTAAGCCTGAGCCGAATCCATAGGGGCTATAGGCATCGAAATGAATTTCGAGGATGTATTCGCCTTTGGCTGAGCGCATCCTCGCTTGCGACCAGTTGGTCTTGGGGTGGTTGTCATTGCGGATCGTGAGAGCTGGTGGGTTGTAGGCGCTGATATTGAGAGATCGAGCTTTCCCAAGGCGAACGACCGCCTTTTGAACCTTCAAATTCCAGTACAGCTCGTCGCGCATTCGTGCATCCATCGGCGCTTGCTTTTTCACGCCAACGGCAAACCCAGGGGTGCCTGCACTGTCCATCCCTTGGGAGTCGGCATGACCTGCCATGACCACGATGGGAGAGTCTTTCGCCATAGGGGTGGTTCCCACCCAGCGGCCAGGCTTACGGGTCCTGGCTCCCAGTAATGGGTCAGGGTTGGCTGGAGCTGGGCAGACCGGTTGTTTAGGGAGAGTGCTGTCCGACTTTCCAGCGGCACTGGCTTGAATCGAGAGGCTGTGCTCTTTGGCCTGAGTGAGAACTAGGGCGACCATGGACAGCAGGGTGACGCTGATCGGGATGGTGCCCCGTTTGCGTTGCATCCAGGCCGGAATGAGAGGCATGGGTTTCAGTTTCAGATGGGGGAGGAGAGCAAGGAGCCATCGCTGGCAAGTTCAAGCGGTTCTCCTAGGGCAAGCTCAAGGGCGATCAATTCATCGCGGTGCGCCCGAAGCCTGAGGGTGCTCCCCTCTTGGGGTGCTGGTTCGATCAAACGGATTTGGATCCCCTCCTGACGGGCAGCCCGTTGGCTGTAAACCCATCCGGCGAGAGGTCCTAGGAGGACGATCGAGACCGGCCACCATCCAAGCGATGGGTTGAGCTCACGCAGCACAAGTCCAAGGCAACCTGCTCCAACCCCGCCGAGAAGAGAAAGCAGCACTGCTAAGGGGTTGCTAGAGGCCACACGCCCCCGATATTCGAGCAAACAGCGCTCTGCATCGCCGCCATCGCGAATCCAACCGCGACTCTCGAGCCACGTGCAGAGCCCTTCCATGACTTCGAGCGCTGGTTTAGGGGAGTGCACCTCCACCACTGTGGTGCGATCTTTGCTGGCAGCCCGTAGAAAAAAAACGAGTCCGATCGCCAACAGCAGAGTCAGCAACAATGTGGATGTCTGTGTGGTTGGCATCCGCCGCGTTTGGTTTTTTAGTCCACCTGTTCTAGGTGGTCACGGTTTCATGTTCGAGGAGCCAGCGATGCCATGGTTCCATCAACCGCTCAGCCTCGGCTCTGGCTTCTTCATGAAGATGGAGCATTCGGCGAGGACGGCCGCGGCTCGGGCAACGCTTGCTATAGCAATCGAGCAGTTCTTGCTGATTCAGGAAATCAACGGCTTGGTGCAGAACGGTTTCAGAGACGCGCAACTGAGGATGTTCCCGTTGAAGTCTCTGAAGCAGTCCAGAGGGGTAGCTGTCGTGTTGGAGCAGGCAGTCCACGATCCAGCACACCGCAAGTTCGAGATCTAAGAACAGTGGCGGTGGTTGCTGAAAATAATGCTCGATATCGGCCAGGCAGTTTTGAGTGGCGGTGCGACGGTGGAGCATAAAGCCGATCGATCTCAGATTGGTCTAGCTCGGTCTCGGTTTGATTTTCAAGCTGCGAATAGGAAAACATTCCGGGTGCGGACAAGCGGTCAAAGTGGAGAGCTGCGTCCAACCTCTCTGTTGCCATGACTGACATTTCCGCACAGCCTCGAGCGTTTGCTGTTTTTGATGGCGATCTTGATGCGGACTGGGCGGAGCGCTACAGCCATGCCACCGCTCTCGCTGTGGATACGGAAGCCATGGGCTTGATTCATGGACGGGATCGTCTCTGCCTGGTTCAAATTTGTGATGGTGAAGACCAGGTGTCCTGCGTTCGTATTGCGCTGGGGCAAACCGAGGCTCCACGCCTTAAAGAGTTGATGGAGCGGGCTTCCATTGAAAAAGTGTTTCATTTCGCCCGCTTTGATGTTGCGGCACTGGCCACCGGGCTGGGGATCAGGGTGAACCCCATTTTCTGCACGAAGGTGGGGAGCCGATTGGCGCGCACCTACAGCCCTCGACATGGACTCAAGGAGGTGGTGATGGAGTTGGTGGGTGTAGAGCTGGATAAACAGGCCCAAAGCAGTGATTGGGGGCGTGTGGATGAACTCAGCGAGACACAGCTCGCCTATGCGGCCAACGATGCCCGCTATCTATTACCCGCTAGAGACCGACTGAAGGAGATGTTGCAGCGTGAGGGGCGTTGGGACCTTGCCGAGCGTTGCTTTGCGTGCATTCCGGTGATGTCCGATCTCGATCGCTTCCGCTTCAACCAAACGTTTGAACATTGATGGCCTCAACGCTCTCGAGTTCTGTTGACCTGGACCTCAATCCTCCACCATGAATTTCTGATCCAGGGGCTCTGCTTCCAGTAAGTGGTCGAGGACTTGTCCCTGATCGTGCTCGCCCTTGGCTCGTTCGTTTTGTGCATCCGCTAGCAGGGTTGTGGCCACCTCTTTGCGTGACGTCAAATCTTTCGCGCCAATTTTGTTGGCGGCGAGTTCAACTCTGCGGCGTGCTGATGACTGGCTGATGCCCAGTTCTGTGGCCAGTTCCGCGCAGAGCCTGAGGTAGTCATGGTCCTGAATCGCGGGCATGGCTGAAGGACGATTGCCTTTCAGTATCCGTGGCCGAGCGGCAGTTGGATCAGAATGCGCTTAGCGATGGCTTCGCTACCGCCGGCAGGGCCCATGCGTTGGCGCCCTCTTCGACCCATTTGCAATCTCAGAGACGGATCCTCGAGAAGCTGTTTCAGGCGTGTGTTGAGCTCATGGCTGGATGGACATGGACGCACTGCTCCGCCGAGCAAGCGACTTTGGCGTTTTGCGAATCCTTGGGTGAACTGAGGCCCTTTCCCAGGAAGTGAGAGAGCGGGAATACCCAGGCCTACAAGTTGCTCGGTGGCTGTTCCTGCCGTTGCCACGCCCACTTCAGCCCATGGAGCCCAGTGTTCAAGCTGACCAGGTCCCAAGAGGACAAGGACATGTCCCTTGAGCCAGCAGGCTCCTGCCTGCAAGGCCTCACTCGGTGGCGGACTGGATCGAAACCCCTGGCGCTTGAGTTCTGCACCAAGGGCTGGAAGGCCTGGAGTGCTGCCAAGCGCGACCAGCACGGCAATTGGTCGGTCGCTGGGCAACGGTGTCAAACCAAGCAGCAAACGGCTGAAGTTCCGTTCTGCTTCAGGTATTCGGCTTCCGCATAGCAAGAGGATGCGCCTGCACCGACTCAGACTTGCAGGCGCGGTTGCGTTGCTCAGTCCATCCATCATCGGATTGCCAGGGGCTTCGGCACGGACCCCATGTCGTCGTAGCCCTCGAGCCGTTAAACGGTCACGGGTGACCACCAAATGGCAGCGTTTGTGGCGCATGAGCAGCCACTCCCATGGATCCCATTCGCTTCCCTTGAGGGCGTGATACTTGTCGCTGAGGTCGCGTCCAGGGCCGCTACGCCACGTGTAATCGCTTTTCGGGGTGCCGACGAAGCCGAAGGGCCGTCCCGAGCCCCAAGCCATCAACAGCGGGAGCAGGTCTCCCACCGCAAGGACAGCATCGACCTGAAACCGTTGCTTGCGCAGGCATCGCCATTGCTGCCAAGTCAGCAGGGGTAGCCCGGCGATGACATCCGCTAGGAGGCCCCGCAGACTTTGATTGCTAAAGCCGCCGCTTGGCAGCGGCGCGGAGGGTCCGATTTGTTGAACCCAGCCTTGTTCCGTGGCGGTCCTGAAGCTTCCCCCTTTCCCAACGAGCGGCAACACCTTCAGCGTTAGTTGCGGACGTTGGTTTCGAAGCGCCTCGATGATCTTCAAGGCGATGAGGTCTTCCCCGTGACCATTGCTGATGAGCAGCAAGGAACCAGAACCCTCGCTGATACGATCCGCTAGTGGAGTTAACGCTCCCTCAACGGCGGCATGGCCAAGTGGTAAGGCAGAGGATTGCAAATCCTTTATCCCCAGTTCGAATCTGGGTGCCGCCTTTGATCTCAACAGGCTCGAAAGAGCTTTTTTGATTGCTTTGCGTCTCCCCACGCTACGCAAAATCCTCAAATTCTTTGCTCAGAGTGTGTCTCATTTGAGATGAGTCGTGGTCTTGTTGTTGAAGGGCTTTTAAGGAGCTTGCGCTTGCTCTCCCCTTGAGGCATCTTCCCAGATCTCCGTTATCTGAGGGTTTTGATCATGCGATTGGTTTGTGTCTGAGAGAAGCCTGCGATTGAGGTCAGGAATGAGCGTTGCGTCTTGGAGGGCCGTTCTTCTGAATGTCCCGCTCAAGGTCAAGGGAGGTCAAGGGTGAAGTAAAAAAGCCCCAGGAGAGTTCGATCTCCTGGGGCCTGAGTGGTTCTCATGCGACTACGCCGTTCTACGTGAGCTCCTGGGTATTTGTGCTTACGGGATGCCGTCGGTTGAGGTTCGGTTGTCCATGGCCGCTTCTTTTCGCGCGCAGTGCGTCTGCGCTTGGGTGGCGATGAAGGGATTTTGGCATCAAGATAAATGCACTTTGATGGGTAGATTGGGTGAAAAATATTAGAAATAAGCTTCTTGTTTTGCTTGGGGAAGACCAAAGTGGTCGAAAAAGTACGTTTGTTGTTAAGGCTATTGGGGCTTTGATTGTCCTGTCAATTCTTTTGGCGATTCTTGCTACGGAGCCAGTGATTCGTGGGCCTCATCTTGATCTTTTGGCGAAACTAGATCTGGTTGTGGCGATCTTGTTCCTGGCAGAATATCTTTCTCGTTTATGGATTGCGCCCTTAAGGGTTGGAGCTCGTAAAGGAGTGCGAGGTGCTTTGGACTTCGCGATCACCCCCATGGCGATTCTTGATCTTGTTGCAATTGCGCCAACGATTCTTGGTTTTATTACTCCTGAGCTTTACCTCCTTCGAATTATTCGTCTTGCGCGAATTGGAAGAGTAGGCCGGTCTAAGCGTTTTCAGAAAAGCGTGAGGCATTTCAATCGTGCCATTACTTCGAAGAAGGAGGAGCTGCAAATTTCCGCAATTTATTCGGCTGTTGTTATTAGTATTAGCAGTGCTTTGATGTATTTAGTTGAAGGAGGTGTTCAGTCTGAGCAGTTTGGCTCCATTCCTAGATGTCTTTGGTGGGCGGTGATTACCGTCACAACTGTTGGCTACGGAGATGTGTCTCCGGAGACTGCGGCGGGAAAGATTGTTGCTGCTATGACAGCATTGTTTGGGATTGCTGTGATCGCTATTCCTATCGGGATTATTTCTTCTGGTTTTACTGATTCTCTTAGTTTAGAGAAAGCAGGCTTAGGCTCAAAGAATAGTTAATCTTTGGCTGTATTTTGGATAAGGATTCTCGATTGAGGCGTCTTCGGGAGGGCGCAATTGGATTGCTTGATGATGCAGGTTGTCGTTGTTTAATGCAGTCAAATAAATGAGTTTTTAAGTTTAGAGATAGGCCTCGGCTTTGTAAATCTCACCATTGAAGTGCAAAGCGCTGCAGCGTAGAACTCGGTTTTTCAAGCTACATTCTCCCTTTTTAGCGGCCCAAGCCTTGGGTAAGCCCATTGCAATTCCATTGGAGTTGAAGGATGCCTCGGCCACGCTTGAGACCGTGCTTTGCCAGGAAGCGGCGTCTAAGCGACAGGCTCCAGTGCTGCATTTCAGAGGCGATTCTCCTTGCTTTGTGAAGGTTACAAAGGTGAGTTGTCTACGGGAATTTTTGCTGGTTCCATGACCAATGAAACGCACGGCTGCGACGGATGGACTCCGCCCTTTCAGCTGCAAGGTGATGCAGGCAACGCTGTCTTGCGTGCTGTCGATGAAGGAACACCTCTTTGTATCGGTTTCGTAGCGGCCAATCTTGAGATTCGGATCGGCAGCCCCTTTCGTCTGAAAGATGAGCATGCTGCTCAGCAGGACCAAGCTGCTTAATCGCAGATAGGGAGAGCAATCCATGATCCGTTTAGTAATCGTTATCGGCTACGCAGATGCCCATGCACCGGATGCCGTTGGAGGCCGTACGACGGCAGTGGGGGCATAGGACCTTTTCGCTTTGGCCAGATGTCATGCCATCCCCTGCTCCATTGGACTCATCCACGGATCGTTTGCTCGTGCTGATGATGGATTCTGCGTTCGATGCCATGGCGAGCGCTGCTTTACGGCGATCATGGCGTGCAGAGTGAAAGGCCGGCGTGACGGGAATCGGATTTGGGACTTGGGCCTGGGGTAACCAACTGCTGTGGGGTTACCAGCCGGAGCGAGATGATCCCGATCTTGCGGCCACCCTAAGTGCAGCTGTTCAAGGCGGACTCTCTCTTGTGGATACCGCCGATTCCTACGGCACGGGGCGTCTCAATGGGCGTAGCGAGCTGTTGCTGGGTCAGTTTCTCCGCGCCATGGAGCCGGCTCAGTCCCAACAGCTCAAGGTGGCAACCAAGCTCGCTCCATTCCCTTGGCGGTTGGGGCGCGCTGGCTTTAAGCGTGCATTCGATGCCAGTAAACAGCGTTTGGGAGGGCATCTGGATCGCATCCAATTGCATTGGAGCACTGCTCGGTATGCCCCTTGGCAAGAATTGCCTTTGCTCGATGGGCTCGGTGACCTGGTCGAGCAAGGCTTGGTGCCAGAACTTGGCTTGTCCAATGTGGGACCGAAGCGTCTTCGCTTCCTTCATGGACATCTTTTGACCAGAGGAATCCGCCTTCAGAGCGTTCAAGTTCAGCTCTCTCTGCTCGCACCTGAACCGGTCCTCAATGGCCAGTTGGCGCAAGTGTGCCAGGAGCTCGGTGTTGAGTTGTTGGCCTACAGCCCCTTGGCCCTTGGAGTTTTGGCGATTCCTCCGGGACTGCAGGGCACCAGCTCAACGATGCTGCGTTCACGGTTGTTTCAGCGTTTGCTGCCAGCCAGTGAGGACTTGCGCTCAGTGATGGTTGAGATCGCAATCCAACGAAGTGCCTCGATGGCACAAGTTGCTTTGAATTGGTGCCGGGCCCATGGAGCTTGCCCGATTCCTGGACTCAGGCGCCCAATCCAAGCCCATGATGCGGCCAAGGCTTTGCGTTGGTCACTAAGTGCTACCGAAAGGCAAGCGTTGGATCAACTTAGTCAACGAACATCGGCGCGCATGCCCGCTAATCCATTTCAGAGTGCTTGATCAGCAGGATCGGGGTCTGGACTCACTACCACAGGCAAGGATGATGATTTGCCTTGAAATGGAATGACCTTGACCGGGGATGGATTGGAACTTTCTTCTTGAACCTTGGATTGTTCGCAGGCATTCAAAGCTTCTTGAAGCAGGGAATCGAACGTGGCCCCTGGTAAACGATGCCTGGCGATTTCGAGAAATGTTCTTGGTAGGGACTCTCCCGCTGCACTCAGGACTGCTGGGTTCTCACGGCGCTGCTGTTGCTCGTCCTCAATCGCACGAAGAAAGCGATGGGTCACATCCCGCTTGGTACAAGCTTTGATTAAAGTGTCACGATCGGCAATCGGCTGATCAGCAATCTCTTCAAGTTCAACAATCCTGCGCTCGAGGCTTTCAAGAACTTCGGTAGCTTCTTTTGTGATGTTTGCGAGTTGACCGTCCGATAGGAACGGCATATCTGCAACAAAAACTTTCCCGTGATCTTTGAGGGCTAAAAACGTAGGCCTGGGACCTTGGCGATGAGCTGAACCACGGTCATAATTTCCGCCTAGAGGACGACGTGGAGGCGTAGGACCAGCAGAAGATCGTCTACGAGTCGTTCTTTGAATTCTATCGAAAGCCATTTCTAGTTAAAGATTTAACGCTCTACTTGCGGCGAATGCCGAAGTGCCATACCAACACTAACGATTAAAACCCTAAAAAGGTTTCAGAGTCCAGCCAGTTTCAGGAGCTGACGCAATCCATGGAATAGGGAGCAGATCTCATGCTGGGAGTCCTAAGACAGACCCTTTCCCCACGTCGCCTGATGACTCCTCGATGCGTCCGATAGTCCAGGCCTGAATTCCCTCCGATTCGCATGCTTTCTCAGCGATTGATACCCCGTCTTCAGGGACGATCAGGCAGTAGCCAATCCCGAGATTAAACGTATGCCAGAGGTCCCGTTCTGGGATGTCGCCGTGGGACTGAAGCCAGTCATAGACAGCCGGGCGTGTCCAGCTGGAGGGGTCCACGATTGCTTGTAGGCCCTCTGGAAGGCAGCGAGGCAGGTTTTCAGGTAGCCCTCCTCCGGTGATGTGAGCCATTCCATGGGTGGGTGTACCTGCGTCGAGCACGGCTTTCACAAGGCGCCCATAGAGATGTGTGGGGGTGAGCAAGGACTCGATCAAAGGTTGATTGTCGGGGCCGAAGGTGGTTTCAGCATTGGCTCCAGCTTCTGTGAGCACCCTGCGCACCAGGCTGAAGCCATTGCTGTGAATGCCGCTGCTGGCAATGCCCAGAATGCGATCGTTCGCGCGGATTTGTCGACCGTCGATGAGTTGCTCCTCCTCGACAACGGCCACGCAGAAGCCGGCTAAGTCGTAACGCCCTGGTGGATAGAACCCGGGCATTTCAGCGGTTTCGCCACCCAATAGGGCGCATCCACTCATGCGACAGCCCTCGGCAATGCCCTCCACCACGGTGGCCATGGCCTCAGGGCTCAAGGCTCCCGTGGCCATGTAGTCGAGGAAAAAGAGAGGTTCAGCGCCACTGGTGATCACATCGTTGACACACATGGCCACGAGGTCGATCCCCACGTTGTGATGACCGCCATGGTCTTGAGCGAGTTCAAGCTTGGTGCCAACGCCATCGGTCCCTGATACCAATAGAGGTTTGTTCAGGCCTGCCGGAAGGCGCATCAGGCCGCCAAAGCCACCGAGTCCGCCCACGACCTCTGGTCGGTGTGTTGCTTCTACGCTCTTGCGGATTCTGTTGACGAAGGCGCGCCCCGCCTCCACATCGACCCCAGCGGTTTTGTAGTCCATTCAAGAATGCTTCAGTTCACTAATCCTCCTCTTTCGCGGCACGTGGTGTGCCTGGCATGGGACCGTCCAATGCTCTCATGAGTTTGGCTTGTTGGTGGGATCAGGTTTCCTGATGCGCTGTCCCTTCGATGGCCTCGCTTAGCCCTGTGCCGGTATGACATCTCAGGGTTGTGTCGTTGATCTCGGCCAAAGGAGCTGTCCAAAAGTGCCTCAACAAGATTGAAAAAGGTTTTTAGCTTGATGAAACCTTGAAACGAGAGATCATTCGGAGGAGACAACCAAGTCCGCTTTTCGGACATTGCTGGCTGTCTCGAGGCTGAATGATCGATTTGTATGCACCGATCTTTCCCTTTTGCGACTTGTGCCACCGGGCTTTTTGCTACGGGTTTTGCATTGTTTCCAGTTTTGGCGCGTGACGTAGCCACCACTGAGTTCTACGACCCTTTTGAGCCCTTGGCTCCCAAGACTGAACAGGCGGCTGCGCCAAAAGCTCCTGTGGTTGTTCCGCCCCCTGTCGTGGCTGAGCCAAAACCTGCAAAGACGTTGGTTGTCTCCACTTCAACGGGAGAAGCAAGTTGGTACGGACCTGGTTTTTTTGGCAATCGCACGGCCAATGGAGAGGTGTTTAGGCCTGGAACCATGACGGCAGCACACCGAACGTTGCCCTTCGGAACCAAGGTGAAAGTGACGAATCTCAGAAACGGTAAGGAAACGATTGTTCGTATCAACGACAGAGGACCATTCAGTGGCCATCGAGTGATTGATATTGCTCACGGTGCAGCTCATCACCTTGGATTGGTGTCCAGTGGAATTGCACAAGTTCGCCTCGAGGTGCTGCGCTGAGCATTCAGGTTCTTCGTTCTCTGCACGACCTTCAACGCTGGCGACACTCATCTGATGCCAGTGTGCATTTTGTTCCAACGATGGGTGGCCTCCATCACGGCCACGCAAGTTTGATCTCAGCCGCCTCCTGCCCTCAGTCAGGTGAGGCTGAGACGTTGGTCAGCGTGTTCGTCAATCCGCTGCAGTTTGGTCCGGATGAGGATTTTGCTCGCTATCCGCGCACCTTTGACGATGACTGTGAATTAGCAGAGTTGTCTGGAGCCTCTGCGATCTGGTGTCCGGACGAGTCGCAGATTTACCCCGGTGGCTCGGTTGAATCTTGGCGGATCCAGGCGCCGAAATCGTTGCAGTCGACATTGTGCGGATCCATGAGGCCGGGGCACTTTGATGGTGTGGTCACGGTGGTCTGCCGTCTTTTGGCGCTAGCCAAACCGCATCAATTGTTTCTGGGTGAAAAGGATTGGCAGCAACTCACCATTCTTCGCCGAATGGTGTTGGACCTTGGCTTGGCCGTCCGGGTACGCAGTGTTCCCACCGTGAGGGATGGTGATGGGCTGGCCAGCAGTTCACGAAACCGCTACCTCAATGCTCAGGAGAGGCAACAAGGGGTTCTGTTTGCCCAGGTTTTAAGCGATGCGAGGTCTGCTTGCTTGCATGGCGGTACAGCCTTGAATCCTGTTGAGGTGCGGCGTCGGCTGGAAGAGGTTGGCCTCAGTGTGGAGTACGTCGACGTTGTTGATCCCTGGTTGCTGCAGCCTTCCAAGTCCAATCAGTCATCACTTACCTTGCTCGCAGCTGCTGTTCGCTGTGGCAGCACCCGCCTGATTGACCATGCTTTTTTAATGACGCGTTCTCCCCTTGTTGCGATCGACGGTCCCGCTGGTGCTGGCAAAAGCACGGTGACCAGAGCCTTTGCTGAGCGGCTCGGGCTTGTGTATCTCGATACGGGAGCGATGTATCGGGCCGTGACGTGGTTGGTTCTGGAACAGGGGTTTGATCCTGCTGATTCTGAGGCTGTGGAAGGGGTGTTGAGCGATCTTGAGGTGCAGCTTGATCCCTTGCAGCAAGGTGTCCAAGCGGTGCGTGTGAATGGCCATGAGGTCACCGACGCGATTCGTGATCCGCGGGTGACGGCATCCGTATCTGCGGTCGCGGCCCATGGTTGCGTCCGTGCTGCCATGACGGCCCAGCAGCAGCGAATGGGCGAGGCGGGCGGTCTCGTCGCTGAGGGCCGTGATATTGGAACCGCTGTGTTCCCGGATGCAGAGCTCAAAGTGTTCCTGACGGCGACTCCGAAAGAGAGAGCCCGACGCCGTGCTCTCGATTTAGAAGCAAGAGGACACGAAGTGCCAGCTCTCCCCGAGCTGGAAGCACAGATTGTGGAACGCGATCGGCTTGATAGCACCCGTGAGGTGGCGCCTCTGCTTCAGGCGGATGATGCAATTGAGCTGATCAGTGATGGGATGAGCATCGACCAGGTGATTGATGCGCTTGAGGATCTGTTCCGGCGTCGCGTCGGCGAAGAGGTTTGGCCAACACCCTCTTCCCGCTAGCGCTTAGTACCTGAAGCCAAGAGGTCCTCAATCAGTCCTTCACAGGCATCTTCGAGAAGATCGAGTACATGCTCGAAGCCCTGATCCCCTCCGTAGTAGGGATCTGGAACTTCAAGCGTGTCCGCGCGACGCGCATGGCTGAGCATCAGGCGAATCTTTGCCGTACTACGGGGGCCCAATTCGTTGGCCATGCTGCTCACGTTGCGCAGGTTGTCCTGATCCATAACGAGGATGTAATCAAAACTCTCTAAATCGCCGAGTTCGATTTGGCGTGCTCGACTGGGTAGATGAATTCCGCGCCGTCTGGCGGCTGCTTGCATGCGCCGATCGGCTGGATTGCCCACGTGCCAGCCCCCTGTACCCGCGGAATCAACAAGGAACTGGTCCGTGAGTTGTCGTTGCTCGATGAGGTGAAGAAACACACCCTCTGCGGCGGGTGACCGGCAGATGTTGCCGAGACAGACAAACAACAACTTTGTCGTCATGAGGAAGCTAGGCGTTGTAAAGCCAGCTTGGCGCGTAAGCGAATCACCTTGATGGACTCAGAATCAGAGCTGAGTTGTTTTAAAGCCAAGATGCAATGATTTTTGTTGTTGGGATTATATCTACGCAAGTGCAGTTCAATCCCGAAGATGACGGCATAGCGCACAACCCACTCATCGTCTTTGATTGCGGCGAGCAGGGCTAATAGACATCGCTCTAGCTTTGAACGGTCCTCAGGGTAAATGAGATTTAGCTCTGCCAGCCCACGTGCGGCAGAGCGCCGCACACTCGGTGCAATATCTGTTGCTAAAGCGTGTTCAAGTAAGTCGAGACTTCTGGGGTCGCGAATCGAGGCAAGGGCTCGTACAACCCAGGCGCGAGAACCGTAATTCTTTTCATCAAGGCTGACTAAGAGTGAGGGCACAGCCTGACTGCCAAGTTCGATTAATCCACTTGTTGCAACTGATGCGACTGCTGGATTATTAAAACCTAGGCCCTCAATCAATATCGGAATGGCTTCAATCGTTCGAAGATCACATAGATTTTTGGTGGCTCGAATTAATTCAGGTGTTGTTTTGGCCGCTTGAAAATCAGCGATGGCTACCTCTAGTGGGGATAGGTTATTCACAACAGTGCGTCCATTGCATCAAGAACGGTTGTATCGTCGCTTTTTTCTGCAAGGCCACGTAAAGCTACGAGTTTGAGGCTATTTTCAACCGTTGCCGCCTTAATGGCAGGCAGAGCAGGCATCCAACCTGTTGCACCTAGATCCAGGAGAGCACCCCTACGAATCAGTGGATCATCATGCTGCAAAAGCTCAATTAAGGGAGGTGCCCATGCCTGCTCACCGGTGAGTAAAAGCAATGCTCGCAAAGCTGAAGCCCGTATGAGCGGACGAGAATGTTTGGTGAAAGGCTTGATTATGGTGATCACACTGCTTGACGCCACCCCAATCGATCCCAATGCCTCTAGTACAGATTCATAAGGCTCTTTGAGCTTGGCAGATCCTGATTGTGCTTGTTCTAACTCGTCTGGGGCTCCAGATAACAGCTCACAGAGATCTTGAACAGCAGCTTTTGCTTGAATCATTCCCAAACTTCTTGCTGACTCTTCACGGACTGAGTAGTCGTTGTTTTTCAGGAGGCTCCTGAGGTCTTCTTCTGCGCTTCTTGCCTGAAGGATTCCTAGAGCTCTGATTGCATTCAGTGCAACAGCGCGACGTTCATCATGAATAGGATTGTCATGGAGAGGAGCTAACGCTGCCAGTAACAGAGGTAATGATTCCGGATGACGGCTGCGCATCCTCCCGAGCCACCATGCTGCGTAATATTGATCAGAAAAGTCTTCTGTTTGGCGTAGATTCTCAATCACCTGCTCTTCTGTAAGAGGCGGCTGGGAGTTTTCAGCTGAAGGATTCTGCATTTTATAACCACGTTTCAGGTATGTTTTCGGCCCAGTGGCTGATGCGCTGAAAGTGGAATTTACCAGCAATCGATCCCCAGCATCGGTCATGTGTTTGGGGGTCATGTCCACGATCCAACGTGCTTAGTTCATCACCTTGGAGGTGAAAGCTGCTCACTAAATAGGTCTCTTTCCCGTCGCGACGAACGATGCAACGACATCCAGGTTCGAGTTCACCATGAAATCCATCGTCTAATTGACGTACTTGATAATGGCAATGATCGAGAAGAATGAGGTCTTCTTCTCGGATCTTTTCTCTGCAATCCTGATCAAATGTGGCGCTTGAAAAGCGGTCTGGCTCTTTAAATGTATGGTTCCATAGTTTGATGATTCCGGACGTCAATTCTTCGGCACGAATCACTCTAAGCCTGTAGGGATGCTTTGGATCGACTGCGTAGGTTTGTTCGAGAAGGATTGAGCCGGGTTGCAGATGCTCAATTGGCTTGTACCGTAAAAAAATATGTGCAAATAGCGGGGGGTTTTCAAATGCCTGTTTCTGGTTGCTGTATTCACCACAAAGATTTTGAAGAAAATGTCCAATCGTTGCTGTCATTGAGGCAGTTTTCTCCTTGTGACATTGAAAAAGCCCCCATTTTAAGGGGGCTTGGATGCGTTGACTAAACTGAGCCTTATTAGTGGATCAGGTCAGTGCATTAATTGCATAGTTGATGTAGCTATTTGCTTCGGTCGCAGCATCGCCGGATAGGCCATGGTTGCTCTGAATATGCTTAAGAGCTTCGACGTACCATGAAGGGGAAAGCTCAAACGTGCGGTTGATCTCGTCAAGACCAGCGATGAGGTAGTCATCCATGGGGCCTGTGCCACCAGCGACCAAGCAATAAGTAATCATTCTCAAGTAATAGCCGATATCACGAGAGCACTTTGCTTTGCCTTCAGAGGTGGCCGAGTAGTTCGGGCCTTCCATCTGTGTGGTGTAGGGGAACTTGGTATAAACAGCCTGGGTGGCACTGCTAACCAGAGAATCAGCCTTTGCTGTGAGACCTTTGGCAGCTTCTAGGCTGGCTTTGGCACGATTGAAGCGACCAGAAGCAGCCTGGACTTCAGTGTTGCTCAGGAAACGACCTTGTGAGTCGGCGGCTGCAACCGCTTCGGTAAGAGGGGTTTTCATTGGGAGAGGGAGAGATTAATGGACGTTGATTGAATGCGCCTGATCAGGCAACGGATGCAGCAGCACGATCAAAATAAGTGCCAATCTCACTGCTCAGGGAAGCGCAATCTCCATTGGAAATCCCAGCACGGTCATTGACGATGGACAGTGCAGCGTCCTTCATCAAGTTCACGCCAGCGGCAACCGAAGTGCCTGGTGTGCCTAAGGCGAGATAGGTCTCGCGAAGTCCATTCAAGCAACGATCTTCAAGGACAGATGCGTCACCAGTGAATGCTGAATAGGTGACATAACGGAGGATGATCTCCATGTCACGAAGGCAAGCTGCCATGCGACGGGAGGTATAAGCGTTTCCTCCGGGAGAGATCAGAGCAGGTTGTTGTGCGAAAAGCTCGCGAGCAGCAGATGCAACGATTGTGGAGGCGTTATTGGAAATCCGGCTGACGGCATCCAGTCGCTTGTTGCTGCCGGAAACCATGGCAGCCAGAGCATCAATTTCACTGGTACTGATGAACTGTCCCCTGGCGTCAGCCTGGGCGACAACCTTGGTGAAGGCGTCGAACATTTTTTACTCCTGCTTGCAATGACTGGTGAGGTGTCGAAGCACCTGAAAGCTCATCCTAGGGAAGACCTTTCGGGTTCCCGATAATTCTCGCCAAAGGTTGAGGGCTCCCCTGAAAGCGGTTCATAATGTGTAACCCCTGATCGGTTTTGGCGATTATTCAGGCTGGCAATCGACAAAAAATGGTTGCTTATAGATCAAAAAGCACAGTGTGGATGTATGCCTCGGTCCATTCGCTGCCATGAAAGCGAGTCAACATTCCGCGCGCAGGGTCTTTTTCGGCTCGATAATCTGTGTATTTTCTTTGCCCTTGTAGAAGGACCTCGCTGCGCTCATCGGTCACGCGCTCGGCTGAGGCAGCTAGTTCGAGGTAGAGGTCTAAATAATCATTGAACGCAGGTCGGACGATGGATTGAATCAACTCGTCGCCTTCCTCTCCAAGGGGCAGTCGAGTCCACAGGAATCCAGGGGAGAAAAAGGGCTGCGCCTCCTCTGGAATTGGCCCTCCATAAGGCAGTTGATCTCGCCAACGCTCAAAAATGGGAATGAGTCGATCCCAAACATGAGTGGTGTGGACCTCGTCTGTTTTGATGGCGGGTTGAAGGTCTAGTGCAAGCAAATGTCCTGCGGGGAGCGTTACCAAATCACCGCCAAAAAAAGGTAAGTCATAGGTGGACTTTGGATTGATCACAAAATTCAAAACAGATGCTGCTGATCCAGCACTGACGCAGGCAGCTCTGACTTGTCTGAATTTCTCTGTTTTGCAAGCCCAGGTTGCTGTCGTGACAGGAATTGATTTTGATTTTGATCCAGTTTGATCTTCGCGTTGTAAAAAACGATCGGGAACTGGGTATGGTTCAACATTTAAGCCTTCTAGGCGCTTGATGGCATCTTCAAGAAAGGGTTGCCATGACCATCCTTCGATGTTGACAGGGTCTGTGCTTTTGAATCTTTGATTTGTCATTTGTGAGAGGAGGAGGCGGGGAATAAAAACTCATGGAGGAACCGATTTGACCAGTCTTTCCCGAAATGGCTTGTAAAGAGTCCGTGTGCTGGATCCCGTTCGGCGCTGTAAATATCGTATTTGTCCTGCAGGTTCTTAACTTCTTCTGGAGGAATAGTTGAGGGAATGCTTTTGGCATTGTCATGTAAATCCCAGTATGCTTTTAAGAATGCACTAAAAGCCTTTGGTAGGGATAAATCAGCTTGTTCCGCACCTCCGCGACAGAACAGTAACCATGAAGAAAAATACTGATTTGGATCAAATGAACGCATCGTTTCCTCACTATTGAGATCTGGAAAGCGTTGATTCAGTTCCTTGAGACCAGAAAAATAGCGATCAAGATAGTCTTTGTCTTGGACCAAGGGCTGGAAATCGAGTACGGCAACAAGCTTCTGACGGGCCCCGAACCAGAGGAGATCAACTCCCATTAAGGGGTGATCATAGTTGTAATCAGGATATGCAACAGAATTGAAAACTTGCAGGCTGTCGCCTGCATCAAGTCGAGTGACCCTCCAGCGCCGAAAGCCAGGAACATCCCAAAGCCAGCTCTGAATGACACTGGATGATTTTGAAGATCTGCATTCTTCTAGACCTTCCGGTAAAGGAAGGGGAGATCCACCTCTCTTGGTGATATCTGAATGAAGCTCATTGAGAAATGAATCAAACATTGTTTAAATGTCCTTACAAAGGATTGGTCTGAGCGAATGTTTTGGCTTGGTTGGCAATCTGCTCAATATCGGCTTTGCTTGGGCATCGAAATTCCGTGCAGTAGGTGGTCATTGCAGCACCATTTAAAAACTGTACTGAACTCACTCGCATTCTGATTTGATCGTTGACGAACCAGCAGCGTTCTATTCCAAAATTTGTATCATATCTCGTTTTGATTGTGAGGACTCCGTCAGGAGTGAATTCGTAGGTGCTAAGAGCAGGCTTTTTCTCTACGTAACCAACATCTCTTAAAAGATATCCTTGGTCAGGATGCTCCGGCTTTGGTACATCGATCACAATCGCCGCGTAGTCGTCGTTGCGTTTTTCGGCCAGAAGGTTGCTTTCCCACCAAAATCTTGCTCCGCCATTGGCTTCTGAAGCTTCTATCCCAAAGACTTTGCAAACTTTTTCTACTGCTTCGTCAGATGCATTGAAGGGTTCAATCACTAGATTCGAGTCGGCCGCTTCATCGTCTTGGCTATCAAGATGGTGAACAACGCGTCTGATAAGCCAGAGTCCGCGGCTGGTCTCGAAAAAGTCCTCCATTGTGACTGGAGGATTGTCCATCACAGTCATGCTTGACTCTCTTGCGTATCCCGTTGAGCTTTTAATTGGGTGAGAATTGCATCAATTCGAGTGAGTTCAGGATGTTCTTTGATTGTTGCATCGATTTTCTTCTGGGATAAACGAAGCTTTTTGCCAAGGCCCACAACATCATCGTAAAGTCGTTCTCTATATGCAGTCAATTCTGTAATTGTTTCGATCAGCTCTTCAAGTGAAGGTGCCTGACTTGTTTGTTCCGTCATGTCGACCTGTGATTTGCAGCAAACACGCCTTGCAACCATACCTCCTGGAATCAATCGACCAATGTTGGATCCATGGTTTGTGAGTCCGTCCTGGTGTCGGCGTGAGTTTGTCTAAACAGATGGTCCAGAGCGGTTTGCCACGTTTGTCTTCTCGATCAAAAACCATCAAAGTGACGAACTCTTGCGTGATCAGCCGATACTCGGTCTCTCATCAGCAATTTACGCTTAGGTTTGATCAGTGCTTCACCTGAAAAGGCTAGTCCTGGAAACGGATTCCTCTCTTGAGGGGAATCTTCAGGCTTAGCCCTAACGGGAATCCAGAAGCCTCTTCCCTCCAAATTTGTCTGGCCCACATGCTCGACGCATTCTCACGTTCGGTCGTCAGTGCCGACGCCAAAACTGCTCCCGTTGGTGGTAGTGACCTCGCAGGTCTCCGCTCCTATGTTCGTGACGGCAATAAGCGTCTCGATGCTGTCAACGCCATCACCTCAAACGCCTCCTGCATCGTTTCAGATGCTGTGACAGGCATGATTTGTGAAAACACAGGTCTGATCCAGGCAGGTGGCAATTGCTACCCCAACCGTCGTATGGCAGCTTGCCTTCGCGACGGAGAGATCGTTCTTCGCTACATCAGCTATGCCCTTTTGGCTGGCGATGCATCCGTGCTTGATGATCGTTGCTTGAACGGACTCAAGGAAACCTACATTGCGCTGGGTGTTCCTACTCAGTCTGCAGGTCGCGCCGTTGCCATCATGAAGGCTTCCGCCACTGCTCACATCGGAGAAACCAACACTCCTGGTTTGGGTGGTAAGCGTTTCCGTAAAATGGAAACTACACAGGGTGACTGTGCCGCTCTGGTTGCAGAAGCAGGTGCTTATTTCGATCGCGTCATCGGCGCTATTTCCTGATCTGGAATAAAGACTTACTTTCTCCGCTCTCAGACACTATTCATCTTTAGGAATCCCCAATGAAGTCCGTCGTGACAACCGTCGTGACCGCTGCAGATGCAGCAGGTCGCTTCCTTTCTCAAAACGATCTTGAAGCCGTCCAGGGCAATATTCAGCGAGCTGCAGCTCGCCTTGAAGCTGCTGAAAAGCTAGCTGCTGGCCTAGACAAGGTGACTCGTGAAGCAGGTGATGCTTGCTTTAATAAGTATTCCTATCTCAAGCAGCCCGGTGAGGCAGGCGATAGCCAAGTGAAGGTTGACAAGTGCTACCGAGATCTTGGTCACTATCTGCGCCTGATCAACTATTGCTTGGTTGTGGGCGGCACTGGTCCTTTGGACGAGTGGGGTATTGCCGGAGCACGTGAGGTTTATCGCAGCCTTTCACTCCCTACTGGCCCATACGTCGAGGCTCTGACTTATACCCGCGACCGTGCTTGCGCCCCTCGCGATATGAGCCCTCAAGCTCTTAACGAGTTCAAGAGCTATCTTGATTATGTTATCAATGCTCTCTCTTGATAGCAAGATAACGATTCATTTTTAAGTTCATAAAGGATGGGGTTCACTACCCATCCTTTTTTATTGTTAAAAACTTAATCTGTTTGCCGGAGTTTTTGAATGGCAAGTTTGAGGACGTTGACTACAATTCTATCTTTTTCTTGAAGTTCAAGTTCCTCAAGTTTAGGTAGAGCCTCTTTTGCATTCAATTTCATTAGAGAGAGGACTGAGTTTTTTCGAACCCAACTATCTGGATCATCTAAATTAGAGATGAGCAGGAGTTTAGCCCAATCAGTATCCTCCATTGCTCCAAGTAATGTTGCAACTTCAGCACGGATCTCTGAATCATCATCGTTCGAAGCATTAGATAATAAGTCTTTGTTTTCATCGGCATTCAGTGTGTCAATTCTGCTTGTAAGGGCAGCAATCGCAGCTTTTCTAATTGTGCTGTTGCCTGAGCTTAAAGCGTTTCTTAAAGTCTTTGACCCACGATCGCCTATGAAAGCCAACGCCCAGTTTGCCAATCCTATCTGCATTTCTGTTGTCTCTGGATGTGACAACAGATTGAGGATAGGAGTTACAGCCTCTTCTCCTATGGCTGCCATTGCCCCCATTGCTGAACCTTGAACGACAGAGTCTTGATCATTGAGGAATGCAGATACAAGATCAGGCAGACTATTGGGATCCTCAATTAACGTCAGTGTCTTTGCTGCTGCCCTACGCACGGTTACTTGGTCGCTAGACAGCATGGCATTACAAAGAGCAGGAACAGCTGCTTGTCCAACGGAACCAAGACTATCTGCAAACCGTAGGCGAAGAAGTCCCCGAGGATCGCCGAGGCCCGCTATCATTTTATCGATAGATTTTTGATCTGAATCGAGAGGTATACCACTACTACGCTGTTCTTTTAAGTGCGCTGATAGCACCAAGGCCTCCTCTTCGCTTAATGTATTGACTTGTTGGGTCTGCGATGAATTCTTAATTTGATTGCTATCAGACATTGCAGGATACCTCACCCATCAGCACTTAAAATCATCCTCTCACTAGACCTTTACTGACTATAGTTGCTAATCATGCAATTTTTTGTTCTCTCCCATAACTTACAGATTCATTCAGAGTCCGTACCTTCTTTTACTCCTTCGGAACTCGCAGAAGGTCTCAGCCTTCATTCTGATCACATCAATACCAATGCTTTGAACCACCCTCATTGGATGGTTCTTGTTGAGTCTGATCTCTCACACCAAGAGTTAGCACGAGAAGTCGTTAATGCATGGAAAAAATTTCGGAACTCACTTGGCCATTCGATGAATCATTCCTTCATTGCTCTAGGCGGTAGAAAGGATTCTGAGGCTACGCCAGGTTCGCCGTTACAAGAAGGTTATTGGGGGGTTGACGTTGTTGAATGTGCCAACCCAGATTCTTTCCTAAAGAGCATCAATTGGGATGCTCTTAAAGCAAGTCGACCTGTAGATGGTGTTTTTGAGGTAAGAGATTAAATCTTTTCAGTAAGATTTAGTCTTTTTTCTTTCCTCTGCGATTGAACAATTTCTTCTCTTTTTTGGATGAGGTTTTTTCTTCATTCTTTGCCTGGCCTGCATTCTTTGGCTTCTGATTGTTAGGCATAGTCGCGATTTCGTCGCCGTCGATATTAGTAACAGCTGTAACCGTAATGCCTGACTGACGCATTGCTTGAATACCTTGACTCAGTCGGTTAAATGGAATTTGAATGCTTGTTGATGTTGTTGGCCTAGACCGCCCATAGGCAATTGTTTTGACGAGAAATGAACTGCCTGAAAAGGGTCCCATCGATTCAATCTTGACTGCTCCAAGAATATGATCTAACTATCATTGTGCAAGTCTTTTGAATATATAACTTTTTGATAAAAGGGGATTGGTAAAGCTTTATGAAGCAGTGCTAGCATTACTCTATTGTCTAAGTTCTTGTTTTGCATAATTCCGCAAGATTTGACAACATCCATCCCGGTCTGACCTGTGAGCATGCACGTCATTTGCTGATGAAGTCTGCAACTGAGCAAGATTCAGAAAGTGATTTTTACACAGCAGCAGCTCACTTAATTAATTGTCCTGGGATTGAAACCGAACAAACGTTGATTGAATTTTTGCAATATCGCGAATCTTCTTGCCAATCAATTAAAATTACTAAACGCAAGATCGTTGAAGTTTTAGCGCGTCTGGGATGTATTGATGCGGTTCCTGCGATCGGTAAGTGCCTATGGTCTGATGATGTCTATTTAGTTGAAAATAGTGTTTGGGCATTGCAAATTTTACAATGCCAAGATCAGATATTCATTGATCAAATGATTGATATTCTTCGAGTAGATACCACTAATCAGAGGATTAGCATACAGTGTCTGGCTACTTTGAATATTTCTAGAAGTGTAGATGTTATTCGTCCTTTCCAGGAAAGCTCTGTTCCTGGAATTAAAGGTGCTGCAATTTCCGCTATCGCGAAGCTAACTCGTAACTTCACAAGAGTTCCTGAGATATCTTTGAATTTATTATTGCCGAATCAAATGGATAGGCATTTTGCCATACAGGATTTGATTGATGTGGATGCCATAGACCAGCTTAATGAAATTTTTGCGGCTCCCGTTTCACCTGTTTTTAAAATGCGCGCTGTTCGTGAAATGTACGGTGAGAATTCAGCGAGTGTTGTTGATTTAAATTTGCTTTCATCGCTTGACTCTCTTTTTTCTTGTGATTTATCTGCAATCAATTGTGTCCACGAATATGACGAGTCGCCCTCTAGTGAGTTTCTGGTTCGGGATTTATATAATACTGACTTTAGCCGATGTTATTTAGCGCTTAAGTATTTGTCGTCTCGCTCGGCTTCTGAGATATTCCCGATGTTGAAGGAATCATGGGTTGAAGAGGCTCATAATGATTATGGAGCTCATTACTGCTTTATTTGTCTGTTTGGCTCTATTTTTGATTGGTCTGCGGAGTCTAAGCGTTGGATTTTCGAGGTGCTGCTTTCGTCGATTTCTAATTTGAGGCCACAATTTCAGAAGAGTAGAGCTGCGTCAATCTTAGCCCTTGCTAAGCTTAATCCTTCAATGCTTTGTGAGCTCATCCCAGAGATATTATCTTCTCGTGATTCCATGCCTTGGGATATGCGTTATTCATTGATTCAATCTATAGACAACTACGCAGAATTAGAAATTGCATTGAAAAACAAAATGATTTTTCAACTTTCTGATAATGATATCGATCAATTTGTTCAGGCTAGAGCTCGCATGGCGTTAGCTTCATAACCCATCACCTTTTATCAAGGACAGGTCATTGCTATAGCCTCCTGCTAAAGTCGGAGACAATTAACTTCTTTGATTGTGTCTTCAATAATATCTCTTGATGATCTGTTCCTGGACTTGTCTCATCCGAATCCCAATATTAGAATGGATGCATGTGTATCAATGTCTGAAAACTACTTTGATGAGGCATTGCCTCGTCTTCTTGCCCTGTTAAATGATCCTGACCCTACGATTTATCGAACGGCAGTTAAGGGTTTGGGTGTTTTTGGTCACGGGGTTTTGTTTCCTCTTCTTGATCTTTATGATAAGACCGATAATGGTACGGTTAAGGCATGCTGTATCAAAGCTTTTGTTCAAGTTGCTGTGAATTTTCCCGATGCTGTTTTTCCAGAGCAGGCCATTCAAGCATTAAAGTTGGCACTGGATGATATCAATCCTGTTGTGTCTCAATCTGCTTTGATGACTCTCGGATATTTCTCAAAGCAGGAGCACGAGAAAGAGCGTGTGATCCCTATTTTAATTCAAGTTTGCAACAGTACGAATATTGCCCATGTCCAATCTGCTGTGATGTCTCTTGCTGAGATCGACTCTACTGAGGTAGATCAGTGTTTCGAGAGGATGATCAATCATGATTCAACAGATGTGTTGATTAAGGAAATTCTTGAGGCAAGTATGTCTCGCCGCCAAAGCCTTTTTGGCAATTAATTTTTTATTTTAGTGCTTCATTAGTTGATTCCTCGCGACGATCATTACGCCTTTAACTTGCTCGTCAGATTCTTGACGAATTGCTCGATCGAGAAAGTCAATTGAAATAACTGCTTCCATTTTCATCAGCGAGAGTGCAGCATTTTTTCGAACCTGATCGTTTTTGTCTTTTAATAATTCGTGGAGTTGATGAGCTCCTTCTTCTTGATCCATTGATTTGCCTACAATGATTGCGGCTTCTGCACGCACTTCACTGTCTTGATCTTTTAATGCATTCAATATTAATGCTTGTACGTCTTTGTTTTCACTTTTTTGAGCTTGTTCGGCCAACGCATTTAGAGCCGCTATTCTTATCTCCGGATTTTTAGAGCTTATCGCTGAATTAAAGCCCATCGGACCTTTGGAGCCTATAAATCCTAATGCAAGATTGATTAACCCTATCTGAAAAGCTGTGCAGTTTGATTCAGTTAAAATTCTCAGCAATGGTTCAATTGCTGGTTCTCCGATTGTGGCCATTGCCCCGGCTGATGAACCTTGAACGACAGGATCTTCGTCGCTCTCAAATGCCTCAATTAGGTTTGGCAATGCTTTTTTGTTCCCAATAATATTTAGTGTTTTAGCTGAGGCTCTTCTAATGACGACGTTAGAGCTGTTTTTTAATGCCTCGCATAATATTGGAATGGCATCTTCACCAATTGAACCGAGGCTTTTTGCAAATGTTAATCTTAACTCTCCTCTGTTGTCTCCTAATCCAGCCACCATTTTGTTGATGGACTCGAGGTCTGAATTTGGCAGCTCTCCATGGCTCAATTTTTGTTTTAAGGCCGTTGCTAGTTCCAGTGCTTCTTCCTGCGTCAGAGTCTCGATTTTGATGTCTTCTTGTTGAGAATTTATTCCTGTCATTTCTAAGCGAGTACTTCACCATTGAATCTAGCCGATCGCTTGTGTGTTTCCTGATCTGATTCAATCTTTGATTAATGCCCTCCACTTAAGACGAACACTGCTCATAAAAAAGCCCCCATCATGGATGAGGGCTCATGCTATGGAATCCGAAACTTAGAATCTAGAAGAAGATTCCAAATGGACGGAATGGCACATAATCACTCATCGCTGGTACATTATGACCTGTGTACTGTTGCTGAGGCAGTTTGACAGGTATTTGGGTGACAGATACATAGGAGAAAGGCTGAGGCTTTGTGCTTTCTCTTGATGCACTGGCCAAAGCATTAACGGTTTTGCTTTGTCTGCCCTGTGCGTTATCGCTGATTGCTACTTTCATCCCTCCAAGATCCCTCATCAAATTGAAGGATCGGGTGTTCATACCTGCATATGAATCTTTTGTGCGGTCGTAAGGAACGATGTCTGCACCAAAGACTTCTGTGTATTCTGCAGAGTCAGTCAGAGTATCGATCAGTGCATCAAAGCCCTCTTCTGCCTGCAGTTTGATATGGTTTTGAACTTCTTGCTGGTTGAGTGGTGCCCGTCCTAGCAAATGTTTGAAGTTAAGCTCAATACCGCGTTGGGCGCCTACAGCATGGAAGAAGTTGTCCTTGTAGAAGTCAGACTTAGCAAGGCCATTTACGAAATCACGTACTGTGATTTCACCATTCATCAGACGTACTTCCAGTGAAGTTTCGCGCTGGTTATCAGTCGGGGGAAGATTTCCTAATACTTGACGGTAGGCGGCAACAATGACCCTCTCAAGGGCCGCACTACTGTCTGGAGAATACCGATCAAAAGTAACTGCGAAAGGACACTCTGAGAGCAGCCTTGGACCAATGCCGATACCCATTGCGGCACAGTGCTGGCGCTTGTATTCAGCAATGGCACCTGCAACTGTGCGGGGAACAGTGTTTTTACCAGCTTTGCTTTTTGTGGAGAAAGCAGCGGGACCTGTTCTGGTCGCCGAGGTGAGGGCTTGCAGGCTTGTTTCTGCTCCGAGCATGATGAAGATGGGGGGAGTGGTGGTTTGAATGCGCCTCTACATCTCAGGGCAAGAAATCAATTATGCCTTGAAATTGTATGGCGTAATATTGCCCAATGATGATTCGTCAACGAGTTAATCTAGCTTTTGGCAGAATAACGCAACGGCAACATCTTTCCTGATTTCCTATTCCTTAGGACGACTTTGCTATGGCAAAAGTAAATTCCTGAAAAAAAAGGGTGGGCATTGCCCACCCCGTTGTTCCATGCGGAATAAATCAGTTCCTGAGAAGTGATATCAACCCAGGGAGTTGATCACGTAGTCAAGAAGGGTGTTGTAAGCAGTGAGAGCTTGAGCGCTCATGTCGCGAGGTGAGCAACCGTCGTTGCGCATGTTGGAGAAGCCTGCAACATAGGTACCAGCGTCGATGCTGAGAGCCTTGTAAACTTCCTTCTGGCCGTTGATGGCGAGTTCGTCAAGAGGACCAGTGCCACCTGTAACCAGGCAGTAGTTGATCAGACGAAGGTAGTGAACGAAGTCACGCTTGCACTTCTCTTTGCCTTCAGTTGCACACTGGCGAGGCTGGCGGCCAGTAGCACCGTTTGGATACTGTGCGTACACAGCGTCAACAGCGCGCTGAGCAATTGCGTCGTAGTTAGCAGAAAGCTTTTCAGCAGCTTCAAGACGAGCAGCTGCACGTTGGATAGAACCCTGAACGGATTCCATGTCTGATGCTGAGGGGAAGCGTGAAGCGCTGTCGGCTGCGCCGACAACGGTGGTGATAACAGACTTCATGAGTTGGAAGTGAGTGGTGTTTGACGATTAAATGAGATCAGATTCAGCTGATTGCGCTGATCACTGCATCGAAGTAGCTACCTGCTTCACCAGCGAGGCTGGAGCAGTCACCCTGAGTTACAGCTGCCTTCTTAGGCTGGCTGTTGGTGTTGGTGATCAATGCTGCGGAGGCGGCCTTCATGATGGCCACTGCGCGTGCAGCAGATCCGGTAGGAACGCCAAGTGCGGCGTAGGTTTCGCGAAGTCCGTTAAGGCAACGATCCTGCAGTACAGATGCGTCGCCTGCCAGAAGGGCGTAGCTCACATAACGGAGAACGATTTCGCCATCACGGAGGCAAGCTGCCATTTTGCGGTTGGTGTACACACCACCATTAGGTGCAGTCAAGCCGGTGTTTTCACAGCAAATGCCAGCAACGGCGTCAGAGACGATGCAAGCAGCATTTGATGAGAGGGCGTTAACAGCGTCAAGGCGCTTGTTGCCGTCTGCAATGAATGACTTGAGAGAGGCAAGCTCGCCTCCGCCAATGAAGGCGCCGCTTGAATCGGCCGAGACGGCCTTCCTGGAGAATGCGTCGAGCATGAGGAGTTGGGAAGAGTTTTTTGGGGGGATGCGTATCCGCCAAAAGGACATTACTTCTCTTTTTTTGTCTCCTCCTCCTCCGGGCTACGTCAGGACAAAAAAGTTTGCAATCACCAATCCGAATAAAATATAAAGGTCAGCGTGCGCACCGACAGAGCCTTTCGTGGACAGACTTTTGAGCGCTTCGAGAAACATCATGAAAAATTATGAAGCACTTGCAGGCAGCTCCATCTCAGTGGCACCCACTGTGAGCTTGTGCTGATTTCCTTGAGGAGATCGAGCTGGTCGGTTAGATCCAGTTTCAGGCAGCCCCATGCTGCGGCAACTCTTGACTTTGCATACTGAGGAAGGGTCTCTGCCAGTGATGTTTTGATCAGCTCCTCTCTTTCATGGATGCAGGCAAGACCAATTAATGAAGTGAGCAGATAGTTTGCTCCGTAATCACTCCATAAACGTGCGCGAATGCCGTCAATGATTTCGATTTGTTGACTTTTGGGCATTTTTAGGAGGCTTAGTGCTGCTCCGTATTGTTTTCCCTCGTCTCGGTGTTGCAGGTTGTTCTCAATCTCTATTGGGTCTTGTTGACTCAACCACTCGTCGCGCATGGCAAGACTTCTAGGATCATCTTGAAGAAGTGTGGTGATTGTGTTGATGTGTTCTTCCGGTACCTCTGCTTTCTTTGTTGGATCAACGAGTTGAAAAGCACTCTTGGCTCGTAACGGCATTGATACAGCGCTCCTGATCAGATATTGCAACATGTTGATATCACCAGAATCTCCAAGGTCGATGACAGCAGAGCGGCGACGGCCTGCTTGAAGATCATGGAGTTGTGGAATCAGTGGTTTTAGTTGATCAAGATCGCCCTCGACACGAGCACAAAAAGCCCTTGCTGCTCCTGAAATCAATGGGTTTTCATCATGGATTAGCGTTTGAATGAATGATGTACCACTCTTAAGTCCTAGTCTGGTATGAGCCTGAATCACTGCTCTTTTTTGTGGATCACTCCCTTTCAAGGCTTTGAGCAGTGATTCACATTGACTGTCTGTAAGAGGAGCAGATATTTGTGTAATTGAATCGGCAGCATTGATCACGGACGGCTCATCATCAAATTCCAAAGCCTTAAACAGGCAATCTAAAGCTTGTGCATTTTTTCTCCGTCCCAATGCCTCGATCGCCTTCCGCCTTGTGATTCTGTTAAAGAGGTCCTCTGGATCCAGATCGACAGCGCTGATCAGCCCCTGCAATGACTCGTCACTTGAGCATGCTGCGAGTCGTGTTGCTGCCATATATTTATCAACAGGATTCGGCAGATCTCTTGGGTCCGATAAGAGGATTTTTAGAGATGACTCTTCTGACAGTCCCTCGAATAAGACATCGAATCGCTCTGCCATAATTCTTTTAATTCGTCGTGACTTCATTTAAGCGTCTTAAATCTACCACTTTGTATTGGGATGAGATCAATTGAGTCGGTTTGTGCCCCTTTCATTTTCAACCGCACCAATTTTGTAATTGCATCCCCCACTCACTGCATTGGTGTAGTATTGATCTGATTGATTCCGTTTAGAATGTCGGTCTCTGTTGAAGACGAAAAAGCGTTGCCCCGCTTTGTTGAGATGATTACTCAAAATATTGAACTACAGAATCGACTTAATTCTGTAACCGATATTAACTCACTTCGGAACTTGATTCAGTCAGTAGAGCCGTTACTGACTGGTGCGGCCTTGATTCCATTGGAACAAGCCACCAGACCACCTAAGATTTTGGTTGACTCTGGTCATACAAGCCAAAAAATCCCTTGGCGCCTTCTTCGCTGCACTGGAGGTCCTTTAGTTCTGCAGCTTATCTGTACGAACTCAAACTTTGCAATTTGGATTGAATCTTGTTAAATTCATCTTCCAGCCAAATCATCCAACAGTTTATTTACTCTGTAGTTCAAAGTCATGAGATTGCTACTGGACTAAAGACGCTTACCTCGCACGAACAAATTATTGATTATGCATATTCGAAGGGGTTCTCTTTTTCAAAGGCAGATTGGGATGAATTTGTTCGTTTGGATTCTGAGTGTTTGAGTTCTAAGGAAAAGCAATCATCTCAATTTTATGATATCAACCATTGGAGTTGGGCTTTTCGTCAGGTTTCATCTTGGAGAGCTATGCTGATGGAAGGAGCCGATCAGGTTTCTTCTTAAAATCTATAACTGCAGTTCACATCCATGAGTACCCCCCTTTCTGATTCCCAGAAGGATCAAATTCTTGAAGATTTTATTCGTCTTGCGCAGAGTGATAGTCAATTAAAAGAGGAGATTAAGTCGTCCCGAAATCAAGATGAAATTATTGCATTAGCTCAACAAAAGGGTTACCACTTTGATTCATTGACGTTGCTTCGTAAATGGAGTGAGCATACTGATTTCTCTCAACCAACGTGGATGGGTTGGTTTTCAGATTGATTCTATTACCTATGAATTTATTTCTGAATACCTTGTTTGCTTAGATCCTTTTTTTGCCCAATAAGTTACTAACTCTTCACCTCCAGGTCTTGGTACTGAAGCAATTGCTCGCAATATCTTAAACGATCGATTTGGTCCCATTGGCCAATTGCCTACAGCTTTGACTGCCCTTACACGACCTCCCAATGATTCCATAATCACTTCAAATTTTTCCAATTGTGTTTGATCAACAGTTTCAAAAATAAAATCCCCTCCCTCGCAAATCAAATGCTGAGACCGGATCCATGATTTAATTTGGGATTTACTATCTTTCATTGCTGATGTTTTTGTGCATCCAATCATTGGCAATAACTTCCCCAATATCTTTTATCTTTTTGAAGATTAATTGTCCGTGTTCAGATCCCCAAATTTGTTTATTGGTTTCTGGATCGTATCCGCGGTCTCTGCTTACCCAACTGTCTTCTGTGACTTCCACTTCACTAACTAAATATGTGAGTTGTCCATCTCTTGGGACCATGCATTTATTTCCGGGTTCTACTGAGCCTATATAGTGCCCATTCTTTTTGGTTTTGAAATGCATTGCACAACCACATCTTGATTTTAAGCTGTCTTTTTTCAAGGATTGAAGAAGTTCAGGATTTCTACCTGCTCCAGCTAATCTTTCTGGATTGGCAAATCCAAAGTTTTCCATGATAAACATATCTGATTCTTTTTTATGGGTGATTAATCTATGGATGCCTTGTCTATATGGTGACCATGGTGCGTAGTCATAGTGTTGTTCTGAATAAAATCCTGGTCCGTTGAAGATCGTCCAGGGCAAGGGTCTGAAGATGATATTAATGCGAGCAAAATCTTTGGGATTTTCTTGAGATTGGTCGAAATTATCGTATATGCCTGCAATTGTTTTGGCAAATTTGACTATAGATTCCATAGAAATGTTTGACTTTATGATTTGATTAATCGACGAACTTCAGATGAGAAGGACGTCTGTAGTATTCCGGAACCTTCTGACGTCTTAAGAACTGAGGATCGACAGCGTACGTTCTCGCTTACAAACCAAATTCTCTCTTCAGCAATTGATTGATCATATTTAGTTTTCAGGACAAACGTGCCATCATCTAGAAAATTATATTCTGATCTTGCTGCTATAGATTCTGCGTAACCAACACTTCTTAGCAGTGTTCCGGATTGTTCATTGTTTGGTATCGGCACGATAATACATTGGCCATTCGCCACATCATTAGGGTCTTCAGGCTCCCAGTCACTTTCAGCAGACCATTTCATCAAAAAAGGTGACTTAATATCAGACACACTTAAGTCACCTTCTTGTTTGAGTATTGCTTGCAAATCAGAATCTGTAGTGCTGATTTTTTCTACTGATATTTCACTTAGAACGTCTTCAAATTGCTGAAAGGCTAAAGAATGGGCCGAGCGCATCGACCTCCATTCACCCTCAGTTTGAGCAACAAACTGCTCAATATCCATATTAGTTAGCGAATGTATTTGGTTGTTCTTGATGTAGAGATGGACGTGTGTTCTGCATCATGTTGACAACTGAGTCAATCATCATGGACATTGCCATATGATTTTTCTCAACTGATCTCTCGAAATCTGTTTGTTCAGGTTTAATTTTTTGTGAATTTGGGCGGGTGATTGGCATGAGATTTGATTAATTTGGTTGATTATGGTTTGAATTATTCCTTTTGAGTAATTATGGCCTAGCCAGAAGAGTACTAGGCCATAACAACGATAAGCTTTAAGCCTTTGTAATACTAAGGATCTTGCCGCCTTGGGAGAGGATGCTTTTGATTGTTGAAGACATTGATGTCTGGTTAACAACTGACTTTTGAGCTACACGACGATTGGCTCCAACCTGCTTACGTGAACTCCAGCTTATGGTTAATGCGCCACCATTTCCAACTCCTTTCCTCTGACTGATATCAGGAATTGAACCTGTTGTGAGGCTCTGCAAAAGTGTTGAAGCTTTTTGGGCTCCATCGTATCCTGCATATCCAACTTCAAAGGCGTTGGTTCTGGTGTAATTGATTGTGCTTCCACCTTGCATCGTATTTGATCCACGACTATAAGGAACTTGATCGATCCCAAATGCAGTCAAATACTCTTCACTGTACGTGTAGCTTGCAATCTCGTTTTCGTAGCCTTCTTCGCTTAGGAGTTTTACATGCTCCATAATTTCACTTTGGTCGTGGGGTGCACGCCCTAGAAGATGCTTAAAATTCAGCTCAACAAATTTATAGGGACTATTGGTCTCAAGGAAGAGTTTTTTGTAGGTGTCTGACTGGGCCAGAGCTGTTACAAACCCCTGGACCGTTAAGTCTCCATTAATAAATAAAGCCTCCAATGATTTGTTGACGTCCAACTCCATCAAATGTCGATTGCCGAACACTTGCCTATAGATTCTTTTGATCACATCATTTGAGTGATCAAGATCAATATTTGCTTGGGTGGCAAGAGTGAGTGGTTGTGACATTGTTTTTTTGGAGATGGCTAATAATAATTTAGAGCCCTCAGTATTGAAGGCTCTGCTTATTGAAGGTTAATCTATTCTTACATTACTTCGGTAATTGATAGGATCTTGCCGCCACGTGAATGGATGTACTTCATTTGGCTTGACATGTCTTTCCCAGATACTAAATAAGTGTTGCCTGCCGTGCGCTGTCTACTGCGGGCAGCTTGAGCTGAGACAACGATTCTGAATCTCTTCTTGGTTGGATCTGCTGCGCCTGATTGTGTACCAGTGCGGTTGATTCGAGTGGTGGTCGAACTCCAACCACCTGGAACTGTATCAGTAGCAACAGAAGTAACGAGTGAAGAACCTGTCTGAACGGTGTCACTCGCTGCATATCCTTCAGCTAATTTCAGGTGACGATTAAAGGCAACCTGAGACCTTCCATTTTCCGAAAGAATACGAGCAAATGGTACGGTATCTTCGCCGAAGGTTGTTTGATATTCAACGCTGTCTACATAGCTACAAATCTCTGCTTCATAACCACTTTCAGCAAGGATTTTTGTATGCTCGCTGATCTCAGCTTGTGATTTTGGTGCCCTTCCTAAGAAGTGCTTAAAGTTTAATTCGATGAAGCGATAAGGAGCATTTGTTTCAAAGAAACGACGCTTGTATTCTGCAGATAACCCAAGCGCGCGTACAAATTCACGAGTACTCAGATAACCATCGATGTACTTGCTTTCAGCTGTGATTGCTCTTTCAAATTCCATCAGGTGTGGGTTGCCCATTACCTGTTTGTAGGAAGCTCTAATTAAGGCATTGAGCTGATCAGTTGAGTCACCAGGGCAGCGCTGGTATGTTTCTTGTTCCCGCTGACCAAGTCCAAAAAATACGTAGCTGTCACCACGCATTGGTGCGCCATCTTTACCACTTGTGACTCCAGGTGCTCTACTTGCAAAGCGACCTGCTGCATAGCTTGGAGTTGGTTTGACTCCGATGGATTCTGATGGCACATTGATTCTTGGTGCCAGGCCGCTTGCATAACTACTGATGAGGTTGCTACTTCCACCTCGGGCGCTATCACTACCCGCAAAGCTTTTTTGAATTGCTGCGAGTAAGGGGAAGGCAGAGGTTGCTAAATCTGCTGGTGATGACCAGGCCCTTGCATAAGGAACCACATCACTTCCGAACACTTCGAGATATTCGGCAGAATCAACAATGCTGTCGATGACAGCTTCTTGTCCATGTTCAGCTTGGAGTGCAATTTTCGCTGAAACCTCGGCCTGTGAATGTGGTGCTCTTCCAAGCAGGTGTTTGATATTTAAATCAATCCCTCTTTGGGGCCCAACAGCTGTGAAAAATCTTTGTTTGTAGAAACTTGACTTTGCAAGTCCACGAACAAAGTCACGAACTGTGAGTTCTCCATTACGGAGTTGGGCTTCGAGTTCTTTACAACGCTCGAAGTCCATGACATGTGCGTTGCCAAATACTTGGCGATATGCAGCGGCAATTACATCATCAAGCGAAGCGTTATCGTCTGGGCTATAGCATTCTGATGTGACTCTGTGGGGACAATCTGCATGGCTTCTTGGACCTACGCCAATTGCCATCTGATCACAGGAATTCTTGAGGAATTCCCCTATCGTTAATGCTGCTTTTTGGTTTGATGCTCCCTTCTTTTGAAAGCTGACGGGGTTATGCCACTTGGTCTCTGCGCCGAATCCGGATGATGTTTTGTTGGTTGACATGTTCAATTTCTTGGTTTGATGAGGTTGTTTGTTGATTTAAATGTTTTGGCCTTAGGTGACTGGTGTAATGCTTGAGATTTTACCTCCTTCTCTATGTATTCTTATAAACTGCTCAGATAACTTGTCGAAGGGCACGTAGAAAACACGATTTGATTTCGTGTACCGCGATATTCTTCGTACGTTGTTAGCGCTATATCCAGTCACTTCAACGCGATAGGTTGTTCCTTCTTGCCCTGCTCCAACACCAAGGCGTGTCGGTGCATCTTGAAGATTTTTGGCTCTTCGGAAGCTCCAGCCTTTTGCTTCATTCGAAGATGGCGGAACCACAGGAAGAGGCAAGTTTTGGTAAGCAGCTCCTCCGAGCTTGCTTGTAATTCCTGAAAGATCTCCCTTCAAGCTGCTACTGCTATTACCGCGAAGGAGTTGGAAACTCCATGTGAATTCTTGCAGTGTTGTACAACTGTCTGTTTTCCATCCCCTTTGAAAGGGCACGACCCATTCGCCATAGGTATTTTGATAGTCATCCGAATCTAAATAGCTATCGATATCGGCCTCATAGCCAAGACTGTCAAGGCGTTCCGCATGCCCTCGCATCTCTTCGAAATCAACTGGGGCTCTTCCCAAGAGATGACGGAAGGCCAGCTCGATATAGCGATAACGGGGGCACGATTCGAAAAATCGGCTTCGGTACAGATCGCTCTTGGCAATGCGACGGATCAGCTCACGAACGCTGATTTCGCCAAGTTTGAATTGCGACTCTGCGATCAATTGGCGCTCGCTCTCCATGACATAGGCATTGCCAAGCACCTGCTTGTAGATTGCGCTGATCAAAGCTTCCTTTTGGACGTCGTCGTCGCCTGGAAGCAGTTCGAGCGGAGCTTCACTCTCTGCGGAGAAACGCTCGACCCCTAGGAGCGAGGCAGGACCAAAGGGCATGAATTGCTCTCTCGTTTATCTCAGAACAATCTCTTCGAAATCCTCTGCCAGCGGACATCTTCTTTATAAAGCTCAATCAAGTGTTCCGTTTTGTTGCGTGAAACGACGAAATGATCCATCGCGGCGTCGAGCGCCGCCCATGGACCCGCTTTAATGTTAAGTTATGCCTCCAAAGACAAGGATTCGAGGCTTGCTCTTGTAGTGCTACGCGTGAGTGGATTCCAATGATCCAATTCGATGGCAGGCCTCTCAAGCAAGGTTTGAATATAAGGATCCATTCCTTTGCACATAGAGAAATCGCTACCTTGGATCGATTCCAACGTGTCTAGATTGGCTTCAGTGAGATCAGCACCTCTTAGGTCTGCCATCTTTAGTTCGCTTGTGCCAAATCGAGTTCCTCTGCACATGGCACCTCGTAAAATGGCATGTCGCAAATCTGCTCCTGCTAACGAAATATTGTCCAGTAATGCACCGCTTAAATCTGCACCGCTTAGATAAGCACCCATTAATGAGGCTTTGCGTAGATCGATTCCCCTCAAATCTGCATTGTTTAAAAAGGCTCCATTGAGTTGTGCTCCTGGGCCGATTGCCCCACTTGTTCGGATGTTGAATCCATCTGGTAGCGCAGTTTTGCTGTCGTATTTAGCAAGCCTCATGTCGGTGTTTTCCAATAGGCAACACGTTAAATTTGCGCCTCTTAAATCAGTTCTACAAAGATTTGCATTTTTTAAATCCAAAGTTCCAATATCTCGATTTCGCCAATCTGCACCTCTGGCATCGACTGGATACTCATTAATTTGATCGGGAGACGCCATTTCAGGCGGACTCCAATTTTCTATGTTTAAAAACATTTTATTAGCTTCGTACCATGGAGACGCCAATCGATAGTATCACCCGTGTAATTTCAAAGCCACCAATTGCAAATAGGATCAACCATGTCTTAATGAGCCATTCAGGTGGCTTGCCTACTAGTGATTTCATTGTGCTACTCACTCCACCTGTGGTGAATGTTTTATTCACGAATTCTCTTGCAATCAGCGAATTTTTCCATTCTTCACCATAACGAGGGAACCTTTGATAGATAGGCATGTCTCCCGTGGATCGCCCCGGTATCAATCTACCGCGCTGTGCTGGAGCCCCATCATATCCAAAGTTGGTCATGTATTCATCACTTTCTAGGATTTGATCCACAAAATATGTGAATCCTTTTTCTGCAATGACGATAGACCACGCTAACCTTTCAGACTCACCACTCACTGAGCGGCCTAGTACTCTACCTACAATTTGATCGACCATTCTGTAATTTGAGCTGCATTGATAATATCCCTGTTGAAATCTCTCTGAGAGCAGAAGTCCTCTCACGAAGTCGCGCATCGTGATGTACCCACTTCTTAATTGAGATTCGAGATATATATCCCTGTCGCAACTCATCGCATGGAAAAAGATTTGCTTGTATGTTTGTTCAATCAGGCTGTCCATATCTCTACGTGTTGACACTGAAGCGCCAGATACTTCACCTGTTACCTGATATTTTACGGAATCACTATTGCCAGCAAGGTTATTGACTCGACTGTTCTGGCTCTTCAGAGAATAGGTGCGAACAGGAATAGCCATGGAGTCTTGTTTCTGCCAGGTAGAGTTGGCAAACTTTAAGCGTTGAGGCTGTTGTCTTTATTTTTTGTTGCCAAAACTTAAAGTATCTAGGTTGCCTTTGTTAGGCCAAATATTATCATTTTGTACAATAGCAACTTTAATATGATGACCAAATCTTACTCGAGCTCTGTCTTTTTTGTGTTATCGGCTTCAAGCTTGTTGTGTTGCTATTTTAAAGGACGTTGTTGATCGTCATGCCAAGAAAAAATGGCAATTAGGTTTCCCTGCATTGCCATAATTTGCTATTGAATTGGTTTGTTTATGGTATAATGTTTACCCTTTATCCATGCCTTCTAAACTGAGTCTTATCTTTTTGCTGTTTGTGGCATAAACATTCTTTGGAATGCTCCTGATGATGGATCTCTAACGGCTTTCGAGTAAGTAAATCCTGAGACATCGAAACCACCTGTGGAGGTACTTAGATTTCTAGCATTGGCTAAAGACATCACAAGTTGACTTCTGCTTCCGGTTATTTTGTCTGAACTTGCGTTTCCTGTGCTGACTGAGCACATATTCACAAATGTGGAACAGTAAAAACCTGCTTCAGATGTCCATGCCCGATCGTAGGGAACTGTGTCTGAACCAAACACTTCAAGATATTCACCGGAAGAGGTTAATTTATTAATAAATGCATCATACCCCTGCTCGGCAATGAAACTAATAGATCCACCGATTTCACTTTGATTGATGGGTGGCCTGCCCAGTAAATGCTTGAAATTATGCTCAACACCTTTGATTGGTGATACTTTATGGTAATAGTTTTGTTTGTAGAAGTCGGACTTAGCTAGTCCATTTACAAAATCCCGTGTCGTGATTCTTCCATCCCTGAGTTGAGACTCTAGCTCATCACAACGTTGGTTATCAGTTGGTTTCGCATTGCCAAACACCTGTTTATATGCAGTGCTAATTGCTGTGTCTAATGCATTATTTCCAGTAGCTGCATATTCTTCAGCTGTCACTCCAAATGGACATTCCCCATGATGTCTTGGCCCAATACCAATGCCCATCGCCTTGCACTGGTTCTCTTTGAATTGTTCGACTGTTACTGCGGCTTTCGCTTTCGCCTTCTGATTCGTTGTTGTATATGAAGTACGCGCTTTATTGGTAAAATCACGTGTTGGTTTGATGGCGACCATAGCTCTTTTGATCAAATCTTGATTCGGTCGATACTAGTTCTTCTTCCCCTTTTTTTTGTTGTTTTTCCAGTTTCCGCAACAAAAATTTTAGGGCCCACCCTTCCTGTGTAGATCTGTGTTTATTTGCAGATGATATCTGTCTTCTTTCATTCCATTGGTTTTCTTTTGTTAGTCACTTTTGATTTGAGTGCCTTTTGCAACTGTTTTATTGCATTGCTTCCATTTTTTCGACTAGATGATTAAAGCAGCCATCAAGCAGTGAGAGGTCTTTTTGAGGATGATTAATTGTATAAGTTCTACTGCATTGTAATTGTAATTCTTTGAGGCAGATTACTAATGCATTGATCGGTACTTCTAGAATTGAATAGAGTTCTTCAACGACCTTTAGTCCTTGTTTGTCCGTAATGTTTGTATCTCCTGCAGCCGTTCCGTAGATGCTGATTCTGGCAAAGTGAAAGCAATCTCTCCAGCATGCCTCTGCTCTTTCTTTGGGATACAGTGATCCGCCTGGTTCTGTAATGTTAGGTATCCTTTTGAGGAGAATTCTTTTTGCTTCGTCAATTAATGCTGGTAACTTTGCTTGCAGCTCTTCCAGCTTATTCGCGTCGCTATGCGATCTGTTGCAGAGGACTTTTAATTCTTTAGCACTCAATAACCTTTTTTCTTGGTTTGCTGAAATTAGTATTTTCTGATGCTCTTCTGGTAGAAGAATATTTTTATGTAATCCGAAAAATTCTGCTTTTGCTGCAAGTTCTTTTGTTTTTTGAGTTTGATTGTGATTCACTCTTGACTATTCTCTTGCTTGTTAGTGTCCATGATTGGTGAAGCTGTTAGCCAGCCATGCCGTTCTAAATAAAACGCCCAGGTGATTTCTGATCCCAGTCCGGGACAGTGTTTGCTGGCTGCCTCTGCAATCTCATTGGGTATATCAAGAGATTCCAGTAGGTTTACAATGTCAATTGTTTTATCGATCTTGGTTGATCGTATTGCTGCTCCTACGATCCAGGTTAATTTTGTCTCAGATAATTCTACTTGGTTGCTTTCACATGCCAGAAGAACGTTTCCAGGATTAGAGATGTTCTTTAGTGTTTCTCCCCATAGTTTTATGTCCTCAGGTTTTAAATTTAGCCGAAAAATCCCGTTTCCGATATTGAAGTGAACTTCTTTTTCCTCAGAGCTATCCCTTAGCAGGGTTGACAGTGTCTGCTGGGCTGTGTTCTGCATTTTTAGGTTCTCCTCTCCCTTACGGCTTTCTGTACTTATTCATGTATTTTCTTCGTCGTCACCGGTTGATTACCGATAATTGCGGATTTCATCATCAATCTTTATAAATCCTCAACTTTTCAGGTTTGTCACTCCTTAGCGTGTTTGTTTGAATTTTTGCTCTTTCCCTTATCGTTAAGGTCTAAAGCAGGCTGTTCCGACTTTTGCCTTTTGCTGTTTCTGCAGCAGATTTTTTGTTTTCTGTTGACTTATGAACATGAGTCAACAGTCAATTGCATGATCGATCATTTTTGACATTTCTAATATTGGCACCTCTTTGGAGTCCTTTGGCGGGCTCCTCAATCCTTTCCATGACTGGCAGTTGTGCCTTCTTGTTGGGTTGAGCGTACAGCTGGTCAGGTTCTTTGCGTGAATTCTCGGTTCAGCATCGGATACCTTGTGATGTGTCTTCTTTTTGTATCTGTTTTGTTCTTGGCTTTTGGTTTTTAGCATTTCTACTCATTCCCCAACTCTATCCCCTGCCAAGGTGCAGATTACAGTGGACATTTTCACTGCAATCGATATCATCAGCTTTCGATTAGCACGGAGATCTCTCCCATGGCCATTTCTAGTCATGACATGATTCCCCAATTGAGTGGTCAACTTCACATGATCAGTGAGATTGCTGAATCTTTGACCCTCAGATTACTTGCGCTAGAAGAACGACATAACGAACTCTCCTCCCGTTTGGAGTCTGTTGAGCCAGATCAGGCCGAGGATTCTGATAGCTGCTTATTGCTCGCTGATAGCAGCGATCGTCTCGTACAACTACGCGGTTTGTTGAATGAGCGATCTGAAGACGAGGCACCTGTCGAGACACCTAGTCTTGGGCTTGTGAGCGATTCACATGACAATTTAGACACTGCTCAGGATGAATCCGAGGATTTTGATTTTGAGCAAACGGAGTACGTCAATGATTCACAGGAATCACCCTTAGAAACGTTGGATCTAGGACTCGATCAGAGCGACGAATTGCTTTCAGCCTGATGGGTTCGATCCATCCAGGTTGAGCAATCGAACTCTGAAGATGGCGATTTGACGAGCTTGTTCAGGTTCTGATTGCAAAAATGGATGTTCATCCATTTTTGCAATCACTGCATCGATTCGCTGTTCAATGGGTAGCTCTGCAAATTGCGCTGCTTTTGCTGATTGCTTCCATGTTCGGTCGAACACCATCGCAAATCCGTCGGGATTATTAAAGGTTCGATCATCATCGATAGGTACGCGAATCATTGGCTTTTGGTTTTAGATTTCAGAATCTAGTTTTGATCTGGGGCCATTCGACAATTGGCCACTTTAAGCATTCAAATTGGTCGATCAGTGTTGCCTTAAAGGGCTTTGAAGGCATTTTTGCCGATTTTGATTCAATGTGCCAAGTCTAAACGGCATGCTATCTGGGCGACCCAGCGCACCCTTCTTGGTCCCTTAGAACTCTATTCTCTAGCATCACCAAAGGCCTCGAGCACCCATATCTGGCCCCTTTTGAAGGAGCAGATGTCTGGTCATTCAGTGGACTGGCTTTTATCAGTCGTGTTGACGTATGAAGTTGTCGAAAAACCGTTTGTACCCCCCTGAATAGTCAGTCATGGAAAGAATTTCTGAGACGTTTTACTTGTTTGCTAAGCAATTCATGGTTGGGAAACCCATTTCTTAGGCTTTGATTCTTCCGAATTCGAGCTATTTCAATGTGTATGTGTCAGGATTTGATTGATTTCAAGAATTTATGGTCTCGTCTTCATCGTTTCATGTAAGCATTGGCGTACTGATCAATAAGACTGGCGTTGTAACGTCTGGAGGATAAGACCTCCGTTATTCGATGTGCCATGGCTCTAGATGTTGCGGAATATTGTTGTCCGAGTGGTTTCAGCTTTTTTCCTTTCTCTCTCAGTGTGGTGAGTTTGCCTGCTCGATATTGCTCTTCAGCTAGATCGATAACGTCTCCATGACTATTTTCAAGCCACCAGTGGTAATCATCAGTTTCTTCATGTTTGCGCGAACCTCTGACGCAGTCAAACTCTTTCCAGAAAAAGCGATGCAGCGTATGCATGGTGAACAAGTGCCATCCTCTCGTCTGATCAGGTGATCTAGGGAGAGATCCTTTCGAAATTTTCTCTTGTTTTTCTGTCGGGATTGCCACTTCAAGCTCTCTTTCGATCTCAAGAGTGGAATGCAACCATTTTTTCCCTTTCGGCCTCTGCTCTTGAAGCATGCCTATTGGATTGATAAAGAGATCTAGGAAGCACTGGGAAATCGTCAGGATATTTTGAACTGTTGAAGGGATTGAGAGGTCTCCATCACAGAATTGACCTGATGGAAAAATCCCATCCGTGTGTGGCTTTAAGACCCTCTTGCCATCGACACATAAATGCCCGGATCGACTAGAAAGAATAAAACCCATATGGGCAATGCAGACTTTTCCTGGACGATTCAATTAGTTTACTTTACCGCGGCATGAAGGACTCCTTCGGCTTTTAAGTACATCTTTATCTTTTATTCGTTGATCTAACATCACCAGCCTGTCCACGAAGGCCTGGATGCACTGCCAGCTTGAGTCGGCTCAGCAATGTTCACCTTGATCTCTTCTCTATGCACGTCCAGGATCTGGATTCAATCGAAATCTGATGGGCTTCATCCATTGTTGGAATTCTTTTCGGGTTCGGTGGTGTGATTCCATTTTTTGATGTTTCTGAGTTTTTTCAGCCAAATACCAGCACCATTTGTGCTCTCAATTGTGCCGTTGTGGGCTTTTCTTTGTCACATGCTGGGGGTCTTGTGGAACCATTGAATTCATAACCATTGCAAGAATATACAGTGCATTCTCACGGTGCTTCTGTTTTGTATTGTTGTACATTGAGACAGCGTTCTTGATGTGACTGAAGAACACTTTGCTCCCCTATTCCGTTGATAAGACTTGTTCTTTGTTTCGTCCGAGATCGGTGTAGAAAGCTCGTTATGACGTAATCCGTTGCTCATTCGACGATTGTGCCTGCTTGATTGCTTGCTGGATTGTTGAATTCACAGCCAAAGTTGTTTCTCGAATATTTCTTGACTCTGAGCCGCTTACGTTTTTGCTCATAAGCGGAAGATAGTCAGGCTGTTTGCTTCTGTAACGGTGTCTGCAATTCATGCACCGAGTGGCTGGCGGTTTTGCCGCTTAGGCAAGATGGCTGTTTCAGCGTTCGCTTTATGACATACGAGCAAGAGGTCATCATTAAGTGCGCCATCAAGGGCACCCTTGGTGGTCTTGACAGGAAAATGACGTCTGAGGAGCTTGATGAGCTGCTCAATGGGTCACAGGATTGGAGGAAGCACTTAGTGATTGAGGAGATCACCGAGGTGGCCACCATTCATGCGGGCCGTCGTCGTCCGGAAATTGAGGATTGATGAAGGCTCTGCCCAAGTGCAGATCAATCTCATGCAGCCAACTGTTCAAGCTTCGAGGTGATCAATCAGCAAGCTGTGGATCACAGCGTTGCTGTGTTGATCAAATGCAGTGAATGCCAGGACCCAGATTTGAACTGGGGACACGGCGATTTTCAGTCGCCTGCTCTACCAACTGAGCTATCCCGGCACGTCGTTTTCACGACACCGGAATCTTAAATCACGGGGTGCGTCCTAGGCAGATCAATCCGCTGACCTCCCACCCTGCGTTCTTTAACGTTTTTATGGCTTCTTGAGCCGTGGCCCCAGTGGTGAGGATGTCATCGACAATCCAAGTGGGTGTTGCAGAAACGCGCCTGGAGCGCTGATCTGGATGGATCGCGAAGGCTGCTTTCATATTGACCAGCCGCTGACGGCGACTGAGGTGGTGTTGGCCCACGGTGGGCCGACACCGTTTCAGTAGCGACTTGGTGGTGCGTCCAAGGCTCCGGCAGATCAATGCCGGTAGCGGATTGGCTCGCTTGTCCGCTTTCCAACTGGGGATTGGAACCAAGAGAGCCTTGGTCGGAAGGGTTTGCTGCAGAGCGAAGGTCAGCGCCTTCAACGCTGAAAAGTCGTGATTGTGCCTTAGCCGTAGGATTTCTCGGCGAATCTCTCCTTGATACCAACCAGCTGCGTGGAAGTGAACAGGGGTGATGCCCTGCAGTCCCAATGTCATGAGCCCCAGCTTTCGCCTGCACTCGCTGCAGGGTTGATCAGCGTTTTGATGGGTTGGGATCACCCTCTTGCAAATCGGGCAAGAAGGCACAACGAAGAGATCCTGCAGGCAATCGTGGAGTGCGGTTAGCAAGGCGACAGAACGACTGCCTTCAGGATTCCCCTTTGCTGCCGTTAGAGGGCATCGCTCTCAGCATCGCTACCATGGTGCGGTGGGCGTCCTCACTGTCAGTGAGTGTGTGATCAAACGGGATCCTGAGGGGTTTCCCATCGACTTCAAGGCTCATGGCATCAGTGCCTACGGCTGTCATGGTGGCAATGTTGGCAGCACTGACTCCTCCGTAATGGAGGGCGAACTGAAGCACTGCATCGCCATGGTCGTCATTCATGTGACGACAGATGCGTTCGCTAACAGCGGGGGTAAGCGGATCAGCGGTCATGGTTGGAAGGGGCGGAGGTGAGGGTGGTGAAGTGGCTTAGCTAAAGCGTTGCCAGAGCAGGATGGCGAGCCGAAACCCGCTGAATCCCACATATCCGGCAAGCACGATGAACAGGCCAATGGCAAGGCCATCTCGAAGTCGGTTGGGCAAGGGTTCGGTGATGCTCGTTTAATTCTCCCTTAGATGAATCGTCTTGTCTGGTGCTTTCACAGCCTGTAGAGCTAAACGAGCGACGCCTGCAGCTGGAGGTGTGTTGCAACTGCGGATTGGAACGCAGAGTTGGCGCTCGCGCAGACGACGCCATTGAGGATTGCGCGCTCCGCCTCCAAGGGTCACGATCTTTTTCGGAGGATCAGCACCAAGGCTTGTGAGGAGTTGCCATCCCGCTTGTTCGATGGTCGTTAAACCCTCTAAGAGGCCGTGTAGATAAAGGGAATCGCTCACAGGCCGGGGCGTGAGGATGGGTTCAAGGTTGGGGTCATCAACGGGAAACCGCTCTCCGCATCTGGGAAGTGGGCGCAGCTGTAAGCCGCTGATTTGATCAGGATCGATTTGACGGCTTAGTTCAGCGAGGTCGATATCAGGAAAGAGTTGTTTCAGCACTGCAGCTCCAGCATTGGAGGCTCCTCCGCATAACCAACGCCCCCCCACGCGATGGTTGGAGGTCCCTGGCCATGGAGCGAGGGGCTGATCGGTGAATCGTTTCAGCACCAAGGTGCTTCCCAGCACTGTGATGCCCTCGTCGTCTTCTGCATCAGCGGTGAGAACGGCCGCGTTGGAATCGGTTGTCCCGGCTACAACGAGTAGATCTTCTGGCAGGTCTAGATCTTTGGCCCGTTGCGGCGAAACGGGGCCAAACACTGAGCCACTGGCGCGAATCTCTGGAAGTGCCTCCCACCAGGGTTGCCTGATAAAGCTGTCGGGCCACGATTGTTTGTTCAGGTCCCATCCCAGTCGAAGGTTGTTGCCTTCCTCCCCATAGCTCCAATCGTCAAGAAGCCAGCCGCTGATCCAGTCGGCTTGATGGCGAAGCAGGAGAGGGGCTTGGTGTTGTTCGACTAGGTGCAGCGCCCTCGCAAGGCTTCCGCTAGCGCTGGAAGCTGGTCCACCCTGTGGACTTAAGTCTCGGAGCTGATCCAGGACATTGGGGCATGCCAATGAATAGGGCAAGGCCTCAGCAAGGGGGAGGCCCTGTTGATCGCAGGCCAGCAGCGTTCCTGAGGTGCCATCCGCTGCGATGGCTTTGAGGCGATGGCGATAGTCAGGTTTGAGGCGTCCGATCAATGCGCAACATCGGTCGCGCCAGTCGAAGGGGTTGACCAGGCCGATCTGATAAGGCGCGCTTTCGGTCTGGAGTAGGGCACAGTTGCTATCGATGACAGCAATGCGGACACCGCTGGTGCCTAGGTCAATGCCGAGCACCAGCGGATCTTGGCTCATGTGTTGCGCTTAGAGGCTGCTTCCGGTTTGGATGCGGTTCGCTTCTGCCTGCTTCAGGGCTGCAGCTTTGTCATTGACGTCTTCCCAGGGCAAGTTCAGATCTGGACGGCCAAAGTGCCCGTAGGCAGCTGTATCGCGGTAGAAGCGCCCACCGTTGAGGGAAGGCATTTCCCGCAGCTTGAACTGCTCGATGATGGCGCCAGGACGGAGGTCGAAGTGCTCTTGCACGAGGTCGGTGAGCTCCGCATTGGACACCTTGCCTGTACCGAATGACTCCACAAGGATGGACACCGGTTTGGCGACTCCGATGGCATAGCTCAGTTGAACTTCTGCACGATTCGCAAGGCCTGAAGCGACGAGTGCTTTCGCCACATAGCGCGCGGCGTAGGCAGCGGAGCGATCCACCTTGGTGGGATCTTTGCCGGAGAAAGCACCACCACCATGACGGGCATAGCCGCCATAGGTATCGACGATGATCTTCCGACCCGTGAGACCGGCATCACCCTGTGGACCGCCGACCACGAATTTGCCCGTGGGGTTGACCAGATAGCGGCAATTGGCGCTATCGGGTTTGAGGGGTAGGTCTGCTGTCGCTGGCAGCACAACGTGGGTCCAAAGGTCCTCACTGATGCGATTGCGAACCTCCTGTTCATCGGTTAAGCCAGTCACCTCGGCGGTGTGTTGGGTTGAGATCAGGATGGTGTCGATCTCAACTGGCTTGTCGTTTTCATAGACAACGCTCACCTGGGTCTTGCCGTCAGGGAGCAGGTAATCGAGTGTTCCGTTATGGCGGACTTCGGCCAGGCGCCTAGCAAGCCTGTGGGCAAGGCTGATGGGCAAAGGCATCAGCTCAGGCGTTTCATTGCAGGCGTAGCCAAACATGATGCCTTGATCACCGGCTCCGACCTTGTCGAGGGGATCGCCAGCGTGATCATCGGCTTCATCAACGCCCTGGGCAATATCAGGGGATTGTTGGTCAAGGGCAACGAGTACGGCACAGCTGGTGGCGTCAAAGCCACCGGCTCGCGCGCCGCTATAGCCGATATCTCGGATCACATCGCGTACGAGATGGATGAAATCCACCTGGGCTTTGGAGGTGACTTCACCTGTGATCATGCACAAACCGGTATTCACAACCGTTTCGCAGGCCACCCGGCTCGTGCTGTCTTGAGCTAGTAGAGCATCCAACACCGCATCACTGACTTGATCGCAGATTTTGTCGGGATGGCCTTCCGTGACGGATTCGGAAGTGAAAACGTATCGACTCATAAGTGTTTAGGGCGTGGAGGGATTTTACGGGTTGCCCCTAATCAGCTTGTTCAACCCTTAGCTCTTGCCAGTGATGGATCAAATATTGATGGGATGTCAGGTCGGGGGTTCGATGCCATCCCGCTACGTACCCAAGTGCATAACCAATGCCTGCGCGGCGTGCCATCAGCAGATCTGAGTCTGCATCCCCGATCAGTGCGCATTGCGATGGATTCAAATTCAGCTGTCTGCACAGACCATGCACGGCGCCGGGGTCTGGTTTGCACGGGGTGTCATCAGCGCTCCAGATTCCGGTGATCAAGTGGCTCAAGCCATGGTCTTGAAGAAACTGTTCGATTCCATGCTGGGTGTCATTGCTGATCACGGCACAGATCACACCGGCGCGATGTAGCTCGTTAAGCAATTCCTTTGAGTGGGGCAAAGGGGGCCTGGGGCTCAGGCTTGCTTTTGTGGAGTGTTGTTTGTGGATACGGTCCACGGTGTCAAAGATCTCTTCTGCAAGCACGAGTGCTTGAGGCCAGCTCAGATCAAATAAACAGAAAATGGTTGCCGTGCTCAACAGATTGTGTTGACGGGAAGCGACGGCCAACGGTCCATCTGGAATCAAGCCGGAGTCGCAGCGGCCCATCGCGCGCTTAAGCAACCCCTTCAGTTGGGCTTGCACGTCGGTTGATGCGCCACGGGATGCAAAAACGCGAATAATTTCCTCAATCCTGGCGTCGGCCAGCTCAATGAGATGGGGTTCGCTATGGGAAAGGGTGCCGTCCTTGTCGAACAGCACCCCATGGATTAAGCCAAGTGAATGGTTTCTAAGAGATAAATGAGCCATGGGCTCATGCCGCTCAGACCATCATCGAGCTCAACGGCTCTTCTCCTTCTTCCGCTTGCTCAAGAAGCATCTGCTTGTAGCGAGCAGCCATTTCCTCAGCCTTGTCAAAGACCTTTTGAGGGTCTGTGAGCATGTCACCGGGTTCTGGCTCCAGAGCCTTGGTAGACAGTGAGATCCGACCGCGCTCAGCATCGAGATCGATGATCATCACCTTCATTTGATCATTCACGTTCAGAACGGAATGGGGTGTTTCGATGTGCTCGTGACTGATTTCGGAAATGTGAAGCAAACCGCTCACCCCACCGATGTCGATAAACGCGCCGTAAGGCTTGATGCCACGAACGGTTCCGATCACCACTTCGCCGACCTCAAGGCGATTCATCTTGCGCTCGACCAAGGCGCGGCGATGGCTGAGAACCAGGCGATTGCGCTCTTCGTCGACTTCAAGGAATTTGAGAGGCAAGAAGTCTGCAACCAGCTCTTCTTTCGGTTTGCGCGTGCTGATGTGGGATCCAGGGATAAAGCCGCGAAGGCCTTCCACCCGAACGAGCGCACCACCACGGTTGGTGGCGAACACTTCTGAATAAATGGTGGCGTCTTCTTTTTGCAGCTGCCGAACCCGTTCCCAGGCACGCTGATACTCGATCCGGCGAACCGAGAGAGAGAGTTGGCCGTCTTCGTTTTCTTCACTCATGATGAAGAATTCCCGAATCTCACCGGGTTGCAACACGTCGCTGAGACCTTCCACCCTGTTGATGGAGACCTCTTGGAGTGGCATGAAAGCGGCGGTTTTGGCGCCGATATCAATCATCGCCCCCTTTGTCTCCAGAGCGAACACTGTGCCGTTAACAATGTCGCCTGGCTTGAAGTTGTAGTCGTACTTGCTAAGCAGTGAGGCGAAATCGTCAATCGTGAAGCCTGCCCCATCCAAATCCTTAGGGTTGGCACGACTGCTGGGATCATCCGCGGTAGGAATGTCTTCCGGGATACTGAGATCTTCGTCCGTTCCGAAATCGGCTTGGTCCGCTGTGGCTTCGACGGCAGTGCTCTCGTCGATGGGAGTGGTGGTGTTCACAGCGAGATCCTGAGCCGGATCGGTTGGGGTAACAGTCATGGATGGGTGGCGGTCTGCCCGAGGACAGTGCGATAAAAATTGACCCTGCGCCCGCCGACAAAGGATCAGTAATTTTTAATTTTACAGAACAGCCTTGCTTTTTAGACGAGTGCGGCGAGTTCAGCTTTGTCTGCGTTCATCCCTTCAAGCGTGGAGACGAAATCGCTGACGCTTCGGAAGTGTCGATACACCGAGGCAAAACGCACGTAGGCGACTTCGCTGAGCCCCTTGAGATGACTTAGAACCAATTCACCAATCTCTGAACTGGTGATCTCACGGCTACTGCTTTGCTGAAGACTGAGTTCGAGATTGTCAACGATCTCTTCGAGCTTGCTGGGCGTTAACTCAGTTTTTTCGCAGGCTCGGCTTAGGCCGTGAAGCAGTTTGCTGCGGTTAAAAATCTCACGATGACCATTGCGTTTGATCACGGTGATTGGAACCATCTCTACCCGCTCGTACGTTGTGAATCGGAATTCACAATTCAGGCATTCACGACGCCTGCGCACACTTCTTCCACCCTCGGCAGCTCTCGACTCGAGAACCCGGCTATCTGTGTTTTGGCAGGAGGGGCACTGCATGCCCTAATCAATGCAATTTGAATAGTTCATATTGTATAGAACATGTGGAACCTTGAAAAGTGTTGAAGAAATAAAAATCTGATCTGAGCAATAAAAAACCCCGCTTTTAGCGGGGTTAGATCTCCTGGATGGACTACTTACCGATCTTCGGTGGATCGCGAAATGCGATTGCGAAGAACAAGGTGGCAATCGCCAGGCCGAGGATGAGGATGTAAGCGAAGCTTTCCATCGAGAGTCTCCTTGAGAGCGATCAGCTGAGGGGTGTGGATCCCGTGGGAGGAACATATCCCTCGGGTAGGCGACGGGTGGATTTGTCGCCGAGTTTTTGGAAGAGGCCGAATTCAACCTGTTCGCCAAGATCTGGATCGATTCCTGCGAACACGTCACGGTAGAGGGTGCGAGCACCGTGCCAGATGTGACCGAAGAAGAAGAGCAGGGCGAAAGTGGCGTGCCCGAAAGTGAACCAGCCACGAGGTGAACTGCGGAACGTTCCGTCCGAGTTATAGGTTTCGCGATCGAATTCAAAACCTTCACCGAGTTGGGCCTTACGGGCCAGACGTTTCACGTCAGCAGGATCAGTGAAGACCTTGCCATCGAGAGAACCGCCATAAACGGTTGCTGTAACACCCTTCTGTTCGAAGGAATACTTGGCTTCGGCACGACGGAACGGAATGTCAGCGCGAACGATGCCATCGCTGTCTTCAAGAACAACTGGGAAGTTCTCGAAGAAGTTGGGAAGACGACGGACTTGAAGTTCACGTCCTTCTTTGTCGGTGAAGACAGGGTGACCAATCCATCCGGTGGCCAGACCGTCTCCATTCACCATTGGACCAACCCGGAACAGACCACCTTTGGCAGGACTGTTGCCGACATAGTCATAGAAGGCCAGTTTTTCAGGTATCGCAGCGTAGGCCTCGTCCATGGAGGCTCCTTCGTCAAGGGCCGTTTGAACGCGGCGATTGATTTCTGTCTTGAAGTAACTCTGATCCCACTGATATCGAGTAGGGCCAAACAGTTCGACAGGAGTGGCGGCGGCGCCGTACCACATGGTTCCAGCCACGATGAATGCAGCGAAGAACACCGCAGCGATGGCGCTCGCAAGCACAGTCTCAATGTTGCCCATCCGTAAGGCCTTATAGAGGCGCTCCGGCGGTCGAGTTGTGATGTGGAAGATACCGGCAATGATGCCCACGATGCCTGCGGCAATGTGGTGGGCCACAATCCCGCCTGGATTAAACGGGTTGAAGCCTTCTGGTCCCCACGACGGTTGTACCGCTTCTAAATGGCCTGTTAATGAATATGGATCAGAGATCCACATGCCAGGTCCGAAGACACCTGTGAGGTGAAAGGCACCAAATCCAAAGCAACCAAGTCCCGCGAGGAGAAGGTGGATGCCGAAAATTTTGGGAAGGTCAAGAGCTGGCTCTCCCGTACGGGGGTCTTGCCAAATCTCAAGATCCCAATAGGTCCAGTGCCAAATCGCAGCGAGCATCAAGAGACCGCTGAAGACGATATGAGCGGCTGCAACGCCTTCGAAACTCCAGAAGCCAGGATCGACTCCCGTTTCTCCGGTGATACTCCAACCTCCCCAGCTTCCGGTAACGCCAAGTCGCGACATGAAGGGCATGACAAACATGCCCTGGCGCCACATGGGGTTCAGGACTGGATCCGATGGATCAAAAATTGCGAGTTCGTAGAGGGCCATCGAGCCGGCCCAGCCGGCGACGAGGGCAGTGTGCATGAGGTGCACGGCCAAGAGTCGGCCGGGGTCGTTAATGACGACGGTGTGCACCCGATACCAGGGCAATCCCATGGGTCAGGTTCAGGTGGAACGGAGCTGCTGATGCAGACAGACCAAGCGATCGTAGGGGGTTCGCTCAATTGAGTGGGGTGTGTTGTCGCGAGCTGCAATGTCTTGTGTTGGGCCTAATTGACATCTTTCCCCTGCAGTCCTGTCAGTGCTTCCGTCCCTTGTCAGACGCATTTAGGTCTGGCTGAGGGGGTTACAAAACGCAACCTTGGGGCGCAAAGTGGGCGTTTATTGCTGGAGCGCTCCATGCCAGTCATTCGTTTTCTGCGTGAAGGACGTGATGTGGAGTGTTATCCAGGTGAAAATCTTCGCGAGGTCGCTCTGCGCGAAAACATCGAGCTTTACGGCTTGAAGGGTCAGCTCGGGAATTGTGGTGGATGCGGTCAGTGCATCACCTGTTTCGTCGATGTTGTGGGATCCGATGCCGACGCGCCCTTGACGGCCAGAACCGGTGTTGAAGACAACAAGCTCAGGCGACGTCCTGAGTCCTGGAGATTGGCTTGTCAGGCGCTGGTCGAGCAATCCGTGATCGTGCTGACACGCCCGCAAGTTCGACTGGCTGAACTCGATAAGAAAAAAGCTGCTGCTCTCGCGGAAGCCCTGCCAGCAGGGCCAACTGCATGGCCGGTTGTCGAGGGCGCTGACGACGCTGAAGAAGGGGCTGAACAGGAGACTGCTGCCGATTCGGCTGCTACGCCCAGTGACGAGGGGTGAGCTGAAGTTCATCGTGGCTGCCGAACGATGATACGTTCGGCCTTGCACCATTAATCCCCCATGGAAACCAACGATCTCGGCTTCGTTGCCAGCCTCATGTTCGTCCTGGTTCCGACGGTGTTTCTGATCGTCTTGTTCATCCAGACCAACAGCCGACAAGGTTCCTCATGATCAGCTGTTGGTTCGAGACTGGTCCGCTTCAGTTCTTTTCTGGCTCGCGGACCAGAAGAACCGGAGCAGGCGCGTGGACTCGGATGTAATCGCTGATCGAACCGCCAAGGAGCTTGTCTAGATCCACGAGGCCTCTGGCTACAAGGGGCCGCCTGTCTTGTGATGCGATCACGACGAGGTCGGCACCAATGTCTTCGGCTGCTTGGCAGACCCCTCGGCCGATGTCCGGATTCGCCATATGCATTGGTTTGAGTTCAACGCCCAGGCTGCGAGCGCGTTGAACCGCGGCAGCAAGCAATCCATCGGCTTTGTTGTCTCCGCCCCGGGAGGCCGATAGGTCTTGCCTCGCAATGTGAACTCCGGTGAGCTGTCCGCCTGGGATGTCGCGAACCATTTCACAGGCAATCCGAAGAGCATCGTCGCCAACTCCAGTTCCGTCAATCGTCACCATGAGGCGATTCACGTGGCGGACGTAGAGGTCGTCACGGACCAGCAACATGGGGCGTGTTGAAAGTTGGAACACGTATTGGCTGGTGCTGTTGGACAGGATCGACTGCAGGCGACCAAGGCCTCTTGATCCCATCACGATTAAGTCGGCATTGAGTTCTTCAGCCACCTTCAGAACGGTTTGCTTGGCATCCCCTTGGCGGATGATCGAATTCACTTCATTGGGGTCAAGCCCTAATTGGCTCACAGCTTTTGCAAGCAGGCTCCCAGCGGTTGTCCAATGATCTTCTGCGTTGACCTTGCCTTGCTCGGAGACGACGTGGAGCAGGTTGATGCGAGCAGTCCTGAATCCTGGAAGGTCCCGCAGCATCCTCACCATTTCTCCGACATGCCCTTTGCCGGAATCAGCAATCAGAAGATTTTTGAACACGATGAAGAGTTAGGTCTGCGTCAGCCTATGGCTGATGCACCAGACCGTGCTGATGGTGATTGAGAGCGTTACGCGTCTTCCTTGGCAATTACACAAGCGTGTGCTGCCACAGCACACAGATCATGGCGGTGTGATGTGGCACGGCGCCTATGTCGGTTGGTTGGAAGAGGCCCGTGTGGAAGCACTTGCGGCTGTGGGGCTTCCCTACCGATTGATGGCGCTTGAAGGGTTGGAGATGCCAGTGGTGCGCTTGGAGATGTCTTACAGGCGGGCCCTATTGCATGGTGATCAGGTTGTGCTTGAAAGTCATGCGCTTGCGCCTGAGGGCCCTCGCTGGCGTTGGCAGACGCGCCTGTTGGGGGCCGATGGTGATTGCGCTTTCGAGGCGCATGTGGAGTTGGTGTTGGTCCGTCTCGGCGGTGGACGACGCCAGGTTTTGCGCCGACCGCCGCCATCCGTTGCCACAGCGCTAGAGCGATTGACCCAGGGGCCAGGCCAATGACGTGGTAGTACTAATGTTCTTGCGGCGGGTTGTTGGGAGAGCGTGGCTGGTGGTGGTTATGGATCTCGTGCCCCGGACTGGGTGTTGCCAGGATTAGGGCGCTGAGGGCTGTTGCTAAAGCCCATCAGGCGACCTTGGCCGATCTGTGGTCATGGCCTCTTGTGCGTTTGCAAAAAGCGCTTTGCTGGCCCGACTCCTTGATGGCACGTGTCGAGTCTTATCGGCTGACCCAAGGGGCTCTCCCCAGCCTTTTGGTTCCAGACAATGCTCTGTTCCCCCTGGATTTGGACTGGCCGATCGCATTCGACTCGTTGCAGCGCCCTCCTCTTGCTGTGCACTGGTCGGGGCAGAAGCATTGCTGGCCTCTCTTATCAGCTCAAAAGGCTGTCGCTGTGGTGGGAACGCGCCGACCATCAGATCATGGCTGTCGGATGGCGCATGCTCTTGGTCAGTGCCTCGCCCGTGCTGGTTGGCCCGTGGTGAGTGGTCTTGCCGAAGGAATTGATGCCACCTCTCATCATGGGTGTCTTGCAGCGGGTGGACTTCCAGTTGGTGTGTTGGGTACGCCGTTGGATCGTGTGTATCCGCCTGAGCATGAGGCCCTGCAGGCTCAAGTCGAATCTGCTGGCTTGTTGTTGAGCGAATGTCCTCGCGGAGCGCGGGTGCAGAGATCCAATTTTGCTTTACGCAATCGTCTTCTCGTCAGTGTGTCTTGTGCCCTAGTGGTGGTTGAGTGCCCTGAGACAAGCGGCTCACTGCTATCAGCCCAGATTGCTCACACTCTGGATTGTCCTGTTTGGGTGGTTCCAGGGGATGCGCTGCGTTGGTCTTGTCAGGGCAGCAACGGTTTGTTGCAGAAGGGGGCAACACCCTTGCTATCGCCTGAATCCTTGGTTGAGGCCCTAGGTCCGGGACCGCTTGCGGCCGCGAGGACTGCGTCGATCACATTGGACCGATCCCCGTCTTCAGTTGATCGGAATCCCTTGCTTCTGCGTGGCGTTGATGAAGGGCTCACCCTTGAGCAGCTCTCTGCAGCACTCAGCTGCAATCCCAATCAATTGGCGCATGAGTTGTTGCAGCTCGAGCTCGCGGGTGTTGTCGAGCCCAAGCCTGGACTGCGTTGGCGGTCCGTTTAACCTTCTTCAATGGGCGTTATCCGCTGCAAGGGAACAGATCTACTGATGTGGAGGCGTGAGCTGATTCGTCAGGGTGGACGCCCTGTCGATTTGGATTGGCTGCTTTCGATGGCCGCAGATTGCTCGTGGAGTGATCTTCAAAAGCTACGAATTTGCCCAGATGTTGAGATCGAGCTGAGTTCCTCCTTGCAACAGCTCACCGATCTTTGGGTTCAACATCGCGATCAGCACATTCCTCTTCAGCACTTGGTTGGCATGTGTCCATGGCGAGATCTTGAGCTGGAGGTGTCGTCGGCTGCCTTGATTCCCCGCCAAGAAACTGAGCTGCTCATCGACTTCGCTTTGCAGTGTTTGCCGGAGGATGCGCGCGTTGGGGAAGGCGTCTGGGCCGACTTGGGAACAGGCTCGGGAGCTTTGGCCGCGGCTCTTGCCCGTGTTTTCCCTCGCTGGCAGGGCCATGCTGTGGACTCCAGTGACAGTGCGCTTGCTCTTGCTAAACGCAATCTGATTGCCCTAGCTGGAGAAAGTGGTTGGCAACTCCATCTCGGCAGCTGGTGGGAACCGCTCAAACCATGGTGGGGGCAGTTGGACCTGGTGCTCAGCAATCCGCCTTACATCCCAACGGCTGTGATGGATGAACTTGCGCCAGTTGTTAAAGACCATGAGCCTCATTTGGCTCTTTGTGGTGGTGAGGATGGACTCGACTGTTGCAGGCAGATCATCCGAGATGCAAGCAGAGCACTAGCTCCAGGCGGATGGATCCTCCTGGAGCATCACCATGACCAGAGTGCGATGGTGCTGAAGTTGCTCAGTGATGCAGGTCTTGAACGGCCAGAAGCCCGTGATGACCTTCAGGGCATCCCTCGCTTTGCTCTTGCGCAGCGGTCTTGCGAACCTGTCGTTTACGACCGACCAGCAGAGGGATGAATGATGACGATCAATCCCCTCAATCTGTTCGATCGCGATGGCATCGAAGCGCATTTGCGTGCTGGCGGCGCAGCCTTACTGCCAACAGACACCCTCCCGGCATTGGCTTCGATGCCAGAGCATGCGGCTCAAATTTGGAGATTGAAAAAACGGCCACAGGACAAGCCGTTGATCCTGATGGGTGCTGACGTTGATGCGTTGTTGTGTCATGTCTCCCCCGCTGCCCGAGCCGATGCCATTGCACTTGCGCAACTGCACTGGCCAGGGGCCCTCACCCTGGTCTTGCCAGCCTTTGGTCCCTGCGCAGAGACTCTCAACCCTGGATGCGCAACCCTTGGTTTGCGCATCCCAGCTTGTAAGCCCATGTTGGATCTTCTGCGTTGCAGCGGTCCGCTTGCCACGACCAGTGCCAATTTTTCGGGAGAGCCAGCCAGTCGAACCGAAACGGAGGCGGCTGACGCATTTCCAGACTTGCCGTTGCTGGCACCAATCCCTTGGCCAGCCCCTTCCTGTCAAGCGAGCTCGGTGATTGCTTGGCGAGGACCTCAAGACTGGCATTGCCTGCGCAGAGGCGCTGTGATGCCAGTAGGTGTGGTGAGCCTTCCCGAATGCTCTGGTTAATCGCTGCGTTGATTTTGCTCCAAACGGCCATGCACTGGCTGTATGAACCGGTGGTCCAACTGCTCACGCCATTGGTTGGTTTCAACCTGCTCCCATGGATGATTGTCTTCGTTGGGATCTGGATCTTTACAGGTCGTTCAATCCGATGACCCACCGTGCAGAAGAAGAGCTGATCGTGCCCTTACAGATCGTGTCTGAAGCCGGCTAACGGATTTGAACCGATGACCTTCGCTTTACAAAAGCGCTGCTCTACCACTGAGCTAAGCCGGCATTGTTGGGAGTTTAACGCTGCGCGTTCTTGTGGACTCTTCATGGGTTCTGAGCCACCACATTGAAAGCTCAAGTCTCGAACGGCAACCACTTTTATCGAGAGCGTTGCTGATGTGACTTTCCACAGTGCGGATGCTGACCACCAGTCTCGAAGCGATGGCCCGATTGCTAAGCCCCTCAAGGAGGAGTTGGACCACGGTGGTTTCTGCGGGGGTGAAGCCTTTCTCAGTCATAACGTCTGAAGATGCTTCTAGAACCATTCCCCGTTAATCAGATTTGGGAGGAGCTGAAGCAATAGGTCGACGAAACGGCAAGTTGGCAACTAGGGCCGTTACACGATCCTCGGTTTCCAGGCTCACATCCCCTTCCTCTAGGTCGATGTCGACGTATTTAGCCACCACTTCAAAAATTTCACGACGCATTTGGTCGAGAAGCTCAGGGCTTAGGTCGCTGCGGTCGTGGGCCAGAACAAGTTGAAGCCTGTCTCTGGCAGTACTGGCACTTGCTGGTTGACGCCCAAGCAATTTGTCGACAAGGTCACGGAGAGTCATCAGCTCAGAAGATCTTCGTTTGCATCAAGCGGCGCACTGTGGCCCGTAGGCCCGAACGCTCCTTGGAAGGATCCAGCAATGGAATGTCTTCGCCTTGAAGACGGCCAGCAATATTGCCGTAGGCCTTGGCTGCTGGTGATTTTGTTCCATTCAAGGTGAGAGGTTCGCCCCGATTAGTGCTCACGATCACCTGCTCATCTTCCAGCACTAGTCCGAGCAAGGGGAGGGCCAAGATGTCGGTGACGTCATCCACAGCGAGCATCTCTTGATTGGCCATCATTTTCGGCCTGACTCGGTTGAGGACGAGCTGGACTGGTGTCACCCCGTGGGTGTTGAGCAATCCGATCACGCGATCTGCATCTCGTACTGCCGACACTTCAGGCGTGGTGATCACAATGGCTTCCCGGGCAGCTGCAACGGCGTTTTTGAAGCCGTCTTCAATGCCTGCGGGGCAGTCGATCAACACGTAATCAAATCGTTTTTCCAGCATGGAGGCAATGGCCTGCATGTCTTCCGGTTTGAGCCACTCGAGCATTCGAGGGTTGCCAGCCGGTAGCAACGCCAGATTGGGGACTTGCTTGTGCTTTACGAGGGCCTGGTCCAAGCGACAGGTCTCGGCTAAAACCTCCTGTGCTGTGTAGACAATGCGATTCTCGAGTCCAAGCAACAGATCAAGGTTGCGCAAACCGAAGTCAGCATCCAGAACTACAGTGCTGGACCCAAGCTGGGCAAGGGCAATCCCCAAGTTGGCCGTCAGGGTGGTCTTCCCAACGCCCCCCTTGCCGGAGCAGATCAAGATCGTTCGCGAATTTGACGTCACGTTGTCGCGGTTGATGTGGCTAGGTTAAGTGTTAGTGCCCTTGTTTGTTCGAATCAGCTGAAAGCTTCTGCATCAGTAAGTCACTGCGGGGATCAGCAGGTTCGATTGCAATCTCTCCATCCACAATCCGCGCTTCCTCCGCTAGTCCAGGTTGAGGTTTTTCCTCTGGTCCTCTAGCGACTAGATCTGCGATTCGTAGCTGAAGCGGTCGGAGCTGTAATGCCGTAATGCGGGCGTTTAAATCACCCTGAACCCCCGCGTGGGCGCATCCACGGAGGCGTCCCCAGATCAGGACGTTCCCTCCTGCACTGATTTGAGCGCCTGGATTGACATCGCCAATGAGCAAAACGTGATGGCGTGCTTTGAGATGGTCACCCGATCGCAGGGTCGCTCGATGGATTAACAGGGCTGGAGCCTGCTGGTCTTCGCGACTTTCAGGATGTGGATCAGCGAGCTGCGGCGACATGAGCTGAGCTGGAATGCCAAGCGCATTGGCGCTGACCACAGTGTGTGGATTGCAGCTTTTGATCGACAGCAATCGACATTGACGGTCCTCAAGTTGAGCTTGCAAGGCAGAGAGCACTCGGCAATTCAGCAACCACTCCCCGCTATCCAATTCAAGATCCTTGCCCTCAAGACCATTGAGTTGGTCCGCCAAGGTGTCCTGCCAAGGGATGTGCCGGTTGGTGGGCAAAACCAGGCGATGGCATGCAGCTTGAGAGGTCTCTTGGGTCAAAGCCACCGACGTGATCAAGGGTGGAGGCTGACGTTAGAGGTGCGCCAGGTATTGGCCCACCTTTCGTTTCAGTTCCTGACTGATCTGTTTTGGATAGATCAGCCAGCTGGTGCTGGCCGGTTTGCTCAGGCTTCTAACGAGTTCTGAGCATTGCTCAAGCGCTTGAAGTTGCTGGCCATTCCAAAGTCTTAGGCCCCCGCGATAGGGGTGATAACCATGCAATTGTTGATGCCGTAGTCCGCAGCACAAACTCGGATCTAAACCTTCCGCTTCAGCTAATCCCCTGGCTAGGGCCAAGCATTCGAGCTGTTTCTCTTTTGAAAGACTGTCTACATCGAGGGCTTTCAGGAGTCGTCGGTTGAGAAACCGATCACACAGCTCAGCGAGTGGGCGAGGAGCTTCCTCTCGCCAGCGCAACAAGTGATAGCCAGTTCGCAGGTCATCGTTAGCAAGGTAGGACTCCAGGTCGAGCTCATGGGCAGACCAAAGCCAGCGCTGCATCGTTGAATCTGTCCAGACATCATCGGGACCAAGCTCACGGGCTAGACGGATCATTTGTTCCAGCAGCCAATTGCAGACCACATTGAGGCGGTGGTTGTAAACACTGCGGTACATCAGGTTTCGCACCACGAGGTAGTGCTCGACGGCCATTAGACCCTTGGGATGAATCGCGAGTTCCCCATCTGGCGCCAGGGTGAGTGCAGCCAGGATTCTCTCTAAATCAAGCTGGCCATAGCTCGTCCCTGTGCTGTAGCTATCGCGCAGCAAGTAATCGAGTCTGTCGCAGTCGAGTTGGCTGCTCACAAGGTCCTTAATCACCCTGCGTTCTGTGCTGCCGTGCTCTAGAAGTGCGGCCACGGCCTCTGAGCTTCCCGGTTGGAATCGTTCGAGTGGCTCCTGGATCGCCGGGTGCTCTCGAACAATGCGTGCGGACCAATGTTCATGGTGGGTGCCAAACATTTCCTCGCCGGTGTGGCTCAGGGGCGCATGACCCAAGTCATGGAGCAGGGCTGCTGCATAAAGCACGCCACGATGACGTTCCAGCGATGGATCCATGGCCAACAAGCCCTGAAAGGCCTGTCGTGCGATGTGGAACACGCCAAGAGAGTGGGTGAACCGGCTCGATTCAGCGCCGTGGAAGGTTAAAAATGCAGGCCCGAGCTGGCGAATGCGCCGCAGCCTTTGAAAGGGAGCTGCGTCAACGAGCTCGAGCACCAGCGCTTCTGCTGGGTCGTCTGTATTGAGCGCGATGCCGCCATGAAGAGGGTCGTGATAAGTGCGGCTACTCATGCCGTTGCTGCGATCTCCTCTTCATGGCTGAGCTCAGTTGTTGGGGGAGATTCCGCAGTCTGTCGATCGATGATGGCTTCCAACACTCGTGCGGCATCCGTCAGCCAGCGGTCTCCTTCTCCACCGGGATTCAGCGGCTCGGGCTGATCTAGCAAGCGATCTGGGGTAATTCCTTGCCCCTGAATGTCACGTCCGCTTGGGGTGACATAGCCGGCCACAGTGACGGCCAAACCACTGCCATCGCTCAGATTGGTGAGGGTCTGAATGAGTCCTTTGCCGAAGGTTTCACTGCCGAGTAGGAGTGATCGATCATTGTCCTGAAGAGCCCCCGCGAGGATCTCGCTGGCACTCGCGGTGCCAGCGTTGACCAAGGTCACCATCGGACCGTCGTACAACGTGATTGGGTTCGATTGGATGGGATCAGCAATTCCATCTCGATTGCGTGTTTCCACAATTGGCTCTTGGTCTAGGAAGGCGTCAGCAACAGCGAGTCCGCCGCTGACGAGCCCTCCAGAGTTGTTCCGAAGGTCAAGTACGACCCCTTCCACCCCTTTGTCGGTCAGTTCTTGCAAGGCTTCTTGCACTTGCTTTGGTACGCCTTCGCTGAATTGTGTGATTCGAAGATGGCCAAGGGTATGGGTGTCACTGCGAAGACGGCGTGTTCGCACTGGGCGCAGGTCAACATTGCGTCGTTCCAGTGTGAGTTCTTCCGTCTCTCCATGAGGGGGTTGCACAGTCAGCAAAACCTGTGTTCCTACATCCCCTCGCAAGCGTGCCGCTGTGGTTTCAAGTCCAAGCAGAGCGGTTGATTCTCCGTTCACTGCCAGCAGCGCCGCGCCGCTGACCACGCCAGCGTCAGCGGCGGGTGACCCCTCGAGTGCCGCGATCACAACGACTGAATCTTCATCGTTGTGATGGCCAAGTTGAAGCCCTACTCCACTCAGGCTTCCCGAGTTGCTGGATTTCATGACGGAGTAATCGTCAGGTCTCAACAGACGTGTGTAGGGATCATCGAGGGGCTCAAGCATGGCTTCGATGGCGCTGTAGGCCTGCTCGCTGGTTTCGATCTTCTGCTCGAGAGCCTTCTGACGCAGACGCTTCCAGTGAATTCGGTCGAAAGTCGAGGGGTCGACATAGCTCTGATTCACGAGGCGCCAGGTTTCAACCACCAACTGCTGGGCATCGTTGAGAGCCAGAGCAGGCGCTGGAATTAAGAGGCTGCAAAGCAAAAGGGAGGCCAAGCCAGAGGCCAGCTGCCGCAGGCCTTTTCTCATGTAATTAACAATCGGCAACATCAGCTTCATTCTGTCGCGTCGGCTGGAGCGTCATCGGTAGACTCTCGCAATCCAAACCGACCTTTGCATGGCGAACTCCTCACCTGTCTACGACTGGTTCCAGGAACGTCTTGAAATTCAGGACATCGCTGATGATTTCAGCACCAAGTACGTTCCGCCCCACGTCAATATTTTCTATTGCCTGGGCGGCATCACGCTTGTTTGCTTCCTGATTCAGTTCGCGACCGGGTTCGCGATGACCTTCTATTACAAGCCAACTGTGGCTGAGGCTTACAGCTCAGTTCAGTACCTGATGACCGACGTGAGCTTTGGCTGGCTCATTCGCTCCGTTCATCGATGGAGTGCCTCAATGATGGTGCTCATGCTGATTCTGCATGTCTTCCGTGTTTACCTCACAGGTGGCTTCAAGCGTCCCCGTGAACTCACCTGGGTAACCGGTGTGACCATGGCTGTGATCACGGTTTCCTTCGGAGTGACCGGCTACTCACTCCCTTGGGATCAAGTTGGTTACTGGGCCGTCAAGATCGTTTCGGGAGTCCCCGCTGCCATCCCGGTGGTTGGTGACTTCATGGTTGAGCTGTTGCGCGGTGGAGAAAGTGTTGGCCAGTCCACACTCACTCGCTTCTACAGCCTTCACACATTCGTGATGCCTTGGTTGCTTGCAGTCTTCATGCTCATGCACTTCTTGATGATCCGTAAGCAGGGCATTTCTGGTCCTTTGTGATCCATTTCAGTTGCTTTACGCACTGATTCAAGTTTCGGACTTTCCCATTTACCGTTCGTTCATTACTGCTTCGCACCATGCATATTCTCAAGAAGCCTGATCTCACCGACCCCAAGCTGCGGGCGAAGCTCGCTAAAGGCATGGGTCACAACTACTACGGTGAGCCTGCATGGCCCAATGATCTTCTCTACATCTTCCCTGTCGTTATCCTTGGCACCATTGCGTGCATCGTTGGTCTCTCTGTATTAGATCCAGCCATGCTGGGTGACAAAGCTGATCCGTTTGCCACACCGCTTGAAATCCTCCCTGAGTGGTATCTCTATCCGGTGTTCCAGATCCTTAGGGTTGTTCCTAACAAGCTTCTCGGTATTGCATTGCAAACCTTGGTTCCTCTTGGTTTGATGCTCATTCCATTCATTGAGAGCTTTAACAAGTTCCAGAACCCATTCCGCCGTCCTATCGCGATGGCAGTGTTCCTGTTCGGTACAGCTACCACCATCTATTTGGGAATCGGTGCTGCGATGCCTATCGACAAGTCACTAACCCTCGGTTTGTTCTAAACCAACCACTCTCAGACAAAACCCCTAGCCCATGGCTGGGGGTTTTATTTTGTGCTGTTTTTTTGAGCTGTTGTTTTATGAGCTCGGTCCGTCAAGGTCGAGCATGTCCACATCATCAGGCTTCACCCGAAGGAAGTGATGGAGCAGTAGAAATCCAACGATGGTCCAGGTTTGATAAGTGCGTGATTGCTGGCCCATCCAAGTGCCTGTGGGCCCATCGAAATATTCAGCCCATTGTTGTCTTGGCAGTTGGTTGAGCTGGCTCCAGTAACAATCTTCAAGCATCGCCTTCATCTGCCCCATCAGGAGGATGTCTGCATTGGGGTGACGGCGTTCATGGAGAAGAATCGAAGCTCCGAAATACCAAAGAAGGCTCGGCCAATGGCCACCATTGTGGTAACTCCACGGCCAGTTCTTAGGGTCGGATCCGGTCTTGTTTTGCCACTCCAGCGTTTCCATGGGTGGGTGGCAAATCCGCATTGGCATCTGTGCCATCAGATGATTGCGGTTGTGAAGCGTGAGCCGAAACAGTGCACGCTGTTGCGGTGCTGTGAGAAGTCCGAAAAGACAGCCCAGGGAATTGCCAAGACTGTAAAAGCGGAAATCGGGTCGGCCGGTACGGATGTTGCCGATCAAATAGCCACCGCGGTTCTCAAGCCAATCCTGCAGCCAATCAGGGATCACTTGTGGCTGCACGTTGAATTCGTTTTGGTGCTGATTGTCGCCGTATTGCTCCGTGGGCCTTCGTCTTAAAACTTGCATCGTTTTACTGGTCACCCAGTAGTGCTTCAGCAAAAATTTGCGGAGATCATGAATCCACTGGCGTGTGAGCACCAAACGTTGATCGAGCAGGCGACTGTTTTGATTCCGTAGGCCGAGCTCCATGAGCTGGGAGCAGCAACGAAGGGAGGCATAGAGGAGCACTTCGACTTCAAGGGGTGCACCCCATACGTCCATGGGGCGATCGATCATGAACGCACAATCCGGAACAAACAGCACCGGTGTGCCCTCAAACGTGGGGTGAAGAACGAGGTCCAACAACAGTTGGACCCCTCGCTGGACGCCTGGGGTGGATCCAAATTGTTCGTCCCCACTGGCTTTGACGTACATCCAGCAGAGGATTGGCCACCAGAGACTGGCGTCGACAGATGTGATCCGTCCGATTGAACGTTGGCCGTAATCGGCAATGAGCTCTCCGTTCTCCTCAACAAAACTTGTTGGGAATACACCACGGGTCTGATAGGTCGTGCTCTGCAGGTCGAGGCAGATCTGGAGAAACTGCTTGACGACTTTGAACCTTTTTTGCGTCAACAGGTAGACCATCACTGGCACGTTGTCGCGCAGGAAGATCTCCCCGTAATTGAGGGCCTCGTCATCACGAGGGTGTTGGAGAGCAGCAACGCTTCCTGCCAGGCTGCCAGCAATAGGAATCAGCGTGCGTTCGAAATGCTCTTTGGCCTTTTGAACGACCTGATCTTCTTTGGAGCTGGGACGGACCCTCTGGTTCTGTTGGCTGAAGCGTTCGGCCATGGTGCTTTTGCGACCATTGCTCAAAACTTAGTGATGGACTTTGCTCTGGCCAGTGGAAGCAAGTCTGGAGATGCTCTCAACCCCGAAAGGTTGCAATGAGGGTGCGCGGTGGGTTATGTTTTTGGACTGCGCGGGGGAGTCACACTCCGAGGCGCAGCCGAGGGACGCAAAGAGCGAAAGCTTGAAGTGTTCAGCGGGTGCTTACGAGGTTGGGGGAGAGATCCCACGATGTTGTAAGTTTCACAGGCGGTCGCGAGACCGCAGGCCGACCGTTTCTGAAAGGGAACGCAAAGCCAGAACCTGGACAATTGAAAAGTTTAGGAACTGACGCTTTTATCGCGTTTAGTTTGAGTTAAAGCCGCGAGGTTTTAATGGGAACTAAATGATATTGCGATAAAGGTGTGAGGTCCCGTCAACAACATTTTAGTTGCAGAGAAGCATTGTGCTTACAACTTGAAGGTTTTCACGAACCGTTGAGTTGTCGGTGTGCGCAATGTGGAGCAACGACCGGATCTGAGATCCTGGAAAGTCAAACGAGGAAGAGATTCTAAATTTGCACTCTTGTGAATCCTTCTGTCAGAGGAAGGGGGCGACAACTGCAACCAGTACGCCAGTGCTGAGATTGTGGGTGAAGCAAGTCAATCTGAGGTGAGAACCAAAAGGGATTGATCTACAACGGAGAGTTTGATCCTGGCTCAGGATGAACGCTGGCGGCGTGCTTAACACATGCAAGTCGAACGAACCTTCGGGTTAGTGGCGGACGGGTGAGTAACGCGTGGGAATCTGCCCTCAGGAGGGGGATAACGGTTGGAAACGGCCGCTAATACCCCATATGCCGAGAGGTGAAATGAATTTCGCCTGAGGATGAGCCCGCGTCTGATTAGCTAGTTGGTGAGGTAAGAGCTCACCAAGGCATCGATCAGTAGCTGGTCTGAGAGGATGATCAGCCACACTGGGACTGAGACACGGCCCAGACTCCTACGGGAGGCAGCAGTGGGGAATTTTCCGCAATGGGCGAAAGCCTGACGGAGCAACGCCGCGTGAGGGATGAAGGCCTCTGGGCTGTAAACCTCTTTTATCAAGGAAGAAGATCTGACGGTACTTGATGAATAAGCCACGGCTAATTCCGTGCCAGCAGCCGCGGTAATACGGGAGTGGCAAGCGTTATCCGGAATTATTGGGCGTAAAGCGTCCGCAGGCGGCCCTACAAGTCTGCTGTTAAAAAGTGGAGCTTAACTCCATCATGGCAGTGGAAACTGTTGGGCTTGAGTGTGGTAGGGGCAGAGGGAATTCCCGGTGTAGCGGTGAAATGCGTAGATATCGGGAAGAACACCAGTGGCGAAGGCGCTCTGCTGGGCCATCACTGACGCTCATGGACGAAAGCCAGGGGAGCGAAAGGGATTAGATACCCCTGTAGTCCTGGCCGTAAACGATGAACACTAGGTGTCGGGGGAATCGACCCCTCCGGTGTCGTAGCCAACGCGTTAAGTGTTCCGCCTGGGGAGTACGCACGCAAGTGTGAAACTCAAAGGAATTGACGGGGGCCCGCACAAGCGGTGGAGTATGTGGTTTAATTCGATGCAACGCGAAGAACCTTACCAGGGTTTGACATCCTGCGAATCTCTTGGAAACTTGAGAGTGCCTTCGGGAGCGCAGTGACAGGTGGTGCATGGCTGTCGTCAGCTCGTGTCGTGAGATGTTGGGTTAAGTCCCGCAACGAGCGCAACCCACGTCTTTAGTTGCCAGCATTTAGTTGGGCACTCTAGAGAGACCGCCGGTGATAAACCGGAGGAAGGTGTGGATGACGTCAAGTCATCATGCCCCTTACATCCTGGGCTACACACGTACTACAATGCTACGGACAAAGGGCAGCAAGTTCGCGAGGACAAGCAAATCCCATAAACCGTGGCTCAGTTCAGATCGTAGGCTGCAACTCGCCTACGTGAAGGAGGAATCGCTAGTAATCGCAGGTCAGCATACTGCGGTGAATACGTTCCCGGGCCTTGTACACACCGCCCGTCACACCATGGAAGTTGGCCACGCCCGAAGCCGTTACTCCAACCCTTGTGGAGGAGGACGTCGAAGGTGGGGCTGATGACTGGGGTGAAGTCGTAACAAGGTAGCCGTACCGGAAGGTGCGGCTGGATCACCTCCTAACAGGGAGACAAACAACGATTTTGATGTCTGAGTTCTTTATTCTTAGGCCAAAATCCTGTCACCTTAGGTCGATCGGTACCTCAACTTTGAAGCTAAGAGTTCCAGCAATGGATGACTGCTTAGTGGAGATTTTTAGTTCCTAAACTTTGTCTAGTTCACAACCCATTAGGGATGAGACTCCTGGGCCATTAGCTCAGGTGGTTAGAGCGCACCCCTGATAAGGGTGAGGTCCCTGGTTCAAGTCCAGGATGGCCCATTCGGTGTAGGGGGTTTAGCTCAGTTGGTAGAGCGCCTGCTTTGCAAGCAGGATGTCAGGAGTTCGAGTCTCCTAACCTCCACTGACTGCAATGAATCCCCATCTCCAAAACCTGGAGTATGAACTCGTATGGATTGTGATTTAGATGTGTCCGCTAGATGATCCTAGCTTCTTGTCATTTTAGGCATGGACATTGTTCCATGATTTGATTGATAGGATGCTGGGCTCGATGCAATGGATTGAGAGATCAATGCATTGTTTTGATGTCTGGCCGAACCTTGACAACTGCATAGTAAGTCTGGAAAGAATAAAGCATCTCATAGATGCATCATTCTTGAGTGTTGATTCACTTTAGGATGATGTTAATTCTAAGAGCAAGAGCCGAGACTCCAGCATGTTCTTTCAAATGTGTCGAGCATTTGAGAGTTTGATTTTAATTTCTACTTGTGGAAATTAGAAGAATCTGTTTCAACGACAGCAAGCGTGTTGGAGATACATTGGTCAAGCTACAAAGGGCTCACGGCGGATACCTTGGCACACAGAGGCGATGAAGGACGTGGTTACCTGCGATAAGTCTCGGGGAGCTGGAAACACGCTTTGATCCGGGAATTTCCGAATGGGGCAACCCCTAGAACGGCCAGCTGAATCTATAGGCTGGCGCGAGCCAACCCAGCGAACTGAAACATCTTAGTAGCTGGAGGAAAGGAAAGTAAAAACGACTCCCTAAGTAGCGGCGAGCGAACGGGGAAGAGCCTAAACCAATGGTTTCGACCATTGGGGTTGTGGGACAGCAATGTGGATCAGGAATGTTAGTGGAAGTGTTTGAAAGACACGCCACAGAGGGTGAAAGCCCCGTACACGAAAACTGAACTGACCTAGCTGTATCCCGAGTAGCACGGAGCACGTGGAATTCCGTGTGAATCAGCGAGGACCACCTCGTAAGGCTAAGTACTCCTGTGTGACCGATAGCGAAACAGTACCGCGAGGGAAAGGTGAAAAGAACCCCGGGAGGGGAGTGAAATAGAACATGAAACCGTGAGCCTACAAGCAATGGGAGCCCTACTTATAGGGTGACCGTGTGCCTGTTGAAGAATGAGCCGGCGACTTATAGGCACTGGCGGGTTAAACCGGAAATGGTGGAGCCATAGCGAAAGCGAGTCTGAATAGGGCGTTTGTCAGTGTTTATAGACCCGAACCCGGGTGATCTAACCATGGCCAGGATGAAGCTTGGGTGATACCAAGTGGAGGTCCGAACCGACTGATGTTGAAAAATCAGCGGATGAGCTGTGGTTAGGGGTGAAATGCCAATCGAACCCGGAGCTAGCTGGTTCTCCCCGAAATACGTTGAGGCGTAGCGTCTCGTGCTCCAGCAGGGGGGTAAAGCCACCATTTCGGTGCGGGCTGCGAGAGCGGTACCAAATCGAGATGAACTCTGAATACCCTGTGTGTAGCGAGGCAGTCAGACTGTGGGGGATAAGCTCCATGGTCGAGAGGGAAACAGCCCAGACCGCCAGCTAAGGTCCCCAAATCAACACTAAGTGATAAAGGAGGTGGGATTGCCCAGACAACCAGGAGGTTTGCCTAGAAGCAGCCATCCTCAAAGGAGTGCGTAATAGCTCACTGGTCGAGCGATCCTGCGCCGAAAATGAATGGGGCTAAGTGTTGTACCGAAGCTGCGGATTTATGGTAGGGGAGCGTTCTATGTGGGGCGAAGCGTTAGCGTGAGCGGGCGTGGACTGCATAGAAGTGAGAATGTCGGCTTGAGTAGCGAAAACATGGGTGAGAATCCCATGCACCGAAACCCTAAGGGTTCCTCCGGCAGGCTCGTCCGCGGAGGGTTAGTCTGGACCTAAGGCGAGGCCGAAAGGCGTAGTCGATGGATAACAGGTCAACATTCCTGTACCGGTTATGTTTTGGGAAGAGGGACGGAGAAGGCTAGCCAAGCCAGATGTTGGTTACTGGTTCAAGCGTTCGAGGCGTTGAGGATCGGCGAAAACGATCCGAGCTGAGGCGTGAGTACGAGCTGCTACGGCAGCGAAGTTGGTGATGTCATGCTTCCAAGAAAAGCTCTATACCCGTTAAGGCATAACTGCCAGTACCCGAAACCGACACAGGTGGGGTGGTAGAGAATACCGAGGTGCGCGAGGTAACTCTCTCTAAGGAACTCGGCAAAATGGCCCCGTAACTTCGGGAGAAGGGGTGCCACAGCAATGTGGTCGCAGTGAAGAGGCCCTGGCGACTGTTTACCAAAAACACAGGTCTCCGCTAAGTCGCAAGACGATGTATGGGGGCTGACGCCTGCCCAGTGCCGGAAGGTTAAGGAAGCCGGTCAGCGTAAGCGAAGCTGGCGACTGAAGCCCCGGTGAACGGCGGCCGTAACTATAACGGTCCTAAGGTAGCGAAATTCCTTGTCGGGTAAGTTCCGACCCGCACGAAAGGCGTAACGATCAGGGCGCTGTCTCGGAGAGAGGCTCGGCGAAATAGAATTGTCTGTGAAGATGCGGACTACATACACCCGGACAGAAAGACCCTATGAAGCTTTACTGTAGCTTGGTATTGTGCCCGGGCTCTGAATGCGCAGGATAGGTGGGAGACGTTGATCTAGTGCTCGTGGGTGCTAGGGAGTCAATGGTGAGATACCACTCTTTCAGAGCTAGGGTTCTAACGTTCACCCGTTATCCGGGGAGCGGACAGTATCAGGTGGGCAGTTTGACTGGGGCGGTCGCCTCCTAAAAGGTAACGGAGGCGCGCAAAGGTTTCCTCAGGCTGGTTGGAAATCAGCCGACGAGTGCAAAAGCAGAAGGAAGCTTGACTGTGAGACCTACAAGTCGAACAGGGACGAAAGTCGGCTTTAGTGATCCGACGGTTCTGAGTGGAAGGGCCGTCGCTCAACGGATAAAAGTTACTCTAGGGATAACAGGCTGATCTCCCCCAAGAGTTCACATCGACGGGGAGGTTTGGCACCTCGATGTCGGCTCATCGCAACCTGGGGCTGAAGTCGGTCCCAAGGGTTGGGCTGTTCGCCCATTAAAGCGGTACGCGAGCTGGGTTCAGAACGTCGTGAGACAGTTCGGTCCATATCCGGTGTATGCGTAGGAATATTGAGAGGATTTCTCCCTAGTACGAGAGGACCGGGAGGAACACACCTCTGGTGTACCAGTTATCGTGCCAACGGTAAACGCTGGGTAGCCATGTGTGGAGTGGATAACCGCTGAAAGCATCTAAGTGGGAAGCCCACCTCAAGATGAGTATTCCCATGGGGTAACCCAGTAAGGTCACGGGAAGAACACCCGTTGATAGGCTCTACGTCGAAGTTCAGTAATGGATGCAGCGGAGGAGTACTAATAGACCGAGGGCTTGACCAACACTTGGTTCTTGCCTTGAAACAACTTTATTGAATCCAGATTGCATCATCAAGACGAAAGTTGAGGTGATGACGCTATGCAGTTCTCAGGGATCAAACCTTGGGAATTTTCTATCCTGGTGTCCATAGCGCTGTGGAACCACTCCGATCCATCTCGAACTCGGTTGTGAAACGCAGCAGCGGCGACGATATTTGGGGGGTAGCCCCCTGAGAAAATAGCTCGATGCCAGGTAAAAACATTCCAAACGAAGAAAGCCATCCCTTGAAGGGGTGGCTTTTTTTGTGTCTTTTTTCGCGTTACTTTGTCAATTGCCTCAATACCTTCTCCTTCCTTTAAGTCAGGCCATTGTTTTTAATCGCTGCTCTCTGATCGCTGATTGGTTTTTCTTCTAATGAATCCGTAGAGCTGAGATGTGCTGACACCTACAATCACGCCCACGGCAAGGTTGTGTGGATGAGTCAGCATCGTCGCTAAAAATGTAGCGATCATTAGAAGAGTGTCGATCTTAGGTAATCTCCCTATCATCCTCAAACTGTCAGAGTCTGCAGTTGCAACTGCGATCGAAATCATGACTGCGGCGACTGCGGCTAAGGGGATTAATCCAAGAATTGATCTTGCGAAAATTAAAATGCTAAGTATAAATAGTCCCGTCGATAAGGTTGAAAGTCTTGATTTCGCCCCGTTCTTTACGTTCATAACCGATTCGCCTACGAGTGCACATCCAGCCATTCCGCCAAACAATGATGTAATGATATTTGCGATTCCTTGCCCGATGCCTTCCGATTTTTTATCCGCCGTTGTTTCTGTGAGTGTATCGATGTAATCGACCGTGAGAAAGGTTTCTAACAGGCCTACGAGCGAAATTGCAATTGCAATTGGCACTGTTGTCCATAGAAGATCAAGGCCAGCAATGTTCTGGGCTCCATTGATGAGGAATGGCATTTCCGGTAAGTGGATTCCCTGCGGCAGGCTCCCCAGGTTGCTGACTCTTGGCACATCTAATTGCATCGTCCATGCAAGTATGGTCACGACAGCAATGGAGATAAGTTGAGAGGGTATTTTTTTCGTGATGTTAGGAAATGAATAGATGATTAGTAGTCCTATTGTCGTCAATATCCATACGGTTGGTAGCTCGTTCGCTGTTGGTAGGTATGCTTCCTGATGTTTTTCAAGTCCTAGAAGTTGCTCAAAGCCAAGTTGTGGTAATTCTGCTTGCAAAATGAGTAATGCCAGTGCGTTAACGAATCCACTGACAACAGGTTTTGGGATGTACTTCATTAAAGCCGAAATGTTGCACAGGCTCCAGATGATCTGGAGACCCCCCGCAAGCATGCTTGCTGTTAGCACAAGAATGATTCCTTTGTTGTCTGAAAAGTTATTCCCTTGAGCGGCAAGCCCTGTCATCAGTACGGCAGTTGATCCTGATGCTGAGGTGATCATCGCGACTCGACTTCCTGTGAAGGCGATTGTGATCGTTAAAAAGATCGCGCCATAGAGGCCGAGCTCTGGAGGAAACCCAGCCACTCCAGCGAAGCCAATTGCTTCCGGAATAAGTACCAATGCCATCACCAGGCCAGCTAACAGATTTGGGACCGGTGCTATTGCTAACGAGTTTATTTTATGTTTGAGAGAAAGCATTTTAGAGTTATTTTTATCATGATAAGAGTCTCTTTGGTGATGAGCAAGATTGCCTTGGGTGAAACTTTGTTTATTGTTATTTATCTGGCATCATTCCTCTGGTGTTTGTTTTGCTGCTTTCTTGAGCTACTAGTTTCGCCTAGTGATTCCTGCCATTGGGATGGATTGCTTTTCCCTCGCGCCGTCTCCGTGTGGCGACTTTGTTATCACGTTTGGCAGCTGGAGCACCAGTGGGTGCTGCGTCCTGCCAGCTTGATTCGTTCGATTGCTTTCCCACATTTTGGACATGGTTGCCCGGTGCGTCTATAGACCGCTGCTTGTCCTCCGTAATTGCCATTCACTCCTTCGAGATCTCTGAAGTCACTAAAGGTGGTACCCCCTGCCCCAATACTTAGGTCTAAAATCTCGATCAAGCATTCCCTGAGTTTGTCTAATTGTTTGCGATTGAGTTGGCCTGCTGGAGTTTGAGGGCGAATCCCTGCAGCAAACAAACTTTCATCGGCATAGATGTTGCCGGTGCCTGCCACGATCGATTGATCCAGTAATGCCGCTTTGATTGAGCGTGTGGATCCTTTAAATCGCTCTTGCAAGTACTGCGTTTTGAAGTCTTGGCTAAAGGGTTCAGGGCCTAACTTTTTTAAGCCCGTGATGATGGAATCAACTGCGGTATCGGGTGGGACCCACCACATTTCTGCAAAACTTCTTAGGTCAACGAAGCGTAATTCTTGGCCCTTAGCATTCCAAAACCGCACACGAGTGTGTTTGCAGGGTGGAGTGTCGTCCTCAATCCAATGAAATTGGCCTGTCATTCGTAAATGAACACCCCAATAACCGGCGCTTTGTTCAGCGGCATCGGCATCGGTTGATCCAGGCCTATGAAGCTCCGCGTAAAGATACTTTCCTCTTCTCGTCCAATGACCAATGCGGCAATTGACGAGTCCGGACTCAAAGCACTCTGGTCCACCAGGACTTGCAATCGTCCTGTCCCGGCAGACTTCAAGATCGCTGACGACGAATTGATTGAGACGATTCGCTAAGCCACGACGAACCGTCTCAACTTCGGGGAGTTCGGGCAACGGCCTCAGGCCGGCTCGAGTTCCGCTTGAGCGAAATTATTCGTGTTGATTCCGCCTTCTGATCCTGAAATCCCGTTGTAATTCACCTTTTCGAAGCGAACGACCACCGGGTAACGAATGCCTGAGGTGTCGATGGAAGCCACCGTGCCGACATCGTTGTACCAATAGGACTCAGGGCGCTTAATGCGCACCTTGTCACCGCGGGAAATTGCCATCGCTGTGCAGAAACGTTGATGCAATCTGAGCGTATCGCTGAGTGGCCTCAAGATGGAGTGAGCGTCACAGAATGTCGTTCGACCTGTTGCCCAGTTCGCCGCATCGGCATGGCAGCATCCATCACCACACCCTCTGTCACCGCCTTTGACGAGCCTGAGTTCCGAAGCACCCGCGTTCAATCTCGATCTCCCAGACCCTGAACGGGATGACATCAGCACGATGGAATTCCTTGCGCGTCTCGAGCAGGCCTGGGACGTGTGCGACAAATTTGACTTGCAGACCGAAATTTGGCGTGGTCGCATCCTGAAATCGGTGCGGGACCGCGAAAAACGCGGTGGGGAAGGACGTGGTGCTGGCTTTTTGCAGTGGCTTCGTGAACGTGAAATCAGTAAGACCCGGGCGTATGGATTGATCCAACTGGCTGAATCAGAGCAAGGTTTGGTTGGTGAGGGCTTGCTTGAGCCATCGAGTGTGAACCAGTTTTCAAAACGCGCTTTTCTTGAGACCGCTCTGGCAGCTCCTGAAGTGCAAGTGATGATTGCTGAAGCCGCGAACGAAGGGCAGGAGATCACTCGCAAGCAGGTCCGCAGGCTCACCGACGATTTCACCTCCGCAACCAGTCCCTTGCTTCCGGATGAAATTCGTCAAAGGGCGCAAGAGAATTTGTTGCCATCCAAGGTTGTGGCTCCTCTGGTGCGCGAATTATCAAAGCTTCCAGAACTTCAGCAGGAAGACTTCCGCAAGGTGCTTCGCGATGAGCCGGAACTTGACCGGATCAAGGACGTGACCCATACGGCGCGATGGATCACGAAGGCCACGGAATCAGGTGTTGCTGTGCGTGCCTTTCAGCAGGGTGAACTTGACCTTGAGAAAGCGATGCAGGAGGCACAACGTCTCGATGCTCTGGGTTTGCTTGCCGATGCTGTTGGACAGGCTCAGGCGCTGGAGTCTGCGGTCCTTAAGCTGCACACCTCTTGGAGACGGTTAGGCGGTCTGCACGAACGGCTATGGGTGGAAAGCGGAAGTAGCACCCCCTATTTACGCGATGTTTTGACAGCGCTACAGACGTTGAGTGGTGCCACGATGCGGGTCTCCCTGGGCGAACTTGCTGGTGGCAAGAGGGTGAGACTCCAACTCGTTGAGGAGGCTCCTGATCAACTGGAGCCTCCGATAACCCTCTAGATCTGGTGTTCGTTAAAGTGAAGGCACTAGCTGTGGAGTGAGAGGGAGAGTTGGATTCACTCCTTGAGGCTCTCCACAGGCATTACGGCTGGGACTCCTTTCGTTCAGGACAACGTCCAGTTATCGAAGCGCTGCTGAGCGGTCGCGACTGTTTAGCAGTGCTCCCAACTGGAGGTGGAAAATCACTTTGTTTTCAGCTTCCTGCCTTGGTGCGGCAGGGGTTGGTGGTGGTGATTTCTCCGCTCGTTGCCCTGATGGATGATCAGGTTTTGCAACTGCAGCGGCGAGGCATTGCTGCTGCCTGTCTGCATCGCGGGATTCAACCTGAACAACGACGTTTGATTCAGACGCAGTTATCGGCTGGTAACTTGCGGCTTCTCTATCTCGCCCCAGAGCGCCTTCAAGGTGAGGCGGCAAGAGACATGCTCTCTGTGCATGCGAGGCAAGGGCAGTTGGTGGCTTTGGCCGTGGATGAGGCCCATTGCATCAGCGCTTGGGGCCATGATTTTCGGCCCGACTACAGGCGCCTTGGTCAGCTTCGCGCCCTGTGCCCTGGTGTTCCGCTCGTTGCATTGAGTGCAACCGCAGCCCCAAGGGTGCGGGCTGACATTCTCCGGTTGCTTGGGTTATGCAAACCGCTGATTCAAGTGTCGTCGGCGCAACGCACCAACCTTCGCTACACCATGCGGCGCCGTCCGAGCGATCCGCTCCCTGATGTCTTGGAGGCCCTGCAGCAGTCACGGGGTGCCAGTTTGATCTATGCCAGAACCCGTCGTTCGGTGGAGCTCTGGGCCGAACGGCTACAAGCCCAGGGCATTCCTGCGATCACTTATCACGCCGGGCTGGAGGCGGAGCGCCGTGATGAGGCTTTAAGGCATTTCCTAGGGGCTGATGCGCCTGTTTTGGTGGCCACCGTGGCGTTTGGGATGGGTGTTGACCGCCCGGACGTGGGGTTGGTGTTGCACTTGGATTTGCCTGCGACACCAGAGGGTTACCTCCAGGAGTCAGGTCGCGCTGGACGTGATGGAAGACCGGCTCATTGTCTTGTGCTCTTTTCCCCTGGAGACCGAACCAGCTTGGGCTGGGCGATGCAGTCCACGTTGCGCCGTTCTTCTGAAGGCAAGGCGTCTTCCGACGATGTTTGGCGCGTGGAGTTTTCTCAGCAGCAATTGAGGCGGATGGAGGCCGTCGCTGAGGGAGAGATTTGCCGAGAGCAGGCTCTGCTGCTTTCAGTGGGCGAGCTCACGACTCCTTGCGGCCGCTGTGATCGTTGCCTGGCTGATGTGAGGCTCAAGGATTGGTCAGATCGCGCCCAAGACTTGTTGGAGGTGATCGATGCCGGGCAGGGAGCAGACTTCCGCAGCCTGACTGAGCGATTGCGGGAGCTTGATGGCAGCGAAGAGCGTTGGGGTTGGCTTGCGCGCAGGCTCGTACAAGAGGAGCTCATTCGCGAGAGCAACGACGGTGCCCAACGCTTGTCGTTAAGGGATAGCGGCCGACAATTCCTGCATGACCCTTGGCCCCTGCATTACGCAGCTTGATCGAGGCCTTGGCAAGGCATCGGCTGGCTTAAACGGTTTTGTTACAGCGATCCTTCACCAAGTCCTTCTCGAAATTGGTTTGCGGAGCAATCCAGCTCTTCCATCCACCATCAGAACTGGTGACATTAATTTTGCGAGCGGAACAGTTCACGGCCACGTAAAGGGGCTTGCCTGCGCTGTTCAAGGTTGGCGCCACCATGCTGCCGCCCATGGATTGCCAGTTGCTCCAGTCCACTTGAAGCGGGCCGTAGGTTCGCCATGACGCTGGTTTGGCCTCCACTGATGGGGTGGTAGTGGTCTTGCTCGGAGTCGCTTTTTTGGGCGTCGTCTTCGTTGTCGCCGTTTTGGGCTGAATGGGTTTGGCTTGAACCGTCTTGGATGGTGCGCTGGCTGTTGCCGTGAGAACTGGTTTTGTTGCTGGCGTGGTGCTGGTTGGCACTGCTGTGCTGACCGATTCTGTGATTTCGGGGCGACGGGTATCCCGAAGCATCAACTTGGTTCCAATCGTCACCTTGTTGGGGTCATTGATGGTGTTGAGATCAATCAGCGAAGCAACCGGAACCTCATAGGCACGCGCGATCTGGGTGAGGGTTTGGCCTCGGGCCACGGTGTGGGATGTGGCGTTTGGATTGGCTTGAATCGGCGTCGGCTTGGCTTTTGCCACGGGCTTGGGTTTGGGAAGCACGGCCGATGTGGGCAGCTTCAGCGTTTGTCCTACCTCAACATGATCAGCGCTTTGAAGGCTGTTGATGGCGATCAGATCTCTTTCACTGACGCGATATCGAGCCGCAATGCCACCGAGGGTGTCTCCGCCTTTCACGGTGTGACGGCCTTGGCCAGCGCTGACAACGCCCCTGGCACCGCTGGGCAAACGCAACGTTTGCCCAACTTCCACATGGTTTGAATTGCGAATTCCATTCGCTCTCATCAAGCTTCCAACCGATACGCCATAGCGTTCAGCAAGACCTGAGATGGTGTCTCCTGGTTTGACAGTGATTGATGCCGCGCCCGCTTGGAGGGGCATCAATGCCGACAGGGTTAGGGCGGCGGCAACAATGCTTCGCATGCTTCTTTCTGTGCTGGGCGAAAGATAAGGTGTCTAGCCCAACTCGCCAGTCCCTCGCGCGGATTCATTGGTATTGAGTGATTTCGACTGCTGTTCAGCGTTGTTTAGCTCACAAAACGGCGAAATAACGCAGGATTCAAGGTGTAAGGCGGGTAGCGGAGACGAAGGTCAAGAAACCAGGGCCGGCTCAGCACCGAACGTTCGTGAGAGAAGGTTCGAAAGCCGGCTTCTGCTTGATAGCTGCCCATCCCACTGGGTCCCACTCCACCGAATGGCAATTCCGGAACACCTTTTTGCAACAGCACGTCGTTGAAGCAAACCCCACCTGAACTGGTGCGCTGCAGAACCTCGTTTTGGTCGTTGTGATCACCGCCAAAGAGATAGATCGCTAAGGGTTTGTCTTGCTGTTGGATGCGTGTGATGGCGCCATCCAAGGACTCCACCGTCAATATCGGCAATAACGGGCCGAAGATTTCCGCTGTCATTAAGGGATCCTGATCGCTGTGAACCTCAATCAGGGTGGGTGCGATCTTGCGGCGTTGTCGGTCGCATTCGCCCCCAAACAGGATTCGCCCCTCGTCTCGTGCTGTTGTGATCAGCCCTTCGAGATATTGAAAATGGCGATCATGGATTAAACAGCCGAGATCAGCGCAAGCGAGTGGATCCTCTCCATACAGATTGCGGCGCTCCTCTTTCAAGGCATTCAAAAGGTGTTCCCTGATGCTGGTCTGAACCAGGAGGTGATCAGGGGCGAGGCAGGTTTGTCCAGCATTCACCCCTTTGCCCCAAATCAAGCGGCGTGCTGTGACGGTCAGGTCTGCACTCTCGAGCACAACAGCAGGATTTTTACCCCCAAGCTCCAGCGTGACGGGGGTGAGATGACGGGCGGCGCCGGCCAGCACCTTGGCTCCTATCCCTCCGCCACCGGTAAAGAAAATGTGGTCAAACCCAAGGTCTACGAGAGCGGCTGCGCTGGATCCATCTCCATTCACCACCCTCACGACATCACTGGGGAATGCCTCCGTGATGAGGCGCGTGATCAGGGCTGCGGAGGCAGGAGCATGTTCTGAAGGTTTCAAAACAACGGTGTTTCCCGCCGCAAGGGCACTGATCAGGGGCTGGAGCGTGAGCATGAAGGGGTAGTTCCAGGGGCCGATCACGAGCACACAGCCCAGGGGTTCTCGGATGAGTTGGGCGCGCCCTGGCCGTTGTGCGATCGGCACGGCGATGCGGCGAGCTCGCATCCAAGCCTTAAGGCGCCGCCGCGTGACTTTTAATTCTTGAAGCAACGCCACGATTTCAAACATGCCCTCGAGCGCTGGCTTTGCCAGGTCGACACGCAGGGCGTGAAGGATGTCTGCTTCATGTCGATGAAGCAGGTCGCTTAACCGTTTTAATTGCTGTCGTCGCCAAGCTTCTGGTCGGGTCTGCCCCGAGACGACTGGAGAGCGCAGGGTCTTTAAATCAGCAGCTTGAAAGGCCTCGTTATTGCTGGAGCTGACCATCACAAGCCATGGGATCTGAGGTCATGCTCGCAGTCCTGATCGCTGGATCAAGAAAGAGGGGGTGACGTCGCGGCCGATCAGGGTTAGTACGAGATGGAATGGTGCCGGCGTGATGACTCAGCAGCAGCCGTGGTGGAACGGTGCCGTCATCTATCAGCTGATCGTGCGCAGCTATGCCGATGGCAATGGTGATGGGATCGGCGACCTGCAGGGTCTGGCTAATCGCCTGCCCTATCTCCGTTGGTTGGGTGTGGAAGCGATCTGGCTCACCCCGATTTATCCATCTCCCCTGCAGGACGGTGGATACGACATCACCGACTTCAAATCCATCCATCCAGAACTGGGGGATCTAGCGGCCTTTCATCGGGTCTTGATCGCTGCCCATTCCCACGGCATCAAGGTGATCATGGACCTAGTGCTGAATCACACCAGCACCCTCCATCCTTGGTTCCAGCGTGCCCGTTGGGCCCCAGAAGGGAGCCCTGAACGGGATGTATACGTGTGGAGTGATGACCCCAAGCGCTATGCCGATGCACCAGTGCTGTTTCGTCACTTCGAGTCTTCGAACTGGGAATGGGACGAGGTGGCGCAGCAGTACTACCTCCATCGCTTTTTGCGCCATCAACCCGACCTCAATTACGACAGCCCCGTCGTGCAGGAGGAGATGCTCGATGTGGTGGACTTTTGGATTGAACGAGGCGTGGATGGCTTCCGTCTCGATGCGGTTCCATTTCTCTGTGAAGCCGAGGGATCTCGCTGTGAAGGGTTGCCTGAAACCCACGAATTCCTTAAGCGCTTGCGGGCTCGGGTGGATCGCCATGGCAAGGATGTCTTGCTTCTTGCTGAAGCGATTCAACCGGTGGAGGAGGCTGCGCCTTACCTCGCCGATGACGAACTGCATGGAGCGTTTAACTTCGCCCTAACGGCTCACCTGTTCGCCTCGATCGCTAGTGGCACGGTGGAGGCCTTGCGCGAGTGTTTGCAGGCGGCTCAGAACGCGGTTGGTGGTTGTCGCTGGGCCTTGCCGTTACGCAATCACGATGAACTTTGGCTGGGGGATGGCCATCTGGTTCCAGAAGAGGTGATTCAAACGATCCGAGCCGGATTGCACCAGGGACAGGGCCATTGGCTGAACTGGGGCATCAATCGGCGTCTTGCGCCTTTGCTCAATGGTGATCCCGGTTCCAATCGGGTGATGCATGCTCTGCTGTATAGCCTTCCAGGTCTCCCATGCCTCTACTACGGCGATGAGCTGGGGATGGGGGATTGGCCGGGCTTGCGCGACCGCGATCCGAACCGTACACCGATGGCCTGGACGCCTGGACGGAATGGTGGATTTTCAACGGCTCCAGATCCACTGTTGGTGTTGCCGCCCATCACGGCTCCCGGCTACGACTATCGGGTTGTGAATGTTGAAGTTCAGAAGCAGCTCCCTGGATCGCTTCTGAATTGGCATCGGCGCATGCTCACCTGCCGCAAGCTGCTTCCAGCTCTGCGCAATGGCGATTTTGAGCTGTTGGATTGCGCCCATCCCGGCGTGATCGTGTACGTGCGCGCGAACGCCACGATGACGGTGCTGGTGGCGGCCAACCTCTCCGCCGCTGGGGCATCCTTTCGCCTGGATTTGAGCCGATGGTCTGGTGAACGCACCCGTGAGGTGCTGTGGGGATGTGACTACCCGCCTGCCGATGCTGAATGGTTTGTTTACCTCGCTGCGCACGGGTTCAGTTGGTGGTTGATTGGTGAGGTGGAGGAAACCGACAACAGCAGCGAGGAGGTTGAAGCTCAGCAGGACAAGTTGAGCTCCGGCGGCGTGTAAGGAGCGTCCACGCCCGCCTCTTCAAGAAGGGCTTGAACCTGCGGGAGCAGGCGCTCGGCTTCGTCTTGATCCACCATGGCCAAACGGCAGCGACGGGCGAGGACATCCGTTGCCGTGCAGGCGTGTTCAGCGCTGATGGCATGGCGAAATTCACCGCGGCACACAGGGATCACATCACTCAACGGCTCGCGATCACTTTCATTCCAGCTGGCCACGAGTGCAGCTGCTTCCAAGCCGAAACTGGCTTGCAGGTGGGCCCTTTGCTGATCACGAAGAGAGGTCTCGGGCAGCAGACGCTCCAGGGCGCTGACTTGCTCCTGCAGCAGTGTGGGAGTGCGTTTGGGGTCTTGATCTGTGCCGATCAGCGGCAGCGCAGCGGGATCTGGAAGGGGGCTCCCGAATTGCTCTTCCACCGCCTTGAGGGTGTCGATCGCCATCGGTCTGCAGGTGGTCCATTTCCCCCCCATCACGCTGATGAGGCCGCTGTTGAGCCTTTCAACCTCGTGCTCCCGCACGACCCTGCTGCTGTTCACTTCGGCACCGGCTGGCTTGAGCAGCGGTCGTCCGCCAGCCCAACAGCTCCCTACATCGGGTTGGCCCAGATCGGGGAACCAGCGCTTCACGTAATCGAGCAAATAGTTTTGCTCGTCTTCGGATGGAGCTGCTGCGCTCGCTTGGGTGCAGGGCGTGTCTGTGGTGCCAACCAGGGTGCGACCAAAGAACGGCAACATGAATAAAACGCGTCCGTCATCGGTGGATGGCAACAGCAAGCCGAGTCCCTCAGGGCAGAGGTTGTCTCGCAACACCAGATGCACCCCTCTGCTGGTGAGCATGCGCATGGAGCAGTTGGGGGCGGCCATCCGGCGGATGGCATCTGCATGGATGCCTGTGGCATTCACAATGGCCCTGGCTTCCCAGCGCTCTTGTTCTCCCTTGTGGTTTTCGCTGATGGCAGCACAGACCTGACCTTGGCTGTTGCGTTCCAGCTCGCGAACCTTGGTGCGGGTCCGCAGCACAGCACCGGCTCGTTCAGCCGTGAGAGCCAGCAGCACATTCAGGCGAGCATCATCGAATTGGCCATCGCTATAGGCCACTCCGCGTCGAACATCGGGACGCAGCAGAGGTAGGGCCTGTTTGAGTTGCTTGGACGAGAGCAAACGACTGCTTCCGATCCCAGCCCGACCGGATAAGGCGTCATAAAGCCCAAGGCCGATGCGGTAGTAGGCCTGGCCGAGGCGACAGTCGCTGGGCAGCGCCAGTTCAAGGCGTTGGGCTAAAAATGGGGCTTGATCCAGCCAGTGGCCTCTCTCGAGTAAGGCTTCTCGCACCAAGCGCAATTGGGCGAGGTCGGCTGTTTTGAAGGCAAGTTCGAGATAACGAACACCTCCATGCAGGAGCTTGGTGCTGCGGCAGCTCGTGCCACTGCCGAGGTCATGGCCCTCGAGCAGTGCAACCCGCAGGCCGCGGCGGACCGCTTCATAGGCCACGCTGCATCCACTGGCCCCGCCGCCGATGACGACGAGGTCAAAACGTTGATCAGCCATTCCAGTGCAGGCTCCTAGTCACAGCATCGTTCCAACGCTGGAGCCAGCATTGGCGCTGCTCCAGGGTTTGTAAGGGCTTAAACACCCTGGAGTCTTGGCTGCGATTCGGTACCAAGTCCTTGAGGTCTGCAATCGCGCCGGCTTGTAAGCCAGCTAACAGGGCCACCCCACGAGCGGTGCTTTCCAGGTGAACTGGGCGGCGCACGTTTAAACCAGTGCTGTCGGCTTGGGCTTGCAAGAGCAGATCGGAAGCAGCTGCTCCTCCATCCACAGCAAGCTCCCCGAGGCTTTGCTCCATGGCTTGCTCTGCCAACTCCACAAGACTGGCAACGGAGAGGGCGATTCCCTCCAGGGCGGCTCGGGCGATATGGCCTCGGCGGGTGTCGCGGGTGAGCCCGATCAAGAGACCACGGGCAGTGGGGTCCCAGTGGGGTGTGCCCCATCCGGTGAAGGCTGGAACAAGCATCACCCCGGCGGCGTTCTCCACCTCTTGCGCCAGGGGATTGACCTCCTCGGCACTGCGAATGATGCCAAGGCCGTCGCGCAGCCATTGCACCACCGTGCCCGCATTGAACAGGCTTCCCTCTAAGCAATAGGTGGGTGTCCCGTGCTCATCGGTCCAGCCCAGGGTGCTGAGTAGGCCAGCGTCGGAATGGCGGATGGTTGCACCGGTGTTCACGACGAGAAAGGCCCCGGTGCCATAGGTGCATTTGCCTTCGCCTGGTTGCAGGCAGAGTTGCCCCAGGGTGGCGGCCTGTTGGTCGCCAAGCAGGGCTTGAATGGGCACGCCAGAGAAGGGCAAGCCTGCTTGAATTACTCCGAAATCTCCACGGCAGGGCCTGAGATCTGGGAGGGCCTGCTTGGGTAAGCCAATTTCAGCGCAAGCATCATCGATCCATTGCCGCTGTTTCAGATCCATCAGCAGGGTGCGGCTGGCATTGCTCATGTCTGTGGCATGGACTGTTCCGCCACTGAGCTGCCATAGGAGCCAGCTGTCCACCGTTCCAAAGCAGAGATCACCCTGGGCCGCGGCTCTGCTTGCGGCGGACTCATGGTCGAGAAGCCAGCGAATTTTGCTCGCGCTGAAATAGGGGTCCAGCATCAGGCCGGTTTGGGCTCTCCAGCTCGTTTCAAGGCCGCTTGCCTTCCATTGCGCACAGAGATCGGCGGTGCGACCGTCCTGCCAAACCAGGGCTGGGCCGCAGGGGCTGCCATCGCTCCGTTTCCAGAGCGTGGTGGTTTCGCGCTGATTGGTAATTCCGCAGCTGATCACGGCTTTGCGCTGCTCTGGAGTGATCGCCTGCTCAAGGCGGCTCATCGCCAGGCGCTGGCTTTCCCAAATCGCCAAGGGACTTTGTTCCACCCAGCCATCGGCGGGATAGTGAATTTCAAGAGGGGCGGAAGCGCTAGCGACTGGGCGGCCATCCGTATCGAATAAAGCAGCGCGTGAGCTGCTGGTGCCTTGATCTAGTGCGAGCAGGAGGGGCGGTTCTGCCATAGCCATCTCTTTTCCTACTTGCTAGCGATGGGATCAGAGGCCTGCAAAGGAATGGCGGAGACCCCACGCATTGGCCAGTTCCCCGCTTGGGTTGCTGAGGCGGTGGTGTATCAAGTGTTTCCTGACCGTTTTCGCCGCAGCGGCCGGGTGGAAGCCCAGCAGGGTTTGTCGTTGCAGCCCTGGGGTACAGAGCCCTTAGAACATGGGTTTCAGGGGGGAGATCTGTATGGCGTGATCGAGGCTCTCGACCACCTTCAAGGGTTGGGAGTGACCTGCTTGTATCTCACGCCGGTGTTTAGTTCGGCGGCCAACCATCGCTATCACACCTACAACTATCTCGAGGTGGATCCTCTCCTGGGAGGTAATCAGGCCCTTGATGCCCTGATTGCTGCGGTGCATCAACGAGGCATGCGCCTGATCTTGGATGGGGTGTTCAACCATTGCGGGCGAGGCTTTTGGGCGTTTCATCATTTGCTGGAAAACGGTGACCGCTCCCCCTATCGCCAGTGGTTCCATGTGCATCAGTGGCCGCTGCGGCCCTATCCGCGCAGGGGCCAGGCCTGTGGCTACAGCTGCTGGTGGAATGATCCAGCGCTACCGAAGTTCAACCACGACCATGCCCCCGTCAAGGAGCACCTATTAGCTGTTGGGAAGTACTGGCTTGAACGGGGAATCGACGGTTGGCGTTTGGACGTTCCCGATGAGGTGCCAGCACAGTTTTGGATGGACTTTCGGCGCATGGTGAAGGCGGTGAACCCGGAGGCCTGGATCGTGGGTGAGATTTGGGGCGATGCCCGGCCCTGGCTGCAAGGGGAGCATTTCGATGGGGTGATGAATTACCGCTTGGGCTGGAGCAGCCTCTGCTGGGTGGCTGGCTCTCGCCTGCGGCGTCGTTATCACAATCCGATGTACCCGTTGCGCCCCCTCGATACGGAGGCATTGCTTGAGATCTGGTCTGAGACGCAGGGATGGTACGAGCCGGAGGTGAATCGGTGCCAGCTCAATCTTTTGGATAGTCACGATGTGCCCCGGGCCTTGCACAGCCTGAAAGGAGATGTGGCTGCGCTGTCTCTGGCGTTGCTGATGTTGATGCTTCAGCCCGGGGCCCCTTGCCTGTACTACGGAACGGAAGTGGGCCTGGAGGGTGGTTCCGAACCGGCCTGTCGCGAGGCGATGCCGTGGGAAGAGCCTTGGCCCCATGATTTGTGCACGATGATCAAGGCGTTAACCAAGATTCGCCAACAGGTTGAGGCGTTGAGTGAGCGTGGGCTTTTCTGGCAGGCTCACGCCAGTGATGGCCTCATAGGCCGTGCGCCTGGGGTGGTACTGGTTGTGAACCGCTCTCGACGGAAGGCTTTGCTCCTGGAGGCTCACGATGTTCAGCAAGTGGGCTGGAAGACTGATGGCGCGTTGATTGGCACCTACCAGGGTGGGCGCCATGCACTTGGTCCTCAATCAGCGGTCCTGTTTAAAGCTCTTGGATGAGTTTTACCTTCTGGACTCGCTCTGCTGGTTAAGCCTGCTTAAGCGTGTTGATGAGACCTAAGATTCTTTCTTGGTTGGCATGTTCTTGAAGCACGACAACACCAATCTTCTTGGATTTGATTTCAATGTTTTTCAGGACTTGATTCTCTATTGGAAGGTCGGTAATTGGGCATAGGTAAACATCGATAATGCGTTGTTGTAGGCACTCCAGGCTGTGGGGACTGGTGGTGTTTTTAGCTGAGGAGATAAGCCAGCCAGGTGGTGGTGGATTGAAAAGGGCACTGTCAAGCCATCGATTGGCATCAAGTCTCAAGCTTGATTTTCCTTGTAAGCGAGCCTCTTGATGAACTGTTCGCTCTAGCTGAAGCAAGAGAGAATCGCCTTGGGGCTGCCAAATACTGCTTGCTTTCTTGAGTTTAATGCCGAAGACCTGAGCACATTTTTTTTGATTCCGACTGATGGTTGTTTGGTGTTGCTGAAAGAGTGTGCCTACCTTCTTCCCGGACTGAAGCCATATCATTCCATCAAAACTAGAAAGTAAATCTTGGCTAACCATGATCCTGGTGTCTGGTAGAAAAAGCCGTCGAAAGAAGCCTCGTTGCCAATCGATAGAACGTTTCTTAATTATGGGGCTCGCCCAGGTTGTGGGAGGTAATGCATGGAAATCATGCACTTTTGGGACCATGAATCGGCTTAATTGTTATCCCTTGCCGCCATCGATATCAATTGAGTGAATGCAAGGGAAGCTCTTTTTCCGTTTGTTTTCATGCTTGCTTTGTCTTTTTTATGACTTCGCTAAAGCGGATGATTGGCAGGATAAAAGGAAATGCAACCTGATCTGTTTCTGAAGACAACACGCTGTTTGGCGTTCCCCTCGCGTGCAGGGTTTGCTGTTAATAAGACCTGGTTGGTTCAGTTTTGGTGGTTCAGCCATGCATGCAACTGAATCACAACCCTGTCTTGTGAAGGGCCTGCTACCAATCAAGGTGTGAGATTGAAGCCCTTGTCGAGACTTGAACTCGAGACCTCTCCCTTACCAAGGGAGTGCTCTACCGCTGAGCTACAAGGGCGTGTGGTGGATGGGCCGGGTTGGATTTGAACCAACGTAGGCAGAGCCAGTGGATTTACAGTCCACCCCCATTAACCACTCGGGCACCGACCCGAACCACACCCCCAGACATTACCAGCAAGGCTGTCGATACGATCAACCAATGTTTAAGAGTCGGGCCATGCACCTGTTGCTGCTCAACGGCCCCAACCTCAATCTGCTGGGCCAGAGGGAACCAGGCCTCTACGGTCGCCAAACCCTGGATCAGATCGAGACGGCACTCAGTGAACGGGCCAGCGCTGATGGCTTAGTGCTGGAGTGCTTCCAGAGCAATTTTGAAGGTGCCCTGGTGGACAGGATTCATCAGGCGATGGGGAAGGTGGATGGCATCCTCATCAATGCAGGGGCTTACACCCATACCTCGATTGCAATCCGTGATGCCCTGCTGGGGGTCGCCATCCCCTATGTGGAGCTGCACTTGAGCAACACCAATGCCCGTGAACCATTTCGGCATCGTTCATTTCTGGCCGACCATGCCGTTGGCGTGATTTGTGGTTTTGGCCCCGTCAGTTACGACTTGGCCTTGGATGGTTTGGTCCGCCACCTGCGAAACGTTGTGAGCGGAGCGGAGGGGTGATGGCTTCAACCTCTGTGGCCAGCATTCGTTGGTTGGCGGCACCTACCAGTGCGTCTTGGGTGCAGCAAGCGATTTCGAGACCGATGGAGGTCTTGATTGATCATGCGCATTGCGAGCGCAAAGCAGCGGGTTCTGCGGTGCAGCTGATGTTTCGTTATCTCTGCGAACCAGGCTTGGGGGAAGTGTTGAGTCCTTTGGCGCGTGAGGAGCTTGAGCATTTTGAACAGGTGCTTGCCTTGTTGCAGGCGCGAGGGCGCTATCTCGAGCCCTTGCCATCCCCGGGATATGGCGGCTTTCTAGCCAAGCACATTCGCAAAGAGGAGCCGCTGCGGATGCTGGATTCGTTTTTGGTGGCAGGTTTGATCGAAGCCCGCAGCCATGAACGAATGGCGTTGTTGGCGGAGCACAGCCCGGAGGACGATTTAAAGGACCTGTATGGAAGCTTGTTGTTGAGTGAGGCGCGCCATTTTGGTCTCTACTGGGTGATGTGTGAACAGCGTTGGGAGCGCTCGGTGATCGTGCCCCGCTTGGAGGAACTTGCACTGGTAGAACACCAGGCTCTGATTGGGGATTTGGAGAAGCCAGAAGACGTCAGGATGCACAGCTGCGGCGTGGAACCACTTTGATTGACTTCACACAATCGCTCCACATGTGGAACTGAGTGGCTGATGAATACAACGCAACTCAGGTCGTTGGTAGTGGGAGCCTCTACTCACGAAAGCCAGTGGGAGACCTGGTTTGGCAGTTTTTCCTGTGGGAAGAAGGCGAAGGCAGGATCCGTCGTTCCACAACAACCAGAGACCTCAAGGAAGCCATGCGTATCGCCGAGCGTTGGACGCTCGAAGCCCGATACGCTCAAGCCCAAGGTTTCCAAATCATCTTCACTTCTGTTGGGTTCGCATTAGAGAAATACGGCGAACACCAAGAGACCCGCGTATCCACAGGTCAGCTGAAAAGCGCAGAAAACATCCGCTACAACTACTGCTTTTTGATAAGGCTTTGTGCGCGAATAGTTGGCCTCGATCTACCAATTTCAATCCTCGCCCAATAGGACTAAGACAGGGTTCTGATGCTTCGTCTGGAGGATTGTGCGGCGTGGGAACCAGTTCGGCAGGAGCTTCTGCGTCATGGACGATTTAGGTGGAAAGAATGCTTATGCAACAGTGCTTTTTGATTCTGAATTTTAATACTTGCGTGCCATAGCTGACGCATCATTTGTTGTCAATTTTTTGCGTCTGATGCATTGCAGGGTCGGTGTTACTGATTGGATGAGGTGAGTTCTCGGTGGATTTAGATGTCTTTGTTTTTAAAAAAGAAACAACAGTAAATATTTTGTGGAGGCAGGCCTCGCTATTATTGAGCTGATGGTTGTTGTTGGGGTTTTTGGTGCTCTGATCGGGCAATCGCAAAAGATACTCAGCCAAGGGTAAAGCGGTAACAGCACATGTGCGGCAATTTTTGACAGAGTAAGAGGGTTTTAATTTTTGAATTATCCCGGTCCCTGGCTAGCGTCAATGAACATCTCTTCCCCTCGTTAGGGTTGAGGTATCTGTATATTTTGTGTGGCTTAAAAGATACACCTATGTTGAGACTTGATAAGTCGTGGCTGCCACCTGCTCTCAAGAGGTAGTTTGTGATTATCGATTTTCATCCTTGATGTTCGGCAGGATTGTTTCGTTATTGTCAGAGTTTGAACTATTCTCAGGCGAGCACAGGCTTCTAGCCCTGACATTAGGTCATCTTCAAATCAGCAATATAGGTGCTGTTGTTTTAATTATTTCTTCTTTGGTATTTCTTGGCAGTTTCATTTTTGTTTCGCTCAACAGCGACAATCAAGGAATGATGGCATGGATATTTGCCAAGAAGGAAGATTGAATTCAAGAGCTCCTTCCATGGCTTTGATTCCACAAGTAATGCTTGTGAATCAATAGTTCAGCTACTACTGGCTCTGCGTTCACTCTTGTCTATATCCTCAGGCACAGGCGTCTCCGGTGATACCGCTTTAAGTATTGAGCCAAACACGATCAATGCTATGAAGCCGATGCCTAGTGTTTTGAATGCGCGACTCAACGTCTTTGAAGATGAGCTGACAGAGCAGGGCATGCAGAAATGACTCTCGTTGTTACGTGAGCTTATTCACTTTGGTGTGTTGTGATCGCGAGCTCAATGCCAGCTCCCCAAGCCGGATCCACCGGTTGCCATCCTTGTTTGCGTAGGTCCTTCCAACGCTGTTCAGCAATGCGGGCGCACTGTTTGGCATCGGTCTGCTGCTATCGATCAACACCTTTGGGTAGAGACCCCATGAGCGCTCATCCCTGTGAAACAGTTTGTGCCAATCAAATGCCAATGCGAATTTGATACGGGCTACAAAAAAGACGGCGAGACTCGTGGGGTTTGGTTTCAGAGAAAGTTCTGTCGCTGGAGGCGAATAAAGACACCGCAACAGCGGGTGAAAGAGCACAGAGATACCGGAGATGTGGTCACCCTTGGAGTCATCTCAAAGGAGAAGTGAGTGAGTCATCAACTATTGATGGAACCTAGTATTTTTTTGGCGTTTTATCCCTTTGTATCTTTTTGATCAAGTTGCCCTTGATTAGCTCCCATCTTGTTGGAATCACGTGTCCATACCGGCCAAGATGCTGCAGTCTGAAATTCTGAAAATTCTTTCCAGGATCTCTTTTGGCAAAAAACTTTTGAATCTCTTCTTTCGGCGGCATAGCAAGCCACTGAAGCAGTTTAAGGGTGATTCCTCCACACACCCCTGTGACGACCCCTTTCCAAAACCAATCAGGCATCTGCAGCGCTGCTTGATGTGACAAACATTACTCGTGGCGGCGTTCTACCTGCTGAGATGCTTCTGATTCTTGATGTGCTTTGTTAAGTCTCTTCGTCTCAGTTCTTCGAATACACTCCTTCGAATTCATGAACGAAGCTTGAATTGATGTTTTGATTGGCAAAGTCTGTTGTTATAGGAATTCTGTTGTGAATTATCTTTTTGAGATAAGCATATAGGTTGCTGATGCGGCGGCAACTGCTGAGCTGGTGTATGCGAGGGCTTCAAGGACGAGGGATTCACGTATCACACCTTTCTGATCGATCAATCTCGGGCTTGCCTCTAATCCAATCCATGCTGCGACGGTGAAGCCAGCTGTAAAGGCGCAGATAGTACGGATCATGAGTTCTTCTCGATTGCTTTAGCGATGCCTTGTGCTGACTTCCTCCAGCGTTCTCTCAGCATGGATCCGCTACGAGCCGTTGCCAAAAGACTATTGCCTATGGGGACCCATAGATGATCACGCTCAAGGAAAGGACGCCCAAATCCACCAGATGCCTTCTCTTGTCATCCCAAGGCCAATCAAGCCCATGAAGATGGAGAAGCCCCTGATCACAGTCTTGGCTTGCTCCAGCTTCTGAGCATCAGACTTCTCACCAAACTTTGTCCGATTACCCGCCCACTCCTCTCTCAGACGTTGTCCCTCGGCTGTTTTCTTGCGTTGCTCGGATTGCGAGCAGCGTTGGGATCGTTCGCTGATCGTGCTGCGCTTGGAGGATCTTGCGCAGGTTGAAGTTCAGGCTCTGAATGGAGTTTTAGAAAACCAGAAGACATCAGGATGCATCGTTGTGGTGTTGATAGTCATTGAGATCAATAGTGGCTTAAGGACAACACGCAGAAGCAAGCTTGATCTCCTTGTTTTTTGCTTTTAGAAGGATGGCATTGGGTGAATGCTCAAAGAAGAATGAGCTGTGATTAGACAATGAACAGCTCGATGGCGTCGAGCGTATCGGATTGTGCTTTCGCTTCCTTCGCAAACTTACGAACGAATGATTGGGCGCGCTAAAATCATTCTGATGAGTACTTGAAGGGGCTAGCTTAAAGATCGTTTGATTCTGCTTATAGCTCCTCAGCCATCAGGAATTTGTCTTGATTCGAGCTGATGCTGAGATTGCTGGTGAAGATAACGGCTTGGAAGATTTTGGGCTCTCTAGGCGTTCACGGCCAGATGGATGGAATGGTCTTTGCTCCGATGATTGCGGCTTTAAATGTGTGCTTCAACCAAGCCATGCGTTAATGCAAAGACTGCTGCTTGTGTCCTGTCTCTGACTCCAAGCTTGTGAATCGCTGTGCTGACATGACTTTTAACTGTTTCAGCGGAAACTAGCAATGTGTCGGCGATTTCAGTGTTCTTCATTCCTAAAATAATGCATTGAATAACTTCTAGCTCTCTTTCTGATAATGGCTCCACAAGAATTGGTGCTGGTTTGACTTTTGCTGTTGCTGCTTCAAGCACAGCCCTTGGATAGTAAATACCTCCTTTGTTGGTTGTTCTTAAGGCGTTGATGAAGTCACCGTCTCCTGTGCCGATGGAAGAGACGAACATCACTCCATCTGCTCCAGCCTCCATCGCTTCTTGAACCACCTCTGGGCTTTCACGTGATAAGAAAATGAGAGCTTTGAGGTCTGGGGATTGCCTTTTCGCTTTTTCTACCAGTCTGATCCCGTAGCCCCTTTCTAGATCTTCACTGGTAATCAAGAGGTCTGGATTGCTCTCCAGTTGTATCTGCAGTGCCTCGTCTTCCGTTGTAGTGCCACCTACCAAGGATTGCAGGATTGGCTCAGCAAGGGTGACTGCGGTGAGCGTAAGGCGGTTTTTAGAGCAAACCAAGATTTTTTTGTTAGCCAGCATCTGCTTGCAGGCATCAACTGCCTTCTTTAATGAGCCCTCAGATGGGTTAATCCTCAACTGTTTTTGTCTGTAAGTAGATGATTAATGCTACCTGCGCCTTGCCCTTCTGCCCATCATGATCATTGAATATTCATGCGTCGTCTGCTTCGTTTTTGTCTGCGACGAATACTTCTGTGATTATGGTTTGAGGAAGTCTCGTATTCGTAGGGCTTTGATGGTGTTTTAGGAGCTTGAGGTTGTTGCGCTCAGGGTTGTTGGCGTTATTGATCAAATCGCCGAGGGGTGGTGCTTAATCGCAACTTTCTGCTGATTTCTCCTGCTCTTTCGATGTTTGGATTTTCTCTTGGCATGGGGGCTTGCTTCATTCAGTTGTGATCGATCCTTGTTGATCGTTGCAACTGTGCGTTGATGCAGTGATGTCTTGTTTGGCGACCCTTTCGTTGAGTACGGGCAGGCTTCAGTTCTGGTTTTCTGGTTGTCAGGCGAGCTGTTCTGGGGATTCGACTGTGATTCCTCGGGGCCGTGAGCTTTGCGTCTGTCAGTGCGGTGATCTCTCCTTAATGCTCCTGTTTGAGATCACTGCAAAAAAAAGCTGCTCCGGTCAGAGAGCAGCTCTGGACATGCGCCTAAGCTATCCAAACCAAGAGCATGAGCTGCAAACAGCATCTCGAAGCGCAGTGCAAGATGCCGTCAAATAAGCACTCTTTCGAAGTTCACTTGTTGGTTGATGGCGTCACCAATGATGGGTCTTATGTGACGGCTCATTAACTTGCCCCCTTTAGTGATTGATTATTTTTTGTCAGTCAATGACTTGGACATTGCAGCTGCAAGAGCAACGCAACCAGCGACGATCAGATAGCCCATGAGATTTGTTTGAAGACCTGATCATCATTTGATTTGGAGGTGCCTGCTGACTGTCTCCGATGAGACCGAATCCTCAATCCATCAGTCTTGGATTGGCTGTTTTCTGGCTTAAGTAAGGCCTGGATAGTGATCGGCGATCGGATCATGGGTGAAAGACGCTGCCCACCCTCCTGAGTTTTTAAAAAAACGAATCACGCAATAGTTCGGGTCGACGCCCATGTCGAACCAGTGCCGGGTTCCAGCTGGAATTGCGATCCAATCATTGGCTTCGCAGATCACTTGAAGCACCTCATCCTTGATGTGAAGTGCAAAGAGCCCGCAACCCTCCACAAAAAAGCGCACTTCATCCTCTGCATGCTGGTGCTCTTGCAGAAATGTTTGGCGCAACGTTGAGCCGCTGAGCTGATCGCCCCCAACGCGCATCACATCCACAGTTTGGTAGCCCTCGTTTTTTTGGACGGATGCAATCAGCGATGCATAGGCCTCCAAAATCTGCTCTTGCATGGCTCCTGGCTCAAGCTCTGGCTTGCTTGGCCAACGCTGAAACTTGATGCCTCGCGTTTTGAGTGCTGAGCTGATCAGTTCAGCGTTGCTGGTGCTGAGGAGTGCCTCTGGTGCTGCAGCAACGCCCGCGACTCGCGCTGCGTAAATCTTCAGCTCCGTCATCAGCGTGGCGTTGTTTGAACCTCACCTCTCTAGCCCTGATGGGTCTGTGCCGTGGGGCTTGCTCCACCAGAGGCTGTCATTGTTGAACCGTTGGTCGTGGATCCTGTGCCTCATGCGCTGCAATTGATCGGAGTGGGCCCTGGTGATCCAGAGCTTCTCACCATTGCTGCTGTTCGCGCGATTGAAACCGCCGATGTAGTGGCCTACCCCGTCGCACGTGCCGATGCCGATGGAATGGCTTGGACCATTGCTTCTCGCTGGACGCGATCTAGTCAGCGGCGACTGCCTCTGGTTTTTCCGATGGTGGCGGAAGCCGAGCCACGGTTGAAGGCTTGGCGGCATGCTGCCGATTCGTTGGCGTCCGAGCTGCGCCGAGGTTTGTCGGTGGTTTTGCTCTGTGAAGGTGATGCTTCTCTGTTTGCTACGAGTAGCTATGTGCAGCTGGCGCTGCGCAAGCAGCACCCTGATCTCACGCTCAAGTTGATTCCAGGTATTCCGGCGGTTTGTGCCGCAGCCGCTGCGAGTGCAGAGATGGCGATGGATTGGCCCCTTGCCTTGCAGCAAGACGGGGTGTTGATTCGTCCTTGCCCAGACCGTGAATCAGATCTGGAGCGATTGCTTGACTCAGCTGGGTCCAACTCCATGGTGTTGGCCTTGATCAAGTTGGGTCAGCGATGGCCATGGGTTCGGGCCTGCCTCGAGAGGCGTCAGCTGCTTGAGGGCTCCCTGTTCGCGCAACGGGTGGGGTGGCCTGATCAGGTCTTGGCACGTGCCAACGAGATTCCCGCTGAGTCGAGACCCTATTTTTCACTGCTTCTCATTCGGCAGACTTGGCCTGGGGTATTGCCTTGACAGAAAGCGCTTCGTTTCTCACGTCCTTGAATTGGCTCGGGTTGGTTCACCCCGTCTTGATGATTTTGTTTGTCTATCCGGTGGTGGGTGCCACGATTCGGTTGGGGATTTTGGCGCGCGAGCGGCGGCTGGATCTCAATCCGATTGCACCAACGGTTCCGGTGGAACATGCCGATCACGGGCGTTGGGTCACCGGGGGCATGGTCTTGGCGGTGTTGGTGGCGTTGTTTCACAACGCACTGGCTGGAGGGATGCAGTCTGATCAGATGCTGGGTTTTTTGCTGGCTGTAATTGGTGCTGCAGCGGCTTACGTGGCGTTGTTAGGTGCCAAAGGAGTCATCGCAAAGATGTTGTGGGCAGCAGCCTGTTGGTTCACCCTGATCCTGATTGCCTCACAGCCTGCCTTGCTCCAGTGGCGTCAGGCCTACCCAACAGCGGTTTGGCAGTCGCATCTTTGGGGTGGTTCAGCTCTCATCGCCCTCATGTTGGCTGCCGTGGTGATGCAGAAGCAGATTGCTGGTCGGCTCTGGATGCGACGGCTGCATGTGTCGATGAATGTTGTTGTTGCTTTGTTGCTAGCCACGCAGGCAATCACGGGGACGCGGGATCTTTTCATGCGCTGAGGTTTGGAGTGTGGAAGAGTGCTGCGGGATCAGGCTCGGGTTGAAGGGGCTGCTCTTTGGTGGTGCGATCAGTCGCCGGACTAGGGCCAGCAAGGCACGGCCTTCCTGAGGTGCCTGCCGATCAACCCAGCATCCCGGCCGGCAAAACAGCCAGCGGATCAGGGCATAGTGCTCTTGCCGCGGCAAGTGTCCCCAGTGGAGAAGGGCTTCTGTCTCTGTTGTGTGCATCAAGTTCACTGGTAAAGCCGGCAGCTCTTGGCACCAGCGCAGCCTGGAACTAAGGGCTAACGACGTCGATGGCTAAAAGGCTTGGCTAACCCTTGGCATCGATGAGCTTGGAAGGGATGTAGCTGGTGAGGTTGAGTCCGAGTGGATGGTGCCGTTATTGGTTGAGGAAGAGAGAGACAGGCTGATGGCTTGGCAGCTAGGCGTGAGCCTCTAGCCCGATTGGGGGATAGGTCAGCACGAAGACAACGAGAAGGTTGCCCTGAGTCCGATTGAGGCGGCATAAAACCCAGTGTTTGCAGTGCTTGTCGCGTTTCACCAGAAATTCACCAGAACGTCTCCAGCTTTCCACCAGGAGATCACCAGGGAATCACCAAGAGCGCAGTCATCTTCAAGTTGTCGGGGGTTCAACCCCATCTCACTTCTCGCTCTTTACTTTCAAGACCATGACGGATTTCTTCCACGGTCCCGCTCCTGTTGATGCACTTCCCGCACCAATCGACGGTCCTGACTTCAACGCTCCTGTTGATGCACTTCCCGCACCAATCGTCGGTCCTGACTTCAACGCTCCTGTTGATGCACTTCCCGCACCAATCGTCGGTCCTGACTTCAACGCTCCTGTTGATGCACTTCCCGCACCAATCGTCGGTCCTGACTTCAACGCTCCTGTTGATGCACTTCCCGCACCAATCGACGGTCCTGACTTCAACGCTCCTGTTGATGCACTTCCCGCACCAATCGTCGGTCCTGACTTCAACGCTCCTGTTGATGCACTTCCCGCACCAATCGTCGGTCCTGACTTCAACGCTCCTGTTGATGCACTTCCCGCACCAATCGACGGTCCTGACTTCAACGCTCCTGTTGATGCACTTCCCGCACCAATCGTCGGTCCTGACTTCAACGCTCCTGTTGATGCACTTCCCGCACCAATCGACGGTCCTGACTTCAACGCTCCTGTTGATGCACTTCCCGCACCAATCGACGGTCCTGACTTCAACGCTCCTGTTGATGCACTTCCCGCACCAATCGTCGGTCCTGACTTCAACGCTCCTGTTGATGCACTTCCCGCACCAATCGACGGTCCTGACTTCAACGCTCCTGTTGATGCACTTCCCGCACCAATCGTCGGTCCTGACTTCAACGCTCCTGTTGATGCGCTGCCTTCACCTGGATTCAGAACATTTGATTCTCTAACCAATGTTGAGTTTGCTGATGATAAGTTGACCAATTTTCAAACAAATGCAGTCCGTCGCACCCCTCAAATAAAAAGTGGCACTGAAGGCGATGACATCATTACAGCCGAAGGGGGGTATAACATGTTCTTCGGAGATGGTGGCAATGACATAATCATAGGTGGATGGAGTGATGACTACATATCAGGTGGAAAGGGACATGATCAGATCACGGGGGGAGAAGGCAGAGATACTTTTGTTATCGAATCAGGCTCTGGCTTTGACATGATTATGGACTTTGTCGATGGTGAAGATCAATTGGTTTTCTTTGACAGCAACGGATCACAAATTACAGAACTAGAGATCACAAATGTAGGAAATACTGCGATGATTTACCATGACGATGAAATACTGGCTGTAGTCAACGGTGCTGCTGCGGGAATGCTGGAAGCTCAGTCTTATCAGCACATCCTGGCCTGACCGAAATCCTGGATCAACAATTCACACCAACCAAGCCCCGCCACGAGCGGGGTTTTGATTGTCTTGGAGCTCTCGGCAAGATGTGTCTCACCAGGCCAGCATTGATCCTGCGAATCACGCGGAGGCCTTATCAGCGATCTGAAAACGGTTGTGGGTTTGCTGGGCGCGGGTTGCAGCGCCTCATAAAGAGCGGCTTGGAAGTATGAGTTCCAATCAAGAATGACGAATTATTGGTCGTTCATTCGAAGCACAAAGCCCACACCCCTAACGGTTTGAATCACCCGTTCCGACCCTGTTTCTTCAAGCTTCTTGCGCAGGTAGCGCACGAATACATCCACTACATTTTCGTCTCCGAAGTAGTCGTCACCCCAGACATGCTGAATTAATTGCCCTCTGGAGAGAGCCTGCCGAGGGTGTCTCATAAAGCAATCGAGTAGGTCGAATTCCCGTACGGTGAGGATTAATGCAGTGCCGTTGATCGTGCAGGTGCGTTCGGCCCTATTTAGAACTAATGAGCCCACCTCAATCAAATCCGAACTTAATTCATTGGAGAAGGCCCCTTTGGTCAAGGTGGATCGGCGAATCAGAGCCTTGACCCTGGCTAACACTTCGCGCACGTTGAAAGGCTTGGAGATGAAGTCATCGGCGCCGGTCTCTAGCGCGGCAATGCGGTCATCGATTTCATCTCTTGCGGTCAGGATGATCACTGGTAATGAAACGCCTGTTTCTCTTAGGCGCCGGCAGATCTCCAGCCCACTGATCCCACCCATGTTCCAGTCGAGAAGAGCCAGATCGGGAAGGGTGGCTGTGTCGCGTAGTTTTTTAAGGGCTGAAATTCCGTCGGTGGCAGTCACCACAGTGAAACCTTCCGCCTGGAGCTCCATCTCGAGCAGTGTCACGATGTTGGCTTCATCGTCGGCAAGAAACACCGTTGGAGTGGTCACAGGCATCAACAGTGTGAAATTGCAAAAATGTTAATAAGAAGCATATGATTTGCCAACTGCTCTGGACATTGATTCATAATAGATTGTGTAATATATTTATTGATCTTTGTCGTAGTCGATTGTAAAGGCTTTGGGCCGGCCGCCAGCACGGATAAAGGATTTTTACATGTTCGGAGATTGGATCAGTTCATCAAGATCGCACTGGTCACTCAGCCGTCGCCTTCTTTGGATCACGCTTGCTGTAGTGCTCGGGCAGTCTTTGATCAGCCTGGCGATTAATCACAGTCTGCGCCAGCACCTGATCGATGATGTTCTGCGAGGAACGATGCATCGGCAGGGGCTCTTGATTCTGGATGAAATCAAAGAGGAATTTAATCAACTTACGCCTGCGCAGAAGAGAGGGTGCTGCTCCCTCAGCGACTACCAACGCTTGCTTAGAAACTTGAATCTTAGCGACGGCAAGGTTGCGTTGATTGTTGGTGATAATGGGATGGTGACTAGCCGCTCAAGCCGCACGCTATTTGATGAGAACCAGTTGAGGAAGTTTGCTGAGAGGGCCATGCAAACTGAAGATGGATTCACTGTGCTCGACATCAGCTCGAGAGAAGCTGTAGCTGTGCAGGAGGTGAAACTACCTGGAGGACCAGAAACAGGCAATTTCGTCTACATCCGACCTGTTTACGGAATGCCGCTCTTGAAATCTCAGCGCATGATGAAGCTGGGATCTGAGCTGATCTTGATCTTTTTAACAGGTGCGGTGCTGATCCTGAGCGCCCGCCGCCCCCTTCGCGCAATCAAACAGGATCTGTCAACGGTTGAGCTGAGTAACCTAAAAGGTGCAATGATTCCGACAGATAAGGCTCCACTAGAGCTACTCCCGATCATTGAGGAGTTCAACGAGATGGTGGGACGATTGCGCCACTCTTCCTCCAATCAAAAACAGTTTGCTGCAACGATTAGCCACGAATTCCGCACCCCGCTGACTGTGATTTCCGGCTTTATCCAATCGGTGCTGAATCGTGGAGAGGAGCATCTGCTTGATCACCATAAACAAGCTTTGGGGATTGCCGATACAGAAGTCCTACGGCTAAACCGCATGCTGAGCGACCTTCTCGACCTCAGCCGAGCGGATAATCAGCAGCTCTCGATTCGTCGCGAAGCCTTTGAGCTGATCCCCAATCTGGAGCAAGTTCTCAAGTTGGCTAAGGCCGCCTACGGCAATCCAATCACCGACAACCTCAAGGAACTTCCCTATTTAGAGGTAGTTGGTGATCCAGACAGACTGGTGCAGTGCATCGGTAACCTGATTGGTAACGCGGTGAAGTACTCGGAAAAAGGCTCGCCGATCGATTTGCACGTGAGTTCTGATGATTCAAAGGTCACGGTCTGCGTAAGCGATCATGGCCAGGGGATTCCCGCCGACCAACTCGACACTATCTTTGAACGTTTCACCCGAGCCGAGGGGGTTGTCTTGCCTAAGGGCGAAAGCAGCACGGGGCTCGGGCTCTCAATTGTGAAGATGCTGATGGAAGCGATGGGAGGCACTGTCAGTGTTCGCTCAACAGTTGATGAAGGAAGCCTCTTTAGTCTTCAGCTGCCGCTATCTGATCAGCCCTGATATCTAGGAATCACTTTTGTGCCCGACTAAAATGAATGTCCTAAGCGGCTAAAAGTATTCTGTTTCCTGAGCGGGCGTTGGTGGTAATCCCAGCTTTGGTTCGGATTGACGAAGCGACCCCTTGACGATGGATGGTATCTGAAGTTGATGGCCTTTGAAATGTCGAATTGCGAACTGATTGTGGAAATCTTTAAAGCCTATGGAGATCGCAATCTCCCTTTTGTCTTCAGTTCTTATTAGTGTCTTTGTTAATGTGATTGTGATGAGATGCGCTCGTTGTTCTTGCTTGATTTTAAAGGCTTGATGACTATCTCTTTGGCTGCATGTATTGATGGATGTTGTTGCTTCGTTGCTAGCGACCTACAAAATCACGGGGACACGTGATTGAGTGTTGCGGGATCAGGCTCGGGTTGAAGGGGCTGCTCTTTGGTGGTGCGATCAGTCGCCGGACTAGGGCCAGCAAGGCACGGCCTTCCTGAGGTGCCTGCCGATCAACCCAGCATCCCGGCCGGCAAAACAGCCAGCGGATCAGGGCATAGCGCTCTTGCCGCGGCAAGTGTCCCCAGTGGAGAAGGGCTTCTGTCTCTGTTGTGTGCATCAAGTTCACTGGTAAAGCCGGCAGCTCTTGGCACCAGCGCAGCCTGGAACTGGCAACCCATGGCAAGGGCGAACGGGAGTAGGTGATCCTGGCGCCGCTTTCGCTTAAGGCCGTAATGCGGCAGGGGTAACGGTGCCCCCCGTCGTCTTCGATCCAGGCTTCTGTTTTGAGCTTTTGCCACGGGGAGAGGTCCTGTGCGGCAGGGTCCCAGCAGGCACGAATCGCCACGATCAAACTGAGCAGATTGATCACGCCCCACACCAAGCCGACCGGACGGCCGGCGAGCACCTGAGCTGGCAGATCGCTGGCGTTGGAGAGCAGCCCGTAGAGGTTCACCAGATTGAACAGGACTAGGGCCAACAGTGGTAGCAGCAGCTCCGCGCTGTAGCTTCCGCGATCACGGCGCTGATGCTTGGGGGTCACCCGAAATCCACCGATGCGTCCAATCAGGTTGGCCAGCACGGTCACGGTGAGCGGAACGGTGAGCACCCAGCCAGTGAGTTCGCTCAAAAAAGCTGTCCGTGACCCACGGTTTAACCAGCCGAGGCTCAACACTTGCAAACTCCAAAGCGGTAGGAGCAAGGTCAATGCGGCTTGGCTGTTGAGCAAGATCGGGATGATGCCCAGAAGGCCGTAGCTGAGTGGCATCAGCATCAGCACTAGCCTTGGCACGTTGTTGAACCAATGCATCACGCCCTCGAGGTAAGCGATGCGTTGCCCAAGCGATAACCCTTGACGACGCAAGGGGCCGCTGCTGAGTCTGAGGCTTTGCAACGTGCCAGAGGCCCAGCGTTGGCGCTGGTGCACGAAATCAGCCATCGTTTCCGCTGCCAAGCCAGCGCTGAGCTTTTCCTGCAGATAAAGCAGTCGCCAGTGCTGACGGGTCAGGCTGATGCCGGTCACGAAATCCTCAGAGATGGCTTGTTCCACGAAGCCACCGATTTGGTCGAGTGCTTTCCGTTTCACCACAAACGATGTGCCTGCACACACCACAGCCCCCCAGCCATCCCGGACCGGTTGAATCCAGCGGTAGAAACTTTCTTCATCAGATAAAAGCCAGTTTTCCATCCCCAGATTGCGCATCACCGGGTCGGCGTTGATGAAGGTTTGAGGGGTCTGAATGAGCGCAACCTCAGGTTCGAGAAGGAATCCAATGCTGCGATCAAGAAAGGTGCGTTGGGGAATGAAGTCGGCGTCGAAGACGGCAACCAGCTCTCCTCGGCAGTGGCGCAAACCATGGTTGAGATTGCCGGCCTTGGCATTGACGCGCTCCGCTCGGTGCAAGTAACGACACCCGAGCTCGGTAGCGAGCTCTTTCACCTCTTGACGACCGCTGTCGTCGAGAACCCACACCTTGGTGTGGGGATAGGACAAGTTTGTGCAGCCAATCAGGGCTCGTTCGAGCACCTTGATGGGCTCGCCATAGGTGGGAACCAAGATGTCCACGTGTGGTTCCCAGCCGCTCTCAGCCCAGCGCTTTTGTCGGTCATTGATCTCCAAGCGGCGATCGGGGAACCTTCTCCAAGCCAGCCAGAGCGGTACCAATCCAACGAGCAGCAACCAGGCCTCAGCGAGCAGGAGCAGCACGCTGAGGGTGATCGATAAGCGACTTTCGAAATTGAGGCTGGAGGTCACTCTCCAGATCAAATAGCGAAAGGTGAACAGACTGATCAGCAGGATCAAGCTGCGGCGTCCCCAGATCGGGGTGTCTTGTTCGGGGCGACGGATCAGCCAGAGCGGCCAGAGCAGCAGCAGAAGCAACAACGCATTCATTCCATTCGCTGCATCTGTTGATCGAGCAAATCAAGGGCCGTGGCGGGCGTGGGCGCGCGCATCAGCTGTTGCCGAAACTGGGATGCGCCCTGGAAGCCAGTGCAGGTCCAGCTCATGTGTTTCCGGGCAATCAAGAGGCCGTGATCTCCACGAGCCTCGATCAGCGCCAGGAGTTGCTCCTTGGCGAGGGCTAAGCGCGCCATCGGTGCGGGTGTGGCTGGAATCGGTCGATCACTGAGTGCTGCATCGATTTGGCCCAAAAGCCAAGGGGCACCCATGCTTCCGCGACCCACCATCACGCCATCGGCGCCGGTGATGCGCAAACAATGCAGTGCTTTCTCAGGGCTGTTGACATCCCCATTGGCGATCACGGGAATGCTGAGGGCTGCTTTGACAGCGGCAATGGCGTTCCAATCCGCAGTGCCGCTGAAGCGTTGCTCTCTCGTGCGCCCGTGGAGCGTCAGCATTCGCGCCCCTGCCTCCTCCAAGCGTCGGCACCAGTTCACGGCGGCCTCAGCCCCTACAGCGTTGTGTTCACCACACCAGCCGAGACGGGTTTTCACCGTGACCGGAAGTCCCACTGCGGCCACTACGGTGTCGACAATTCTGCAAGCCAGATCCGGGTCACGAATCAGACCGCTGCCACCGCCTTTTCGGGCGATTTTGCGTACAGGACAGCCCATATTGATGTCGATCAGAAAGGCCCCGGCATCGGCCGCACGACGGGCTGCATCGGCCATGGCGTCGGGATGGTGATCAAACAGCTGTACCCCGATGGGCCCTGTTTCGTCCTGCAGACCGTCCATCTTGAGTTGTCCGTGGCCCAATTCAAGGCTGGTGGCATTCACCATTTCGGTAAATAGCAATGCATCGGGAGCCCAGCGGCGCACCAGTTGCCTAAAAATCCGATCGCTGACGCCAGCGAGAGGGGATTGCAGTGCGCGGCATCTGAGTTGTCGCTCTAAAAGTCGACCCTGAATCTTCAGCGGCATGGCCAGAGGCCGAAGACCTATCCATTCTGCTGGTCAGGCTGTTGGTCTGAGAGTTGATCTGACGTTTGGACTTGTCAAGGCAAGACGATGGGGCGAAGGATGGATGTCTTCGGTCTGCTCGCATGCCCCCTACCCCTTGGCCGCTTAGCCGCTTGTTGTTGGATCGAATCCTGGACGACCGAGTGAGTGATCGCTTTGTGGCAGAGCGGGTTTGGGAGCGCTTGGGGTACCAGCCGGATGGGGAGGGACTGATCTGGCTGGCTGGGCCTGAGACACCCTCGGCGTGGCGAGAGGCGTTCCCCCAGGCCCCGGAAGTGATCAGTATTCGCCCCGCCTCCGTGCAACTCACCCGCTCGATTCCACGCGAGCACAAACAGCTATTGAAAGAGCAGTTGAAGTTTGCCGGGTATCGAATCGGGGAGCTTTACCCACGGCGAACGCGTCGGGCTACTGCCGTGAATTGGCTTCTGGCTTGGCTGGCATCCCATGAGCAAGTGCTGGAGGAGGAGGGACCCTTGCCATTGCTGCTCGATCCGCCGCTCAACCCAGTGAGCGGTCATCCCGGTGATCTCCCTGTGCGTTGAGGCTTAGGTCTCGAGGCTTTTGAATGCCTGACCAACGGAACAGCCTTGCCCCCGCATGGGCTTCATGACAAGGAGGCCTAGTCGAATGGCCTTGTGCGTATTGATCCATCCGCATCACGATGCGGGCATAAAAAAAGAACAGTCGTCCTCTGCTGACTGTTCTCTTCGGCGATCACGGGGGTGCTTCGCCTCATGATCAACATGGCTGCAGAGAAGGCAGGTGTCCGTAGAGACAAGTGCTTATTTCCCCTTGGGCACAAAAAAGGAGGGTTTCTAACCCCTCCCGTCAGGATCTCCGTTCCACCGAAGCTCCTCTTCGCAAGTTGTAAGACATACGGTTCTTGCGTTGAAGGGCGGTTCTCCTCCCCGTTGGTGAGTCAAGCGTTGAGCGTCAGCTCATCGAAGGACCTGACGACATGCGTGACTTCATCCGCGTTGACCCAGAGGATGGAGCCGTCATCCACGTTGGCGATCTGGAACATCGTGTTCACTCTTGGGTCTCTAGCGCCCCCTTCGCAGAAGACGACTTGTCCCATCCACCAATTGGCATCGGGTTCCAAGGCGACCCGTTGCTCTGCCTGGATGATCACGTAGTCACCAGGCTTGACGTTCAGGAACGCTGGAACCTTCGCTTCAGCCATTGAGTTGCTCATTGGTACATATGAGCTATTTGCCTGGTTCTAGGTCACGCGCATGCGTCGGTCAAGCGCTTCAAGGTGTGCCGATTCCGGTTGTCCCTTTCAGTTGCCGCCAGAGGTGGGGAGGCCTGAAAGGGTTGATTCTTGGAGTCGTTGCTATGGCTGAGTTTCTTCAGTCGGATTGATGGGATTGATCTTCAGGCCTGGATGATGACCTTGGTGCCTTTGGGTGTGTTTTCGAACAGCCAGCGAGCCTGTTGAGTCGGCATGCGCACGCAACCGTGGCTCCTGGGCACGCCAAAGGACTGGCCAGCGTCTTCTTGCCAGGGAGCAGCGTGCATGCAAATGGCCTCGTTGGCAGTGATGCACATGGCGTAGGGCACGTCGGGAGAGATATAGGTGCGCCCCCGCATCGTCACCGAGCGGTACTTCGTGAGCACGGAGGCATGGCCCGTGGGAGTGGGGGACGAGGCTTTGCCCGTGCTCACGGGAATCACTCGGACGGTTTGCGCTTGCTCGTTAAGCACTGTGAGGGTCTGATCGGAGAGATCGACCACGAGCGTTGCAATGAGCTCAAGCATGATTGTGCCGCTGGCGTCGCTGTCACAGACCTAGCTGTGTCGCATGCGTCTCATTCGTCTCGTTCTGAATGATTTCGCATTTCTGTGATGGGTCACCTCTGTACTGTCAAGAAAGTTTTTCTTGGCTCCTGTCTTGGCACGTCCGGTCGTCGCAATCATTGGGCGTCCCAACGTCGGCAAGTCCACCTTGGTGAACCGTCTCTGTCGAAGTCGTGAGGCCATCGTTCACGACCAGCCAGGTGTGACGCGAGATCGCACCTATCAAGACGGGTATTGGGGCGATCGAGAATTCAAGGTGGTGGACACCGGAGGCTTGGTGTTCGATGACGACAGTGAGTTTCTTCCTGAGATCCGGGAGCAGGCCAGCCTTGCTCTCGCTGAAGCCAGCGTGGCTTTAGTGATTGTGGATGGTCAGCAGGGACTCACAGCTGCCGATGAATCGATCGCGGAATGGCTGCGTACGCAGCGCTGCAAGACGCTGTTAGCAGTCAATAAGTGTGAGTCTCCCGAGCAGGGATTAGGCATGGCCGCCGAGTTTTGGCGGCTCGGTCTTGGTGAACCCCATCCGATTTCGGCGATCCATGGTGCTGGCACCGCTGAGCTGCTCGATCAGGTGCTCACCTTTCTTCCTCCCAAGGATGAGGAGAGTGATGAAGAGGAGCCAATTCAGCTCTCGATCATTGGCCGTCCCAACGTGGGCAAGTCCAGCTTGCTGAACTCCATCTGTGGTGAGACGCGGGCCATTGTGAGTCCGATTCGTGGCACCACTCGCGACACCATTGATACGCGCATTGAACGGGAAAATCGTCGCTGGCGATTGATTGACACTGCAGGCATTCGCCGGCGTCGCAGCGTGAATTACGGCCCAGAATTTTTTGGGATCAATCGCAGTTTTAAAGCGATCGAACGCAGTGATGTCTGCGTTTTAGTGATCGATGCTCTCGATGGTGTGACCGAGCAGGATCAACGCTTGGCGGGACGGATCGAAGAGGACGGCCGCGCTTGCGTGGTTGTGGTGAACAAGTGGGATGCGGTGGAAAAAGACAGCCATACGATGACCGCGATGGAAAAGGAGCTGCGCGCCAAGCTCTACTTTCTCGATTGGGCTCCAATGGTGTTCACCTCTGCGCTCACGGGGCAGCGGGTCGACAGCATTTTCGCCTTGGCGGCTCTTGCTGTGGAGCAGCACCGCCGCAGGGTGAGCACATCAGTTGTGAACGAAGTGCTCAAGGAAGCACTCAGCTGGCGGAGTCCCCCCACCACCCGTGGTGGCCGGCAGGGCCGCTTGTATTACGGCACTCAGGTTGCAAGTCGTCCGCCCAGTTTCACCTTGTTTGTGAATGAGCCCAAGCTGTTTGGCGATACCTATCGCCGCTACGTGGAACGTCAAATCCGTGAAGGTCTCGGCTTTGATGGAACTCCGTTGAAGCTGTTCTGGCGCGGCAAGCAACAGAGGGATGCGGAAAAGGAGCTGGTCCGCCAGCAGAACCGCCAAGGCTGATCCCCTATGGACTGGTTGCGACAGATTCCAATCGGGCAATATGTCGATGGCAGTGCTGGTTGGCTGCGTCTGATCGACCCTCGTTTGAAGCTGGGATGGGTTGTGATGTTTTTATTGACCCCCGTGCTGGCGGGTCCGTTGTGGCGTCTCGGGCTCGTTCTGGCCTTGATGGTGATCACCGCTCTGAGTGGCTTGCCGATCAGGTTGTGGTGGCGCTCCCTGCTCTTGGTGCTCTGTCTGGGGATTGGCTTTGGCCTCCTGGCGATGTTTTTGCCAACGGGAGATCCAGCCGCCACGCTGGCCGTTCGGCCTGTCCAGGAGTTGCAGGGTTTGTCTCTGCAAACCCCCAGCTGGGAGTTGTTTCGCCTTGGTCCTGTCCAACTTGGGCCACTCAACCTGGGCCCACTGTCCGTGGATCGGCGATCGGCTGAGCTCGGTCTCAACAGCGCAACGTTGCTTGTCACCGTGGTGCACAGCGTGAATCTCATGCTGTTGTCCACGCCAAGCGAGGATCTGATGTGGGCCCTGAATTGGTTTTTGTTCCCCCTAACCAAGCTTGGTTTGCCAGTGGATCGTCTTTGCTTTCAGCTGCTGTTGGCGCTTCGTTTTCTACCTTTGGTGCAAGAGGAACTGCAGAATCTGGTGCGTTCAGTCGCGAGTCGAGCGGTCAATCTCCGTCAGTTGGGATTCAAGGCTTCCTTCGGATTGCTCCTGTCGGTGGGAGAACGCCTTCTCGCCAATATTTTGTTGCGCGCTGAGCAAGGCGCTGATGCCTTGATTGCTAGGGGAGGGCGGTGGCTTCCTGCGGATTGCTTCCGCCCTGTTCAAAGCACCTCTCCCTTGGCTCGTGGTTTGAACCTGCTGTCATTTGTGATCCTTCTCGTGGTCGTTGGATTGCGAGGCAGGTACGGTGCTCTCTAAATCTTGACGGACTGAGTTGTGGGAGCGGAGCGTTATCTCAATCACCCCACCTTCGGAATGCTGTATCAGGTGTCGACCGCTGGCGAGGGTCGGGATCTGTACGCCACTCTCTACGCCCAGCGCATGTTTTTCTTGGTGACGCTGCAACCGAGAGGTGCGCAGTTTGAGGTGATTCCTTATCAGGACGCCCGGCATCATGCAGAGCTTCATCTGGCGCGCTGCCGTCGTGATCGCGTTGCCGATTTCGCGGATTGGAAGCAGCTGTTCGATCAAACCTTCATTTGATGGTGTCCAGCAGCTCAGACTCTGAGACGGTTCAGTCCCGCTGGAAGGCGATTCAGGCTGAGTGTCCAGATGCCACTCATTTGCTTGCTGTCAGCAAAGGCCACCCTGCCGATGTGGTGCGTGAACTGGCCGCTTTGGGACAAGTTGATTTTGGCGAGAGCAGGGTGCAGGAAGCACTCCCGAAACAACAGGCCTTGGAAGATCTCAGTGGCTTGCGTTGGCATTTCATAGGACGCCTGCAGGCCAACAAAGTTCGGGCTGTCGTGCGAGCCTTTCCCGTGATTCATTCGATCGATTCTCAGGGACTCGCAGAGCGCACATCAAGGATTGCACTGGAGGAAAACCAGAATCCGGAGGTGTTTTTTCAGGTCAAGCTTCGAGACGACCCGGCGAAGGGTGGCTGGGAGCCGGATGCTTTGCGTGAGGTTTGGCCACAGTTGCAGTTACTCCCAGGCTTGAAGCCCATTGGGCTGATGACCATGGCCCCACTTGGCTTAGGGCCGGAAGAGCGTCAGAGCCTTTTTCATGACTGCAGAACCCTCGCGGATGAGCTCGCTTTGTCCGATTGCTCGATGGGCATGAGCGGAGACTGGAAGCAGGCGGCACAGGCTGGTGCTACCTGGATTCGCGTGGGATCTGGATTGTTTGGACCGAGACCTGAACACTTGGTTTGACCCCCCATTCAGCAGGATGGTCGGTTGTGAAGATGATCAAATCGCCTAGTCACTCTTGCTCACAACTCCGTAGAGCGCTATTCAGGGTCCAGGTTTGATTCATTTCCGGTGTCACTGATTTCTCGTCTTCGTGCTGTCGTTGCGGGTGATGATTACCTTGATGGTGATTATGACGATCTCGATTACGACACTGGCGAGCAGGACGAAGTCGAGGAAGGTCCGTCCCACTCCATGTCGAGTGCTTTGGCAACTCTTGAGTCGGGCAATCCCTTTGACAGTGAGCCATCTTTTACTGGCTCCAATGTGATTGGGATGCCTGGTATCAGCACCGGAACGGCTGAGGTTTCCTTGATGGAACCCCGCAGTTTTGATGAAATGCCTGGAGCGATCCAAGCCCTGCGTGAGCGTAAAACGGTGATCCTTAATCTCACGATGATGGAGCCGGATCAAGCCCAGCGCGCAGTCGACTTTGTTGCAGGTGGAACCTTTGCCATTGATGGTCATCAAGAGCGTGTTGGCGAAAGCATTTTTCTGTTCGCGCCCAGCTGCGTGACCGTGACCAACGCCACCCAGGACGAAGCCTCCGTTCCGACTCACGTTTCAAAGGACGTTGAGCAAGCGTCCGCCGAGGCCAGCATCGCTCCGACTCCCGCCTGGAGTGCCACAAGCGCCACCGCACTTTGATCCATCAGTGCCGATTGCATTAGGTGTGATTGGTCTGGGCCGGATGGCTCAGGCCCTCGTGATTCCCTTGATTGAGCAGGAACTGATTCCTGCTGATCAGGTGATTGCAGTTGTGGGCCGACAGGACTCTGTTGCAAGGGTGTCTGCGCGAGTGCCCTCTGGCCTGAAAGTAGTAGCTGCCAGTGATTCCGCGGCACAACACGCTTGGGCTGCGTCGGTTCAACTCTTGGCCGTTAAGCCTCAGATGCTCGATGGGGTCGCTGCCTCGGCGCCACCCCCATTAGAAACGCCTGCATCGGGATCAAGCCTTTTGCTGTCCGTGCTGGCTGGGGTTCCCCTGGTGCGGCTCCAAGCTTTATTCCCTGGCCGTCTTTGTGTGCGTGCTGTGCCGAATACTCCCTGCTTGGTGGGTCAGGGACTCACGGGTCTGGCTTGGGGGGATGGCATCTCTGATTCACAGAAGCAGCAAGTGCGCTCCTTCTTTGAGCCCGTGAGTGAGGTTCTCGAGCTTCCCGAGGAACGGCTCGATACTTTTCTGGCGCTCACTTCGTCCGGTCCTGCCTACGTGGCCTTAATCGCGGAAGCGATGGCCGATGGTGCTGTTGCCATGGGAATGCCTCGGTCTCAGGCCCATCATTTGGCGCATCGAACTCTCGCTGGGACCGCCGCCTTATTGCAGGAGCAGGAGCTGCATCCTGGCGAACTTAAAGATATGGTCGCGTCTCCAGGTGGAACCACCATGGCGGCGTTGCGTCATCTCGAGAAATCGGGCTTGCGTTCGGCGTTGATTGAAGCCATCGTTGCCGCCACGCAACATGGACGGGGCATGGCGAATTAAGCCCTGGCTTCAGCGGCTAGTGGTTTCTGCTTGATCAGGGTGTCGTAAAGCGCTTCCAGAGCATCGATATTGGACACCATGCGGTAGCGCTCCATGACCCGCTCACGCGCTCGCCGCCCTAGCTCTTGCGTGAGCAGAGGTTGGTCACGGAGAACGGGCAGCAACGTGCGCAACTGGGTGGTGACCCCTTGCGTGCTGAGCACGATGCCGGCCCCACCTGCGAGGACTTCTCCATCAGCACCAGCATCTGTGGCGATGCAGGCGCATTGGCAGGCCATGGCCTCGAGTAGGGCGATCGAGAGGCCCTCCACCAGTGAGGGCAGCACAAACACCTCAGCGCACTGGAGCAGGGCGATGCGCGTATGGAGATTGGCTTCATAGCCCCACCACAACAGGTCTCCGATCCCATTCCCATACACGTTTTGGAGCGTGCTTCGCAGGGGGCCGTCACCCACGATGACGAGCCGGCAGCCGGCTGGCTTCACCAGTCGCCAGGCTCGCAATAACGCTTCCACATTCTTCTCGGTTGCGATCCGCCCCATGTAGAGAAAAATGCGCTGATCACCAAGCCGTGAGCGCACGTCATGCAGCTCCTTGCTGATCGAGGCGGGATGGCTTGGAGCGGGAGACCAGCGGTCTGGATCCACGCCATTGGGGATGACGGCAAGGCGGCTTTCGTGAACTCCTAAACGGTTGAGGACTTCCGCCTGAAGATCGGAAAAGACGATCACTCGGTCGTAGCGGGAGAGAGCAGGCGCGTAGAGCTGGTAGCTGAGCTGTTGCGTGCCTGCTGTGAGGTTGCGCAATCCTGCATCAAACGGTGGATGAAAGGTTGCGACCAGGGGAATGCCCAACGGTTGGCAAAGCTCCGGCAGCCTGAAGTCGAGGGGAGAAAGGGTGAGGCTGGCATGCACGACATCGGGCTGCAGCCTCTCCAAGGACTCCCTCAATTCCCTCTGCGCCCTAGGGGAGGGAATGGTGTAAACCTGCGACTTCACCAGATAGGGAAGGCTGACGTCCGGATCGTGAGCCAGCAATGACGTGTTGCTGCTGGGAGCGCCAGGGTTATCGAAATGGATGAAGCTGGTTTGATGGCCGCGTTTCTTTAAGGCCTCAGTGGTGCTCAGCCCGTAGGTGACATTGCCGCAGAACGGAGTTTTTTTGCCGAGCCAGGCAATGTGGGCCACTGGCACCGTCTCGAAGCCGAGTCTGAAGTTAGCAGCGCTCCCAAGGCCGCTCCCAAAGAGCGGCCGTTAAAGAAAGTGCTGCAAGCACCCAGAGCACAGGGATCAAGCCAATGCTGCTCACCAGGGCACCGGCGAGAACAAGGGGCAGGCTGAGCGCAATGTTGATCAGGTTGTTCTGTAGTCCGAAGACCCGACCTCGCTGAGACTCTGGGGTGTCCTCCTGAATCGTGGTCTGAGCCGGAATCGCCACGAGAGCGGCCCCAATTCCGAGGACGCCGCACAAGGTCAAGGTGATGCTGAGATTTCCGCGCAGTTGCCCGAGCATGACCAAACACCAGGTGATCGTGCCCAGCCCGGCTGCGGCGAGGCGACGACGGCTAAAACGATGGCCCATTTGTGCCACCAGCACAGCGCCAACCGCCATCCCTAATCCGCTCATGGCCAGCAGGGTTCCGAAGCCTGTTGGCCCCAGCCCTTGGATTGCAGACGCCAGGCTGATCGCCAGCACATAAAGCGCGGCTAGCAGGCTGTAAAGAACCACGAGATGCACCATGGCTCCGCGGACCGATGTCTGCTCTCGAAGCACCTTGATCCCCGCCACGATTTCTTTCCAGACTGAATCGCGGCTGTCCTTTCTCGGTGGTTCGCGCATCTGGATGGTGCTCAGACTGATGGCCGCCATGCCGTAACAGAACGGCAGAAGCAGAAATTCGCCACCGTTGATGCCCACCGTTTGAAGCAGGTGGTTGAGTCCTCGCAGGATTGGATCGCCAAGGGCAAAGCCAACGATCGTGGCTCCCATGCTGGTGGCTTGATAAAGGGAGTTGGCGGCTAGCAGGTGTTCTCTCGGCACCAGCAGTGGGATGGTCGCCTGTTCAGCGGGGGCGAAAAACTGGGTCAGCACCGACTCAAGAAAGGTCATCAGCAGCAGAGCCCAATATCCCCAGCTCAGCCCGAACCAGTGGGGACCAGGGATCAGGAACAGAGGGGTGCACAGCACGAGCAGTGCCCTCAGTCCATTGGATGCCACCATCACTCTGCGTTTGGGCCAGCGGTCGACCCACACACCGGCAACAGAACCGAGCACCATCGCCGGGATGGTGTTGGCCACATAAATCCCGGTAGCCAGCAATGTGATCCGCTGGGCTCGCGTCTCGAAATCCATGCGAATCGCAGAGGCGATTTCAGCAAGCGCCCCATTGCTGTCCGGTGTATTGGTCACCCAGTATTGGGCGATCAGATACACCATCAACACGATGTAGAACTTGTCCGCGAGTTGGGAGAAGATCTGTCCGACCCACAGGCGACGGAAGCCATCGAGATGGATCACGGCCTGAAGGCCGCGGCGACCTTCAGGATTGGCGCTCGTGGGCAGGGCCGGGTCCGGGCTGTTTAGGGGGGGACCGCTCACAATGTGTTCATTCGCGGGATCATGATCGCCCACCACCGGCAATAACGTGAAAACCCCTTGAGTTGTTGGCTGGTTAAGCGCTACTGGCGACAGCCTCTCTCACCATGGCAAATGAGCGGACGGGCCTTGGCAGATGCACGCGACACCAGCTCTCCAAAAGTGTCAAAAGCCTGAGCCAAACGGGTCGGGGTCCCATCAATCCACCGTCTTGACGTTCCGGCAGTTCAAGCCGTGTTAATCGCTGGAGCAGGGCGAGTTCGGAGGGGTTGATCTGGATGGCTGCTCCAGCTTGAGAACCAATGGCCAGCCCTTCGTCGGCCAGGAGGCTGCAACGCCAGTCCCAATTTCCGATCGGTGGAGACAGGGCGGCTCCACTGCGGCAACAGGTTTGGAGAGGCAGGCCATAGCCGCCGAGAGCGAGCAGATGAACACAGGCCTGAACAAGCGTTGCCAGGGTTCGATCGACACGCTCCCCTTCCGAACGTTTCATTTCTGATTCACGCTGTTTCTGCGCCAGCAGCTCGAGCCGCTCAAGATGCATCAAGACCGCACTCAGCATTCCGGGTACAGGATCATCGCCAGCGACCAACGAGATCGAGAGCTCAGATAGGGCCTGGGCGGCTGCCAACGTTTCCAATCTCTGCCCCACGTTGCTGAAATTGTGTTGGACCCGAAGTTGGCGCACCCGAAGTAGGCCGCGGCGTCCTCCTACCTGCAGCTCCAGAGTGGTGAGAGGAACCGCCGCCGCCAGGCTGCTGCGGGGTTTACGGGCCCCTGGCACGGCTAGGCGAATCAGGCCAACCTCATCACTGAGCAGGGTCAGTAACCTGTCGTGCTCCCCAAGGGGACCCACCTTCAAAGCCAACCCTTTGATCCGCCGTTCCGGGCTCATTGAGGATGCCGGAGGGCCTGAATTAAAGCTGGGCCATGGCTGGTTCCCAGGGCCGTTGCGCCCTCTTCGACAAGGTCCAACGCCATGTCTAGCCGTTGAATCCCTCCGGCCGCCTTGATCGCGCAATTTCCCCTCGCAAGCTCTTTGAGCTTGCGCACCTGCACCGGAGTGGTGGCGGGTCCAAATCCGTTGCCGGCTTGCAAGCACGCAGCACCGGCATCGATGGCGGCTTCTACAGCCAAGCTCAGGCCCGCTGGCTGCAAGCGGTTCACATCCAAAATCACCGTCACGGGTAGGCCGAGATCGCAGATCTGCGCGAGTTCTTCTGCATAGGTTTCCGACCGCCCCGCGGTGATGGCAGCAAGATTGGGCACCACATCGAGGGCATCAGCCCCGCGGGCTGCGGCCCATTCCGCTTGCGCCCGTTTGAGCTCTGCTGGAATGGTTCCGAAGGGGAAGTCCACCACGGCAAACAAGCGAAGACGACCGCTTGGTCCGATGCGGTTTCGAACCGCCTCTAGGTGGCAGAGGCTGGTGCAAAGCCCCCCGAATCCGAGCAGCCTGCCCGCATCACAGAGGTTGTGCAGGGCCTCCTCTTCCAACAAAGGATCTAAGACGGCTTGATGGATTAAGGGCGGGAGCTCCGGAAGCTCCCGCCGACGCGGCGACGCGGTCATCGTTGTGGGGCAAGCACTGCCTTTAGTTCCGCGCTTGGATCACGCCAAAGCCACCGTGATTGCGGTGATAAATCACCTGAAGTTCACCGCTTTCTTTGTCTCGAAACAGATAGAAGTCGTGGTCGATCAGTTCCAGTTGATGGCGTGCCTCTTCGAGGCTCATCGCTGGCATGGCGAAATATTTGCGCCGAACGCCCGGGCTGGGGAGCTGCGCTTCTTTGCCTTCGAGCAGGGAGTCTTCTGTGGGCCGTTCCGTCAGGAGGACGTCATTCGCTGCTGTTGGGGTGGTCCGATGGCCATGGTCGCTGTGGCGTTCCTTGAACCGTCGCAGTTGGCGCGCCAGTTTGCTTGCGACCAGATCGATGCTGGCGTAAAGGTTTTCGCTTCTCTCTTGGGCGCGAATCACCGTGCCATTGGCGAACACCGTGACTTCGGCGGTTTGTTGCGGAACCCTTGGGTTGCGTGCAACTGACAGATGCACATCCGCTTCCTTAACGAGGTCGTCGAAGTGGTGGATGGCCCGTTCCAGTTTTGTTTCGGTGTATTCCCGGAGTGCGGGCGTCACATCCAAATTGCGACCATGGATCAGAAGCTTCATGGCGTTCCCCTTTGCCTGGTTCTACCGGCAACTTACTAACTGCCTCAGGCCCAGGAAAGCGGTCTGCGGCATTTCTTTTTGAGCCGGTTGCACCTGTGCCGTTCTCCCAGGCCTGGGAGTGGCAACGGGGATGGCAGAAGTGCTTACTGGCTGAGGACGGCTCAGACAGGGAAGCGGTTTGGCTTCTTCAGCATCCGTCTTGCTTCACCCTTGGTCGCGGAGCGACGGAAGATCACTTGCGCTTTGATCCCGAGAATGCGCCAGCTCCCCTGCATCGCATCGACCGGGGAGGGGAGGTCACCCACCACGCCCCCGGGCAGTTGGTGGCCTATCCGGTGTTGGACCTTCGCCGGCGTGAACCAGACCTTCATTGGTACATGCGCCAGCTCGAACAGGTGGTGATCGATGTGTTGGCGGCATTGGATTTGAAGGGCCAACGCATCCCAGGCCTGACGGGGGTTTGGCTGGAGGGGCGAAAAGTGGCGGCCATCGGGGTGGGATGTCGTCGTTGGATCACTCAGCACGGCCTTGCTCTCAACGTGTCGTGCGCCATGGACGGGTTTGCGCATGTTGTGCCATGTGGAATTTCTGATCGTCCTGTGGATCGTTTGCAGCGCTGGATTCCTGGGATCACGCCTGCGGTTGTGCAGCCACTCCTGCGGGATGCACTGGCCCAGCGCCTGTCAATCAGCTGGTGCGACCTTGCTGGTCTTGATTCTGGGTGGTACTCCTAGGCGCAAGCTGAAAACAACGTTGTGGGTTCGTGTGCACAGGCCAGCTGGCGACCAACGCTTTGGGAGTTGAAATCACTCGCCCGTCAGCAGCATGTGCAAGGTCTGGGGAGAGTGGATCAGCTCTGGCCCTGGCTTGAGCAACGTCATGGTGCTCTCATGGCTGTGGATGCTCCCCATGCGGCTCATCCGGAGCATTTCACCTATCAGGAGTTGTCGCAACGGATCACGACAGCGGCTGCAGGGTTCCGTTCCTTGGGGATTGGTGAAGGCGATGTGGTGGGACTGTTTGCAGAAAACAGTCCCCGCTGGCTGATGGCAGATCAAGGTTTGATGCGCACAGGTGCGGCCGATGCGGTGCGTGGCTCCTCAGCCCCCGTCGAGGAGCTGCGTTACATCCTTGAAGATTCCAAGGCTGTGGCCCTGGTGGTTCAAAACGCGGACCTTTGGCAACGGCTCCAATTGCCTGCGCAGCTGCGCAGCCAGCTGCGCTTTGTCCTGCAGCTTGAGGGTGATGCTGTGGATCCAGACGTGATCTCTTGGTCTGATCTTTTGGCGGCTGGCGCCGAGCAACAGGCTCCGGATCCAGATCTTGGTCGAGATGCGGCCAGCGCTGCTAGTACCACAGCCACCATCCTTTACACCTCAGGCACCACCGGTCAGCCGAAGGGCGTTCCCCTCAGCCACGCCAACCTGCTGCATCAGATGCGCAGCTTGAGTTGCGTTGCTCGGCCAGAACCTGGCGCACCCGTTCTCAGCGTGTTGCCGATCTGGCATGCCTATGAACGTAGTGCGGAGTATTACTTCTTTTCCTGCGCCTGTTCGCAGAGTTACACCACGATTAAACAGCTCAAACGTGATTTGCCCAGGGTGAAGCCTGTGGTGATGGTCACGGTGCCGCGCCTGTGGGAGGCGGTGCAAGCCGGGTTTGAAGATGTCCTGAAAACATTCCCTGCATCCAGGCAGAGCCTTTTGCGCGCGGCACTCGCGAATAGCAGTGCCTATTGCTTGGCAAGGCGTCAGCGTCGCAACCTGATGTTGATGCCCTTGGGTCGCCGTCAGCGCTTGATGGCAGGCCTGAAATCCGCCGGCCGCTGGCCCGCCCATGCCCTGGCGTCCAAGCTGATCTGGCCAAAGCTGAGGTTGCAACTCAGTGGGGGACAGCTGCGCTTCCCCATCAATGGAGGAGGAGCGATCGCACCTCATGTGGATTCCTTCTTTGAGGCGGTGGGGATCGAGTTGCTAGTGGGCTATGGCCTCACCGAAACTAGTCCGGTTGTGAGTTGCCGGCGTCCATGGCGCAACATTCGTGGAAGTTCAGGGCAGCCAATGCCTCAGACTGAATTCAGGATTGTGGATCCTGAATCCCGAGCTCCTCTCAGTTTTAGAGAACGTGGTTTGGTGCTTGTGCGTGGACCTCAGGTCATGCAGGGATACTTGGGGAAACCTGAAGCCACTGCAAAAGTTCTGGATGTTGATGGATGGTTCGACACCGGCGATTTGGGAATGCTTCTTCCAGATGGCTCTGTGGTGTTAACGGGCAGAGCGAAAGACACCATTGTTTTAAGCAGCGGTGAAAATATTGAGCCAGGGCCTCTGGAAGCACATCTGCTGATGAATCCAGTGGTTGAGCAGGTCTTATTTGTTGGCCAAGATAAGAAGCAACTTGCTGCTTTGGTAGTTCCGAATCAAAACGGTTTAATGCAGTTTGCGAAAGACAAAGGAGTAGAAGGTTTCGATTCTTGGTCCAGATTGCTGCCACAAGATCAAGCAAATTTGCTAGATCTTGTCAAGAAAGATTTTAATCTTGACCTTCAATCGCGCTCGGGATCCAGGCCCGACGAAAGGATTTGTGGTGTTGCATTTGTTGAGCCTTTTACGATTGAAAATGGTTTATTGACTCAAACCCTGAAGCAAAAAAGAAATGAGATTTGTATCAGAGATGCGAATGCTATTGAGAGTATGTATTGATTTTGCTATGTAAATGTAAACCGGATCCTTCCTGCCTTCTTGGGCAATCTAAATCTATGCATTGGATTTTAGAATTTTCCGCTGAACCCTGATCCTGTAGAAAATGATTGAGTATTGCTTGTGGAGCTGAATGCCTCACGCCGCTCTATCAATATTTCTTCTTCCATCATCTCTGTCATGTCATAATTTTGTTCGGTAATCGTTACTGTACCTGTTATCGAGAATTGATCACCCTCAACATATTTATTGCTCGACATTGAAATAGGATCGCCATCTTCATCCTCTGTATTATCTACAGCTGCTCTCTGCTCAAATGAATTTTGTCCCGAAATCTGTTTCTCAAGTTGTCTTTGCATGAATTCGTTGGTGGGCCCTTGGACTCCTTCGCTAGACGTTGAAAAAGTCACCGTTTGATTATCTGCCTGCCCATCTATCATTATTACCCGATTTATTTTTTCATTTATTACTTCCTCGCCATTCGACACGCGATTTTGGCCTGACATATTATTGCTTCGATAGGTCTGCATTTGAGCCAATGATGAATGTGGAGTCATTGCAATGATGGCAATGCTTAGGAAGAAAAGGTTTAGTGGCTTCATTTGGGTTGATAATGTGTCTTGGGATCTAGGATTAATTTGTCTGCAAGGCACCCCTCAGGGGATTTGACTGCTGATAATATTTAGGATGTAATCTTTCATGGTTTGATCGCTGCTCAGGGCTCGCAATTTAATTGATTTGTGCATATCTTTTGTGACCAGAAAAGAAATTCTTCTTTGAGTTGTGGAGCTGTCATTAGCTTGGAACATTGAATTTATGCGAAGAGTGTAAGTAGCTTGAGCTAATTTGATAGGATTAGTCTTATTAGTCCTGAGGTCTTCTTTAAGGTAATTTAGTGTTGAGATTTGAGTTTGATGTTGTTCCAATATTCCACATTGTTTTGCAATGGTTATAGAGGCCTGGCAATGTTGACTTTAAGCTTGTTAGTGATATCTCACCTTTAGAGGCAACTTGTTTAGCTTCAACACATTTTTTCAATATTCCTGTTTCAGTGGTCATCATCGTTTGTTTGGCCTGATTCTTCATTGCCGAAATGCAGCTGGAGACTTGTGGGCCAAAAGGCATTTGGAATCCAATCGTTCCTTGTGGCATCCAGTCTTTATCTCTAGTGTTGTCCCCAAATGTGCCAAAGTATTGATTGTCATAAGGTAAAACCCCAACGTTTGCGAAGAAGCTTGGGGATTGGCAGCTAATAGCTCTCGAGCCAACTGTCATTTCACCAAGTTCACCTTGTGCAGGGTTGATTTGATAGTTGTAGATGCCCCCTCCAATTGATTCAGAACGTGATTGGTTCTGTTGAGAATTCGTTGGCATCGCAACGGCACTGTTCGTGTTGTCTTGTTGCTGTGCTTGTGCGTATCCGCCTCCTGTAGTAGCTGCAGTAAAGAGCAGAAGTCCAACTAACGATGCGGTTCGATTCATGAGTGAAGCAGTGAATTTCATATCTTTAGTGTGCCCGCACCACTGCACTCAACACACTCTTTTGCAGGGAAGCGCCAATGCACATTGCTGCTAAAGAAGACCTTATTCTTGGCAATTAATTGACAACTTTTATTTAAGCATCAGGCTATTGCTGATTGCCTAAGGCTTTGCCGAATGTGTTTTCAAAACGGTAGAATGCGTGGTTTTGCTTGTTTTAATTTAGGATTTTGGTATGAGATGTTTTGTTAAGTAGTTTGCAAAATTCATAGATTACCATTCCATCCAGGTCTTTAAGACTTGTTTATTGCTTTTTCGTTTAAAACTCTCTGCAGGTGTTTGTCGGTTTCCTTGTTGGAGTTTGAAGTATTAATATCTTTTGTGTTTGAGTTATCAGAGGTACCTTATCCATTATTGAGTATGTTTGTCCAACAAGGCTGGTGAGTTCGTAGATCACGCCAGCCGAGTTGATTTAATAGATTATCGAGGCATGTTTTCTTCTAGATTGATTCTGCCACAAGGCCTAAGCTTGCATCATGTATATAAATAAAAAATCTCTGAGTTACTCACACTTGGCCGGCCGATATTTCAATAATTGCAGATAAATAAGCCAAAAGGGTTTGCTTCTGCGCCCCTTGCTTAGTGAATAATAGTTGAAGCTTGTATGAGGTTTTCTCTTGGCAAAATAGGCATAATGCGTGAAGCAAATGCTGGCTTAAGTTTAAAGAGCTCTGTATCATTAGTCAGATGATACAGAGCTCTTTAATAAGCTATTGGGTAAATGTTGTTAAGGACTTACTAATTTTAGGCATTAACTGTCAAATGAGCTGATGGTTCCGTTTTCCATCAAGAAGCTGTCTGTAAATGCCTCTACTTCGTAATTGTCTACGCGAATAATAGTTGTATCTTCTTCTGAGCTTGTACTCATTATAGCATCTTGCTCATTCGTTGACATTGTTGTTGTCATAGTGAAGCCGTCTGCATTATCTGTGCTAGTAAATATGCTATTTAATTCGCCACCTAGATTGGAATCTTCAGCAACTCCTAGTCTTAATTGTTCCATTGCTGCATTGCCTTGTGACTCCATTTGTTCAAAGCTTTGAAGCATAACTTCATTGGTTAGGCCCTCTACATTTTGCCCCGACATTGTTATAGATATTGTTTGAATAGATGAATCACCATCTGATAATGATGTCTTTTTGATATTTGAGGTGATTGTTTCTTGGCCTTTGGAAAATTTCATTGCTTCTGTTTTACTACCACTGGAAAATGTGGTATTTTTTAATTGTGCAAATGATGCAAGTGGAGTCGCAAAAACAAGTAAAGAGCAAAGAGAGAGAAGTTTGAAGTTGTTCATGATCTTAGAGAAATTAGTGTTTGTTTTTTGTAGAAGCAATTTTGGGTGGCTGATCATTCCTGTAATGCTTCCTGATTTACTTGGTTCATGATGAGACTGATGATGTAGTCTTTCATGCTTTGATCGGCATTTAAAGCATGTAATTTAATGCTTCTGTGAACCTCCTTTGTGACTAGGATTGATATTCTTTTTTGGTTATCATTGTTGCTGTAGGCTTCAGTCATGATTAATTCCGATGTGATGGTTTAATGAGTTGAGGATGTTTCCTTTGGCTCTGTTGGAGTTCAGATTTTGCTTAATTGTTTGGCAATATGGCATTAGTATTGGCGTTGGAGGTGGCCCCAATATTCCACATTGTTTTGCAATGGTTGTAGAGGCCTGGCAATGTTGACTTTAAGCTTGTTAGTGATATCTCACCTTTAGAGGCAACTTGTTTAGCTTCAACACATTTTTTCAATATTCCTGTTTCAGTGGTCATCATCGTTTGTTTGGCCTGATTCTTCATTGCCGAAATGCAGCTGGAGACTTGTGGGCCAAAAGGCATTTGGAATCCAATCGTTCCTTGTGGCATCCAGTCTTTATCTCTAGTGTTGTCCCCAAATGTGCCAAAGTATTGATTGTCATAAGGTAAAACCCCAACGTTTGCGAAGAAGCTTGGGGATTGGCAGCTAATAGCTCTCGAGCCAACTGTCATTTCACCAAGTTCACCTTGTGCAGGGTTGATTTGATAGTTGTAGATGCCCCCTCCAATTGATTCAGAACGTGATTGGTTCTGTTGAGAATTCGTTGGCATCGCAACGGCACTGTTCGTGTTGTCTTGTTGCTGTGCTTGTGCGTATCCGCCTCCTGTAGTAGCTGCAGTAAAGAGCAGAAGTCCAACTAACGATGCGGTTCGATTCATGAGTGAAGCAGTGAATTCCATGTCTTTAGTGTGTCGATGTCAGAGACGCTTGACGTACTCTTTCGCAGTGATGCGCCAATGCACAATGATGTTTTTAGTGGCTAACTTGTATCTTTTTGAGCAAAAAAAAACACCGTCTAGGTGTTTTTAAATCGATTATAAATTAATCGGCTCGGGTTTGTCTGCGCACCCTCTCATTGGATAATTTCTGGGTATGAAATATACTTTTCTATTAAGTGAGTAACAATTTCTGTGATGCTTTTGTCCTCGCTTAGAGCTTGAAGTTTTAAGTTCTTGTGTGTAACGTTTGAAAGCAGTACAGATAGTTTCTTTTGGTCTGTGATGGTGAGTTGGCTATCCATGGCTTTGTTTGATTGTTTTTGTTTGTTTGAAAATTAGCTGTGGTGGGTTTTTTTAAGTCAATCGATAGTTGTGAAACTCGTGAAAATGTCTTGGTTTGGGCTTTGATCTTATTTCAATTTTGTGCTCCGCCTCAAGAAAGTCTTGAAGGGCATTAATAACTAGAGAGACCATTGTCTCTTCCCTGTCATTCGCTAGCTGTTTGATCCTTTCATGAAGACTACGAGAGACTTCTAAGGATACTCTTTTTTTTGTTTTTAAGTCTTTCATTTTGTGTGAGAAACAACTTTTATTCATGATTTTTGCTTTTGGCTCACTGACTGAACCATTGCTTTCATCGCAATCGACTTGGAGTCGGTTTTGACGAATTCAGAAGCATCTCATGAACTACTCATTCACCATATAGACGCATCTAAGCTAAAAGCACGCGATGCGCTTTCGAGACAAAAACTGCCAATCGCCTAAGAGCACTTTATGCGTACAGAACTCTGCGTACCTAGTACAAATAGCTTGAATACTGAACAGGCCACTAGAGACGGTCTTTATAACCAAAAAGGGACACAGCTCCCCACCTCTTTAGATCATGTTTATTTTTTTTGTAATGTTTTTTGTCGTTGTCGAGTCATTCGATGGTTCAAAAACGCATGTGTACTTTGTTACTAATTGTCCCGCATGCCGAAGAAAAGGCAAGGGGGGATGTGGTTTGTTTTTTGTCCGCCATTCTCCGTGAGACTTCGCACTAGTTTTTCGTCTCGCTGCCTGCAGGTTCTTCACTTTCCTCCATTCCCTGACCGGAAGGGGGTTGTTGAACATTTCATTGAAACTCTTTTGCTTTGGTCGCACTATGAGCAGTTAACGATTGAAAACTGTTTTTTCAATAATTCTAGATGTCAGGCAGGCTTCATGGGTTATTGGATTTGTTCCTGATCGTTCCTGTGATCTGCAATTGATCTTGATTCATGATCTTAGTGGATATGCTATACATTAGGCCTGATTTCTAGGCACTTGAGTGTTTTTGCCTGCATTTTGAGCAGAAATATCCTTTTACATCTGGCATTCCTTTTCATTTGCTTCCTGAAACAGGCCTTTTCGACTTTGTTTGTTATAAATACCTCTCTTTATCTTTCTGGATGGACAAGCTCTGTATGTGTATTGGTTCTGTGTATTTCATTTGTCTAGGCATCCGCCATGCGTGAGACGTTCAACGATGCTTCCAGCTTTTATAGGCTTGTCCTGGTCGTATTGTCATTGTAGGAGGAGTTGGGTCTTTAAGGCATACTCTTTTGGAGAAGTGAATGGAGTTTGTTTGGCCTTACACTTATTTTGATGGTTTGCTTTAATTGTATAGTTGTATTTAGTGTTTACAATAAGCGTTTTCTTAGTTTTTCTGCTTTGATGTTTAATCTCTCTTCGTTCTCGAGGAATTGTTTTAATGCCTCTACCACAAGTGAATTCAATGTATCATCATTCTTGACCGCTACGGTTTTAAGTATCTTGTGCATCTCACCAGTGAGTTCAATTGATAAGCTTTTGGTACGTTTCGTCTTTTCAATTCTTGTTTTAGTTGCTTCAGTGTAGGTGCATTCAGTAGAGTCTAAGTTTGATGGGTTTTCTTTCGCTTTGCTAGGAACTGGCCTGTGTTCCGTCTCTTTTTTGCAAGCTCCGTCTCCAGCCATGTTTTTTGATTTGGTTCCCTTTAGAAGTTACATGCTCTGATGGGAATTGCAACCCCTTTGCTGATTTTTTGGATAAAGTTATGTGTGCTTCCGTGTTATTGAGATATAGCTTCTTGTTTTGATTGTTGGCTTTGCTGTGTAGATTTAGAGTTTATCCAATTATTTTTCAGAAAAAAAGGAGGCTTGCGCCTCCTATGATTTGAACTGGCTAAGTAACTATTAAGTACTTAGTTCCACTCGGTATTGTTGAAGTGGCCAGACTCGAAGCCATTCGAAGTGGCTACGGACACGGTGTCGGCCTCGACGTGGGTCTTAGTCCGTCCTTCCTCATACAAATCTCCTTTGTAGCCACCGCTGTACTTGTCGAAGCTTTCAGAGAAGGCTCCATTAATGAAATCAGCCTCCCCACCACTGATCAATGTCACAGAGGTCTGGGTATCCAAAGTTGCGGCGTAATCAGCACTGCCGTCCGCGCTGCCAGTGAATTCGCCGTCGGTATCGAGAACGTCGCGGGACTTACTCCGGTCTCTTTTGACAGTTTCCGTTTCTGAGCCACGGCTTGGACGGCCGCCTTTTCCGCCTTTAGATTTGCTGGTTTTGCAACCTTTGCCGCCACGGCATCCGTCACCACCAGATCCGCCTTCTTCGCTTACAGTCTTTCTGCTGAAGTCATTGGAGCGCTCTACATCTTTAACATAGATATCCCACTTTCCACGAGCGTGGAGATCATTGATATCTAGGTTAGCTGCACTTTGAGCAGTCAAGTCGTGTTCTGAGTACGAAAGGTCACCACCACCATTAACGTAGTCTTCAGCTGAGAAGCTAGTAGTTTTGCCTGAAGTTTTCCCCCAGACATGCATATCGTTTTTCTTATAAATATTGCTATCAACCGTCACAGTTTGATTTGCGTATGACGCTGCAGTAGTACGCAAAGCGTCAGTACCTGAACTGTTTCCGATGCTTCCGGCCATTGCGGCGGAAGGAATCAACAGGCCTGCTGCTCCTAGAAGTCCAATTAGTTTTTTCATGGTTTTGGAATTAGAGAGTGAGAGTCGTCTGAGTTCCAGACATTTCAGTTCTAATCTCGACATTGATGCTTGGGAACCTGTTTCACAGGACTGCGGTATTGGTAATATGCGCCTTTCGGCCTTTTTCCATTGTCTGGATAAGGTTTCATGTGCTTCCGTGTTATTGATATGGCTTCTTGTTTTGATTGTTGGCTTTGCTGTGTAGATTTAGATCTTGTCTATTCAGTGTTCAGAAAAAAAGGAGGCTTGCGCCTCCTATGATTTGAACTGGCTAAGTAACTATTAAGTACTTAGTTCCACTCGGTATTGTTGAAGTGGCCAGACTCGAAGCCATTCGAAGTGGCTACGGACACGGTGTCGGCCTCGACGTGGGTCTTAGTCCGTCCTTCCTCATACAAATCTCCTTTGTAGCCACCGCTGTACTTGTCGAAGCTTTCAGAGAAGGCTCCATTAATGAAATCAGCCTCCCCACCACTGATCAATGTCACAGAGGTCTGGGTATCCAAAGTTGCGGCGTAATCAGCACTGCCGTCCGCGTAGCCGTTGAACGAGCCGTAGCTATCGGCAGTGTGGGTGGAACCATGCCTGTCTGTTTTGACGACTTCCTTATCTGGGCCTCGGCCTTTTTTGCCGCCTTTTTCCTTAACTGTCTTGGTGCTCTTGTTTCTGGAGTGCTCTGTATCTTCAAGATGTATATCCCATGACCCACAAGCCTCGAGATCATTGATATCTAGGTTAGCTGCGCTTTGAGCAGTCAAGTCGAGTTCTAAGTACGAAAGGTCACCACCACCATTAACGTAGTCTTCAGCTGAGAAGCTAGTAGTTTTGCCTGAAGTTTTCCCCCAGACATGCATATCGTTTTTCCTATAAATATTGCTATCAACCGTCACAGTTTGATTTGCGTATGACGCTGCAGTAGTACGCAAAGCGTCAGTACCTGAACTGTTTCCGATGCTTCCGGCCATTGCGGCGGAAGGAATCAACAGGCCTGCTGCTCCTAGAAGTCCAATTAGTTTTTTCATGGTTTTGGAATTAGAGAGTGAGAGTCGTCTGTGTTCCAGACATTTTAGTTTTAAACGTGCCATTGAGACTGGTGAACCTTTTCACAGATCTGCGGCATTGGTAATAAGCACCTTTCGACCTTTTTCCATTGTCTGGATAAGGTTTCATGTGCTTCCGTGTTATTGATGTGGCCTTATGTTTTTGATTGGCTTGATGATTGTAGATTTTGAGCTTGTCTATTCAGTGTTCAGAAAAAAAGGAGGCTTGCGCCTCCTATGATTTGAACTGGCTAAGTAACTATTAAGTACTTAGTTCCACTCGGTATTGTTGAAGTGGCCAGACTCGAAGCCATTCGAAGTGGCTACGGACACGGTGTCGGCCTCGACGTGGGTCTTAGTCCGTCCTTCCTCATACAAATCTCCATTGTAGCCACCGCTGTACTTGTCGAAGCTTTCAGAGAAGGCTCCATTGGTGAACCCAGCACCACCATTGATCGTTGTCACAGAGGTCTGGGTATCCAATGTTGCGGCGTAATCAGCACTGCCGTCCGCGCTGCCAGTGAATTTGCCGTCGGTATCGAGAACGTCGCGGGTCATACTCCGGTCTCTTTTGACAGTTTCCGTTTCTGAGCCACGGCTTGGACGGCCGCCGCCGCCTTTTCCGCCTTTACCTTTGCTGGTTTTGCAACCTTTACGGCATCCGTCACCACCAGATCCGCCTTCTTCGCTTACAGTCTTTCTGCTGAAGTCATTGGAGCGCTCTACATCTTTAACATAGATATCCCACTTTCCACGAGCGTGGAGATCATTGATATCTAGGTTAGCTGCACTTTGAGCAGTCAAGTCGTGTTCTGAGTACGAAAGGCGACCACCACCATCAACGTAGTCTTCAGCTGAGTAGCTAGTAGTTTTACCTTCAGTTTTCCCCCAGACATGCATATCGTTTTCCCTATAAATATTGCTATCAACCGTCACAGTTTGATTTGCGTATGACGCTGCAGTAGTACGCAAAGCGTCAGTACCTGAACTGTTTCCGATGCTTCCGGCCATTGCGGCGGAAGGAATCAACAGGCCTGCTGCTCCTAGAAGTCCAATTAGTTTTTTCATGGTTTTGGAATTAGAGAGTGAGAGTCGTCTGAGTTCCAGACATTTCAGTTCTAATCTCGACATTGATGCTTGGGAACCTGTTTCACAGGACTGCGGCATTGGCAATGAACACCATTGAATCTTGGTGTTAAAGTCCATTTTGATTTTTTTGTAAGTGGCCTTGCTAGGTCCGAGTTCGCTCACTGCTGATAGCTATCTGTTTCGCCGTAAGCCTTTGCCATTATTGCTTTGGTCTCCATATCTCATGATTCTTATCTCCTGCCCCTTTGTGAATTGATCCCTACTCAGCTGCTGTCTCAGCTGTCCATTGTCATCTTGCAGTCATGCTGAGTATTCCTGAGCTTTCTTGTCCCCAATGGACAAAAGCATGTTGGTTTTTGGTTGAAAAGTTGTTTTACACCAATGCTTTTTGCCGCACCTCTATTAAAGAGTATGTGCGCATTGTTTGATTGGCGCCAATGCGGTAAGATTTGGAGGATGAATAGATTTTTTTAATACTTACAGTGAAAATTCAATCTTTACGCAATTTCCCATTCCCTTTTCTCGCTACTACTTCCCTTTGCTTCGCCCTTGCGATGGGCTCTTCAGTGCAAGCGCAATTTTCTAATACGAACAGAATTGTCTCTTCACGATCTGATTTTCGTCAAAATGTTTCGGTTCCAGGAGAGCTTTTGCGGCTGCCATCCTCGGCTCGTGTAGATGATTCTTTTCAGGAACTAGATACTGGAAGAGCAGGTACGTATACATTTATCAATGCGCCTAGTCGTTTTCGTTATCGCTTTAGTGGTCGTTATAACGGTTATGCAAATAGGCCTCGACCAATCCTCTATCAGTCATATACGCAACAACTCAATGTTGGTGATGCGAGAAAGCTCTGTCGGTCAGCCTCTAAACGGAATCTTCCAGGATTGAAGGGTGAGTTTCTGGAGTTAGGCTCTCAGGATGATCGTAGGCATAATTTGTTGGTTGGTTGCAGTCAGCGTTACCAACTTGTTGGATCGCCATCTTTTTTACAGGCTGAGACTTTCTCGTTTGTAAGTAGTGATGAATTTAACTTCACGACTGCCACGATGCTTCCAATTGACGAGGGAGAATTTGAAAATTTTGAATTACCTTGGGATGGCGATTTTGATGTTTATTATTGATGGCTGAGCCACTTGTTGATGGCTGAGCCACTTGATTTCTGTAGAGAGTTAGGTGCCTTTGCTTGAGGATTCATCCTCCTTGAATGAGGGACTTAGAAGTCATCATCTGAAAATGTTGAGTCTGCGACTTGTCCTTTGACGCATTCTCCAGTGCCAGCGCTACCGGCTCCGTCGCGTAAGTACCACTCTCTATGGATAATCAACGAGTTTAGATTAATTGTAAGTTTTTTTCCTGGTTGTCTGGGAGTGAGCGTTAGTCTGCTACCGCTTTGTAGTGAAGTGAAAAATACTGGGGCACCGTCATTGATTTGGCCAACGGCCAGGCTAGAACCTGGAGAAAACATAAGCGAAATCCATTTTCCTTGTCCGTATTGACAATCTAGGTATTGTTTACTATTGCCTTTCTTGTTGCCAAAGTTATCTTCTTCCTGATTTTGCGAGACTGCTTGATTGAAAACACTTGCGGTGAATAGCAACGTGCAAGTTAAAAGTAATTGGCTTAGTTTTGTAAGTGGCTTCATTTGTATTGGTTGCCCTGCTCTTGTCGTTTTAGCAATTGGCGATCCCAATGCTTGGAATTTGCATGTTGGCGCAATTGTGTCTTGTTTGCTTTGTGCTTGACATGTCCAGGATTTCGTGAATCGGGGCTGTTCGGTTTTCCAAAGAGAACTAAAAACGACGTCCTGCTTGTCTCCGATCTTTCTCTTGTGGAAGCTTGTGTCTGCTTGTGCAGGTCTCTTCTCTGATTTGGATTTGCAATGGCTATGGCTATGGCCAGGGCCTTGGTTTCGCCTTAGGGGTTTCGTCTTAGGTATTATTACTTGCAGTAAAGTTGAGATTTTTAGATGTCTGAAGATTCTTCACTCACGATCAAGCGTTCTATCACCATTCGTGCAGTGGTCACTCCTGCCTGGAAGGAGGAAGCTGAACGCGAATTGAGCAATGGAATCGCGACCACTGATCAGCAGCTTGCGCAGTTAGAGAAAGAGGGCCAGGAGGTGGTTGATCAAGTTCGTCGTCAGAGTGCAAATCCGCTTGATCCCCGGGTTCAGGATCAAGTGGCTCAGGTTCAGCAACAGGTTGCGGCGAAGCGATCTGAGTTAGAGGAACAAAAGCGAAACCTGTTGCAGCAACAGGCTCAAGTGCGTGAGCTTGAGATGGATCAGATTGTGGAACAGGGCCAACTCGATAGCTTTTGCGACATACAAGTCGGCGACAATTTAGTCAACAAGATGCAAGTTTCAGTCGTTGTGCGGGATGGCGTGATCGAGTCGATCGAACAGGGCTGATCCGAGCCGTAAAATTTGTTTGATTAGCTCGTCTGGAGACGGTTTTGGCAACCCACGACATTTTTATGCCTGCCCTCAGCTCCACCATGACGGAGGGCAAAATCGTGGAGTGGCTCAAGCAGCCTGGAGACAAGGTGGCTCGAGGCGAATCCGTTCTCGTTGTGGAGTCCGACAAAGCCGACATGGATGTGGAGTCCTTCCAGGAGGGGTACTTGGCTGCCGTGTTGATGCCTGCGGGTAGCACTGCACCTGTGGGTGAAACCATTGGCTTGATCGTTGAGACGGAAGCGGAGATCGCTGATGTGAAGGCCAAAGCTCCTTCTTCAGCTCCGGCCGCTCCAGCCGCTCCAGTCGCAGCCGCCCCCCCTGCTGCTCCAGCGCCCCCCACTCCCATCTCAGCTCCAGCTCCCGTCACAGCTCCGGTGGCTGCAGCTGTCAGCAACGGACGCTTGATCGTCAGTCCCCGCGCCCGCAAGCTTGCCTCCCAAATGGGGGTCGAGCTTGCGGGTCTGCGCGGCACGGGCCCCAATGGCCGGATTCAGGCGGAAGACGTTGAAAAGGCAGCCGGACGCCCTGTAACCCAACCACGAGTGGGTGAAGGGACTTCGGCCGCTGCCGTCGTTGGCGCGACAGTCGCGGCTTCACCGTCGGCTCCTTCCGGCAACAGTTTTGGCGCCCCAGGCGACACCGTGGCCTTCAACACGCTTCAGGCGGCGGTGAACCGCAACATGGAAGCCAGTCTTGCGGTGCCCTGTTTCCGCGTTGGATACACGATCACCACAGACAAGCTGGATGCGTTTTACAAGCAGGTCAAACCCAAAGGCGTCACCATGACGGCCCTTCTGGCCAAAGCCGTGGCCGTGACCTTGGCCCGACACCCCCAGGTGAATGCGGCCACCACGGCCTCTGGCATGAGCTATCCCGCTGAGGTGAATGTGGCTGTCGCTGTGGCGATGGAAGACGGAGGTTTGATTACACCGGTGTTGCGCAACGCCGATCGCACCGATTTGTATGAGTTATCGCGTCAGTGGGGGGATTTGGTGAAGCGTTCTCGCAGCAAGCAACTGCAGCCTGAGGAATACAGCACCGGCACCTTCACCCTCTCCAACCTTGGAATGTTCGGAGTGGATCGCTTTGATGCCATCCTTCCCCCAGGCACTGGCGCAATCCTGGCGGTTGCGGCGTCTCGTCCCACCGTGGTGGCAGGCAAAGACGGATCCATCTCCGTGAAGCGTCAGATGCAGGTGAACCTCACCGCTGATCACCGCGTGATTTACGGCGCCGATGGTGCTGCCTTCCTGAAGGATCTGGCGGAACTGATCGACACGCGTCCGGAAAGTTTGGCTGTGTAATTTGCGGCTGTCATGTCGCATTGATTTGGCCAGGCTGAATGACAACTGGCTTTGAGCCTTGTTTGCTGCTTCATTGTTTTCACGCGTGATCGGACGAGCATTGCCTCGGGCTGAAGCAGCCCGGGAGCGATTGCCCAACCTGCAGGCTCTGCCGATCCTGTCGTCGGATGCACTTTCCTCCGTGGCCTATGCCACAGAGGCATCCCTGGGTGTGTTGATCCTGGCGGGCAGTTCGGCCCTCAAGCAATCGCTTCCGATCACCCTGGCGATCATCGCGTTGATCGTGATTGTGGTGCTGTCCTATCGGCAGGCGATCTCCGCCTATCCCAATGGCGGCGGCTCCTATGTGGTGGCGCGTGAAAACTTGGGACGCAACGTCAGCCTGATAGCTGCGGCAGCCCTGTTGATCGACTACACCCTCACGGCTGCCGTGAGCTTGATGGCAGGAACTCAGGCCCTGTCGTCATTGCTGCCCTCATTGCTGCCCCATGAGCTGTCGTTGTCACTGCTGCTGTTGGCCCTGGTGGGTTGGGCCAACTTGCGCGGCATTCGTGAGGCGGGCCGGATTTTTGCGATTCCCACCTATGTCTTTGTGGTGATGATCGTGTTGCTCACCCTTGTTGGGCTAACTGATCTCAGCTTTCAACATGGCTGGACCCCTGAGCCACCTCCTTTAGAGGCCGCTTTGCAGCCCTTAGGGCTGTTTTTGATCTTGCGGGCCTTTAGTTCTGGCTGTTCGGCGATGACAGGCATTGAGGCCATTTCCACTGGCGTGCAGGTGTTTCGTGAACCCGCGGCGCGCAATGCTCGCGTGACCCTGCTCGTGATGGGTGGTTTGCTTGCGGCGATGCTCTTGGCCGTGACTGGCCTGGGGTTTATGTACGGCATTGCGCCAGATTCCCAAGTCACCGTTTTGGCTCAGATCGGCATTCGGGTGTTTGGCAGCGGCAGCATCTTGTTTTGGCTGCTGCAACTCTCCACCCTGCTGATTCTGGTGTTGGCCGCCAACACGGCCTTTGCTGGTTTTCCTTTATTAGCGGCGATGCTTGCCGAAGACCGTTGCCTGCCACCGCAGATGCGTTGGTTGGGAGATCGCTTGGTGTATCAGAACGGCATTGGCGTTTTGCTTGCGGTGTCGGCTCTGATCATTTGGATCTGCCACGGAGACACCACCGTGGCGGTCAATTTGTATGCGCTGGGTGTGTTTACGGCGTTCACGCTGTCTCAGCTGGGATTGGTGCTGCATTGGTTTCGGTTGCGTGGACCGGGTTGGCAGGGACGGATGGCGCTCAATGCCTTGGGTGCCCTCTCCACCTTCGTGGTGTTGTTGGTGATCATCGTGAGCAAGTTCACGGAAGGCGCCTGGACAGTCGTGATTGCTCTGCCTCTGGTGGTGTGGGGGCTCGCCATGATTCGTAGGCGCTATCGCGAGGTGCTGGCTTTACTGGCGCCTGACCCATGCATGGAGCCTCTTTTTTTAGAGCCGAAGGCTTTGTTGCCAAGCCATCACGCCATCGTTTGGCTTAATGATTTCAACCAGCCGTCCTTTGAAGCCGTGCGTTACGCCTGTTCCATCGCCGACAAGGTGACGGCTGTGATGGTGTTGGCGGATCAACAGGATGCTGATCAGATCGGTGCCGAATGGGATCGTTGCGCTGGAATGCAAACCGGCGCCCTGAACTTCCAATGTCTTGAGAGTCCGTTCAGCTCGCTTCTGCAGCCCTTTTGTGATTTTGTTGTTGAGCAGGAGCGGAATCATCCTGAGCTCTGTACGACGGTGGTGATGCCAGTGGTCGTGCCACGGGATCGATTGGATCAAACCCTTCTGAATCAGCGGGCCTTGAATTTGTTTACCGCTCTCTCTGCTGGTAAGAGTCGCGTCTTTTCGATTGTGCGCTTCTACATTTCGCCTGCCGGGACGAAAGACAACGCCGCCTTGGCAGCATGGCCTGATGTTGTGGTGGAGCCAGATAATGCCTGACTCACGCGATCTCCAGCTCAGTTCGTATGACTACGTTCTGCCCGAAGACAGAATTGCGCAGGCGCCGGTTGAGCCGCGGCACGATGCCCGTCTGCTGGTGGTGCCCCCTGCAGAGCGCTCCTTGTCTGAGCTGAGGCACCAACGCGTCTGGGACTGGCAGCAGGAGTTGCAACCCGGCGATCTTTTGGTGGTGAATGACACCCGCGTCCTGAAGGCGCGTCTGCGGGTGCGGCGCAGCGGCGGCGGTTTGGCTGAATTGCTCGTGCTCGAGCCCCGTGGGGAGGGGCGGTGGTTGTGTTTAGCGAGGCCTGCCAAACGCATGCAGCCTGGTGATCAGCTGTGGATCGAGGCTTTGGAGCAAGAACCGCTGCCCTTAGCCGTGCTGGCGAGCGATGCTGCCACTGGAGGCAGGGTCGTTCAGTTTCCTCCGGATTGTGTTGATGCTCTCGCGCTTGAGAAACTGTTGGATCGCTACGGAGAAGTTCCGCTTCCGCCTTACATCACACGCCATAACAGCTCGGATCAAGAGCGCTATCAAACCCGATACGCCGCACGCCCAGGAGCAGTCGCCGCTCCGACGGCGGGCCTTCATCTCAGCGATGCCTTGCTCGCAGCGATTGCGGAGCGGGGTGTCGCCTTGGCTCATGTCACCCTGCATGTTGGCTTGGGCACCTTTCGGCCCGTGGAAACAGAGGATCTGAGCGATCTCACCCTGCACAGTGAGTGGGTGGAGGTGCGTACGGAGGTGGTGGAGGCCGTTTTGGCCTGTAGAGCTCGAGGTGGGCGGGTGATTGCAGTGGGCACTACAAGCGTGCGAGCACTCGAGGCCGCCGCTGCTGCGGGCGGTGGGACTTTGCAGCCGTTGAAGGGGCCTGTGGATCTCGTGATTCAGCCCGGCTATCGCTTTCGGGTTGTGCAGGGCCTACTCACGAATTTTCACCTTCCCAAGAGTTCCCTGTTGCTCCTTGTGAGCGCACTGATTGGTCGCGATCAGTTGCTTCAGATCTACGACGCAGCGATCGAGGAGATGTATCGCTTCTATTCCTATGGCGATGCGATGTGGATTGCTCCCGAGGCTGTTTTGCTAGGGGCTAGACCCGAATAATTTTTTGATGGAGTGAAGATCACTAGTGAAAAAAATAATGTATTGGTTGATACGGTTATCTTTTTAGGTAATGACGGCTAACGCCTGTCTTCGGTGCGCATTTGATCGTTGGTTATTCCCTCAAAGTTGTTATGAAGACGAAGCTCAGATGCTTGTGATCGAATATTAATTGATTCTTCATTGCACATTGGTGCAAATTATCAATGCCTCATAACTGTAGATACCTAGTTCAGTGAGAATCACCTGTTTACAACGAAAGTGACTTATTCATTTGATTCATGAACTACTCTGCATACCCGGATCTCAAAGTCAGAGGTTTCCGCTTCACTCTTGCAACAGCTGCTTTGGTTGGGACATGTGCTTTGTCTGCAATCCCAGCGCAGGCACAAAACATGCAAGCCGTCGAAAGCTCTAGCATTGGTGCGCAGGTAGAATTTAATAACACTTGGGGACAGAGTTTTGAAGTTACTGGCCCTAATTTAGGTGGTGGTGATCAAGGAGTGATTGCACCATTTGCTACTTCTGGAGAAAAGTCTTCCTCAAGTTTGAAAGGTTTTGGTAAGCCAAAGCCAATTAAAATCTCTCCACTTCTTGTCCCAAACTCTGGTGTCGCAACATTCTCAGCATCTGTCACCAATCTGAGTCCTAAAGGTGGGAAGCTTACAGGGAGCGGTCAAATCATTCAAGGATCAACAAGTAATAACATTGTTTTAAATCAAAACTCTGAAGATGGAGTCCCAAGTATTACGGTTGATCCCTATCAAGATGAGAATGGAATCGCTAATGAAAGTACGATTGGTGCAAATATTTTAGGCACTAATATTGGTGCTAGTAGCCTGCAGGTCACTGGAACCAACAGCTATACGGTGATGAATGATATGTCTGCTTTCTGAATTGTTTAGTAAGGCAGCATTCATTATTATGTCGCAGATCAAAACATCATTGTTTGATGCTTGGCCTTCTGCTTTAGTTTCTATCGCATTATTAGCCTTGGCATCTGCGACTTTCCCTAAGGGTGCAGAGGCTCAACGCGCTTCTGTTTCCACAAGTACTACTAATTTAGCTTATTACAGCTTCGTGAATGGAGGGGGGGTTGAAATTGGCAGTAATGTGGGGCTTACTTATTCTGGCGACCTCAATACGATTGTTCAGACGGAGGCTGGTCCCATTCAGATGATGCTAAACAATAGTGTGATGATTAATGGTGTGCCAGAACGCATGAGAGAAATGAACAAAGATGGCACTGTTCATCAGCATCTTCTCTCCCCTGGTTTGTCTCGTAGCACCATTGATCTCAATGATAAAACCACCGTATCTGTCCGTATTGGTGGCACTTTGGCGGTTTATCGTGGCATGATGTATCAATCTCAAAATCGTACAAATCACTCTGCTTCGGGTCAATCGTTAAGTGTGTTTTCATCTCTCTTGCCAAGTGTTTTCAGCTCAAATGCAGGTCAATGACTTTTTTTACTAATAGATTTTGGCTATATTCTTGGATTTTAGCCATTCCTGCTTTGTTTGCTTTCACGACTTCGTCTCATGCACAGGTTAGTTTGGGCTATAGAAATCCTGTCGTGGCCAGTGGATCGATGGGGCGATCTTTGTTGCAAAGCACAATCCAAACCAATCAGTTTTTTGTAGATGGTGAAAATGTGGTTCCTAATAATAATTCTAGAGTTTTCAATCGATCAACCATTTGGATTATTAAAGATCAAGGCTTGCCATTTTCTTTGAAGACAGAAGATGCAAATCCGCTGATCGAATCCACCAGTGTTTTTGAAGAGACACGTTCGGCATCTGTCGTGAGAACAGAAATTCTGCCTGTTGTTGTCACCGGGCCAGCTGCAAATGCCCTACGTAGTGTTTTTCCAAGGGTGAGTGGTTTGATTGAATCTGAGTTTGTGACTCCAAGAGCATTAGGCTTTTAGGAATCTATTTGCGTAAAACTAACAACTTAGATTGCTAACGCAGTCACGACTCTTTCTTTCCAATGGAAAAAATCTCATCGCTGGAGAAGCATACATTCAATACAGTTTATTTGCAAAAAAAGGTGGCCTTGCGGCCACCTTGGATTCATTCTTCTTTAAGTCTTTGAATCATTGATCAAAGACCGTTAGTGAGTTCATGATATTCGATTGTGCACTGACTGAAGCAGATACTGCACTAGTTCCAGTCAGTGTCGAAGTGATCGAAGCAGCGTTTTGAGTGACGCTTGATCCAGCCGACTCTGTTGGTTCGAATGTTACAAATTGGATGCCTGGTAAGCCAGTTTTTGTGTCTTGATTTAACCGAATATTTGATGGAATATTCGTTAATGATGTGCCTCCAGCTAACATGTCACCACCGAAGGGAGTGATTCCTGCAAGCGCAGTAATTGATCCATCTCCAACTGCATTTTCAAGACCTTCGCCCATCCCACAAGTCCCCTCAGCGGGACATTGTTGGAAAGGAAGAAATCCATCGCGATCAAACGTCAAGGTCAGAGTGGCTTGCCCTACGTTGCCAATAGAGGCAGGATCAGCGCCTTGCTTACGTTTTCCCGTAATGGCGAATGAAGACCCCACCGTTGTTTCAAAAGGCTTGAAGACGTGGCCCCTTTGTGTGATTTGTGGTGAAGAAACATTAAACGATTCCCCGTATTCCAAGCCGTATGTTGCGCCGCCTTGAATGGTGATGATCTGGTTCGTACTCAGACTTTGAGCTTCTGCAGTTCTACCGGCTACAGACACCGCTAAAAGGGCTGCAGCGACCGATACCTTTGCGATGAGCTTGATGTGGTTAGTCAATGGAGAGTGAAGCGAGTGAACCTTCAAAACCCAAGAAAATATGAATTCTGAAGACATTGTTATAGCGTTTCGTCAGGCTTTCCTAAGTATCCGCTCAGGCTATTCCAAGGTTTTGGCGAGATTTCTGAATATTTCTTAGCAAAAAACGTCGTTTCGTATGAACTTAGTTGCCTTTATTCCTTTTGCGTTTTTGTGTTTTTGCGTTTTTGCGTTTTTACTCTTTTGCGCCAGAGTGATTGACCATGATTGAAGGCGGCTTTGCTGTGCGCCTAAGGAGGGTCATTGGTGGAAGCTGGAAAAAGCCTGTATTTCTTGAAATTCAAACATAACGATTGTTTTTTCGTTCTCGGACTAAAATCTTAAAAATTCAGGGCATAATGCGATCTTCAAGCTCCATATCTCTTCTCTTGGTTGGATTGGTTGGCCTTTCTGGTCCTCCAAATACGGCCTTTGCCCAGTCTTCCCCATCAGCCACATCAAGTTCTAGGGCTACGTCTGCCGGAACGACAGTGAATAATCAAAATAATTCTCAAATTAATACCAGCTCGTTTTATGGTTTTGGCCCAGGTATTAACTGCCCTACACCAACACTTTCGGTTGCTGGCTTTGGTGGCAGTGGATCAGGCCTCAGCGATGGAGATGTCATTGGTGCCAGGGTTAACAGTGATAACTATGGCGGGGTCGTTACAGTCACTTTCCCTATAGGTGGCGCCAATCATGATATCTGTAAAAAGATTGGTCAAGCACAAGTCTCCGCTTTGGAAAGTCAAGTTGCAAGAGCTCAAGCAGAGGCGAGAAAGACGCAGGCAGATATCAATCTTGTAACTGCTCTGAAGTGTGTTGAGCTTCTGAAGTTTGCAACACTTTCTGGTCAATTTGCTCAAATCTGTTCAGGTGTTAATCCAAATTTTAATTATCCGAGGGCGCGTGCGTCACAATCGCCTTAATGATTGTCAATCACCTCCTTTTTGAACTTTAAATGATTATGGCTCAATATACTTTCTTGGTGAAGTCGGTTGCGAAGCCTTTTGCTTTTCTCTTTTTGGCGATAATCGCTTCTCAGAATCCTGTTAAATCGAATAGTTTTGATGTTTACTGTACTTCGAATGGCGATCAAACGACTACATGCGTTGGATGGGAGGGAGATCAGGACCTAACTTGCGTTGCGAATGTAGGGGGCTCGCTGAGTTGTAAAGCCTCCTCGGGGCAAAGTTTTGTTTGTGTTAATAACTCTGGCACTACTTCTTGTACTAATCAAAACAGCGCTAATGTGCAAACTACTCAATGTACTTTTGATGGTGGAGGAACTTCCTCTTGTGCTCAACCTGAGCCACAATCTTCTCCATTGATTGAAGCTCCCTCGATTGCTGAACCATCGATTGAAATACCAGAAAATTTGATAACGCCTACGTTGAGCTCGCCCTCCGTTTTTTGATAATCTTGATGGCTTTTGTCTGCAGAAGAGGATACTATTTTTTCTTCTGAAAATGTCTCGTTTGTTTTTGTGGCTCTGATCGTTGCTGCGCTCTTGTAATCCAGATGTTTTGCGACTTGATCTTCAATGTGTCCAAGACCCGATGGCGCCTTGTTTTGATTCGATGTGTCCTTTGTGGTTGTGCGGGCAACGTGGGTATTGGCTAAAGTAACTGTATGATTCTTTGTCATAGATGTCTTTGTTTTTTTTGACCATTAATCACTTGAGGGGGGCTGATTAGTGTCTTCCCGGGAGATTCATTTGTCTAAGTTTTCATCTGTCTGTTTTTGCTCTTTTGCTGTAATATCACTGGTTTTTTCTTTTGCTTCTCTTCCTGGATCGACGCAAAGGGTCCCGCAAGTTACTGGATGGACATTTTCCCGATCCTATGGAAAAGGGGTTGGTAATTCCACCGCAACTACGGCAATCTCTGAAAGCAATGGAGCGGAATCGTTTTCTCGTGTGAATGTTTTGCCGATCTCGGAGCTTGATCCTGACGGAAACTTTTTAATTCAGGATCCTGATAGCCCCTTCTCTATTGGGGTAAGGGCACGTAAAGCGGAGGAAACTGTCAAGGTTCAACAGCTCAATTACTTCTCGCTGTCTGACTGGGGATATACAGTTTTTAGTTATTGATTGAAATCCATGGTGTATTGGATTTGAGAATTAATTCTTCTCGACGTTGGATCGTTCTGATGATCGCTTTATGTCGCTTGAATATGTTCGAATGAGTTGATGAATGTTGTTAACAGGCTCTGAGAATTCAATCAGAGCCTAGTTGTATCCTGAATCTTGATTGATCTTATTATTATGCTTTTACTGGCTCTTCGATGATTCCGGTGGGCACGTCCGCAAACATCACGGAAGACAAATAACGCTCAGCGAGGTCAGGCAGAACGACCACGATTGTTTTGCCAGCAAATTCATCCTGTTGGGCAAGGCGAATCGCTGCTGCGGTTGCTGCGCCGCAGGAAATTCCTACTAAGAGGCCTTCTTCCTGGGCCAGGCGCAGGGCCATTTCGATGGACTCCTCATTGGTGACCTGCTCAACGCGATCGACCACAGAGAGATCGAGGTTGTTAGGAATGAAGCCAGCACCGATGCCTTGAATTTTGTGTGGGCCGGGCTTGAGTGCTTCACCATTCATTGTTTGGGTGATCACAGGGCTGTGGCTTGGCTCAACGGCGACCGAGGTGATGGCCTTGCCTTTGTCCTGCTTGATGTAACGCGAGACCCCGGTAATGGTGCCACCGGTTCCAACGCCGGCTACGAGCACATCGATCGCCCCATCGCAGTCATCCCAGATCTCAGGGCCTGTGGTTTTTTCGTGGATCTCTGGATTGGCGGGATTGTCGAACTGTCCAGGCATGAAGTACTTGGACGAATCACTATCTGCAATCTCCTTGGCCTTAGCGATGGCACCAGGCATGCCCTTGGCGGCTTCCGTCAGGATCAGTTCAGCGCCAAGCACGGCCATCACCCGTCGACGTTCGATCGACATCGATTCCGGCATCGTGAGGATCAGCTTGTAACCACGAGCCGCGGCAGTGAAGGCCAGGGCAATGCCTGTATTGCCTGAGGTGGGCTCCACGATGGTTTTCCCTGCGGAGAGAACGCCACGCTTTTCAGCGTCCCAAATCATGTTGGCGCCGATTCTGCACTTCACGCTGTAGGCGGGGTTTCGGCCTTCGATTTTGGCCAAAACGGTGGCCTTGCAACCCTTGGTGACGTGGTTAAGGCGAACGAGCGGGGTGTTGCCGATGGCTTGGCTGTTATCGGCGTAGACGCGGGACATGAGGCTGGAATTATTTTCTAGAAATTTAATTGCCAGGATTGGCACTTCATTCCAGCTTCAGGCCTTATTAAGACTTCGATGTTTGTTGATGTGGTTTTGACTATGCCGACCCGATCATTTTTTGGCTTCCAATGAACACTTGCTACGCGTCCTTTTTGGCCTTCGCCTCGGTCGCTCTCTCATCGGTCGCTGTCTCGCCTGCTGCTGTTTTGGCAGAGTCTGAAGAGCAGGCGCGTGGCCCTTACCTCCGCTTGGGTGCAGGCGTGCAATGGCCGGAGACGAGTGCGCTAAAGGATCAAAGGTGTTCAAGTACCTCACCGCCAGCGTTGTTTGGATGTGGGCCAGGCGATGACGGACGAAGCCTTGGTGCCTATGGCGGTTTTGATCAGGCCCCCGTGGTGGATGCGGCGATCGGGTATCGCTGGACGTCATGGCTGCGGACGGAGGCCTTACTCAACTGGTCGCCCCAGCTCAACGTATCCGCGCAAAGTAATTTCCTCGGAGCAGGCTCGAATCAGCCTGTTAGTGCGTCTGGGAATGGGTTAGCTGGATTTGGAGTGCTGTACGTGGATGGACCTTCCCTGGCAACGGTCCGTCCTTTTATCGGTGCTGGTCTTGGTGCTGCTCGGACGTCTCTTTCTGATGTCACCTATCGATTCCCAGCGATTTCCAGTGATGCCGTCACGGTGACCTCTGGAGGGAGATCTACGTCATTCGCCTATTTGCTCACGGCTGGTGTGAGCATCCCTCTCAGCGAGAGGCTTGACCTTGACCTGGCCTATCGCTGGACCGATCTTGGAACGGTGAAAACCAATGCAGGATCCGCCAAACTTGTTCGGCCTGCAGGCCGATCCAAGCTCGCGATTGCAGGTACAGAGATTGATCTTCAAACTCAAGCCGCTGTAGCGAGTTTGCGTTTTCGCTTTTAGGGGCTCGACGCAGAGAGGGCGCGCTCAAACCGTTGCCAAAGCTCCTCGGGTTGTTCGAGCCCGACCGAGACACGTAGGAGGTGAGAGGGAACGCCGCAAGCCTGGGCCCAGGCCAGTTCGTCGTAGTGAGCCAAAAGCACATAGGGACACACCAAGCTGAACGGTGTGCCCAGGCTTGGCCCTTTGCAGACCGACAACCCGTCGTAAACAACTCGGGCTTGATCGCTACCGCCCTTGAGCTCGAAAGAGAGCAGGCAGCCATGTCCGGCGCCGGGGCGCATGAGGCTGCGGAAATTGGGGCATTGATCGGGGTAATACACACGCGCCACCGCCGGGTGACTGCTGAGCTTTTTGGCTAGGGCTTGGGCATGGCGATTCAGTTGAGGAACGCGTGCCTGGACATCGCGGCTTCCTTGTTCCAGGGCGATTGCATCGCCATCGTCAAGGCCGGTGAACCCTGCGGGTGAGTGTTGATTCTGAAAGGTTTGCTCCCAGCGGGAGTGCGGGCTCACAACCAGTGCTCCGGCCAACACATCCCCCCGACCGCCAAAACTTTTGGTGAGTGAACTGAAGATCAGGTCTGCATAAGGCAGGGGATCGATGTTCAAGCAAGATCCGATCGTGTCGTCTGCGATCACTGGAATCCCTCGGGCGTGAGCCAAACGGGCGAGAGTTGGGAGGTCCACGCATTGCAGAAGGGGATTGCTGGGTAGTTCCACAATCACCGCTGCTGGATCGATGCGATCAAGAGCGGCTTCCATGGCTGCGCTGCTGCTGTCGAGCAGTAGTTCGCTTCCGGCAAACACCACCTGAGGCAGCTTCAGCACATCGACGTAGGGGAAGCCGATTTGCAGGGTGGGGCGCCCTTGCCGCATGGTTGTGAGCCATTGCAGAGCCGTGTGTAGAGCCGCCATCCCGGAGGGGTGCAGGCTGAACTGCTGGGTGTCACATCCATAGATGGCGGCTAGTCGCTCGATCACGAGGGTCTTGGCCCGATGAGCGGCCCCCGCCGCTGGTGCTGCCTCCTTGTTCAAACTGATCGCGGCCCGTCGCGATGAGGCGCCTAAACCAGCGTGTTGCCAGAAAGCTTTGGCATGGGGGCTCGCTTCGGCGTTAGCAATCAAGACGGCGAGTCCGAGCTGATCCACGATTTGGGTGGAAGCACTCGGAGCCTGCCGACGGCAATGCTGTTGGGCGAGCTGGGCGGCAGCCCCGTTGGGGTAGGGCCAAGCACTGGATCCCGGGGAGTTCATCCCAGTGGGGAGCATCGCTAATGCTTGTTGAGCAACCTCTGCAACTAAAGGATGGAGAGCAAAGCGTGGATACAACGCTCGCAATTGCGACCGGCACTGCGGATCGTTGTCTTCGTAGGCGATGACATCGCGCCAGCGCGGTAGGGCAACGGACACGGCATGGGTGCTGTCCGGCAAGGGATGGCCAAGGTCCTCGCCTTGCCAGCATGGGTTGCGCAGGAGGTCGCGGGAACTCACGGGAGCAGGGTGAGCGCGTGATCAAGATCGATCAACAGGTCACGGATGTCTTCGCAGCCAAGGGATAGCCGAATCAGCCCGTCGCTGATGCCTAGGGCTGCTTTGATCTCGGAAGAAACGGCGGCGTGGGTCATGGTGGCTGGATGGCAGATCAAGCTCTCAACTCCGCCAAGGCTTTCGGCCATCGTGAACCAACGCAGGGCTTTGCACACGGCATAGGCCTGTTCACGACTCGCATTTAATCCAATCGTCACGATTGCTCCACCTCCGTTCATTTGGCGCAAGGCCACAGCCCTCTGAGGGTGATCGTTTCGTCCGGGATAGCGCACCCAAGACACAGCGGAATGGGATGCCAAGTGATCCGCCACCGCAGCCGCATTCGCCATCTGTTGGTTCAGGCGCAGGGGCAGCGTTTTGATGCCCCTGGTGATCAGCCAACAGTCGAAGGGTGAGGGCATCAGCCCCAATGCTTTTTGGGCAAACACCATCTTTTGATGCCAGCTGGGCTGATCGGTGCAAACCACACCACCGAGGGCATCCGAATGCCCGTTGATGTATTTCGTGGTGCTGGTGAGTGAGAGGGTGGCGCCGAGTGCCAAAGGACGTTGCACCAAAGCGGTGGCGAATGTGTTGTCGACCACAACGGGCACGCCTGCGGAGCGGGCCGCGCTGCAGACTGCATCGAGGTCAATCACCTTGAGCAGTGGGTTGGTGGGACTCTCCAGCCAGACCATCGCTGGCCGCTGTTCCTCGATGCGGGCCACAGAACTGGGATTGGTGAAATCAACCCATTCGGTGCGCAACCCGAACTTGGCAAACACCTGCTCGAACAAGCGCACGGTGCAGCCGTAGAGGTTTTCTTCGCAGAGCACCAGATCTCCCTGGCTCAGGGTGGAGACAATTGCGGTAATCGCGCTGACTCCCGAACCAAACACCGTGGCGTGGGTGCATGCCTCAACAGAGGCCAGAACGCCTTCAAGGATGCGGAAATTGGGGTTGCCCGAGCGGGTGTAATCGAATCCGCCTGGGTTGCCATGCTCAAAGGTGGATGTGGCGTAGATGGGTGGCATCACCGTGCCGGTTTCGCTGGCGAAGCTTTCGCCGTGGTGAATGGCCCGGGTGGCTGTCGCCGGTTCTGGGACAGGACGCTGCAAGGCGTTGATGCGATCTACCTGAAGGCTATTAAACGGTCTGTTGTTAAGCGTGTTTGTTGGCTTTCTAGGTGAGGATTCGCAGGGTTCAGGGCTCGCAATGGTTGTTTTGGTTTTGAAGATGTCAGTGATCGGTGTGTTTCTTGCTGACTTCGCTGCAGATCTCTGCGTGATTGATCGCTTCCCTGAGGAGTGATCAGCCCCAGCTTTGCGGGAACGCCGCTGACTCGAGTTTGTCTTTGAAAAATGCGGAGCCTCGGTCGTGCAATGTGGCTTACGTCGTCTTAGCGTTTAGACGATTTTGTGATCTGTCATGAAGGAAAGCCAGGTTCTGCAAAGCGATAAGGATGAATGGAGAGATCATGTTCTCCAAGAGATTGTTGGGTTTTTAAGTAAGAATAAAGAAGAGATCCATGGGCGTTACCTTGATCAACGACGTGGCCAGCTTTCACGAGATTTTATTGAAGAGAAGGGTTTGATGGATTTTGAATTGGCGATCACGTTTTTGGAAGATAAGCCCAAGGGTATGGGGTTGGGTCTTGGCTTTTTCAAGGCAACTCTGATTCGCTAAATGGAAGACGATCCTCCTGATGCCTTGGATTTATGCGGGGGGGGTCAAGTTTCTTGCTTGGCTTCGCATCCGATTGAGTGGCATACAGCGGATTTAAACTGGTAAAATTGATTCATGATGAGTTGCTCTTCGATCTCGTCGTCCGAAATCAATGGAATGGTATGAATGATGAGCAAAGGGACTGGTCTGGAAAAATCTTTGCTTCCGCATAAATACGTTTTTGCTCCGAGTAAAAGCTTGCTGATTCTATTGATAACAAGCTTGCAGCTGTTTCGATCTTCGAACAAGATTTGCGCTTTAAATTGAATGTCAATTTCGTATTCGTCTTGGTCGCTTTCGTGATTTTGGTTTCTCCACACTCCTTCGATCATCCACCACATTCCGCCGTTATGTATCCAAACTGTGGCTAACTCTGGCGGGCTTGCTTTAAAGATATTGAGTTGACAATTGAAGTTGTTGCTCTTGAAGATCTTGTAAATCTTCCTGCTTGTAAGCTCATTCGCTTGCACGAGATTGACCATCAACGCATGGGTATTATCATCAGCTCTAATCCCGTTAAGCGTTCTTGCGGATGAGGCATGAGCACGTTCATTTAATACTAGCTGACTGCAAATATTGTCTGTCTGTATAACTCGTCACGAGGCGTTGCTAGGAAGAGGGTGATTATCTAAAGTCGTCTATTCTGTTGTCAATGTGTCTTGGTTGCTTTGCCGATGTTTGTGCGGACGGGTGGTTGATTGATGGCTGGGGTTATTGGGCAATGCGCTTTCATCGAGATGAGCAATCTGATGCGAATGATCCTCGTGTTTTTGTGGATTATGGAAGGGGGATGCCAAACGGACAGTCCGCCTTGTTGAAGAGCAGAAAACATCTGCCACGAAAGGATGCAGAGACGCAATGGAATCGATTGATTGAAATCGGTTGGACGCAGGTTCCACCTGTTTGGGGGCAAGATGTTGAGCCATAAATCAGGTTTGTGTGATGACTGCCTAAAAGCCCAATCCGATGAATAGTTCTTGATGCACAACATAGGTGTAGTACAAGGTTGTGCCGGCATTGGGTGAAAGTTCGATGCCATCACTGTTAAAGGCGATATTGCAAATCAAGTTTCCCTTCCAGGCAATTTTGTCTTGACTTTGTTCTGCTGACCATCTCATTACAGCATTGAAATGATCAGGAATGACGGCTCCAATCTTCTCGCAGATGTCTGAAAGTCTGCAGAGGGCCGGGGGTTTAGCGGGTAGGGATAAGCCTTTCCTTAGCGTCAATTCGTCTATTACTCCTGTATATCTCACGAATTCGATGAAAGCTTCTTCCTCGGTGGTTAGTGAGGCATTAGATAACGCTTGATCAAAGAGAGCAGCTGTTAGGACTGGCCTGGATTGAATCATTCTGTTGTTGCAATGATTTGCTGATAGGTGCTGATTATAGTCATCGCTCTATGGAGTTTAAATATTGATTCTTTCGTCTTTAAACGACCTCCATTGGTCTATGGGCTTGATGATCTGATGAGTGAACCCAATCTATTGCTCCGTTCGTGGGTTCTACCTCGTTGTTCTGTGCAAAGGGTTGTGTGTTATTGATTGCACGACCAGCAATTTTTTGCCACAGTACTTGAAAAGGCTAAATTCCATGGGTCTGAGGAAATCACTCAAAAAAGCCGTGGTTTATTTGCTTGGTGTTGTCGACGAGTACTGGGCTATGCGAGAGCCTAGTCAATATGGCGATAAGGATCCAGAATGCTCGATCTCTACTGACAGTCAGGGTTGTGTGAGCAAAAGTGTCTCGCAGTCAAAGCATCCATGACGGATGAAAGAACAATGTTGTGGCAAGAATAATTGAGATTGTTGAAGGTCTTGTTGGGGAGCGTTATAGTGTGATTGTGTTGAGATTTTCTTTTGAATCAAGCTAGTATCCGCCGTTTTATATTTACTTTAATCACCGGTTATTTGGCGATTTTTGGCATTCAGCAGATTCCTTATGAATTTCCAAATCAATGGGCTGTGTTGATTCCGGTTTTAATTGTTGTTTATATCATCACTGTATGGCTGGACGGAGTCTTTTTTAAGGATAATGAACCCCCCGAAAAGCCTCCTGCTGCTATGAAAAAGTCCAAGAACAAGAAATCTTCGAAAAAACCGAATGGATTCGGGGATTCTTAGAACCTTTTCTTTCGTCTTTGCCTTGCTGAAGAAGCCTAATCATCGCTTGGTATAGCGTTCATGCTTCAACGATCTGATGGTCCTTGACTGCAAGTGTTGGCAAAAAAAACCTGCTGGCTTCGTGTCCAAGGCCAACAGGAATTGAAATGGAATGAGAACAGTCCCAGATCGAAATCCGGGATTGAACATCAGACCTTTCTTGAGTAGTACTCCACAACCAGGAGTTCGTTGATCTCAAGGGCTACCCATTCGCGTTCAGCGCGGCCAATCACTTTGGCGCTGAGCTTGGGTTTGTCGAGCTCAAGGTGAGGAGGCACGTTGGCCAGTCCTGGGAATTGAAGATTCGCTTCGGCAAGCAGTTTGCTGCACTTGCGTTCGCGAATAGCGATCACATCACCGGCCTTGCACTGATAACTGGCGATGTCGGTGACCCGTCCATTCACGGTGACGTGGCCATGGTTTACCAGCTGGCGGGCGCCGGGCACGGTTGGACCAAATCCAATGCGGAAGCAAACATTGTCGAGACGATTCTCGAGCAATTTGAGCAGGTTGGTTCCTGTTGAACCCTCCTGAGCACGCGCTTTCTTCACGTAGCGCACGAGTTGGCGTTCAGACACGCCGTAGTTGAAGCGAAGCTTTTGCTTTTCTTCTAAGCGGATCGCGTATTCGGAGCGCTTGCGACGGGCTTGGCCGTGCTGACCGGGTGGATAGGACCGTTTTGCGGCCTTCCGGGTGAGACCGGGTAGGTCTCCCAAGCGCCGCGTGATCCTCAGGCGAGGGCCGCGGTATCTGGACATAGGTCGATTGAGATCGGTAGTGGGTTGTTCGTGTCGACTCTGCCTGTGATCACCGAATGCAGACGGTGCGAGACGTTCGACAAGAACCACTTAATATACTCCTAGGCTTGCCTTGCCTCGAAAAGGCGTTTCTCTCAGGAGCCCATACACATTTTGGGTTCAATGAATGAATATTTTTCCTTGTGAAAACTAACCAATCCTCGTCAGTTCTTACTGGTTTTCTTCTCCGTTTTGTTGGGCTGCAGTTTGTTGCTTTTATTTTAGCAATTATTTTAATTGTCTCGGGGTATACCTTGGTTACGAGAACCTATGTTCGCTTTCAGGCCTCGCAGGTGATGGACGTGATGTTGGCTGTGCGTGAATATACATCTAGGAAAATTAATCCATTGATTGCTCCTATCAATGACTCTTCTGATGCGGCATTTATGCCTGAAGCTGTTCCAAGTTATTCTGCCACAAAGGTGTTCGAGTATCTAAGATTGAATCATGCGTATTCTGATTTCCAATATCGAGAAGCTGCACTCAATCCAACAAGTCCCTCGGATCGAGCGAGTGCTACTGAAGCGGAAATTATTGCTCGGTTTGAAGACAACCCTCGTTTAAGGGAGATTAGCGGTGTTCTAAATGATAATAGTGATCATAATCAATATTTTCTCGCGAAGCCCATTCGGCTCTCGAAAGAAAGTTGTTTGGCCTGTCACTCAACACCCGATAGGGCTCCTAAAAGCCAACTAATTGCCTATGGAGATAAGAATGGATTTGGATGGAAGCTGGGTGATGTTGTTGGTGCTCAGATCGTATCACTTCCGATTGACTCTGGTTTGCCGTCTCCAGCGCGTTTTGTCCTTCTGCTTGTCTTGGCTGTTGGACTGATGTCTTTGGCTGTGGTTGTGGTGGGTAAACGCTTCTTTGAAGCTCTTATCGCTCGTCCACTAAGACAAGTCTTGCGACTTGTGAGTGATCAGTCTTGCGAGGCCGATGACGATTCAAAGCATCTGCGTCAACGTCAAGATGAGTTTGGTGTGTTGTCTCGATGGATTTCTAGCCTTCGTGATTCCTTGAAGTGAGCCTCAAGATTCTTTGTAATGGATCAATTGCCTTCTGGCCTTTTTTAACTGAGGGCAATCCAAGCAAAAAGCCCTTGAGAGGCTAAGAAGGTCGCTGGAAGGAAGATTTCCATGATTCTTTCGAGTGTTGGAACGCGTTCTGCGCCTTCTTTCGCAATTGTTTGTGAGATGTAATAAGCGATGAAGACTTCTGAAACCATAAACACGAATAGGAAGATTGTATAAGTATCGCCTAGGGTTAGATAGGGGACTCTTGGTACTGAACTGGTAATAATGATTTGGTAAGCAAGAGTTGTAAATAGCAGTCCGGAAATAAATGCCAATCTGTCCGCAAATGCCTCTAAGGGGATGGCCAGGAAAAAGATACTTGTGAAGGTGAGAATCCCTAAGGGCAGGAATATCTTGTAAATAAAGTGGCCTGACCGCCTTGAGATTGTTATCGTCGCTGATAATCTTGAGAATTCATTGCTTCCTTGCTCGGGGTCGTCATGGTTGCGAATCACATACCCTAAATTTTTGATTTTCCATTCTGGAAGCTTGGAGTTTTTGCTTAGGCTTACGACATCTCCAAGTTCGACTAGCTTGAGAACAGTCTTGTCCCAGCTAAAGGATTGTACATATAAGTGCAGGAGTTGCTGGTCAAAAGGGAATTTTTCGAGTCTAAATTCTGAGCCAAGCCCTTCCTCAAAACGCGCTTTCCTTTCCACTGCTCCACTGCGATGCAGTGTGATGGTTTGAGTTTGGTAAAAGGCTTCGCTGACGCGATTTGTAAATTCAAGTTGAGGAACCCAATGGGATCCCATCCAGTCTTCTGCAGCGGAGTTGAACAGAACGAGTTTGTCTTCATTTTCTGGGAGATCGCTGATGATGCGTGGATCGCACCATGTGGAAGTCAGTAATCCATCAAGCTGAAATTTATTGTGTGTATCGGAGATTGAAGGCAATTCATTGATGTGGATGCTGACTCCCACAGGAATGGGTTTGAGCTTTGAGATTGGTTGCGGCGGTGCCAATGGATGAGTGGGTAACAGCTCTTTCTCTGGGCACCCGTATTCGGAAATATTGAGCTGAGATAAATCTTTGATTCTGTTCGCTTGTCCAGGGATATATTCAACTGCGCTTGAGGGCGAATAATGGCCTCCTATCCATAGGCAGAAGGCTAGTAATGCTGCAAAAAATGCACCAATCTGCTTTCTTCGTGCCACGTATAAAAAGCACTACAGGATGTTGAAACGATAATCCCTGATTGGTGATCAAAATATTTTGCGTTTAAGCACACTTCGTTAAGATGAAACCATCCATTTGGTCTGTTGGCCGTGATCGAGACATGGGTCAGCCGGTTGATGCTCGGCTTGATCGGCATCTATCGCACTTGGATTTCACCCTTGATCGGCCCTCGCTGTCGGTTTACCCCAACCTGTAGTGCTTACGGGATCGAGGCGATTCAGCGCCATGGCCCTTGGCGTGGTGGTTGGTTAACCCTGCGTCGTTTGCTGCGCTGCCATCCCTTTACCCCCTGCGGCTGTGACCCCGTCCCCGATTGATTCACGGCGATTATTGCTCTATAGCAGGGCTGGTTGTTGTCTCTGTGAGGGGCTCGAACAGCGTTTGCGAGATCTCAACCTTGAAGATGACATTCATCCCCTCACACTCGTTGTGGTGGATATTGACGCTCCCGACTGTGCAGCGTCATTGCGAGCCCGCTTTGACCTGGAAGTTCCCGTTTTAGTCCTAGGAGATACGGAACTTCCGCGCGTGTCTCCCAGACTGAGTGGGGATGGATTGCGCACTTGGTTGCAGCGGGTTTGCGCCCCTGCGGCAGGTTCGGATTAGAAAACCCATCTGTGGTGACCCAGCGATGACCCAGACACTCCACGCCTTGCTTCATTCGGTGGGTTTGCCTGTGCCCCAGGGGTTGTCCGATGCAGTGATCGAATCGATCACCTGTGATTCCCGTTGCGTGGGGCCTGGGAGTGTGTTTATCGGCCTTCCTGGCGGGCGTGTGGATGGCGGCAGCTTTTGGCCCAAGGCCCTTGCTGATGGGGCTTCCGCGGTCCTGATTGGCTCTGCGGCAGCAGCAACTCTGCCCCCTGAGCCAAGCGATGCGGTGGTGGTGGTGCCTGATCCGGTTGCTCGTTGGGCCGGTGAGCTGACGGCAGCTTTTTGGAAGCACCCCAGTGAGCGCATTGGTTTGATTGGGGTCACGGGCACCAATGGCAAAACCACCACCACCCATCTGATTGAACATTTGAGTTCGGCCTGTGGACGCCCCTCTGCTCTATTTGGAACCCTTCTCAATCGCTGGCCTGGTCACAGTGTGACGGCGACACACACCACAGCCGTCGCGGATCTGCTGCAAGCGCAACTCGCTGAGGCCTATGCCGCTGGAGCTCAGTTAACGGCCATGGAGGTGAGCTCCCATGCACTTGATCAGCATCGGGTGGCTGGATGCCGTTTTTCCGGCGCGGTGTTTACCAATCTCACGCAGGACCATCTCGATTACCACGAGACGATGGCGTCTTATTTCGAAGCCAAAGCTCGGCTGTTTGCACCACCTCTCATGGCTGGTCAGGGGGCTCAGGTTGTGGTCAATATCGATGACCCTTGGGGGAAACAATTAGCGGAGCGTTTGGGCGATCGCTGTTGGCGGAGTTCGTTAGCTGAGGGTTCAGCGCATGCAGAACTGACCATGTCTGATTTGGTGATGGGCTCTTCTGGTGTCGAAGGCCGCCTGTTGAGTCCTTTGGGTGAGGGCTCCTTCCAATCGCCTCTGCTCGGTCGCTTCAATGTGATGAACCTGTTGCAGGCGGTTGGAGTCTTGCTTCAGCAGGGGCTCCCTTTGGAGGCGCTTCTTGAAGCCATCAGTACATTCAAGGGCGTTCCTGGTCGGATGGAACGGGTGGTTGTGGACGGAAAGGGGGGAGAGCTGCCTACTGTCTTGGTGGATTATGCCCACACTCCAGATGGCTTAAGCAGCGCCCTCAACGCCTGTCGGCCCTTTGCAGACGGCAAGCTGATTTGTGTGTTTGGCTGTGGTGGTGATAGAGATCGCGGCAAGCGTCCTCAGATGGCTGCGATCGCTGCAGAGCTTGCTGATGCTGTGGTGGTGACCTCTGATAATCCACGCACAGAAGATCCCCAACAAATCCTGAATGATGTTGTTGAGGGAATTCCTAGCGACACTGCGTTAACGGTGATGCTCGATCGTGCTGAAGCCATTGCTGGTGCGATTAAGCATGCAGAAGCTCAAGATCTTGTTCTCATCGCCGGTAAGGGACATGAAGATTATCAAATTCTGGGGACTCAAAAAGTTCATTTCGATGACCGCGAACAAGCTCTAAAAGCCCTGCAACAGAAGCTGGCTTTTTAGGACTTAACTTGGATAGTAGTAAAAAGCTGCTCCAAAAATTGCGAACATTCCCAAAAGGAGAACTCCTTCAAGCCAATTGGATTTGGCATCCATATTGACGAGATTCACAATTAAAACACTGAATATAAGTGCGATGACTTCAAATGCTGTGAAGTCAAGATTCATCGGCTGGCCGATAAGAGCTCCGATAATAATCAGTGCTGGGGCGATGAGTAGGGCAACGAGCAAGCTGGAACCCATTGCCAGCGAAATAGGAAGATCCATTTGATCTTTCCAGGCTCCTTTCACGGCGGGAACATACTCGGAGAAGCCTCCAATGATTGGAATGATGATGATTCCGGTAAACAATGCGCTGAAGCCTAATTGTTCTGTTGCAGGCTCTAAAAAATGAACAAAACTTTCGGACTGATAAGCGAGAAGTGATGTGCAAAGAATTAACTGGAGGATCCAGGGCAGTAGATTTATGCTTTTTTCTGCTTCTTGCGAAGACTCGGGTTCATCATTTTGAATGTGTTGGGGATCAAAGAGATGGCTGTGTGTTGCGAGAGAAAAGATTAATGTTAAGAAGTAAATAACGATGAGAATCACTGCAACGGTCATTGATAAACCGTGAATTGCAATGGGATCGTCAATCCCTGATGTGCTGATGAGGGACGCAGGTAGGGCCATCGCCATGACCGCTAATGTCATGGCCGCACCGTTGGTGCGAACCATTGTTTCCTGAAAACTTTGTTCGCTATATTTCAATCCTCCAACAAGCATTGCCACTCCTGTAACAAGTAGAAGGTCCGAAAGAATTGCTCCTGTGATACTTGCTTTGACAACATCAATCAGGCCAAGTCTTAGGGCCGATAGGGCAATAATGAATTCCGCAAAATTCCCAAAAACGGCAGTGCAGATTGCTCCTATTGTTGGCCCACTATGCTCTGCAATTTCTTCAGTTGCATCACTTAGTAGCAGCGCAATTGGAATGATGCCTGTTGCGGAAACAATGAAACAAATGAGAGTGGGCCATTCCTGCATGGAGGCCAACTGTGTCAGCCCAAGCAAGGTGAGGGCTGGAATTGCTTTCCAACGCCCGGAGTGTATGAAGGAGGACGTGAGGTTTTTAGGTATGGGATCGTCGGTTTGATTAGCGTTTGAGTGCATGTATCGCTTGGAAGAATTGGGTTAAGGTTCTTGTTGGGATTAAATTTATGGCTCCCATTGCTGTGCTCCAAAAAATGTGAGCTCAACGTAGTCGCTTGCCTGCTTATTGTTGCTGGATAAGTCTAACTGAAATCCTCCTAAGTCTACTTTTTTGATCGACTTTAGGCTTTTGACGAGGCTTTCTTTTGTTAGTGGCCCTTGAACCTTCCTGATTCCTTCGGTGATTAATCGAGCAGCCATAAATCCTTCCAAGCTTGTGAAACCAAATCGGGCTGAAGAATTATTCACGCGCATGAGCCGTTGATAGTCTGCGACCACTGGAATCCATCGGTCCCAGGGAAAGGGAACCACTTGGCTCACCCCAATGCCATTGGCAAGCCCTACAGGTAATGATTTTTCCAGGGCTCTGGTGCCAACAAAAGACACATTCATGATCTGAGCTTTGACATCCCTTTTGAGTAACTCCCTGCTTAACGCTGCCGAGCTGACGTACGTTGAGATGATGATAATGGCGTTTGGTTCGCTGGATAACAACACTTGAAGTGCTGATTGGATTTTGGCAGAGTTTCTTTGAACGGTTGCGATCGCAACTGGCTTCAGACCATGCTTTTTCAAGGCCGATTCTGCAGATTTCAGGCCATCTTTCCCAAAGGCATCATCCTGATAAATGATTGCTATTTTTTGTCGTGCGTTACGAACAAGGCTATCAACAATTTTGTCTATTTCCATCTGATAGCTGGCTCTTAAGTTCACTACCATTTTTAATTTTTCATCGCGCAGGATTGAGGCACCTGTCAGGGGGGCGATGAGGGGAACTTTCCTTTCTTCAATGAATGGAAGTATTTCTTTCGTTGTGGGTGTGCCTACATAGCCAAAGAGAGCAAGAAGGTTCGGTTTTTCGAGCAGTGTTTTGGTATTGCTGATGGTCAGTTCAGGCTCATACTGGTCATCAAGGCTGATCAAACGTATTTTTTTCCCGTTGATTCCTCCCTGTCGATTCACCTCGTTAAACCATGCTTGGGCGCCGGCCTGATATTTTTTTCCTATTTGAGCCGAAGGTCCGCTCAGTGGTAAGGATTGGCCTAGGAGGATCGTATTCTTGCTATCAGAGGTGATTTGAGTGTCTTTTTGTTGGGCTGATGTGGCAGCTATCGATAGACTAAGTCCTAACGTTATGAGGGTACTTCGACGAAGAATTGTTGCTATCCGCTTAACTGGTAAAACGCTTTTGTGATTTGCTGCTCTTTTTTTCATGACGAAGGTTCGAAGACGGAGAAAGTGGAACATCTTGGCGATCGCGTCAGTGGTTCTGGCAGCCTTGCTTTCCATTATTGGAGTAACTAGTCTAAATGTTGATCAAGTGCCAGGCCGTGATTCCCTGCGACTTTCTTCAGCTTCTCGGGCATTAACCACATCCGTGGATCGCCTTCCTCGTGACGGTTGGAGTTCACAGAGAGGAGAGTCGTTAAGCGGAAGTGAAATTCAAGCTGACATTGAAGCACTCGATGATGCGAAATACCATGTGAAGATTGGAGTGTATTCAAATAGTACCTACGATCTTGATCTAAGTATTCCTAGCTTCTCCTCCAATGGTTACGTGTGGATGCGCTGGGAGCAGCCTCTTCAAGATTACTTAGAGGCCAATGATACAGATTTGCAAGAGCATATTTCATTGCTTAATGCGTTGTTGTCTGATGCGGAACCTGTGTTGAATCCTGTGCAGGATAAGCCAGCAGTCTTGTCTGATGGTACCTATTACCAGCTTTATACTTATGTTGGTCGATTTTATATTGATCGCGCAACCTTTAAGAAGTTCCCGTTCCTCACCATTAGTTTGCCGATCGCGATTGAAGCTGATGATGTGGCGGGAGGGCTTGGCTATACGAAGCTGCGTTTTGAGCCTGATATTCGCAATAGTGGGATGGGCCTTTATGCAGGAACAGGAATTATTGGTTGGTTGAATCGCGGTTGGTCGATTGCTGAGTATCGCCATAATTATGCAACCAATTTTGGTCTTGGTGGGTTGGATCGGGATTACAGTCTCATTGTCTATGACATCACCTTCGGAACTTCGTCTTGGTCCTCTTTTTGGCGCTTGATGTTGCCTTTGTTGGTTGTGATGGTGATGGTACTTCTCGTCTTCAAAATCCGCCCTGATGAGCAAGATGCTCGAGCAGGAATTCCTGTCACCGTGTTGTTGACATTGGTGTTCCTGCAGCAGGTGTATCGAGGTGAACTCCCTGACCTTCCTTTCCTTACCTTTCTCGATCTGGTTTATGTGATCGCTTACGTCATCACATTGTTTGCATTTGTTTTGTTGGTTTGGATTGGACGCCGTTATGCCGATATGGAGAGCATGCCCCTTGGAGAGGCGCGCGATAACCTCTCCAAACGACTGGAACTTCTTGATGAGGTTTGGCCTCTTTCAATGGTGTTGTTTTGTTCTGTTGCTGTTGTGACGGCTTGGGTCTTGATCCCTCCGGGCGCTTAATGATCGGTGGACATTCGTTGTTCAAGAGCATCCACGAGTCGGCTGATTTCGTTGGGTTTGGTGGTGATGTGCGTACAAGCTCTTAGGCAGATGGGCTCTTCTAGGTTGCGGATCCAGATCCCTTTGCTCCCAAGGATTTTGACGACTTCAGCAGGACTTCGTCCTGAAGCATCGTTGAGTTGGAAGCTCACCAAACCTGCTGGCGGTTCCCCCTTCAGCAAAGGAGTGGCTCCTGAAAGCTCCTTGAGTTGCCTCCACAGTTCGCCGCTTAGGGATTGGATGGTTTGGAGACGCTCTTGCTCATTGCCCTCGTTGGCGAACAAGCGCAACGATTGACGAAGCCCTGCCATCAGTGGCACGCAGCTCGTTGCAATCTCAAAGCGTCGGCTGTCGTGGTGAAACGGTTCTGGATCATTGATGTCGGCGCGCGTTTCATCGCGCAGGCTGCGCCAGCCAATGAGCGTTGGACTGGCTTGATTGAGGATTCTTTCTGATAAGGCCACGCCTCCTAATCCCTCGGGTCCGCAGGTCCATTTGTGCCCAGTAAAGGCATAAATATCAGCGGCCTGCGCAGCTGCTTCCACAGGAATTTGCCCCATGCTTTGGGCTGCATCCACGAGTAGAAATGGTTGCTGAGCATGCTGACGAAGATGGTCTGCTACCTCAGGGATTGGCATTAGCTGTCCAGTGTTCCAGAGCAGATGGGACAGCACCACGACTTTGGTACGTGGCCTTAAAGAGTCTTCTAAGGCTTGAAGGACGCCTGCGTCGGTTTCGTGTTGTGCCTCACGTCCTTGCCTGAATTGTTGGACAGGGAGGTTGTCGACTTCCAGCTGTTCCCGTCTGGCAAGTTCATGGCAAGCGGCGACGACTCCCGGGTGCTCGCAATCACCGATTAACAGGCGATCACCGGCTTTAAGGGGCAGTCCCCAAAGGGGAAGAACGCACCCGCTGGTGACGTTTTCGGTGAGTGCGAGGCGATGGGGTGCCACACCACACATGCGACTCAGTGACGCACGTGTTTTGTTTGTTTCTGCACTGATATACGGCCATACATCCGTGGTGAACGGTCCCAGTTCTTGGATGCGCTGCCAACTTGTGGTCATGGCCTCTAGCGAAGGCGTTGGCAACGGCCCTTGACCGCCGTAGTTGAAATAATGCTTATTCTGAAGTGCGGGACAGAGATTGCGGAGGGTGTTGCTGTTTGCGTGGGTCAAGGTGGTATTTCGAGAGGTTCCTGGTTACATCGTGAAGGCACGTGTCAGCGATCAACGGCAGCGTGATGTGCCTTGTGATTGTCAGTCTTACGTTGGCAAAAAAAGTGGAAAGGGTCAGGTTGTAAAACGCTGCTCCATCAAATCTTTGACACAACTTCACCATGGCAGTAATAGAAAGTTGGTTGATATTGTCTTGTTTCTTTCATCGCAATGTGATCCATCATCAGTTCAGACTGTTACTCACTGGTTTGAACTTTGACGACCATCTGCTTGCTCTTGGTTGGTGTTACTGGAACCAGGCATCACTCAATGAACAATGTCACGCCAAAATGACTGAGTAGCTCACTTCCTTTTCATTCCTGATGCCATCCAAGCCCCGGAACCGAGTTGGTGAGGTGTACGGAAAGCTCACGGTTGTTCGTGCCTCGGAGCGTCGTACCAAAAGCGGAAATGCTTACTGGTGGTGTCGATGCTCTTGTGGTCAGGATCGTGAGGTTCCAGGCGACAAGCTCTCTCACAACGCAGCTCGTAAAAAGCCAATAGTGACGGCCTGCTTGGATTGTTCTCGAGAATTTCAGGTTGAAGGTGTTTGCGCCAAAAATGATCGGGAAGAGCGTCAACGACGAATCGATGCCCAGGAGCGTCGATCTCTACTGAAAGGCGTTGTTCCCGATGGATGGCTCACTTTGCCCCTGACTGATGCTCATGCCAGGGAGCTGGGGCAGGTGTTGTTTTTTCGTGGCACGGTATGTCTGAGAGGGCACCTGGCGCCTTATCGAATTAATGGGGGGTGTCTGACCTGCTCTGGACAAAAGCCTTCTGCTCTGAATCATGCACCGATCGCCTCGGCTGAGGTTGCTAGTGATGCATGCACTCGTTAGCCACGAGCTGGAGACGGCAATCAAGTTCATGGTCCAGGCTCATCGCTATCAGCCCCTTAACGATTCGAATCGTCCAGAAGCCTCTGCATCACAGCTGTTAAATGCTGACAAGGGCTTCCGCAGCAAAAAGAATGCAGGATGTGGATGTGAGGACGATTGGAAGGCTCTTCGGTCACAGGCTTGTCGAGCAGTCCATCGTCCGTAGCGATGGCCACGTTGACTTAGGGCCATGAGGACGGTTCCAGACCATCTGGGCTGAAGGCATCAGCGCAGTCATTGATACAGGCAAGAGCCTGAGGCGTTACTAGAATGTTGAAAGGTAAATAGGTCCGTATGCAGGCATTGATGTTTCTGGCCCTAGCGTTGGTGAATCTTGCCTTGATTGTCCACCTGTCGGAAAAAGCTTTTGGCTTTTGGAAGAAGTGGAAAAACCACAAGCTTCTCGTTAACGACCACCCCGAGATGACTGCAGTGGACCCAGATCAGGGGCTCATGGCCTTTGAAAGCGATGACATAACCCGAGCCTTTGTATTGGATAATGATGAGCCAGGGGCCAGCGAGCCGTTCTTGGTCAGCGGTGATCCGGAATCAGAGGAGTAATCCTAATTACCGTCACAGTTGCAATGCTTGCGATCTTCTTCTTGATCAAACCGGTTCAGCCAATTTGAGCTCAAGCCCTCGATCTCAAAATGGTTTTATCTCGTGGTCTATGCACACTCTGGAAGTTGTTATCACTCGCGTGATCGTTAACTTTTGGAATTTTTTAGAGACTATTGTTTAATGCGGCACTGCTGATATTCCAATTGTTTGATCTAGACGCTGATCCATTCTCAACCTTTTGGGGGAAGGATTGGGCTCTAAAAGGCAACAATTATGAATCGCATCTTGGATGGCCTCCTCATTTTTCTCATCATGGCTACGTTTTGACTTGATGCTGACTTGGGCATGGCCGCCGTTGATTGGTTGTGGATCCTGCATCCTTTTCTTGCAGTGGTATTGGTCTATCCACTGATGGGAGTGGTGGTTCGCTTGGCAGTTCAGACGCGTGCACGTCGGCTCCAGAACCAGAAGCTCCCCATCACGGTGGGGCGTGATCACAGCGATCTAGGTCGTTGGCTCGCAGGCGCGGTGGTGGTGGTGGTTTTGATTGCACTCACGGTTGTGATTGGCACGAAGGCCCCGCTGGCTCAGTTCGAAGGAGGCCTTGCGCGTGCAATCCAGCTGTTGCTTGTGTTGTCTGGAACGGTCGTGAGCCTCCTCGCCCTTTGGCGTTGCAAGAGGCCCGGATTGAGGTTGGCTTTTTCACTCATTACTTGGGCCGGAGTGTTGGGGCTTGGTGCCCAACCGGAGGTTTGGAGGCTTTCGGATAATCCCTTGACGCCTGCGTTTTGGCAGTCCCATTACTGGGCGGGCGTTGGGGTGACGGGCTTGATGTTGTTTTCCCTGGGGGCTCGCGCCGAGATCCTGCGTGACATTCGCATTCGCCGTTTGCATGTCACAGCCAACGTGCTTGCCGCTTTGTTGTTTTTGACGCAAGGCCTCACAGGAACCCGAGACCTTCTTGAGATTCCCCTCAGTTGGCAGAAATCCACGATCTATGCCTGTGATTTCAGTGCCAAGACCTGCCCTTCATTAGATCCGAATGCATCGTCTTGACTGATCTCTCTGGCTCAAGAGAGAGGGTTGCGGCCTCGACCCATGGATTCTGCAGAGTTGAAGACACTGTTTTTACAACGTGTCAGCTTGGGGGGAAATGAAACGGGGCAACTGCGCTCACCTCAGGGCTCGATTCGCGCATCTTGCGTGCGATAGCGCTGTCCGTAGATCCTGATGCCTCGTCCATGAGCAAACCGGTCAAGTCTTTGACCGGAATAGGGCGGTCTCAGTGGCCAATTTGCTGCTGCAGGCTCTCAATCAAAGCCACGACAGCAGGCTCATTGGTGTGTTGCGCCAGAACGATCAGGGATTCGGTGTAGGTGTAGGGCTCGAAGTGTTCATACACCTTGTTGACGAGAGGCTGAGCGGCTCGCATTTCCGGTGTGAGATAAGCGATGAAAAAGCTTTCCCCTGCATGCCTTAATGGCCAAAGATCAGTGCTGTCCTGTCGGCTGGGATCGCTGATCATGAGCAACTGATCAAACCACTGTTGGGAGCGCTCGCAACAACTGGTAGGCAGGAAGGGCATCAGTTTCAACTCCAGATTGCCGTTCTCCAGGCTCCATCGGAAGCGATCTTCAAGGTCGCCTTGGCTCTCTTTTGTGTGATGCAGCAGCGTGAGGTCAATCGGGCGTTGGTGAAGCTCAAGGATGAACAGATCGTCGCGATCGTCAGGTATCTGCGTCGGTGTGGCCAGGCAGGCATCCAGAACGTGTTCTCTGACTAGCGTGACTGGATTTGTGCAGTTGAAGTCTGCTCGCGGTGAGTTCATTTTCCAGCCCTTGGGAAGAACGAGGCCAGGGCTTTGCTGAAGCCAGAAGGGAACCTGAAGGCGAAGGCATCGCTCGTGTTTGAGTCGGGCTATTTGGTGAACCTGCCGCTCCAGATCCAGAAGCAGGAGCTCACCCGATACCAAAAGTTCAGTATTGCTGCGTTTCAGATCGATCCCGAATCGTTTGAGGACTTTTTGGTTCCGTCGGGAAATGGTGCTTTGGTTGGAAAAATCAAAATCAGCCGCACGTTCGGTGGATCCAAGCCAAAGAGTCAGATCGAGGGCCGATAGTTGTTCCTCGGTGACCATTTACCAATTATGATTAATTTAATCTTACTTGTTGTTCATCAATTAACTGTCTAGTTCCTGGATGACTTCATCAAGCTTATCTATTATCCAACAACTATCTATTCATAGAACCTGAACGACTTCGCTCACCTCGGGAATCGATTCACGCATCTTGCGTTCGATCCCCATTTTTAAAGTCATCGTGCTGCTGGGGCAGCTTCCGCAAGCGCCTTGGAGGCGAACTTTCACAACCGGTCCATCGATCTCTACCACTTCCACGTTGCCCCCATCGGCCATCAGGAAGGGACGGAGTTCATCAAGCACCTTTTCCACGTTCTCGTTGGTGAGGGCCATGGTCTCGGTGCTCATCGCTCAATCTTCGAATTCACTCATTTTAGGCATTTCATTGTCGTTCGGCCTCATAGCCTGTCGACAGCAGATCTGTTCGCCCATTGGACCGCTACGACGTTGTGCTCGTGGGTGCTGGGATCATGAGTGCCACCCTGGCAACTCTCCTGCATGAACTCGACCCAGAGTTGCGGTTGTTGGTTGTTGAGCGTTTGGAGGCACCAGCTTTAGAAAGCAGCGCTGCGGGCAATAATGCTGGCACCGGCCACGCCGCCAATTGTGAGCTTAATTACACCCCTCTTCAGGCTGACGGCACGATTTCAACTGAAAAGCCGCTGGCCATTAATGCAAGTTTTGAAAGCAGTCTCGAGTTTTGGTCGACTCTGTGTGAGCGCGGTCGATTAGATCCGTCTTGTTTCATCCACCGCGTGCCACACATCAGTTTTGTGTGGGGTGAGCGGGATGTGGCCTACCTGCGCCAGCGCTATGAGCAGTTGAAGTCAATGCCTGCTTTTGCTGCCATGAATTGGAGCCGCGACGAGGCTGAGCTGGCGTCGTGGATTCCGCTCGTGATGGCCGGGCGTGATCCTCAAATGGCCGTTGCCGCTACCAGGATTGAACGCGGCACAGACGTGGATTTCGGGGCTTTGTCTCGTTCTTTGTTTGTTCCCTTGCAAGCGTCGGGGGCCCTTGATCTGATGTTCGGGACTTCGGTCTTTGATCTCAATCGCCAAGCAGAGGGGTGGGAGCTGCAATTGCGCGGCCCCTCTGGACGCCGCGTCGTGATGACGCCGTTTGTGTTCCTTGGAGCCGGTGGCGGTGCCCTACCCCTCCTTCAGCGTTCGGGGATTCCTGAAGCGGCTGCTTACGCCGGCTTTCCTGTGAGTGGTCAATGGCTGGTCTGCAATGACCCGGATCTATCGGAGCATCACTTCGCCAAGGTGTACGGCAAAGCCAAGGTGGGGGCTCCGCCGATGTCAGTGCCCCATCTCGACACCCGCTGGATTGATGGTCGGCGCTCCTTGTTGTTTGGGCCTTATGCCGGGTTTAGCAGCAAGTTTTTGAAGCAGGGGTCCTTGCTGGATCTTCCTCGTTCTGTGCGCTCCTCCAACGTCTTGCCCATGCTTCAAGTTGGGCTGAACAACATTCCTCTGGTTCGTTATCTCGTGAATCAACTGCGCCAGAGCAGTGAGGATCGAATGGAGGCGTTAAAAGCTTTCCTTCCCACCGCGCGCACGCAAGATTGGTCCTTGTCGGTGGCTGGTCAGCGCGTTCAGATCATCAAACGCACCCCTGTTGGAGGCCGATTGCAATTGGGGACCGAGGTGGTGTCAGCCGCTGATGGGTCGCTGGCTGCACTGCTTGGAGCGTCTCCGGGGGCCAGCACTTCCGTGACGATCATGTTGGAAATTCTGCAACGCTGTTTTTCTGATCGCTTGGCCTCGGAGGTGTGGCAGCAGCGCTTGCAAGCGTTATTGCCGAGCTATGGGCAAGATCTCAATGCGGATGCAGAGCTCCTTCAACGCAGCCGTGATCGTAGTGATGCACTGCTTGGGTTGCAGATTGCGCGCTAGTTAGGCGTCAGCGCGCCCTTGTTCGGCGGCCTTGAGAGCGCAGGCCATGGCATGGGAGCTGGGAGTACCTCTCCCGATAGCCAATGTGCGTGCAGACGTCAGCTCTCTTCTGGGTTTGGATTGGGTCGATCGAGTGCGTCACGGCAGCTTTTGGATTCGATCCAATCGCTTTGGCTGAGGCAATGGGCCGCCCACTGCTTCTTTGTCATGCATTGAGGTGCGATCGCCATGCAAACCATTCCTTTGTGATCCTCAGGAACGAATTGGGTGGTCTGTTCCTTGAGGGGTGACCCATCCTTCAGCGGCTGCGATTGGTGCAGCTCACAGGACCAAGTTGATGTCGCGAAAGGTGCCCCCATGGTCAGCGCTGCGGCCATGGTCAGGGCAGGTTTGATCCACCCAAGGGGGATGTGCAGGAGATCCATTGCTGTGTTCAGGGATGCTTGCCAGTGAGATTCACGATGATCACCCCAGCTGTGATTGTGGCGATTCCCACTAGCTGACCTGGGGAGGGCACTTGCTTGTAGGCAAGCAAGCCAACCAGCACGATGGCGATGATCCCGATTCCACTCCATAGGGCATAGGTGATGCCGAGAGGAATGGTCTGCACCACACGAGAAAGCAACAGCATCGCGATGGCGTAAGCGGCCAGCACAACAAGTGTGGGAATCGGCCTGCTGAAACCCTCAGAGAGTTTGAGGCAGGAGGTTCCAATCACTTCGGAAGCGATCGCCAGCAATAACAGAATCCAGGATGCGGGCATGAAGCGTTTCTCTCATCGAATTGGTGGCGGCTCCTTAGGATTGGCGTACTGCCTTCATCAGAAGCCCGAGCCGGGATTTCGCTAACCGCATGACCGACGCTCCCGTCAAAAGGATTCGCAACTTTTGCATCATTGCCCATATCGACCACGGCAAGTCGACGTTGGCTGACCGCTTGCTGCAAGACACCGGAACAGTGGCTAATCGGGACATGCAAGAGCAGTTCCTTGACAACATGGAGCTGGAGAGGGAACGGGGGATCACGATCAAGCTCCAGGCCGCACGCATGAAGTACAAGGCGGCGGATGGCGAGGAGTATGTGCTCAATCTCATCGACACACCCGGCCATGTGGACTTCTCCTACGAGGTGAGCCGCAGCCTTCAGGCCTGCGAAGGGGCCTTGCTTGTGGTGGATGCAAGCCAAGGGGTGGAGGCTCAGACCCTGGCCAACGTGTACATGGCACTGGAGAACGATCTCGAGATCATTCCGGTGCTTAACAAGATTGATTTGCCGGGTGCAGATCCTGATCGCATCAAGGAGGAGATTGAGGCGATCATCGGTTTGGATTGCTCGAATGCGATTCCTTGCTCTGCCAAAACAGGCCTGGGCGTTCCAGAGATTCTCCAATCCGTCGTGGACCGCGTTCCACCGCCCGCCGACACGGTGAAGGATGCCACTCAAGCTCTGATCTTTGATTCCTATTACGACCCTTACCGCGGAGTGATTGTTTACTTCCGTGTGATGAGCGGAAGCATTGGTCGCAAAGACAAAGTGTTGTTGATGGCGAGCAACAAAACCTATGAACTCGATGAGGTCGGGATCATGGCTCCGGATGAAATCAAGGTGGATGAGCTCCACGCCGGAGAGGTGGGGTATCTCGCGGCATCGATCAAGGCTGTGGCTGATGCTCGGGTGGGAGACACCATCACCTTGGTGAATGAGCCTGCTGATGCACCGCTTCCTGGATATGCGGAAGCCAAGCCGATGGTGTTTTGCGGCTTGTTTCCCACGGAAGCCGATCAATACCCGGATTTACGGGAAGCCCTGCATAAATTGCAGCTCTCTGATGCAGCTTTGAAGTTCGAACCTGAAACCAGCAGTGCGATGGGTTTTGGCTTCCGTTGTGGATTCCTCGGCCTGTTGCACATGGAGATTGTGCAAGAACGCTTGGAACGTGAATACAACTTGGATCTGATAGTTACCGCTCCATCGGTGATTTACAACGTGAATTTGACGAATGGGGAGCAAATTTTAGTGGATAATCCGGCCACGCTTCCGGATCCTCAGCAGCGTGAATCCATTGAGGAGCCCTATGTGCGCATGGAAATTTATGCGCCTAATGATTTTAATGGAGCGTTGATGGGCTTATGCCAAGAGCGCAGAGGTGAGTATCTCGATATGAAATACATCACGAAGGAACGTGTGACCTTGATTTATGAATTGCCCTTGGCGGAAGTGGTCACAGACTTCTTCGATCAAATGAAGACTCGTACCCAGGGCTATGCCTCGATGGAGTACCACCTGATTGGCTATCGCAAGAATGAACTTGTGCGCTTGGATGTGTTGATCAATGCCGAAAGAGCTGATCCCCTCACGACGATCGTGCACCGCGATAAGGCCTACAATGTGGGCAAGGGCTTAGTTGAAAAGCTTAAGGAATTGATTCCCCGCCAGCAATTTAAAATCCCCTTGCAGGCTTCCATCGGTAGCCGCATCATTGCGAGTACAAGCATTAGTGCGATTCGTAAGGATGTGTTAGCAAAGTGCTACGGCGGTGATATTTCGCGCAAGAAGAAACTTTTGAAGAAGCAGGCGAAGGGTAAGAAACGGATGAAGGCGATGGGCAAGGTGGATGTGCCGCAGGAGGCCTTCATGGCCGTGTTGAAATTAAATCAAACTCCTTAAGACTGTTATTGTTGGGCTACTGTGATGTAGTTCTTGTCAATCATCAAGTAGTCTCCTGTGCTGCGATTGGCTAAACCTTTCATCCAGTTTGAGTTTAAGCCAAGTGCGGTTGTATTGATCGTTATTTTTTTGTCGCGCTGATTGTTTTTGGAAATGTAGTAGTCAACGGTTGAGCTGAAATCATCGTTTGACCATTGACGGCCTTGATGGTTTGTATTCGGCTCTCCATCGGAGAGGAAATAAAGGGTGTCGGTTTCTTGATCCTTCAGTGCTGTATCTAATCCATCCCATGGAATGGTGCCGCCCCAGCGTGTAACGCTGCCATCGTTTAGTGAATGTACAAAAGAAATCGCTGATTGACGTGTTTCAGAATCGTCTAAGGAGATAAGGCCTTCGACAGAAGGCTTCCATCTCCTGTGGTTGAGATATCCTCTCGAGCTAAATGATTCAATGTTGATCTTGGTGTTATTAGGTAAGCCGTTGATGATCATGACTAATTCATTTTGAAGAGATTCCATCCGTGTTAGTGCACAGATTTTTCGAGTTGAGATATAGCGGTTGCCGTTCCAATATGTGCGTCGTTGGCCGCGGCCACTTCCCCAAAGAATGCAGGCACTCATGGATCCTGATCCATCGAGTAAAAAGCGCACACGCTCTGAACTAATGTTGCGGAAGAAGGCTCCATTGAGGAGTGCTCCTTGCTCGTTGGAGCTTGTATCTTCGATTTTAGATGCGCGAGAATACATCGCGAAATGAAGGTTATGTCGACTAACACTGCGCAAGCCATTTTTGATTTCTAAATAACTTGGATTTTGTTCTTCTTCTTCTTCGGTTCTGGGACTGACAATTTTTATGAGTTTGCGAGCAGAATCGGTTTCAATGGCGAAGGCGGGTTCCTTGGCAACTCGAGCTGGAGTACGTTCGCCGTGGTTGGCAATGACTGCAAAATCTAAATCCAGTTGTTTGACGATGTCATTCAGAGACTTTTCGGTTCCATCGGGATTCACTGGGGAATTGCAAGTGTCTGGGTTGCCCTGACATGGCATCACACCGATGTCTTGGAGAATCGGTGCGATATATGTCTCAGCTACTTCGCCGTAGCGTCCATCCATGGTGAGCGGTGCTCCACAGCGTTCAAGGGCGTAGCCGTTGCCACGGGCACTGGTGCTCAATCCATAAATCACTGGCCTGTCAAGCTCAGCCATGCGAATGCCGAAGGCAGGTTGGAAAGCGCGTTTCCTATCAATGGCAATCGCTTCACATTCCTGGATCGAGGACGAATATTGTTGATGATTTAAATCTGTATGGGCTAGCTCAGCTTTCGGCGTGTCTTTTGTCTTGATCAACAAGTGCAAGCCCCGTTGAACTTCTGATCCCAGCAAGCGCAAGCCACCTGAGGCGTTCTGACGAAGAGATGTTTTTTCTCCCGTGTGGCTGATGATGGACCCGGTTGTCGATAACGCAGCAGCTGAGGCGCTCACGAGAACAGCACTCGCACCAAGAGAGATCACGGCTTCGGCCATGCCAAATCCGTTTGGGCGTACACGAGCTTTTCGTGCTTCGGCCAATCTTTGGGCAAGGGGCTTGCGCGCAAGCATGAGATGAGTTATGCGCAAAGGCAACAATCCATTGATAGACGCATTGCACAAATGCGGCGATGTACATCCAGCTTTTTTGTGCCACTTTTGTGGCTGTCATCCTTGCTTGGGTCTGCGCGTCTGAGGCGTTAGCTCCCAATTGCCTCTATCAAGTAGCCATTGCGATTCATCTGTAGCCATTGCGCCAGGTGTCTTTGCTGGGAATCGCTTTGAGGCTTTGCTTGCAAGTTTGGAAGGATCTTCGGCTCTCTGCTATTGGGTTGTTGATGCTCTTATCCCACTGCTGACGGAGCTGCCGAATTGTTTCAAGTGATCCAGGGTTGTGCTGCCTGCTCTGTTGTGGTTACCCCCATTTGGGTTGGCATGTTTGCGTCGATTGGTTCCAGTTGCCTCGTATCAAGTAGCCATTGCCATTCATGTGTAGGCATCGCACCAACAGGTTTGGGTCAGAATCGCTTTGGATCGATTTCAGTAGAAGCGTGAGCGTCTGAGGAGTGGCACTTGTCCCCGGTGGACTGATGCAAAATTTCGATTCCAGAGATCGTGCTTGCACTGTTTTACTCACGCGACTTCCCTCTAAATTCATGACCCTCAGACGGCTAGAAGAATCTTCTTCGCTGCAATGATTCAGAGGTTCGGCTTGGCTGCCATCAGGTTGTTGCCGCTCTAATCCCATTGATGATGGAGGCGCCCAATTGTTTGCCTCAAAGCAAATGCAGTGTGAGAGGCGCTCTTCACGCAAGCGCGTGCGCAGATTAAAAAGGCCTACTTCGACGAGACGCGAGTACTGGTCAACTTCTCCCTGAAGACGTTGACGACGAAATGTCGGTAGCACCCAGCTTGCTGTGAGCGCTGCAATCGTCGCGATCACGAGAACCTCCAGCATTGTGAAGCCACCCGTCCTTATGCCTCTCATCGACAACGGGGAGCAAAGGTTGGATGAAGTTCAACCATTCTCTGTTCTGTGGAGATGGCTTGCTCTGGTGCTTGGAACTCATAAGCGACTTCAATGACATCCCACCCCTTTCCTAGAGAGGTGATCGTGAATGTGCGTTCGGCCATGGCTGGTCGTGGAACATGCTGAGTAGCGCCAGCCTGATTAATTCGGGAAATTAAATAGGCTTCTGGTGCCGAGCATGCTCGCTCTCGATCGAGGGGTGGGATGGATTCCAGGGTGAGACGACTATTCGCTTGCTGAATGAGTTGCATATTGCTGTTGATCTCTGCTTCGATACGACTTCGCTGTTGTTCGATGCTGGTTCTTGTGAGGGCTGAGATTGAGACTCTGCTGATGCCGATCATCACCCCTGCCAGGATTAGGGCTCCGATGAGCACCTCGAGGAGGGTAAATCCTTCGCAGGAGTTGCTGCATTGATTTCGCATGACTACCACTGACGGAATGTGTCGATGCCAGTGCCAAGAATGCCCCGGTTGATGGTGCGTCCAATGCCAGTGAAACCACTGTTCTTCCACTCCCATAGTTCACCTGCTTGCATGCTGAGGTGTTGATTGCTGCTTACGTCGGTTGTGGTGAGTTTGAGTTGATGTCCATTCGCACAGAATGCATGGGACCAGATCATTCCTCGTAGTTGAGTATCACCGGTTAGATGGACGCTTCCACGGGGTAGAGACACCATGGCGGAAGGAAGGCTCACTCCTTGTATCTTCAGTTGTTGCTGTGATGGTTGGCAGTTTTGAGGTGAATCTCCAGAGCTGGCTGTGATTACAAGGCGTTCAGGTCTGTTGTTACAGCTATCGTCGGATCCAGTATTAACCCCGCAAATTTGAGCGTTGTTTCCGAGCTGGATTCCTCCACTCATTCCGGATGGAGAGGGTGAAGCACCCTGGGGTAATTCCATGTGCAGTACCACTGGACGGCTGTCGTTTTCGATCAGCAATCGAGAGTTTTTTTGTAAGTTGATGTGCTCCACATAGACATGGCAGTCGCCACTGTGGCCAGGGCAAATCGCTGTTGCGGGAATGCGCACTGAATTGCCTTCCCGTATAACATCCATAGGTGCTCTCCGACGGCTGTCTGTTTTGTCTCTAATACAGATAGAGGAGCGATTCCTGCGTGGTCCGCATTGATTTTTCGTGTCATCAAAACTCCAAATATGCTCATCAATCTTGGGACTGATTGCATAAAGGTTGCTCGGCGGAAGAGTTCGATTCAAGACAGGCCAGATCCGTAATCCCAACTGGTTGTCATTATCGGTTTGTCCACGTGCTTCTGTGAGCAGTGTGTTGCTTGAGCATCCATCCGTACGGAGATAGGGCTGATTGGTTTGGACCAAATGAAGAATGCTTCCTGGTCCGTCGATTTGGGCTGGGCCCAAATCCAAATACTGGGCTGTTAAGACGCCCCAATCATTCTCATTTGAGACGCTTCCATTCACATAGAGGGAGCGGGTCAGGAGCGTACGAGCAAGCATCTGCTCTTCGCCAGAATTGTTGATGCGTTTGACGACGCCTTCTACCTCAAAGACACCTTCTCCCACCCCAGTTTTGCTTGGGCTTGAGTAGCCACGCATGCGATAAAAAGCCTGAATTTTCCCCTGTGAATCCTCCCGAAATATTTTACGATCACTCGTATGAAATGGTATTTCGTTGGTTGGCCAAGACCTTGATGCAATGGGATGATCGGGCATTCCTATACTGGTATCTGTGCAGATTTCCTCTAAATTAAGCTCAGGATTGTCTTGTAAATTCAACCAGGTGAATCCATTATTCGCGGCAGACGTATTTTCTTGATTGTCGATCGTAAAAAGGAACCCCCGATATTGATCTTTGTCTGGGTTGTTCAGCAGCGCCAATATCCTGTTAAATCCATTCAGTGCAGCAGCTTCTGATATTTGCTGATAGCTTTCTGAGCTGCTTAGCCTTTTTGCGTATAATTGATTAATCAATAAAGCGCTTGCTCCGGCGCTCAGCACCAATCCCAGCATGAGCGCCAGTAATATTGCAATCCCGCTTTCGTCCTTCCGACAATGTTTGGTTCTAGTGGTATTGATCTTCATCCGCTACTCCCTTGGCATTTTAATGAGTTAATATTTGCCGCCTCATCTTTGCGGCCAATGATTTGATCACTAGCGCCAGTTTGAAGATCAATGCAAGCAATGATGTTGAAATCCGACGCTGCTGTGTTAGTTGCTATAGCTTCAAATACGTAGTATTTGTCTGCATTCATGCTGTTGATTCGATTCAATTGATAGCGTTCACCAGGTAGGGTGATGGTCTTCGTTAATTCGCCGTCTTCTATCACGGCTGGACCTTGATTTGTCATCAAGGTTGTCATGGTGTTCAGGTCAACCCATCGCTTGGGTTGCGTTCCAAACTCATCAGAAAATGCAGCGACCGTTGCCATCATCTGTGCCATCGTCGCGTTCGCTTCAGCCTGGTGCGTTCTTTGGATTTGACGAAAATAATTGGGCAGGGCAATTGAGCTCAAAATGCCAACAATTCCCACAGTGATGATCACCTCTGTCAAGGTGAAGCCTTTGAGCCCTAGTGGCCTATAGCAATCACGTCTGTTGAGCCAGGTAGACACGAACTCTCATCTTTTCCTCAGCTAATATTAAGGAGGGATTCAAGGAAAAGCCAGAGGAGGCGCTAATTTTTTTAATTCAACAGGCTAGACATGGATGGGATTCAGCCGCTTCTGCTACGACTCCTGTCTTTCATGTTATGTCCCAATCATCATTGCTCTATAAGGTTTGGACTCCAGCTTTAAAATAAAGTGGCGATGACAGAGCTTGAAAATGAGTTTTGATGCCTGCTTAGTGCACTAAGATAGTGGATGGGAAATGATGTGGATACAATGGGTTCTTGGATAAAATACTTGGCTTGTTGTGTTTATACCTTTTTATTGGTTGATTGATGATTTGGTTCCAGATTTGTCGCAGTTTCTGATTTCGATAATGTGCAAATTACCTGAACATCTTGCTTTCTCACCGCTTGAGATGACCGATGCTTGTTATCAGCTTTTTTGAGACAGCGTTTAATTGCAATGTTATTGGCATAAAAAAATCATCAAGATCATCATTGAGATGGTCTTGATGATTTTTGACTTTAGATTTAGATTGAAACTGATTTAAGCGCTGCAGTCAAGTGCAGTGTCGTCTTTAAATGATTTTCTGATCTCGATTTTTCCTGTTGTGAGATTCACACACCCATCAAGGGCAGTTCCATCCGTCTCGGCAGTGACTAGGGTTGCGTCACCTCCATCAGCGCTTGGATTGGCTTCTGCAGTAACCGTTACTTGATCATCAGCAGCCCCTTCTTCCGCAGTGTATGTAAAATTATCGGAATCATTTTCCTCTGCTTGCTCTTCAGCAGCAGCTATAGCAGTTGCTATCTGTCCATCAAGTTGATATTCAGCGTGAGCATCTTTCAAGATCGCGGAAATTTTAGTCTTGGCTTCAGTTGCTTTTGCTTTGGTGGTGTTATTCAGGAAGTTAGGCAAAGCGATTGCGCTCAAAATCCCTACAATCACAATGACTATCATCAACTCCACTAACGTGAAGCCCTTCTGAACCAGACCAGGCTCCTTCTTTCTGCTGAGAATTGAAAGTTGAATGCGGCTGTTGAGGACGCTCATTGTTTTTTGGGGTATTAGTGGATTTGCACGGTCCGTGCTTGCTCAGGCAGATTTTACTTTTGATCAGCGAGCGCGCAAGGGTTTGGTGAAAGTTGCCTGAAAGTTGCCTGAAAGCGACGGCTACTTGCCTGCAATCCCAGTGCTGCCAATGAGTTTTGGTTGATCCAGGGGCCGAGTTTTTGTTCAGTGTTGGTGCTGGCTTCCCCATGTTGTTGCTGATCGACATCGTGTTGAAGGATTTTCTCCAGTCTGAAGCGCATTACGTCTGTCTTTTTATTGGCCGCTAATGGCCAGCTTTTTGGCCGTTTTCTTTCCGTAATATATGTTGTTTGCAACACTGCCAGCCTTTGCTCCACTTAATCCCTTTTTCTTCTTCTGTCATTTAAGCTAATTTGTAATTATTTTGCTGTTGTTTTTGGATCATTGACTCGTCAATGGTCTCGAGTTCGTGCTTGCAATTGGCTAATGAATAGAATTATTTTCTTTGATTTTTATTATGATTGATGCAGAGTTGCATTGTGTTGATGTACTGCGACTCTGCTTCATTGCACCTTCTGCTGTCACTCTAAACTCATATGGTCTTATCTAAGCTAACGCTTCCTTCTCTCTAAAATTGCTACCTTGGCCTTTTTGGGTTTGTCGTTAGCTGCTTTCTTGTATAGTTTCCTTGTTAATTTGATTGTAATAGCCTTGTGTCTTTTCTGATAGCATTTCCAACCACCTTGACTCAAGACCAAGCGATGTGGAGTTGACAATAAGAGCTCGATCTTCGCCATCATGGTTTCTATTATTGTTTTCATTTGCGTAGTAATCTGCTGTGGATTGATCTTGATCAAACGAGTTAGACCAGTCATCACCATTCCTGTTTTTGTTGGGTTGTCCATCAGACATGATATAGAGGGTATCTGTCTCCGTATCATCAAAGGCTTTCTGTATTGCTTCCCATGGGTAGGTACCACCCCATTCGTTTGCCCTTGAATCATCGAGAGTGTTTACAAAGGCAATCGCTGAATTTCTCTTGTCCTTGTCTCCAATCCTTACCAAGCCATCCTTGGATTCACTCCATTCCTTGTTGTTTTCCCTACCCTCTGAACTAAAGGATGTGATACCAATTTTGGTGTCAATTGGCAATTTATTAAGGATCATCGTCATTTCACTGATGAGTGCCTCCATTCGAGTGAGAGCACAAATTCGGTTGTTCCAGTAGTACCAACCTTGGTTGGGATTGAAGTAGAGACGCCATGAGCCATAGCCCTCACCCCACATCACACAGGCACTCATAGAGCCCGACCCATCCACTGCAAAGCGCACCTTGTTGCTGGTGATGGTCTGGAAGAATGCACCACTTATGGATCCTCCTTTCCCCTCATCTCCGAAATTATTGATGCGTTTGTCTGCTCTAGCAAATGCCGTGAAATAGAGAGGTTGAAAGGTGATTTTTTTCTCTCCTACTCCAAGTTTGTTGATGAAGCTCTGATTGATACTGTCTTCCGTTGATTGGGTAGGATCTATGAATTTTACCAGCTTGTAGTTCGTGTCTGTTTCGATTCTCAGTGCTGGTTGTCGCTCACTTCTGCTGGGCGTTTTACCACCAGTAAATGTAAAGTTTGTTTCTGTAAGTATCTGTGCCAGTGTAGACCCATTGTCCTCGCAGACTGTGGACAAACTTTCTCCTTCATTGAGCTCGCTTTCCTGGCGACAGGGAATAGCTCCAACGTGATCAATGACCCGTGATAAGAAGAGATCTTCCGTTTCTTTGTATTTGCCATCAGGATCGAGAGGTGCTCCACAGCGTTCGATGCTATAGCCGCCTGATCCAAGGCTTACACCGTAAAGTACTGGCTTACTTAATTCAACCATTTTGACGCCAAATATTGGCTTAAAGACGCTACTTCCTGCAAGAGCTGAGCATTCGCTGAGAAGAGAGCTATAGCGACTGTCGCTGAGGTTAATGTGATTTTTATCCTCAGAGGTGCTTTCAGTTTTGTTGAGTACCAGATGCATACTGCGCTCCACTTCTGATCGCATCAACCGCAAGCCATTGATTGAATTCTGTCGGAGAGTTGTTTTCTCTTCTGACTGTTTGATTAATGTGCCAGTGGATTGCAAAGCTGCGCCAGAAGCCATGATTAAGAGTGCTCCCGTCCCAGCTGCGATGACCAGTTCACTCATGCCAGCGAAACCATTCCTCTTCTGTCGCTTGCGTTGAATCGTGAGTAGAAATGCTTTAATTGTCATAACGTATGGACCACTTAATGCTCTTAGTATCGGCGATTATTTCCACCTGAATCTTTGTATGTGATGATGATGGACTGAGGTCTGTCTGAGGAATTTGAACCTATTGTTCACAACTTGATGTCACGTAATTCCAGCTTGCGCTCAATACCGTACCGGTGCCGGAAATTTGTAAGCAACGTGTGCGCAGCCGTTGTTCATCAGTTTTTGTTGAACGAATGAGAAAGATTAGATTGTCTGACATTGTGCTAGTGCCTGGTGGCGTTAATTCATAGGTTGCAGAATTAACAGAAACTTCTACCATCTTTGATTCAGTATTGCCTTCTCGGCCTAATAAGCGCAAAGACCGATCACGCTCTAATTTGCTTTTTTGTTGTGAATCAGTAATAGAGGATGCAAGTAAAGTTCCGATTTGGGGTCCATAAGTACAGCCACTTGGTTCTCCTGCTGCCCTGATATCGCTATTGCAACATTCAAGCCGTTCAGGATGCTTGCCCATCTCTACCAGATCTGCGGGAGGTACAAAATTGCTTAGACCCGAGTGATCAAATCTGAGCGTGCAACTTGTTTTTTGTTTGCCCAGCTTGGCACGAAGTGCGAAGAAGCCAGCTTCAATTTGCTGGGTGTAGCGATCGACTTCACCTTGTCGCATGTTGCGAATGTAGGTGGGGATTGACGTTGATAAGCCAATCGTGATGATCACGATTGCTACCATTAGTTCCAGTAACGAAAATCCTTCAAATTGGCGCTTCTTCATAGTGTTGTGTAGCACTGAGAAGCGAAATTTGGATTCATTTCAATAACTCTAAGTTCTTCTCCGATATTCTGTTCTGGCCCTTGAAAGCTATAAGCAATCTTTAAGATTCCTGGGGTTGTATTGGCATCAAAAGTGCGGGTGATCTCCTTTAGCCTTGGCTCTGGATCAACGGATTGGAGATGATCATTTAAGGTGCCGGCCGGACTTTTACAGGCCGTTTTGAAATCAATATTTGTATTGTCTTCGATCCATTCTCGTGTGAAATAGGAATCTTCTTTTTGCATGGTCTGAATGTTGTCATTGATTGCTGCTTCAATACTGGCTCTTGCGGATGAATGTGCACTAACACTGAGCGCCGCCACTGAAAGCCTGCCCACTGCTGCGAGGGCAGAGGCCATTAAAATTCCAGCGATCAAGACCTCTACCATGGTAAATCCCTTGGCTGGCACCTTGCATTGACTTCGGTGTCGATAGCGACCCTTGGTATTCACTCTGTTTGGTTAAATCAATGTGTGAATGATGAAGCTACTCGCTCATTATAATTGTATTGATTAATCCAATTCTTAGGGTGTAATGAGAGTTGAATTACCAACGGCGGAATGTATCCAGGCCAGTGCCCCGAATACCTCGCGTCACCAGCTGGCCATAGCCAGGAAAGTTTTTATTTTCCCAGTCCCAAAGTTCATTGAGATCGCGAACCACGCTGCTGCCTCCGCTGGTGTCGGTGATCAAGGAGAATGGTCCTGAGTTGGTGCAGATTCCATCAGCCCAGATCAGGCCATTTAGCTTTGTGGTGCTGCTGCCTGTTGAGACAAAACCTGGAATGAGATGAATAATTGCATTGGGCAGGCTGTCGCCATCAAAGGCCAGTACGTATTGGTCGGTTTGTGGAGTGACAGAACAGGTGCGTACGCCTGGGGGCTTCGGTGCTCCTGAGAGAATCACGAGTTGCTCCGGTTCAGCGTTGCAGGTTGTTTCCCCACTGTTCACGCCACAAAGTTGGCTGCCGTTGCCGAGATTGATGCTCCCGGTGATGCCAGGTTCTGAGGGTGCAACGGTGGAGGTTCCTGGATATTCCAAATGCAAGACCACGGGCCTGTTGGCGCTGGTTTCGATCAGCAACCTGGTTTTGTTGAGGTTGATGTGTTCAACGAATACGTGACAGTCGGATCCTGTGCCATTGCATAGTTCATTAGCACTGAGTCGGATCACAGCGGCATTATTTTCTTCGAGGTCTGATCGGCTCTGCGCAGTTGCTGTGTTGGTATCTCGACTGCAGGCAATGGACTGGCATTCCACCAGGCTTTGAGTGTCATCAAAGGTCCAGATCCGTACATTGTCTGAACCTGACTGTTTGTCCTCGGACCGTCCTAAGTCCCAGATATTGCTTGTCGGAAGGCCCTTCTCCAGGATTGGAATGATTCTGTTTTCGAGATTGTTGTTGCTAGCACTGGCTTGAACATCACCAAGCAGATTGGTTGGAAAGCATCCCGTTGCCGTTTGATAGGGCTCAGCGCTACTCACATTGAGCAGAATTTTTCCTTCGCCTACTGCTCCACTGCTTTTCAGGATTTTGGTATCACCGAGGAAGAGTGTGGGGCCTGATAACACAGCCCAGTCGCCCTCGCCTGCGACGATTGAGTTCACATATAGGGAGCGTAATAAGAGCGTTCTGGCTAGGTAACTTGTTTTGGGATCATCCCCATCACGCAGCACAATGCCTTCAATCTGGAAACGCCCTTCTCCTATTCCGTTGTTCGTGGCTGTTGCTGTTGTTGCATAGCCCCTCAGTCGATACTGGAGTTTGATGTTGTTCAGTCCATCGTTGCGTTGGCTGGATGTGCCTGCTGTTAGATCCGTATGGGGAGTGTTCGAGGTTCCTGTGTCAGGAGGCACCGCTGCTGGTAGGTGACTTCGATCGGTGCAGAGCTCTCTGAGCGGGAAGTTTGTCTGGTTGGCAGCGTTCCATCCCCACTGCTCAGACCCAGGATTTTCTGGATCGCCGCCGTTGTGATTAAGGGTGAAGAGGTATCCCTTGTAGGTGCTGTGGTTGTCCTCATTCAGCTCGCTGAGGATTCGGTTAAACCCATTCAAGGCTGCCGTTTCGGCCATCTGCTGATAGCTCTCGGCGGCTCCAAGCTTTCGTCCCATCAGTTGCCGCAGCAGTAATCCGCTTACCCCTGCGATCAGCACCATTCCCATCATCAAGGCGAGCAACAAAGAAAGCCCCTGCTCTTTTGCCGGAATCTTTGGCCCCGATTTTTTGATGGTGATGGTCCTTGGAGAGTTCATTTATCCACAGTTAGGAGTTGTGGCAGCGGTGTCTGCAGTGCCCTTGCCCTGGTTGATCCCACTGGCGCCGTTGGTCAGATTGATGCAGGCGATGACGTTGAGGTTTGTTACGTCGTCGCGGGTTGCGGTGATTGTGAATAAGTTGTCGGTATGCGTGATGGCTGCGTTATAAAAACCTCCGGCCAAGTTGATTGCTGAAAAATTACTACTTGTAGCAGGTCCGTTCTCGGTCATGATTGCATTGGTGTTGTTTAAGTCTGCCCAGCTGGTTGGCAGTACACCAAATTCATCGGCGTAAGCGGCGATCGTGGTTTGAATCTGGGAGATTACGGAAGCTGTTTCATTTTGCCTGGTGCGATTCACTTGATTCATGTAATTTGGGAGTGCAATGCTTGAGAGGATTCCAACTATCGCAACAGTTGCAATGCATTCGATCAATGTGAACCCACTACGCTCTTTATTGTTTCTCTCTGATGTGTTGATAGTGCTCAATTTTTTCATCGGGCTGCTCCATCGGCTAATTAACGGTGATTTGATTTGTTGTCAGAATTTTTGAGACCTCCCTTTAGGCATTAAGCCTTGATAGGGCTCTGTCTTTTAAACAGGGTTGCCAATTGTGATTGTTCCGCTTGCTATAGCTGCAGCGCCACCAGTAACTGCTGCCGTTCCCGTGAGGTTCACGCTGGAAGTGATTGTTTTTGTATTTAGATTTCCAGATGCTGCTAATCCTGTCGCTACAATTTGATTAGTGGATCCATCTTCATCACACGCATAGCTAAAATATTTAGTGTTTTCTGGGCAGGGGATGCTTCCTGTCCCATCGGGTTGGCCCGCCGCGGTAGAACCCCCCTCCTGATAGGCGGCATAAATTTGTTTTAGATAAGCACTTGCTACTGTTTTTGCTTCCGTTGCTTTTGCTTTGTCTGTTTGACTCAGGAAATTAGGAAGTGCTACAGCAGATAGAACGCCAACAATCGCAATCACGATCATTAGCTCCACCAAGGTGAAGCCCTTTTCGAGCAGATTGCGGCCTTTCTTGCGGTTGATCAGGGCCAATTGCATGCGGCTATTCAGTGAAGTCATGATGTTGTTTTGGTTTGTCGTTTCTTCGGCACGATTTATGCCCTCAGATCAAGCATTGCTTTTATGAATGGCCAGTAGCAGTGAAAACAGCTAGAGCTCTCTAAGAACGTTCTTATGGTTCTGGCTTTACCGCGGAAACAACAGTCTTTGCCGTCCCTGCGGGTTGGCTTGCAGTCCGCTGCTCTGATCTCCGTGATCGCAGGCTATGCCTTGTTCTTGGTGATTCATGCTGGTTTGGCGGATGCCCAGCGCCGTGACAATCACCAGCGCTTAGCGGCCTCCTTGCTCCTGCAGCTCAGGGGTGCAACACCTCCCGCTTTGCCTTTAGAAAACGAGACGCTGCAGATCCGCCTTCACTCCGAAGGGCCTGAGTTGCTCCCTCAGCAGCAATCCCTTGCAGGAGGAGAGCAGTGGCTGGTGAGTCGTCGTCGGGTGTCGACAGCGCAGGGTGATTGGCAGTGGTTGGAGCTGCGTCAAAACATCACCGATTCCCTAGCTAAGGAGCGTTTCAGCCAGCTTTTGTTGCTCGCGGTGGCTGGTGGGTCCATCTTGTTGACCTTTGTTTTGTTGCGTCTTGTGCTTCGGCGTGGACTGGAGTTACCGCTTCAAAAGCTTGAACATCAGTTGCAGGCTCTCGATGCTGACAACCTTGGTGACCATCTGCTTGATCCGGATCATCAGCCGCACGAGTTGCGCCCAATTGCTTTGGCTTTCAATCACCTGCAGCAACGCCTGGCTGTCGCCTGGAAGCTTGAGAGCAGCTTTGTTGATGGAGTGGCCCATGCGCTGCGTACGCCTATCACCTTGATGTCGGGCCACGCCCAACGTCTTCAGCGGCATCCGCTCCCCCTTGAGTTGCAACGACCTATCTCGGTGATGGCCTCAGAAGCCAAGCGGATGGGGTTGATGATCACGATGTTGCGTGACTTATCCCGCGCCAATGCGGGGCGTTTGGACTTGCAACTGGAGCCCCTTGATGTCGATCAACAGTTGCTGATTGCCTATGAACGTCTTGGCTTGGTTGCTGATGGTCGTTTGCTGTTGCCATCACCGGCCTCTGAATTACCTTCAACCTTGATCGCTGATCATCGCCGGCTTCAAGAGTGCCTTGATGCCTTGGTTAGAAATGCGTTGCTCGACAGCGAAGGCCCGGTGAGTTTGGAGGCCTCGATTGAGGAGGATTGGATCGTGCTGCATGTGCTTGATTCTGGAAATGGAATGTCCTCATCAGAGCGCTCTTTAGAGTTTCAGCGGTTCAGGAGTGGAACCAGCTCGTCTCGCCTTCGTGGCTCTGGAATTGGCTTATCGCTTGTGGATGCCCTGCTCAAAGCGATGGATGGCAACTTGCAGATTGCTGATGCACCCGACGGTGGCGCTGATTGTCAGATGCGCTTCAGGCGCTCATTGTCTCCACCCTCGCCATGAATCCAACCCCGCGAATGGTGTGCAGAAGTTGGGGATGATTTGGCTTCTCGATTTTGCGGCGCAGGTAGCCCATATAGACATCCAGGGTGTTGGGATCACCCACGAACGGCGCCCCCCAGACTCCTTCCAAAATGTTTTGGCGGTGCAGCACCTCCCCAGGGTGCTCAATCAAGTAGCAGAGGAGATCGAATTCCCGTTGCGTTAGCGAGAGCTTGTGTTCGCCTCGATGCACCGCTCGTTGTAGGAGGTTGATGCGGAGGTCGCCGAGCTCCAGCTGTTCTTTTTGTTTTTCGGAAGCGGCGAATGTGCCGCGTCTGAGCCTTGCTCGAACCCGTGCATGCAGTTCCCTCAGTTCAAAGGGTTTGCTGAGGTAGTCGTCCGCTCCATAGTCGAGGGCCTGCACGCGTGCGTCGAGATCATCGTGGGCCGTGAGCATCAGCACCGGTGTGGTGTTGCCAGTGCTGCGCAGGCGCTGGCAGATCTCCAGGCCGTCGAAATCGGGCAGGTTCCAATCCAAAACCACAAGGTCAAAGCGTTGCTGTCGCAGCAGTGTTAGGGCTTTGCTACCAGTCTTGCTGCAGGTACACGTCACCTTGTCGCTTGTGAACTCTTGATAGAGAAAGCGAAGCAGCTCTGGATCGTCATCAACGAGCAGCACTTGAGATTTGGGTTGTTGACCTTCTTGATCCCTCATGCCCACAGTCTGACCGTTTCGGTTTTCTTTCCTCTTACACTTTTACATTGATTTAGATCTGAGAGACCCCCTCTTTGGGGGATTGTTTTGACTCTTGCTGTCCCTCTGATGGGGGATGGCACGGGTGTTTTGTTGGATGGTCAGGCCCTGTCCGGCGCTTTGCGATTCGCCTGGGGAACACTTCATCCAGTTGCGTGTTGATCCTGTGTCGCTTGCGACGGCATTTCGCCCTCAAGCTCAGGCTGGTTTTGTCTTGCCGCTGGCTTTGTCTGCGTCAGCGGTGTTGCTCTTAGGGAGCGCCTCTCTTCATACGCTGAGCCTTCAAGGTCGGTTGCGTGTAACGGCCCTTCGACGACGTGAACATGCTGCTGATCAGTTGCGTTCCGCGGCACAAGCGTTTGCAGCAGCTGCCCTTGGGCCTGAATCTTGTTTGCTGACCTGGCCATTCACGGATTGGTCTGCCGTCGCCCAGTCCTGCGAAGGTGCCGATCCACTCGCGTTGAGTGGTGGGGTGGTGGCTGAGATTCCATGGTCTCTCCTCGATTGGCAGCCCAGCACTGGCAGTGGGCAATTGACACTGCAATTGGCGGACGGCCGAACCGGAAGCTTTCGGTTTGGGTTAGATCCCATCGCTCCTGCCGTACTCGAGATTGGTGATGTTCAGCTTCAGGCCCGAGTTCCTCAGCTGGAGGGCCAGCGATGACCTTGGTTGAACTGGTGGTTTCGTCTGTTGTTTTGGCTGGTAGCAGTAGCGCCGCACTTGGTGTGTGGAATCAGGCTGCCATTGAAATTCAAGGCGCCAAACAATGGGAGGAGCTTGCACTTCAGCTGGAGTCGTCGCGCATCGCCACCCATCGTTGGCTTCAGTCAGCACCGGTATCCGCTGATTTGCTCGATCCAAGGTCGCCAGATTGCCGTTTTAACGGAACGGCTTTAGAAACAGCCGTGGTTGATCGCCTGCCGATTGGATCGGATGTTCGCAGCCGTTGGATAGCCGATCCGCAGGGGCTTGGTTATTGGTTGGAGCTGAGTGCTGTTTCCCAGGCACAAGCGCCTCCATTGAAGAGGCGTTTGCTGTTTACGCCTGCGGCCTATGGCCTCTGCCAGCCCGAGGCTCTGAGCTCATGAGCTTGATCGAGCAGCTGATGGTGGTGAGTGTCCTGGGACTTGTGCTGTCGATTCCATTCGTAACGGGCCGCAGCGATCGTGATCAGCTTCAGCTGGATGCCAGTGCGCGACGCTTGCAGATGGGTTTGGATCGAGCTCGCAGTTTTGCCAAGCGTGAGCAGCGAGCTTGTGGAATGGCTCTCACCGAGGAGGGGTTTCGTGCTCCGGATGACGATCTCCTGCCTGGTGCGATTCCCTCCTGTACTGGGATTGGCTTGTCGTTGCAGGAGGCTTTTGAGCATGGGCCAATTGTTTTGACGACCAACCTGCCGTCGGTGCTGCGCTTTACCGCGAATGGTTTGCTCTTGGATGGCGGAATCGCTGTGCTCAGTCATCAGCGATTAGAGAAAGCACGTTGTTTGGTGGTGAGCTTGCCCTTGGGAGTGAGTCGTCTTGGCTCGTATCAGGATCCACTTCCTTCTAAAAGCGGCCGCTTAAGCAGTAGTCGTTGCTTGCCTTATGTCTCAGCGAGCTAAGTGGATGTTCAAGCAATGTTCTCCAACCCATGCCCAGTGTGGCTTCACTTTGATCGAGCTTTTGCTCTCCCTCAGCCTTGGCAGCATGCTGTTTGTTGTGTTGCTGCAGCTGATCGCCGCTGATCTACGCCTAGGGAAAAGCATGGCGAACCGTTTGCGTGAATCGGCGCAGCAACGCCGCACCTTGGAGCTGATTCGTGATGAATTAGCGATAGGGGCTGACTGGGTGGTGGATCCTGCTGTCTCCCCTCAATGGCCCTGTGGCATGGCTGGCCGGCAGCCCGTTTTGGCGATCGGCTTGGATTCAGAGAACACCCAGGCTGTAGTTCCAACCATTATTTACAGCGTGGGAGCTGCACCTTCACCGATTTGGCGCGGTCAGGTGTTGATGCGTTGCGGGCCCGCCTACGGACTCGATGGTGTGATGAGGGCAGGGGGGAGGGCCCAAAATCGTGTTCTCATGGATGGATTACCCCAGCAGGGTTTGGGGTTTCAAGCTCGCCTTGATTCTCAATCCAAAGTGCTTCATCTCGAGTTAGAGCAGCTGGCTGATGGTGGCTCTGGACGCCTTCGCTCTGCTGTCGTGTTTTGATGCTTGCTTGGTTACTTAGGGGGAATGCAGTCAGCGCTGCATTCATTTTTTTTGATGGGTTCTGGTTCTGAGTCCTTATTCGTTGAAATAAACCTTGATTCTGATCTTCACCAAGCGTTTGTAAGGAAACACTCTCCAGAATCGCCATAATCCCCAGGCCAGTAGCCAGCCAAATAACCCCACGACCAGTCCGACTAGGAATGAATGTCCAACTAAAAATGGTCCGCTGTATTCCAAATGAAACAGTTCAACTAAAAAGGCAGATGAAACTGCAACCAAATAGGTGGGAATTTGAGGATGAGGATTGGTTCGATTTTGCAAGTGGATTGAGACCTATTCAATCAATTCTAAGGAAGCGCTCTTTGCTGGTTCTTCATCGTTACACCACTACATCGGCCATCTTTATGACCGGATCCCTTAGCTTTGATTTAACGCTGATGCATTCAGCTGGGGTTATGCAGTCTCAGGCTCTGATGCAGGCCTGAATAGGAAGTAGACCTCTACGCTTGCCGCGGCCAGGGCAAGGAAAATGTGATCAATCCAGCCATTGCGTACTCCCATTCCCATGAAGGCAATCCAGGTGTTGATCACCACCATTACCCAAAGAAAAATACTTAGAATGAAGCAAGTACATTGATCGAGATGTTTCCGTTGGATCCACAGGCTGGCCAGTAAAGGAAGCAGGATTAGGGTTGACGTGGCATGTAGGATTTGCATGCTTAGATCACTATGAATATGAGGCGTCGTAGCGGCCCATAAATTCACGGGAATGAGTAAAGAGCTAAAAATTAGGTAATAGATCATCGTGAAATTGTACTTGAAGTTAGTTTAGGAAGGATGATTGAGAAGCAACTCCCTTCTCCTTCTTTGCTTTGAACGTGTATCTGTCCTCCCATGGCAGAGATCATTAGGGCAACCACAGACAGCCCGAGTCCTGTTCCGCTGCTTTCAGAGCTGTTCTTACCACGATAAAAGCGGTTGAAAATATGCGGGAGATCGCTCTCTGGAATCCCAATTCCCTCGTCTTTCACATCAATGGCAATGCCATGCTTATTTGGGTTCAGCACCAAGGTAATTAGAGAGTCTTTCGCAGAGTATTTGGCAGCGTTGTCGATTAAATCAAAGAGCACTTGTTGCAGACGGTCAGGATCAGCGAGTGCATCACTGGTTTCATGATTAGGAATGTTGTTCACCACTTCAAGCCTGTGATCCGTGAGATGGCTTTGGCTTAAATCAGCAGCTTTGCCCACCAATTCCTCAAGGTCCACCATCTCTTGGTTGAGCTGGAGTTGTCCGGAGTCACCGCGCGCCAGGTCGAGGAGATCATCGAGGAGCATGCGCATGCGAATGCTTTCCTCTTCTGCAGTTTTCAGGCCACGACGTTCGTCGTCGCTTAATGACTTACTGCGCTTAATCGTGCGATGCAGATATCCCTGAACAATGGTGAGGGGTGTTCGTAATTCATGGCTTACGGCACTCACAAAGCGACGTTGGTCATTCCATGACAGGGCCAGGCGTTCGATCAATTCGGAATAGGTCTTGGCCAACTGGCGCACTTCCTTTGGTGCGGCTGTCATCTCCGGAATCGAATCTTGATTCAGGGTGTCGGCGGTGAGGGCTGCACTTTGTTCACTGAGTTGTAGGAGAGGCCTCACGATTCGTCGCACCATCGCGTTAATGGTGATTAGTGAGAGCAACATCGATCCCACCCCAATCACGATCATCCAGCCCAGAAATTCATTTTGGATGCGGCCGGTGTCGCTTGCTATTGCACTACTCCAAACCCTTTCTCCGGTTGGATAGGCACGACCCAGAAGCGTGAGGTAATTCTGGCCTCCCACATTGATCAGTTGGGTTGTGTGATCTTTTTTGTGAGCCTTCATGGTGGCTCGCATCATGGTTGTGGGGATGGGGATGTGACCTGATTTCGGCGGCACGAGGCGTCCATCCGCCAATTCGATCCATAGGGTGGGTGGTACGCACGCCGGAGTGATCGCGTAGCTCCTGACGCACTTCTGCGTGAGTGGATGGGCTCCAATCTTTAGCTGAGTGGCCTTGCCCTAGATGGTCATAGTCCATCAGAGCGCTGATCAGGTGCTCCGCATTGGCCTTTAATTCCACTTCTCCATTTCGGATCTGATTGCGATTACTAAGCCAAAGCCCTGTGGTGGTAGCTCCGGTGAATCCGATCAGAACTGCGGTGTAGGTGGCCAGCTGGAGTTGGCCTTCAAGGCTTCCTAGAAGTTGCGATCTCCAGTTGGACTTCGATGCCACGAGATCGGTTCCCTTCCCTAGAAAAATTCCTGTCCTCGATTGTGCAGCAGGACCAGGGAGAATGGAACCCTTCGCTCGTTCTAGTGCCTTGAGCTTTGCGGTCTCGCCCTTAGGCATCTCACGCCCCACCCTCTCGGCGCGCATGGCCCGATGGGGTCTGGTGATTGTGGGGATCTACATCGCCGTTGCCCTGCTCACGCCTGCCTTGATCAGCGTTGGCTTTCTTCCGGATCCCAATGCCGGTTTAGATAGTGCGATCTATGCACCGCCATCTCCGCAGCATTGGTGTGGCACCGACCGGCTCGGCCGCGATGTGTGTGTACGCACATTGCAGGGGAGTGGCGTTGCTCTTCAAGTGGTGCTGCTAGCGGTCGTTCTTGCCTTGGTCGTGGGTGTGCCGGTTGGAATGTTGAGTGGTTATTTGGGGGGAGGGGTCGACCGGGTGCTGGTTCTGCTCATGGACACGCTTTACACCTTGCCGGTGTTGTTGTTGTCTGTGGTGTTGGCGTTTCTGCTGGGCCGAGGGATTCCGAATGCAGCAGCAGCACTGTGTGTGGTGTACATCCCGCAGTATTTCCGAGTGGTGCGCAATCAAACAGCTCAGGTGAAATCGGAGCTGTTCGTGGAGGCCGCAAAAACCCTCGGTGCTGGTCCGATTTGGATTCTGCGGCGCTATCTGTTCCGCAATGTGATCACCTCGGTGCCCGTGCTGCTCACCTTGAATGCTGCTGATGCGGTGTTGGTGCTCGGAGGCTTGGGTTTTCTGGGCCTTGGCTTGCCAGAAACGGTGCCGGAATGGGGCAGCGATCTCAATCTGGCACTTGCTGCTGTGCCCACTGGCATCTGGTGGACGGCTCTTTATCCAGGTCTGGCGATGTTTGTGTTGGTGCTGGGATTGTCGTTCCTTGGTGAAGGACTCGAGGCTTGGGTGAGCAGTACGGGGCGCGACGCGGCAAACTAAAAGCATTCGCTGTTTCAGGAATGACGCTCTGGGCCACATTCATCTTGCTAGGCCTGATGACCTACTTGTGGGTGTCAGGGCGCAGCAATCCCGACGACGTGATTGGTCTGCTGGAGCAGATCTTGGCCATCACACTTGGTTTGGTGGTGCTGTTTATCGGTCGCAGCCTGTTTCTGGAGCTCATGGTGCTGGTCTTTGCGCTTCGTTTGCCTGCTGCGCGTCGCAACCACCCTGTGGCAGCTCGCTCCAAGGCTGGAAAGGATATGTTGATGCCCTTCTGATTAAGCGCTAGGCAGATGGTTGTTGTTGTTAGCGTCATTGTTTGACTTTTAAAGGTATTTGTTTTTATGTGTTTGGAATTAGTTTTAACGATAAATTATTGGCTGAGGCTGATTATTCGGGATTGAAAGTTGTCAGGCTCGTTGGTAAAAAGCTATTACCTGATTTTAATCGATAGGCAATAGCTTTTTTGGCGTTAGACAATGATCAGAACGTGAACGTGGTTCTTAAAAGTCCGCCTAGTTGAGAAAAACTCTCATTGCTAGGAGTTAGCTGACCTAAGGGGCGACTAAGGTAAAATAATGCAGGAGTAACAGTAATATTATCAGTTACTTGGAAGCTATACCAACCCTCCCAGGCATAATTGCCATCATCAGGAGAATCACTCCCAGTGAGATCTGTTGCGAAAGTAGCTTGACCAACGGCAAGCCCCGCTGTATTTCCCTTCATGAATGCATCCTGCCATTGCAGTGACACTTGCCATGATTGGGAGGTGGAAACGTATCCATCAGGAGTGCTATCGCCATCAAAGCTAGTTGTATTAATACCCCATCCAACACTAATAGCAGGAATAAAACCTGAACTTATTGGCTGCCAATATCCTGAAAGCCCAAAAGCGTTGACTGATTGATCAATGTCTTGAAGATAGCTTAATTGGGTAAAGGAGGTAGAATACGGAACAATAGAAGCGTCTTGAATATAACTGTAAATAGCAGCGATTGCCCACTGATCAGACTGATAGCCAATTTGAACAGTACCTGTTGCAGCTGAATTATCCGTTGCAATGCCACCTTCTTGTGGATTACTGTTCGGTCCATTGTCTAAATTAGCTACATATTGCAAGCCAATCGTCCATCCATTCTTCTCCCAATTAAGTGCTACCCCAGGCCCTTGATTTTTGTTGTAGGCAGCAGGTGCACCATTAAGAGTGAGAACATCAAGAACTGTTGATGCATCACCTTGAGGATAAGCAGAAGGCCATAGAGGCAACATGTCATCTTGACCAACATTAGCTCCTATGAAAAATGTGAAATCCTCACCAATAGGAGTGTTGTAAAAGATTTTATCGATGAATACATCGTTTGGACCTGCATCCGACTCTGAAGCAACTTCTAATGTTGAAAGAGTTGTTGGCCCACCATTAAAGGAAGAGCTTCCAAAATTACCAGCTCTGAGAGTTGTTGTTAATAAATCTTTTCCAGTAAAACTGGTATTCAGGATCATCTGAATATCATAATTAAATACGGTTGCGCCAAAATTTTTCTTGGCATAGTTCACGTAATCCGATTTCGTCAAATCAACTTGTCCTGCGTCTCCCGAGGCCAAAAGCAAGTTTGAACCACGATTACCTTCGCCATCATCTGGGAATCGTTGGTCAATCTCATTGATTTGCTTAGCAGAATAGTTCAGGTCACCGCCAAAATTATTGGCGCCAACAACAAAACTTGCTTGAACATCAAGCTTGGTGGTGGTGGAGAACTGAGTGGCTTCCAGTTCGCCAACGCGGGCTTCAAGTCCGTCAACACGGCCCTTGAGGATGGCGAGTTCCTTTTCGAACTCCTTCATCAGGCGCTTGAGCTCGTCGGTCACTTCGGTGACGCGGTCGAGACAGGCGTTCAACAGAGCAGCCGCTTCAAAGCGGGTCATCGCCCTGTTGCCGCGGTAGGTGCCGTTGGGGTAACCGGCCACACAGCCGTAGCGCTCGATCAGGTTGCTCAGAGCCTGATAAGCCCAGTCGGTTGGGTAAACGTCGGAAAACTGAGTGATGCTGGTGACTTGCTCGCGGCTGCTCAATGCAGAGGTAGCGGCGTAATCAGACACACCATTGATATTGAGCTCAGTAGCGTTGAAGTCGGTGGCGTTTGCAGCCACAGGTGCCAACAGGCCCAGGGCAGCTGGGGCCACCAGCAGTTGATGGAAAAGTTTCATTTCGGCCTCACACAAAAAGACGCAAAATGCATCGAAAAAAGACTAACCAATCAGCTTGAATTCCTAGAAACAAATATTACAGAGAAAGCAATCAAGGTTTTTCAAGTCATCCTTGCGAGCCACCTCGAGTTTTTAATTATTTTCCAGCCAATTCCCAGTCATCCGAATGAAGGAGAAACCAGGAAAAAGAAACTTTGCTTTCCATTTAAATTCATTGTCAAATCAATAAGAAATTAATCATGGCCGTATCATTGAACCTGGTTTCTCTGACTCCTGCGTTGATGATCCGTTTGAGGTTTCTGATGCTGACACGATGCTTGCATACCTCAAGGGATCTCCTTCTCCGGGAATTGCTAAGCCAAACGATTTCGTGGGTTGAGTCTCTGAGATTCTTCGGCTTTTCGACAATCTTTTTTGCAACCCATTGATCTGTTTTCTAATGGTCTCTTGAGTAATATCTGGTTGTGTTGTTCTGGCTCTGAACATATTTTTGTAGTCTTGACGCGCCTATTGTTTTAAATTCTGTGTTGAAGCGATAGCTTATCGCTGATTTCTCCTTTTTCGCGCTTTTTGTAAGGGGTTTTTGTGGTTTTCTTGGTTATTTTCTTTTCTTTTCCGCTGCTTTTGTAGTGCTTGGATTCTTTGTTAATACTTCAGCCTTTCAGTGCGGGGTAGATCTTCTTGAATCTCGCCAACATCGTTGAGGGTTGGATAGGGTCGTTTTTGTTCTCGGCACCACAGCGCCACATCCGGATAGGCCCACTCGAACAACACATTGTCGTAGTTTTCTGCCGGGATTCCCTCTCCATCGGAAGGGGCAAGTCCAGCCGCTTCTCGCTGACGCAGGGCCTCAAACAAAAGGGTGGCGGTCGCCACCGATACGTTCAGCGACTGCACCATCCCGCGCATCGGGATGAACACGTCGGTGTCCATCAGCTGGGTGGCGTTTTCGCTGAGTCCCCATTTTTCTGCTCCTAAAACAAAGGCGCTGGGTCCTGTGAAGTCACAGTCGCGGTAATCGACTGCATCCACGCTCAGATTGGTGCCATACAAGTGAAAACCCCTGTCTTTCAGGGTTTTAACGGCTGCCTCGATACTGGAGTGGCCGTGCAATGGCACCCAGCGTTGACTGCCTTGGGCCGTGCTGTTGTACGTGCGTGAGCGACCACTGAGGCTCACGGCATGGGCTTCAAGGACGCCAACGGCATCGCAGCTGCGCAGGATGGCTGACAGGTTGTGGGGTTTGTCCACATGCTCGACCAGAACGGTGAGGTTGGCCATGCGCTGGTTCAAAACCACACGCAACCGCTCGAAACGACGGGGAAGGATGGGCATGGCGCATCGTTCTCTATCCCTGAGGGTATGGGATGCCGCTCTCGGTCACATCCAGACGCATTGCTTGGCGGGTTCAGTCATTGATTGTCCGTTGGTTTGCAGAACGATGGACTTGTTGCTTCTCTCACCATGAAACGCGCCGGGTTCGCTGTTGCTTTGATGCTGCTGTCGGCTGCACCTTCATTGGCTAGGCCAATCAATGTCTATGACGATCAATCTGTTTATGTAAATCAGCGTTATGGCGGTTCGGCTCGCGATCCTTGGGTCGGTGCAAATCGTCGCGATGTCTACGTGAACAATCAAGACACCAATAGTTGCGTTGAAGGCAGCGTGATCGGGGGGTTGTTGGGTGCTGGCCTTGGTGCTGCGTTGTCACGGGGCAACGGCCGCTGGATTGGTGTTCCCGTTGGTGGTGCCGCTGGGGCCCTGCTGGGTTGCCAAGTGGATGGGGGCTGATGCCTTCAGCGATTCCCTGTTGAGCCAAAATTGGCCTCCAAAATTGCGGCTTGCAAAAGGGTTTGCATGGTGTGTAAACCCTCTTGCTGATCGGGCTCGCCGCCTGGCCAACGCTCGAGTCGATAGCTCACGGCATCCAGCAGTAGCCTGAGATCTGCTGGACTTAAGGACAGATCGATTCGTAAATCACCATTGTCTTGGGTTGTCATAAGGCCTCTAAAGAAAACCTGATCGTTGAGGTGCGTCGGCCGAGTGATCAAACCGGCTCGCAACGAGCGACCTAGTGGTGGGTTGCTGAGGATTCAAACATTTGATGCAGATCAGTACTGAGAGAAGCTTCGATGAGCGGGTTTGTCATGCCGTCAGTTTGATTCCGCATGGCCGTTTGGCCACCTATGGCCAGGTGGCTGACCTGATCGGGGCCTGGGGCTGTGCGCGTCAGGTGGGATGGGCCCTGCGCCGGCTGAGCTTGCCTTCTGAAGTGCCTTGGCAGCGCGTTGTTAATGCTAAAGGACGGATTTCGATGAGTCTCAGTCGCGAGGGCTCAGATTGGATGCAGCGGCAGCTTTTGATCGCAGAGGGAATTCCTGTGGATGGAGAAGGCAGGCTCCCCTTGCGGCGATTTCTCTGGATGCCGGACCTCGAGGCGCTAACTCTGGAGATCAACCAATTTGCCATTGCCCGTGAGTGAGCCCAAAGCCAACGGCGAGAAAATTGGTTTACCGGCGCGTCGTTTGGCTTTGGAGGTGCTGGAGGCCGTTGCTGCGGGTGCCTATGCCGATGTGGCCCTAGAGCGAGCCCTTCGTCAAAATCCCCTGTCTCCTGTGGATCGCGGCCTGGCCACCGAGCTTGCCTATGGATGCATTCGCTGGCGTCAATGGCTCGATGGTTGGTTGGATCGTTTCGGCAAAGTTCCAGCTCATCAACAACCGCCCCGGTTGCGTTGGCTCTTGCATCTCGGCCTTTACCAAGTGCTACGCATGCAGCGCATCCCTGCTGCTGCAGCCGTGGACACCACGGTGGAGCTTGCTAAGCGACAACGGCTCTCCAAGCTGTCGCCAGTGGTGAATGGTGTGCTTCGTTCGGCCCTTCGCGCCAAGGAGGCCGGCGAGACCCTGCCCCTGTCTGACCAATCTGCCGAACGTCTGGCGTTGTGCCATTCCCTGCCTGTTTGGTTTGCTGAAAGCTTGTTGAGCTGGTCTGCTCCTGACCAGGCCGAGCGGGTGGCTGTTGCCTGTAATCAAGTTCCCCCCTTGGATCTGCGGGTGAATCGCTTGTGCAGCACACCTGACGAGGTGGCGGCTGAATTAGCCGAGGCGGGGGTGCCGACGCAACCGATCGATGCTTGTCCAGATGGGTTGCAGGTGCTGTCGCCTGCGGGGGATTTGCGACGTTGGCCTGGTTTTGAAGAGGGGCATTGGAGCGTGCAGGATCGATCGGCCCAGGGTGTTGCTCCGCTGTTAGCGCCTCAGCCTGGAGATCGGATTCTTGATGCTTGCGCCGCTCCTGGTGGGAAGGCAACCCATCTGGCGGAGCTGGTCAGGGATGAGGGTCAGATCTGGGCTGTGGATCGCTCGGCGGGTCGCTTAAAGCGAGTGGCTGCCAACGCGGCACGCTTGGGATGTGGTTCGATCCATGCGCTGGCAGCGGATGCAACCAACCTCCTTGAGCTAAAGCCCGAATGGCGTGGTTTCTTTCAACGCATCCTCCTGGATGCTCCATGCTCGGGACTGGGGACCTTGTCCCGTCATCCCGATGCCCGTTGGCGCGTCACGCCTGCCACGGTGGAGGAGCTGTTGCCGCTGCAAGCGCAATTGCTGGCGGCGATGTTGCCGCTGCTCGCTCCTGGTGGGCGATTGGTGTATGCAACGTGCACGATTCATCCCGCCGAGAATCTGGCGCAAGTCAACAAGTTCCTTCAGGATCATCCTGATTTTCAGTTGGAGTCCGAGCAGCAGCGCTGGCCAGATCCCGAGGGGGGTGATGGGTTTTACACCGCAGTGATCACTGCACCGGCAAAGGCCTAAAGAATTCATCCACCGGGGGGCCACCAGATGGGCTCACGTAGCGCGGTGTGGGTGGGGCCGAGTTGTTATTCGCTGGATCATCCGTTTCACCAAACAGATCACGATCCGGAAGGGGGCCATCAGCAGGGTTCGGTTGATTGGGGTTGCTCGCTTTCTTTTTCCCAGGCCGTGTAAGAACCGGTCGTACAGTTTTGGGCTTGGGCGGAAACTTCTGTGCCGGGAATTCAGACTTGATTTGATTCATGAATTGCTTCCAGGCCCACGCTGATTCACCACTGTTGCTTTTGGTCTCGGCATTGTTGTCGTGACCAAACCAAACGGCAGTGGTGAGTTGGGGAATAGAGCCGATGAACCAGATGTCTCTTGCCCCCTCTGATGTTCCAGTTTTTCCAGCCACTGGGCGATCATCGAGCTTGGCTGCAATTCCAGTGCCGCCGCTCACCACCCGCTGCAGCATCCAATTCATGGTGTCGGCAACATCACTATCCATGGCACGCTTCCCGCGGTCGCCATCCACCCTGCGGTTCCAAAGCACGACGCCACCAGGACCACGGATCTCTTCAAAGGCGGTTGGTTTCACGTACACCCCGCGGTTGGTTACAGCGGAATAGGCGGCCGTCATATCCAGAACGGTTTGTTCATAGGCGCCGATGGCCATTGGGTAATACCGGCCGAGAGGACGTTGGTTGCCAATCCCGAGATTGTTGGCCATCGCAATGATGGGGTCAAAGCCCACCTTGTCTTGCAATTGCACTGCAACCGTGTTGAGAGAATTTTTTAAGGCATCAGCGAGAGAAATGTAGCCAAAATATTTTTTGCCAAAGTTTTTAGGGCAGTAACCGTTCCAGCAGCGCGGTTTATCTAAGAATTTATCTTCCGGTTTAATGCCCGCATTAATCGCTGCGCTATAGGGAAACAGTTTGAAGGTGGACCCTGGCGATCTGAGTGCTTGTGTGGAGCGGTTGAACTGGCTGGAGTAAAAGTTTTTCCCTCCCACCATCACGCGCACCAATCCGGTGCCAGGCGCAATCGAAACGATGACGCCCTCGGTGCCATTCGGTGCGATTTCACGCACCACCTTCTGGGCTTTGCGTTGCCAGTCGAGATTCAGACTGGTACGAACCTTGAGACCTCCCACCTCCAGTTGTTCTGGGGTGAGCATGGTGGGCAGCTGTTGGGCCACCCAAGTTGTGAAATAGGGAGCCGTGCTGTTGTAGTACTTCGGTATGGCTGGTTTGAGTGCCAGTGGGCTGTTGCGAGCTTCTTCCGCTTCGTCCGAGGTGATGAATCCTTCCTGCTCCATCCGACTGAGCACGATGCTGCGCCTTTGCAGGGCAATCTCGGGGTTGACCAGCGGGGAATAGAGCGATGGAGCTGGTGGCATCCCAGCGATCAGAGCTGCTTCGGGGAGGCTTAGCTCCTCCGGTTGCTTGGAGAAATACACCCAAGCCGCATCGGAAACGCCATAGGCGCTGGATCCGAGATACACAAAATTCAGGTATTGCTCGAGGATCTGCTCCTTGCTTAATTGCCGCTCGAGCTTGTAGGCCAGCGCCGCTTCTTTGAGTTTGCGCGTGAACGTCCGGTCCTGGCTCAAGAACACCGTACGGGCCAGTTGTTGGGTGATCGTGCTCGCACCTTCTCGAACAGAGCCCTGCTTCAAATTTGTGAAGACAGCCCGTCCGATTCCCCAGATATCAACGCCGTTGTGGTCAAAGAAGCGGCGGTCTTCAGCTGCGATGAAGGATTGCATCACGAGCTGGGGCATTTGCCCTGGTTTGATTTTCTCCCGGGTCGCTGGCCCGAGTTTTTGGATCACCTTGCCGTTGGTCGAAAGGAGTGTGATCGTTCCAGGCCGATTGAAAAGATTGATTTCTCTTGCATCAGGCAAGGTTGAATCAAACGCTCGCGTGATGGCGGCTTGGCCGAGCGCAGCACCACTACCAATCGCAACGGCGACGCCTGCGACCAGGATCCAGTGACGACGGGTGCGATTCACATTCCCTGCGTCAGGGGACTGTGGCCAATCGCCAAAGCTGTCACCAGCATTCCCAGCACGAGAAAGGGTTGGGCACTGGCTTGATATTTCACGTCAAATTCCACTGGATCGCGAAGCAGCCAGATGTCTTGAAAAGTGATCTGAGGCACGATCAACAACACCAGCAGAACCGCTGCAAAATGCTGCCCGATTGCGATCAGAACCGCAACCATCAGGAGTTGGAAGAGGTCGATCATCCCAGCGCTGATCCAGCTTGCGGGCCCAATTCCAAATGCAACAGGGAGTGACTGAAGGCCGAGAGCGCGATCACCTTCCACACTTTTGAAGTCGTTCACGACAGCAATCCCCAAGCCAGCGAGGCTGTAGGCAAGCGTGAGCAGCGCCGTCGCCCAGGTGAGTTGGCCGAAGAGGGCCTGACCCGCCCACCAGGGCAGGGCTATGTAACTGGCCCCGAGGGCGTAATTGCCCAACCAGCCGTTCTGTTTCAGCTTGAGGGGAGGAGCTGAATAGATGAAACTCACGAACGAGCCGCCAAGGGCGAGAAGAAACAACACGGGAGTGTTGTGCCCAGCCCAGACATCCAAACCCCAAGACACCGCTAAACCAGCGATCAGCAGGGCCCAGATCTGAATTTTGACTTGGCCGAGACTGATCTCACCCGAAGGGATCGGCCGGTACGGCTCATTGATCGCATCGATCTCACGGTCGTAGTAGTCGTTAATGGTTTGGGTGTAGCCGGCGAGAAGCGGGCCACTCATCACCATGCAGGCCAGCGCAGCTCCCACGTGGTCAAGACGCCATTCGTAATTGCCGCTGGCCGCGGCACCACAGACCACTCCCCAAATCAAGGGAATCCAGGTGACTGGCTTCATCAGCTGCAGGCGCAGCTTCCAAATGTTGGAGGTGCCCTTGGCACCTTTCATACCGAGCAGCTGACGGGCGTCACTCACTGGGTCAATCCTCAGCCGGGCGCGATTTCGTCTTCGAAGAACCAGCTGGTTGAGCCATCACTGAGCTGAACGACCACGCCGATTCCCTTCCCGTCGACAGTGCGGAAATCAACCACGGTGCCAGTGGAGTCTTTTTTGAGTAAGTCCACCAGCTCACCGGGAATGCGATCGCGGACTCGGGTGACCCGGACCTTTGAGCCGATGTCTATCGTGACGGCAGTCTGCTGTGACATGGCCTGCGAGGCTTGAGATGTGGCCGCAACCCTAACAGCCTCTTTTCAACTCACATGGTCGCTCTTCGTTTGATTCCCTGCCTCGACGTGGCCAAGGGCCGGGTGGTGAAAGGTGTCAATTTTGTGGGCCTGCGTGATGCAGGCGATCCGGTGGAATTGGCCTGTCGTTACAGCGAGGCCGGAGCCGATGAATTGGTGTTTCTCGATATTGCGGCCAGCCATGAGGAACGCGCCACGTTGGTTGACCTCGTGCGTCGCACGGCTGCGAGTGTCACGATTCCGTTCACGGTGGGAGGCGGAATCGCGTCAGTGGAGGGCATCACTGAACTTCTGCGAGCAGGTGCCGACAAGGTGAGCCTGAATTCGTCGGCTGTGCGTCGCCCTGAGCTGGTGTCAGAAGGGGCTGAGCGGTTTGGATGTCAGTGCATTGTTGTGGCGATTGATGCGCGTCGTCGGCCGAGTGGTGGTTGGGATGTCTATGTCAAAGGCGGCCGCGAAAACACCGGATTGGATGCGGTGGACTGGGCGCGTCGGGTTGCGGCCCTTGGTGCCGGAGAGATTTTGCTCACGTCGATGGATGGCGATGGAACCCAAGCGGGATACGACCTGGCTCTCACGAGAGCTGTGGCGCAGGCAGTGCCGGTTCCAGTGATTGCCTCTGGTGGGGCCGGATGCATGGATCACATCGCTGCAGCCCTCGATTCCGGGCCAGAGGGCGGCCAGGCATCCGCCGCTTTGCTGGCTTCACTGCTCCATGACGGCGTTCTCAGCGTTGAGCAAATCAAGCTGGATTTGCAAGGACGCGGTTTGTTGATCAGACCCTTAGAGCCTGAGTTCAGGTCTTAAATTAAAGCCCTCGAGAAGGTGGTTTTTGATCGGTGGTCTGCCATTTATGACGCGTCAGCAGGCTTTGCCTGTGGGGATTGTCTTGGTCGTGGTGGTGATTGCTTTGCTGGCGTGGGCACTGCAATTGATGCAGTCGGCTATCGACCAGCAGGAATTTTCATTGATGCTCGCAGGCTGCTTGGTCTGTTCGGCTGCCGTTGGTTTGGCCACGGTGATGGTGATGACTTTGAACGGATTGCTTCTTTGAGCTGCTTGTGAACCCTCTTGACCCTGCTGCGGTGGAGGCGTTGTTTAACGCAGTCGCTCCCCGTTATGACCGCCTGAATGACCTGCTGAGTTTGGGGCTGCACAGGCAATGGAAACGTCAACTTCTGTCGTGGTTGAGTCCGCATCCTCATGAGCGTTGGCTGGATTTGTGTTGTGGGACAGGTGATCTCGCCCTTGCCTTGGCAAGAAAGTTGAGACCTGACGGTTCGGTTTTGGGACTTGATGCCGCAGCGGCACCCTTGACCGTGGCTGCGGAACGAGCAGGCCGCGAGCCTTGGCTGCGGGTGCAATGGATGCAAGCGGATGCCCTTGACACCGGGTTGCCGGATCAAGACTTCGATGGGGTTGTGATGGCCTATGGCTTACGCAACCTGGCGGACCCGTTCTTGGGTTTTCAGGAGATGGCAAGGGTGTTGAAGCCCGGCGGGCGCGCGGCGGTTTTGGATTTCAACCGGTTGCCAGAAGGAAGTGCAGCGGCAGCTTTTCAGCGGACCTATCTGCGCCGGGTTGTGGTTCCTGTGGCCGCTGGCATGGGGCTTGCCGACCAGTACGCCTATTTGGAAACCAGTCTGAAGCAGTTCCTAACCGGCGCGGAGCAGGAGAGTCAGGCGCTTGCTGCTGGGTTTACAGCGGCAAAGCATCGACGTTTGGTTGGTGGACAGATGGGTGTGCTGCTCTTAATTCGTTAAGGAAGTTTGAGGCCTGTTCCAATTTCCGCGCCAGACCTTGATTTGGGATTAGGAAGAAAACATTAAGAAACGGAGCTGTCCGTTTGGCCTTCCCTATCCCCTCGTTGCTGGCTTCGATTGAAGATCTTTTAGTGGAGGTGGCATGGCTAGACGGGATGATCCTGGTCACGGAGTCTCAGGAGGCCACCTTCCTTCCCGTGGCACAGGTCACTCCTGTGCTGGCCAGGCTGCGATCAAAGCCGCGAGGTGCGGAGGTCGCGGACAAGCTCAGCCTGTCGTTGCTGAAATCGCAGGGAAAACGGGCGAGTAAGCCTGTGCTGGTCGTTCAGGGAGACGGATGTTTTTGGTTGGGGATCATTAGCCCAAGCATGTCCCGTTCTCGATCACGTCATCAATACGCTGTCGAACACCTTGCTCGCTGCTTTGCAAAGGGTTAGGTCCAGGCCTGTGGGCTGTTTCGCTTACTTGGACGACTTTGTTTGAACAACATTGGATCGGAGTCGCAATCTTTGGCTTTGGTCTGATCTGAATGGATTGAATTGCGATCTTTGTTTTTGGTTTAGATCGTTGATTCTTATGGCCTGGCTGATGCCTGCTAGATTTTTATTGCTTGCTTGTTATTGATTGAAAGGGCCCTCTACGCTGGCTTTGTTCGTGGCCGTTGTCGGCAGCGGCTTGGTTGGCATGTTGGTTTATGCCGGTCTCTTTTACTCCAATGCTAAGCGCACAGTTCCTGTCTCCAGTGAGATTGACGATTCCATTTATCAGTCTCGGGAGCAGGCTGAAACTGCGGCGAATGAATGGATCTCACTCGGCGGCGTTTATGTTGTCGAAACACTGACAACGGTGAGGCGTACTGTACCCGTGACGGCGATCGAAAAAAAGAAATTAAAATCTCAGATTGAACAATCTATGAGGAAAAAAATAGAGGCTGAATATAATCGTTGCCTTCAAAGGGCTGAGAATAGTCTTGCTAAGGAGTTGTGTTCGTTTGGCCCGCCTGAAGCCGCTGTTGGCGACGATGTGAAGATCCCTCAGAAAAAGACCATTCAGGATCGGAAAGTGAGAACAATTGAATATCAGCGTCGAGAATGCGCTGATGATCAAGAGCTGCGGTCTTTTGAATGTATTGAATTGGATGTTGCACGTGGCGAAATCGTAAGTCTTTCAGAAGAAGGTGAGGAGATACCTGTTAAAGTTTTTCGGCAGTTCCGCTATTAACGGATTGCTAATGACTCAGGGCTTGGGTATTGGCTGGACTGAAAGTATTGCAATAAGCTGATTCGGGTTGGTTTTTGGAATCATTGTGCGTTGCTGATTGTTTTGCGCTCTGGCCTTTCTTTCGATCTTGGTGAGTTGATTGTTTGCTCTTCCTGGGAAAGAAAGAGAGTTGATTCACTCCTTCTCTGCTAGCGGTTTCAGGCCTTGAAGGGCTTTGCAAGCCGTAGCAGCTGCTGTTTGGCGCTCGGGGTGTTCCTGGGCGAGCGAAGACTGCGAGGTTTGGCTAGTAAAGATGGAGTCGTTGCTGGGCAGGGGCATGCCCAACGGTGAGCCGGCTCTGTTGAAAAAACGGCAACAATTACGCCGTGAACAGGCAGAGCAATTGTTGAATGCTTTGCGTCATCAGGGGTGGAGAGCAACAGAACCTGTGAGGGGGTCTGCTCGTGAGCCATAAAAATGAGAGGGCTCTCAACCCCTCTCAGCGCGTCTTGCTTTCGCTTAGTCACTTTGGCTTTTGAGTTGGCGGAGGTATGACGAAATGGTGAGCAAGTCGCTACTAAATCAGTCTTTGGCAAGAGGGCGCTTCCCTGGATTGGCTTGTTCTTCGGGTGGTGCGCTGATCCATTGCTTCTTTGTTCAGGCCAGAAGCCTTAGCTCGACTAGCCTTTTAGCTCCACAGGTTCTCTGCGTTGCTGGCCCGAATCGCAATCGTCCGATCTGCGCTCCAAGGCTTGCGATAGCGCGGAACTCAGTGAGCAAGTCCAACCGTTCTTTCTAGGCCCCTGCTCGGTATGCACTTCCAGGACATCATCAGCACGCTGAATCGCTTTTGGGGAGAGCAGGGCTGCGTGTTGTTGCAGCCCTATGACACTGAAAAGGGTGCTGGAACCATGAGCCCGCATACGGTGCTTCGGGCGATTGGGCCTGAGCCCTGGGCGGTTGCTTATCCAGAACCTTGCCGGCGTCCCACCGATGGTCGTTATGGAGATAACCCCAATCGGGCGCAGCATTACTTTCAGTACCAAGTGCTGATCAAGCCCTCGCCCGATGGCGTTCAGGAAACGTATCTGGCATCCCTTGCGGCCCTAGGAATTTGTGCTGCCGATCATGACATTCGTTTTGTGGAGGACAACTGGGAGTCCCCAACGCTTGGTGCCTGGGGTGTGGGTTGGGAGGTGTGGTTGGACGGCATGGAGGTCACCCAGTTCACCTACTTCCAGCAATGTGGAGGCATTGACTGCAAGCCCGTCTCGATTGAGATCACCTACGGCTTAGAGCGCTTAGCGATGTACCTACAGGATGTGGAGAGCATCTGGGATTTGAGCTGGAACTCGGAACGTAGCTATGGGGATATTTGGCTTCCTTTCGAGAAGGGGCAATGTCAATTTAATTTTGAATCATCCAATCCTGATCGCCTTAAACAGCTCTTTGCGATTTATGAGGCAGAAGCCGCTGATCTGATTGAACAACACTTGCCAGCGCCTGCTCTCGACTTTGTCTTGAAGTGCAGCCACACGTTCAATCTGTTGGAAGCTCGTGGCGTGATTTCGGTGACGGAACGTACCGCCACAATTGGACGGATTCGTAATCTGGCGCGAAAAGTAGCTGAGGCTTGGTTGGCAGAACGGGAGGCTCTGGGGTTTCCTTTGCTGCAGCCAACAGCTGCCGCGGTGGCAGATCATTGACCTTGCTATGAATGAATCAAGCAGTATTAATTCGAAATTTGAGCCTGTTTTTGGCGCCTACCTGTTGGATTGATTGAGTCCAGATACGTCTGTCAGTGATTGTTTTTAAAACCGCTCTGACTTGATGTAAGCAAGCCTCTTCAAAGTATGGGCTATGGGCCTGGGGGTATCGCTTTTCTCCTTTGTTGTTTGAGGGGAATGCTTCAACCAGCTTGATGGCTCAGCGTTGATGAACGTTGCTCTTTGGCTGGTTCTCTTGATGCTTGCCACTCAGCTTGGTGCCGCCTTTCCCCAGGGGATTCAGCACTGGTGTGTGGTGTTGGTTGGGCTTGCTGCGGCTGTTCTGTTGATCTGCCGCCGGTTTCCACTTCCAGGCTGGAGGCTGTTTCTTCTTGTTCTCGTGCTGTGTGGCTTGTTGCTGCGCTCGTCTACGGGGCAAGAGGCCATGCCCTCACCACTGGATCCTCGTCAGCTTGTGTCAAGCGGCTCCGACCAGAAGCCGCTGGTGATTGAGGGCCGTGCCCTCGCTGATGCACCTCTGCGTAGGGGGCGCTGCCAAGCCCTGCTGCAGGTGAACCATCTTGGTGGCCAGAGTCGCGATGGTCGCACCGAACTGGTTGTAGACCCCTGCCTTCAGATGTTGCGCAAAGGCTCATTGGTCAGGGCTCAGGGTCAGCTCGTGACTCCTGCAGTTGCAACCCATCCCCTACTTCCTAATCCAGCTGAACGCTTGGCGGATCAAGGGTGTTGGAGCCAATTCCGCACCAAGCAGGTGGAGCTGATCCAGCAAGAACACACTCCTCTGGCTGATGGGCGTCGTCTGATCGCTGCTCGATTTCAAGACTTAGCAGAGGAGCACTCAGGTGGACTACTGGCCGCATTGGTGCTTGGGGGTGGGCAAGTAGAGCTCAGCTCAGAGCTGCGAGAGGCCTTTCGAGTCGCGGGTTTATCCCATGCATTAGCAGCATCTGGATTTCACCTTTCAGTGCTGTTAGGAGCCACGCTTGCCCTGACGCGCAGGGTTGACATGCTCTTGCGATTGGCGGCTGGAGCTGGTGCCATGGCTGTTTTCCTTGCCCTGGCGGGCGGGCAGCCATCGGTTGTTCGCGCTGTGTTGATGGGAGCTACCGCCCTCTTGATTCGAGAACGGGGCTCTCGAGCTCAACCCTTGGGTGTGTTGCTCACCACATTGGTGTTGATGCTGTTGGTACACCCCTCCTGGGCACGTTCCATTGGTTTTCAGCTCAGTGCCGCTGCGACAGCTGGCTTGGTGCTCAGTTCGCAGCCATTAGAGCAGTGGCTCCTGCAGCTCTGTCCTCAGCGTTGGATGCGAGTTTTGGCCCCTGCCCTGTCGGTGCCAGTGGCGGCGCTGCTCTGGACCCTTCCCCTGCAAATCCTGCATTTCGGATCTGTGCCTTTGTATGCGCTGGTTAGCAACCTGATCGCTGCACCTTTGCTGGCACCGCTCACCCTTTCGGCGATGATCCTGGCGCTGCTGACCTTAATGCTGCCAACGGCGATCGCTGCACTGGTGATGCCAGTGTTGGTTTCGCCGGTGCAGCAGTTGGCGTCGTTGTTGATCGCTTTGGTGCATTGGATCAGTTCCTGGCCCCATGCCCAGTTGCTCACGGGACATCCGCAGCCTTGGGTGGTGCTGGTCGTCGTGCTGGCGCTTCTCCCTTGGGCCTTGCCGTCCCTGCATCATTGGCGCTGCAGGGCTTTCCCTCTTTTACTCTTGGCCACGCTGGTGCAAGCCAGCGTTCAGCTCAGCGATGAGCTTGTCATGGTGCGGCAGTGGGGGAGACAGTGGCTACTGGCCCGTCATCAGGGGCGCGCCGCGCTGATCAGCAGTCACGGAGATTTGCTCAGTTGCCAGTTGGCTCAGCAACTTGGGCATGGTTATGGACACCCACGCTTGGACTGGGTCGTGGTGATGGATCCAGTGGCGAGCGATCACAGCCGTTGTTGGACTGAACTAGCGCACACCGTTCGGGCTGAGCATCAGGGCGAGCCTCCTTTGCTGCCAGGTCAACGCCTGCAAAGCCCTGGTTTGATGCTTCGCCCAATGGGAGGCCAAGATCGTCGTTGGTATTTGCGCGTGAATGGTCAATCCCATCGACTCAGGCAATCAAGCGGTGGAGCCTTAAGATGGGATGACGCTCGTGAAGCGTTTGGAGAGGTGGCAGAGCCCGGTTGAATGCGCACGACTCGAAATCGTGTAGGGGTAACACCCTCGTGGGTTCGAATCCCACCCTCTCCGTTTTAGATGAGTCCGAATAAGCGCTTTTTCAACACCATTCTTGTGATGCTCTGAATGATGGGCGGTTATCTCATCTGAAATGTGCCTTTAGGGAGCATTCTCAGTCCATTGGGTCCTTGCAGTTCACTCTTTCCCCTGTCCGGCGAGAACGCAAGCAGGGAAACCAGCAGCTCGAAGAAAGACTGCGGTGGCAAGAAAAAGGCGAGGATTGCCAATGGCGTCATTCAGATGGCAGCTACTGGTCTCTCTGCTATTTCCTAGGCAGCAAGCGCTCTTTGCTTCTGTGCTGTGAAGCAAGAGAACAAGGTGTGTAACGGTTGCGTTGAAGAGGTCATTGCTGTCGGTCAGACCAATGCGCAGGCAGTCCGCTTCCGTAACGGCGGGAACTGAATAGGGGGTTCCGCAAAACAGCACTACATAATCTCTGTGACTCACGTCTCAGAGATCTTTCTTTTGGTTTTGACCGCATAGGGAATCGGTGTCTGTCCCTACAAAAGAGTTCACTTGGATACATAAAACTGGCTTCGTTCCTCACACGGGACAGCACGGCGAGGAGGAAGGTTTCTCAAAACCTTCCTTTTTTTTGGTCTGCTGACCTCATAGGGATTTGGTGCTTGTCCCTACAAAAGAGTTCATCCGGATACATAAAACTGTTCATAACCCAAGGAGGTGGTCCTTGGGGATGCGTCGTCATGGGGGAGGTTGTGGAAGGCCTTCCTTTTTTTGCTTGGGTTCTGTTGTCTGACCTCGCTGGAAGTGAAGTCGTTTCGAGGGTTTTGGTTAGTGGTCCATTAAGTCCAAACGAAGTTTTATTGGATGTTTTGTTTGAAATCAGTATCTTCTCTTCTGTTTGGCCCTAAATCGAGATTGAAGGTGATTTTTAACCCTATATATAATTCCACCCTCTTCGTTTTGAGTTTGTCTCAGGACTGATCGGAAACCCATGAATGCAAGGCAATGGGTCTGGTAGTTTTTCCTGCCTCGCGGTTTCTATGAGCAGATGATCTGGCGGCAAAGCAGAAGTTTACTTTTAGGTGCTAAGCCTTTATAAGTGTTTCGCTGTTCAGGAATTTTGTTTCTGCTTCAAGTACTAGACCCCACTAGTTGCAAAGCAAGGATCAGTCTATTGCAGAGTTCTGAGATTTGATATGCTTTGAGGCGTCTTCGATAGCGCATAGCAGCCCAATTAAAAGGAAGGCTCCGCCAAATATTTTGGTCCACTCCTCAAGATGAGCCAGGTACTGGTGGACGTGGATAGGCAATCTGAAATATGGACTGAAATCGCATGCAACCATTATAAAAGCCATTGCAAGAGAATATTTGGCGAATTTCATAAACCTTGTGGAGAAGCGAAAATAACTTCTGCTGTAAAAAACGAAAAAAGCACCAATGACTCCATAAATGCCAACAATTATGTCGTCAATTCTGTCGCTTAAGCGAGTCTCTTTCCAGCCAAATGCCGAATGTATCATGTAATCTATTCGCTCGTGAAACATGAAGCTATCGTCCATTGCTAAAAAAGCAAAGCCCAAGGCTAAAAAGATCCATATGGAGAATTCGGTAAGCTTTATCCCTCCGCTTCTTAAGTTTAATATGAAAGGTATGATTATGCTGGCCAGCGAGCATGAGGCTAATTGCAAGGTTGAAACTGTGGTGATTATTGAGTTTTCTTTGTAAGAGGGTGCCGTCAATAGAATCGCGGCAAGGTAAGCAATGTAAGTAACCAGTATGAATTGCTTGAGGTATTTAATGCGAAAGTTTTGAATCATTTTTAGCTAATGAGAGTTGAGGTAGGTTTTAGCAGTTAAAGGTTTGGTGTAAAATCTGAGGCCAAGTTCTTCGATATTGTTGGCTTCGGGCAAGGTTTTTATCCGTCAAAAGCTTGCGTAGAGTATTAGATACTTTAGCACTGATAGGCCTTAATAAAGTGCACTCAAGTTGCCATTCTTATTTATTCAAAGTCTGGCTCGTTGATATCACTCTCTAAGGCATCCCATCTATCGCTCGATCGCTGCATGGGAGTTTCCAAATCAGGTTCCGATTGGCGGCAACACGGTCGTCTGGACGGAGTCTTCGGTCCATGAGTAGATGTCAGATCGAATCAAAGAGGCATGACCCCAGGCTTGGGTATGCCGTTAGAGGCAGGGCGTTCACGCGTCCTGATTTTTTTGTGCCTGGCGTAGATGCCTGGTTGTCCAGGATCTCCATAGGGGGGGGGCTGGTCCCTTGAAATCGTCCAGGGCATTTCCCTTCGTGAGTTGGATGAAGGGGGGACCCGTACTCCTGTTGGCGGTTCTCTCCGTATCCAGATCCCAATGCCCGTCCGATCCTGATGGGGTCGAGCAGTTCATGAGGGACCGGACCTCTGGGGTTGAGCACCCAGGGGTCTTTTTCTGTCAGAAGCCTCGTCCTGAGATGTTTCATGGGGGTGTCAGGGCGTCTCCTTCGGCGACATTCTTTGTGTTGGTATGTTCGAGCGCGAATTCGGAAAACAACGCTCAGAGCCTCTCGGGGAAACTTATTTGGGGTAAAGCCGGCTTCATCCCAGCATCTCTGTTCTAAGTAGGTCCTGATAGATCTTCTGGTGTTCCCAACCCGTTGTGGTGAGGGACTTTTTTATTTCTTGGTGTTCTTGGGTGTGCCTAGAAACGCCAGGGTGTGTAGTAACAGAGTTAGGTGAATCCTCAAATGTCTCTCGCTGGCTCAGAAGTTTGTGTAAAGACTTCGTGGAGCAAAAGACAGAAAAAGAGTTGTGGTGATTCGTTCTGTTTGGTCGTGGAACCCATCAGCAAATGTGGAGGCGTCGCCTATCGGCATCACCCGATTCTCTCCCTGAAGTCCCAAAAATGGGGGAAAGATGGTTGAGGTCTGAATCGGTCCTTAAAGGTATCTGGGATGGTCAGGGGAGTTGTGTGGATCTCGATTGACGATCCTAAATGTTATTTAGGAATAGACTAGTTGTCCGCAGCTTCAGTTATACGCGCTTCTTTTTTTTTGATTGCTATGAATTGCTGGTCACGGCGTGTTTTGTATCACTCATTCTTTTTGGAGTTGTCTATGATGTTCGCAGAGTGGATTTTCGGTCGACTAAGAATGAAACAAGAGGACTAGGCCCTGGCTAACTTGATGGAATTCACGCTCTTCCCGGCTTAAATCCAGCCCAATCTCTAAACCTTCCTTTAAAGCATTTTCAAATGGTGGCGTGGAAGGCGGAGACGCGTCGATCCATAACGCCGCGATTCCAATCGCCGTGGCGTGCCATCGAAAGCTCCCTGTTTCTCCGATCGTTGGCTCCTGGAGAGCTTCTTCGAGAAGTGCGCTGATGGACGTTTCGGTGGAAGTCATGCCCTAGCTTCGGAATTCTTGCTCTTTGCCGCAATTGGCTGAGAGACTTCTTGATCTGTTTCTGTCAGCAAATGCTGTTATCCACCGCTGCGAAGGGTGCGCTACTGCGAGTCGAAATCAGCAGTGGTTCCTGTGCCTTTGAGGTGACTGGCCATTTTTCCCTTTTGGCTAGGCCCTGTTGCGGTTCAGTGGGGTGAGACTCAAGGGTTACTTGATGCAACTTGGTCTGCGTGCAACGTCGTTTCAGGCCGGTGGTTCCAGTCTCAGTCGGCGTGCGACGAAGCGGCATCTCGAGTTGTTGTCAGCTCCTCCCTCGGTGCTCACGTCGGTGGCACTGGTTCGAAAACAAAGCAGGTTGGGCCGCACGCTCAAGCGAAGCGGTGATATTGCCTTTTCATTGCTGGCTTTGGGACTTGGATCGCCCGCTTTTTTGTTGATCGCGGCCTTGGTGAGCCTGAGTTCACCCGGTCCAGTGTTTTATGTCCAAAAACGTGTTGGTCGTGGATATCGCCGTTTTGGTTGCATCAAATTCCGCACCATGCGCGCTGATGCCGACGCTGTTCTGCAACGCGTGCTGGCCGACTCACCGGAAATGCGTGCTGAGTTTGAGCGTGATTTCAAGCTCCGTCAGGACCCTCGCATCACCCCGATCGGTCGTTTCTTAAGGCGTTCCAGCCTGGATGAACTGCCACAGTTCCTGAACGTTTTACGTGGTGAGATGAGTGTGGTGGGGCCACGGCCAATTGTGGATAAGGAGATTGAGCGCTATGGCCCTTTCATGGATGAGGTTTTGGCTGTGCGTCCTGGTTTAACCGGGTTGTGGCAGGTGAGTGGTCGCAACAATCTCAGCTATCCCAAGCGGGTGAGGCTTGATTTGGCCTACTCGAGAGGTCGTTCGTTCTCTCTGGATGTGGCGATCATTCTGCGTACGTTTGGAGTGCTGCTTTTGCCCATGGATCGCGGTGCCTACTGAACCAACGAGCACCCAGCTGCCACGACTAACCAAGCACTTTCCAGCTTGAGGCCAAGGTTCAACAGCTTGCGCACGCCTGAATCCGTTGCCTTCCCGGAGTGTGCGGAAAGCAGCGGTTTGTTGATCCAAGTGTTGCCGTAGCGATTGAGCCCACCCATCTGTACATCGGCGCAGTGGGCAAAAATGGATTCGGAGAGTCCTGCGTTTGGAGAGGGGTCAGGTTTCCCATCTGCAGAGGCGGCACGTACTGTTGATGACCATTGGGCCCAGCTCAAGCTCACCAGTGGAAGAGTGATTACCACCAACCTGCAGGGCAACCAGGTCAGGAGATCGTCGAGCCGGGCCCCAGCAGTACCGAGCCAGCGCAGTCGGCCATGCTTGTATCCAAGCATCGAATCGAGGGTGCTGCTTGCTTTGAAGGCCCAAGCCAAGGCGAGGGGGCCTGGACCTTGGCTGAATCCTGCCTTCCATAGCCCGGCTCCGATCAGCATCCAAAACAAGGGAGCAAACAGCCCATCCACCGCATTCTCACTGGCTGTTTCTGCGCTAGCCCTGAGGATGTCGTCTTGATCCAATTGACTCACATCACGCCCCACAATCCAACTCAGGCGATCCCTGGCTGAGGGAAGGTTGGGGAGGGCCTGAAGGACGGCCAGCACGCTGTCGCGAAGGCTGCGTGCCGCCAAGGCGCTCGCCAGGGCAATCACAACTAACAGTGATGCCAAGGGATGGGGCAAGGGAGACTGCGGCAAGATCAGCCTCTCGAGCAGCCAGCCCGCTCCGCCGCTGCCCAACACCAAAACGAAGGTGATCAGGCCCCCGCCGGCGCGCAAGCGAAAGGGCCGGTCTCCGGCCCAGGGTTCGATCCAGTTGCGCAGTCCACTGATCACTCGACCCATGCCGACCACTGGATGGGGGCAACAGCGGGGATCGCCGACCAGCAGGTCAAGGCCTGCGGCGACGATCACCAGCAGTATTGGGTCGCTCAGGCCGCCTTGAGCCAGCTGAACATGGAACGCAAACCTTTGCCGACTTTCTCGATCGGATGCTCGGCATCACGAGAGCGAATTTTATTCATCTCAGGTTTGCCGGCTGCACATTCTGCAACGAAGTTCTTGGCAAAGGTTCCGTCTTGGATGTCGGAGAGGATCCTCTTCATCTCCGCTTTGGTGTCGGCTGTGATCAGACGAGGGCCACTGACGTAGTCCCCGTATTCAGCCGTATTGGAGATGGAGTCGCGCATGGAGGACAGACCTCCTTTCACCATCAAGTCAACGATCAACTTGACTTCATGCAGGCACTCGAAATAGGCCAGTTCAGGCTGATAACCCGCTTCCACCAGGGTTTCAAAGCCGGCTTTGACCAGCTCAGAGAGACCGCCGCAGAGAACAGCCTGTTCACCAAAGAGATCGGTTTCGGTTTCTTCCTTGAAGTTGGTTTCGAGGATGCCTGCGCGCGTGCCGCCGATGCCCTTTGCGTAGGCCATGGCCAAATCGCGTGCGTTCCCGGAAGCATCCTGTTCGATCGCGAACAGGGCAGGAACCCCCTGTCCGTTCTGATACTCCCAGCGCACGGTGTGGCCGGGCCCTTTCGGAGCGATCATCAACACGTCCACATCCGCAGGCGGCTTGATCAACTCAAAGCGAATGTTGAACCCGTGAGCAAAACTTAAAACCTTGCCAGCGCTGAGGTGTGGGGCGATTTCCTTCTCGTAGACCTCTTTCTGAAATTCATCGGGCAGCAGCACCATGATCCAGTCGGCCTTGGCGGAAGCATCTGCCACGCTCAGAACTTCAAGGCCGTCGGCTTTGGCTTTCTCGGCTGAGCGACTGCCGTCATATAGACCAACAACCACATTCACGCCACTGTCTTTGAGGTTGAGGGCATGGGCATGACCCTGGGATCCATAACCGATGATGGCTACCGTCTTGCCGCTCAGAAGCGAGAGATCGGCGTCTGAGTCATAGAAAAGCTGAGCCATCCGGTCGGAACCTGCTGGAGACAATACTGAAGTTTACGGATGGACCGGATAAGCCCTCACGCTTCATTGGGGTGGGAAATGACTCGATCAATTAAGCCGTAATCCTTCGCTTCTTCCGCACTCAAGAAATAATCCCGGTCGGTGTCCTTTTCGATTTTTTCAAAACTTTGGCCTGTCATATCGGCCATCGAGCGATTGAGCATCTCTTTCATCCGCAGGATTTCCCTGGCTTCGATTTCGATATCACTCGCCTGTCGTTGCGCCGTGCCACCGAGAGGCTGGTGAATCATGATTCGACTGTGGGGGAGAGCCAAGCGCTTGCCTTTTGTGCCTGCCGTCAACAAAAAGGCACCCATCGATGCGGCCAGTCCTACGCAGATGGTGACGACATCGCTCTTGACGTATTGCATGGTGTCGTAGATCGCCAAACCAGCGGTGACGGATCCACCTGGAGAGTTGATGTACAAGTAGATGGGCTTGCTGCTGTCTTCTGAATCGAGATACAGCATCTGGGCGACGAGGCTATTGGCAACTCCGTCATTCACGTCCTGGCCGAGGAACAAAATCCTCTCAACGCCAAGACGGGTGTAGATGTCGACCCAGCGCTCCATTTGGCTGCCGGGGAGGCGGTAGGGAACGCTGGGGGTACCGATTGGCATGGGTCCTCAGAGGGGTTGAAGGAGATAAAAAGATGGTCTGATGAGGCAACCACAGCTGCTTCAACAGCTTTGGTGTTTTCAACTACGAATGCAGTTGATGCTTGGGTGCGTGATTAAGCCACTGCTGCAGGCAGCTCCTTGCGACTGTCCAGAACCCTGTCGATCAGGCCATAGGAGACGGCCTCTTGAGGGGTGAGATAACTCATTCTGTCTGAATCTGCAGAGAGTTCTTCCACGCTGCGCCCTGTGTTGGTCGCAAGGATTTCGAGCATGGCTCGCTTGTTATGCAGCACCTCTTTGGCGCGGATTTGAATGTCTGTGGCCTGGCCGCGAGCGCCGCTGCGAGGTTGATGCAACACGATGGATGCATGGGGCAGGGCCGCCCTTTGACCTTTGGTGCCAGCAGAAAGAATCACGGCAGCCGTTCCCATCGCCTGACCGATGCAAATCGTGTGGACAGGTGGCTTCACGTAGCGAAGCGTGTCGCAGATGGCAAAGGCTTCTGTCTCGAAGCCAATCGACTCGCCCGAATACCAACTGGTCCCTGTGGAGTTGATATAGAAGTAAATCGGTTTCTCTGGGTTGTCGAATTCCAGATAAAGGAGCTGGGCAATGATCAGTTCCGTCACGTCAAGGCCCATCTGACGCTTGGCATCTCCGTCTGAAAACAGCGGTAGGCCCAGATACACGATCCGCTCTTTGAGCATCAAAGAGGGCAGGTCAGGCGGGGGTGTGCGCATCACGCCTGAGTCGCCGTAATAAGGCGCTGATGTGGTCATTCCGCTAAGCATCCCTGTCGTAGAGCGAGCCTAGCGGGGTCAAGTGGATGGCTGCTCCTTAGGGCTGTCAGTCCGTGCAGCCTTGCTCTTGCTGCCCTTGCTGCTGCGGTTGCTCTTGGCCCCGTTTTTGTCACGGCGCGCAAACACCATGCGCCCTGTTGGGGTCTGTAGAGCACCGGTCACCACAACGGGCTGACGGGATCCGATCAAGCTCCGGCCCTCCTCAACCACCACCATCGTCCCGTCTTCGAGATAGCCCACTCCCTGACTCTCTTCTTTGCCTTCGCGCACGATTTTGAGCAACAGCTCATCACCTGGCTGAACCTCAGGGCGTAAGGCGATCACCAATTCGCTCAGATTCATGACTTTGATCTCCTTCAATTCGGCGACTTGGGCCAGGTTGAAGTCGGCGGTCACGAGCGTGCCGCCCGTGTCGCTTGCGAGCAGTAGTAGACGATCATCCGTTCCCGTGCCTTCGTAACGGGTGCTGTTGATCACCAGTCGACGTCCGTAGGTGTCGCGTAGATCGCGCAGAAGTTTCAGACCACGTCGCCCCTTGGCTCGCTTCTCCAAGTTGGTGGAGTCGGCCAATTGCTGCATCTCGTCGATCACGGTTTGAGCAACGATGGCCTGGCCTTCCAGCAAACCGCAGGCCAACATGCCGCGGATTCGCCCATCGATGATCACGCTGGTGTCGAGGATCTTTGGGGTCGCAGGGGTGAGAACACCATCTGCGACCAGCAAGGCTTCCGTGCTTGTGGGGTTAAACAGGCGCAGGAGCGTGCGTCCATGCACCTCAGCGAGGTTGTATCCCAGAACCCCAAAAAACACATTGCTGAGAACCGCAGCAAGGGGTTTGACCAAGGTGACGCCACCGGTGAGTGGGAGCAGCAGGATGGGTGCCAGCAATAAATTGGCAACCAGTAATCCCAGGATCAGTCCCACCGATCGACTGATCAATAAATCGGTGGGCATCGTGCGCACCTGCTGCATCAGTTGCAGTCGCAGCCGCTTAAACACCAGGCCTGCCACCAGGCCGACTGCAGTACCGATGCCGGTGAGCACGAGGCGCACGCGTTGGACATCGGTGACATCGTCCAGCATCTCTTGTGGAAGGAGATGAACACCCATCCAGCCGGTGGCTCCACCGGAGATCAGAAATAGGACCAGGATGAGAACTTCAACCATGGCAATCAGTCGTGGCCGTTCACTCCGTATGCAGGCAGCATGCACCATCTTCCGTCGCTCTGCCTGCGCAGATGACCGCATCTGCACCTCGCAGCGCCTATTTACATATTCCTTTTTGCCATCGGCGATGTTTTTACTGCGACTTCGCGGTAGTTCCTCTCGGTGATCGGGCTGATGCCTATGGAGGGTCTGGTAGTGGCTCGATCGAGGCCTACCTGGATCTGCTCAGCACAGAGATCAACCTGTCTCCCCAAGGCCCTGCACTGGCCACCGTGTATGTCGGGGGTGGGACGCCATCGTTGTTGAGACCCGATCAAATTGCAGGGCTGCTGCAGCAGCTCAGAGGTCGATTCGGGTTCCAGGACGGTGCTGAAATCACCCTCGAAATGGACCCTGCCACGTTTGCGCGTAGTGATCTTCACGCCCTGATCGCTGCGGGAATCACCCGCGTGAGTTTGGGAGGGCAAAGTTTTGACAATGTCAGGCTCGCGGCCCTGGGGCGTCGACATCGCAGGCAGGATTTGCTGGAGGCCTGCCATTGGCTCCAAGAGTCTGTGCAGGTTGGTGACCTGCAGAGCTGGAGTTTGGATCTGATTCGAAATCTTCCAGAGCAAGGAGATCTGGAATGGGAGGCTCAGTTGGAGCAGGCCGTCACTGTTCAAGCTCCCCACGTGTCGATCTACGACCTCAGCGTGGAGCCAGGCACGGTGTTTGCTTGGCGCGAGAAGCGAGGCGAGCTGGCGCTCCCCGAGGACGATGCCGCCGCCGACCGCATCGCCTTGACCACCCGCAGGCTCCGACGGGCCGGTTACAGCCGCTATGAAATCTCAAATTTCGCCAGGCCAGGTCATGCCTCCAGGCATAACCGCGTGTATTGGAGTGGTGCGGGCTGGTGGGCCTTTGGCCTGGGGGCCACCAGTGCTCCCTGGGGGGAGCGGATGGCCCGTCCTCGAACCCGTGAGGCTTATGCCTCCTGGTTGAAGGATCAGAGTCAGCAACTGGATTCCAGCTTGCTTCAAGGGTCAGCGAGGAGCTTGCCTTTGGATGATCGGTTGCTCGTGGGGCTGCGCTGCCACGAAGGCGTGGACCCATGGGATCTTGCAAGACGCTGCGGCTGGAGTGAACAGCGCTGCATCCGTGATCTATCCGCCCTGGAGGCCCGTTGGCAACCCTTTGTGGAGATGGGTCTTGTTGAACGCTTTGGCCGTCGCTGGCGCCTCAGTGATCCCGAGGGGATGGCCGTTAGCAATCAGGTGCTGGTGGAGGTGGTGGAGTGGTGGGAGTTGCTCCCTGATCCCGTTGCTCCTGAAGCCAGCTTTTGAGAGCGTTGATGCTGAGTGCACGGCCTTGCATTCGGGCCGGGGTGAAGGGTGGTTGGCTCGGCGTTAAGCCCAGCAGGTCGGCGGTGACGCTGACCTGTCCATCGCAATCGGGTCCGGCGCCGATGCCGATCACCGGGATGGATAACGTGCGTCGCAACCGACCGGCGAGTTCGCTGGGGATATGTTCCACAACAAGGGAGAAACAACCGGCGTCCTGTAGGGCTTGTGCTTGGCGATGCAGTTTGTCCTGGCTCTTTGGATCGATGCCTTGCCGCCGGTAGCCGAGTCGGTGCACCGCCTGGGGGGTGAGTCCGAGATGTCCCATCACTGGGATGCCCATGCGGACGAGGCGGTCCACAACGGCCACCACCTCGGGTTCTCCGCCCTCAAGCTTGACGGCCGCGGCATCCGACTCTTTGAGAATGCTGCCTGCAGCGGCGACGGCACGATCGAGGCCGCATTGATAACTCAGGAATGGCAGATCGCAGACCACCAGCGGTTGCTCCGAGAGAGGTTTGCTGAGGCCACGGCATACGGCCTGGCTGTGATGAAGCATCTGTTCGAGCGTGACCGGAAGGGTGGTGTCATGGCCAAGAACCACCATCGCGAGTGAATCACCCACTAAGACCACATCGGCGCCGGCCTCTTCCACCAAGGCAGCACTAAGGCCATCCCATGCCGTGAGCATTGTGATCGCTCTGCCTGATTGTTTGAAGCGAATCAATTCAGCTGGGCGCATCCGCCCTTCCGCCACAAAAGAGGTTCATTGCTAACATCGTATTGATTCGGATCCATGCGGTCCAGACGCCCAAACCTGGTCAGAACCGGAAGGGAGCAGCCACACGGGATGCTCTGGGCAGGCGTGGACTCCGGGTCACCAACCTTTAGCTGTCGTTTTGACGCTGTTGGCGCTGCCTAAGGAAATCAGGAATTCGAGCACCACTTTCTGGAGCGATGTTGGTGTTGGAACTGGGCTCGAACGCTGAAACGGCTGGTCGAGTGGTGATGCGCTCCGAGCGATAGGGAGTTCCATCTGTAAAGCCGGTGGCAATCACGGTCACGTGAATCTCTCCTTCGAGTCGCTCGTCCACCACAGCGCCAACAATGATGTTGGCTTCTGGATCCACCACGTCGTAAATCACCTCTGATGCGGTGGTCATGTCCTCCAGGGTCATGTCCCGGCCGCCACTGATGTTGATCACGCAGCCGCTTGCACCATCGATGCGAGCGGATTCCAGCAAGGGGCTGTTGATGGCGGTTTGGGCGGCTTCAACCGCTCGTGATCGGCCCGAACCCACACCGATACCGAGCAGGGCCGTACCGGCTTCTGTCATCACGGAGCGCACGTCAGCAAAGTCAACGTTGACAAGGCCTGGGAGCGTAATGATGTCGCTGATTCCCTTCACTCCCATGCGCAGAACGTCATCGGCACTCCGGAAGGCTTCCTGCAGAGGTGCTCCAGCGATGGCATCGCGCAATCGATCGTTGGGAATGACGATCAGGGTGTCGACGTGCTCTGCCAGGCGGGCAATGCCTTCATCGGCCTGCCGCATTCTGCGGCGACCCTCAAAACTGAATGGTTTGGTGACGATGCCAACAGTGAGGGCCCCGCTTTCTTTGGCAACCTCTGCAACGACAGGAGCAGCACCGGTACCGGTGCCACCACCCATGCCCGCGGCGATAAAGACCAGATCTGCGCCTTGGAGGGCTTGTTGGAGATCAGCTCGCGACTCTTCTGCAGCCTTTTGGCCAATGCTGGGGTTTCCGCCAGCTCCAAGCCCGCGTGTCAGTGTTTGGCCTAACTGAACCCGATTGTCAGCGGCTGATTGAATCAGCGCCTGTGCATCAGTGTTTAAAACGCGGTAAGCAACTCCTTCTAGGTCACTCAAAATCATGCGATTGACAGCGTTGCTGCCACCCCCACCAACACCAATCACTTCGATGCGGGCCGATTGGCTAGGCGAGATGCCCTCTGGATTCATGGATGAGGACATTTCACTGCTCACAATCTCCATTATGTGGGCTTTAACCGCTTTAATCGGTTGCATTATGGAGCTGTGAGCGGCTTTTGCCGACAAAAGTGATACAGGAACTTGATTGTCACGATCATTTTTGCGGCGGGGCCGTCAAGAATCGGTGACTTTCCCAGGGGTTGATGGCTTGGGCTTCGGCCGTAACTTCAGTTCAGGTTGGCTTGGATCACTGAGATCGAGGCCTTCGTTGGACGCGCCGCGCAGGTTGGGAGGGAGGCTTTGATTGAGTTGCGCAATGGTTATGAATTGCTCATCTAAAAGGGCATCATTGGCGCCGAGATAGACAAGTCCAAGCGTTTCAATGCGCAAACTCACGCCACCAGCGGGTTCCACCTGAATGGTTTTGAGTGGTCGACCCAGCAGGTCTCGTTGTTGAAGAATGCGGGCAATGACGGCGCGACGATTGGAAATCCAGCCTTCGACTTTCACCGCGCTCGATGGTTTCTCGCCCTGCTTGGCCATGTCCATCGGCATCCAATAAGCCTCGCCGTCCACCATGCCCCGCTCGATTCCTCTGGGGCCCATCCGCGTGGCAGCCGCGACAGGGCGTCGCTCAACGAGTTGGATGTCGAGGCCTGGAGGGAGAAGGTGCCGCTGAACGGACACCTCCTGCACAGGAAGCTCCTGCATCAATTTGGCCTCGATCTCACCAGGCTCAAGGCTCAATAGGGATTGGGGAAAGGAGAGGCCTGCAGCTTTCACCACCACGGTTTCGTCCATCCTCTGGCTTCCGCTGATCTGAATTTGTGAAGCGGATCGCAGGCTCCAACCCAGGGTCAGCAACAACCAGCTCAATCCAGTGGCCGTGAGGAGAAAAAAAACAAGCCTCCACAATTGGATCAAGCGCTCTTGCCTTCGCTCTTGCCGCAGCCTTCGCCGCCGCTCCACACCAGGAGGCAGCGGGCCTGAGCTTTTGCGTTTTCCGAGCCTAAGGCCTTTCTTTCTGGAAGCTTCCGGGCTCACAAGTCACAGCGTGCACGAGACATCAGTTGGTCCATCCAACGGCGGGCGCGATCTGCATCGGCAAAGGGCACATCAAGCTGACGGCCATTCCCAATCAATCGGAGACGGCATCGACCTTGAGATTCACTGGCCAGTGGTGCCTCCCCTGATGCCAAGGCCATGAGTTCGACCAATTCCAGATTCTTGATCACAAAGTGCCCCTCCTCTTGAAATGACCCAGCGCTGAAGCTGCACCAGCGCAGTTCACCATCCTTGAGAAGTGCCGCGCCGCAGCCATCGAGTTTGGCTAACTCAGATCCTTCGCTCCAGGTTCGGAATAGATTTTGACGACGGCGCTCGAGCCACCCCAGTGCTACGAGCAGCACAAAGGCGACGAGGAGTGGAAGCCAGAGCAGACCTTCAATCATCGCTTGTCTGGATATTCCTTCATTCTCGCGCCGTGTGGACCAGCTGGGCCACTAGGTCGGGTAAAGCGACACCACTGGCCTCCCAAAGCATGGGATACATGCTTTGGGAGGTGAAACCAGGCAGGGTGTTGATCTCGTTGAGCCAGATGTCACCGCTTTTTTCATCGTAAAAAACATCAACCCGTGCCAAGCCATAGGCGTGAACAGCGGTGCAGGCTTGCAGGGCAATCGCCTGAATCTGAGCGCTCACCTGCTCGGGAAGTGGAGCTGGAATCAGCGTTTGGCTGCAGCCATCGGTGTATTTGGTTTCGTAGTCGTACCAATCGGCCTCAAAACTGATTTCGCCTACAACGGAGGCCTTCAGCTCTTTCCGTCCGAGTACGGCACATTCCAACTCGCGAGCGCTAACACCACGCTCGACAACGAGGCGGGTGTCATGGTGTGCCGCTTCCTGCAGGCCAGCAAGCAGTTGGTCTCGGTGACGCGCTTTGCTGATTCCAACCGATGAGCCCATGTTGGCCGGTTTGACAAAACAGGGATAGCCCAATTCCGCTTCGATCCTGGCGACCAGCTTGTTGTGGCGTTCAGGGTGATCGAGATCTGCAGCATTCAGCCCCACATAGGGAACCTGAGGTAACCCTGCGGCGGCAAAAGCGGCTTTCATGGCCAGCTTGTCCATCCCTACTGCGGAACCGAGAACACCGGAGCCCACATAGGGCTGCCCCATCAGTGTGAATAACCCTTGCACTGTTCCGTCCTCTCCGTTAGGGCCATGAAGCACGGGGAACCAAACATCCACCCGGTCGTGGTCGATGGGCAGGGAGCGAAGGCCTGCGGGAGGTAGGGGCTGGGGAAGGTTGTCCTCAGTTAGCGGTTGCTTTCGTTCGAGCACGCTGTTGGCAATGCGCTCCGGCCACCAACGCCCCGACTGATCGATGTAGAGCGGAACCACCTCGAAATGATCTCGATTTCGCCCTTCTTGAAGGGCCTTGATCACCGTGATGGCCGAGCGAATCGACACTGCATGCTCACCGGATGCTCCTCCGAACACCACGCCAATGCGAACGGGAGAAGAGGGCATAGTGCGGCCGTTCATTCACAAAACGAACCCGAAAGGTATCAGTTGATCACCGGTGTGCCAGTAAGGGAGAAGGAGCGAACTTGATCGATTCGAACATCGACTAGATCTCCCGCACGATGCGTGATGCCGTTGGGGGATTCAGCAGAGAAGAAGGTGAGCCTGTTGGAGCGCGTCCGCCCCATGAGCTGGCTTGGATCTTTGGGATTCATTCCCTCTGCAAGCACTTGCTCAATCCGACCGGCATAGCGAGCGTTCCGTTCTTTTGCTGTGGATTCCACCAGAGCATTGATCTCTTGAAGGCGTGCGACTTTGACCTCCTCAGAGAGCTGATTGTTCCAGTCCGCAGCGGGGGTGTTGGGCCTTGGCGAATAGGCAGCTGTGTTCACTTGGTCAAAGCCAATCTCTTCAATCAACGCCAGGGTGCGTCTGTATTGCGCATCGGTTTCTCCAGGGAAGGCCACGATCACATCAGCGCTGATGGCTGCATCGGGCATGCGCTTGCGAATGCGATCAATGATGCGCCGGTAACGCTCAACGGTGTATCCGCGGGCCATCGCTTTTAAAAGCTCGTTATCACCGCTTTGGAAAGGGATATGGAAGTGTTCGCACACTTTCGGAAGGTCAGCGCAGGCATCAATCAGTCGCTCGGTGAAATATCTCGGGTGACTCGTGGCAAAACGCAGGCGTTCGATGCCCTCGACGTCATGCACTTGGTGAAGGAGATCCGTGAGGGTGTGTTGGCGTCGGCCCTCGGCGGTGATGCCTGGTAGATCGCGTCCATAGGCATCGATGTTTTGACCGAGCAAGGTGATCTCTTTGAACCCACGCGCTGCCAATCCTTCCATCTCCAAAACGATGGAGTTAGGCAGGCGGGATTGCTCTTTGCCACGAACCGAGGGCACCACGCAATACGTGCAACGCTCGTTGCAGCCGTAGATCACATTCACCCAAGCGCAGGTGCTGCTGTCGCGCCTGGCGGTGGTGAGGTCTTCGAGGATGTGATGGTCTTCAGTCGCGACGACCTGCTGTCCAGTTTGGACTTGTGTGAGCAGGGTTTCGAGGCGATTGGCGTGCTGGGGTCCCATGACCAAATCCAGCTCTGGAACTCGGCGCAGTAGGGATTCTCCCTCTTGTTGCGCGACGCAACCTGCCACCACCAAGGTGAGATTGGGATTGGTTCGCTTGCGGATGGCCTGGCGACCCAAATAGCTGTACACCTTCTGTTCGGCGTTGTCGCGAATGGTGCAGGTGTTGTAGAGAACGAGATCGGCGTCCAGTTCGGCGTTGGCTTCCTGGTAGCCCATGCTTTCCAGAATTCCTGCCATCCGTTCGGAATCGGCCTTGTTCATCTGGCAGCCAAACGTGGTGATCCAGTAGCTACCGCGCTGCCCCTCGTTCCGAGTGGAGGATGCAGGGTTGGTCTTGGCAAGACTGGGGCTGGCGGGACTGGAGAGAGCCAAAGCGGGTGGCGATCCTGGAGACCGACGACGGTGAAATCTTCTTTTAGTTTGAGCCACCGTCAACTTGTGCCAGCTTGGGGATTGGCGTTATAGGGCGATGGTCTGGTCTCTTCGGCGCTTTTCTCTCACCAAAGCGGTGCCGCTCGCCATTAGCCGCGGAACCACAGCCCAGGTGGAACATCTCGAGCTCACCTTTCGCCTGGATGGCTGCAGCGGTCGCGGCGAAACGGGAGGGTTTGATACCGGACATCGTGCTTTCAGGACCGATGACTTGGCCTCGGAGCTCGAGGCTTTGATGCCAAAACTGGGCGATCTTGACCCTGCGGATCGCCAGCGACTTGCTCCCCTGCTAGAGCCGTTGTCTCCCCCGGCCCGTTGTGCTGTGGACCTCGCTCTTTGGGATTGGTGGGGGCAACGGCTGGGACAGCCGGTGTGGCGATTGTTCGGTCTCGATGGCAGTCGCCCTGTTGCCACCAGCGTGACCTTGGGGCTCGGGTCAGTCGATGAGGTTGTGAGCCGCCTTCATCGTTGGTGGCGGCAGTTACCGGCAACGCGCATCAAGCTCAAGCTCGGCAGTGCTGATGGCTGCGATCACGATCGGGCCCTGTTGGAGGCGGTAGCCCAGGCTTTGCAGGAGCACGGCCAACAGCAGCAGCAGCAGATGGAGCTTCAAGTGGATGCCAACGGTGGCTGGAGTCTCGATGAAGCAAAGGCGATGCAGGCCTCTCTGCAACAGGCCGGGGTGGTGTTGCTGGAGCAGCCGATGGCGGCAGTGCTCGATCCCGAGCGTGATACGGCTGCCTTTGCGGCGCTCAAGCCCCATTGCGCCATGCCCCTTGTGGCCGACGAGAGCTGTTGGGATCTGCAGGATTTGCTGCGCCTTGCCCCTCACGTGGATGGGGTGAATCTCAAATTGCTCAAAAGTGGAGGGCTCAGTGAAGCTTGGCTGATGGCCCAGGTTGCTCAGCGCTTGGATCTGGATCTGATGATTGGCTGTTACTCCGACAGCCTCTTGCTCAATGGGGCGGCTGCCCAGCTGCTGCCCTTGATCCGCTGGCCTGATCTCGACAGCCATCTCAATCTTGTGGATGACCCTTATCAAGGGCTCAAATTGGTGGGAGATCAAATGCGAGCACCAGCTGCTGCTGGGCTTGGGATCACCCGCGCGTGACTGCGACAAACAACGCTCTTTTGTGTTGTCGCTGAAAGTCTTGCTAGAGGCGTGGAGAAGAGTTGGCTGAGTTGTTTTGGTCCGCTCGGGTCGTCATCGCAACAGAAGTGGAGTGAACAACCAGTGTCCTGAGGGATTTGAACAGATGCCTGTGCTGCTGCTTCAGCACGGTGGTCTCACATCCCTAACTGGGAAGACAGGTCTTGCACTGTTGCGACATCGACGGGGGCCGATTGCCGGTGTCATTGACCCCGAGCACGCCTACGGCTCCCTGGCTGAGATCACAGGGATTGATCGCCCTGTGCCGATTGTGCCCGATCTGGCTGCGGCATTGCCCTATCGCCCTGCTGTTGCTGTGGTTGGCTTAGCTCCCTCCGGTGGAGTTTTGCCCGACCCGGTGCGACGGGATGGCCTGGCCGCACTACGGGCCGGGCTGAGCCTGGCTAGTGGCTTGCACGCGCTATTGGGCGAGGACCCCGACTTCGAGGAGGCATGTCAGGACGGGCAATGGATCTGGGATTTACGCCGGGAGCCCCCCGCTATTCAGGTGGCTCAGGCTCGGGCAGCTGCGCTCTCCTGTCAGCGCGTTCTAGCGGTGGGAACCGATATGGCTGTAGGAAAGATGAGTGCCTGTTTGGCACTGCAAGCGGCAGCAGCACGGCACAAGCGGGTGTGCAGGTTTGTTGGAACCGGTCAGGCTGGAATTTTGATCAGCGGTCGGGGCATTCCTTTGGATGCGGTGCGTGTGGACTTTGCGGCAGGTGCTGTGGAAGCGGCTGTTCTAGAAGCAGGCTCGGGATTGTCAGAACGGGATTTATTGGTGGTGGAAGGGCAAGGCTCGCTCTGTCACCCAGGCTCGACTGCCACGCTTCCCTTGATGCGCGGCAGTCAACCAACGGCGTTGCTGATGGTGCATCGGGCGGGTCAGTCCACAATCGGGCGACTGCCGCAGGTACCGCTGCCCCCCTTGAAGGAGTGCATCAGTCTTTATGAATCGCTGGCAGCGATTGCACGCCCTCGAGGCTCATCTCCTCCTCCGAAGGTTCAAGCCGTTGCCCTCAACACAGCGGCCTTGTCGGCCGAGGAGGCACAGAGATCGATCCACTCTTGCCAAGACGCTCTAGGCCTTCCCTGCGACGATCCCATCCGCAATCAGGCAGACGGCCTGCTCAAAGTCTTTCTTAATCGTTGAGGGCGGATGAGGGGATTCGAACCCCCGGATGGCGGCACCACAAGCCGCTGCCTTAACCACTTGGCGACACCCGCCGTGTCGAGTAAGAATCTACCAATTCACCAAACTTCTTCAGGAGACGCTCATCGGTCCTTTTCGCAAGCCATCGGCCAATGCAGTGGCAGCCGTTTTGGCATTGGCCGCCTCTGGTGTGGCACTCGCCTTCACCAATCCCTCTCCTGAGGACTTCAAGAGCTACGCGGGCGGCCAACTCGTCTCCGTGATCAGCGATGAGTTGTGTGAGGGTGGATTGCCGATGGTGTTGCAGCTTTGGGTGAAAGATTGCCCGCGCTTGATTCGTGATCAGGAGCCAGCCTTGGCTGAGCTCGCTGGTCAATTCAGCCGACGTCTCAACCTTGGCTTGTTCAGCATTTACACCACTGAGCTGGGTGGACAGGACTTACTCCCCACCTTGCGTCTTCCTGAGTATTCGGTCATGACCCTCGGAATCGCCGGCCAATTTGTCATCCTTCAAGCCAAGAGTGACGCCGGCAAGATCGAATGATTCCTCGTTTTGGAGATGGCACTCTCAGTGCCTGGATTCCAAGGGGACTGGTCGAGCTCGACGATGAACGCGTGGGTACGCCAGCGCCGATCACACGTGCTGATGGCCTTTGTGCCTTGCAGGTGTCCTGGCGTGAAGGACGGATTGTGCGAGTCCAGCCTCTCGTTGAGGGAGCTGCGGAACCGGATGGGATGTTGCTTCCCCGTTTGCTGGAACCGCATGCGCATCTTGATAAGGCGTTTAGCTGGAGCCGCTATCCCAATCTCCGTGGCACCTATGCCGGAGCGATGGCGGCCAACTTCAGGGAACATCAGACCCGAACCCTCGAGGTGGTTCAAGAGCGCTTTGAGCGCGCCATGCAGTTGGTATGGCGCCATGGTCTACGCGCTGTACGCACCCATATCGACAGCCTTGGGCCTGGGGCCCAGTGCAGCTGGGACGCCATTCTGGACGGGGCCTCCCGTTGGCAAGATCGGGTCAAGGTTCAGCCGGTTGCCCTGGTTCCAGTGGCGTATTGGGGCACCTCAGAAGGGGAACAGCTGGCGGCTCAGGTGGCAGAGTCCGGGGGCTTGCTCGGCGGAGTGATCTCCCCGCCCTGCTCAGGGCGTGCCTCCCGCCAGGAGCTGAAACACCTTTTGGCGCTGGCCGACCGGCATGGATGCGGGGTGGATTTGCATATCGACGAAGCCGGTTCTGAACCTGCGGCCGGGGTGTTGCAGTTGATGCGTGTTCTCAAGCGGATGCCCGTTTCAGTGCCGATCACCTGCAGCCATGCCAGCAGCCTGTCGCTCCTCAGAGCATCTGCGTTGCAGCGGCTTGCTGAACGGATGGCGCTTCACAACATTCGAGTGGTGGCTCTCCCCCTGACCAATGGCTGGCTTTTAGGTCGGCAAGATTTCGCGACGCCTCTGCGGCGACCCTTGGCTCCGATTCGTCAGTTGCAGCGTGCTGGTGTGTGTGTGGCCGTCGGGGGTGACAACGTGCAGGATCCATGGTTCCCGGCTGGCAACTTTGACCCTTTGGCTTTGATTGCAGCAAGCCTGGCTAAGGCCCATCTGGTTCCCTGGGAGCGCTTGGGTCTTTCTCCCTTCACAACGGCGGCAGCGCGATTGATGGAGATGGAGTGGGACGGGGTACTCCGGGCGGGTGCCCCCGCTGATGCGATGCAGCTTCCCGTTCAAAGCTGGGCGGAAGCCTTGGCGGCACCTCCGGAACGTCGCTTGTTGGTGCGTGGAGTGTGGGTGCAGGATTCAACCTGAGGATCACCATCGCTACAGCAGTCTTTTTCAGTTACAGCACCCCCTCACACAGCCAGCCCTGAAGCGCCATGGTTCCTGATGCTTTGCACAACGAGCTGGCAGCCATTGCCGATCTCAACTTGCTAACGAGTCCAGCCGATTTGGATCGTTATTCCCGTGATGCCTACGACTACTCACCAGTGCTGCGAAAACAGCTCAGCCAATGCCGCGCTGATCTTGTTGTCAGCGTGGCTTCAGTGCAGGCGGTGCAAGCGGTGGCCGCGGCGTGCCATCGCAATGGCGTGCCGCTGACCTTGCGCGGGGCGGGAACGGGTAATTACGGCCAGTGCGTTCCCTTGAAAGGAGGTGTGGTGCTCTTGATGGATGCCCTGCGCGAGGTGCGTTCCATCGATCCGGTTTCTGGTGTGGTGACTGTGGAATGCGGTTGCTTGATGCGTGACCTGGACCGCGCTTTGGCTGTTCATGGCCGGCAATTAAGGCTGTTTCCAAGTACTTGGCGCAGTGCCACGATCGGTGGCTTTATCAGCGGGGGATCTGGGGGGATCGGTTCGGTGCGTTGGGGATTTTTGCGAGATCCCGGTCACCTCCTTGGCCTGGAGGTGGTGACGATGGAGTCTTCACCTCGGCTGTTGCAACTAGAGGCCGGAGAGGCGGAAGCCTTAAATCATGCCTATGGCACCAATGGCATCATCACGGCGCTCAAGCTCTCCTCGGCGGCGCGGGTGGCGTGGCAGGAGGTGGTGGTGGATTGTCCCGACTGGGCGAGGGCGGTGGAGTTGGCCCAGCGATGTGGTCAAGCTGCGGTTGAGTTGAACCTCTGCACCGTTCTGCAGTCGGCCATCGTGGAGCGCCTTCCGTCTTGGAGTGGGGCCTCACGGGGACAGCACCGGTTGCTGTTGTTGGTGGCTCCCGATGGGGTAAGCACGATTGAACGTCTGGCGAGTTCTTTGCAGGCGCAGGTGCAGGTGCTCGGGCCAGAGGACAACCGTCAGGGCAATGGTTTGAGGGAGTTGAGCTGGAATCACACAACCCTGCATCTGCGCAACCACGATCCCAACTGGACCTATCTGCAGATGCTTCTGCCCCAACCTGAACAGGCCTGCCTGGATGCGCTCCAGCAGCGCTGGGGCGATGATTTCGTGTGGCATCTCGAGGCCGTTCGTCAGCAGGGGACCTTTCGATTGGCGGCTCTGCCAGTGGTCTATTGGAGAGGGGCGAAGGCTCTCCAGGACTTAATCGACGACTGTCGTGCTCAGGGGGCATTTGTGTTTAACCCCCATGTCCTCACTGTTGAGGGAGGCGGCCTGGGTGTGATTGATGGCGATCAGGTGGCAGCGAAGCATCGCCACGATCCTGATGGCTTGCTCAACCCTGGAAAGCTTGGCGGATTTCCAGCGTGATCAGCAGTCCAGGCTGTCGCGGGTGGAGACACCGCTGCTGGAATTGACGCCATCAGCGTCCTGACAGAGCCGACGTTGATCCTCCCGATCCAATAAAGCATCCGTGAAATCAGCGCCCTCGATGTCTGCACCGGCAAAGCTGCTTCCGGAAGCGATCACGCCAAGAAGCAAGGCATCGCGAAGATCTGTTTTGGAGAAATCGGCACGATCCATGAGCGCATCACTGAGGTTGGCGCCATGGAAATTGGCTTCTGGGAATTCCGCTTGGGTGAAGATCGTTCCTTGCAGGTTGGCGTCGCTGAAATCAGCCTTCCTGCCTGTCGCACCGGCGAAGGATGTGTTGACGAGGTCCTGCCCGTGGAAGTCACCGCCGCTCTGGTTGGTCAGGGTGTAATCCACCCGCTCTTGGAATAAAGCTCGATCTTGAAGCCCCACACCAGTGGAGGTATCGAGTGCGATCACCGGGAATGGCAGAGCTGTCATGAGCGCCAGCAGAGCAAGAGCGAACAGGGAGCGCAGAGTCTGGTTGCGCATGACGGATGCATCGAAAGCTGACCTCACTCTGCCGTTTGTTCCTGCACGCTGAGTGGAACGCAGCTGAACCATGTGCCGATGAGGGGTTTGAGGAAATGTTTATCCCTAGTGCTCTTGCAACACTCCCTCTCTCAACAAGGATCCAATCAAATACAAGGAGCCTGCAATCACAGGCGTTGGCCTTGATCTGTCTGCGTCATTCTTGGACAGCCTGATGAGAACGTTCTCCACGCTTGAGGCGCTCCTCAGTTGATGCGCATGCGTTGGGCAGATCTTGCTCAATGCGTCAGCTGTCCAGCTGAGATGCCCTGGCACCGGCACGATCCAGGCTTCATCGTTTGGTTTCAACAAAATTCTGAGCATCTCCGGGGCTTGTTTATGGGCCTGAATGCCAAGAATCCAGACCTGGTGATGCCCTGGCTGGTTCCAGCATCGACGCTCAAGCGCGAGCTGCTGAGCTGCATCGGGGTTGTGGGCTCCATCCACACGTACAGATTGGTGGTTCCAGTGCAGCGTTTGAAGCCTTCCAGGCCAACGGGCTTGAGCCAGGCCTTGTCGGATTTGCCCCTCTGTTATCGAGCTGCCAAGTGCCTTCATGCGTCGCAGCGCAGCACAGGCTACGGCTCCGTTTCGCCGTTGTAGGCGTCCAGATAGCCCTAGCTCCCACTGGTCTGTGAGGGGTGACACCCACTCCAGCGTTGCACCCATCTCTTGGCTGCGGGCCTCCAAGACCTTGGTCACATCCTCGTGTTGAGGGGCGCTGATCACATGCGCTCCAGGGCTGATCACCGCAGCTTTTTCGCTGCTGATGGCGGTTAAGGAGTGGCCGAGATGCTCGCAGTGATCCATGCCGATCGAGCCAATGGCGATGAGAGGTCGATAGGGATGGGCCGTTGTGGCATCCAGCCGTCCTCCAAGGCCTGCTTCGAGGACAAGCCAATCCAGGGCGTTGGCATCGAAATGGACCAGGGCGGCGCTGATCAGCTGTTCGAACGGCGTCAGGTTGTGGCGCTGCGCCAGTGGTTGGAGTTGTTTTAAGCGTTGGCGTAGTTGGGCGAGCTCGATCTGCTGCTGGTTCACGCAAATCCGTTCACACCAAGTTGTGAGATGGGGAGAGGTGGTCAGTCCAGAGCGAAGACCTGCTGCGGTTAGGCCGCTGTGAATCATGCAGGCGATCGAGCCTTTGCCATTGGTGCCCACCACCTGAACGGCGGGAACATCAGCGCAGGGGCTGGCTAGATCAGCAAGCGCGCTCTGCATGCGCTCAAGGGATAGATCCATCCCCCGCTGCTCAAAGGGAGAGATCAGGTCCGCCAACTCATCAACGGGGTCAACCTTGGACCGGGTCACTTGTTCAGCAGTTCCAGCGTCCGTTCAAGGCGGGAGAGCAGCTCTTTCACCTCTCGGCGATCGATGATTAAGGGAGGAACCATCCGCACCACTTTGGCCCCGGCAGGAACGAGTAAAAGTTTTTGAGCTAAAGCTGCTTTGACAACGTCAGCAGCATTGAGATCGCAGTCCTCTCGAAGCACTAAACCCTGCAGTAAGCCCCATCCTCGGGCTTCCTGGAGTTGTTGAGGGAAGCGATCTATGAGCTGGTTGAGTCCAGCTTTTAATTGCTCCCCCCGTTCTGACACGTTGCGGAGCAGCTGTCTCCGTTCCAATTCGCGGGCGACGGTCAGCCCAGCGCGACAAGCAAATGGGTTGCCGCCGAACGTGCTGGCGTGATCTCCGGGTGCAAACAGATCGGCGTGGTGGGTTGTCAGCAGGGCACCGACCGCATGGCCGCCACCGAGACCTTTCGCCAAGGTGATCGCATCAGGTTGGACCTCCAGTTGCTCGTAGCCCCAGAGCCGGCCGCTGCGACCCATACCCACTTGAACCTCGTCAAAGATCAACAGGATGTTGCGTTCATCGCAGTGGCGACGAATGGCACGGAACACATCGGGATCTCCTGGATTCACACCGCCTTCGCCCTGGAGCGGTTCGATCAGCACAGCGCAAACTCGAGGCCCATGGCACTCCAGGCGGTTTAAGAGCTTTTCAAAGCTCTGGATGTCGTTGTAGGTGAAGGTCTCAAACCCCTCCACAATCGGCTCAAATCCCACGTGATAACGAGGTTGTCCGGTGGCGCTCACCGCTGCCAGCGTGCGGCCATGGAAGCTTGCGGCCGCCGTCAAGATCACGGGTCGTTCGATTCCCCGTCGTTGATGGCCATGTTTGCGGGCCAATTTGATGGCCGCTTCATTGGCTTCTGCACCAGAATTGCAGAAGAAAACACTGTCGGCGCAGCTGTGATCCACGAGCCAACGGGCTAGCTCTTCCTGTTCAGGAATCTCATACAGATTGGAGACGTGCTGCAGGCGGCTGAGCTGATCCTTAAGCGCACGCCGCATCGCGCGGTTGCTATGGCCGAGGGTGCAGGTGGCAATTCCAGCCACGGCATCGAGGTAGCGATGACCTTTGCGGTCGCGGACCCAGCAACCGTTCCCACTCACCAGAGTGAGCGGATAACGGTTGTAGGTCCCCATCACAGCAGTGGATGGCGACTCAGTCATGCCAGTGGTTTTTTGGGATGCTTCTGCCATTTCGCCCGACTGTTGACCAGTGGCCTTCGTTCACCTATTGAAGCTGACCAACCTTGATCGAGTTGGCCACGTATTGAGGTGGCCATGACAGTTCTTTTGACTTGCTTCTCTCTGATGGATGAACGACGGGCCCATGCAATGGGTCGGATCATCGCGGTTAGCTCATACAGGTGGTCGGACTTGAACCGACAAGGGTTTCCCCGCCGCATTTTGAGTGCGGTGCGTCTACCAATTCCGCCACACCTGCTAGTTCGCGTCTCCAGACGCTCTAGGTCCCTCAATGAATTGAGGACTCTCAAATTACCCTACACGTTTTGCGACTGAGGCTTCCTCAGGATGTACGCCTGGTTAATTTGGCTCCAGTACGACCAAGCTTCGCTTCAATATCGGCGTACCCACGGTCGAGGTGGTCGAGGCCACTCACTTGCGATTTCCCCTTCGCCACCAGTGCCGCCAACACCATGGCCGCTGAGGCCCTGAGATCGGTTCCATTCACTGGTGCCCCGCTGAGTGCGGACACGCCTTCTACAACCGCAGTGTTGCCTTGAACCCTGATGGAGGCACCCATGCGCTGCAGCTCTGCGACGTGCTGCATCCGATTTTCGTAGATCTTTTCGGTGATCACACTGGTTCCCTGTGCCGTGGCCAGTAAGGCCATGAAGGGTGCTTGCAGATCGGTGGGAAAACCAGGGAACGGTTGGGTGGTGATGTCGATGCCCTTGATCTCACCTGGAGTGATCGTGATCCCTTCGTCGTCGATCTCAAGTTTGCAGCCGCAGTCGCGCAATTTCTGCAGCACTGCACTGAGGTGATCAGGAATCACGGGTGCCACTCTGAGCTTGGATCGGGTGATGGCCGCTGCAAGCAGGAAGGTACCGGCCTCAATACGGTCGGGAATCACCGTGTAATCGCAACCTTGGAGTTGATCTACACCTTCCACGGTGATGGTGGGTCCACCAGCCCCGCTGATTTTGGCGCCCATCGCAATCAACAAGTTGGCGAGATCCTGAACCTCTGGCTCCTGGGCTGCATTCGAAATCACGCTCGTGCCTTGAGCCAAGGCGGCAGCCATCAAAATGGTTTCCGTGGCGCCCACACTGGGGCAATCCAAAACGATCTCTGCACCTTTAAGACGTTGCTCCCTGCCTGGGATTGAGGCGGCAATGATCCCGTGCTCCACGTTCACAACGGCTCCGAGGGCCTTCAATCCACGGATGTGTTCCACCACCGGACGAGCACCAATGCGGCATCCACCTGGAAGGGGCACCCGCGCGTATCCCATGCGGGCGAGAAGGGGGCCAATGGCAAAAAAGCTAGCGCGCAAGCCATTCACCAATTCATAAGGCGGCTCTGCTCCTGTCATCTGATTGGCGTGGAGGTGCACCGTCTCGCCGCTGCGTTGAACCTTCACGCCCAGGGAAGACAGGATTTCTGTCATCCCGCCGATGTCTGTTAATGGGGGAACGTTGCGAAGGGTCAGGGGGGCTTCGGTTAGGAGAGACGCCGTCATCAGCACGAGGGCTGAATTTTTTGCTCCGCTGACGCGAAGCTCTCCGGTCAATTTTTCTCCACCATCAATCACGAGGTGCGGCTTGAGAATGTCTTGAGACGCAAGAGCCGCTGCCGTCATGCCCGTGATCACTAAATTCACGACCATCTTGACCATCAAGGATGAGACCGTCTAGACGGCCGGCGCTCAAACTGGTTCTGTTGGGTCAAGATCGTGTCTGACACTCCAAAGCTGATGTCGTATGGTCGTCAGGTCACGTTTGTGACGCCAGCGGTTGTGGCGGAATTGGTAGACGCGCATGTTTCAGGTACATGTGTCTTCGGACGTGGGAGTTCAAGTCTCCCTAACCGCATTAACGTGATTGGGTCAGGACTCCCAACGCCTCCATGATTGTGCTCAAGATCTCCAACTCATCGGAGGTAGTGGCTTCCAAAGTTGGCAAGTTCCTCGAATTTTTGACACCGGACTCCATTGATCAATCCACCGTGGAAGATCAAGTCATTAAAAAGTTGGTTGAGAATCTGGCCGCTGAAGGCATCAAAGGTGAAATTGCTGCGGTTCAAGGCATCGACCTCAACGGTCAGAATCTCAATCTTCACGACGGCATGAAAGTTCGTAAGCACACGAGCTTCTGATTACGTGTCATTGGAAGATCAGTCAGATGAGCTGATCACAAGTCGCCGCAACCCACTTGTGCGAAGGCTTCGTTCGTTGTCCGCCCGTGCAGGGAGAGACGAGCACGGCCTCGTTCTGTTGGAAGGAACCCACCAAGTTCAAGAACTCCAGAGTTGTTCTTGGCCAGATTCTGTGGCACTTGATGTTGTGGCAACTCCCGCTTGGTTGCAGACGCACGCTGGCTTGATTCGCGCTTTGCCGGGATCTGTGCGGGTGCAGAGGATCAGTTCCGAAGCGTTGCAAGCCGGCTTAACCACGGTTCAGCCCGATGGTGTTGCCTGTTTGCTGCCCTTCTCTTGCTTGCCTTCAGCGGTTGAGGCCCCCGACTTTGTTCTGGCGCTTGATCGCATTCAGGATCCAGGCAATCTCGGAACCCTGCTGCGCACTGCGCGGGCCGCAGACATCCAGCAGGTTTGGTGCGCGTCCGGTGCTGATCCGTTGGCGCCGAAGGTGGTTCGCTCGTCGGCTGGTGCGATCTTGAGCCTGCCCGTTGCGCGCTTTGGCCCTGATCCAATGGAAGGGGTGGTTCAACTCGCGAAACGACTGAACCAAGCGCGCGAGGACGGACTTCAAATTGTGGCCACTTTGGTGCCAGATGCGGCCGCAAACTTACGCGTTCAGCCCTACTGGGAATTGGACTGGACCCTGCCCACGGTGCTGCTGCTCGGAAACGAAGGTGCAGGTCTGGACCCGTTGTTGCAGGCCTGTTGCTCCGCTGGCGTGACCCTGCCCCATAGCTCTGCTGTGGAATCGCTCAATGTGGCGGCGGCGGCGGTCCCTCTGCTTTTGGAGAGGCGACGGGCGAGAATGACGTCTTCAATGCAGACGATCGGGTGAGCGACGCCAATTTCGACTTCGATGTGATCGTCATTGGCGCCGGATATGGCGGCTTTGATGCAGCGAAACATGCAGCCGAACATGGCCTCAAGGTGGCCGTCCTTGAATCCCGCGACATGGGAGGCACCTGCGTTAACCGTGGCTGTGTCCCCTCAAAAGCACTGTTGGCTGCCAGTGGTCGCGTGCGTGAGCTGGCTGATGCTGAGCATCTTGCAGGGTTTGGAATTCATGCTGCTCCTGTGCGTTTTGAGCGCAAGAAGATTGCTGATCACGCCAATCAACTGGTGGCCGCGATTCGATCCAATCTCACCAAAACATTGGAGCGGGCAGGGGTCACCATCCTTCGCGGTCAAGGTCGGCTTGAGGGGCCTCAACGGGTTGGGGTGCGGGAGATCAGCGGCGTGGACCGGGTCTTAACGGCACGGGATGTGATCTTGGCCACTGGCTCTGATCCCTTTGTCCCCCCGGGCATCGAAACGGATGGGCGCAGTGTGTTCACCAGTGATGAGGCGGTCAATCTGGAATGGCTGCCCCGTTGGATTGCGATTATTGGCAGTGGCTATATCGGACTGGAATTTGCGGATGTCTACACGGCTTTGGGCTGTGAAGTCACGATGATTGAGGCCTTGGATCGGGTCATGCCAACCTTTGATCCTGATATCGCCAAGATCGCAGCCCGCAAATTGATCGATGGCCGCGATATCGATGCGCGCTCTGGGGTTTTGGCCAAATCGATTCAACCCGGATCACCGGTGCAAATTGAGCTGGTTGATATGAAAACTAGAGAGCCAGTTGAAACGTTGGAAGTGGATGCGGTGCTCGTAGCGACAGGCCGTGTGCCCAGCAGCAAACATCTCAATCTCGAGTCTGTGGGAGTGGAGACCAATCGTGGGTTTATTCCCATAGACGACAGCATGCGCGTGTTGGTGAATGGTGCTCCACTGGCCAATCTCTGGGCCGTCGGTGACGTCACCGGCAAGTTGATGCTCGCCCACACGGCCGCAGCTCAGGGTTCAGTGGCTGTGGACAACATTCTTGGTCACCCCAGGCAAATCGATTACCGCAGCATTCCTGCCGCCACTTTCACGCATCCTGAGATTAGTTCAGTCGGCTTATCGGAAGCCGATGCCAAGGAGCTCGCTGGAGAAGAGGGCTTTGAGCTGGGAACAGTACGGAGCTATTTCAAAGCCAATTCCAAAGCGCTTGCTGAATTGGAAAGTGATGGCCTGATGAAGTTGTTGTTCAACAAAACCAGCGGGGAGGTTCTGGGGGCGCATATCTACGGTTTACATGCGGCTGATCTGATCCAGGAGATTGCGAATGCGGTGTCCCGTCGTCAAAGCGTGATCCAACTCGCCAATGAGGTGCACACACATCCAACGCTGAGTGAAGTGGTGGAAGTGGCCTACAAGCAGGCGGCTTCAGCGGTGGGGTCCTGAGTGATGGAGATCCGCCGTCGTCCACCTAATCCCAAGGTGCAAGTTGCGCATTTGGAGTACGCGGTCCCTGATCAGGACGGCGAACCTCGCAATATTTTGGAAAAAATCGTTTGGGAGAAAGATCGCGAGATCGCGGTTGCCCGTGAGCGCATGCCATTGGAGCAGTTGCGCCGCAAGGTGGCCGATTTGCCCCCAGCCCGTGATTTTCTGGCTGCGTTAAGCGCTGCTGCAGTCAGGCCTGCCGTGATTGCTGAGGTGAAAAAAGCGAGTCCCAGCAAAGGTGTGATTCGAGAGGATTTCGATCCAGTCGCGATTGCCAAGGCTTATGCGTCAGGTGGGGCAAGCTGTCTTTCGGTGCTCACCGATAAAACCTTTTTTCAGGGCGGTTTCAATGTGTTGATTGAGGTGCGCAAAGCCGTGGATCTTCCACTGCTTTGTAAGGACTTCATCCTTAGCCCCTATCAGCTCTATCAGGCGCGAGCAGCTGGAGCCGATGCCGCGCTTTTGATTGCGGCGATCCTCACCGATCAAGACCTTGCCTATTTCGCCAAGGTCGCTGCAGCACTTGGTCTTACGGTTTTGGTCGAGGTGCATGACGCGGCAGAGCTGAAGCGGGTGTTGGCCCTGGGTGGATTCCCTTTGATCGGAATCAACAATCGGGATCTCACCAGTTTTGAAACGGATTTGGCAACGACTGAAACGCTCACGGCCCAATTCGCTGAACAGCTGGCGGAGCAGCAGATTCTTTTGGTGAGCGAATCGGGACTGTTCCACCGAGCTGATCTTGATCGTGTTCAAGCCGCTGGAGCACAGGCTGTTTTGGTGGGTGAAGCCCTGATGCGGCAAGCGGATGTGGAGGCAGCACTTCAATCCTTGATCCATGGTTCAGGGGGAGGTTGAAAGGCTTGGATCAGCACGAACAAGCCGTCAATCGGTTGGTCGCGATCTCTGTCCGGCAGAATTAATGAATCTTGGGATCGCGACTTGCTGATCAGTGTTCTGACGGGCTTCGCGGCAGGTGCTGTGCACGTTGTTGGTGGTGCTGATCATTTGGTTGCCATGGCCCCCTTTTCGCTGAGGCGTCCGTGGCAGGCCGTGAAGTCTGGAATGGCTTGGGGCGGCGGCCACTCTCTTGGGGTGTTGTTGCTTGGCGTTGTTGCGATTTTTTTTAAAGATCTGATTCATGTCGAAAGCATGTCGGCATGGGCTGAATTTTTAGTGGGGGTGTCGTTGCTTGTGATTGGCGCTCTTGCCATTCGAACCGCATTTGGCTTGGAGTTGCACACCCATGACCATCACCACGATGGTTCGGCCTTGCATCGCCATCTCCATCTGCATCTTCGCGGGCAAAACAGCCATCGACGCCATGCTCATGCGGCATCTGGCCTTGGATTGCTCCATGGTTTGGCGGGAGCCGGCCATTTGTTGGCTGTGATCCCAGCTCTTGCCCTACCGGTTCATGGTGCTGTTCTGTATCTCGTTGCTTATTTGTGCGGATCGATGGGCGCCATGCTCGCTGTAGTGAGCACACTCTCCATTCTCACCATGCGTAGCAGCGCTCGTTTCCTGCCACTTCTGGTGGGCTGTACGGGTGGATTATCGATCGTGACAGGAGCGATCTGGCTCCAGAAAACATCAACTGCCTTGTTCTAATGGTCGTGTGACGAGGGCCACAACTTCTCCGATGAGGTGCCCTCGCGGAATCCTTCCCCATTCCCGGCTGTCTGTGCTGGCATCTGGACAGTCACCGAGAATGGTGAGCTGATGATCAGCGACAGCGCTCAGCCGTTTGATTACCCGCCTTGAAGGCTGCTGGGGATGGATGCAAACGACGATGGCACCAATCGCTGGGAGCTCTGAGTGTTGATTGTGGGGCCGCACGATGACGCGGTCCTTAGGTTTCAGCGTTGGCCACATGGAATACCCCTCCACTTGCATCACCCGTCGCCGACCACAAAAAAACAGCAGTAGGTCGAGGAGACCTACCGCTGCAAGAGATGGTTGAGATCCTGATATAGAGCTCAGAACCTGACTCAGGAAGCTGTGACCCAGGCGTCAGTGCGGCCTTTGGACTGCCAGAACATGCCGTGGATTTTCTCCACAGCGGCGAGAAGCTCTTCAGCTTTGCCTTGGTCGATGTGAACCTTGCAGGCGCTGCAAAGTTTCGCCGCTTTCCAGAAGGTGTCGTGAAGATCGGGGAACGTTGCCAGGTGCTCGGGCTTGAAGTAGTCGGTCCAAAGGATCAAGAGTTCTTTCTTGGTCTTTTGGGCTTCATCTTCCTTGACCGCAACGAAGCGAGTAAAGGTGTTGAGAGCAGCGTGGTGGTCTCCTGCAGAGGCAGGAGCTTCCAAAGCCTTGAGCTTTTTGGTCATTGCAAGCACTGCTTCAGCGTGAACACGAGCTGAAGCAGGGTCATACACACCGCAAGGTCCGTCGCAGTGGGCTTCAACGGTGGAAGCGGGCAAGGAGCGAACGATCGCTGATAGAGCCGTGCGAAGCATCGGGTTTGAACCAGAATTTTCGTTCGATAAGCCTACCTATGGATCACCTGCCTTTGGATCACTTTTTGATGTCTAATAGTTCGACTTCAAAAATCAGGGTTGCGTTCGGAGGGATCACTCGGCCTGCACCACGCTGGCCGTAGCCCAGCTCAGGGGGAATGACCAACTTGCGCTTTCCGCCCACTTTCATCCCTTGGACGCCTTCATCCCAACCTTTAATTACCCGACCGGCTCCAAGCGGAAATTCAAACGGAGTGCCGCGGTCGTAGCTCGCATCAAATTGCGTGCCGTCTTCGAGGGTGCCGCGGTAGTGCACCACCACGTTCTGTCCCGAGCTCGCTTCATCACCAGTGCCGACAACTAGGTCGGTGATTTTCAGTCCACTCGCGGTGACCTGAGGCTTCTCTGCTTCCATCGGTCCGCCGAGCGCTGAAGCATCAGCCAGGTTGGTATCGGGAGCCATTGCAAACAAGGTGGGGTTGGGGTCGTCAGGGTCGAGTTCCATGGGATTGGCCACGGCCTGAACGACAGCCGCTTGGGACTTAATCGCAGTGCTGCTGGCCATGGTGGATGGCGTTGCGGCAGTCACCGTGGAGGGCGCCACCAGTTGGCTGATGAGCGCCACCATCAAACAGGACACAAAGACAGCGGTGCTGATCAAAATCTCGCGCACAGAATTTTGCTCGATTGAACCCAAGTTTGGCAGTTCATTCTTCTCGCTCCTTTTGGCGTAACTGCTGCTCAAGGCGATCGATTCTCCCCCGAAGCTCATCCACTTCTCGCTGACTGGCCAGACCGAGGTCTTGAAGAATATGGTCGCGGTTGCGTTCGAGGTTGCGGCCCATCTGCTGCTCGAGTTCTGGTGTTTCGCCGCGCAATGCTTTCAGCACATCGTCCACAAGTGCGGAGGCATGGCTTGAATCAAGACGGCCGCTGCTCACCCATTCCTGGGTGACATAACGAAGCCGATCTGCAACAAGGGTGGTGGTGCCGAGTCCACGAAGAAGTAGCTGTTGCAGGGGATTGGCAGTATCCATAGCCGTACGATGCGTCTCGATTCAGGATGGCTTGATCTCCCGGCACTGACCATGGGCAATGACCGATCCCTGGTTCTTCTGCAGGGGCTGGTGGGAGGACTGCTTGCAGGCGTTGCTTTGACAGTGTCGGGACCTTGGTGGATGGTGCCGGCCCTGGCGCTGCTCTGGGCTGCGTCCTCCAGTTGTCTCGCCTCTGCGCTCTGGGGTGGCGTGGCCGTTCTGTTGAGCCATCGCTGGTTGCTGGCGTTGCATCCCCTGATGTGGATCGGTGTTCCCGCAGGGCTCAGCCTGCCGGTGGCTGCTGGGATTTGGTTGGCCTGTGCACTGCTGGCAGCCCTACTGCTGGCCTGTTGGAGTGGTCTTGTGAACCGCCTGCCCTTGCGGGGGAGTTTGACCCATGCCGTGATGGCCGCGTCCGTATGGGGATTGGTGGAAGTGGCGCTATCCCAAAGCCCTGTGTTTTGGATCGGAGTTGGTGGCAGCTTGCTTCCTGCCGACCCTCCTTTGGCTGCTCTGAGTCGCTGGATCGGTGAGGGCGGACTTGCCGCCCTGCAATTGCTGCTCGGCTGGTGGCTATGGCGCTTGCTGACGCTGTCCCGGCGTGATTCAGGTTGGCTCGGACTCCTGGCAGGCGGCCTGTTGAGCCTTGTTGTTCTTCATGGGATAGGGGCCAAGTTGCTGCAGAACCCAGTCATGATGGCGGCCCAATCTGAGCGAGCGGGATACAGCGTTGGCCTCTGGCAACCTGCGATTCCCACCCGTGAAAAATTTTCTGCGCAACGCCAACGGGACCTTCCCGGACGGCTTCAAGCTGCGCTTCAAGAGGCTGAAGCCGCTGATGCGGATTGGCTGATGGCACCTGAAGGTACGTTGTCGCTTAATGATTCCCTCATCGCACCGGCTCCGATTCCATTGATGAGTGGAGGGTTTCGCTGGTCGAGGGGACGTCAGCACAGCGCCATGCTTTTGGTAGAGGCTGGTAGCACCACTCCGATTGCCTCGATTGATAAGCATCGATTGGTTCCGTTAGGGGAATGGGTTCCGGCCTTGCCAGGCTTCAGTGGCCTCTCTGCCATCGGAGGCCTGGAGGCTGGAGAGCCATCCAGGCTTTGGCGCTGGGGCGGTCCACCTGCTTCTGTGGCCATCTGCTACGAGATCAGCAATGGAGTGGCGTTGGCTCGGGGCGTGGCGGAGGGGGCGGAGTGGATTCTTGCTGCGGCCAACCTTGACCCCTACCCCCGCCTCCTTCAGATGCAGTATTTGGCTTTGGCCCAGCTGCGCAGTTTGGAGACGGCCAGACCGCTGTTATCAACGGCGAACACGGGTCCAACGGCCTTGGTCCAAGCCAATGGTCAGATCGCAGAGCGCTTGGCGTCGTTCGATCCAGGCCTCTTGGTGGTGCAGTTCCAACCCCATACGGGTTTGACGGGGTATGTGCGCTGGGGAGAGTCACCCCTGCTGTTGTTGATCGGAGCCTCGTCGCTGATCTTGATCAGACCGGCGAGTCGATTAGCCCCCCGCCCAGCACGACCTCGCCGTCGTACATCACAGCCCCCTGACCAGGAGTGATCGAAAACTGCGGCTCGTGGAAGGTGAGCTTGCAGCGATGAGGGCGCTGTCCAGCCCGATCGTTAGCAGTGGCTTCGATGCAGATGAGATGGGCACGAACGGGTTCGCTGCGGTAGCGCACTTGCACCTCCACCTCCATGGGGGAACCGAGTGGGGGCGGGGCGATTGAGACCCAGTTCACAGCGCCAACCTCGCAGCCAGTGCGACCAGCTTCTGCCCTCGTGGCGACCACCACCTGATTCATGGCGGCATCGAGCTTCACCACATGGAGTGGTTCACTCCAGGCAATTCCCAAGCCTTTGCGTTGACCGATCGTGAAGTGTTCGATGCCGTCGTGCTGCCCGATCACCGTTCCGTCTTGCAGCACGATTTCACCGTCCCGCGGGGGAATGTAGGCATCGAGGAAAGCGCGCATCGAGCCATGGTGATCGGCGAGGCAGAGGTCCTGACTTTCTGGCTTGTCGGCAGTCCTTAATCCGTGGCGCCCGGCCTCAAGACGGGTGTCGGCCTTGGTGAGTTCGCCGAGTGGGAACACGACGCGCGCCAAAACTTCCTGGGGGAGGTCATAGAGGAAGTAACTCTGGTCTTTGCGGCTGTCTAAACCTCGCAACAGCTTCCAGCGGCCGTCTTCCCGGTCAAGACGAATGCGGGCGTAATGGCCTGTGGCAACCCTGGGGAGATTGCGTTCTTGCTCGGCCCAGGCGAGCATCGGCCCGAATTTCACCGAACGGTTGCACTTGGAACATGGCAGGGGTGTGATGCCAGCCCGGTAGCCATCAACCAAGCCTTGAACGATTTCGCGAACGAAGGTGTCTCTTGAATCCACCACGTGGTGGGGAACACCGAGCTGTTCACAGATTCCGGCAGCATCCACCAGGCCCTCGGCGCAGCATGCTCCCTTCCCGCTCATCAGCCAGAGCGTGAGGCCCTCCACCTCCCAGCCGGCTTCCACCATCAAGGCTGCTGTCAGTGAGCTGTCGACCCCACCCGAAAGCCCAACGGCCACCCGATGCTCACCAGGCCATTGGCGCAATCGCTCCAGGGCCTCGGCACCTGCTTGAGTTGCTGTAGAGGTGGTCATCTTGGCCTCGGCCGACATGGGCGGGCATCGCTGTCTAACTCCATAGTGAGGGCCCGGGTGTTTTTGGCTTGGTCTGGCCTCCTTTTGATGCGGATCACTGGCTCGTCAGTGCAGAGCAAATGCTGGCACTGGAGCAGGAATGGCTGGGGAGTGGTTTGCCTGTTGCCGCCTTGATGGAAGCCGTCGGCCAGGCGATGGCTGATTGGTGTCTTCAGCGCCGGAAGCGACTCGAGCAGGGCGTTTTGGTGTTAGTGGGACCGGGCCACAACGGTGGTGATGGGCTTGTGGTGGCGAGACGGTTGATCGCTGCCGGAGTGGAGGTGAGGCTGTGGGCCCCTCTGCCGCTCCGGCAATTGCTCACCCAAGAGCATTGGCGTCATCTGGAGTGGCTTGGGGCAATTGTTCTGGAGACGCAGCCGGATCCGAGGGACTCAGCTCTGTGGGTGGAGGCACTGTTTGGGTTGGGACAACATCGTCCACTCCCTGAGGGTTTGGCGCTGTTGTTTTCCGAACGCGAGCGTGTTCAGCCGGGTCGGTTAATCAGTTTGGATGTGCCTGCTGGGATGCATTCCAATCACGGCCGGATGCAGGCCGGCGGTGGGGCGGTGGCCTCCGACACGTTGTGCGTGGGTCTGGTGAAACGCGGGTTGGTTCAGGACGCAGCTCTGGCCAACGCGGGTTGTGTGCATCGTTTGGACCCTGGCGTTCCGCGCCAGTTGATTGATCAACGGGATGCATCTGCTGTGCTGCAAGTGATGGCAAAAGATCTGGTGACTCTGCCAGTTCCTCAAGATTCGCCAATGGCCATGAAATATCAGCGAGGCCGCGTCTTGGTACTCGCAGGTAGCGAGCGCTATCGCGGCGCAGCCGTTCTGGCGGCGCATGGGGCGATGGCGAGTGGCGTGGGAAGTCTGAAAGCCGCGTTGCCAGAAGCCGTGGCTGAGCTCATCTGGCAGTGGATTCCTGAGTTGGTGGTGTCGGCCTCGTTGCCAGCAACCGCATCGGGAGGATTGGCTTGGGGACCATGGCTGGCTCATGCAGATCTAACCCGCTTGGATGCGTTGTTGCTGGGCCCTGGTGTTGGAGCGCTCGAAGGGCATTGGGATGCCTGGGCAGAACCCTTGGTTTCGTTTCAAGGGCTACTCGTGCTGGATGCGGATGGGCTCAACGCCTTGGCCGGCTCAAAGCAAGGCTGGCGTTGGCTTTGCCGGCGTGAATTCCCAACCTGGATCACCCCACATCGCAGTGAATTCGCAAGGCTTTTCCCTGATTTCAGTGGTCGGGAACCGCTGGAGAGTGCGCAATGGGCAGCAGCAGAGAGCGGAGCGGTTGTGCTGCTTAAGGGTGCTCACTCATTGATTGCCGATCCGAATGGTGTGGTGCATCAACTCGTGGATACGTCTGTTCAGTCGGCTCGTGCGGGCCTTGGAGATCTGTTGGCTGGATTTGCCGTTGGCTGGGGTGCGCGTTGCCTGGCGTGTGGAGAGGAGTCGCGGGGCACGGCCCTTGCCGCCGCGGCTTTATTGCACGCCGAAGCGGCAAGAACCAGTGAATATGCCAGTAGTGCCAATGAGATTGCGAAAACCCTTGCTGAGCTCACCCGTCAGATTTGCGCCAATTAATTGTAAGAAAATTGATGAAGTTTTAAAATGCACACAATTCAAAACGCGCAAATGTGTCGTTTTCCTTTCAAGAATCTGAAGGGTTGCTGAAAACATTTGGGTTTATCGTTTTTTCATAGGAAAGTCTCACCACGCCCAAGAGACGAGTTGCCATGGTTTCCTCAACAGCTCGGACCTCCGAGACTCAGAGACGCAGAAGCAGTGATCCGATTAGTTGGTATTTGGCGACGATTGGCCGAATACCACTGTTGACCGCTGCTGAAGAAATTGAGCTTGGCAATCAGGTCCAGAAGTTCATGGAGCTGACCCAGGACGGAACAGTTTCTCCCGACAGCGAAGAGTTCAGCTCCAAGGACCGCCGCATGATTCGCGTTGGCCAGCGTGCCAAGCAGCGGATGATGAAGGCCAACCTACGCCTTGTCGTGAGTGTCGCGAAGAAATATCAAGGCAAAGGTCTTGAGCTTCTCGATCTCATTCAAGAGGGCTCCCTTGGCTTGGAACGGGCGGTTGAGAAGTTTGATCCAACTCGTGGATATAAGTTTTCCACCTACGCCTTTTGGTGGATCCGTCAGAGCATGACCCGGGCGATTGCTTGTCAGTCACGCACGATCCGTCTGCCCGTGCATTTGAGCGAGCGTCTCACCACCATCCGCAAAGTGAGTCTGGATCTCGCACACAAGCTGGGTGCGATGCCGAGTCGCCTCGAGATTTCAGAAGCTCTGGACATGCCTGTTGAGGAGCTCGACTCCTTGCTCCGCCAGGCTCTCACGACTAGCAGTCTTGATGCTCCTGTGAATGGAGAGGATGGCCGTAGTTTCCTTGGCGATTTGATTGCCGATTCCTCAGCAGAGGAGCCTCTCGACAAGGTCGAACAGCGCATTCACCACGAACAACTTGGCCGCTGGTTAAGTCACCTGAGTGAGCAGGAGCAACATGTGCTCACTCTGAGGTTTGGTTTAAACGGTAACGAGCGCCACACCCTGGCTCAAATTGGTCGTTTGCTCGATGTCTCGCGTGAACGCGTACGCCAGGTGGAATTGAAGTCACTGCGCAAGCTGCGTAATCTCACCCGTCGGATGTCTCCAACGTTCTGATGGCTCGAAGATTCCGCGGCTGGTCACAAGCATCAGTCGTGGTCATCTTTTTCGTCCTTCATGAGGTCATCAGATTCCCTGTGGTCCCTAGCTGATCAATTGGGTTCTTGTAGGCAATGGATCAATGCATTGTCGATTGATGTCTAGATCCTTGAACTGCGAGTCTTGTGGGGGTTCCAGTTGACATCCCGGATTCATAGAGCGACTCCAAAACGTCCAAACTCGCGAAGTGCTCACCCAATTGCGCGAGTCCGAACCTGTCAGAACAGTTGAGAGACTTCTGCTTTCATCCCTGAGACGAAACACTTGACCGAATCAAATCAGCCGAGCAAGCCCAGAGCGCTCACCTATACAGAAATGATGAATGGGGGTCAGCAACAAATCGATGGCGCAAAGCATCAGGCTGAGTTGGATCTTCAGCGCCGCAAGGATCAACAAGAGCGCTCAATCGAACATCTGGAGCAGTCCCTCAGGGGCAACATAATTGACCCAAGTATTGGATGAATGCTCTTGCTTGCATCGTTCTATCGGTGACTTTTGCGTACATGATTGTTCAGGTGCAAAAGATAAGTGGTTTCAGTGCACAGACGGTTCTAGCGCGACGATTCCGAGTTTGTCTTTGACAAGAACCGTGGATTTCGGATCAAAGAGGTTTTCGAAATGGATGTGCAATCTAAGGATTATAAGGGTTATGTTGAATCGATAAATGCTCTTCTTCGCCACATTGATGCCAATTTCTTGATGCTTTCCGAAAGGCGCCTTGAGGATGATCCTTTCAGTGATGAGGTGGTGGATTTCGTCCGTGATGACCGTGTTGCAATGCTGTCCTTTAAGGGTGGTTGCCTCATTGCCCTAACGGCTAAGTGGTGACAAGCAGCGCTTCAGCTTTTTCGTGTGAGTCAATTGGTAGAAGATGGTTGGCAACATCTCCCCCTTACTGATTTCCCCAGCGATTGATACCTCAAGGAAACCGCCTATGAATTTCACAATCAAGGACTCAATCTAAGAGTTAGTGCATCATGTTAAAATCGTAAAACTTGCTAAAGTGGTTTAGCAATACCAATCCAATGGCAGAACATACCTCCAAGCATTTCACGCTTCTGAAGCTAGAGGATGCATGGATGCTGAAATCTTCCCATGTCACTAAAGACCAAGATGGAGATTGGATGGTTACCAACGGTGAACTGCATGAATTGCTGGAGTTGCTGCAATCAGCAAAGAATGACTTCCAATGAATCAATCTAAGTGCCTTTGTTGGTTGCTTTAGTTTCCTCATCGTTGTTTGATCATAAGGAGGTGTCTAATGGAAAAAAGGTGGGCGCCATCCTCCTCTTCCCTTGCTGATTTCCCTGGCGATTCATAGCCCAAGGAAACCGCCTATGCGTTTCACAATCAATGCTCCATTTCTGGCACCGGTTGTACAGCTTCGTTGCCCTGAGGTTGTCGTGAAGAAAGGCTTCACTGATCAGAGAAGACTGTAGGGGCTAAGCAGATAAGGGAGCGCCTTGGAGACCACCTGGAGTTCAATGACGCAGATTTGGTCGTTTTTTGGTGGCTGTGACTTCTTGATTGGTGAATCTCTCGCTCCTGAGAAAAAAGTCATCGGCAGCTATTGCCACTGATGACAATCGTTATTGTGGTTTGCACGAAGCGAGTCAGTCATAGCCTGCTTGCTCGCCTTTCAGAACGAAGTGCGAGGGCAAAAAGAATGAAAAAGAAGTGAGCTTGTAATGCCCATCACCCGCCTCACTTCTTTGATAGGTTCATTTTGATACCGAAAAGAAAAATAGTCAACAGATTGGGAGATAGAGATACGTCATATATCGTGCTATTAACACGTGAAAAGCGCTACTTGCATGGCGATTCGAACGAGTTGGCTTGGAGGCACCCATACGAGAGGGTTTCTGAATCCATGTTCGTATGTACACGGGTGCAGAAAAATTTTCGAACGTTATTGCTGTAACCCTATGGTCTGGCTGCCGTTCTTAGAGATGGCAAGAATGGTTGCACCGGAAGCAATCATCAATGTTTCAAGCTCGCCTCCTGATCAGCTAGTTCCTGTGCATAAATTTGAATTTGAGTAACATACAGACTGCTGGATGCAGCTCCTCACACGCTCTTTTTGAGTTGTAACGATCATCCGCATCATCAAAGACGAAGAGGTGGAGTGATGCTCATCATCCTTGTTTGGCTTGGTCTTCTGCTCTTCACCAACCCAGAGGTCTGGTCAATGACGAATGACTGACTCCGCTCTGTTGGTGATGCAATTACCCCCGCCAAGGTCTGAAAGACCCTCCAAGATAGAGTGCAAGATCATGTTGTCAAAAAGGGTTAAGAACTAGAGTGAAAGCACTTCTACTCCTGATCTTGTTGCCATTCATGCCAGCAAAGGCAGAACAACAAGACATTCAGTGCCCGGGACAGAATACGGTTGAGATGAGGTGGTGTGTATCCAAGAGTTTGAAAAAGTCCAACAATGCACTTGAAAAGCAACTGACACCAAAGATTCTTGAGAGCTGGAAACAAGTAACCCAGAAAGTCTGTGCTGCTGCTTATCGACCATACTTACAAGGATCGATCTACCCGCAAATGGTTGTCGGCTGCGATGACCGACTCAATCGCACTCTGCTGAAAGAATTCAAGGGTCTTGGGGAATAAGGCTATTGCTCTCACTGCAACATAAGAGATTAATCGAAAGTATTTTGTTTGTTATGATAGTCGGAAAGAAAAGAACCGTCGTTGCTTCCTTGGCTAATGAGGCTTGCGAATGTCAAACTTCTCTCTTTTGTTTTTATCGGGCTTATAGGCTGTAATCGTCCATCAGCTGAAGATGCGATGAAATCGTGCGTGAAGTGGGGGAATCAAGGTATCAGTATTCGCAGCTATCAATACGGACTCACGTCACATACAAGAGAATGTTTATATGACAAAGGAAATAGACAGGTGGTTGGTTATGAAAAGGATGCTAAAAGCAATCAAGCAGCCCGCAAAAAAGTAAAGTACTTCAGGTATTGAGCAGAAATGCAAAGCGTAACTCTCCCTGCTCTTGTGTTCCTTGTATCTTTCATGCTGGGACGTGAGACATGCTAACGGTGCAGCACGGGGAAGAGAAGCGTGTACGAAGCGGGACAATGGAAAGATCATCACCAGTAAAAAAATTGATTGTCCGAGTCAGTATTTAACATTTAAGGAGTTTTGATTTGCAAGAGTGTTTGGTTAAAACTTCTAGGGCTATTCTGTTTTGAGTCGAAGATTTTAATGTGTGCTTGCATGGGTCTAGAATGTTCGCTAACGAATATAGGGAAAAAGGATTGTTCAGGCTTGGGCTGCAACGCTATTGCAATTTGTGAGTGAGTGTGAGCTGCCAGTATTGAGACAATAACTCATTAATGCTATCTCTATATTCACGAGCCTTGGTCCATTCAAAATTGCGAACTGCATGATGATATTTGCTTATTGCGTCAGACCTTAGGGTTCTAAACTCGATATCACTCATTAGAGTATTGCTGTTGAATATCATGGTGGTCTAAAGTCTTGAGTTGCAAATTAGTGACCCCCATGCAATGACTTAAAATTGCATGAAAACTGGTTATGAATTTATTAGCGAAGTTATTGATGGGGTCCGTGAGTAGTCGGCGAGAACTAGAGATTATGCAAATTTAACTGTGACCGCTAATGGCTTTGTGTTGCTATTGTCGGGGTATGAAAAAGGCATTCTTGCTGCTTCCTGTCCTGCTTTTGTTGGCGTCTTGCGGAGCCAATCGGGAGACATGTGCTCTTGCTGCTTCACGACAAATCTCTTACGAGGAAGCAGGGGAGCGGTTGGGGCTGAAGGACAACAGAGGAAAGGGGATTAGCTCAGTTGTTAGCAACTACTGTCAGTACTACTACAAGAGCTAGATGATTAAAAAGAGAATCCTTCTGTCTTCTGTCGTCCTTGCATCTGTGTTGGTTGGATGCGGGAAGTATGCATCACGGGAGCAGGCAAAAATAGCTTGTGATAAATGGAAGGATAAAGGTGAACGTATTGATTATTTGGTCCACTTTAGCGATTCTGATGCTTATGAAAAGTATGTTACGGATAGAGCCTGTAAGTTAGAAGAAGCTACCAGTCAGTTCCTTGGCTTTCAAGGAGAGTTTTCGAGAAAGCAAAGAGAGGTAGAAGGTGAAAGAACGGCTTATCTGGATGTGCCTGAACTTATCAATCTAAAAGTTGTAAAGCGCTTCTATTACTAGCACGGGTGTAAATCAATTTAGCTGTAGTCAATTATTTTAAGCATCTATCCAGACGTAAAAAGGAAAGATCTGCGAGGTTCCTTAGTGAATATTGCTCTGTTGTGGTGACTAACGCTTTTTTGAAGAGGTCAAGCAATTGTGATTGACCTGTCTGTACTGGTTGGCGGCTGAATCCTGCGTCTTCCGTTGAGTCCAGCTTCCACGGTTTGCCTTGTTTGGATTGAGACTTCTTCCAAACAGGACAAGTTCCCAAGCCCGTGGTCGTCCCCCTCGTTTATCACCCGGCCTACAGCGCACCTCTGCCCTCGAGCCATCGCTTCCCGATGGCGAAGTTCAAGTTCCTATTCGAGGCTTTAAGTGAGCTGGGGCTGATGACTCCCCAACAGTGGCATCGACCTCTACCTGCTCCCCGCCGCTGGCTCGAAACAGTTCATCAGCGCCGCTATCACGAGGCCTTTGCGCAAGGCACCCTTGATCGCCAAGCTCAGCGCAGGATTGGTCTGCCAGTTACCACTCCCTTGGTACAACGCACGTGGCTGGCTGTTGGAGGAACCCTCCTTACCGCCAGGTTGGCTCTTGAGAATGGTGTGGCCTGCCATCTCGCCGGAGGTACACACCATGCCTTCCCCGATCACGGCAGTGGATTTTGCATCTTCAATGATGTTGCTGTGTCAGCCAGGGTCCTTTTGGATGAGGGGCGGCTGCAGCGCTTGATGATTGTGGACTTGGACGTGCATCAAGGCGATGCCACTGCGCTGATCTTTGCTGAGGAACCGCGGGTCTTCACATTTTCTGCCCACAGCGCATCCAATTTTCCATCACGAAAGCAGAGCAGCGATTGTGATCTGCCATTCGTGGATGGTGTGGAGGATCAGGCTTACGTTGCTGCGGTTGGTGAGGTGCTTCCCTCACTCCTCGATCGCTTTAAGCCTGAGTTGGTGCTTTACAACGCTGGAGTGGATCCGCATCGAGACGATCGACTCGGGAGGCTCTGTTTATCCGATAGGGGACTATTGCAACGCGATCATCTCGTGTTTGATGCCTGCCTGCGTCGTCAGATCCCTGTGGCCAGCGTGATTGGGGGTGGTTACGACGCCATTGAGCCCCTCGTGATGCGTCACGCTCTGGTGTTCAGAGCTGCGGCAGACCAGGAGAGATTGCATGGTCTTTAGCTGGGCAACATTTCAGTCTTCCGCCCAGATATAGCGCGTGAGCTCAGATGAATTCGGCTCTGGAGCATTGAGGGCAAAGTCCACGCAGTCCTGCACTTCAGCATCAATCTCTTTTTCGATCGCGCGCAGTTCATCAGCGCTCACCAACCCTTCACCAACAAGATCGCGTTCAAAGGCCTTGAGGGGATCGCGCTTGGCCCAGAATTGCTTTTCTTCCTCGGCTCGGAGTTCATCAGGGTCGGCAAGCGAATGACCTCGGAATCGATAGGTGAGGCATTCAAGAACCGTTGGACCCTCCCCTGCCCGTGCCCGTTCGATCGCCCGTTCAGCAGCGGCTCGTACGGCAAGCACGTCCATACCATCCACCTCTTCCCCTGCCATTCCGAAGGCAGCAGCCTTTCGCCAGATTTCCGGATCGCTGGTGGCGCGGTCATGGGCCATGCCGATGGCCCACTTGTTGTTCTCCACCACAAACAGGATGGGCAACTTCCAAAGTTGGGCCATGTTGAGGCATTCAAAAAATTGCCCGTTGTTGCAGGTTCCATCTCCAAAAAAGGCTGCGGTGACGGAGTCACTGCTGGAATCGCCCATGGCATCACGCCTGTAGCGACTGGTGAAGGCAGCGCCTAAGGCAACAGGGATTCCCTCGCCGATAAACGCAAAACCGCCCAGCAGGTGATGGGCTTTCGAAAACAAATGCATCGAGCCGCCCCGACCCTTGCTGCAGCCGGTTTCCTTGCCAAACAATTCACTCATGACCTCACGGGCTGGGACGCCTGCGCTTAAGGCATGAACGTGATCGCGATAGGTGCTGCAAAACCAGTCGTGTTGACGCTTCATGGCGCCGATCACGCCGGTACTCACCGCTTCTTGGCCGTTATAGAGGTGAACGAAACCAAACATCTTTCCGCGGTAGTACATCTCCGCGCATTTGTCTTCAAAACGGCGACCCAGGGTCATGTCGCGGTACAGCGCCAACCCTGTCTCGCGATCCACGCTGGCTCTTTGACTGGTCACGAGAGACGACAAGCGCTCCGCATGAGCTCCCATCGGGGACGCGCCATTCGCAAGCTTTTGATCGATGCCCGCCGCTGCGCCTACTGCGATGTCCTGACTCATGGCACCACCTCTTTGACAACGAACTTTAAGGGGCCGTGTTGAGGCGATGGGCAAAACCCCTTTCGCTGCCTAAAGTCTCTCTGCTAATGAACGCAACGCTGGTGGAATTGCCCATCGATCATTTCCGCCTGTTGGGCGTCAGCCCTTCAGCTGAAACCGAGTCGGTGTTGCGGACGCTGCAGTTGCGTCTTGATCGCTGTCCAGATCAGGGTTTCACCCATGAGGTCCTCATGCAGAGGGCTGAGTTGTTGCGGCTTTCTGCCGACCTCTTGAGCGATGCGTCGCGTCGGCAGGACTACGAGAGCACCCTTCTCCAATTGGGTCGTGATCATCCGGAAGAGACGGCGGGGCTGGAATTGGCTTCCAGCCGTGAGGTCGCCGGTTTGATGTTGCTATGGGAGGCCCATGCACCGCACGAGACCTTTCAGCTCACCCGCCAGGTGCTGCAACCTCCTCAGGCGCCCGTGCTCGGTAGTGGTCGCGAGTCGGACCTTGCCCTGTTGGCGGCACTCTCTTGCCGTGATGCGGCCCGTCAAGACCAGGACCAGCGCCGGTATGAATCCGCTGCCGGGCTGCTGACTGAGGGACTGCAGTTGCTCCAACGTATGGGCAAGCTTCCCGATTATCGGCAGCGGCTTGAAACGGACCTAGAGCAGCTCACTCCCTATCGAATTTTGGATCTGTTGAGCCGTGATCTGGCCGAGCAATCAGCCCGTCAAGACGGATTGGTGATGCTGGAAACCTTCGTTCAAAAGCGAGGTGGTCTGGAGGGGGAGGCTGCCGACTTGACCACGGCTGGCATGGACCAGGGCAGTTTTGAGCTGTTTTTCCAGCAGATTCGCCGCTTTCTCACTGTTCAAGAACAGGTGGATCTGTATGGACGTTGGGAGCGGTTTGGTTCCTCTGATGCCAGCTTCCTTTCCGTGATGGCCTTGGTAGCCGCTGGATTTTCCCAACGCAAGCCTGAGCGTGTTCAGGACGCCCGCAGCAAACTTCAATCCCTGGTGTTCGTTGGTTTGGATCTCAATCCATTGCTGGGATGCATGGATCTTTTGCTCGGTGATGTGGATCGGGCCTTGGAGCATGTTCATGCCAGCCCGGATGCGGAGCTGCAGGAATGGCTGGCGAACCACCCCAGTGATGATCTCGCGGCCCTTTTCGATTACTGCCGTACCTGGCTGGGACGGGATGTGCTCCCCGGCTATCGCGATGTCGATGCCCAGGTTGTTGACCTGGAGGCCTGGTTTGCTGATCGAGATGTGCAGGCGTATGTGGAGAGTCTGGAGCGCAAGGAGGGGCGAAGCCTGCTAACGCCCGATCCATCCGCAAAGTCTGCATCAGACAAGGATTGGAGCTTTGGCAATCTCCCTCCATTGGGTCTTGATCCAGAGGGCTCCATGCCCCTTTCTTTTGGAGATGGGGAGGCCTTGTCTGACCACAGTTCAGATTCAGCTGTCGACGAGGCAAGAGGGAGTGGACTGAGCAGCTTTATCCCAGCGGCCTGGACAAATCTGAAAAGCCGACGCCCGTCCCTATCCCGACTCTCAGAGTCTCGCCGCAAACTGTCCAGCCGGACCCTGTCACGTCTTTCACTGTCGCGGCTTTCGATGTCGCGCTTGTCCCTCTCCAGGCTTTCCCTGCCACAGCTTTCGCTCTCTCAGCTGTCGATGAATAGCCCTTCTTTGCGGCAAAACAGGCGTGCTTTGTGGATCGGCTCAGGGGTGGTTCTGGTGGTTGTGGTGGTTGTGTTCAGCCTTGTCGGGCTGAGGCGCGAGGCACAGCAGGAAATCGCAACCACCGCACCAACGAAACCCACGGAGGATGCCCTACCCATTGCTGATGACGTTTCTTCTCCGCCGAAGGCCACGCTCAAGCAGGAACCCCTTAGGTCCAGCGAACGCATTGCGCCTTTAGCGGTGGCAAAACCGAGTGAGGTTCAGCTGCAAGCCCTTCTCCAGGCATGGCTTGACCTCAAGGCAACGGCGTTGCTTCAAAAGGGTGGGACGGAATCCCTCGCTGATGTGGCTCGTCCAGTGCTTGTGGGTCGCGTGCGTGATCAGCAGGCCGCCTTATTGCAGGATGGCCTCGTCCAAAACATCCAGGCTTCGATCACCTCGATTCAGACGGTGAGTTCAACGCCTTCTCGCATTGAAATAAGAGCACAACTCACCTACCGCGATCAAACTCTGAATGAACAGGGAGAGGTGGTTGCTGAAACTCCTGCTGGCAACTTGCCGGTCACCTACATCCTTGGCCGAGATCCAGATGGTTGGCGCCTGCAGGCTTATATCCCGGGCTAGCCGCCTTGCTTAGACGCTCGCTGTCTCTGGATCCACCCATGATGTTCAACAAAGGGCCGGGACTTTTACAGTTGGATCCAGTGCCGCGCGGACTTCCTCCATGTTTGACGAGCTTTCAGCCCGTTTTGAAGATGCCGTCAAAGGGCTGAGGGGCCAGGACACAATCTCCGAAACGAATGTGGAGGGGGCGCTCAAGGAGGTCCGGCGGGCGCTCCTCGAGGCGGACGTGAGTCTGCCGGTGGTGAAGGATTTTGTCTCTGAAGTTCGTGAAAAAGCGGTCGGGGCTGAGGTTGTTCGTGGTGTAACGCCCGACCAGAAGTTCATTCAGGTTGTGCATGAGCAGCTTGTCGACGTGATGGGCGGCGGCAATGCCCCGCTCGCGAAGGCCGATCAAGCGCCCACGGTGGTGTTGATGGCTGGGTTGCAGGGAGCCGGTAAAACCACGGCGACGGCCAAGTTGGGTCTTCATTTAAAGGATCAGGGTCGCAGGGCCCTGATGGTGGGTGCCGATGTGTACCGCCCTGCTGCAATTGAGCAGCTGAAGACCCTCGGCGGTCAGATCGGTGTGGATGTGTTCAGTCTTGGCATTGAGGCGAAGCCTGAGGCCATCGCAGCTGCCGGTTTGGCCAAGGCAAAAGATGAGGGGTACGACACCCTCTTGGTCGACACGGCTGGCCGTTTGCAAATCGACTCCGAGATGATGGAGGAGATGGTGCGGATTCGTGGCGCCGTGCAGCCCGATGAGGTGCTGTTGGTGGTGGATTCGATGATTGGCCAGGAGGCGGCCGAGCTCACCCGCGCTTTCCACGATCAGGTGGGGATTACCGGAGCTGTGCTCACCAAGCTCGATGGTGATTCACGCGGTGGTGCGGCGCTGTCGATTCGCAAGGTGAGCGGTCAGCCGATCAAATTCATCGGTACGGGCGAAAAGGTTGAGGCTCTTCAGCCTTTCCACCCCGAGCGGATGGCGAGTCGCATTCTCGGGATGGGGGACGTGCTCACGCTGGTGGAGAAGGCGCAGAAAGAGGTTGAACTCGCTGACGTTGAAAAAATGCAGAAAAAGCTGCAAGAAGCGTCGTTTGACTTTTCAGATTTCCTGCAGCAAATGCGCTTGATCAAGCGCATGGGTTCCCTTGGGGGACTGATGAAAATGATCCCTGGGATGAACAAAATCGACGACGGCATGCTCAAGCAGGGAGAGCAGCAGTTGAAAAAAATCGAAGCGATGATCGGTTCGATGACAGCGGCGGAACGGACGCAGCCTGAGTTGCTGGCAGCGCAGCCCTCGAGGCGCCGCCGGATTGCCTCAGGATGCGGCTACCAAGCAGCTGATGTCGACAAAGTGCTGGCTGATTTCCAAAAGATGCGCGGCTTTATGCAGCAGATGACCAAAGGCGGAGGAATGCCTGGAATGCCAGGGATGCCAGGCATGGGTGGAGGTGGATTCCCCGGAATGGGTGGCGGGATGCCAGGCATGGGTGGAGGCATGCCCGGAATGCCAGGGATGGGGGGTGGAATGCCAGCTGGCCAGCCTGGAGCAGCTCCCCGTCGGCAGCGCCCTTACAAGAAGAAGAAGGGTTTTGGTCAGCTTTGAGTCCGCGGCACGGTAGGTTGGTCGCTTAGCGCAACGATTTTGCTGTGCTGAATTCCACCTTTAAGCAAGCGCCACGATGATCAAGCTCCGCCTGAAGCGGTTCGGTAAGAAGCGGGAAGCGAGTTTCCGCCTCGTGGCCTGCAACAGCACGTCACGCCGAGATGGCCGCCCCCTGCAGGAGCTGGGTTTTTACAACCCACGCACCAAGGAGACCCGCTTAGACGCCGAGGCCCTACGTGTGCGCCTCAGTCAGGGTGCTCAGCCCACCGATGCCGTTCGCTCCCTGCTCGAGAAGGGCGGATTGCTCGAAAAGTCTGTGCGACCTGCTGAGACCATCGGCAAGTTGAAGCAAGCTGCTGCCCGCGAAGCTGCCGGGAAGAAGGCTGCAAAAGAAGCAGCAGAAGCCAAGGCTGCAGAAGCAGCAGCGGCAAGTGAATCTGACGATTCAGGCACTGAATCAGCCGAAGGCTGATCAAATCCATGCGCGAAGCTGCCGCAACAGGTCGCTTCGTCCTTGATCTCCCCCATTCTGAAGCCGCTCTTGCGTTAGCAGGATCGGCAGAACAGACTCTGCATCAATTGGAGGCCCTCACCGGTGCGTCCCTTGTGATGCGGGGTCTTCAGCTTGAAATGTCTGGTCATCTTGTCCAGATCGAACGTGCTGCCGCGGTGGTGGAGTTGGTCCGGCCGATCTGGCAGCACGGTCAAGCGGTCTCTCAAGTTGATCTGCAATCAGCGTTGGGAGCCTTAAACACCGGCCAAGCTGAAGATCATGTCGCCATGGGCGATCAGGTGCTCGCCCGCAACCAAAAGGGCAACCTTCTGCGTCCGCGCACGTTGCGTCAGAAGAAGTACGTGGATGCGATGGAGCGCCATGACCTCACCTTTGCGCTTGGTCCTGCCGGGACGGGAAAAACATTCCTGGCGGCCGTGCTGGCCGTGCGCATGCTCACGGAGCGAAAGGTTGAGCGCTTGATCCTCACGCGGCCAGCCGTTGAGGCTGGAGAGCGTCTTGGTTTTCTTCCTGGCGACTTACAGCAAAAAATTGACCCCTATCTCAGGCCCCTCTACGACTCCTTGCATGCCCTGCTTGGACCTGAAAAAACCACCTCTCTGCTTGAAAAAGGTGTGATTGAAGTGGCTCCACTCGCTTATATGCGAGGTCGAACCCTGGCCGGCGCGTTTGTGATTCTTGATGAGGCGCAAAACACCACGCCTGCCCAGATGCGCATGGTGCTTACGCGTTTAGGGGAGCGCTCACGCATGGTTGTCACGGGTGATATCACCCAGCAGGATTTACCTCCTGGCCAGTTGAGTGGTTTGGTGGAAGCAGCGCAGGTGATGGAGGGGGTGGCCGGTGTTGCCGTCTGTCATCTCACAGCGGCTGATGTGGTGCGCCATCCGCTGGTGCAACGCGTAGTGGAGGCCTATGCCAGCTTTGATGACCAATCTGACCCTCAAACAGCAGCTGATACGAGCCGGCTCAGGGGTCCTGAATAGGGATCAGCAACTGTAATTTTTGTCACCTGCTCGCAGATGGGGTCAGGGTTTAGAAAGGTTTACCTTGTGATCTGAATCGATAGGGGGATCCACACTTCTGCTGTCGGCCATTCCCTGTCATCGCTGGCAAGATATAGGCAGTCTTCAGTGAAAGGCATGCCAGCCAGCAGTAATTTTCAAGAGGCCATCCGCGAGGCCCAATCAAGTGCTCTTGTGGGCCCCAATGTTGTCAATAAAGCCCTGCCCTATGTGGGTGGCGGCATGGTGCTCACTGCCGCAGGTGTTTTAGGTGGTATTTCCACCCTGGCATCCCTGGGAGGACAGACGTTCCAAACTCTGTCGTTCGTTGCGATCATCCCTTGGTTCATCTTGTTTTTTGTCGCTCAAAACGCGGCTAAAAAAGGGAATAACGGAACGGCTCTCCCCCTTCTAGCCACCTTTAGTTTGCTCACAGGGTTTACCCTCACAGGCTTAGTTCTTCAAGCCGTCGCTGTGGCAGGTGCTGCTTCGATTGGCATTGCCACGCTCGCGACCGGCCTCACCTTTGCGATTGCCTCCGTGGTTGGCAGAAGGATGAGCGATAGCGTTGGACAGGCTTTATCTGGTGTGGTGGGGCTTGGCCTCATTGGTTTGATTATTGCCATGGTGGTGCAATTAATCGGCAGTTTCTTCGCTCCAGGTGTCTTTGCTGTTGGCGCGTTTGAATTGATGATTGCCGGTTTCGGCACTGTGTTGTTTGTAGGCATGGCCTTCGTGGACTTTTACACGATGCCTCGCACCTACCGCGATGATCAATATCTTGCAGGTGCGTTGGGAATGTATCTCACCTATATCAATCTGTTCATCTTCATTTTGCGTCTGATCATTGCCCTTCAGGGTGGTGGTCGTCGTGACTGAGTTTGCTTGAGGTGGCAAACCTCAATCTCAAGTCATTTTTCAATCCCGGCAATGTCCGGGATTTTTTATGGACAGTGTGTGTCGACCTGTAAGGAATTAAGGCGGATTGAACGACGCTTTGCTCTATTGACATCGAGGTTGGCAAGGCCATTCATGCCCAAGAAGAGTGCAGAGGCAATGGGGAATGTTCAGGGCAATCGACGGGTTCAATTCATTCTGCGAATAGCAATTGCCGCCGCCTTAGGCGGCTTTTTGTTTGGTTATGACACGGCCGTCATCAATGGGGCTGTGTCTTCCATTCAATCCACATTCAACGCGTCTGCCGTGAATCTCGGACTTGCGGTGTCGTCAGCACTCCTGGGGTCTGCAGCTGGTGCCTTGGGTGCTGGTTGGCTTGCTGATGGGATTGGACGTCGCCGAAGTATGTGGCTTGCGGCGCTTTTGTTTGTTGTGAGTGCACTGGGCTCTGCATTGGCGTCCCGATTGATTGATCTGGTGGCCTGGCGCTTGATTGGGGGTGTGGCGGTGGGTTTTGCCAGTGTGCTTGCGCCTGCCTATATCGCAGAAATCTCACCAGCGGAGATGCGTGGCCGCACGGGGTCTTTGCAGCAATTGGCCATTGTTCTGGGGATTTTTATTGCGCTTTTGAGTGACTATTTATTGGTTCTTGCCACCCCAGATCAAAACCCCATGTCGCCTTTGGGGGCGATGGCGGCATGGCGATGGATGTTGATGTCTGAGATGGTTCCTGCTGTGATTTATGGGGCCATGGTGTTGCAAATACCAGAAAGTCCTCGCTATCTGGTGCAAAAAGGTCGGATTGAGCAGGCTCGTGTGGTGATCTGCAAAACCCTTGGCGAGCCAACACAACCGGTGATTGATCGGATTCAATTCAGTCTTGGCAACCATGAAGGGAGTTCAATTGCTGATCTTTTTTCCAGGCGAACATTGTTTTTACCGATTGTTTGGACAGGGATATTGCTAGCGATGTTTCAGCAGTTTGTGGGTATTAATGTCATCTTTTATTACTCAAGTTCATTGTGGAAGTCCGTTGGTTTCAGTACGACGGACAGCCTGATTATTACTGTTATTACTTCAGTCACGAATGTCGTGACGACCTTCCTGGCGATTCTTACGATTGATCGATTGGGGCGGCGTCCGTTGCTGATGATGGGTTCTGTCGTGATCACGATCAGCTTGGGGCTGATGAGTTGGGCTTTTGCTGGAGCTCCGATCGTGAATGGTGCGCCTGCGCTTTCAGGGGCTTCCTCATGGGTGGCCTTGATTTCAGCCAACGTTTTCGTCTTTGCTTTTGGCTTCTCTTGGGGACCGGTGATGTGGGTTCTCTTGGGAGAGATGTTCAATAACCGCATTCGTGCCCTCGCCTTGGGGTTGTCTGCCACCGTGAATTGGTTGGCGAATTTTGTGATCTCCACCACCTTCCCTGTCTTCCTTGAGTCGTCAGGACCGTCCCTGGCCTATGGCCTGTATGCCACGGCTGCGGCGATTTCGTTTTTCTTTGTTCTATTCATGGTGCGGGAAACCAAGGGCCGGGAACTGGAGGAAATGGTCTGACGGCTTCCGTCTTTTGGTTGAGGTTTGAGTTGGTTTTGCGTGGTTTCAGGCGTTGTGGCACATCGTTCCTCGTCACGGCGCTGGCACTCCTGTCTTCCCTGGAACCCCAGCTTGCGTGGGCGGAAGAGGTCAAAACCACGACAGATGCGGTCTGGCAGGTCACTCCTCAACCGTTGTTGCACAACTGGTTGGATCTGCCTGACTGGGTTTCGTTCTCGTTGGGATACGTCAATGAAATCAATGGCAATCCTTCCGGAGGTTTGCAGCAGAGGGTTACATACACTCACAATCTCTCTTTAAACACAAGTTTTTCCTCTGGGTTTCGTCGCCCAGAATCCGAATGGGATGAATTTGATGCATGGAAGTTGGTGATCAATGCATCTCAACGTTCCGGTACAAGCCTGTCTGAAAAGATCCCGAATGCGCAGTCTGTTCAGCAAATTTTTGGTTATGGGCAAACGTTCCGACTCGCTGGTCTTTGGGTTGAGCGCAATCAAAGCGAAACAGGCTTGCTCAAAGTAAAGCTCGGGAAAATGGCAACATTTGATGACTTTGCTTCATCACCGCTGCTTTGTTACTACAGCAATAATGGCTTTTGTGGCCAAATCTGGGGTGTCCCTAATTCACTCCCCGTGGCGGCCTACCCCGCTAATCAGTATGGAGCGGTCCTTCACTTAGGTGATCATGATCGTCATACCTTGCGCTATGGAATTTATCAAATTAATCCGAAAGGATTTGAGCCAGGATTTCATGGTGCTGATTTCCAAATCTCTCCATCTGCAAACGGCCTTGCCCAGTTTTTGCAAGTCGACATTCCCTTCGCAAAGCGATCTTCAATTCCTGTTAAAAAGACAGAGAGCGGCCATTTGCAAATTGTCCCCGAGGATGAAAAGGATTTTGATTATGTTTCAGGACTGCCAACCCCCGGGCTGCAGTTGGGTGGTTGGTTAGGGCGATGGGATTTTCCTCTTGTGAAGGATCCGCTCCAAATTTCTAAGGACAACAATGGCGTTTATGGACTGGTGTCGGTGCCCATGACCCTCAACAACTTGGTGTTGGACGGACAGCTTTGGGCGAATGCATCGCTTGGATTGAATTCCGATGTGCAGCAGATTCCTATGTTTTATGCCGGTGGTTGGGTCGGGAAAGGATTATTTCGGAATCGCCCTGATGACACGGTGGTGCTTGGCTTCTCCCATGCCAGGTGGAGTCCATCAGTGCAGACGAATCAGGTATGGGAATCGATTGTTGAATTGGGTTATCAGTTTGCATTGGGGGACAACGTCAGTATTCAGCCCAACCTTCAAGTGGTATTTAATCCTTCAGGGACAGGTTCGGTGCCGGATGCTTTGGTGTTGGGGATGCAAATGTCTTTCTTGTTCTAATTTGAACGTCACGCATTTGAACGTCGCGACTTAGTCGGCGACCGCTTCAATCGCGCGTGCAATCGCTTTCTTCTGGTTTGCGTCATATCCCCAGCGATCGAGAAAAGCCACATCCTGTCCTTGATTGTGGCTTGCTGCTGCCAACAAGGTTTCTAAGCGTGCCTTGACGCTGTGGGGTTCGAGTTGGCGTAGCAACTCGGTGCAGCGCAGGTTGACGCGCTCCGAACCTGCAGCTTGCAAATCATCCGATTGCTTGCGGTGGTGTACCACCATCGCGGCGCTCATGGCGAGATTGCGAGCGGTGAGATCCACCACTCCTTCACCACAGGAACGCAGTTTGCCCACAAGGGCTTCAGGCAATCGATCCATCAGGGCACTATCGCCAGCCAGGCTGATCACAAAAAAGCCCCGCGCTCCATCGCGACTGGCCACAAGCTCCCCGACTCGATCGGCGATCACCTCATCGCTGATTTCTTCTTGATCCCATTGCTGGAGCCAGACAGCGGCGATCTCCATCGCCTGTTGAAACGTCGGCGCTTGAACGGAATCCGAAACTTGCGACTCGGTTTCTGACGGAACAGTCGAGGCCTGATCTGTCATGGGGCTTGAGGCACGGGGGTTAGGTCTCTCATCAGATTAGGTAGATAGGTCTTGGCAGCGTCTTTTTCAACACTTGTTCGAGACACCCTTCTCTTGACGCAAGCATCGCCAAAGTAGGGACAATCATCTGGAGACGTGTGGAAGCTCATGATCTCCGTGTGAAGCGGCCAACGGGGCATTGGCAGGCCTTACTGCGTCATTGCCAGCAAAGCGGTGAGTCACATGGCGCCGTGGTGCGCAAAGCATTGGCGGATTACCTCGACCTAGATCATCAAACCCTTTGGCAGCTGTCCACCTCCACCGCCGTTGTGGAAGGGGTTTTTGGAGGTGCCCTTCAGGTGAAAGACCTGCTCGACCATGGCGACTTTGGTCTTGGCACCTTTGAACAACTTGATGGTGAAGGGATTCTTCTTGATGGGGTCTGTTGGCAGGCGAGGGCAGATGGCAGCCTGATCAAGGCGCCGCCTGATGAGGCCATCCCTTTTTGGGTTGCCACCCATTTCCAGGCTGAACGTCAGATGAGCGTGATTGACATCGTCAGTATTGAGGATCTTGGCGCGCGGATCGACCCGTTTCGGCCCGGAGCCAACTTGTTCGTGGCGATCCAAATTAAAGGGGTGTTTGAACGGGTTGAGATGCGAACGGTGTCGAGGGTGCCTGAAGGTGTGGGCTTGCTCGAGGCTTCCAACAACCAAGCCATGGTTTGCATCGAGAAGGTGTCTGGAACCTTGGTGGGGTTTTGGAGCCCTGAGCACACCACCAGCTTGAACATCCCTGGTTATCACTTTCACTTTCTTTCGGACGATCACAGCAGCGGTGGTCATGTCCTGGATCTCAAAGCGGATTCTTTGGAGGTTGAACTGGACTTTCAATCGAATCTCAGGCTGGCTCTACCAGAAACCAAGCAGTTTCTTGAGGCTGATCTATCCCATGACATCAGCGAACAACTCCATAGGGCGGAAACCAAACCTCAGGACTGAGTCGGTGACAGCGCAGACTTAAACGATGGTTGAGTCTCTTTCTGGTTCGTTCACCAGCGATAAGCCCAAGGGATTTCGCTCTGGGTTTGTTGCGCTGATTGGCCGCCCCAATGTGGGGAAATCCACGCTGGTGAATCAGCTCATCGGCGACAAGATTGCGATCACCTCACCCGTGGCCCAAACCACCCGCAATCGGTTGCGCGCGATCCTCACCACGGATGAAGCCCAGCTGATCCTGGTGGATACGCCAGGCATTCATAAGCCCCATCACTTATTAGGGGAGCGGCTAGTTCGTAGTGCCCGATCAGCGATTGGGGAGGTGGATCAAGTGCTGCTTTTACTGGAGGGATGCGAGGCCCCGGGACGGGGTGATGCTTTCATCGTGCAATTGCTGCGACAGCAGTCCTTGCCGGTGCAGGTGCTGCTCAACAAGTGGGATTTGGTTCCTTTGGAGCAGAAGGATGCTGCCGATGCGGCCTACCGAGAGCTTCTCAGCGAGACCGATTGGCCGGTCCATCGCTGTAGCGCCCTGAGCGGTGATGGCTGCCCCGAGTTGGTGAAGGCGATTAGTTCTTTGATGCCCGAGGGGCCCCAGCTGTATCCATCGGACATGGTGAGCGATCAGCCTGAACGCTTGCTGATGGGAGAACTAATCCGTGAACAGGTGTTGCTCAATACGCGCGAAGAGGTGCCCCACAGCGTTGCAGTGAGCATTGATCGCATTGAGGAGATGCCGGCGAAGGGCAAGGGACATGGGCGTACGGCGGTCTTGGCCACGGTGTTGGTGGAGCGCAAAAGCCAGAAGGGAATTTTGATTGGCAAAGGCGGGGCCATGCTTAAAACGATTGGTCAGGGCGCGCGTCTGCAGATGCAGACCTTGATCGATGGTCCGGTGTATCTCGAGCTGTTCGTGAAGGTGGTTCCCGATTGGCGAAGTAAGCCGGCCAGGCTCGCGGAGTTGGGGTATGTGGGTGATTAAGGAGAGGTTGCTGGGCCTGCGAAGATGCATGACATGAGCGATCAAACTCCGTTCCCGCCGTCAGATCTCGACGGGTTTCTTGCCCTCTGCGTGGGCCGTTGGATGAGCTTGCGAAGCCGCTTCCTGATCCATGCATCAGAGCAGGAATGGCATAGCAGTGAGCGGGGCGAGATAGAGGTGTCGGCTTCCGTTGTTGCTGGTGTGCCCTGTTTGGACGTGACTCCCGCGGAGGGTGTTCAGAGCACCCTGGCGTTTCAGGCTGATGGCTGTCTCGCGATCCATGCATCAGGCAAGGAGCACACTGGGCGTTGGCAGCTGCTTCCTGATGCCAGCCTTGAGCTTCAAGTGAAAGCCAACAACGGCGACCAGGTGCTGGAGCGTATTTGGTTCACCAAACCCAACCTGCGTCTGCGCAGCACTACGGCGATTGGTGACGATGGACAGCCCAGTCAGGGCAGTTTCTGCTCCGAGATCCGACGCGTTAGTCGTCCGCAGAGCTGAGAGCTGATGGCTCCCTATCGCCTCGATGTGATCAGCTTGGCGCCGCAGGCCTTTGCGCCATTGCCTGAGGTTGGGGTGATCGGTCGTGCCTTTGGGGCCAAGATTGCTGAGTTGCACCTCCACAACCCTCGCGATTACGCCATCGACCGTCATCGCAAGGTGGACGATGTGCCCTACGGAGGGGGGGCTGGCATGGTGCTCAAGCCAGAACCGGTGTTTGCCGCTTTTGAGGCGGTACCGGTGTGCCCACGACGGCGTGTGCTGTTGATGTCGCCGCAGGGGCAACCGCTGCGGCAGGTTGACTTACAACGCTGGTCGCAGGATTACGACCAGTTGGTGTTTCTGTGCGGGCATTACGAAGGCTTTGATGAACGCATCCGCTCCTTGGCTGATGAGGAGGTGTCGATGGGAGACTTCGTGCTCACTGGCGGTGAACTGCCTGCCATGACGATCATCAATGGAGTGGTGCGGTTGTTGCCCGGCACGGTGGGCACGCCGGAATCCTTAGTGGAAGAAAGTCATAGCGATCTCTTGCTTGAGCATTCGCATTACACCCGCCCGGCGGATTTCCGTGGCATGACTGTTCCCGATGTTTTACGCAGCGGTGATCATGGCGCCGTTGCTCTTTGGCGTCAGCAGCAGCGTGAGCAGCGCACCCAGGAGCGTCGGCCAGATCTATGGAACCGTTGGCAGCAGATCCAAAATCCAACCCCTCCCGCTCCCTAGATTGGAGGCACGGGTATGGCGGATCAGGCACGCCATTCCCAATTTCGGTGGTTTCTGCTCTGAAGGCAATGCGCCTTTACACCGATGGCAAGGGTGCGCTGTTGACACAAACTATGGACATCGAGATCGGAGGCGCTTTGACAGACGACACTCCACCTGAGTTATCAGCAGAAGCAAGCTGACTTCAGGTCCCTGCTCCAACAGTCTCAACAAGACGTGGGTTGTTCCTTTGGTAGGCAATGCCTTGCGCGCCACGCCAATCGATGCTCCACCTGCACCGTCCTAGGTGCCCTACGGAGAACACGACCCCACACCTAGAGCTCCGGCCCCAGGTGATCCTGCAGACAGTCGCTTCGCACCAATCTTTCAGTTCACTGTGTTCGATACGAGGTCCAGACTTCCGCGATACAGATTCACTGATTAATGGTCTGCGATATGCATAAACGAGCGAGTTAGGCCGTCTTTCCTATCTGGGAGGGGCGGCCTCTCTTCATGGGGCTTTGTTGTTGTTCATGCTCAGCAGTGCTGACGTGGACGGCATGAACAGGCCTCCTCCGATGGGCGTTGAAAGCAGAGCTCTGGGGCTTCAGTGATGACTGAAAACAGATTGATGGATTAAACGATGAATGTGTTGCTTGAGATTGCAAAATGAATTGCTTTAAGTGATGCAAGTATTTCCATGGAAGAGGAGCAGTTGATTTGTGATCTTCCTGATTAGATCGCTGTCAATCAATAGTGGTGAGGATCATCTTGAGGGGGATTGAATTCTCAGCAACTCAAGCGCTGAATGAAACCCGTTCTCCAAGTAGGCTCGTTATAGCTTTGATTTTTGGAGATGAGACATGGTTGAATCTTCTCATTGAGATATTTCATGATGATGGTCGGCAACATCTAGACCATCTGCTCCATGGGCTCTCTATTGATCTAGGTCTTACAGCCAGAACGGAAAACTAACGACTAGGGGGTTCCCTTTTTCGTTGTTGATTGCTTCGTTCTGATCAGGCTGGCGCGATTTTCCGCAGATATCTTGGCTTGGTGTTTGTTGTGCAGCTCTCAATGGATAGCTTTCAAAATCTCATGAGGATCTGCATTAATGTTCCGCCCAAACCCACTCCGATCGAGAGGCAGGCAATCCAGACGCTGAGTGGAGGCGGGTTGCCAGGTGGCATGGTTATCTCCCGTTAGTTCATCACAGGCTCCGGAGGAAATAGAGGAATGAAGCATCATTCCTCTGACTAACCGGATCACGAAGGACCAAACCCCTGGTCCTTCGCTCTTTTCTATCGTCAGGCCTTTGCATCTCCTGCTGTGTTGTCGATGAGAGATGATGATGTTTTCAAAGAGGCATGTTGATGTTTCTTTTGAAGAGTTGCTATTTTCCTGGTTATCTTTGTTTGTTTCTGATGATGAGTTGGTTGCTTGAGTGATGCCTTGTGGTGGATCAATTGCTTGCTTTCGTGGAGCTAGTGAAGCACTACTTGTTTGTTCTGGCCCGTGTTTTAGTTCTGGACTGATTGTTCGTTTTTGATGGCGTCTTTTGCTTGAGCTGCTCTTCTATTTGCTCTGCTTTGTATGTTGTAAGGAGCTTGTTTTGGCAATTCTCTTGATTCTTTGAGTTGAGATGGGTGGCGTTTGTTTCGCGCCTACGATCTATAGGGTCATGCGATCTGAGTGGCGCTTGTCAGGAGCATGTCATCGCTTCTGGTGTTGCTGTTGCCCTTAAAATCACGCCTCGATGAATCAATCGTCAGTTGTTGAGACAGGCGAGTGAGATCGTTCGACCTGTTTCCGTCCCCTTGATGACCTCTTCGGTTCCGTCCCTTCGAATCGGCAATGGCTATGACGTCCACCGGTTAGTGCCTGGTAGGCCTCTGATTCTTGGTGGTCAGCAGTTGGAGCATCCTGCAGGGCTAGGTCTCGATGGTCACAGCGATGCTGATGTGTTGGTGCACGCGATCATGGACGCTCTCTTGGGGGCGTTGTCTCTTGGTGACATCGGCAAATATTTCCCCCCCAGTGATCCGCAGTGGAAAGGAGCCGACAGCCTTGTGCTGTTAGAGCAGGTGGTGGCTTTGGTCAAGGCACGCGGGTGGGGCGTGGTCAATGTGGATGCGGTGTTGATCGCTGAGCGTCCCAAGCTCAAGCCTCACATTGAGGCGATGCGATCGGCCATTGCTCTCAGGATTGGTGTTGCTCCAGACCAGGTGGGTGTGAAAGCCACCACAAACGAAAAGTTGGGCCCTGAAGGTCGGGAAGAGGGGATCTCATGTCAGGCCGTAGCCCTCTTGCATGCACTTTGATGCAAAGCCTCCTGCAGCGATTCCGGTTGTTGATGATTAGGGTCGCCACTCTGATGAGTGTTGCGTTGGTGCTGATGGGGCAATCGGCTGATGTTCGTTTCGCTGCGTTTGCAGATCCAGACGGTGGATACGATGTTGCCGTCATTGAACATTTGCGCATCTCGGTGCCCGAGCAAGGACGGGAGGCTTGGCTGGAAGCGGAACGAGGTAGCTGGGAGCCTTGGTTGGCTCAACAATCTGGATTTCTGGGTCGCGATCTGCTTTGGGACCCCGACACAGAGGAGGGCACTCTTTTGATTCGGTGGTCGAGTCGTCAGGCTTGGAAAGCAATCCCCAGCGAACAGGTGGAAGAGGTTCAGGCCCGCTTTGAGCAGCTTGCGCGCAACGCCATGGCGCTTCCTCAGACGATGGACAATCCGTTCCCGCTGGTCTTTGAAGGAGAGCTGTTACCGCCATGAGTAGCGACGACATCCGTCTCGACTGGCAGCGGAACGATCGTCTCGGCATCAGCGAAGCGATCTGGGGTCTGCACAAATCGGCGGAGCAGATCGTGGCCATCCTTGAAGCCTTCGCAGTCAGGGATCAGCCAGCTCTCGTCACGCGTGTGGATGACATCAAGGCTCAGGCCGTTCTCCAACGCTGCAACACCGAGCTTGTTCGTTTTGAGGCCCGGGCCCGATGTTTAACGTCGGGAGCCCCGCCGACCTTGCGACCGGAGCTTGGCTCGGTGACGGTGCTCAGTGGCGGCACCAGCGATCTCCCGGTAGCTGCCGAAGCACAACTGGCCTTGCAGTGGCATGGCATTGATGCAGGCCTGTTGCTGGATGTGGGGGTTGCCGGGTTGCATCGGCTCTTGGATCAATTGCCGAAACTTCAGCAGTCGTCGGTGCTGATTGCTTGCGCGGGCATGGAAGGAGCCCTGCCAACGGTGCTCGCTGGCCTGTTGCCCCAACCGGTGATCGGCGTGCCGGTATCGGTGGGTTATGGCGTCAGTGCTGGTGGACGGGCCGCACTCGATGGAATGCTTGCGAGCTGTGCTCCAGGCCTAGCGGTAGTCAATATTGATAACGGTTACGGCGCAGCCATGGCTGCCTTGCGAATTCTGCAAAGGCGGATCTGACTCAGGTGGCCTGCTTTTTCGACGTGAGATTGGTTTGGGAATCCTCAGTGAGCTTTTGCCCTAAGCGTGAAAGCTCCTCACTGTGTTGGTCGCATTCCACGTTGCGGAGATGGCAAACCAATTCGCTGAGGTCGCCTTGATCGAGCTCGCCATTCGTCTGCCACTGCATGGCTCTGGGGTCTAAGCGTGGAGCAGTGGAGGTCAAAGCTCAACTCAAGTAATAGGGATTTAAACCTATTGAGTTGAAACCCTGACCGCTTGTTTGGTTTAGAGAATTTGGCGGAAGATTTTCTTAAATTGAATTCAAAGATGCTGGAGGTTTGGATAAGCCATCACCAGCTCGTCGGCACTGAGAACGTCGCCGCTTCCATCCGGTTGCCAGATCACCTCAAGGGCCATCAGGTCGGAGGAGGATGTGGATCCAAGAATGCGCAGCGTTTCGCGCAGGGCTTCTCCACTGTCGGCTTGCTTGAGCTTCATGCTTTGGCGACTGGCCACAAGCACCGTGACCACAATGAATTCGTTGGTGGCATCGGCATCACCGCTGCTGCTTAATTCCGCTGCGTTGCCGTTTCGAACACCACCAACATTGGTGGTGATTTCAGCGCGTAACTTACTGCGCTCGGTCATCGACAGGCGGTTGAATGTCGACTCTGACGTGTTGAAGGGAACGCTGCCTGATTCCACATTGGCGTACACCCAGAGATCGGGCTGTCGCAGGAGAGCCAGGGTTGTTTCCTGCAGCACCCGTTGCAGGCCCGAGGATGAGCTGGTGTCAGCTGATGCCGCGAGCTGACGCAAATCGGTTTGTAACGACTTGGCACTTGCGAGCAGTCCGATCTGCAGTTGCAGCAAGGACACGGGGCCGTTGGACAGCTCCCTGGGGGCTTGATAACCACCGCCGATTGCAGGGGATCCGCCCCCACTGCCATTGCGCACTGCATTGACCAACACACCCACGATCGCCGCGAGCACTAAGAAGCCAAACAGGCCTCCTCCGCCAAATCCAAAGATCGGAATGATGAAAGGAAACCCCATTCCGCCTCCGCGGCCGTATCCACCGCCTCCGTAGCTGCGGCTATATCCCCCGCTTCTTGGCATGGACGGGGCGCGGAAGCTGCCTCCTCCGATCCGACCGCCGCGGGCGGCTTCGCTGGGTTGAGGACTCATCAACAGGAGGCCAACAACGAAGAGTGGCACCAGCAATCCAGAGAGCCAGCGTCTGATTTGACCAGCCTGGGGGCGGAGTTTGGAGGAGGCCAAAACGGCATATCACACTTCAACAACTCTAGGAACCACCGCCCACGATGGTGACGATCTCGAGATTGTCGCCGTCTTGAACCTGCTGGGCTTCCCAGAGTTCTGGCGTCAGGATTAAGCCGTTGTATTCCACAACAACCAGGCGTGGGTGATGGCCAAGCTGCTGGATCACTTGATCCAGCCTTGCGGCTGATGGGTCAAGGCTGTGCCGTTCGCCGTTCACCGTGAATTGCATGGCACCAAAGCAAGGGGGGTTAAATGAGGGTTTGGAGCAGGGTCCGGCTGGCTCCTTCCGGATCATTGGAACCCATGATCGCGCTCACGACGGCAACGCGTTGCGCCCCTGCAGCGCGAACCGAGGGGATCGTTTCAACATCGATGCCACCGATCGCAAACCAGGGCACGGCCGCATGACGGCTGGCTTCCGTCACCCAGCTCAGGCCGGCTGGGCTTCGATCGCGTTTGGTCTTGGTGGCGAAGACGGGGCCAACGCCCAGATAATCGGCGCCCGCTTGCTGGGCCTCGAGCAGGTGCTCGAGGCGGTGGGTGCTACGTCCGAGCAAGCGTTCTGGGCCGAGCAGCTGTCTCGCCTCTGAGAGGGGGAGGTCGTCCTGGCCGAGATGCACGCCATCGGCATCCACCAAGAGCGCAAGATCAATGCGGTCGTTGACGATGAACAGGGCCTCAAAGCGATTGCACAGTGTTTTTAGGGCTTGCGCTTCCAGCAGGCGTTGTTGGTCATTGCCCTGTTTGCGGCGGTATTGAACCAGGTTGACGCCGGCCATCAGAGCGGCTTCAACACCGTGAAGTAACCGCTCAAGGTTGTTGTCTCGATCTGGATCCGTGATCAGGCAAAGCTTGGCGGCCTCGAGGCGTTCCTGCCTGCGCTGAAGTCCGCAGGCTTCGAGAATCCGCGCCTCCAGGTCATAGAGCCCGTAGCGGATCTCAGCTGCGGTGCTGGCTAGGTCTGGATCGAGATTCCGCCCAAATTCCTCCAATACGCGCAGGGCTTCCTGCACCCGGCTGGCATTGGCTTTGATGATCGCTGGGGCGGAACAACGACTCGCTTGAGCGGGATGGCCTAGGCCGGCGGCAACGTCTGTTGCGCTGGAACGGGCGCGACGGTAGCGATCGTGATGCCGTTGCCCCAATCGCTGACGCCAGTCTTTAAGTGGTACGACGAAATCGTCCCGATCCAGTCCAAAGCGACACCAGTCTTCAATGACACGCAGCCCTTCTCGTGCTCGATCCAGGTTGGCGTCGATGAGCCGTGCCACTCGCAGGTTGGCGTCTGCTTCGGCAACCATCGGCTCCATGGCAGTCTGAGAAGGATCGCATGCTCCCTGGCGGCCATGGACAACAGCGGATCCGAGAGCACCATGCACGTACTGGTTTGGGGGATCATCCTCTTGGGCGGCATTGGTGTGTTCATCGTCTGGGGACTGTCGAATGCCTATCCAGCCGTCGCCTGAAGTCGTTGACGGGCTGCATCGGCGTCCTTACCGATTTGTGCACTGAGCTCGTCGAGGCCGGAAAAGCGTTGTTGTCCGCGCAGCCGCTCCACCGGCTCCACGACAAGCTCCTGACCGACGAGTTCGATGCGCCTATCGAGCAGATGCACCTCTACGGCTGAAGGCGAGTTGGGGTCCACGGTGGGCTGGGGGCCGAGATTCATCACTGCCGGAAGCGCTTCGCCATCGCCCTGGGTCCAGGCGCGAGCGGCATAGACCCCAAGACCTGGCAAAAATTTGCGCCCGTCCACTTGCAGATTGGCGGTGGGCCATCCCAGATCACGACCTAAGCCGCGTCCGCGCACCACGGTTCCACGGAAGCGATAGGGGCGGCCGAGCAGCGCGCTGGCGGTTTGGAGATCACCATTCGAGAGCGCTTCGCGAATGCGGCTGCTGCTCATCCGGCCTCCGGCATCTTCCAAAAGTGGCAACACCGACACCTTCACCCCAGCCGCTTCCGCTAACTGCCGCAGGGTGTTGGTATCACCTTCTCGTCCCCGCCCAAACCGGAAGTTGGCCCCCACGGCGATTTGGCGCGCCTTGAGACCATTGAGCAGCACCTGCTCCACAAAGTCGGCTGCACTGAGCTGCGCCAGTTGGCGGTTAAAGGGCACCAGGACCAGCTGCTGGATGCCAAGCGGCTCGAGCAGTTCGAGCTTCTCGTTAGGAAGATCGAGGCGCAGGCGTGGTTCACCGTGCAGGACTTCCCGTGGATGCGGCCAGAAGCTCACCACCGTGGGAATGGCAGGGAGGTGATCCGTTTCGGTCACAGACGCGATCACCCTCCGATGGCCTGCATGAAGGCCGTCGAAGCTGCCCAACGCCACGGTGGTGGGGGTTTTGGCCTGCTGTGGGGAGCAGAGAGGAATCAACGGCGTTGTGCACGGATCTGTGGTTAATGGCAAGTTTGGACGACAGACCTCCTACATCGCATGGCCGATCGGCTCGATCTCCAACTGCTTGCCCTTGGCTTGCGCCGTTCAGCGTGGATTCGCTTTTGGACGCAAACCGGGCTTGGAATTGTGATTTTGGGGGTGTTGATGTTCAACAACATCGGCGGAAGCTTGAGCAGAAACGCTGATAAAGCCTTGGGATTGGGGCCGGGACTGTCACTCACCACGCTGTCGTTTTTGGTGTTGCTGTTCAGTCTTTGGCAGGGTTGGTTGGTGGTGCGGCTTGGGCGCGCCTTAGACAGTGGTGCGCGACCGAGTCGGGGTGAGGCGAGCCGAACCATCAAGCGCAGTTTGTTTGCTGATCTGTTGGGTCTGGTCTTTGCTGCGGTGGGCTATCAATCCCTCGCTGGTGCCTTGTTTGTACAGGCATCACAGCAGACGCCAGGCATTGCCATTGGTGCCAGAGGGGCGAGTGAAAACATGGCGATTACCTCCCTGGAGATGCTCTCGGTACTCAGCAACACCCAGGTGTTGTTTGCCCATGTGATTGGCTTGATTTTTTCGCTGTGGATGCTGCAAAGGATCTATCGCACGAGCTGAACGGATGGGGCTGAGCCGACCCATCACTCAGCTATTGATCGATGTGTAGATGGGGTAAGGAGGACAGACCTCCTCGCCAGAAAAGCTCGGGTTGGATTGGGGTGAGTGAGGGAGCATCTGCTTGGATTTGGGCCACGTCAGTGGGCCAGTCGCGGGGACCATCACCGCCCGACTCGAAATCTTCGACAGCTTCACCGGCCAGCCAGTAATAGGTGCGGCCACGGGGGTCGACCCGAGGGCTGAATTGCTCGTCGTAGCGACGGATCGAGAGGCGGGTCCAGCTCAGTTTCCCCATGGCCTCTTGCTTGCAGGGGGGTACGTTCAGATTGAGCAGCAGGTTGTCTGGCCATTGATCGGCAAGGGCTGTTTCTGCCACCTGGATGGCCAAGTTTGCGGCGGCTTGGAAGTCTCTCCACTGAAAACAAGCACTGCTCACCGCCATCGCCGGTAGGCCTTCCAGCGTGCCCTCCATCGCGGCGGCCACGGTGCCGGAGCAAAACACATCGGTGCCGAGGTTCGGGCCATGGTTGATCCCTGATAGCACCAGGTCTGGCTTTTCAGGAAGCAACTCAAACAGGGCTAATTTCATGCAATCCGCAGGGGTGCCGCTGCAGGCCCAGGCCTTGATTCCAGGTTCAAACAGTTCATCGGCGCGCTCGGCACGGAGCGGGGTTTGGAGGGTTAGCCCGTGGCCCGTGGCGGATCGCTCCTGGTCGGGACAGACCACCGTGACCTGATGGCCGGCTGCTGCGGCCGCTGCCGCCAGGGTGCGGATGCCGTCGGCAAACACGCCGTCGTCGTTGCTGATCAGGATCCGCAGGGGAGTCATCAGAAGGGTTGCTCAACGTTGGTTGGAACCTAGTCGTGATGGCTCCCTACAGTCATTGCCGCGAAACCAATGCCTTGAGCGCCACGATTTCCCTGCAGCAGCTCACTGATCAGCTGGACGCCCTAGAGGCGGCGGCGGCGGTTGAAATTCAGGCGGCCGCCGATGCCACTGCCCTGGAGCAGCTTCGGGTGGGTCTGTTGGGCAAGAAGGGGCGGCTGTCAGCTGTCCTGGGGGCGATGGGCAAGCTGCCGGGTAATGAACGCCCCTTGGTGGGCCAGCGCGCCAATGTGTTGAAAACCTTGGTGCAGCAGCTGCTATCTGAGCGCCTGGAGGCGGTGAACAGTGCTGCGATGGCGACAAGAATCGCAGCTGAAACCCTGGATGTCACGGCCGCTCCGCTAGGGGTGCCGATGGGGCACCGGCACCCGTTGATCACCACCACCGAGGAGATTGTTGATCTGTTTTGCGGCCTTGGTTATCAGGTGGAGGAAGGCCCTGAAGTGGAGACGGATCACCACAACTTCACGGCACTGAACATTCCGCCTGAGCACCCGGCGCGCGATATGCAGGACACCTTTTATTTGCAAGACAACCTGTTACTGCGCACCCATACATCGCCGGTGCAGATCCGACACCTTGAAACCAATCCACCCCCGGTGCGGATCGTGGCTCCAGGCCGGGTGTATCGACGGGATGCGGTGGATGCAACCCATTCGCCTGTGTTTCATCAGGTGGAGGTGTTGGCCATTGATGAAGGCTTGGATTTCAGTCACCTCCGCGGCACGGTGATGCAGTTCCTCAAGGCGTTCTTTGGTGACCTACCGGTGCGCTTTCGCGCCAGTTACTTCCCGTTTACAGAACCCTCCGCTGAGGTGGATGTCCAATGGCGAGGGCGCTGGCTTGAGGTAATGGGTTGCGGAATGGTGGATCCCGCAGTGTTGGAGGGGTTAGGCCTTGATCCCGATCGTTGGAGTGGTTTCGCTGCCGGTTTGGGGGTAGAGCGGTTCTGCATGGTGCGTCATGGCATCGATGACATTCGCCGCCTGTACACCAGTGATTTGCGCTTTCTGGATCAGTTTTGATTCAAATCATCTTTCTTCGATCTGAAAATCACCCGTGACGGAATAGCACTCGAGTTCAATACCAGTTGCATTGCTTTATTGGATCTTTGCCATTGCATAGGGATTTTTTAATTACTCCATTAAGCTGTCGTGTAATATTCGGATGAGTAGCCTAATTCCATCATCTTTTTTTAGATTGTCGAATGCTGGTATTCCGCTTTTTTTGAATTCTCTAAGGTCATCTCTTAATTCTGGGTGGAATTGACATGTGAATGATCTGCGAGTTTGTCGAGTGTCGTAGTCCCTATAGTTGATACATGTTGCGGCAACTTCTGTGCACAACCTGCCTTCAGCGGTTGTTGAACACAGGATTTCAATACTGCTCGGAAGATTGAACAACCAAGAAAGTTCAGATATCACAAGCTGGTTCCTTGCGGGCAGAAGTGATTGATAGAGATTGCGATAGGCCCAATTCGCAAACAGGATGGCTTCTTCGTTGACTTCGTCGGTATGGAACATAACAATATTTAAGTCCTTTTCGTGAGAAATTGATTCTTCAATTACACCATCATATTCTTCTGCAGTGATTGCTTGAGTGGTGATTAATTCAGCTAGTTCTGGGTCGGGATGGGAGCTTGATTTTTCATAGTGAATGATTTCACAGTGACCCGCCTCTGGAACTTCGTTGATCCCTACGGCGAATTCTGGATGATCCCAGCCCGTCGCAACAATTTTGTCGTCTTTGACGATTCTTAGTTTTGTTCCTAGAGCCTGAACTCTATTGCAGACTTGTTTTAAAGCATTTCTAGAATTGGGCTGATTGATTAGGATGTCATCAATAGTCTCCAGAATCTCGTGAGTGGCTTTTTTTATTAATCGTATATGTGCTTGCGCGGCAAGCTGATGTCCAAGGCAGATAAATATAGAGGGAGCACTTCTAAGTCTCCTTGATAAAATAAGCTCCTCACTTAGATCGAGGAGATCAGCATGAGAGCAATTGGTATTATCAAACGATTTGCTATCTCTTACTGTTGGATGCCCGCCTTCAAATACAACAGCTAGAGAAGACGTAAGAACATGAGCGAGTTTTTTTCGGTCCATTAAGCCAGATTTCCACAAAGGGAACACAATTGAGTCGCAATCAGCGATTCTCTGCGCAAGCCATGCAACATTGATTGAGGCTCTTACTGGTTCGCCGATAGTGTTGAATCCAACATGATCAGCAGGTTCGACAATGCAAATGGCTTGATTGAATGCAAATGGAGTATTGATAAGAGTGTCTAGATCTTCTTGGGATGTAATCTCTTTTTCTAATGGAGCAGAGTCGCCCCATCCATAATTGATTGAATCAGATGTATCATTGTCATAATGAGCTTGTAACAAACTCGGAGAGTGCCGATCTCGTAAGAATTCAGAGAAAAGGGCCTGAATGGATTTGAAGCTTGACTTCCCAGGCCTGTAGAAGCCAGGAAGGAGTCGCCAGGATATGCTTCTATCCATCTTCAAACTCGCGGGATGAATAACTAAAATTTTACACTATTAGTTCTTTCACTCTGCTTTTTAAAACTTGTGGTCAATGACTTTGTGTCTGCAGCCTTTGTTACATTTTCAGTGAAGGCGTTGGCTTGATTTGTGTTTAATCAGCGAGGCCGAATCTTTTGAATTGAGCAAGATGGTTGGCGAATCAATCTAACCTGCAATAGAGATGAGGCAATTCTCAATGCTCTCTGGGGCAAATTTATATCTGATGTTGTATAGAATTAGTGCTCAGGACTCAGTGCGTGCTGCCCGCCACTGCAATTCCAAAAATATGAATCTTAGAGACTTGTCATAATCATCACCAGTGCGAAGCTACGCTAGTCAAGCAGTTTGGCTATTATATGCTTAACATTGGTAGTATCAGCCGATTCAGTTTGGATTAGCGAGAGTGAGTCGCTACTGTTTTGCTCGTACCCTCTATTGTAATGCTTTTACGGTTGTCATGTTTCTTGGCGTCATTCAGTGGCCCCAAGAAATCAGTTTGCTGATCGTTCCTGAAGGCGTTGACGAAAGGGCTGAAGGCTTTTGTCTGCTTAGGAACCGTTTGTCATATCTCAAGGCAAGCGCTTCATGGCATCAGTGCTTTACTAGTTGTTCATATCGACAGGGCGATGGTGACTTCTAGTCTGATGCTCTTGAGCCTCATCCTGTCTGTTGGCTTAATCCCAGCAAGCCACGCCAAAGATCCAGTGCCTATCACGCTCGGGAAGTGCGATCCTAGCGGCGCAGTCAAGACACTTGATGCAGGATTAAAGAAAGGAAAAAGCCTGAATGATTCGATGACAATGGTCATTCGAAGCAAGCAATTTGATGGCTCAAATGCCTGTATTACGTTTATTCGGGAAGCCTCCATGGAACAACGTGAATTATTCCCCTATGCTTTTAAGAAACTTTGGATGGAGTAGTCATCAATTCCCTTTTACTCTGTGGTTGAAAAGTTGGTTTTGATACGGTGTTTGCGGGATTAGTCTTGATTGTTCGCATCAGTTTAGAGCTTTTCGAAAGTATTCAGTCTCTCTGCAATTGTTGTTCCTGTGATAGTTGCCTACATCTGACTTTGAGGTCTCTTGCCACGATTCGTCATGTCTGGTTTTGCCAGATAGGCCTTGGAAGCATTCTCGATCAAGATTGCCTGAGAAGCGGTTATACGTTTGTTTCGATCCAACCTTTTTGGATTTTGAAGGCTTCCCTTGCTGAATGCGAATTGTGGGCTGGTCGTGAATGGCGAGGTGATGCAGACAAAATATCGGCGATCATCAATAGGATTAAAGGTGGCCAGTATTCAGGCTTTAAGACGTGATTTGTAAGGACTTCTAGGTCAGCTTGATGTTGATCAGAGCTATACCTCTATAGGATCAGCCCTTAGGGACTCCATCAAGAGATCGAATCGAACTGAGTCTCCAAGGCAGCACATCGTCATTAGGAAATGGCACATGAGATACCCAGTCAAATGAGCTTCACGGCTGACATCGATTCGATCTCTATAAGCGTCGACAGTCTCGTTAAGTTCGAGGCTTGCCTGTAAGCACAAATTCTCAATTCTTAAAGATGTCATGCATTCTCCCAACGTCACTACTCTGAATACGCATCTCATGCTTGGCATCAGTCGGTATACCTACGTGCTGCAAGGTGTTTGCTAAACAGTCAATCGATTTGTAGACGAACAGGATGTGCTGCTGCTTGATCGTGACGTTCCCTTGTATGGGCACTCTTTAGCTGTCTTTTTTGTCTGGATTCATGCATGGCTGACTCGCAATTCTCCGATGTCATGGTGGATGAAAAGGGTTGCGACTCAATCGCTATGGCTTTCTTTCCTTGTTCGCAGGCTTGGTTCTCTAGAGAGCTTGGGCGTCATCCCCCCTTCGTGGTTCCTTCTGATGGCTTGGGTCAACTGAACGATGCGATTGCTGCGTTCGAGCCTCCTCTCCAGCTGGTTGAGGATCTTTCGTTGTGCATTGGGAGGCTTGAATTTTGAGCTTGAACCATGATTGTGTAGCGGTTTGTACAATAGCTGTGCTACTTCTGGCTCTGTTTTGTATTGCTAGGGCACAGAAATGTGCTCGCCATGTAGCGCTGTGAACGCAATGTATGTTGACGCGATGGGTATAAATAAGTGGTAGCTCATCTACGCATCACGTTCACCTTGCATCCCATTTGTGAGGCGCAGACAGTACAGGCCATGGAACGGGGGCCTGTATTCCTGAGGAACCTTTCATGACTTTGACTTACCGTGGCAAGCAGTATGTACAAGCAAACACTGCGTCGACATCTGCTTCAAACAAGATTCGACTCACTTATAGAGGTATTGCTTATGCTAAGTGATTCAAAGAGTTGATAGTCATAAGCCCTCGCCTTATTGGTGGGGGCTTTTTATTATCTTTTTCTGTCGCGTATTTCTGAGTTGTCTCATGTTAATGGGACGCTCACTGCTGGGGTTTGGTATCAATCAGGCGTGAGTGCCTTGTGGTGGTTCAGACTTGCTTTCTGTATCACGAGTCTCCCATCACAGGCCATGTCGATCCTTTGGCGTCATACGGAGCTCCTCAGCAAGTCCTCGCTGTCTATCCGGCAATTGTTTCCTGTTGCGTTTGCTTTCAGCCATGCTGCTGATTGTTGGCTTTGCGCCGGTCAGTTGAACAGTCCATTCCTTCTGATGACTGCTCCAGACCACTGACAAGCCCGAGATTTTTGTCGTTTACTGCTGATTGAATGTCTGTGCTCAGTGTGTTCGACGGTTCATCAAGAGCCTTGGAGATCGTTCGGATCGTCTCGCGCCATGAGTGGTCGTTTCTCTCTCAGCTCCTCAACCGTGGCGATGCCTCTGAAACGCGGCTGCCCTTGCCTTCGGTGCTGTGCAACATCCTGACGGAGTTGGGACCTGTGTACGTGAAGTTGGGCCAGCTGTTGAGTACGCGCCCCGACCTTCTGGGGGAAGACTACATCGAGGCATTGAGCCAATTGCAGGCCGATGTTCCGGCTGTGTCCTGGGAGCAATTGAGACCTCAACTGGAGCAAGAATTGGGCTGCTCTGTCGACAAGGCGTTCTCAACGTTCACCGACACGCCGATTGCGGCTGGAAGTGTGGGGCAGGTGTACAAAGCAACCTTGCCTGAGCTCGGTGCCGTAGCGGTGAAGGTGTTGAGGCCAGGGATCGCTGCCCAGGTGGAAGAAGACGGTCGCTTGTTGCGCAAGATTGCTGCCCTCGCTGCAGCTACGTCTCTCGGTGGTTTGTACGACTTCGTGGGTCTTGCCGATCAGGTTCTTGAGGCTTTGGTGCGGGAGCTCGATTTCAGGATTGAGGCCTCCAATACCTTGCGTCTGCAGCGCAGTTTGGAACAGTCGAGTTTCGTGCCTGACGCTCAAATTCGTCTGCCCCAAGTGGTGCAGCGGTTGTCGAGCCGCAGCGTGCTCGTGCTCGAGTGGATCGAAGGTGCATCAATCCTCAGCCCTGAAGCTCACGATGCTCTCGAGGCTGGGCCTGGATTGGTGGCAACCACCACGGCGTTGCTTGGCGCCTTTGTGGAGCAGTACTTCGTGGAGGGTTTTTTTCATGCGGATCCCCATCCCGGCAATCTCAAAGTTTTGGCCGATGGCAAGGTGATCCTGCTCGATGCGGGAATGGTGGGTCAGTTCGATCCACGCACCCGCAGCAACTTGCTGGATCTGGTCTTGGCACTCATTAACCAGGACGGAGCCAGGGCAACGGATGTGTTGGAGCAAATTGCGCCACCGGCTCGGGGGGTGAAAGTGGATCGTCAGCATTTGCAACGGCAGCTTGATCAGCTGATTGCCAGGAGTTTTTCCAAGCCACTGGAGGAACTCAATTTCGCCCTTTTCCTCGCTGCCTTGCTGCAGCTGGCGAATCGCTCTGGATTACGGGTTCCGGGAACCCTTGGCCTGTTTGTGAAATCGGTCACCAACTTGGAGGGTGTAGGCAATTCTTTAAACCCGGCGTTTAGTTTCACTGGAGAGATGCAGCCCTTGGTGGCTCAACTGCTTGCCCGTGCCGTGATGCTGCCTCAAGAGCGGCTCATGCAGTTTGGCCTTGATTTGCGCAACCTCACGATTGATTCCCCGCGTCAGCTGAGTCAGCTGTTGCGGCGCTTCAGTAGTGACGACTTGGTGTTTGCCATTCAGCTGGAGGGGCTTGACGCCATGCGCGCCAGCTTGGACCGGATGTCGCAGCGGGTGTCATTGGCGATTCTTGTGGCATCGCTATTGCTAAGTGCCACGGTGATGGCCACCTTGGCCCAACAACCTTTGCTGAGGGAGGTCAGCGAGGGGTTATTTATTGGAGCCACATTGTTTGGTCTTTGGCTGATTGTGTCCTTGCTGCGCTCTAGTCGTCGATGAGTGCGATTCGGAGGAGGCGCGTTGGCTTGTTGCTAACGAAGCCAAGGGTATTTGAGTCCAAAGAGATCCAGTTGATCCATCACGAGTTTGTTGATGGTGCGACCGAGCACAACCTGTGGTTCGTCGGCACGAATTGGGATCACAGGGTGTTGAAGGGTTTGAGACTGCGTTGTTCCCGAGATGATCTTGCGTTTGAGCAGTGAATTTCCGGCTTCTAAACCACACACATAGGCACGCTCCTGGCAGAGCCCTTTGGCGCCGAATTCCCGATCTCCCATCCGCACCCAATCGCCAGCGCAGACGATCGATGCGATCGACGTCTCCAGCGGTGGTCGTTGCTTGAAACTTCCCGGTGAAAACAGTGATACCGACCCCGGATAACGCCGCACCTCCTGATCCACCACCTGCGCTCTGCGGAAGTCTGACTGCACCATCGGCAACAACTCCTGCATGAGGCAATCGACAACCGCCTGATCGCTGAGTTCAGCAATTGCCGTGGCGTTATAGAAGTCGCTTGCTACCACAGAGCCCTGCACGGGATCAGCACCCCAGAGCTCCCGTTCCGTTTCCGGTTGCAGCTGATCGAGCATGAAGAAGGTGGCGCCGGATCCCTGAAGCGCCTGGAAACGTGACAACACATTGGCGGGATCGGCAACCTTCACCCTGCGATCAAGCCACAAGCGCACGGACACCACATCAATAGCGCCGAGATTGCCTGCCCGCACCAGCTCCGGGGATAGAGCCGCGCACTCCGGTGAGTTGGCCATCAGTGCCCCCATCCCCTTGGCGCCCACCGCCAGCACCACGGCATCGACATCGTTGATCACAGCGCTGCGGCCCGTGGCTACCGAGCGGGTCTCAACCGACGTCACCATTGTCCCATTTCGGGAGACGTTCAGACGCGTTGCCAACGTTCCCCCGAGTACTTCCAGATGATGTTGGTTACGCAAGCGCTGACTGAGCGGAGCCAAGAGTTGCTCTGCGATGCTCTTGCGCCTGATCCAGCGCACATCAAATGAATCCTGATGGGCCAGTGCGTAGTAGTACAGCAACTCCATCGTCACCGCCGCTGAGAGCTCCTCAGGTGGCTTGAACAGGCCCACCAGCAGGATCGGACGGAGGAACTCATCGATCATCCGATCACTGATTTTCAACTGCTTGAACAGCGTCAGTGCATCGATGCCGTCGTACTGCTGGTACACCGCATCGTTGCGGTTTAAATCGAGCATGGCGACCAGCAGCCCGGCGATGCTGAGTCGATCGGCTACCGGCAACCGCTTGAAGTTGTTGATCGTGGCGAAGGCCTGGCCGAGAGGGCTGGGTAGCTGTGGGCCATCACCGAACACCGGAGCTTTGGCTTCCAGGCCGTTGGGGGACCAGAAGGCGCTGGTGGTGAACTCGGTGAAAGGATTGCCGAGTCTGAGTTCTTTCGTAAGGGCATTGATGTTGGGGTAGTCCTTCCAAAACCCCCGCGTGCCGGCCTCGAATGGTTTGCCGCTGGGGGTGGAGAGCGGCGTACTGCCCGTTGGATCGTTAATCCCGTCGATCAACGTCACCCGAACCCCAGCCTCGCAAAGGGACTTCGCGGCCCCCCAGCCAGCCCATCCCGCTCCAACTACAACCACATGGGAGGGGGTGTCGCTTGGCATCTCTCGGACTTGCCTCAGGTAGTGGTCTGAACGCTAAGCAGGCCTGGCGATGGGCCGGCGTTGGCTTCAAAAAACAACCTCACGCAGCTGCTAGTGGATTTTTCTCATAAAATAGTTTCGTTCTGTTGAAACGCGATCGGTGCCCAGGGTCGGACTGATCGTGAATGACGGAAAGTCGCTCGCCGTCGAGACTGCTCAGACGATTCAGGAGCGTCTGGAGCTTGCCGGCCATGACGTGGTTCGGGCCAGCAGTTCTGGAGGGATGGTGGGTTTCGCTAACCCCGATCAGCACTTGCGAATGCTGGGGTACAACGCCTGTGTGCCCGAGGGGTTTGATGACTCGATGGTGCTGGCGATTGTGTTGGGAGGCGATGGCACGGTCCTGTCGGCTGCCCGTCAAACTGCACCTATTGGTGTGCCGATTCTGACGATCAACACTGGCCATCTTGGCTTTCTTGCAGAGGCCTATTTGGGTGATCTTGATAAGGCTCTCGCGCAGATCCTTACCGATCGCTGGACGATCGAGGAGCGCGCCAACATGGTCGTGAGCGTGATGCGCGGAGATCAAAGGCGCTGGGAAGCCCTGTCTCTTAACGAAATGGCGTTGCACCGTGAGCCACTCACCAGCATGTGTCATTTCGAAATTGCGATCGGCAGGCATGCGCCCGTAGATATCTCTGCTGATGGGGTGATCCTGTCAACACCCACCGGATCCACGGCCTACGCCCTGAGCGCCGGTGGACCCGTGATCACCCCCGATTGTCCGGTGTTGCAGCTCACCCCAATCGCAGCCCATTCCTTGGCCTCGCGTGCGCTTGTCTTTAGTGATCAAGAACCGGTCACGGTGTTTCCCGCCACTCCCGAACGCTTGATGATGGTGGTGGATGGAAGTGCTGGCTGTTACGTCTGGCCGGAAGATCGGGTGCTGATCCGGCGTAGTGACCATCCCGTGCGCTTTGTGCGCTTATCCGACCACGAGTTTTTCCAGGTCTTGCGCAACAAGCTGGGCTGGGGACTGCCCCATGTGGCGAAGCCTGATCGTCCATGAATGAGCAGGGAGTGCTGTTGCTGGTTGGTGCTGAGGCCCTGCACCTCAAAGATCGCCTCGAGGCTTCGGGCTATCCATCTTTGGAGTGGGGGGCTGGAAATAGCACCATTGCAGCTTCTAGTCAGCAGCCGATCGCTGCGATCGTGTCACCGGGCCGGATGCCTGAGGTCAGTGAGCTCCGCCAGATGTTTGGAATGCTGCCGATTTTGCTTGGCGTGAGCGAAGACAGTATTCACGCTCGAGAGCTCTGCTTCAGTTCTGGGGCGGATGATTTCTGGTTGGCCACCAATGCACCGAGCGATCTCTTGCAACGCTTGCGCCTCCATCTTTCTCTTCAGAAACGCAGGGAAGAGCTCTGCACTGTGATCGCGGTTGGTGATTTGAAGCTTGAAACCAGAAGCGGAATGGTGCGTCGTGGGACCCGGCCGATTGGCTTAACGGAGCGAGAATCGTCCTTGCTGCTGTTGCTGTTTAAGGAGCGGGGCAGGGCCGTGAGTCGTGATCAAATCCTGCGTGAGGTTTGGAACGATGAGCAAGGGGTGTCGAGCAATGTGGTGGAGGTGTATATCCGTTATTTGCGTCAGAAACTTGAGGCGGATGGCGACACTCGCTTAATTCACACCATTCGTGGCCGTGGTTATTGCCTCAACAACGGCGTTCCTTTCCTGAAGAGCTCTTGATGGACGTATCTCCCCCCCAGCAGTTGCCCCTTGAAGTCCAATGGTGCGTTCGCGACGACACCTGCGTTCTTTTAGAGGTGGCGGACCAGCCCGAAGAACAACGGCTTGGATTAATGCAACGCCCGGCTTTGCCACCGCTGAGGGGAATGTGGTTTCCGTTTAAGCCCGCACGCCCGTTGCGCTTTTGGATGTTGAATACGATTGCGCCCCTCGACATGGTGTTTGTGCACCAGGGCGAGGTGATTGCGATTGAGGCCGAGGTGCCCATTTGTCCAGCTGTGCCCTGCAAGGCCTATGGGCCGATGGTTGATGCGGACGGTGTGATCGAGTTACGAGCTGGGGAGGCTAAGCGCCTGGGGCTTGGCGTTGGAGACACGGTGGTGATTGAACCGATCCAAGCAATGACGCCAAGCAATGACGCCAGCCAATGAAGTGGAAGAGGCAGGCCTAGCTAAAGAATCCCTTGGATTGAAGCCACAGCCCAACGGCAAGCAAGGGGCCAACGCCAACAATCAAAAGAGTGATCTTGAGGCGCAGTGGTGACACCTGGGGTTTGCTTTCTCGGATTGCCATCCTGTGAGTTTCAAAGGGCTTGATTCTGCCCTTTTCGCTCGATCGCGTCATTCTCAGTCCAGCCGGGGAGCGCTTCCCTTGAGGATCAACACCGGATTCATCGGAGCAAGCCGGGTGCCATCGGCAAGGGGTTGGCCGCGCCAGGCCTGATGCTGACTCAGCTTCACCGAGTACTTGGCGGCCTCGAGCACCGGCCTCAGCTCAGCGAAGGCCTCCAACGTGGCGAGGGGAATCACCACTTCACCTTTGGGGGCCATGCACTGGATCACATGCTTCAGGAGGGATCGGCGCTTGCGGCCTCCGCCACCAATCAGCACCCGGTCGGGGGCGACTAATTCTGCAGGGAGGTTGCTGAGCTCGTCCATAGCATCGCCTTCCAGAATCGCTGCGGGTTGAACACCCAGGCGTCTGGCATTCGCGGCGATCAGTGTTGATCCGCCGCTGCGCTGTTCAATGCAAAGCAACTGCAGCTGAGGCCTGAGCCGCAGCGCTTCAAGGCCCACGCTGCCGGTCCCAGCACCAAGATCCCAGAGCACGCCTTGCGCTGGAAGGTTCAGCTCAGCGAGCAATTGGATCCGCACCTCGCGTTTGGTCATTAAGCCGGGCCGATCGCTGTGTTGAAGAAACACACCATCCTCGAGACCAAACAGCGGCAACTGATCTGGAGGTTGAGCCTCCTGGGCTTCTGAGAGCAACACCACCAGGTGGAGGGGGTGCAAATCGCTCGGCGTGGCTTCGGATGGATTGAGCCGTTGCACGCGCTCACTGCTGTGACCAAGCGATTCGCAGAGCCAGAGGGCATAGGCCGATTCCAGGCCGCTGCTGCGCAAGCTTTGGCGGACCTCGTCCACGCCACCGCGGCTGGGATCGGTGAGCACCGCCAAGGCGCTGGGTCGTTGTTGCAAGCGCTGTGCCAGTGGGGCAGGGTCACGGCCATGCAGGCTGATCCATTGCGCGTCCTGCCAGGGCCTGCCCAGTCGGGAAAATGCCAGTTGTAAGGATGAGGGGCCGGGATGAAAGCGCAGACGTTCGCGTCCCAGGCGCTCAATCAAGATCCGGCCGATACCGAACCACAACGGATCACCGCTTGCCAGTACTACAGCGCGTTGATCGCTCTCAAGCGCCAGCAACGCTTCACTGAGAGCGAGAGGATTATCGCTGGGGATGCAATGCAGGACTTGGCTGGAAGGAGCCCATTGCTGGAGTGCAGTCAGCAACCGTTTTGGGGCTGCCACTAGGTCTGCTTGCTCCACTAAAAGCTGAGCCGCGGGTGGGAGCGAGCCGGGAGCACCGGCGTCGGTGCCGATCACATCGATCATGACGCCATTGTGCAGCCTTCAACGCAAGCTGCTTTGATCCCAATTGTGCATGAATCATCAAAGCAACGGATGGTCGTTGAGGCGTCCTGTGAATGGATGGCTAGTACTGAAAACAGTGGATGAGATCGCAATGGCATTTCGCACGCTCACCCGTCATGGAAGAAGCTTCGTGTTGGCTTCAGCTCTTGGGGCTGGTCTATTAGCCGGCTTCAACGCTAGGGCTGACGGCGTGCATTCCCATGGGCAGGCGCACAACTGCCCCTCAGCAGCGATTGAGAAGACAGCCACCGTGGTCACACCCGTGACCAAGGCCAATTACGCCGCCGCTGAGACGGAGGTGATTTTGGCCGACTATGTCCGCAAGATTGCCAAAGGCACCTGCAGTGACGGGATGGGGGTGTTTCTTCACCAGCACGCGGCGATGGATCCTTCCGAACGCTCGATTCTGCGCCCCAATTTCGACACCCTCTATTCCTTCGCTGTTCTCGATCTTCAGCAACCTGCCACGGTTGTTCTCCCAGAAACCGAGCGCTATCAGATTCTCGAGGTGGTGGACGATGAGCATTGGATCCCCCTGATCAGCGACAAGCCTGGGCGTTATCTCTTGACCAAGGAGGCGATGGGGAGTCGTTATGTGTTTGCTTTTGTGCGCACGCAGGTGAATATGCAGGATCCTGAGGACCTGAAGCAAGCAGGAGTTGTTCAAGATCAGATTCAGTTGGAGCAAAGTGCTCCAGGTGTGTTTGTTTCCCCCAACAAGTACGACCAGCAAGCGATTCTTGCCATGCGTGCCGATTACAACAATCGGCGGCAGCCTGAGGGCATTACGTCTGAGATGGCATTTGGCAAAAAAGGAGAGATCAGCGAGGAGATGCGTAATTTCGGTGTTGCGATTGGCTGGGGTGGGCTGCCAAAGCAGGGTGCGGTTTATCCCTTCCCGAATGTTGTGAATTCCACGAAGCCTCAGACGTTGACCCTTAAAAATGTCCCCAATGATCCGCGGGCATTCTGGTCAGTGACTGTGTATGACGCGGAAGGATTTTCCACTGGTGAAAATTACAATATTAATAGCGCGTTTGCGAAAGCAAATGAACAAGGAGACTATGTCATTCACGTGGGTGGGGATAAGAATCAGGACAATTATCTTGATATTTTCCCTGGTTGGAATGCGGCTATTCGTATTTACTCGCCAACGGACGCTTATTTCAATGGAAGTTGGACCCCGCCTCAATTTCAACCCGCTCAATGAGTGCAAAGCCCAGGTGCAAAAACCGGGCTTTTTTAACCCATGTTGAGCTGCGTTGGTGGTTGATGGGTTGTGAACACTTTTCCTTACCCTAGTTCGCCTTGTTGCTTCTCTGCAGATGAGGCGTTGCTTCGTTCATCAGAGTCAAGCCTGTGTCCATTCCTAGTGCTTATTGGTTTCATTGTTGACAAGGAGGATCGCCATCAGAGAGGTGATCCCAATAGGGCAAAAGCCTGATTCTTTTTTGTCTGCATTCCGCGCCCTACCTGTAGAAAGTGTATGAACAGGATTCCTTCTTAATAAGGTATGTCAGGCATTTCCAGCAAGCTTCGCAGGCGTTCTTCTGTTTTGCTGCTTACATCGATGGCGGTGGCCGCTGTTAGTGCTTCGGATCGTGTCGTCCATGCACAACAGTCACAAGTGAGTAAGAGTTATACCACTCCCATTCCTGAGGAGATTTTCACTCCAGATACCGTCAAGACGAGTGCCGGAACGTTTCGCTTCTTCGATGGGATGCCTGATGAGGCAACGGTTCGGACAAGCTTTGAAAATCTTAAATTTATTCGTGGTTATGAAACGTTTCTGACCTTGATGCCCGCAGCAAGTATCGAAATGCTGCGCCATGGTCATGCGGAAATTGGCGTTGATGATCACACCAAGGTGGCCTTGTTGTCTCCCTTGTATTCGAACCCCCTGTTCCTCACAGGTAATACGGATACGATTTACGGCTCAACGTTTTTCAACCTTCAGGACACCGGTCCGATGGTGATCGAAATCCCTGCTGGGCTTGGTCCAGGCACGATTAACGATGCCTTCTTCCGCTTTGTGGCTGATACGGGGGCTCCGGGGCCTGACAAGGGGAAAGGTGGTAAATATTTGATCTTGGGACCCGATGATACCGAGCCAAGTAATGTTGGCGATTATTTTGTATTTCGCTCTCCAACTTATTCAAACTGGTTGATTCTCAGGGCTTTCCTTGATTCCAATGGGAAACCTGATAAGGCTATCGCTAATTATGAAAATGGATTGCGTCTTTACCCCTATTCGCAAAAAGACAACCCACCTCAGATGAGCTTTATCAAAGCTGGTGAAAAGGTGTTCAATACGGTACATGCCAACAATTTTGAGTTTTTCAATGAGCTCAACACGGTGATCCAACGTGAGCCCATCGCCTTTTTAGATCCCGAGCTGAGGGGATTGGCATCGTCGATTGGTCTCGAAAAAGGAAAACCTTTCGCTCCCTCTCCACAAGATCGAGAGATTTTGGAGGAAGCGATTCAAGTGGGTGTGGCTTATGTGCGTTCTGATATGGGTAAGCCTCGTAATCAAGATGTTTACTTCTATCCAGGCAAGCAATGGTTCACTCCGTTTGGTGGCGGAAGTTACGAGTGGCTTGTTGATGGTGGGAAAGGCGGCCGTAACCTCGATGCTCGCAACAATTTTTTCTGGGGCTACACCGTCAATACTCCAGCCATGGTGCTGAAAATGGTGGGAGTTGGTTCCCAGTATGGAGTGGTAGCTACCGACTCCAATGGTGTTTATCTCGATGGAAGTAAAACCTACAAATTCACCATTGATAAAGATGTTCCTGCGAAGGATTTTTGGTCGATGGTTGTGTATGACCCGCAGACCCGCTCTGAACTGCAGACAGGTCAACTACTGCCAAGTAAAAATAGCGTCCGAAATAAAGATATAAAAGCGAATGCTGACGGCAGTATCGATCTGTATTTCGGTCCTAACGCACCTGCCGGACAAGAAGCTAATTGGATTGAAACTGTGCCTGGTAAGGGTTGGTTTGCTGTCTTCCGCCTCTATGGTCCACTGCAGCCTTGGTTTGATAAAACCTGGCAACTGAATGACATTCAGCCTCTTGGTTGAGGTCTGAACTGCACCACTTTTTTCTTTATCCTCAACCATGACTGTATTCACTCGTTTCCCATCTGCTGCTCTTTCAGCTTTGTTCTTGGCTTGTAGCGGTTCTGCGCTTCATGCCGCTGATGTTGCGCCGAAGGGCTACAACACGCCTATTCCTGTTGACGTGCTGACTCCAGATACCGTGAACACACGGATCGGCACGTTTAATTATTTCGATGGTTTCCCTGATGATGAAACCATGCGAAAGGCTCGCCGTCAGGTGGATCTGGGCCGTGGAATCCAGACGTTCCTTAATTTCATGCCAGCAGCTTCGTTGGAGATGCTGTATGTGGGTCACCGTGATGGCTATGGAATGAAGCCAAATCAGGACATCGGCATCTTTGATGAGCTGATGAGCTCCAAGTCTCTTTGGCTCACCGGAAACACCGATACGGTGTATGCCTCAGCTTTTCTCGATCTCAGTGATGGTCCTGTCGTTGTTGAGGTCCCACCTGGCACTGGACCAGGAACAGTAAATGATGCTTTCTTCCGCTTTGTGGTGGATATGGGAGGCCCTGGTCCTGACAAGGGAAAGGGAGGTAAGTATCTGATTGTTGGACCAGGCCAACAGGTTCCGGCCTCGACTGATGGATTTTATGTAGCGAAAACTTCAAGTATCATCAATTGGTTGATTCTTCGTGGCTTCCTCGATGATAAAGGCCAGCCTGCTACGGCACGAGATAGCTTTAGAAATGGCTTGAAGGTTTACCCCTATGCGATGAGGGCCAATCCCCAAAGAAATACTTTTAAGAATCTCACAGACTGGACGGTTAATACCATTCATGCCAATAATTTCAGATTCTACGAAGAACTGAATGAGGTGATTCAGCGAGAGCCTTCTGAGATGTTCTCCCCTGAGTTACTGGGCATGGCGTCAGCGATTGGCATCCAAAAAGGCAAGCCTTTTGCCCCGGATGCGGAGCAAAAAGCACTCCTTACAGAATCTGTAGCCATTGGTAATGCCACGGCTCGTTCGATCCTGTTTTCCCCTCAGGATCCCAAGGCTTATATCTACCCAGGCAAAGCTGGTTATTGGCAAACCGGCTTTCCTGGAGGCAGTCACGAGTATCTCGTGAACAATGGCAATGGTGGTCGCGATATGGATGGCCGCACTCTGTTCTTCTATCTCGCCACGGTGAACACACCGGCGATGGCCCTCGAGCTGCCTGGTGTGGGATCTCAATACGCTTTCTCTTCTCGGGATGGTAATGGCGCCTATCTCGATGGAGCTAACACGTACAAACTGAGAGTTCCGGCCAATGCTCCGGCGAATCGCTTCTGGTCGTTTGTGGTCTACGACCCTCAGACCCGTTCGATGTTGCAAAGCAACGAGTCGCCCTACCCAAGTAAAAACAACAAACGCAATCAGGACATGGTGAGCAACGCCGACGGGAGCGTGGACCTCTACTTCGGTCCTGAACCTCCCGTAGGCAAGGAGGCCAATTGGGTAAAAACGGTTCCTGGTAAGGGTTGGTTTGGAATCTTTCGTTTGTACGGGCCCGAGCAGGCTTGGTTCGACCGGACCTGGAGGCTGGGCGCGATCGAAAAGCTCTAAACAACGTTGATCTGAATTCCTTCGTCAGGAGCCAGATTCTTGGCTCCTGACGTTGTTGCGAAGACTGGCAATGAAGAACACAAGGCAAATTCCCCAGATGATGCCTTTCACGATGATGGAGTTCACATCCTCAATCGGATGATCTGGCCTGAAGGTGTTACCACGCAAATAGGCCTCTAAATGGGCAAAAAATGGAACAAACATTCCGCCTGCGGCGTATCCCCAGGACCCGGCAAGGTATAGAGAGGCATTCGCCATCTTTGCGGTGCATGCTGCGGCCGCAAGAAGCAATAAAAGTCCTGACCCGTAATCTTCCAGCATCGTCGTGGCGTTGATGCTGAAATAATCAAGACCGCGTCTCGATGTTTCGCCAAGGATGAAGATGGCGCCCATGGCGTATGCCATAGAATGAACTGCTTTCATGGATAACTTCTCTTTGGGTTGTTATTTGCAGGTTAAATATAGGTCGTTGTTTTGATGGTCCCGTGAGTGCACATTCATGGTGTGATCTTGGGAACACGTTGCTTTCTTCTTTAAAGTTGATGATGGTCAATGTGTTTGAAGTGATCTGATGGCTGCTAAGACTTCATACGATGTTGTGATCATCGGGGGTGGATTTGCCGGTGTTACTGCGGCACGAGATCTTCAGAAGAGAGGACTGAGCACCATTGTGCTGGAGGCGCGAGATCGCTTGGGAGGCCGTACCTATTACGAGGAGCGCAATGGCTTTCATGTGGAGCTGGGTGGCACATGGATTCACTGGACTCAGCCGTTTGTATGGGCTGAGAAAGAACGTTATGGGCTGGAGGTTCAGGAAACACCAGGTTGTGTCGCTGAGCGCATAGCGATCAAGATCGACGGCACGGTTCAGGAGCTGCAGGAAGGCCAACTGGGTGAATTCGTCGAAGGCTTCAACCGCTTCTTTGCCGAATCAAAGGGGGTGTGGGAGCGCCCCTATGACATTCACCACTGCTGGGATGCTGTGTGTGAAAGGGATGTTCTGTCCGTTGCTGACCGTCTCAATGCGCTCGATCTCACACCTTTGCAGCGCACCAGTCTTGGAGGGTTTTTGGAGATCCTTTCCATGAATCAACCGCAGAATGCCTCCTATGTGGAGATGATGCGCACCTGGTCACTCACCGGTTGGAACTATGAGCTGTTCAACGACACAGCAGCTCGCTACAAACTCACAAAAGGAACCGGTGCACTCGTGGAGGCGATCACCCGAGATGGTGGTTTCGAGGTAGCACTCAGCACTGCTGTGCGCTTCATTCAACAAACCAGCGAGGGTGTGAGCGTCACCACGGAGTCTGGTGAGCGGGTGATCGCTCAGCGCGCGGTGGTCACCGTTCCTTTGAATGTGCTCCACAACGTGCAATTTGAACCTCCCCTATCTGATGTGAAGCTGGCGGCCTCGAAGCTCAAGCATGTCGGTGGGGGTTGCAAGGTGTTTTTTGAAGTGCAGGGCGATCCCGGCGCGGTGATGACTCTTTCACGCTCAACGGATTCAGCCCTGATCGGCAGCTTCACTTACAAGCGGGGTGAGAAGCACTCGGTGCTCGCTGGTTTCAGCCTTGAACCTGACGCTTTGGAGAAGTCGGTCGAAGATTGGCAGCCCGTGCTGGAGGAATTCATTCCAGGGATAAAAGTGCTCTCCACTTTCGGGCACGACTGGGGTGGAGACGATCTCTCCCGAGGCAGCTGGTGCACCTATCGCCCTGGAACAGTTGCACGATTCACCGATGAATTACCCCGCCAAGAAGGTCATCTCTTCTTTGCCTCTGGAGATCATGCCCAGGGTTGGCGTGGGTTCATTGAGGGAGCGATTGCCAGTGGATCCCGCACGGCAGTCAATGTGGCTGATAGCTTCGCTTCTTGAAAGGTTAGGGCTCACGAGCTGTTCTTATCAGTTAAAGAACCAGCGCAGGCCGAGGTTCACGCCGCTTTGATCCACGCTGTAGGCGTTGCCTCCGCCTCCGGCGTAATCAAGCCCGAAATACTTGTAGGAAAGTGAGATCTGGGCAGAGTTTCCAAGGGCGTAGGCGATCCCTGCCTGCGCCGTTCCGCTCAGATCCTTTTCCCCACTTAGGCCAAATCCGCCGGCATCCAGATAGGCAAACGCCTGCCAGTCTTCGCTGATGGCATAGGTGCCAAAAGCACCGATCAGAGGTTGCACCCAGGTGTTGCCAAAGCTTTCTCTCGAGGCTCTCTCCAGTTTGCGCGTGTTCTCACGACTTACACGCCGACCCTCCACGGAAACTGTGGATTCGTTGCGAGCGGAAAAGTTCGTGTTGATGTTGGCATCGATCACTCGCGCTCCAACTATGCCAAGGAAACTGCCACTTCCTTTTTCCATCCGTGGTTTTTGAATCGCTCCTGCCCGGTAGCGGAATGCCAGATCAACGATGGTCTGATTGGCATCAACATCGACATCAAGATCTCCTTTGACACGAATCGTGCGCTGTCTGAGTGCGGAAGGAAGTCCCAGCTGATTGCGCAAGGGGTTCGTTGATTCCTTGAAGAAGGATTTGGATCCGCTTGTAGATAGGCTCCCGTAGTAAACACCGGCCATCAAACCTAATCGGCCGTATTCAACCTGAGCTTTGAAGGTGAGCGCTTCGTCGATGGTCTCGATTACATCCGAGAGGGAAAGTTCGGCATCATTTTTATTACCGTTGATCGTTGTCGAGCTATAGGTTGTTGGTACCAAGAATGCATAGAGGTCAAGATAAACACGCCAACTATCTTCCTCTTCTTTCTCGTTGTTTTGTGCATCTTCTTTACTCTCTTGACTAAGGATGAGAGGTGTTATTGTTTCTGTCTCGCTGATATCACTTTCAACGTTGGCGGCTAACTCAGTCTTGTTTTGAGATTCGCTGTGATCAATGTAGTCCGCCGCATTCAATGGTTTTGTCGCGACGTCCATGCACAACGAGCTCAGCGGTGCGAGGAGAGCCAGGGGGAGAAGGCGTGTCACGAGCGGCATTGAAAGTCCTCGAAACTTAGGGGGAGTCCTCTGTTCCTGCTGCGCTGTCTGATCCCATTCGTGCTTGTTTTGGTGAAATCCTATTGGCGATTTGATTGGATGCAATAAAACTCACTTGCTTTTATTTATCGATTAATGTCTTCGCGTTTCCGTGGGTGTTTTGCTCTGACGTGGCTGCTTGGATGTGCTGCCCTTCTGGCCCCTTCAGGTGTGCGAGCGCAAGATCAGGCTCAATATTTGGTAGCCGACCCCGTTGATTTTGATTTCTCACCTTTAGTCCATAGTGAGATCGCCCAAGCTTCCAATAATGCTGAGCCTGGCACGGAGAATCAACCGGTCACGGTGACTCCAGGCGAAGCGAAAGCGGCGGAAGAGGGTTCATTGGCCAAAGCGGCACAAAACCCGATTGCTAGCTTGATCAGCCTGCCCATTCAATGGAATAGCACCCCAAACACACAATGGGCTCCGAATCTTTTGGATCCCAATGCCAAGCGCAATCAGACTCAAAATGTTGTCAATGTGCAGCCGGTCGTTCCCTTCAAGGTGAGCGATGGCCTGACATTGGTGACTCGTACGATTGTGCCTTTTATTTCCCAGCCTTGGGTTGGCGGTACCTCGATTCAGGCGCTTGGAGATATCAATCCTTCGGTTTTCATTGTGCCAACGTTGAAGGGCAATTTCACTGTTGGAGTGGGGCCTACGGTAGTTCTTCCAACGGCTACCGACAGTAGGCTCAGTTCCGGGCAGTGGAGTGCAGGGCCTACGGGCGTTTTGGTTTATACCAAAGGAAAGGTTGTGGCCGGTGGCCTAATTAATAATATTTGGTCGTTTGCTGGTGATGGTAAGAAAAGTGATGTCAATAAAATGCTGATCCAGCCTTTTTTGAATTACAATCTTCCTAAGGGTTGGTATTTGACCAGTTCTCCAATTATTACTGCAAATTGGAACACGCCAGATAATAAGGGTTGGACGGTTCCTGTTGGTGCTGGCTTTGGTAGAGTCTTTGTAGTGGGAAAGCAGCCAGTTAACGCTTCTCTTAGCGCTTATTATAATCTTGTTAAGCCTGAAATTGCTGGAGAAACTCTCTTGGGAGATTGGACATTCCGTGCTCAAGTGCAGTTTCTGTTCCCCACTGGCAGCTGAAGTTAATTGATAGCTATGGCAGTTGAATTCAGGATTTATGGAGCTTTTTGATGATTTAAGAGTGGGATGATGGCATTAAAATTTCTCAATAAGCCGTAGATTTGTGTTTTCTGGTGGCTTGGATTCGCTCCGGATTTTTCTGCTAGTCTTGGATTGTTTCTTTGCTCCTATGAGTATTCAAAATGATCAAATGATCGTTATCCCGTCAGGCAAGTATGTCGTTGGTTGTGATTCTTTTTATCCAGAAGAAGCGCCCGTTCGTTCCGTTGAGGTGAAGTCTTTTAGGATTGACCAATCTCCCGTTACCAATGTTGAGTTTGCCCATTTTGTTTCTGAAACGGGGTATGTAACGGTCTCTGAGAAGCCTCCCGATCCTGTTTTGTATCCAAACCTGCCGCCGGATCAACAGAATCCGGAGTCAGCGGTGTTCATTCCGCCGCCGCCAACCGTCGATCGCAATCAACCGATGTCTTGGTGGGCCTTGATCGAAGGAGCCGATTGGCGGCATCCCCAGGGGCCTGATTCCAGCATCGGAGACAGGATGGATCATCCTGTCGTTCATCTCGCCTACGAAGACACGCTTGCCTACGCCCAATGGATTGGCAAACGTTTACCGACTGCTGATGAATGGGAGGTTGCTGCCAGAGGCGGCTTGATTCAGCAGAACTATGCGTGGGGTCAGGAAATGACACCTGGTGGTCAGTGGCTTGCCAATGTCTGGCAAGGACCTTTCCCCTGGAAGAACGAGCAGGTTGACGGATGGTTTTGGACGTCTCCTGTGGGATCTTTTCCACCCAATGGCTACGGCCTTGTCGACATGTGCGGCAATGTTTGGGAGTGGACCTCCACATTGTTTCCTGTTCCCAAAGGTGAGCAAGAGCGTCGGATCATCAAGGGGGGATCCTTTCTGTGTGCGGAGAACTACTGCCACCGCTTCAGGCCAGCGGCTTTGATGGGACAAACGATTGATACGGCAACTTGCCATATGGGATTCCGTTGTGCAGCGGATTCAGACTGAGATCTTTCGGAGCTGATCACGAATCATCAACACGCTGAGTGTGAGGTGAATCCCAGTTCCAAGCCAGACGGCAACTCCACCTGACAAATCCCGGACCGCCAAGGCGAACAAGAGGATTGAGGCAGTGCAGTTGTAAATCAGTAACCCACGTTTTGCAGCCGCTGGGCATGGGTTGCCCCAGCACGCCACCCCTAGCCCTATGAGCGCCAGTCCGTACAGCTGTGTGAGCTGTTCGCCTGCGGCACTGGGAGGCGATCGGAACAGTAACTGCATGGCCAATGTTGGAAGGACCAGCAGCGATGCCCCTGTAACCAGTTCAATGACGGCAGCGAAACGGTACAGAAGGGAGGTATGGGCCACGAGCCTTACTTTTAACTTGACGATCGAAGTCAAGGCTACCTGCACTTTGTTTGGATTCCTTTTGGTGGGTCAATCTTTGGCTTGGCTTTGACTCATATGAGGCCTAATAGGGAGTGCGCTGATCCTCAGGATTACCCCTTTGTGGTACCACTCAAGTTTCTAGAATTTGTTTGATTTAGCATTCTTGTGATAGCAGATGCTGAATTGTCTCGAACGAAGGATGGTGATCCGATTCGTGCGAAATCAACACCTTTCGATGGCTGTTCTCGAACCAAGTTGCTAGGTCATAAGGAAGCTTTTTTTCTCGGATGCACCGGCTTGAAATTAGTCTGTTGATGTTGGCTTTGCTTTGCGGGGGGGTGCCCCTAGGAGGCTCTGCCCAAGCTGCGGAAGCACCACCTCACTGTGAATCCAACATTGGATCCCCTCCCGTGCTGAAGGAATTAAAACGTGGTCTTCTAGAGGGATATCTGGCACAAGAAGCACGGCCCGATTCTTTGAAACTGCTCGATCCGCCTCCCACGCCAGGATCGGCAGCCTTTGCTCTCGACGAAGAGGTTGCCACGGCGAGTTTTCCTGGTCAGGGAAGTTCGCGTTGGCAACTGGCGGCCGGTGATGCCGAACTCTCCTTCCCAGCAGCAGCTGCAGCCTTTTCATGCACCCTCGGGATCGAGATCTCTGAGGAGGAGACCCCACGGCTCTACACACTTCTGCGTCGAACACTGACGGATGCAGGGCTTGCGACTTACAAAGCGAAGGAGCATTACCAGCGGCGAAGACCTTTTTTGATTAATGGGCAGCCGATCTGCACACCCGATGAAGTGGATGAGCTCACCACCGACTGGTCGTATCCATCCGGCCATACCTCAGTGGGCTGGGCTTGGGCTCTGATCCTCAGTGAAATTGTGCCGAACCAACAGGATCAAATCCTTCAGAGGGGAAGGGAATTCGGCAAGAGCCGGAATGTTTGCAATGTGCACTGGTACAGCGACGTGCAGGCGGGCCTTCTGATGGGCGCAGCAACGGTGGCACAACTCCAGGCCAATCCTGTTTTTCGTGCTGACTTACGTGCGGCAGCACTAGAAATTCAGCAGCAACAAGCGTTGAATTCCAGCGCAACGGGCCTCGATTGCGAGCTTGAGCAGAACGCGTTGCGTCCCTGATGGCCAAGGGGAAAACGATTTCTCACTCCATCGCTAGACGACGACTTATCCCAGGACCGAGCAATGCCCTCAACCCTTGTTCTGAATGCTGATCTCGATGTTTGCCCGGCTCTGGGGACATGGATCGTTAACAACACCCAACTCCTCTCCGGGTTTTCACTCTTGATCGGAGACGACGTGTTGCAGGAGCTCGCCCGGCGACATGACTTCAAGGACCTCTCGATCATTCGGGGCCGGGCGATTCGCCAAGGTGGAGACATTGCGATGGCCGCCACAATCCTCAACGGAGAGATCAGTGGTCTCATCCACTTCCCTTCACCACCTGAACGTCAAGCCAGAGATGTGCTGTCAGAACCTCTGGTTCGTGCAGCACTGCTCAGCGACCTACCGATCGCCCTGAATCCAGCGACAGCATCTGCACTGATGCAGGGCGTCAAAAGGAGTCGTAGGGGGTATCTGATTTTTAACCCAGTTGCCGGCCAGGGAGATCCTGAAACTGAACTTGCCGAAATCCGCGGCCATCTCGAACCGCAGTTCATGCTGCAGATCTGGATGACTCGACCCGACTTAGATCCCGCGGAACAAGCCAAAGACTTGATCAAGGAGATCCAAGCCTTTGATTCTGATGGGGAAGGACAATCGATCATTATTGCTTCAGGAGGCGATGGAACCGTTGGCGCCGTTGCTAGCGCACTTCAAGACAGCAATATTCCCCTTGGCATCATTCCCCGTGGCACCGCCAATGCCTTCTCGGTTGCGCTGGGAATTCCTACAGGATTAAAGGCTGCCTGCACGAATTTGCTTCTTGGCAATCTCCGTCGCGTTGATGTCGCATTGTGCAACAACCGACCGATGATTTTGTTGGCAGGCCTCGGTTTTGAAGCGGGAATGGTTGACAAAGCGAGCCGCGAATTGAAGAACATCCTTGGCCCAATGGCCTACATTTTTTCAGGTGCTCGGCAGTTAGTGGATCAACAACCTTTCCATGCCACGATGCAGATTGACGGACAGGAATACAGGCTTGATGCCAGTGCTATCACGATGGCAAACGCCGCTCCGGCCACATCCCTGATGGCCCAGGGTTTCGGCGAGGTTATTCCCGACGATGGATTGCTCGAGGTCATCGTTGCCTCTCCGAAGGACCGCATTAGTGGACTTTCAGTGCTCTCAAGTCTTGCTTGGTCAGCGATCATGAGCAGCAGCGCCAATCACAACAACAACATTGCTTGTTTTCGAACCAAACAATTACAGATTGAGTTGAATGATGTACAGAAACTGGTGATCGATGGTGAAGTTCTCGATGCGAAAACCATCACTGTGAGCGTGAATCCCGGAGCCTTGCAGGTTGTAGCTCCAATCCCCCTCAAATCTTGAACTTCGCCAGCGATCCCAGTATCCAGCGGAAGATCAGCAAAATGTCCGCTCGCGTGCGCTGGAACCATCCGGAACTGATTCGCCAAGGAATTGACCAGACCAGGCTCGTGATCGACCGGGGGAAGAACAACCCTGGGATCGATGAAGCCTTTCACTTTCTGGTTCTGGGCGACAGTGGCACTGGTCGTCATCGCTTCCAGAGTCCTCCCCGTCGGATTGCTGAACGACTGCTACCCCATAAAGCGGATGCAGCCTTTGTGTTGCATACCGGAGATGTGGTCTACCTGGTAGGCGCTTTGGATCAGTATCGCCTCAATTTTATGAGGCCTTACCGGGAATGGCTTCATCACGGTAATGATTGGAACAGCATCAGCCCTGAAGGCCTGGTCTTTAACCAGCCATTCCTGCCAGTACCAGGCAATCACGACTACTACGATCTATCTCTGCCTGTTGCCTTACTCGCGGGCCTCACCCTTCCGTTGCGCCGCTATTTGCAATGGTTCGATGATATCGACGCGGGATGGCGAGGTTCTAGGCAAGGCGAGGCCTACGCCCGTGTTTTTTTGGATGTTCTGAATCAAATACCTCCAGCCCGACTCACAGCCCATCTCAACTTGCATTACGACGCAGTTTGGGATGGACAGCGATGTTTGCGATACCGGCCCGGTGTGAACACCCGTCTGCCAAATCGTTATTTCCGTTTCCGACATGCTGGTGTCGATGTGTTCGCGATCGATTCGAACACCCTGATTACCCCTGAAAAACCAACGAGCAACCGACGCAACCTCAGGGGGGATTTACGGATTCTGGAAGAACGCCAAACCCTTATCTACAAAACATTGGCGAGTAGCAGCCTCGATGAAGACCATCGGGATGAACTGTTTGATGAGCTAGAGACGCTCCAGGAGGAATGCTTCGATCTTCAACGTCAAATCAATCAAATCAATCAGATCAAACAAGGCGTGATGGTTGACCATGAGCAACTGGAATGGCTCAAAGAGGGGTTAATCGCATCCCATCGCGATCCATCGGTGAGGGGCAGGATTTTGACGATGCATCACCCTGCATATGTCACTGAGAAAACAAAATGCAACCAGGCCGATACGCATGCGATTCGCAGACAATTGCGCGATGTGTTCGATGCCGTTGTGAGGGCTCTAGGGGAGGAGCTCGGATCGACCAAACCCGTTGATCTTGTGCTCAGTGGCCACGCCCATTGCCTGGAGGTGCTGCGCACCCATGACACCGGACATGCAGACAGCCACCTCAACTGGGTGATTTGCGGAGGCAGCGGCTATGGATTGCGATCTCAGCGACGCGAAGGAGCCGAGCTCATCGAAGACCAAGCGGAAGGCGAGGCCAAGGTGGTGGCAACCAGCAAGCTGTTTGTCGGTCGGAACTGGACAGCTGCGCAGGGACGCAATGGCTATAGCGGCCTGCGGGTCGACATTGCAGAGGGTCGCCCCCTCAGCATCCGTTTAACGCCTTTGGTTTCGTGTCGAGACAGCAACGGTTGGCTTGATGCAGACCCGGAGCCGATCACCCTACGGACGTGACTCAGGGCTCATCAGGATTTCAGTTCTGGCATCGACACCACCGTGATTGCAGGTTGAGCCCTAAGGACGGCTACGGACCCAGTGTTGAACGATGGCAAGGATCAATCTTGATGGGTCTTGTGAAGATTATTGAGACAGCTGAATGATGATCTTTTGTGATTGATCAATGGGCAAAAAGCATGAATCTGCCCATTCTCGTGGAGCTATCCAGCCGGCGACCTGCAAGGAGCAATGCCTGACTCCGCACTGAGGCTGGTCCTAATCGTGCAAATTTGCGGAGAGTCTCAGACAAACGTCGATGACCCGTCTAAACAATAAGTTCACCTTGAATTGGAAGTGTCTCCAATGGGTCACTGAAGATTCTGGTGTCGCTCCGGGTGGATACCTATCGATCCAATCGGCGGCAACAGCTCGATTACTCGTGATTTTTAACCATTTGCGCTTTGGAATTGTTTCAAAGCCCAAACGCCGTTGAACCAACCATTTTCATTTCCCTGCGTTATGTCTGTTCGATCCCGTTTCACTCGCCTATCCAAACAGATTGCTTTGGGCGGTGGAATCATGATTCTTTCAACAGCATCGATTAGCCAAGCCGCACCCAATCAAAATTCCAGAGCAGTTTTTAATCGAACCAGGCTCCCGATCGCTGAGCCGAGGCCAGAAAAGGTCACCAAGGTGCTCCCTTCGGAGGTTCCATTGCCAGCTCAGTGGGAGGTGACGGCACCAGCCGGTGCTCCCAATGTGGTGATCATTCTCCTGGATGATGTGGGTTATGCAGCTCCGTCCGCATTTGGCGGCGTGGTGAACATGCCGACGGCGGAAAAGCTTGCCGATAATGGGTTGCGTTACAACAAATTTCACACCACAGCCCTCTGTGCACCGACTCGGGCGGCGTTGAAGTCCGGTCGCAATCACCACAAGGTCAATACGGGATCGATCCCAGAGATCGCCACTGGTTATGCGGGGAATTCCACCGTGGTGCCGGACTATGCCGTGCCAGTTGCAGAAATCCTGAGACTCAATGGCTACAACACTGCGGCCTTCGGCAAGTGGCATGAAACACCAGGCCGTGAGACCACGGCGGCCGGCCCTCAGACCCGTTGGCCAACGCGCCAGGGCTTTGAGAAGTTCTACGGCTTTGTTGGGGCGGAAGACAATATGTGGGAACCCACCATTCACGATGGTGTCACCGTTGTCGATGCACCGAAGAAAGATCGATATCACTTCACAGAAGACATGACCGATCAGGCGATCGGCTGGGTACGCCAACAGAAGTCAATCAAGCCGGATAAGCCATTTTTCGTCTACTACTCCTCAGCCGGTGCGCACTCCCCGCATCATGTGGGTAAGGAATGGATTGCCAAATACAAAGGCAAGTTTGATGAGGGCTGGGATGTTCTTCGAGAGCGCAATCTTCAGAATCAAATCAAGGCAGGGATTGTTCCCGAAGGCACTCAGATGGCCAAGGCTCCAGACAGTATTCCCAAATGGAATAGCCTCACGCCTCAGCAGCAGCGAATCTATGCCCGTCAAGCAGAAGTTTTTGCTGCCTTTACTGAGCACTCCGATCACGAAGCCGGACGTTTGATCAAGGCGATCGACGATCTTGGCGAGTTAGATAATACTTTGGTGATTTACATCACTGGTGATAATGGCGCCAGTGTTGAAGGGGATAGGACTGGTCAGTGGAATTGGAACCACTACCTCAACGGTGTTGGAGAAACGCCTGACGAACAGGAGGCCAAGCTTGATGAGTGGGGAGGACCGACGACTTATCCCATGTATCACATGGGCTGGGCAATCGCCTTCAATTCACCCTTTGCTCTCTCTAAACAGGTTGCTGGTGATTTCGGTGGAACACGCAACGGCACGGTGATTCATTGGCCGAAACGCATCAAACAAGGTGGTGGGCTACGCACACAGTTCTCGCATGTGAATGATGTGGCCCCAACAATTCTTGAGGCGGCCAATCTGCCGATGCCCACCATGATCAATGGCATCCCACAGATCCCCATGCAAGGAACCAGCCTGATGTACACATTCGATAATCCAGGTGCGAAAGAAAGGCACAACACGCAGTATTTCGAGATTATTGGTAATCGTGGGATCTATCACAATGGTTGGATGGCGCGGGCAACAATCATGTATCCCTGGATGGCGCCGAAGAGAATGAACACGGTTGCGGCAGATGATGGTTGGGAGCTGTATGACACCACGGTTGATTTCAGCCTTTCGAATGATCTGGCTGCCCAATATCCTGAGCGTCTTGAGGCCATGAAGGCGAAGTTTATGGAGGAGGCGATTGAGAATCAGGTATTGCCACTGGATGATCGTCTTCTCGAGCGTCTTGTGCCTTCTGTTGCCGGGCGGCCAACGCTTTTAGGTGATCGAACCTCCATGGATTTGTATCCCTATGCCTGGAACATGGTCGAAGACTCGATCATCAATGTGAAGAACGTTTCGAACAGTGTGACGGCCTATGTTGATGTGAAAGGCGGTGGAGAAGATGGCGTGATCTTCTCGCAGGGCGGGCGATTTGGCGGCTGGTCGTTGTACGTTGAGAATAATAAGCCTGCATATACCTACAACTACATGGGAGATCTCTTTACCTTCAAGAGCAATAAGCCATTGCCTATGGGTAAATCTGTTGTTCGCTTTGAGCTCGATTACGATGGTGGTGGCACTGGGAAGGGTGCTGATGTGCGTATGATCCTCAACAACGAGGTGGTGGCTGAAGGTCGTTTAGATAAAACGATCGCATCTCGCTTCTCGATCGATGAGGGTGCGGACGTGGGTCTCGACCGCGGATCTGCGGTGACGGTTAAAACGATCGGACCTCGTCGCTATAGCGCTTACGGCGGCCAGATCGACAAGGTTACCCTTGAGATTTATCCCAAGGAGAGTGATGCAAAAAGCTGATTGAACCGATCAATTGCTTCAATAGCGGTGGTGTTTCCTTATGAGAAATACCACCATAGAAGTATTCGAACTTTGCCTTCGACCAGGATCTCAAATTTGCACGGATGGGATCGATGGCAAGGATCAACTATTTATTTGTTGACTTCAGCCATGTGTCGCTTGGGGCCTCTGCAAACAGGTTTTGGTAAGCCTTGGCGAAATGTCCACGACTTTGAAACCCATAGTGTTGAGCAACTTGGGTGATCGTTTTAAAATTTTCATCTGCACGCGCTTCGGTTGAACGCAAGATCCAATTCACTTGCTCGAGGCGTACACGTTTCATCATTTCCATCGGACCCATGCCAAGTGATTCTTTGCTTCCCTGGATCAGGGTCCGTCTCGATGCAAATAGCGATTCGCTGATTTGATCAAGGCTGAAGTCATTGCGAGAATTCTTGAAGGCCCAATCTATAAATTCTCTGACTAGTTCTTGACGGGGAGATGGTGCAAAAGTTATGTAATCCACATTGTGCTTGTCATTCAGAGCATTCAGGAATGAACTGTATAGATGGTTTGTTGCCTCTCGTCGATGCAGCGTTGTCAGGGGTGGATTTAGGAGTAAATTTTTAAACTTTTTCCGAAACTGTGCATGCATTACAGGCGTAATCTGCAATGAATTGTTGGTTTCTAGTTGAGGGATAAGCTCTTCTCCTGTGTAATGGCAGATGAAAGAGTTGAATCGACGGATCGACAGGATTGCTAGGAAAGTGGTGCTGTTGGCTGTGAGTTGGAAATGGGATTCGACTTGTCCCTGACGAAAACCATTGAGGGAGTAAGGGGCAATTGGCTGGTTGAATAACCGATGTTCATCGGCTACTCCCGTCGCTTCAAAACAAAAACTCATGCAGTCGTCTCCCCTCTCTCCATTCAGAAGTAGACGCTGATTGGTGCGAATTTCGAGCAGGCACATGTTGCCTAAGTTGAGCATGGTGAAGCATCCCTCTAGAGGGCCTGGGCTGAGTTGAACGGCATCAAGTGATTTGCCAATCCGTTTGAACAGCTGCTTTAGTTCGCTAGCAGAGTGAAAGGTGGTTTTCGTGCTCTGATCAGCCTGAGCACCCGTACCACGAGGTGTCAAGACTCCACTTCTCACAGTGCATGTGATGCTGGTAGACAAGAGATTGATTTGGTGAACCTTAGAATATGTGTTTTGTGTAGTGCGTGACGATTTGATCAACCCTTTCTGAGGTGGCCCATTGCTGAGACGATAGAAAGGTTGGTTGCGGTCAAGATAGAATGGCCGTGAGAATTAGCCTGAGCACGCTTGATTGACAAGCGAAAGTATATGTAATCATTCCTGTATTCGCTGTTAAGTAGGAGCAGTTGAATGCTATGGATGCTGAGATCTTTAAGGTGGACCACGGAGAAGTGGCCTTCAAGAGGACCGAGTGTCAGCTGCAGAATGTAAATATTTTCCCCAGCCTCGACAGGGCAACAGCCAACTCGCTGGCGCTGTTGAAGTTCGTGCTCAAGGAGCAGCTTGCAGACGTTGTGGAGGGGATGGAGCTCTGGCTGGGTGTTGCGCTTGGCATCTGCACCATGCGCACGCCTCTTTCAGCGACATTGCAAATCATGCATAAATTTTTCAATCGCTGGCGAATTGCTCACGCAAGTGAGGATTTGCGAAACATTGAAGATGCGCAAATCGCTGCATTTCTGCAGCTGTGGGCTGCTGTATCCAGAGGTGGTGTTGTCTTTTTCCAGCCTTTCTGACGCATTAGTTGCCGGGGGATGCATTCGTCCCACCACGTTGCTTGCGGGTTTAAGGCATGGCGCCGTGTCGCCCAGGCGTTTTCCCGTTGCTCTATTGCTCACGACCAGTGGCTTGGTGGTGGAGCCGTTTGCATGGCTGCAATCCCTTGGCTTTGGCAGCACGATTCAGACTTGCGCTGTCCCCGATGACCCGGTGGTGGTGATCGGCCACTGGCGCAGCGGCACCACCTATTTGCATCAGCTCTTGGCAGCTGACCCTTGTGCCGCCACCGCTCGCAACCACTTCACTATTGCTCCCCAGGCTGCATTAGTGCTGAAACCGTTGCTCAAGCCTTTGTTGAAGAGGTTGATGACACAGCATCGCCCGATCGACGCCGTGCCTTGGGGGGGCGATGATCCTCAAGAAGACGAGGTGGGGTTGGCCCGGCTCAGCATGGATACCAACATGGCTGGTATCGCTTTCCCGCAGCACTACCTAAGGCATTTCCGGCGCGCTGTGCTCAATAGTCCCCCCGAATTTGAGCAGCAGTTGCTTCATTTCACACGGCTCACCTGGCTGTATGAAGGTGCTGGGAAAACCCACCTCGTGATCAAAAATTCCGCCCACACCGCTCGGATTGCCTTATTGCTTCGGTTGTTTCCAAGGGCGCGTTTTGTGTATCTGCGCCGGCGGCCTATCGATTCGATTCGTTCACTCGTGCAGGTCAAGCAGCGTTTGGCCCACTTGGTTGGTCTTCAAGAGCCGCCATCCAGCCTCCAGCAAGTGGAGGAAACAGCGGCGGCCCATCACCAATTGCAAGAAGCCTTCGCGCGGTCGCGGCATTTGATCCCCAAGGGGCAGCTGGTGGAGATTGTGTACGACGACTTGGTGCAGTCACCGCTAGAGACGCTGCAGCGGATTTACAGCGCTCTTGAGATTGGCGGCTGGGACAGCGCACGCGATGCGATTGCGGCCCGTATTGCCAAGGGCAAGGCTTACAAAGCCAAGCCAGTTGTGTTGGAACCGGCGGCTGAGCAACGCCTGCAGGCCTTGCTCAGCTGAGCCGCTGGTGTTTGCTACTGACCAAAGGCCACCTGACAGGCCGCATTGAGCAATTGGGCCTCATTGGCATTCAAGGGAGCTCCGCCGTTGAGGGTGCCGTTGCGGCAGTTGGCGTTGAAGCGCACAGTGTCGTAACCGTTGTCGGCTTCAAAACTCACCACATCTCCAGTTGCCGTCACGCTTGGGTAGTAGAGCGAGTAATCAGAGTTTGGGACTTCGATGTAGCTCACCTGGTTGGATTGAGCTGAATTCACCAAGCTGTTGATGGTGCCAAAGGTGGCCATGCCAGCAAGACCCCAGGCGGCTGCTTGGCCGGGATACCAACGCCAATTGTTGTAGTAAGACCCGCCGTACCAGCCGTTGTTCCACGGGCGATTGTTCGACCAGCTCGATCCGCTGTACCAACCACTGCCGTAGCGATCCCAGTTGTTGACTGCATCGCGGCGGGTCTTTGAGCGATTGTTCACCCGATCATTGCGGCCGCTCTGGCGTTGATCCGTGCGGCTTGTTCGTCCCTGCTGACGGGAATCAATGTTGCTGCTGCGGGTGTTTTGTCGCGTTCCCCGGTTGTCGATTCGGCTGGTCTGACGTTGATCACGGGTCCCGCTGCGTGAGCTTTGGCGGTTGCTGCTCGAGCTGCTGCGTGAGGTTTGGCGGTTGCTGCGGGTGGATTGCCGCGTGCTTTGGCGGCTGCCGCTGTAGGAACTGAAACCTGTGCGTCCACTGCTGGACCGACTACTGGAGCGGGAACCACTGCTTCGAGAACCGCCTCCCCTTGAACCGCCTCCCCTTGAACCACCGCCTCTCGAGCCACCGCCGCCTCGACCACCGCGTTGGCTGATCAGTTGCTCGTCTGTTGCAGATGCTGTTGCCGCCTCAACTGTGAGAACACCATTGGCCTGATAGGCGGAAAGGACTGCGGCCGGTTGCAGCATCAGCAGAACGCCGATCGCTCCTACCAGACCGGTTTTTTTGACTTTCGATGTCATTTTTGAATCGCCTCCATCAGTCGATCGCAGCCTTGGTCAAAGCAGGTCACATCCACGCGGCCGTTATCTGCGAAAGCCATGCCGATGCGGGTGCGGCCTTGAATGGCATGCCCGCCTTGGATCAGCACATCGGCCAGGAAGGTGGGATTGTTCACACAAAAGGCCTTGTTGTTGAAGCAGAGCTGTTCGGTTTTGAAATTGATGGTGGCGTTTTTGACGGACGTCCACGCCTCGCTATTACTGGCTCGTCCTTCGATGCGGACGTAGGGGTCTTCGATCACGCGGTAGCTCACTGTGCGTGATCCAAAGCGATGGCGATATTCAGTGGAGTCATCTACATCAATCGCCTGCACCTGGCAGGAAAAATTGGGGGAGTTTGGGGTGCTGCAAGTGGTGTTGATCACGTAAAGCTCCTGGGCGAATACCGCTGGAGCGCCAAGGCCGCTGCAGAGCGCCAGCAGAGCTGTCAGCACCTTGCTTCGTTGGGAAACAAGCATTGAAAGGGTGGGTGCGCGGAGGCGTCAGACCTCCATCCCTTCAAGATGGCAAGAGATGTTGCGGTGCGAATTAAATGTGCACCAATGGGATCAATGAACGCCGGCAACGTCTGCACGACTTGCTGCTGGCCCTCTTGGCCCAACAGGGCGATCTGGAGTTGATGGATGCGGACAACCCCTCCGGTTTGGTGGGTGGGGGCAGCCGTGATGCGCCGGCCGATGCGGCCCGCTGGCTGGAGCGCAATCGACGAGTGTTGCAGCGCTATCAAGCGCTGGTGCGTACAGCGGTGACGCTTGATGCCCTGCTTGATGCAGAAGACGGCATCGCTCAGGAACCCTCTTGATGGAGCAGTTGTTGTTCGCGGCCAATGATCAACAGCAGCAAGCTGATCGCAAACAGCAGCGCCGTGATCACCGCCACGACCAACATCGTTCCCGCCAGCCCCTGGGTGTAGGCCTCTCGCAGAAGGTTGAGAAGCTGCTGAGATGCAGCTCCCTCAAGCGAAATTGGGCTGTTGCGCAGAAATAAACGAATGTGCTCATCGAGTTGGGGCAGGTGTTCCAATCCCAGGCCAGCGGCCTGCATGCGGCTGTGCAGATCGTTGAAGCCAAAGCCGCTGATCATCGTTCCGCTTGCGGCGAGCCCAAAGGCAAAGCCCAGTTGGCCGCTGGTGGTGCGAAACGCCAGCACCGACCCAAAACAATCCTCTGGCGCTTCCTGAACAAACAGGGCGGATTGCGGCACGGCCACAAAGGCCAGGCCGAGGCCGGCCAGCATTAAGGCGGGCAGCAATTGCCAGTAGGGCGTTTGCACTTGCACGACCGCGAATAGCGCCAGGCCGAGCACCAGCGCCAGGCTGCCCCCCGCCATTAAGACCAAGGTGCGCCGGCCCGGACCCATCCAGCGTCCTGCATAGATCCCTGCCACGCCAAAACAGATCAAAAAGGGGAGCTGAGCGATGGCCACAGCGCTGGTGCTGTAACCCTGCACCAGCTGCCAGAAGTTGCTGGTTTGCAGTTGCACCACCGCTTGGGCCACATTCCAGCCGATCCCGTTGATCACAGCTGCGGCAAAGAAACCGCGCAGGTAGAGCCTGGGCGGAAAGATCGGTTTGCGGCTGCGACGCTCAATGGTGATGTGCAGCACAAACAACAGCAGTCCGCTGCAGGCCGGCAGCCAGAAGCTAGGGCTGCGCAGTCCTAAGGCTGCGTGGTTGATGCCGAATAAAAACAGCACCATGGCGATGGCAATACTCGTCAGGCCGGGGAGGTCGGGCTTGAGGGAGCGATTGCCTGGAATGGCTGGCAGCAGTGTGGGTAAGAGCAGCAGGCTGGCGCTGCAAATCATTGGCACCAGCAAAAAGGACAGGCGCCAATGGATCGTGGCCATCCAGCCACCGATCAGGGAGCCGCTGATGAAGCCCACCACGATCAGCAGGTTCCAGAGGCCCAGGGCGGCGCTCACGCCAGCGGCCGGGGTGACGAAGCGCACGCTGGCAAAGGTGCTGGTCAGCACCGACCCCAGGGCGATGCCTGTGAGGGCTCGGCCGACCAGGAACAGGCCCGCTTCGCTGGACAGCATCGAGAGCAGATTCCCCAACAGAGCCAGCAGCAAGGAACCGGCGAGCACCCGCCGCCGCCCAAAACGATCGCCGAAAAAGCCCATCACCAACACCGATGCGGCTTGGGCCAAGGTGGAAACGCTCGCACCTAGGGCCAACACAGCGCCATTCATTTGCAAGGCATCGCTGGCTTTCACCAAGGCGATATTCGCCACGCTGGGGTCGATCAGCTGCAGGCTGGCAAGGATGCCCAGATAAGGGACGCACGCTAGCGACTGCAATTCCCTCAGAGTGCCTATTTTCACTGGGTTCTCACGCGTTCTCAATCAGGGCATGGTCAACGGCGAAAGGGTGTGGGCGTTGCTGCCGGTGCCCGTCCAAAGGATGCAGGGAAGAATGGTTTAGGCGCCTGTTGGCTGGCGGCGCTGGACAATCGATCCCCATGCCTGCTCCTAGCAAGGCCCTGGCTCTTCTGGCCAGTTCTGGCAATCTGGAGCCACTTTCGGCCTCTGCATGGCACCGCTCGGACTGTCCGCATTGCGTTCACGGCTGAGCCGCGGCTCATCAGGGAAGGGCTGGCAACCCCCAGAAGGAAGCTGGAGCCGTTCGTTTGGCTTGGGCTGGCAGACCCCGTTCACGGTGCGCTACGCCAGCAACCTCGACGATGGCCCCTGGCATGGGATGCCCCTTGGTGGCTTTGGATCAGGCTGCATTGGCCGTAGTTCCCGTGGTGATTTCAACCTCTGGCATCTCGATGGCGGTGAGCATTGGTACGGCAGCATTCCCGATTGCCAATTCGCCCTTTGGGAAAAGCAGGGCGATCAGGTGCGTGTCCATGCCTTTGCCACAGAACCAACGCGCGATGACTCCAGGCCGGAGTCAGGCAAGCCGCTGAGCAGCTGGCAGTGGTACCCCGCCAGCACGGAGGAGACCAGCACCGGGACCTATGCCGCTCGTTACCCCCTGAGTTGGAACCATTACGAAGGGGTCTTTCGCACTGAAGTGAGCTGCGAGGCGTTCAGCCCGATCCTTCCTGGTGATTACCAACGCAGCAGTTATCCGGTGGCGGTGTTCCGCTGGACCCTCACCAACCCCACCAACAAGCCTTTAGAAGTATCGCTTTTGCTGAGTTGGCGCAACACGGTGGGCTGGTTCACCAACACCGATGCATCGGCGGAGGTGCACTTTCGCGATGACGGCAGCCCCGAGCACAACTACGCCCCAGCGATTGGAGATGGCGAGGGCCAGAGCAACCGCTGGATCGATGGCAATGGACTGAGCGGAGTGCTGCTTGATGGCAAGCGTTCAACGCCGGTGGCGGAAGGGGAAGGGCAGTGGTGTCTTGCCCTGCCCGACACGCTGGAAGGGGTGGATCTGATGCGCTGCAGCCGTTGGGATCCCAGTGGTGATGGTGCCGAGCTCTGGCAGCCCTTTGCCGCTGACGGGGTGATCCCCGATAGCAACAACGATCGCGCCAGCCGTAAGGGCGAGCATGCCAGTGCGGCGATCGCCGTGAAACTCACCCTGGCGCCGGGTGAAACCCGAGAGATTCCTGTGGCGATCAGCTGGGATCTGCCGGTCACGAGCTTTGCGACGGGGGTGCGCGACCTGCGTCGGTACAGCGATTTTTATGGCGTTGATGGCTGCCATGCAGCTGCGATTGCGGCAGAAGCACTGCGCGATTGGCGGTCTTGGCATGAGCAAATCGAAGCCTGGCAAGCGCCGGTGTTGGCGCGTAAAGAGCTGCCCGAGGAACTGCGCATGGCGCTGTTCAATGAGCTCTATGACCTCGCCAGCGGCGGCAGCCTATGGACCGCCGCCACCTCGAAGGATCCCTACGGCCGCTTTGGGGTGCTCGAGTGCCTCGATTACGCCTGGTACGAAAGTCTTGATGTGCGTTTGTACGGCTCCTTTGCCCTGCTGCAGCTCTGGCCGGAACTCGATAAGGCGGTGATTCGCAGCTTTGCCCGGGCGATTCCAGCGGCCGATGCCACCCAACGGCCGATCGGTTGGTATTTCACCCAGGGCCGCGGCAGGGTGGAAGCGGATCGCAAGGTGAAAGGGGCCACACCTCACGATTTGGGAGCACCGAACGAGGTTCCGTTTGATGCCACTAATTACACCGCCTATCAAGATTGCAATCTCTGGAAAGATCTCGCCAGTGATTACGTGCTTCAGGTGTGGCGTACGTTCAAATTGGCGCCCACGGGAGAGGACCTCAGCTTTCTGGCGGAGTGCTGGCCTGCGGCGGTACAGGCCCTGCACTACCTCAAGCAATTTGACGTGAATGACGATGGCCTCCCTGATAACGGCGGAGCCCCAGATCAAACCTTTGATGATTGGCCGCTAAAGGGGGTAAGTGCCTACTGCGGTGCGCTCTGGATTGCGGCCTTGGAAGCGGCATTGGCGATGGCGCAACGGCTGCAATTGGAGCTCGGGCTAGACACCGGCGATGAGCAGCACACCTTTAGTGGCTGGTTGGAGCAATCACGCGCCAATTTCGACAAGCTTCTTTGGAACGGTGAGTACTACGACATCGATGCCGAAAGCGGCACGCCGGTGGTGATGGCCGATCAGCTCTGCGGTGATTTCTATGCGCGATTGCTGGGGTTGCCTCCGGTCGTGAGTGAGGAGAACAGCCGAAGCACCTTGAAGGCGATCAAGGAAGCCTGCTTTGACAACTTTGCTGGCGGATCCTTGGGGGTGGCGAATGGCTTGCGCCGCGATGGCACACCCTTGGATCCCAATGGCACCCATCCCTTGGAGGTATGGACGGGGATCAACTTTGGAATTGCGAGTTATTACCGCTTGATGGGTGAGGGCAAAACCGCAGAAGCGATTTGCTCAGCGGTCGTGACCCAGGTGTATGCCGGTGGCTTGCAATTCCGCACCCCAGAGGCAATTACGGCCGTGAACACCTTTCGGGCTTGCCACTACCTGAGGGCGATGGCGATTTGGGGCTTCTGGGCTACGCACACCGATTGGGAAACGATTCCAGGTGCGCAGCGGGGGTAGTCATGCCAACTCAGATCGCTGTTCAATCATTGCTGCCACATCAAGTCGCAGCATTGAAAAGAAATGGAGCCGTTGGAGTGAGGATTAAGGCTTCTTGGATGCTTCTAATCCCAATCTCAATGACTTTGTACTGTGCTTGATCGACTCGGCATTGTGTTGTTTGATGATCTTCACTTTTGAAAGGCAAGCTGTTGAAATCGATGATTAATGAATCGCAGTAAGACATTAGATTCTCCCTTTGCAGGATTTCTTGGTCTAGTGGGTTCCTGTTGGTCGATGTCTGTTGATTTTTCTAGCAGGGTGTTCTCAATCGGTTGATAAGGCTCTGTGCATTGGTGGCCCACGTGATGCGGTCGGAAGGCAAATGCTGTGTCGCTTGACAGCGTAATTTTGTTTTGTTTTCTGCTTAGATGCAGTTAGTCATAGAAGCTAAGCAGTTGAGTCATGGTTGTGGGATTTGAATTTGCAAGCATAGTTTCAGCGTTCGGAATTTGTGTTGCTGATTGATTTTCCTTCTTTGGTTGAAGGAAAATTTATGGATGGTCAGGCTCCTGGAGGGAGTCTGATGATCTGTTGTCAACTTTCATTGGATGGTGCATTGATGCCAGCTTTTGTTTGGAGCTGGTGCTTTTCTGCGACCTCAATTGATCGTTGATGTCTGATTCAGCAACTGCTTGTCTCTGCGCTTGTTTTTGTTCTTCAAGCCTGAATGATGACTGATTTCTTTACCAGTGGTTTGACCTATCAGGTCAACCCTGCAGGATCTGATATCACCGATTTTAATCCCACAGTAGATCGTCTTGATTTCGGACAGATTTCTGTTCATGGCTTAATTCTTGGCTCGTTGCCTGATGGCACGGCAGCAATTGTTAATCCCTGGGCTGATCAAGTGCAAACACTTCAGGGTTTGAGGTGGAACGATCTCAGCCTGGATAATCTTGGCGTTGTTGGCAATGAACATCTCCGACAGGATATTGGGGCGGTGCTTTCTTGGGAGCAAAATATTGGCGCGCGTCACTCAGGAACTGTGTATGTGCGCTCCCATCAATTTGGTGTTCAAGAGGTGATCAATGGCTTTGATCCTCAAACTGATAAAATTAATTTTCTCTACACAGGTACACGCGAACGACTGTCTGTTGTTGACACGGATCAGGGGTTGTTGATTCAGTTTCAACCTACAAATCAAAGTGTGCTGTTAACAGGTGTTCAGCGCAGTGATTTGATCGGTGCCAATCTCGAGTTTCATCACGATCAGGTGATGGAGGACAACCTCGAGGTTCCTTTTGGTTTCAGTGCTGAACAGGTGTCCTTGGTCAGTCGAGCTGGTCTCCTCACACCCCTGGCTCCTAGCGGAGCTTCCACTGACGGGGATCAGGTGCGTGTTGGCCTGATGGTGAATCCTGATTCCACGGTGATGGAGATGGAGTCGTCCCACTCCATGCATGACCACAGCAGGCATCATCACTCGATGTCTTCAGGGGGTATGGCTGCCATGAGCAGCGACTCGATGATGGCAGTGATGGTTCCTGCATCATCAAGTTCGGGAGAATTGCAGGCCTCGGTTGCGGGCACTCTTTATTCGGGTGGAATGAGTGGAACCCTCACGCTCTCGAATCTCTCCGATGTTGCATTGACCGAATGGTCGTTCAGTTTTTTGACCAATCAACCCGGCTTTGAGAGTTGGTCGTCTGAATCTTCGGTGACGAATCTTGGTGGCGGTCGTTATCAGGTGTTGTTGACCCCTCCAGCATGGGGTCTTGAAATTCCTGCTGGTGAGTCTGTTGATCTCTCCTTCAATGCCAGCAGCGTGGGCTTGCCAGATTCGGGCGTCCTGACCAATGCGCTGTTGTTTGTTGCCGAGCCTGATACCGGCGTTGTTAGCTCTGCTCCACCAGCAAACGGCGACAAATCTTCGCTGACTGTGGATGCAATACCGCCCGTTGTTGAGGCATCGCCTTCTCTTGAGGCTCCATCTCCGGTTGATCCAGCATCTTCTGTGGAGCGATTCCCTGAAATGGATGGGCCCTCCGTGATGGCAGATCTGCAGGGGCTTTCTGTATCGGCAACGATCAACGGTGGCTGGTCTGGTGTCTTCGCGGGCGAAATTACCGTTGCCAATCTTGGTGATGTTTCTGCTGGCGCCGACTGGAGTGTTGCTCTTGTGATGGATGCACCGCTCACATTGGTGAGCAACTTTGAGGTGCAGTCTGCGCTTCGGAGTGATGGCCGCTACGACGTCTCCCTTTCTCCAAAAGTGTGGTCTGCTCCCTTAGATCCAGGCGAATCACAGACGTCTTACTACCAAGCGGCAGGTGAGGCCACGGACCCTGCTCAGGTGTTTGATTTCGCCGATGTTGAGGCTGGAGATCGTTCAGTGACAACTTCCGAGCAGATAAATTCTCCAGCTGACATTTCGGAATCAGCGATCTCTGACGCAGCGGAAACTGAACTCAGCGGCATTGTGGAACCTAATGCCTCCATCGAGAGCAACGCTTCAAGTGGTCCTTCGCTAGAGGCTTCGAATGGCAATGCTGACAAGCGCATCGTTACCTATTTCGAGGAATGGGGTGTTTATGAACGCGACATCAATCTTTCCGATGTGAATGGGCAAGCGATGACCCACCTCAATTACAGCTTTTTTGATGTCAAAGCCGATGGTTCTGTTGAGCTCTTTGATTCTTATGCGGCGCAGGAGAAGCGCTTTGATGCAGTTGATCAAGTGAGTCGTACGTTTACAAAAGTCGAGTATCAGGCGGTTGATCCTGCTCTGATCGCTGTTTACAACTCAGATCAGTACACCATCACTGAAACTGCTGATTCGGTCACCGTTACCAGTGTTCCCGTTGGGTGGAATGATGCTGGTCCCAAGGATGCAGGGAATTTCGAGCAGCTTCGCCGTTTCAAGGAGCTTAACCCTCATGTTGAGCTTGGTTTTGCCTTGGGTGGATGGACGCTTTCCGATGAGTTCAGTACTGCTTTTGCAACGCAGAGCGGGCGCGATCGCTTCACCAGGGATGTGGTGGACATTTTTCAAAATAACAAGTTCTTTAGTGTTATTGATTTTGATTGGGAATATCCAGGTGGCGGTGGTGCTTCAGGTAATGCATCGAGTTCTAATGATGGGGCAAACTTTGCCTTAGTGCTGGAGCAGTTGCGTGCTGAGCTTGATGCTCTTGAATTACAAACAGGTGGAAGCTATGAGGTTTCCGTTGCTACGGCCGGTGGATCAGAAAAACTCTCCAATCTCAACCTTTCTGCGATCGATCCTTATGTCGATTTTTATAATGTGATGGCCTACGACTTCCACGGAGGTTGGGAGAATCAAACGGGGCATCAGGCAGCGATGACCGGTGATTTCAATAAGTATGATGTCACCACTGCGGTATCTTTCTTTGAAGAGGCTGGGGTCGATCTGAGCAAAGTGGTGTTGGGCGTGCCGGCCTACACGCGTGCTTGGGGTGGTGTCGACGATGGTGGAACGTTTGGTTATCAACAGTTAGGGTCTGGTGTTGAAGCTGAAGGTTCTTTTGAAGCCGGCGTGTATGACTACAAAGACATCGTGAATGATGTGATCACGGGGCAGACTGATCTCTACTGGGATGACAATAGTAAAGCTGCTTTTTCCTATGACGGTGATGAATGGAGTTCCATTGAGACTACGGCCACAATTGCCGGGAAAGCGGCTTATATTCAAGAAAAAAATCTGGGCGGAATGATGTTCTGGGCCCTGAGTAATGACGCTAAAGGTGAGCTTAGTTTGGTTGAGGCGGCAGACGACATTCTTCGTCAGGGTGCCTCCTCTGTGGGAGCGGTTGAAAATGCTCCGGAATTTGATTACATCCTTGGAGGTAATGGTGAATTTAGTATCAGTGATTTTACGGCCTTGGCTTGAGCTGATCTCAGCTGATTGCTGTTACCGATTTGAGTGCTAAAGCCCATAGCTGAGTGACAAACTCCTCCTGTGAATGGGGAGGAATGTGTTGTTGAATTCCTTGTGTTTTTGTCTTGGGTTTTGGTGGAGGCAAGAATCTGTCTTCATCTCTGGCTAACGACTCCCACAGTCCAGTCATGGAGCGCCGATGATGGCCGGACGGATTGGCTTGTTCTGATGGGTGTGCTGCGTCGACTTTTGGTCTCTTTCTTGGCTGCGATGCTCCTGCTTCTGCTCACTCCCAATGCAGCCTTAGCGCAAGTCCACCAGCACAGCGATGAGACTGGTGCGCCAATGTTGCGCAGCCTCGAAAGCCTGCGAGACCTCGATTACGACAGCTGGCAAGCCGTGGTGTATCGCACTGGCAAGCCAGGCAATCCCGTGGTTCTGAGACTTGTGGGCTATCCCGGCAAGGTTCGACTCGACCACCCGGTTTCGATGGCTGTTCAGGCAGGAGTGAAGACATGGGAATTAGACGACATCACTCTCGATAACCCCGCTCTCGCCAGCGATGGCCGTGAAGCTGCTGCCGAATTTGCTCTCGATCCGCTTCTCGCCGATCTGAGCAACAACCGGCCTTTGCGCTTGTTCCTTCCGGGAGTGTTCAATGAGTTGCCTATACCCCCTTACGTGGTGGGCGAATGGCGCGACGTGCAAACCCAGCCGCTGAGCTGATGCAGGCCGGTTCCCACCGCTGGACCCTTTGGATGCGCCGGGCGCTTCAGCTTGCAGCTTTGGCTGAAGGCCAAACCAGCCCCAACCCCTTGGTGGGTGCAGTGGTGCTCGATGCTCAAGGAGCCTTGGTGGGCGAAGGCTTTCACGCCAAAGCAGGTCAAGCCCATGCCGAGGTGGGTGCACTTGCCCAAGCAGGTGGGCGCGCCAAGGGGGGCACGATCATCGTCACGCTCGAGCCCTGCTGTCATCAGGGTCGCACCCCCCCCTGCTCAGAGGCTGTGATTCAGGCCGGCATTCAGCGCGTGGTTGTGGCACTCAAAGATCCTGATCCGCGCGTGGCTGGTGGTGGCATTCAGCGTTTGCGGGATGCGGGTTTGGAGGTGATCACCGGCGTGTTGGAGACCGAGGCAGCGCATCAAAATCGTGCCTTCGTTCATCGTGTTCAAACGGGTCGTCCCTGGGGCCTTCTCAAATGGGCGATGAGTTTGGATGGCCGCACCGCCCTGCCCAACGGCGAAAGCCAGTGGATTAGTGCTCCTCCAGCGCGGGGCTGGGTGCATCAGTTGCGGGCTGGTTGTGATGCGGTGATTGTGGGAGGTGGCACCGTGCGCGCTGATAACCCTCTGCTCACGAGCCGTGGAGCGCGTTCGCCAGAACCCATGCGCGTGGTGCTGAGTCGCAGTCTTGACTTACCTCCTCAAGCTCAGCTTTGGGATACCAGCCTGGCGTCAACCCTTCTTGCCCATGGGCCAGGTTGCGCTGATCGCCCCCTGCCTGAGGGCCCGGAACACCTTGAGCTTCTGGCAAGCGAGCCGTTGGATCTCCTGCATGCTTTGGCTGCAAGAGGCTGCAACCGCGTTCTCTGGGAATGCGGCCCGTCCCTAGCAGCGGAGGCAGTCAAGCAGGGCTGTGTTCAGGAGTTGGCGGTGGTGATTGCCCCCAAGCTTCTTGGAGGTCAATCGGCCCGAACGCCTCTTGGTGAGCTGGGTTTCTCGGCGATGGATCAGGTGATTCCTCTGTCCGCGCTGTCTGCAGAGTGGTTGGGGGGTGACCTGTTGCTGGGAGCGTTAACGCCTGTCCTTGACCCAACTGTTTAAGGGGTGTCCCAGAGCGTTTGCAATGTCCACAAGGACCACCCTCCATCACCCAAAATGCTCCGCTTCCAAGGTGGAAGTTTTGATCGAGCGCTTCAATCTTTTGCAAATCGGTGTGGCTGAGTTGGAGATCCGCAGCTTGTCAATTTTCAAGCAAGCGGGACGTTTTCACGGATTTAGGAATCGCTGAAATGCCCCTTTGCTCATCCCATGCCAGCACCAGCACCACCTGGGCGGGAGAACAGCCGCGCGTTGATTCCATCGCCTTCCCTGTTTCGCTGATCGGACTTTGTTCCGGTGTGAGTAGATCATCAACCGTCTCTGCAAAAGTCTTCTCTGGCCTGATTCCCACCGGCCAATGAATCAGGTAAAGATTCAGACAGTCCACTCCGAGATTCTCAAGTGATTGTTTAGGTGCCGCCTCTACATGAGTCTTTCTATGGCAGTTAGACCAAAGCTTTGATGTAATCCAGAGCTCCGATCTTTTGACCTCATGATTTTGAATGGCATCCGGTCACCGTCGGTCTTCGTGATTAAAAATGTCTTTTTCTTCCACTTGGTTGGTGTAGCGACCGATGAGGACTCCCATCACCACGGCTAAATAGAGCGGTCCAATGATTCCTGTGACGACCGCGAGCATCCGCGAGACCGGCAGCACCGGTTCGATGTCACCAAAGCCCACTGTGGTTAAGCAGATAAAAGCGAAATAGTTGATTTGAGAGAAGGCCCTCATCGACATCAGCACACTGGCGTCGGGGCCACTGGCTGCATCGTGGAGGATGTTCAGCGGCTCGAAACTGCCTGGCTGAATGGTTTCTACGGCGCTCATGACAAGACCAGCTGTGAGCCCCAACAACAAATAGCCAGCAGCTGCACCCATCAGTAATCCAGACGTGACTTTGCGTTCTTGGGACAACCGCTCCACCAAGCGGATCACACTCCAACCCACCAAAACACTCCAGGTGAGCACAAGTGGAACGCCACTCACCACCCAGCGCACAGGCGTGATTTGCCAAAGAAGCAGGGCAATCAGAGCTCCGAGACCTAGGAGCTGGTACAAACGATCTTCAAGCGTGAGCGTCTCTTTGCGGATCATCACTAACTGCGTGAGCAGCAAGGCGATCAAGGCGTAGCCGAGAGGGCCGATCCAGCTCAGGCGAGGAAAAGCAAAGCTCACCAGCACCACCAAGCACAGGCTTAGAAGTAGCTCATAAATTTTTTCTTGATGCCGGCGCTTCGATCGGTCTGATTTCATCTTCAGAGCATTCCGCCAGGCTCAGGATTCCAACAATCGCGAATGCCAGCGACCCCAGCAAGGTGGTCCGCATGGACATTGTGCTGTCGACGTTGAACAACACCGTGCCAAGGCTGTTCGTGTTTCGAGGCGCTTGAGGTGCTTTGGCTGGAGCAAAGCGAGAAGCATTCCCGTCTAACAGAGGACTGACCAAGCCCTCTGTTGATGAGCTTCATGGTTCTCGTCAGGGCGCCAACTGGTCCAAATGCCAAGGGTACTCAGCCTTTGGCTTGTGACCTAGGCGTTCGGTTCTCCTCCCAGCCCGCTCACCCATCAAGGAAATAATCGATTTAGTTTGGTGCGGAATTCGGAATCAGCTTCATGGCGATTCGAGAGGACGACAATCGCCCTAATCGGCGCTTCGGAATCATCAATCTGGTTTTGATTGGTTTCGGAGTGTTGTTGCTGCTCAGCAGCTTCATCCCTAACCAAGGCATGCAGCAGGTGCCTCGTGTGCCCTATTCACTCTTTATCGACCAAGTGAATGATGGAGCGGTTAAGCGCGCCTTCATCACCCAAGATCAAATTCGCTACGAGCTCAGTGAGGTTGAGGAAGGTGCCCCTTCCGTGCTTGCAACCACGCCGATCTTCGACATGGATCTGCCTCAGCGTCTTGAGAGCAAGGGTGTTGAGTTTGCTGCAGCCCCGCCGAAGAAACCCAATATTTTCACCACCATCCTGAGTTGGGTGGTGCCTCCGCTGATCTTCATTCTGGTGCTGCAGTTCTTTGCGCGCCGTTCAATGGGTGGTGGCGGAGCTCAAGGTGCGCTCAGTTTTACGAAGAGCAAGGCCAAGGTTTATGTGCCTGATGAGCAATCACGGGTCACGTTTGCCGATGTGGCAGGTGTTGATGAAGCCAAGGATGAGCTCAACGAAATTGTTGACTTTCTAAAAACACCTGAGCGCTATACCGACATCGGTGCACGAATCCCCAAAGGGGTGTTGCTGGTTGGTCCTCCAGGTACGGGTAAAACCCTGCTTTCCAAAGCTGTTGCAGGTGAGGCAGGCGTTCCCTTCTTCATTATTAGTGGTTCTGAATTTGTAGAACTTTTTGTGGGAGCAGGTGCTGCTCGCGTTCGTGACTTGTTCGAGCAGGCTAAAAAGAACGCTCCTTGCATCATTTTTATTGACGAACTTGATGCGATTGGTAAGAGCCGATCCGGTTCAATGGGTGTGGTTGGTGGTAACGATGAGCGCGAACAAACGCTTAATCAATTGCTGACCGAAATGGATGGATTTGCATCCAAAGACAAGCCCGTCATTGTGTTGGCTGCGACCAACCAACCTGAAGTTCTCGATGCAGCATTGCTTCGCCCTGGTCGTTTCGACCGTCAGGTGTTGGTGGATCGTCCAGATCTCTCCGGTCGTAAAACAATTCTCGACATCTATGCCAAAAAAGTAAAATTGGCCGATGACGTTGATCTGGATAAGATCGCTCAGGCTACTAGTGGTTTCGCAGGCGCTGATCTTGCCAACCTTGTGAACGAGGCAGCACTATTGGCGGCCCGTAATTATCAGAAAGACGTGTTACAAGGTGATCTCAACGAAGCGATTGAGCGGGTTGTGGCTGGCCTTGAGAAAAAGAGCAGGGTGATGCAAGACGATGAGAAAAAGGTTGTTGCTTATCACGAGGTTGGTCACGCAATTGTGGGTCACCTCATGCCAGGTGGCAGCAAAGTGGCCAAAATTTCGATCGTGCCTCGTGGCATGAGTGCCCTCGGCTACACGCTGCAACTTCCTACGGAAGAACGCTTCCTCAATTCTCGCGAAGATCTGGAAGGTCAAATTGCCACCCTTCTCGGAGGTCGTTCTGCAGAGGAAATTGTTTTCGGCAAAATCACCACGGGAGCTGCCAATGATCTGCAGCGCGCCACGGATATCGCCGAGCAGATGGTTGGCACCTATGGCATGAGCGACACCCTGGGACCTCTTGCCTATGACAAGCAGGGTGGTGGCCGTTTCCTGGGCGGCAATAACAATCCTCGCCGTGCAGTGAGCGATGCCACAGCCCAAGCGATCGATCGTGAGGTGCGAGGTTTGGTGGACCGTGCCCACGACCAAGCCCTTTCGATCCTTCGTCAAAATATGGCATTGCTCGAAACGATCTCTCAAAAAATTCTTGAAAAGGAAGTCATCGAAGGGGATGACCTCAAGGAGATGCTTTCAGCCAGCGTGATGCCTGATGAGCAATCCGTAGCGGCTTAATCTGCTGCGCTTGGTTCGTAAAAATTACGTTTTAGTTTTCAGTAACTGCATGAACTGTCTCCTATGGGGGCAGTTTTTTTGTTGCATTGATCAGCCGCAGCCGCAGCAAACGTTTCAATTCTTGTAACCGTTTGGCGTCAAGAAGAGCAACGGTTCCAGCACTCAGGGGCAAGAAGGCTTGACGAGCAGCCCTCTCATCCCCGATAACATTCCTTTGAAGCCGCTGGCATGGATAAGGGCGTTGCTGCTGTTCTCAGCTCCTTAAGCGGACGCGACTACCTGTCGTCAGCAGACATTTCTGCGCAGGAAACCCAAGCTCTGCTCGAACTTGCGCGCCAACTCAAGTCTGGCGACCGTCGCATCGATCTCGGGAATCGGGTGTTGGGGTTGATCTTCACCAAAGCGTCCACACGCACCAGGGTGAGCTTTCAAGTGGCGATGGCTCGGCTGGGGGGCCAAACCGTGGATCTCAATCCCCAGGTCACCCAGCTCGGTCGTGGTGAACCCTTGGAAGATACGGCCAGGGTCTTGAGTCGTTTTTGTGACGCTCTCGCTGTGCGCACCTTCGCCCAACAGGAGCTCGTTGATTACGCCTACTGGGCGTCGATTCCGGTCATCAATGCCCTCACGGATCTCGAACATCCATGTCAGGCCTTGGCTGACTTCCTCACGATGCAGGAGGCCTTTGGCGATTTGCAAGGCCAAACCCTGGCTTATGTGGGTGATGGCAACAATGTGGCCCACTCCTTGATGCTCTGCGGTGCTCTTCTTGGCGTGAATGTGCGCATCGGCTGTCCTGATGGGTTTGAGCCCCTTCCTGGGGTGCTGGATCAAGCCCGTGCTCTTGCCGTGGCTGGAGCTCAGATTGAGGTCACCAGCGATCCAGTGGCGGCGGTCCGCGGTGCCCAGGCTCTGTACACGGATGTTTGGGCGTCGATGGGCCAGGAACAGGAACAGGCGGAGCGCGAACAGGCCTTCAAGGGGTTTTGCTTGGACGAGGCCCTGCTGGCGCAAGCTGACCCCAAAGCGATCGTCCTGCACTGTTTGCCTGCCCATCGCGATGAGGAGATCAGTGCCGGGGTGATGGAAAGTCCGTCGAGCCGGATCTTTGATCAAGCGGAGAATCGGCTGCATGCCCAGCAGGCGCTCCTTGCCGTTTTGCTTGGTGGTTTGTGAGCGCATCACCCCAGGCGTTTTCACTGTCTGGGGGGGCAGTGACGGTGGTTCTCATTCATGGATTCACCGGATCGCCCTCTGAGATGCAGCTCCTCGCCGAGTCCTTGAATGCCGAGGGCTACGGCATAGAAGTTCCCCTGCTCGTAGGCCATGGCACCACCCTCAGCGATTTGATGGAGGTGCACCCACAGCAGTGGATCGACCCTCTCGATGCCCTGATCATGCGCCTGTTGTCAGAAGGTCAGAAGGTAGTGGTTGCAGGTTTGTCGCTGGGTTCGATTTTGTGCTTGCAATTGGCGTTGCGTTATCCCCAAATCAAGGCCCTTTTGCTGTATTCCCCGCCGATTCGCAGCGGAGATCCACGCCGGTTTTTAGCCCCTGTTCTCGTTCGTTTTACGCAATCGCTGCCGAAGCCTGCCTCTGATTTCTTTGACCCGATCGCGGAACAGCGGCTTTGGTCTTACGACCGCTATCCAGTGGTAACCAGTGCTCGCGTGCTTGATCTCATCTCTCGCACGCGCAAGCAGCTCACCAAGATTCAGCAACCGCTTTTGGCGATTGCAAGTCGTCGCGACAAGGTGATTTCAGCCAGTGGCATTGAGCTGTTGATGCGCAACGTGCAGTCTTCTCCCCGCGAACTTCACTGGTTAGAGCGCAGTGGTCATGCGATCACGGTGGATGCTGAATGGACAGCGGTGCGTGATCTCAGTCTCGAATTTCTACGTAAGATTTTTTGAATCTTTCCTTGAAGCATGGATCTAGTCGAACGAGACAACTGGAAACGGATTCTCGAAACCTTAGAAGCGGCAGGTGATCGCGACAGCGGCTTTTATCGCAGGGCTCAAGCGATCTGCAATGGAGAGCCAGACCCCTTGCTGGAGCAGGAGCGAAAGGATCAGGAGCAGAGGGAGCAGAACGGATGAGCATGAACCCGATTGAGCGAGGCCTGGAACAATCCTTTGAGCTCGAAAAGTGGGGCCGGTTCATCCGAGAGTGCGATGACATCGAAACCCTGAGAGAAACGGCGCTGTCTCTGGTGCAGCAACTGGCTCAGCTCAAGGCTTCAAGTTCCTGGATGGCGTCTCGCGCCTCCGAATCCGAAAATGCCAAGCTTGAAATATTGGCGGAATTGATCAAGCAAAAAAACGTCGACCAGGAGAAGTGATGAGCGTTTTTTCCATTCTGCGGACGTCCGTTGGATTGCGAACCATCGTGATCACTGGATCCACTGCGGCTTTTGTATCGGTTGCCTCCGCGTTGCCGAGCTATGCCAGCTGGGAGCCAAAACCTGAGCCCAAGTTTTGGAGTGAGGTGCGCCGGCAAATGAGTGATCAGGAGAAGGCAACCCAGGCTGATTGGACATTTATTGAGGCGATGCAATCCCCCAAGATTGATGCCGCTGAATATTTGCGTGATCCTCGCCGTGATGATCAGGCGGTGACGTTTCAGGCCTTGTTGTTGATGCGCAAAGGCGAGGAGAACCCTTGGGGAATGCGGCAGTTATTGATGCGTGCCCAGTGTGTTGATGGGGTGTTGGAGCGGCAGGATCAGCAGGGGCGCTGGAACCCCTATCCAGGGCGAAAGGGAACGGCTTCCAAGGTGAAGTGGATCTGCGCTCAAGCTCCTAATCCCTGAGGCCTTGCCAAATCCCCATTGAATAGGTACATATGTATTGACTGAATTGGATCGTCCTGGTGACCACTGGATCCCCCGAGCCGCTGACCACTGCTCAGCAGGAGCTGTACGACTGGCTGTCGGACTACATCGGTAGCCATCGTCATAGCCCCTCCATTCGTCAGATGATGCAGGCAATGGGGCTGCGTTCACCTGCTCCTGTGCAAAGCCGATTGCGCCATTTGCAGCAGAAAGGATGGCTCACTTGGCAGGAGGGGCAAGCGCGCACCTTGCAATTGTTGGGAGATGTGGCCTCTGGAATACCGGTGCTTGGTGCTGTAGCGGCCGGTGGCTTGGTGGAAACCTTCGATGATGTGCAAGAGCATCTTGATTTGGCTCCAGTGCTCGAAACCCGTGGCTTGTTTGCGCTCACGGTGAATGGTGACTCGATGGTGGATGCTCACATCGCTGATGGTGATGTGGTGCTCATGGAGCCCGTCATCGAGCCGGGGCGTTTGCGTCAGGGCACGATTGTGAGTGCTTTGGTTGCAGGGAGTGGCACCACTCTTAAGCATTTCCACCTTGATGGAAGTGTGGTGCGCTTGGAAGCAGCAAATCCTGCTTACGACCCGATTGAGTTGCCAGCGGAGCAGGTGCAGGTTCAAGGCAAATTAATGGCGGTGTGGCGCCAGGTTTGAGCTCTGTGGCGGTGTATGCTTCGCCTCGACAGCGAACAGGCTTGCGGGCTTCGCCGTTGTTGATGGGGCCATAGCTCAGCTGGTAGAGCACCTGCATGGCATGCAGGGGGTCAGCGGTTCGAATCCGCTTGGCTCCACTTCAAGAATAAAACCAGTTACTGACAGGTTTCTGGCGGCTTACAAGAGTCGCTTTTTTAATGCCGAAAAAGCTAAATATCATTTTTGATGCGCAAAATGATGCGCAAAAATTCGGTGTCCCGTATGGCCGCGGCTGTTTCCTTCGGTATCTCATGCGAGCTGACTCTGCCCAGCGCGTGGTTGGTTGTTCTGTCATCTCTGGAATCGATCTGGATGGCTTCGCACTTGTGCTGAGGGCTATGTGGCGCGCCTCATGCCCCGTGTTGAGCAACTTGCTTCTTCGAGAAGTAGCTGCTGCGGGTCACCAGGGTGGCTGTGTTTGCTTGGGCGATATGGCGGGTTTGGAAGACCAACGGCTGAAGCAATTGGGCTGAACTGGACTCATCCTTTCGAGTGAGTGGCTCTCACCCCAATGGGCGATCTCGCCAAACTGCTCAGATGTGGCAGCAGCAGCCTGATTACGCCCGATACAAAGAGAAGCTTGGCGGTGAAGGCTGGCTGGTCAACAGGCAAGAAGGGATGCTCATTCAGATCAAACCCGATGCAGCAACACAACATGCTCAGTTCGTTCTGGTGAGCTACTACCGCTTGTCAGCACGGCTGGGGCAACCCGTGAGGCAGCAGCGGATGCTCAGACACCTAGGCATCGAGATGTGGATCAATCTGCAGAAGATTGGTTGGCAACGCTGCACAACGCCCAACTGACTTCTTGCAAAGCCGAAACTGCCCACTGCAGCTGGCTTTCTGCAACCTTGTGAGCAAAATCACAGCCACTGTTGAGCCAGGGCATCGAGTGAACTCCTGAATTCGGAGATGGTGAGTTCACAGGGGGCAAACAAAGCTTCCAAACCTCACTTCTAATCTCATGGCTTATTTCTCTTTCAAAAAAATTGGATCACTTGTCATCTTGCCGATGATTGTTTTAGCAAGCATTACCGCCGAAGCCCATGCTGCTCCGAAAGTAAGAGTGTTGAGCCAATCTCAACGCGGACAAGTTTTCCGCAGAAGCAGGTTTACAGGAGACAGATTGCAATTAACAAGTACTACAAATTGTATCGAAGCCCTAGTTGCAGCGACGACTCAATACAATCACAAATCTGCGGAAGAAGCTCGACAAGCTGGAATAAAGAAATGGCAAAATAAAGCTTACGAAGCTTATACGGGGCCGGGAATGATTTCATGGAATTGGGCAGCCTCAAAATATATTCAAACTAGATCAAAGGAAATTTACATTCCTAATAATGCCTGGGACGGCAGTGGTGTTGGTAGCGTGCAAACGGTGTGGCAAGCAACCGTGAAAGGAAGACCATGCGGACAGCATGAACTCGACCCACCTGCTATTCCGTGACATAGTCCGATATTGATTTATGCATACTCTGCTCTTATGAGCAGGGTTTTTCATTGTCAAAAATGTCCAGCTGAGGCATGAGAAACGATGCGGAAGTCAGGCTGGTGGAAAACGCTGTCAGCCCAGAAGTGGTAAGTACTGCACACGATTAGAATATGAATGCAGTAGGATCTATTTTTATTTCAGCAACATCACAATGGATCAGCAGCGTTACGAACCGTTTGACATTGATAAAGGGGCAGACAAGTTGTTCTTTATTGGTTCTGCATTTATGATTATCTTCTTGTTTCTTATGTGATCCGAGGCACTCTATACTGAAAAATCTCAGAGAAATGGGATTGCAGAGTAACTCAGGTATTCTTAATTCAATTGAAAAGAAGAGCTTCAGGATTCTCTAATTACAATCCCCCCGCCACGAGCGGGGTTTTTATTGCATAGGGGAATGCTTTAAGCAGTTGCCCCCAAACCAATGACCCTTGATACTCAAATAACACTGGCTCTGCTGCAAGAGCTATTGATGGCACTAAGGGCTAACGACGTCGATGGCTGAACAAACCGATATAGACGCTGCAGCAATTCAACGCCTTGTTCCTGAACTCTTCAGAGTCACCGCAGCACTTGAAGCAGCAGCACCTGGTCGCCACTTCACACCTGATGGACATCTAGTCGGCAGCATCGGTGAGGTAATTGCAGCCGCTCGATACGGACTGACATTGACCACAGCCAGCACCAAAGGAATTGACGCTCACGACGCCAACGGCACCAGCGTTGAAATTAAAGCGACAACTGGCAGACGTGGAGTGGCGCTTCGGGGGATGGAACCAACAGCTGAGAGGTTGATCGTTCTTCAGATCGACACGACCGGAGAAGCAACAGAGATCTATGCAGGAGCTGCATCACCGGTATGGGCAGCAGCTGGGGCAATGCAATCAAACGGACAGAGAATCATCAGCTTCAACCGACTACGAGTACTCCAGTCCTAAGCGGCTTACAAAATCAACCAATGACTAAACCAACTGATGCCGATCTGATGCCGCGAAAGCGTTGGTGGCGAGTCTCTGCTTGGGGGTCGGGTTACGGAGCGAATGGAGGGCTCCGCGCCACACCCGAAGAGGCGGATGCTTCGGTGACTCACCTGATCGAAAATGTGGGCTGGTCTCCTGACCATGTGCTGGTTGAAGAGCTGAATCTGACTGAGGAGGAAAGGCAGGAGATCGCAGCGAAAAACAAACCGACGGAGTGGTTCACAGGCCCCAGAGGTGGTGTCTACAGGCTGAGCAGCACAGGGCGATCTCGCATCTACATCTGACGGCACAACACCCCTTACGGAACTAGTTCGGGTTAATCGGACTCATTCTTTCGAGTGAATGGGTCTCAACCCAATGGGCAAACTCGCCAAACTGCACTGATGTGGGAGCAGCAGCCTGATTACGCGCGATACAAGGAGAAGTCCGGCAGTGAAGGCTGGCTGGTCAACAGACAGGAGGGGATGCTCATCCAGATCAAGCCCGACACACCAACGCAACATGCTCAGTTCGATCTGGTGAGCTACTACCGCTTATCAGCACGGCTTGGGCAACCAGTCAGGCAGCAGCGGATGCTCAGACACCTAGGCATCGAGATGTGGATCAACCTGCAGAAGATCGGTTGGCAACGCTGCACGCCTCCTAACTGACTTCTCGCAAAGCTGAAACTGCCTACTGCATCTGGCATCACCAGCACAAGCGAGGCATCCTTCAGGCATCTAATTAACGCCCCATGCTGCGTCGTCTCTCCCTGGGGCTTTTGGCTTCTGCCATTTCTGTTGCTTCTCTACCTGCCATTGCGCAAGAGGGCAGTGCTGATGAGCTTGGTGTGATGAGCATCAGCCTTAAGGATGTGGTCAAGCCAACTCTTGGGTTTCAAGGGGCGTTGCAGGGTGCTGGCACGCCTAACCAAGCAGGTATTGGTGGCTTCCTTCCACTGTCTGTCGGCGACAACAGCGTCTGGTTTCTTGATGTCCTCGCTAACGCTAATTTCGCTGATTACGAGAACAACAGCAGCATCATTAACACCGATGTCGCTGGCACCACCATCTCAACCTCATCAAGGCTTGGTTACCGCTGGCTGAATGGTGACCGCAGTTGGATGTACGGGCTGAATGCTGGTTATGACAGCCGCCCAATGAATACAGGTGGAACCGATACCGGCATTCCGTTGTTTGGAACAGAAAAGAGTGCTTTCTTCCAGCAGGTGGCAGTCAATGCAGAAGCGGTCTCCAATGACTGGAACTTCAATGCCTATGCCTTACTTCCTATAGGTGATACCGAGCAAGATCTCAACTTCTTTTACCAAGGCGGTGCACTTAACACCTACGGGCTTGATGTTGGTTATTTCATCACGCCTGAGCTGAATGCTTCTGTTGGTTACTACTATCAAAATGGTGATCTAGGTACGGCTGATGGATCTGGTGTGCTTGGAAGAGTTGCTTATGAAATCAGCAACGGATTAACAGCAGGAGTGAACATCTCCTACGACGAAGCATTCGAGACAAGAGTTTCAGCTGATCTTAAAGTTCGATTTGGCGGTGCAGCTACAACAGCACAGCGCAAACAAGTTCAACAGCTACCTGTCATATCTGCATTAACATCATCGCCAAGCAATAGGAACGTGAGGGTGCATGATGATCTACAGTTTAAATGTTTTGTCGGTGGTGTATCTGTTGTACAAACTCTTGTCAGAAGTGGTTCAAATTTTGAGCAAGACCTTTCCTCATTCGTAAGAATTTGCAGAGCATGGCGCGGAGTCGTAAGTATATCGAATGACAAACTACCAGAGGATGCCTGATATGATAGATCAAAGAATAGATAAAACGAGATCGCTAAAATAAGGGTGTCAGCTAGGGGCATTGCAGCAGATAATGACATCATCATTTATTGCCTACCTATCAGCTCATTCCAGCTAATCGCTTCACCAGCCACTAACTGACGACCGCGAGCGTGCATTGCTTGTAGGTCGGTTTCGCTGTATTTAGACCACCAATCAGGCATCCTGCAGCTTTGCCTCTCGCCTGGATTCGGTAAATCCTCTTCAACTACAGGCTTTCGGTTGGCTTTCTCGTTCACCATCAGCTGTCCATCTTGGAACGCGGGTGTTGGATCGGTCAGTTGGTAGCGAACTTTCTGTTGCCTGATCGCCACCCAACTTGAACCGGGTTCGAATCTCCTGTGCTTCGAGCGACTCAGAAGAGAGCCATTGCTGTGACAGTTGCCGACAGTTCATGTCCAGAACCAGTTCACACTTCTAATAAGTGCTCATCACCACTGGGATGTCCAAGGCTTGAACACCTGCTTCGAAAGCAGGTACGTGGGACCATTGCGCCTGCGTAGGAAAGTAAGCGAACCGCTAGGTATCGTCGTCACCGACATCAATTAAGTAAATTTTAAATGGTTGATGTAGGCGGGTCTGAGTTATTTATTTAATAAAGTATCTAACATTTGGCATTAGAAAGCCACGTGAGAAAGAACCGTAAGACATGTCACTGAGCTGATCACCAATGCTTGGTCCAATATCCCAACCCTTTTCAATTATCTGTTGGCGAATTTGATATTTCCATGCTGATGCTGTCCCTATGTATGCTTGTGGCTTGAAATGAGCCTCATCCCACTCACCCATCCCAAAGCTTTCGAGGCAATCCATAGTTACTTTTTTCTGTTTTTCAGAACGACCAGTAATGACAATAGTGGCAACACCCCAAGATCGAAATGCCTTATAAGCTTTTCTGACGGGTTCAATAACTGGTGTACTGCAGGACTCAACAGCTCTATCTGAAGTTACGCTGTCATGGGTAAAAGAAGTTGGTGAAATCTTGTCACTATTGTATGAGCTTAAAATCGTATCATCAACATCAAATACTGCGGCTAGTTTGCATTGCGTGTTTTCTTTCGGTCTTGGTGTGTTGCATTTGGTTTGAACCCATTGATTGGTCCACTCAATAGCCGCACCGGCAATGCTTGCTTGATCGCGTGATGCCTGATGATTGTGATAACTCACAATTTCATCTTGGGGATAATCGCCGATTGCCCATATTCCCGTTGAGGATAGAGCAGGTAGGTTCTGCCCGGTTACTATTAGTGTATAAACATTATTCGATTTGCTTGTAATTTGCATTTCATATGTCTTCGCCAATGAAGAAAATGGAATCATCGTAATCATCATTGACTTCAGGGCTACAGTCTTTACTAAAAGCGAAAGACAACGACTTAAAGTATTCATGAAATCTGAGGATATTTTCGATACTAGAGATGATTGCCTGTTCTTTCGGCCAATGTTTTATAATTTAATAATCTAGAAGATCTCTGTAGCATTTGGTTTCAATACCTAGGTTTATTGAGGATAAGAAAAGGCAATATTTCGTGCCAATGAATATTCCTTTTCAATCTTAAAGCTGTCTTTGCGACCATAGATATCCCTGCGGCAATTTGTCGGAAGCTTGGACCTAGGTGGTTTTGGCCCCGTGGATAACTGACAAGTCATCAAAACAGTATGAAGGTATTAGACACTAGAGATGAACGCCACGCAGCCCCACTCGTTAAGTTGAAACTGACGATTGTTCGGTGTAAGCTTTTTAGAATTATTAAAATAAGGAAAGATCAAAATTGTCTGCAAGCAACCCGAGTCAAAACATCCAAATTGGTTTATGGTCGGCGTTTATTTCTAGTATTTATTTACTTCTTGCAGATTATTTGCTCAACTATTTTTCCTCATCATGGCTGATGCTAACGGCTCTAATGGTTCTGCCCTTGTCAGTCCGGACGGTATGGGTAAGTAGAAAAAGGTATGCAACATGGAGTAAAACTGCCTGGATAGCATTTGTCCTGGTTGGTATTCTCAGCGGCGCTTACAATTTATCGTTTTTATTAAGTGCTGATCAACTACCTATCTCGGTAGCCTCAATGTTTCTATCTATAGCCTCAGTGATGGTGCTGCCTTTGTCATGCATAATGTCAACTCGATGGCCGCAAAAACTTGAAATAGCATCAATTATTATGGTTTTGACTGGAGTGGCACTCATACTTCAATTCCAGCCTGGAAAATTTTCGTGGATTGGATTGATATTTGGCTTTACTGCTACTTTTTTATCAGCCAATGCAACAATTTTCTCTGGGAAGTCAAGACAAATACTATTGGCTAGTGAAGCAATGATTTCAAAGCAGATAGGAAAACTTTTTTTTGCTGTTGTGGGATTAACGATTTTTGTGCAACAGGATAATGATTCTCCTGGCTTAAATATCTATCTTTGGGCCTTACTTGGGCTATATGGTGTCATAAAAATATACGATACATTTATCGCGTCTCGGGCACAATTTGCTTTGCCTCCACTTATATTCCAAACCCTAAGTCTTTTAAGCCTCCCTTTTGTTTGTTTGGCCGAAGTAATCGTTTTCAAAGGAACTTTCACGTTATTGCAGTGGTTAGGTGTTGTCGCAATTGTTTTTGCTGGATTTTTGGCATCACGCTCGAAGCAAAATCAACTTAAACCTATTAAGTAAACCGATCCCTGAGTATTGTTTATGTTGTCATAGATTGATAGATGGCAATATAGTTTCAAGTAATGTAATGGCTTGCTTCCTGTTAGTGACACTGAGCAACAACTGAACTGTTTCCCCCAAGGCGGTTCACTCAACACCTACGGGCTTGATGTGGGTTATTTCATTACTCCAGTGGTGAATACTTCTGTTGGGTATTACTACCAAAATGGAGATCTTGGATCCGTTGATGGTTCTGGTGTGCTCGGGCGGGTTGCTTATGAGATCAGCAATGACTTAACGGCAGGAGTGAACATCTCCTACGACGAAGCATTCGAGACCAGAGTTTCAGCAGATCTTAAAGTTCGCTTTGGTGGTGCAAGTACAACAGCGCAGCGCAAAGATGTTCAACAACTACCTGTGATCAATGCCTTGACATCATCACCAAGCAACCGGGACGTACAGGTGCACGATTGCTGCTATAAGGATTCAGACGATAGTAATGATCCCGGTAAAAAAAAGGCGGCAGTTAGGGCTGTTCCAGCAGGGTGATATGTAGTTATTTAATTTATAGATGTCTATATGCTCGCAACTGCTTGGTCCATTGTCTTTGTTTGAAGCCTTGCGTTGGCTGCACCAAAGGCGGCATCAAGTCCTGCTTCATCAGTCCACTGCCCGTAGTACTTCATATGGGTGCTCACGTCATGGCCCATTGATGCAGCGAGTTGTCTGAGAGGAATCCCAGCTAACGCACCTCTGCAGGCGTAGCCATGGCGAAGGCTATATGGCGATATTCCCGGGTTGGCTTTCACCATTGCAGCCCAGTAAGGATGACGATCGAGGTATTGCCGGAAGGCGTGGCCACAGCTGAAGAGAACGCTGCAGCCCGTGAGAGATACCGGCAGCTCCTCACCGACGCAGACGGCTTTGCGCATCGATTCCTCGCTGTGCGGGGTAGAGCAAACGGCATTGATCACGACTGAGATCCCCCTTCGCGATGCAGTCTTTGTATTGCTGCGAGTGGCTGTAGGTCTCGAAAGCGAATGCAGCGGCAAAGACCAGTACGAACAGACTGGCGACAGCAATGACAGTCAGAGAGCCTGTGTTTTTGGTTGGTTTGTCCATCAATCAATTCCTTCCATCACATCCTCACCCCGATTGATCGGGGTTACATCACCCATTCGAGTGAAAATCACCACCTAGGCAGGCACCACGCAAGTGACTTTGGCCCGTTTGGGGGATGCGCCTTCATCACCCTTTCGGCGATGGCTACAAGTCTTGGCTGGTACTGGGAATTGAATAACTTGGACGTGATAGAGCTGGTGTGGTCAAGTCCGACTAGATGAAGCCTTTACGCTATTGGTTGAAGAAGAGAGGGACAGGCTGATGGCTTGGCAGCTGGGAGTGAGTCTCTAACCCGCTTGGGGGATTGTGCAGCACAGATGATTTTTCGATTCGGGGATGAGGAATAAGGATTCTGCGACATTAAGAAGAGAGATCAGCAGACATTACTGCTACAAAAGCAATGGGAGTAAATAGAGTCAATTATTTTCTAAACTGTCACGAAGCTTTCGATTCTTCTTATGAAACTTCCTCCACTAAAGCACTTCAGGAGATGCAGTAGCGAGAGCGCAGTCATTACAGATAGTTGACTTGGCTCTGCCTCCATACTTGCCAGCAAACTCAAAGCTCATCTCAACATCTTTACCGCATTCAGCGCATTTAAGAATTTTCATCGCCATAAATAGTAAGGAGAAGTGATCGGCCTATGGCTTGATCCAAAGGAATGCCCATTTTTGTGTGGTGCTCCACTAGTCCGGCCGACGATGAAAAACAATCAGCTCCCTACAATCAGAGTCAATAAGTCAGTTGCAATCGTTGCTTCGTAGCTTTAAAGTCCCCAAGTTTATTCTCTCTTGTTGGTGTTACAATGATAGCGCAAGAGGAAATAGTGATCGATAATTATTTATTAGAAGAAACTCACCAAGACCTCATTCGGGAAATAGAGACTGCGATCACAATGATTGCATCCAGGAGGGATAGCCTTCTGATTGCATCAAAAGAATGAAATCCATTAACAAATCACCCTATCCCAACCATCTCCCCTGCAACATATGCGGAGAGTTGGTCGAAATTGATAAGCGCTACAGAAGCCGCACAAAAACAGCTACTCATGCTAATTGCCAAGAGAAAGCTGATGGTGTCGAGCCTTTGAAATTCCTCAAGTATCTCAGAGAGAATCAAGAGAAAATCCATGAAATGTGGGAATCCGTTAGATCAGCAGAAAGAACAAATGCGATTCAATAAATGTATCTATCACCGTTAATGGGGCTAGTGGAGTTAAGTCTTGATGATGGCTAGTCAATTTGGGGGATGGAAGAGCCGTAAAGACCACTCGGATGGGGGATTCGGATTCGTTAAGTTTCAACGATGGTGAAGAGGTCCAGGAGTGGCGACCTCTACTACCTAAATCAATCAAATGAAACTCTTATCTTCCATCGCTGCCGCCTCTATCATCGGCGCCTCAATGTTTGTTACTCCACCTGCTGCAGAGGCAAAGGAGCATCATCACCACCATGGTCACCACCATAAACTTCATGAGCTAAGAAGAAGTCGTCGAGAGTTCCGCCATGATGTTCGCGCATTTAATCATTACGAAAGAGCATATGACCGTGATTGGCGTCATGCTCGCAGGGTGTACAACCGCGAGGTGTATGGCTATCCCCCAGTGATTCCTGTCTACGGATATAACCACTATCGTAATCCTGGATTCGGAATACAGCTTAGGTTCTGATTTGAATTGTTCTGTCGGGAAGCCTGATAAACCTGCCTTTATGAGAGGTCATAGGGCGTTGAGTAGTCGCTATCCATTTTCCGACTGAATATTCATTTATCCCGCCACGAGCGGGGTTTTTTATGACTGCCTGACCTACCAACAAAGCTGAAACCGGCTACTGCAGCTGGCATCACCGTTAGGAGTCAGTCAACGTGAGCCTCTCACCAAGTTCTCAGACATGCTCCGTCGTCTCTCCCTGGGGCTATTGGCTTCTGCCATCTCTATTGCTTCTCTTCCTGCCATAGCTCAAGAAGACGGCAGTGCAGAGGATCTAGGTGATGTGATGAGCATCAACCTGAAGGATGTGGTCAAGCCCACCTTTGGTTTTCAAGGTGCGTTGCAGGGCGCTGGTACACCAAACCAAGCAGGTATTGGTGGCTTCCTGCCTCTCTCTGTTGGAAACAACAGTGTTTGGTTTCTTGATGTCCTCGCTAACGCTAATTTCGCTGATTACGAGAACAACAGCAGCATCATCAATACCGATGTCGCTGGGACCACGATCAGCACCTCATCACGGCTTGGTTATCGCTGGCTCAATGGAGACCGCAGTTGGATGTACGGGTTGAACGCTGGTTATGACAGCCGCCCGATGAATACAGGCGGAACCGATACCGGCATCAATGTGAGCGGCACAGAGGAGAGTGCCTTCTTCCAGCAGGTGGCAGTCAACGCAGAAGCTGTTTCCAATGACTGGAACTTCAATGCCTATGCCTTAATTCCTATAGGTGATACGGAGCAAGATCTCAACTTCTTTTACCAAGGCGGTGCATTGAATACCTACGGGCTTGATGTTGGTTATTTCATCACTCCTGAGCTGAATGCTTCCGTTGGTTACTACTACCAAAATGGTGATCTTGGATCTGCTGATGGGTCTGGTGTGCTCGGACGAGTTGCCTACGAGATCAGCAGTGGCTTAACAGCAGGAGTGAACATCTCCTACGACGAAGCATTCGAAACCAGAGTTTCAGCTGATCTTGAAGTTCGTTTTGGTGGGCCAAATACAGCAAAATTACGCAAAGAAATTCGGCAACAACCTGTTATCAGCTCTTTGACATCAACTCCAAGCAATAGAATTGTGCGTGTGCATGACGCGACTAAAAATTCCTGCCTTGTATTCACCAGTGTCCTTGGAAAAGGAAATATTGAGGCAGATGTTGGCTTAGACGCTATTATTGTTGGAGGCAAATGTCCACCGGAAAGCGAGAGAACCGATCCAAACTTAAGATACGATGAAAGACCATTGTCAGCTGCCCAAATCATCAAGCTATGCACAACCAAATTTTCACAACCGGGCGCCAGCCAATATTGCTCTCTTCCTGATGTGTTTGGAAAATCGTAGATAAACTAAAAACAAGGCACTCAACATTTGTAATAATGGAAGTATGTTAAATGCTGAAGATGAGATCCCACTGGCAAGGTGCTAAAAAAGTTTTTGCTTCTTTGATCACCTCCTAATCACGCCTACATGCCAACAGATGCCTGGGTCTAATTAATAATTAGTTCCGCCGAGAGTTGGGTCTTTATTGCAGCGGGGAATGCTTTAAGTAGTACCTCTCAAACAATGACACTCGACACCAAGATGACGCTGGCTCTGCTGCAAGAGCTGCTGATCACGCTGAAAGCTAATGATGTTGATGGCTAGAAGTCTTGGCTAGCACTCGGCATCGAAGAGCTTGGGAGGGATGTAGCTGGTGAGGTCGAGTCTGAGTGGATGGTGCCGTTGTTGGTTGAAGAAGAGAGGGACAGGCTTATGGCTTGGCAGCTGGGCGTGCATCTCTAACCCGTTTGAGAGAGCAGAACATCAAAGCTGAGACTGCCCACTGCAGCTGGCTTTCTGCAACCTTGTGAGCAAAATCACAGCCACTGTTGAGCCAGGGCATCGAGTGATTTGTTGAATCCAGAGAAGCTGATGGAACCAGGAACAGAGAAGTGCTGATTTCTCAGCAACCTCTCACAATTTCTCAGCCACCTCTCACAACCCCCTCATCAGTTGTGGGTATAGAGGGATACAGCCCCTCGTCCTGGTGCTGCCAGTTCTGTCCGCCGCTAGTGAAGTCATGGCCATTGCAAAAGTAGTCAATCCACTGGCACCCGATCCACTCACCAAGATCGGCCACTACAGCAATCCACCGAATCCAGATCCATCGCTGCCTGGTGCGGTTGATGACCTCACAGGTGTAGGTGCTGCACCCGATCCACTCACCAAGATCCGTCACTACACCAATCCACCGGATCCAGATCCATCGCTGCCTGGCGGAATTGAAGACTTGATGCTGGTCATGGGCGCTGACGCAGTCATCACCTATGACCCCATGCCTGAAATGCTGGCTGGCTATGGCACGACAGTAACGATGGCAGGAGAACCTATGGATGAAAGCCAGCCTGGAATCGACGATCTAGCGAACGACGCCTATTTCCCTCGTTACGGCGCTGCTGTTTGTTATTCCTCTTCCAGCTCCAGGCGGTCGACGAAGTAACACCAGTGCATTGATGAGTTACAGCGAACCAGTTCGATTAAGCAATCAGGGTTATGGACATCAGGTCAAGATCACCCCGCCACAAGCGGGGTTTTTATTTTTTAATTAATTGGGTCCTTCCTGCTCAAGCGTGTGTGAGGCGTCAGAAGGCTCAATCATCATCTGGCGCCAGCAAGTTAAGCGGTGTATACATTGCTTTGGCTATTGCTCTATTGATATAGCTGATTAAATAATACTTACTAGTTTCGCAAAGATCAGACTGAGGCCAATAAGGATTACATAGGGAATAGCCAAGCAAAGAGGTAATAGTTCCAGGAAGCATTAATCGAGCACTCATCGTTTTCTCATTGAATTGCTGGATGTTTTTAATGATCTTTTATTTAGTCGGACATTAATCTTTCAGAAAGCTCTAACCCTAATGGCTTATTTAGGTTTTCCGCTCAATGGATTCCCCCCCCTCTGGGACGGCAGTAGTAATATTTTGAAAACTAAAAATTCTTTATACCTAGGCAGGAATGATGCTGTTATAACAATCCAGCCGCCAGTCGTTACTGTCAACACGTTTGGCGGGAATAATGCAATCAAGATAAAAGGAAATGAAGATTATGGATTATGGAATAATAATGGAGCTTTGGTCTTGGGAAATGGCAATAACAAGTTGAATATTTTAGGCTTAGATGCGGGAATTATCCTTCAGAGTAACGCTTTAATAGCTTTCGGAAACGGTAACAATAAGTTGATTGGTAAAGGCGAGAAGGCTGGAATAAACCTAATTATTAATTCTCTGATAGAATTTGGTGGCGGTAATAATAAGGTGGTTGCTTCTGGGTCAAGCAGAGGAATAGCTATAAGTGATTCTTCTTCAATGGAATATGGAAATGGAAATAACAAGCTAACTGCATCCGCTAGTAGTGATGAAGGGTATGGAATAGATCTTTCTGGATCTGGATCCTCAATGAAATTTGGTGGCGGCAATAATAAGGTGACTGCATCAGGTGGTCTAAACGGGATTGGAATATTTATGAGTCAAGCTGATTTCATGAAATTCGGGGATGGCAACAATAAGGTGACTGCGTCTGCTAATGGTGATCAAGGGTATGGAATATTTCTTTTTGATTCTAATATAGAATTTGGGGATGGCAAAGATATAGTTACTGGAGAAGCGCTTTCAGGTACAGGCATTTTTGTTGGTGCAGATTCACTCATTACTACGGGTTTTGGCAATGACACTATTAATGCAATTGGTGGTTTTGATGGAGTAGGGGAGATTGATTTAGGCGGTGATAATGACCAGTTGTTTGGATTTGGCGGAATTTCTGCAGATGGAGGTGCAGGTGAAGATACACTTTACTTGGATGACGGAGAATATAGATTTAATTTTGACACTAATGTCTTAAGTAGCAACGGGATATTGATGACTGTCACTAATTTTGAATTGTATGGAGGTAGAGAAACCGGCAAGTCGGATCTACTTCAATTATCAGAGACAACAAGTTTCGAAGTCAAAGATGGATTAGTCATTCCATCCGCTTTTGCATAAACCGCTAAGTCATGTTCGGATAAAGACTGGAAAAAACATCTTTTCCTGCCAAGTGATTAGTTATTAGCTCGCCATAAACTAAGTTGTTATTGTTTCTCGCTGAAAGGGAGGTGAATGAGAATCCTGCTTTCGCTGCTGATGGCACTGAGGGCTAATGACGTTGATGGCTATAAGTCTTGGCTAGCACTCGGCATTGAACAGCTTGGAAGGGATGTAGCTGATGAGATTGAGTCCGATTGGATGGTGCCCCTGTTAATTGAAGAGGAGAGGGACAGGCTTATGGCTTGGCAGCTGGGTGTGAGCCTCTAAACCTTTTTGGGATATGGCGTCTGTAATCACTAACCGCAATGCAATCTCACCAAACTGCATTCGTGTGGCAAAAACAGCCTGATTAAGCCCTACACAAGGAGAAGCTCAGCGGTGAAGGCTGGCTGGTCAACAGGCAAGAGGGGATGCTCATACAGATCAAGCCAGATGCAGCAACCCAACATGCTCAGTTCGTTCTGGTGAGCTACTACCGATTGTCAGCACGGCTTGGAAAACCCGTCAGGCAACAGCGGATGCTCAGACACCTAGGCATCGAGATGTGGATCAACTTGCAAAAGATCGGCTGGAAACGCTGCACGCTATCTAACTGATTACCCGTTCGGGGGATAGGTCAGCAGCGAAGACCACTCGAATGGGGGATTCGGATTCGTTGTGTTTCAGCGATGGTGAATACATCGAGGGGATGCCCCCTAGACTACACCTGAATCAAATGAAACTTTCTACTTTTGTCGCTATTGATCTCTCGCCCAAAATTACTTAGTAAATGCTCAGGAAGAATTTAATTATGATTGAAATACTACTCGGAATTGACAGAGTCGAGTTCAACCGATTTGTCATTTCCGCAACTATCTGCGTCTCAGGCTGCATCATACTAATAAAACTATTCAGCAAAACTACTGACTCCTAGTGAACAAAAACCACGACGTCCATCCAGCACTGATGGTTTCCTTCATTTTAATTCTGGGACTTACTGTCGGTACTGCATTAGCAATGGAAAAGTTTGGATTCGCGATGGGCTTAGATACTACCGAGCTTGAAATGGAGGATCTAATACCCGGTCGTTCAGATTTACTACAACCTCGAAATTGAAGTCAAATATGTGGCTGCGATTGTCGCTATCCATTTTCCGGCTGAATATTCATTTATCCCGCCACGAGCGGGGTTTTTTATGACTGCCTGACCTACCAACAAAGCTGAAACCGGCTACTGCAGCTGGCATCACCGTTAGGAGTCAGTCAACGTGAGCCTCTCACCAAGTTCTCAGACATGCTGCGTCGTCTCTCTCTGGGGCTGTTGGCTTCTGCCATCTCTGTTGCTTCTCTTCCTGCCATTGCTCAAGAAGACGGCAGTGCTGATGAACTTAGCGTGATGAGCATCAGCCTGAAGGATGTGGTCAAGCCCACCTTTGGTTTTCAAGGTGCGTTGCAGGGCGCTGGTACACCAAACCAAGCAGGTATTGGTGGCTTCCTGCCTCTCTCTGTTGGAAACAACAGTGTTTGGTTTCTTGATGTCCTCGCTAACGCTAATTTCGCTGATTACGAGAACAACAGCAGCATCATCAATACCGATGTCGCTGGGACCACGATCAGCACCTCATCACGGCTTGGTTATCGCTGGCTCAATGGAGACCGCAGTTGGATGTACGGGTTGAATGCTGGTTATGACAGCCGCCCGATGAATACAGGCGGAACCGATACCGGCATCAATGTGAGCGGCACAGAGGAGAGTGCATTCTTCCAGCAGGTGGCGGTCAATGCGGAAGCAGTTTCCAATGATTGGAACCTCAACGCTTATGCCTTAATTCCGATTGGTGATACCGAGCAAGATCTCAATTTTTATTACCAAGGAGGTGCACTCAACACCTATGGACTGGATGTTGGTTATTTCATCACTCCTGAGTTGAATGCTTCTGTTGGTTACTACTACCAAAGCGGTGATCTGGGATCTGCCGATGGGTCTGGTGTGCTTGGACGCGTTGCCTATGAAGTTAGTAGTGGCTTAACAGCAGGAGTGAATGTCTCCTACGACGAAGCATTCGAAACCAGAGTTTCAGCTGATCTTGAAGTTCGTTTTGGTGGGCCAAATACAGCAAAATTACGCAAAGAAATTCGGCAACAACCTGTTATCAGCTCTTTGACATCAACTCCAAGCAATAGAATTGTGCGTGTGCATGACGCACTCAAAAATTCCTGCCTTGTATTCAGCCTAGACTCCAGTGAGGCTAAAATTGAGGTGGATGTTGGTTTAACAGCTATTATTGTTGGCGGCAAATGCCCGCCAAAAGAAAATAGATTAAAAGGTTTTACTTTTAATGAAACCAGTAGCCCTTTGTCTGTTGCGAAAATCAATGAACTATGCAAGGAAACTTTCTCGTGGGGGGCTAGCAAGTACTGCCGTTTAGGTAACAGTACTGGTACACTTTTAGCTCCCTATTATCCTGGCAAAAAGCAGAACCCCGTTAAAACTATAAATCCAAGTCCAAAGGATGATATTTTCAATGACTCATTTGAAGACACTGATAATATCATAGTTGTAGAAGGATAGCCGCCTTTTGTAGACAAGCTCTTCGAGGCGTTGATGATAATCAGATTATCTGAGCAAGACTCGTTCAACAAGTGGGTCATTTCGATCTCCCAGGGGCAATTGATAGCACTTGAGAAAAGAAAGTCGGTTATTACTAGTAATCATGCCAGCTGTTACGATTGACCACAAAATAGATAAAGCGAGATCGCTAAAATAATGATGTCAGCCAGGAGTATTGCAGCCCATATCGAGCAAGGTTTTCCGAAGGGGGAATGCTTTAGGTAGTTGCCTCAGACTAATGACCCTCGACACTCAGATGACTCCGGCTCTGATGCAAGAGCTATTGATGGCACTCAGGGCTAATGACGCTGATGGCTTGGCAGCTGGGCGTGAGCCTCTAGTCCTTTCGGGGCTAAAAGCAGCAAAGCTGCAGATGCCCACTGCAGCGGACATCTGCAGTTCAAGAAATGCACCCTTAGTTGAAGTTATAACGTCCCATGCTGCGACTCTTTATCTACCCACTTTAACTAATACTGTTTTACCGACTCGAACCGATGCTTCACAATCACCACTTCCTATATCTTCGATAACCCACAAGTGCGTGGCGTATGACTGAATATTGGTGTATCCGCCTGGTTGTATCACTTCCCATTCTTCTCGACCACCTTGGAAATTAATCCATGAAAGGCGCACTGGAGAATCACCAACATTTCCAACTTGAATATTTGCCACTTGCTTTGAGCTTAAAGATGATCCTTGAACAACACATCCTTCTGCTTTGAGTTCAGCTGGAGTGAATGCCGCTAACAAGCACAAGCCCGATAGCGCACTAATGGACGTCATTAAACCTTTGAAATTGTTATGCATTGGTTGAGGGGCGGATTTTCAAGTTTTATAGCAACATTTCAGCAAAGTGGTTTTTTTTTATGACTGCCTGACCTGCCAACAAAGTTGAAACCGCCCACTGCAGCTGGCATCACCGTTAGGAGTCAGTCAACGTTGGCTTCTCACCAAGTTCTCAGACATGCTCCGTCATCTCTCCCTGGGGATTTTGGCTTCTGTCATCTCCATTGCTTCTCTGCCTTCCATTGCTCAAGAGGACGGCAGTGCAGAGGATCTAGGTGATGTGATGAGCATCAGCCTTAAGGATGTGGTCAAGCCCACTTTTGGCTTTCAAGGCGCGTTGCAGGGCGCTGGTACACCGAACCAAGCAGGTATTGGTGGGTTCTTGCCTCTCTCTGTTGGCGAGAACAGCGTCTGGTTTCTTGATGTCCTCGCTAACGCTAATTTCGCTGATTACGAGAACAACAGCAGCATCATCAATACCGAGGTGCTGGGACCACGATCAGCACCTCATCACGGCTTGGCTACCGCTGGCTGAATGGAGATCGCAGCTGGATGTATGGACTGAATGCTGGTTATGACAGCCGCCCGATGAATACAGGCGGAACCGATACCGGCATCAATGTCAGCGGCACAGAGGAGAGTGCCTTCTTCCAGCAGGTGGCAGTCAATGCAGAAGCAGTTTCCAATGACTGGAACTTCAATGCCTATGCCTTAATTCCTGTTGGTGATACTGAGCAACAACTGAACTGGTTTTATTGGGGCGGTGCACTCAATACCTACGGGCTTGATGTTGGTTACTTCATCACTCCTGAGTTGAATGCTTCTGTTGGGTATTACTACCAAAATGGTGACCTAGGAAATGCTGATGGTTCTGGTGTGCTCGGACGAGTTGCTTATGAAATCAGTAACGGAGTAACAGCAGGAGTGAATGTCTCCTACGACGAAGCATTCGACACAAGAGTTTCAGCTGATCTTGAAGTTCGTTTTGGTGGGCCAAGTACAACTGCAAATCGCAAAGAAGTTCAACAACTTCCTGTGATCAATGCTTTAATATCAACACCAAGCAAAAGAGATGTGAGGGTGCATGATGTCAATATTCTTGGTTCGGTTTTCTGTGGTTTTGAATTTGTATTCACTTTTGGCCAGGATAAACGTGCTTGCAGATGAACCCCTTATGATAGTTGTGGCTTGTTGTTTCTTCAATCAACACCATAAGCCCCCAAGTCAGCCTTTGATACCTGGCACGATTGAGCAGAAATTAAATAAAACAAGATCGCTAAAACAAGGGTGTCAGCTAGGGACATTGCAGCAGATGATTGCACTATTGTTTATTGCCTACCCATCAGTTCAACCCAGCTAATCGGTTCACCATTCACAAACTGCTGACCGCGAGCGTGCATTTCTTGTAGGTCGGTTTCGCTGTATTTAGACCACCAATCTGGAAACTTGCAGCGTTGCCTACCGCCTGGTTAGGAATTGTTAATTCAGCCGATCCATATTCCAAGAAGGATTCCAATGATCAATGCTGAAAACCAGACAAGGGCTCCCATCTGGTACTCACTAAGACCAAGCTTCTTTTTGATCCAGAAATAAGCATCACGATCTGCGCCAACAATTGACTTTAAGGGGTTTTTAGCCATTGGATTCAGTGCAACTGTTCAGATTCTTGCGCAAGAAGACAATGGATGCCAGAAGTAGCGATCAGCATTGCCCTTCGCGGCTTGAATCAGCGTGCCTGCAGGGGCACCATCGGTTCGAATTCTGCTCTTCGCTTCATTATCAAGTAAGCCCAGCCACGAGTGGGGTTTTTATTGCAGCGGGGAATGCTTTTAGCAGTTGCCCTACAACCAATGACCCTCGCTACTCAAATGACCCTGGCACTACTGCAGGATCTGCTCATGGCACTAAAAGCCAACGATGCTGAAAGCTGCAAGGGTTGGCTTGCACTTGGTATCGAGGCGCTTGGAAGGGATGTAGCTGCTGAAGTCGAGTCTGACTGGATGGTGCCTTTATTGGCTGAAGAGGAGAGAGGCAGGCTGATATTGAATCAATTAGATTGGTTTTAGAAGTTGTTTGAGGCCTTGCCTTGTGCCGATATGATTAAGAATTCATGCATTCTATTTTTTCTTTTGATTGGAGTTGATGCAGCGATGATTGCTCACGCCAATGCGGAAGGAACTGGTTTTCCGGGTTTTGCTATGCCATCGCTAACGACTACTTGGAACGGAGAAAAGGAAAACAACATTGCATGCGTTTTTTATAACAAAAGATTGCTCTGCGATGTTCATGATCATGCTTGGAAAGATTGGGGAATGGGTCAGCAGTGGGGTTCGATTGGGACTCGATTTATGCTTCCAGTGCAAGGGCTTGCGCAAGCGATCAGAAGTTCTGACTCGATTACTGGAGGTAATGTTTTGAATTATGGAGACAGTATCAAGTTTGGTCCTATTGCCTGCAAGTCTGAGAAAATCGGACTTACTTGTACAAATCAATCTGGCGGAATGATGCATTTAAATCGTGATTTTTACATGCTAAACAAGCCAGTGAATTCGATACCTAAATAAGCGCTTGTTTTGGTGAGAGTGTTTATCATCCTGCTTGACCTGGCAGCGAACGTCTAGATGATGATTCATCCAGTTAAATTGATGACCTCCCTGCCGTGTTTGAACAAAAATTAGACGAAATGAGATCTCTCAAATCATAATGTTAGCTAGGGAGCTGTCGTACTACATGAGTGGGTCTTTTTGAAGTTGGGGAATGCTTTAAGTAGTAGCTCTCAACCAATGACCCTCGCACTCAGATGACCCTGGCTCTGCTGCAAGAGCTACTGATGGCACACCGAGCTAATGACGCTGATGGCTTGGCAGCTGGGTTTGAGCTTCTAGTTCTTTTTTCCATCGATCAGCCAAGATCATTCCCCAATCGGATTCTTTGCATGATCTTCTATACCTCAAAAGAGTGAATGACCAAGAGGACATAGCAAATAATGATTTGCTTAGATCTATAAGAGATAATGCATTTAGCAAATAGCATTTCTCAATTAATTTACACAGCCTGTTGCTATTGCTAGAAAAAAGAAATTAACTCGGCCAGTAGTTGAATTTCTAATCAATGAGAGCTTCTGCCCAGGCATCTATGGTCAGGTTGCAGACGCTGGTCTCCATCTCGTACAGCTCTACCGCAAGGTTCTCCAGAAGTGTTCGGCCCCCGTAAACTGCTAATCACTGCTAGATGGCATATCTGTTGCTTTAGCTGTGATACTGGACCTATTGATTATCAGCTTCGCTGTAATGACTTGCATGGCCACCAAAGAAGAAATTGGAGAGTCTTGCAGGTGCACAACGCGATTGTATGCAAGCGCTTTACGAGGCCAATGGCGCAATGCTCAAAAATGGCGCTGACTTGGGGTGAGCTTATCCATCAGTTATTGAAGCTGGATCCGAACCAGCAAATACTTGGATTCGATTTTGCGTTCAATGTGCCTCGCGTTTTGATGCTCCACCAGATGAATCAGAATTTCTTGAAGTGCTTGAAGAATAGTGCTTATATTGAAATCATCCGGGGAGCACCCAGCTGGGTGATTCCTGGTCATCTATCGATGATATTAATTTTGGATTTTTCCAGCCAGGCAAGACACAAACAGAGAAAATTTCTTCTACAATGCTTTTAAACCAGAATCGTAGAATCTCTTTCCGAGTTTTCAGGTCGATAATTGAAACGCCAGCCTCAAGCTTCTTTTCTGATATTGGAAGTCCACCAAAAATATTTGTTTCTCTAATTTGTGAGAGGCCAACAAATGCAAATCCACCATAAAAATCTAAGCCACGAGTAAATCCAGGCATAATGGCAATCTTTTCTCTTTTGTATGTCTTCTGATCAATGCGTTCGAGGGATCCTTCCCCTGAATTAAGAAAATAGATTTCATTCTTATAATATCTTGGGGAATGTGGCATGGACAATTTCTCCGCGATCAGTGTATCTGTTTTAATATCAATAATAGCTCCGCTATTGGCCTTGTTTGCTCTCCAACTATTAATCTCGCTTCCTGTTCCAAGCACAGAGGCTAGAGAAGGATTTGATTCGTTCTCGCGAAAGGCCATTCCATTGAGATGGCAGCGGTCTCCTTCATTATCTTTTGGAATAAAATTAGGCTTCCAATAGGGCTTAAAGCTCCATGGCGGCTCAATGGTGCAAATTGAATTAAATCTAGTATTGACGACCCATAGTTTTCCACCTCTATAGAATAGTTCATGCCCCATTATTGGACCTGTGCTTATACTCTCTCTAGCATGAAAGATGATATCTGGATTGTTAGAGTTGTTTGGAATTGTTGTATTGTTTTTTCTAGCCATTAATTTCCAGATCATACTACTTGTCCCTATTGCAAGCCCACGATTAGTTTTTGCTATTCCCATTGGCTTGTCATAAATTGAAAATGAGACATTCAGGTCTTTATTCGATCCAATACACGCAATTCGGCTTGTTTGATATGTTGAGAGTAAAATTGATATATTCAAATCTTGCAGAAAATCGTTTAGCTTTTCTGAATGTTCATATTGAACATTTAATTTTTCTTTCGCCTGCATTTGATTGTTTCTCGATTGTTGATTTACTAGATCTATTCGGGTCACATAATGTTTATTCATTAATTCATCCTATTCTAACTGGTGAGCTTATTGTCTCAAAAAGCGATTTTGACTCTGCTTAGACTGAAATGTACTCGACAGCTCAGTTCGTTCCATCATCTAGTGGTCAAGAGGGAGAGGATGAGTGCTCTGAGTTGTACGTGCTTCCTCTGTAGACACATCAATTTTTAGTAGGTCGTGAATCAGCTGGATGAGACGATTGTCTATGCATATCTTGCATAAAACAAGCTGGTGAGCAACGGCGTGTTGATGAAAAGCCCTTTCAAAAGACACCTTAGCCAAAGTTTGTAATGAATCATTTACTTTATGGGTAAAAAATAAAATAAGGTTAGTATCTAATGAGTGTTCCGTGAGCATAATTGGCTATCCCCTCAATCGTAGCGGACGTAAGTGTGGGGAGCTCATCATCCAGCCCAATCATTATTGGCACACTCAATGGCAATGTTGTTTTCTTTGCAAAAGATCAACTAGGAGATGCTCCTTACAAGCTTTGGATTGAATCTCCAAATGGTGCTATCGAGTTACTCCCTGCTTACTCGTCTTTGCAAGATTTTGTATCGCTGGGGATAATTAGCAATGGTGTCGATGAGTTATTTATATTCTCAGCTAATGGGCAAATATGGAGTTCAAAAGGCATAGATGGTGACAACCCAATTAGTCTTGGTAGCTTTTCTTTTGAAAAACTAAATCAGTTTGATCCTAATCCACTTGTGGGGTATAGAGGGCAAAGCTTTGATAATATCCTAATTTTAGCAAATGAAGAGAGAAATTCCCTATTCAGAACTGATGGAACTCCTCAGGGATCATACGAGCTTCATGGATTAGGAAGCTTTGATGGCAATTTGACGCGAATAGATGATTATCAGATTGATCAAGGATTTGTTTTTACTACTTCCTCGCTTGATTCAAACAATAATAAGCAATATCAGTCCTGGTATTCTGATGGAGTAACTAGTAGCTCCTTGAAAATAATTAGTGGTGGAGAAATTTTGGTCAATGAAGCCAGCGGTGTGTTTGTTGAGGGTGTCAGTGATGATGGTTCAATCGTTTGGTTTACAGATTCCAGTGCGCGCCTGTGGGTTGGTGACCCAGACCTAGATCCAAATTCCTTTTCTTTAGTAGGAAATAGTGCTAATAGTGATGGTAATTCAGCCGTTCTTGGTAATAAATTTATATATAATTCTGGAGCGACCGGTCCGAACGGGGAAGAATATGGTGGCAATGAGTTATGGATCTCTGATGGAACATTAGAGGGGACGAAGATTCTCAAGGATATTCAGAATGATACAGGTTATGGATATGGTGAACCTGAAGGATTAGTTCGTGTAGGGCAAACTATAGTTTATGGTGGAGCTGATCAATTCCATGGTTACGAATTATGGGCTACTGATGGTACCGAAGAGGGCACCAACCTTTTAAAAGATATCAACAGCGCTGAAGGCACCTATTTGTTTAATGCTGGTGGCTCTTTTCCTTTTCCTGACGGGGGAATTATTAATGATGGTTATTTGTACTTCCTTGCTTACCAAAGTAATTACTCTGGAACTGGCACCCGAAATATTTGGAGAACTGATGGTTCACAAGCGAATACAGAGTTAGTTTTAGATGCTTCTTTCTTTACAAATAAAGGATGGAGCTCAACTGGAGAATTATTTGCAAGTGATGTTTCTCTATATTTTACAGCTCAGAATGATGAGTATGGCCAAGAAGTTTGGAAGATTGATTTTGCTGATATTGGTGAAATTGCCGACTCGTCTCAATATACTTTTGTGGCACCATCTAATGCAACTGATGTCTCTATCGAGGGTACTTCTTTTGTTAACGCTGATGGGAATTTACTTGATAATTCAGTAGCAGGAAACTCTTTGGATAATACTATAAATCCGGGAGATGGTGATGATATTGTCTTGGCTGGCTCCGGCTCCGACTCAATTATTGGCGGATCTGGCGAAGGAGATGATTTTTACGATGGGGGAGAAGATATAGATACTGTCATTTATACAAGTACTACCTTGGGTGTGAGCGTTAATCTTCAAGAAGGTTCCGCTATAGGTTCTGAGACTGATACTGATACTCTTGTTTCTATTGAAAATATCACATTTGGCTTAGGTGAAAATCATTTCTGGGGTAATTCTGAGTCCAATTACGTGATAGGTACCATGGGCGACAATGATACTGCCCATTTTAGTGAATCCTTTTCCTTTTATGAAGTCCTAAAAAAAGGGCCTCTAGACAATCATTATTTTATCGATAATGATGATTTTGTTGATATAGAATATTTTGATTTTAATGGAGATCTTTATAGACACGACAGCTCAACAAGCTCATTGGTTCTTGCTGTTCAAGAGGAGATCGTTCTTTTTGCTGATGACTTTGAAAGTTCCAGTACCTTTACTAGTCAGTGGCTCTTAAATCCTGCCAATGGTTGGGCACGTTCTTCCCGTAGATCAATCAGTGGTAGTTCCTCTGCTGAACTCAATGGTCGTGTCTCTAATGGTTCGATGGTTTCTGATGTGATTAATCTGTCAGGTATTTCAGATCCTCGGCTTGATTTTTCTTGGCGAATTCAACGCAACCTTGATATAGGTGAATTTGTTGCCTTGGATCTCTCGAAAGATGGCGAAAACTGGAAAGAAGGTATCGCAATCCTTAGAGGTAGCCAAGATCAAGAAAATACTTGGATCGAAGAATCTATCGACCTTAGTGATTGGGTTGGTGGTGATCTCCAATTCCGTTTCCGCGGTTCCATGAGTGGACAACGAGAACGAGTGAATGTTGATGATGTTGTGTTGTCTGGTTTTTCTTCAGGGTCTCGGGCTGAATTCAACATCGTTGCTGTGAATGAATCGCAAGCTGAGGATGTTGGAACGCCTTTGACATTCAGCGTGTCCCGTAGCGGTGATCCTAATCAAATCAGCTCGGTGCAATGGAGCTTGACTGGAGATGGAGCCAATCCTGCTAGTTCTGATGATTTTGTGGGTGCTGGATTTCCGGGAGGATTGCTGAGCTTTGCTGCTGGTGAGACAACCAAAATCATCAATGTTGATGTGGTGGCGGATTCAGAGTCTGAAAGTGATGAAGGTTTCCGCGTTGCACTTTCAAACCCTGTCAATGGCTCGATTGCAACTGACTCTGTCACAGGACTGATCGTCAATGATGACCTTGTACTCTTTTCAGAAGATTTTGAAACCGCGGGCACATTTAGTGATCAATGGACTCTGAGTCCAGCTAATGGGTGGAAGCGTTCTTCTCGACGAGCAACAGGTGGTAGCTGGTCTGGTGAAATCAATGGTCGAATCGAGAATGGTTCGATGCAATCGAACCCTATTGATCTCACTTACGTTTCATCTGCTGAGATGACGTTTAATTGGCGCATTCAGCGCAATCTTGACCCAGGTGAGTTTATTGCCTTAGATCTCTCGAATGATGGCGAAACCTGGAAAGAAGGTGTCGCCATCCTTAGAGGTAACCAAGATCAAGAAAATTCCTGGATCGAAGAATCTATCGACCTTAATGACTGGGTTGGTGGTGAAGTCCAAGCGCGATTTAGAGGGTCAATGTCTGCTAGCAAGGAACGTGTCAATGTTGACGATATTTTAATTACAGGGTCATTGATTCAAGAATCTAATCCCCTCTTTTGACCACTTCGGGGCTGATTGGTTAAATCTTTATCCCTCGAATTGCTATCGAAGAATAGGATGCTCTACATCAAGTATGTTTGGGCAAGATGTTGATTTCCTGCTCTTAAAGTGTTGTCTGAAGACTGATGAATGATCTCTGCCGTCCTGCTGATGGTTGCAATTTGTCTTATATCAACGCATCGCCGACATCTCTCGAAGCTGCCAACTCTCTACTTGAATTTCCTTTGGAGTCTAAGGCTTTTGTCTTTTTGCTGGGGTAGGCCATAACCGTTCTTGGAGGTGAGCTTTCTATGCATCATTTTCAGGCATAACGCCATATCAGAAAATGTTGTTAAAATGCTCTTAGACTACTTCTATCGTATATGCATGCAATTTGGCCAGTTGTGGGTGAGACGCTATTTGCTGAAAAGTTCCAGAAGAAGAGGACGCAATCTCTATTGTTTATTGTTGCTGGAATCGCTGCATCGGCTATTTTATTTCAAAGTGTTGGTAGGGCCATTCCTGATAACAGTTTGATTGTAGTGATTATTCGGCACGGAGAGAAAGCATCAAGTAACCACAACCTGTCCTGTAAGGGGCTGAATCGCGCCCTGCAGCTCCCGGCCCTGCTTGACAAGAGATTTCCAAAAATTAACCATGCTTTTGTTCCTGCCTTGGGGCGCGATAAATCTACAAGTCACGCAAGAATGTTTCAGACAATCACCCCCTTTGCGATCAAGAATAAATTGCTAATCAATAGTAAGTTTGGCGAGAAAAATCATGATGGTATTGCCAAACACATACTGACAAAAGACGGCACTGTCCTACTGGTTTGGAATCACAGTCAGATTCAAAATATCGCTCGAGACCTTGGGGTGAAAAATCCACCAAAATGGAGTGGTAAAGATTTCGATAGTATTTGGGCTATCTCTTTCAAACACGGCAAAGCTTCATTGGATATCAGCAAACAAGGGATAACTCCGTCGCCCGACTGCAACTATTAGTTTTTGCCTAACAATCTCCTCACTCACTGACTCAATGCTGAGGCTTATTGACCATGGCACGACCAACAGCAGTGGAGAACTCCGACCGCGTCGAGCCCCTCCAGGCAACCTTCCTTGCTGGTATTCCCCATACGGAATGTCTTGCTTTTGTCAGAACGGAGTGGCGGATTAGCAGGGATTGTGGGTATGAACTGCTAAGGCGTGCCTGGACTCAAATCAAAGCTGATGTTGATGAGCCCGGAATTGATAGACAGGAGCTATTGACATGGTCCATTCAATCCTGGAGCGGTCGTGACCTGCGTGCGTCAGTGGGTTGGATGACTGGCTTTGGCGTCAGCTCAACGGTTGGAGATCGCACTAGGTGCTGACGTTACTGGGCTTACGTCATTAGCCGCACCTGCTGTTTCGTCATGTTGTCTGCATGCCGATGTAGAACCACCCACAGGTCGATCGCCAGCAGGACGTCGGTTCGAGGGCAACTGGGTAGCTGACAATCGACTGACTGATCAGGCAATCCCGAAGACATGAAGGTGTACGCCCTATTCCTGCTGGCTCTCGCCGGCAGCTGTCACGTCAACGCTGAACCTTCTCCGGGGCCTTCCCCAGAGTCGATTCCTGATTTGGAAGCCCGTCAACAGGCCCTGAAACTTCTCTGCCCTATCGCACAGGAAGCTGGAGGCGGCTGGGGAGACGACAACATCAACAGAGGCATCGCCTCTATTCAGTACGGCGAAGAGTGGCCACCAAACCGGGCTCAGGTCTCGGCTTACAAGCTCTGTTTGTATGAGGGCTACTTGAATTGACCGACTGCATAACCCCAGTGGTTGGTTGAGGAATGATTCCTGACGTGATCTCCTGTTTCACCATCGTGTCGGCATGTCAAACAAGGACCGTCCACTGGTTGGTTGTCATGTACAGAAGAACGGTGTCTGCTGGTTGATGAACGATCACGGAGGGGAGGTCTGCAGCTTCAGCAACGCCAATCCAACGGCGTACCCGACGTGGGTTGTTGTGGAGACCAGGCCCGATACACGGCAGTGGTCAGCCGGTGGTCACGCGCATTTTGCACCATTACGCCATCGAAGCCTGGGAAACCATGCAGAAGTCAGGCGGGTGGAAGCGTTGCCCGCCTAAGTGGTGATGGATCAATCATTCCTGACTGAGCCACTGAGGCAAACGCCGATGTCCCTGTCCACGGTTATTCATTCGGGATCAATATCAGGAACTTGGCAAGCAAGTTGCATAGTGTCAATCTCGCCCAACTGCACTGATGTGGCAGCAACAGCCTGACTTCTACTTGTATTGGAAGGATGCCGCTAAAGACAGCCGAAGCGATGTGGCTGACCAGTACAAATCAGGGCATAATTCAGAAGATTCATGGAAAGACGTGGAAAACACAACAATTGAACGATTTCAAGCAACAAGGATTAAGCCCAATGAATTCAAACTCCTATTGTTGGCTTTATTACCAGTTGTTGTCTATATACTAGGTCAAATACTATTTGATATTATTGGAGTCTCATTTGCTGGTTATGCAATGCAATTGCTTTCTAGCAGTGCCAATATCGATTTTGCTGAGTCATCTATTGCTGCTGCTCAGTTATGGGGATCGGCTTCATTGATTTACTTGGTTGTGTCCATTGGTTTAATCGGCTATGTTTTTCGCTTTCTTGGTAAGAATGTTAAAGGCAAAGCCTTGTATCCTTTTTGGGGAATTGCGTCTTTTCTGATTGTAATAGGCGTTTCTCACTTGTTATGGGTAGACGAATCACGACGCCCACTCAGCATGATTTTCTATCTGACTTTTGAAAGCCTCAAGGCAAGCAGCCTAATGCAATCAAATAGCTTGGATAGCATAGATAAGCTTCTTGATGTGATCAATGTACTGAGCGTCGTTATCCCCTCGCTGTTTTGTGCATTTATGCCATCAGTGTTTATCACCCCCCGTGGAGGATGGACGGACGACATGTTGGTTAGTAGAATTAAATCAGGAAGGAAGTTTTGCGCATGTTCGTCTGTCTTTTTAGTGGTCGGAATATTGCATATGTTCGCGTGGATGAGGTTGTCATTCCTAGTTCTAGGTAGGCCGGAGTTAAGTCAACTGGCATCCGGGATTGTATTTTATTGGGCCTTTGTGTTTAGCACCATGATTGCAACTCTATATGCATGTATCATGTTAACCCTTGATGGACATCGTGAATCACTGGAGGCCTCTAGGAAATCCTCCTCTGCTGCCGGCCCACACTTATTGAGTGAGTTGGGAATCGCATTTGACGGAAAGGCACTGGTCAAGCAAGTGGTGATCGTATTTGCGCCAGTGATTTCTGCATTAGCTGTAACTACAACTGAAGTCCTACTTGAGAGTGGAATTTAAATCAATTGATTGACGTTGAATCCTTTTCTAGTGCTTTTAGGGTGAGCAATAAGCCGTTGAGCTAAAACAGCCAAAATGACAGAGCAATGAGAACAAGAGCCCGGTGAAGCGTATTGGCACCCGCTTCATTGACCGAAAAGGGCCTGCGATAACTGAACCCTCTCCGCTAGATGGCGAAAGCGCCTCGGGTTTGTTGTGCCCTGTGCCTGCCCGTTAACAAAGGCATGTCCCAGAACATTCAATGGAACAAAGACAAGCTCCGACACATTCAAATGATCCTTTGCTTGAAACAGATAAGGCCATCATAAGAAACACAACTGTTCCGGAAACTAAAACAACTTACCAAAGTTAAGCATCAGGATTCATTGATTCCAGTTCTCACCTTTTTTGGGTCTTCCGTTGCGTACTCGTTAGTCCAGTTTACGATCTTCATTGATGGATCTCAGGCATGCCTACGGAACTAGCTCACCAGTTGAGATCTACCCTCATGCCCTTACGATCATGAATGGTCACCTCACCGACTAATCCCGGATCTCGTTCAGATCAAACCAAAGCAATAGATGTCAGAAGATTCATTCAACCGTTTGGAGCGGGGTTTTTATTGCAGCCTGGGAATGCTTCAAGCCGTTGCCACCTGCTGATGTCCCTCGACACTCAGTTGACACTGGCTCTGCTTTAAGAGCTGTTGATGGCGCTAAGGGCTAGTGACGATGATGGCTTGGCAGCTGGGAGTGAGCTTTTAGTCCTTTTGTGAGTTAGGGCAGAAAAGTTGAAGCTGCCTATCGCTTCACAACTATTAAGACGATATCTGCTTAGCAGCAACTGTTAGGAGAGTAGTCTCATTAATCAGTTGGATGTAAATAATTCGACTCCTGGGTGATGGTGAAGTGGAGAATTGCGATCATGGTCTATAGCGAAAGCCCCGTCATCGTTAACCACGACTCTTGGGCTTGAAAGATTTCCGACTATTGAATCAAATTCAATCCCTGCATCATGCAATTTCTGAATTGTAAGGTCCAGCTGAAGTGAAGGAATATTATTATTCGAGCTTTTTCGAGCTGTAGTGAAAACGATGCTGTGACCTTCTGCTTTGATCTTTTTCAAGTAATTTAGAGCACCTTCATTGAATTCCATTGTTGAGTGCTTGAAAATTACACCATCAAGATCAAGTAGAAAAGTTGCCATTTGGCCAGCGTTATTGCATATAAGTTTCGCATGTTTTCCTCGTGATGTCACGCTTCAGTCCGCAGCACCGTGGTCACGATCAATCAACCATCAGCAAAGCTGAAACCGGCTACTGCAGTTGGCATCACCAGCACACGCTATGCATCGTTGTCTCATCTAAATTCGAGTGGTCTTCACTGCAGACCGATCCACCAGAAGACCTAGTGGTTCTGTTTACTGCGTAAGCCACTCAGACTTGACCTGAAACGTCAAAACCCCCACGTCGTCTCCCTCATCTCCCTCTGTGATGGCGACACAAGCCAAACAACCATCTTCAAAAGCTTTCTTCGACTTACTAGCGAACTTCGCAGCATCGTCATGGGACCAACAAGCCAGTCCTCTCTCGTCTCTTTCTTTTACGTAGGACTCCCACACCTCAGCGAACTCCTCACCGTCAGGAGCGTTGATGAGCTCAGTGACTGCTTGCCCCGCTCCTACCTCCTTGTTTCTCGCCATAAACGCCCTCATCAAAGGATGGTCGATGACATATGAAGTGGTGATCACTCCCGTCACTCCACGAATAGTCGTAGCAATCACTCTCTTGGGGTCTTGACGAGTGTCGATAACCATCACTGGACAACCCAAGTCCCAGCCATCTCTCATCTTCAGCTCTCTCGCTGACAGAGCCAGCTGACCTTTCAGCTCATTGATGAGGTTGCTGACGAGAGTGGTCGGGTCTGTCATCTGACGAGGCTACCGACGCAAGGCGCAAAGACGCCCTGCAACTTCAACTCGAAGTGCTTCCAACTGTTGGCGAAGATCTTTCCACTGAGCAGAGACGATGGAAATCACTCCTGAAGTAATGATTTTGAATCGTGTGCGAGCTTTTGACTCTCAGCGGTTCTGGATCGATAAAGGCCCAACAGATATTCCGACATTCGAATGGTTATGACTTCTCCAGTGTGTGCCGTAAACCGGATGCAGACCCCACCTTCAGATTCCAGAACATATTGGGCAGTTGTGTTCTCTGGGTCGATGGATGCATCTAGCTCTTGCTTGGAGATGTATTCCACCTGAATATTGTAATGGATGCAGTACACTGCGAGATCTTCAATTTCGTCCAAGCCATTCAATGCAGACCTCGTGACGCAGATCCCTCAAAGGGTTCCAGGTTAATAATCAGAATGCGCAGTCAGTTGGCATAACTGCGATATCTCGGATACAGATGTGTTGTGGCTGCTGCCAGCAGAAGAGGACAATTTTTGCAAGTTCTGCAGGAGCAATGAAAGTCGGATTGCCAAGCATTTCGCAGTATTCCTCAAAGCTGATCCCCATCTTTTGATGAATCGCTGTTCGGATCAGTCCAGGTGCAACGTTGATAACTCGGACGTTTTGCTCAGCCTCTGACATATTCAGGCTCTCGCCCAGTGAGCGCACAGCGTGTTTGCAAGCGTGATACACAGGTGCTCCTGGCGCAGGCTTTCGATCACCAATGGAACTGATATTGATAATTGTTCCGCATTTGCGTTCTCGCATGCCTTGCAAAACATGGTGAATGCCATTGGTCACCCCTTTGATCATGGTGTCGACTTCCTCATTGACCTGCTCGAGGCTGAGAGTGTCCAGTCCGCCGATGTGGATCATCCCTGCGTTGTTAATCAGACAGCCTGTGGGCCCGTACTGACTCTCTGCTGATTTGATGGCATCCCCCAGCGCCTGGCCATCGGAGACATCGAGCTGCCGGTAAAGCACTGGCTTATTGGCCAATGTGGGGTCCACCTCCTGGTTCCTTGAAATCAACAAACAGGGGTGACCAGCCGACGAAAAAGCATGTGCCAAAGCCTTGCCGATCCCTGCGCCAGCTCCTGTAATCACAACCAATTGTGCTGTCATGGCCTCGACCGACTGATTACTTGTTCACAGCTTGGCAAGAGCACCTTTGACTGGGGGACTCCTTAGATCTTTCGAGCCAAATCAGGCCGTGGACTCCAGGCAATAAACAGCGCAACATTTGCCTTCTCAATGCCAGGGCGAACACCGCCGAGCTTCACACTTCGCTCCTTTGCACGTTGCAGGCCGGCCTTGGTGCGCTGACTGATGAATTCACGCTCCTGCTCAGCCAGTGCCGCATAGATGTGGAGCTGGAACTTATCGGCATTGGGCATGCAGGCAACCTTGAACTCAAGGACCTTCACCTCGAGCTGACCTGCAATGAAGGAGATGCGCCGATTCAGGGCAACAACGCTTTGATGTCAGAAGCGATCGGCATGTGCGTTCGACTCAGAAAAACTTCAAACCAATAAAAAAGCCCCCTGAAGAAAGGGGGCAAAAAATAGAAAACCGTTTGAGAAGTGAGGATCAGAAGCGGAAGGTTGTCTTCACAAGTCCACCAAAGTTGTTGAATATGCCATCGGGGTCGAGTTCATTCAATGCTGTGGTTTCGAAGCCTAATGGTCGACTCAAGTAAAAGATGGCGGGAGTGACTGAAATGTTGTCAGTCACCTGGAACATGTACCACCATTCCCAGGCATAGTTGCCATCAGCAACGAAATCGCTTCCGCCATTGATGTTGGAATTATTGTCCCAGCTGGTGACGAAGGTGGGCTGACCAACCGCCATGCCAAGGGTGTTGCCCTTCATGAAGGCATCAGCCCACTGAAGACCCACGTACCAGGATTGGGAGATCGCTCCATTAAATGAACCAATCCCTGAAGAGCCAGGTATGGGAAAATTAGCATTTGTAATTTCAATGGAATTGTAACCCCAGCCTGTGCTGATGCTGGGGAACCAACCTGCATTTTCAGGAGTCCACCATGCACTCAAACCAAAGGAGTTGGTTGTACCCAGGCCGCTGAAGAATACGGCTGAGGGAGTTCCGTTTCCGGCATAAATGCCAGCTCCGTTATTACCCGATGCATAGTTGTAAGCAGCAGCTAAACCCCAATTTTCAGGAGCATAGGCAATCTGAACTGTGCCGCTAGAAGCTGCACAATCTGTGGCGATACCACCGCAGTCATCTGAATTTCTGAGTAAGGCGTTCGTGTTAGCAACACCAGGAGTGCTGTTACCACCGTTGCCACTCACGTAGTTGGCACTGATGCTGAAGTCGTTGGACTCCCAGCTCAAACCAGCACCAGCACCAAGCTGAAGGTTGTAGGTCTGAGGTGCACCGGCATAGGTGAAGAAGTCGAGAACAGTGTCAGAGGGATATGCGCTAGGCCATACGGCCAGCATGTCGTCCTGACGGACACGACCACCAATCGTTGCAGTGAAGTTGCTACCGATTGGGAATTGATACCAAAGGCGGTTCACCACAACGTTGTTAGGTGCACCTTCTTCAAAAGCTGTCTCCAGAGTGGACAGACCCGAAAAGGAACTGTTACCACCAAAAGCAGAGGTGTTGAAGTTGCCGGCACGCAGCATGGTGCGCAACAGATCCTTGCCAGTGAAACTGGTGTCAAGGAAGAGGCGCATGTCGTAATTGAACGTGGTTGCACCAGATTGCGCAGCCGCAAGATCAGCATTTTGATTACCAGGGAATTCGCCCGATGCAGAGGAACCCCCGTAGCTATTGGCACCGATCACGAAGGTCGCTTGACCTTTCAGTTTGGTGGTGGTGGAGAACTGAGTGGCTTCCAGTTCGCCAACGCGGGCTTCCAAGCCGTCAACACGGCCCTTGAGGATGGCGAGTTCTTTTTCGAACTCTTTCATCAAGCGCTTGAGCTCGTCGGTCACTTCGGTAACGCGGTCGAGACAGGCGTTCAACAGAGCAGCCGCTTCAAAGCGGGTCATCGCCCTGTTACCGCGGTAGGTGCCGTTGGGGTAACCGGCCACACAGCCGTAGCGCTCGATCAGGTTGCTCAGAGCCTGATAAGCCCAGTCGGTTGGGTAAACGTCGGAAAACTGAGTGATGCTGGTGACTTGCTCGCGGCTGCTCAATGCAGAGGTGGCGGCATAGTCAGAGACACCGTTGATATTGAGCTCAGTGGCGTTTGCAGCCACAGGCGCCAACAGGCCCAAGGCAGCTGGAGCCACCAGCAGTTGACGGAAAAGTTTCATTTCGGCCTCACACCAAAGATTGCGCAAAATGCGTCAGCACTCGAAAGCGCAGTTGGACCATCACGTCTTTGAAGCGTGAATGCAATCGATAGAGGCCAGTTTCGGTTTTGCTGGCAGACCTTTTCCCAAAGTGAGGACTCAGTTGGGCGATGAGAAGCGTTGCCAACGGTTTTCCAGGATGACCGTTTGTGAGTTGCACACGCAGCAACAACGCAAACCCGTCAGAACCTGACTCGGTTCACTAATGAAACAGACCCAAATACGAGCAATGGCAATCACGGACGGCTTAAGGCGTCACCTCTTGCTGAAGGTTTTCAGCGCCTACGAAATCTTGAATGTCTTCCTCTACGAGAAAGACGTTTAAGGCCAAGTGGCTCAAAACCTATTTGAGCTGTAATGAACGCATTGGGAAGGCAATGGAATTATTAAAAGCACCATTGCAGCAAGTAGCTTCCTTGCTGAGGAGGACTAATGATTCGCACCACTCTCACCGCAGCACTGGCTCTTGGCCCCATAGGCGTTCCAGCCATGGCATCAGAAAACTCTGGGGTTTGTAGTCAAGATCCAGTGGTCATGGTGGTTGATGGGGTAACCAATGATCGCGAGCAGATGGCAATTTACGGACAAGCACTAAAGGAATCTGGACTCCACCAACACGCTGGCTCTTATTACTTAAATGACCCACGACCTCTACGTATTCTTGAAGGAAACCGAGACCAAAACCATGTGACGTTGTTGATTAATTTCCCTTCAGAGTGTGCAGCAATTGACTTCTGGAGCTCTCCCATTTATCGGCAGAAAATCAAGCCCCTCAGGAACAATGCAGGCGATTACACCATTGAGCTTTACCGGCTACTTAGTCGTGCCAGCCATGGCTGATAGCACCAAGGCTTACTTCACCCTGGCTTGGCATGAAGAGACTGTCAAAAGACTGGACATAGCTGTGCCAGTGATCGAAGGTCCATGCACCATCAATCAATAGTCGGCAATTTTTTCGTTGACGACTTCAACTACTATAAGTTTGTCTTCCAGCAGCTGAACAGGGAAAGGCCGATCAGCAGGATAACAAAACAGGGAGTATTTCCTTTACACAGGGTATTAACCCTAAATGTGTTCTGGCAGAAGTTTGCCCATGATCATGGGGGATAATGAGATGGTGTGGAGAATCTTGGCTTATTGCTCATGACAACTTATTTTGTGAAATAATCTGGACATTTTAGCGAAGGGTTCGCTTCATCTACTCTTTCTTTTATACTATTGATTGTATTTATCAGGTTAGACAGGATATTGCGGTTTGAGGTCAAGGATTCTCGCCATAGTCTATGAGAGCTGAAATCGCAATCTTCCATAAGTTCGTCAAGATTTTTGGCTAACCTTTCGGTTGCCTCATAAGCAACGATTAAGTCAATTGAGATTTTCTGTTTGGTTGATTTGGGTAATGGAGTAGAGGACGTAGCAGTGCTTGGTGAGTAGAATTTTTCGTAGTCTTTTACACCACTTCGTCGTAGTGGGCGATGTAGTCTTCTTGATCCTTTCATTAAACTAGCCATTTAGTTTGTAAACTTTAACGGGGCATCTCTGGTTTCTGCGAGCTGCTTTCACGACAAGTCGACCCATCCTTTCAAGTCAGTGGGGCTCAACCCAATTAGCAAACTTGCCAAGCTGCGCTGATCTGGCAGCGGCAACCCGATTACGCCCGATCCACCAACGCAGCATGCATAATTCGTTTTGGTGAGTAACTACCGCTTGTCAACACGTCTGAACAACCCGGTAGGCAGCAGCGGAGCTCAGCTGCGGCGTCGTCGAAGCCTGGGAGATCACGTAGAAGACAGGCGGATGGGAGCGCTGTCAATGGCAACAGTCAACCGCAAGTAGACCCATCAATGAGCTTAGATCCACAATTATGATTCCATGGAAACAATCGGTTGACAAGTAAAACGGGCGTAAATTCTAATAGAATAGATTCGGTTTTTCCTCATCCATCCCTATCCAAAAAGATGTGAAATTACTCATCCTGATCCTTGTATCAATATACGGTCTTCCTTCTAGAGGCTTTGGCGGAAATTTTATGGAGGACACTAGAACAGATAAAGAAGCATTCAATACAGCAACAAGCTATCCTGTGTTTCACGCTAAATGCATGGAGAAAGAAATGGTCATGTGGGGGGAAGTTGCAGAGCTGATGGTTGATCTATCAACGTCTCATTGCTACTGCAAATATACTGAATTGCAAAATAGAGAAAGCTATAGCTTGGAAAGTCAAGATATTGCTGCATCAAGTTGCTATCGCCAAGCAACAATGGACAAAAAGGCCGAATTCATTTGGTGGGCTCTGCCTTTGCACAGACAGAAAATGAAAGAATAAAGATTGGATTATACCTTTTGCGCGAGTGCAATATTTTCATTCAGAAGATTGCCTTAACTCCATTTATAGAAGTCCCTTGCAGGCCTTTTCAAAGAGCAGCTCAAGAGGGTTTATCGGCATGCTTCGAGCATGGTGAGTTTGGTTGATCAGTTCCGCACACCTTTAATCAATCAGCTTGATAAGCAACCATGTGTTGTGGCTCTGACTGGTGATGAACCTTGGGGAAGGCTGGATGTTAGTTCTAAATAGTGCTGAAGACAACAAAGACCAATGCCCCGCCACGAGCGGGGTTTTTATTTTGCAGCGGGGATGCTTGATGCAGTTTGCATTAACGAATGGCCCTAGCACTCCTGCAAGAGCTATTGATGGCTCTCAGAGCTAATGAAGCGGATGTCAACAAGTCTTGTCTTTCACTAAGCCTTTCCCGGGAAATGATCGGTCATTGTGGCCAGATACTCTGACTACAACCTTGCAGGCTTTCCACTTGATACCTCCCAAAAACTTTCTAATCGCTTTTTGGTTTTCGTTTGAATACGATAAAGGATTGTCAAAGCTGACATGAAGCTTTGTTGGGTTTTCAACAAAACCAATAAATTTGCTGTTGAGTTGTAATGCCGATCTCAACAAGGAAAAGCAATTGTTAGACTTGCAAAGTAGTGGATATTCTACATAGCTGGGATAGCTTTTGCTAAGTCGAGGTTTGCCCCAATTTGAGTACCCTATGTGATAAGGCTTTTTGATTTTATTGTTGAAATTTCTTACGCCTATCGTCATGGCCTCATTGTGTTTTTTGCACTCTGGGCCTATTTCTGCTTTTGAATTTGATGGCAGTGCAAATCCCGTTAGCGTCATATGTGCAGGCACAGGGCTTGGTGCTCCCCAGTATTGATTTTGTACTATATGAGCTATTTTGCTTGGCGGTTTCCAGTTGACAGGAACTAAGTACATTGCGATGACCAGTTCTGTTCTGGGCTTGCATTTTCTGACTGGATTCTCTGCAAAAGCGGCAGGACCACTTAATAGAGACAAAAGAGTTGTTGAACAGCAACAAAAGAAAACTAATTTTGCTTTTTCAAAGACATGGATTTAACTAAATTGTAGATTTTATATAACATGACCAGGTCAATACCTTCTATTAATTTTTAAAAAGACCGTTTGAACCGCTCAGCCTTCGCAAAAAAGCTTGACCTTTCATCCCTTGATTACGTCTGTAGTCACCGTCGAGGAAACGGTGGTGAAGGCGCACTCCCCATCCGGGCCAAAGTCACCACTTTGGCGGGCACCGTTTCCGCCCGCCTGACTAGTCACCAACCGTGTTCAGGTGCGCTCTTGACTCCTGGCAAAAGAATGGTCCTTTCACGGCGAACGATGGCCGGTGTGACCCCAAGCTCCGTGGCGATTCTGGTGATCAGTCCCCGTGGCCAAACATCGGGATGCTGTTCGGCGGCCTCATAGATGGCCTCATCTAAATCAATTTTGACGAGGTGTGCAAGGCGGCTTTGTTCTGAAGTGAGATCGGGTTGAAGAACTGTTTTAGTCATGAGTACCACCAAGTGGAATCTCTTCGGTCTATGACCGCTAGATGGTTCTCGAAAGCCGTAACCGCCGCCCTGGAAGGTTCGGTTTCAGGAACTTGGCAAGCAAGGTTTCGAGTGAGTCGTTGTCCAGCCAATTGGCAAACTTGCCAAACTGCTCTGATCTGGCAGTGGTGGCCTGATGACTCCCGTACATCGAGAAGCTCAACGCTGAAGGCTGGCTGGTCAACAGGCAAGAAGGGATGCTTGTCCAGATCAAGCCAGAAGCAGAAACCCAACTGCTCAGTTCAATGTGGTGAGTGACTACCGCTTGTCAGCACGCATTGGGCAACCAGAACAATGCAGCGGACGATCAGGCGCCTAGGCATTGAGATGTGGAGCAACCTGCAGAAGATCCGTTGAGCCGCGGCTATTCCTAATCAACATCCAGCAAACGTCTACGTTGAGAACCACTTAGCAGCAATCCAACTGATAGCTGCAATCACAAAAGCAGACCCACGGCAAGACTTAAGCGACTTGGCGCTTCTCCAATGGCGTGGTATCCCAGCCGATGGGGTGAATCGGAATCACCTCACCACGTTTGGGGGCAAGCTCGGCAATCTCCTCACAAGCCTTGGTGTAGGCATGCCAACCGATCATGCGGCGAGGATCAGATTTGCCCGCCGCAGAAACCGCTTGATCCACGGTGACGCCAGCATTCTCTGCTTTTTCAAAAGCAGAGAGCAGGGGGATTTGCGCACGCAGAACTGAAATCCCTGCGGCATCAAGCGCCTGACGAATCTCCCGCGCAGCCTTGGCCTTGCGCGAGTCCACCTTCACAAGCAAGACAGCAAAAGGAACATTGAATTGCTTGAGATGTTCGGCCATCTCCAAAGTCAATTCCAACGAGCGCGTCTGGGCAGCAGTGGGAAGAATAATTACATCAGCGCCATCCACTAGATTTTTAATTTCCTCTTGGCTGCTGCTGGCTTGGCCATCGGTGACCACCACCTCGGCATAACGCGTGGCCTTGGCCGCCGCCTCGATCGGGGCCACCTCAAAGTTCAATAACCCGCGGGCCCCATAGGCACTGGCCGAACGATTGCGGTCGGCATCAACCAACACCACTGATTGGTATTGAGTCGACCAAATCGCCGCCAAATGAACACTGGTGCAGGTTTTGGCGACACCACCTTTTTGACCGAAAACTGTTACGAACATCACATCGTGTCAATGGGCGCTTTATACCGCTGATTGCGCATCGGGCAAGCCTGAAACATCAGGCCTTCATGTTCTTCAACTCAACTCTTGCTTGTGAAAGTACCGCAGGCTGGGCTCTTGAAATGGGGCGAGCCATGGCATAAAAAAAGAAGGCGACTCAGCCTTCTTTGGGGGGTGTAAGGAGCCAAACTTGTGAGGAGTTGGCAGAGCACATCCTGAGAAGATTCCACAGATCAGTCAATCAACTGATACGAAGGGACTTGCTCAGCGGGTTTTCTGAGGCATTATTGAGTTGTGAGGAGGGCTTCTTCACGGAGTGGAAACTAGGAAACACGCCCAACGAGAAGCCGAGAAACCCTGCCTTTGGCGGGGTTTTCTTTTGCCTAATCGCATCCATCAAAGCTGAAACTCATGACTGCATAGTCAGCTGATGCTCCTAGCTGCCATTGCCTCTGTCTTCATCGCCTCCTGCTACGACGGTGATACTTGCCTTACAAGTAGAGGAGAAAAGATCAGGCTTGCCTGCATTGACACTCCAGAACTGAGAGGCAAACGTGCTGATCCAGTCCCTGCAAAAGCAGCCAGGGACTATCTACGGAACTTGGTGGTTGGGCGCAATGTCGTCATCCGGCGCATCAGCACTGGCCGGTATGGCCGCACGGTGGCTGAGCTATTCGTGAATGGCTCAAACGTGCAACAGCAACTGGTGGCTGCTGCCCATGCAGAGATTGATTGGAAGTACGCCCACCAATGTCCTTGGGCGCGATAAGGATTAATTGCTCATTCACCCCCGAAAGGGAGACACAAAACTCGGCAATCATTACCCAAATGGGGGAAAGTTCAAATTAAATAAGTCAGACGCCTTCGACTTCCATACGTTGTTGTTCGAAGTGGTCACGAAAAGCCACGGCTTCTTGTCGGGAGTTAACTGTTTTAGGTATTACTTTTTTACCCAGAGTTGCTGCTGATCTTCAATTTGTACGAGCCGTGACGAGAGATAAGCATAAGTGCATGGGATTATCCCGAGCAACGCCTGCTGGTGAAGACAGATGTCCAACATGAGTGAGCCGACTGAGCCCTCAACCACGCGTTAAGCGTCTCGTCAGTGTCATTCGATGGAGGCCTAGACGTGCAGCCATTTGCTTGAGAGTCAACGGCCCTTCACCATTGAGCTACTACTTGTGGGTACTGCACCTGTTGTTGGCTTGCCTTTCGTAGGTGCACAAGGACACCAAGAAAAAGGGCCTCCGTAAGGAGGCGTGAGCTCAGGAAGCCATGAGAGGGATGGAGTCGCTGATCAGCCCGCCCGGACAGAGAGCCCTTTACATCTCGTTACAATAGGGTGTAACATTTCGTCATCCGATTCGAGCATGATGACGTCTTCGACCTCAACCGACAGTTGGTTTCAGGAAGCCGCTGCTGCGCAAATCCGTTCTGAGCGCTTTCAAAAGACGGAGCTTCTGAATGGTCGTGCTGCGATGCTCGGCTTTGTCATCGGGGTTATGACAGAAGCCATTACGGGCCATGGAATCGTGAGCCAGATCACTTTCGGAATATTCGGTGCCAGCTGAGGACTGAAACATGTCAATCGACAGCCGTTGTAAGGAGCAGCTTCGCGTCTCTGATCAGATGTTTATGGATTTCAAGTACACGAGTCCTGGTTCAAAGGAGCAGGTTCGTGCACTGAATACCCTGAGCTTCTTAGTTGGTATGTGGGCTGATTTCCTCTTAAGAGAAGAAAAGCGGATGAATGCTGCTTTGTCCCTCAGCTCAAGCAGCTGAATCAAGAGGACACACTCTTTTCAGAGAGAGTTGTCCTCGTATCAATTTTAAATCGGTAAGCAAGGGCTTTCGTCTGTTATCACTATTAATCAACCCCGAACTGCAAGTTAGTGAGATACGGAGAGATGGCTTGGAGCTATCCCGATACCTCAAAAGCATTCACAATGAAACGCGTAGACCTTGCCTACTTGTACGTCTACGCGTTTATTTTTTCTCCTCTGACCTCTTGGAACTGGAAGATTCAGGTCGTTCAACGACTCCTCCAGTGTCTTCACTCAGTTGAGTATTCACAATCTGAACGCCTACGGCGAGCACTGCAAGGCAGCCAACTAGAAAGAGAGCCCACATGTTGATTCAGTGTGTATGAGAGTTGGTGAATAGTCAAGCATTGTTAGTCTTTCACCCACAAAGGGACAGATAGAACTTGTTACCTAGCTTTTAAGAGCTACTTCGCTAACACTAGCAATAGTCTAAAACCCTGTGAGTAAAATCACTTGAGTTCTTGATTTGTATCACAACAGCTCAAGAGTCAATCATTGATAGTTATTGGGAAGAGCCTAATCGCTCATTCAGTCTCACTCACACCTCAAAACAATGACTTCAAAACTCTTCAGTACAACTCTTCTTGTTGCCGCTTCCAGCCTAATTGCTTCGAGTGCAGTCGTGATCAATCAATCAAACGCCTTCGCTAAACGACCAGCTCACGATAGTTGTCAAGCTAAGTATGGTCAATATGGGGCAGGTCCTTGTGATCCAAACGAGAATTTTCAAATGAAAAGTCCTCACGTAAGTTGGTGCGAGATTTTTCAAAAATTTGCTCCAAGTGCAAACATAGATTGCTTTTAGTTGATTAGCCAGATTGAGCTGATTCCCTTCCGGTGGGCGGGTTTTCACTTCTCAATTGATCAGCAGAACAAGTTTCGAAATTTGCTTGAGCAGCTGATCCGATTCGGAGCTTGTGCTGGTGTCCTGTTTTATGGGTCATGGTACCCATTAGGGTGGAACTGACTGGCATACATTATTGGTGACAGCTAGCACTTCGATATATTCACTAGCAGCGAAAGTAGGGACCCGTATTGAAAACTGTATGAGAGATTGAAGGAACACCTTTTGAGCTGTTGGCTTATTTCCGCCCAATTCACAGTAACCATAAGATTGCATCCAGTTGCCAAGCCATCACCCTGTGTTTCTCTTCTTCAGTCAGTAAAGGCACTATCCATTCCGATTCCACCTCAGCGGCTAAATCCCTTCCCCGCTATTCACATCCAGCATCTGGTTCAAAAGGGAAGAAAGAGAATGCTGAGTAGAGTGCTCTCATCGCTTCACAACCAGTACTACTCTTGGATCCGGAGTGTTGGGACGTCTGACAAGCTGGCAGAGATCACTTTTTTATTCTAAACACTCTTGAAGATGCCGATGCACCATCGCTTTAACTAGCTTAGATAGAAGTTGTCCTTATCGATTGCGATGAAAGCCTGTCTCGGATTAATTGCTGGATTATGTCTCTTTGGAGTGCAAGCTCAAGCCAATACTCGCTCGCTTACAAGGAGTGGAGTGAGTGAGGAGATCACGCTTAACCTCTTAAAGTCAAAGGTTCCGCAAGGCTCTACAGTTATAGATACGTCATGTAAGGAAATACAAACTGGCGGTTTTAATTATTCATACCGTTGCACGATTACTTGGGAAGAGGATTAGAAGTTTGTCTTTTGAGTCCTGTAGAATGCTCATGTCTCGCTGTACTGCATTAATCATCTTTTGCATTGGATAATCAATTGCTTCAAAGTCGCCTTTAATGCTGAACCCATGGAACATTGAGCAGGGACTCTGCCACTGAATCCCCTTGCTTTTGAGCGATGTTCTGGTGCCTTCATAGGCAGAGCTTCGATTTCTACAGTCAAAAGGTCGTCGACTTCTTCTGACGACCTTTTGACTCTTGGATTCCTGCAGCGATCGTTGATCAGAATGCAATTGCGAGTCGCTCTTGATTCATGCTTGCAATGACTCAATTATTGATAACAAAGACAGTGGTGGGGATTGATGATTGAGTTAGTCTGCAATCGACGACTTATAAGAACTCAGTAGAGGTTGATAATGATGACTCAACGGCTATAGGAGTGATGCTTCCGCTGAGACCATACGCGTCTGCTGTTGTACTTCCGAAGCTTTCTTCAGGAGCGAGTGTTACAACAGCGCTGTACATCCATAGACGATCGTCGTCAATGAGAGGTGCAGGCTCTGGCGGATATGGATTGCTGCTATCTGGAATATCTGGATTCTGAGGATTTTCATCACCCGGAACTGGATCAAGGGAACCTCCTCCAGGGGGTTGGTAAAGAGTGAGATCCCCATGGCCACCTGGATGGAATGGTCTCCCTGGAGCAGTGGAACCGCCGTCGTCGGGGCTGGAGGTGGATATGCCCGTTAGCAGATCAAGATCAAAGGGATTGTCGGTACGACGATTCATCGTCAGAGATGCGGTGGAAGCTCTCGCCTCCGGTGAACTCACCCTCTCTGGATTCAGCAGATCATTCGATGTCCTTGATCAGAAGCTGTTGTGAGTTTGCTCACAGGGTCTCAGAGAGCCTGTTGAAGTGGGCCGTTTCATCCCTGCCAACCGATCTTCAGCATGGTTGATCCATGTCTCGATGCCCAAAATGTCGAAGCATTCGAAGTTGCCGTACAGGCGTCCCAAGGCGAGCTGGCAAGCGGTAGTTGCTCGTCAAAATGAATGAGCATGTTGTGATGGCGCAACGGGCTGCTGCCACATCAATGTCGTTTGACGAGATTGCCAGTTGATTGGGTGACAGGCACCGCAGTCACAGACAGTGGCGTGGAGGCGTTAGGACGTTCACCGGATTGGTCAGAGAAGAACCATGCGCTTTCAGTTGAGCTGGTTATTAACTAATGATGGTTGGGTTTTCGAGCCTGTTTGGTGGGAGCAATGAAGCAGGAAAAACCCAAGCCAGCTATGTGTGCCCTGCTTGTTTTCATACGTTGCTGATGGAGCTTGATTGTCCGTCTTACAGATGAACTGATAGAAGCTTCAATCCTTGTTCCTAGCACTTGAGAGTTGCGATTAAAATCTTCTGCTAAGCTGAATCTCTCAACAACAATTCAAGATGTTGCAAGAAATCATGAGACGACTACTTGCAACATCAATTGGATCATTAACTCTGCTGAGCATCGGCATCCCTGTACATTCTGAAGATAAACTTGATAATTTTAGTTTTTGGTATGGCTTTGTCTCTGGATCTGGAGCATCAATTTGCTCTCTGCTGAAAGAAGGAATCATATCTAAGTCAACAGCTGAGCAATTTGGTGAGGGTTTTATGAAGGGAGGTAAAGATGATATGCCAAGATTGGCAGTAGAGGATGCAGTTAAAGTTGTTCAAGCGCGATTCAAAGGGTGCCCCTTTAAATAATGCATATAGTCTATTAAAGGTGTCTCCGTACACAGCCGATAACCCAGCAAATGGATAGCATTTGTTACTACCGCAATGACACGGTTTGACTGCATTGATGCCTGTAATTAGCATTAGGCTTTAAGGTTACCAGATGATTACGAGATCCATCGCATTATTGATAGTAAGCAGCCTAATGGGTGCTAGCACTGCACTTGCGGACAATTCAATCCCGCCTGAAGTTCTTAGTAATATTCAGCAGGAATGTAATGCATCTTTTGCTCAGAATACTTACCGTGATCTGTCAGCTGAGAACTGCATCGGTCTAGCTGTTGAGAAATATAAGAGGGCTAACCCATCGAAGTGATTTGCCAACTTCATCAGCTTAGTATCATTGTGTTTTTGTTGAATATTATCGAGAAGTTGTAGTGTCTACGTGTCTTTGGTCTGAATGTGGCTCCATCAGGACTGATCCAATAAAGGCAATTGCAGCCTAAAGATGCTGCCTTCGCCGACTGTTGAGCGAACACTAACCGTTCAGCCCATTGTTTTCATCAGTGTCTTCACGATTGAAAGCCTAAGGCCCGTGCTGCTTTCGCCACTAGGCAAGACAACCCCCTTGGCGTGGGTGAAGCGTTCATATTGTTGTCGAGTTGATCTGTGGGTATCCCCTGGTCACGATCGCTCACGCTGACCGTGACCTTTGAATCATCAGACACTTACTCTCTCAGGCTGTTCTTGATGCGCATTCGTTTGACTCCATCGATGCAAAATCTTGAGGTCTCATTAAAAAAAACCCGCTCGTGGCGGGTTTTAAAAGTCAAATTCACCTAAGACCTTGTTGGCTATTAAATCATCGGATAAACTCCGATTGTTAAAAAGGACACCCAGCCAAGGCTTTGAGTCGGTTAAAGACATGCCCCTATGTATTAACAATTGGTGGCGTCTTCGTGTAATCTATACTCCATCGGGAATAGGGTTGATAACAGGATCAATCGTGAATCCGCGGCTTTCACCTTTTTGATTACTTGCATCTCTTTCAGATGGTTGACCAGTGATATCTAAAAGAGTTGGGCGATCACTTTCATATGAATGCCATGGAACAGTGAATTCAGGGCCGAATGAACCATCTTCAGGGTTGCCTTGGCCCAGATCACCTTGGCTCAAATCGATTGGATTGGTTCGTGGTCCTGTGTAGATGCCGCTTTCATCATCCGGATCGGTTGGGCAATTGTTATTATTTTGATTTTGTGGTGCATTGTCTGATCCACGCATTAAATCAGCTCTATCTTCTTCCATCTGATTGTAATGAACCAATGCATCGACGTAAGGAACAACGGAGACGTCTGCACCAGCTTTGAGTCCTAAAGCGCCAGCGAGGTAACTAATTACTATACCTTGCCAACTTGTTGGCGCATCTGTAATTCCCGTAGGACTTGTGTTGTATTCACCGGCAATTGAACCTTCAATTCTTCCCCAAAGGTCTGATTCGGAGGATCCTTGATTATTGCCGATTCCAGTCACTGAATCACTCCCGGAAAGACTCACACCAGAAAAACCTGATGTTTCTTTGGTTCCTGAACCTTGAATTTGACCAGAAGGAGATCGATTCAGAAAGTCAAAAATATCTTGTTCACTTTTAAGCGATGATTGGACATCGTCGGGCCCATGCTCGGTAGCATTTGAAAATCCAGGGATCTGGTTAAGTGCTTCTGACCCATGCAGCCCATCAAAACAATCGCCGACCTGATTATGGAACCTAGCAAAGTCTTCTCGTTCCTGAAGATGTTCAAACACTTTGACCTGCAATTGATCGATTGAATCCTTCTTGAGGTTTTCTGTGTAGCTTCCCAGAGGGTGATCAAGCACTGAGGACCCTAAACTTGGAGATTGGACACAAGAACAATCTGCTTCAAATCCGTAAGCAGTGAAAAGTAAATCTGTGTCTTGAATGTCTTTCGCTGATTGCTTCGCATGGGCAAAACCCAGATCGGCAGACGTTTCGGTGTCAATCATGATTGGAAGGTTGGGTGGTTTGTGTCTTTGGGTGTTTCCCTCTGACGAACACACCATCTCCTGAATCAATGGCTGAAGCGATGACCGGCGTCAAATGTTGCTGTGACCTTGCTCACAACGTCAATTAGGCAATGAATATCCCGCCACGAGTTTGTGGTTGTTATTTCTTTGTACCCCCACGTCCCCCAAAAGAGGGATAGAAGTTGGTAATGAGCCCCCCGATAGAGGGAGGTGGATCCAGGATCTTACGCCTAATCTTTACGTAGAAGTCTTCATGGCCTGATGTCAGAACAACAGCACTACGTGCGGTCATCATTTTCTAAAGGTGCTACAAAGTTAGGAGTTTCTATTATGCAGACAGCAAAGCAACCTGAAAAAGTATTCCAACACGGTCGATATTTTGGTATTCCAGGAAATACTAAACTACAGCAAGAGTGTATGCAAAGGATTCTGGCTACTCCAAAGGTTCAGAATTTGCTTGCCAATCGACCTTCATCATTATGGCCAGATCTTGACCAAATGTCCGCCATGCCGAAAGGGAGCCTTGGATGGTGCGTACAACGGCGATTGCAGAATCTTGGACTTTCTTTTTTAGTGAATCAATCTCAAGTACCAGAATCTCAGGAGGATCTGGATTTCGTGATTAGTAGATCCGCACGTTTGCATGAAATTCACCATACGATTCTTGGTCTGCCGATCACAGTTGCAGGTGAAGCTGCTGCAACGGCGTTTTATGCGAGTACTGGGTCGATGCCTTATGACATTGGAATTCTGTCTTCATGGATGCTGCGTGGTGCCTATGCACCCAGTGAACGTCGATTGATTTGGGATGGTATCGGTTTTGGTATCGCTGTTGGTCAGAAGTTGCCTGAACTTTTCTCGCCTCGTTGGGAAGATGGCTGGGAAAGATCGATCATCGATTGGCAAAATGAACTGGGCATCACGAAGCTGCTGAAAACTTCTCCGTTTCAAGATGACTTTGTAACTATCTATGGATTAAGTCTCTGATTGCGTCATTTCAATGATGAAGAAGGTTTGGGTAAAACTCAAGAATTGTTGGAAATCAAATCCCGAACAAATTGGACCAGCCTTGGCAAGAACAGCGTCGAGTTTTTCCAATGATTCTTGGGAGGACTAGACTGTTCAGAAGGAACTCACGCATGAACCAGTAGTGCAGGTCCTGGTGGTGACGATGTCAACGTCAGAGTCAAGCAACGAATGACATTACAGCCCCGCTACGAGCGGGGTTTTTCTTGTAGAGGTGAATGTATTCATCATAGGATCTTTTAAATGGCTAGGGCCAAGCCCAACAAAGTGTCGTCAACTGATTCGACGTGGTGGGTCCTTTGCCCTCCGTGACATCAGTAGCTCTTGAAGCAGCGCCAGGGTCATCTGACTCTCAAGGGTTGTTAGTGGGTGGCCACTGTTTTAAGCATTCCTCTCCGCATTTAAAAAATCTCTTGGCGGGGATCGAAACTCTTGAGTCACCCGATCTAACGCCATTTGTCGATCACCTTGAAAGCAAAACGGCACAAACGCCAAAAGGAACAAGGAGCGAGCTGGCGAAGTCGAGAAGGTTAAGGACCGCTGCTGCTTCCTGCTTTGGTGGGCCTGGGAGCGATTCAAGGCTTACTAACCTCCCCGGGAACTCTCCTGTGTCTTGAAAAAGTCGCGGATCAGCGTCTTACTTGCTACTGCTCACTTGAACTCTTTAATAAGACCCCTCCTCTAATGCGGCTGTTGCAGAAGAGGAGTTCCTGAGCAAGGCCAGGTGAAGGGCTTGTCAGTTTGGTCAGTCTGTCGATGCAGCGGCTTGAACTCCAGGCCACATGGCCGCGAACTCAGCGTCAGAAACAACCGGCGTTACTTCGAACTCGAGGCCAAAGCCCTTGATCCAAGGAGCGAGATGGGTCCATACCTTGCCGATGTCGCTTGCAACCGCAATCGCCATTCCTGTTCCACCGATGGGCTCACAGACTCGATATTTGAGTTCAAAGCCCTCGAAGCAATCTCCAGCGCCGCCAGCGTTGATGTATTCAGCAAATGGAGTGCAGGCATCCCAGGACCCTTCAACTGTTGGGAAATTCCAGATGATCAAGTAGTGCTGCATTGAGTTCAACTAAAAATTTCTTATACCAGCGGCTCAAAGTAGTGAGTGTTACCGATCAGACAGAACTGATTCCTGCCCGAGCCCGCGCCAGCTGAAAAAGAATTGCCGAGTAGTATTTTGTGTAGTTAAGGTGTAACGCTAATGATGCGAACCCATATCTGCCTTTTAATGACCGCTTTTTGTGCATTGATAGGAGTGATGACTTCCTCTCCTATTATCGCAAACGACTTGGGATCAAATACGAAAGCAGAGGCACTAAAGAAAGCCGCAAAACTTGGTTGTGTAGGTGCCTATGAATGGGAGGGAGTTTGGATGCCTTGTGAAGAGGACAATGAAGGGCCTGATGACGACCATAGCGGTCATGATCACAGTCACGGCCACCATCACTAATCATGCTCATCATGATTGCAGATGCTGAGAATGTCTAACCGCTGGTGTTGCCATGGGCCTAGACGGTGACATCTGCACTGACCTCTTCAACCCTTGGCGCACAATCGCAATTGATCGGCTTGAAAGGCAAGTGGTCGATCCCTAATAAAAGCTCTAACTGATTCTGGATGACGGAGATTGCAAAGGTTATTTGGCTTTTTGCCTGGCGGCATTAAACGCCGACTCGTCTATTGAATAGCAGTCGCCACTCATTTCTATCTCGGTTGCGATAGCCCATGCAATAAAGTTAATCTTTGATGCTAGTTTCCCTACTGGATCGATTTCTATTTCTAGGTTGCCATTTACCGATAAACCATTTTCGTCTTTGTTGATGGTAGCTTTTAGCTTCTGATCTTTAATTTCCATCTCATCCCATTGACTGTCTTTGTAGGTGGTGAATTTCTTATTGCTAAGGTCGATCTTCAGCGTTAATGTCTCATCTTTGGTTCTCTCTTTGATGATTTTCTGGGTTTTTATTTCAGTGAAAATCGCTCTCGTGGTGTTTTCACACTCTAAATAAAGAAAGTCATCGGCTCTAGCAGGAGACACCGCAAGGGCCAGAGTGAAGAGAGTGGAAAGATATTTCATTGGTAGAGATGAGTCGTCAATTCAAGGCTGAGAGTCATGCAAAGGTTTTGAGGGAAGGGCTAGGGGCGCTGTTGGCGCTGTTCACTTGATATCTTTGAGGCAACGGTTTCAATGTAGCGAGAAGCCCCAATGGTGTTGATCAATCAGTTTCTATCCTCTCTACATTGACGATCATGAATTGATGTCACCGACTACCAGGATCGCCCCAAAAGTGTCATTCCTCAGTGAAAAGAAATGGGGCTAGTACAAGCTAATGATGTGTGCTTTTAGCCTGCCCAAGTTGTCTTGGCAACGACTTGGGTTTAGGCCCCCTAATCGCATTCGCAACATTAGGTTTCAGCTGAAAAAGTGAGGTGTCGTTTCAGAAGCCACAGGCGACTGCTCATGCGTTGTGGGTTTGAGTCGAACTGTGGTCACTGTCTGGCAATGGTCAGCGCCTCGGCAGATGGATGCTTCATCGCAACGCCATTGAACCCTGGGAGAGAATGCAGAAATAGGCGGACGGAAGCGTTGTTCACCCAAGTGTTGAGGCTGCATCTGTGCAGTGGCCGGATGGTGGCCGGTGCTTAGCTGACATTCGCCAGTATTACGGTTATGGGTGATGCTCTAAACAGCTCGACATCATGCGCGCACTCAATGCCGGTTGGGTCATTGACCACAATGACTTGGATGTCTTGACCCCTGAATGACCTTCCACTTGCAGCGCGAATTTGTGGATGCTCTTACCGAACACCAAAAGGTTGAGTTGTTCAGCATTGTTTGCGGATACTTGGAGGACAGTGGTGATTGCCTTGATCACTTCAATAGCGAAGCTCGATGGAGTAAAGAAATAGTCCTCGAGTACATCAATACCCAGTTTTGGAAGGACTTCTCGGCTGCTGCTACCGCTGACATCAAGAGTGGTGGAGATAGGGAACGCCTCTTTCAATTCGTTGTCCTGCCCCAATGTCGTCACTTGCTTCCCGACTCAGCAGATCAACCGCACATGGAAGAGACAGGGCAGGTCACTCGGCATACTGGTCACCTTGTAACTTGTCTTCTTGTACCAAAGTTCTGGAGCCTTGCCATCCCAGAAGAGTGGAAGAAGGAATGGTTTTTGTCGTTCTATGAGATCGAGGAGGAATGGATCGTCGGTGGGTTTTCAGGCGTTGGCGTGGATGGTTAGGTGTATCTGTTGCTATCTGAATTGATCTAAAAAGGTAGTGAGTGATCGAAGTTGAGAGAATCTCTGCGAAAATACTTTATGCAAAGAATCAAAGTACAGTTGCTTTGCTTTCTCAAGGACTTGAAGAAGGGAAACTATTTAAAACCAGTGATGGACTCTCTGAGGCTAAATCTTATTTCTTGAACTGAGAGATCACCCAAACCACCAGCCCTGGCTGGGTGATGATCAGCAAATTCGACGGTTCTCGATTCGATGACCACCATTGCATTGCTCGGGACCGGTTTGCTCGGTGAGGCGATCGGTTGCCGCTTGCTTCACCGGGGGGTGACCTTGAGGGTCTGGAACCGCAGCGCAGAGAAATGTGAGCCGCTCTTAAAGCAGGGGGCTGCGTTGATTGAAAACCTCGCTGGGGCAGCGAAGGGCTGTCAAGCGGTGATCACTGTGCTGCGCGATGGGCCTGTGAGTGCAGAGGTGATTGCTCAGCTGGGTGATCTCGATGCCGTCTGCTGCCTACCAATGGGCACGATGGGTATCAGCGAATCGAGGCAGCTGGAGCTGCAGGTGCAAGCGCAGCAGGGTGTCTATCTGGAAGCTCCAGTTTTGGGCAGCAAACCAGAGGCACTGAAAGGCACGTTGTTGGTGATGGCAGGAGGTAGCGCTGAAGTGTTTCAACAGCAGTTGCCCTTGCTCCGCCTGCTGTCTGAGGCCCCGAAGTGGATGGGGGCCACAGGAAGTGCAGCCGCCAGCAAGCTGGCACTGAACCAGCTCATTGCCAGCCTCACCCACGGCTATTCCCTGGCGTTGCGATTGGTTCAGGCCTCTGGTTTAGAGGTTGAGAGTTTTATGGAGGTGCTTCGGCCTTCTGCTCTCTACGCGCCCACCGTCGATAAGAAGCTCGAGCGGATGCTGACTCATGATTTCACCAATCCCAATTTCAGTACGGCGCTGATGCGCAAAGATTTGCAGCTGTTTGTGCGTGAGGCTGGCCTGGCTGGCCTGAATGCTGAGGCCCTCGCGGGCTTGGTGGAGCTCTTAACTCGCGCGGAAGGCACTCCTTTGGATGCAGCTGATTATTCAGCGCTGCATGCTTTGACGGCAGGGTCATTGCTTTGATGCTTATTGATCAATGCCAGCTGCCTCTTGGATTAACGAATGAGTCAACAGCATTAGCCGTGATCAAAGGGCTTAAGCATCGTCGAGTCAATTTCAGCTTCTGGATTGAGTTTTAAAACCATCCATAAAAGCATTGCTGAACATGCCTTGTCATTAGCGCCATAGTCGTATTTCCAGTCTTTAACCATGCTGACCAGCTCATGCTGAGCATTGGTGATGAACTCGTCAGTCCATTCCTGCATGGCGAAATGATTCAAGTAATGTATAGTTTCACAGACACCCTTCAGACTTGAGACAAATTTGTCATCATCATTCAAAGCGAGGCTATGGAGAACAGCGTCGTTTGATGGTCTCAGCTAATCCAGTAACTTAATTCATCTTGGCGGAATTCTGCAGGCAAAAGGTGGGTGCCTGATTGTCATCTTGGTGCGTCGCTAAGTGTGCAACGAGCTGAAGAGACGAATCCGACTGCTTTGAGCTGTGATTAGGTCAGTCAATGTATTGATACACATCTTGGTAAGTGGTTCTAGATTTGGAAATGCATACGTCTTTGAATGGACAATATTAAGCTTCTTGGTTATGTTTAATGTATTCTGATTGTGTGCGAGTGGATTGAATGCAAGATTGAAGATTCATCCCTAATCCTCTTCTTCCGCTTCTGGTGTCTCTGCTGCCCATGCTCGCTCGAGTGCATTCACGTTTGCACTCCTTTCAGGTGTCTCAATGATCACGTTGACGTTGCGTTTGGCAAGAATCAAGCGCACGAGAGAAACCAAAAACCAATACGCGGTCGCAAACAGCACACTGAAGTAGACGAAACGCATTCTCTCTCCATCAATATGGGCTTGATGCTAATTGCACTGGGTGGAGCCTTGCGGCCTTGACCAACGTCCTGGTGACGAGTTTGATGGAACACTTTGTGATGGCCGCGATGCAGGACGATGCTCTTAAAGCGTTGATCTCTGATTTGGGAGAGGGAATCGTGATTGATCCAGAGCTGTTGGAGGGCTGCTCGGTGGCCGCCCATGATCTTGACGATATGGATACTGTTCAAGCTGCTGAGGTGGCAGCACACGTGTTTTTCACATTGTTTGAAGCCAAGGTATCGGAGCAGTCGGGAGAGAGTGCAGAGCCTGAAGAAGGGGAGTGGTCTGGCTTCGTGAATGGGTTTCGCTTTGTCATTGAACGCGATGGAGATGGTGACCTTGTGGTCAATTTCAGTGAAGACTCATCGGCAAGTCGTTGATGACAGCTCAAATATCAAGGTCGTTGCATGCGTATTGAGAAAGTTGAGCAGGTTGCTGCCTTGATCATTACGGCTGGTCTTGTGCTTGGAAATTTTGTGATGTTCACTCCCTGGAGAAATGACCAGGATCCTCGCAACCGCCAAGTTCCTTCCCCTCAGTCGCAGCCAGTCCGACCTTGATCCCCATGGGCGTTTGGCCTTGACCCTTGAGAGGTTCTAGGCGTTGTGATCACGCGTAAGACCCTTTATGCTCTGACCCCACGGGCATTCAATTTTGGGAGATTACACAGTCGCTATTCTTGCGACCATTGGCCTCGTGATTGTTTTGACAATTCCTGTGGTCTGGCAGTTTTTACAACCTAACGATGATGATTTTGGCGATATTAGTAAAAAGCCAAGGCAGTAATGATGTTGATCCTCGGTTGATGTTGATAGCATTAGATTGCAAGGCTAAAGCTTAGGCTATTACGTGTATTTTATTGCCCTGTGTATTTTTAGGGTTTAGTCTTTGTAGTCGTTCGATATCCTCTCCTCTGGGGTTAGATACTCTTTGATGATTGGAGATTCTTCACCTGCTTCGAGGGCTTTTATATCTCGTTCGATATTTTCGATGAACAGCTTGTTGCCATTGGCTTTGGCGATGTTCAGTACTTTTTTTAATCCCTCAAGGAGTTGCTCGTGGTCATTCATGGATTCTTGCGGAGATTGCTGACGGGTGTTGATCGGTTGGCATCAGAACCACCGCTATCACAGGCTTCAACCTTGGATGGTTTTGCTGATTTGGCAATGAGCTATTACACCGATGCCAGTAGGTAGTGATTGACACAAACTATAGGAAGTCAGATCGGAGGCGCTTCGAAAGACGACACTCCACCTGGGTCTTCAGTCAAGCCATCTGACGTTATGTCCCTGTCAACAGGCACATAACTGGTATCAACGGGTGAGTCTGGCGGTCGTTTCCACTAGGCGTGCTGCCTGCCTGCATCTTCGAAATTTGGAGAATCTTCATGACCAAAGCTGCGATTTCCGGTTCTCAGACTCAGTCTTTACTGATGTCCGTTGGTGCTGCCTCTGAATGTCGTTCGCGAAATGACCGTCAGACCTATTTTTCAATCACCAGGAGCCTGGTCCAAGCGCAGTTCAAGTTGGATGATCGGGAGTTATCTCGACGACTCTGGCAGGAGGTTGCAGACCGTGATCTTGACGTCAGTCGGATCATCAATCTGATGTATGGATGCTGGTTCCATCAAGATGAGGAGGAAATGATTGAAGTTGATGATCGCCATCTTTCGTTATTCGTTGACTAGCTTGATGGTGTGAACAATCTCCGCGATTCAAGTCGTTTCTGGTGATACTCATCTCCTTGTCTTCCCCATCAAGTCTCCCTTAACGCGTTAGCGTGATATGAATTCTTAATGCATGATGGCTTCACAGCATGCCGCTTTGTTGTCACCGCTTAGAAGCTTTCTGATTAAGATCGCGATCTATTGGTTTGCAGAGTTAGTGATTTGTCAAATTGACGGATCAAGACTTATCTGTCAATTGATTGGGAAGGGATTTCTGCCTTGTCTCGTTAGCTTTGCGATCATGGATTTCATTGTTGTGCCATGGTTACGCAAAGCCTTGAAGCGTAGGCGACACAGGCTTGGTCCAATCGATGATTGATGAAAGAAGACGTTGGAATGCTTTCGAGGTCAATGTAAGTCTTTCTCTTGCTCACAACTGCTCTTTGACGATTCTATGTATATAGCCTTCAATAATTGGTCTTTGTCAATCATGCGAATAGCGTGACTGTTTTCTATTCTTCTAAGCCCACTTATGGTGATGATGAGATTGTGTGGCTGCATAGCGCCGTCCAGCGATATGGGCTTCGCTCACGGACCGGAAGTTACCAACGTGATCGTAATGAACCCCATTGGTCGTTGCGGAAACTGAATAGAGACTGGATGTAACCTTCTGCACGCACCAATGCATGAAACAGGACGGTGCATTGTCGAGAGAATTCATGTCCAACGCATCTTTGAATGTGTTGAAAGTAAGATACTATTTCAATAGGGGCACCTTTCCTTCATGAAAATCAATTCGGCTTAATTTTTTCTTTAGTATTGGGTCTTGTTGGTGTTGTCGCTCTTCGGCCTGTCACTGACTTGCCTTTTTATCATTTTTCCATGGCGTGCTCGCCTGGCGTAATAAGGTTTTCCCCTATGGCTCTTGATCAACTCAGGGCATTTCTCGTCAAGATGCAAGACGATGAGGCCTTGAAATCCACGGTTCTTTCGGCTTCGACAGCTGACGATGTGGCGAAAATTGCTGCCAATTTAGGTTATGAGTTTTCCGGAGATGAGTTGCTACGACAATCGGGAAAAAAAGTTGGACGCGTTACAGTCTCTAAGCAAGAAACGCCTGGTGAATACAACTAATTCGCAATTGATAGTTGGTCTATAGGCTTTATGTATCCACTGTCTTTGGCTTTGGATGATTCTTGAGTGCAACAAGAGGCAGGCTTTTATTGAATTCTTCGCCTATTCTATTGATTCTCCGTCAATACTAATCTCGAATTCAATTCCGAAACGATGTGCTGTGGCTCTAAAGCGTTTGGCTAGTTCTATGAATAGTTTTTTGACCAATTCGTCGTCAAATTCGTAAATTTCTAAATTTGCAGTCTTTGCCATTGCTTGGAGATCCTCAATCAGCTTTTCTACTCTTGTTGAAAAGACTTTTCCAAACCGAGCTCTTTTTTCTGTAGACGAATTGAAATCAGGGATATCTGTCATGGTTTGTTCTCCATACCCATTGGTGATCTAGAGCTAGTTTTGCATGTTTTTTATGGAATGTGTGCTCATTGACTCTCCATTCGCTCTTCAAGCATCTCTCCTGAAACTCTGAGTGGGTACGATTGTAAATAAAGTTGATTTAGACTGTCAAGCTTCAACTTAATTGTTTCACCACTTCTCTCTTCTTATTGGTGTTATGAGTGCTTAGAGGCTGCTTTGTATTCTCTGTTCGATGATATGTTTTCTAATGTGTTTGCTCATTCCAGTCTGATAGAAAGTGAGACTTGGGTCGACGGGAATGATTCTTGTTGACTGATGCGTCGCTATTTTGAGTCTGTTGAGGTTTCCATATGCTTGATAAGATCAATACATTTGCAGCTGTAGGCCCACTCATTGTCGTACCAGGCAACGAGTTTCATGAATCGATCATTCAGAGCCATTCCCGCACCGGCATCAAAGACAGATGTTGCACTGTCGCCGAGCAGGTCGTTGGAGACAACTTGGTCGTTGGTGTAGCCGAGAATTCCTTTTAATTCCCCTTCTGCAGCTGCTCTCATTGCAGCTTTTACCTCCTCGTAACTGGTTGACCTTTCCAGATTGACTGTGAGATCAACCACTGAGACGTCAGGAGTTGGCACTCTGAATGCCATCCCTGTGAGTTTTCCATTTAATTCAGGAATTACCCGCCCAACAGCTTTTGCGGCTCCTGTTGAGCTTGGAATAATACTTTGCCCGGCTCCTCGTCCTCCTCTCCAGTCTTTCAGTGATGGACTATCGACAGGCTTTTGAGTTGCTGTTGTTGCGTGGACTGTTGTCATTAATCCACTTACGATTCCAAAATTATCGTTGACTACTTTTGCTAGTGGTGCAAGGCAGTTTGTCGTGCAGCTTGCATTCGATACGATTTCCTGGCCTTGGTAATCTTTATGGTTTACACCCATCACAAACATGGGAGTTTCGTCTTTTGAGGGTGCACTCATCACCACTCGTTTTGCTCCAGCCTCGATATGTGCTCTCGCCTTGTCATCTGTCAGGAAAAAGCCAGTGCTCTCAAGCACGTAATCAGCACCGATTTCACCCCATTTCAGTTCCTTGGGGTCTCGTTCAGCAGTGATACGGATTAATTTCCCATTAACAATCAGATTTTTATCTTCGACTCTCACATCACCTTGGAATTGTCTGTGTGTTGAATCGTATCGAAGTAGATAGGCGAGGTAATCAACGTCGATTAAATCGTTTACTGCTACCACTTCAACATCGTCCCTAGACACAGCCTGGCGAAAAGCCAAGCGGCCAATACGGCCAAACCCATTGATACCAATACGAATGGTCATGGGTGGGAATCCTAAAAACTAGTTATAGTGCTTTTGCATGCTTCTGCATCTCCGTATTGGAAGATGCTCACATGTGATTGGGTATTATCACTCAGCATCATTGTATTGGCTCAATGGATGTTGCTCCTAGCTGTTGCATGGCTTATTTGACGTTACGAGTACTTCATCTCCTAGATTGACAGTCTTGATGAGTTGATTGATATCTCTGTTGTTCATATTGATGCATCCACCTGTTATGCGTTGACCGATGCGTGTTTCGTCATTAGTTCCATGAATCGCAAAGCTATACCAGCGGTAAGTTCCATCATATTCGTTAAAATTAAATGGTTGAGGTGATGAGGGCACTGGGGTGAGGCTGATATAGCCAGATCCATACTCACCTGTTTCTCCATCACCTTTAAAGTCTATTGAATTCATGTTGTTGAATAAATTTTTAGCCAGATAGTCTTTCGTTCTACCTGATTTTTTGATCAGTCCTTCATCCATTTCGAATCTATCTTTGCTCATAATTGCATTGACTTTAAATGTTCCGAGTGGTGTAATGCCCTCCTCAAAGGTGCTGCCTATACAGCCAACTCCATTTTTTCCATAGCCCACCTCGAATACCATCTCTTTGCCATCGCTTTTGGCTTTGCCTGTGCTTTGTTGTGGGAACACTTGATTGAGTTCGATTTCGATGGAGCCCTCGGCTTGTGATGAAACTTTTGGTGTTTGCTGTTGGTGCATGCATCCTGAAAGCATGAGTGCTGATGTTGTGACCATCAGCATCTGTGCTAAGCGCATGATCTTTTTTGATGATTTTCCTCATCATGGCGAGGTTTGTTTCCTCCGCCTGCAAAGATGAGCATGTTCTGAATGTTTTGGATTTGAAGCTTCTGATTGCGGCAGCTTTTTTGCTCGGTCTGTTGGCCCTCACCCAGTCTCTTGTTCGGCGTGGAATGTCGAGTGGCGATGACTAGAGGCACTGTTTGCACATCGTCTATTTGAAGCCTTTTTACGAAATTGTTTCAAATGATGCAATTGGCCTGATGATGAGCCATCTTCATTTTCAACCATGACTTCTCACCTTTTCGCGGTTGCTTCTCCTGAAACCTTCAGTTGGTCACCCAAGGTGGGTCTCTTGATGGTGGTATGCAATATTATTGCTATCTATATTGGTACAAAAATCTTTCAGGCTGGGGAGGGCACTCAACTTCCTAATCCTAAATACTTCGGTGGTTTGGGTTTAGAGGCTTTACTCGCTACCACTAGTCTTGGTCATGTCATTGGATTTGGTGTCATTCTCGGGGTTGGTGCTTCAGGTTTGCTTTAATTCGTTACTTTTTTGATTTCTCTTGGATCAGAGCCAGTCCAGAAGACGTGCTTTATTCATTGATGTTCTCCGTTGATGAAGTTTTCTGGCCTGGTTTTTTCCCTGATCCATTGTTGATCTAGGTGTACTCCACTGATTATTAAGGCTCCTTAGAGCCTTTTTTTTGATATTTTTTTACCATTCCAGCAATAATTGCCAGTGCGAAGACGCCTAGAGAAGCGATAATAAGCATTAATTTACCACCGTTAAAGACCCCAGCTCCTAGAGCCACGATTGGTAGGTCACTTAGGGTGACGCTGACAATAAGTGCTGTAGTAAATACCTTCCATTTTGTTCCGCTAAGGCCAGCTGCATAGCTCACAAAATCAAACAAACCAGTCATCAATAGTCCCGTTAGGAAAAAGGGATTTCCTTCGAGTTGTGATTGATTAAAGTTCTGAATTCGTTGGCTTGCTTTTTCGCCTACGAGTTTTTTGACTGGCTCCTGCCCGTACCGTTTTGCGACAAGAAATGCGATCTGGCAAAACACTAAATCAGTTATATAGATGGTGATGAGGCCTGTTTCAAACCCTAGGAGTGCCCCGGCAAGCAGTGAATACACCGAACTCGGCAAGGCTGGAAGGAGAATGCTGATTCCCCTAAGTGCAACGATTCCAAGTGGTGCCCATACACCCATGCTCTCAACCTGCGCGCGCAGGGGTTCCAGGGCATGGGTGTGTGCGAGATGGAGAAGAACAATGGCAAGGGCAACAACAGTGCTGATCCCAATGATTTTGCGTAGTCGCTGCACGTAATACTGATTGAATTTGTTCGTTCTTCACCTTTGCATTGTTCTCTCGCTGTTGTCAATTTTCCGCTCGATGTGGAATAAGTTGATGCAGCTTCTTGTGGGTGTTTGCTTTTTTGTTTGTGATTTTTAAGTGATGAATGCTTTTTATATGATTGCGATCCGCTTGTTTAGCGCCTGATGTATGCGTCCTGGGACCTCCTGACACAGAGCTACGTTCCTGTTGTTCGTTCTCAGCCATGTCATCTCCAATCCGCTGTTTGTCCGTGCTTTGACATCTCGCTCGCTCTGATCCACAGCTTTTCTTTGGGATTGCTTTGATTTTGATTGCTTTTTCAGCGTTACCTTTCCGGCAACTGCGCTGTCCCTATGGATTCGACTGATCTCGAAGTGGTCAATGTTCTGGTCTTCCAGCAGCTTCTGGAATCTGTCGAAAGCGAATCTTGGGCTGAGGCCGCCATGGCTCTTTACAAGCTGTATGACATCGAGGCAGGTCAGGATTTTCTCGATCTTGATGAGGTTGAGGACCAACAACTCTTGGCAGCCTGAGCATTGGCCCGTGCTGCCCAGCTTGACCCCTCTCAGGTCGGTTGAGTTTGAGCTTGTTTCAGTAAGGGCTTGAACGCTGTCTCTCGCGTGAAGAAGGCAGCCGTTACAAACGTGCAAAGTCCACTGAGGCCCACCCAGATCCCTAAATAAATTGGATTGCCGCTGGCCCAAGCAACCAGCACAGCGGCAATCAATGGTGTTGTTCCTCCAAACCAACCCTCAGCAAGGTTGTAAGCCAAGGCTGTCCCCGTACAGCGCACTTCCGCTGGCATCAGTTCCACGTTGGCTGGGCCTTTGCCACCATCCACGAGGGCAATCGCCAGCGTGAATCCCAGTTCTCCTCGAACGATCAATTGCGGGTCTTGGCTGTGAATCAGTTGCAGGAATGGAATCGCTCCAACACAGAGCAGGGCTGCACCACTCATTAATAACGCTCTCCTGCCGATCCGGTCTGAGAGCCAGGCTGTGATTGGGTATAGCAGCAGCAACACAGCCATCACGTCCGTATTCAGGCTCAAAGCCACGCTGTCTGCTATGCCATCCACCACTTCGACGTAGGTCACTAAGTAGACATAGACCGCATAAAAACCAACGCTGCTGGCAATGTTTAGCGCTAAGACTCTGAGGAAGGATCGTCGGTGAACTCCCAACGTTGATGTCAGCGGGGTCTTTGTTGTTGCGGATGCATCGTCTTCCCCGACGCCCTGGCGAATAATGACTCCCGTTAGGGCAACTAAGGAGCCCAGGGCAAAGGCCACCCGCCAACCCCAAGCATCGAGTTGTGGTTGTGTGAGGGTTCTCGTGAGCAGATCACCAAAGGCCGAACCCATCAACATTCCCAAGACTGATCCCCAGAGCCCCCAAATGCTGTAAAAGCCCCGTTGCCGATCTGGAGCTGCCTCAGCAAGAAAAATAATCGAGGTTGTGTACTCACCTCCTGCTGAAATTCCCTGAAGCAGGCGTAAAAGCACCACTGCAATCGGCGCTGCAATGCCGATCTGGGCATGGGTTGGTAAAAAAGCCATCGCCACGGTTGGGATCGCCATTGCCATCACCGACAGGCTTAGGGCTCGTCGTCGTCCGACTAAGTCGCCGATGCGTCCATACACAACCCCACCAAGTGGACGGACGATGAATCCGGCAGCAAAGGCCCCGAAGGCTCCAATCAATGACGCCGTTGGGTTGTTTGATGGAAAGAATTGTTGGCCAATCACCGTAGCGAAGTAGCCATAGAGGGCAAAGTCGTACCACTCCATCACGTTTCCGATCAGGCCGGCGATTAAGACCCTCGCTCTCGACGGCGGTCTCGATCCATTCCCGTGTTGTGTCTGCATCAACTCAGCTGCCCCGAATCTCCACATTGGACGATCGTGCATGTTTGAACTCCCTTTGCTAAGAGAGGTCAAAACTTCCTCACGCTGATGTGTCTCCTGGCTGCTCTGGGCCTATTCGTTCCCAGGTTGATACTGATTCTGCTGTGGTTTGTGAATGCGCCCTTTGTTCTCGGCCCTTTCAGTGACTTACCTCTTCCGGATTTTGTTGCACCCTTGATTGGTTTGGTGATGTTGCCCACCACCACCTTGGGGTACTGCTGGGCGAGTGCTTCCTATGGCGGAATCAGTTCATTTAGTGGACTCTTAATAGTAGGGATTGGTTTGTTAATTGATTTTGGTTTGATTGGCGGTGGGCGAGGAATTGCCCGTCGTTAATCACGAACCTGCAAGCTGATTAGGGCAAGGCCACTCCTTCAATACAAAGGGTGCTGGCTTTGGGCTGCCATGCCTTAATCAATGCGGCGTTAGCTTCGCACTGATCTCTTGAAACTTGGGGAACTTTTTCTAAGGCTGCAGTGGTGCGATGGGCTCCATAGGTGGCCCAGGTGATGATCAGCCAAGTGATCGGTTCCATGTTTGATCAAACGATGTTCTTCCAGCTTGACGTCTAAGGGTGCCCAGTTGTGGATATCCCATCCTTGTTGGCCCTACACGGGGATATCGTCTTCGATCAGCCAGCCTTGCAGAATCAGTTCTGATTTTTTGGTGCCGACGTCTAAAGCTGGCACGTCAACTAACAAAAACACTCCATTTCGGATGCAATAAAGCCTTCTCAGTCCAATCACTTGAGCGACCCCATCCTCTTTGTCCCCATGGTGATGAGAGCGCTTCAGATCTGCAGTAGCGTCTGAGACGAAGAACTGTGCGCTCAATTGGATCAGCTGTCGCTGATGTCATGCAATCTGTCGATCAACAGGTCAACATCGGTTGGATTTCCACCATCCTCAGCCCAGGCTTCGGGATGAATTCGGTCTTGAATTTGTTGATTCAGTCGCGTTGCGTTGCGCAGGTTGAGCAGGGTTTGGTTGCTGGCTGTTTGTGTTGTGGCTGCCTGTGTTGAGGTTGCTTGCTTCTCTCCGATCAAGTGGCATGCGATGCGCCTTCTGCTTCCGAGTTGGCGATGCTCCCAGAGATACACCGCTTGCCAGGTGCCCAGTAGCAAGCGACTGTTGTGAACGCTGAGCGTCATGGTCTGACTGGTGAGTGCCGTTCTGATGTGAGCAGGCATGTCGTCATCTCCTTCATCGTCATGGAGATAACGTCGCCGCTGGCCTTGGGCGTCCGCTGGTCCTTTCCCGTCCTGTGGGACGACAGCCTCCATCCACGCGGCTAAATCCTTGAGAACCCGTGGATCTGCGTTTTCGTTGATCGTGATGCTGCAGCTCGTGTGCTGCACGCATAGGGAGAGAAGTCCGGTTGTGATCCCACTTCTTGCCACAAAGTCATTGACCAGAGGCGTAATGTTTGAAAAACCTTGCCCTTGCGTCTGAACCGCGATTTCCTCTAGGGCCTGAACAGTTCCAGCCAGTACTTTCAAGAGTCGCCTACGCCTGCTAATGGTTTAGCAGTAAAGAACAGAGAGGGAAAGCTGATTTTGGGAATCAGCGCGAAGAGAAGGAGCCACTACCCTTCTAAGATTCACATGCATGTTGGACTAACATTGGAAAGTTATTCAAGTTGAGTATTCATATTAGCTAACTTGCTCAAACCGAAGTCTGTGATCTAATAAAAGAGGCAAAGATGTGTCAATCTTTTGTGCCGGCCTTTGGTGCTTCCATCTCGATGATGTGAGATGTGTTTTTTAACCACTTTGAACGCTTTGAATGGAGACCTGTGAAGGCGAGTCGGTGGTTTTGATGCCTCATGATCAAAACGATCAGTTTTTTGATCCTTATTCCATTCTTGATCTTTGTGTTTGACCACTTTGAACGCTTTGAATGGAGACCTGCGAAGACGGGTCGGCGGTTTTGATGCGTCATGATCAAAACGATCAGTTTTTTGATCCTTATTCCATTCTTGATCTTTGTGTTTAACCACTTTGAATCCTTTGAATGGAGACCTATGAAGACGAGTTGGCAGTCTTGATGCGATCGGTTCAAAAAGCCGAAGCCTTTTGGTCCGACTCCTCGTACGAACCTTGTGCTTCACTTCGTTGGATCCGCTGAAATCAAAGCGATGTCTCGCATGCTTAAGTCCGGTGACACGCGCAGTTTTATCAGCCAAGGCAAAACTGTGAGCTCTTAGCTTCTGATGAACTGTTCGCTCACATCTGGCTGGCACGGACCCGTGGAAGGTCACGAGTACCTTGCTCTGAACCGAATTCTGTGGGCCAGCAATCAACAGGCTGAGTGTTCCTAGCGACGCCCACCAACTCCTGCCAATGGAGATTGCAAATACATGACGAAGACTCAAGGGGCCAGGACTCGAGAAAGCACAGTGGAGCGCGTATGGGGCGCAAACGATCCCATCTCAACGCGTTCCACCGACTTGTCAAATGAGCCCATATGTTCAAGCTCATGAGCCCATTTTTTTTAGGGCAAAGGCCCGACGGTCTCCTTAATTCCTCAGAAAGTGCTTAGGTGATTCTCAGAAAGCCAAACTGATGGGGAAGATGGACTCTATCCATGAATTTCAAACGTATTTCAATTGCCGCCATCCCAGCCATTGGACTGGGTCTGATGCCTGCGGCAGCTTTTGCCCAAGTCACACAAGATACAACGTTTACTGGCTCTGTTCCTGGTAACTGCTCTTACACAACTGCTGCTCAAGACAGTGTCGCACTGTCGTATGATTCAGCTTCCAGCGGCACATTGTCAGGAGAATCTAACAATATTGGCATTCAGTGTAACTTTGCTAATACAAATGTTCAATTGAGTGCAGTTGAAGCAGACGGTGGTAATCCAGCCACTACTACAAATTCAGCAAGGTTGTTGGATTCTGAAGGAGGAGAAATTGCGGTCAGCGGTGAAGGCTCTTCTGGCTCAGAGGCACTTGGTAATTCGGCTAATGCAACAGAAAACGTCACGATCGAATTGACGTCAACCGGTGCGTCTGCACCGGGAAGTTATTCATACACAGTCACACTCACAACGTTGGAATCTTGATTTGAACCATTGGGCTTGATTTAATTAACCCTTGGCTCTAAAAACAACGATTTAGTTGTCTCAAAGAGCCTTTGTTAAATGCAAAGGCTCTTTTTTGGATATATCTAGGTATCAAGCCGAAAAAGTTTGCTAGTCAAATTAAGATTGGCGCTTTGAATTTTGGTGACTATGCACCCTTCTTGAAGAAACCTTTTTGTGTCTTTAACCAGCTTTGATGGATCAAGCAGCGTTGACATATTGCTCGCAGGTGACATCCCCAAAAAAGGGATTGCTTGCCTTGACGATTATATTCTCGATGTTTGCTTTGGATGCAAAAGTTGGCTCTGCAGCCATACAATTACCAGCAACATTTTCAGGCACGGTTCCATTCTCATGCGAATTTTCAGGTGGTAGTGACAACGTGGAAATGTCATACACACGCAATAACGATCAACCTGGTGTCGGTGGAACTGGTCTTCTCATTGGTACATCCGAGCCGCTATCGATTGAATCCAATAAGGTCCCACGATTAGGGGTAACACTTAACTCTGTGCTGGTTCCTCGTACTGTGAGCTTTCGAGGCGTTTGGGTGCGTTCATTGGCAACCAATAGATATATTCAAAATGCCACATCAAGTTCTTTGGGCAATGATCCTATTGCTACGATTATTCCAAGCTCCAAGCTCATTGAAAACGATTATGTTGTGGGGCAGCAAAATGACGTCACGCTTACTGTTTCAGCAACGTTGAGAAATTCCTATCCTTACGAGGTGTATCAATTTGATGTTGTGTTAACTTGCTTGGATTCATGATAATGTATAAACCTTCTAAACGACTTAAGATATATAGGCAACAGCAAGCCATGATTATTTTGCCAATACGTGGAGATCCTCTCGCTATAAAATTCTTTTAAATTGTTTGCCAATCATGCTTTCAACTCTTTTTTTTGCCGCTGCATTAGGCTTGAATCCTAATAACAAAACGATAACCCCAAGCTTGGGAAGTCGTGTTGTTGTTCGCACTCAAGCGTTTTTAGTGAACTCAGAACCAGGAGAATATTCGGTTGAAGCATTTAAGAATACTGAGGGTAATGTTCCTGGTGAAAAAATTGAAGGTGTTCGCGTTAATCCTCCAAGACTATTCCTGCGTGACAGTCGAGCAAGGCGTGTTGTTCTCAGTATCCCCACATCCTCTCTCAATCCCGGTCCATTATGGATTTGTATCACCGAAAAAGATTCGCAAAACAAATCGCGTTCTGCTTCTGGTTCACAATTAACTGTTTTAACGCGCTCGTGTTATCAACGCATACTGCGCACGCGCAGGTTGAATTTTCGCCTATAGACGAATTGCCTCTAGGAGATTTAACAGGTCTCACCTTCCAAAATCTACGTGGTGCTCGATTTGAGGTTGACCTTCCTGATGGGACTCGATGTTCCAGCGAGGATGGAACACCAGCGACTTTCAATATTTATGGTGGGTCTTCTGAACGTCAAGACGAAGTGATTCAAGATTCATTAATAGGGCAAAACTATGCAGGAGCAGGAGGTGGTTATGCGTTTGGAGCTGCAATTACCATTCCTCTGCATACGAGAAATTCGCGAAACTGCGATGAAGCCTATGAATTATCGATAGCTAATAAAAAAATAGAATTAGCGACGACCCTTCGTCAAGAAGGGCTTTTGTCAGATGAAGATCTCTCGTTGCTGCTCAAAGATATCAGAAAACTATTACTAAAAAAATAGATATTGTCTTCCACCATGAAATTGATTGCTTTGTTCGTCGGCCTTTAACCCACCGCTGAATCGGTCAAGCTGTATTATTCGATACTTTTGCCACGTTAACTGGTGGCTGAGTATCAGGATTAATGATAATCGTTGTCACTCTATATGGAATCCGCTATGGTAACTGTTGTGTTTCATTTTGCAGGGAAGTGTTAAGGCCGCTTTCGTTGCATATTAATAGTACGGTTGATTTTGCCTCTGTTTTAGACCGGCAATTGAATGACGCTTGTGTTTTGCCTTTAGAGAGAGGTCCTATTAAAGGTTCGGTCAAAGTCTTTCCGTTGCCGCATATTCGGCTTTGTTTAATTGAGAGCAATAAGGAAATCGCTATTTGTGCTAATCGTTCCCCAAGTAAATTAACGTTTACTATTGATCTTTCTTCCAAGCCGTCTTCTTCATCGGTTGTTGCTCAGGGCGTCAGTCTCTCAAGGCCTGCAATATTTGGATTTAACTCCTCGTTGAAAGATCTTGATTTGCATATGAATTCTTACTCTCGTCTGTGTTCAGTTGTTGTTCCGGTTAAATACCTTTCGTTTGTTTTGCGTCAGTACCGTTGCCTAGATTTGAGGGAATTTTTTGATCGCTATAACGTTTTTACTAGCGAGCTTGTTTCTTCGAGACTTGCTCCAATGCTTAAAAAACTTTTTTCAGCAAGTTCCTCTCTGGGAGCTCAGTTTACAACACAACATCTCGAAAATGAAATCATGTCAACTTTGATCGAGTGTTTTGTTGATAATCAAAGTAGAAAACTTGGCATCGTCATCGGTAGGAAAGAGCGACATGAGGCGGCTATGAAGGTTCTTTCTATGACAAGCAATTCCCCACGGATTGCCTTTGAAATTCAAGACTTATCGATGTTGCTTCATCAATCCAGGTCATCACTCTTTAGTGGATGCAAAGAAAAATTTGGGATGTCTCCTGTTGAGGTAGTTAGATCTGTGCGTTTGCATCAGGTTAGACACGCCCTTCTGGACACAGAGTTTTGCATGCAAAATAATCTTGATGGTGTTATTGATATTGCTAATTATTTTGGTTTTGCTGGTCGCTCCCATTTTACTAAATATTATAAACATCAGTTTTTAGAGACTCCCCGTCAAACCCTTGTTGCTCGTCGTGATAGTGAGAAAAAATTTTAGACAACTGACCAGGGCTTTTATTAGCACTCTTTTTTCAAGTGTCTGTTTTGTACTCCCTGCAGAAGCTCAATCTCAGCAAGTCAATCCTTTCACTGGAGTGAGTCGTTTATGGTTTGAGTGGAACACAATTCCTAATACGCAGTGGGCGCCGCGTGTTATTGACAGTGACGCCAAGCCAGATAAAATTCTGCAAATTTTGAAATTTCAGCCAGTTATACCCTTCAAGCTTTCAGACGACTTGACTGTGGTCACACGCACTGTGATGCGCTTTATCAATAAGCCAAGTGCAGATCCACTTCTTGGATTCAATCCAGTTACTCAGCAGCCAGGCGTGATCGGCTTCGATGAAAGGAATAAAGCCGGTCTTGATTCTGTTAATCCCAGCTTTTTCTTTGTTCCAAATACCGGTCAAAATTCAGCCATCGGCATTGGCCCATCGTTTGCAGTTTCGATTGATAACAACGTTGGAAGCAATCAGTTCGGTGTAGGTCCTGCAGTTATGGCTTTTAAACAATTTGGACGGTGGACCACAGGTGTGCGTGCCCGACAAATATGGGGTGTTAGCAATCGCAGTACTAATGAGGACCTCAATAATCTTGTGGCGCAGCCAATTCTTCGCTATCAGTTCGATAAGAATTGGTATTTGCTCAGCTCACCAATTATTATTGCAGATTTTAACTTAGATCAAGCCTGGACTTTGCCTATTGGTGGGGGCATTGGCCGCACCTTTAAGCTTTCACGGAGTACTCAGGCCTTGATTTCTTTGGAGGCCTACTACAACGCTATCAAGCCTGAGTTCGATGGGGGAGAGAGTCTTCTTGGTGATTGGACAATTCGCGCCCAATTTCAAATTGCTATTCCTGATTTGACTTCTGCTTCTCCAGGAAAATAAAAGCCTTTTGATTTCGTTGCCGTACTCAGGCCTTGGTTCTCAGCGGTTCCTTTCTAATGGTTTTTGGTTGTTGTTGATTATTGACTTTTTTGCTTTTTTGTTTTCCTAAGGGTTGCCCGAAAAGTACGTATACCAAATCTTCGAAGCTTGTATTTGCCTCGTGGCATCCATCCTGTTGTTTTGCGTAATGCCTTCATCCATCTGGCTACATAGTTGCGGTGAGCTTTCTGACTCAAGAACCAACCTGCAATGTATGAGGATCCAACTCCCAATAACAGGATCCGTCCTATCCACATAACAGTACTCCCTGAGGATATGTGGCCATATTGCCACTCGTCAATCTAAACTGTATTGGTATTTCGTGGAAGTTGTTACATAGTCAGAGGCTTCCAATTGAGTCTTTTTGCGCAAACTGGCTTTTGGCCTGATCTCTCGTTGATTTTGCGTTGTATTTGCAACTGCTTCGGTTGCTACTGCTGTATAGCAATCACTCAGAAACTAGATCAGGATTGATCCGTCACGATTGGTTAGGCGGTTTTTGGTAGTAATCCTGCACGTATTTTCTCGTCTCCGCCATGTTGGAGATAATCTTTGTCATATTGGTTTGTGCTTTTTTGGTCTCGAATTGTGTTTGCATCTGCAAGAGGCTTTTTCTGTGCTGATTTTTAATTCGAGCCTTTCGGAAGTGGGATGGGTTTCCCAACTTGTGGAGTTATCAATGAACATGTTTTTGGTATCTCTTCTGGGGCTGCCGTGGTTCCCTCGGCTTTTAAAATGTGACTAATGGCTCCACTAAATTCGACATCCCCACCTGTTGTGCTGGCCAAAATTGTTTGTGGTTGAAATCGATTGACTAGATCGGGCATCACCGTTGCTCCAGTGATGAATGCCCCTAGAAGCGGCAGCCCAAGGTCAACTGTTGGTGTGATCAGCGTATCAACTTTCCTGCTTTCGATTTCAGGATCGAGTACTCCATGAGGCTCCAGATAGAGTGAGCCAGTTGACCAAAAGAGCAGGTATCCATTCTCAATATTCGGCACGGCGGCCCCTGCTGTTGCTCGAATCTTTAGCCCTTTGAACTCTTTGCACTCTCCAGGTCGAAGCTGTGTGATGGTTTCAAAGCCCAGGCGTTTTGTGACGCGTCCTGCCGACTCTGATCCGACAACAGGTAGCGACTTCGGCAACTCTTTAAGGGTCTCTGGATGAGCATGATCCGGTAGCCCCTGGGTCAGCAGCAAGAGATCCAATTGACTTGGTATTGGGAATGGATGGGGTAGGACTCCCTTTAAAAACCACGAGCCAGGCGGAAACACTAGAGATCCGCAAAGCCATGGATCAACCAAGACACGCAGTCCATCAATCTCTAGTAGCCAGCCATTAGCTCCGTAATAGGTTGCTTGAGACCTCATGACTGTTCCGTGGCTGGCGTCTGCAGCGATTCATCGAGGCCCAGATCGATCTCCCCGATCCAGGCCACCATGGCCAAAAGGGCAAGAACGGAACCGATCAGTGGAACCAAGCGGCGCGCTTTCATGAACGTTCTGTCATTGGCTGAACCGTAGAAGGGTGTTGGCTTATCCCGCGAGTTAGGAGAGAACGGCCAAGGCGATTCCGCTCACCGCCAGGAGAGATGCGAACACTCCACCGGCATGGGGATGATCGCCTTCCGGTGCTGCCACGAACAACGCCATGACTGGTGCTGTGCTGAGCACTGTGATGCCGATACCGAGTGGTAGTTGCTTCAACACCACTTGCTGCAACACGATCCCTACATTGGTGCCGAGCACCGTGGCCAACAGCACTCTTGGCCAGCGTCTTTGGCTCGGTTGAGGTTTGGGAAACAGCGTGCGGAGCCGCAGCCAAGGCAGCAAGAGCAGTAGCCCTCCCAGCAGGCGCGTAGCTGCGCTTTGCCATGCCGTTAAATCCGTGCTGATTAAAATGCTGCGGGAGACGGCTGCTCCGCTGACGCCACACAACACGGCGAGTAGGGCAAACACAATCCCCTGCCATTGCACGTTGCGAGTGCGATCTCGCTCGCGCGTGCCGTCCGGTGGACTCTGACGCGCCACCAGCAAAACCGAAACGGACACCATTGCGGCGCCTAGCCAAGCTTGTCCTTCAATGCGTTCGCCCATTACGACAAGGCCGCCGAGGGCTGCGATCAAGGGTGCAAGCGACTCAACCGTGAGTGTGCGTCTTGTGCCTAGACGACGGAGGGCTGCCAGATAAAAGCTGTCTCCTAAGGAGATGCCGAGTCCACCACTGATTAATAGCCAGAGCAGTGCTTGGCTCGCGTGTGTCCATGGCAGGAACAAGAGCACTGGAAGTAGCAAGGCACAGGCGATGAAGTTCTTGAGCCCATTGAGTTCGATGGCCGTCAGTGAGGTGGAGAGGCCACGCCAAAGGCTGCTGGCCAGCGTCCAACCCAGCGCTGCAAGCAACCCTGCGATCACGCCCATGACTGAATCACCAGTAGGGATCTGTGGCGAATTCCACGGAAAGGGATCCGGAGCTTGAAGACGGCACCGTGCTGATGCAGGCACGCACCGTTTGACCATTCACTTCGATTTCGCAGGCGCCACAACTGCCCCCGAGACAACCTGTGGGGATGTGAACTCCTGCCGCTTGAGCAGCCCCGAGCCAGTCATCGCCTTTGGAGCAATCGCTTTGGCTCCCATTGGGCCATTGGATTGTGATCGTCGACTGCTTGTTCTCCATAGTGGCGTTACAGGCAAAACGACACCCTTGGGCGGATGCAATAACCACTGCTTGAGTATTGAATTCAGCCTAACGAGCCTTCGAGATCCAAAAGGGTCAATCGTTTGAGCTGTTCAGAAGTGGCTCGAGATTGATGTGTTCCTCAAAGGCATCAGCGAGGCGATCAAGCAGTGCGTCTCGCTGCCGGCTGTGATGCGGTTGCTGTTCACTGAGCGGTGGCAATCCCTTGCGCTCCCTCAGCTGATTCAGCCAGCGTCGCCGCCAAGGGCCACTTTCAAACACTCCATGGAGATAGGTGCCTGCGACCAGTCCTCCATGCTCCGAGCAAGGCTTCACCCAACCCAGCTCATCATCACGGCATAGGGGTTTGCAGGTTTCAGGGCCTTTGTTGACGCTGGTGAGGCCATGATGTAGCTCAAATCCTTCGAGTTTGAGAGCGCTGTCTCCAGGCGGCCATCGGGCCACACTGCTGCGTTGCCGTAGAGCCTTGTCTGCAGAGAACACGGTGCGAAGCGGTAAAAGGCCTAGGCCTGCCTCACTGTTGTTGCCGGATGGGGCACCACCTTCCAGGCCCTCGGGATCGCAAAGCTCCTCTCCCAGCATCTGCATGCCTCCGCAGATGCCAAACACGTGGCCACCGCCTTTGCGGTAGGCCTGGAGTGCTTCTCCAAGCCCACTGTTGTGGATCGCGGCAAGGTCGCGGAGGGTTTGCTTGCTGCCTGGGATCACTACGGCATCTGGTAAGCCAAGCTCCTCGCCCGGGGCGACCCAGCGCAACTGAACGGTGGGTTCGGCTTCCAGCGGATCGAGATCAGAGAAGTTGCTGAGGGACGGCAGCTTGAGTACGGCGATGTTGAGTTCGGCGCTGCGTTTGCGCCCGCGTCGTTCGAGGAGGTCGAGTGAATCTTCCGGGGGGAAAAGCTCATCCAGCCATGGCATCACTCCCAACACCGGGACGCCTGTATGGGCTTCAAGCCAGCGTTGACCCTCATCAAAGAGTTCACGCCGGCCGCGAAAACGATTAATCAATAGCCCTTTGATCAGAGGGCGTTCCACCGGGCGCAGCAAGTTCAATGTGCCCACGATTTGCGCGAACACGCCTCCCCTTTCAATGTCTGCGACGAGAACACAACGAGCCCGTAGATATTGGGCGAGGCGCAGGTTGGTGAGATCACGCCGCTGAAGATTCACCTCCACTGGGCTTCCGGCGCCTTCGAGCACAAGGCGACCACCTGGATGGTTGCTCTGCAACACATCTAAGCCTTGACGAATCGCCGTCCAGCCCGGTTTGAACCAGTCGCGGTAATAGTGCTCAGCGCGAGCGGATCCCACACTTTGGCCGAGGTGGATCAGTTCACTGGTGGAGTCGCCCTGAGGTTTGAGCAACACAGGGTTCATCGCGCACTCAGGCTCCAACCCAGCAGCCCAGGCCTGAAGAGCTTGGGAATAGGCCATCTCGCCTCCGGCCTGATCCACCCAGGCGTTGTTGCTCATGTTCTGCCCCTTAAAGGGCAGGGGTGTTTCACCTTTGCGGCGCAGCACTCTGCAGAGCGCAGCAGTCATTAATGATTTTCCGGCACCGCTTGAGGTGCCCAACACCATGAGGGCAGGCTGTGCGGTCATAGACGCGGCCGATGCCGGCGCAGCCAGTGATGCATCACTTGAAGAGCATCTGCAGTGGGGATTTCGCCATCCCAATCATCGAGCAGGTCTCGTCCCATCGGAGTGAGACGCACCCGCTCCGTGAGCCCTTGGCCATCCACTTCCCTGCGGAGAACGCCCACTTGAATGAGCCAGATCAGATCGTCTTCTGTGCTCGAGCGTGAGAGAGGCTTTCGGCTAATGGCCATCCAGTTTTGTTGGCTGCTGAGCTGCGTGCTGCTTCGGGCTTCCTGTTCTAGTTCGTCATAGAACGCTCGGCGAAACGGCAGACAGCGCATGGCCTGACGTGCCCGTTTCAAGGCCCGTACCGATACCAGGGTGATGGATGAGGTCACGACCTTGCCGCTTCGTGACTCATTCTCCTCCCGCTTCACTCCGAGCGTGGCTGGGACCAGCATCAAACTGATGGAGGTTGCTGGTTTGTTGTGTTGCTGTTGGCATCTGCGTCTCCAGCCAGGCGCCGTCTGTTGGAGCAAGCTCAGATTCCCCATCAGGTGATGGTGAGCGGTGTGGATGAAGATCAGATTCACCATCCTGATCCCGCTCAGTTAGTGCAGTTATTGGCTGAGGCCAAGGCATCAGCCGTGAGATTGAAAGTTGAGCAGAGCGCGGAGCTCAACGCATCGATCAAGGCCGTTCTCGGTTGTGACTCGGTGCTCGCGTTTGAGGGGGAGGTGTTTGGTAAGCCTGTGGATGCGGCAGAGGCCGTCGCGCGCTGGCAACGGATGCGCGGGAAGTGGGCTGAGTTGCATACCGGACACTGTTTAACACCTCCATCCTTTGCCCTGACAAGAGACGGCCGAGCCCCTGAGATGCAGTGCACGTGTGTCACCACCCGTGTCCTGTTTGCGAATCTCACGGATGCGGAAGTGGAGGCTTACGTGGCTTCAGGGGAGCCTTTGCAGTGTGCTGGTGGCTTCGCCCTCGAAGGTCGCGGTGGCTGCTTTGTAGAGCAACTGGATGGCTGCTATTCCAATGTGATTGGCCTCAGTCTTCCCCTGTTGCGATGTTGGTTGGCGCTTCATTGATTCCGTTGTCATTTCCCTCTTGCAGTAGCTAAATCAGGGATAGCTCTTGCGTTGTGCGCGCTATGTCTACCTTTTTGTGCCGTTTTCTAACGGTGGTGATCATGACGGCAAGTGCAGCTCCTGTGTTGGCTTTCGAGCCTCTTCAAAAATCCTTTGATGCAACGGCTCAAGATGCATCCAGTGAGGTCATTGTTGAGGATATGAATTTCTCCTCAGACGATCTAGGGGAGGCGGAATCTTTAACTGTGACCCCTGCAGCTCCTGGAGAAAGGGGGCGCGCTCCGAAGGGATATTCCCTCTTGAATATGGGGTTATAGGCATACACATCAAAGTTTTTGCATCATGCCGATGTTGAACTTCGAATGGCGCTGATGGTTTTGCAAAGGCTGTGTCTTTCTGCTCTCAGCCTTGGGTTGCTACTCACAGGCTGCAGGCCATGGACTGAGGCCGTTTCAGCTGACTCGCCAATCGTGCTGGGCGCAGGAGCCTCCTTTCCATCACCGTTGTATCAACGTTGGTTCAGTCATCTTCGAGTTCGTAAGGGAATCAGCCTGGGATATGACCCCGTGGGCTCTGGAGATGGAGAACACCAGCTTCTTGCTGGACTGGTGGACTTCGCTGGCAGCGATCTCGATGAGCGCACTGGTCTTTTGCCTGCATTAACAAGCGACAAATGGCTGCGCATCCCTATGACAGCTGGGGCCGTTGCCATTGCTTATAACCATCCTGATTGCAAGCTCTCCTTAACCCGTGAGCAATTGCGGCTGATTGTCTCTGAGCAGATTGATGATTTCGGCCAACTCGGATGTGCCAAACAACCGATCACTTTGTTCGTGCGTCAAAACGGCTCAGGTACAACGGCGCATCTGCGCCGCTATCTGGACGCCACTACCCAGATCTGGCATCACCCCAGAGCTTTAAGAGTGAACAGCAATGAGGCAATGGCGACAGCCCTGGTGCAGCATCCCGGTTCCATTGGATATCTCAATACCGTTTTTCTCAATGGACGCCGCACTTTGCAGGTGGCTGCTTTGGAGACGGATCAAGGCTCGTTTGTGACTCCTGAACATGTGCTTGAGGTTGAGGCTCATGAGTATTCCGGACCTGGATATCCACTGACTGCAGTCAGTTGGATGGTGATGCGTCGCAATGGGTTGGCCGATAAAGCAGCGGTGTTGAGGGAGGCCATTGCTTACGGTCTTTCTCCAGAGGGACAGGCTGCTGCCCTCGGCCTTGGTTATGTCTCCTTGCCTGAGCCTCTTTTGAAGAGAGCACGGATACAACTTGATTCTTTGCAGCCATGAGAGTTCGTGTTCCCCTCAAGCTTTCAGCGCAGGCCATCCGTGCCAAGGAGTCTCACTTCCCGATGTTTTTGCTGACGGCGCTATTGCCGATTGTGGTATTCCCCCTGGCTCGATTGGATGGAGTCCTGTTGCAAAGAATGGCACTGCCCTTATCGGTCACGTTGTTGGTGTTGGAGTCTCTTCGTGCGATGCCGGCTTGGGTGGCTCAATTGGGCCCGATCCACATCAATGGGATCTACCGCTCTCTCGGTTTGTTTTCAGTGGTTGCTGTGTGGATCCCTTTGCTACATGGGCAAAAGCTTCCTTTCACTCTTCAAATCATTTTGTTGGGGCTCAGAGCAGTGTTTTATTTGCTTACAGCCATACGGATTGTTCAGGTGCTTGCCAACTGTGAGCGTGTGTCTGGGAAGACCCTGAGTTTGGGTGCCGCTGGCTACGTGCACCTTGGGTTGACGGCAGGCTTGTTGGCAACCGTGCTGCAAATGGCTGATCCCGACAGCTTCAATCTTGGTGCCGTGCCAGTGCAGGAATCTTTGGCAGCACGGTTGTCGTATTTCTCGTTTGTCACCCTGGGAAGCCTCGGTTATGGAGATGTGGTGCCTGCGAGTCCTATCGGGGAATCTTTCGCCGTATTGTTAAGTCTCAGCAGTACGTTGTATCTCAGCTTGCTGATTGGTTTACTTCTGAGTCGCTTCATTAGCGCAAGGGAAGACGAGATTCAGGAGAGAACGCAATGAGTTCGTCATCTCTTCCGCTGCGGCTGCAGAAGTTGGAACCCTGGTTTTATCAATTTTTGCTTGCAACTTTGTTGCCGCTGTTGGTCATGCCTTTCACCAACCTTGATGGAAATCTGATTCAACGGGTGCTGTTGCCTTTGAGCACATTGTGGATGGTGTTGGTATTGGTACGGATTGTGCCAACAGATCTTTTGTTCATTGGTCGTTGGAAACCTTTTGGCTTGTATCGACCTCTGGCTTTGTTGTGCGCTGTGCTGATGTGGCTACCTTCTGCATTAGGGCATCACCATGCAGTTGTTTTTCATTGGCCGGTTTTGTTGATGATGTGCAGCTTTTATTTATTCACGGCAGTTGGGATTGTGCTGATGCTGGGGAAAGTAGGCCGAGTGAATGAACCCGTTCTCTGTCTCGGTGCTGCCGGTTATATCCACCTTGGTTTGACGGGCGGTCAGTTGGCGACAGCCTTGGAAGTGTTGCAACCAGGCACCTTCAGCCTTGGCCTGATGTTGCCCGGTGAGGAACTGGTGGAGCGTTTGAGCTATTTCTCATTCGTCACCTTAGGAACCCAGGGTTATGGCGATGTCCTTCCGTCAACAGCTACGGCAGAGAGCTTTGTGGTGTTGCTCAGTGTTTCAGCAACTTTGTATGTCACATTAATGATCGGCTTGCTGGTGAGCCGTTACCTGCAAACAAGAGAAAGTAGAGTTTAGGACTCTAATCTGCTTGGGCAGAGTTTGTTTGGACTTGATTGTTTTGAGCCATAAGATTTGAATTTTAATTGCTTCCCTTAGCTGTTTAAAAGGCTTAAATCCTGATCTTGCGTACTGTTGTCAGGTAATGGGGCTGCAGTTTGACTCGTGTCGCTGAGATCAGGTGGAGCCATGACATCATCATCGGTTTGCTGAGGTGATGTGAATGCATCCTCCATGGAAGTGACTGGCACGTCGCTGGGATCTTGAGGGCGTGTTGTTTGTGCAGCATCTCCGCTGAGACTGCTTTCATTTGCAGAATTGGTTGATGTGACTTGTCCATTCAGGGCGGCTATCGCATCGGCATCGAGTTGTTGCAGATCACTGATGGCATCAGCCAGGCTCTGCCCATCGATTGCGGGAGGGCTTTGAGTTGCATCGCTAAGGACAGAATCAAGCTGCCCAGGTTTTGATTCCGAATCGGAGCTGGACGTTTGAGCCTGGATGGTTGCCTGGAGATCTTTTTGGGTGTCGGCATCCAGCCCAGAGACATCCAGTTGCAGCGATGGCGCATCACCGTTTTGTGGATCGGTAATCGTTTCCAGAATGTCGCCTTGATCGGTGTGGATGGTTCGCGTGATTAGTTGAGAACCATCATCTTGAGTGCTCTGACTAAGATCAATATCATCATGGTCTGTTTTCAGTCCAAGAGAGATCAAGGCAGCCAATGTGGCTTCTGTATCGCTATCTGCTTGGGCCGATGCCAAGGCATCATTAGCAATGACTGAAATATCTGCTGTGAATCCATTCTGATCAGGCTCATCATGTTGCGTTTGGCTGGATGAGCCGGTTGTGTCAAATTTTGGAATTGTAAAATCAACGGTTTTTATGTCACCGTCGGCATCTTTGATGCCAATTTCTAATTGGAGATCAGAGGTTAATTTTGATCCAGGGAAGGCTTTGAACTCAATTGTTCCAACGTGGGATCCCGTGGTGATCAACGTCGATTGAGTATTAATTGTAAAAATGCCCAGATTTTGAACAGTGATTTCATACTCACCATTGGGAAGCTCTTTTACGTTTGGCCCTGATGAGATTCCTCCAAATGTTTCTAGGAAATGATGAATACCGCCAGTGGTCAGGCGACCTACTTTCTCAAGCGAAAATTCGACAATTCCAGACGGGGAAACATTTCCTGAGGATGCATCGTCATCGGCTCCAGGATTGAAAGTGAATTCTACCTTGTAGTTGACATCGGTGAATTGTTGCTGAACAACTTTGTGAATTTGTTGGGCGACGCTTGGTCCTGTCGAGTCTGTTGTTACTTTCGTGTATGTGCTTCCTTGCGGAAGGCTCCCGCTGAAGAGACCTTCTAGTTGACTGTTTAATGCATCATTATTTGAGTCAACTAGTCCAACTCCAATGACATTGGAGTTTTGGTGTCCAGCCATGCTGTCCAGTTTGGATAGGCTATCTGTGAGCATGGAGGCTACGCTCGCTCCATTGCTCGAGAATTGGCTTTGTGAAAGTTGCGTTGCGTGGGCAGGTTGTGGGTCATGGATGATGTCTCCTGAGGTTAAAACGGAATTCGCTGTATACCCTTTGGCTTCGTTGGGAGTAAAAACAAGTGGATTAACAGTTTGACTTGAGCTGTCTTTCATTTGAGGGAAGCCCAGCCAGCCAACTGTATGTTGAATGCCGTTGTTGTCGGTATAAGTTATGGGCATGCTGTCTGAATAACGGTGTTCAGAACCGTGTGTATTTATTCCGAGCTCATGAGTAGAGGTAATTGCTTCATAGACTTCTTGAGCGGTTACCTTAATGCTTCTGTGGATGCCAGCGCTATCTGTTAATTGTATCTCTATTCCTGCTTTGTTTCTGTCATTTGACGAACTAAGATTATGCCAACCGTTGATATGTCCTGCGACTCTTCTGAACAGGGCTTGAGCCTCATTTCCCTGGTCTTTGATGTTGAAGTAGCTGATTCCGTTGCCTCTGTTAGGTGTTGAATGGTCGTCTGCAATGATAAAGCTGTTTTTAGAAATTATTTCTTGCCCTCTGGTTGTTTCGCCATCGGTCATGATCAATAGATTGGTGTCGGTATTGATGGCGTGTTTTACTCCTCCCGAAGTTACGGAGTCAGGGTCACTTTTGTTAATCGCAAGCCAATCTGAAACAATTGAATTGGCTGCGTGCCATGCTGCTTCGTGATTTGTGTTGCCTTGGGAGGCTTGGTGGAGTGCGGTATTGATTTGAGATAGTGCGCTGTAGGAAACTTGTTTAGTGTTTTGGTTAAAGGTTATGTCACGCATTATTAGATCATTCGTATCTACGTTACTGCCAAATATAGCTAGACCTAAATGGACGTTTCCGGGTACGTGGCCTTGCTGGGTTTTTACTGTCCACTGATCTAAATTTGTTTGATTGCCACTACTATATTGCACCTCGTAACCTGCATTTTTAAGTGCTTCTTCTATTGTTTCTGCTGTTGCCTTGAGTTGTTGGTTGATCCTTGATAAATTATGTTGGGCATTTCGGCTCCATCCTGCGTGTTCACCCTTTAATCCGTTGTCGAACATTGAACCGCTGTAGTCAAGAATCAAGCCAAGATTTTGGTGTGGATCATAAATATCGGTTGTTTGAGTTGTAATTGTTCCTGGGTTGACAGGCGTCTGAGGGTTTGGTGATGGTGTTGATGTGGTTTGCTGCCCAGTTCCCATTGAGATGCTGGGCCCTGAATCTTGAAAGGCAAAGATGCCTGAGGAAGCATCAATTGATGTGGAAGCGGAATCACCATCTTGATCGGTGATGGTGGCTGTAATTTTTAAGGTATTTGGAATTGCTTTAAGGATAGTTTGTTCGTTATTGCTGCTGGTGTTGTCTTGCCAGATGGGCTTGATTTGATCAAGAACGAGATTATTTTTTCCATCAATAGTGATTGTGAAGAGATCCTCAGTCCCATCGGATTTTCCGCCAGATGGATAGCCGTGAATCACGCCGTTTGAATCTCTGTGGAGAAGGATTTCAGGCCCTTGATTGGGACCACCACTTGGATTCAGTGCGTGGAGACCGGAGTTAGCGTCTTGTGCGGAGAGAGCGAGTGAATAGGCGATGGACTGTGTGCCATCGGCGCCAGGTGTGAAAGCAGAAGAGAAGAGAGAGGAGAGGGAAGTGGTGGCATCAACGTTGAGAGTGTCGTCATCGGTGACGAGAGGAGAGAGAGTGCCGACTTTGGAGGGATCAACGCTTGGAGCGGTGTCATTGATGAGGAAAGCGCCCGAGATATCCAGGCTGTTGCTAGCGGAGGCGTGATCGCCATCGGCATCGGTGATGGTGTCAGTGCGTGTGATGCTGAGGACGTTGGGTTTGAAGGAGAGTTGATCGCCTGTGCCTGATTTGCTGGGGTCTGAATGTTGTAGATCCTGAGAGGAAGAGAAAGTGGCTTGGCCGTTTGTTGGATCGAGAGTGATTTGAAGAGCGTTGGATCCGTTTGGGTTGGGTGAGTTTGAGTTGCCAACAAGCCCGACGACGTTGTTTCCGGATTGGAAGAGGAAGATGTGATTGCCGTTGTGATCCTGGAGACCAGAATCAACGCCATTGTGATTTAAAGAGAAAGAGAAAGCGGTTGTGAGAGAGGCATTTTGATCAACGGCATTGGAGTTACCAGTGGAGAAATTGGAGGAGAAGTTATGGGAAGCAGCGCCATTGATGCCGCCTTGTTCAGTGACAACAAAGTCAGGAATTGTGCCTGTGGTGGCAGGTGGAGTAATGGATGGAGCGGTGTCATTGATGAGGAAAGCGCCCGAGATATCCAGGCTGTTGCTAGCGGAGGCGTGATCGCCATCGGCATCGGTGATGGTGTCAGTGCGTGTGATGCTGAGGACGTTGGGTTTGAAGGAGAGTTGATCGCCTGTGCCTGATTTGCTGGGGTCTGAATGTTGTAGATCCTGAGAGGAAGAGAAAGTGGCTTGGCCGTTTGTTGGATCGAGAGTGATTTGAAGAGCGTTGGATCCGTTTGGGTTGGGTGAGTTTGAGTTGCCAACAAGCCCGACGACGTTGTTTCCGGATTGGAAGAGGAAGATGTGATTGCCGTTGTGATCCTGGAGACCAGAATCAACGCCATTGGGATTTAAAGAGAAAGAGAACGCGGTTGTGAGAGAGGCATTTTGATCAACGGCATTGGAGTTACCAGTGGAGAAATTGGAGGAGAAGTTATGGGAAGCAGCGCCATTGATGCCGCCTTGTTCAGTGACAACAAAGTCAGGAATTGTGCCGGTGGTGGCAGGTGGAGTAATGGATGGAGCGGTGTCATTGATGAGGAAAGCGCCCGAGATATCCAGGCTGTTGCTAGCGGAGGCGTGATCGCCATCGGCATCGGTGATGGTGTCAGTGCGTGTGATGCTGAGGACGTTGGGTTTGAAGGAGAGTTGATCGCCTGTGCCTGATTTGCTGGGGTCTGAATGTTGTAGATCCTGAGAGGAAGAGAAAGTGGCTTGGCCGTTTGTTGGATCGAGAGTGATTTGAAGAGCGTTGGATCCGTTTGGGTTGGGTGAGTTTGAGTTGCCAACAAGCCCGACGACGTTGTTTCCGGATTGGAAGAGGAAGATGTGATTGCCGTTGTGATCCTGGAGACCAGAATCAACGCCATTGTGATTTAAAGAGAAAGAGAAAGCGGTTGTGAGAGAGGCATTTTGATCAACGGCATTGGAGTTACCAGTGGAGAAATTGGAGGAGAAGTTATGGGAAGCAGCGCCATTGATGCCGCCTTGTTCAGTGACAACAAAGTCAGGAATTGTGCCTGTGGTGGCAGGTGGAGTAATGGATGGAGCGGTGTCATTGATGAGGAAAGCGCCCGAGATATCCAGGCTGTTGCTAGCGGAGGCGTGATCGCCATCGGCATCGGTGATGGTGTCAGTGCGTGTGATGCTGAGGACGTTGGGTTTGAAGGAGAGTTGATCGGCTGTGCCTGATTTGCTGGGGTCTGAATGTTGTAGATCCTGAGAGGAAGAGAAAGTGGCTTGGCCGTTTGTTGGATCGAGAGTGATTTGAAGAGCGTTGGATCCGTTTGGGTTGGGTGAGTTTGAGTTGCCAACAAGCCCGACGACGTTGTTTCCGGATTGGAAGAGGAAGATGTGATTGCCGTTGTGATCCTGGAGACCAGAATCAACGCCATTGTGATTTAAAGAGAAAGAGAAAGCGGTTGTGAGAGAGGCATTTTGATCAACGGCATTGGAGTTACCAGTGGAGAAATTGGAGGAGAAGTTATGGGAAGCAGCGCCATTGATGCCGCCTTGTTCAGTGACAACAAAGTCAGGAATTGTGCCTGTGGTGGCAGGTGGAGTAATGGATGGAGCGGTGTCATTGATGAGGAAAGCGCCCGAGATATCCAGGCTGTTGCTAGCGGAGGCGTGATCGCCATCGGCATCGGTGATGGTGTCAGTGCGTGTGATGCTGAGGACGTTGGGTTTGAAGGAGAGTTGATCGGCTGTGCCTGATTTGCTGGGGTCTGAATGTTGTAGATCCTGAGAGGAAGAGAAAGTGGCTTGGCCGTTTGTTGGATCGAGAGTGATTTGAAGAGCGTTGGATCCGTTTGGGTTAGGAGAGTTTGAGTTGCCAACAAGCCCGACGACGTTGTCTCCGGATTGGAAGAGGAAGATGTGATTGCCGTTGTGATCCTGGAGACCAGAATCAACGCCATTGGGATTTAAAGAGAAAGAGAATGCGGTTGTGAGGGAGGCATTTTGATCGACGGCATTGGAGTTTCCAGTGGTGAAATTGGAGGAGAAGTTATGGGAAGCAGCGCCATTGATGCCGCCTTGTTCAGTGACAACAAAGTCAGGAATTGTGCCTGTGGTGGCAGGTTGAGTAATGGATGGAGCGTCATCATGAATTGTTAATGATGAGCCAAGATCAATTTGAGCACTTGATGTTGCACTATCTCCATCCTTATCTGTAATTGTATCAGTGCGTCTTAGTGCTAATAATCCAGGAGATAGATGTATCTCTTCATTAGTATTTGTGGGGTCTGGATGGATAACTGATCGTTCAGTTGTGAATGTGATGTCTCCTGTTTGAGTTGTGCTGATCTGTAAGGCTTCTCTGCCTGTGTTTTCAAGTATTCCTGTGATATTCCCGTTTTGAGTATTGACATGCAACAGGATTCGTTCCCCGGTTTCACTATCGATCAACCCAGAGAAAACCCCGTCTTTGCTGAGATGTAGCCCATAAACAGATTGAAAGGTTCCTGATCCATCGGCGCCGAATTGGTGGTTGCCGCTAAAGACGGAGGCAAAAGTTTGTGTGGAGCTTCCGCCGGTTTGCCCGATGAAGGTTTCATCAACCCCAAGAACTGGGGGGTTTCCATTGGCTGTGAGTTGCAGGCTGGGTGCATCGTCTTTGAAGTGAAAAGCCTGGCCAATGCCGATGGTTGCCGAAGCACTGTCCCCACCAGCACTCACCGCGGTGCCGGTAATGGTGATCAGGTTTGGATTGTTGAGAGTGATGCTTTCATCTGTGTTGGTTGGATCGGGATGAACGATTGAGCGCAGTTGATCCAGCTCAATGTTCCCGACTTGATCCGTTGTGATGTGAAAGCCTTCCAGCCCACTAGCGGTTCGGCCGCTGATGCTGCCGTCTGGGTTCTGGAATAGCAGCAGATGTTGACCGCTCCCCTCATCCACAAGGCCACTGTCGGTGCCTGGCTGCACCACTCCGATCTTGAAGGACATGCCACCGATACCTTTGCCGTTTACCCCGTAGGTGGCTGAGAAATAAGCACCGAAATTGGCGGTTGCATCTGTGGTGAGATCGGTTTCATCAACCGTGAGATCTCCTGGTGCGCCAGATACGGAAATCGTGGCGCGATCGGGATCAGGTTTGGGAGTCCTGCCAGGAGGATTCGATCCGTTCGTTGTTGTGGAGGGTTGGGGCTCGGGTGGCTTGGCAGGCGTGGTGGTGTCTACACGGTTGTCATGATCTGAAGTTGGTGACGGATTGCTACCACCGGTAGTAGGTCTTGGTGACCCAGGCTCAGGAGAGGCATCGGCTTTAGGCGCCAGAGGAAGTGGCGTTTGCCTGTCGAAGCTCTCCGGTGCGCCACTGCTACTTGCACTTCCTCCCACATAAAGAGGGGATTCATCGGTTGTCAGGCTGGGTGGGGTTTGTTCTGGTAATGCGTCATTACTCCATGGCCTGTCAAGTAAAGCGTTGGGCAGTGAGCTGTTGTTTGACGGCGCCTGTTGCCCGTAGCTCTGGGTGTCGCTGCTCGCCCCTTCGGGAAGAGATGTAATGACGTCATCTCTCTGTTCTCGATCTCCATCGTGAAGATTCGCAAGGTCAATGAGACGCTTGAGTTTTTCGTTCAGAAGTTGACTCTGATGATTATTGATGTTGTTGCTTAGGATCTCGTTTTGCGCAGCAGCGTTCTCGAGAGCCATAGCGATTTGGTGAATCAGTCTAAATTTAGTTTAGGTAGAGAATGTGAGCATGTCCGAGTATTATAAAGATTTTTTTAAAATTTCTTGCTGGGTTCTGGGTTGATGGCCATTATTGGTTAATACTTTTACAAGTATTAATTGTTGAATGCTAAGCAGGTGCTCAATTCTTTTTTGATGCAGACTTTGCCTGCCTCTTTGATTTCATCATTGCGTTCTCGTGATGTTCGGATTTTGGTTGCCGCGTCGGTTTCAATTAACTTGATTGTTTTAGCTATTCCGCTCTATATCAATCGTATTTACACCTCTGTCGTCCCTCAGCAGGCAAGCGAAAGTCTTGCTGCCATCACTCTTCTGTTGGCTGCTGTTCTACTTCTTGATGTTGTCCTCAAAGTGTTGCGTGCCTGGGTGGTGACCTGGCTTGCGGCATCGACGGAGCATCGTTTGCGAATGTCTGCTGTGCGGTCTGTGCTGGGAAGTGATTCGACCGCCGTACGCTCACAACCCCTTAAAGCCAGGTTGGCTCAATTACGCAGTCCCACAGTGCTTCGCAACCAGTTTGAGCAGCAATGGCTTGTGCGCTACGTGGACGTTCCTTTTTCGTTGGTCTACTTGGTAGTGCTCGGTTGGATTGGCGGCTGGTTGGTCATTCCCCCACTCGCACTAGCCCCATTCTTTGTGATATTCGCTCGCCAGGCAGCTTCTGATGTGGTCAGTAGCACGCGAGAACATCACCATTTGGAAGTCAATCGTAATCAGATGGTTGTCAACGGACTTGGGCTTTCACCCACGATCAAGACGCTCAATTTGGAGGGGTTTTTGATTCGTCGTCTTGAACCTTTGCAGGAAGCTTTGAGTCGCAGAAGTTATGAACAGGAATCTGCCACGGCGCGACTTCAGAACCTTTCCACTTTGTTTGCTCAACTCAATCAACTCCTCATCGTGAGTATGGGGGGATGGCTGGTCATTCAGCAAGATCTGTCCACGGGTGCTTTGGCGGCCTGTACTTTGTTGAGTGGTCAGGTTGCAGCGCCACTGGGCAAACTTTTTGCTGCTGATGGTCAGAAAGCCAATCTCGATCAGGCCACCTCTGATTATCAGCAACTGATCAATCTTCCTCAGGAGCAAAATCTTCTTATAGGAGCTGATGAAACGCCTTTAAACACAACGTTGGCGTTTTGTGGACAGCATTTGCAGCCTGGAGCGATCATGATTCTTTTGGGTGGCAGTCCTGGGCAGTCAACGGCTTTGCTTGATGCGATCCAAGTTGCTGATGATGATCCTGCCTTCGGTTTCGAATTTGGAAGACAATCGCTTTCCGCCTTCCGTAAAACATGGCTGAGAAGAAGCTTGGCTCGATTGAAATCGGCACCCGATCCTTTTCGCGGCACGTTGATGGACTCGCTCACTGGATTTGAAGCCAATACCCGTTCCGCCGATGCTGTTGCCTTATGTCAGCAGCATGGTGTTTCGTCTCTGATTCAGGCATTGCCCAGGGGGTACAACACCATCATTAGTGAAAGTCAGGATTATCCACTTTCTCTTGGGTTGCGATTTCGGATCAGTGTGATTCAGGCCTTGCTGAACAATCCTTCCGTGTTGCTTTTGGATGGAACGTTCCCTCAGCTCACTCCTGATTGTTTGAGTTGGTTTCTTGATTTAAAGGTCTCTTGTTCACGCCTGATTGCGTTGCAACGGGAGACTCCTGGACTGCCCGGAGACATTCAATATCTTCGTTGGAACGCTGATCAACTCGAAGAGGTGGTGTTGTGATGTCGAGGGATATCTTGTTTGAAAAGCTTGCTCAAAGTGAATCTCCATCGGCGAGGCTGTTGCCAGAGCTTCTTGATGCCCTTGCATGGTCTGGTGAATCCGTTCAGCTTCGCAATGCGCTTAGCGGTAGTCCTCTGAGCATGGACGGCGTTGATCTTCTGAATACGCTTGCGAATCTGGGATTCCGCTGGGATGTGCGTCGCTTCCGCGGAGCACTGACGCCTGAACGTCTTCCTCCCCTCGACTTTCCTGTGCTCATTCGTTCGCAGTTAGGTAAAACGTTTCAGTTGATCGAAAATGAACAGGACCTCCGTAAGGCTTTGCCGAGTCTGCGTCGCCTGTTCGTTTATAGCTTTCGGTTTGAGCCGCAGAGGTTGGCTGAGCAACGTCAATGGTTTCAAGCGCTTGTGCTCCGCTTTCGAGGCAGCATTGCTGAGCTTTATGTGATGAGTCTGTTGATCGCTCTTCTTACCTTAGTTCTTCCCTTTTATATACGAGCTGTATACAACATCGAGATTCCTGGTAATCAGTTTAGCGATCTGTTGGGGCTTGTTCCTTTCGCACTGCTCGGTGTTGTGCTTCAGGTTTGGTTGACAAATCGACGTCAAGTTCGGCTTGCGGATCTTGGTGCTGAATTAGATATCACCATCAGCATCAGAGTCCTTGAAAAGTTGATGTTGTTGCGATTACCACAGCTCGAACGTTACACACCTCTCTCGCTTGCGAGTCGGTTACGCAGTTTTCAAGGACTTCGTTCATATCTCACAGGACCGTTGGCCCAGGCAGCTTTAGATCTTCCTTTCATTGTGATTTATCTGATTGCCATAGCTGTAATGAGTGTCCCCTTAATGCTGCTCACCTTGGTTATGGTGCTTATTTGTTTTGGTGGAGTTTATTTAGTAGGTAGTATTGCTCGCTCTGTTCAGCAACCTTTAAGTCGTAATCCTTCTAATCTTGAACCATTGCTCCTCGATCTTCTTGATCATTACGAGCGAATTAAGCGTACTGGGATGGAACGCATCTGGCATGCGCGAATTGAACGGGCATCGTCAGAAACTGCCATACAAGGTTTAGCGCCTATGCGCTTGCAACAGCTCCTAGCAATTCTTACGGGTGAGTTTTCTCAGCTCACAGGTGCACTTGTGCTTGCGACCGGTGCAGGAATTGCAATTGCAGGCGGAAGTGGTATCGAACTGGGCACAATGATTGCCGCCATGTTTTTTGTTTGGAGGGTATTTCGGCCGATTCAGATGGGCTATCAGGCTTTAAGTCGCTGGTCTCAAGTCAAGCCAACGCTCGAACAACTCAATCGTTTCATGGCATCGTCTGATGTTGAACCCAGTACTTCAGTGACCCAACCCTGGATCCTTCCGATGCCGCGAGGCCAAATTGAATTTTGCAATGTTACTTTGCGCCTTAATGCGTTGCAGGAGCCTTCTCTGTCTCAAGTGAATCTGAAGATCAAACCTGGCAATCTTGTTGTGCTAAATGGCCCAGAGGGTTCAGGTACGTCTTCGCTTCTTAGATTGCTTGATGGGCAAATTCAACCTGGAAGTGGTGTGATTCGATTTGATGGAACTGATTCACGTCAGTTCCCATTGATGCAGTTGCGGCATGCAATTGATTTCCTTTCGGATCGTCCGGGAGTGTTCTCTGCGACGTTGCGTGAAAATATGCGATTGGCTGATCCATTTGCTGATGATTCTTTGATTGTTAATTGCCTTGAAATAATGGGTCTTGAAGATTTGATCGAAGGATCAGGATTGGATCGTCCAATTGCAATGCACGGCGTCAATGCCTTAGCTTTACATCAGCTGCAAGCTGTGGCGATTGCTCGAATGTTGATCAAGGATCATTCCATCTTTCTTCTTGATCATCCTTTTCGCTTGCTCGATAACAAAGGCACCGATTCGCTTCTTCGTCTTTTTCAGAAGCGTCGTGGGCTGGTTACCACAATTGTTGTTTCTGATGAGCCTCGTCTATTGGAAATGGCTGATCAGATCATTTTGATGAAGGCTGGCACTGTCAGTTTTTCTGGAACTCCTAAGGATCTGATGTCTGCCAAGCAAAAAGCATCGATGCAGCAAGCTGCGATGGCTGGAGGTTCATCACCAAGCAATTGATGAGACATTGACTGCGAATCTCCAAGTCCCAACCACCATCTTCTTTTTTCACATTGTCGAGTCCCTCACACCAGCCTCCTTCTTCAAAAATGACTGATCCATTGGTTAAGGCGGAAGCTTCTCTATGGCAGATGCAGGCAGAGGAAACTGATCAAGCCTTTGGTCATGGAAGACGGGCAGAAGCGTTGTCTCTTGAATCTGGACAAGTTCCTCCGAACTTGTCCAGATGGCTGCTTGGTGCGACTGCGGTCATGGCTGGTTCGGTATTGGTTTCTGCATTGGTGCCAATTCAGAATTATGTAGTGGCTTCTGGTGAAATTGAACCGGCGGGAGAGATCCAGAAGGTGCAGCATCTTGAGGGTGGACTCATCCGGGATCAGTTGGTTGAGGAAGGAGAGAAAGTTCGTCGTGGTGATGTGTTGCTCACACTCAGTGAAGGACAGATTGGTTCACAGCAGCAGCAAACTGCGACACGCATCACTAATTTGACGCTGGAACAACGTGAGCTGCGTAAAGCTCTTGGACAGGAGGCCCTGAATCTTGACCTTCCCACTCCTTCCTCGCCATCTGCGGAAGTGGAAAGGGCCTTTGCGGATCTTCTCGAACAAAAAGGATTAGACATTCAGCGTCAAATCAAGATTGGTGATCAGCGCCTTAAAACGCTTCAGGCGAAACGCAAGGAATATCTTGATGAAGTTGCACTATTGAAGGAGCAGACGAACTCCTATGCGTTTCTCGAAAATGCTGGGGCTATTTCGCATAACGACGTGCTTGAAGCGGAACGTAGGATTGCATCAACTGAAACAATGCTTGCAGAGCTTGATGGCACTATTTTAGAAACTCAGACGCAAAGATTTGAGCTCCGTTCCAAGTTGCGGACTGACATTCTCGAGCAGTTGGCTGATGTTACTAGTGAAAAGGCTGAGTTGCAAAGTGTTCTTGGTGAGCAACTTGATGAGGTCCGGAGATTGCAAGTCCGTTCTCCTGTTGATGGAATTGTTAAGTCATACACTGTTAAAACTATTGGTGGAGTGATTGCGCCTGGAAGTGTTGTTGCAGAAGTTGTGCCTCTAGGTGATCAACTTGAGGGGTTTTTGCGTGTTAAACCCTCAGATATTGGAAATGTCCAAAGAGGACAAAGGGCTGAGCTTAAGGTTTTGGCCTATGACTACAGCCGCTATGGAACGATTTCTGGTGTGGTTAGATCTATTTCTGCAGGTACTTTCCAGGATGAAAAAACTGGGGAACCTTATTACAAAGTTCGCGCTTCTTTGTCTCGCGATTATGCCGGTCAGAATGAAGGGAGAAATTTACTGGTGCCTGGCATGACGCTTACCGCTGATATCCTTACGGATCGTACTAATTTGCTCATGTATTTGCTTGGTCCTATTCGTCGTGGATTTGGTGACGCGATGCAACAATAGTTCGTTGATATGGATCAATGTTGGCAATCTGTAGGTTCTAGAAAGTCTCTTAAATATTTTTCTTTTGTGTTTGGTGCTCAATGATTGATCAGGATTGATTTTGGCGGATTCCGTCGTAGTCGTTTTGATTTCTACGTTGTTTGTTCATTTGAGCCGCTCTCCTTTGCCATTTGGGTTTCTCATTAAAAAAACCCTCGCCGCAAGGCGAGGGTTGCTGAGCCAGATCAATGAATGATCAGTCGAGGTCAGGCATTGCCAAAGTTGGTTCTGCTTGACGATCGATTCCTTTTTCGAAACCAGCAGCGGCTGCGCGGGCGCGGCCTGCGTGCCAGAGGTGACCCACCAAGAAGAAGAAGGCGAGCACAAACTGGGCTGCACCCAGCCACTGGCGAAGGTTCACGAAGTTCACCGAGTTGGGCTCGGTGATGATGCCTCCAACAGAGTTGAGTGAGGCATTAGGAGCGTGAGTCATGTATTCAGCTGCGCGGCGAACCTGCCAAGGCTGAATATCGTTTTGGAGTTTGTCGAGACTGAGTCCATTCGGACCACGCAGGGGCTCGAGCCAGGGACCTCGGAAGTCCCAGAAACGCATGGTTTCACCACCAAAGATGATTTCTCCGGTGGGGGAGCGCATCAGGTACTTACCAAGACCGGTGGGGCCCATGGCCGAACCGATGTTGGCGCCCATGCGTTGGTCACGCACAAGGAAGGTGAAGCTCTGTGCTTGAGAGGCTTCAGCGTTGGTTGGTCCCCAGAACTCTGAGGGATAGGCGGTGTTGTTGAACCAGATAAAGGCTGAACAAATGAAGCTCATGAAGCTGAGAGCTCCAAGGCTGTAGCTCAGATAAGCCTCACCATTCCAGATGAAGGCGCGTCGCACCCAGCCGAAGGGCTTGGTGATGACATGCCAGATGCCACCGAAGATGCAGGTCAAGCCAAGCCAGATGTGGCCACCGATGATGTCCTCCATGGAGTTCACACCGATGATCCAGCCTTCGCCCCCAAACGGAGCTCGGAACAAATAACCAAAGATCACACCTGGATCAAGAGTTGGATTCGTGATCAAACGAACATCTCCACCACCTGGGGCCCAGGTGTCGTAGACGCCGCCAAAGAACATGGCCTTAAAGACCAAAAGCAGGCAGCCAACGCCAAGAAGGATCAGGTGATAACCGATGATGTTGGTCATCTGGTTTTTGTCGCGCCAATCCTGGGAGAAGAAGGTGGAGTAATTCTCCAGAATCTCGGGACCGCGCAATGCGTGGTACAGCCCGCCTAGGCCGAGCACGGCAGAACTGATGAGGTGCAGAACACCCACCACGAAGAAGGGGAAGAGATCAGTGACCTCACCGCCAGGACCAACGCCATAGCCGAGCGTGGCGACGTGGGGCATGCAAATGACACCCTGCTCATACATCGGCTTGTCGAAGGTGAAGTGACTCACCTCAAACAGAATCATCGCTCCAGCCCAGAACACCATCAGACCAGCGTGGGCCACGTGGGCACCTAGCAGTCGGCCAGATAGGTTGATGAGACGAGCATTACCGGACCACCAGGCATAGCCGGTGGAGTCGAGGTCTTTACCGCCAGTGGCGATAAGACCGGAATTAAAGGGCGTTTCCACGGGGCAGAACCTCTTCAGGGAAGACGAAGTTTTCGTGCGGCTGGTCAGCCGGTGCCATCCAGGCACGCAGACCTTCATTCAGAAGAATGTTCTTCGTGTAGAAGGTTTCAAATTCAGGATCCTCTGCTGCGCGAATTTCCTGTGACACGAAGTCATAGGCACGCAAGTTGAGGGCAAGGCCGACGATGCCGATGGCACTGGTCCACAAGCCCATCACTGGCACAAACAGCATGAAGAAGTGCAGCCAACGCTTGTTGGAGAACGCAATTCCGAAGATTTGGCTCCAGAAACGGTTGGCGGTGACCATCGAATAGGTCTCTTCTTCCTGGGTGGGTTCAAACGCCTTAAAGGTGTTCGACTGTTCACCATCCTCAAACAGGGTGTTTTCCACCGTTGCACCGTGAATGGCGCAAAGCAGTGCACCGCCAAGAATGCCTGCCACTCCCATCATGTGGAAGGGGTTCAGGGTCCAGTTATGGAAGCCCTGGAGGAACAACAGGAAGCGGAAAATTGCAGCCACACCAAAGGAGGGCGCAAAGAACCAGCTGCTCTGTCCCAAGGGGTACATCAGGAACACGCTGACGAACACCGCAATCGGACCTGAGAAGGCGATGGCGTTGTAGGGACGAATGCCGACGAGACGAGCAATTTCGAACTGACGCAGCATGAAGCCGATCAATGCGAAGGCGCCGTGGAGAGCCACGAAAGCCCAGAGGCCTCCGAGCTGGCACCAGCGGACAAAATCACCCTGGGCTTCTGGGCCCCAGAGCAAGAGAAGGCTGTGACCCATCGCATCAGCGGGGGTGGACACAGCAGCAGTGAGAAAGTTGCAACCCTCGAGGTACGACGACGCGATGCCGTGGGTGTACCAGGAAGTTACGAAGGTGGTTCCCGTTAACCAGCCACCAATGGAGAGGTAGGCCGTGGGAAGGAGGAGAATGCCGGACCAGCCGACAAACACAAATCGGTCGCGCTTGAGCCAGTCATCGAGGACGTCGAACCATCCCCGCTGCGGCATGCGACCTGCAGCGATCGTCATGAGTTGAACGGTGCGGTTAACCCGCAAGCATTGGGTTCCGGCTGACCTTAACAATGTTGTTGGCTAGTTCGGGGCTGAGATGGCTCAGCTGAAACCCGTTGTATCGGAAAGCATCTTCTGGGTTTCTTTAGATTTGATTCTTCGTTTCGTGGCAATGCTTTGTATTGGGCGCATCCCATTGGCTTTGCAGTCCAAACTGTTCTCTGATTTCTGGCTTTGATGGCCGCTGACCTGCTCGAGCAACCCGTCCTCGGTTCACGCCGGCTTTCAAACATTCTTGTTGCCCTAGGGGTGACGATTGGCGGTATTGGGTTTTTGTTTGCTTCCCTGTCCAGCTATCTGGGTAGGGATCTCCTTCCCTTGGGCCATCCCGCTGGCTTGGTGTTTGTTCCCCAAGGCCTTGTGATGGGCTTGTACAGCCTGGCGGCAGCCCTTCTTGCCACCTATCTCTGGGCCGTGATCACGATCAACGTGGGCTCGGGTAGTAATCGTTTTGACCGCTCCGCTGGTGTGGTGACGATCTCCAGGCGTGGATTTCGTCAGCCGATCAGCGTGGAAATTCCCATCAAGGACATTCAAGCGGTGAAAGTTGAGGTGAGAGATGGTTTCAACACGCGACGCCGTGTTTCTCTTCGCGTTCGCGGAAGACGAGACATGCCCCTCACCCGTGTTGGCGAACCCCTCCCTCTGGCCCAGTTGGAACAGGACGGAGCCGAGTTGGCGCGTTTCTTGGGTGTGAATCTCGAAGGCCTTTGATGTTCTCTTTTATGCAGCGCTCAATTCTGCGGACGCTTTTATCCCTTGCCGTCTGCTTGCCGCTTCTTGTTGGTTGCTCTCAGTCCAATACTGCGTCAACGGCTTCCGTCCCTTCGGGCTGCAGCCAGGCCAGTAGTCCCTGTCTTCAAGGGAAGGCCGAGGTTGAGCTCACGACCACCCGCGGAGTGGTCAAGCTTGAACTCGATGGTGACGCGGCCCCCGTTACGGCCGGGAATTTTGTGGATCTTGTTAAAAGAGGTGTGTATGACGGCACCGTGTTCCACAGGGTGATTCGTGAGCCGGTGCCCTTTGTGGTGCAAGGCGGTGACCCTGCATCTAGCGACCCCAGCACGTTGAAGTCTCAATACGGCCAGGGAAGCTTTATCGATCCAGATCGTGGGCAGGCGAGATTCATTCCCCTTGAGCTGTCGTATCAAGGCGAAGATCAGCCGCGTTATAGCCGCCAGAGCACCAATCCCAGCGATCTGCAGCAGCTCAAGCTGAGTCATGAGCGTGGAGCCCTTGCGATGGCTCGCTCCCAATCACCTGATTCGGCCAGTGCCCAGTTTTATATCGCCCTGAAACCGCTCCCAGAGTTGGATGGCCGTTACGCCGTTTTCGGTCGTGTGACCGATGGCTTGGATGTCGTGGATGCGATTGAACAGGACGACACGTTGCTCAAGGCGAAGCTGCTCACCCCAGGCCTTTGAAAGCTGCCATCAAGCGGGCACACGCCCGCCGCTGATGGCGGCTTTCAGTAATTCGGTGTTGACACCTGAAGCGCGTTCCAGGGCCACTTTCCCGGTGCGGGCGATTTCTAGGATTCCGTAGGGAGCCATGAGGCGTTCTAGGGCTACCAATTTGCCCGGATCTCCCACTACTTCAAGGGTTAGAGCGTCATCGGCAACGTCCACCACTTTGGCGCGGAAGACCTGCACCAATTCAAGAATGGCGCTGCGTTGTTCCGCCGGTGCTGAAACCTTCATCAGCATGAGCTCCCTCTCCACCGCAGGCAGTTGTGAGAGATCGAGCACCTGGAGCACATTCACCAGCTTGTCGAGCTGCTTGCTCATTTGCTGCAGGGTGTGTTCGTCGCCTTCCACCACCATGGTGAGCCGCGACTGGCCGTTGGTTTCAGCTGGACCTACCGCAAGGCTGTCGATGTTGAAGCCGCGTCGAGCGAAGAGGCCGGCGATGCGGCTCAGAGCGCCGGATTCGTCCTCCACCAGGACGGACAGGGTGTGCTTCATGCCCGGTGCTGTGATTCCAGCGCGCTTGTTCTTCCTAAATTAAGGTCCAGCCAGTACAAAAGCTCTCGATGGAAGTGTTCGGGGCTTTCATCGTGGGGGCAATGCCCACTGCCATCGAGCACGCGGAGCTTTAGCCAGGAATGTTGTTGATGGAGTTTTTCGCCGATCATCAAGGGCACAAATCGGTCCTGCTTGCCCCAGAGAAGCAGGAGGGGGATGGGCCGATCTAACTCGGCTAACCGCTCCAGCAGCGCCGGTGCTGTGGCTTCCCGGGGGCGTAAGGCCATGCCAATGCTCATGGCACGGAGGCTGCGAGCGGCGGTACGGCGACGGGCTGGGCTTGCAATCAGCTGATGCAATTCCCGGTCTGAGCGGATGGAACGCGAATAGGCACCTTGAAGGCCCAAGCGCAGCAGGGGGGTGCGGCTGATCAAGGGAACGAGAAGTTCGAGGGGAAGCAGTCGGCAGAGCAACTGCACGGTGACTGTCCGTAATCGGCGACGGCGGCGGGATTGCCGTTTTGGCAACGGCTGCATGAGGGCGGGATCGGGCAATGGTGCCGCAACCACTGCTGTGACCCATTCAGGACGAAAGGCCGCGGTGGTGAGCGCGGTCAGGCCGCCCAGGGAGTTGCCAACCAACACTGCTGGTTGTTGAACCACCTGCTCCAGAAATGCTGCTAATTGCCGAGCCCAAAGACGGTTGTCCAAGCGGATCTGGGAATGAAGGCCCGGTTGTTCGGAGCGGCCGAAGCCGATCAAATCAAGGCCATACACCCGATATCCAGCTTTTGTGAGTGGAGCTGCGTTGTGACGCCAATGGCTGCTGCTGGCACCAAACCCATGCAGCAAAACCATCGGAGGAGCTTGGGGATCCCCGAGTACGCGCCAGTGACAGCGGTAGCCCTGCCAGGTCCATACCGCACTTTCGCCCCAATCGGCACCGTTCGAGGCAGGCTGGAGAGCGGTTGCGTGCACACGCCTGACGGAGTTGAACGGTCACTATCGCGAAGGGATGGCATCTGTGCGGCCCGGGGGTGGTTTCTTTCGCCCCGACTCCAGACCGGCGAGAGATCTCTCTGTGTTGTTGGCTGCCTCAACCTTGGAGGGCGCTTCCAGGGATCAACCCCTGCGCTGGCTGGACCTCATGGCTGGTTGCGGGATCCGATCTCTTCGCTGGGGACTGGAGGGGAGGGGGGCGTCCCAGCACCCCGTGGAGCTCTGGGTGAATGACGCGGATCAAGAGCGTGGGCCCCTGCTAGCCGCCAATCTCGAACCGTTGCAATCCTGTGCTGGGGTGGTGCTCACCCAGAGCCATCAGGCGGCGGAGCGGCTCCTGCGTGAGGCCTATTTGGAGCATCGTTTTTTTGATCTGATCGATCTCGACCCTTTTGGATGCCCGAATGTGTTGCTCCAATCCACACTCCAGGCGATGCGGTTTGGAGGCGTGCTGTTGCTTGCGAGCACCGACGGTCGCTCACCGACGGGGCATGACCGGTTTGCGGCTGTGCGTCGGTTTGGTGCAGCGGCTCGTGCGCACCCTTCGAGTTGGGAGCTGGCTCTGCGCCTTCAATTAGCTGCCTTAGCCCGTGAAGCTTGGCTGCTGGGACGAGGTCTAGAGCCCTTGTTTTGTTTTAGCGATGGCCGCACCTTCCGTGTTGCGGTGCGCATGCGTCAGCGGATCCGTTCGGGTGAAGAGCAGCAGCTGGGGTTTTTGGCCCGTTGTGACCGCTGCGGTGACCAGGCGGTGCAAGCGATGTTGGACCTGCAGGGTTGGAGACCCTGCACCTGTACCGATGGCTGCGGACGTTGGGCGGTGAGTGGTCCGCTCTGGATTGGTCCGCTGCAGGATGTTGGCCAGATCAACGGCCTCTTGGAGATCAGTGACCAGTTGGATGCAGCTTCGAGCACGGGGTTAAGCGAGGGGCAAGACCGAACCCTTGCCCCTCGCAGCAGGAGGATTCTGGAGGGGTTGATGGCGGATCCTGGTCAACCGGCCTGTTGCTGGTCGACGGGTGAATTATCCCGACGACTTCAGCTCAAAGGCCCCCCTGCGATCGAGCCCTTGGTTGCAGTGCTTCGGGCCTCCGGTTACAGCGCGTCGGTGAGTGGAGTCATGGCTGGGCAGGTGCGAACCAATGCGCCTCTCGGCATCTTGTTGCGACGATGCGCCGAATTTGGCGGGAAAGATCGTTAAATAGATGTTGATTGTGAATCCCGTTTCATGGCTTCGGAAATTTTCGGAATTGCTGTCGTGTTCTGGGTGTTGATTCCCGTGGGCCTAGCTGGTGGTGCCTTGCTTTTGAAACTCCAAGGCGACTGATAGGCGCACCCGGACTTTGGGCCCTTTAGGCTCCTCGCTTGGAATGACTGACCCGATGCAGGTTCTGGTGGTTGGTGGGACAGGAACGCTTGGTCGTCAAATCGCAAAACAAGCGATTGATGCTGGCCACAAAGTGCGTTGCGTAGTGCGCTCACCTCGTAAAGCAGCCTTCTTACAGGAGTGGGGCTGTGAGCTCACTCGCGGTGACCTTCTTGAGCCGGCCAGCCTGGATTACGCACTCGATGGCATGGATGCGGTTATCGATGCCGCCACGAGTCGTCCAACCGATCCCAAGAGCATTTACGTCACCGATTGGGACGGCAAGCTCAACTTGCTCAGGGCTTGTGAGCGTGCCGATGTGAAACGCTTCGTGTTTCTCTCCCTCTTGGATGCCTCAAAGCACCGCGATGTTCCGCTGATGGACATCAAACACTGCACTGAGCGGCTGCTGGAGGAGTCGGATCTGGATTACACGATCCTGCAAGGAGCGGCGTTCATGCAGGGCGTGATCAGTCAGTTCTCCATCCCCATTTTGGAAAGTCAGACGGTGTGGGTGAGTGGAAGTCCAACCCGCATCGCCTACATGAACACGCAAGACATGGCTCGTTTCGCGGTCGCGGCCGTGGATCGCCCAGAGACGATTCGTTGCTCGTATCCCGTGGTGGGACCGAAAGCCTGGAACACCGGAGAAGTGATTCAACTCTGTGAGCTGGCTAGCTCCAAGTCGGCAAGGGTGTTTCGCGTTCCAGGGAGCCTGCTGAATTTGATGCAGGGGATCTGCTCATTTTTCGAACCCGCTGTCAACGTGGCTGAGCGTCTGGCGTTTGCTGAGGTCACGGGTGGAGGCGGATCTCTTGACGCTCCAATGGAGGCTAGTTATCGCGCCTTTGGCCTGGATCCCAGTGAAACGACGCAGTTGGAGACCTACATCCGCGAGTACTACGACACGATCTTGAAACGCCTCAGAGACATGGAGGCCGATCTAGACAAGGACGCCAAAAAAAGCTGCCTTTTTAACCCCCCTTGACGGCGTGAGTGGTGTATTTGTACTATTTGCTCGCTAGTATTTGCACATTTCTGGATCATTCTCATGTCTGCCGCCCAAGTCAAAAACCTTCAGAGACGGCTCGACAATCTTGCTCGAGAAGCGGAAACGGAGCTCAACCGTGCTTGTGGGCATGAGCTCTGGCAAAGCGTTGGTTTCGATGCGTTTGATGGGATGGAGGATATCGATCGCCGCGCTAGCGCCAATTACTACTACGGGCAATGGCAAACCGTTCGTGAGCTTCAGGACGTCCTGAGCTAGGGACTGGCTCTCTTAAGGGCTTGAGCTCTGTTCAAAATGGGGGTAATCAAACGCTGTTGCCGATGTCGTCTTGCTGCGGTCCTAATCCCTCTTCATTCGATCAAACGCAGGCGGTGGAGGACCGTTATGGAGCGGCTGCCTCGGAACAAGAAGCCTGTCTCTGCACTCCAGTGGCGTTTGATCCCTCGTTGTTGAAGCCCCTCCCCCAGGCTGTGGTGGAGAGGGATTACGGCTGTGGTGATCCCACTCGTTGGGTGCGCTCTGGAGATACTGTTTTGGACCTCGGTAGTGGAAGCGGAAAGAACGCCTTTATTTGTGCTCAGGTGGTTGGGGCGACAGGCCAAGTGATTGGTGTGGACCGCAATACGGAGATGTTGGCCCTTTCTCGCTCTGCTGCACCCGTGGTGGCAGAGCGGATTGGTTACGCCAATGTTTGCTTTCTCGAGGGTGCGATCGAGGCGCTTGATGCCACCGATGCCACGGGAGCGCCTCTGGTGGCTGATTCCAGCATTGATCTGGTGCTCAGCAATTGCGTGCTGAATCTGGTGAACCCTTCCGCCCGGGAGAGGTTGTTGCAGAACATTCGGCGCGTCCTTCGGCCTGCGGGGCGCGTAGCGATCAGCGATATTGTTTGCGATCGCCCGGTGCCGATGGCTCTTCAGCAGGACGCCGAGCTTTGGAGTGGCTGCATCAGTGGGGCCTGGTTGGAGGAGGCTTTTTTGGAGGATTTCCGAGCGCTGGGGCTTGAGCAGGTTCAGTACGCCGAGCGTTCTGCCACTCCCTGGCGGATTGTTGAAGGAATCGAATTTCGCGCGGTCACGCTGACCGGTGCGCTGCCGAACGGTTAAGCAGCCGCTTGAGGCGTTGATCTTCCGAGCGGCTGACCTCGCGCCACATTCCTGGACTGAGGCCATTGAGGCTCAGGGTTGTCTCTCCATCCATTAAGTCGATGGAGTGACGAATCAGCCTCAGGGTGGGGAGGCCCACCGCTGCGGTCATGCGACGCACTTGGCGGTTGCGTCCCTCACGAAGTTCAAGACATAGCCAGGAGGTTGGAATCGAACGACGTTCTCGAATCGGTGGATTGCGATCGCCAATTGTTTGTCTTTCTTGATCGGCTAAGACCCTCGCTTTCGCAGGCCTGGTTCGGCGCCCTTGAATCATCACTCCCCGCTGAAGTTGATTCAATTGGCTGTTATTCGCGCAGCCCTCCACCTGGACCCAATACTGTCGCCAGTGGCCAAATCGAGGATCGGTGAGGCGTTGCTGCAGCCGGCCGTTGTCGGTGAGCAACAGCAACCCTTCACTGTCGGCGTCGAGGCGGCCAGCAGCGTAAACATTTGGGATTGGGACCCACTCAGCTAGGCATCCCCAGCGGCTCTGCAGTTCAGGTGTGAACTGACTCAGAACCCCATAGGGCTTGTGCAGCAGAAGGATCAGTTGTGTGCTCCAAAGCAAAGCAAAAGTGCTTCGCCCCAGCTGGACGCGTTGTTGAGATGGTCATCGTGAAGATGCTTCATCTTCTCTGCTTGCATCTTCATGAGTGTGGCTTGGTTGAAGACGTGCCCTTGTTCAGAAGCAAGATTCACAACGTGAGCTGGTGTGGGTGCCTGGCGTACCTGCTCCCGTAGCTGAGAATCGGATTGAACCAGGGATGTGAAAGCAATCAGAGCTGATTCAGACACAAAAACACTTCAGAACTTGCCAACAAGCTAATTCGCATTCTGACGGTTACGCCAGAGATTCACAGCGCCGATAGAAATCAGCAACAGGCCCAGGTCGAGGGTGAGCGGGGGGAGCATCAAATGGCTTGAAGTAGCGGAGACGACCTTAAACAGACTCACGGGGCAATGGTGGAAAAGCGTTGAAGGTGGCCTCCTAAACTGGCATCAATGACGACGTTGACCTTGGCGCATGATTGAGACCTCGGGTGTGATTGAAAAAGAGCAGGGCAACGGGTTCTACCTCGTGACCCTGGAGCAGCCCGCTGGTCACCAGTGCCTGTGCCGCGCCGCCGGAAAGCTCACAAAATTCCGAATCAAACTGCTGGCAGGTGACAAGGTTCTGGTGGAAATCAGTCCCTATGACCTGACCCGTGGTCGGATCACTTACCGCGAGCGCAATGCGGGTGCACCGGGTGGGCGTCCAGGTGGTAACCGTCCTGGTGGCCCACGCCGCCGTTAAGTCACTGGGCGTTGAGAAGGGCCTCGATCGCACCCTTGAATTCACTGCGCTGTTTCACTCCGCGCCACTGCTGTTGCAGCGACTTGTCATAAAACAGCTGGACCGTTGGTGTGCCGTTGACGCCAGCCTGTTCTGCAATCTCTTGATCGGCTTCGATGTCAATTTCGACGCCCTGAGCCTGACCATTCAGTTCTGAGAGCACCCGCTTCAGCTGTGGCTTCAGCACATGACAGGGGCCGCAGCTTGGGGAGCTGTAAATCACGAGCAGGGGTTTCTTGCTGTCGTGATAGAGCTTGCGGAGGGCATAACTTCCTTTTTGCCATTCAGCATTGGCGTCGTAGCTGGCTTCCGTTGTTGCTTCTAAGGCTTGTGGCGCACTGGCTTTTTGCGGCTCAACCGCCTCACGACTCACAAGCGTGGCCAAGTCGTGATGGCTTAACCAGCGTTCTGCGGCAAGGGCCGCTTGGCAGCCACTGCCTGCAGCCGTAATCCCTTGTCGCCATTCCGCATCGGCGACGTCGCCTGCTGCAAACACACCTTCCAGGGAAGTCTCTGGTCTGCCGGGTTGGGTGACGAGATAACCGCTGCGATCACAATCCAGTTGGCCTTTCAACAGTTCGGTGTTGGGCGTGTGGCCAATGGCATAAAACATTCCACGCACGGCCAATGTTTCCTCGTTGCCACTGTCTCGATTGCGAAGTCGTAGGCCGTTCATCCAGTCCGTTCCTTCAACGTCCACCACCTCGGTGTTCCAGTGGACCGTGATTTGGGGATTGGCTTCAACCCGGTCAGCCATGGCTGCACTGGCTCGCAAGCGGTCCGAGCGAACCAACAGGTGCACATGACTGCCGTACTTGGTGAGATATACCGCTTCTTCGCAAGCGGAATCTCCGCCTCCAACCACCGCCAATTCCTCCTTGCGGAACTGGGGAGTTGCGCCATCGCAAATGGCGCAAGCACTAATTCCCTTGCTCCAGAAGCGTTCTTCGCTGGGTAAGCCCAAGCGGTTGGCGCTCGCGCCAGTGGCGATGATGATCGATTGGGTTTGGATCGTCTTGCCGTCGGCCTGAATGAGGTAAGGACGCTGGCTCAAGTCGATCAGGTCAGCATCGGCTTCGAGAAGATGAGTGCCCCAGCGCTCCGCCTGAGCTTTCATGAGATCCATCAGATCGGGGCCTAGGACCCCATCAGGAAAGCCGGGAAAATTTTCAACATGCGTGGTGGTCATCAGTTGACCGCCCGGGATCCCGCCGCGCTGAAATCCCGTGATAAGGAGCGGATTGAGGTTGGCTCTTGCCGCGTAAATGGCTGCCGTGTACCCAGCTGGGCCGGATCCGACGATCACTAGGTTCTCGCTCGCGCCCATGGCTTATGCGTATTGAGTATGAGTTGAATCTAAAGGGGCTCTCTGAGCGGTCGCTTTGTTTTTAATGAGAAACGCTGTGCAATTTCCGGGAGAATATGTGTCGCAAAAGCAAGATTTAATAATTTATTTAGATTTCAACCGAATCCTCGGCCCCTTCTTCGAGGTCGAAACCTTGTCGTTTCTCTGAAATTTGCCCCACGCTCATCACGGATTCAGCAAAGAGTTCCGGACTTTCCCCGATACATGTGATCCATTCCCTGAATTCTTGAGTCAATGCGTAGCTGTCCTCATAGCGCTCAGCGCTGTCTAGGGCATTGATTCTGGTTGTTGCCCAGCAGGTGGCAACACTGACTCGGCGTTCAAGTGCTGCGTCCATGACTGACTCCCTGATAGAGACCACATTGCCTGTTGGAGGACCAACATCGTGTGTGATTTCGCACAACGTCGCATTTTTTTTTCTGCGGAGAAGTTTTCATTGATGCAAAAAATTGGGTAATTCGGGGGTTCTGAGGCGAATCACGGCACCAGCTCCGTCATTAACGGCCTCCAAGGGAAGGCTGGGACCTCTCCATGCGCCCGACTGCAGCGGGTCATCGGAATCTGCTTCCTGTTGTTGGGCTTGAATCCGATAGGGCTCTGAGAGAGACCAGCTGCGCGCGTAGCTCATCAGCAATGGGTCCGCAGGAGCAAACACATAAGAAGGGTCTCGAGGCACCGTTTCAGTGGCTGCCCTGGCGCTGCACATCCGAACAGCGCGGGTGATGCCCTGCACGAAGCGACTGCGGGTGACGACTGTTGTGAGATAGGCGACAACGCGCAACCTTGGGGCGTCGAAGCCTTCGGCGCACATGTCGATGCTGACGAGCCAGTCGGCACCACCCTCTTGAAAGCTGCTGAGTCGTTGGGCGGCCTCTGGATCTTGCGAATGCACCAGGTCCACCCGATCACCCTGCTCCCTCAGCAGGGAGCTGATCGATCGGGCGTGAGCAATGTCTTTGGCAATCACGAGACCGCCAGCACTCGGGTGCTGTTCACGCACCTGCTCCAGTTTGCGTCTGGCCCTGATCAAGAGTTGCTGAGCAATGCTGCTGCTATCGGAGAGACGGATCGCCCTGCGCAAATTGCGTGCTCTCCAGCTTTCACGCATCTCCTCAGAGAGAGGCGAGACGTCGCGATCAGGCTTCCCAGCACGATTGTGCTCCACCCAACCGTCTTGGAAGCGAAATTCCAGCGGTCGTACGTCACCAGCGGCAATCAGCTCTCGGGGCTCAACGCAGAGGTCAGGACTGATCTGCTCCACCAGTTGTTCCCCCTCCTGGATTCGGATCCGTCTCGCGGCACAAAAGGCGAGATTGTCGGCTCGAAAGGGGGTCCCTGTGAGCCCCAGCCTGAGTCGGGCCTGGCTGCTCAGCTCTAAGAAGGTGCGTCCCCAGACCGGACCATCCGGCTCATCCGGATCTACGCCCAGGTGATGCGCTTCATCCGCAATCGCTAAAAGCTGATCACCAGCCCATGGCTCGAGCGCCTGTTTGAGCCCGTCGAGCTGACTCGCTGCCCCTTGGTAGGTGACGAGCCAACCATCGGCGTGCTGGAGATTTTGGCTCTGGATGTTGGGTGTCGATTCATTCCAGTGCTCAAGGCGTAACCCCACCCGTTCGGCTGCTGTGCGCCATTGGTTGAGGATCGATGTGCGGTGACACATCACCAAAAAGCATTTCAACCTCCCCTCTTGCTGCATGGCTTGAAATCCGAGCAGGGCCCCCAGGGTTTTGCCCGCACCTGGTCCTGCATGGATCAGCACGTCGCGCCCGTGGCTTGCGTCTGGATCCAGGCGTCTGCGCAGCAGCTGAACCAGTTGCTGTTGCCACTGACGCGGTTGGATCCTGGCTCCTGGGCCGTCTCCTGCGAGCTGAAACGAAGGACGTGCGATCGGTCAGCCGCAAAAGTTAGGTCTTTCTAACCATTCCATCCGTGGATGCCACCCTTAGCTTCCAGCCAACAGCTCTTGGGGTTTCCGGCCCCCTGCCGCCATGGCCAAAAGCCGTCCTCGTTACCCATCCAATCCTGATCAGCGCCAACGGCTTGAGCAGTGTTGGCCCCTTGAATGCGATATCGATCCGTTGATTCTGCGGCTGCGTTGGTTGCAGCACCAGAGGCAATGGCCCCTGGTGCAGGCGGTTGAGCAAGAGCTTTTGCCGCTCTTTTAGCCGGGATCGAGATCTATGGCTAAAGGGATTCGCTGTGGTTATAGAGCAAGCGCTCTACTTCCATGAACCCCTCTTCTGCAGCGGTTTGCGCCCGTTGCGCATCGCCGTCAGCCGCACTGGTGAGTTGGCTGACAATGCGCTGCAACATGGCCGTTTTCTGGTCTTGAAGCATGGTCAGAATTTCGTCTTCGATCAGCTGACGCACGGCGTTGCTACGCAGATGATCGTCTGACGCTTCTTCAAAGGTTCCCTGGACGAGTTCTTGAATGAACAAACGGTGAACTTCGCTGCTGCGCAGGAAGCTTTCGGTGGCGTTGATCATTCCGTCAACCAGAGTCCGATCCGGCTCGGCCTCTGTGTCGGACTGTTTGTCTTGCAATTTGAATTCCCAATCCAGGTGGCGTCGTTGCCAGCCCGCTGCGTGCAGGCTGGGCATCACCGATTGAGAGAACGTGTCCACGGACATTTCGTAGACCCGTTCTGCGAGTCGCTCGCACCATTCCCGGCCGTGTTCGGCAAGAAGTTCTTCCATGGTGCGGCGATTCACGGCATGCCCGCCGTGATGGCTGTGGCAAACGCCATCGGGACATTCGATTGCGGAGAGACCCATACGCCTAAAGACAGAATCCCCTGACTAGCCACAGCTGCTTCACTAAGTCAGCTTCTACAGAAAAGATGCGTTTCGGGAGCCACGACCTCGTAATCTCGACTGGGTGGCGGCACAACGAACTTGCCCAGACTCCTTATCCCGATTGAAAGCGCAGCGGCTGAAACCCGTGTGGCTGCTTCACCCGAGACCCTTAAAAAATTCATTGCCCTCGGCTGCTCCGTAGCCGTCGAGCGTGGTGCCGGAGTGTCCTCCGGTTTTCTTGACGAGACCTACGCCAGTGCTGGAGCCGATTTGGTTGCTCCAGGAGAGCCGCAAGCCTGGGGTCAGGCCGACGTTTTGCTGTGTGTTCAAAGCCCTGGTCCGGCATCGCTCGGTCGCTTGCGCCGGGGTGCCCTGGTGGTGGGGATGTTGTCCCCCTATGGCAATCACGAGCTAGGGGAAGCCTTGAAGGGATGTGGTCTTTCAGCCATGGCCCTTGAGCTCCTGCCCCGGATCAGTCGTGCCCAGTCCGCTGATGTGCTCTCGTCTCAGGCCAACATCGCTGGCTACAAGGCTGTGTTGCTTGGCGCTGCGGCCTTGGATCGCTATTTCCCGATGCTGATGACCGCAGCAGGCACCGTGCAGCCCGCCAGGGTTGTGGTGTTGGGTGCTGGTGTTGCAGGTCTTCAGGCCGTGGCCACTGCTCGCCGTTTGGGGGCAGTGGTGTACGTGAGCGACATTCGCCCTGCCGTGAAAGAGCAGGTGGAGTCGCTGGGAGCCCGTTTCATCGATCCCCCGGAGATGGATGACAAGCCAGCGGAATCGGGTGGTTACGCCAAGCAAGCCTCAGACGCGTTTCTGGCCGCGCAGCGACAACAGCTATCTGACCAACTAGCCCAGGCTGATGTGGCAATTTGTACAGCCCAAGTTCCTGGCAGGCGAGCCCCACGCTTAATCAGTGAGGACATGCTTGATCGCATGCGCCCTGGATCGGTGGTGGTTGATCTGGCCGTTGCTCAAGGAGGTAACTGTGCCGACACCGTTCCGTCCCAAACGGTGCACCGCAAAGGCGTGAAGCTGATTGGTGCGAACGAACTTCCTTGCAGCGTTCCGAATCACGCCAGCGCGTTGTACGCCCGCAATCTGTTGGCTTTACTGCAGCCCACCCTTCAAGACGGCCAGCTCACCCTCGACAACGAAGACGAGCTGATTGCCGGATGCCTGATCAGTCAGGACGGCACCATCTGCCGCGGAGACGTTCTCACCCCAGGAGCCAACTGATGGATTCTCTTTTACTCATGGGTGCGGCCACTGCCTCCCAAACCCCACCTCTGGTGAATGCTCTCTGGGTCCTGCTGCTCGGAAGCCTGCTTGGCTTCGAACTGATCGGCAAGGTCCCCCCAACGCTTCACACGCCATTGATGAGTGGTGCCAATGCCATCTCCGGGATCACGATGCTGGCCGCTCTTACCGCGATCATCAAAGCTGATGGAAGTACCCCTCTCCTGGTTCTCGGCTCGGTCTCTCTTGGTTTCGCTCTTTTCAACGTGATTGGTGGCTTCTTGGTCACTGACCGCATGCTCGCCATGTTCAGCCGCAAGCCCGCCCGCAAGGAGAACAGCTGATGGAGTTCCTGAACTACGCCATCGATCTCGTCGCCGTTCTGCTGCTGGCACTCGGCATCAAAGGTCTTTCCAAGGTGCGTTCCGCACGGAGTGCCAATCAGCTCGCCGCTGTTGCCATGGCCCTCGCTGTCATTGGTCTTCTGATCAGTTATGTGGGCTTCCCAAGCTTCGATGGACAGGCCTGGGCCTGGATCATCGCCGGCACTGTTGTGGGTGGAGTCCTGGGTGCGATCACGGCGCAGAGGGTTCCCATGACCTCCATGCCCGAAACTGTGGCGCTGTTCAACGGCTGCGGCGGCATGTCATCGCTGTTGGTGGCCCTGGCTGCTGCACTGTTCCCCGGCACGCTCGATGACGGCACGCTCGTCGCGGTGGTGTCGATTGTGATCTCGGTCTTCGTTGGCTCGATCACCTTCACAGGCTCGATCGTGGCGATGGCCAAGCTGCAGGGCTGGCTCTCAACGCCTCCCTGGATGCAGAGCAAGATCCGCCACCTTGTGAACATCGCTCTGGCCGTTGTTTGTCTTGTGGCTGCGATCAAGTTGATCGCTTCCGACGGCAGCAGTCAGGCCGCGCTGTGGTTGCTGGTGATCGCCTCCGGCCTTCTGGGCATCGGCGTCACCCTGCCGATCGGTGGAGCGGATATGCCAGTGGTGATCTCTCTTCTGAATAGCTATTCCGGTGTGGCTGCCGCTGCTGCCGGTTTCGTTGTGGGCAGTCAGCTGCTGATCGTGGCTGGCGCGATGGTGGGCGCTGCCGGTTTGATCCTCACCCAGGTGATGTGCAACGGCATGAATCGCTCGCTGGTGTCGGTGCTGTTTGGCGGAGCTCTTGGCGCTTCATCCACAGCCTCCGGTGGTGGTGGCGAATACACCAACATCACCAGTTGCAGTGTTGAGGAGTGCGCCCTCACCCTTGAAGCGGCAGAACGCGTGATCATTGTTCCCGGCTATGGCCTGGCTGTGGCCCAGGCCCAGCACACGTTGCGAGAGGTAACCCGCTCCTTGGAGGCGGCTGGGATTGAGGTGGCCTATGCGATTCACCCTGTGGCGGGCCGCATGCCCGGTCACATGAATGTCCTTCTGGCTGAGGCCGATGTGCCTTACGAGCAGCTCAAGGAGATGGATGTGATCAATCCTGAGTTCCCTGCTACCGATGTGGTGCTTGTGTTGGGTGCCAATGATGTGGTGAATCCCCAGGCCAAGACCGACCCCAATTCGCCGCTTTATGGGATGCCTGTGTTGGATGTTCAGCAGGCCCAGACTGTGTTTGTGGTGAAGCGCGGCATGAGTGCTGGTTATTCCGGCATCAAAAATGACCTGTTTGAACTCGGCAACACCTCCATGGTGTTTGGCGATGCCAAGAAGGTGCTTGGAGATCTGCTGGGAGAACTCAAGGAGTTAGGCGTCGGTAAGAAATGATGCGCCTGTGAGCTGGCCTGATCTAAACCCAGAACCCCAGCTGCTGAAGCAACTGGGGGTTGCTCCCTTTCGGCAGCGTTTTCCCTGGTGGGGGGGCGACCTTCAGACCTTGAGGGATACGCTCCGACCCGTGGATTTGCCGATCGATCAGGGTCAACCCCTGGAGATCGAAGTACCTGCTTTGAGCAGCGGTGCCGCGGGCTCTGGAGCCCTGCTGGCTTTCTTGGAGTGTCCACCAGCTCCGAAGGCGCTGGTGGTTGTCTTGCACGGACTCGGGGGCTCGAGTCGACGGGAAGGCCTGCGCAGGCTTGGTATTGCCCTGTTTGAGGCTGGATATGCGGTGCTGCGCCTCAACATGCGTGGTGCCGATCCTGGCCGACATCTTGCGGGTGGCACCTATGCCGCCCAATGCAACACCGACCTTCTCCCTGTGTTGCAGCGGGCGCGACAGCTCTGCAGCACCCTGACCACAGAAGGGACGCCACTGCCGTTGTTTGGCGCTGGCCTTTCCCTCGGCGGAACCATGCTGCTGAATGCGTGCCTTTCAACGCCAGCTGAGCGCATTGCCGCCGGCCTCGACCCAGCACACCAGCCTCTGGATGGATTGTTCTGTGCCAGCAGTCCCTTGGATCTGGCTGCCTGCAGTGCATCGATTGAACGTCCTCGCAATCGTGTTTACCAACGCTGGTTGCTGCAGCGCCTCGTGCGTCAGACGCTCGCCGATCCCTTTGGCGTGAGTGATCTGGATCTTGGACAACTGAGTGGTGCTGAGCGACCACGCACCATTCGTGACTTCGATAGCACCGTCACCGCTCCGCGATGGGGATTTGCGGACGTGGATGCTTACTACCGGGAGGCTTCACCGCTCCAGCATTTGATCCAATCACCCCAGAAATTGCCGCCCACTCTGTTGCTACAGGCTCTGGATGATCCATGGGTGCCTGCTCGGGCGGCCTTAGACCTGAGGGAGGCTGTCTCTACGGATCAGCCCATTCAATTGATCTTCACCCGCGAAGGCGGTCACAACGGATTTCATGGACGGGCCGGCTGTTGGGCCGATGCGCTTGCTGCATCTTGGTTGCAAACGCTCAAGTGAATGGGCTGGTTTTCAGGACCCACTCTTCGATCGGTTGTCCTTGGATGATGTGTCGCTGAAGAATGCTGCTGATGCGTTCTGGCGTGACACCTCTGTACCAGGTGCCATCGGGCCAGACCAACAAGATTGGGCCTTGCTCACAGATGCGTAAGCAATCGACTTTGCTGCGCAGAACGATTCCTGCGGCCCTGCTGGGATTCTCAAGGTCCAATTCACGCACCTGCCGCTTGAGAGCATCCCAGCTCGCGGCACCGATCTCTGGATCACAGCACTTGGCTTTCGTGGCTGTGGCGCAGAGCAAAAGGTGATGGCTAATCCGCTGGCTCATGCAGCCATCGATGCCCTGCTCAAGCGCGTCGTGCCTCGTTTCACGTGCTCGCGCACAGCCTGGCGTGCCCACTGATCAACCGCCAACACATCATCAAGACTGGGGTTGGCGGCAAGATCAGGTTTGTGTTGTTCACAGGCTGCCTCAATCATCTTGGGAATGTCGAGAAAGTGAATCTTTTCCTCGAGGAATTGGGCCACGGCCTCTTCATTGGCCGCGTTGAGCACAGCAGGCATGGTGCCGCCGGCACGCCCTGCGGCGTAGGCCAGATCCATGCAGGGATATTTGGCTGGATCCGGTGCGCGGAAACTCAATTGCCCCACTTCGGTGAGATCGAGCCTTCGCCACGGGGTCTCCAGCCTTGAAGGCCAACTCATGCAATAGAGGATCGGCAGTTTCATGTCGGGCCAGCCGAGCTGGGCGAGGACCGAGGAATCAGCAAGTTCCACCATCGAATGGATGATGCTTTGAGGATGAATCACGATCTCGATGTGGTCGTAATCCAGTCCAAATAGATAGTGAGCCTCAATCACCTCTAAGCCCTTATTCATCAATGAGGCTGAATCCACTGTGATTTTTTGTCCCATGCTCCAGTTGGGATGGGAGGTGGCATCGGCCACCGTTGCTTTTTCGAGATCAGCGGCTGACCAATCGCGAAAGGCACCACCAGAGGCGGTGAGTTGAATACGGCGCAGGCCAGGGGTTGGAACCCCGGTGGAGAGACGGGCGGTATCGCTCCAAGGTGTTCCTTGCAGGCACTGGAAGATGGCGGAGTGTTCCGAGTCGGCAGGAAGCAGTCGACTGCCGCTTTTCTTCAGCTCAGGTAGGACCACCGGCCCTGCGGCAATCAGTGTTTCCTTGTTGGCCAGGGCCAGGTCTTTTCCTGCGCGAATCGCCGCCAGGGTGGGCAATAAACCCGCGCAGCCCACGATTCCTGTGACAACGAGATCCGCTGAACCCCAGGACGCCACCACATCAAGGCCTTCCGGTCCACCCACCAAGTGCGGCAAGGGCTCAGGGCGTGTTTCGGCAGGCAGGGCGATCAGTCTGTCTTTGAGCTCAGTCAGTAGCGCTGGATCCGCTAAGGCCACAACATCAGGGCGGTGCCTCTGGATTTGGGACACGAGCAGGCTGAGATTGCGTCCAGCGCTGAGGGCCACTACGCGGAATTGATCGGGGAAATCCTCAACGATCTCCAGCGTCTGGGTGCCAATTGAGCCAGTGGAGCCCAGAACGCTGATGGCTTTCACAGGGATCCAGGCAATTGGTCACAGTTTCCCACCTCAATGCCTATGCCTGGCAAACTTCGCATGATTGCAGTTGGCTTCGGGTTTATGGCACTGAAGGAGCGCTGGCGGTCCGGATTGGGGTTTGTGCTCGCAGCAGCCGGTAGCGCCGTGGGTTTGGGCAACCTCTGGGGCTTTGCTTATCGCGCGTCTCAGGGAGGTGGTGGTGCCTTTCTACTTCTCTATGTGCTGATTGTGTTGGTGGTCTGTCTGCCAGTTTTAGTGGCAGAGATGGTGCTTGGTCGCAGTACGGCCCAAAGCCCTTTGCTGGCTCCTGTTGCGGCGGCTGGAGAGGCTTGGCGGCCAATGGGATGGCTGTTTTTGATCGCGTCCTGCGGAATTTTGGCCTTCTATGCGGTGCTGATGGGGTGGACAGCTCACACGCTCGTTCATGCCCTATGGGTGGGGCTGCCAGATGACATGAAGACAGCTGAATCGCTGTTTGGATCGGTGAGTACGGGCAATAGCGCCCTCCTTGGCCAGGGGGCCAGCCTGGCCTTAACCGCCGCGGTGGTGGCCGCTGGTGTGCAGGGAGGAATCGAGCGTTTGTCGCGTTGGGCCTTACCTCTGTTGTTTGTGTTGCTGGTTGGTTTGGCTCTCTGGGCTGCCACGTTGTCTGGGGCTGTGGGGGGATATCAAACCTTTCTGTTGCGTTGGGATGCGGCTCAGCTGCTCAACCCCACCACCATTCGCAATGCGTTTACCCAGGCCTTTTTCTCCATCGGCACCGGAATCGGTTGCATCCTTGCCTATTCGGCCTATTTGAAAAGTAGTGCGCGTCTGCCGAGGGAAGCGATCGCGGTGGTGGGTTTGGACACGGCCGTGGGTCTGTTGGCTGGACTGATCACATTCCCCGTAGTGATCAGCTTTGGTCTGCAGGAAACGGTGACCGAGTCCACCGTTGGGGCTTTGTTTTTAGCGATTCCCACGGGACTTGCGTCCCTTGGCTCTGCCGGACGCTTGGTGGCAGTGCTCTTCTTTTCCTTGGCCTATCTCGCGGCCATTACGTCATCGGTGTCGTTGCTGGAGGTACCGGTGGCTTCTTTGATGGATCGCTTGGGCTGGTCCCGCAGGCGATCGGCATGGCTGATGGCATTGCTGATTTTTGTTGCAGGCCTCCCGGCTGCGATGTCGATCCCGGTCTTGGAAGTGATGGATTCGATCTTTGGCGGTGTGCTGCTGATTTTGGGAGGACTCTTAATTGCACTGCTTGTGGGGTGGGTGGTTCCGAAACGGTTCCGGAATGATCTCCAGGGATCGAAAACCTCAGCAGGTTTAATCGGCTTGATGCTCTTTTTCCTGCGCTGGGTGTCTCCTGTTGTGATCACTGCTGGTTTATTGATCAGTGTTGTTGATTTATGGCGTCAATGGTTTCCAGCTGCTTGATTGCTCGCAGAATGCTGTGGCGTTTTTAAAACTTTCTCTGCACAAATTCACTTGCCAATCGCACTTCCAGGAGGAACGAGATCGAGGCCATCATCAACATTCCCATCGTGGTGATGAAAAGAGGTGCCACGATTGACGTGAGGTTCACTTGAGTGATCACACTCATAAACATCGCTGAAACCACGATAGAAAGAAGGAGGGTGGCGCAGGTGAGAAGCCATATCGCACGAAGAATGTGTTGCATTCGTCGCTTGCAATGACTACGTTCAAAATCATTTCCTGTGGCATCCGATTCGCTGATCCGGCGATAGTGATCTGCAATTCGGCCGAGCCTGGCGGAAAGAACGTTGAGAAGGGCCCCGATCCCCGCGAGCAAAAACACCGGTGAGACCGAGAGCTGAATCGCCTTCGAAAGGCTTTCTGGATGCAAGGTTGTCAATTCCAAGAGTGGGTGAGTGCGTCAAAAGGTGTCAGCAATCCGGTAGACAGGAGCCTCTGTGGACGCCTTTCAATGTTGTGGCTTAAACGTTGGAACTTTATTGAGCGGGCTCGGTTGGAGCGGGAGCTTTGGGATGCATTCGAGGCCAAGGAGGATATTGAAGCGATGGTGAATGCGCTGCAGGCTCGTATCGAAGCGATGGAAACGACTGACCCTGAGTTGGGAGATCAAAGGTTCCGTCTTGATGTCTGGATGACCACCTTGGAAAGAATTAGGAAGATTGAAGCGATGATGGCTGGAAAGGAGCGTTAAACCACTCTCCAATCGGTAAGCCCACCAGGCTTGTCGATGAGTTCAATGCCTTGGTCGCTGAGGGACTTGCGAATGCGATCGGCTTCTTGATAGTTCTTCTCCTCTTTCGCGGCTTTGCGATTAGCAATGGCCTGCTCAATCGCTTGGGGATCAATAGCGCTGTTTTCAGAGGGTTTGGACTCATCGCTTTCGCTGCGTAGACCAAGAACGGCCGCCAGCTCGCGCAACAGCATCCAGCGTGAGTGCAGTTGGGTCAGCTCCTCGGCTGGCTGCTCAGGCTGGTCGCCGCGATCCAGACGGTTGGCTAAGCCTCTGAGTGGACGTGCGAGTTCAAACAGCACGGCTAAGGCTCCAGAGCTGTTGAGGTCATCGTCCATGGCGGCGATGAAACGTTGCTCTAGGGCTTCAAACTGACCATGGGGGGTTGGTCCAGCGCTAACCGCTGCAACGCTGAGAGCCGTGTGATCACCCCATCCCAAGACGGCAGCATGGCTTTCCCCCAGCTTTAGGGCAGCATTCAATCCCTTCCACCCAGTGGTGGCTGCCTCCAGCGCTTCGGCTGTGAAGTCCAGGGGCTTGCGGTAGTGGGCCTGGAGAACAAAGAGGCGCAGGGCCATGGCCGAGAGTCCGCTTTCTAAAAGTGCGCGGATTGTGGTGAAGTTGCCCAGCGATTTCGACATCTTCGTTCCGCCCACATTGACCATTCCGTTGTGCATCCACAGCCGGGCTAAGGGTGCGTCGTTAGCCGTTTCTGATTGGGCGATCTCGTTCTCATGGTGAGGAAACACCAGATCGCCACCACCTAGGTGGATATCGATGGTGAGGCCAAGTTCCTGGCGCACCATCGCCGAGCATTCGATGTGCCAACCCGGCCGTCCTGGTCCCCAGGGGGAGTCCCAGCTGGGCTCATCGGCCTTGCTCCCTTTCCACAGCGCGAAATCAAACGGGTGTTTCTTGCGACTTTCCTCTCCATCAGCTGTACGGCCGCTTGCCCCTTGTTGTTGCTCGTTGGGGTCGCGACCGCTGAGCTTGCCGTAGTCCTTGGCTTTGGAAATATCGAAGTACACATCACCATCGGAGCTGTAGGCAGCCCCTTTTGCTTCCAGTTCAGCAATGAGTGTTTGGATGCCGTCGATGCAACAGGTGGCTCGAGGCATGCGATCGGCCGGAAGGATGTTGAGCCGGCCCATATCGAGCTCAAAGGCTTCGATGTTGCGCTCGCTCACCGCTTGCATCGTGCTGCCCTCTTCGGCAGCACGATTGAGGATCTTGTCGTCGATATCGGTGTAATTCTGGACATAGGTCACGTCGTAGCCTCGCCAAATCAAGTAGCGGCGTAGAACGTCCCAATTGATGTAACTGCGGGCATGACCCAAGTGACACAGGTCGTACACCGTGACGCCACAGCAGTAAATCGTTGCCTTTCCTGGCTCTAAGGGCTCAAATGCTTCCGTGCGACTGGTGAGGCTGTTGGTTAAGCGCAGGGAAGACATCAGGCTTAGGAACGGGAGTCAAATCGCGGTTGATGCCTGCCTGCGCAGATCAAAAACCTTCGATCGATGTTAGATCCGTGCTGGTGATGCCCCTTAGGCCCGCCGGTAGGTGAGATCCTTGCCCAGCGCAAGCTGAACTCAGATCCCTGAACCTCAAGAGCGGCGGATTGAAGTGGTTGTATCACGGAAATAAGGCTTGCTTGCCAGGACGCCAAGGGATCAATCATTCGCTCTTCTTGATGACTATCTTTCTGGAACAACTATTCGTTGGTTTGTATTGAAAATCAATGTTTTGAAACTGCCTGACAGCTGAGGCGCGTGAACATTACCTGAGGTCAATTGATGTCAGTGATCAGCCTCGGTATTGGTGCTGATCATGTTCTTGCTAGTTTTTTGAAAGGAAATTAATTAGATGGGGGATTGGATGTCGCTTGCGATTTTCGCATTGATGTTTACTTGTTTTGTTGATGTGATGGGTCAAGGCCTTGCCTTCCCTATTTTCGCGGCCTTGCTGATGCAACCCAATGGTGGGTTTCTTCCACCGGGTGTTTCGCAATCTCAAGGCGCTCTTCTCTATGGAGTAGCCATTGGCACATTCTTTTTGACTTGGTTTTTTGGATCGATTTATGTTTCAAGGCTTTCAGACAGTATTGGACGTAAGAGGGGGATCCTGATTTGTTTGATCGGTGCCATTGCCGGTTACGCCATTGCAGCAGTGGCGCTGATTTCACATAATTACAGTCTTTTGGTGATCTCTCGGGGGATTACTGGCTTTACTGCTGGAGCACAGCCAATCGCTGCTGCAGCCATGATTGATCTTGCGAAGAGTGATCGAGAAAGCGCGCGTAATTTAGGGCTGACAACCGTTGGGATGAGTTTTGGTCTTGTGGTGGGACCGATTATTGGAGGACTCTTCTCAGATCAGGATCTTCTTGGCCGCCTGGCATCCTCACACTTGCCATTTGTGATTGGTGGTTTGTTGTGTTTTGTGGGGTTGATGCTTGTTTTCTTTGGATTTGAAGATGTCAAGACAGAGCTCAATCCGATGGACGCTAATCCATTGGTGGTATTTAAGTTGTTAGCGGATGCCCTTAATCGAGATTCGGTTCGACGTGTTTCAACGGCATTTTTTCCCTATATGTTGTGTGTCTTAGGTCTTTATGTGTTTGTGTCAGCCAACCTGTCCACACGGTTTGGCTATGGGGCTACAGGCTCCAGTGTTGGAATGTTTTTGATGGGTGTTGGCTTGATTGCTTCGAGCAGTGTTCTTGTTGAGCCTTTGAATGCTCGGTTTTCTAAACGGGCCATTATGGCGAGCTGCACCGTGTTGTTTTGTTGTTGTGTGACGGCATTCTTGCTTGTTCCCTCTGGACCTTTGGCCTTGGCAATCATGCTGCCTTCTGGGGCCTTGCATGGTGTCGGTTATCCAACAATGTTGACAGGATTCTCTGAATCTGTTTCCAAAGAAGAGCAGGGCTGGGTCATGGGTTTTGCTACGTCACTCTTTACCCTTGCGGCCGCCATTGTTTCCTTCTTAGGCGGTCAGTTAATGACCTCTGTTGGCCCCGAGGCACCATTTCGATTTGCGATTGCCTGTGGTGGAGTGGCAATCATTGCCTTGGCTGCGAATTGGAAAAATGCTCCTAACTTAAACAAAGTGATCTCATAAAGTTTGGAACGTATGGTTCACTCTTTCAATATGGATAGAAGCCTTGATGGAGTGTCTTTTTGCTTCTTATTTGCATTCCATCCAATTGTTTCCACTTCCTGTTTCAACCTCTAAGGGAACAGACAACTCGATGGCATTTTTCATGGTTTGCACCACCAGTGTCTCAACAACGGCTAGCGCCTCGGGTTCCGTTTCGAGCACGAGTTCATCATGCACTTGTAGAAGAAGTCGGGCGGGCAAATTGTTGCTTTCAAGTTTTGCTTGTAGCTGCACCATGGCCAGCTTGATGATGTCGGCACTGGAGCCCTGGATCGGAGCATTGGCCGCGGCGCGAAGTTGCTGTGCTTCCATCCCGCCGCGTCGCGCTACCTCCAAATTGATCTCCAGTGGATCCATGCCGTTGAGGCGGCCGAGCCCATTGCGGTCGAAGTGGAAAGGGCGCCTGCGTCCCAAAATCGTTTCCACATAACCCTGACTAAGCGCGAGACGTTCCTGAAGTTCCAGAAAAGCGAACACCTTGGGATAGCGCTGTTTGTATTTGCTCAAAAAGTCTTTGGCCTCGCTTTGGCTAACACCTGTTTCGCGAGCAAAGCGTTGGGCGCCCATGCCGTAAATCACGCCGAAATTGATGGTTTTTCCCAGTCGTCGTTCATCCGGCGACACCTTGTCTTTGTCAAGAAGCAAGCGTGCGGTGAGGGCATGCACGTCGTCTCCATCGCGGTAAGCCTGTTGCAAGACCTCTTCTCCAGAGAGGTGCGTGAGAATCCGTAGCTCGATTTGCGAATAGTCGGCACTGAGGAGGGTCCAGCCGTCTTGGGGCAGAAAGGCCTTGCGGATGCGCCTGGAATATTCCGTGCGTACAGGAATGTTTTGCAGATTGGGGTTGCTGCTGCTCAGCCGGCCTGTTGCGGTCACCGCTTGGTTGAAATCGGTGTGGACCCGCCCGGTTTCCGCTTCCACCAGTTGGGGCAACGCATCCACATAGGTGCTCTTCAATTTGCTCAGCACCCGATGTTCAAGCACGAGGGGCACGACTGGGTGATCATGTTCCAGCTTCTCGAGCACGGTGGCATCGGTGCTGTATCCGGTTTTGGTGCGCCTTGATTTTTTGCGGTCAAGCCCGAGGGTGTTGAACAGTAAGTCGCCGAGTTGTTTGGGTGATGCGAGGTTGAAATCAATCTCTGCAGCCTCTTTTGCGCTTGCTTCCAGCCGTTCCAGGTTGGTTCCGATTTCGGAGGAAAGCGCTTCGAGATAGGGCACATCAATGCGAATACCGGTGGCCTCCATCACGGCCAGCACGGGCTCTAGGGGCAATTCCACCTTGCTCAGCAATTTTGGAAGCTGGGGCCCTAAGGCCTCCAGTTGTTGGTTGAGGTCGATGGCGAGCTTGCGGGTGAGATGCACATCCATGCCGCAGTACTGAGCTGCTGCTTCGAGGGGCACCTCGGAGAAATTGCTGGCCTTGCCCTCTTTGGCTTTTCCTACGAGATCACTAAACAGGGTGGGACTGATGCCGTAATCCCGCTGGGCCATGACATCCAGGCCATGTTTTGCTGCTGCATCCCTGAGGTAATCAGCCAGCAGGGTGTCCATGACGACACCGGCAAGGGGTAAGCCATGGCGCAACAGAATCAAGCGGTCGTATTTGGCGTTCTGAAGGGCTTTGGGGTGCTCGCCACTCGCCAACCATGGAGCAAGGGCATGTAGCACCGTTTCCAGTGGTAACTGCTCTGGGATGGGATCGCCTTGATGACTCACCGGGATGTAGGCCAGATCGTCAGATCCAGGCCCCCAACACAGACCAATGCCGACCAGCTGAGCGCGGAATGGATTGAGATCGGTGGTTTCCGTGTCGAGGGCAATGGGGGCTAGGGAATCACGGCAGTTCATTAACTGCTTCAGCAGTGCTTTGAGCTGATCAAGGGTTTGAATGATTCCGGGTCGCAAGAGCGGTTGGGTTTGGCTGGCCGACACCTCGGATGGCGCCTCGGGCCCTGATGGTTGAGCTGATGTTGTGGCTTCACCCTTGACGGTGCGTGTCTCCTCATCTGCTTTGGCGAGAAGGTGGGCGTTAGCCGCCAATCCACCAGTGGAAAAGGTGGCCACAAAGTTGGGAACCTGACGAACCAGGCTGTTCAGCTCGAGCTCCTGAAGACGCTCACTCAGGCCCTCTCCGTCAACGCTTCCCAGGTCGAGTTTGGGCTCCTTTGGCAGCGGAATGTCCACCAGGATTTCAGCCAGGTGCCGCGACAGGTAGGCATTGTCTTTGTCGGTCGCAAGTTTGGCTTTGAGCGCCCCTTTGATTGCTCCCCGACTCGCTTTGGGCCCCTCCTCTTCCACTTCGGCTAGGGCCCGATACACCCCGTCGAGATCCTCGTTGTCCTTCAGAAGGCTGATCGCTGTTTTCGGGCCCACCCCCTTCACTCCAGGAATGTTGTCGGAGCTGTCTCCGGTGAGAGCCTTGAGATCAACCACCTTGGTGGGAACTACGCCGAGCTTGGCTTGAACGCCGGCTTCGTCGATCAAGGTGGGGCCACTGCTTTTGGCGTAAGGCCCACCGCCCATGTAAAGGACAGCGATGTTGCGACTGTCGTCGACCAGTTGGAAGAGGTCGCGATCGCCGCTCAAAATGCGCACGCTCCATCCATCAGCTGCTGCGCGGTTAGCCAAGGTGCCGAGCACATCGTCAGCCTCGAAGCCAGGCGCCAGGCAGAGGGGCAGTTTTAGCTGCGTCTTCAGAATCGCTTGGAGCTGCTCAAGGTCTTGGAAAAAGTGAGCGGGTGCGACGTCGCGATGGGCTTTGTAGTTGGGGTCGGCCTTGTGGCGGAAGGTGGGTTCAGCCGTATCGAAGGCGATCGTCACACTGTTGGGTTTCAGCCCTTTGCAGTTATCGAGCAGGGCCTTGAGGAATCCATAGGTGACGCTCGTAGGAATTCCCTCTTTTGTGGCCAGTCCTCCCTCCCCACCTTTGCTGAAGGCATAAAAACTACGGAATGCCAGTGAGTGTCCATCCACCAGCAGGAGCAGGGGTTGATCGGAGGTGGAGCTCATGGGTTTCGGCAGGGGTGGGCTGGATTAGTCGCGCTGTTTGGCCCAGGGTGGCAAGTCGATGAACACCCGGGTTCCCGGTTTCACTCCCGAGAGAATCGCACTCTGGCTGCCGCCGCTGGAGCCCAGTTCGATGGCCTGGAAGGTGGGTTGGTCGTTCTTGCCCACCAGTAAAACCCCTGGTTTCCCGTCTTCCGTCACGATTGCCACGGTGGGTACCAAGGTGCTCTCAGCCGTGCGTCCGGTTTGAAAGTTCACGTCTGCGGTCATGCCGATGCGCAGGATGGGAGGCGGATTCAGAAGCGTGAGTTCCACCTCAAAGGAAATCACGTTGTTGGTTTTCTCAGCGCGCGGGGCGATATCGCGTACTTCAGCGGAAAAGCTTCGATCAGGGAAGGCATCAACGCGGACGTTTGCGACTTGACCGATTTGGATACGACCAATATCACTTTCTGGCACTTTTGCTGTGACTTCGAGGCCCTGGGAGAGCTCCACGATCGAAGAGCTGGTGGCGCCTGCTGAGGAGGATGCTGAGGTGGTGGGCGTCACGAAAGAGCCTGGTTCGGCGTAGCGCTCCGTGATCAAACCACTGAACGGCGCCCTGATTAAAAGTTCATCACCCTCAACATCCCGTTGTTGGATTCTTTCCTGGGTCGCTTCAAAGGTGGCTTTGCTGCTGAGGTAACGGGCTCGGTAATCATCCCGATCTGCTGCGCTGATCACGCCGCTTTCAAATAACGACTGACGTCGTTTGTAGTCAGAGGCTTTGGCGTCGTAGTCGGCTTTGGCTTGACGTGACAGAGCCATGAGTTCGTCCAGACGGTCCTGAAAATCACCCCGGTCCATGCGGGCGAGCACCTGACCCTCCTCAACGCGGACCCCTTCATCAACGAGCAAAGCTTCGAGTATCCCCCCCTTTTTTGGACTCACGTTGACGCGGCGAATCGCCTCTAACTCGCCGCTAGCGGTGATTACACCAGGAAGGGAGCCACGGGTGGCTTCAACGGTGTAGTCGGAGAGGTCGCGACCCCCGCTGCGACTGCTGCTCAGCATCCAAAACAGACTTCCGCCGCCTACAAGCGCTGCCGCCACAGCAGCAATAACCAAGCGTTTGCGTCGTCGTCGATCTCCGCTGAGGCGAGTGAGAGAAGTCAAGTCATGGTCCTTGGCGAGTGATGGGGTTTGCCGTTGTTGGCTGACCATGACAGCGCCTGTATCAGAACTTCACACATAGTCTCGCCTGTGCGTGGGTGAATCGAGATGTCAGCTTGAAATTTGCACGCCACAGTAACGCTGCCGTCGTGCAAGCGTGTATTTAGCGGGGTTGTTGGGCGCAGACGCGGTTGAAGGTCGGTGGATAGATTTGCCCACATGCTTAAAGCTGGAATCGTCGGATTGCCCAACGTTGGTAAATCCACCTTGTTCAATGCCCTAGTGGCCAATGCGCAGGCTCAGGCTGCGAACTTTCCGTTCTGCACGATTGAACCGAATGTGGGGACCGTGGCGGTTCCCGATGACCGTCTCCAGAAGCTGTCTGACCTCAGTCAGAGTAAGGAGCTGATCCCCACGCGGATGGAGTTCGTGGACATTGCCGGTCTGGTCAAAGGGGCCAGTCAAGGCGAAGGCTTGGGCAATAAGTTCCTATCCAATATTCGTGAGGTCGACGCGATTGTTCACGTGGTGCGTTGTTTTGAAGACGATGATGTCATTCACGTGTCTGGATCGGTGGGACCTGCTCGCGATGCAGAGGTCATCAATCTGGAGCTTGGTTTGGCCGATCTCTCTCAGATCGAAAAGCGACGGGAGCGACTGAAGAAGCAAATGCGCACGAGTAAAGAAGCGCAAGTGGAAGATGAGGCTTTAGAGCGCATCCAACAAGTGCTCGAAGCCGGAGGCGCCGCCCGCAGCATTGAGTTGACTGATGAAGAGGCATTGATGATCAAACCGCTTGGACTGCTTACCGCCAAGCCAATTATTTATGCCACCAATGTGAGTGAAGACGATTTGGCTGCGGGCAATGCCTATTGCGAAGAGGTTGTGGCCCTTGCCGAGAAAGAAGGTGCTGAGTCCGTCCGCATTTCTGCTCAGGTAGAAGCCGAGTTGGTTGAGTTGGGTGATGAAGAATGTGCTGATTACTTGGAAGGTCTCGGCGTGAGTGAAGGAGGCCTGCGCAGTCTTATTCGTGCCACCTATCGATTATTAGGCTTGCGGACTTACTTCACAACAGGTGAAAAAGAAACACGTGCTTGGACCTTCCGTGCCGGAATGACTGCGCCGCAAACGGCAGGAGTGATTCACACTGATTTTGAGCGTGGATTCATCCGTGCACAGACCATCGGTTGGGAGAAGTTGCTGGAGGCTGGCTCCTTGTCAGAGGCCCGAAATAAGGGATGGTTGCGTAGTGAAGGGAAGGACTATCTCGTGGCTGAAGGTGATGTGATGGAATTTTTGTTTAATGTGTAATCTGTGATTTAAAAAATATTTCCCTAAGTAATGAAAACATTGCATGATTTGGCGTTTAGCTTTTGAAACGGTCGATGAGCCTTTTGCTGAGCGTTGTGATTACTAGGAATCATGGCTAATGCTCAAGTGATTGAGCATTTCGGCTAGGTGCGTTTGTTTGATTAGCGATAGGCCTTGTGATCAATCTCACAGTTCACGTTGATTGAAATCGGAACATCTGATTGCTAAGCAGGCGATGCTGTCGTCATCAAAGGATCTTCATCTTCTTGACCCATGTCTAAGGAACATGAAAACTCTTCAAAAGGCAGTATTGCTTTTGCGCTTTGTTGGAATCCTTTGGATCATGGATGGTTTGGCGTTAAATCCTCTCAGATTTTGGGTTTGCTGAGAAGTGTGGGAGCTTCTTTGGCCATAGTTTCTTATGTGTTCCTAGCTCAAGGGCATACCGAGATTGGTGTGTGCATCAATCTTGGTTGTCAGTTGCTTCTCATCCCTTTCAATCTTCATTATCGACTTTGGGACATGGTAGGGGTTAGCGTTTTCTTTGCAACGATCAACCTGCATGAGATCAGTCGTTTGCTTATGGCTTATCTGTAAGGCTCATTCGTGATCAACTGGTTTCAAGGTTCTGCGTGCTTTCTTCTTGCAATCCCCCTTCAAGGCCAAGCTTGGGCTTGACCACATCCTTGAGGATGATGCTCGTTGCATCGCCCAGGACGTCTGATCTTTTTGGGCGCGAGATCGATTTGATATCTATGTTGTAAATCATTTTGCTACAGGCTTATTGTATTTCTTGGTTGAAGAAGTGGTTTCTTCAGTGGTTTGGGTCTAGTTCAGCTTCCTTTGAGAAAGGCGATAGACTGACTCTCGTGAAAACAATTATTGGATAATTTTTAGGCCAGAATGTTTATTCTGTTTGGTTCTCAAAGGGCTTCGATTGCCTCCATGGCTGGAATGAATTGTGTGCTGTTTTGATTGAAATCTGTGCATTCTTGGTTCATGGCTTCGCTCACCAGCTTGATGGTTTGGGTGGCTTGTGAGGACTTCAGCCAGCCCTTTTGGGACTCCCAATTGTTTTTTTTGATAGCGGTTGCCACGATGAGATCAGCACGCTTTTGGCTGTAGTCAGCGTGAATCATCTTGCAGGCTGCGTACGCAGATTGACCCACGAGTCCTCGACGCATGTCTTGCTCGGACATTTGGGCTTGTGCCCCAGTCCAAAGGATCGATTGATTCAGCATCAAACCAAGGCCGATCCAAAGGAAATTTGTGCGGGGCATCATGGGCTTACTCGTAGTTCGCGCTGAAAGTCTCGCCTGTGGCCATAGGGATGGCGAGTTCCTCTCTCCATTGGCTTAGAGGTTTCTCCCAGCCTTCCTCCCAGCGCTGTAAGACGAGGGGCTTGGCCTGCAGGCCGATGCGCTGTCCGTGCGCAATGGCTCGACTGATGGCTTCGTATTCAGTTGGTTGAAAGCGGAATGCCTTAAAACTGGCCAGAAGGTTGAGGAGTACGTAGGCGGGGAAGCCAATCTGATTGGCGGTGATTGCCAACACTGCTGACTCTCCCTGTACTTGGGTGTTGAGCCCAGCGACCACGTGATGAATGTCATGGGTGGTGGCGATGCGTTGGGTGAGCCAGAGCGCGTCTGTGCTTGTGTCTCGGGGACGGAAAAAGTCAGCGTCGTAATTCAAGCGGCGAATCATTCCTGCATAAGCCCTGCCCAGTGTTCCTTCCGGAAGCAACTCCAGCGTCTCAATCTGTGGCTGAAAGGCTGGGAAGCGCTGCTCCATCATGTCTGCACCGCCAGGTAAGGCCTTAAACCGCGCGATTGAAACCGCCATCGCCTCACTGTCGAGGAAGTTGTCGATCAGGTCGCCTACCCCTTTGAGTCCCCCATCGGTGACTGCAATCTCGCGCAGGATGCGCAAATTTTTAACGGAGCGCAGCAGTTCTCGGGTTCCTGACATCTAGAGGTGCCTCAATGGGGCTTCCACTCAAATTTGGCTTGTAGCGGGGTCTAACGGCCTTCAGCAGGGGCACCACTGCTAAGCAGGTGCCAGCCATCAACAACCAAAGCACAAAGCCGTGACCCTGCTGGTCTAAAAGGGCACCTGCTAGAAGAGGTGCGGCAATGGCACTGAACGCAAAGCACTGCGAGAACAAGGCCATGGCTAAACCGCGATGTTGCAGTGGCGTTTCCTCCACCATGGCTTCTGCCGCCGTTGGTAAAAAAGCAGCCTCTCCAAAGGCGATCGGAACCATCGCAAGCGCAATCAGGCTGCTGCCTCCCGCCCAGAGCGCTGACCCAGCCAATAACAGGCAGCCCGCGATGAATCCAAGCAGACCCATGCCTAAGCCAAAACGCAAACTGCGCTTTGCCACCCAGTTGCCGATGGGCCACTGAAGCACCGTCAACAGAAGAAGCTGCCAAGCAATCAAGCCGCCGCTGGAGGCTTCGCTGAGGGGTTCGCGTGCGAGCCCTCCTCGCACCATGTCGAGCGGAAGGGCGCTTTGCATTAAAGACACAATCCCAGTGGCGATGACGCTCACAATCAGCACTGGAATGAGCGGTAGAAGCCAGTGCCAGTCTGCCGCTGAGTGGGCTTTGGCTTCAGTCTTGGAATCGCCGGTTGACGCCGTCTCAGCTGTGAGTTTGTGGTTTTGGGTTGTCGCGGCGCTGGCATGTAGGAATGCGGCCCGTCCGTCTGGCAGGGGCGTGATCCACAACACCACCAACATGCTCAAAACGGCCGCGGCCTCGACCGCATAGACCATTCGGATCATCTCCATGGCCGTCAACAGCGCACCAAGTAATGCGCCGGCGGCAACTCCTAAGGCGTCAGCGCTGCGAGCGAGAGCGTATCCACGGCTGGACGTGAAACCACTGCAGCTCAATGGAACCGCCAATTCAATTGCAGGGAAATACAGCCCGGCCGCCACACCGATCAGCAACTGTCCAACGAGGTATCCGTTGAAGCCTGTGGCCCGAAACAGCACCAAATCCGCCATGACGGCGAGCAGGGCAGCCGCTCGGACTGGCCATGAGCAGGTAAGCCCGCGGTCCAGCATGACGCCACTCAACAGCCTTGCCACCGTGCCGATCAAGGCAGAGGCCGCTAACCCTTGACTCACTTGCACTGCCGTGAAGCTGGCCTGGTGAAACACGATCGGTGTCAGATAAATGACACCACCCGCTCCAAAAGAAGCGAGCAGGCGAATAAACGCCACTTCTTGCAAAGGTGCGGGAAACTGGTTCCACCAGTGGACTGGTCTTGGCCTTGCGACGACGCTCAACAGGACTGCGAATAGCTGCAGGTTGTGTGTGCAGTCTGCTGTTTTTAGGCGTCTTACCGCGTCCGTTATGGGCTGCTTCTCAGCTGGAAGTCCAGATCGATGGCACGGTTATTCCCTTTTCCATTGCTGATTTAGCGAAATGGGTGCGCTCGGATGGAGGTCATCGCTCCGAGCTCAGTACTTGGTTCTCCTTGTTAGCGCCGGAGAGTCGAGCTGGCATGTTGGAGCTGCTTAAGGCTCCTGTGATCTTGGATCGCAGCATGGCGCGCCAGCTCTTGAATAGCTGGGCTGGCCGGCAGTTGTTAGATCAAATTGCTGATTTGGTGCGGGTGGACGATGACACAGAAGGGGTCATTGTTCTACAAACGATCAATGAACTCCTAACCCAACAGCAGCAGATTTCGAGCTTGGATTTGCTTGAGGCATTGCCTGCTGAAAGCGTTCGTCTCGATCTCGATCTTTTGGTTCAGCTGGCATCCGGTTGGCGGATGCAACTTGAGCGCCAACAAAACTTGGTGCGTCGCCTCGATCGCATCCCCCTCACGGCCTCAGCTTCGAAGCGTCCGGCTGTCTCCTCTCAAGACTCCGACCCATGGTTAGAGCCGCGTTTGATGTCCCTGGAGGTCAGCCATCGCAAGGAGCCTTTGGAGTTTCAGCTTTGGCTGCCTGCGGAGGGGGCCCCAAAGCGAGAGCAATGGATGGTGCTGATGCCGGGTTTAGGGGGCAGCCCAGATCATTTCCGCTGGCTTGGTCGCGGCCTCAGTCGTCGAGGTTGGGCCGTCGTAATTCCAGAGCACCCTGGCAGTGATGACGAGGCGGTCCAAGCGCTCTTGGAAGGGCGTCTTTCCCCTCCCGGTGCCGAAGTGCTTCCCGCTCGGCTCAAGGATCTAGATGCCTTGCTGAAGGCTCGCGCTCAGGGATTGTTTCAGGCTCCAGGTCAACGCTTGGTCTTAGCTGGCCACTCCCTGGGTGCATTCAGCGCACTGCTGTCCACAGGTGCAAGGCCAGCTCCAGGTCTTGCGCGACGTTGCTCTTCGGTTTTGGGCGATTTGCCGCTGAGCAACTTGTCGCGTCTGTTGCAGTGTCAGTTGGTGGATGTTTCTTTGCCCAAGCAAGCCGCACCTAATACGTTGTCGGCTGTGATTGGCTTCAACAGTTTTGGCAGCTTGCTTTGGCCTGCCAACTCTCTTTCGAAAATCGTCAAAGTGCCTGTGTTGTTGACGGGCGGCACCCTTGACCTGATCACGCCACCGATCAGCGAACAGTTGGGTTTGTTGTTGGCGATGCCTGCCGATCCTTCCAGTCGAGTGGTGCTTGTGGAGGGAGCGAGTCATTTTTCCCCCGTGCGGGTGGAGGGGCAAAGACAAGGTGGGCGGGGTGAGGATCTCTTTCAGCTGGGAGAAGAACTCGTGGGTGTTCAGCCGCTCCAGGTCCAAGCGCTCTTGGAGCAGGAGGTGGTGCAGTTTTTAGTGGAACAAGAACAGAGCAATGCTGAGCCCCGATCTACGGCCAAGACGCTGCATTTGAAGCTGGGCGAGCTTCACCTTCATCGGCTCGATCGAGAAGCGGCGTCAGCCTTGGTGCATCAGTAACGGATGCGTGGATCGAGCACTGCCACCAAGAGATCAACGGCCACGCTCACCATCACAACGAGGGCGGCGATGGCCACAACGATGCCTTGAACAACGGGATAGTCGCGTTGGTTGATGCTCTCTTGAAGGCGCATGGCAATACCTGGCCAGGAGAAGGTCACTTCAATCAGCAGAGCTCCACCGATGAGCGATGCAACCGTGATGCCTGCAATGGTGAGTACGGGCAGCAGAGCATTGGGTAAGGCATGGCGCAGCACGACCTGCGTTTCGCTCAGTCCTCGGCTCCTTGCCGATTCCACATAATCCGATTTCAAGGTGCGGTTCAGATTCAGCCTTAGCGCGTTGGTGAACACTCCGCTGAGCAGTAGGCCCAAGGTGCAGGCCGGAAGCACGAGGTGACGAATGGTTCCTTGGAGGGCCGACCAATTGCCGCTGATCACGCTGTCAAAGATCAGAAACCCGCTGCCCTCTGGGGGAATCAAGCTGGGAGGGAATCTGCCGCCAACGGGCAACCAGCCGAGCATGACCGCAAACACGAGCTGGATGAGCATGGCCGCCCAAAAGGGGGGTAACGCATAGGTGCCAATTCCGTAGAAGCGGCCTGCGAGGTCAAATTTCCCCTCGGGTCGTGCAATCCCGCTAAATCCCACCGCCAAGCCCAGAACGGCCGAGATGATTAAGGCTGTGATGCCCAATTCCAGGCTGGCTGGCAGCGTTTTACTGATGATCGAACGCACCGACTCGTTATTAATCAGGGCAACACCTAAATCTCCATGAACGAGCCTGCTTAGAAAATCTAAATATTGATTCCAGAGCGATTGATCGAGGCCCAAGCTGCTCCGCAGGGCAGCTTTGGCCGCTTCTGGGGCCCTACTCCCAAGCACTGCATCCACCGGGTCCCCTGGGGCGACACGCAGAAGCAGAAACACCAGGCTGGCGATCAGCCAAAGCATCAGTGGAGCTAGTGCGAGTCGGGTTGCGCAGTAGCGAAAAAGCTCCCTTCCCCGTGCCATTAGCGTCGCTCTCCCAGTTGGGCCAGATCCACGAACCCGTTGCCATTAAAGATGGGAGGGTTCAAATGGATTTGAGCCCAGGCTTTTGGAGCCACAAACCAGACCGGAATGTAAGGCGCTCCTTGAGCGGCTATCGCATCCACGGTTGCCAGTTCTTGAAGTCGTGGAGTGCCCTTCAGCATGTCGCTACGGGTCAAGGCCTCTTGCAGCCCTGGTGTGGTCCAGAACGTGCCGCCATCGACGGCTTCACCCTTCTCGCAGATGTTTCCTTTGGCGCGCTTGCAACTGAGCAATGGGGAGAGATAGGCCTCGGGATCTGGATAGGAGCCACTCCAGTCAAGAATCACCGCCTCGAACGAGCCCTCGCTGAGCTGTTTGTAGACCGTGGTCGACTCCACTCCATTGAGGGTCATTTGGACGCAATTGGGCAGATCGCGTTTCAGCTGAGCTTGCCAGGTGAGTGCCATTAAGCGATCGGAGGGCACGTTGGTGCGGAATGTGAAGGGCACTTGCAGTCGACGTCCTTTGCAGTACCCGGCCTGTTCAAACAACTTGCGGGCTGTGGCGAGGTTGTAGGCCGGCCAGGGTTCAGTTTTGCCTCCTCGCAAACTTGGTGGAATCAGCGAGCGCAATGGCTCTCTTTGCGAGTAGCTAACCCGGGTGCTGATCAGCCGGCGATCGAGGCTGTGGGCGAGTGCCCGACGCACGGTTTGACTTTGCAGCGGCGGGCTGTTGCTGCGCAGGGTCACGAAGGTGATGTTCATGGCAGGCCCTTTGCTCTCTTGAAGAAGCGTCTTGCCAGCCCGTTGGCTCAAGGCTCGTTTCTGATCTTCATCAATGGAGTTCGACAGCAGCACATCCACCTCTCCGCTGATGAGGGCTCCAAACAGTGCGGTGGAATTGCTGAGATTGATGAGGTCGAGTCCCACATTGTTCGGAGGGGCTCCCCAGTACTGACGGAATGGGAGGAGACGCTGTTGGGTGTTGCGAAAGCTGCTGAGGGTGTAAGGGCCCGTTCCAATAAACCGATCATTGAGAAATCGATCGGCATGGTTGGCGTAGGCCTTCGGAGATACGGGGGTGAGATAGGGCGATGTCAGCAGGCTTTCGATCGAGCTTGAGGGCTGCTTCAGGCGCAGACGGATCTCAAACGGGTTGGGCGTTTCAATGGCTGCGATGCGATTGCTCAACAAATAGCGCTGGGAGCCGATGCGTAGGAAGCGATTCAGACTGAAGGCCATCGCCTTCGCGTCAAAACGGCTGCCGTCGTGAAACAGCACATCCCGCCGCAGAGGGATGGTGATGCTGAGGCGGTCCAAACTGACCTCTGGCTTGGATGCAGCCAATTGGGGCTCAAAGTCTCCGTTGTTGCCTCGGATGTAGAGCGTGTCGCCGAGGGCACTCAGCACTTGTAACGCCCCTGTCGTACTGGCCAGTGCTGGATCAAGTGAGGAGATGCGCCCGGCGCTTGCCACCGTCAGGCGTTCGCTCTGGCGTTTGGGTTGGCAAGCGCTTTGGCTGCAGGCAACGGCCAAGATGATCAACACGCTGGCCTGAAGGCTGAAGCGACGGCGATCAGTCACGCAGCGATTCTTGAGATCAACCGCCATTCAACGTCCTAGAGGCTCTGACGTTGTTAGTCGACTTCTTCTGTAGGGCTTGAGATCTGTTCAAGAGCGACTTCAAACACGGGGCAACCATGGGGATCGAGAGGCCACTGGCGGATCCAACAACGGTCATGGTCGTCATCAATCCCAATGACTTGAAACGGACCTTCGCCTGAGCGGAGTTTGATGCAGTCACCCTGATGAAGCGTCATGACAGACCGAGAACTCTGCTGATCGCAGTGTGATCCGTAGGTCAGTGTCAGTTCGTTCGACATGAACGGTTGCCAGCACAAATCTGCAAATGCAGATTTGCTTTGTGATAGTTCTTACAATTTTGCCTCATCTTCGGGCTTGAACGCCGGGTGGAGGGTTAAGGATGTGAGCCTCATCAAAGGCAGCCGAGATGGGCATCCAGGCTCAGGACCCCGGGCAGTGCATGAATAGCTTTGAGCGCTGCACTCATTTGCCCATTCCCGACAACGTGGGTGATTACAACGATTTCAGCTCCCGCATCACTGGCTTCGAGCTGAACGATCGATTGGATTGAGACGTTGTGGTCGCCGAAGCAGCTGCCAATTCGGCCGATGACGCCTGGTGCATTTTCTGTTTTGAAACGCACATAATTTCGTTGACTCGTTTGCTCCGTGTTCGCTAGGTGGCAGGCGCGCCAGCTGGAGGCTGCCAGCAGAGGGTCCAAATTTCCCTCTGCTGGTTTGAGTTGGCGAACCCCAGCGATGTTGAGGATGTCGGCAACCACAGCCGAAGCGGTGGGGCCAGAGCCTGCGCCTGGTCCGTAAAACATCACCCTTCCGATCGGATCCCCCTCGACCAAAATGGCGTTGTTCACCCCATTCACTCCGGCGAGGGGATGGTCATTGGGGACCAGGGTGGGTTGAACGCTGACCGCCAGAGGTAGGGACGTGGGATGGCTGGGGTCGGGCTCCATGCTTTCGGCCACTGCGAGGAGCTTGACGCCATAGCCCAACTGCGAGGCGTAATCCACGTCTCTGCTTTGCAGCGTGCTGATCCCTGCTGTATAGATGCCGTTGCGATCAATGGGACCGCCAAAGGCCAATCCAGACAAGATGGCGATTTTGTCGGCAGCATCAAGCCCTTCGACGTCTGCAGCTGGGTCGGCTTCGGCGTAGCCCAGATCCTGGGCGTCGCGAAGAACAGCGTTGTAATCCGCGCCCTCGTCAGCCATCCGACTCAGGATGTAATTGGTGGTTCCGTTAATGATTCCGCTCACGCGTTGAATGCGGTTGCTTCCGAGCGATTGTTTGAGAGGCTCAATGATCGGAATCCCGCCGCCAACTGCGGCTTCAATCAGCACGTAGACACCTGCGGCCGCTGCTGCTGACGCAATTTCTTCGCCATGCCTGGCGATCACAGATTTGTTCGCAGTAACAACCGACTTCCCAGCCGAAATGGCGCGCATGATCAGAGTGCGAGCTGGCTCAATGCCTCCCATCACTTCCACCACAACGTTCACCGCGGGGTCGTCGACGACGGCTTCAGGGGATGTGGTGAGGATGTTCTCGTCCAGAGCGATGGGCCGTGGGCGGTTTCGATCTCTCACCGCCACCCGCACTAAATCCAGATCAGCGATCAGAGGGTGTCTCCCTTCAGGTGTCTGGAGAATGCTTGCCACTCCGGCACCCACAGTGCCGAGACCGAGAAGGCCGATTCCGATCCGGGTGGACATTGGACAGGTTCCGTTTGCGTCGCTAATCAGAAGACTCTATGAATCCATCGCATCATCGGTGTTTTTTAAGGCACGAGCCTGGGATTGCATCGCGCGCAAAATATTGAGAAAGCCGTTGGCCCTCGAGGGGGTAAGGCTTGCTTGCAGGCCGGTGGCAGCAATGAATGCAGGGTCGACAGCCAAGACCTGATCAGGGGTGAGATCACTCATCCCCTTAATCAGTAGGGCGAGTAGTCCTTTGGTGATCAAGGCATCGGACTCTCCCTGCCAACACACGTGGTTGTCCTGGAGAGCGGCGTGAACAAACACCTGAGACACACAACCTTGAACCTTGCGGTCTTCGGTTTGCAATTCGGCTGGCATGGCCGGGAGCTTTTTGGCCAGCCATAACACGTATTCGTAACGCTTGCGTGGGTCTGGCGTGCCACTAAGTCGATCTACTAGGCGGTCGAGTGCTTCGCTTCCGTATTGACTTGAAGAGCAGCTTGGTTCTGCCATGGACAGATTCAGCGATTCAGGCTGGAAGGTCGCACCTTAACCATCAGGCTCACAAGTCCGAGCAGGGCTGGTGCCCCCACCCAGGCCAAATGCGATCGCGCTGGGGCTTGGTTTCGCGTTTGCACCACCTCGTCCAGCAAGACGCTTCCCTGGCGGATCGGTAATTCCAAATAGTCGCGATGGCCAGGGCCGCCGTCTACTTGTAAGTCCAAGACGCCTTCAACAAGGTCTGGGAGTGTCAAGACCAGTTGTCCATTCACTCCGATCTCACCGAGTTCATCTCCAGGGGTTCCATCGGCATTGAGCAGGCGCACCATGGCACCCTCAACAGGTTCACCTGTGGAAAAGCTGCTACTCAGCTCTAATTGGCCATCGAGATAGCGCAGTGAGCTTTCGATCCCATGCGCCTTGGCCTGCTGGCCAGCCATGACGCCAAGGCCTATGGCGGTGCAAGTGACCAGCAAGCGGCGTGAAAACACGGTCATGGCAACGGGCTGACGAGGATTTCATCTTGCAGAACATTCGCTCTGCTGGCTAGCCCTACGCAAGCTGCAGCCCTTCTCAGTGATCCAACCATCCAAGGGCCGATCCCAGGGGTCTGTCGGTAGCAAGGTGGGATGAATGCACGCCTCTGGGAGGACTGCGAAGGTCGGCAGCATTGACCACCCTGGTTGGATGAGCAAGCGGTCATAACAGCCGCCTCCGTAGCCAAGGCGTACGCCCCGTTGATCGACCGCAAGGGCGGGAATGAGCAAGAGGGCTATTCCATCCGGTTTCAAGGCTGGTGATGAAAGTGGGGCTGGAATGGAAAAAGCATCACCGCGAAGCTCTGTTGGCGATGGAGCATCTCGCCAAGGGTGATAGGTAACGCTGTAGTCCTCTGCCGTTGCAGGCAGGGCAAGCGGGGCATGCTGAAGTTCGGCCAGCCGGCGCAGATCGGGTTCTCCAGGAAGGGGCCAGGTGATTCCAATGGCTCCTCGGCGGTGAGGACGTGGTTGGGCGTTCAGATGGGCGAGCACGCTTTGAACCAGTGACGCATTCAGCTTTGGCATCAGCGCATCTCGCACACGGCGGTATTCAGACCTCAGTTCCTTTTTCTTCATGAGCTTGCTTCGCAGACTGCGATGCAGGGATCCTCAGGTTGTATCAGGCGTCGACCCATGCCCGCATGTTGGTTAGGGGTTGAGTTTTACGGCTGGGTTGGGAGTTGGGGGGTGGTTGGGTCATGATTGAGGTAACTTCGCGGTCAAAAAAAAGGCATCATGAAGAAGATCAAAACCTGGCTGAAGCAGCTCAACGCTTATGCCGATAAGCATCTTCAGACCTGGGAGATTGAAAGAAAGCGTTGAAGAACGGCGGTCTTGCTGACCACTTCTTGTTTGAAAACTAGATCACACGCTGAGTTGAAAGATGAGAACCGTTTTCTTTTGTGTTTCTCTGCTGTTGGCCTTACCAGTGGATGCCGCTGAGAAGGGCAGCTCGACGGCCCAGGGTGTTAATGAACAGATGGCTACGGCTCAAGCGATGCGGAGTGTCCCGAAGGGGGCAACAGTTGTGGATACCACCTGTAAAGAAATTGGAGTTGGTGCCTTTACTTATCGGTTTCAATGCTCAGTGCATTGGGCTCAATAATCAGCGCAGGTTGCACTTCCGTTCTAGATCCCGACTCGGGGCCTTTGGCCTTTCGATTGGAGGCAAACCAGGTCAACAAGTGAATGCGTTGTTCTCTGCTACGAAAGCCCTTGTCAGTGGGGTGGTTTGAGATGATGTCTTCCCAATCCGACCAAGCTGAACAGGCGATTGAAAGGAGCGAGTCAAGTGTTCTTCTCTCATTAATAGATGACTTCACTCCCTCCTGGTGTCCTTACTTGTTTCCGGTAAAGACTGCCTAGCACATGGATGTGGAGAGGTGGGATCAACGTTGACCCGTCTTCATTTGGTTCGTGAAAGGAAGCAAACAACAGGCCGTTCTGATCCAGGTCCTGCACCAGGAGGTGTGATAACAACGCTGAATCGTTTGCCCAATGCAAACTCAGATGATCGAGACTTTTCCGGAGGCAATGTCGAAATACCCTGCCACGATCTGAAGACTGCCCCTTTGAACTGCGTTTGCTAAAACATCGCTGTATGTGATGAGCCGTTGAGCGGTCACACTGGCATTATTCTTAATAGCATTCTCTAAGTTGTTGCCTGGGATCAAGTTGGTTCGTATCGGCATAACCAGCTGATCGAACAGTGGTGTGAGTGAATCACTTGATCGAGCTGCCTTGACAGCGCCACAATTGCTGTGGCCCAAGACCAATATCAAGGGTGTTTTTAAGACTGCAACCCCAAACTCAAGAGAAGCAATCCCTTCGTTAAAAGCCGTGTTCCCTGCACTGCGAACGACAAACAAATCACCAGCAGCAGCATCAAAAATCCATTCCGGAGCAACTCTTGAGTCAGCACAGCTAAGGATAGAAGCCCATGGGGATTGAGTGTCTTCCAGAACGCTTGCAGGAAGGAAGCAATTGTCTAACCAAAGGTTGGACATCACTTGCGCACGATCGCTCAAACTTGTTGCCTTGTTCTTCGCTTGCCAAGCTGCCGCAAACCGCCTATTTCCCTCGATGAGGGCAGTGAGTGAATCGTCTGGGCGGCAGGAACGGGCAGATTCCTTGGGCGCTAGAAATGCTGCGTCGGCCTTGGCTGGCTTGATCAACTGCATGGCAGCTGCCAGACCAAAAGCGTTTAAGCCACTACGAAACAGAAAAGAGCGTCGATTGAGTGTCACGAAACCTGCTTGTCGTGATGTTCAATTCCGTTGACAGACACGTCCTTCAGGGCAGGCAGCTCCTGGCGTTGTAAATCGAGCTGGCAGGAGTGAGCTAATACTGTTGTCACTCTAATCCCAAACTGTTGGAAGCATTGACTTCATGCAGGTTAGTGGCGCGGTGAGGTTTATCGTCGATTTCTGAGCGACTACGACGTTCACTAGAACGATCGGTGCCACCTATCAGTCTGTGCGATCCCTTCCTTAATCTCTTTATGGTAAGACCCGATTTGAGTCTTTGTTCCATCCGCTTACTGGCTGTTGTCTGATCGCTTCTGCGTGTTGGCTTGCTCGCAGAAGTAGGGGGCTTTCAAATCGATTCTGCCGCGAGATAGAGCGAACCAGCAAATCCATCACGACGTTTTCGATCACCCCAAACACTTTGCAGATCTCCCTGTGTTTCCTTGTGGTAGAGATCTTCTGCGAGCTGTACAAGATTTCCGCCGGTCTGCAAATAGTCATCGGCGCTCTCGTATCCATTGTTTTGAAGCCACTGCACGGTGAGATTGATGGCAGTTTCTTCGACCCTGGTCATTGCATCATGACGTCATCTTGACGTTCTACTCGGCTGATCACGTGAGCGCTTGGCAATAAAAAACCCCGCTGGAGGCGGGGCTTAACTCAATCGTTGAAAGAAGGACTCAATCGTCTCCTTCTTCCTCACCACCAACAGGAATCAGACGAATGGCTTTTTTGCCAAGCTTGATTGTGAATTCGTCACCAACTTGGAGATCAAGCATTGCTGTATAAGCCTTGCCGATCAGCAGATTGCCGTTGCCTTGAACTGTTGCAACGTAAGAAAGCTTGCGTCCACCTTTACCAACGCCAGCGTTTCCGCCGCCGAGGTCAATGCCCTTGGCATTAAGGAGAGCCTCATAAAAGGCTGTGAAATTGACCCGATCGCTTCCGTCTTTCTTTTTGGAGACGTAGCCGCAAGCAGTGGCGAGATCAGTCTTGGAAACATCGCCTAGGTCTTTGACCTTGGTGAGCAGTTCGGATCCGGTAAGCATTTGAAACTTGCGTTTCACTATTACTAACAAACTCCATGCCTACTAGTCAACTATTTGCCCATATCAGCTGTTTTCCCTCTTGCCTCTTTCTCTCACAGGAAACGATTCTGATTCGATAGTTCCGCACAATGCAGGAAGCTCTGACCATTTTTTTCTAGCTACTGCAATGCTTTTGAGGTTTTATGGATGATGCTCTCTCGCTAGAGCAGAGTCAGATCGCCCACTTCATTTTAATTCTGGACTCATTTGCTTCCTGATCGAGTGGTGCGCCTTACATCCTCATGGGTTGGAGCTGATGTCTGCGTTCCTGGTGCCCAAGATCAATGGGATAAACGAGCTCGTCGAATGGTTTCGGGTTGAGTTGACTACCAAGAAGGTTGTCAACATGGTGGCAGCCTTAGGTTGTGCTGAGTGGAGCTCCTGTTATCACAGATCGTCCGGCAACAGCTTTGTTTCGCGTGCTCAATCCAGCATTAGGATGCCGCATACAAATTCCGTTTAATCCAAGGAAGTAGGCAGGCTTGGCAAAACCGTTGTTCAGCGCTTGCTGATCCAAACCTTGAAGACAGTGCAGTACTAAGTCACCTCGGCTCTCTCGGAGGTCAATACCGCTCAGCTGAGGTTTGTGCTGGCACTTGATGCATTCCCTAAAAAGCTAGATGAGATGGTGCTTCTCAGATCTGTCGCTGGTCTACAGCAGATGGATCAATCATCAGCTCACGATTTTTACTCAGTGAGTGGATTTCAAGCTTCCAGCCCTTTTAAGTGCTTGCTGTTTTTGTCGTCAGCAGATAACTCAGTCACCGCTGCTGCTTCATTATCTGGCGTGCCATAAAGCCTGCCCAGGGCTTTGATGCATTTTTGGACAATGATTGGCGATTTCTTGCCCTCGGTGTGTTAAGGCTCTCAAATCAAGCCAATGCTGATGGGCGACCGCCCGTTGAAGCTGTTGTGGTGAACCAGTTATGTTTCGACAATCTTCTCTTGATGGCTCACGAGTGATCCAGCCTCTGGTTCCGTCCTTAGTTTGATAACAAGCCCTTTCTTTGCAGCGACTTTCAATGTCCAAGTCTTTGTCGCAACTGTGCATGGCTGGAAATCAGGGTGGAGCGAGCGTCTGGGAGAGAAGGATGCGTACTTCTTTGGCGACCATGGATCAGACCGTGTTGTGGAGACACCCTCTCAATCCATAGGTGCAAGCTTTGGGCTGAGTGGGGCGCTGGAGTCTCTCTTTGGTTGCAATGATGGTCCTCGTCACTGGCTCTCGCCCTTTGTTTCTGGTCAGCGATGGTTTCTATCTCGAGGTGAGTGAATGCCTGCACCAAAATCCACAACACAACCCAATGCCCGTTGCTGGGTTTGGTTCAAAGGCGATCCGTTGAAAACAGAGGGAAGTTGGAAGGGGGGATGGTACGGAGCTCCTTCCGTGATTGGTGGGGTAAGGATTGAGCATCACGACTATGTGCCGTGCAGGGTGCCTGAGTGGCGGGTGGTGTTCTCGGAGCCTGCTGATCTGTTAACACCTCCATCGGTTCCAGATCATGCGGAGTGGAAGCTCTATCCCACTGAGCCTCAGTGATCGTTTTCGAGTTTTTCCGGAACAACTCCATACGCCAATCCACTCGTCAGATCCTGACGTGTTAACCAACGCTGGATTCTGATGGATTTCCCGGGGAGGTGAAATTGATAGTTGGGTTGTTCCTTGAGTGCTTTCTTACCGGTTTGATTTGGAAGGTATTTGGGTTATCACATAATGGTTTTGCAGCTTTGGTTTGATGTGTTGAAGGTGCGAATGACCTCATCTAATTTGCTTTGAGTGCTGCTTGCCCTAGTAATTGCAAGTTTTCCAAGCTTTTTAGTGTCTGCTGTGCCTGCGCCAGCATGGGACGCCCTTGGGGGGCACAATCTGCGATTAAGGAAGCCGCTAATGATGCTTCTGTTTTGACCAACTCGATACAGTGATGGACTCGGGATATTGGGTCTCTGGCCATAGATTCGCTTTTTTTGCTCAAGGATGGAGTGAGCTCGTTCAGAAGTTGATTGATCGCTTCTTGTATTGTTTTGATGCTTGCTTCTGCTGACACTAACTGGTGATCAGATTGGCTTTTCATGGTGTATTGGTATGGTAAGTGAAGATTTTCGATTTGAATTTGGTATATTTTAGAGTATTAGTGCTGTTCGAGAGGTCTATTTTTTGTCATGATGTGCCCGCATGCATGCTTGTTTGCTGGCAATTTTAGCTGCCGTTTCAGTCGCGAGCTGGGTTTTCATTGAGTATCTAGCGTTTCGATGATATTAGCTAAAAACTATGATGAGCAGCTGTAATGAGAAATTCCTCCTGTATTGAAGTACTGAGCAGGTTTTAGGCGATAGTATTTTTCTTCGATTGCTTGTGATTGCTCTTCATAGGGATGGCTAAAGACCTCCTGCAATTCTTTGAAAAGCGCATAATCACCTTGCTTCGCTTGTTGATAAGCAGGGGCAATGAGCCACTCGCGCCAGGTGTATTTTGGATTAACGCGCTTCATCTTTTCTGCGATCTCGGTTGGATTCCTACGTTCTTGTATCAGCTCGTTCCAGCTCTGAAGCCAGGTTTGCCATTGATGCTCTAGCTGTGTGGGGATCGATGCATAAAAGCTTATTTTTAAATCAGACAGATCAATTGGAATCTTGCAGAGCTCGCGGAAGAAAATTGTAAAATCAACTTTGGTTTGAACCATGAGCTGGAACAATTCATTGACGAGAGCTTCGTTGTAGTGGGTGAGGCCAAGTTTGTCTGCCCACATCTGTTGAATAGTGGTGTTGATTTTTTGTTTAAACCCATCATAGATCTTGTCTAATTTCTCCAGAGCTGACGCATCATCTGTGATAAGCAGCCTTATGGCCTTCCAAAACATATGAAAATTGGCTTCAGCCGCTACTGGCTGGTTAAAGAATGAGAAGTGTTCACCACCCCCAATCCAAGGCTGGTAAAGCGGATCAAAGACCTCACAAAATCCAAACGGTCCATAGTCCAGGGTGAAGCCACCAGCTGCACAGTTGTCACTATTGAAATTACCTTGGCAATAACCAATGCGTAACCAATGCGCAACTAAGGTCGTAAGGCGTTCTCTGTAGAGCTCTGCTAGCTGTATGAGTTGAGAAGAAAAATCTAAAGTCTGATCAATTTCAGCTTTGTATTCTCGATCGATTAAATGCAATACGATCATGCGTAACTCCTTTAATATTTCTGGATGCTTGTTGTTTCGAGCGCGTCGTGCAAATAACTCCAATTGACCAACGCGTATAAAGGAGGGTGCTACACGTGTTGAAATTGCAACTGGATCCGCTACTAAAATATCGGGCTCAGACGAGTTCGAGCTTTCTGAATACCAAGGTCGCCTAACTGTCTCTGTCTGTGATACATAAAGTGTTAAAGAACGCGACGTAGGTACCCCTAGGGCATGCATCAATTCCTGCGCAAGAAATTCTCTTACGCTTGAGCGCAGCACTGCACGTCCATCTGCACCTCGACAATAAGGAGTGGGCCCTCCCCCTTTCAATTGCATCTCCCAACGTTGACCTTTAAGGATTCCTTCAAAGATAGAAATGGCACGACCATCCCCATAGCCATTGCCGTTTCCAAATGGACATTGTTGATTATATTCAGTTCCATAAATTGATAAGGCGTACCCTGTTGCCCAACCAAATGGTCTCATCGGGGCTCGAGTTTCAGAGAGATCACCCGAGAATAGTTTCTTAAATTCTTCATTCAAGGCTAGTGCTTGATCTAAGCCGAGTTCGGAGAAAAATGTTTCGCTATGGCCTATGTAGTTGGGCTGTTCCAGGGGCTTTGGAGTGACAGGAACAAAATGACCAGAGCGGACCTGCCGAGGGCGATGATCATTCCCATCTTTTGTGGATTCTGGATCAGGATTAAGAGTGTCTAGTAGTGAATAATTTGCGTTTTTAATAAAATTCTCAAAAGAAGATAATGATTGTTCAGGATTTTGCTTGGCTGGATGTGACATTCTCGTTGACTACTCATGTGACCTTATGACCATCATACCTAGTGGCATCTCCTGTGGTCATGTTGCCGCATTGAGAATGTCGTTCTCTGTGAATTCATGTGCTTGCATGAAAAATTCAGCCACAAGACTCTTCTTTGCGTCTTTTTGTTAAACGATTGCCTGATAGGTCTCCAATCGTTCTTCTTATTCAGGGTGTATTGATTTAGATCTGATCAGTGACTATAATTCAAAGGATATAGGCTCCGCTGCTTCTTGTCTGCTTGAAAGCCCCTGCCGTTGACGATGGACTTAATTCAATCCAATGCTATTACCACTCTCCATCGACTTGCATCTGTTGAAGATGTGGTTCAATTTGTACGTCTCTGTGTAGACAAGAATCTCGTTATAGATTTTATTTTGAAGGAGGAGTTGGATGCTTTTATTAAGCCAAGTAACAACTCTGGTTCTTGGGTTCGTCAGCAAATCGATGGAGTCAGGGTGAAGGCTGTCGACCGAAATGGTTTTACAGTGTATGCGATTTGGATGAGGGAATCTTTGATGAAGGATTACGTCACATATTTGGAATCGATTGCGAAGACACTTTCTGAAGCTACTGCCTTCTCGTTTCCAGTAATTTGAATATTCTTGTTATTTTCTAATTAGCAAATTGAGAACTCACCAATGTGCTCTTTTCTGACGCCAATATAATCTTCTAATACAGCATTTTCATTGAATGTGCCTGTTAGGCATTCAATTACTTGGGTGTGAATAAAGGCTGGCTCTTCTGCTCTCCCTTCTTGGTATGCAAATCTGTCTGGGTAGAGGTTGCGATACTCATTTGGGATTGTAATAAACCAGCTGCTGTCATCGCCCGCATAATAAATCTCTCCATTGATTCTGTAAAATTCCCCGTACTTTTTTGCTTTGTCAGGAATTTTTTTGTAGATCTTTGCTTGCTCGTCTGCCGTGAGCCCTAGCCAATTTAGGCTTTGTTCCATCTTTTCGTTCATGGAAGTAGGGCGACGAATATTTCAATTGATAGCAGTTTTTCTCTGTTTGTGCGCAGTACAGCCACATTCCGCTTTGAGCGCCACAGGGCATGAGCGCGATCGATTGTGTTCTTCGTCGACCCTCTTGTTAACGCATGGATGATGTTGTTGGGCGATGCTCTTGAGGGGCATCAGTTTTTAAGGGCATATTCTCCTCGCTGCTGGGAAGTTGAGTTGGTTTGCTTCCCACAGAATGCATGCTTTCTATCCGCAGGCGCCTATGCATTCGAAGGTTCCAGTGCTGGAGGCTGCCATCGCCATGAACAGAATCACAGTCGATGCTGCCACGAGAACCACTGGCCAAATTTCCGTATCGGGTCCCATTCCCTTATGCCAGCCGTGATGTGCTTCTAACCATCCAAGCTCATGATAACGATCTCATCAATGCGCATTCCGGAAGGCTAGGGGGTTCGGATTCAAGGGCTGCATTGACGATGCACTGTCTTTCCTGGCTCCGCTGAGTGCAGAGCGCTGCCTTGTCTCAGCTCGGCTGCTTGTGATTTTTGGCTTCACTACAGATTTGGGCTCACAGTGCGGCTTTCGTCTTTGTCAAAATAATTACATGATTACTCTTTCGGTTGCTGGGCTGCTTTTACTGCTCAACGTTGCTCTGATTTCGTCCATCCTTTCCTTTGATAAATTTATGGGTTAGATGCTTCTTAGCGTCCCTAAGTTCTTTATGTGGCTTGCAATCAATTTGCCCTCTTTTCTTGGTTTTCTCATGATGATCAGTGTTAATTAAATCCGCGTTTTGATGTTTTTTCAGAGCCTTTCGGCTGCAGACTGTTTTTTAAGTGTCCGTCTTAGCGCTATGTTTAAGGTGCATGTTGTATGTAAGTCGTGTCAATTTCTTCCGTAAGATTCAAGGGTTTGTCTGGTCGTTTTGATAACAAGCGATTGCTTTGACTTGTCGGATGACGGTGAGAGTTGTGGAGACTTCGATGGCTGTTTGTTCCTCTAGGTGAAGGGATTTGTTCGGCGATTGGTCTATGGATTTTTTCTCTCTTGATGCATGCTTTTGACACTTTGTCTCTGTGTCACGAATTAATATGGATCCCTTTGATTGCTCAGTCAGCGTTGAAACCATCCTGTCAGTGCAACGGCTAGAGCGTCGGCAGCATCATCGGGCCGCGGGGGCGTGTCGAGATTGAGTTCACGCATTACGGCCTCTAGGACTTCGTCTTTGTCTGCATGGCCATGTCCTGTTAGCGCCTGCTTAATTTGCATCGGCGGGAATTCCAAAATCGGAAGCCCAAAGCGTGCGAGCGTCATGATCAACACCCCTCGAGCCTGTACAACGGCGATGGTGTTGCTGGAGCGGTAAAAGAAAAACTTCTCCACGCTGGCTAGTTCCGGTTGATGGATGCGAATGATTTGGCGAAGGTCTCGGGCAATTTCCACCATTCGCTCCCCCTCGCTTCGGCCTGGATCGGTGCGAATGATTCCGCAGTCGATCATCTGTTGCGAACCTTCCTGTTTGCCCTTGCGTGGCTCTACGTCGATCACGCCGTATCCAACCCTTGCCAAGCCTGGATCAATGCCGAGGATCCGCAACGTGAACTAGCTGGCCAAGGCCAGTTCGAACTCCGAGCGATCACTCGATTCATTGCGCTCAAACACCTTGCAGAACACCTTGACCACCCGATCGCCGGAGTCAATTTGTTCTAAAGGGTCTTTGCGCAGTCGATGGCGCAGGCAGCAAGACACCACGCGGGCAACATCGTCCTCACTGACCTCTGTGCGCCCCTCAAAGGCGGCTAGGGCACGTGCTGCCCGATTGGTCACAATGTCGCCACGCAAGCCATCCACGTCCAATTCCCCGCAGACCGATGAGATGCTGAGGCGCAAGTCATCGTCAATGGTGACCTGCTCAAGGCGTTGCTGCGCTTCCACCACCCTGGCCTGCAGGGCATCTTGGCCGGCCGTCACGCTCATGCTGAAGGCGTCGGGGTCACTGTCGAAGGCCGTTCGCTGGTCCACCACTTTCACTCTTAATTGTGGATCGCGAACGGTGCGCACTTCCACACTCATTCCAAATCGATCGAGCAGTTGGGGGCGCAGCTCCCCTTCTTCCGGGTTTCCTGATCCAATCAACACGAAGCGGGCGGGGTGACGCACGGAGACACCCTCGCGTTCCACTGTGTTCCAGCCAGAGGCTGCGGAGTCGAGCAGAACGTCAACCAGGTGATCATCGAGCAGGTTGACTTCGTCGACGTAGAGCAGGCCCCGGTTGGCTTTGGCCAGCAAACCTGGTTCAAAGGCGCGGACGCCCTCACTCAATGCTTTTTCAATGTCGATCGTCCCGCAGAGGCGATCTTCTGTGGCGCCAAGGGGAAGGTCCACCATGGGCACCTGGCGTTGTTCAGTGCCAAGTGCTTCGCCGTGTTCCAAGCGCTGCCTCACGTCACTGCTTTGCAGGTCAGGATCGGTCGGAGAGCTGTTGTAGGGATCGCCTGCAACCACCTCAATGCCGGGCAGCAGGTCTGCAAGCGCTCGGATCGTGGTGGATTTGCCCGTCCCCCGGTCTCCCATGATCATCACGCCGCCGATGCGCGGGTCGATCACGTTGAGCAGCAGCGCCAATTTCATCTCTTCCTGGCCGATGACGGCGGTGAAGGGAAAGACTCTGCGCTTGCGCGGTGAACTCACGGGTGAACGTCGGTTGATGAATTGGATTGTTTCACAGGCAGCACGGTGAGCACCTGCGGTGGTGTGGCATCTGCGGGATAAACCAGTCGTACACGCACCCTTCGGCTCTCTCCTGGAGCTAGAGACACCGTCCCAAGCTGTGGTCCTTCTTGACCACGTCGCAAAACGAGGTGAAAGCGCCTCCGGCCCATCGCCCTTCCGTTGGCTCCATCCAGACCCGTTACCTCAATGGGGCCGCGAAACATGACCGGTCCGCTGCCGCCAGGTTTGAACTGCAATTGGCTGTTGCTGCTACCCCGTTTGTCGGGGGACTCCAGGGCGATCGCCACCGTTCGAGAGCTGCGCTCAGGGTTGCGTAACGGAAGGGTGAGGTCGTATTCCACGCCGTAATTTCCGTGGGCGGCCCAGGCCGTTCCCTTGTCAAATCTTTTCAGTTCAGCAGTTTGCACTTGAGCGGTGCCGAGGTCACCTCGCTCCAGGCTGCTGATCGGCCATGAGATCGGCGCTTCATTGATGTTCAGGGTTTTGGAGCCTGGATCTGCCAAGGTTCCGGTCCAGGTGCTGCCGATCTGGACGCCGCTCACCCTCGAGTAAATCATCCGACCCTTGCTGCCCCGTGGCGTGGGCTGATGCTCTTTCGGGCTTCGCGTCCCGGCGCTCAGCAGTGCTCTCCAGCGTTGATCGCTGGGTGGCGAGTCGTTGTTGCCGTAGGCCGCTACCGTTGCGAGATACACCGGTGCAGAACTCTTCAGCCGAAGCTGCAGATTGCGGCCGTTGAGCAGTGGGTCAAGCCCTGCTACGGGAATCGGAAGGACCAAAAGTGCACTGGCATGTCCAGGGGCAAGCTTGATTTGCTTGGGAAGCTCAGGAGCCTGATCGCCTCGGAGTAAGTCCCCAGCCACCCGGCTCCCTGGTCCAGAGGCGATTGGGGTGGTGGTTTCTGCCATGAATGCGGGCAGGGGTAGGAACGGGGCTGCTGTTTGCCCTGGTTTGGTCGCCTGAGATAAGGAGGTGCTGCCGCTAATTACGTCAATCGTGACGGGTTCGTCTCCTAGTGGTTGGGCAAGCACTGCCAGCCAGAGGGTGGAGGCGAGCTCCTCGGCTTTGCCGGCGTAAACGTGGTGGCTGAACAGATCAAAACGGCCGTCAAAGGCCACATCCAGCCCTTGGTTGGTTGGAAAGGTGGACAGCAGCACCCCTTCACCGGTGATCAGCTCGGGGTTGTTGTCATTGAGCAGTAGTCGTTCATCCAATTGGCCTGGAAGTGGACGCAGCTGCTGCTGACGAACCAATGAATCCGCCTCCTGGTTGTCCGCCTTGGATGGCGTGCCCGGGATGGTGATAAGGCAGAAGGCCGCGACGGCCAGCAGCAAAGAATGACGCATGGTGAAAACAGGATCAGCGTTGACGTGGAGGCGCTGGCTTGGGTTTGAGCACCGGTGCCATGGCGGCAGCCATGTTTCGGATCAGCTCTGTGGAGCGGGGATCATTGAAGGGACCTTTCACAACGAAGGCAGCAACGGCACGGCGACCATCGGGAAGTTCGATCAGTCCAGCATCGGCGTAAGCGATCCCGATGTCGCCGGTTTTGTTCAACACGCGATAGCCCTTAATCATCAGGCTGTCATCGGGTTTCCCCTGGGAGCCCCCCAGGCCCTTCAGGAGTCCACCGGGGAGGAGCCGATTGGTGACGGAGGTGCCCATCACTTCGCGAAAGAGATCGCGGCCGCGAATCGAGAGCGCGTCTCCGGTATCCACGAGGGCGATCGCTCTGGCTAGATCACGGGCGCTGGTGGTGTTGGTGCCTTTGAGGTCTGGCAGCCAGTTGTTCACCTTGGTCGCACTGAGTCCCAGGCTGTTGAAGCGCTCGTTCAGATCCGCTTGTCCTCCCACCCGTTCAATCAGCAGATTTGTGGCTGTGTTGTCGCTGACGCGAATCATCTCGGTGGCTACTTCATAGGTTGGGAAGCGAGTCCCAAGTGGCTTGCTGGCCATCCAGCCGGCGCCGCCTCCCACCACCGTTTTGCTGAGGGTGAGCGGTTCATTCCAGCTCAGCCTGCCCGCATCAATTTCTTCAATAGCTACAAGCAAGATTGGCGTTTTGATGGCGCTAGCGGCCGGCAATGCCGTGTCTGGATTGAGTTGGGCGTAGCGGCCATCGTCGAGCGCCAGCATGAAGGCACTCACTTGAAGATCTGGGTCCTGGGCTGCTAGCGCCTCCCAGCGTTTGCTTAAGGCGGTGAGCTCTTGTTTGGTCTCGAAGCGTCCGAGCGTGTCTGTGCTGCTCGGGGGATTCAAAATGGCAGGCTTTGAATCGCTCTGGACTGGCTGGTCCGGTTTGACCCTTGGCGTGAGCCAGCTGGGAAGGGTGAGATCTCTGCGCTGGACAGCAGGACCCGCAAGCTTCAGGGCAGAGCCTGTGATGACGCCCAGGCCCACACCCATCAGTACCAGTCGCAGCAGCAACCTCAGGGGACGTCCCCAACCAGGGGGCTTTTGACTGGAACGACTGGAGGCCAAGGGGGGGGGTGCAGGAGAGCCTGAGGTTACGGGCGGTTGCGCCTCGCTGCCCAACGCAATTGACGCACCATCCCGCGCAAGAGGGCCACCTCATCGCTGCGAATCAGGGCCCGTTGCACGAGCCCTTTCACCTTGGCCATCCGAGCGCTTGCTGTGTGGTCCAGGAGGAAGCCCACCTCGAGCAGAAGGTCTTCTGCATCACGCAAGCAGCCATCCAGCTCAGGAGCGCTGGCAGGGATCTCACTGACTGGCGCATCAGGTTTAGCCGGCAAGCGCCGTTCCCGCTCCAGTTCATGCAGAACCACTGCCACGGCATGGGAGAGGTTGAGAGATGGGTAGACATCTCCGGTGTGCAACTTAAAAACCCGATGGCTGATCAGGAGTTCGTCATTGGAGAGCCCTCGATCCTCCCGTCCAAACACCAGGGCCGAGCGCAGGCCTTGCGTCCTGGCCGATTGAATCCAGGGCGCGATCTCCTCGGGTGATTGCAGGGGGATCTCGCCGTGATCGATCCGCCCGCAACTGGCTACCACCTGATGACAATCCGCGACGGCCTCGATCAACGAGGGAAAAATCGCGGCGTCTTGAAGAACGGCATCACCGTGGACAGCCATGCGCACAGCATCCGGATCACCTGGATCACAACGGGGTGCCACCAGCCTGAGATCTTGAATGTTGTAGTTGGCACACAATCGGGCCACGCTGCCCACATTGAGAGGTCCCGCTGGCTCGACCAGCACCACAGCCAATGTCAAGAGAGTGTTTTGAGATAGGCGAGCAGGTCAGCCATGTTTTGAGGCTCGATTTCAAAGCGGGGCATGGGTGGTGTTTCACCACTCACCACCTGGTGAATGATCTGCATGTCCTTACGCCGATCACTGACGCCTTTCAAGCTCGGTCCAACCAGTCCCTGGGCTGCGATGCCATGACATCCGGCGCAATTGATGCGGAACATCTGACCGCCGTGCTGCTCCGATCCTTCCAGGGCAAGAGTTGCTTTGGTGTATGGATCTTGTCGCGTGTTGCCCAGCATCCAGACCAACAACACGATGCAAGCCATCGCCGCGAAAACGGTAAGGGCCGCGATGAGCCCTCGACTCCGCTCTGGGATTGCTGCAGCAGTTGATGACGGTGCCGTCACAGAAGAGACCAGATTATGAAACAATTGTGCTTGATCTTTTCATTGCGCGCGACGGCATGATCGAACCCCTTCTTTGCGGCATTGTGTTGGGTTTGATCCCGATCACCCTGATGGGGTTGTTTGTTGCCGCTTGGAATCAGTACCGCCGGGGTAGTGCTCTGGGGGGCTGAGCAGCAAGAGGGCGCTTGTTCCATACCGGCGTTGATCCATCACCCGCCAGGGCGCCGGTGGGGTCAATTGTTGATGGCGGGCATGTTCACAAATCACCAATCCCTGGCTGCTCACCCAGTTGCCCTCAAGCAATGCAAGCAAGGTGGGTTCATAAAGGTCTGATCCATAGGGAGGATCGAAATAGACAACATCGAAGGCGGTTAGGGCGCTTGGACGGCCCGTTTTAAGCCAGCTCACCAGATCTCGACGGATCACTTCAATGGCAGGAGAGGGTGATCGCCCTCCCGCGATCATCACGAGATTGTCTCGGCAGATGGATGCTGTTTTGGGATCCTTCTCCACGGCCCAAACCCTGCTCACGCCGCGTTCGATCGCTTCGCACCCCATGACGCCGCTGCCGCTGCAAAGGTCTAGCCAGGAGGCATCCTGCAGCTCTGAGGCGAGCATGTTCATCACTGCTTCGCGGACACGGGCTGTGGTGGGTCTGGTATTGGTTCCAACAGGACTGCGTAAGCGACGGCCTCCGCTGAGACGTAGCAGGCCGCTCACGGCATCAACGGAGCGCCCTGGTGCAGCCATTCCAGCCATCTCGACAGCAAATGCTGCCCTGTAAGGGCCGATTTCTCAGGGTGAAATTGACAGGCCCCCAGCCGTTTGCGCCAGACCGCAGCCGTGGCATGACCTGATCCGAATTCCACGCTTGCAGCTCGATCCTGAGTGTCCTCGGGCACAGCGGCAAATGAATGAACGAAATACATCCATTCAGCGCTGGACGGATCTGGAAGAAGGGGTGAGGGGCGATCGATCTGCAGCCTTCCCCAGCCCATGTGAGGGATGCGCTCTCCCTGCTCCTTGGGAAGCTGTTTGACACGTCCAGGGAGCAAGCCAAGACCCTTGCGTTGGCCTTCCTCGCTGGACTCAAACAACAGCTGTAAACCTAAGCAAATTCCAAGGAGTGGACGATCTGCTTTGTTCCAAGCAATCAATTTAGGAATCAGCCCTGTGGCTTCTAAGCGATCCATCGCTGGATCAAACGCGCCCACCCCAGGAAGGATCAAGGCCTGACAGCCTTCTAAATCCCCAGGATGTTGCACAGCCTTGAGGGAACTCCCCAAGCGCTTAAAACAGGTTTGAACAGAAAAAAGATTCCCCATGCCGTAATCGATCAGTCCAATGGTCTGAACTGAACGAGACATGGGGATCAGTTGCAATGCGAATGGAGAAGACCAGCTACGGGTCAGAGATGCTTCGAAATCGTGCCGGAGAGCGTGGCTTTGGGAACTGCGCCAACGACGGTGTCAACCTTCTGCCCGCCCTTGAACACCATCAACGTAGGAATGCTACGAATCCCGTATTGGCTAGCGACGTTCGGGTTCTCGTCGGTATTGAGCTTGAAGACTTTGATTTTGCCTTCGAATTCCTTGGAGATCTCGTCAACAATTGGAGCCACCATGCGGCAAGGGCCACACCAGGGAGCCCAGAAGTCAACTAAGACCGGAACGTCACTTTGAAGGACATCCTGTTCAAAGGATGCGTCGGTTACAGCGGTAGCGCTGGACATTCCATTTGTCGTCGTTACCAAGTGAATTTAGCAACCACTTCCCAAGTTTTCTCGGAATCTTTGGGGGCTCTACAGATCTGTGACGGTTTTGGGTCGAGCCGCGAGCCGTCAGGTGAAGACAGAAAGCCCGAACGCGTCGGGCCGGGGGGTGTGAGGAGTGTGTGGGCCGCAGCCCGCACATCCTGAGATTAATGCTTATTTCCCCATTCCTAATTGTTGGGCTTTTTGATACACCTTGCCTTCTGTGAGCAGTGATGGCGCCACCACCACTTCAACCTTCTGCATTTCCTTGATGGTGCGTGCTCCAAGAGTGCCCATCGATGTCTTCAGGCAACCGAGCAAGTTGTGGGTTCCATCATCAAGTTTGGCTGGACCTCGCAGGATGCGTTCGAGGCTGCCGGTGCTGCCAACGTTGATTCGAGTGCCCCGAGGTAGCACTGGGCTTGGAGTGGCCATCCCCCAGTGGAATCCACGGCCTGGTGCCTCTTCTGAGCGGGCGATGGGCGATCCAATCATCACGGCATCAGCACCACAGGCGATGCACTTGCAGATGTCACCACCGGTGACGATTCCTCCATCAGCCACGATCGGGACGTAGCGACCGCTTTCCTTTTCATAGTCAGAGCGTGCAGCGGCGCAATCGGCAACAGCGGTGGCTTGGGGAATGCCGACGCCGAGGACACCACGGGAGGTGCAAGCTGCACCAGGGCCAATCCCCACCATGACGCCTGCAGCACCAGCGCGCATGAGTTGCAGGGCGACTTCGTAGGTGACGCAATTGCCGATGACCACGGGCACACCCATGTCGCGGCAAAGCGTTTCCAAATTGAGGGTCTCTTGCCCTTCTGGACCGATGTGATCGGTGGAGACCACGGTGGCTTGGACAAAAAACAGATCGGCCCCCGCCTCTGCAATTGCCTTGCCAAAGCGCAAGGCCGCCACTGGGGTGCCGCTCACAGCCGCAATTCCGCCCTGAGATTTGATCGCTTCAATTCGCTTGCGAATCAGGCCTTCCTGAACGGGTTGGCTGTAGATCTCTTGCATCAACGGCACAAATTCGTCCTTGCCGACGGATGTGATGCGATCCAAGGCCTCGGTGGGGTCCTCATAGCGGGTCTGAATTCCCTCCAGATTCAAGACACCAAGAGCTCCGAGTTGGGAGAGATGTACCGCCATTCCCACGTCCACCACCCCGTCCATCGCGCTGGCGATGATCGGGATTTCTCGTTCAATTCCTCCCAGTGACCAGCTGGTGTTGGTGACCTCCGGATCAACCGTGCGACCCCCTGGCACCAAGGCGATCTCATCGATGCCATAGGCCCGGCGAACAACTTTGGAGCGTCCGAGCTGAATGTCCACCGCTAGTCGTACTAAAGATCAGCACAAACTACCAACTGGTCATGCATTGCGTGGCAGTGATCAGGGTCGAACCGAGCCCCTGAAGGCGGACCAAATGCTGCTCAGATTTGCAAGCAGAGCTTTTCTTTCTTCGCTGCGAATCAGTCGTGTCACGGAGAACCAAATCATCCAACCCAGGCCAACCAGTTCAAACAATCTTGGAGCGAGAGGGATGGTGCCAATCGCCGCTAAGACTCCGCTGTAAATCCTGATGAGCAGGGTCAACGCAATCAAGCCAACGACCAAAAACAGGGGCCTGCGGGAGCGTTGCCAGAGGTCAACGAGGTTGTTGTCATCCCACCACTGCCGGACTTTGGAGCTGAGTAGGTCCCATTCCCCACCCTCGCTGGAGTTGTCGTCGGTACTGGATGAGGTTGTGGCTGCAACCTGGATGCGCTCAGCGATCGCTTCGGATGCTGCTGGCTCGGCTTTTGCTGGCTCGGCTTTTGCTGGCTCGGCTTCTGTGGGCTCGGCGGCTGCGGGTGTTGAATGCGATGCGACGACAGGCTCCTGAGTTGTCACAGGGTCTGGTGCTTTGTTTTCGGATTGAAGCGGGGTTGTTGCGTTAGCGACTACGGGATCGGTTGGTACTGGAGCGGCTGCTGCTTCGCCTGATTCGATCGGCTCGGTACTTTTGATCTCCATCGATGGACTGGAGTCAGAGGATGCCGGATTGATCGGATCGGTTTCCATGGCTTCAGCAGCACTTAGCGAGTTGCGCAAGCTTAAGGGCGTTGTCACGTGCTGTTTTGAAGACGCAGCAAAAGCTGACGTTTTGCATCTTCCTTCTCGCGATAAGCTGACTTAAGGCAAATAGGTCTTGTATGGCGGATCCAGTGGGACCCGGCAGCGGCGGTCCCGGCGAATCCGACGATCGGATCATCCAGACAGATTTGCGCAACGAGATGTCGCGCTCCTATCTGGAGTACGCGATGAGCGTGATCGTTGGGCGTGCGCTACCCGACGCTCGAGATGGTCTCAAACCTGTGCACCGGCGAATTTTGTACGCCATGTACGAGCTTGGGCTCACCAGCGATCGGCCCTACCGCAAGTGTGCCCGTGTGGTGGGTGAGGTGCTGGGTAAGTACCACCCTCACGGTGATACGGCCGTTTACGACGCGCTCGTGCGCATGGCCCAGGATTTCTCGATGTCCATGCCGCTTATCGATGGCCATGGAAATTTCGGCTCGGTCGACAACGATCCACCTGCTGCCATGAGGTACACGGAATCGCGGTTGCAGGCGCTCACCACCGACAGCCTTCTCGAAGATATCGAGGCTGAAACGGTTGACTTCGCCGACAATTTCGATGGCTCGCAGCAAGAACCCACCGTTCTGCCATCGCGGATTCCCCAGCTTCTTCTCAATGGATCAGCAGGGATTGCGGTGGGCATGGCCACCAACATTCCCCCGCACAACCTTGGAGAGCTGATTACGGGTTTGTTGGCTTTGATCCGAAACCCTGAGATCACGGATCAGGAGCTGATGGCTCTGATCCCTGGACCTGACTTCCCCACCGGCGGACAAATTCTGGGTCGCAGCGGAATTCGTGAGACCTACCTCACCGGGCGCGGCTCGGTGACGATGCGAGGGGTTGCTGGTATCGAAACGATCGAGGCGCCCGGTCGCCCGGATCGTGATGCGGTGGTGATCACGGCCCTGCCTTACCAAACGAATAAGGCGGCGATGATTGAACGCATCGCTGAGATGGTCAACGACAAGAAGCTGGAAGGTATTTCCGATATTCGCGATGAGAGTGATCGCGATGGCATGCGCGTTGTGGTGGAGCTGCGTCGCGATGCTTATCCGCAGGTGGTGCTGAACAATCTCTATAAACTCACCCCACTTCAGAGCAATTTCAGCGCCCACATGCTGGCGTTGGTCAACAGTGAGCCGATTTTGCTCACATTGCGCAAGATGCTCGAGGTGTTCCTCGACTTCAGAGTTGAGACGATTGAACGTCGTACGCGCTATTTGCTGCGGAAGGCTGAAGAGCGCGATCACATCCTCTTGGGCTTGCTCCTGGCCCTGGACCAACTCGATCCGATCATTGCCCTGATTCGTGCAGCACCCGATACGGCAACAGCGCGCACGCAGTTGCAGGAGCTCCATGGCCTGTCTGCTGTGCAAGCAGATGCCATCTTGCAGATGCAACTCCGGCGTCTGACTGCTTTAGAGGCTGACAAAATCCGCCTTGAGCATGAGGATTTGGTCACCAAGATCGCCGACTACAAGGACATTCTTGGCCGCAGGGAGCGGGTCTTCGGAATCATTGAAGATGAACTGGGGCAGCTGCGAGATCGCCACGCCGTTCCTCGCCGCACCGAGATCCTTGATCTTGCTGGTGGCCTGGAAGACATCGATCTGATCGCTAATGAGCGTTCTGTGGTGCTTCTTACCGAAACCGGATATCTCAAACGGATGCCGGTGAGTGAATTTGAAGCCACCAGTCGTGGCACCCGAGGCAAGGCCGGTACGCGCAGTCAAGGAGAAGAAGCGGTCAAGTTGTTCATTGGCTGCAACGACCACGACACCTTGTTGCTGTTCAGCGATCGGGGTGTGTCGTATGCCGTTCCTGCTTATCGCGTTCCCCAGTGCAGCAGGACTGCAAAGGGCACTCCGATTGTGCAGCTGTTGCCGATCCCTCGGGAAGAAGCGATTACGTCCTTGTTGGCCGTGTCGGAGTTCAACGATGACACCGACTTGTTGATGCTCACCACCGGTGGATACATCAAGCGCACCAGGCTTTCGGCCTTCAGCAACATCCGCTCCAACGGTTTGATTGCCATTGGTTTGGAAGAGGGTGATGCCCTCACATGGGTGCGGCTTGCTGTGCCAGGAGACAGCGTCTTGATTGGCTCACGGGCGGGAATGACGATTCACTTCCGGCTCAGTGATAACGAGTTGCGGCCCCTAGGCCGAACAGCTCGTGGTGTGCGCTCGATGAATTTGCGAGAGGGCGACAGCTTGGTAAGTATGGATGTACTGCCGGTGGAGTTGGCTGATCAAATCGCTGCCAGTGTCGATGAGGACGTCGAGGGAAGCGATGGCGGCGAAACCGCTGCAGCCGAGGGCCCTTGGGTCCTGGTGGCCTCGGCCTCCGGTTTAGGGAAACGGGTGCCGGTGACCCAGTTCCGTTTGCAGAAACGGGCTGGGATGGGGCTGCGCGCCATGAAGTTCCGCACCGATGCCGATGAGCTTGTGGGTTTGCGGGTGCTGGGAGCCGGAGAGGAGCTGCTGCTGGTGAGTGAAAAGGGAGTGATTGTGCGCACTGGCGCTGATGCCATTCCCCAGCAATCCCGCGCAGCTACTGGCGTTCGCTTGCAGCGGCTGGATAAGGGCGACCGTTTAGCCGATGTGGTGCTGGTTCCACCTGAGGCCGAAACGGATGACGACACCGAATCCGATTCCGCCGGTGACCCCAACAGCGATACCGCACCTGACGTTGTTGCTGAACAGGCACCCACTCCAGAAGAGTCGTCTGACCCATCAGCTGAGGGTTGACCTTGGCCGATTGCGCGGATGTTTTGGTGATTGGGGGCGGTCCTGCCGCCCTTTGCATCAGCTCAGAGCTACATCGGCGCGGGGTTTTGGTCGAGGGAATTGCACCGAATTCGGTGGAGGCACCTTGGCCGAACACCTATGGGATCTGGGCAAAGGAACTGGAGCTGTTGGGTCTCGAACATTTGCTCGAGCACCGCTGGAGCAACACGGTGAGTTTTTATGGCGCTGGTGGCTCGGACTCAGAAGATCAACCCACGCCCCATGGGATGGATTACGGGCTGTTTGATCGCCAAAAGCTTCAGGAGCATTGGCTGGGGTATTGCCAGGGCATGACCTGGCATCAAGACCGTGTTGAGCGCATCGAGTTGCAGGGTGCTGTCACCAGCGTGCATTGCGCATCGGGGTTGCAGCTCATGGCTCGGGTGGTGATCGATGCCTCAGGGCATCGCAGTTCCCATATTCGTCGGCCAGATCAGGGGCCAGTGGCTGGCCAGGCTGCCTATGGCGTGGTGGGTCGCTTCAGCAAGCCTCCGGTCGACCCAGGCCGCTTTGTGTTGATGGATTTTCGCTGTGATCACCTCACTGCGGAGCAACGCAACGAGCCCCCCACCTTCTTGTATGCGATGGATTTCGGTGACGGGGTGTTTTTTGTGGAGGAAACGTCGCTGGCCTTGGCACCGGCTGTCTCTGAGGCTGTGTTGAAGCAGCGATTAACACAACGTCTAGCCAACGCGGATGTGGAAATCACTGAGGTCATGGAGGTAGAGCATTGCTTGTTCCCGATGAATTTGCCGCTGCCGGATTTCAATCAACCGTTGGTTGCCTTCGGCGGCGCGGCGAGCATGGTGCATCCAGCCTCGGGCTACATGCTGGGGGCTTTGCTTCGTCGTGGACCTGGATTGGCGGATGCCCTGGCCGCGGCACTGAAGCAACAACCCAGGCTTAGTTCAGCAGATTTGGCTCGTCTTGGTTGGCAGGCGCTGTGGCCTTGGGAATTGGTGCTTCGTCACCGCTTATTTCAGTTTGGGCTGGGCCGCTTGATGGGTTTCGATGAACAATTACTGCGCCGACACTTCACCAGTTTTTTTCAATTGCCCCAAGAGGAGTGGAGCGGTTTTCTCACCAACACGTTGCCCCTACCTCGCTTGATGGGTGTGATGCTGCGCCTCTTTGCGATTTCGCCTTGGGATGTTCGGAGAGGGTTGGTGCTTGGGGCGCCCGCGAAGTCGTCTTGATCTCTTGATGAGTTGTTTAGCTGTTAATTGCCACGCGTTTCCAATCAGCAGGCTGAATCAAGGGGAACAGAGAATCTTCCGCCTCCACGTCACTTAGCCAAGCGTCGTTCATCCTGTCTCGGCCATCGATGCAGGCCATCAAGGTCCAGAACCGTTCCAGGTGCCGCTTGATGCGTTCTTTGGCTAAGTCGGTTGTGGTTCCCGCCCGAAGGATGAAGCTCCAGTCCGACGACTGTGCGAGCAGCAGTTCGCGGCCCGCTTGATCGAGCATGCGCATGCCGATTTCACTTCCCACCCCACGACTGCAGCGCTCTTTCATCGCTCGTCCCGCACGGCTCCACTCCGGAATGATCCAGGCGTTGCTTTCGTTGAGCCAATAATCGTGAAATCCCCCCTGTCCCCAGCTGGAAGGGGAGGGATCGCAGATTTGCAGGTTGGGTTGTTGGTCGAGCACGCCACGCAGGGTGGTGAACCTCACTTGCTGCTCCGGTCCTTGGCGGAAGAGCTCAGCCAGAAACGATGGACCCTCGAACCACCAATGTCCAAACAATTCAGCATCGAAGGGTGCCACCAACAACGGGGCGTTATCCATGCGCTCTTCAAGGGCTTCGAGTTGGAGGCGCCGCCCCTCCAGGTAATGCTTGGCATGGTCTGTTGTGCGGGCCTGAGCGAGCTCAGGTTCATAGGGCTGTTTGGCCTCAAGGGGAGCCCGTTGATCACTCACGCGATGCAGTTTGAGGCCGAGGGGGCGTTGGGTGGGTAAGCCAAAGGATTCGATCTGTTCTTGCGGCAGATCCCAGCCCAGATCGCGGTGGAATTCGCGGTAGGCGGGATCACCGGGGTAGCCATCGCGAGCAGACCAGACCGGCAGCGTTGCGTCACTGTCCCGCCCGAAAAAGGCCACACCGTTGCGGCTGCAGATCGGCGCGTAAACCCCATACCTCGGCCTTGGTTTGGCGTGGAGAAGTCCGTGGCCATCGAGCACCGCGTAGCGCAGTCCGGCATCGCGCATCCAGCGATCCAGCCCCTCGTAATAGGCGCATTCCGGCAGCCAGATCCCTAGAGGCTGTTCGCCGATCAGGCGTTGGTGCTCGCGGACTGCCGTGCGCAACTGGGCCCGCACCGCTTCTGGATGTTCTCGCAGCAGTGGCAAGTAGCCGTGGGTTGCCCCGCAGGTGAGCAGGTCGAGCAATCCTTGTCGTTGCAGGGCTCGGAAACGGCTGATCAGATCACCATTGCTGTTCTGCCAGCTCAGGAGATAGCGCTCAAAGCAGCTCTGCAGGTGCACGGCAGCTGCTTTGCGATCGCTGGGGGCCTGTTGCAGCAGCAGCAAACGTGATTGAACCCAGCTTGGGAAGCGTTTGTGGAGTGTGTTGTCTGCAAGCAGCGACAACAGGGTCGGTGAGATCCCCATTGTGAGGCGTGCTTGCTGGGCAGGGTCGCTCGCCGCAGACTCCAACATCTCCAAAAGTGGGAGATAACACTCGACAAGCGCTTGAAAAAACCAGTCTTCTTCGAGCGAGTTCGCCTCGCTTGCCCGCACGTAAGGAAGGTGCGCATGGAGAACAAGGGCTAGTGCTCCTTGGGCCAATGCTCACTCTCTCTGTTAGTCATTTGAATGTACCGGCATTTCTCCCTAAAACAGCCGGCTCGTAACGCCCGTCTCGCTTAGAGTGGCGTAACTCATAGTCATTCCGACTAAAACCCTTCGAGGCTTTAGCCATGGCCAAGGATCCAGGTCGCGTTTTGATCTTCGACACCACTCTTAGAGATGGTGAACAATCCCCAGGGGCCAGCCTCAATCTTGAGGAGAAGCTTGCGATTGCCCAGCAACTGGCCCGTCTTGGCGTGGATGTCATCGAGGCTGGATTCCCGTTTGCGAGTCATGGAGATTTCGCTGCTGTGCAGCGCATTGCCCAACAGGTTGGTGGTGAAAATGGCCCGATCATCTGTGGTTTGGCCCGCGCCTCTCGCGGCGACATCAAGGCCTGCGCTGACGCTGTTGCACCGGCCCCTAAACGACGCATCCATACCTTTATTGCCACCAGTGATATCCACCTCGAACACAAGTTGCGCAAGAGCCGTAAAGATGTGCTCGGCATCGTTCCAGAGATGGTGGCCTACGCCCGCTCCTTTGTGGATGACGTTGAATTTTCTTGTGAAGACGCGGGTCGCAGCGACCCTGAGTTTTTGTACGAGGTGATCGAAGCGGCCATCGCTGCTGGTGCTAGCACCGTGAACATTCCAGACACGGTGGGCTACACCACCCCCTCTGAATTTGGGAATTTGATTGCTGGTATCAATCAGCATGTGCCAAACATTGATGACGCGGTGATTTCCGTGCATGGCCACAACGATCTTGGGCTGGCAGTTGCCAATTTCCTAGAGGCCGTGAAATCGGGGGCGCGTCAGCTGGAGTGCACCGTGAATGGCATCGGCGAACGCGCCGGTAACGCTGCTTTGGAAGAGCTTGTGATGGCGATGCATGTGCGCCGGCGCTATTTCAATTCCTTCTTTGGACGTGAGGAGGATTCACCAACCCCGCTCACTGCAGTGCGTACGGAGGAAATCACGAAGACCTCTCGCCTGGTCTCCAATCTGACCGGAATGGTGGTGCAACCTAATAAGGCGATTGTGGGTGCCAATGCCTTCGCTCATGAATCGGGAATCCATCAAGACGGTGTGCTGAAAAACCGGCTCACCTACGAAATCGTTGATGCGCGCACGGTTGGGCTCACCGATAATCGGATCTCGTTGGGCAAGCTCAGCGGCCGCAGCGCTGTTCGGGCCCGCCTCGAAGAGCTCGGCTATGACCTCAGCCGTGAGGACCTTGATGATGCCTTTGCCCGCTTCAAGGACCTTGCTGATCGCAAGCGGGAAATTACAGACCGCGATCTCGAATCGATCGTCAGCGTTCAGGTGCAACAACCTGATGCCAAATATCAGCTCAAGCTGGTGCAGGTGAGCTGTGGCAGCAGTCTTCAGCCAACAGCCACGGTGACCCTCGCCGATGAGAACGGCCAGGAGCAAACCGCAGCTTCTGTTGGTACCGGACCGGTGGATGCCGTTTGCCGTTCTCTCAACCAACTGGCAGGTGAGCCCAATGAATTGGTGGAGTTTTCTGTGAAGTCGGTCACAGAAGGCATTGATGCCATGGGTGATGTCACCATTCGTCTGCGTCGAGATGGCCATCTCTATTCCGGTCATTCCGCGCATACGGATGTGGTGGTGGCCGCCGCTGAAGCCTTTGTGAATGCTCTGAATCGTCTTGTTGCAGGAACAGCAGGACCCACTATTCATCCGCAACGGGATATGGCTGCGCTGGATTCAAGCCCTGTTCATTAATTAGGGCCCATGTCGCTCAAATCCACCCTGCGTCCAGCTCCCCTGCTGCAGCTGTTGCTGTTGATCCTGCTGGCACTTGCTGTGCTGGTTCCGCTTCTATGGCTGGTGAGCACGTCTTTGAAAGGCCCTGCTGAGGACATCTTCACGAGTCCGCCTTCGCTCTTTCCGACCCAGCCCAGCCTCGATGCCTACGGGAGGCTGTTTCGTGATAACCCGCTTTGGACCTACATCGTCAACAGCTCAGTTGTCAGCTTCCTTGCAGTGGTGGCGAATCTTCTGTTCTGCTCCCTGGCGGCTTACCCCCTGGCGCGTATGCGCTTTTTTGGTCGGGGGCTTGTCTTGGCCCTTGTGGTGGCAACGATTCTCATCCCTTTCCAGGTGGTGATGATTCCGTTGTATCTACTGATGGTTCAGCTTGGCTTGCGCAACACCCTGATCGCCCTTGTGATTCCTCAGGCGGCAACCGCCTTTGGGCTGTATCTCTTGCGTCAAAGCTTTCTTGGTGTCCCCGTTGAGCTGGAAGAAGCTGCACGCATCGATGGTTGCAGCAAGCTCGGCGAATGGTGGAACGTGATGATTCCTGCCGCTAAGGCTGATCTGATCACCCTGGCGATGTTCGTGTTTATCGGTACCTGGAGTGACTTCCTCTGGCCCTTGGTGATCCTGGATGATCCAGCTCTGTTCACCTTGCCGCTAGGACTGCAGCAATTGGCCAGCAGTTTTTCTCTTGATTGGCGGATTGTTGCGGCCGGCTCTGTGGTGTCGATCCTTCCCGTGTTGGTGATGTTTGTGCTGCTTCAGCGTTTCATTCTTCCCAGTGCCAGTGGGGATGCGGTTAAGGGATAGGGATGAAGTCCATCGATGGTGGCGGCGTCGGCTCTGAGCGCTGCATCCGTTGCCGTTCTTGCATGCGCCATCGCTGCTGGGCTCGCCTCATGTCTCCAATTTGTGTTTCGAGGGATTGTTGGCGGCGTTGCAGGAACTCCAGTTGTTCCTCCATCAGGCTGGTGTTGTTCACCTCAGTGTGTTGCTGCTCAAGCTCATGAAGTTGACGTCGAAGGGCGCGCATGGCTTCGGTGTGATGACGGAATCCCTGCCAAAGTCCCAGGAATAAAAGGGTGAGCATTGGTAGGGCCACCGCTTCGATGACACGCCATCGGGAACCCATGGTGAGCGAGAAGGCTGTTTCTTGTCTGAGCATGATGCTGACTTCAGGATGACTGTGCCTGAAACGGTGTCAGGTTGTTGCGGGCTGAACCTTGAAAGGGTGGGGCGCTGGTGTAAATCAAGTTCAGTTGCCCCTGGGCTATGTCGCTGCAAGATCTCGATCAATTGCTTGGCTCACGTCATGACGATCCGGATTTGGCAGCGCAACTTGCCCAGCCATTGCCGTTGGAGGAGTTGATCACTCTGGCCCAATCGCGTGGTCTCACGATCACCGAAGACGATGTCTTTCAGGCTCAGCAACGTGAGCAAACCAACGCCAGTGCCGCCGATCTCCAACAGCAAATGGCTCCTGAGTCTCGCCGGCTGAGGCACTTCATTCCAGGGTGATGCTCGCGATTAAGCGTTAAGGATCTCTGACGATCCAAGACTGTGCACTCAAACCTCGTTATCAAGAAGCTGATCTCTTATTGAGTCATGGCTTCTTTCACAATCAGCATCGAGGGTGGATCCAGCTTTAGTTGCGCCGATGATCAATACATCCTCGATGCAGCCGAGGAGCAAGGCATTGATCTGGCCTATTCCTGTCGAGCTGGTGCGTGCAGCACATGCGCTGGAAAGATCCTCAAAGGAAGCGTTGATCAGGCTGATCAAAGCTTTTTGGATGACGATCAGATGTCGAAGGGGTTGTCCTTGCTTTGTGTGAGCTATCCCCTCAGCGATTGTTTGATCAAAACCAGCGTCGAGGATGAGCTCTAAGCGAGTTTGACCACGTCAGGCGTTTCTCCATGGGTCTGGCCGATTAATAAGGCGTGGTTCACAGCCCCTTCATGGCTGTGATAGTTCCAAGCCGCTTCCACGCTGGACACCCCTTCAATCGACTGGGTTTGATGATTCAGGCTCAAGTAGCTGCCAGTGCAGTTTTCACGCAGTACGTAGCGTTCAGCAGCAGGGGCTCTCATGGAATTTTCACTCAAGGCTTAATTCCGGGTTAGCGGTGGCCGCTGCTCGATCTTTCGGCCTACAGGTTTTCCTTTGTTTTCAGCCCTTGTCATTGTTACGGAGCCTCGTTTGCCTCCTGGCTGTCTCTGGAATTGTGATCTGTGAAGGCAGAGCGGCGGGTCCAGATCAACCCCTCAGGGGCCTGTGCTTGGCTCTGATAACCCCCGTTCCTAAACCAGGGCTCGTTGACCGCCTTAAAACAGCTGGGATCTAGTCCCCAGGTGTTTTCGAGGTAGTCGGCACATGTCTGTTCTGATGCTGGATCGTTCTGTTGCCAGTGCACCAAAGAGAGCAGTGTTGGCCGAATCGTTACGACAGCAATCTTCCCTGTGGGTGCTGTTTCCGGGTCTGGCTCGACCCATTCTTCGACCCGTTCTTTCGCCACAAACAAGCGCAATGCACTGCTGGAATCGCGACCGTCTAGGGGGTATTTGTCGAGATAGAGGCGTCGCGCACGTTTGAACAGGGCCGAAGGCGCGCGTGCCATCAGTTGTTCAAAGGCGACTAGGAGTTTTGGGTGGCTCATCGTGAGCTGAACGTGACGTTTCGGCTGTCTTCTAGCTTCGTCTTTGATTCTGTCGCATAGAAGTGGAAGACTGGGGACAGATGCGTGATTGGAACATTGTCAAAACTTGTTCGTTCTTTATATCGATTGATTGCTTTGGATGGCAGTCCTCATCCTGTGCTTGACGCTCCCTATGAATCGATGGATGCCGCTGAAGCGGCGGCCCAGAGCTGGTGTTCTGGTCAGGGGCGTGATCTCTCCATTCAGCAGCGTGGGATCGGCTTGGAGGTGCAAACAAGCTGTGGCGCTTGGAGAACGATTCGCTACCCCCAGGCTTGTCTTCGTGATGGAGGAGAGAACACCTCGGTCCATTGAGCTCGAATGCCATGAATGTGAGCGTGGATCTCTGTGTTGTGCCTGTGGGGCTTGAAGGTTCGCTGGCGCCGTGGGTGGCGATTTGTCATGAGCTGATCAAAGAGTCGGGGCTTGAGTACGAGCTCGGGCCCAATGGAACGGCGATTGAGGGGGACTGGGATGCAGTGTTTGCTTGCGTGAAGCGCTGTCATGAGCGCCTGCATGGCGAGGGGGTGCCGAGGATTCACACCACTCTTCGCCTCAATACGCGAGTGGATCGCGAGCAGTCGTTCCGCGACAAAGTCCCCAGCGTTGAGCGTTTGATCCAGCACTGACAGTATTTGCACGTTTGGGCCTTGCCTGTCTGACGTTGAGTCAGGGCAGGGGGTTGGGTCTGGCGCAAATCTGTAGATCCGAAACCGTGCATTCTCATTTATCTCTCCCGTGTCTTGAATGAGATCAGGCGTCGGCTGGGTCGTTGATGTGGCAATCCGTTCTTCGTTCCTCGTGGCTGGTTCTCGTTGTGATGGGGGCCCCTTGGATGGGGGCAAGCTCGCTTGGAACTCCAGTGAATGCCCAGTCATGGGCTGATATCGGTAGCTATTCCTCTCTTCTGCGGCGGGCAGGTACGCAAACCTTGGTGGCCAAAGACTGCCCCCCTGGGCTCTTTGGTGCCTTTCATACCGGACGCAATGTCTTGCTCTTGTGCTCGAACAACCTTGAGAACGATCCTGCTCACGTTTGGACTGTGCTGGCCCATGAATCAGCGCACGTGATGCAGCATTGTCAACAGGGGCCTCTCTTGCCAGATCATCTGATTGGCAGCGCCCTTGCCCAGATCGCGAAGCAATCGTTGAGTTCGTTTCAGGAATTGCGGTTGTATCACCAGTCCCAGCGCCGCGATGAAATTGAGGCAAGGCTGGTGCAGGGATTACCGATGGCTGAAGTCAAGGCATTGTTTCGAGGCTTTTGTGGCGATCGCTTGAGGCGACTTGCTCCCAAGAGCTCTGCTGCAGCGGGGTTAGGCGATGGATGAGGACGCACCGATCACGCCTATTACGGGTCCCAATATCGATGCAGAGGGCCGTCTGACCTACATGGGGGAAGACGGACGTCGTTATGTGGTGATGGATGGTGATGAACGGGATGAAACCTCCTCAGCCGCTGTCATGGAGGCACTGCGTAGTGCTGGCCCTTTGTTTGAGGAAATTGAAACGCTCTGCCAGGGCTGGGTGGATGAGGTCAGTGACGCTGCCTTAACCAGGGCAGAAGCGATTGCCTTGCTGCTCGCCACCCTTGAGACTTTGCTGGATGACGAGAACTGACACTCCGGTGTTTACGGTGGCAATTCCTGGTCTGATCTTCGATGGGTCCCAAGTTGCCCGGCTATTGGTTGATGACCTGGCTTGGACTAATCGGGAATTTACTGGCATTGCCAGTCATTGGTCTTGTTGCTTTCCGAACATCCAGCCTTCAGGCCGCCACGATCAGCGTGGCGTTCGCGTTGGCCTGGCCTGCGGCAATCGTTGGGATCGTGGCCTCTGCTGGTTTGCTCTGTGAGCGTCACTGGGGCGTGATTTTGGCCATCGTCTCGTTGTCGATGGCCTTGGCTGGATCTCTGCCCTACGGCATTGTGCGCCTCTCTTTGCTGGCATTTGGAGGTGGCGAACAAGCGATTGTGTTGGGGGTGGCTTCGATTGTGTTGGGCGTCCTCAATGTGATGGTCTTGCTTTATTGGTGTCGTCCGGGCCATCGACGTGGTGGTCGCCTCTAAGCGATGTCCGAGGCATCGGAATCGTCTGAAGCACGATCCCTCGCAGGGCTTTGGGTTCATGTCTGGCATCCTCATTTTTTGGTGGTCGAGAAGCCTTCCGGTTTGTTGAGCCAGCCCGGCCTTGGTGATTCCCAGAGCGATTCCTTGATCACCCGTCTACAAGGTGTTCGGCCAGAGCTCCGGCTCGTTCATCGTCTCGATCGCGATACCTCCGGTTTGTTGTTGCTGGCTAGGGATCAAGAGAGCTTGAAAATTCTTGGAGGTTTGTTCGCTGATCGCAAAGTGCACAAGCTGTATGCAGCCGACGTGCATGGTCATCCCAAATCATGTTCAGGAGCGGTGCGCTTTCCCTTGGCGCGTGTGTCGACTAACCCACCCCGTTATGGCCCTCACCGGGATGGACGCTCCTGCTTGACCTTGTGGCGTTGTGCCCAGCTGGGTGATGATCGCTCACGTCTATGGCTCGCTCCTCGTACAGGTCGCTCCCATCAATTGCGGGCGCATTTGGCGGCGATTGGATTGCCTGTGATCGGCGATCCGATTTATGCAACGCCTGGGTTGAGCGCTTCTTTGGATCGTCTGCACCTGCATGCGCTTGGCTTGAGCTTTTCTGACCCATTCAGCGGTGAACGCATTCGGGTTCGCTCTCCCCTGCCATGGCCCTAGGAGGTGCTTAGGCGCTAAAGCTGCGTTTCGCTGGGATTGGGTAGGGAATCCGTCGGTGCCTCATGCGCCTCCAGACGCGCACAAAAGCATGCATCACCAGATCAACTTCGGCGCGACTGAGACTGCTTTGACTGAGTTGTCCGTCGGATAGGCGCGCTTCCACGATGCGCTTCACCGTGGTTTGCGCCTCTCTGTCGCTGGTGTCGGGGGGGAGTGATCGCAACGCGGCCTCACAGCCATCAGCCAGCATCAAGATTCCGGTTTCTTTCGAGCGAGGAGTGGGGCCTCGATAGCGGAATAAGTGTTCTGAAACCGTTGGATCCTTTTGCTTGGCTTGATGCAGGAAAAAGCCCATGCGCAAGGTGCCTTGATGCTGCGGAATGAAATCCGCGATCGGCCGCGGCAAGCGGTAGCGCCGGGCCAGTTTTAGGCCTTCGTCCACATGGGCTTGGAGAACTCCGGCACTCGCGACCGGGTCGTTCAATTTGGTGTGTGGATTCTCTTCACCGGTGGTTTGATTTTCAATGAACCAGTTCGGGGCATGGAGTTTGCCCACATCGTGATAGAGGGATCCTGTTTTGATCAGATCCACATCGGCTCCGATGGCACGAGCTCCCTCTTCTGCCAACCCACAGATCATCAGCGTGTGCTCAAACGTTCCAGGTGCTTCTGATGACAACCGGCGTAGCAGCGGGCGCTCTTGATCGGCCAGTTCCATCAAACGGGCCCGCGTGAGCAGGCCGAATGAGCTTTCCAGAAGCGGAATCAGCAGGATCGTGAGCATCATCAGCAGACCCATCAGTAGGGCTTCTGACGCAAGTTCTCCGGCATCGGGTCTGAGCCGTGTCCAGGACAGGTTCACGGCTTCAAAGGGTTGACGCAGCACCACCATTTCGGCGACTAACGCACCCAGTGGCAGCAACACGGCCAGTTGCAATAACTGCGCTCGGCTGCGTAATCGTCCGGCTTGAATGGCGGCGATCGCAGCCACGGCAGCCGTGATCAGCAGCCGGCCTTCGCCCAATCCACTCACTGGAGTCGGCCAAAGCAAACAGCTCACCGCCATCCATGCCAGGCCACTGGTAGTTCCGAGGCCTTGAGCTAAAAGCAGAGTGGGTGGCACGATCACCGCCAGTGGGCTCACCGCTGCACCAAACCAAATCTTGCTGAATTGGCTGATCAATAGCAGGCCGATTGCCAGAAACCCATGGGAGGCCTCAAGGCAGGGCCTTTCCCGTTTCATCACAAGCAGCATCACTCCGCAACTCGCGAGAGCTTCGGTGAAACGCAACAACCAGATCCCCAGCTTGGGACTGCGATTGATCAGCCCAAAGAAATCGAGCACGTCATAGGCCTGGGAGCTAATCGGTTCGCCTTTGCGGGTAATCAGATCGCCAGCTTTGACTTCGATGGTTGGAATCCCCTGCTTCGTGATCAGTTCTTCGATCAGTCTTTGACTGCGCAGGGGATCGGTCTGAAGGTTGCTAGCTCCTTGAAGCGTCGTTGTGGCGATCTTGCTGCCGAGGGTTCTGGCTGGAGCGTCCTCAGCTCCCAGAGCTTCGAGTTGCAGTGAGGAAGCCTTTTGGAGCTGTTCAATCGCCAGCGTGTTCACAAGCCCTTGACTGAGCATCCGATCGACAGCCCTGCGGATCGCCATGTCCCAGTTTTTGCGATCGTTTTGCGAGCGTTTTTCCAGCCAAAATTGCTCGTCTGTGGTCAGATTGACGGGGCCAATTCGGTCGACGTTCTGGCTTCTCGCGACGCGTTCCAATTCGGCGAGATGACGTTCAAGTCTGAGCTTGAGGAGTCTTGATTGCTGCTCATCCACCACCTGCACAAAGGTGTTGGGCATCAAGCTGGATCGTCTTTGTTCAAGTGCTTCGCTATCCACCACCCGCGCTGCCTTCGGAGCAATCGAATCGGATGGTGCTGGAATTCCAGGTCGTAAGTCGGGTTCCACCAGCCAAGGCCAGCTGGAGACCAGGGCTACGGCAATGCAAAAGAAAAGCAATCCGGCCTTTTGAAGGCGGTTCCAACGCAGCACAGGGCGTCGCGGTGACTCACTCCGCAACCAGCTTCTCCAGAGCTTGGCCAGAGGATGAGATCGGAACACAGCTGTTGATTACTGATACAGACGCTAGCCCCACTGAGGAAGCATGCTGGGGTGAGTGTCAACAGACCTCGATGGCTCTCAGGCTGGATGGCAAGCAGCTCGCCGCGCAGCTTGAAGTGCGGTTGCAGCAGCAGATTCAAAAAGGAATTGCATCAGCAGGGCGTTCACCAGGCCTGGCTGTGCTCCGAATTGGTGACGATCCCGCCAGTGCGGTCTACGTGCGCAACAAGGAGAAGGCCTGTGCTCGCATCGGGGTGGAGAGCTTCGGTTCCCATCTCCCGGCTCATGCCTCGCAGCAGGAGGTGTTAAAAGCCATTCGCGAACTCAATGCTGATGAGCGGGTGGATGGAATTCTGCTCCAGCTGCCGCTGCCGGAGGGCTTGGATGAGACCCCGTTGCTGGCTGAAATCGACCCGAACAAAGATGCTGATGGATTGCATACCCTGAATCTCGGGCGCCTGTTGAAGGGTGAACAGGGGCCACGAAGTTGCACACCCGCAGGCGTGATGGTGATGCTCCAAGATCAGGGCATCGATCCCGCGGGCAAGCGGGCCGTCGTGGTGGGCCGCAGCATCTTGGTGGGTCAGCCGATGGCCCTCATGCTTCAGGCGGCGAATGCCACGGTCACGGTGGCCCATTCGCGCACGCCACATCTGGAATCGATCACCCGTCAGGCTGAGATTCTTGTGGTGGCTGCAGGTCGGCCTGAAATGATCGGTGCAGATCACATCACGCCTGGTTGTGTTGTGGTGGATGTCGGCATTCATCGCCGCCCTGAAGGCGGGCTTTGCGGAGATGTGCGTGCTGATGAGTTGGAGCCCGTCGCCGCTGCTCTCTCTCCTGTCCCTGGAGGGGTTGGCCCCATGACGGTCACGATGTTGCTGGTCAACACTGTGGTGGCCTGGTGTCGACGCCATCAGGTTGCAATGGAATTGTCTGATTTGGTGGTTTGAACCCCTCGGCCTGAGAGACTTGCATCAGCACTGCGCTCACCATGTCCGCTGCGGCCACTAGCCCCGAAAGCGTGCCCTCCTCCGGTGAGCGCCCCTCTACGTTTGACTTTGCGGCTTACCTAAAGCTCTCCCGCGATCGCGTGGAGATCGCCCTGGATGCCTCGATGGGACCTGAGCGTCCTGAATCCTTGCGTGATGCGATGCGCTACTCCCTGCTGGCAGGGGGGAAGCGGTTGCGCCCGATTTTGTGCCTGGCTGCTTGTGAATTAGTCGGGGGATCGTCCGAACTGGCCATGCCAACGGCGGTGGCTCTGGAAATGATCCACACCATGTCGTTGATTCACGACGACTTGCCGGCCATGGACAACGATGACCTGCGCAGGGGGCGTCCCACCAACCACAAGGTGTATGGCGATGCGATGGCCATCCTTGCCGGTGATGCCATGCTCAGCCGCGCTTTTGAAATGGTGGCTGTGCGCAGTGCCAACGTTCCTGCAGATCGCTTGCTGCGGGTTGTTGGGGAGTTAGCTCTTGTCTCGGGTGCTCCCGGCTTGGTCGGAGGTCAGGTTGTTGATCTTGAGTCCGAGGGCCAAGCCGTTGATCTCGAGACCCTTGAGTACATCCACCTCCACAAGACTGCGGCTTTGCTGCGTGCCTGTGTGGTGACAGGAGCTCTGATCGGAGGAGCGAATGACGAGCAATTGCAGGCGATGCGCACCTATGCCAATGGCATTGGGTTGGCCTTCCAGATCATTGACGACATCCTCGACGTCACCGCCAGCAGCGAAGTGCTCGGTAAAACGGCCGGGAAGGATCTGCTAGCCGATAAAACGACCTATCCCAAGCTTTTGGGACTTGATGCTTCGCGGGAGAAAGCGTTGCAGTTGGTGCGGGAGTCCAAGGCCGCGCTTGAACCTTGGCGTGATAAGGCGGCGCCCTTGTTGGCTCTCGCCGATTACGTGGCAAGTCGGGATTGTTGACCATGGCGATTGCAACGATGGCTTCAAGCGTTGGTTCACCCGTGTTTTCAACAGTGATCTCGACCCTGCCTATGCCTGCTCAGATTTTCGATAATGCTGTGCTCGCCTGGGGATTGGCGGCCTGCGGCTTGGCACAGTTATCCAAGCTGTTCCTGGAATTGCTGCTACATCAGCGCTGGAGGCCGGCGGTGCTGTTTGAGACCGGAGGGATGCCCTCGAGTCACTCGGCATTAGTGACTGGTAGCGCCGCTGGAGTGGGCTGGCAGATGGGTTTTGATCAGCCTGCGTTTGCGCTGGCTGCCACGGTTGCTTTTGTGGTGATGTACGACGCCAGTGGGGTGCGCCGGGCGGCAGGATTCACGGCGGCTCGCCTCAACGAACTTCCTGATTCGCTCTGGCCCAACCCCCCGGAGAAGCCACTGAAAGAACGGCTTGGTCACACCCGCACGGAGGTCTTAGTGGGCAGTCTGCTGGGACCTTTGATCGCACTCCCAGGACTCTTTTTTGTGGGCTCGCCGCTGCATTTGGCCCAAACGTTTGGTTTGTTTAGCGGGTGAGCAGGCAGAAGCCCTCTGAGGCCATCCTCACCGACGATCAGCAGACGGCAGCTGCCTTGTTCGAGCGGTGGCTTTCAAGCGAAGACCCAGGCATTCCGTTTGTGCTGAGCGGTTATGCCGGTAGTGGCAAAACTTTCCTCTCCATGCGTTTGCTGCGCCAAGTGGAAGCCACAGGGCTGTGTTGGACCGTTGTCGCTCCCACCCATAAAGCCGTTGGTGTGTTGCGCCACGCCCTTGATTTAGAGGGGCTTCACCCCACTTGGTATCCCTCCACCATCCATCGACTGTTGAGGCTCAAGTTGCGTCGCCAAGGGGATCGGGAGGTTTGCGAATCCACTGAACAAACGGCGGCCTCGTTGGAACATCTCGGCCTGGTCCTGGTCGATGAATCCTCCATGGTTGATAGCTCGCTGTTGTCGGTCGCCCTGCAGTGCGCTCATCCGTTCAAAACCAGGCTTGTGTTTGTTGGCGATCCGGCCCAGCTTCCCCCCGTGGGAGAAGCGGATAGCCCTGTGTTCTCCATGGACCGCGCGATCGCTGCGTCGCTCAAGCAAGTGGTTCGTCATCAAGGTCCTGTGTTGCAGCTGGCGAGCTGCTTACGCGATGGACGCTTGCCCTGTGAGCTGCCGCCATTAATGCCTCCGTTGCGCAGCAAATTGGGTCAGGTGGGTGTGCTCAATCGCTCGGCTTGGCTGATCCAGGCTCAAGATGGCCTGCGTCGTGCTGCGGCCTGTGACAACCCTGATGCAGCACGCATTCTTTGCTACACCAATCGCACCCTGGATGCACTGGTGCCCCATGCACGACGAGCCATTCATGGTGAGATGGCCGACCAGATGGACGTTCTTCCAGGCGAAGTCCTGATCAGCCGTACGGCGGTGATGGCTCCTGCCTCACGCGATGGGGCAGAAACAGGGGAAGAACCCGATCTGGTGCTGGGCTCGAATCGGGAAGTGGTGGTGGAGGACGTCACCACGGAACGTTGTGACCTCGCTGAATTTGGGTTTGCGGGGGAGACGCAGATGGCATTCGCTGGATTCGAGGCCCCTGTCATCGATACCGTGACGGCGAAGGTCCGTAGTGGAGAGTTAGAACTCAGTTTGCGCTTGCAGCCGCCTTCCGGGAGTGCTGCACGGCAGCGCCTTGATCGGGTCCTTCAGGGTCTACGCACCCAGGCCAGGGATGCGGGAAAGAGAGGCGGGAGGCCGCTTTGGCGCCGGTATTTTTTGATCCGTGATGCTTTTGCCTCGTTGGGTCCTGCCGCCGTGCTCACGGTTCATCGCAGTCAAGGCAGCAGTTTTGGAGAGGTGTTTGTTGCTGATGACGTGTTCTGGCCGCAGGACCTTGTTCTGCGACGGCAGTTGGCTTATGTCGCTGTCAGTCGGGCCCAAGAGGCGGTCTGGATGGCAGGAAGGTCATCATCAGTCAAAGCGGTGGAACGCTGGACGCGGGCGCTGAAGAATGAAGAACAACAATGAAATGTTGGTTCTCATCTGTCGAACAACAAAAATGAGGAATCGCAAAGCGAGTGAGTGGCTACAACATCATTTGTAATTGGGAGGGATGCATCAAGGGCTTGTTCATCTGCCATCTTGTGCCTGAGCTGATGCATGTTTATAGCTCGTGAAAGTTCAAGATGCCAGAAGAAGTCTGATCTGAAGCATTGTCACGTCTCTTGGTCACCTCTGTATTGCCCCGGGCTTAAAGTGTTGGCTGATTTCAATAAATTGATCGATCAAAAGGGTTGTCAGGACTGGATTCCTTCCACAGTCTTAACTGATTCAAGGCTCTCATCTGAAAATCTATTCGCAAGTGTTAAGTCAAAGAAGGTGCTCGCTCTTGAGGTGATCTCTCAGTCACGATAGAGATTATTCTTTGGCGAGCTTTCGGTCTTCGTGATTCACGGCAAGGATTGTGTGTAATGAATGGATTGGGATTGATGTTTGTGTCTTGATTGAGTTATGGGTAAGAATGGGTTATTGAGGTCACTATTGATTGGGCTTGGGCCTTTGTTGTGATTGACTTAATCGCTGGAATGGTTGGAGTTGTTGTGTAGAAAACAATTCAAGTTGTCAAGGAGGGGTTTGGGATAAGTATTAATGCTTGGGTATATTGAATGTCTGTCTCTCTCTGTCCTCTAAAATAGTCCCAGGTTCAAGATGCTTTGTGATGCACGTTGTTACGCAGGCTCCATCCTTGAGCCCACAACTAGTAACGCACTCAAGATAGGCATCAATGGCGTCCCATCGTTCGCTGATTGATTTGCAGGTGTGTTCATTTTTGAATGCTCTCATTTTTTACTCCCGAGTGGGAATCAATTACGATGATTTTTATTTGTTGGCAAGTGAATGATTGCGATATGCATAGTTCCTAAGTCTATTTGCTCACTTGAGATGTGCTAAGGGCTGAGAATGCATGCCCAAGCGTTTTGTATTTCCTTGATAGTTGCCTGGCGTTGTCTTTCTGTGGGCAGTGAAAACCACCCAAGCTGTGGAGCGAGAGCGGTTTTCTTCTTTGAATGAACTCGTTTTGGGGGCAATTATTGCGTAAGATGTGAAAAGCAGAGGTGAAATAATGTGTATGTGACGATACCAATTGAGATGGCTGGAACTGTAAAGCTCATTGCTACTCCTGCTGTATGTCAATAATTTAATAACGGGGATTTGCGGCCTCGGCATCATTAACTACATAATTCTTCTAAGGAGTAATAATGCCTAGGTTGATTTGCCGGGGTTGATATTCGAGCATGTACAACGAGGTGTGGTTGTTCCCCTTCATTGATGTTGGCTGTCGATCAGTGGATTAAGTAAGTGTGTCTGGATATTGGTTTCAATCGGGTTTAGGTCCGCATGATTCGTTTGAATCTGTTTCTAGTGGTTTGTTTGGTGCGCAAAATGTTTTGAGTGTATTGAAATGAGTGCTTAAAAATCTTGCGTTAACTCATGTGATACTGGTGTGCTCTCTTGGCCTAAGGGGGAGTTTGATGGAGCATTAATGAGATGATTCTGGATTAAAACTTCCACGTTTGGCGATCAAGTGTTGGAATAAAAGGTCATCTATGTTTTTTCTAGGCGCCTAGTTCGTTGCCTTGCTTGTGAATCTATTTTTGCTTTTGGTGCTTGATGGTGATCGAAGAGTTTGTGGTCATTTGATCTATAGGGCGCATACTGGAGGTAGGGTAATGTTTTTGAGGTCTGATATTAGATCTCTGTTTTGATCGTCATTTTGGCTTGATTCAACCGTTTTGCTCATGACTTCTAAGGCTAAATGCATCAGTTGTCCATTGGGGGTTGCTTCGTTTGCTGAGGTATGTGGAGGAATCATAGATTCAAGTCGCTGAGCGATGCTGCGACCTTATGGTTTCCTTTTGCCACTGTTTGTATCCATCAACACCCTCTTTAGTAGAGAGTCGATCCAAAAGCTGTCTGGGGACATAAAGGTAGCCTGGTTTTGAAAGTTGAGAGGTCTGACTTTTCTAGTGACTGAAGTCACCAATTAAGGCCTCTTCCCGTATTTGTTTTCAGTGCTGCCTACTTGCAGGCTTGGCTTTGGAAAAATCAGAGGATCTGTTGAAGACGTTCAAGCTTTGGCAAACAACCGGTTAGTTCTTCGTTGGTGTATGTGAATTGGCATGATCGAGCAGCTCTGCCGTTAAGAGATCCTTGGCCAACATCGTTAAACCCACTCCCATCAGAGCGAGAGCAACGCCTTGATCGGTGTCTGCAGTATTAGACACTTTTCTGGAAAGTTCTTGGTGTTGTTTCCAGGAGAAGTGCATTGAAGTCAGGCGTGACAATGCTTTTTAGGCTGATTAGTGGTTGCAATCCAAGGGATAAGGGCAGTTCGGAAATGATCTGTAATGAGAGGAATGTAGTGAGTTGAGCATGTAATCGTCAAATCGGTTGCAATCACTACCTGCTTGATTTGCGTTGCCATGCCTTACGGGCTACCTTCGGCTTGCCGAGAGCAAAAAGACCAATGGATCCAATTGCTTTGACCATCGGACAAATGTTCGAAATCGAAAAGTACTCAAGAGAAATTGATAGTTCTAAGGATGTTGAAGAGCTTCAATCGATTGCGAAGCATCTTCTGGTGGCGTGGAAGCAGCAGCAGGCGGCATCAGCTTGGGTTATTCGTCAGCAACAGGGTCTTTGACTCCGTCGATTGACAGCATCGATTCACCTGTGAGGAGTGTTCACTTCTCTGTCTATTCGATGTGGATGCATTATTTAAAATCCTGAATAATCAATTTCAAGCATTTGTTGCTCTTGATTGATCACGTTGAGTCGCGTTTGAAGATTGAATTGGGACATCCTGAAAAGCATTGTTTTCATCTGGTTTCTGATACTCAATGCTTTGCTCCTATGTTGCCCCACATCCCTTAGCTCGTTCCCTTACGTTTAGGTCATGGTGAGGCCGCTGATTCCTTGCCAACCGAGATAGCTCCCGATCCCAATGCTGACGGCGGCTACAACCAGCTCGCCTCGCGCAAACAGAAGGTCTTTTCCACGCTCCAATACAGGTATAACTTTGTTGCGACCTATCGCAACGGCAACCAAAGGGGTAAGCATTAACAGGCTTGCCCCGATTGTGAAGGCCAAAAGACCAATCAGTTCTTGCCATGTGGGAAGTTGAGCCGCCAAGACAACCCCTGCTGATTTTGCGAACAGCACGAGATCATCAGGACTGGCAACTTCCGCGATAGCACCCAAGAACAACAGCAGTGGGAGGGGCATGTTCACAAAGCGATCAACGCTTGCGGTCCATGCCGGTGGTGTGTCTCCATCGGTCAACGAGCGCAGTAGCTCCCTGCCGCCAACGGCAATTAAGGCCCCGCCAGCGAGGAGATCCAAGCCGGTGCGGTGATGGGAGCCTTGCGTCATATCCAGCACCAATGAATGACCCACAGTCACGAGTAAGGCTGATGTCGCCATCGTGGTTAGCACCCATCCCGCTACGAACCAGCCGCCTCGCTTCAAGGGCTGCGGTCCTAGGAGCAGCAGCAATAGAACGGCGATATGGATCGGGGATAGGCCGATGCCAGTGCCATAGGCGAGCAGCTCAGCCCAGAGCGTGGTGTCGCTCATCGTTCAGTGGAAACACAACATTCCAGAGCGATCGTATTAGGGCTTGCGCTTAGACAAGGGCTTAAAACAAGCCGTTGGTGGGGGCATTCCAGCGGGCGATTGCTCGCTGCCCTCGCTCGAAGCCCAAGATGCAGATGGTTCCTGTGCCGAGCTGGAACAAACGTCCACCTGTGGCACCGAGCCCTAACCATGTGCCTGTTAAGGCGCGCAGCACATGACCATGGGCAAACAGTGCAACATCCCCTTCGCTCGGTTCCGCTAAGGCGATGGCAATGCTTTGTTCGCAGCGTTGCTGTACGGCCTCGGCATTTTCGCCATTGGGGCAGCCATGGCTCCAAACGGTCCAGTTGGGTATGCCCTTGCGGATCTCTGGGGTTGTAATCCCCTCGTAATCGCCGTAATCCCACTCTCGCAACGTTTCCATGATGCGTCGTTGTTGGCCAAGACCGCCTAGCTCGCACGTGCGTTTTGCCCGTTCAAGGGGTGAACTAAACACGGCTGCAAACGGATTGGATGTGAGTACCGGCGCAAGTTGCCGAGCCTCTTCTTCTCCTTCAGGCAGCAAAGGAAGATCGGTGCTGCCTGTGTGCCGTCCGTTTTTGGCCCATTCAGTGGCTCCGTGACGAAGCAACCAGAGCCGACGTTCGTTGCCCATGGTGTGGATCAGTGCGCTGTGAATTGGGTTGTCTGGTGCTTGCTTTCGCTGTTGATTGTCTCAGCTGCAGATTGTCGCTGTTTTCTTTCTCTTAAGGCCTTACGTCAAACCAGTCATTGCCAGTCACGGGGATTTTGGACAGTACGACTCGCTTAACGGTTGCAGCGCTTGGTCCACGTTCACACCACACACGAAGCTCGTTCAAGGCCATCTCGCCTCCTTCCGCCTGAATTTCCACAACACCGTCCTTGAGGTTTCGAACCCAACCACAAAGGCCTAGGTCGAGGGCTCGTCGCCGGCAACTGTTTCTGAATCCAACTCCTTGCACGCTGCCTTCGACCAGGAAGCGCCAGCGCTCCTTCAAGGGCTGCTGTCGCTGGCGAGTGGTTTTTATGAATTCTTCTCGATCTGTGTCGCCACGGTTTCGAGAGCGGCGCGCCATCGGCATGAGATCGTCGAAGAGCTGGCCCAGTGAAGATGCACCCAGCTTGCGTGAACGGTCGGAAGTGCCCATCCTTCTTCTCTGCGATCAACATGCCAGCCATCAACCTGCCACAGCGTTTGCCATTTGCCCACAGGTTCCTCGCTGAGCTGCCAGCGGTGAAATTCATGGCCCATCCACTGATCACCCGCCTTCAGCAGCAAGCTGTTGCGGGTTGCCGTTAGGCGGCGATACCCCACCTGCAATCTCCCGCGCTGGGCGTGAAACGGTAAGACCCCCGCCATTGCATGAGTTTGGCCCTCCCCGTCCATCAAGCTGGTCCCCAGCATCAACATGCCGCCACATTCGGCGTAAAGCGGTTTGTGTTGCAGCCAGTCGCGGAGGCCTGAAAGGCTTTGTTTGCAATGACTGAGTTGTTCCGCATGAAGTTCTGGGAAGCCTCCAGGGATGACAAGTCCATAGGCCGCTTGCGGCAATGGCTCATCCTCTAAGGGGTGCCAAGGGATGACCGGCATCCCTAATGCCTCGAGGCAATCTTGCATCTCGGGGTATCGGAAATGAAAGGCGTTGTCTTGAGCAACGGCCACTGGCAGTGGTTGTCTCTGGGTGTCCTGTTCCAATGCGGTCCCCAACACGGTTTGGATGGGCTCTGTCCCTTTTGTTGGCGCTGCCATTAACCGCTCAAAGACCCCCATCTCGAGATGTTGATCAGCGATCGCTGCCCATTTCCCCAGACGAACGTTCAGTTGATCAAGTTCATGGGCTGGAGCCAAGCCCAAATGCCGACTGGGTAATTCAAGGCTTGAATCCCGTGGAAGACAGCCCAGGCAGGGCACATCAATGGCTGATAAGACATCCTCGAGAAGCAAGCGATGGCGCTCAGTGCTCACTCGATTGAGCACCACACCAGCCAACTGCAAGTCGGGGTCAAGATCACGAAATCCGCTCACGAGGGCGGCGAGCGACCGCGCCTGGCCGCCGGCATCCACCACCAACACCACGGGCAACTTCAGATGTTTGGCCACGGCTGCGCTGCTTCCTTCTCCTGTTGAGCCGATCCCATCGAATAGGCCCATGACCCCCTCCACGAGGGCCAAGTCGCAGCGGCCTCCATACCCATGAAAACTGGTCTTGACCCAGTCAGGTCCGCACAAGGGCAGATCAAGGTTTCGGCAAGGGCGCCCGGCAGTCGCCCCAAGGACTTGGGGGTCGAGGTAATCAGGCCCCACCTTGAAGGGTTGAATGCTCAGTCCCTTCTGTTGTGCCCAGGCGATCAGGTTGAGGCTGAGCAGGGTTTTGCCGCTGCTGCTCGATGGAGCAGCGATCACACAGGCCATGCTGCTCAGCTGGGAATCAACTCAGAAGCTTGGCAGCCAGAGGGGCCGCTGCAGCCAAGAGCGGGTTTGAGGAATCGTGCCCACCCTCAAGAAGACGGGCCATGTCGGCTTCCACGTGCGTATGGAGCAAGGGCACCACTTCTTCCACAAGTTCCATGCTGGCCATGCCCCCGGCTTCAAGGCGCATGCAACCTCCGGATTCCGCGCAGAGAATCACACACATAGCCCCGCCGTGCTCGGGTTTGGAAATCATCCGAAGCCCCACGATTTGCCCAGGATGAATACTTGGCTGTCCCATGGGCACCGGAGACACGCGCAGCGGCACCTCGGTGCCGTCAGGACGTTGGAACACCGCGTTGATACTCGCATCGCCGGTTTTGGCATCATGTCGATGGGACTCCCTGAGGGTCCAACCCAGTCGATCGGCAATCCAAGCGGCCAATAGGAGGCCTTGGACCGGGTGATCTCCTTCAACATCGATGTCGAGTTGCACGACGTGGCTTAGGGCATCGCGACGATGCGGTGGATCAAACACCATCGCCAGCGTTTGATGCCAGCTGCCGAGCCGTAGCCAATTGAGATCATTCACGGCCTGGCCACCTGCGAGCCTGTTGGCGAGAAGGCTCAGGCTGTACACGGGATCACCAAGAGCAGAATCCAGAATGAGTCTGCGAGGAGCGATAGAGAGCTGCTCAAATAACTCAGGTGACTCATCAAGGGGCCCGTTCCACCACACCCAAGAGGGCAGGTCGTCCGGGAGTAGGGGTTGCAACGTGTTGAGTCCTTCCTGCAAGGCCTCTGTTCCGCCGCGGAGTACCACCACATCTCCACAAGCAACGGTGCCCCCCCCTTCTTCCGGTAAGGGGCAGTAGGCGGCCACCAAGGTTTCTAAGGGGCGGCTGGAATCCAGGCTGGGGGCGAAGGTGATCAAACGCCGAGGCCTCAGTGCGCTTAAGGCCCCATCCACATGTTGACCACGAAGGTCATCACTGGTTTTGTTGCCATCAACTTTGGCCAGACTGTTTGATACCGAGCTCCCTAGTGGCGGGGTGCTGAGAGGGAGATCAAGCGCGAGAACTGCTTGACGCCCAGCCTCTTCCACTTCGTCGCGTTGGATGCCCATGATGGGACCCTCGATCCTTCCCGTGCGGACAAGTTGTTGTTCCACCCAGGCTGGCTGCCAGATCAACAGACAAAAGGTGTGGGCCCCAATGTTGCTTGATTGATCGCGGGACCACAACTGATCGAGATAGTGAGGAACTTCCGATGGCGGTAGCTCGAGGGGAGTTTGAAGCGTGAGCTGAGGAGACATGCTGCGACCTGAGGAGAGGCGGTATCGAGGTGAGCTTGGAATCTTGTTGGGGGCTTGAGTTAGGGGCGACGCCAGAGCAGGCCGTCTCGCGCTAGCAGAGCATCGGCAGCGGCAGGTCCCCAAGTGCGTGACTCGTAGGGATGGATGGGCAGTTTCCAGGGACTGTCTTCGATCAGTTCCAGCAGCGGGGTGTAAAGCCTCCAAGCTGCTTCGACTTCATCACTCCGGGTGAAGAGTGTTGGATCACCCAACATGGCGTCCGCCAAAAGGCGCACATAACCCTCATCTGATGGCTCGCCGAAGGATTCGTCGTAGGAGAATTCCATCTCGACAGGCCGGCTGCGCATACCGGAGCCTGGAGACTTCACTTCAAATTTGAATTCAGCGCCTTCATCGGGCTGAATGCGCAGGATGAGCTGATTGGCTGTTGGACTGCCACCGGCAGCATCGAAGAGGTGAACGGGTGCTTCTCGGAAGGTCAAGACCACTTCGCTGAGACGCTTGGCGAGGCGCTTGCCGGTGCGCACATAGAAAGGAACTCCCTGCCAACGCCAGTTGTCGATGAACAGCTTCATTGACACGTACGTTTCCGTGGTGCTCTGTGGATCGACGCCTGGTTCTTGCCGGTAGCCACTGAGAGGTGAACCGTCGCTGCCTCCAGGCCCGTATTGTCCGCGAACGCAGCAGTTCCAGGGTTCAAGTTCATCGGCCAGGCGTGCAGCTTGAAGAACCTTGGCTTTCTCACTGCGAATGGCCTCCGGATCAAAGCGTCCAGGGGTTTCCATGGCGGTAATCGCCAACATTTGGGTCAGGTGGTTTTGCACCATGTCTCGCAGTGCACCCGAGGTTTCGTAGTACCCGGCCCGTTCCTCGACCCCAACGGTTTCAGAGGCCGTAATTTGAACACTGGAGATGTAGTTGCGATTCCAGATTGGCTCGAAAATCGCGTTGGCGAACCGCATCACCATGATGTTTTGGACCGTTTCCTTCCCGAGGTAGTGGTCGATGCGAAAGATTTGGTTCTCTTGGCCGCAGCCTTGAACCACTCTGTTCAAGGATTGGGCGCTGCCGTAGTCCCGTCCAAATGGTTTTTCAATGACAACACGACTTCGTTGGGGATCCTTTAGCAGGCCTGCATCAGCGAGGGCTCGACAGCCGCTCGCATAAAACTTCGGTGACACCGAGAGGTAAAAGGTGCGGTTGCTTCGTGTGGCTCTCAGGCGGTCGATCTCTTGAAGACGACCCCCGAGCTTCACGACGTCCTCCGGTTTCTGAAGGTCCACCGGCTCATAAAACATCCCGGCGGCAAATTGCTCCCAGGCCTCGGGATGGTCGCGCACTTTCTCTCCCATGGCCTCAGCCATTTTGCTGCGGAATTCGTCGTCGCTCCAAGGCCTTCTGGCGCAGCCCAGGAGCGCAAATTCGCTGGGGAGTCGTCGTTGTTGAAATAACTCGAAGAGGGCTGGAACCAGCTTGCGATGGGTGAGGTCGCCGCTCGCTCCAAAAATCACCAGGCACTGCGGAGCGATGACCCGTTCCTGGCGCAGCCCAACCCTCAGTGGGTTCGTGATCGTTGCGGTCATGGCTACTGCACCTCTTAGGCAGGTTTAACCAGGATTTCTCGATCGGACAGCGCAATTGTTCTCACAGGTTGTGTTTTGTGGCTGTCTCCTGAAAAACAACAGCATTAGACATTAAAAAAGCCCGCCGAGGCGGACTTGATTCAGTCATAGATGAGGTTTAGTAAGTCTCAACGTGCCAGCGGTGAGCCTTCTTGAGTTTGGGTCGAAGTTCAGACCAATCAAGGCCTTTGGCTTCCGCTGCGGCGGACATGGCTTCGTCAATACCAGGCTCCATCCCACGCAGGCCACACATGTAGACGTGCGTCTTGGGATCTTCGATCATTGCGAAGATCTCTTCAGCGTGCTCAGACACGCGATCTTGGATGTACATCCGCCCGCCTTTTGGATTCTGTTGTTCCCGACTGATGGCTTTGGTGTAGCGGAAATTATCGGGGTATTCCTTCTCGTAATGAAGGAAGTCATCGTCATAAAGCAGGTTTGCTGTTTTGGGTGCTCCCATAAACAACCAAGCTTTGCCTCGGAAGTTCCAACCGTTCTCCTCTCGCTCTCTCGGCTCAAACATGCGACGCAGGTAGGTGCGCATCGGGGCGATACCGGTGCCAGTGGCCAGCATGATCACATTGGCTTCTTCGTCCTCGGGAAGGAGCATTTCCTTGCCGACAGGCCCTGTGATTTTGACCTTGGTACCCGGCTCAACATCGCAAAGGTAGGTGGAACAAACACCGTTGATGGTTTCTCCATCCTTTTCATACTGAAGCTGGCGGACGCAGAGGGAGACGGTGTTGTCCTCGAGATTGTCGCCGTGGCGAGTACTTGCAATGGAGTACAAGCGCAGTTTGTGGGGCTTCCCTTTGGCATCTTCACCAGCGGGAACAATCCCGATGCTTTGACCTTCCACGTATTCCAGATGTGGATCACCACCGCTCAGATCGAACGTGATGTGCTGCACACGACCAATCGCGCCATCTTTAAGTAGGGAATAATTCTCGGTGACAGTTCCTAGGAAAGGAGCTTTCGGCTTGTAGAGATTCACCGGCACAGGTTTAGCCGCGGGCTTTGCTTTGGCAGCGGGCTTTGCTTTGGAAGTGGTCACAGGGGCGGAAACAGGTGGTGCAGATGGAACGGGTGCGGCTTCCTGCTCTGAGCCCGTTGGACTCACGGACTGGATGCGTGCTCCCCGAGCGAGAAGAACGCAAATGGTGTCCCGAAGACGGCCGTACGAGACGTTTAAGCGAGATAGCTCTGCCCGACGCCCACCCAAGCCTGTGAAGACAATCGTGAATGCCCGTTCATCAGTTGTCTGTGGTGTCGCGCTGACTCGCATTGAAAATGCCCAGTTATGGCGCGACTATAAGCGTCACCACTGACTTGCCAATCAGTTTGCGCTGAATTGAGGTTTCTTCCTTAGAGTCAACAACGTCAATCTCTCAGGATTAGAAGCGAAAACGGTTTGGCATCTTTCAGTGGTCTGACACAACTGAAGCGTGGCGAAATGCCCACAGGAGAGGCGATGTTGTCGCATCATCAGCCTATTGAACAGACTGTTGAAAGGATGTCTGATGGCGTCCGCCGCCTTGCTGCTCAGCTTTTGACACCGGTATCAGCAGATCAGATTTGGACTGTTCTGACGGATTACGACCAGCTGAGTGCCTTCATCCCCAACCTTGCAAGTAGTCGACTTTTGCGGCGAGACGACAACATTGTTCATCTGCAGCAAGAGGGATGTCAGCAATTTCTGGGAATGAAGTTTTCGGCTTCTGTAGAGCTGGAGCTTGAAGAATTTGCGCCTGAGGGGACGCTGAAATTCAAGATGACGAAGGGTGATTTCCGGCGTTTTGAGGGGACCTGGCGGTTGAGAACCATGCCCGAGGCAACGGCCCTTTTCTACGAACTCACTGTTCAGGGTTGTTTGGGTATGCCCATAGGCCTGATCGAACAACGGCTGCGTGACGATCTCACCACCAACCTCAAAGCTGTTGAAGCCGAAGCGAGACGCAGAGCTGCTCGTTAGGGATCTTGACGTCTCTTCAGAGCTTTCTGGCATTGGATTTCATTGGAATTCGGTCTCTCGTCCGTCCCTGCAAGAGAAAGAGCGTCGTTGTCTCCTGGCCATGGTTCTGCTCCTCAGGAGATGTCTCGATCTGAGCCCCAAGGGCCTCCTGAACAGTGCATAAAAAAACTCCCCTGGAGAGGAGAGTGTTGGTCCAACCAGATGAAGTCTCATCTAGTTATTCAGTAGCCCCAAGGGGATTCGAACCCCTGTCGCCTCCGTGAAAGGGAGGTGTCCTAGGCCTCTAGACGATGGGGCCAAGAACGTGATCGAGAGCTCTTCTGAACTTCCGGCACCCTGTGAAATTACGGTTCAGCCTGACCCTCCGTCAAGACAACGTTCTCCTTCTCTTGACCTTGGCCCTGCCAGATGGGCACGTTGAAGGTGAAACATGCTCCTTTTTCTGGTTCCGAAATCACCCAGATCCTGCCGCCATGCACTTCAACAATGCGTCGGCAAACCGAGAGTCCAACCCCAAACCCAGAAGCCCCGGCTGATGTTTGAGGAAGCCTTACGCGGTCAAGAAAAATGCGCTGTTGCTCTTCTTCCGGAATCCCTGGCCCGCTGTCGCTGATGCTCACCTGCACCCATTGACTGGTTCGATGAAGCATGGTCAATGAGATCAAGCCTCCATTGGGTGTGTACTTCAGAGCGTTTTCCAGCAAATTCAGAAGCACCTGGCGCATTCTGCGCTGATCCGCAAACACCTTGGGGAGATCTGCCGGGATGTCGGTGTGGATGGTCACATCTCTACCGAGCCAAAGTTTCTCCAGTTCGAGAATCGCTTCAGCTGCAACGCTGGCTAAATCCAGCCTTTGAGGGTTGAACAATGCTTCCCAGCGTGTGCTTCCCACTTCCAAGAGATCTTTCGAGAGCAGGGCGATTTCCTCGAGGCGTCGTTTCAGAACATCCCTGAATCGATGGATATCGATCTGGCCTAATTCCTGGCTTTGCACGGCCAAGGTTGCCGCCGTAAGTGGCGTACGCAGTTCATGAGCCACCATCCTCAGCAAGCGCTCTTGAGCCTGCAGACGGTCGATCAACGTTTCGTTTTCCTGACGCAGCACTAATAATTGATCTTCCAGCTGGAGCTCTCGTTGGGTTCTGCTTCCATCCAGCTCTGTGGGCTTCAGGCTTAAACCGAGTCCGCTCACCACCTCGTCTTGCTGCCAGCGAGGCAACCAGCCTCGGAGTTGTTGAAAGATGCTGCTGCCTGCAAAGACTTGCTTGGGTTGTGGTTGCAGCTTCACCAAAGAGGGTGTGACCACCAAGCGGTGGAGTTCCAGCAACTCAGGTTGTTGGGTTGGATCTGAAATTTGAAGGCTGACGTCGAATCCGCAATCTTCGTTCTGCAAAAATTCCACCAACTCACGAAGATCGCGGCTGGACAAATGGTGGCGACCAGCAACGAGTAACAAACTCAGTTTTTGGCGCGGATTGCGATCAATCCCATCCACCGAGAGGGCTTCGCAATGTTGAGACTTACCTTATGGGTTTTTGCTCAGCCTCGCAGATCCGCTAAAAGAAGGAGAACACTCTGTTGTTACTGAGGAGACGGCATGCCCCTTCTGCCGCTTGAACAACGAGGCTCAAACCCACCCAACGGAGCGCCCCCACCTTCTGAGCGCCTGCATCTTGATAGCAATCTGAGGCGGTGGTTTGCGCGCAACCTTGGCCTTTGGCGATCAAGACGTCAGTACCTCTTCAAGAATGAGGAGGTGTTTTTCCTGGACATGATGATCCGGGTTGAGATCTTCTCGGAATTTCAATTCGGTGAGCCCCGCTACCGATTTAGTTGGTGGCCTGAACGCGACACCGACTTTTTTGATCAGAAGCCTCGCTATGAGAAGGCCGGAGTCATGGAAGCCACTTTGATGGGCCACCAACTTCAACGCAATCGTGCTTATCTCGAGCAAACCCCCCATCGCACCCGAATTCGGCAGGTCGATGAACATGAGATGGTGTTTGAATCCCATTACGGAGACTGGGATGTGCAGGAGTACACCCGGCTGATTGATGAGGACCGCTATCGCTCTCGAGCGATTTACAGCTGGCAAAACAACGTGCTCGAGATCGTTGAACATCACCACGAAACAAGGATGGAGGATGCTTCAGCTCCGATCCAGCGCTGAAAAAGATCCGATTTGAATCAGATTGAGTCAAATTTAGACATCTCTCCCCTAGCCCGAAACGGTGAACATGCGGCACCATGGCTGCGTATTCCGGTTTGATCCTTTGCGTCCCTTTAACCGACTCCGTTCTGCTCTGTCGGCACCATTGCTTTTGCTGCCTCTCTGCTTAGCAGGTCCTGCTGCGATGGCTCAGTCGGCCGGCAAGGCGCCCACATCGCCTGCAAGCAATGAAGACGTGTTCCTCTATCGCGGCATGGGGTCGTCCTACGTGTGCAATGCACGCACGGCAGGCATTGAGTTCCCGAAAGCTGTTGGCGTAGCTGCGGCAACCTATGTCCAACTCCTCAATGGACGGCATGGCGGCATGGTTGCATCCACAGGCAGCAAAAAGCTCACCAATGAGCAGTTGTTCGCTGGCGCTGAATTTCAAATCATCACCGGTGCCATGCAGTTCTGTCCCGACAAGGTTCCCGCCGATGTCAAGAAAAAGGTGGAAGAGGCGTTGAAGAAACAGGCTGCCAAATAATCAGCACCAGACGAATGAAAGTGGAGACACCAGCTCCTGGCTTGGTGCCTCCACGGAGTGGACCTCTGCACGCCAAGATCGTTGTAGAGACTCCTGCCCATGGCTTCCGCCTCCACCACTGCTCCGACGATTCGGCTGAAGGATTACAAACCCTTTCCCTTTCGTATTCCATCCATTGCTCTGGATGTGGTGATCGGGTCCGATTCGGTTGAGGTCACCTGTCGAATGGAGCTGACGCCGGTGTTGGGACCGGAGCCCCAAGCGCTTGAGCTTCAAGGGGTGGATTTGCTGTTGCAATCGATCGCGATCGATTGCAACGAGCTCCAGCCTTCCGACTACAGCCTTACCGCGGAAGGACTGGTGATTCATCAGCCCCCGCAGGTGCCGTTTCAGCTCACGACGGTGTGCAGGATTGACCCGCAGGCCAACACTTCGCTGGAGGGCCTCTATGCCAGTGGGGGGATGTTGACCACTCAGTGCGAAGCCGAGGGGTTTAGGCGTATTACGTATCACCCGGATCGCCCCGATGTTCTAAGTCGGTTCAGCGTTCGTATCGAGGCCGATCGCGATCGTTATCCGGTGTTGCTCTCCAATGGCAATGCCTTAAGTGCTGGACCACTCGTTGGTGATCCCTCTCGCCACGAGGTGACATGGGAGGACCCATCCCTGAAGCCCTCCTATCTGTTCGCGCTAGTGGCCGGCGATCTTCGCGAGGTTAGGGATCGGTTTGTGACCCTTTCCGGCCGCAAGGTGAGCTTGAGGCTTCACGTTGAGCCAGGAGATGAGCCCTTCACGGCCCATGCCATGGAGTCGTTGAAACGTTCGATGGCCTGGGATGAGCAGGTTTATGGCTTGGAATATGACCTTGATGAGTTCAACACCGTTGCGGTGCGCCACTTCAACATGGGGGCGATGGAGAATAAGAGTCTCAATATTTTTAACTCCAAGTTGGTTCTTGCCGATGCTGAAACAGCATCAGATGCCGAACTGGAGCGCATTGAAAGTGTTGTTGCCCACGAGTACTTTCATAATTGGTCTGGAAATCGCATCACCTGCCGTGATTGGTTCCAGCTCTCCTTAAAGGAAGGACTCACCGTCTTTAGGGATCAATGTTTCACCGCTGATCTTCATTCAGAGGCCTTAAAGAGGATTGAAGATGCAGCCATGCTCCGCAATACGCAGTTTCGAGAAGATGCGGGGCCAACAGCCCATCCGGTCAAGCCAGATGCCTATCAGGCGATCGACAATTTTTATACCACCACGATTTACGAGAAGGGCGCTGAGTTGATTCGCATGCTCAGAACTCTTCTGGGTGAGAAACGATTCATGCGTGGTATGGCTCTCTATTTCAAACGCCATGACGGTGAAGCTGCCACGACGGACGACTTTGTATCGGCGATTGCTGAAGGTGCGTGCATTGAAGGTGAACGCCTTGGTTTTGATTTAGATCAGTTCAAGCGTTGGTATGACCAAGCTGGTACTCCCACGGTGACCGTGAAACGTGACTGGGATGCCACTCGCGGGCTCTTGCGCCTAAGACTGCGTCAAAGCACACCGCCAACGCCGGGGCAACCAGATAAGCAGCCCCTTGTGATTCCCTTGCTCTGGGCCCTGGTCCCTGCCAATGGTGTGCCTGGGGAAGAACAGCTCCTCGTCTTGGATCAGGAGGAGCAAACGCTTGAGCTCACGGGTCTGCCCTGTTCAGAACAGCCCCCTGCCCTTTCCCTTTTCCGGCAATTTTCTGCTCCAGTGCATTGGGAGGCGGGTCAAGAGCCAGCTGAGCTGTTCACCCTTTTGGCTTGTGATAACGATCCTTTCGCCCGTTGGGATGCGGGACAACAACTGTGGAGAAGGGTGTTGCTGGCTCGGGCATCTGGAAGCCCGAATGCCGATCTGGAACACCAGATGCTGGAGGCGTTGACCGTGCTCCTGGCCCCAGATGGAGAACAGGATCCTGCGGTGCTTTCCACTTTGATGGCATTCCCTGGTGGCCCTGAGTTGGAAGCACTCCAGCAGGAGGCTGATCCGCCAGCTCTCTATCGAGCGGCTTGCGAGCTCCGCGAGCAATTGAGTCAATCTTTGGCGCCACTGCTGCGCGAGCGGCTGAATGGTGTGGCGGCCGATCTTGACTTGGCTTGGCCCGAAGGGCAGGGACAGAGACAACTCACCGGTTTGATCTGGGCCTGGCTAGCCGCAGCCGGTGATTCAACGGTGCGCGCCGCTGCTGTGACTGCTGTGAGTGGTCCTTCAATGACCTTGGCTCGCGCAGCTCTGAAGGCGCTACAGCCTTTGGATTGCCCAGAACGCGAGGAAGCGTTGCGCCAATTCCACGACCGTTGGCAAGAGAAGCCAGTGATCTTTGACAGTTGGTTTGCTTTGGAAGCGTCGACGCCTCGCGCAGATGGTTTGCAACGTGTCACCTCTCTCTTGCAGCATCCGCGGTTTGATCCGATGGCGCCCAATGCTGTGCGTGCGGTGTTGGGAGGATTCGCTGGCAACCTTTTGGTGTTTCACGCGGACGATGGCAGCGGTTATCGCTTCATGGCTGAACAAATCATTGCCTTGGATCAGCGCAATGCGATTACCGCGTCGCGTTTGGCCAAGGTTTTCAGCCGCTGGGGTACATACAGCAGCAAGCGTCAAGCGCTTGTGAAGGCAGCGCTGGATCAACTCTCCGCGGCTCAGCTTTCCTCTAACACCCGCGAAGTGGTTGAGATGATGTTGGGGTAAGGTCCGCTCTAGCCATCAGCATTGATGCTTGAAAGGGAAGCTCGTATTTGATTCTCTTGTCTGTCTTTTCAGTGGTTGTAATGAAAATGCTGAATTGATTTCAGGCCTTAATCATTGTTGATTCCCCATCTGTTTAAATACTTCTTGACGGTATTGAGCCCCCTCGGGACCTGCATGTTTTCCCCACAATCCTTCCCAGTAAAAGTAAATCACTCCGTAACCACGATCATTCGCTAGCCGCACCTTTTCCTTCAAAACATCCATCGAGGTTGTTCGTTTGCCAAAGCCTGCCAAGACGCCAATCTGGATGGGGATGCCCCATTCGCGGGCTTTCCGTAAGGCGGGTTGGTCAAGATCTTTGGCATAACCCCTGAGCGAATAGGCATAGTTTTGAACGACGAGATCATCAATCAGCTGTCCAACGGCCCAGAGCTCCCAATCTTGAAGCCAGTTGTTATAAGCAAACCTGAATGGACCTGGTGAAAGGCTGATTCGCACGGGCAACGACTCTTGCTCCAGGCGAATGCGCAGGTCGCGAAGTAGACCGGTGAGTTTGCGGCGACGCCAGGTCATCCAATAACGATTGGTGTAGTCGCGGGGGGGAGCAATGCCGAATTCATTTTGATAAAGCGTTGATGTGTAAGGGTCGTAGCCCAATTCCACAGGCCAAGCAAAGTGGTCATCGAGTTGCAGTCCGTCCATCCGGCAGCGTTTCATCACTTCCACCACGAGGCCGATGAATCGCTCGCGGACTTGTGGGTGCGCAGGATTGAGCCACACCATCTCTTTGCCGTGCATCGTCATCACCGGGTCACCATTGGCCCGTGACAACACCCAGTCCGGATTGTCTTGCACGACCTCTGCGGAGGCGGGCTCCATGAGTCCGTACTCAAACCAGGGGACCACTTTCATCCCGCGTTTGTGAGCTTCCTTGCTCAGGGTGCAAATGGGATCAACCTTGATACCAGCGGTCTTTAGGGCTGGCTCCAGCGGGGCAAAGTCACTGGAGTGAAACGTCGTTCCACGACTCCAAACATTGGGATAAAGCACGGAGAATCCTGCTTCCTCAAGCTCATCAATGGCTTTCTTGATGTTCCGTTGGTCGTAGTAAAGCGGGCTAGGGCTATTGGTTAGCCAGACCCCTAGGGCCTGTTTTCGCTCAACACGCGGTAAACGACTTTTGCTCAGCAGGATGTTGGTGCTCTGGCCAAACGTGGCTGGAGGAGCCATGAGCAGGGTGAATGGCAAGCTGAGTGCCCAAAAAAAGTGTCTCAACAGCACAGATCAAGCTTGGGTTGAGTTAGCGGAACATCGAGCTAACAGAACTCTCCTCATGGATGCGCCAAATTGCTTCGCCGAGCATGTTGGCGACAGACAGCACATGCAGCTGGGGAAAGGTGTGATTGGATGCGATTGGGATGCTGTTGGTGACCACAACCTGTTCAAACAGGCCCTCTGCCGACAAACGTTCGATCGCTGGTGGAGAGAAGACGGGATGGGTGGCACAAGCGATGACGCCTGTCGCACCTTGATCTCTCAGCAACTTGGCACCGGAGCAGATCGTGCCTCCGGTATCGATCATGTCGTCGATCAGGATCGCCGTGCGGCCACTGACATCACCAATGACTGTGAGGCTTTCAGCCATGTTGTGACCGGTGCGGCGCTTGTCGATGATGGCCAGAGGAGCACCGTTCATTTGTTTGGCAAAGGCCCTGGCCCTTGCTACGCCACCGACGTCAGGCGACACGACCACCACCTCTCCCAGGTCTTGGGCGGAGAGGTAATCGACAAGCACCGGAGAGCCGTAAATGTGATCACAGGGTATATCAAAATATCCCTGGGTTTGAGCTGAGTGCAGATCCATCGCCAGCACCCGATCGACTCCCGACTTCACGAGCAGATTGGCGGTGAGCTTGGCTGCAATGGATTCCCGACCGGCTGTTTTGCGGTCCGCGCGTGCGTAGCCGTAGTAGGGAACCACCGCGGTGATCTGTCGTGCCGATGCCCTTCTGCAGGCATCCACCATGATCAACAGCTCCATCAGGTTGTCGTTCACCGGAGCGCAAGTGGGTTGGATCAGGAAGACATCGCAGCCGCGAATCGATTCCTGAATTTGAACGTACAGCTCACCATCGGCGAAACGTTTACACACCTTGGGGCCGTCAGGCACTCCGAGGTATGCCGCAATTTCCCTTGCGAGTGCAGGGTTTGAGGTGCCGCTAAATAGGCGAAGACGTCGGGTGTCGTGCTGCAACGTCTCTTGCTCGGCTCGGGCAGCAGTGAGAAAACTTGTCACGATGCCCGCGCTTGAGATCGGCGATAAACCGATCGTAGTGGTGCATCGTCTTCCTATCCATAAACGGTGCGGATCGGATCTTCCTAATGTCGCTTGATGCTTGATTTCACCTTGGCTCTTGTAGGAGCTGGCCCCCTTCCTGAGCTCTCGATGCGCGAGGGTGCTCAACAGCTCGCCAATCGCTTTTCGGCCGAGTTGGTGCCATTGGCCTGTGGGTCGGATCCTCAAACCGGTTTGCAAGCCCTGGCATCGCGTCAGCACGAACGAAGCCGACCCACATTGCTGCTCTTAAGCGGTGATGCGGCGATGGCGCATGGCTCTACTGGAAGTTGGCTTGATGCTCTTGCTGCTTGGCGATGTCCTGTTTTGTTGTTAGCCCAGCCCAATGCAGCTGGTTTGATCCCTGGTTTGGCACCTGCCTCAGTCGCCCTGTGCCACTCGCTGAACATCCCTTTGGTTGGTGTGGCGCAACTTGGAGGCAGCTGGGATCTTGCGGCCCGGCGCATGGATGGCTTGCCTTGGTGTGGCCTCTTGGACACAAGAGATGCTGGTGGGCTTGTCTCTGATGCGCTGGTCCGTTCTATTCAGCAGCGATGGAAACGTCTGAATCCAGGAATGAACGCTTTGATGCGTTGATTGGCACAACTTGCGCATCATGGTTGATGCCAAGCAGGGAATACACCCTTGAAGGTGGATCAAGGGTGGTTGACCTGGGTGAACTGAGATGCAGAGACACAACGTCATGCCCTGCGACGATTCTCAAGTTGGTCTCAATCGAGACAGACGAAGGGCGTCGCGAGGGGGATGATTATTGTGTCTTCAAGTTCCTCCTATGGGCTTTCTTGCTGTCGCTAGTTGCTTGGCTCTTGCGGCTGTCGTATCGAATGCGCTGATTGAGAACTTGTGACTTGGATGTCCCTTGTGTTTGCTTAGGAGTACTTTGCCTATATTGCTGAATTCTTTAGGTATGAGAGCTGATATCCGTCGGCTATGATGCCTGTTTGTCTGGTCAAAAGCTTACAAGCTTAGTATATTTATAGTCAGCAATAATAGATTTTAGTTGTTAATTGGTAGGTCTCTTTTGCCTGCTCCTCGGTGTTCGTTGCTCCAAGGGGTGTCGAGTATATTTAGCAAGGTAAGTAGTGTCTATTCGGTTTGCGATTGATTTGGTCGTCAATCCATAGATTGCTTTGCCGTATCAATCAGTGTTGCGTAAATGTTGCGTTGCTGTGACGAACTCGTGGTATTAAAAAGTGCTATCTGCACTTTTCGGGCATTTGTTGATTGCGTCGCTCGATTAATATTTGGTTATTCATGCCGTAAGGATGCATCGTTGGGTCGCTTACTCGATCCTCTGCCTTGCAGGCTGGAATTGGTTAGGCTGATCTGTTTGCGTAGATAGAATTTACCGATTCCGGATCTTTCAGCGCTGTTAACCAATCTGTTAGTTGTTATCTACTCCAACCTTTCTAAATTCTTCCTATTAGGGCGCCTCAAGTTCAGGGCTGATATCTAAATTTGTTTGAATTGAGTTGTCTCATTGAAGTGAATGGCTTCTTTCTTCGTTCAAAGTCAGAAGGATAGAGTAATCACTAGTTCTGTCAATTAACTTGAAATAATTAATGGGCTCTTGTTGGGCTAGGCCCAATGGAGTCTATCTGCGTTCAGTTTTTATGTGTCTTCTTGCTCTTGGCGTGAGAGTGCTTGGATGACAGATGAAGCAGGTTTGACGCCTTCGATTGATCCTCGGTTTTGGTGAGTTTTGTAACCAGATTCCAGGTGTCCTGTGGTGATAGTTCTCCCTCGTCGCTCCACTTAAGGCTGGAAAGGTGATGCGCCGACATGATGATTTGAACCAGTTGAGAAAATTTAGTAGAAGTAGCAGTGCTCCCGTTAGCGTTTGACCACCTTGTTAACAGGAGAAATAATGAAGAACGTTCAATTGGATACAAAGAGTTCCAGAAATGTTCACGATTGACTTTATCGTTTCAAGATCTTGTTTTGTCGGCGACAATTGTCAGGGTGTAACTAGAGGCGATCGCTGTTCCTCGAACGACAGCTTTTCGTTGTTTTGGCTTCTGTAAGGTGCCGATAGTGTCTACATTGAGGCTGGATTTAAAATGGCGCGATAATTGTTTTGGCGAGAATAGTAAACCTTGCTGTGGCTCAACTCGTTTCCCAGTCAATCTCGTTATTCAGTGATGATCCTGTACTCGTAGTTGATTTTGCCTAATCGTTCTGACTGTCTGGACTGACGCAGGCGGTTCTTTTTGGCCATTGCGGGTTATGTGGTAACGGATGCCGCATCCGTCACATTCGATTGATGGGAAAATATTTCAGTGAGTCAGTTAAGGATTACACCCATGCTCGATCAGTTCTGAGCGGGCCAGATTGGCAGGCTCATATCTGGCTTCAATTCGCGCAGCCTCTGTTGACCGGCTCGAGGTGCAAGAGGAAGCTCCGTAATGACCGGTGGCGAGGGAGCGCTGATTGCCGCCGCCATCAGGCTTAACATCTCTGTAGTGCTGATGTCTGTGGTGACCTGATTAGAGAACACATTCAATAGCTCAGGTACCACTGTGAAGGCATCGATTTCAGCTAACTGCTGATGCACTCCTTGGAGAAGCAGGCGTTGTCTCGCCCGTCTCTGATGATCTTCATTGGGCTTGGGTTTATGACGCGCGAGTTGTTCTGCCTGCGCGCCATTGAGTGTTTGCAGTCCTGCTTGCAGATTCACCTTGTAACCCTGGGACTTGTCCTCGTACTTGTAGGTCTGATTCAGGGTGACTTCGATGTCTCCAAGTCCTTCTACGAATCTGCGCAAGCTTTGCCTGGAGAGGATTAAATAGCGATCTGGCTTGTTCGCCGGCAGTTCGATGAGCTCGCTAACAACGTCGGAGGTCAGCGCGATTCCACCATATTTCCAAGTTGTGGAAAGAGCTTGCATCTCCTCGATTCCTGGCAGTTGAACTGCCAGTTCTGTCGGCAATTGCAAAACTTGAACAGGTTGTTTTGAGCCGATATTGACCAACATCAAGCTGTCGGCGTTGCTGGTACCTTCCGGCGCTGCTTGGTTGGATGTGGCATTAATGGTGTCGGCATCGAGGCCCACAACCAGCACCATCACGGCTTGTTCTGGGAGCGGAGCGAGAGTTAAAGATCCGTTGGACGACTGCACATCGGCCCCTACGGGGTCTGGTTTGGGCCAAACCATGGCAAGCGCTGTGCCCGCTAAAGCCGTGCCAAACAAGGCAGCACCAATTCTCAGGAGACTGCGCCCGGGGCGGTCGCCTAACCAGCCTTTGCTCGGCTTTTGCTGCGAGTCCTCACTCAACGCTGGATCCCCCATGCGTGATGGTTTGATGATTGATCAGACAGTCTTGCTCAGTCTCGCTGAATTGGGAAACAGAGGAGAGGTCTAGGGGCGAGCTGAGATTAGATGTTGATCAGAGATGAGTGACTTGATTGAATCAGTTGTCTGTGTGAGTCTGACGGGTGTAAATTAATTCGTTAGAAGGCTGGTTTCGAGAAGATAATAATCAAGCCATCAAGATAAAGACCTTGAATGTTGTTTGTTGATTATGATTGAGTTATTTGCTGTCGCCTCTCTGGGCGATGTTTGGTGTCTTTTTAAAAAAGAGCAGCATCGCCTAGTTCTTGTCCAGCCATTCCCTCTTTGTTGACCCTTGCGAAAAACTGTTCGAGGGTGTCATCACCAAAAGAGGGGGTTGCCTCGGGGTCATAGCAATTACGTTTCTCGTTCCAAACCAGCATGGATTCACTGGCGTAATAACAACCGATACGGGCGAATTCGGCTGTGTCTTCTACCCCTGGTATCAGCATTGCCACTTTTTCTAAAATGGCAGTTGGAGCATTCATGACTGCTATCGGTAATGAGAGCATTCTGGGCGAGCGGCCTAGGACTTTAAAGAGTATTTCCCCTTGTTCGCGTGCGCTGAGCGCGGGGCCTGGCCCGCCGATGGGCAACACTTGATTGACTTTGTCAGCTTCATTTACACAATTGGCTAAGAAGCATGCAAGATCTTTTTCACTGATTGGCTTGCAACTTGTTAGCTCTCCATTTCCAAACATGACATATGGTGCGCCTTTCTTGCAGCTCTCAAATTGGGCGGCAATGCTTTTGAAAAAAGCTGTTGGGCGAACGATCGTATGAGTGATTTCTGTGTCTTCCCTGAGCCGGGTTTCGAAGGCAAGTTTCGCTTTTTGAAATTCTAAAATTGGCTTTTGTACGCAGATGGCTGAAAGCATCACGAAATGCGCTACACCAGCCTTTTTCCCTTCGTTGTAGGTGTTGAGATTGGCTTCATAATCGATTGCCCATGAATCTTTTTTGCCGCCCGTTCTCGATGCAAGGCAAGAAATCACCACATCAGTGGGTTCATTGAAGGCATGGGTTGCAAGTGAAGCCGGATTGGTCACATCGCCAAACCTGACCTCTGCGTCAGGGAAATCGGCTACGACGTCTGCTTTGCCTTTGCGTCCTCCAATTCCACTGGAGTCGCGGGCAAATGCCATCACTTGATATCCGCGCTTTACCAGTTCTCTCACGACAAATCGTCCGATGTACCCAGTGGCCCCGAAGACGGCCACCCGCACTTGATCTGGAGAACGTTCTCGAAAATCATGGCGCGGTGAGAGGGGGGCGAGCACGTCGTTAACAGATTGATCTGAATCAACGCTAGGGCGTGAATCTTCCGTTTTCAAACGAAGCGAGTTGGTAGATCTCAGTGATTGCGATGGGCTTGAGGGAAGAGCTTCGATGCTTGTTGAGACGCTCCGTAAGATCACAAAGGTCGGATCATTTGGATTCCCTTCGACCGTCCGGCACCCCGAATGATTTGCTTCGATGGTTAATCACTCCAGAAGCGAAAGGGATCGGCGGGTTGGTGTGCTCCTTCACCCCACAGCTTTGCCGGACTCACCGGTGTGTGGAAGCTTTGGACGATCAGCCCGTGAATGGTTGAAGGCTTTGGCGAGCCATGGCGTCAGCGTTTGGCAGATTTTGCCCCTTGCTCCGCCTGATGGCACGGGGTCGCCGTACAGCTCACCCTCCAGTTTTGCCTTAAATCCTTGGCTCCTGGATGCCAAAGATTTGGCAGAAGAAAGCTTTGTGGCATCCAGTGATCTTGGGCGTCTCCCCGGTGCTGATGCCAAGGCGGAATCGACCGTCGTACTGGACTTTCAACTGGCCGATGCGCGTGCTGCTGCACTGGGCCGCGCGCTTGCAGCCCATTGGCCTCAGCAATCCTCTCTGCGCCAACAACAATTTCAACGGTGGAGGGCTGACCAAAGCCATTGGCTGACAGATCACGTCAATTTCGTGGTTCTGCGTGATCAACACAACGGTTTGCCTTGGTGGTCTTGGCCCCATCCGCTCGCTGTGCAGCAACCTGCTGCCTTGGCTCAATGGCGGCTTCAGCATGGTGAGGCTCTGCTCGAGCAGGAACTTCTCCAGTGGCATCTGGATCGACAGTGGCAATGCCTGCGCGTGCAAGCTCGAGATTTAAACATCGAGATTCTTGGTGATCTGCCCTTTTATGTGGCTCGCGATAGTGCTGATGTTTGGAGTCATCGATCCTTATTTTCGATTGCTGCGGATGGACGCTTACGGCTTCAAAGCGGAGTTCCACCCGACTATTTTTCGGAGACTGGTCAGCTCTGGGGGACGCCTGTTTATAGCTGGGCTCGACATCGACGAACTGGATTTCGTTGGTGGCGTAATCGCTTAAAGCGCCAGTGGAGGCTTGCTGATCGGTTGCGCTTGGATCATTTCCGCGCTTTGGCTGGTTTTTGGGCGGTCCCCGGCGATGACGACACGGCTCAAAATGGGGTCTGGCAGCGTTCACCCGGCCATGAGTTGTTGCAACTCCTACGTCGGGACGCGGGTGGGACGCTTCCCATCGTTGCCGAAGATCTTGGCGTGATCACGCCGGATGTGGAACGGCTCCGTGATCGCTTTCATTTACCCGGAATGAAAGTTCTGCAGTTCGCCTTTGATGGCAATCCCAGCAACCCCTATTTGCCGAGCAATATCAATGGCCGCCAGTGGGTGGTGTACACCGGTACCCATGACAACCCCACAACGATGGGGTGGTGGCAGCGACTTGATGAATCGTCTAGGCGGCAGGTGGGTGAGTTGCTGGGGTGTCACGTTGAAGCACCCGGATGGCAATTGATGGAACTCGGGATGGAAACATCCGCTGAACTCGTGGTGTCTCCGTTACAGGATTTGCTGCATTTGGATGATCAAGCTCGCTTCAATACTCCAGGCACTGTTGGCGGCAATTGGTGCTGGAGGATGAGCGCTTTTGATGAGGCCTTGCAGGGTGCTCTTAAGGGTTACGGCGAAAGAGCTGCGGCCTGGGGCAGGTGATAGGAGCCCGGTTGATTGGTTTTAGGAGCGAGCTCCTGTCCGTTCCAGCTCACGGAGTCGGTCTCGCCAGGAGGCGGTTTGATGCTCAGGTCAACCGGGGGTAGAAGCTGCAAGGTCACGGTTCCGGTGGCACCCTGAAGGTTGGTTCGATCTCCTCCTTCACTGCTTAGGCTGATCTGCCGTGGTTGGTTGAGGTTGATCGCTAAAACGCCGGGTCTTGTGCGTTGATCGAGAGGTAGAGGCGTTTGGTCTGGCCAGGCCGTGACCACGTCTTCCAACGGGCGCAAGCCCTGCAAGATCTGATCAGAGTCGAGCGGTGTATTGATCGGGATTGGCCTTGGCGAGAAGGCATTGATGTTGATCAGGTGACGTTGTTGATGGTTCAAGGCCAGAATCGATCCGATCATCACAGCGCCGTAGACCACGCTCCCTTGCCAGGTGGTAAAGATATCGATGCTGCCGAGTGTGAAACGGGTTCTTCGACCATTGGTCGCGAAGCGATTCGATCCTGGTCTGTTAGGCAGGGCTCCACTAAGGCTGTTGGTTGGAAGGTCGAAATAGGATTCCAATCGCTGCAACATCGCCACGAGATAGGCGGGTTCTGGGAGGCGGTCTTGCCAGCCGCGTTCAAGGGCTTCTAGGACCGGCGTTGTGATTCTCACCTCTTTCGAAAGCTCTCTCATGCTGAGACCCTTTCGTTCCCTTTGTTCTCGCAGCAGTTGTCCTGCTTCCTCTAGAGAGTTGTTGAGGCTCTCAACAGACGTGGGCGTGTGTGGCGGGTTTTTGCGACGTCGCCAAGGGAGGGGAAACTTCATCTCGGCGATGCCGTTATGAGGAGCACTCGTTCCGTTCCAAACGGATGGAGTTCCATTCTGAACGTGTTAACTCACGCCAGTGGCCCTCCGGCAAAGAACCGAGATCAATGGAGGAGATCGCTGTTCGTTGAAGATCCAACACCGGGTGGCCAAGAGCATCGGCCACTCTGCGGATTTGGCGATTCCTTCCCTCCCTGAGAATCACTTTTAAAAGGGATTGGTTCGCTCCTTGTTTCAGCAGAGACACCTCTGCCGGTTGTGTGGGTACGCCATCCAATTCCACGCCGTTGCACCAGCGATTCAGTGTTGCGTTGGTGGGCGTACCTCTGACCTGAACCTTGTAGGTCTTGCTGTGGGCGTAGCGGGGGTGAGTGAGCTGCAAGGTGATCGCGCCTTGATTGGTTAAGAGGAGTGCTCCTCGGCTGTCTCCATCCAGCCGACCAACGGGGTGGAGACCTCGCCGGAGAGCCTGTGGGATGAGGTCGAGAACAGTTTCACGTCCTTGCGGATCACTGCAGCTGCTGATCACACCCCGGGGTTTGTTGAGCAGGAGCAGCCTGGGACTCGATGCCTGAGAGAGGGGACGGCCATCCACCTCGATGCGGTCGATGTTTGGATCGGCTTGGTCGCCAAGTCCAGCTGTGACTTGATTCACCTTGACCCTGCCTTCGCGCAAAAGCTCTTCAGCGTGTCGTCGCGAACAGATCCCTGCAGCTGCGATCAGTTTTTGCAACCGTTGGCGGGTCACCAGCTCACTCCTTGACACCGATCAGTGATCATCGTTGAACAGCGCAAAGGCCTTCGTCTCTTCCGCTGTTTTGATCCCGTCATGGCTCATTCTGTTAAGTCGAAAACGGGGGCGACAACGTGAAGAAAATCGGAAAAAGTGGTAGTTTAGGAAACGGAAGTGTTTCGTAATTGCTGATGGCGCCCTTGGCTCTGCTTCCTGATGCTGACCTTGTGCGTTCGTATTTACGAGACATCGGCCGAGTGCCGTTGTTGAGTCATCAGCAGGAGATCACCCTGGGCCGTCAGGTGCAGGAGTTGATGGATTTAGAGGCGTTAGAAGCGGAACTCAAGGATCAGCGTGGTGGAGAGGAGGTTGCCAGAGATGAGTTCGCCAAAGCTGCAGGTGTGAGTGCGGCGCAACTGAAGCGAAAGCTGCAGGCGGGCCGCCGCGCCAAGGAGCGGATGGTGGCGGCCAACCTGAGGTTGGTGGTGAGCGTCGCCAAGAAATACACCAAGAGGAATATGGAACTGCTGGATCTGATCCAGGAGGGAACGATTGGTTTGGTGCGTGGAGTGGAGAAATTTGATCCGACCCGCGGCTACAAGTTCAGTACCTATGCGTACTGGTGGATTCGTCAGGGCATCACCCGCGCGATTGCGGAGAAGAGCCGAACGATTCGCCTGCCGATCCATATCACCGAAATGCTGAACAAGCTGAAGAAAGGCCAACGGGAGTTGAGCCAAGAGCTGGGCCGCACGCCATCGGTGACGGAACTGGCGTCCTTTGTGGAACTTCCAGAGGAGGAGGTGAAGGATCTGATGTGCCGTGCCCGCCAGCCTGTGAGTTTGGAGATGAAGGTGGGGGATGGCGATGACACCGAGCTGCTGGAATTGTTGGCGGGTGATGCGGAGTTGCCGTCAGAACAGGTGGAAGGTGAATGCTTGAAGGGAGACCTGCGGGATCTGTTGAGCCAGCTGCCTGAATTGCAGGGAAAAGTGTTGCGAATGCGCTATGGAATGGATGGGGAGGAGCCGATGAGTCTCACGGGTATTGCTAAATCCATGAAGATGAGTCGCGATCGGACGCGAAGACTCGAGCGTGAAGGCTTGGAGATGCTCCGTCGCGGTGACGAACAACTCCAGGCCTATGTCCTTGTTTAAAACTTGAATTAGAAGAATTCGTCAAAGTTGTCGAAGTCAACTGCTTTGAAATTGCCTGACTCCACTTGAGTCATTAACCGTTCCAATTGCACCCATAAAGCCCCACCTGTGAGAAGAGAAAGCAGCATGGCAACTAAGTATCCAGCGCCTGAAGCAAACCCAAAGACTTGAAGCGACCCGCCGATGAACAGGGTGATGCCGAGGAGAGTACCTGCATAGCTCATCGTGACTTCTGCCGTGCCAAGGGGCAAAAGGGCGAGGCGATCTTGCTTCCAGCCATCTAATCGAATCTGGATCAGCTTCGCAAAAGTGAGGCCGCACAACACTCCGATTGCTAGCCCCAGACCTGCGACGAGATAGGGCGGTTGGTTGATGGGCGTGTATTCCAGCAAGATTTCGCTGGGATCAAGATCACCAAAGAAATCACTGAGCGCATCAAGGTCGGCTTGATCTAACTCGATGGGCATGAGGTCAGGGGCTACTCCCATAACAATGAGGTTGTGAGTTTGAGGTGAACGTGTTGGGGGACCCTAAGCGGCAGCTAGTGGGTTCAGTTGTTGCAGCATGCGCCCAGCTATGCGACGAGGGCTGAAGGTGCGTCCGATCAGGGAGGTCAGGGACCTGATGTCTTCTGTGCTGAGGCGATCGTCCCGCACAAGGGTGAGCAGCATTCGTTTGCGTAGGTCGGCGCCATCCTTACTCAGCAGTAAGCGCAAACCTGCCCCTGCAACTGGAATCAGCTCAGCGCCAGGTGTGGGAGCATCACTGCCTACGACTGCGAGCAGGCTTTCCAGTCGTTCGAGGCGAAGATGCCCTTCTGAATCAAACAAGACTTCTAACAGTTTTTCGCGCATCTCTTTGGTGTCTCCAGCTAGGAGACGTTTGGCCACGTAGGGGTAGGCCACTGCAATGATTTTGAACTCTGGATCGAGGCGAAGGGCAAGACCTTCCTGGCTCACGACTGCGCGGATGATGAGGGCGAACCGAGCTGGCACTCGGAATGGATAGTCGTACATCAATTCCGAAAAGCGATCGGTAATGGCTTTGAAATTGAAGGTTCCCACGGAGTCACCCAGGCTTCCGCCCAACACTTCTCTCAGCGGAGGAATGATCGACTCCAGATCTGCGTTAGGTGCCAAAAATCCCAACGTTTGGAAATCGTTGGCCAGGGCTGAAAAGTCTTTGTTAATGAGGTGAACGACCGCACCAGTGAGTGTTAAACGGTCGGAATTACTGATCGAATCCATCATTCCGAAGTCCACGTAGGCCACGTGACCGAGATCTCCTGTTTGACCACTCAGGGCAAATAAGTTTCCTGGGTGAGGATCTGCATGAAAGTATCCGTATTCGAGAAGTTGTTGTAGGCCGCTGATGACACCCGTGCGGATGAGGGCGGGGGGATTGAGACGTTGAGCTTTCAACTCCTGCCGATCTCTCATCTTGGTTCCATGAATCCAGGAGGTGGTGAGCACACGCCTTGCTGAAAGCAGTCGCTCTACTTTTGGAATCGTGACGGCTGGATTATCAGCAAACAGGGCTGAAAAGCGTTCGGCGTTGTCGGCTTCGCAGTAGTAATCAATTTCTTCAAACAAGCTGCGACCAAACTCATCGATGATCTCTCCCAATCCGAAGCCCAAGTTGAGAGGTAGAAAAGGTGCACCCAAAACGCCCAGGGTGCGAATCAGCACCATGTCGCGGCGCAAAATAAAGGCGAGATTGGGCCGCTGCACCTTCACGGCAACCCAATGCTGACCATGCAAACGAGCCTTGTAGACCTGACCCAGGCTGGCTGCAGCAACAGGCACGTCGGGGAAGTCTTCGAAGAGTTGCTCCACCGGAGCTCCTAGCTCCTCTTCAACGGTTTGAAGTGCGATCGCGTGATCGAAAGAGGGAAGATCGTCCTGAAGCTTGGTGAGTTCATCGAGCCAATCGCGTCGGATCAGATCAGGCCGTGTGGACAGCGCTTGTCCCACTTTGATGAAACAGGGCCCCAGATTTGTCAGGGTGCGAAGCAGGGTTCTGGCCAGTTTGCGCTGCACCTCGGAATCTTTGCTTCTGCCACGAAGTAGCAAGCTGACCACTAAACCAGTCAGTGCCCAGATGATTTGGAACAGCCGCGGTAGATAAATCCAGGGTCTCAGTAAGAGCCAGCGCGCATCTTTTCCCGGTGCGTAGCGCATCTGGGCTTTACAAACGTCTTTCGATTGGGTGTTGTTGGCCAAACTGGTTCGCTCTGCCATATCCAACACGTTTCAGTCTTAAGAGCGTGAATCTTAGGCAGGTTGTTCCTTTCAATCGTTTCATGGGCTTGTTTGCGCCCCCTGCCCTACGCGATCAGTGTTCTGAGTGATCAACGTTCGTTGCGATCAAGTTGGTAAAGCGATCGATTTGGCTGGACTGAAGAAGCGCAGGCCCTTATGCACTCCTTAATTCCGTTGCTACGGCCTGACCAGCGGCAGTCTCTGCATTTGCCGGTGCATGGTCGGGGCAGATCCTTGCCGCCAGCTCTGAAGCGTCTGCTGCGGCAGCCACCCGGTAGTTGGGATCTTCCAGAACTTCCTGAGATTGGTGGGCCTCTTGAGAAGGAAGGTGCTGTTGCAGATGCGCAAGCACGACTGGCTTCCCAGTTGGGTGTTGCCGCTTGTTGGTTCGGTGTCAACGGTTCAACCGGTTTGCTTCAAGCAGCGCTTTCTGCCCTGGCTGGACCTGGCCAGGCGGTGTTATTGCCGCGCAACGCGCATCGCAGCTTGATTGCCGCCTGCGTGTTGGGAGGGATTCGGCCTGTGTTTTTACCTGTTCCATTCCTCTCTGATCGTGGACATCCAGGTGCGATGTCTGCGCAGGGGTTGGAGAGCGCGCTCACAGCCCTTCCTTCCATTCCTGAGTCGATCGTGGGCGCCGTGTTGGTGCATCCCACCTATCACGGTTATGCGTCCGACCCAACCCCTTTAATCGCAGTCCTGCATCGTCTCGGCTTGCCCGTGCTTGTGGATGAAGCGCATGGCACCCACTTTGCTTTCGCTGGTGGGGAAGCCTTACCTCGATCCTCCCTTCATGCGGGCGCTGACCTCGTCGTGCATTCCTTGCACAAATCAGCACCTGGTCTAGGGCAGACAGCTGTGCTTTGGCTTCAAGGCACGCGTGTGAATTCTGCAGCAGTGCAAGCGTCATTGCTCAGGTTTCAGACCAGCAGCCCCAGTGCCTTGTTGTTGGCTTCCTGTGAGGCCACTTTGAATTGGATGCTGACCCCAAGGTGGGAGCGTTTGCTGCAGCGAAGATTGAAACAGGCCCGTCAGCTTGCCGCTCGACTTGATGCTGCAGGACTGCCATTGAGACGCAGTGATGACCCCTTGCGTTTGATTTTGGTGACGGCGGAGAAGGGAATCAGTGGTTTGGATGCCGATGCATGGTTGATGCAGCGTGGATTGATCGCCGAACTGCCAGAACCCTTTTGTTTGACCTTTTGCCTGGGCTTAGCGTCTCAGCGTGGGTTGGCCCAACGCATGCAACGACTTTGGCGCAGGCTCCAGGCGTCTCACCCCAGTTCTGGGCCTTTGGACCCGTTACTCTTGCCGCCATTACAGATCTGTTCAACGCCTGAACTGCTTCCAGCGCTTGCTGTTCGGGCTCCAGCGTGTGAGCTGTCTATCCACGACAGTGCTGGACGCATTGCCGCCGAAATGATTTGTCCTTATCCGCCAGGCATTCCATTGCTCATCCCTGGCGAAAGAATTGGATCGGATCGCTTGGAGTGGTTGTTGAGTCTGCACCGAAGATGGCCGGAACAGGTGCCCGGTATGGTGAAAGTTCTGGCTGAAGAGCCGCAGGCCTAACTGGGGTGATTTCAGACGTAGCAAGCAGCAGCCAAGGCAAAACCAAGAAGGGTTTTGATCGCAAGCGCTTGCTCAGTGGATTGCTTGCTGGCGCTTTTGGCTTGTTGGTGGTGGGCCTCGGCGGGTGGTGGTTCACGCTCGCGTTGGGGGTGATCGTGCATCTGGGTTTGTTGGAATTTTTCCGAATGGCCCAGTTCAAAGGCATGAGGCCTGCCACGAAAACAACGCTCGTGGCATGCCAGCTCTTGCTCTTCAGCACGCAGTGGGCCAATTCAGGAGGTCTTCCGGCTCTTTTGCCTGATGCAGTGCTGCCTTTATCGGGTGCAGCAATCTGCGGTTGGTTGCTATTGCAGCCCGTCACAGGATCGATTGCCGACATTGCCGCTTCAATCTTCGGGTTGTTTTATCTCGGTTTCCTGCCAAGCCATTGGTTAAGACTTCGCAATCTCACTGATGTTGATCTTGCTCCCATTTTGCAACGTTTAAGTCTTGATAATTCCTGGCTTTCATCGGGATTATTGATCACACTTGCTGCCTGCTTGATGGTCGTTGCGAGTGATATTGGTTCTTACATGATTGGTCGACGATTTGGACGTCATCCTTTGTCCCCTATCTCTCCGTCGAAAACGATTGAGGGGGCGATCGGAGGTGCGTTGTGCTCCGTTGTGGTGGGAGCTTTGATGGCTAGCCTCATGGGGTGGACCCTGGGATGGCTCACTGGAGGCTTGCTTGGGGCACTGGTGGCGCTATTTGCGCTCGTTGGAGATCTCACTGAGTCGATGATGAAACGCGATGCAGGCGTTAAAGACTCTGGCGATGCTCTCCCTGGCCATGGGGGAATTCTTGACCGGATTGATAGTTATTTGTTTACTCCTGCGGTGGTGTATTACGCCTTGATTTTGGTGATGCTTTGATCGCAAACTAACTCTTAAAAAAATCAGCTCAGGGACTGACAGTTGCTGTCCCTTCAAGAATTAATTGGCCAGCTTTGAGGTGAGCTTTTTGAATGTGAATGCCGGGATCCATCGGCAATAACAACGATTTTCCTGTCTCGAGATGGGTGATCTGAATGGTGCCCTCTGAGGCTTTTAGACCGAACCGAGCGCGCACAGGATCTTGCGTTGCAATCACGGCGGCCTGCAATTCAAGTAAGTCGTCGTCGATGCTCAAGGAACGAAGAGGCGTCAGCCCCATCAATTGCTCACTGAGGAGATCTCCCAGCCAGCTCCAGCGATCACTGGCAAGTGCTCGATTGAGATCGGCTCCGTTGAACACCACCTCCCCATCAATGTTGAAGGAATGGGAGAGCTGAATCGGTTGGCCAGGATGGGAGGGATTGATGTGTGCTTGGAGTGAACTCGTTTTCAGCTCAGCACGCAGAAGGGGGAGTTTCTGAAAACTCACCTTGCGGGCGGTTAGGGACACGCCTTCCAGCTTGCCCCGCAGGAGTTGCAAGGCCGATCCTTGGAGATTCAGCTTCAACTCACCCACTTCATCGCATTGTCCTCGGATCCAAATCTGCAGACCATTGGAGAGCAGTTGGAGCAGAGGCCCAGAACTGTTTGCATTCATGGAAAGCATTCTGATCCCCGCCAGCGTTTTGCCACCAAATCCGGTTGATCGAGATGGGGAAGATGCCCGCAATGGGCAACCGATTCAAGCTTGTCTCCCAATAGCTCCTCAGCGGAACGTTTTTGAGGAGCCCGCAAGATCCGATCTTGCTCACCCCAGAGCACATGCAGGGGCTGAGAGGGAAGTGGGGAACCGCAACCTGCGAACCCGCCGCTGCGGGCGAAGGCCGCTAGGGAACGCGCCCATCCAGGCACCTTGAGGTGCAGGGATGCAATCTCAATTTCTGGTTCGCCAACGCTGCTGTCTGGATCGGCAAAGGCTTGTCTGCACAACCCTCGTCTCACGCCAGGTCTGCCCAAGAACCACACCCCCAGTTGGTCCAGAACTGGAGGTAGTGGCATCGGTTTGCCGTCCAGTCCTGCGGGAGCCAGAAGCAGCAAGCGATCGATGCGGTCGGGATGCCGCCGTGCGAGTTCCATTGCAACAGAGCCACCCATCGATGCCCCGATTACCCCGATAGCTTCGTTTGTTGGCAAGTTGCCCAGCAGCGCATTGAGATGTTTGAGGACGAGCTCAGGTCCGTAGCTGGTTCGTTCTGGTCTTGGGCAAAACCCGAATCCGAAGAGATCGGGAATGATCAGTGTGTGGTTGGTTTTGAGCAAGGGCACCAGACGTCGGAATTCCAGATTGGAACTATCAAATCCATGCAGTAACAGCACTGGTGGCCCACTGCCCACTGTCACCACTGGATAGTGGTCTGCCCCCCCATCGGTGCAGGAGAGTTCCAACCAGTCCAAGCCTTTGAGCTGTTCACGGGCCAGAGGATCGAGAAGTGTGGAGGCTGCGTTCTCGAGAATGCCCTTGTTGGTCAAGCTTCAGTCTCCAGAGACGTATTGATAGGGCGACTGTCTGCGTCGGTGCTTACGAGAGCTTCAAGAAGATCGGTCTCTGTGACCTCGAAGGGGAGATGGTGTAGGTCGGATCCTGGCCGGCAGGCGAAGCTGCAAATGGCGCGTAAGTCATGCAACCCTGTTTCTCCAAGCCCAAGATCCTGAAGCGAAACGGGTAGAGCAAGCTCCTTGAGTAAGGGCAGAAGTTGGCGACGGGATTGGGCGGCCAATTGATTGCCACCAAGGCGTTCTTCAAGCCGGAGCTGCACCAGAATGCCAAATCCCACTTTTTCTCCGTGCAACTTGCCGTGACAGGAAGGCAATTGCGTTAGGCCGTTATGGACCGCGTGGGCCGCAACCGTCCTGCACTGCGCTCCTCCTAGGCCACCGATCACTCCTGCGGTCAGACCACAGGCTTCAGCAACTCGGACCCAGGCCTCACTCTCAGGACGAGCTATGGCATCAAGGGCATCAATCAAGAGTTGATCGCGTAGTACTCGGGCCATTTGAACGGCCTGTTGGATCATTCCGTCCGTACTGGATCCGCTACCCACAGAGGCTTCGTACCACTTGGCCAGGGCGTCGGCGATGCCACTCGAAAGAGTCTGAGTCGGTGCTTGACGAACCAGTCCATGATCAAAAATCAGGAGATCTGGGCAAGCATCGAGTGCCACGTCGGAAACAAACGCTCCATCTGGTGAATAGATGTTGGCGAGAGCTGTCCAACCTGCGCAGGTTGCGGCACTCAGCGGCACCGTGATGCAAGGAACTTTGAGACGGTAGGCAAGGAGTTTTCCTGCGTCTAAAACCTTGCCTCCTCCTGCTGCAATCACGGAGTCACACGCGGTTGCCTTCAGCGAGGCCTCGAGGCGAATGAGGTCATCCTCACAGCAATCGAAGTTGAGTTGAACCTCTTCAACGGACAGATCGTTTGCAATGAGATCAGCTTTTAAACCAGCACGAATGGCTTGGGTTGCGGGACTACGCCCAAGCAGTGCCGGTCTTTGACAGAGGTCAGCAATGGCTGAAAGACCACGTTTCCATGCTTGCTCTCCCCGAATGACACGGGAAGGAGCAATGGCATGTGTGTGGCAAACCAACGACGTGGTCATGCTTTGCCTCAGACCCCAGCGTTGGCCAATTGAGGTGTCACTGGGGTTGCTGTGTTGAGGTGGCGAACAACCACTTTTTTGTCATGGTCGATGTCCACTTCAGCGGAATCTCCTTCTTTGATACGGCCGGTGAGGACTTCCTCCGCCAGGCTGTCCTCGAGAAGGCGCATGACCGCGCGACGCAGGGGCCTTGCACCGTAAGCAGGGTTGTATCCCTCCTCGACAAGACGCTCTTTGAAGGCGTTGGACACCGTCAAAGTAATCCCTTTGTCACCAATTCGAGCAAAAACTTCCTTGAGCATGATTTCCGCAATGTCTTTCACCTCTTCACGATTGAGTTGACGGAAGACAATGATTTCATCGAGACGATTAAGGAATTCTGGCCTGAAGTACTGCTTCAGCTCCTCATTAACTAGCGATTTGATTCTGTTGTACTGATTTTCATCGGCGTTTTCACCAGAGAATTCGAAGCCCAAACCGCCACCACCTTTTTCAATCACTTTCGAACCGATGTTCGAGGTCATGATGATCAAAGTATTTTTGAAATCAACGGTTCTTCCTTTGGAATCGGTTAGACGCCCGTCTTCTAGAAGTTGCAAAAGCAAGTTGAAGACATCGGGATGAGCCTTCTCAATCTCGTCAAATAGCACAACCGTATAGGGACGCCGCCGCACCGCTTCTGTCAGCTGTCCTCCTTCGTTGAATCCCACGTATCCAGGAGGAGAACCGATCAGTTTGCTGACAGTATGCCTCTCCATGAATTCCGACATATCAAGACGGATCATCGCTTCTTCGCTACCAAAGAAATAGGCAGCGAGTGCCTTCGTGAGTTCTGTTTTCCCGACACCTGTAGGTCCTGAGAAAATGAAGCTTGCAATCGGCCGATTTGGATTTTTCAGGCCAACCCGCGCTCGACGAATCGCCTTGGAAACTGCTTTGACGGCTTCGTCTTGTCCGATCAAACGCTTGTGGAGAGTTTCCTCCATGTTCAACAATTTGACTGACTCACTTTCTGTAAGTTTTTGAACAGGAACCCCAGTCCATGAGGCCACAATGTGAGCGATGTCTTCCTCATCAACGACCGGAGTGGTGAGAAGTTGAGTTTGTGCTGTTGATGAATCTGTTGCATCAGAGGTCACAGCTTCACCAACAGATGCAGCTGCGCTGGTGTCAGCATCTCCTCCATTCGCTGGGGTTTCTTCACGGCTGCTCTGGAGCAACGTGCGAATCTTTTCACGCAACTCAACTTCTTTGTCGCGTAATTCTCCCGCGCGATTGAAATCTTGGTCGCGAACGGCATCCTCCTTCTCCTTCTGGACAGCGCGGAGCTCTTTATCCACTTCCTTCGCTGCAGGAGGCAGCTTGGAATTCAGCAGACGAACTCGGCTTCCAGCTTCATCAATGAGATCAATGGCTTTGTCTGGAAGGAAGCGATCGGAGATGTAGCGATCACCCAGTGTTGCTGCTGCATCGAGGGCCGCGTCTGTGATTTTGAGGCGATGGTGCTGCTCGTAGCGCTCACGCAGCCCTCTTAAAATTTCAATGGTGTCGGCAATAGAAGGCTCACCCACCATGACGGGCTGGAAACGACGCTCTAGGGCCGCATCCCTCTCGATATGTTTACGGTATTCATCAAGCGTGGTTGCGCCGATGCATTGAAGTTCGCCACGCGCTAAGGCAGGCTTCAGGATATTGGCTGCATCAATGGCACCTTCAGCTGCGCCAGCACCAATCAACGTGTGAACTTCGTCGATCACCAAGATCACATTGCCGGCAGCTTTGATCTCTTCCATGATCTTTTTGAGTCGCTCCTCAAATTCCCCGCGGTATTTCGTGCCTGCAACGAGCAAGCCAATGTCGAGGGTGAGAACACGCTTCTCTTCGAGAATGTCTGGAATGTCACCCTGCTGGATCCGTTGAGCAAGGCCCTCAGCAATTGCGGTTTTGCCAACACCAGGTTCTCCAATAAGAACCGGATTGTTTTTGGTGCGTCGGCCGAGAATTTGAATCACTCGATCGATCTCTTTGTGGCGTCCAACCACCGGGTCCAGTTTTGCCTCAGTGGCTAGTTGGGTGAGGTTGGTGCCGAATTCATCCAATGTTGGGGTTTTGGTGGATCCTTTGGATCCGCCACCACCACCAGCACCCACCTCTGCTGTTTCGCCGAGCATGCGAATCACTTGAGTGCGAACCTTCGCCAGATCCACACCGAGATTTTCGAGAACGCGCGCCGCTACGCCCTCTCCTTCGCGAATGAGGCCCAGGAGAAGGTGTTCCGTGCCGATGTAGTTGTGACCCAGCTGCCTTGCTTCTTCCAGAGACAACTCCAGGACGCGCTTGGCACGTGGGGTAAAGGGAATTTCGACTGCAACGAAACCTGAGCCTCTGCCGATGATTTTTTCAACTTCGACCCGAGCATCCTTGAGGTTGACGCCCATCGACTTGAGCACCTTGGCCGCAACGCCGGTGCCTTCACCGATCAAACCCAACAAAATCTGCTCAGTTCCAACAAAGTTGTGGCCAAGGCGCCTTGCCTCTTCTTGGGCCAGCATGATCACCTTGATGGCCTTCTCGGTAAACCGCTCGAACATCTTGAGGGCCTTTAGTGGTGAAACCAAGCTATCAGGGATAAAGAGTTGTTGTGATCACTCTCGATACCAACCCAGATCCCAGTAGTGATTTGGGGTAAGCCTCCCAAAAAGTGTTAATCAATGCAGAAATGTAGTGCGGGTTTCTGTTTGATCAGGGCGGGTATCCCTACCAGCAGCATGCTGAATTGATTCAAGTGAGTTTGACTTCTCTTTGCATCTCCAGCGACTGAATCAAGGCGTCTTTGCCATCGCGGTAGTAGCGGGCCCTGCGGCCAATGGTTTTGAAGCCCAATGCGCTGTATAGAGCCTGTGCCCCAAGGTTGTCTTCGGCCACATCAAGCCACGCTTGTTTGGCTCCAGCGTTGTTGGCATCCGCCAGTAGCTGCTTCAAAACAGTTCGCCCCAATCCGCGGCGCCGTTGCTCTGGATCAACGGCAATCAGAGTGATTTGCAGCTCATCCATGACAACCCAGCCACAGGCCATTGCTAATAGGTCGTCTGCACTGGCAGCGATTCCGACACAGAGTCTTTGAGGATCAGAGAGTTCGCGCTCCCAGTGGTCTGAATTCCAAAGACCATTGAGAGCTCGCTCATCGAGTTTCAGGCATGCCAAGACATGCGATTGATTAAGTCGGATCGTTGTTTGGGTCAGGGTTGAGAAGCATCGCTTCTTAGATTGCCCCCACTGCCCGCCTCTGACGACTCCATGGCCACCCCTTTTGAATCCGGCTGTGATCCCGTCAGCCCCAATCGGAATCTGGCTCCAGTGTCATCTGAACTCGATGATCTGGGCCGTCTGATGGTGGGGGGCTGTCGCCTGAGCGAACTTGCAGAGCGTTATGGAACCCCGCTCTACGTTCTTGATGAGGTGAGTATTCGCGCCTCGGCTCGGGAGTATCGGGAAGCTTTGAAACGTCATTACCCCGGCGATTCTCTCGCCGTTTATGCATCCAAAGCCCATAGCTCATTGGCTCTTACAGGTCTTGTGGCTTCAGAAGGACTTGGTCTGGATGCCGTTTCAGCTGGAGAGCTGCTCACCGCTTTGGATGGAGGGATGCCGCCAGAACGCATGGTGTTGCATGGAAACAACAAGTCGGTGGAGGAGCTCGCCCTCGCTTACAGCCATGGGGTGATGGTGGTGGCCGATAACCAGCACGATTTGGATTGTCTTGCTGAGCTTGTTCCTAAAGGCGGTGCACCGGTTCGCTTGATGCTGCGTTTCACTCCTGGCATTGAATGCCACACCCACGAGTACATCCGCACGGGACATCTAGACAGCAAATTTGGGTTTGATCCTGATCAGTTGCAGCCCGTGCTGACAGCGTTGGCTGGGTGTGCTTGGGCTCGTGTTGAAGGTCTACACGCGCATATCGGGTCTCAGATTTTTGAACTCGACCCGCATCGGGATTTGGCCGCTGTCATGGCTGATGCCCTCAAGTTGGCCCGGGAGCTTGGTCATCCGGTCCGAGATCTCAATGTCGGCGGGGGACTTGGAATTCGCTATGTCGAATCCGACGATCCACCGTCGATTGATGCCTGGGTCAAGGTGGTGGCAGAAGCCGTGACCCAGGCGTGCCGAGAGCGTGGTCTTGAGCTGCCTCGTTTGATGTGCGAGCCGGGCCGTTCTCTTGTGGCATCCAGTGGCGTGACGGTTTACACCGTGGGCGCCCGCAAAGTGGTTCCAGGCATTCGCACCTACGTCTCGGTTGACGGTGGGATGAGCGACAACCCGCGACCGATCACCTACCAGTCGCTCTATACGGCATATCTTGCTGACCGTCCTTTGGCGCAGGCAGACGAAACCATCACTTTGGCCGGGAAGCACTGTGAATCCGGCGACGTGTTGCTCAAGGACCTGTCGTTTCCATCGTGCCGGAGCGGTGAGGTGCTGGTGGTCCTGGCGACGGGTGCCTACAACCTCTCGATGAGCTCGAACTACAACCGGATTCCGAGGCCTGCTGCTGTGTTGGTGCATCAAGGAGTGGCTGAACTCATCCAGAGGCGTGAGCAGCCAGAGGATTTACTTCGTTATGACTTGATGCCAGATCGCCTGCGCTCGGTACAGTGAGATTGAAAGCATGAGGGGTGCGTAAACGCAATGGCGGTGTTGCAACTTCGCCTGCTGATCGACGTTTTCTGCGCCTCTGCTCTCGGTTTTCTTCTTTTCACGAGAGTCAACGAGCAGCGAACCCTTTGGCTGTTAAGGGGCTACCTGTTTCTTGTTGCTCTCGCCTGGTTCGTTAAACGGTTTTTCAATCTCCCGCTCACATCGACGTTGGTCGATGCACTGGTTCTTGCCTGTTCGCTGTCTTTGGCCATCCTTTGGCAGGGAGAATTGCGCCGGCTGATGGAACTGCTCGGCACGGGACGGCTCGCCGTTCTATTGGGCAATCCTCAAAGCAAGCTCAGAGCGACCGCTAGTACCGTCGCTCAACTAACTGATGCTGCGGGTCGCCTGTCTAAATCGCGACGGGGTGCCTTGATTGTGGTGGATTTAGGCAGTGATTTACGCCCCGAGGATTTCCTGAATCCAGGAGTGACCGTTGATGCGCAGCTGAGCAGTGAACTATTGCTCAATTTGTTTGCCTCAGACACACCTCTCCATGATGGTGGGGTGGTACTGAAGGGAAATCGGATTATCTCCGCTGGCGTCATCTTGCCTCTCTCGCGTCAAGGCATTAGCCGCTACGGCACAAGACACCTTGCGGCTCTAGGCATTACCGAGCGCTTCGACCGCTGCATCTGTGTTGTTGTGTCTGAAGAAACTGGCACGTTGTCGCTTGCGAATCAGGGCAAGCTCGAGCGTCCAATCACCAGTTCTCGTCTTCAAGATTTATTGACCGAATTGATGGCGGCTCCGGTGTCCTCAACCTCAGCGAAAACCGGGTCTTCACGTAGCGTAAAAAATCCTTCCCAGGACTCAGCGCTTTGAGTCAACGCTTGGTCACTAGTTCAGATGACTCTCGGATTGAGCTTTGTCCTGCCGAGATCAGTCCACAGCGTTTGCCGGCTCATGTGGCAGTGATCATGGATGGCAATGGACGCTGGGCCCAATCAAGGGGTTTGCCGCGTGTGATGGGTCATCGGGCAGGCGTTGAGGCCCTGAAAGCCACCTTGCGTCGATGCAGCAATTGGGGTGTGAAGGCTCTCACCGCTTACGCCTTCTCAACGGAGAACTGGTCTCGCCCTGGCGATGAGGTGAATTTTTTGATGACGCTGTTTGAGAGGGTGCTGGAACGCGAGCTTCAGGCCTTGGAGGCGGAGAGGGTGCGGATCCGTTTTCTTGGAGATCTTGAGCCCCTGCCTGCCCGTCTTCAGTCCTTGATCCAGGAGGCGACGAAGCGTACGGCGTCCAACGATGGCATTCGTTTCAACGTTTGCACCAACTACGGAGGACGGCACGAGCTGGTTGTCGCGGCCAGACGGCTGGCTGAACGCGCAGCCAGTGGGCAGCTTGATCCCTCCGAAATCGACGAGCAGACCCTTGCTGGCGAACTGTTCACCGCTGGTGAAATCGATCCCGACCTCTTGATTCGCACGAGTGGTGAACATCGAATCAGCAATTTTTTGCTGTGGCAGCTTGCTTACGCTGAAATTCACGTTACGGATGTCCTCTGGCCCGATTTCGATCGTGAGGCCTTAGTGCGTGCGTTCTTGGATTATCAAAGCCGAACCCGTCGCTTTGGGGGGCTGGTGGTCTAATTGCCGATGCTCTGGGATCCTGAGGGTTCGAGGTTCTCTATCAGGGTTGATGACGGAAGCGGTTGAAGTGCGCCATGACTGGACGCGAAGCGAGATTGAAGCGCTTCTGGATCTTCCCCTAATGGATTTGCTTTGGCGTGCCCAGGGGGTGCATCGTGCATCGAATCCTGGATATCACGTTCAGTTGGCCTCGCTGTTAAGTGTCAAAACCGGTGGGTGTGAAGAAGACTGTGCCTACTGTCCTCAATCGATGCATCACAGCAGTGATGTCACAGGCCAGCCCGAATTGCAGGTTGCTCCTGTTTTAGAGCGGGCGAAAGCGGCCAAGCAGGCGGGTGCAGACAGATTTTGCATGGGCTGGGCTTGGCGTGAAATTCGCGATGGTGCGCCTTTTGAGGCGATGTTGCAGATGGTGAGTGGCGTGCGTGCCTTGGGCATGGAAGCCTGCGTGACGGCAGGCATGCTCACCGATCACCAGGCACAACGTCTTGCTGAGGCGGGTCTTACCGCGTACAACCACAACCTCGATACCAGCCCTGAGCACTACAACAAAATCATTACCACGCGGACCTTTCAAGAACGTCTGGAGACGCTTGAACGGGTGCGTCAAGCGGGTGTGACCCTCTGCTGCGGCGGGATCATTGGCATGGGAGAAACCGTTGGGGACAGGGCTTCCATGTTGCAGGTGCTGGCGTCGATCAACCCCCACCCTGAGAGCGTCCCGATCAACGCGTTGGTGGCGGTGGAGGGCACTCCTCTCGAGGAACTCCCTCCCATCGATCCGATCGAGTTGGTTCGCATGATTGCTGTCACGCGGATCCTGATGCCTGGCAGTCGGGTTCGCCTGAGTGCCGGCAGGGAACAGCTCAGCCAGGAGGCTCAGATTTTGTGTCTGCAGGCTGGGGCGGATTCGATTTTTTATGGGGAAACGCTCCTCACGACTGGAAACCCTGCTGTGGAGGCTGATCGTGAGTTGCTTCGCACCGCCGGTGTGCAGGCCAACTGGCTTACAAGTTCAGAGAAGCTGGCCGCGTAGTTCAGTCTCTAGTTGCGCAGGCGTTGACTCCGTGCATGGATCTTCTGACATCTCTTGCTTTGGCTCGAACGAAACGACATAACGACTTTTTCCTTGTTAGATCAGTGGCTCAATATCTTTTGCGAGATGGGACACAAGTCACCGTCTCATCAGATCCCACAAGCTTTGACGTGCTCACCTATCAAACAATGTCCGGAGAAGCCGTTCATGCCGTTCTGACCATGAAGGCTGAGCGCGACATTTTGAGGTCAGTTGATCTTGGTCGGCTTGTTGCATTGAGCGATGATCTCTCTGTCTTCAACAGTGCTGTTGTTGCCTGATGGAACCTGCGATGGGAGCTGAGGGGAGCAAAGATGATCTGCTCGTCGCAGCGTTTTATGCCTTTACCCCGTTAGCTGAGGCGGATCAACAGGAGCTGCTAACCGCCCTTCCTCCCCTGGCTCAGGCTGAAACCGTTCTCGGTTCGGTCTTGATCGCTGCTGAAGGAGTGAACGGCACGGTGTGCGGTCCCGCGTCGGGAGTGGAACGATTGCTCGCCCGCTTACGCAGCCAACTTGCCCTGGGTGATGCCTATTACGAATGCCTGGAGGTGAAGCACAGCTGGAATCCCGAACAAGTGTTTCGACGCTTTAAGGCCAGGAGCAAGCGCGAAATTGTCACGCTTGGGCAGCCTCAAGTGGACCCTCGAGACAGTGTCGGCACCTATGTGGATCCGAAAGATTGGAATGCCTTGATTGATGATCCCGATACGTTGGTGATCGATGCTCGTAACACTTACGAGGTGGCGATCGGCAGTTTTGCTGGGGCTCTGAATCCGCAAACGGGGAGTTTTAGGGACTTCCCCGACTGGGTGGATCAGGAGCTTCGTCCTCGCATTGAGCGAGAGGGACCTCAGCGGATTGCCATGTTTTGCACAGGAGGTATCCGTTGCGAAAAGGCCAGCAGTTTTCTGCAAAAGCAGGGATTCGGCGAAATCCATCATTTGCGTGGAGGCATTCTTCGTTATCTCGAAGAGGTTCCAGAGGACAACAGCCGTTGGCGAGGGGAGTGTTTCGTGTTCGATCAGCGCGTTGCGCTGAACCATCAGTTGGAACGAGGTGACTACTCCCTATGCCACGCCTGCGGTTTGCCGGTGTCTTCTGAGCAGCAGAGTTTGCCGAGCTATATCAAGGGCGTGCAGTGTTTGCATTGCATCGATCAATTCACAGAGGCAGATCGCCGCAGATTTGCGATGCGCCAACAACAGATTGACCAGCTCGCTGCACGCGGCTAGTGCTTCAGTGGCCATGACTTGCTTTCAGGCCCCGCTTGCTGCCCATTCTTTACAGCTTTCGCCGTTGTCCCTATGCGATGCGAGCTCGCTGGGCCCTGCTTCAGGCAGGTTTGATGGTTCAGTGGCGTGAGATTGAACTCAAAGCCAAACCTGCCGCGATGTTGGAGGTCTCTGCTAAGGGCACGGTTCCGGTTCTGGTCCTTCCGGATGGCAGCGTCATTGATGAGAGTTTGGCGATCATGCACTGGGCTTTGCAGCAGGCTGACCCCCGTGGCGCGTTGGAGGCGGAAGACTCGGCTTTGTTGATTGAAGAAAATGATGGTCCTTTTAAGCATCATCTCGATCGTTTCAAGTACACCGATCGCTATCCCGGAGCTTTAAAGGAGGATCATCGCCAGGCCGGTCTTGTGATCCTGCGCAGCTGGAGCGAACGCATCAGTCAAAACGGCTGGTTGCTGGCTGATCGGTTGGCTTTGGCGGATGCGGCCCTATGGCCGTTTGTTCGGCAGTGGCGTCTCGCGGATGTGGGTGGATTTGATGATGATCCTCACCTGGCCCCGTTGAGGGAGTGGCTCATGCGCTTTCTCGATGACCCGATGATGGAACGGTTGATGCAACGTGCCGATCCCTGGTTGCCAGGTGGAATGCAACCGATTTTTCCTGCTGATGCCATTGCGATTCCCATGGATCAACCGCTGTTTCATCTCGCCTTGGAATCCGATTGGCAGGCTGCCGTTCAGCGAGGCGACTATCGCGTTTCAACGCGTGGCTTGTCCCTCGAGGAGGTGGGATTCATTCATTTGTCGTGGCAAGAGCAGCTGCAAGACACGTTTGACCGGTTTTATGCCGATGCTGGTTCAGTCCTCACGCTCAGAATCAATCCAAAGCTTGTGTCTGCCCCTCTGAGAGCAGATGCCATCCACACAGGCGTGCTTTTCCCTCACCTGTATGGCCCACTTCCCATTGCCTCGGTGGTCGAGGTGAGTCCTTTCTCTTCTCTGCCCGCCTGCTGATGCTCAATGACTTAGAAGCGCAGGCACGAGAACGTGGTTTGCTCCTTCGCCTCAAAGTTGGTCGCCCCCTTGGGCTGTGGAGCTTGCGCTTGGTGGTGGCTGAACAGCTGCCCGCTGATCGCTTGCAGCTCCAGGGCGAGATGAAAGCCTGGGCCTATGGCGCCACCACCGGACTGCAGCTCGACACAATGCGAGTTCGTCCTCAAGCCCCTGCTGGGACGGGAGATCTGATCTGGGCCGCCACCATGGCATGGGCTCTGGAATCCACTCCTTGCCTGAGGGCCAGGTTGTTGGCCATTCGCGATGCAGAGGGCCAGCACCGGCGCTTGGTGCGTTACTTCCAACAGCGTGGCTTCACGACGGTGCATGAGGTGGAGGCAGCTGTTTGGGACTTGCCTCTGCGGATGGTTTGGGGTGGTGCTGGTGCGCTGATGACGGCTGATTGTGCCGAGGTGCTGCAACGAGCTGCGCAGCGCTGGACGGCTCAGTCTCCTGCTGCGTGATAACTGCTGCGCACCAAAGGGCCACTGCGCACTTGCGAAAACCCAAGGTCGGTCGCGATGGCACCAAGCTCCTCGAATTCCGTGGGGTGCCAATAACGCGCGACCGGGATATGGGCCAAGGAGGGCCTGAGGTATTGGCCGAGGGTGATGCGCTGACAATCGACACTGCGTAGGTCTTTCAAAGTGTTGACCACTTCATCCTTGTTCTCACCAAGGCCAAGCATCAGGCCGCTTTTGGTGGGTATCGATGGGGCAAGATCTCTGGCCGCGGCAAGCAGCCCAAGCGAGCGGGTGTAAGTCGCCCCACGGCGGACTTCTCCTTGCAGTCGCTTCACCGTTTCAAGATTGTGGTTGAAACAAACGGGCTGTGCCTTCAGAACGCTGCTTAAACGCTTTCGTTGAGCTTGGAGGGCTTTGGCTTGATCCGCCACACCGCCCCAGAAGTCTGGGGTGAGCACCTCGATGGCGATCAAAGGATTGCGTGCCCGGATCGCCGCCATCGCGTTCGTGAACAAGCTGGCCCCATGGTCCTCAAGGTCATCGCGGGCGACGGCTGTAAGGACCACGTAGCGCAGTCCCATGCCCAGCACGGCTTCTGCCACCCGCTCCCCTTCTTCAGGGTTCACGGCTTCGGGTGCATGTCCTTTATCCACTTGGCAGAAGGCACAGCTACGGGTGCAGATCGAGCCCCCGAGTAAAAACGTTGCGGTGCCAGCTGCGTAACACTCCCCCCGATTCGGGCAGCGGCCCTCCTCGCAAATCGTGTTGAGCCCATTCTGTTTGACCAGCGTTTGCACCTGTTCGATCGCTGAGGCATTACCGATCGGTCGTCTCAACCATTCCGGTAAGCGTTCATGGGGGTGGATACCGCTGTAACGGCTCATGTTCCTTGTCATGACCGCGATCCTGGGGGTTTCATTCAACTGCTCGACGACCTTCAAGAGCCCGACTCAAGGTGACGTCGTCGGCATATTCGAGCTCGCTTCCAACCGGAAGGCCGTAGGCGATTCGGCTGACTTCCGTAAATGGTTTGAGCAGGCGAGCCAGGTAGAGGCTGGTGGTATCACCCTCCACGCTGGGGGTGAGCGCAAGGATGACTTCTTTGATCTCGTCTGCTGCGACCCTGTTGACGAGGCTGCTGATCTGCAGCATTTCGGGGCCGATGCCGTCCATCGGAGAGATCAGGCCTCCCAAAACGTGGTACCTGCCGGCATATTCCCTGGTTCGTTCGAGGGCCAGTAGATCCCTTGAATCCGCTACAACGCATAGCAATCCGATCGAGCGCTCTGGATTCCTGCAAATCTCACAGGTGGGTTCGGCACTGAGATGGAAACAGGTTTGGCATTGGCCGACCTGACTCCTTGCCGCCAAGAGAGCATCAGCAAAACTGTGGATCTGCTCTTCTGGTTGGCGAAGCAAATGGAGAGCCAGCCGTTGTGCAGTCCGTGGACCAATGCCAGGAAGGCGTTCGAACTGGTCGATCAACCGTGCTAGCGGTCGGGTGAAGCCGCTCAGAATTCTTTTGCAAGTCTCTGGAATCTAGGCAGGGAGATCTCCGGGCAGAATGGGACGGATTCATGAACGATTCGATGCGCTTACCGTTGCAAGTTCCGCTCCGATCGCTCTTCAGCGTTGTCTGTGTTGTATTGCTTACCGCCTGCAGCGGTGCTGGAGCTGGTCTTAATTCGTTCCAGAGCCCTGACGGCAGATATGCCTTTCTCTATCCCACCGGTTGGACGAGGGTGGCGGTGACGGGAGGTCCCACCGTGGTGTTTCACGATCTGATTAACAGTGATGAAACGGTGAGCCTTGTGGTTTCGGATGTAGACGGCGATAACGATTTACAGACCCTGGGCAGTGCTGTTGCCGTTGGGGAACGGTTGCGCCGTGATGTCATCGCCCCCGATGGCAGCGGACGCAATGCCGAGCTGCTTGAGGCGCGAGAACGGGAGGCCTCAGGTCATACGTTCTATGACCTGGAGTACAGCGTGCATCTTCAGGATCGTGATCGCCATGAGTTGGCCACCGTTGTTGTGGATCGCGGCCGCTTGTATACCCTTGCCACCAGCACGAATGAAAGCCGTTGGCCTCGCGTTAAAGACTTATTTGAATCTGTGATTACTTCGTTTACGTTGTTGATCTGATAAAAGCTTTAACTATTGAGATGGTCGAATCTCGAACATTGATGACAGACGATTGATGTTCGCAGATTTGTCCTTATCCATGGTGTTCATGATTTACCTGCAACAGCGACATTCCCTGTGTCTTTGACATCCTTCAAACAGTTAAAAACGCGTTGGGATGGTCTTGATGACCATCGACAGGTTGGTGCTTGTTTGGCAGGAATGGGGGGATTATTCACGGCTTGGCTTTTGTTTTGGCCAGTTCCTACTCAAGTTGAAGGTAAAGGTGTTCTGATCTATCCCGATAATGCTGGCGTTTTGAATGCCAGGTCTGCTGGTCAAGTTCTCGATGTTGATGTGCGTGTAGGTGATCGCGTTGAGAAACAGCAGGTGCTCATGACGCTGTATTTGCCTGAGCTTGAACGTGAACTAGAGCAAGAAAAAGGTAATTTAAAACAGCTTCAAAAACAAAATATCGAGTTAAATCAGCGTGATGCATTGCGCATCGAGACTGCACGACAGGCTCTCGATACCACTCTCGCCAAGCTCAAAGATGACGAGCGAAGGCTGGGTGAATTGCAAAGCACGTTTTCGGGGAAGCTTCGAAATCTTGAATGGTTGTCGCGACGTGCGGTGGTGGCTCCGCTATCCAGTGAAGTGGTGTCCGCAGAACAAGGACTGACCAGTACCAGCGTTGCCTTGGATGATCTCAAGATTCAGGGCAAACAGGTCCTCACAAGATTCCAGCAAATCAAACTTGATGTTGAGTCTGAGCAGCTTGATCGGACCTTTGTGATTGATGATCTGAAGCGCAAGATTCGCGTCAGCGAGGCGAAATTGGCCTTTGATGGCACGATTACAGCTCAGCGCGATGGCAGTGTGCTGGATCTTCAAGTGATTCCGGGTCAAACCATCAAAATGGGTGATCGTCTTGGCACGATTGGAAGGGGGGAGGTGGCACGAGGTAACGGCCCTGATCTGATCGCTGTCGCCTACTTCCGACCTGCTGATGCGCGACGACTACCGCTTGGGTTGCCTGTTGAGGTGGTCCCGCGCTGGAACCAAAGGGGCCGGTTTGGTGGAATTGAAGGGAAGGTGAAAAATGTGCTGACTTTGCCTGCAACCCAGGAAGATATCGCCACCACAACAGGCAATGCACAGCTTGCTGAAGACTTGGCCGGAGATGGTCCAGTGATGCGGGCTGAGATCAGTTTGCAGCGTCGATCAAGGTCTGATGATGGTTTTCTCTGGACGCTTTCCAATGGCAGTGGCGTCTTTCCGATCCGCGATGGTTTGACCGTCGATACCTTTGCGTATGTGGAATGGCGCTCACCGATCACCTATGTCTTGCCCGGGCTTCGATCGATCACAGGCGGTTATCGCACATTGAGGATTGATCGCGTCTTTGACCTCCCTTTCCTGCGTCAACCTGACACTCTTCCCTGATTTATTTTCCACGATGTCAATACGTCCATTGCTTAAGCAAGAGATTCCTTGGTTAATCTCCGAATTGGTTTTGTTGATCATTCTGTTAAATGCTAATCCGCCTGAATTGTGGTTTTGGTTCGTTGTCTTTTTAGTGGTCTTTGGATATCGAATTGAGCGCTGGTGGTCTTCAAGGGCTGACTAATTAAGGCTGTTTTTTAGGGAAACTAAGAGATAATTCGGTTAAGACTGGATCGTTCGGATTTTTAGGCATGGGCAAGAGTTCACGCAGCATGCGTGCATAGGTGACATTGACATTCACAGTGGCGAATAATCGTCTTACTAAGGAGTTAACGAGTTGTTCCTGGGTGATGGAAAGGTTGATTTCGTCGCTTAGTCCGGTTTGGTAGCGCAGTTGTGTGTCTCGGAAGGCCTCTTTGCTGGCGCCAACAGCACGTCTGGCCGACACTAATTTTGCCAAACTAGCTTCGTGGTTTAAAAAAGCTCGCTCCAGTCGTAAGCGAATCGCGTTGCGGGTGTTCGCATATTGCTCTGCGGTTGCTTGCTCTTGAAGTTTCAAGGCCTTCACTCTGTTTGATGTGCCACCGGCATCAAAGATCATCCATTTGAAGGCCAGCCCTACCGACCATTCGTATCCGCTGACCTGCTCGAGGGGAAGAAAAGTACCTCCGCAGCATCCACCCCCGATCAGGGCAAGATTTGACGTGCGTTCCACGGATCCCAGGCCACCGGCTGCTGCAAACAGGCTGAGCCTTGGTAGCAGCTCAGCCGCCGCTTCATCTTGGCGGCGCATGAGTGCTTGTTGTGTTGCGAGAATCGCAGTGAGTTCTGGATTGTCGTCGTAAGCCGCCAACACCGTTCTTTCTAAATTCAGGGGCCAACGTGGTTGGAGGCTGATGGGGTCGCTTGCACTGGGGATGATCTCACTGGAGAGATTGAGAATGGTCCAAAGTTCACGACGGGCTACGGCACGATCAGCCATCGCTTGGATCAAGCTTTCTTCGTCTGCAGCGAGAAGGCTGCTTCGTCTGAGCAGATCCACCCTCGGAACAAGACCAGCTTGTTTTAGGTCAAGAGTGTCTTCCAATACGACCAGATCAGTGCGAACGATCGCATCGCGTATCCGCACAAGTTGCTCAGCACGTTGAAGGTTGTAATAGGCCTCGCTCACTTCAAGCTGAATGGCTCTTAACCGATCGGCATAGAGATTTTCTTGTTGGGTGAGTCGGGCTTGCGCTGCTTGAACCCTGGGAGTTCGAGCAAAATCAATAATGTTGTAATCAAGCTGAAGCCCAGCATCTGCCGAAACTCCATTCGCAACCGCCCCTAGCCCACCTCCTTGTGGGATGTAGAAGGGTCCAGCGCTGGAGCCACTGATTTCGTTTCCATCATTGGTGAGAGCAAAATTGGGAGTTTGCCCTTTTGAATTAAAGAGTTCTCCAAACCCGAAAGTGTTGTTTCCATAGGGGTTGTAAGTGGTTGTTCCGCTTTGAAATCCATCGACATTGGCAAAAACGCTGATCGTTGGCCAGTACCGGCTCGATTCGGATGCAATGGTGGCGGCTTGAGCCTGGATTAAATCTCGCTGAGCGCCCAGGGATGGGTTGTTGCGGAAGGCGATCGTGACAGCATCTTCAAGAGAGAGAGAAAGAGTTCGCGATGCAGTGTCAGCTGAAGAAGGAAGGCGAAGAAGAGGGTCTGGCTGAGTGTCTTGATCTGTGAGTTCACCGGAAGGTGCGGCATTGATATCAATCAGCAGTGTGGGGATCTCTAGTGCTCTGAGATCGTCACTGCTCTCAATCGCTGGTGCTGGACCAGTCAATGTGTCAATGGCATCGACCTGGGTATTAAGGCGCTCCCAACTTTTCTCAAGTTGCTCTGTAGTGCCGCCTTCATCCAGTGGTGCAACGTTGGTCTGAGCTGCTACGGGAGCGAAGCTGTTGCAAATCAATCCGAGCGCGCATACGGAACGGGAGAGGACCAGATCACAGCGGGATGGTTTCAACACGTTCTTCGGATGACGACTTCTAAAACGACTTTTGGGTATGTTTACGCACTCTGGTCAATGATGAAAGGTGTCCAATGCAAAACTCTGATGAATTTGATCGCTAGCTATCAAACTGGATGGTGACCATGAGACTGTCTTGTAAGCTGAATAGTGCTGCAACAATTGACCGCAAACAGCTTCTTATACTTAGACGGACTTGATTGGTTGAAGTTTCCGCAAGCCTTGAATAAGTTTCAAGCATGCTGGGTGATTTGAAGAGCTCAATCCCTCAGTAATAGATGGTTTGTGATTGCTGACTTGGAGTGGGTGGATATTGCTTCGATAATTGCTGATCGAATGTAGTCAATTAGGGTCATTCTTAAGATTATTTGTCTCAGCTGCTGTTTATTTAAATGCTTGTCGTCAGCAGAAATTGTGCCTTCTGTTGTTTGTTCAAGCCATTGGCTGAAGCCTCGAGAAAGATCCTTGATTGCGATCATCTCCCGAGGATTGAATTGTTGATTGTTAATTGTTTTTGGGTTTTTGAGCTCAGCGCTGATGGATAGCAATTGAGCGCTCAGAATATCAAATAAGTCTGCTTCCTCGTTGTGAAGTCGTTTGACTTTCTCTGATCTAATAAAGGGTGCTGGTAAGCTTCTGATAGACTCAAGAGAGGTCATTATTTGTGAGGCTAAAAGATCGATTCTGCTCCAAATGTCATGTAGTGGATGTTGTTCGGGATTAACTCCCAGTTCTAATTGTGCAAGAACCTGCTGTTGTCTTGCTGCGTTGAGTTGTGTGATCAGTGAAATGCGTTTTGCTTGTTGTTTTCTCGGTGGACTTGAGGAAGGATTGTTTTGTCTGAGGGCATCTCCTTCATCTTGTAGCTCCACTCCGAGGGCATCTAGCAATGATGCCCATTGTTGGTGTAATTGAGGAATCGTTTGACTCGGCCAAATCCATTGACACGCCAGTAGTGAAATGACAATGCCAAGCCCAGTCCAGAAAAGACGAATGGGGCCCCAGATGGTTTCAACCTGTTCATGAACAAGCCATCCCATAACGATGATCGTGCCTGCAACTTTGTACCCCACTTGCAGGCCGAGAATTCCTCCCAAAAGTCGTGTTGAAGCTAAAGCTAATCCAAGCCCTAATGGGAGAGGGAGATCTAGGCATTTTGTAAATATGATCAAAATAATCACGCCCATTAGCGATCCCATCAGCCGCTGAATGCCCAGCTTCATGGAATTGCCGTAGGTACTTGACAGAACGGCTGCTGTCGTAAGTGGCAAATAAAAGCCATATGGAATTGAACTCAGGAGACCGAATCCAGCACTTAATCCGGTAATAAGAACAAGGCGTAATTCTTGTCTAGTAAACCAAGGCTTGCTGAGGGGTTGACGGCTATTTTTTATCATTCAAATGAGTTTTGCTTGATGGCAAAATCAAGTTTTTTCTGACTTCTAACGATTCGAAGGAATCGAGTGCCTTCTTCCTCTAAAAGAATACGCTGGGAGAGGCTAAGTCGACTGTTTGAATCTATTTGCAATCGTTTCCATCCCAAGTCATTGCTAATGTCTAACTGATCAGTAAGTTCAGGTAATTGCAAGGGCTGATGTTTTAAGGCTAGAGCGTCAAGAAGTCTTTCCATCAAAATCCATTGAGCATGTAGGCTGCGCCATAGGCTCATCCGTTGTTGCCAGCGTAGCCGCGACAATTGTTTCATGTGTTTCGCGCCAAGCTGTTCTTCAATATTAATGAGGCGTTGAATTTCTAAGAGATCTTTCGTGATCGAGCCGGGCTGTAATGGTGGTGGTGAAGACGTAAGTCCTTGGAGCGACTGGCTATGTTGATGCATACGAGTACTTAGTGAATGAAGTAATTTTTGATGAAGCTCTTCCATTCGCATCAATCGATTTTTGGGCCAAAGTAAGCGGCTGATTACAATGGCTACTAAGATTCCAACCAGAGTATCGATGCTTCTGTTTAAAATATAATACCAGTTTAACTTTGTATAACCGTGAACGCTTAAAAAGATCACCGTAATTACAACGGCTGTCGACAAGCCGCTGCCCCAGCCAAGGAGACGAAGTAAGGGGACAGTAATTAAGAGGCTGATGAAAATGCCGATCCAGCCTGAAAGCATTGTGTGGACTAAGAAAACAACAAGGCCGCCACTGACTGTTCCGAGAATCCTTCCTCTGGCGGCTTGAAGTGTGTTCTCATCTTGATCGTCGACGACTAAAATTACAGCTAAGAGCGGATAAAAAACAAAGCTAATTCGATCAAAGTGTTGTGCAATGGCGCATGTGATAAAAATGCTCAGGCCAAGTCTCAGACTTTGCTTCGTCAGATTGCTGTCTATCTTTGTAATGTTCATTGTTAGACGCGATCAGCGCTTCAGTCTGAGATCCTCGCTGTTGGATCTGCTTGTATCTTCGTCTATTGATGAATCATTGGTGGGCCATTGTGTATCAAGATAGCTCACTCCATTTTTATAAAAAGGTCGAGCGCTGAGTTGATTGGTTTGGAGTTCCGTTGTTCCCATTGCGGTGATCAACTTGCCAAAATCTAAAGGTCCAAGATCTGTGTCAAGATTACGTCCAGCTGCGCTAATCAAGGCTGGTAGGCGTATGAGATTCTGAGGTTGTATGAGTTTATTGAACAGGCTTTTTAATACAAGTTGTTGTCGGTCAAGTCGTCCAAAGTCACCCTCTCCATCGTGGCGCCAGCGCAAAAAGCCTTCAAGGTCACGTCCCTTGAGAACCTGGCGTCCTGGCTGAAGGTCGATCAGTAATCCTTGGCTTTTGTCTCGGTAGTAGAGCCGTTTTGGTACATCCACTTCGAGACCACCAAGTAAATCACTAATGGTGCGGATTCCTTCAAGATTCACCAGAATATGGTGATCAATCGGTCGTCCCATGAGGCGTGTAAGTTCTGATTTAACGGCATCTGGGCCGCCTATGGCATGGAGTGCGTTGGCCTTCATTGGACCAAAGCTACGTGATTCAATATAACTATCTCTTGGGATTTGAATAATCGAAGTCTCGCCATTCTCAACGCTGAGTACGAACATCGTGTCTGTATTCCCTCCTCCAGCATCCATGCCGAGAATGACTATATTTTCGTTGCCAAAGCTCGCCCAGCTTTCAAGTGGATTATTGATTGAAGCCGGTTTGGGGAGTTCTGTTGATGGAATGAGAGATCGACTGAGAGGTATCGATAGCAGCAATCCACCAAAAAGTCCTAGCACTGCTGCTGTGAGCAGGGATTTTTTGTTCGGACTCTGTTGACCGTTCATACGCAAATCTTAGGTCTGTTGCTGCAACCGTTGGATTGTGTTGAAGTTTGTGTAGGGACAACCATGATTAGTGGAGTGGATCGCTGATCATCAAGGCTGGGCAGCTCAACTGATGAACCAAATTGCTTGTGCGATCACTGGCTGGAATGGGGAGTCCAGCAACTCGGCGACGTTGTGATCGCAGAATCACGAGATCTTGGTTTTTGCTGAACCAGTGAATTTTGGAATCGATACCAGGTCCCTGAAGCAGTTTGATTTGAATTTGATGGCTGTCGATATTGCGTGGACACCAACTCATCAGTTGGTGTTCCATCCAGGATCGTTCGTGTCGGTTGAAGCGTGGGTCATGGATGTGCAGAAGGCTGATGGTGGTGGATGTTGGGTCTGGTGCGGTTGAGAGGAGCCGTAGGGCGAGTTCAAATTGTTCGCGTGCACTGGCTGATAGATCTTTGATTGGAACGAGGATTCGGTTCACATCCTTCAGCTCTCGTCGTCCAAGATTGGCTACCACAACTGGGCAATGGGCGGTTCTGCAGACCCCGTCGACGAGGTCGCCCAGGAGCCATTTGCGTAGCGGGTCAGGGCGTCCTGCTCCAATCAACAGAAGATCAGCGCCTTCTTCTAAAGCGCTTCTGCTCATGCCCGCAGCGATGTCATCATCCACGCGCAGGAGACAACGCGTGGTTGCGGTGAGTCTCTCTCCGTTGGTTGCGGCCTGACGCAGCCTCGCTCTCGCGGCAGACAAGGCTCGATTTAAGCCACCGCGAGCTTCTTCGAGGCTTGGACTCACCAGCGCAAGCGGCAAGAGTTGTCCGTTGTGCTCGCCTTCTCCCTGGGAGAGTCGAGCGGCCAGCTTCAACAGGCTCAACTCTGTGTCTGGATTGGCAACTGGAACCAACACTTTTAGGGGGCGGCGTACCACCTCCCCGGGGACGTCCTGATTTGCATCGAGCGTTGTTGTGCCGTAGCTGGAGCGCTCATTCGGTTCCATCAGGGCGACGACCGAGCGTGTGGTGAGGGTTGGACCGAGCGTCGCTGTGACGACCATCACGGCTAGAACGCTGTTGAGAACTGTGTTGTCGAGAAGGCCGGCTTGGAAACCAATGAACGCGGTGGCAAGCGTGGCGGCCACCTTGGGCATGGCGAGTGACCACATCAGCAGCATTTGATTGGGGCTGTAGCGGAACCAGCGACCAGCAATGACTGCTGCAAGTGCTTTGCATCCCAAGGCTCCAGTGAGCATTAGGGCTGTGAACTCAATGTTGCTGATGCTGTCGGCGAGGCTGCCTAGATCGAGCAGCAGTCCTAAATGAATGAAGAAGATGGGGATGAATAAGGCTCCCCCCACAAAGATCACTTGCTCTTTGACCTTGCCTTCTGGAAGAACGGAATTCACTGCTAGCCCAGCCAGAAAGGCGCCTACGATTTTTTCAACTCCTGCTAATTCAGCACCAAGTGAAGCCACAAATAAGGTGAGTAGGACCGCCAGAAACACTCGGTTTTCATCGATGACATTGCGCATCCATAGATGCCGCCCAATCATCCGAATGCCCCACACGACGACACACGCAAACAAGCCGATGCTGATCAGCAGTGCAGTAAAGCTGCTCGGTGTGAGGTTTCCTTTGCCCAGCCCTAGGGCTACAGCGAGCAACAACAAGGCTGCAATGTCGGTGAAAATCGTGCTTCCTACGCTCACGATCACGGATTCGTCGCGCTGTGCTCCGTAACTCCTCACGATCGGATACCCGAGCGGAGTATGGGTTGCCATCAGGGCTCCCAAGAGGAGGCTGGGGACTAAGGGGAAGCCAAAGATCTGACCGATGCCGAACCCCGTTCCCACTCCCAGTACAAAGATCAGAGCCCCAAAGGTCACGGAGCGACTTTTGACCCTGTTGAACTCCTCGAGGTCGATTTCCAGGCCAACAGTGAATAGTAGATAGATGGCTCCGATATCGGAGAGAAGGGTGATTGTTTCACTTTTAGCGTCGATCCAATGAAATACATGGGGCCCTACCAGTACGCCAGCGGCTAACAGTCCGACGAGATCAGGAAGCCTTAACCGTCTTGTTAAGGGGGGTACCAAGACGCTGATTGCAACCAGCTGAGCAAAAATGCCCAGTGGGTGATGCATCAGGTGAGACAGCGAAGCAGCCATCGGTGAAGTCTTGAATAAAAAGTTTTGGGGCTAAAGGCTCAACGCCTCGTTACTGAGTAAGCCAGCTTGAACCCTCCAGAGGTCTGTGTAAGGGCCTGTTTGGTGCAGAAGTTGATCATGGGTGCCCTGTTCCACAATGCGACCTGCATCCATCACAATGATCTGATCGGCATGCCGCACGGTGCTGAGTCGATGCGCAATCACCAGTGTGGTTCGATTCGCCGTGATTCGCATCAGTGAACGTTGAATCGCCGCCTCTGTTTCATTGTCAACCGCGGCTGTTGCTTCATCGAGGATCAACACGGGTACATTTTTCAAAATGGCTCTTGCCAGGGCGATTCTCTGGCGTTGACCCCCCGACAAACGCTGACCACGTTCACCTACAACCGTGTCAAACCCTTGAGGTAGATCTTGAATAAAAGCCAGGGCTTCAGCTTGTTCTGCTGCCCAAACAAGAGACGACCTGGTTGCTTCTGGCGAGCCATAGGCAATATTTTCGGCGATGCTTCCGTGGAAGAGGTAGACATCTTGACTTACGAGTGCAATACAACGACGAAGATCTTGTAGGTGGAGCGATGTAATCGGGTGTTGGTCAAGAACAATTCTTCCGCTACTGAGCGGATAGAGTCTCAGCAGTAATTTGACCAGTGAGCTTTTCCCTGAACCCGTAGCACCAACAATCCCAATCGTTTGGCCTGCTCTAATTCTTAGGTTGAAGTTGTTGAGAAGTGGCTCGCGATCTCTATAGGAAAAGCAAACTTGTTCATAGATTATCTCTCCTTTGATAGTACTGGGGTTGAGGCGAGTGTTTCCGCTGGCGATCTGAATCGGTGTATCGATGAGGTCGAGAACACGCTGGGTGGATGCCATCGAACGTTGGTAATCATCCAAGGTTCGTCCCAATGTGGTGAGTGGCCAGAGCAGTCGCTGCGTGATAAAGACCAAGAAGCTGTAGGTCCCGACGGCGATGAGCCCTTGCCAGGCTTGGATCCCTCCGATGAGAAGAATCGCTAAAAAGGCAAATAAGATTGCAAAGCGAATCAGGGGGATGAAGGCGGCAGAGATGCGAATTGCCTGACGATTACACTGCCGGTAGGCATCACTAGCAGTACGAAGTTGCTCGAGTTCCCATGCTTCAGTTGCGAAGCTTTTGATGGTGAGCATTCCACCTAGATTGTTAGACAGTCGGGAGGCTAAATCTCCAGCCCTTTGGCGGACGTCGCGATATCGCGGAGCGAGGCGACGTTGAAAATGGAGTGATCCCAGAAGGATGATTGGGATCGGTAGAAAGGCAAAGAGTGCTACTCCAGGTGCCATGAGTGTCATGGCGCCACCAACAAGCAGAACGGTGGTCACTAATTGCAGGATTTCGTTCGCACCTCGTTCAAGAAATCGTTCAAGCTGATGGATATCATCACCAAGAACGGTGAGTAAGCGCCCAGTGCTGTCTCGCTCGAAGAAATCCATCTCAAGTTTTTGGAGATGGTCGTAGGCTTCTAATCGCAAACTATGCTGCGTTGTTTGTGCCAGATTGCGCCATAAAACGCCGTAGAGATATTCAAAGAGTGATTCTGCGGTCCAGACCAGGAAGGACAACACTGCAAGTACGATGAGTTGGCTTGGCACCGTTGTGGCACCCAAGGCTGCCAGCCACGATGAATCCTGTTGAACAACAACATCAACGGCAAGACCAATCAGAACCGGCGGAAGTAGATCAAAGATTTTATTGATGATCGAGCAACTCACCGCCATCCATACCCGTGTTCTGTACGGCTTGAGATGGCTCAAAAGCCGTGGGAGGGCAGGCTTAATGCGTCTAGGCAGAGTTTGTTCAGCCATGACCAATGGCAAGTGAGTTTATTCAAGCGTTGTGTTGCCCACCTGCCTCAAAACTGCTGAAACGGTGTCGAGCAGAAATAGAGATTGAGGAGGCTGAATGACGCGCTCAAGAGCTTTCAATCGTTTTCATCGCTTCTTGGCACGGAAGCATCGTGATGAAATTCGGAATACAACACTTGCTGTGTCTGTTGAGGCGTGAAGCCCCGTGGATCGCATCCAACAATTGATCGATCGCCGATTCGCCCTGGATGACGTGCTTCAACATGAGGAGACGGCTCGATGAGCTGTCTCCTCAGCTGCGATCACCAGCGGTTGCCGCCGCCGTAACCACCGCCACCACCGCCATTGCCGCCGCCGCCGCCGTAACCGCCGCCGCCGCCGCCGTAACCACCGCGGCCACCGCCGCCGCCGCCGCCAGTGCGCTCACGTGGTGTTGCTTTGTTGACACGGATCATGCGGCCCATCCACTCGACGTTCTGGAGATCGTCGATGGCCTTTTGCTCATCTTCGTCTGTGGCCATTTCAACGAAGCCAAAGCCGCGCTTGCGCCCTGTTTCTCGATCGAGAGGAAGACTTGCGCTCTTCACCTCTCCGTATTGACCGAATAGATCGAGAAGATCTTCTTGTTCTGCCTGGAAAGACAGATTGCCGATGTAGATGGTCATTTCCTGAGGGGACCGTTGGACATTTGATCAGAGAAGTTTTGGTCCGAAAAGGAAAGTCCTTGATGCTGAAGCTGGAGAGCTGAAGCTTGGGGGAGCGAGCCGATCAGAGCCGAACATGAAGCTGATGCTTCACCACGCTACAGGCTTACCTGGAGCCACATCTCAACTTTTGAAGAGAAAATCGAAAAGTTTTATTTTTTTCGATGTTCTGTTGCATGGTCAGGAGATCCTCACCATTTTTCCCTATTCAAAGCTTTATTGATCGAAGCAGTGACAACGGTCGTGAACGGACTACCTCGAGGTGAGGCTTTTACTGTGTTTTCAGAAAAGGTCCGTACTTTTCAGCAGCCAAGTCTTTACAGATAGTTTGAGCTTGCAAAATATATGCAATGCCCTTCAGCTCTCTTGCAAAGCATGAACAGGTGAAATCACCCATGCCTTCTGGAGGTGTTTGTCTGGCTTGAGACATGGCCGCATTGAAGCCAGCCATGCAAAGCCTTTTGATTTCTTCCGAATCATCTGCTGCTTGCGCTAGTGATCCAGCGGTTGTGATCAGCATGGGTGAGATGCAGAGGCTGATCGAAAGGCGGAAAAGCAGATTCAAGAGTTAGGAATCCTGGCGGATTTGGAGCTCTCGGTTCATCACTTTGAGACGACGAAGAGAATTAAAAACGTTTTCTGGCATTCCTTTGGGAAGGTCGACAAGGCTGTGCGTTTCAAAGATCTGAATGCGACCAATCATTCGTCCTTCTAATCCTGATTCGTTGGCAATGGCTCCAACGAGATTGCCGGGTTTGACGCGATCGCGATGACCGACTTCAACCCTGAAGCGTTCCATGTCATCTTCTGGCGGGCGTGATGCTCGCTCTGGTCGCCTGCCGCGGTCGTTGCCTCGATCCCCGCGTCGATCATCTCGGCGGTCGTTGCGCAGTGGAGCTTTCAGCCAGCTTTCATCGCCTTGTACCAATAGGGGGCCTTCGCCAACGGCCAACCTCATGGCGGCCAAAGTGAGTTGACCTGGCTCTACCTCAAGCTCTTGGGCCACTCTTTGGATGAGCTCCTGGAGTAGGGCAGTTTCTTCCTCGGGCTTGTCTTCGCTGGTGGCTTCAATGCTCAGGCGGGTGCGAAGACGGTCAAGACGACTCTGGTTGATTTCAGCATTGCTAGGGATGTCCATCGGCTCAATGGCCTGTCCCACAGCGCGTTCGAGATTGCCAACGAACCTGCGCTCCCTGGGTGTGATGAACAGGATGGCATCGCCGCTGCGTCCAGCGCGGCCTGTACGACCGATGCGATGGACGTAGGCCTCACTATCGAACGGCATGTCGTAGTTGATGACGAGACCGATGCGGTCAACATCGAGACCGCGAGCTGCAACATCGGTGGCCACCAGAATGTTGACGGTTCCTTTGCGAAGACGTTCCACGGTGCGTTCCCGTTGGTTTTGGGGCACATCTCCGTTGAGAACTGCCACGTCGTGACCGGCGGCTTCTAGGGATTCCGCAACCGTGAGTGTGATTGCCTTGGTTCGGGCAAAAATAATCACCCCTTCGCCCGTCACCGCTTCAAGCACACGGTTGAGTGCCTCGAGCTTGTGCGAGTTCTGCATGGTGATGCAGCGATGGCGGATCCGACGTGCTTCTTTGTCCTTCGTTTTGATCGTGATCTCTGCAGGTTCACGCAAGTAGCGCTTCGAAAGCCTGCGTATTTCGTTGGGCATCGTCGCTGAAAACAGCACGACCTGACGCTCTTCGGGTAGTTGCTCGAGGATCCATTCCACATCGTCGATGAAGCCCATCCGAAGCATTTCATCGGCCTCGTCGAGGACAAGGCTGCGCAATCCGCTTGTATTCAGGGTTCCTTGTCGCATGTGATCCATGACGCGACCAGGCGTTCCCACGACAACGTCAACACCACGTCTCAAAGCGTTGATTTGGGAGCGGAAATCGGACCCTCCATAGATCGCCAGCACATTGAGGTGGGGATGCCCAGCGGAATAGGCCTTGAATGCTTCCGCTACTTGCATCGCTAGTTCGCGGGTCGGCGCCAGCACAAGCACGCTTGGGAGTGGGCTGTCGCCTTGCAATCGTTCCAGCAAAGGGAGGGCGAAGGCGGCTGTTTTTCCGGTTCCGGTTTGAGCTTGGCCTACCAGATCGCGTCCGAGCATGAGCTCTGGGATGGCCGCCTTTTGGATGGGTGAGGGTTCTTTATATCCCTTGTCAGCAAGTGTTTTGAGGAGTGCCTCACTGAAGCCAAACTCCGCAAATCCAGAGGGGGCTTTGGGCTCTTCTACGCTCTCAATCACCGTTGTAAAGACCGCTTCGGAGGTTTCCGATGCGGTGGCGTCGGAAATCTCAGACATGCTGAGATCCACTGAACAGGACCCTGCGTCCTGAGCTGGTGTATTGGTCATTCTTGAAAGGCAATTGCCTGATTAATCCTTTAAATCAGGCTTGCAACGTCCAATCGGCATGAGCCGCGCTGTATTGCTTACCTTTCGATTAAAGGTTGAAAATTTATCTTAACACTCTGCCGAAGTCATCCTCCAAGCGTTCGATATCGCTTTCTTCAAGGATCGATCCGTGCTGGACCTCAATGATCACTAGGTCTCCATCTCCACCCGAAGCACGGTGGATGGCTCCTTTGGGGATGTGCAGGGTGTCTCCGGCTAAAACATTCGACCATTGGCCTTGGCAAAACAGCTCCCCACTTCCCTTTGCCACCGTCCAGTTTTCGCTTCGGTGTTGATGGCGTTGAAGGCTCAAGCGTTGTCCTTGCCGTATCAGCAATCTTTTGAGCTTGTAACCCTGGCCACTGCCTAAATCTTCGTACCAGCCCCAAGGGCGAATCACTCTCTCGATTTCGCTCACCTAAGCGTCCCCGTCGTTGCTTTGATCCTCAGGATGCCAAGATTGTGGTGCAGCGGCCTAGAGCCAACGCTGCTGGGTCTGCAAATAACAGCACTTGCTGTTTAGCGCGGGTGATTGCTGTGTACAGAAGCGCGCTGCTTTGGCGATCGTCGAGAGTCGGCCAGAGCAGCATCACTTTGTCCATCTCGCAGCCCTGAGCCTTGTGAATTGTGAGTGCGAGAGCTGGCTCTAAGGACCGAAGACGGGCGGGATGGTAAAGCGCATGTCGACTGTCGCCAGAGGGGTCGCTGCAGAGAAACAGGGCCCGCTGCTGAACCCCCTCGCCGACCATGACCCCAAGATCTCCATTGGCGAGTCCGAGTTCCGGCTGATTTTCACTGCAAAGCACTGGCAGACCAGAGGGCCAGCGCTGAGGTTCAGAGCTATTGAGCAAGTGTTGGTGGACGGCATTAACGCCCCATGGCCCCCGTCGACGGGGGCAGAGCACCATCGAGGTATCAAGGATGTTGAGGAGCTCTTGGGCTTGTTGTTGATCGGGTTGCCCATGAGCATTGATCCCTAGTGCGCTCGCTTTGTCCTTGAGATGGTCAAGATGCTGAGTGAGTGCAGCATGCACAGCTTCAGGGATCTGCCTTGTTTGGGAATAATGAACGGTGATATTGGAGTTTTTGGGCAACGAGCTGAGTTGTGACCAGAACGGTTTCAAGCCTTGATCACGGAGCACTGCACTCATCTGAGCGAGAGCACCTCGATTGCGATAGACCTCTGTAAGGGTGATGGCCCCATCCTTGAAACGCTTGTTTTGATCAGGTTCCTGGAGATGCTGCCAAACGGCTCCTGCACCAATCGGTGGTAGCTGAGCACTATCTCCCACCAAGATCAGTTGGCAATGGGTTGGCAGTGCACTCAACAGGGCACGGCCTAGTTCTAAATCCACCATCGACATTTCATCGACGATGAGTAGGTCCAGCTCTAGCGGATTGCGTCGGTGACGGCCAAAGCCTCCAGGGCGAGCTTCAAGCAAACGATGAACAGTGGTGCAGGGCAAGGCTGCGGTGATTGGGTTGCTGCGAATGGCGTCTTGGAGGCGACGTGCGGCCTTGCCTGTGGGAGCGGCAAGCCGGGCTCGAAGCTTGGGTTGCTTCTCGTAGGCACGGAGCAGCATGTGCTGCACCGTGCTCGTTTTACCGGTTCCTGGACCTCCGCTGAGCAGAACCACGCCGTAGCGATCGATGGCACGGACAGCCGCTTGCTGTTCAGCACTGAGATCGTTGTTCTTGGACGGGTGGCTGATCGCGGCGTCTTGGTTTGTTGCATGGATTGGAGCCTGGAAACAGCGGCGCAGAAGTTCGAGTTCGAGCTCTTGCATGGCTGCTTGCCAGCGACGCCACGACAGGGTGTTGTGATTCAGGACTAAAACCGCTTGGTCACCATCCAGCCATCCACTAGCCACTAAGGCTTCCCGGTGAAGCAGGGGCCAGCCATCTGTTTCGATCCCCTCTGGAACCTCGGCGCCGTCGTGGAGTTGAAGTGAGATGTCGCCTCTGCTCAGGGCAGTTGTGAGTGCTCGTATGAGCTCGAAGAGTGGTTCACTGCTTTGCTCCGGCGGCATGCGCCGTTGAAGTGTGGCGAGCACCCCACGGTGAAGGGCAACAAGAACATCCGATGCTGAAGATTGCATTACGACAACCCCTCAAGCCAGTGGTCCAGTCGGCGGATTCGCTTTAAAGGTGCAGGCTCGATTACGACGCCTGAGCCTCCTTCGGGGCTGATGCCCCTCAAAAACACATAGGCGTAGCCGCCGAGATGGCGTTCGGGGTCGTATCCATCGAGCCTCCAGCGCAGGTAGCGATCCAGGGCCAAAAGATAGAGATGAGCCTGCAGCGGATAGTGATGGGAGAGCATTTGTTCCTCCATCGCGGCTTGGCTGTAGTGCCGCGGTCCGCAGGCGATGCCACGGCCAGAGTCGTCCCGTTCACCAATCCAATTGCTTTTCCAATCCGCTACCCACCACCTGGCTGTCGCGGGATTCTCCCCATCGGTGAACACCAGATCGATCGATCCGGTGAGAAACCCCCGACTGCGAATGTCGAGCTGGCGCAAACTTTGCGCGTAGCTCTGACCAAAACGATGGTCGCTGTCTGCTTCAAAGGCATGGGCTAAACCTGCGGAGCGCACTGGCTTGCCTTGCTGGGCTACGGGTAGGTCAAAGCTGAGCTCGTGAAGACGCCTCCCAGCGCTCAAATCGGACAGTGTCAAGTCTTGGAGAGGGCCGCCTAGGGGTGCCATCAGCAAAGTGTTGAGCGCTGTGATCACGGCATCGCAGTATTGGAGGTCGATTCCGGCTCGGCCAAGCTCTTCAGTCACGACAACCTGATTGGGAGCTTGGTCTGCAGGACCTTGAAAGCTCACCTGTTCCAGGATTCTGTGCAGGCAATCGCCCGCACCCGGACCTTTTGGAAACTCTGCAAGAGGGCCGTTTTGATCCGCTGAATCCGCTGGGCTTTCGGGGGCTTCCGTATCGGCTACAGCATCGATGTCGCGTCCTTCTTCGAGGTTGCGTGGATCAGTTGGGGCTGGCTTGTGATGTCCGTTCTGAGCGGAGATCCAAGCGGAGTAGCTACTTCGACCCCAGCTGCGGTCGAGAGTGCGTTGAGGAACGTCCGACAACTGCAAGGTCTCAAGCCTCGGAGCTGGACGCCAGAATGGCAGGGTTGTGGTCTCTGCTGGTAAGTGGCGACTCGTAAGGGGTTTTTCGAGCATGGAAAGCTCCTTGACCCAGTTCGCGAGAGGATTGGCCTCCTGTCCCGCAGCGGCGACCCAAAAGACCACGAGATGGCGCTCCGCACGGGTTAGGGCCACATAGGCCAGTCGCTCTGCTTCTGCAGCACTGTCGTCTTGATGTCGTTCTGCGGCCTTTTGTCCCTGCCCCCAATGGGGGTTGAGCGCAACTTGCCAGGTCCCCTCTGGATCATTGGGGGGGGTACGCCAAAGAGGCCCTTTGCCCTGAGCTGGTGCTTGCCATAAATAGGGGCAGATCACCACTGGGTACTGCAGGCCTTTGCTTCGGTGCACGGTGACAACGGCCACCGCGCTTTCCGCTAAATCGCTGTGGGGCTGCCTGATGTCAGGGGTGGGTTCGATCGGTTGTAAGCGCTGTCGTCTCAGCCAATCAGCGGCGCTGCCCAGGTCGAGGCCTTGTCGATGCATGGCGTCTTGCACCAGTCGCGCACATTGCTGGATGTCGCCTAACAAGCGCCCGCGGCTGGAGAGGTCAGCGAGCATTCGTCCCTCGAGGATTTGGGATAAGCAGCCGAGCAAACCCAGGAAAGGGAGGCCGTCCTGCAGGTTGCGAAGTTGCCCGGCGAGTCGGTCGAGATCACCGTTGGTTTCGGCGTCCTGCAATTGATGGCTTGTCCATTGCATCAGGGCGGAACAGGCGAGTCGCCGCAAGCGTCCGCCATCGGCGGGTGTGCTGAGGGCATCGAGAAGATGTTGCAGCTCATCCGCGCCCGTGGTGCTGAGGACATCCCCAGGACTCACGAGTCGGCTGGGGAGGCCTCTTTGCGCGAGCTGTTCGCGTACCGCTTCGGCTTGTCGATGACGGCTGACAAGAACGCAAAGATCTGATGGGGTCAGAGATGGATCGCTGTCCAGCAGTTGGAGGGCTTGGCAGGCGACCAGGGGCGGAATGGTCGATTCGAGTGCTGTGCGGGTGGGTGGGGTGTCGGAGTCATCGCGCTGTAAATCGATGAGCTGGAGAGGCTGCTCACCATCCGGGAGGTTCAAGGGAAGGGCGCTCGCACAGGGCGTGACAGGCGGCACCTCGAGGTTCGAGAGGCTGAGGCCTGGTGCCATCCATTGGTTCATCGCCTCCATCAGGGACGGGGTTGTACGCCTGTTGTCGAGGAGATTGTCGATTCGATCAGCCCGTTGCCGGGCTTGCTTGTAGGTGTTGAGGTCTCCTCCTCGAAAGCGGTAGATCGCTTGCTTGGGATCACCCACCATCAGCAAGAGATGGTTTGGCGTCGCAAAGCAGGCTTGGAGCAGGCGCCACTGCAGTGGATCCGTGTCTTGAAATTCGTCGATCAGAGCCACGCGGTAGCGCTGCTGAATCGGGGCTAGCCAGCGTTGAGGTTCGGTCTCGGTCGCTAGCGGATCAAGGGCATCGAGTAATCCAGAAAAGCTGATCACGCCCTGTTGTGCTCGGCGGGCGGCCAGGGTCTGGAGTCCGTGGTTGAGCGCATGTCGCCAAGCCTTCTCAGCTGGTCCATCCCACAAAGCTGCAATGGCTTTTTGCAGGGTTGGTTGTGGAAGGCTTGGATTGGGTTCACTGCAGCGGCGAGCTGTTTTGCTGAAACATCCGGGATGGAAGTAGTCGCCAAGGAGGCTCTGACTTCGCACGTCGCCGTAACTGATGCGTAACGTATGCGTATCTTTTTGGTGGGAAACCCAGCTGCTGAGTTCGTTGGCGCGATCCTTTTTCGGTTTCGGTGAGTAGGGCTTGGTGTCGGTTTGGCCTTGGCTTCGCCAATCCGTTGAGCAGTCGCGAAGGGCCGTTTCCAGCGTGTGTCCGCTTGCGTTCCATTCCGCTTCGAACACAGTCCAGCTCGATTGCAGCCACTGGTTAAAGCAATCGATCAAGGGACGCTCTAGGTCGTCTGATCCTTCAGTACCGGCGATCCGAACAGCGCAATCGCTGTCCAAGCGACTGAGGGCATGGCTCAACTGATCAGCGGAGAGACCGGCATGCAATAGCCCTGAGACATCGTCGGGAGGCAGGGCCAACACTTGTTGTTCCCAGTAGTCGTAGGCCACCTCCTGGCACAGATGCTGGCTGTCATTTTCAAGACAAACCTCAATGGCCGTGCCGTTCTGGAGAGCTTGTCGGCGAAGGCTGCGCCTGCAGAAGCCATGGATGGTGGTGATGTCGGCACGTTCCAGCCCTTCCAGTGCTTCCAGCAGGTTGCTGGCGATTGTTCGACGGGTGTTGGGATCTTGCCCGTGGAGGGTTAGCCACTCCTCCATCACTGCATCTGTGGGTGGGGAGTCGGTTTGGGAGGCGGAGTTGTTGGTTTGGCTTTGGAGCAGCGCTTGGAGTGCGTCGTTGAGACGACGACCAATGCGTTCACGCAATTCCGCAGCGGCGGCTTCTGTGAAGGTGACAACTAAAAGCTCTTTGAGGTTCAGCTTCCGCTCTGTGACTAGCCGTAGGACCAGGTGGGCTAAAGCAAAGGTTTTTCCCGTTCCAGCACTGGCCTCAAGGAGACGAACTCCTGCCTCAAGGGGGTATTGATTGGGTTGGAAACGGCTGCTCATGGCCGTTGCACCTCCAACATCGGCGCATACAACGCTTGAAATGCCTCCTCAAAACAGGCCGCTGTTAAAAAATGGTCCGCTTCGAAGTGGTCGCCAAAACAAAGCTGCATCTCTGCCCGTGCCCGCTCCCCCATGCCAGCGAATCCACCATCCCAACGGCTTTCAAACGCTCGATTTGCTTTGTCAAGACCTTTGTGCCACATGAGGGCCCTCGCCAACCCACTGGCAGGCGGCACCGGCCAGCACGATTCAGCTCCTGCGGCCGCGAGAGTGTGGAGAGACAAGAGAAGCTCCTTCGCTCTGTCTGCATCCAATGGTTGCCAGTGAAGGGCTAGTTGAAAGTGATCAGCCTTGGTGCTGCTGTCACATCGACTGATCACAGCCGTTGGGGTGGACACTCCCGCCGCTTGCTGGATGAGGTGGGTGAACCATCCGCCAAGTGCCGTGCGCGACTGAAGCCGGCCTGCGCTGACCAACACCGTGGTTGTCCCAGCCCTGAGCACGGAGCGTGACTCGGTCTCTGAGCGGATCAAATCACAGTGCAGAGGCCCGAGTCGCAACAGCGTTTGTTGCAGGTTTTGCCAGCGCTGCTCAAGGCGATTGGCCGCCAGTTGGCCTGCTGCGCCAGGCGGAAGCATCCCTTGGCCGCGAAGCTGTGTGCTCCATTCGCCAGGAAGGGCGTGGTCCCAGATCAAGCTCGAATCCGTCGCCAGCCAGTCGAGCTGATCGAGAAAAGACTGATTTAAAAGAGATTGACGTTCCCGCTCTTCGAGTTCGAGCGCTGAAAGGTCTTCCACGGGGGTGGACCACTCCCGTGTCTCCAATCCCCGCGCTTTGAGCCAATAGCGCTGGGGAGCCTCAAGCCAACGATTGATGGCGTCTGAGTCGAAACCCTCAGAGGGGGCACCTGCAGTCCAGCTCAGGGGGTGGGCTAAGCCCAGGGCGCTGTTGCTCGAGCGCTGATAATCGCGGCGATCGAGATTGAGCCTGGCTTCGAGGTGGTGACGATCACAACTGAAGGCTGAACCGGCACGATTGACGAGAAAATTACGGGCATCCAAGGGATTCGCGGGTTGCTCCAACACCACGCGCTCGAACTGTTCGGGCGTGAGTTGCTCGTTGAGCAAGGTGAGCCATTGTTGGACCGGAGGCGAAGGGGGAAGCTCTTCGCCCTTGCGCTCATCGCGTGCATTCCAGCTAATCAGGAGATGTTGTCGCGCCGACATCAAAGCCTCCAGCAGCACGTAACGGTCTTGATCTGTGCTTGATGGATCGCCGAGTCGGCGCTGCTGTTCCAGGAGGTGAAAGCCAGGGCGTTCCTGCTGACGTGGAAAGCTTTGCGAATCAAGCCCCATCAGCACGATCAGCCGATGGGGAATTGCTCGCATCGGCTCTAGGGCGCTGATCGTGAGGGCACCACTGCGGTGGCCAAAACGACCGCTATCGGCGGAGAGGGCCTCATCAAGAATGGAGACCACAACGGAAAGATCGAGATCAAGAGTGCACTCAGATGCCTGTTGCTGCATCCTGTCGAGTGCTTCGACGATCGCTTGTTGCTCCCAGGCCCAGTCCCCTCCATCCCCATACAGATGCTGGAGAAGCTGATTCAACTGTGTGGTCCAGGCGCTGGGACTGTGGGGTTGACGTAGCCGAATGATCCATTGCGCTAGTCCATCCAGAAGCGGCCACCATTGTTCAAGCTGCTGAATGGTGAGACCTCCCTGGAAGGGGGCACAGCCTCCCGGAGCGAGACCTGGCTCTTCAGGCAGCACGAGACCAAGCAGCCAGCGATCAAGACACCAGCTCAGGCTATGGGTGTCATCGCCTCCACGCTCCTTGCCATCCACCCCCCAACGGAAGCCCGTTTGCTGGAGGCACTGGGTGATTCGCACGGCATCCGCCGCCGTGATCCCTTGGAGGACCTGAAGGGCGGGGTTAGCGAGAAGTGCCTCGAGGCCGGATGCCGTGAAGCGCTCACTGGCCAGCTTCAAAAGAGCCATAAACCCTTGGCTCAGTCCAGGAGAGCTCTGTTGGCTTCGGTCGGTGAGTCGCCAGGGAATGCTTATCCCAGTGGCATCGTGATCACCGAAGACGGAGCTGAGGAGCGGGGCGTAGCGCTCCACATCCGGAGTCATCACCAAGACATCTCGTGGCTCAAGGCTTGAATCAGAGGCCAGCCATTGCAGAATCTGATCCCGAACCAGTTGGACCTCTCGCCAGGGTCCTGCGCAGGCCAAAAAGCGCAATGAGTTGTCTTGATCAACAGGGTTGAGGGATGGTGCGCTTCCATCCACCAGCTGTTGTTGCACTTGCTCCAGGAGCGTCGCTGGCCGCTGTTCGGATGCAGCGATCTGAATGGGCGCGGCAAAGAGATCTCCCTGATCCCATTGGCCGAGAAAGCAATCGCCGTTGCCTTCTAAAAGCAACTGAAATTCAGCCCCCATGCGTCCCAAAATCGCTTCCAGTCTTGGCGATTCCAAGAGCCAGGGCCCATCGGGTGGAGTGTTCCAGGCTTGTCCGAGCGTTTGTCTTCTCTGTTCGGAGCGTTGCCACAGCTCAGGGCAAGGTGTCAGCAGGTAAAGCTCGATCGCCATTAGCCCCGAGAGGCCTTGTAGGAGTTCTATCTGCACTGGGGCGAGATTGCTGATGCCAAACAGGCGCAATTGAGGCGGTAGCGCGGCGGCTGAAACATCACCTGCCCGCAGACGTTGAATCGCCTTTTGCACTTGAAGACCAAAAGGATCACAGGGGAGGAGTGCTGCAAGGGCACGAACGAGCTGTGGTTGCCATTGCAGCTGAGCGGGCAGGTCGGCGTCTCCGTGGCCCTCAATCCATTGGCTCAGCTCCTGCGGTCGGTAGAGGGCGTAGTCGTCCACAGCATCGGCGAGGCAGCGGGCCAGTTGCCAGTGATCACGATTGAGACGTCCAGAAACGCTTGCGTGTTGCTCCCACCAGAGCTTCAGGCTTTCAGCTGTGGGATGGTCGAGAAGACTGGGGAGAACGTTTAAAACAGACCAAACCAGTCGTTCTGCACGCCAAGGATCTTCGCTCGTTGGATCGAGATCCAAAATGCAGCGCACCAGTTGACGTAAGCGCGATCCAGGAAAGGGAAAACGCACAAGAGCGCTGATGCCATTGGCTTTGGCAAGCTGCTCTCCGAGCCATCGGCTTGTGGGCCAAGTGTTGACCACAATCTCCAGCTCTTCAAACGGACCTGGGGGGTCAAGCGTCAGCGTCTGTGCCAGAAGCGTTGCAAGAAACTCTGTGCGATTGCTGCGGTAGACCGTTAGCAAGGCACTGCCTGCTGCAATGGGGCCATCCTGTTTCGCGGAGCAGCCGTTGTCTTCTGAATTCCCTCGACTTGGATAACAGCCTCTGTCTCGGGGCAATACGCCGAAAGTTGTCCTCCATACACCGCACCCGTATCCAGCATCACGATTTGTCCATGACGTTCCACTTCCGGTCGAGGGGTATGACCAATCACCACAAGTCCATGGCTTCCGTCGTAATGCTCCCAGAAGGGTTCACGAATGGTCAGGTCGGGATGACCTGCCGCATCAAATCCTGCGTGAGTTGCCACCCAGCCATGTCCCCGAAAAACGGTAGGGAGCTGCTGTAAGCGCGGCAGCCATGGGTTGGCACTGTTGAGCTCAGGATCGCTGAGGCTCTGTAGGAGAGCCTGCTCATGATTTCCCCGCAGCCAGGTGGCCCGTCCAGCCGTGACCAATGACCAAACCAGCTGCATGGTTGAGGCGGTATCGGGCCCACGATTGATGACATCTCCGCAAAACACGACGTGATCATGTTTCGGTAAGACGCCGAGTAACCGCTGCAGTGGCTGGTAACAGCCATGTACGTCACCGACCAACCAGTGGTTGCAGGTGAGGGATGACATGCCAGGCAACAGATGGCCTCATCACATTAATTCCCTTGACTTGTGCGAATCCGATGCGTGAAAATGCTTACTCTGATGGGCCTTGAGAACACGGTGTGGACCCACGATCATTGCCAGTGGCTCGTCGCGTAAGCCTGCTCGTGAATGCCCTGGATGGAGCCCAACGCACCAATGAGGCTCTTGCTCGGTGTGCCAATGGCGAAGAAATGTTGGACGTACTCCTGGGAGCATCGATGAAATTAAGGCTTGGCCTTACGCGCGAGCAGCTCCGCGATACACCCCCGATTCGAGATTGGGTTTGGTGGAAAAATAAAGAAGCAATTGTGACTATTGGGGATTAGGAAAAGACGGATCTATTGCATTCGTTTTAAGTCTTAAGAAGCGCATGATTGGTTTTATCAAACTCTGCTGTAACCCAGCTTTGATGGATAAATCTTGAGGGGAAGTCCGAAGGACTCCATCAGCTTTTTGCAGTCATCGCCGACAGTTCCATAAACCTCAATTCTGAAGCCATCGCCAAGTTCAGCATGCTTTTGCAAGTACTCTTGAACAGGTGGGTTGGAGACGTGAGCCGTAAATGCATCGTCATTTGCATAAACTTCTGACCAGACAAACGCTTGTGGGTCGTCCGGATCTTGATCAAAGGTGTGATGAAGCATGCCAGGCTCGGACGACTGAACCGCTTTGTCAGTGATCCGGGCGAGTTCCAGATATTGATCGACGCAGCCCGGTTTGACATGGATGCGTGCCAGAAGCATGAAGGGAGTGGATTGATCGAAAATCGCCACGTTGAGCAATCAATTTGGACGATTCTCCCAAACAGCACGCTGCGTTTCTACTCATTTTAAAAATGCTCTTCTAAATGAATTGGAATGCATGCTCTGAATAGCCATTTGAAAGCTTTCATTGAGACACTTATTGCTTCTGTTCAGTATGGTCGGGCTCATGCGCACTGCGAAATGCCAAGTCTTGCTCAATGGTTAGTCAAATAGTGGAGAATGATTCGTCTCGTGTCTTGTGGAACTTCTTGATTTAATACCTGAAATTTTATAATTATGGGATTCTTCTTGGTAACGGGGAACGGTTCTAATGAACGAGTTTGACTATGCATTATTGTTGGTTGTTATGTCGCCTCTGGAATTTTGATCGAACTTCTTTTGACTGGGAGTCTCGCTTTCATCATGTTTTCATTGGGACTGTCCCTGAAACCACAAGACTTTGGAGTTGCACTTCATCAGCCAAAAGCCTTGATTGCTGGCGCAATCGCTCAACTTTTAATGCTTCCACTCATTGCTTTTGTATTGCTGAGGATCTTTAGTGTGCAAGGTGATTTCGCTCTTGGAGTTATGATTTTGAGTTGCTGTCCTGGAGGTATCACATCAAGTCTTGTCACTAAGCTGTCTCGAGGAGATGTAGCCCTTTCAATCTCTTATACCGCACTGGCCAGTCTTGTTACAGCTGCAACTCTCCCTCTTGTTTTGAGCATCGCAGCACCAATTTTTATCCCACAGCAAGAGATTGGATTGTCAATACTCCCTTTAAGCTTAAAAGTCTTTTCATTGGCAACACTTCCTGTTCTTTTGGGTGTCTTGATTCGCCAGTGGACCCCAAATCTTGCGGTTCGCTGGCAGTTGCCAAGTAGTCAAGTGGCAAATGTTTTGTTTGTTGCAGTCTTGATCGGAGTATTGATTGGTCAGTGGGATGTTTTTATCGCTTACCTTCCAGTGCTCGGACCAGTGTTGCTTCTGCTCAATCTTTTAATGCTAATCGTAGGTTTAGCGGTTGGTCATTTGCTGAGCTTAAAGAAAGCACAGATTACCTCGCTGTCTGTAGAGGCTGGTTTTCAAAATGGAACGATTGGCATTGTTGTTGGTTCGTTGATCAGTGAAGAACTTTTGCAAGGAGGATTGAGTCGCTTCAGTCTTCCTTCAGCTGTATATAGTGTTTTGATGTTAATAACGATTGTACCCTTCGTTCTTTGGAGGAGAAGTTTGTGATGAGTGAATCTGCTGAATCCCTAATGATTTGCACTTGTTGTCGATAACGGTTATTCGCTTATTCATGAAGCCACGCTAACGTTTTTCAGTTTCGACTTCTTGAATAACTACGGATCCATCTTCTAAGGCGTCAGTCATTTCTTCAACAAAGTGATCTGCATAGAACTTGAGGCTGTCTAACTTCTTGGAGGGATCCTGGTCATTGGTGATCTCATCAATCGCCTCATCTGCTATCGCCTTTCTCATCTCAGCCTTTAAAAGTAACTGTCGAGCTTCCTCGACACTCATCAATGGATTTTGTTTACCCAATGGTGTGTGTGTACTCAGCCATGACCTGCATTTGGAACACTGAAGCCCCAGTCTGTTGGCATGGTGCCCTATTGCTTTTGTCGTGCTGATAGACATACGTAAGTGTTACCTTGCTCAAGACTGTCTCAAGGAGCAGTTGTTAGCTCACGAAGTCTGCTTCTGATGCTGCTTTTACCACTTCCAGGTCGTCAAATGACGCAGGTTTCAAATGGTCAATGAAGTGAATGCGAGCTGCATCCGACTTGATCCATAGATTGAGTTGTTCCCTGCTTTGAAGCTCGGGCACATTCAAATTCACCGTGATGGTGGCACGCACAGTTATTTTTTGAGAGTAATCCATTTGTGATTTGGTTGGTGTAATACGTATGCTTGAACAGTTAATCAGTGAGCATGAAGGACTAAACTATAATGACAGCATAGGGATGCATACGGGATTCACTCCATCTGCATTGAATCAATGGTTCGCAGTTGATTGGAGCGAGCTGACGTGCAGCGCAAGATTCGTGAATGACTTGCATCTTCTGCTCTGTGGTGATGCCAACATGCTTGATTAGAATCGTACAAAGCAGGGCTGATCAATCGATCAATCGTTCCTTGAGGAGTATTATATTTGTCATTGCAGAGGCAGGACTAACATTGTTGTAATGGCTGTGGAGATGAACAGACTTCTTGAAAAATGTGGAACATGATCAAAGGATTAATAAGAATTGATGTGGCCACTGCAACTGAATGGGATGAAGGTCGCACGCAATTCATAGTTCTGCGCACTGCTCAGCCACACCCTTTCAACCGCCCGCACCTTTCCCTAGGTGTGATGTTTTTAGTGACAAAACTACGCTCTCATAGGCTTACAAGATACGATTTCGGATGATCGGAAGGAGGCGCATACCCATGATCCGCGTTCAATTCACTGCAGCAGTTTTTGCTCTTGCAACCTTTGTCGTGCCATCCAGGGCCGAGATCGTTCCCTCCCAGTGTCGTCTCATTCGTTACGGCGGCATTGACACTCCTGTAGAAAACTTTCCTTGTGATTTCCGTCAGTCAGGTGGGAATGTCACTGTGGACTCCAAGAACTGGGCATTCACTTTCTTAGAAAGGAATCAAGGCAAGACTTTTATTCGCATCAATAGCATCCCACTCACGTTTACTCGTACAGGCCGATATACCCTCCAGGTGACTCAAGGCCCCAGGATTCGTTGAGATGATTCTTACCTTGGCAAAACCCTATATTCAATATTTGATGGGACTTGGAGGCATCATGATGAATGGGCTGCCAGCTGCTTTGCTTCTTGCCGGTCCCCCTGCTCCTCCCATGCCCCCTATTGAAATTCAACAGCAAGTTCCAGAAGAACAACCTGGATTCAAAGTGGAGAACTTTCGATTTGAGATCGATCAAAAGAGCTTTGATTGCTCTGCAGGCACGCTGAACTCAGGGAATAAGGCTCCCTATGCTTACAACCCATCAACGAATGCTTTTGCAAGAGAGCTACAAATCCATGCAGCTCAATGTAAAACTCGCTTTTGAATAGTTTGGAGGTTATCCAAAAAAATAATCTGTATAACACTCACTGCCATTGGTTGAGCAACCGATTCCACTCTGTCAGTGAGTGAATGGATCCTGCAATTGCTCAGGCCGATAGCATTTTCGTCTGTTTATCCCTGGCTTGGCTATGAGATTGAAGTGAATGTCGAGATTGCTTCGGTCTTCAGCCATGATTCCACAATGGAGTTCAATCGATGTGGATGAATTCAGGTAGGGTCTAAACCGCTAAGACTCAATAAAAAAAGCCCCCACGGTTTAGAGAAGGGGGCCTTCGTTGTGATCAATTGAGATCACTTTGCATAGGGAATGCCGCGGTAGGTCAGAAGTGCTTTCTTCGATGAATCGAAACCAGCACCTTGGATCTGCACGTACTTTTTGCCGCGATAGGTGAGAGTCATTTTGGGTTCCTCAGAAATCCAGGTCCCCGTTCCGTGGCCTGGCGAGTCTGCGCCTCATGTCAATGAGGTGAACGTTGTTTGTAGCTGTTGCTACATGATCTTCATAGCAATAATGTCTCCCTTTTAGTTGTTCGAGGGGATACAAAGCGGCATGTGATTTTGAATTCTGTAGCTTTTCTATACAGAACACTCTGCCCGCTTTCTCGTTATCCACGTATACCTCACACGTGATGAGCAGTCAGCAAAGAAACGCTCATTTCAGCAGTCGTAGAGAGTGAAGAAAAGACTTTCCTGGTTCGCAAGGGTTTGGAGGTCCTTCTTATGGCCAAATTCCCTGCGTTTGCTTGTTTTCTGGCGTTGCGGGGTTGCATCTCCTTAAGAGAGTGGTTTGATATTGAAATCGATTCCTTGACTGATGTCCTTGCTTCTTAAGCGTCAGATTGAGCGGCTGGAACTTGCTATTGAGCTTTCTACAGACTGGTTAGAGATTCAATATTTGAGGGCCGAACTGGACCAACTGAAGGACTTATATGAGCAGCCACACGCAGGTGTCGCCTGATCAAAGGTTTTTGTCCAGGATGCTTGCCAACTTTTGGCAGCAGATCCATGAATCGTTTGGCCTATGCACTCCCCTGCTGTCCTGACCTCTCGGAACCGCTCCAATCAACGAAAGAAGGGATCATTTCTGATTCAATGGGATGCGCTAACTGATCTTTATGTTGATTGCTCTAGATTTGGAAAGATCTGATCCAGACGTATGACTATTTCTTGACTCGGCCATGGTGATGGCGTCTTCCGTGGCGGACGCCTCATCGCCCACAACGCGATCGCCACGTGTTCGTATAGTTTGCGTCAACAGAGGTAAGTGGTTCCTACAAGTGTTGTCCTAGTGATGAATGAGAGGGATTGGGAATTTTTACTGGATGAAACATCATCATGGACATCCTTGCTAAATCTCCCTCCATGAAAAAAGTTATTTGATTAATATCTTCAGTTCGCTCACGATTGAGACGATGACTTCGATGTAAATCACCTCAGGATGATCTTCTCAGGCGGTGTAACCCAACACCTAGAAAATATCTCCGTTCATACAGGCCTTTCAGGGATTCATTGAAGACCGACCTTATTAGCGATGATCTAAAACTGATCCCGTTGTTCTTGATTCAATTTATAGATGTTGAGCGCGAAGCATGCGGTACCGAAGCTTACAAGGAGTACGAGCAGATCTTGAGTATTCATGGTTTATCCAGTAGGGATTTTTGCCTAAGCCTCAATCTTGAGCAGCTTTTGCTTTCTTGACGACAGGCAGGTCGGAAGGCTGGGCAAGGATGTAAACGACAGCAGCGGAGACGACTGCAGTGAAGGTGATCAAGCCAAAGATGGCGGTTGAATAGTCGGTCATCGAGAGGTGGTTGAAACGCTTGTTACGAATCTTAGCAAATTTGTAACGAAAGGTAAAGCCACGGCTCGATTCCGCTGTTTTCGGAGCATCTAAGGGGATTTCGGCCTCCTTTGACGGGGATGTAGGTGGAATCAAAGCTGTTAGACGTTGTTGGTTCGCAAGGTGAGGAGATTCTTCAGCTCAGTGAATTAACAGATTCAGAGCGCATGCTTAGCAAGATTGCTGAGTCACAATTCAATGCTGAGAACGGCCCCCTTGCGCAGTGCCAATGAGCCAACGCTCCCTGCGAGAAGCCGACAGGCTCTCACTTTGGCGCAATTTTGATGTGCATCAAAAACAAATGGGCGGTTTTTGACCTCACCCCCAAATTCTCTATCCATTCAGTCCAACGCCGCTGCGGCAAGAATGATGGATCACTTGAAAAGCACATTTTGATGATACATGCTCAATTTGAGCCATGATCCGCACCACGATAATCTCATAATCCAGTCAATCCATCTAGTGACGTCGGCGTGAGGTCTTTCGTCGGCAGAGGCAGTTGATGTTGTGCGGCTCATCGCTGTTCCAAGGTCAGTCAACGATTCAAGAGCCATCTTGAAAAGGAGCCAACGCAGGGGAGCAGTGGTTCCACTTCACACGTCCAGGCAGAGGATTGAAGTGCCTCTGCTTTTTGCTGATTAAGTGATAAAGTAAAAATGCATCTAAGAGTATTTATCTGTTGACCTCACATGCGCAATCTGTGTTATAAATTTATTGAGAGTTGGTAACTCCAGCACTCCAAAGACAGAGGCTTAGAGAACCTTTGTCTTTTTTTATGTGATTCCTGGCAACAGCTGGAGTTAGCTGCTCTGGAGCTAAGGATAACTTCTCTGAGAAAAGTGACGTGATTATCAAGTGCTCCATCGCCGTTCCGCAAGGACTCTTTCTTGTTGGTGCTTTTGATGCTCAAGCATCTTCACCCATTCAGCCAATCTGAGGTAGGAATGATGCTAGTGATCTTATCTGCGTTGACTCAGAAGCTGTATTGATCCCGCATACAATTTTGCTTGATGAAGACTGGTCAGTACAGCTTGCGAGTGAAGCAGGCGATCTCTAAAGAAGCTTCTACGACTTTACCGATCAACACCATGCCAATCATGATCTGATTGCTCAGCAATTTCATTCCTGTGACTATTGATTCGTGGTTTTTGGCTTTGATCCAGGCAAGCTCTGATTCTTCCGTACAGTTCAACTTAACCCCGACTTGCCCGCTGACATGTATATTGTGAAGCAAGTGTATGGGTGACCCTTATAGAAGCTATTCGGTGCCATTCTAGACAATCTTTATGCCATGAATCAACTGCCAATAAAGTTACGATCATTCACGGCATCAGGCCAAAGAAAACTGCGCAAGATTCACGCTTTCTAGGCTTCTCTTTGGACGTATTGTCTAGTTTGTACTTTTTGACAAAGCCATCCTAACGAGTGAATTGTGTCTTAAGAATCAGAACTCCTAAGTCTATGTTGATTGGTTGGTTGGCTGATCCCATTCCCTTCCTAACTATGTAGGGTTCTATGTCTGTAAAGGTTTTCTTCCCGCTTCCCACGACCCACTCGAAGATGGCTGAGGTGCCTTCTTCGATTGACCTGCTTTCATTTCATCTCTGGAGCTATGCCAGCGCTGGTCGGCCTGACAAGTGTGCAGATTCTATGTTTTGGTTAAGGACTGCCACTGATGTAGCAATGAGCACCTGCCTTGCGTCAAAGTGACTGGATTGAATGGACAGCGATGGCTAAACAATCAAGTGTTCTGTTTGTCTCCATCCAAAAGATGGTGATGACCTCCATTACTTTCGTTGGAATTCTCGGAGCTACATCATTGGCCATTGCTCCGGCAGTTGAAGCTAACCATCACCATCATAGGAATCACCACAACAGACATCATCGCCGTGTCGAGAACAGGGAAAGACGCCGAGCTATCCGTCATGACCGGCGGGATTGGGATCGATATCGCCGTAATAACTACAGCATTGGAAGATATGGAGGTTATCTACCACTTCGTCCTGCCTACGCCTATGGATATGGCTACAGGAATGGTTACAGGTATCACAATCCTTCTGGCATACAGGTAAGGATTGGATTTTGATCTAGATCAGCTCCATCATTGTTTAGGGGCTCAGCCCATCTCAGTACTCATCCGCTAGAACTTTGCCCAGTTGGTGTACCGCGCGGCTTGGTTAGGTGCTCCTCCTACTGCAACTCCTGCATGACCTTTGCATAGGTCTAGGGGGCATTAGCGGAGAGACGAGCGGATGGTCAAACAGCAAACCTGAAACTGCCTACTTCGACTGGTATCAGCAGCACAAGTGAGGCATCGTTGCCTTATTTCAATACTGTGCTGTGCTGCGTTGTCTCTCCTTAGGCCTGTTGGCTGCTTCTATTTCTGTTGCTGCTTTACCTACCGTTGCTCAAGAGGGCAGTGCCGACTTCCCTAAGCTGTATATCACTGGGGCAGCTGGAGCGAATAATCCAACAACCCGATCGAATACTGGAGAGGCCGGAACTTTTGAAGAATATACAAATCCTGGTGCATCTGCAGAATTAGGATTCGGTCTTGATTTTGACGGTTTTAGAGTCGAGGTGACTTATGCCATAGATGCCAGTCAATTGCGAGGCTATACGAATATTAGAGGAGTTGATTTTGACTATGTTTCAGGCGGAGAGACCCGAAAGCAATCAGCTTTCTTAAGCGGATACTGGGATGTTTTGCGTCATAAAAGTTGGACGCCTTACTTCGGTGCCGGAATAGGCTATTCAAATTTAGATGTGCGAAACTTTTCTGATGCAGGTCTCTCTTATGATGCATTCAATCGCTCTCTTTGGGGGTATCAATTAAAAGCTGGCCTGTCTTTAGATGTCTCGTCAAGATCGACACTGTTTGCTGAAGGTATTTATAGGGCAACGTCTCGCTTTGATACCAATGATGGATTCAATGATTGGAACAATGCGTCTTGGAGTAGCTGGGGTGGTCAGCTGGGGATCAGAGTAGATCTTTGATTTGTGCTATTGAATAGAATTGACTGAAATTAAAAATCATTTTGTTGTGAGAATATTGGCTTTGCATTCTACTGTTTATTTTTCTTGTAATGGTTTCTAATTGCTACTGGCTTATTGCCAGATTGGAGAAGAATCATGTCTATTGAACCGTCTGGTAGCAGTCTGCCCCTGTAAATGCCAGGCTCATCATATTCAGCTAGGCCAATTTCACAATCAAATGGGTCTACTACACCTATTATCTTCTCGGCATGGGCCTTGGTCACTTTCCCATCATCTGTATGCCCAGAATGTGTCGGTGACTCCCACGACCGAGTGCCGGTGATCACGCCATCATTATCCACATTAATTGAAAGCATGGATGTACCTACATGTTTCCCGATACTATTAAACCCTATGTTTTGGGCTGAATTCATGCCTGATAGTTCTGACAAATGTATTGGTGGCTTGCAGGAAATATCAGCTATTGTTTGATGCTTTTCAATTCCACAGGCAGAGACAGACCCGGCTAGCAGCAACCAATAAATTGTTCGCATTGAACTAATCATTAGATTGAACTTGAAGGGAATGACTAGCCCTTCGGGGCTGTGTGTTGTGTCAAAGCTTGATTAGCAGGATGTCCTGTTTTGTCTCCTGCCAGGCGTTGCTAGTTCTCATTCTATTTTAGTGCTGCAAGAACTAGATTTGCAACAGCCTCTGAGGAGCTCGGGTTCTGACCGGTGATGAGATTGTCATCCTGACAGGTGTGGGACTCCCAGTCGCTTCCTTTGGAATATTTGGCACCATGTGAAATCATCGTATCCTCCACTAGCAGTGGAACAATCTTCGTGAGACCAATAGCATCTTCTTCAGAGTTTGTGAATCCCGTCACTTCTCGCCCTTTCACAATGTGAACCCCGCTCTTGTCTTTTGCGTTGACTAGCGAAATTGGAGCGTGACAGACAGCGGATACTGGCTTATTGCTATTCCAGAACTCTTCGATCAGACGAATCGATGCATCATTGTCGACGAGATCCCACAATGGACCATGACCACCTGGGTAGAAGACTGCATCAAAATCTTTGCTAGAGATTGAGTCAAGCTTCGCTGTCCTGGAAAGTTCTTCATTGGCTGCCCTATCTGCTTTGAAACGTCGAGTGGCCTCAGTTTGTGCTGAAGGGTCGTCGCTTTTGGGATCAAGTGGAGGCAGCCCACCTTTTGGAGATGCCAGTGTGATCTCAGCTCCTGCATCTGTGAATGCGTAGTAGGGAGCAGCAAGCTCCTCTAACCAAAACCCCGTCGCTTGGCCTGTATCGCCGAGTTGATTGTGTGATGTGAGTACGAAGAGGATTCGTGTCATGATTGTGATTGCTTTTCAGTGCATGTAAGTGTTGATGCTTGTCTATTCAGCAAGCAAAGAAAAGAGCTTACCGCTGATAGATTTTAGCTGTTAGAGGGGTATGATTTGTAGTGTTGTTCCCAAATCAGATACCTACTCGATCCCCATTGTGTTGTCTTTAGGCCGGGACGTCCTGTAAATCGATTGAAAGAACAAAGGTAGTCTGAGTTCGTCGATCTTGTTCTAGTTTGTTAGGACGAAAGAAATCATGTTGATCTCTTCCGTTTCTATGCAGCATTCTTCTCCCCATATCGCCCATCAGAGTAGTGATCTCTGTTGCTTTATTGTCCAACGCGCCTTATGGCTTACTCCTAGGCTGCTAAGTTATAAGTCTGTTTCTTGTCACTCTTGTCAATCAAGTTACTAACCACTCAGGCTCAACCTCTGCGACTATATCCCTTTTAAATTCTTTAATACTGAGTGCTCGCCAATGCTTACAGTTTTCAGAATTGTCAGTCCTCAGTGCCACCAGTGGGGGTGACATTAAATCTACTTTGTGTTTACAATTTTCTTGCCAGACTAATTACTCGCAGCATGGCAAACGGCATTTAATGTATGAACATCTGCTGCGCTTCTCGGCTGATTGCCGTTGATCAGACCTTGCTGACAGTTGGCTTGACCATTCACTCTGATTCCATTGACATAATAGGTGAAATCGATGCTTATAGGCTGTGGCGATGATTGTTCAAGCTCGTAATCAAGATTCCTATTGGTTTCTGGAACGACGATCGTAGGAGAATTTTGCTCACGAGAGTTGGCAATCGCAGAGGTGATCATTGCTCCTGTTGCTAAACCTGCGATACCCCATTCAGCTCTTCTATTTGGATACCAGCCCCAATTATCATGATGCCATCTGCCACCGTGATGCCAACCACCTCCGCCGTGATGCCCACCTCCGCCGTGATGCCCGCCTCCACCGTGATGCCCACCGCCGCCGTGATGCCCGCCTCCGCCGTGATGCCCGCCTCCGCCGTGATGCCCGCCTCCGCCGTGATGCCCGCCTCCGCCGTGATGCCCGCCTCCGCCGTGATGCCCGCCTCCGCCGTGATGGTGTCCAGCACTGATTGGCATGACTCCTGCCAACGTTAATGCTGATGCAATCAAGAACGTTCGCAGCATAACCTCAATATCATTTTTTTATGGAATAGCCACTGATAATCGATTTGTCAACATTGTTAAGAATTTAGAATTGCTCCTGTTAATTGTAATCTTGCTTGTTCGCTTGCCTGAGTGTTGGTGGATGAGACTTGGCTTGATAAGCCACTCTCAAATGTTTTGGTCGGTTTGGTTATGCGACCAATGATTTGTGGCTCTCTGGCGGCCAAAGACCAGCTATTTTTTGATTCTGAACGTTCTAAGCAAAGTCAAATATTTGGAATCAGAAGATCCGAATTCTATTCTCCACCGCAGTGTTAATCTTCCATTCCTTTGCAGAAGGTGCAATCCTTGTTATAGGGATGCGCAGAAGCGACCACGCCCAATCCCACAATGAGTTGCCTGTATCAGCTGTAGTTGTGCTGATTCTCATCTGCTGGAGCACGAGGTTATGAGTGCTGTTATCACTGGTAGTTGGATCAACTGAAAGGGTCCGAAGGCCTTTCATTTCTATGCGTTGGTGTGATGTCTAGCCCTCTTCAGTCTTGGTTTCTTGCTTTCGTTTGTTCACCAATGCTGCATCTTCGCACCTCTTTGCTGTATGTATCTGCAGAATTAGTGGGTTCTGCCCTGACTTGTTGTCCAAAAAACTAATCATTGGGAGTCAGTATTTCATCCCCACTGCCTGGGTCGAATTGATCCTTTGAAGGTGTATGAGGGCATCCTTTGGAGGTCTGCATTTCTGCAAGACACCTTCTGGCGAAGATCTGAGTGATTCCTCTTACCTAGCCCATCTTGCATGAGACCTTCCTGTCCACACTCTGCTGCCTTCAGCTTCAGCAGGCAGCAGTTGGAGCAGGGGTAGCACCTAATCAAGAGTTGAACTCTTCGATCAACCACCTATCCATGCACCGCCGGGTCGGCTCCTGGCCTGGCATGGCATGGGGTGAGTCAGGCAAGCCCCAACAGGTTGTCCTGCGGGGGCAGTCCTGGTCCTGGACGGGATCCAAGAAACCTAAAGGTTAGGTCTCAAGTTCTTTCTACCAAACAATGCAAAGTCCCTCAACCTTTCGCGGGCTTCTAAATCGCGAAAGATTGATGGTTGTGGGACTGTTGACCCCGTCCAAAGAGTCACTATTTCATTTTGCGTCCGCCTGAGTCTCTGTTAGTGCGAAAAGCTCTCAATAGTTGTGACGATTGAGCGTGACGCATGAAAAAGGTGAGCCCTCTTGGCTTCATTGTCTTGACCTCTTGCACCGTTGGTTCCTTCGTCTGCCTTGATCAATCAGGCAATACAGAAGGCGACTAACCTTCTTCTGGGGTCTGAAGAGCCAAACTCTTTTAGAACTTTTAAACCACAAGCTGAGGACATTCTGTAGTTCAGTCAATCAACCAAGACGTAGGTTCTTGCTTATTGGGTTTTCTCTGGCATTATTTCGATGTGAGGAGGGCTTCTTCACGGAGTGGAAACTAGGAAACACGTCTAACGAGAAGCCGAGAGACCCCGCCTTTGGCGGGGTTTTCTTTTGTCTCTTCACATAGTCCGAATCGTTGTTGACACCACTTCGATTTCATCTGTTTTTGCGTGAGCAGCAGATCGCCGTTATTGCAAGAATGATGTAACCCTCGGATCGATCCTGTGTGTTGCGATGGAGGCAAAGGCCGGAAAAAGCTCGGGGGCAGCACAGGTGCTCATTCTTTAAGTAAGGAGGAATCACCCATTCATCGCACCAAAGAACAAGTTTTCGCCAATCTCTAAGAAACAATGATCCGCATCACACTGACCGCTGCAACACTGCTCTTAGTTGCCAGCGGTACTCAGAGGGTTCTTGCCGAACAGGTCGAGCAACAGCCTGATCCCATCGCTTCTGAGGTGGTTCTGCAAGCATCCTCTTCCTGGAAGGGTGATCAGTACAAATATCCCCAAGGCACGCCACTGATCACTGTCAAAACAATCCTCTTCCAGCCAGGAGCCAAATCAAAACCACACTCCCATGACATGCCGGGAGCTGCACTGATTCAACAAGGAGAACTTTTATGCGCGGTTCCTTTGAAGGGACCTGCCAAGCGCTTTGTAGAAGGGGACGTTCTCCCAACAACATTCAAAAATGATCTACATACCTGTGAGAATACGGGAACTGACGTGGCCAAAGTATTGGTTTTTTATGCAGGTGCAGTTGGTCTTCCTACGTCGTATTACATCCAGAAATAAGCGGCTTGAAGGCATAAGCAAACGGACCTAGAACAAATGATCCGCACCACACTCACTGGAGCAGCCGTCCGATTAATGTCAAAAAAAATAGAAGCCCAACTGTGAAGGCTGGCTGTGATGAACTGTCAAGAAGGGACCATCATTCAGATCATGCTGGCTGTACTTCAAATCCTGTTCATGACATTTTGAGCTCAAAAGGTAGATGACTACATGATTCGGATAGCACCTAGTTTCGAATGGCATAAAGGGGATGAAACAGCGGAGGTCCATCCAATGATTTGCGCCCACTTCGATTGCCACAACCTCGTTAAGTCATCACAAAACGGTCGCCTTCTTAATGTTGCTCTTCTTCTTAAGAGGCCTCAACACTCCAGTTAGGACTTCAATGCAAAGTCGACTCATGGATATGCGAGTGTCTAGATAGCCCCCAATATTTTAAGAAGCAAAAAAAAGCCACCCTGTCCAGGGGCGACTCACTGCATGCGCCACCAAGTCATCCAAACCGGGTGCTTAACCATCAAAATCTAGCGAAGGTTGATCGTGAGAGCTAACCGCACATTTTGATTGAACACTTGTTGTTAGTTGGTGTAGCTAATGAAGCGCATACGGCTGTGAATAGATGCAGGTAACAAGTGCCTCGTAGAGACAGACAGGCTGATGGCCTGGTAGCTGGGAGTGAGCCTCTAGCCCTTTCGCGAGAGATGTCAGCTGAGCACTCCACCCTTCTATGGGATGTGGAGATGGGGTTGTTGGCAATTTCTGAACAGGCCCAGGACGGTTCACCTCTTCAATTTCCATAAAGTCCATCCAGGACTGAGAATCACTCAAGTATGGCTAAAATTCACCGCTTTAGGTGGCATAGTATTAGTTATCGATAGAGCCTTACAAAGGAACACTAGTGGGTTGTTTGTTTCACTATTTATCCTTCGACAAAAAATACTTGATCTGCCAATGGCGGGGATTTTCGATTCTTGCTATGAGGGAGGAGACTTAGTCTTTTCAATTTTGTCAAATCAACGTGTGGGACTCGCAATTCTTGCTGGCTTCATTCTCTCGGGACAGGTACAAGCGAAACCAGTTAACAAAAATCTCAATCTTATGTCTGTTAACAATAAGGCAGAGATGACTAGGGCTATTTGTATGAATTCTGGTGCAACCAGTAAGCTACTAATCACAAAGATGGCTGTCGTAAGGCGTATGAGTAGTGTTAAGTGTCATTCTGGGGAAGCCATGATTAGATATCGAGAAGATTCCTCCGATCCAGGTCATGTGTTGGTCAATATTGATCCACCTATTGGCAATGGTAAAGGTTTAGACTGTGATGGTAAAGCTGATATTGGACTTCATTACATTGGCCTAAACTGTTTGCAATCAAATCTAGAATCTACTGCACATTCCAAATAGCTTATCAACTTCTATCCACCACGCCTTTTTTGTTTTGCCCCTCTTTTTGAGGGGTTTTTATTGTCTGCAGAATCTCAGTCCAATTGTACTTTTTGCAGCAGCGGAAAGTGTGCGAGGACCTGTTTGCGAGAATGAGAATCATTCTTGCTAACGCAAATGTCTGGTATGGCCTTGAAACCGCTGTTGGTCGTAGTTGTCGTCCTTGTTTCTCTTGCAGCTGGCAGATCTGCCATACGAGCTAAGGGTTCCGATCTTCATAAACCAGCCCTAGGTTTTGGCGAAGCTTTCGCTGCTGGGATTTTTCTTGGAGCTGGGCTCATTCATATGCTTGGCGATGCTGAGGGAGCTTTTGTCGCTGCAAACGTCAACTACCCCTTCGCAATGGTGATCTGTGGTGCTGTGATGTTGCTACTGCTCTGGATCGAACATCTGGCTAATCAGAGCAGTGCAAGCCCAGCAGGAAACAAAAAGCTTGTAGCTTTTTCGGCTGTGCTGATGCTTTCAATTCACTCGCTGTTGATGGGTGCTGCTTTTGGAATATCAATATCAGCTGCATTGACAATGGTGATTTTTGTTGCAGTTCTTGCTCACAAAGGTTCTGCAAGTTTTGCCTTAGGTCTTGAGCTAAGCAGGTCTCAATTTTCTTTATCGTCTGTTTGGTGCTTGTTTATGTTTTTTGTTGCGATGTTTCCGCTTGGTGCCTTGCTTGGCCAGTCCGTGAGCGGAGCAGCTAAGGCCTATCCTTTGGTTGAAGCTTCAATTAGTGCTGTAGCTGCTGGAACATTTTTATTTTTTGGTACGTTGCATGGTTTAGCTACCAGTCCAATGATCGTTCGTTGTTGTAATCAGAGGGAATTTGTGGGAGCGGTTGCTGGATTTACTTTGATGGCAGTTGTGGCTATATAGACATAATGGAATTATTTGAAATATACTACGGGATTATTGATCACTTGCTAAGGCTGCTTGGGATCGCATGTGACACGAAATTTCAAAGATTTATAGATAAGCTTTGTCCTTCATGATTTCTAGTATTGGTAATTATCCGCACTGTTGTTAGCAACAAATTTGCTTCTACTTGGCTTTAATGTAAACTGACACATCCCATCCAAGCTGGTTAATGCCGTGTGTGAGCTAACAATTGTAGCTTTTATTGTCATTGCTCGTGAGGACCATAGTAGTCCTTTCTAGAATGCTGGAAATAGTCATTTTTCATTCTTGTTAATTCTCTGCCAACATTAAAAGTATACTTCCGTAGGTTAAGTTGGACAGTTGTTTGTGATCAGTCTAGGCTAATCCCTAATGTTGCTTCGTTTATACGCGAACAACTTGAAGTTGATATAGACATTTTATTGGAAAATTCTCAAAGAGTTTAGGTCGGGGTCACTTGGATTGATGGCTTAAATACTGGCATGATGCGTGCGGCGCCACCATGCAGACAGAATTATCTCTTTCTCTTTATGAGGATTTGGCAATGATATTATTCATTTTAGTATTCATGGCTTAGATTATAACTCTGCAAGTGCTGCCTACTCCTATGTCTACACTGCCTTCGCGTAATATTGCTTTACTACTTATTGGCTTTCAGCGGGACTATTTTGACCCTGACGGCATTCTGTTCTCTGTTGTTGAAGAATCTCATCGTATTTCTGGAACTCTTGAGCATACAATTCAACTAATTGATTCTATTATTGATTCACCAGTTACTATTGTTAATACACCAATTGTGTTTAGTGAGACTTATCATGAAATAGAGAATCCGATGGGTATTTTGAAAGCAATCAAAGATGCTGAAGCATTCAAGTCTGGCACACCTGGTGCTGAAACTATTCCGCAAATTGCAAAGTATGGAGATCGAATTGATGTTATTCCAGGAAAGAAAGGTTTCAATGCATTTTCTAATACAGAATTGAAAGATTTACTTGAGAAGAAAGGAATAGAACGACTTGTAATAGCAGGCTGCGTGACCTCTCTTTGTGTGAATGCCACTGCACTTGCGGCTAAGGAAAATGGGTTTGAAGTAACGATCTTATCTGACTGTACTTCTGGTCGAACTCCAGTTGAACAAGATATGTTCTGTAAGGAAATTTTTCCATTATTTACTGATGTGATAGATCATAATCAATTCGCCAATGGAATTCTTCGTGATTCTGACTGATGTCCATAGATCGTCATCATGATCCAGATGCTATAGCAGAAGCTCAGTCAAGGCTAATTGAACGCTTGGCAGAGTCTGAACGAAGTATTAGAGATATTCTTACTAACCTTCCTGTTATTGTTGCTCGCTTTGATAGGCATGGTAAAGGAGAAATTCAATTTGTGAATATGGCTTGGAATAGAATATTAGGGTTTGATATTGATTCTACTATTGGGACCGCGATTGACTCATATGTTTTGCTAGATGATTTAGAAAAGTGGAGAATACTTGTTACTAATGCTAAGAGTAGTGCTCATGATTTTTCGGATAGTCAAGTTCGCTTTAAAGACTCAAATGGCGAAATACGTTGGCTGAAGGTTAAATTTGATCAGCGCGAAAGTGGTGAGGCCATTGTTTTAATGGAAGACTTTACAGATAGAAGACGTTTAGATTCTGAATTGTTACGTGCTCAGAGATTGGAGAGTATTGGCAGGCTCGCCGGAGGTCTCGCGCATGATTTCAATAATCTTCTGCAGGTTATTATGGGTTATATTGATCTTAGCCAGAGATTAAACAAGAATAATGGCATTGACGCAAAGTATTTGAAGATTGCGAGTCAGGCTTGTCTCCGTGCAGCTGGTTTAACAAAGCAAATGTTGTCATTTAGCAAAGGTGGAGATCCTGTTAGAACGATATGGGCATTGCAAGATGTTGTTAAGGAAGCAATGGAAATGACCTTGCACGGTTCTAATGTCAAAGGTGTTTTAAATTGTCAGTCATTATTGCCTAATGTTGACATTGATTCTGGACAGATACATCAAGTTTTTAATAACATTATTCTCAATGCCGAACAAGCTATGCCAGAAGGTGGTCAAATTGACCTACAAATTTGTAATGAATGGGATGGAAATGATGGACAGTTGAGAGAGATGGTTGTTGTTGAAATTACAGATTCTGGAATTGGCATCAAACCAACGGATATGGACAAGATCTTTGATCCATTCTTTACTACCAAAAGCCATGGAACAGGTCTTGGCTTAACAAGTGCATATTGGATTGTTAAAAGGCATGATGGCGACTTGCAAATTAAAAGTGAATTAGGCAAGGGAACTCTTGTTCGTGTTTCCTTGCCTGCTGTTCGAAATGTTAATACTCCTGTGAAGTCGATTATTGTTGACCAACAACCTTTGGATCGTGCCAGAATATTGATTATGGATGATGAAGAGATGGTGAGATCATCGCTCCGCCTAATGCTTGAAGAACACGGCCATTCTGTTGTTAGCACTGAGCATGGTCAGGAGTGTTTAGATGTTTATCTTAGTGCCTTTGATGCTGGAAATCCGTTTGATCTAGTCATACTCGATCTTACTATTTCTGGAGGTAAGGGAGGGATATGGGCTATTAATCAGTTGAAAACAGTCAACCCATCAATTAAGGCAATTGTAGCTAGTGGATACAGCCAGGATTCAATCTTGGCAGATTATAAAAAAAGTGGTTTTAGTGCAGTCTTGCAAAAACCTTTCGATATGCAATCGCTTTCTAAATCATTGGCCGCTATTTTGACAGATTGATGAACAGTGATCTTGATGCTTCATTCTCTTGCTAATGTCTCATGTTTTTCTTTTGTCTCCAGAAAAATGACAAATGCCGTTTTGTCTATCACTTTTGAGTCATAAGCATGAGGATTCTATCATTTATTGATCATTTGAATAGGTTTAATTGTTGGAACCCTATGCTTCCTTTGGCTTTTATGAGTATTGGTATTGTGAATCGCTTTAATTGATGTTTCTCCCTGTCAGCATGCGTGAATGCTGATTTAATGCATTGAAATTAGCTTGCTCAACCAATCCAGATGCTTGTGTTCACGGAATCCATCACTGCTCCATTTGTTTCTACATAATCTCTATTGTCAAGAAGGAATTGTTCAGTAGCTCCTTCAGGAGCTTGAATGATTACCAGTACCTGCTTGGGATCCTTAGGTGAAACACCACGAAAAAGAACTTGCATGGCGTAACGGTCATGGAGCTCAGAGGTTTCTTTACTGTCAAAAATTTGAACCCATTCATCCCAAGTATTTGAGATGGACAGTGTCACGACTTCAGTTAGGACCATTGATTTCTCTCGTCTGAATCAAAGTTATGCCTCCGTTTCAAGTCTTACAAGGGTGATAGCCGACCCGCTTATTGGTAATACCCGACTCATTGACAAAGGACAACTCTCTAATGGGCGAGGAGTATTGCATGGGACATGTGATCGTCAGTTGCCACTAACGGGTCTGCTCAAGCAGTGATCACTCGCGTCTAGCTCAATCTTTAACGCACCTCCGTCATCATCCGATTCCACTGGAGTACCAATCAAGAGCTGCTTTCGATTAATACAATTATCGTTTTGAATGTCATTCTCTAGAAACGGTAATCATTCTCACTGTCGATCTGATTGTGTAACACTCATGAAATTTTAAGGCTCTATATTTACCTATGCTGTTAAAACTACTATAGATGGAATAGGTCAATGACAGTAACAGTCGTCAAGTGTGCCTGCTCACGCTGCACCTGTGAAGTAAGCAGCTCTTCTGCTATTTCTAGAAATGGCCAGATCTACTGTTCTGATGCTTGTGCAAGTGGTCACCCCAATCATGAACCTTGTCATGACGCCGTTGGCGCTTGTGGTTGTACTTGTGGTTCTTGACCAAGTTAATGGGAGGGATTCTCTTTCAAATGATCTGCTATTACCTGTAGTGGGCATCTCGCCCAACTGCCCAAATGTGGCAGCAGTAGTGCGGCCCCGCCCAATAAACGAGATGTTCAACGGTCAAGACTGTCTGTTTAACAGACAAGACTGGACGCTCATCTAGATCAAGTCAAAGACTAAAACACAGCATGTCTTTGCTTTGAGGGGTCGGTTAGCAGCGATGTCTCATGGGATTTGGACCTGTTATGACCAAATGATTTCTCAAGCAATTGGTAACGGGGATCAGCCATCAAGGAAGAGGGTCGCCTAAGGGGTAAGGCAACCTCCCTTCCTCTGGGAAAGACGGTTGCTTCCTCGAAGGACCGCCTCATTACGGGTGATGACTCCCGTCCCACTCCAACTTTGCTCCCTAAGGATTTCTTTGTCTATGGTTATCTTCAAGGCTATACCTATTGGAAAGAATGAAGACTTTTCTTCAATGGAACTAAGAACTTAGCTAAACAAGCATGTACAAATATTTTCACCGATTCACTGATCGACGTAACAGGGGGAATGCAGACGATGTTCAAGTATCTACAATTCATCAAGCGTTCCGTTCTTGTCGTTATTGATCTCCCTAGTCGTAGGGCTCTATGACCAGGCTTTTCTGCCAGTAGACCTTCCTACGAGTCTTCCCTTTCTAAAATCAGGATTTTTCGACTTATTTTGATTCGATATGTTCAAGGATTGCCACAGTGAGTGAACCTCCCTGTGTTTGTAAATAGGCATATCCCTTACTGTCGGTGCGCAGAATGGCTATGTAGTCGTACGTCACTCCATAGGAATCCTGTTGTTGAATTCTTCCAATACAATTACTAATTTGAGTGAATTTACCTTGATACCTGGCTACTTCAAACTTTCCCGAGTAGGATGAAATTGCAACCCCAGACATCGTCCAGTCAATCCATTGCTCCCTTTGAATCACTCTGTTGGATTGCCAGCGACCATTCTGGAACTGATGGCCTTCCTGCAAGCTCAATATTTCACCGGTAATTGTGTCTTTTGTGCAAGACATGTTTGATTGCGGAAACCAACGTTCACTTGCGACCACTCCAGGTGTCCCTAGGATGCCAAAATGCGGTTGACCGTTGGAGTTTAGTATTGCATGGCTGTCCATGCCGCCGTCATTGCGGTTTATCTTGACACTGCAATTGTCAACATTCTTCCATCTTCCTGTGTAATGACTTGTGCTGTATTTTTTACCCTCTCTGAGAAAACGTGTTCCTTTTAAGCTGCCATCTGAATTCCAGGTTTCTCGTTGAAGTTGTCCAAGAGGGATGTTTTTTTTGCTTCCTTGGCTAACGATTAGGTAAGTGCCAATCTTGGCCTCCTCGCAAAAAGTATTGGAATTGGGTCTTGCCTTTGATGGCTGACCGAAAATTGGAATAAGTAGTAGTCCAAGCAACGGGAAGGAAAACCATTTTTTCGTTGATAAATTGCAGATGCGTTTTGACGTTAACATTTCATGTTTCACAACGAGGACTGGCCCTAAATGATGTCCTGCTTTCAGTTGACAAGATTTTTAGGTGTGATGCTTTCTGTGATTATTTTAGGGTTTTGATCCCACTCCTCATTCGATGCTTATCAATATGTAGAACTACGTCGGCTGGCGCTAATCACGAATGTTTTCGTCACTCAACACTTTTTGTCAGAATTCATGACTCTATCTCTCCACGCCCTGCCAGGATCGGGGCTTTGGATTTCTTACTGACTAGCGGTAAAGGCTAGGCATCTTCACTTCATCTAATGATTGCCCCAAGTTTCGATGTCTTTTCCAGAGGGCTTCTGACTTCTGCATCTCTGTTGCTGCCTTGCCTGCCATTGCTGAGGAGGATGGCAGTAGTGCAGATGAGCTTGGTGAGATGAGTTTTAGATTGAAGGACTTGATCTAACCAATACAGGCACTCAGCAAGGATCAGGAACGCCAAGCCAAGCATGCATTGAAGGGTTCTTGCCTCTCTCACTGGTGGCATCAGCAGATCAAGCGGGCTTGAACGTTAGCGGTACATTAGAAAATTGCTTTCTTCTAGTAGGTGGTACTCAGAAGTGAAGAATCCGTGAATTTGCTCCCGTAGAGACCGACAGCCAAGTTCGTTTAACCGTCCCTCTAATGACGGCTGACCCATCTTCCTGGCGGATCGAAGCAGGCATAGACCGTTTGGGTCCCTCTCGGAGACACCCATGACCACCACCACACTCCGTTACAACGGTAGAGCTTTTATCTACGCACCAACCAGTCCTGTCGCCAGAGATGGAGAAGAGCAGGGCAATGTGTACAGCAAAGAGCGGCGTCTGGAAGTGTCCGCACCAGATGCGGGATGGGGCTTTCATGAGCGAACAGAAAAGCTCATAGGACGCCTCGCAATGATTGGATTCGTTGCTGCGACAGCGACAGAACTGATCAGTGGTGAGGGTTGGCTGCGCACCATTGGACTTTGACCTGGCGTCCATCGCTCAAAGCAATCACCATCCACTGCCCCGCCACGAGCGGGGTTTTGTATCAGCAAGGAATGCTTTACGCGCCTGCCCTCAACCAACAACCCTCAACCCTCAACACTCAACACTCAACACTCAACACTCAACACTCAACACTCAACACTCAGATGATGCTGGCTTTGCTTCAGGAGTTACTGATGGGAGGCACCTAAGGACTCAAGGTCATCACTCCTTAACCATCCTTCTTCGTTGATGATGGTGTTATTCCATGTATACGAGCGGTGAAGACTATTGATCCTCAGCAGCCGGTTGTGATCCTTGGAGGGTTTTTGATTACAGCCGAGGCTTATGCACCAATGGCTGAATGGCTGAAACATCAGGGAGTTTGTGATGTTCTGGTGGTTCCCATGACTCGTTTGGATTGGTTTTTGACCATTTGGAAATTTGGTTGGCGTCGCGCAATCGACCGTGTGGATGACATGGTCAAACAAGTTCAACAACAGTCACCTAGTGGAAAAGTTACCTTGATTGGGCACAGTTCCGGAGGAGTGATGTTGCGTCTCTTTCTCAGCGATGAACCTTTCCAGGGAATTGTTTATGCCGGTTCAACTCGATGTGATCGCTTGGTTACGCTCGGCAGTCCCCATCAGGCGGCTCGTGCAACACCTTTGAGGGCGATGGTGGACCGTCGCTTTCCTGGTTGTTATGAATCTGGAGTCGATTATGTCTCTATCGCAGGAAAGCTGGACTTATCGAGTGAACATGCATCGAGTTTCAGCCGCAGAGGTGCCAAAGCTAGTTATCAAAGAGCCGTTAATGATGATGGATGTCTCGGTGATGGATTGGTTCCAGTTGAGTCAGCTCTGCTGACAGGTGCTCGCTCTTTGATTCAAGATGACACTGCCCACGGTGGTTTATTTGGGGACATCTGGTATGGATCTACGCAACGTCTTGAAGCGTGGTGGCACTTTGTAGTGAGTTGTGAATTCTAATAGGACAACGCTAATACTTAAAATGATTTATCAATAAAAATGCATGCCTTTAGGTTAACTCGTTGTCGGCTTATTGGATTGTCAATGCTTGAGGCAAGGGTTTATGCCAGTTGTTTTCATTCACTTTCATCGATCTGTAAATCTCTCATTGCTATTAAAAAGCCTTTGGTAAAAAGCAATTGATAGGGGTCCCCAAAAGAGCTGGACACGACAAAACTAACTGCTTGGCCGTAACAGCAAATAATTCGCTGGAGGAATGTGATTTGTGATCTATATGATCCTGGCGACAGATGGAATTCGTCTGAGCTGATGGCTGATTCCGAACGAGATTATGATTCCTATAGCTGATGCAGCTATTGCAATAAGCCAATGATTTAGCCCGATGAAACCAATAGCCTCTAGCAATACCACGAGCACCAGTGGGTGAATGATATAGGCGCCGAAGCTGTCGATTCCAGCGGTTGCTAACCACTGACCGTATTTGGTTTCATTGCGCTGGAACCACAGCAACAGATAGGCAATCATTCCCCAACCGATGAAGGGATTCAGGAAAGCCCCCAAAATTGTAAGTTTGCCAGATTCAGATGACATGCTGCCGTTGAAGGTCAGCACTAGAGAGATCGCCAGAAGGCAGAGAGCCAATGCGACGGAGAAGCGGAACCAGCGCACAACCAGATGGGAGTTAAGTCGCTCCAGCCAGCGATGGAACGATGCCTTACTACCCAGAAAAAACAAAAATGCATAAGTGAAAATGTGCATGCCTTGGAAACCCAGGCCATCTAACGGTGTACTTCTCAAAGCAGCCCATAGGTCTGTTCTTGTCGTTAGCACCACCTCAATGATCGCGAGGACAACGGCACTGATGAGCCAAGAGCGAAGCCGGGGTATGGGAACGGAGGTGTCGACAGAGAAGCGATCTCCTCGCAGCGCAACCCAGGCGCAATAGAGCAAATCGAAGACGAAGAGAACCACCAGAAACCAAAGCACTCCTACGCGATTAAAAGGTATGTCGCTCCAGGGCAAGTCGGCTAAGGGACTTGCTGGCGAGAGCCTCCCTAACAGCCATGCGGTGTTGTTGATCAAGAACAGACCAATTAAAAAGGGAATTCCAATTCGCCGGAGACGATCTTTGAGGTAATTCGCTATGCCCTTCTTATGTACTGATCGCGGCACAAAGTAGCCCGACAGCAGAAATAGCATATAGATGAAGAAGGTGTTGCAGAAATATCCAAACCAGATGCTAATACCTCCAAAGAAAGGCACTGCAGCTCCCTCGATTGGAATACGCACTCCCATCCAACTAATGCCAAAAGCCATTGGAACATGGACAGCAATGACTAGCGCGATCATTAGCGCCCTGATCTGATCAAAGAAGAGCACACGCTGGTTGGTGCTGATTTGTTGGTTAGTCATAGAATCAGTATCAGCAGGAATTAAAAATTCTTGCTCCCCTATATGGGTGATTTCTGTCTGAGTATTGAGTGAGTAAGAGTGACCTAACTGTCACAGTGGCTAGTGACTTTCGTCCAATTGCCAAGCCATCAGCCTGTCTGTCTCTTCTACAACCAGCAAAGGCTTCCTCTACTCGGACTTGACCTCACCACCTATATCGCGTCCAAGTTATTCAATTCCCAGTACCAGCCAAGACTTGTAGCCATCGCCGAAAGGGCGGTGAAGGCGCATCCCCCAAACGGACTAAAGACTTATGCCCAGCTGCCAAGCCATAAGCATCTCTCTCTCCTCTTCAACCAACAAAGGCACCATCCAATCCGACCCGACTTCACCAGTACATCCTTCCAAGCTGTTCAATGCCCACCCTTGAAGCCCTCAGCGTTATTAGCCCGTAGCTCCATCAGCAGCTCCTGCAGCAAAGCCAGCGTCATCTGAGTGTCGAGGGTTATTGATCACAGGCAACTCCTTAAAGCATTCCCCGCTGCATTAACAAACCCTGCTCCTAGAGGGGCACATGATTGAATGCAAATATGACTTAATCGGATTCCCCGACCTGACTTCGCACGGGGTTGATACCCCTTGTCATTTGAGATTCCAAAGGTCCATTTACTTCTCTCTGAGCTACCAAAAATTGAGAACACACTTCTGTCTGCATTGACTTATCTTTTCATACTGTTGCCGCTTAATCTATATGGTTTTATAAGTATACCAACTGAACTATCTGAGGCTTGATATTCAGAGCTGACTCCAGCTCTTTCGAAATATATCTGTCTAGCATTTCCTGCATTGGTTATCGATATGCAGATGACGCTCGCTTCATAGGTGGAGTTGATGATGTCAATGGTTTGGCGGCTCGGTCTAAGCAGCTGGACCTGTTGTGGGTGTAGCCTAGCCGCACAAAATCGCTTTGCTGAGTGGAATTAGTGAATGGGAAGTTGTTGCGATCTCTGCTCTTATTTGTCTGATCCATAAGAAGCAATCGGTGACCTAGGCTTAATGACAATTAAGCATTGCATGAATTCCAGAAGAACGTGAATCACAACTGCGACAATTCCCAGCGTAAGAACAAGATTGATATTGGTAGCTGAAAGTTGAGATGTTGAAGTTGAGAAGATGATGAATCCCAGTGAGCCAAAGGATGTAGCAAAAGCCCAATATCTTCGCTGAAGCTCTTCATTGCATAATTGCCCAAGACGATCTATAGTCAAAGCACCAATCATCATGTCCCAAACACCAATCAAGAGAATAGAGATAGACAGTGTTGATGCGTGTTGTGTCGCTCCAAAAAGAATGACTCCCGATAATCCAAATAAAGATATAAGTGGTAAAAATGCCTTAGTTGTTAGTCTTGAGGTCGTCATTGAAGGTATTAAACCGCCCATGATTAATCCAAACCCGAATAGACCATCTACATTGCTAGACACTATGGGAGTTAAGCCGATTTTCTTGATTGCAATCAATGGTTCATAAAGAATTACGGGTACCTGGCCTATCTGCATAAAGACAAATCCCGTGATAATGAATAAGATTGAAAGGCCAAGACTCCTAGATTTGCTCTTTGATTTGACATCACTAGCGGCCTTGAAATTAGATTTTGTGCAGTTAGCCTGAAGCTTGAAGTTTGTTAACATTAGTTTTATTGTCGGCAAACTCAGAAACGCGGTCAGCAATGCAAGAACATTCCATGCAGTAGGTGCAGAAGTAGGAGAAAAAGTTCCGATTGCTACAGCTCCGAGAAGTGCACCAACTCCACCTCCGCTCATGATCACCCCAGTTGCTTGTCTTCGCCAGTTGGGAGGAACACGCTCAAGGGCGACAGATGGCAGTCCGGCAACGAGCTGAGCAGCGCCCCATCCACACAGTAATCGCAAAATTGATTGACTTGTGAGATTAATGTATCTCCCCTCCAGAATAATAGAAATCATGATAACTATTAGTCCTGCAAATACAAATCTGCTTGAAATCTGCCTGCGCTTGATGCAAGCCTGCTGAATAGCTCCTGCAAGATAGCCAAGCATATTGATTGCAGCTAGTTTTCCAATATCTTCAATGTTAATCCATTTAGCGTCTACCATCAGGCTGCCAACAATTCCAAAATCAAACCGAACTAGGCCCAACCCAATTGCGATCCCGAAGCATCCACCAAGCAGATCAAAAGACCAGTGATCAAAACTAAATCTCATTTTTTCTGTACCAGATAATTGCTTTGGTCGGCAATTGATAAGTGAGTAGAGGGCTTGACTCTCCCAGGTAATTTTTTGCTTGCGAAAAAATAAAGGTGCTGAGCGTTTATTGCTAGAACATTTTATATGAATGATTGAATCCTGAACTCACGATGCAAGTATCTTTAGAACTTAGTCGGTTCAGGTCCTCAAGGCGATTTGGGCGGTTCGTGGAGCAGCCTCGTTACTTCGTGCACCTCGGTAGAAAAAAACGATCTGTTCGAAGGTGATGCGCATCGTCTGCTTATAAGGGAAGGTCTTGAACACGTTCCGCCCGATCAACCGGGCCACGAATCAAGAAACCTCAGGTGCAGTCTTCTGCGCCATCTTTGAGCATTGCGCCTATGGCCTCGTAAAGAGCCTCCATGCCATCGAGTTGCGGATCGTCAGTCCTGTGCGGGTTTCTGTTTTGGTGGTCATGCCGGCCATCACAGTGCAGTTGTCCCGGCGTCAGTGCATTCAAGGAACTTGATCAATCCCCGATAAGCTTGTGCTACTTGGCAATTGACACGGTTTGGGGGCGAGCCAGCGTCCTCTCAGTGCCGAGGTTCATTGGTTTAGGGCCACTGCATCAAGTTTCCCTGATGCAATAAAAACCCCGGTTGAGTTTGTCAGGCAAGCCCCAACAGATTTTTCTGCGGGGCAGTCCTGGTCCTGGACGGGATCTAGGAAAACCTAACGAATAGGTCTCAATATCGTTCTATCAAAAAAGACAATGTCCCTCAACCTTCCGCGGGCTTCTAAATCGCGAAAGATTGATGGTTGTGGGACTGTTGACCCCGTCCAAAGAGTCACATCCGTATTTTTATGCCTGCTTGAGGCTTGGTTAGTGCGAAAAGTTCTCAATAGGTGTGACCATTGAGCTTGTCGCATGAAAAACGGTGAGTCTGACCTACCTGGCAAAGCACCGCAGGTTGGGCACCCCAGATGGGGTGAACCATTTCGTTTCTAAGGAAGGATCAGCGCTCGAACTCTTGAGCGGGCATCCCGTTCTGAAAGACAAAGAGGCTGTATTTGCCGAGGCGATGGAACGACAGCGGATTGGAATTTATCCGCACATAAGTCTTGCCCTGATCAACTGCCAAGAATTCAAAATTCCAATTCTTGCTCCAGATCTGCGCGTTGCCAGCGGACTGGCGAAATTCACACGGAAAGATTTCAGTGAGGGGAGAATCTCCATACTTGGAGAGCTTGCACTCAGCCTTGATGATTTCAGCTTGCGATGGTGCTGATGTGAGGGCGGCAGCGAAGGCGAGCGCTGCGGCGGTGAATGTGGAGCGGATCATTTGATTTGCTCGACTTGATTACGGATAAAGAGCTGTGGTCCAAAGCTATTCCAGGTGAAAAAAGCCATGGATCTGACCACAGCGACGTGAAAGACGAAACCACCCCAGTCATGCTTAAATACTGTTTTTTGGCGTGGTCCCTGCTGCTAATGGGCAGAGGGTTGACCCCAGTCGTTAGTCATCAGTTGTGCTCTCCATAGGTCTTGATGCGGCTAGCGTTGTGGAACGCTTTGACCGTTTTGGCGGCTTGCCATTCCCTGATCGCTGGCACGTTGAACCGCATAGGTCCACTTGGCTTGCCTTTTGCGTAGATCCAATGCTTTCCAGGCGTTAGATCACCAGCCCATTGCAGGCTGCGTCAAGCGGTGGATCCAATGCCGAGTTGTAGTTGTGCCGATACTTCGCTTGCGTTTAGCCAGTCGGTACACGCAGGAGTTCCGTTGCGTTTGTGCATCGTGTTGCCGTCTATTAGTGACGTTTCCCTTTGTCTAGGCAAGGTCAAAAAAGCTTGGCGCTGCTCTTGACCGTCAATGCTCACGGGACAAAGGCTTGACGCTACAAAAAAGCCGCCCTGGGGAGGCGGCAACTGAGCCCGTCAATACTGACGTCTCGGGCATCGGGGTGACAGGATTCGAACCTGCGACATCCTGCTCCCAAAGCAGGCGCGCTACCAAACTGCGCTACACCCCGCAGCTCACGTACTTTAAAGGAATGGGTTCTCTTGATCCTTTAGATGCGTGTCTAAGCTGACAAAAAGCTTTTCCGGGCATGTCGGAATCCTGGACTCCTGGTGCGGTTGATGCGTTAAGGCAGAAACACAATCTCCCTTTTGTACGAACCGATTCCCAGGGTCAGGTCGTTGAGTTTAATGACCGCTTCCGCCTGGTTTATGGCTGGGACGATCGCTTGGTAGGTCAAACCATTGGGATGATCTTGCCCGCATCGTTCCGTGAGCTTCATCACGCAGGCTTCTCTCGGTTCAAATTCACAGAGACCTCAACGCTTCTGAATCACCCTCTTGAGTTGGCGACCATTTGTAGTGATGGAGCAGAGATTCGTAGTGAACATTTCATCGTTGCAGAATGCGGCGATTCTGGTGGTTGGAGCTTTGCGGCAACGCTGAGGCCCCTGGAGGGCCCCCATGCCTGTTGAAGACAGCTTTTCAGCTTCCCCAGAGTCCAGATTGCTGATACAGCAGATGAGGGAGTCGCTCGGATTGTTGCGAGTTGCATTCGATTCGACTGGTGAAGCGATGTTGATCGTTGACGAATCCTCTGCAGTGCGCTGGGCCAACCAGCAAGCCGCAGATCTTTGGGGAGGAGGAATCACATTGCAGATGGTTGGTCGACCACTTTCCGCTTTGCTGAATTTTTATCATCTTGATCGACGTCCCTTGGGGGAGGAAGAGCCCAGTCACCCCCTACATAAAGCCCGATCTGCTGAAGGTCGTAATACCTTCCTATTGCAGGCACTTTCTAGTTCTGTTATTGATCCTGATCAGTCAAGACTGATTAAGCGATCGGTGAGTTGGCGTCTGATTATTCAAATGAATCAGAGGTTTGTTCTGCTGATATTTCGTGATCTTGATCCATTGGAGAAAGCCTTGGCAAGGCAACAACAATTTATCAACAATCTTGCTCATGAATTAAGAACGCCGCTTGCAATTATTGCTGGCAATTTGCATCGGCTTAGGCGTAAACAACAGTTTTCTGACAATGTTCGACAATCACTGTCTGATGCCACTGCGGAAACTCAAAGGATGGCAACTCTGGTTGATAATCTTTTGTTGCTTTCTGAGTTGGATGCTGATTCTCGCTGTTGGAAGTTACAAGTCGATGATTTGCGAATTTTTCTGGATCAGTGGACTGTCACGCTAAGTTCTGGTTTGAGAGGTTGTCTTTGGGTCGATGTTGTTGATGAGGCTGATGACTATCTAGTTCAGATTGATCAGGATGCTTTGCATTCTATTCTTGATAACTTGCTTGATAATAGTTGTCGTTTTTGTCGCTCCGAGCCGTTGATTCAGATCCGATTGATTCGAACTGAATCCTACGTAGAGCTGCTATTCATTGATAACGGTCCTGGGGTTCAGAGTGAGGATCAATGTGTTGCAGTGTTTGATCGATTTGCCCGTATTCAGGACCATCGAAATCCCGACATTGCTGATGGAGGAGGGCTAGGGCTTCCTTTGGTGAAGAGCCTGATGGAAGGAATGGGAGGCTCAGCAAGTTGCTCGTCTCCTCAAGCAACAGCTAGCTCAGGCCTGAATGGCCTTGTCGTATCGTTGCGATTTCCACACCCAAAGTCATCCACTGGGATGGTGAATTCTGATTAGAGATATCGCTTCAGCAATTCAGGTAGGAGTTCGAATAAATCTGGTTTGAGAATGAAATCGCTGGCGCCGAGTGCCTTGGCTTCGCTCCGTTTTTGATCTTCGTTGAAGGCAGTAACAACCAACACTGGAACAAGATTGGGACGCTCACTCAGCCGTTGCAGGCAGGTCATGCCATCCATCTTTGGCATCATTAAATCTAGCAAAATTAAATCTACTTTTCGTTGATCTAGCAGTTCCAGTAAAGCTTCTCCGTCCGGGCAAACAACAGGCTCCACTCCCTCGTCAATTAATTCATCCCGAATTAATTCTCGTATTCGTGGATCATCGTCAACGATCGCAACGCACTTCATGGTTTTTTCGATCCAAGGAGCTTTTGCCTGAAACCATTAAGAAAGAATGGAAAAAGGTTTAGCTTTGAACAAATGGGTCGCCTGAGATTCGAACTCAGGACCAATCGGTTAAAAGCCGAGTGCTCTACCGCTGAGCTAGCGACCCGCCACATGGGCATGCCAATCAGGCACCTGTGGAGGTTATCACTCAACGATCCTCCCGCATGATATTTCCTTCCCATACTGATCACCGAGTTAGGAATGGACAACCTTTGGCCCCAGCCCAGCATTGCTTCGGATGCCTTTATTGCACCTGGAGCTGTACTGATGGCCGATGTGACTGTGAGCTCAGGAGCAAGCATTTGGCCCACGGCCGTTGCCCGTGGTGATATGGCACCAATTCAGATCGGTGCTCGCAGCAACGTTCAGGAGGGAGCTGTTTTGCACGGCGATCCCACTTTTCCCGTTCACATTGCTGAAAACGTGACGATTGGACATCGAGCCGTTGTTCACGGTGCTTCGCTAGAGGCTGGGTGTCTAATTGGTATTGGTGCCGTTGTGCTCAATGGCGTCACAGTTGGGCGAGGGGCCCTTGTTGCTGCTGGGTCTGTGGTCACGAAGGATGTTCCAGCCCAAACCCTTGTAGCCGGTGTGCCTGCCAAGGTGAAACGTGAGCTGGGTCAGGAGGAAATCAAGGATCAGTGGAGCCACGCAGATCACTACGCCGAACTAGCTGCGCAGTGGTCTCAATTGCTGCAAAACCAAACGGACTGCCCACTGTTGATCCCCCCTTCTCCCGACTGTCCTTAAACTCCAAAAGATTTTGTGAATGAACTCATGGACCTTCGGCTCGTGCTCGTTGCTTCTCCGATCCTTCTGGCACTTGCCTGGGCTGGGTTCAACATCGGTCGTGCTGCTGTTGGGCAGCTCCAGCTGATGATCAAACGAAGCCGTGCTTGATGGTGATCGATAGGGTTGAGCTGAGTTCTCGATTCCATCGTCCTTGAGCGAACAGTCTTCGGTTGTTGTGATTGGTGCCGGCCTTGCCGGTACAGAAGCTGCTTGGCAGGTCGCGAACGCTGGCGTTCCCGTCACGCTCTGGGAAATGCGCCCTATCAAGCGATCCCCCGCTCATCACAGCTCTGAATTTGCTGAGCTTGTTTGCAGCAACAGCTTCGGAGCTCTCAGTAGTGACCGTGCATCAGGGTTGTTGCAGGAAGAGTTAAGGCGCCTCGGATCACTCGTCATCCAAACAGCTGATCATCACTCCGTTCCCGCCGGAGGAGCTCTTGCTGTCGATCGTGGCCGATACAGCGCAGCACTGACATCTGCCCTAGACGATCACCCTTTGGTAACGATTCGTCGAGAAGAGCAGCTAGCTCTGCCAGATCCTGATCAGATCACCGTGTTGGCCACAGGCCCTCTGACCAGTGAAGCGTTGGCCGATGATCTACGCGCTTTCACAGGCCGAGAAGATTGCCATTTCTTCGATGCGGCGAGCCCGATCGTTGAGGGTGAAAGTATTGATATGACAAAGGCTTTTCGGGCCAGTCGCTACGACAAGGGCGATGCCGACTACATCAATTGCCCAATGGATCGAGACCAGTTTTTGGCGTTTCGAACCGCCCTGCTGGAGGCCGAACAAGCCGAACTGAAGGACTTTGACAAGAACAGTGCCACTTTTTTTGAGGGCTGCTTGCCGATTGAAGAGTTGGCCCGTCGTGGAGAGGACACGATGCGTTATGGACCTCTCAAGCCAATTGGTTTATGGGATCCGCGCTGGGGAGATGTGAATGACCGTGATGTGCGGCGCGCAAAACGCGCCTATGCCGTTGTTCAATTGCGGCAGGAAGATAAGGATGGGAGGCTCTGGAATCTCGTGGGTTTCCAGACCAATCTCAAGTGGGGAGAACAGAAACGGGTGCTGCGTTTAATCCCAGGGTTAGAGCAGGCCGATTTTGTTCGTTTTGGGGTGATGCATCGCAACACCTTTTTGGAGGCTCCAGAACTGTTGGAGCCAACTCTTCAGTTTCGACGCCGCCCTCATTTGCTCGCTGCTGGTCAAATCACAGGCACTGAGGGATATGCAGCCGCTGTTGCAGGAGGCTGGTTGGCGGGTACGAATGCAGCACGGTTGGTTCATGGTCATGACCCGATCCAGTTGCCACACACCACGATGATTGGGGCACTCACCCATTTCATTAGTGAGGCTCCGTCTGGAAAATTTCAACCGATGCCCCCTAACTTTGGCTTGATGCCTGAACTTCAGGAGCGCATTAAAGAGAAGCGAGCCCGTTATGGGGCTTATCGCGACAGAGCCTTGGCGGATCTTCAGCAAACCATCGATGAGAGCCAGGTAGCCAATGTCGCTTGCACCGCTTGAAGCGCGTCAAATCGAAATCCGCTCGTTACGCATTGGCGTCTATGCCAGCGCCTGTATGGCCGTGGCTGGGATTGGCGTTCACTTGCTTTCAGGGTCCTATGCCCTTCTCCTCGATGGTCTTTATTCCGCGGTGATGGTGGGTTCAGGTCTTGTCGCTTCGAGGATTAGTCGCAATGTGGTGCGTCCTCCCGACCGGGCCTACCCCTACGGCTACGACGGTCAAGAAGCCTTGTACGTCTTATTCCGTTCACTTGTCTTGATCGGTGTCCTCAGTTTTGCCGCGATCAGTGGCCTGAGCACGTTGATTGATTACGCAAGCGGAAGTTCCATTGCCGTGGTCACCCTGGGCCCCGTAGCGTTTTACTCCATTTCGATGGTGGCGATTTGCTGCGGTCTGGCATGGCGTCATCACCATGATTGGAATCGCTCCGGCCGTCAGTCTCAATTGCTTTTGACCGAGGCCAGGGCCGCGAGTATTGATGCCTTGATCAGTGGGCTTACGGGCATTGCTTTGCTCGGCGCGCCGCTGCTACAGGGGACGCCTTTGGCGTCTTTAAGTCCGATCGCCGATTCAATCTTGGTGTTGGTGGTGAGCATGGTCATCCTGAAAGATCCTGTGCAGACCTTTTTGAATTCGCTTGGACAGGCAGCAGGTGCATCTGCAGAAACCGAGATCGTCCGCAGCACTCGACTTGCTCTGGAAGACTTGCTGGCCGGGTTGTCATGTTGGCTGTTGGATCTCACCGTGATGCAGGTGGGCCGCACGTCTTTTGTGGTGGTGTATCTCAATCCCAATCAACCGATGGATGGGGCTGCCATAGATCTGATCCGAGAACGAATTGAGGAACGCTGTGGGGAGCTCTTAGCCATGCCGGTGCGATCAGAAGTGATTTTGACCGCCACCCCTCCCTTTTCCACGACCGGAGCCTCCTAGGGTCTGGATCGAAGGATGAATCGTCGCTCCGATGCCTGACTGGGATGTAATTGTCATCGGATCTGGGATCGGTGGCCTGGTCACAGCATCACAACTGGCCGCGAAGGGAGCGAAGACCCTGGTTCTCGAGCGCTATCTGATTCCTGGTGGTTCTGGAGGCAGCTTTCGCAGAGAGGGATACACCTTCGATGTTGGTGCTTCGATGATTTTTGGCTTTGGAGAGAAGGGGCACACCAACCTGCTCACTAGAGCCCTGGCCGACGTGGGCCAACACTGCGCGACGGTTCCTGATGCTGTGCAGCTTGAATATCACCTTCCAGACGGCCTCACGATGGCTGTGGACAGGAACTACGACGACTTCATCACGCGAATGAGTGCCCGCTTTCCCCATGAAGCCAAGGGCATTAGCGCTTTTTATGAGACCTGTTGGCAGGTGTTTCGTTGTTTAGATGCGATGCCTTTGCTTTCTTTGGAGGATCCGGCTTATCTCGCAAAAGTATTTTTTAAGGCGCCACTTGCTTGCCTTGGTCTGGCTCGGTGGCTGCCTTTCAATGTTGGAGATGTGGCCAAAAAGCACATCAAGGATGAGGATCTTTTACGTCTGATCGACATGGAATGCTTTTGCTGGTCTGTGATGCCAGCAGATCGGACACCCATGATCAATGCAGGCATGGTGTTTTCCGATCGGCATGCCGGTGGCATCAACTATCCGAAAGGTGGCGTAGGTGTGATCGCCGAAAAACTCGTGGCTGGTCTGGAAGCCAATGGTGGCGAAATTCGCTACAAGCATCGCGTAACCAACGTTTTGATTGAACAAGGTCAGGCTGTTGGCGTTCGGCTTGCCGATGGCGAGGAGCTAAGAGCTAAGCGGATTGTGAGTAACGCCACCCGCTGGGATACCTTCGCCGGGAAAGAGTCACCACAGTCAACTCTGGTTGGCCCTGATCACACGCCAGCCTCTGAAACGACATGGCGCAAGCGTTACCAGCCCGCATCATCATTCCTGTCCCTCCACCTCGGCGTTGATGCATCTGTGGTTCCTGAGGGTTTTCATTGTCATCACTTGTTGCTTGAGGACTGGGCCGAGATGGAAGCAGAGCAAGGGGTGGTGTTCGTATCGATGCCATCTCTGCTCGATCCTTCTCTGGCTCCAACTGGACGTCACATCCTGCACACCTTTACGCAGAGTGATATGCGCTACTGGAAAGGCCTCTCCCCCTCGGCTTATGCCGAGAAGAAACAGAAGGATGCCGATCGCTTAATTGATCGGTTAGAGGCACTCCTTCCTGGATTAAAGAGTTCCATTGAGTTCAAGGAAGTCGGGACACCCCGCACGCATCGGCGCTTCCTTGGCCGTATGGGTGGTAGCTATGGGCCGATTCCGGCGAATCAACTTCCTGGGTTGTTGCCGATGCCGTTTAACCGCACCGGTTTGAAAAACCTGTACTGCGTTGGTGATTCCTGCTTCCCCGGTCAGGGGCTCAATGCAGTTGCCTTTAGTGGTTACGCCTGCAGCCACAGAATTGGGGCGGACCTTGGCCTGAACCCTTGGTCTCTTCCAGATTGAACGGTTAGCAGCAGCATCCGAGGCTGTGTTGGTTCTTTTTAACTCCTGTGATTGATTCGTGTGGGCAAGGAACCATTCTCCTCAAATTGCCAATGATTTAGCTGTGACGGTGATTGACAACTTTTTCGAGGCTCCATTAAATCCCATACTCCACACCACATGGCATAGGTAGATCACGCTTTGGATTGTTGTCTTTGCCTAAGGCTGGGCCACTCTGGTAACGCCCATCATGGAGTCCATCCCTCCCAGTGCCGCTGAATTGGCTCACGATCTCGAGAGGAGAGGGGAAGCCGTGTGGACTGAGTCTGTGGTTGAAGTTGTTCTGATTTCCCTAGTGTTGTGAGTAGTCATTGAAGGTTTAGGTTTAGCGATACCTAAGGTGTTGTAATAAGCAGCCTCTAAAGCATTCTCATAGTTCCTGAGGTGCTTCCTCAGGCTTGCCTCTGCCTCCATATTTGCAGTGGTTAGTGGTGGTTTAAGCATCACCCAATAAGGTGACATAAGGGGATCTATCGCGCAGCGGCTACCCTCGGGCCAATCCTTGGCAAGTTCAAAGGGGTTGCTGTTGGAGATAACATTGGCCATCCACTTAGAGTGCTTGCGATCTATCCAAGAGTGGGATTGTCTGATGCGAACTTTAATCACATTCGTTACAAATTTATCCCATTTGGATTGTTTCTCCAGGTTGTTCTGCTTCAGCCTCAGAAGACGTAGGTAGTAACCATTGTGGTGTAATTTCTGTTTGAGGTATAGGCGATCTCTTCTCTCTTGGCTAGTCTGTCTAATCCTCTGCTTGAGTCGCCTGAGAGCCTCTGCAGAGGCTTGTTCTTGATGTTGTTTGTCATGGGCTGTCTTCTCGCTAGGAGTCCTACAAAGGGTGTCTAGATCGTTCTGGTAGGTGGAGAAAACTGAATGTGAATAGAGGTATTTGCCATCAAGGATCTTCTTTTTTTGAGCCCCCGACGTTATGCGCTGGAATCGACTAGGCGAAGGAGATCTACTTGAATTGTTCATTGATGGTTCCTAATTGTGCAACATTTATCTGCGTACGCGCAGGCTTAAGCCCAAGTGGTTTTGTGGGCGGTTTAGGGGCTTCCCGGAGAGCTGTCTTGCCTTCTGCACGTTGAATACGATCACCAAAGTAAGAGCCCACATCCTCTGTCTTCTTTCTGCGCATTTCCTGAGCTTCTAATGAAGAACTCATTAGCGGCTCGGGTGTAAAGGTTTCAGTGGTTATTATTCTTCCTTCAGTTGTTTCTCAATTTTCCACGGACGTCTCTCCACTGCTTTAAGAGTGGTAAGGCTCTACTGTGCAGCACTCGCCCTTAGCTCGGGTTGAAGTGTTGATGTCAATAGTTAATGGCTTGGTAATATTTAGCGTTGATGTTCTCACCCTCAAAAAGAGCTGTTCGAGGTCGGATATCTGCTCTCTATGTTTTTGATGCTCTGGATTGGCGGCAAGGATCCCCCATAGAGCTGATTAGTGCTCCAACTCTGATAATTGTTTGATCACTTTTATGGAATGGGATGGATTAGTCATCTGCGAAAATGAGCATGAAGCGATTCCTCCAGTGTTTGGAGACTGGCTACGCTTTTCTATCCCCTATCAGAGCACTGATCAGGCTAGATCGTCTGCTTTTTGATCTACTTGCCCCCTTATGAAGCCCAGGTTTCGTGCTCTTGCGTATAACTGCTAAATCACATCGATTCCTGGATGGAGATGAATTCCTTTAATGTGTCCTTTAAGATGCATTGGTATACCTAGGCTCTCTTAACGGTTCATGCGATTGGGTGAATTCAGGAAAGGTCGTGAGGCAAGCGTATTGGTTGGGTATTACGGATCCAATGACGTGATCGAGCCCTTGCCGGGATCTGCGGAGGATCGATGAACGAATGCCGCCAGTGTTTTCAGCTCTCCCCGTTGATTCGTGGGACGTTGATCAGCGTCTACTTGGCTTTGGTTTTGCCATTGCCAGCCCTGGCACCCGAATCTCTGAGGTTGTGGCTGTTTGCTGCTGTTCCATTGGGATTGTTTGTTGTGTTGGCGATGCTCAGTGAACAAGTCACCGTCACAGATACTGGAATCACTGTTGGACACCCGCTTTGGAGCAGCTGGCTGCTGCGTCGAGGATGGAGCCTGGAATGGGCCGAGATGAAAGCCCTCGTTCCTGTGGGTACGAGTCAAGGCGGGAAGGTGTTTTACATCACAACCCATGATCAGAGTCACCGTCTGCTTCCCCAGCGTTTAGAACACTTTGATCGTTTTCTCGATCTGATTGAATCTCAGAGCTCATTGCGAACGACGGGAATTGGTAGGTTGACACCTCCTTGGACTTATCAGCTTTTGGCTGCATTAGCTGGTTTGATGCTTGTTGGTGAAGGATTCGTAGCTATTGCTATTCATCAAGGTTTGATCATTATTCCTTCATGATCTGGTAGCTCTAGAGGGATTTATTCATTGTTTGAATTAAAGAGTAAGAATGAAAAAGAGTTCTTTTTGGGCTTCTATTGTGCAGCTAAATGACTTCTTGTTGTTTGACTTGGATTAGCGGCACTGATAGCAGATTGTGGAGATCAGTGCCACGTTTAAGATAACGAGGCTTCCCGCGATCACAAAACTAGTCATGGTTTTGACAAGGGAGCCCAGTTCTAGTGAGCCGAATCGTTACCGTCTTAGCAGTAACTTTTGCTACCAATAGCTTTGGTTATTCCACTATCGCTGCTGGCTTAGAGCGAATCAGCTCTCTCGCCCCATTCTGTTTTAGGCAGAGAGCCTTGAAAAGCAGCTGTCCAGGGTGGCAAAGCGCAAAGGGCCTTCTGGGCTGTTGGCTCGGCCACACGGCCTGTGACGCCATGTTCTCACTTTCTGAGCTTCTCAGAGGCCCATACCCAAAACTCAGCTCAGCCAAGATCATGAGAGAGGACAACGTCGGCGGATGCTGTTTCGTCAGAAGTCACCGATACATCTCGATGGGGCAATTGATTGGGTGATTTCCCTAACCAATTGCACCGATCGAGCTATTGCACAAGCCATCACACGACCCACCCTTAGTCCCTGATGTTTTCAAGGCTGAATCGGTAGCCCTGTTGGCGAACGGTTGTGATGCCGCCCCCATCTCCCAATCCTGCTTGTTCCAGTTTGCGCCTCAGTGTGAGTACCTGGGTGTCAACGGATCGTGGTCCTCCACTGAAGGGAGGCCATGCCATACGCAGCAATTCCTGTCGACTTCGCACCATTCCGGGTGGCATCAACAGAGCACAGAGCAAGGCGAATTCCCGTGGGCTGAGCTCAACAGGCTTCTCTCGCAGGGTGACCTGTCGAAGTAGGAGGTGAACTTCTAGGGGGCCAACACTGACGCGCTCCTGAAGACCGCTGTGGCCTCGTTTCAGCAATGTGCGGCAGCGTGCAGCTAACTCCTCGAGCCCAAAGGGCTTACGGAGCACGTCGTCAGCACCATCGTCGAGTAGTCCTACGACCGGTTCAGCGCCTGTGCGTGCGGTTAAGACAATGACTGGCGAGCGCAATTGCTGTGCCAAGCGCAAAGCTGAACTTTGCTCAAGGAGCTCAGCACAAACCAACAGATCAGGAGATTGGTCCTGACAAAGCTCTTGAGCTTCTGCAGGGGAGGCAACCGCTGCAGTCAGGTGCCCGTCTTGACGCAGACGCTGAACCAGAACAGTTCTCAGCGTGGGATGGGGCTCAACAACCAGAACCCGGAACGGTTCTCGAGGTTGACCTGCAGACGGCAAAAATTGTGAAGTGGAGACCAAGTCAGGACTGTTGTCCAGAAGGTCCCGAGATGAGGAGGTCACACAGCAGGGAAAACCGCGCTTACGCTAGTACCATTCCACTGAATGCTGGTAGCAGAGGCTGCAGCTCACACCAAAGATGACATCCCTACAGCATCCGGAAGCTATTCGACACTTCCAGTCGCTGTGCGATGCCTGTCAGGAGCTAACCACCAGATACCACAGCCCGTCTGAGCTCAGGCTGTATGCGGATGGTTATTTGCACGCACTAAGGCGCAGTAGTGCACTGGAAACGCGCGACATGGCTCGACTTGAGTCGCTTGTTGAGCGCTGGATTATGGATCCATCAAGCTTTATTGGGCCCGATGGGGATGTCAGTACGTTGTACAGCCATCCCCATCGCGACTGGTAACGGGCCAATTTTTAGGTCAGATCGAATTGCTCAGAGTTAGCTGGCGAGCTCAATCTCTAATTTTTCCTTCAATTCCCCGCTGTTGTACATCTCGATCAAGATGTCGGATCCACCCATGAATTCCCCTTTGACATACACCTGAGGAATGGTGGGCCACTCTGAGTAATCCTTGATGCCCTGACGGATTTCCATGTCAGACAAAACATCAAAGGTCTCAAAACTCATGCCCAGGGCATTGAGGATTTGGACAACATTGTTTGAAAAGCCGCACTGTGGCATTAATTTCGTGCCCTTCATAAACACAAAAATGGGACTTGACTGGATCAGCGCCTGAATGCGCTCTTTCGTTTGGGAATCCATGGATCAAAGATGGCGATGAGGGGTAAGGACTGAAGGCGCGAACAATTAGCTAGGAGTGGACGTGATGAGAGCTAAGGCGTGAATGGCCTCATTCGCAAGGTCTTCACGCAAAGCCCCATAGACCAATTGATGCTGCTTGATTCGGGTGAGACCCTCGAATTTTGCTGACACCACAGTGACTTGGAGATGATCTCCACCTCCCGTTAGGTCTTCCACTGAGACTTGAGCATCTGGAAGAGCTCGGCGAATCGCCGAACTCACCGCCTCTGACTGAACCATGCAACGCGGGATTGAACTGAGCTGATGCTGGCAGATCAACGTCGTGAATGACTCCTGTGGCTCGCGTCTTAGTTCGCTGATTTCGCCCCAGCAAAGGGAGTCTCTACAAACCCCAGCTCAACCAGGCTTTGATAGGCCTTCTGACCCTCGCTGCTGGCTGGAGTCATCAGACGCACGACCTCAACGAGAACAGGCACTGCAACTTCTGGTTGATTTTGGCGTCTGAACAAAGCGGCTAAACGCAAATTGGCCTGCGCCAAAAGGGTGAGAGCTTCGCGTCCTTTGGCATCCATCTCCCTTGGAATCCGTGCATCCAGGCCTCTGAAAGCACCACTGAGATCTCTATAAAAAGCCAACAGCTGCTTGGCCGCAGTCCGAGCGCTGTCGTAATCGGTCTTGGCTTGATCAAGATTGCCTGATGCCACTGATGCATCACCCCGGTTGAGAAGGGTGCGGACAGCAGCAACATTGAAGCCAGCACCGCTTGAAGCCAGAACTTTGCTCACAGAGGAGTTGGTTCCATCTGAAGACTGAGCCACCACCTGCACGGGAGCAGCAGCCAAACCAGCCAAAAGGGCCAAGGCGGTGATGGTGAGACGGGAACGCATGAACTGAGCAGGACAGTGGGCGGACTTTAGTGGCTTCTTAGTGGTCGGCCCACTGCCTGTCGGGCCGCTTGTTCAGCCGTATGCATCCGATCTGCTAATTGCTGACTCATATGAGCTGCAGCTTCCCGACCTGTTCCTTCGGCTAAAAGAGGGGCTTCAAAGCAGATTGCGGCACGACTAGAGGCCGGCGGACTGGCCTCGCTGTAGGCGATCCCTACGGGAACAACGCTGACGGGAACCCCATTCGTTTTGGATAGTTGGGCAAGACGAACGAGCCCTTGGCGCAAACGAATTGGTTCGTCGGTGCGGTTGATTCGCCCCTCGGGAAATACAACCACCTGCTCGCCAGCCGCCAGAAGATCGATTGCGAAGCGAAGCGTCGTCAGTGTGGGGCGTCCCTGGTCTACGGGAAAGCAGCCGAGCCGATAGAGGAACCAGCCCTGAAGTCCTTTCATTTCACTTCGCGTCACCATGAAGCGGCAATCACGACCTGTGATCCGTCGACCCGTTGCCATGGGCAAGATCAGGGCATCCCAGCGAGCTCGATGGGTCGGGGCCAAAAGCACAGGACCCTCTTTAGGCAAATGATGGGCCCCGAGCACATATCGCTCTCGGAAATACCAAGGCAAAGCCAAGTCTTGCGTGAACAACATCGCAAGCGATGACCAGAAGGGATTCATCGCTGAACCCAACACTTCTCCTCTCGTTTTCAGAACACTGCCCACGGCTTAATACCGCTGTCCTACAGGGTTGAAATGTAGGCGGCTCATGTCTCCCTATCGCGCATGCTTGGGCAGTTAGAGCGGCGTCTCGTTCGGAGACCACCCGCGCATAAAGTTGAATCTTTGGACGAGGGTTGTGGCCAGTCTCGGGGTCAACATTGATCACATTGCCAATGTTCGGCAAGCCAGGCGAACAGTCGAACCTGATCCCGTGCCGATGGCCTTGATGGCTGAGTTGGGTGGTGCTGACGGGATCACGATTCACCTCAGGGAAGATCGCCGTCACATTCAAGATCGCGACCTAACCCTCTTACGTCAAACCGTTCGGACCCGTTTGAACTTGGAAATGGCTGCCACCACAGAGATGGTGGAGATTGCGCTGCGAGAACAACCAGACATGGTCACATTGGTTCCTGAACGGCGAGAAGAAGTCACAACAGAGGGAGGATTAGACGTCCGCAGTCAGTGCAAAAGCTTGTCTTCTCTGATTGATACGCTCCAGAGCAACGACATTCCCGTCAGTTTGTTCGTGGATCCAGATCGCAACCAGCTGGAGGCTTGTCAGCAAAGTGGCGCCCGTTGGGTTGAACTTCATACCGGACGCTATGCGCAGGCCAGCTGGAGGGAACAACCCATGACCTTGGCGCGTCTTGTCGAGGCGACGGAACAGGCTCGGTCGATGGGGTTGCGGGTGAATGCAGGCCATGGATTGACCTATCAAAACGTGGAGCCCATTGCTGCAATCGCAGGAATGGAGGAGCTCAACATCGGTCATACCATTGTGGCCCGGGCTCTTTCTGTGGGCTTACAAGAAGCCGTAAGAGAAATGAAGTGTCTGGTTCAGAATCCACGACGTGACCCCTTGTTCGGAAGCACTAGCTCATGACCATCCATCATTTTGTTGCAGCGAGTGCTCGCTTCTTAACGGAAGAAGAACCTCTCGATGAAGTGCTTAAGGAAAGACGCAGGCATTACGGCGAACAAGGCAAGGAAATTGATTTTTGGCTTGTTCACAATCCAAGTTTCTTGAATGCGCCTGAATTGTCTGAGATCAAAGCGAAGCTGCCACAACCTTCAGCAGCAGTGGTCTCCACAGATTCCACCTTCATCACATTCATGAAGTTGCGTCTGGAATATGTACTCGAGGGACAATTCGATGCTCCGACCGACTCTATTCCAGACCCTCTTGCAGAAGAGAGCTGACGCTAAAGGATTGAGACCCAAATTAAAGAGTGAGATCTAGGTTCATGGAGCTGTGTTTTTCTTAGTGCATAATAATAAAGAAGACCTAAGGACGATCTGATGGAGTTTAGTCGAAGACAAATTATCAAAGCGCTATGCAATGAATACAATCAGTTGTTCAAAGATACTTATGATCCTGGGATTGATCTCTCGTTTGAAGAGTATCAATCAGCAATGGAAGCCAAGACTCTTGATGAGTTGATCAAAGAAACCTCTACAGACAATGAGTTCTACACGCTTGACAACTTTATGAAGCGTTATGGGTAATCAAAGAATGTGACTCGTCAAATCACCGCTAATGGTTGATCCATGCTCGATCAGCGTCTTTGATCAGGAAGGCAGCACAGATGCTGGCGCCCTGCTTGAAAGTTGTTAGTAATAACTTGGTAGCAACCTCCACTGATGCAGATCAGTATCACCTCAGCACAGCCCATTGGCACCGTGATTCGTGAGGGAGAGCACAAGCCCTTTAAAGCCTCTGCATGCCCAATTCATGCCCTTGAGTATGACGAATCGCAGATGAGGGATGATGATGTGATTAGGCGCCAACAGCGTTCAGAAGTGGAATATGACTGCTGACATTCAATTGTGATTAGGTTGATCAGAATAACTGTGAGATCTGGTGACAGCGTTGTCTTGCAATTCTCTTCTCATCCAACGCTTGTTTGCATGAGCTGTGCCTCAACGAGTTACTAGTTCGATTCTGTTTCATGGCATCCATCACAGAAAGGATTAGTCGTAATTCACTGCCTTTCTCGTAACACGTTGGCTCGGGCTTCTTTCAAAATTGGCCTCCAAGCAATCAAATCATGCCTGTTTTGCCTAAGCTTACGATGAAGGAAGAGCGTCAAGAACTTGTGAAAAAGATGGCAAAGCCTTTTAGGAAAGAACCCAATTATTTGCAAACGAAACACTCATTCACGTGTTTTGTATCTCAACTTTCGGCCCCAAATGTTTTGCATTGCCTTGCAGTGATGGAGGAGTAGGGACTTTCTTTCTGAGCCCTTCGCTACAGTTGAATTCAATGTTTTTCATTTTGTTGTTGCCTTATTCTTGCTCATCAGTGCTTGCCAAAAGCAAGTTGCTTTGACTAGGCCATTGATTGACATCGGAAATGTCTCGGTGACACCCTCTCCACTTGAGTGACGACCTTTGAGTGACTACGATCAGCAAACGATCTACGGTTTCATGCAGCAACTCACTTGGAGCCAATTTGATTGGGCAGTTGAGGAAATCACTGCTCGCTATGCCTCTCACTCATTCATAGGTGTTTATGGAGTTCCGCGCGGTGGTGTTTGTTTAGCAGTGGCATTGAGTCACACACTCTCTCTTCCTTGGCTCACAGAACCAAAGGATGGTTGTCTTGTCGTGGACGATGTGTATGAAACTGGCCAGACCTTGAGGGCGATCCGTCAACAGGTTGATGCCACTTTTGTGGTTTGGATGAGCAAGTGCTCTCCGGAATGGTGGAATACTGCAACAACCATTTCACCCGATCAATGGTTGGTCTTTCCTTGGGAAAATTTGGACCTTGCGGCAGAGGATGAAGGTCGCTATCGGGCCTCTCGATCCATCGCTCACTGAGACTTCTTCATGACATCGAAAACGATTTATTTGGCTTCTCCTTATGGGTTCTCTGCTCAGTGCAAACGTCTTTTAATTCCTGAGTTTGTTACTGCTTTGTCCCAGCTTGGCCTTACGGTCTGGGAGCCATTTGAGCGGAATGGAAATGTTGATACCACCAAGCCTGGATGGGCCTATCGCGTGGCCCAGCAATGCATGCAGGATGTACGAGCCGCTGATGGCGTGTTTGCCATCGTCAATGGAACCCCGCCAGATGAGGGAGTGATGGTGGAGGTTGGAGCTGCCTATGCTCTGAACAAGCCTGTTTTCTTGTTCCGTGATGACTTCCGCCGTTGCACTGATTCTGATCAGTACCCTCTGAATTTGATGTTGTTCGCCGGTTTGCCTGCATCGAATTGGCAAGAGATGGTGTACGACTCAGTGGATGCGATTCAAAACCGGGAAAGGCCCTTAGGGCAATGGGCTCAATCCTGATCATTGCTTTGGGGTTCAATTGGGTGACTTAATCCAACGATCTGACAAAGGACAAAGGGCACCTGCTGTGTTGTACTGACGCAAAATCTGATGGGTGATTCCGTTGTGATCGCACCAACGAATCCCACAGCCTGTAATGTCTCCTTGCTGTCGATTTCTGGGATCAAGAAATAATTCAACGCCTGGTTCTGGGCTCCAAATCAATAGCGATCCAAAGGATTTTGATTGGCATTGCAGTGGTTGTGGTGTGTTTTGCTGAACTGCACCTTGTTTTGTTTCTACAACATAAATGACGCGATCCAGTCCACTCACATCGTGCCGAACGATCATCCGCCGCCGTTGTTGTTGATTGACGACGCAGAGTTCTGCAACCCAGTTCCATGGTGTGATGAAACTTGGACCTGTTGACCAATGCCCTGTCTGTGTGACCTGCATCGATGGAGGTAACGATGCGAAGTTCATCGACTGTTGACGTCCATTGCCTTTGTAGGTCAAACAGGTTTGAATGACGCCATCAGTCTCCCTCACGTCAAGGGAAGTGAAAAAGCGTTCCTGTTCTTTTCCAGTGTGATTCAGCCTGACAAAGTATCCTTGCCAAACTCCGCTGTTATACATGAGCAATGTACTTCGAAGATCATTCATCAGTGGGTGGGACAGATGTTAATTCTTAAGTCTATTCATTATTAAAAAAAACTGAAAGTCTGATTTGTTCAATGTCCCCATTGATTAACATTTGTTCTGTTTCTTTTGGTCCTATGCTTATACAGCTTTAGGTGAGTCCCATCACTTTTTGATAGGCAGGTCGTTCGCGAGTGGCTTGGATTAAAGTGTTGACTGCTGGGTATGCACTAAGGTCCTCATTGGGAAAGAATAATTTGATATAAGCTAAGTAAGATGTAATGGCGCAATCAGCTGCACCCCACTTGTTGTTGATGAAATATCCTTTTGTGATCTTTGAATCAAGTTCACTTAGAAGTCTCGGTAAGGTTTTTTGCTTTTGATCAGGAACAAAAATTGCAAAGGCCAATGTTGAATTAGCGAAATGTGTCCACTGGCTGATTAATGATCGATCGCCAGGTTGCTTGATCTCATCTCCATGATGCTCTGCTAAATGCAAAAGGATGGCTCCGGATTCAAATAAAACGAGTGGATGACCATTGGAATCAAGGACAGAATCATCTTTCATGGCAGGAAGTTTTCCGAAAGGATTGATCGCCAGGAAATCCTCCTTAAGATTTTGCCCCTCAGCCAGTGATAGTTCTACAAGATCGTAGGGAATTCCCTTCTCTTCCATGTACCAGCGGGGCATAGAGGCTCGTGTTTGGGGACCGCCGTAAAGGGTGATTGCCACTGCTGATTAGATCTTCGTTGATCAGATAATGCTAGTAGATGATTGGTTTCATTCGCTGGTTTCAAGCGTTTGATAGAGACTTGTTTCCATTCTCTAATTCCCTTTGTTGTGTGGGTGGATCACCGTGTGATTGAAGTCTTCTTGGATATCCATGGATTTCATGAGTGTTTTGAATGCGTTGTATTGGCATCTGTTTTTTTGTTCCTCCAAGTACTACCCCTAAACTCCCAGCTGGTAATTTCAGCACATAGCTCTCCCCATCTTTGATTTGACGTTGAGCACACCAAGATTGACTTAATCAACCAGGAGATTGTCACCCTTGTTGGGATGAGCGAAATTCTTTCGTTTTTTTTGAAGACTGCTTTGCTCATTTAGCGTGTCTTTATAGATCCTATTCTGTGATGCTGTATCTCTTAGTTGCATTCGATTGAGTGGCATTCAAGCAACTTATGCTCGATCAGGTCTTTGCTCAGTGTCCACAACTCTTCGCCAAGTTTTTCATTCTCCCCTTCCTGGCTTGTTTCTGTTTTTTTGAAAATATGGCGTCCGGGGCTGATCAGTTGATTGCTGATGTATTGGAATCCGTTCTGTTCATCGTTACCCCCATCCGTGAGGTCCGCAAGTAAGGCTCCTGCTTTTTCCACTGTTTCTGTCAGTCGTAGTAAATCTCTCGCAACGAAAGAGAAGAGAGCTAGACCAATGGGGTTGTGTTGGCGACTGGTTCGGAAAAATCCTCCGCTTCCTTTGGGAATCACCAGTCCTGGGCTCCATGTGATGACCTGTATTTCCTGACCCTTTTGCTTGAGTTTGCTGGCAAGGTATCGTGCCATCAGGATGTTGCAGAGCTTGCTGTCTTTGTAGGCTTTATCAGCGTCAAAAATGGTTTGACCATTGATCATTGCGACATGCTTGTGGTGTCTTAATCCATCGAGTGTTCCAAGTGTGGCTGGTTTGCCAACCCGTCCTCCTCCGCTCATTGGGTTGTGGACTTCTGAGCTTGTGATCACAAGTCGTGGCTTTTTACTTTTGAGTAGTAATGGCAACAAACGCATGACAATGTGTTGATGTGCGAGGTGATTCACACAGAATGTCTCTTCTATCGCTTGTTTTGTGAATTGTGGCTTTTTAAGCCCTACATTTTGAATTCCTGCATTTAAAATGATGGTATCGATTGGTTCATTTTTTTGCAGGAGTGTGCCACAACCCGTTTCAACGCTTTGAAGATCTTGAAGGTTGATGGTTAGTCCCTCTGCTAAAGCCCGCTCCGCTCTCTCGGCGGATAGGGTTTTCATTGTTTCCAGACAACGCTCTTCTGTGCGGCAAAGAAGTGTGAGCTGATGCCCTTTTTGAATTAACCGTTTGCTTGCTTCGAGTCCGATTCCAGAACTTCCTCCTGTGATCAGGATTCGTTGTGGTGTCTCGGACTGCATTTAGGGGTGTGTCGGTTTAGTTTCACATGAGAGTAGCCGTATTTCTTTTCGATGGCATTCGTATTATGTTTATATGCTCAGATTATGCTTCTGAATGATGACCTTACTGTTGACTGTGATTCATGTTTTATCGTTTGTTGGTTCGTTGTCTTAATGAACGATCTTGATGCCTGATTAAGAGCTTATTGAGATCACTCTTTGGCTCTTGATTAAAAGGCTTGGTTTTTGAGTTTCGATTGACCCTGAGACCAAGCTCTTTGATGCTGTCTTTTTGGTGATTTTATTACTGTGAAATCCGGTCCCACCACGATGGCTTTAGAAATGTGTCTTCACGGTCTGTTTCTATGAGGTCGCCATTATTGAATTGATCAAAGTCATGGGGATGAATATCAAATCCTTTCTCTTTGGCAACATTGCATTGATCATCAACATCAGCGCATTGGCTTGATGCGCAGAGCGCTTTCAACGTTGGATCCGCTTTGATTGCGTTGGCAAGGTCGATGACGGCCTGAGCGGACATTGGCTTTCTGGGTGTGTCACTCCTTGTTAGCGACGATTTTTGCCGTTGGGGCTGGTTGTTGCTGGTCGAGAATGGATCTGTGATGGACCTGGTTGCAGCCTTAAACGGCTTGAGTTCCGTGGGCAGCTGCGGACACTCATGGTTCGCAGCGTTTCGTGTTCTTGATGACGTTCGGCTTGCGGTCTTGCTATGCCGAAGTCAGTCATGGCTTGGAAGCGATGAAAGGACTGCGCTTGGCTCTCTGCGTCTTGCCATTCCTGAGTGTTGGCGCTGGCTTCGCCGACTCCATTTCTTCTTCGACAGTGCAATTGCAAGTGGGTCAGTCGATTCGCGCGGCAGATGCATCGTTATTGGCATCAGGCTGGTTGCCACAACCTGATCCATCCATTCAGGCCCTTGCGCAAGATCCATCGGGATCAGCACTTCCTGCTCTCTCCTCTTGTTCTGGCACTGGTGTTGGCTTTTGTCGCTACGACTATGCCCGTGATCGACAGCGGCTTTCGGTGGTCACAGTTCCTTCCCCCTCGTCTGATGTGTCTGAATTGGTTCAGCGTTGGTGGATCGATTAGCGACTGCTCAGCCAATGGTGTTTGTAAGCCTCAGTGTTCCCCATAGATCGAAAACGCAGAAGACCACTCCGATCACGATTAAGTCCCAGGCGCGATGACGGATCGCCCAAGGTGCAAGGAAGATTTCAGCAACACCGTGTAGGGCTGTGCCAAGCGCCACGTACTCGAGCACGAGTAATCCGTGTGCCAGCAGGAACAGCCCACTCGCTACAAAGCGCATCAACACTCGCCAGGAGCTAGACACAGCGATTGAAAAACAGATTTAAACCTTACCGGTCTTTCTCCCAGCCATGTTCTCCTCTCGCATTAATGGGTACTGTTGAGAAGAGTTGTTCCGGTGCAAACGCCAATGGCTTCATTGCCAGTTCCGGTTGAAGGACCCCTCGAGCGTGGATTGCATCTGGATGGCAGGCGCTTAACGCCACAGCGTCGACTGATCCTCGACCTGTTCGAGCAGATCGGTGGAGGCACTCACCTCAGTGCTGAGGATGTCCATCGTTTGCTGGTGGATTCAAAGGCCAGGGTCTCATTGGCAACGATTTATCGAACCCTGAGACTGCTTGTTGAGATGGGGTTTCTGCAAGAACTTGAACTCAGTGACGGAGGTCGTCGGTTTGAGCTTGCAAGCGATGATCATGGCGATCATCACCATTTGATTTGCGTTCGTTGCGGACGCACTGAAGAATTTGAAAGCACCTCAGTTCTTGAGGCTGGCCGTGAAGCAGCCAAACGTTTCAATTTTGAACTGATCGAATCGAGTTTGACCGTTCGAGCTATCTGTCCTAACTGCCGTTAATCATTGCTCGCTTGTTGGATGCTCTGAGCAGGGCATCCAGAAGTCACCCATCGCGTGAGCCCCTTTGCAGCCTTGAGCCTCGGCCTGGGCTTCTGCTTCGGCCCGTGTTGGGTAGGCCAAGAACCTCGGGTCATCACCATCTTGATGTTGGTTTGTGTGGCCATGGTGATGACCGCTGTGGTCCGTTGTGCTCTTGCCTAGTTGAACGAGACCCATGCTCATCGGTCCTGCTGTCCAAACGCCCATGGTGTTGACCCCGATCGCCAACAGTCCCATCCCCACGACGGACAGGTTGATGACGCCCATCGCAACGACCCCGATCGAGACAACCCCCATCGGAACAACTCCTATACAAATCACCCCCATGGGAACAATGCCGATGGAGACCGTTCCAAGCGGAGCAATTCCGATTGCGAATTTTTTTGGCTTGGTGCCGCAGTGTCCCCCGTCGGTCTTTGGATCTGAATCAATCATTGATTAATTATTACTGCTCTTGTGGCGAGCAGAAGGTTCCGTCAATCTGGTGAGTATGGACCTTTCTGGTGTTTCTGGCTTTCACGAAATTCTCGTTCTCACACCTCGCGGATTCGAGGAGGGGTTGGATGCGGTGATGGCTGTACGTGAACAACGCACTGTTCTGCTCAATCTCTCAGAGATGGAAGCAAAACTCGCTCAGCGCACGGCTGACTTTGTTTCTGGTGGTGTCTATGCCCTTCAGGGGCAAGAGCGTCGAGTTGGAGAGAGGGTGTTGTTATTCGCGCCAGCTTCTGTTGATATCGATCAGCTCAGTTGAGTGCTCCACCACAACTGGAACCTCCTCCAGCAGTGCATCCAAAACAGTGAGTGCCAACAGCAATCGATTGGTTGTTGATGGTTTCAGCTTGATTCAGAAGCTCATTCAGGGTTTTTGGCCCAGAACCCACAGGAATGCCTAATTGCTGGTTGAAATCGCAGTCGAACAACATCCCTGTCCAACTCACACTGATCAAACTTCTGCACATCACTGAGTTTAGATTTTTGTCGCGATGAGCTTGATGAAGCAAGGAGTAATAATCATCTAGTTCACCCCGGGCTTTCAACGTTTGTGCAAACCTCTGGATCGGCATATTTGTGATAGTTAATAATTTGCTGAAATGAATGCCATAGTTCTCAAATAACTTGTCGCGGTATGTGTGTTCTAATTCTCCTTGAGCTGGGGGTAGCTGTGCCCCTGAAGGATTGAATACTAAATCTAGTTCAAGGTCAGTATTCGGCATTCCATAACCTCTTGCATTCAAGCTTTGTAATCCAGAAATGCTTCGCTGGAAAACACCCAAGCCTCGTTGCTTATCCACTCGCTCCTCTTCAAAACAAGGCAGAGAAGCAACCACTTTCACTCCTTCATTGGCTAAGAATGCGGCTAAGTCTTCTTGGCCAGGTTCTTGCAAAATCGTCAGATTGCAGCGATCAATCACTTGAACGCCAAGAGCCTTTGCCTCTTGTACAAGGGATCGGAACTGGGGATGCAGTTCTGGAGCGCCTCCGGTTAGGTCAAGGCAGTTGAGATTCAGGGTTTGGAGAACTTTGGGAATCAGCTTGATCTGCTCCTCCTCCATCATTTCCGTGCGCCACGGTCCTGCATTCACATGACAGTGGCTGCAGCTTTGATTGCAGCGATAGCCGAGATTGACTTGAAGCGTTTCAAGCTCGCCACGGTTGAGTGCGGGGAAAGCAGTGGCGCTGCTTTGTTGGGATGGCCGATCAGTTGCTGAAGAGATAGAAGTCAAGGTGATGGGCTAGGGGAGAGTGCCTGATTTTTCTTTTGAGATTCAATCTCCATTGTTGGTTAGCGGGGTGCTGTGTGTGGAGTAAGCCCCATCGCTCGTTGGAAAATGATCAACATTGAGGCAACGTCTTAAACCAGTCGACATAGGCCTCTGGACCGCCCTTGACGAGGCAATCAAAACGGAGTGGGTCGTCTGGATCGCTGATCCCTGAGAGCTTGCTGTCACTCAGATTCGGGCGATCGACTTCACCATGACTGCTATCGACAAGAACAACACGGGATGGGCGGTCGTAGCTTGCACCTAGTTGTTGAAGAAGAGTCAGGAACCCTCTGTCACTGCCGCCTCGGAGCCAACCATCGCCCAATGGGCAAGGTGTGGATGTCACGGTGTCACCAACTCCAACCAGCATGGGCATGGCCTCCCGTTCAATGTGCTGATGACATAGATCCAGCAGGGCTTGTTGGTCATGGGGGGCGTTGCGCACATTGAAAGTGTCACCGAGCGGCGCCGTACCGGTTTTTTGAGCGATGTGCCGATTGATCAGCACCAGCAAACCCACTTCTTTAATGGCTCCCTTCAGCATGAATTGAATGTCCGTGGTGCCAACATCTCCAGGTTCCGCCGGTTTGATTCTTTCCTGACCGGAAGCATCGTGTCCCAGGTTTGGAGCAACGTGTAGAAAAAATGACTGGGGAAGTCCAGCCGCTGTTGCCGCTGACATCAGTGAATCCATCAAATCTGACAACATCAATTGCAGTTGCTTTTGCCGCTTTACATCTCCTTTTATCTTGTTAAAAAGACTATTTAGGTTGATCGTTGGAGAGACCTGGGTGTCAAGAATTGCGAGCTTGAGTTCTTCCTCGAGAGCTTGGCCTTGCAGCTCTGGCATGACTTGACTCAGTTTGATACGCAACAGATCGCTCATCCGTTGAGGGACGGATTCCAGGAAGCTCATTTCCAGATCGCTCACTCCCGGGTGTGAGACCACTCCAAAACGATCTTGAAATTGAACGCCTCCGGCTGCCAGTCCTGGCAGGTAAAGACCTTCTCGTTTCGCCTTCTGGTCGTCGCCTAAAGCTTTCTCAACGAGTCGATTGACGCCACGACGACCCTCATGTTCTCCGTTGGTCAGAACGCTGAACTTGTTTTGCATGGCTGCCGCAGCCTGCACATAGTCAGCACGAAGGCTGCGTGTCAGTGGATCTTTGACGAGCGGCATGCAAACTCCATCGAGGTCTTGCACGATTAACAAGTCGGTCTCCGCCCTCATTTCGTCGCGGAGTGCATCAAGGCTTAGTGGTGCCATTGTCTAAACGATGTCCTTGCAGGAGTGATGGAGAGGTTTGATTGCGCGATCTGGTGTCTTAACCCAGGTCCTCATCTGGGCTGACTGTCTTGAATTCTGTTCCATTGTGGAGACAACTCAAGCTGCTCCGATGGCTTTTCGATAGGCGGGACGACGCACCACGGATTCGATCGTTGCTTGGATGGATGGATAGGGGTCTAGATCGACTTGGGGAAATAACCAAGGTAAGTAGGCTAGGTAGGCCTGAACAGCGCAATCTGCCGCTCCCCAGATGTTGCCTACTAAGGGTTGGTGGTTTTCTAATTGGTGATCTAGTTCTTTCATCAGCCGCGGAAATTCTTTTTCTCGGTGACTTGGGACCAATAGGGCAATCGATAAAGTTGAGTTGACAAACTGCAGCCACTGGTTGGTTAATGCTTTGGTCTCAATTGTTTTGATGTCGTCGCTATATTGTTCTGCTAAATGCAAAAGTATTGCGCCGCTCTCAAAGAGTTTAAGAGGCTCCCCGTTTGGCGTGAAAAGGTTCGAATCAATAAGTACTGGTAGTTTTCCGAACGGATTAATCGCAAGGAATTCTGATTGGAGATTTTCGCCCTCCTGGCGATTCAGTTCGATTAAGTTGTAGGAGATGTCTTTTTCTTCCATGTACCAGCGAGGCAGACTTGCCCTTGTTCTTTGACCTCCGTATAGCGTCAACACCATCAAAGCCTCCTCTGATTTCTCTGGCTTGCGTTGCTGCTTCGAGGACCCATCTCTGTTGCGATTGATGTCTTATGGTTCATAGCAGAATGGGCTGGATCTCACTCGTCGATTCAACCACAGATGTTGGATGCGTTTTGGATTGATCTCTTGGTTGGAGCTTCCGGTCGTGGTTTATTGGCTTGAAACTAGCGTGCTTTATCCTTATGAATGGGAAGGATATCTCGGCTTTATGATGACTCTTGAAAGGACATTTGTGGATCGTTTTCGTTTTCTGAATAGAGAAGCCTTTCTCTTTTTGCTCGCCCCTATCCTTTCTGTAGTTTTTATCTTTGTTTGATTTCTGTGCATTTGGCGTTGAACAGCAAGGCCACCCGACTGCTGGAGTTGTCTCACTGGCTGTGGTTGGGGGGGGAAGGTTGTTTGAGATCCTGTCGCTGCGTGCCAGCTATTGAGCTTTCACGGGGCCCTGTGGGGCTTCGTTTGGACCATCGAGCCCAGCCCAGCCAGGCCTTCTTTAGTGTTGGGGTGTGCATAGCGGTGAGTTGATGGAGACGGTGCTGCATAGCAACTCATTTTTTTCACCGTCTCTGGATCGGGACGCTATCCAGCGCCGAATTTTGGAGCTAGAGAAAGGCAAGGTTGGCCTCTACAGCGTGGGGCTCTATCCCGCCTCCCTTGCCTACAACTGCGCCATGCAGAAAAACAGTGAGGGACATCTTTTGTTGGCCCCTCGCCCAGGTCGGGATTTGCTTGGTGCTTTTCCTGATGATGTGATTCAAGGCATGGACGAAGTTCATGTTGCAACGATTGAGGCGATGGCCACCCACGAGCTTGCGGGCAAGCGGGTCACCAACTCCTTGGCCGACCTGCTCATGCGCTGTGAGTTGGTGATCCTCAGTGCCAACAGCAATCACGTTGAAGACGATCTTCGAGAGGCTTGCAGGCTGCGTTCGGAGCTCAATAGAGAGCAGGTGGTGATTGCTTGTCTTGCTGGCTCCTTTGGTCATGATCAAATTGCCAATGAGTCTTATGTTCTCTGCGAAAAAGAGCCCAATTTGGCTTTTTTCTCAGGTTTTCATCGTCATGGAGCCTTACGCAATCCCCTGGATAGTTTCACGGCCAACTTCTGTCATCCCAATGCATTAACGGCATTGTTGGGCGCGCGTTTGCTGGATCGCCTTTCGCCCAATATTCAGGTTTCACCAGGTGTTCACAACGTGGAAGGCCAGTACATCAAGGCAGCTAAAAACATGGCGTCTGTGTTTGCAGGCTTTGGGTATTCGTTTCACAAACAGAATCCAGGCGTTTTGCCTACTTTGCTGACGCTTCTCTTGGATCAATGCTTGGATCAAGCCGCCACGGTGTCGATGGCGCGCCGCGATCGTCAACGGCTCTATAACCGACAGCCTTTTTCCCTCACGGAATTGGGGTATGGGGTGCCGAGGATTGAAGCGGCCCTTGTGCGAGAAGGGGATATGGAGAAGGTTCGGGACCATACCTTTGCCCAGCTCACCGCGATGGTTGCTGATGTTCGAGGCAGCATGATGATGCCCGTTTCAGGTAAGCCAACGCGGAATTTTCAAGTTGGTCAGGTGCTCTCAGACCACATGCGTCTTGAGCAACGCTGTCCGGAGAGCATGGAGGAGCTGGAAGGGTGGTGTGAAGCTGCTGGTTTACGTAAGGGTGGCTTAGAGGGATTGAAAGCCTTGCGTTATTGGCCTCAAATTGCCCGCAAATATTCCATTCCTGTTCATGATGCATCCATGATTAATTTGCTTTATATGGCTATTTATGGTCGACAAGCAACTAAAGATGTTGCTTTTTCAGTCATGACTGATAGCCGGCAATTGTCTACCTATTGCCAGGAATCTGTTCGGCCCTCCCACAGCCGACGCTACGCAGAAGCTCTGCAAAATCTGGATCTGCCTGAAGCGATGGATCTCATTGTTAATGCAGTGATTGCCGATAATGCACGACGCTTAATTCGGGGCGATTCAGGCTTTGAAGATATGGAGGTTGATGATGACCCTCCTGCCTACCTTCGCGCCATGAATGTTATTGAAAATGCGCTTTAATCAAGCATGATTACTTTGTTGGCGATAGATTTGTAGGGGTCGGGATCACAGCTCAGAACAACGATCTGCAATCCTCTTGAAACGGCTTCCTGCAGCATCTTTAGAACTCCCTGCAGGCGCTGAGCGTCAGTGTTGGTGAAGGCGTCGTCGAAGAGCAGGGGAAGGCAGCCCCCATGACGTTCTTTGAGGGTGTCAGCGATGGCAATGCGTAGGGCTGCATTCAATTGTTCTTTCATCCCCCCGCTGAGTTGGTTAAAGGCAAAGAGTGTGCCCTCGCGATGTAAACTTAGATTTTTTAAACCATCCTGTGGGTCATAACTCAGGGAACAGCCTTCATTTGGATTTTCCAGTAAGGGTTGCAGGACCTGATTGATATTTGATTTCAAAGGATTGGAATAGCGCTGAGAGAGATCGTTGCGGGCTTTTTGAAAGCGTTGTAGTAGATGGCTACGGGCGCTGATCAAGAGTGCTTCTTGCTGTTCAGCTTGCGTGGCTAAGTCGAGCTTTGCTGAAGCTTCGGCCACTGCTGAGTGGAGATCGCTTTGCCCAAGAGATTCGCATCGTTCTAAGAGTGCACCACGCTGGACCCCAAGCTCATGACGCTGTTCTCTGAGCTGATGCTCTAGGCGATCTAGCGTCTCTAATTCTGCTTTTGGGTCGGAGTTTTTTGAGGATGGGATTGGTTGTCGAAGTTCCTGAATGTTGGCCTGCAATATTCGTTGCTGAGATGTCAATGTTTCGATCGATTGTGTGAGTTGTTCCAGAGATCCCACCTCTCTTTCAAGTGATTGATGTTGGTCAATGCGTTGCTTTTGCTCTGCTTTGAGTCGCTCTTGTTGAAGGAGCTTTTGTTGCCATTGTTTCTGTTGAACATCATGATGAGCCTCTAGTAGACGAACTTGTTTTTGATGAGTATCGCTTTGGTCTTTTATCTTTCGGTAGTGAGTTCGGCATTGATCCAGTTCTTTCTCATGATCTGAATCTGTTTTTAGATCTTTGGAGGGAAGGCCTTGATTGAGTGCGTCCAACTGGAGTCGTAACTCTGCGAGGTTGGGTGCTTGTTGTCCTGCGGGAGGGGCGAGTTGGGTGAGTTGGGCTTTGATCAACGCTTGTTCTTGGAGAAGAAGGTTGCGTTGTTCATTGCGTTGTTGAGCTTCTTCAAGGGAGCTTGCTTTCCACTTTTTTAATCCAGCTTTCAACGCGATTTGAAGGGATTTTTGTGTCTCCTTGAGTGGGGCAAGTCCTGTGCCTTCACCAGGGCTGATCTGAAGTCGGACCTGCTCTCCCACGTCAATCCGGAAGACACCTGCTTGCTCACACGATTCACCTTCCTTCAGCTGTGCCCCCTCAATGGCAATCGTTTGATCTGCAGATTCCACCAACACGCTTGTGGCCATGCTTTCGATGCGGATGGCTATGGCCTGAAGCTCTTCTCGCGTTTTGTTCAGTTGCTGAAGGTCTTGGGCCGTACCGCCTTCGATGTTGTTGAACGCCACATTGAGTTTGTGATGTTCTGCGGTTAAGCGTTGTCGTTCCTCATGTTGGCGATTCAGTCTCTCAAGGCGTTGATGAAGTTCATCGCGGTCCTTTCGTTGTCGAAGCAAAAGGCCTTGCTCTTCCAGGTTTTGTCGTTGTTGTTCGAGTTCTTCGCTCCGTTGTTGTGCCTTTTTGATGTGGTTCCTTTCCGCGTTGCAGGTCGTCTCCAAGGCTTGGAGTTCACGCCCCAGGTTGGCCAGGTTGAGTTGACAGGCCGTACTGTCTGCCGAAAGTTTGCGAAGAGTGGTGCAGCTTCTTTCGAGTTGTTGTTGCTGCAGGGTGAGTGGCTTCAATTGTTGAAGCGCTTCCTGCAGTTGAAGCAAGCGTTGGCGCTGTCGGCGGAGCTCAGGTAATTGCTCAAGTTCCAGGTTGCGCAGCTTGTCTTCAACCCGATCAAGCTCCTCACAGGACAGCTCAAAGTCCTGGAGTTGTTCAAGGCTTTCAGCGTGACGCTCCTTGGCCGCTTGAAGAGCCTCTTGACGCTTCCAAAGTTCGCTTTGGTGACGCACTCCTCGGCTACTCAAGCTTTCAGACACCAGGCGTTCGAGTTGGCTGTGAACCCGTTGATCCAGTGGCGACTGCAGTGATTGCTCGGCCTGTTGTTCCAAGCATTCGATTAAATTATTGAGGTCGTAGTGGTCATGACTGAGGCTCAGCAAGTCGCGACCTGATTCGCCCTGCTTCACCCAAAGATGCGCCCAGCGGCTGGGCAATGTCTTGTTGACCTGCCTGCTGTTGAGGATCTCGTCAACGCCGAGCAGATGGGCTAATTGATCCTCAGCTGCTGATCCAATCAGGGCCACCTGTCCCTTGGTTTCCAATTGGGTGGTGCCACTGGGACCGCTAAAGCGTTTGAGAAGGGTCCAGTGTTGGTCGCTGGTTTCAAATTCCACCTTGATTTGGGGATGGCCGGCATGAAGCTGGGACCGCAAATCCTGCACTGCCGTCCCGCTGGAGGCAGCACGCACAAACAGCGTTCGATGCAGAGCCTCGACCAAGGAACTTTTGCCACTTTCATTGGCTCCGCCAATGACCGTTAACCCTGGAGCAAAGTCCAGAGCCAAGTTTTGATGGCGGCGAACGCTTGCGAATTCACTGCGAATCAGCCGCATGAAGCCTCCTGCGCTTCCGCTTCTTCCAGCACAATCCTTTGCAGTTCAAACATCGCTTGTTCGAGCATGGCTCGATCCAATCCCTTGTGTTCAGCGTTGGAGGTGCTGTTGGCTTCCAACTCAGATGCAAGATCTTTCGTGATGCCCTGGATTAATGGCGCATCGTCGCGTTGCAGAAACGTTTGAAATTCTCCTGGCTCAGGCCTGCGATCGGGCATCCCGCGGATTCTGAGGTGGAGCAGTTGTTGCTCTAAATCTTGTAACAGCTGTTGCAACTGTTGATGCTCTTGAAAAGACAGTTGGCCGCTTAGCTCAATCCTCAATAAATCTTTCCCAACCTTGCGACCAACGCAGGATTCGATCGTTGTTTTAAGGCGTTGAAGATCAGCCCCACTGCTCACCTTGGACTCGATCCTGTGCCAGGAGATGGCACCGATTGGAATTGGTGTGACCTGCGGGGGGTGGTGTCGTTTGAGGTCAACCAGAAGTGCTTGCGAGCGTTGGTCTTGATCACTGGTGGGGAAACGATCGGGTTCAGGGGTGCCGCAATACCAAGCGCGCGGGTTGAGTTGAGTTAGGGCATGCCAATCCCCCAGAGCGATGTAGTCCACCTCTTGCTCAGGCCATCGATTGTGATGCAGTTGGTTGATCTGTTCTTCAGCACCAAAGCCCTGCACGGAGCCATGGGCGAGGACGACCCTGGGTTGATCCTGGGGCAACGAACTCCAGTTCAAAGAGTCCAGCCAATCTGCGGGGCTGCGACTGTCTCTTTGGCGCAGCAACGGGCAAGGGAGCAACACCATTTCTGCAATGACCTGAGGCTCTGTATGAAGTAAGAGTTTCAAATTGGGGCAACGTTCCTGCATTTGACGTTGCACATCTCGGCGCTGCCATATGCCACCGGCACCTCCATGGTCATGGTTTCCAGGAATGACAAGTACGGGACATGGAATCGACGCGATTGCTTCCATCACCTCCATCACAAGGGCTGGAGCCACCGTGCTCGAGTCGAATAGATCACCGGCCACCATCACGGCATCAAGGTTTTGTTCGCTGGCTGTGGCAGCAATACGTGAAACGGCGTTGACCCGTTCTTGTTGAACACGGGCACGTTTTTGCGGGTCCTCAATCCAGTGATAAGGCTTGCCGATTTGCCAGTCAGCAGTGTGTAGAAAGCGTGGCACCGTTGCTGAGCGGTTGTTCTCACCCCATGCTGCCGCTTCCCGGCTCTTTTTCCGCACACTCAGCGCTGGCGGATCAGCAGATACACGGCATTGTTTCGTCGTGAGTCTCATGCGATTCGTCATGGCCGATGCCACTACCAGGCTTTACCCATCGCTCGATGCGATTGCCGGACTGTTTCACCCGCCCGAGCAAATCACCTCGATTGACACGCTGGGATCTGGAAATGTGAATGACACTTTTTTGGTGTCTTTAGCGGCGGATGCGGATTGTCGTGCCTTTGTGATGCAGCGTCTGAACACGAGCGTGTTCGAAAAGCCCGAGCTGGTGATGCGCAATTTGCTTGCCCTCGGTACGCATGTGCAACAACGTTTGGCGACTGATCCTCCTGAATTGGCTGGACGACGTTGGGAGATTCCAAAGGTGCTCCCAACGCTTAATAGCGAAGGCCATTGGGTTGAGCACAACGGAGAGTTTTGGCGGTCGATTACCTACATCGGAGCGGCCACCACGAGTGATGTGATCCGTGATTGTGGGCATGCGCGAGAGGTTGGATATGGATTGGGCATGTTCCATCACCTCATCAGTGATTTACCGATTTGCGATCTTGCAGACACTCTTGAGGGTTTTCACATCGCCCCGAGCTACCTCAAGCAATACGACACTGTTTGCCGAGACCAATCTCAGTTGCTTGAGAAACGCTTATTGCTCGATCCGCGGCTGAAAAGTGCGCTTGATTTTGTGGAATGTCGCCGCAACTGCGTGGATGTGTTGGAAGCTGCTTGCGCTCGTGGCGAGCTCCAACGCCGTCCGATTCATGGCGACCCCAAAATCAATAATGTGATGCTCGATGAGCTCAGTGGCCGCGCGGTGGGATTGATTGATCTCGATACCGTTAAGCCCGGTTTGGTTCATTACGACATCGGTGATTGCTTGCGTTCTTGCTGCAACCCTCTTGGAGAGGAGACCCTGCAAGTTGAGTTGGTGTCGTTCGATCTTAAGCTCTGTCGGGCGATTCTTGAGGGCTATTTGACGATGGGAAGGTCCTTCCTTTCGGAGCAAGATTTTCGCTACCTACCAGACTGCATTCGCCTAATTCCGTTTGAGCTTGGGTTGCGCTTTTTAACCGACTACCTCAATGGCGATTCTTACTTTCGTACAGAACGTCCTTCTCACAATTTGGATCGAGCCTTGGTGCAATTTGCTCTGACCCAATCGATCGAAGCTCAGGGGGATGACCTAAAACTCATGATTCGCGAACTTTCAGGAGCGAGCTGAAGTGTCGCGGCATCCTGTGATGGTCCGGCAGGTTTGCCCGCTCCTTCCTCAAAATCCTCAAAATTCGCCTGATCTTCTGCTCAGTGCCGAGTTTGTTTGGAGCGAAGGAGGCCTCCTTGAACTCAGCTACAACCTTCGGCCGGCATACAGAGATGGAAACTTGCTTTCTCTTGCGTTGCCTCCACTAGAGCCAGCGACCGTTCCGATGCATGGTGATCGCTGCGATGAGCTTTGGAAGCACAATTGCTTTGAGGCGTTCATCGGTTTGCCTGGTTCTCAGCAGTACTGGGAATTAAACGTATCGCCATTAGGTCACTGGAACCTCTACAGCTTCGAGAGCTATCGGCAGGCTGGATCTGAGTTGGTTGAGGCCTTGCCTCCATCCGTGACCGTTCGACAAACGCGACGGGACTGTCGTTGCGATGTGGTCTTGGATTTACGTCCCTGGTGGCCGATTGAGGAGATGCCAGAACTTGGTTTGGCGATGGTTGTGGAGGACAGAGATGGCCAACTCAGTTATTGGGCTCTTTCCCATCCAGGAGAGGTTGCAGACTTCCATGACCGTCGCAGCTTTCTGATCTGTTGATGGGTCGTTGAGGCTTTTGATGATGACTTCAGTCCGCCGCCTACTGATTTCTCTTCCCCTGTTGGTGATTCCCCTGATCTGGGGCTGTAGGCGCTCAACCGCACTCCAGGCCAACCGGAATCAAGAACAAGCCGTCCTGGAACAGGTTGAACCAGGGGAACTCGCTGTTCCTGTGCTCCCTACAAGGCCAGATCTTCCCCGCTCTCCTTCTGGAGCGCACTATCCGCTGTTTCCGGTTCATTCCGATCAGCTGGCCCTGTTGTTGTCAGACATCGAGCTTGCGATTCGAAATCCCGAGGTCTCTCCTGAGGCCATTCCCCCTCTTGCGCATCAGCAGCAGGTGATCTATCGGGTGTTGTCGCATCGCCCTGCTCTCGCCGACCAGGTGCGCTCCAAGCTCGAGGACCGCTGGCGCTGGGTGTTTGATCAGCACCTCGCAGCGCGTCGCTCGTTTCTGGCCATGCATCGTGGCCCTGCTTCGTCCACCCTTCCCGCCTGGCGGATCCAAACCCCGGCTCCTCCTGATCAATTGCTCAAGGCTTATCGGAGTGCTTCAGCGTCGACAGGGATTGATTGGGAAGTCCTGGCTGCTGTGAATTTGGTCGAAACGGGAATGGGTCGCATTGATGGCATTTCAGTAGCCAATGCACAAGGTCCGATGCAATTTTTACCCACGACCTGGATGGAACCTGGAATTGGCCGTGGTGGTGACATTCGCGATCCTTGGGATGCCATCCATGCGGCAGCGCGTTACTTGGTTCGTCGTGGCGGCCTTCAGGACATCCGAAAAGGACTCTGGGGCTACAACAACAGCAATCACTACGGCAGGGCTGTTGTTCATTACGCCGACCTGCTGAAACGGGATCCTCTTGCTTATCGGGGTTTGTATCACTGGCAAATTCACTACGCCTCTTCGGCCGGGGATCTCTGGCTCCATGAGGGGTACAACCAGCAACGGCCCATCGATGTCTTGTTGTATTTGCGTCAGAATCCGCACAGCCGTCCTTCAGGTTGACGTTGAGTGACTGGCGTGATCGCCTTTGACCTCTACGATTCCAATGAGATGAAGGCTGAGCTCTTTGGCGAAGGAACTGACGCATCGGGCCGATGAGCTCAAGACCCTGGGTTGGTCTACGGATGAAGTGGCGAGATACGCCGAGCTTTGGGACTATCGCCAGCGTTGGGGAGCCATGAACCTCGAACGTGAAGATCGATTGTTTCTGCGTAAGGCTGAAGCTGCTCTCCCTGCGATTGTTTCGGGCAAGGCCGCAGCGAAAAAGGCGATTAACGAGAAGTCCTACTACCGCTGGCTCTGTTTTCACTTGGCGGCGATGGATGCGGCCGAAGCTGGGTATTCCTTACCCCAAGGATCCCGTGGCGCTTGGCCGATTGTGCTTGAGGAGGAACGACGTTTGCTCGATTACTACCAGCCAGTTCTTGGCCTTCCCGACACGATCAAAGCCAAAGCCTTTGATGCGGTTCGGGAGGAATTAGCAGCCCAGGCTGGTCCTCTCGCAGCTGCAGATGGCCAGACGAAGACGTACGACTTCATGTCGGCCTTAAAAGAGCTGAAGGCCCAAGAGAACAGCAAGTGGCGTCATCTGCGCGAGCAAGAGGGTGATCAGCCCTATCCAGTCCTCAGTGCGGAAGCGGCCAGTTCTTTCCGATCTGAAGTGCGCAGTCGCCTGGGTCCTCTGATGCGTGACACGCTTCCATCCCTTGCTGAGACTGAAAAACCGGCACCTGACCACAATTGGAACCCTGCAACGGAAGTTGCGAGCTAGAAAGGAGTTATCCGTATTTCGGCCTTGACATCACAACGTTTCGAGACCCTTCAGTTGCATGCTGGTCAGGTCCCTGACCCCACGACAAATTCTCGGGCGGTCCCGATCTACCAGACCAGTTCTTACGTTTTCAACAACGCTGAACACGGTGCAAATCTATTTGGGTTGAAGGAATTCGGGAACATCTACACCCGTTTGATGAACCCCACAACGGATGTTTTTGAAAAGCGCGTTGCAGCTTTGGAGGGAGGCGTGGCCGCCGTCGCGACAGCCTCCGGTCAGTCAGCTCAGTTTTTAGCGATTACAAACTGCATGCAGGCAGGAGACAACTTTGTTTCCACATCCTTTTTGTACGGCGGAACTTATAACCAGTTCAAGGTGCAATTTCCGCGCCTAGGGATTCAGGTCAAGTTTGCTGATGGCGACGATGTTGCCAGCTTCGCTGCACAGATTGATGACAACACCAAGGCGATCTATGTCGAAGCGATGGGTAACCCCCGTTTCAACATTCCCGACTTTGATGGCCTCTCCGCACTCGCTAAGGAACGTGGCATCCCTCTCATTGTCGATAACACACTCGGTGCCGCAGGAGCCTTGATTCGACCGATTGAGCATGGCGCTGATGTGGTGGTGGAGAGCGCTACGAAATGGATTGGTGGACACGGCACCAGTCTTGGTGGTGTGATCGTTGATGCCGGAACTTTCAACTGGGGCAATGGCAAGTTCCCGTTGATGAGTCAGCCGAGCGCTGCTTATCACGGCCTTGTTCACTGGGATGCCTTCGGTTTCGGAAGTGACGTTTGCAAAATGCTGGGGTTACCCGATGAACGTAATATCGCTTTTGCTCTTAGGGCAAGGGTGGAATGTCTTCGCGATTGGGGACCGGCTATCAGTCCCTTTAACAGCTTTTTGTTGCTTCAAGGCTTAGAAACATTGAGCTTGCGCGTGGAAAGGCATGCACAAAATGCGATGGCGTTGGCGACCTGGTTACAGCAGCATTCCAGTGTTGCGCATGTGAGCTATCCCGGATTACCCAGCGACCCTTATCACGCAACTGCCAAGCGCTATCTCACAAACCGTGGAATGGGCTGCATGCTGATGTTCTCCCTGAAGGGTGGCTACGACGATGCGGTGCGTTTCATCGACAGCCTCAAGCTGGCAAGCCATCTCGCCAATGTTGGCGACTCCAAGACGCTGGTGATTCATCCAGCCTCCACGACCCATCAGCAGCTCAGTGCCGATGAGCAAACCTCAGCCGGTGTCACTCCGACCATGGTGCGGGTGTCAGTGGGCTTGGAACACATCGACGACATCACGGCTGATTTTGAGCAGGCTCTGGCGACCTGATTTTGGGAGTGGCGGTTGGTCACTTGGAGTCCAAGTCCGAGGTGATCAATCGCTTTGAGGATGGTTAGAACTTCCCATCATTTGACGCACGCTGACTGAAGTCAGGGGCATGAGCCCTGGCTACGTTGAACAGAGACAACCTTGCATAAAAAAGGCCGCTCGTCATTGCATACATGATGAATCAAACTCAGTCATTGGAAGGGATCTGAGCTGATGGCACTGATACTTCCTCGGAACTATCACAAGATCACCGCTGTTGAACGGAACCGGATCTCTTGGATTGAACCGGAGCAAGCCGAGCGTCAGGACATACGACCTCTGCGCATTGGCATTCTCAACATCATGCCTTTAGGGAAGCAGTACGAATTCAACCTGCTGCATCCTCTGGGTCTTTCGGTTCTTCAGATTGAACCGATCTGGATTCGCCTTCAATCCCATGCTTACCGAAGCTGGGATCAAGCCCATCTCAACCAGCACTACGTGAGCTGGGATGAGGCACAGTCACAGCGCTCATTGGATGGATTAATCATCACCGGTGCTCCAGTGGAGCACTTGGCGTTTGAAGACGTCACCTACTGGCCAGAACTGGTTGAACTGATCAACGAGGCTCGTCAATCTTGTGCCAGCACCCTCGGACTTTGCTGGGCTGGATTTGCTCTGGCTTATCTCGCTGGAGTGAACAAGGTCACCTTTGATCGGAAATTGTTCGGGGTGTTTCCGATGCGCAGTCTGGTGCCTGGTCATCCCCTGATGGGGACCCAGGATGATCAATTTCTATGTCCCCAAAGCCGTCATGCGGGATTACAGGATGCGGCGATGGAATCGGCTCAACGCCAGGGTCGACTGAGGCTTCTCGCCTATGGAGAAAAGGTGGGCTACACCATCTTTGAAACGCCAGACCAGCGTCAGCTCATGCATCTCGGCCATCCCGAATACAACGTTGGGAGGCTGCAGGGGGAAATGGAACGCGATCGAGCCCGCGGCGATGTTCCTCCACCTGAAAATTTCAACTCCGACCACCCCAGAACCCTGTGGCGTTCCCATCGCAATTTGCTTTTCCAGCAATGGTTATGGTTCTGTTACCAACGCGTCAGCCTTCAGTCCTGAAGCGGATAGTGGCTTCTTTTTTGCTGTTGTTTTGATTGGCCGCTGAGCGGCATCGCGATTGAGTTCCCGCTCCAAGGCGGCAATTCGTCGCTCCCTCAAGCAGTGACGACAGCCTCCTGTGGTTTGGAGATGCTTCTCCGGAGTGATGCTGATGAGTTGTACCGGATGCTTGTTACAGCGGATTTTGACCGGGCTCTTGTAGCTGCGGTATTTGATCTCCGAATAATCGAAGTGATCACCGAAGCGCTCACGCGCCCGTTTCAGAAATTCCGCTTCCGTGATGCGAGCTGCCATGGGAAGAATGTATGGGGAGTTGCCTTGAAGTTTTCGTCTCTGTTATGGCTCGTTACTGGTTTATTTCAGGCAAGACCAACGATCGATGAGCTGGAACCATCGTGTGGGCTGGCTTGAACCGCAGGCGTCTGCTTACTGGTTTGGCCTTTGTCAAAAACAGATTGTCTGGGAGCAGCCCCTAGTTCGGGTCTACGGCAAATATCACCGTGTGCCGAGATTGTCCGCTTTTCTCGCCGATGCTTCGGTGTCTTACCGCTATAGCGGTGTGATTCATCAAGGCCAGGGCTGGCCTGACTGGTTTGCACCCTTGCTCAAGCAGGTGAATGAGAGTTGCTCTGCCCAATTCAATGGTTGTCTGTTCAATCTCTATCGGGATGGAGATGACCGCATGGGCTGGCATGCCGATGACGAACCGGAGATTGATGCCAGATGTCCAATCGCGTCCCTTTCTTTTGGTGCCACCAGGGCGTTGCAGTTTCGTCATCGTCAGAGTCGCAGTCGAGAGGAACTCGCACTTGCTGATGGCGACCTGCTGGTGATGGAACCTGACTGCCAACGGTTATGGATGCACGCTCTTCCGGTCCGCAAGAAGGTACGCACGGCAAGGTTGAACCTCACGTTCCGAGTCTTTCTCCCAATGTCTTCAGCAGCACAGCCCAAATTGGCACCGTGACGATCGCTAGGAGGGTGCTGCGCCAAATAAGTTGAGCGGCTGCCGAGCTGTCTGCCTCCTCGGTTTCTGCCATGAGGAGCACCGAAATGGCTGTGGGGGCTGCAGCTTGTAGGACAAGGGCCTGCCGCGCGAAAGCACCGAGAGGAAGGACCAGGCTGAGTCCCAAGACGAGTGCAGGAAACAGCAAAAGTTTGCACCCCAGAGCAGCATTCAATGCTTTGCTGGCCGCGCTCGGCGCTGCTGTGTTGTGAGTTGCTTCGGATCTTTCCTCTGAAAGGCCGGCAAGTCGCATGCCTACAACGATCAAGGCCAACACGATCACAACCCTTGAAGGCATCCAGAGTGCGGTCGTAATCGTTGTTTGCCATGGCGTTGCCATCACAAGCAAGGCGCCCAGTAGTCCTCGTGACGCAGGACTTGAACTGAGGTGGTGGATCAACACACGCCAACGGTGCGGATGAGCCTCCTGACCTGATCCAGCCAGCCAGATCGGGCCTAGCCCCCAAGACAGGAGGGTTGCACCGAAGTCGTAACCGATGCTCACCGATAGGGCTTCCGGGGGAAGCAAGGCCAGAGCCACCGGAATTCCGAAATAAGCCGTGTTGCCGACACAACTCCCCAGTTGCAGTGTCGGCGACAGCCGCTGATCGCTCTCTCGGCGCCAACGTCTAAGCACGAGCAGCATGCCCATGATGGCGGCCGCGGCTGTGGCCGCCGTGCTGAGGAGTGAGCTGTTTAATCCACCTTTCAACAGCAATCCCATCAGGCTGATCGGAACGCCGTAGCGCACGAGCGGCGTTGCTAGGGGCTTGACCCACCCTGGTTTGAAGCGTCCCAGCAGATATCCGCCAAGAAGGCCTGGAATGAGTTCAACCAGGAGGCGAAGCATGATTAACCCAGATCCAAGTCAGTGACAGCAAAGTGTCGTGGTTGGTGAAAAGACGCCAACCTGTATTTCTGTCGGCTCTATTGATGAGAGCGGTCTATCTGTAGGTGGTCCATTCGGTTCCTCTAACTCTTGTTCCACCTGTTCCCGTAGGGATGGTGCGGAATTGCCTAGAGCCTCTGGCTCTTCCTCTAACTGCCTGTAAGTAGCTCCACACCTCACCCATGCTTCTGCATGTTGAGTGGTCTTCTGAGACCAAAATGAGAGTGCTTTGCCAACTGCCTTGCGGTTTTTCTCTGGAACCCACAGACGGACGTACCAAGTAGCACCTCCATTGAGTTGTATTGGACCTTTACGTCTCCTGACCACGGATACCTAAAACGATAGCTAACACGATGCCGAAGGATTTTCAGTGATCACAAGCATTTTCGGCGAATCAATCGGTTCCAGCCAGGAGGCGAAGCATCGAGCTGCTTGCCAGATTTCAGTCAAGGTTAGGAACATTCGTGGCGATGTGCCAAAGTCTCATCTGTCCCACGACCGGTGTTCAGTGGCTGTTTCGGCTCCTTTCTGTTCCATTCCCCAGAGAGTTGTACGGCTCAGTGAAGCCTTGCAAGCGCGACGTGAGCGTTTACAGGAGCGTTTGGCTGAACAAATTAATAGCCTTCCCGTAGGCAATGAAAGCTGGCTGCAGACTGAAAGGGAGCTCGTGGCTGCAGAGCGCGCCCTGCACGAGTTGGATGGACGTTGTCAGTTAGTCATTTGATTGAGGAAGCGCCTGCTGCGCTCTTCTTTGGCATGACTGAAAAATGTCGTTGCATTTGACAGTTCCACCACTTTTCCTGCATCCATAAACAGCACCCTGTCAGCGACCTCACGGGCAAATCCCAGCTCATGCGTGACGACCACCATGGTCATTCCTGCTGAGGCAAGCGTGCGCATGGCATCGAGAACTTCTTTCACGCGTTCTGGATCGAGTGCACTGGTTGGTTCGTCGAAGAGCATGACCTCTGGATCCATCGCCAAGGCTCTGGCGATCGCCACGCGTTGTTGCTGCCCGCCACTGAGTTGGGCAGGGCGTTTCATGGCCTGATCAGCAATCCCCATTTGGGTCAGCAACGACATCGCCCGGAGTTCGGCCTCTTTCTTCTTTGCCTTTTTGACGCGGATTGGCGCCAGTGTGATGTTCTCCAGGATGGAGAGATGGGGAAATAAATTGAACTGTTGAAAAACCATTCCAACTCTGCGCCGGATGCGTTTGATCTGTCGCTCGTCATGGTTGGAATCCAGATGAATCCCTACGATTTCCAACTGGCCTTCATCAATGCTTTCCAAGCCATTGAAGGTGCGGATCAAGGTGCTTTTCCCTGAACCAGAGGGGCCCATGACAACGAGAACTTCGCCAAGGTTGACGCTGAGATTCACCTCATCAAGAGCTCGATGATCGTCGGAGTAAGACTTACTAATGGATTGCGCTTGGATAGCGATAGTCATAACTGTTGTGTGGGTACGAGCGGTTTTAAGAGCCAGTTGATAAGTGGCCTTGACGTTCAATTCGCTTCGCTAAGAGGGCCATCCCTGAACAGAGCAACCAATACACACCGGCAAGCCAGATATAAGCTTCAAGATGACGTCCGATGTAGTCAGGATTTGCGAGCAAGCTTCGACTAATGCCTAGCAGCTCTATCAATCCGAGAATGGCCATCAAGCTGGTGTTTTGCAGCAATCCGATCGCTTGGTTGGTTAGAGCCGGAACAGCGATCCTTAATGCCTGGGGAAGAATGATCACTCTCATGGTGAGAGACCCATTGAGACCGAGTGCCGCTGCCGCTTCCGCTTGCGTGGGTGGGATGGATTGGAGTCCTCCGCGGACATCTTCTGCGACATAAGCAGCTGCAAACAGTGCAAAAGCCATCACAGCTCTCAACACTCTGTTGATTTCGATCTCAACTGGGAGGAACAGAGGTAGGAGCAGTTGTCCGAAAAACAGCACCGCAATGAGAGGAACGGCACGCATGAGGTCGATATAGATCCGGCAGAGCATCGCGACCAAACCCAAATTGGACGTTCTGCCAATCGCAAGTCCTATGCCTAAGGGCAGAGCTAAAAACCCACTTGCTGTTGTCAACAGCAATGTGAGGGTGAGACCTCCCCAAGCGCGAGATGGCACTTCTTGAAGGTTTGCGGATCCAGCAAGCAGAACGACTCCCGTGGGCACCATCAGGATCCATGCCCAGGGAAGGAACGGTTGGAAGCGTTGTAGGGGTTTGGGTAAGTGATCACTGCCCAAGGTGGTGATCGTTAGCAACAGGAGAATGGCCATCCAAACCAAAGGCCTCCAGCGTTGATCAGCGGGGTAGCTGCCAAAAGCAAACAGCGGAAGGTTGTGAGTGACCACACGCCAATCAGCACCTGTGATCAGCCACGACCCCGTTGACCAAAGAGCCCAAACAATTAAGCCGAGAATGAGGAGGCTGAATGCGGCCTCAATCGGTTTTTGGCGCCAACGCCGAAAGCGCTGCTGCCGAGGTTGGAATTTGCTCGCCATTAGCTGGCGGCTGGTGGCGCATCCGTGGGCTTGAGCAAGTTCAAGGCGGATAGGAAAAGCGACACTCCAAAGATGGTTCCCAAAGCCCAGAGACTGTCAGAGGGCCATTCGATCACCAGCAGCAATCCGAGCACGGCGGTGACAATTCCATCCACTACCACAAGACCGCTTGCTGGTGCATGGGAACTGGCTCCCGTTGCTAATTCCATCAACCCTTCAACAAGCAAAAGGACGCCTGCAAATAGCGTGAGGCTGATTTCACTATCGATAGGGTCGATCAAAATGAAGACAGAACCGCCGATGTACAGCAGACCTGACAACGCTTTAAAAAGTTTCCCTTGATTGCTTGGAATATCTCCAATCCGAAGCAGTTGATTCAGACCAGCCACGAACACAATCCCTCCCAATCCAATGGTTAGAAGGGTTGCTGAAGCAAAGGGCAGCAAAATCGCTGCAACAGACGCCACAATTAAAAGGACTGCAGCGATACGGCGAGTATTCATGAAAGTGGGCTGTTACAACTTCAGTTTAGTGATGGTGTTGGCTTTTTAAAACAGCTCGGTTCAGCAGCTGCATTCCTCCATTGATCAGCAAGTTCAGCAGTAGAAAACTCAGCAAAAGCAGCAAAAATCCTTCGATCGCTCGACCCGTTTGCGTGATGGTGGTGTCACTCACTGCGTAGAGATCGGCGTAGCCAACGGCAATTGCCAGGGTGCTGTTTTTGGCCAGATTCAAATATTGACTGCTGAGTGCCGGCAGAATTGCAGGAAGGGCCTGGGGAAGGACAATGCGGCGTAACCCAAGCCCCTCAGTCATGCCAAGACTGCGGAAGGCTTCCCACTGGCCGCGTGGGACGGCATCAAGACCTCCGCGAACCACTTCTGCAATCGATGCTCCCGTAAACACGCTGAGTCCGATCAGGACAGCTGCAAACTCCACACTGAGAGTCACTCCAAGCAAGCTGATGCCTTGATTGGACAGGTGGATCACGGCGCCAAGGGGGGCGAATGGCTCTGATGGAAGTCCCAGAAAGGCAACGAAGTACCAGAACAGAAGCTGCAATAGGAGAGGAATCTGACGAATGGATCCCACATAGAGAGCTGCTAACTGCCTTAACAACGGATTCAGGCTGCGGCGAGCAGCACCCGTGCTGACGCCAAGCAGGGTTGCTAACACAATTCCTGCCGCGATCACTCTCAAGCTGTTCAGCCATCCCATGAGCAGTGCCCATGCTGTGCTGTCTGAAGGTTGATAAGGAAGTGGGTGCTCACTCAGTGCGAAACCTGCGGGACGCCATAACCAATCAAAACTGAGCCCTAGCCCTGTTCTTATCAGATTGACGGCGAGGTTGTTGATCAGAATCCCCATCACTGTGAGGAGAACAAGCACGATGACGAGTTGCCACCACAAGCGTTTTGAACGATTCATTGGAATGGGGGTGAGGTCAAGACTCCTCCATTCCTGTACAGATTATTGAGGCCCCTTGGAATAGGAACGGCACTCTCCGGGCCGAGATGTCGATTATAGATTTCACCGTAATTACCTACTGCTTGAATCACCTTCACAATAAAATCGTTGTTTAAACCTAGCTTTTCGCCTAAATCACCTTCAACGCCAAGAAAGCGCCTCAATTGTGTGAGTTCAGGTCGACGTTCGGCTTCTTCAAGTTTGTCTCCGATGTTTTGTTGTGTAATGCCTAACTCTTCTGCAGCGATCAACGCATAGATCACCCAGCGCATGGCGTCCGTCAGGCGCTGATCACCACCTGCTGCAAGGGGTGCGAGGGGTTCTTTGCTCAAAACTTCAGGGAGAATGACGTGTTGCTCAGGGTTGTTGAATCCGGATCGGGCCGCGGCGAGCTGAGAGCGATCGGACGTCATTGCACTGCAGCGACCTTGGAGGTAGCCAGCAATCACTTGGTTGAGATCCTGATACTTGATGGGCTTGTAGTCGATCCCTCTGGCCTGAAAAGCATCGTTGAGGTTTTGTTCTGTCGTGGTTCCTGAGCCCACGCAGATGGTTTTGCCTTTGAGGTTGTTGAGATTGGAGACCCCACTGCTGCGCTTCACTAAGAGGCCTTGCCCGTCATGGAAGACAACAGGAGCGAAGCTGACACCATTGCCTCCAGCGGCATCTCTGCTGAGGTTGAACGTGGTGTTACGCGATAGGAGATCAATTTCCCCAGTTCTAAGCGCTGTGAATCGCTCGGGAGCGGTTAGGGACCTGTATTGCACCTGATCAGGGCTGCCAGTAATTGCCGCAGCAAAGGCACGACAGATGTCGACATCAAGTCCAGCGAAGGAACCATCCCTTTGCAGAAAACTAAAACCGGGGATCTTGCCGCTCACTCCACACCGAAGCTCAGTTCTTCGTTTGATGAGATCGAGTCTTGACGCACCGCCTTCTCCAAGCGTGGCACATCCATTCAAAATGAATAGGAAAGAAACCAGCGGCAGCGCAAGAAGATGGATTCTCATCTGTTTGTTTCTGGTAGAGAACAAGTGTGTCAGAGCTCGTTCATCTGGACTGATCGTTCTTGCCAATCAAAAGAACTGGTTTATTTTTCGGCAATGTCCGTTAGCAGTTCGATGTTGCGAACCCTTGCGGGATCCGCCCTGTTTTCGGCAATGTTTTTATTTGGGATAGTTTCCCCATCGATGGCTTGGGAGGAGACTGATCAACAAGCTTATTACAATAAAATGTCTCTTTTAAAAGTCATGCTTGAAGGGGCTCGGATGAGGGCTGTTGAAACAAATGATTTGGAAACACTGTGTCTCATTATGAGCATCGGCAATGACGTGACTGTTCGCTATGTCGAGTTAAATCCGAATGATGTTGAGATCAGTAAACGTCTTGATGGCATGCGGAATGATATGACGGCTTGTTTGGCACTCCTCTATAACAAGAAATAGTCATCAAGTTGCTTCTTGATCATCCATGACTTCCCTCGGGTTGGCTGCCAATCCTTTCAAACAGATTCAAGCTTTCTTTGTTTAACCCCTCAACGTTTACGACGGATCCACCAAGTCTGAGCTTACGGATGAGTTGGTTAAGTGCTCCCACGCCGCTTTGGTCCCAAATATGTGCCTGGCTCATATCAATGGTGATTCGTGCTGGATGTTCGTGAACATCAAATCCCTGCAGAAAATAAACTTTACTCACAAAGAACAATTGACCCCTTACGACATAGCGACATTCATCGTTGTTGATTTTAATCGCTTCAACGCGAATGACTTTTGCGACTTTGCGACTGAATAAAATACCTGCAAGGGCAACGCCGGCAAGGACGCCAAGTGCAAGATTGTGGGGAGTCGTGAGCATGGTGACTCCAAAAGTCATCACCATCACGGCAGTATCACTTTTAGGGATATTTCGGATATTCCGCAAGCCAGCCATGTCAGCGGTACTCACCGCAATCCCAATCATGACAGCGACCAGAGCTGCCATGGGGATCTGCTTAAGCCAAGTACTAGCCAGTAAAATCATTGCCAAAAGGCTGATCCCAGACGACAGGGTGGAGAGGCGGGTGCGCCCACCGTTATCGATGTTCATAACTGATTGGCCCACTAACGCGCAGCCAGCCATCCCTCCAAAAAGCGAGGACACGATGTTTGCAATTCCCTGGCCCTTTGCTTCAGTATTTTTATTTGAATTGGAATCAGTTTTCTCGTCAAGAATGTCTTGAGTGAGGAATGTCTCCATCAAGCCAACCAGTGAGATCGATAACGCTGTTGGTAAGACAATCCCAAACGTTTCTAAACTAAAGGGAACTCTTTGATTGCTGACATCGCCAAAGGGAAGATTGAAAAAAGGTAGACCATTAGGAAGTTCTCCAAGGTCCATAACCTTAGGAATGTCTAGTTTTAGCCCCATACTGATAGCTGTAATCACAATGATTGCTACCAGCTGGGAAGGAAGAACGCGTGTAATGCGTGGTAGGCCATAAATAATGAGAAGTCCAAGCAAGACGAGTGCCCACACAACGGGGATTTGACTTCCGCTTAGGGCGTGCATGGCATGGTCATTTCCAGCTTCCCCAAAGTGAAGATTGATCCCCAATTGAGGAAGTTGAGCCTGAAAGATCAATAAAGCAAGAGCATTCACAAACCCGCTTAAGACGCCCAGAGGCACGAATCTCATCTGATAGGCCAGACGTAAGTAACCCCAGAGAATTTGCAAGACACCGGTGAGAATGCCTGCCGCCATCAAGTAGGCCAGCCCTAGTCCTTCTCCTCTTGCATTCCCTGTCGCCACCAAACCAGTCATCAACAGGGCTGTTGATCCTGTGGCGGAGGTGATCATCGCTGTTCGTCCACCGACGAAGGCAATCGTTATGGAGAGACAAAAGGCCCCAAACAGTCCAACCCTGGGATCCACGCCTGCAATCCCAGAGAATGCGATCGCTTCTGGAATCATCGCAAAGGCCACCACTAGGCCTGAGAGAACATCACGTCTCGGATTGCTGAACCAGTTCTGAAGTCCCATTGCGGGAGAGGAAGCCATGGGCGTCTGTGCCACTTTCTTGTCAAGGAACGCGTTAATGCTGAATATCCTGGTCAGAGGACATGCAGGCGCCGAAGGTTACCGCGGCTCTGCCTGGGTCATGCCAGACATGGCTCTGAGGCCATGGGAACGCACCAGTTGCGTTTCGACCCAAATGTCTGCTTCGCACTCTGAGCGTCGCGTTGGCTTCCCCAGGGGGCTTGAAGCGCGAATCAGTGATCAATGGGTCGCCATCACTACTGGGAGTTTTTGCCTGATCGCGTGGCTGAGACGAAAGAGCTTTTGCGGGCAGAAACGGATGACGCCGCAAAAGAGGATGCAGACGAGGAGAGATGGAAGACAAGGGCACCCTCTTAAGCCCATTGCAATACTTTCAGCCCAGCCACCTCAAGAGCACTTGCCTCAATGACGGCATGCTCCATTCTTGAAGTTCTTCATCAGCTGCCCACTGAATAGCTCGAACGCGTTCCGCTGGGCACTGAACTGCATCAGTGATTGTTTGAAAAAGATCGAGCTCCTTGGCATTCATGTCTGTTAAATCATCACGTTCTCGTGAAACCATGGCGGTGAGATACGCAAGTTTGACTGCAAGATCACGTTCTTCATTTGACTTAAGCGCGCTCAAGCGGTTTAAAAGCTCGCTCCGCTCAACTCTGTTGGCGCTTCCTCTTGCCACACTCGTATTAGTTGACAGTGACGAATAACCTTCAACCAGCCTGTTTTTCAAGGCATTACGATCTTCTTGAAGACCATAGCTATCAATAAGTGACATGATCAAATCCTCTTCTTCCTGCGACATTGAGCCATCGCAGTAGGCAACCTCCTGGATAAGTTGAAGCAGGGTTATGGAGCTGCTTTCGTTCATACTCCTGTCAGCTTCTTCTGGGCTGTATAGCATCTATTTGCCCTAGGCATCACGCAGCCGCTTATTCATTGTTACTCAGACGAGGTCCATCTGTTCTTGGTTGAGGGCAATGCTGTCAGAAGGTTTTCAGCTATTACCACTCCTCCTGTTTCAGACGTTTGTCATCTTCTTAAGAGACCGATACGTGAGCGGTTTTTCAATCTTCACGACTCCATAACCGAGAGAAACAAGCTCCTGAACGGCCTCAGCAAACCTCTTAGATCCCATTCCTCTGATGGCTCTTGTCCCCTGCTGTTTTGCCACTTGCCATGTACAGCCATCAGCTTGGAAGCCGTGCTGATGCACATGGCGCATCAGCAGCATTCTCTCTGTGGCTTCCCCCCAAAGCTCGTCAGTCTTGACTTGAGTCATCTGTCCTCCTGTTCGTTATAGATAAGCATTTCGTCCTTGTTTTCTAAGTCTATTTCCATGGTGTAGCCATTTCAGGAGCGACCTAAGGCACTCTGTGCGCATGTCGTTGATGGCTACAAAGCTAGGCTAGCGGCTGGCATAAATGTGCTCATCAGGGATCTACCTCTTGTTCAGTCAGAAGTACTTGCATTTAATCTCCGGCGCTGCAGCGGTTTCGGTTTTGGATCCATGTAAGCAAAATCACAGCACTTTTGATGGTGGTCATCACCTCATCCATTGATTCGGGAGAGACTGTGTTCATCAAGGGGGGGGTAAGCCTTGCTTCTCACTTACACATTGACAATTAATGACTACTTTATTGATGACTCAAATAATTGACTAAGAGCTGCAATTTATTGATTATGCAATGGTGAGCGGTGGAAGTAATCCAAGGGGGTCCTGGTGGGACTTCAATTGAGTGAGGCCTGGAAGCCAGTCTTGAAAGGCGTCATTGAGTTCTTTTTGGTGGCAAGACAGATGTGGATGGATCTGAGCGAGGTGAACGCCAGGGCAATAGTCGGAGAGCAGGTTGTTGGTGCGCATCAACCATTCGAGTGCACGTTCTCGCCCCTTTGCATCACCAGCAGTCCAGGCTGCGCTGATCCATGGTTTCCAGATGGCATCGCGATGGATGAAAGATGTGCGTGAAACGGGAATCTGAGCACTCACTCCACCAAGTTGTTGAGCATTGATTTGGCATCCGAGATGGGGACGGTGGCGCATGAGTTCATTGAGGTCTGCGATGAGTGATGGCAATCGCTGACTCCAGGCAGGCCCGAGCCTGCTGATCACTTCGTGATGGAGGTGTCCTTGTGCAGTAGTCGACCTTGCCAACGTTCCAAATGGGGGCTGAGCATGTTGCCCGGCAACGATCGTCATGCTGGATTCAGCGCAGAAGCCGAGACGCGTTTTCAGCGACTCCACCGCTTGCATCGCGGCAGAATCGTCAGCGCAGTAAGTGATGAATAGCTCAATGTTTTCGTTCCAGGCCCATTGCAAGCTGCCACTGTGGTGCCATTGTTCTGCCTCCTCGATGGCGACGGCGAGTTGCTGAATGCTGCCTACGCTTCGCCAAATCACTAATGGTGTGATCTCCTGAGTGCGTAGTCGAATCGCAGTGACAACCGCCAGGAATGGAGCGGCACCGAGCAGTCCTCTCCACTGCTGATGCACTTCGTTGTCACTCTCTGTTTCAACGCTTGCTCGGTTGGCCGGGGCTGAAAGGTCGAAGGTGTCTCCGTTTCCCCAGACACCTCGCAGTCCCACGATGTGATCCATGGCAAGGCCTTGGGACCGGGTTAGGGGACCGATGCCCCCCGTTAAAACAAAGCCGCACCCTGGAATGGTGGATAGGCCAACCGGGATGGAGCGTCCACGGGTTTGAAGACCTTCTAAAACCTCAGCCATGCTGAGCCCGGTGCCAATCTCCACCTCATCTGTTTCTTCGCTGATGATCAGCTGGCGATGGCCCGCTCTTAAGTCGAGTGTCCAGAGCCCATCGGCAGCACAGCGACTGCTGGTGCCCCCTGCGCAAACCAACAAGGGGGTTGGCTGGATTCCTTGGCGTATCAGGTTGGACAGGGTGATTGCATCAGACATGATCCAACCAGTTGGATGTGAATCCTCCGCCAATGGATTCCAAAGCGCAGCATGCTTTGTCACCTTGTGGATCCCCTGCAAGCCCTTGGTCGTGGCAAGACCATCAAGCGCGATTCAACAACGCCGAGGATAGTGTCGTGGGAGTGGAACGAACCGCGTGAGTTCAGAGCCGATTGCGTCGCAACCATCGCCCTACGGCGTTTTGATTTGTGGTCATGGGAGCAGGAATCGCTTAGCGGTTGAGGAATTTGAACGTCTTGCGATCGGCCTGCGCAGGCGCATGAGTCCTATTTCTGTTGAACACGGGTTTTTGGAATTCGCCAATCCAATCCTTAGGGATGGTTTGGATCGCTTAAGAGAGCAAGGGGTGGAGCGGGTCTTGGCGATTCCGGCCATGTTGTTTGCAGCAGGCCACGCCAAAAATGACATCCCTTCTGTGCTGAACACCTATAGCGCTGAAACGGGATTGGAGATCGAGTACGGAAGAGAACTAGGTGTTGATCGATTGATGATTGCAGCCGCAGGAGCTCGGATCCAAGAGGCGTTGGATGCCAATCCAGACGTTCCTTTGTCCGACACCATGTTGGTGGTTGTAGGACGAGGGTCATCGGACCCCGATGCCAATTCCAACGTCGCCAAGGTCGCGCGGATGTTGGTGGAAGGGTTTGGCTTTGGCTGGGGCGAAACCTTGTACTCCGGAGTGACGTTCCCGTTGGTGGAACCAGGGCTGCGACATGTGGTGCGCCTTGGTTTTAAGCGCATCATCGTGTTTCCCTATTTCCTGTTTTCTGGTGTTCTTGTGACCAGGATCCGCCAGCACAGTGAACGCGTCGCTAACGATCACCCCGAGGTGGAATTTGTGCATGCCTCCTATCTCGGAGACCACGCAAGGGTGCAAGACACGTTTGTAGAGCGTGTCGATGAGGTTCTTGGTGGTGAGACAGCGATGAATTGCTCACTCTGTAAATACAGAGCACAAGTGCTGGGTTTTGAGACTGAGGTGGGCCTAGCGCAGGCCAGCCACCATCACCACGTGGAGGGATTGACCGATGGCTGCGATCTGTGTGAGCTCGAGTGCACCGGTGCTTGTCAGCCCGATGGTGTCCCGATTCCGCTGGGGGGTGGGCATCACTCTCATACGCATGGAGACCACTCCAATGACCATGACCATGACCACTCCCATGACCATGGGCATCACCCCTACCCCCATGCAGAGCATCCCTTAGGTCCCAACACCCTTCGTGGTCGCCTTGCGGATTCAAAGACGGACGCCTCTGAACCATGAAGATCTGCTCAGATCACCCTCTTTTTGACGAATTCGTCTCAGGCAAGTCCAATGAGACTTGTGAATATAAGCGAGGCTAATCAATCAAGTTTTGAGCTTATTGTTCCTCTTTTTTCCACAGATATTGCTTCGTTTTCCACCGGCTTTTGACTTGAACGTGGCTCGTTGCTGAGGGCCTGTGGGTTTTCCAATTTTGATTCAATTGAACTTGACACGAACTTGGAAGGCAGTTTGCGGTTTGAAAAACTGCTCCATGATTGTCGAAAACCATTGGGCTGGAACGATTCTCAGAAGTGCCTCTCATGAGACCACTTGATTGCTTCGACTTTGACGGTTACCCACATCGTGTGTCTTCCTAGGTGGAGTTCACCGCTGAGGATTTCCCCCACTCCATGGATCGATATCACCTTGAGCATTGCGATACCTCTTTGGCTGAATCACTCAGTGACGTAGGACTTTCATTGGTGAGCATGGAAGCAGAAATCCCCGAAGTGCTTTATCGCGGAATGAAAGATTTCATTGGGTTAAATCCCCGTTGGGATCAATATCGTCTGCTTAGTTCTGCAATTGCTCAATTTTTAGTTCAAAACGGTTGTACTGATCGTGCAGTCACAGAACGCTATCTCGACGATCTTTTCATGCGTTCTCAGGTCTGAGCGCCTGCTGGCAAGCTCTTCTCGTAATGGCCATCATCGTCAATGTTGGGCTTTGCCACGCTGAAGTGGTCCAACACGAGCCATCAACCACTAAGACGTTCGGACAGCGCCACAGGCGATTCCAGGCATCCACAACACTGTGATTTTCATCATTGCCCATCGGAGCTCCCCCGAGCTCATGCACGTAATAACCAGGTGGAGGAGCGCCTGCTTTCATGGCTTCCATGTTGCCGACTATGGGTTCGATCAGCGGCATCATGACCAGATCGGTTAGGGGTTGAATCTCCCCTCCCCCGAGGGCAACAGCCTCATTCATCAAGGCGTGCATATGAGCCACCATTGCTGTCTCGTTCGTTCCCCATCGGCAGCTGATATGTGGGATGGGAACTCCCCAGCGATCTACTGTTTCCGACAACGTGACCCTGTTCTGATCGGAAGGAAGCACTTCCCCATGACCAATCAGAAAACCCAAACGGCAGTCAGGATTTCTTTTTAACCACGAGGGTGGATCGAAGCGATTGATCGCTCCCCAAAGTCCATACCCCCTGGAAAATGGCAGTAAGCCATCGCGTTGTGGTGGAAGACTTCCAAAGGGAAGGAAAAAACTTCCGGCCCCCGACAACTGGCTTGAGGGATCAAGCTCTTGAAGGGATTGACGGCCACTCCTGCTTGGAACTTGAAAGAAGCGGCACGTTGAGACGTGATCCATTAAGTGCCGCCCCAGGCTTGCTGAGGGATCTTGAAAGCCTCCATGCGTCGTTGAGTGTTCTGAGAGCAATAGAAACCGCAGTGAGGCAATGGTGGAAGCACAGAGAACGACTAAAGGTGCCTCCAGCTCAATGCGCTCCCCGTTGCTTTGATCGATGACAACCACTCCGCGGGCACGATTTTGATCCCTATTCATCACGAGGCGTTCTGCCAGGTGCCCTGACAGCATCTCTACGCGTCCAGTGGAAAGGGCCGCTTTGAGGCTGCTGCCAGGACTGCTTGATGGCGGCCATGGGCACTCTGCCGATGGTTGATGGGCGGAAAAACCGCGTGAGTGAATCATCTGGATATCAGCCGAGTTCTGGAGGGCAGCAGCCAGCTGTTGTTCTTCTGGGGTGAAACTCAGGGGTGGTGTGGTGCAACCATCTGGGAGCTGCGTCAGTCCGTCTCTGTTGCCATGCACAGCAAATTGCTTCTCCAGAGCGGAATAGTGCGGATCTAGATCTTGATGGGAAATAGGCCAGGAGTGCCCATAGCCATCCCGATCTGCAGCCTTGAATTCCAGATCCGAAAGTCGCAGGGTGATTCCACCCCAGGTCAAACTTCTCCCGCCAACTTGGCGCCCTTGGGTCCAGAGAAACGGTTGCCCTTTTGGGGTGGAGTAGGGGTAGCGCCGTTCATCGGCATAAAGAAGTGGATTGTGTTTCCAGTAGCCGGGATGTTGTGCTTGTTGTCGATGCTGACCGCTGAGAAGACCACGGACGCGCCTCAGGCTGTTGGTCGGTTCGCCCCCCAGGGCTTCTTGGGCGCTCAGGTCGGGGCCTGTTTCCACCACCAAGACGCGAACCCCAGCTTCCGCCAGCGTTTGTGCTGCCACACCTCCTGTCGCACCTGAACCGATCACAATGGCTTCGAAGGGTTTCAGTGGCACAGCTCAAGCGATGACCTGTTCTTAGTGTCCCTCTTCGTCAGCTGATCGTTTGAGCGGCGTGGATGTCAATAGTTCGATGATTTAATCAGCTGATTGAATTGACATGGTTTGAGGGCCCTGATATGCCTAAGTAGCTATAAGTCTGATGAGTCAGGAGTGGTTCAAACTGTTAGTCATGATGGGGTTCTTGATGTAATAGATGAAGGCTTTCTCGGTCTTGATTGCTGATGATCATTGAGGATTTAAGAGAAATTTTTGTTGGATTAATTGGATTATTTGGGATTAAGTATTGAGTAAATGATAGTCTGACCCCAATGTTTTTAGTCTGCTTTGTTTTGTGGCTGTGTTTGTCAAATGAACTTTTGTTCGGAATTCCTTTTAGGTTTTGTGAAATCCTCTTTCTAAGGATGCCAGTTTTGGCACGATTCTTTAATTCTAAAAGTATTGAGAGATTCAGGCATCAAAAAACCCCTCATAAAGAGGGGTTTTGATTTGGTGGCGGGGGGGAGATTTGAACTCCCGACCTTCGGGTTATGAGCCCGACGAGCTACCAGACTGCTCTACCCCGCGTTGACTCCAAAACTATACAACTTGGGGTTCGCAACTCCAGCGATTGTGGTGGTTTACGCGCGTAGTTCTCCCTTCACTTCAAGTCTCACTCCTGGACCCATGATCAACATCTTGTCCTCCAGATCGTCCAGGCTCCCCTGCGTGATCCAATCAAGTTGGCGCAGGAGGTGGAGTGCTACAGCCTGTTTGGCACGGCGAGAGCCGTCTTCCACTTTGATCGCCACTCCTAGGCCATCGCCTGTTCTGCTCAGACACTGAACGCCTTCAGCGCCTCCTTTGCTGATCACTTGCTGATGCGAGCGAGACATGAGCTCAGTGTCGAAGCGGCCTTCTCCGGCAACAAGCTTGGGGTTCGCGAGCATGGCTCGGCTGATTTGCTCAAGCTCGGCATGGCTTGAAGCGCCGAGATGGGCATAGAGCAAGGCCATTTGCGAAAGTTGCAACAGCAGGGTGGGAGCACCGCAGTCGTCGCGCTCTGCGACGAGTTCCTCTGCAGGCAGTCCAAGGAATTCCCCAACGCGTCGATTGATCTCTTGTTGCAGAGGATGGTCACCTTGCAGATAACTCTCCAATGGCCAGCCCATTTTTCTCGATGTGGCAAGGAATGCAGCATGCTTCCCTGAGCAGTTGTGCTCCAAGGGACTATGACCCCATCCAGGTATGGGGCACTGGAGAGAGTCTGTTTCTAATTGGGCGTTCCAAAGCAGTCGGAACGCTTCCCTGGCATGTTCAGCAGTTCCGGCATGAGAGGCGCAACTAATCGCCAAGCCTCGATCGCCAAAGTCATAGTGTCCAGAGGCCCCGCTGCTGATAGCAGGCAAGGCTTGAAAGGGTTTAAGGGCTGATCTCACGAAGGTTTCATGATCAGCGTGTCCAGCTTTCATCAGGATTCTTCCCTTTGAATCACAGACAACGGCATGAACTCGATGGACAGATTCCACCGATGAACCTCTTTTCAGCACGACCTCAAAAGCAGGACAGCCTGAATGTCTGGAGGATCTGCCGTAGCCAGGAGGAAGTGTCATACAGGGAGTTTTAGAGAAGGAAGGTCAGCAAAGTCACAGGACCTGACAGAGGCTGGCTCCACCAAGAATGAGCCCCGTTGTTGTGGCCATGGCTCTGCCTAGCCGTCCTAGGATTGGGCGAACTTCATGTTGAGCAAGCAGCAGATCTCGCTCGCGCCAAGACAAGGGTTTTTCCCAAACTTGACCGTCATACCAACCCGATTCTTCGTATTCAACGCGTTCAGAAAGAAGCCGCTTGTGGACGTAACTCCAACCCAACCATTGGCGTACCAATAACAACATTGGCAAAACGAGCCCAGAAACAGCACCTGCGAGGACGAGACGGATTGGATCGTGTCTCAAACTCAAACTACCGCTTGCAATCAGAACCGTGAGAGGAACGACCAGGAGCCAACTGAAGAGCAAAGCTTTGTCTAAATCAATTTGTCGATGACGCGGCCAGCCAAAAAACCACGATTGGCTCAACTGGGTGAACTCTTCCTGAGGACGTTGGTCGGGAGGTACAGGACAGGAGATAGTCGCAGCCATACGAACAGGTCTCAGTGGCCTACCGATGTTTCAGGCGCTAGATGGGGACGGCGTTCACCGTGACTCCAGAACGCTTCCAAGTCGTAGTAGCTGCGTTCGTGTGATTGCAGGATGTGCACAATCAATTCGCCGTAATCGAGCAGTGCCCAGCGGCCTTCGTTCATCCCTTCTTTGCGTAAAGGGAGTCGTTTGGCTTCTTCTTCAAGACGGTCTTCCACGGATCGGGCCATTGCCTTGACTTGAACGTCGCTCTGACCGCCTGCAATCACCAGCCAATCGGCAAGGCTCGAAACCTCATCAACCCGAATGAGCTGGATATCGACACCCTTGCGATCGTCGCAAGCATCAGCTGCAAGCTCTGCCAGCTGTTCACTATCCATAGACGTTCTCGCTGGTCACAGATTGTTTGGAGCCCTGTTGCTGAGCCATTTCTGCCCTGGCTTTGCCTGCACTTTTGCGAAGTGCCTCAAGACGATCCTCGTAAAAGCTCCTCTTTTTCTTTTTGCGTGTTTGTTCCACCAAATCCTTCAGTGCTCCACCCAAGCTTTTGTAGGCATTCGGAACGCTGTAGCCGAATCGGCAAGCCAGATCAATCGCCCGCTCGTCTGCCGAGATCGCATCACGAAGGCGTTTTTCGGCATTATTTTTTAAATAAAGGCGATAGCCAGCAAACCCAGACAAGCCAAGGGCCATCAACAACAGCAGACCGTCTTGGACCCAAAGCTCACCAATCGCACCGCCAAGGCCGATGGCTAGAGCAGCCATTTCCCAACCATCTCTAGGAATGGTGTCGTTTTGGATCCGACCCACCTCGTGCCAAAACAGCAGGTTTCTGTGATCAAGCGCAAAGCTGTCCCAAAGATCAAGATCCACCTGAATCTCGACCTCATCTCTGCCGATCTCTTCAAGAGTGATCAAAGCAGGTTCCACTGCAGCAGCAGCTTCCACGAACACCCAGCTCTGCATCTCTGGTGGCAGCAACCCTTTCAGTCGCTGGAGCTCACTCATGGTGGATTAAGCACTCCTTTCCCCCAACGCTAGCGACCAACCGACCCAAAAGGTTGCTGATGAAATCTTTCAAGGGCGCCACATGGGAGTATTGGCTGGTTTGGCTGTATTGAAGGCCCATGCCCCGGCGGAACGATCTTCGTCGCATCCTCCTGTTGGGTTCCGGACCGATTGTGATCGGACAGGCCTGCGAGTTCGACTATTCAGGAACTCAGGCTTGTAAAGCCCTGAGGGCAGAAGGCTATGAGGTGATCTTGATCAACTCAAATCCGGCCTCGATCATGACGGATCCGGAAATGGCGGACCGCACCTACGTCGAGCCGCTCACCCCGGACGTTGTCACTCGTGTGATTGAACTCGAGCGTCCCGATGCGTTGCTCCCCACAATGGGAGGGCAGACCGCCCTCAATTTGGCGGTAACGCTTTCCAAAAATGGAACTCTGGATCGGTTTGGTGTTGAACTGATTGGTGCTGATCTCAAAGCGATTCAAAAAGCGGAAGACCGGCAGCTGTTCAAGCAGGCGATGGAGCGCATCGGTGTAAACGTTTGCCCCTCAGGAATCGCATCTAATTTGGAAGAAGCGGAAGCGGTTGGTGCTTCGATTAGCAGCTATCCGCGCATTATTCGACCTGCCTTTACGCTCGGCGGAAGCGGCGGAGGAATCGCTTACAACCCCGAGGAATTCAGCGCTATTTGCAAGACCGGTCTTGATGCCAGTCCTGTTTCTCAGATCTTGATTGAGAAATCTCTGCTCGGTTGGAAGGAGTTCGAGCTTGAGGTGATGCGTGATCTGGCAGACAACGTTGTGATTGTTTGCAGCATTGAGAATTTGGATCCAATGGGGGTCCATACCGGTGATTCGATCACCGTTGCACCGGCCCAAACGCTCACTGATCGCGAATATCAAAGGCTAAGAGATCAATCGATCGCGATTATTCGTGAGATTGGTGTGGCCACTGGGGGAAGCAATATCCAGTTCGCCATCAATCCTGCTGACGGCGAAGTGGTGGTGATTGAAATGAATCCAAGGGTGAGTCGCTCTTCTGCGCTAGCGAGTAAGGCCACTGGATTTCCGATTGCCAAGATCGCTGCAAGGTTGGCAGTGGGGTACACCCTTGATGAGATTCTCAACGACATCACTGGTAAGACACCAGCCTGTTTCGAGCCCACCATTGACTACGTGGTCACGAAAGTTCCGCGTTTTGCATTCGAAAAGTTCCGTGGATCTCCCGCTGTTCTTACAACAGCGATGAAGTCGGTTGGTGAGGCGATGGCCATTGGTCGTTGTTTCGAAGAGTCGTTCCAGAAAGCCTTGCGATCACTTGAGACTGGCCTGTCCGGATGGGGAGGTGACCGACCTGAGCCAGTGTGCTCTAAAACGGATCTTGAACGCTCATTAAGGACACCATCCCCCGATCGGATTTTGGCTGTCCGTAGCGCAATGTTGTCAGGTATGACCGATGTTCACATTCATGAACTAAGCCATATTGATCCTTGGTTTCTTGCAAAATTAAGAGGATTGATTGTTGCTGAGTCTGATCTGTTGATGGGTAAAAGCCTTGAAGATCTTGATGAGACAGCGTTGTTTAAGCTCAAGGTGTTGGGGTATTCCGATCGGCAAATTGCCTGGTTTGTTGATAGTAAAGAGCTGGATGTGCGCGAACGTAGGGATCAGTTGGGTGTGACGCCTGTGTTTAAAACAGTCGATACCTGTGCCGCTGAATTTTCGTCTTCCACTCCTTATCACTACTCAACCTATGAACGTCCCCTTCTTCGTTTGAAGCCAGATGGACAACTACAGCCTATGGCTCCATCCACTGAGGTTGTTCCTGAAACGAGACCCAAATTGATGATTTTGGGTGGTGGGCCTAATCGAATTGGGCAGGGTATTGAATTCGATTATTGTTGTTGTCATGCTTCTTTTTCTGCTCAGGATCAGAATTTTGCGACGGTGATGTTAAACAGTAATCCCGAGACGGTCTCGACGGATTACGACAGTAGTGACCGTCTTTATTTTGAGCCTCTAACGCTCGAAGACGTCTTGAATGTGATCGAGGCAGAGCGGCCCAATGGAGTGATTGTTCAATTCGGTGGGCAGACACCTCTCAAGCTCGCGTTGCCTCTCTTGAATTGGCTCACCACGCAGAAGGGGCTGTCGACCGGTACCCAGATTTGGGGAACCTCGCCAGAATCCATCGATCTTGCGGAAGATCGGGAGCAGTTTGAGGCCATTCTTCGGACACTTGAGATCCGTCAACCCCGCAATGGACTAGCCCGAAGCGAAGTGGAGGCACGGTCGATTGCTGAGAACGTTGGCTATCCCGTTGTCGTTCGCCCTTCTTATGTCTTGGGTGGGCGCGCTATGGAGGTCGTGTACGACGAGGCCGAGCTCAATCGCTACATGAAGGAAGCTGTTCAAGTTGAGCCAGATCATCCTGTGCTCATTGATCAGTACTTAGAAAATGCGGTTGAAGTTGATGTTGATGCCCTTTGCGATAAGGAGGGAACGGTTGTGATCGGTGGGTTGATGGAACACATCGAGCCTGCAGGAATTCACTCCGGAGATTCAGCGTGTTGCTTGCCTGCCATCTCCCTTAGTGAAGAGGCCTTATCTCTGATTCGCCGTTGGAGTGAGGCATTGGCGGTCACATTGAAAGTTCAAGGACTGATTAACTTGCAATTTGCGGTTCAAAGAGCTGCAGATGGGGGCGAAAAAGTATTCATTATCGAAGCTAATCCTCGTGCCTCTCGCACTGTTCCCTTTGTGGCCAAAGCCACAGGTGTGCCTTTGGCACGCCTTGCAACACGTTTGATGGCTGGTGAAACGTTGAGCCAGGTTGGTTTGCTGAAGGAGCCTGCCCCTCCTTTGCAGACCGTGAAGGAAGCGGTGCTTCCTTTTCGACGTTTTCCTGGGTCTGATTCTCTTCTTGGCCCCGAGATGCGTTCGACTGGAGAAGTGATGGGTTCTGCCTCCGATTTCGGTATGGCTTTCGCCAAGGCAGAACTAGCGGCAGGTGAAGCGCTTCCAACAACGGGAACTGTGTTTCTTTCTACCCACGATCGCGATAAGCCAGCTTTGGTGCCTGTGGCGCGCCAGCTCATCGGATTGGGTTTCCAATTGATCGCAACCTCTGGAACCGCTCAAGCGCTTCGTAAGGAAGGGTTGCAGGTGGAGTCCGTTCTCAAAGTGCATGAGGGACGGCCCAATATTGAGGACCTCATTCGTTCTGGCGGTGTGCAGTTGGTGATCAATACACCCATTGGACGCCAGGCTGCGCACGATGATCGCTACTTACGCAGGGCTGCTCTCGATTATTCCGTTCCGACCCTCACTACCTTGGCTGGTGCGCGTGCTGCTGTAGAGGCCATTGAGGCCTTACAAACTCGAACAATCGTGATTCATGCTTTGCAAGACGTGCACGCATCGCTTTCTGGCCAGTAGGGTTTTAAAAGCTTGCTGTTGATCCCTTGACTACGACCTCCGCGACAGTGATTGCTCCAGGCAGCGATTGCCGGGATGCTTTTCGTGCTGCTTATCAAAACCGTTACACCTGGGATTCAGGATTTTCTGGATATTCAGGTCGCTGCATTTGGCTACAGGGCGATCGATCTGTTGAAGGAACCTTCCGTGTTGGCGCTGATTTAAAAGCCAAGGTTGAGGGGGTCTCTGACCCTGAAGTTGAAAAGGCGTTTGCCTCGCAATTGTGGGAAGTTTGTATTCATCGTGTGCGTCGTACATTTGAACAGACCCATTCTGAAAATACATTTACCGCTGGCGATTGCACCGATGAAGGTCTCGAAGTCATCATTGGCGGAAAAGGTCAAGGTGATAAATATCGAATTAAAGATGATGTTGTGACGATGGTTCACCGTCACATTCATGGAACCGTGGTCACGATCCACACCATGAGTACAACTGATACTGGGGAGGGTTATCTAAGCCATACCTACACCAGCGAATATGCAGATCCCAAAACGGGTGAGCCAAAAGGTGGAAAAAGCACGTTCGAGGATCAGTTCGCTCCCCTTCCAGGAAATGGGCCTTGGACCCTTGCCTCACGTCGCATCACTACGGCTGCCGGCGCTGGCTCAGAGGCCTCTGAGCAGATGTTTTTGTTTGAAGACTTGCAGCCTCTGGCGTAACACGCCAAAAGCTGGGCATACTGCCCATAGCTTTTGATATTTAGTGAATTCTCTGCTTTCTGCAATTAATGGCTTCGTTTGGGGGCCGTTTACCCTTTGGTTAATCGGCCTCACTGGCTTGTATTTAATGTTGGGGCTGAAATTTCAGCCCCTACTCCGTATTGGATTTGGTTTTCGCGAAGCGATCGCATCCATCCGCAGTAGCAGTGGTGATGGTGATGTCAGTGCCTTTAAAAGTCTGACGACTGCGTTAGCTGCGACGATTGGCACGGGAAATGTTGCAGGCGTTGCAGGAGCAATTGCGGTTGGTGGTCCTGGGGCAGTGTTCTGGATGTGGCTGATCGCCCTTGTGGGTATGGCTACGAAATATGCGGAATCACTGTTGGCAGTTCATTACCGCGAAGTGGATGAGCTTGGTGAGCATGTAGGTGGTCCGATGTATTTCATACGCAATGGACTTGGTAAAAACTGGGCATGGATGGGTTGGTTGTTTGCCTTCTTTGGTGCCCTTGCTGGATTTGGGATCGGTAATGGGGTTCAAGCCAATGCGATGGCTGAAGCCTTGCAAGTGTCGTTTGGGATCCCACCGTTGTTGACCGGCATCGTCGTCGCTTCGATCACCCTGGCGGTTCTGATTGGAGGAATTGAGAGGATTGGTCAGGTCACTCAGATTGTTGTACCTGTGATGGCAGCTGTGTATGTCATTGGAGCGCTAGTCATTCTCGTCGCCAATCTGGATCAGATTCCTGGAGCCTTTGGTCTTATTTTTTCCAATGCCTTCAATGGAGAGGCAGCTGCTGGTGGTTCACTCGGCGTGGTGATTCAGCGCGGTATTGCGCGTGGTGTGTTCTCGAATGAGTCAGGTTTGGGCACAGCGCCGATTGCTCAGGCTGCGGCAAAGCCAGGTGATCCTGTTCTTCAAGGCTCTGTGGCGATGATTGGAACGTTCATCGACACCATCGTGATCTGTTCGATGACAGCTCTTGTGATCATTATTAGCGGTTTGTACTCCCAGGCGGATTATGTTTCAGGGGCTCAAAATGTATCTCTCACAATCAATGCTTTTGGAGCTGCACTTCCTGGTTTTGATTGGATTGTTGTTTTCGGCACAATTTTCTTCACGTTGACAACAATCTTGGGATGGGGTTACTACAGCGAGAAGTGTCTTGAATATATGGCTGGGGTGAAGGCAATTCGCCCTTTCAGGTTTGTATGGGTTGCTGTTGTTGTCTTTGGTGCTGTGGCTTCAGGAGGTGTGATCTGGACGATTGCCGAGATTCTTAATGGTCTGATGGCTATCCCCAACCTGATCGGATTGCTGTTGCTTTCCCCAGTCGTATTCCGATTGACACGTTCCTACGACTTCAAGACTCGTCAACAATCAACCACAATCAGTTGAGGGTTTTGCTGGTATCGCAATGTCATTCAGATTGTTGATTCCTTAGCAATTTGTCTGGAACCAACACCAGTTTTCTTTCTAATAAAACAGCCTCCCGGCAAGACCAGGAGGCTGTTTTTGTGTGAAGAGACAGACTCAGACAGTTGAAAGATCAGGCTGCGTTCTCTAGAGGCGTGACGTCCTTGAGTCGTTCGTTGAGCTGCATGGCCATTGACTGGCGTCCAACGGCGAGCACTTTGAGGGTGTCCTCATGCATACGGAGTTGGGCATCAGCAACCTGCATTCCTCTAACGAGCTCTTTGAGATCATCTGGGAGCTTATTGAGGTCGTAGCGTTTGCCTTCAAAAGTCAGAATTGGATTCTGGTCTTGGGAAACGGAAGAGCTGGTCATCAATGGCAAGCAAATGCCAAGATCCTATTGGCTGGTGCGTTGGTTGAAACCATTCATTCGTTGATGCGGATGAATTGTCGTTCGCACAGTTCTCGATATCTGCCGCCCTGACTCATCAGATCGTCATGGCTGCCCTGTTGGCTAATTCGACCATGTTCAAGAACAACAATGAGATCGGCTTCTTGAACCGTTGCCAAACGATGGGCAATCACAATCACGGTTCGACCCAGCATGGCTTGCTTGAGCCCAAGTTGAACAGCGGCCTCCGCCTCTGCATCAAGGGCACTGGTCGCTTCGTCCAATAGCATCACAGCTGGATTTCCAAGCACTGCCCTCGCAATGGCAATGCGCTGTAGTTGTCCGCCTGAAACGTTGGTGCCTCGCTCTTGAAGACGGGTGTTGTAGCCGTCTGGAAGACGGATGATGAAGTCATGGGCGTTGGCAAGCTTTGCAGCTTGATGGAGCTGTTCCTGCGTGGCCTCTCGGCCAAATCGTATGGCTTCCGCGATCGTTCCAGAAAACACGCTGCTGCGTTGGGGAACAAGAGCCACTTGTTGTCTCAGGTCGCGCGCGCAGACCTGGCTGAGATCTTTGTCGTCAAAAAGAAGCTGACCTTGATTAACGCGATTAAACCGCAGGAGTAGAGAAAAAAGCGTCGTTTTTCCAGCGCCTGAAGGTCCAACGAGGGCCACCACCTGTCCGGCCTTAATGGAGAGGTTGAAGTCTTGAAGAACGGGTTGGCCTGGTATGTAAGAGAACTCGACTTGATCGAAGGTCAAATTTCCCTGCAGGCGACCAATAGGAATCGACGGGACAGGATCTGCCGGTTCCGAGGGTTCCTTTTCGATTTCACGCAAACGGCGCAGTGAGGATTGTCCCTGCTGAAATTCGTTGTAATTCGCAGTGACATGGGCGATTGGATCGATCAGCAGCACCAAGCCAGTGAGGTAGCTGATCAGTTCAGGGACTGAAAGATCACCGCTACTGATTCTGATCGCTGCTAAGACCAGGACTGTGGCGAAACCCAGGACCTCAATGATCCCGACTACGGGATGTTGGAGGGCAACAAGGCGATAGGTGTTGTAGCGAGCTTGCCGGTGCTGATCGATTTCTTCTTCAAAACGGCGTTCCAACCAGGGCTCTGCGGCAAAGGCACGGACGAGAGGTAGCCCTTCAATGGCCTCTCCCAGCAGACCTGCCAGTTCACTGACCTTTTTTTGACTTCGTTCAGTAGCGATCATCACCCTTGCCCCAAACAGGCTGATCAGCCACGCAACAAATGGGGCGAGGAGCAGGATCGCAAGCGTTAATTTCCAGTCAAGCCAAAGCATGTAGCCAAGTACAGCCACCAATTGCAGAGCACTTGGGATGCTGTCGTGGAGAGTTTTGTAAATCACCTCGCTCACACGATCAGCATCTTCTGTGAGCCGGTAGGTGAGATCCCCGGACGACATTTTCTCCAAGGCACCGAGCTGCACCTTCTGAAGCCTTTGAAAGAGGTCTCTTCTCAGTGACTGGCTGACTTGTAAAGCGGGTCCTGCAAGCAGAGAGTCTTGGCCAAATTGTGCCAGTTTTTGGATCGCGAAGACCAACAGAACGAGTCCGATGACCGGGAGGATTCGCTTGAGATCACCCGATCCCACATCGGGCAACAGCCTGCCCATCAGTCGCATCAACACCAGTTGGCTGCTGACAAAAACCAGCATGCAGAGAGTGCCGATCGTCAGCAGTCGCCTGTGAGGTCGCAGCAGTGGAATCAACCTGCGGAATCCCGCTTCTGATGGCTTCAGCATCAGGTCAGACTATCAATGGCGATTGGACCGATTGGTGCAGGAATGAGACTTGATCAATTCCTTAAATGGATGGGCTGGGTCGCGACGGGTGGAGAAGCCAAGTTGAGGATTCAGGGGGGTGACGTGTCCGTGAATGGCGAGCTTGAGCAACGGCGTGGCCGACAACTGAAAGCTGGTGATCGGGTCCAAATGGGTGTCGACTCTGCCGAAGTTTCGGATTCTTTTCAGGCTGGGCACTAAGTTGTCAGCTGCTGAGCTGCAGAGGAAGGAAGCGTGCGCAAACCGGTGATTGCTGGCAACTGGAAAATGCACATGACCTGTGCGCAAGCCAAGGCCTGGATTGGCACGTTTCTTCCCCTGATTGAAGAGCTGCCCAATGACCGACATCTGGTGGTGGCGCCCCCGTTTACGGCGATCAGCACGCTTGCTGAGCTGAGCCAAGGAACCCGCCTTGAACTGTCCAGCCAGAACGTGCACTGGGAGGGAGAGGGCGCTTACACCGCTGAGATATCCCCGAGCATGCTCAAGGAGCACAACGTCCAATATGCAATCGTTGGCCACAGTGAGCCTCGCAAGTATTTCAGCGAGAGTGATGAACAGATCAATCACCGGGCTCGATCAGCTCAAACCAATGGCTTAATCCCGATTGTTTGTGTCGGTGAAAGCGACGAACAGCGCAATCGGGGTGAAGCGGAGCGGGTCATCCGTCGTCAGGTTGAGCAGGGCTTAGAAGGTCTGGACCCCAGCCAGCTTGTTGTGGCCTATGAGCCGATCTGGGCGATTGGTACCGGTAAAACGTGTGAAGCCAGTGAAGCCAATCGCATCTGTGGATTGATTCGTAGCTGGGTTGGCTCACCAGATTTGATCATTCAGTACGGGGGGTCGGTGAAACCAGGCAACATTGATCAGTTGATGGGCATGAGTGATATCGATGGGGTCTTGGTTGGCGGTGCCTCCCTGGATCCTGAAGGTTTCGGGCGGATCGCGAATTACATCAAGAGCTGACGGTCGATGCGCTGGCCGAAGGATTGGGGCACGCGCACTGCCGTGATGGGAGTGATCAACCTCACTCCTGATTCCTTTAGCGATGGTGGTCAATTCAATCAATTAGAGAAGGCATTGGCTCAGGCATCGCGACAGATCGCTTGCGGGGCTGATTGTTTGGATCTGGGAGCTCAAAGCACCAGGCCTAATGCCATGGAAGTGGGAGCGGATGAGGAACTCAAGCGTCTCTTGCCAACGCTGAGGGCGATTCGTGCAGCTCACCCCAAGGTTTTGATTTCGGTTGATACCTTTCTTGCGAGAGTCGCCAACAAGGCTCTTGAGGCTGGTGCTGATTGGATTAACGATGTCAGTGGTGGACGACGTGATTCAGAGATGTTGTCTCTGATTGCCGATGCTGGCTGTCCATTTGTTCTGATGCATAGTCGCGGAACCAGCCAAACGATGGATCACTGCACGGATTACGGAGACCAAGGCGTTGTGCAAGGTGTGTTAGGCGAATTACGAGCAGCAACAAATTGTGCATTGAAGGCCGGCGTGCATTGTGACCAGTTGCTCTGGGATCCAGGTCTTGGCTTTGCCAAAACAACGGCACAAAACCTCACCCTGCTCCAACAGCTCGACACACTCGTGGCTGAGGGCATTCCTCTCTTAATAGGACCCTCGCGAAAACGTTTTATCGGGGCTGTCCTGGATGAACCAAGAGCCCGTGCCCGACTTTGGGGAACGGCAGCGGTCTGTGCCCGGGCTGTGGATGCTGGTGTGGCGGTCTTGCGTGTGCACGACGTAGGACCTATTCACCAAGTGGTGACCATGGCCTCAGCGATTGCATCGGATCGCTAGAACAGTGGACTATTGACATGTGTTGACCATGAGTGAACCAAGTCTCACTCTTTTGTACGACGGTGCTTGTCCGCTGTGTCTTCGTGAAGTCAGGTTTTTGAAACGCCGAGATCTACACGGAAAACTTGCGTTTGTCGATATCGATCAGTCTGCATATGATCCTGACCAATGGCAGGGAATTAGTTATCGAAGTGCGATGGCTCGCATTCATGCCATTCGCTCTGATGGAGAGATTCTTAAGGATGTGGCAGTGTTTCGAGAGGCATATCGCTGCGTTGGCCTTGGTTGGATCTATGCACCAACCCAATGGCCCCTAATTGGAACTTTGATTGATCAAATCTATGCACTATGGGCTGCACAACGTTTACGACTAACTGGGCGTGCAAGTCTCAATGAATTATGTCAATGCAAACGAAACGAACCATAAGACCCTCTTCATACGCAAGAAATCAAACCACATCAACAAACAGTTTTGAGGGTCAACTGATAAACAAAGCATTTTCTAAGGATTCTTGAATCTGCTTAAACATTTAGCATGCGATTGATTATCAATTTGGTAAAATTTTATAGTCAAAGGACTTATTTAAATAACAAACTGACCGTATTCATTTAGCTGTAATCTGGCAAAAAAATCTGTTAACTGACGATTGATGGCATTTTGAGCGACAAGTATATCACCAATACGACCACCATTAATACGTTGATGTTCAAGAGCTCGTTCTACAGATGATTGGGAGACTAAACCGAGATTTGAAAGTCTTTCGCCAAGCTTTAAAGAATTAAAATCTAGACTTGCAAGGCTTTTTGTCAGAAAAAAATCAAGTATTTGGAAAGGGATATTCAAATTAAGTCGAAGAAATTCACCAAATCTTTGTGTATTTGAATATGGCTGAAATTTGTCGAGTAGTTCTTCAAGGTCTTCTTCAGAAAGCAAACCACAAAGAACTAACTTTTCCCCTAAAGCCTGAGAATTAAAATTACTTGATTGGTTTTCCTTATGATCATCAGAAAGGCTTCCTGAGACCAATTCAGGCCCTTCAAACTTACTTTGAACCAACGAATCATTAGATAAGAAAGAATATAATCGATTAGGGTCTAAGCGTGTCGTTCCAAACTCCTGAATAATGAGCTCTTCAATAAATGAAGACTCCGTGTAGGGGGCTACAATAGAAAAATTGAGGGGAAATGAATGACCATAACCTATAACCTCTACGCGAGTCACATCACTTTTTAGAAGAAGTTTAACGGACACGTATTTTTATTTTAAAATCATAATATAACGATAAGCCCGTTCTTGTTTGGTGAAAAAACACTGAGAAGAGCATGAGTGATGCCTAAGTGACTCATAAATTTAGAATTATAGTATAATGAAAATTCAAAAAAATCCTTCAAAATGTAAGCAATTCGCACTTTTGGGGTCAACTTAGTAGTGACAGCGTAAAAAAAGTCACTAAAATAAATTTCAGATGCATCCAATGGTTATCTGTGAAGCAATTTATTTCTAATCTAAAAAGATATTTAAAAAATAAACAACAAAAATACAAGAATTTGTTGTATGAGTTGTATCATCATCAATACTTTCAGTCTTTAAAGCAATTCAGTTGGAATAAGTATCGAATTGGTCAAATAGTTATAGCTTCTATCTTGATCAATCTATTAGAGCTCTCAGCGCCTATTTATATTAATATTGTTTATTCAGTAATCCTTCCTAGACGAGCAACTGAAAGCTTGATCGTTCTGACAATTTTAGTTGTTGTTTTAATGACAATATCAGTTTGGTTAAAGATAATGAGACTTGATTTAGTCGGTGAAGACAGTGCAAGAGTTACCCATGAGAAACGAGTCAATGCAATTCGTCACTTTGTATCGATTCCGATTCGAAACTTTTTAGAATCATCTCCTTCAGAACATATATCGAGATTAAACAGCATTAATTTATTGAAAGATAATTCAGCGTTGCAATCATTGACAACAGTCATTGATTTGATTTTTTCAATTCTATTTATTCTGATTTTATTTGCAATCGGTGGAATACTTGTTTTGCCTGTTGTGTTTGGTATTACTGTATTCTTTTTCAAGTCCTTATCGTTTGCTAATGACTTTGAAGTTGTTAGTAAAGAGCAGGATCAACTAGAAATCAATCGATTAAATACTCAGATTGATACTGTTGATTCTGCCGACCTCATTAAAGCCAATGGATTGAATACCCAGTATTTAACCTCTCTAGAGCCCTTACAGGAACGTCTGTCTTGGCGAAGAATGAAAAACAATCAATATCTTTTAAAACATCAAGCCTTCGGAAACCTAGTGAGTCAAGCAACGCTTGCAGCAGTCGCCACTCTCGGTGCAATTTTAGTGATCAACGATCGTTTGTTGGTTGGTGCTTTAGCTTCAGCAATTTTACTCATCGGTAAAATTTTCAACCCTTGGCAAAGACTTTCCACGTTATGGAGCAGTTACAGAAGCTTAGTGCATTCACAGGATGAATACCAAGCACTCATGAGTACACCCATTATCGAGATCAACAATATGAAATCTACGAATACCATCTCACCAACGGACTCGGGCAGTTTCACCATTACAACATCAGAACTTGGCAGGCTAGATATCTATCAAAATGAAAGCAATTGGATTAATTCTAAGTCTAATGCTATTGAGATAACAAAGATGTTTGAAAACATTGTTCTGGCAGACAACGATCAAATAATTCGATTGAATGATATTCCTCTAAGTGAATACTCTGGAACTGAAGTTATCAATCAAATAGCGTATGTAAATCCGTCTTTTAGATCTTTTGATGGTTCTTTAATGCAAAATTTAAGTTGCTTTCAGCCTTCAAAGTACAAACGAAGTGCTCTTTTCTGGTCATATTTACTCGGGATTGATGAAAAGATAAAAACTCTTCCCCTGGGGTACGAAACTATCATTGGAAATCAGATGGGTTCAGGCTTAACTGCGGATGATGAAAAATTACTCCACATTATTTCTGGCTTGTCTAAAAATCCGCTGCTTCTTTTTATTGATTTAAATGGATGTACGTTTGGAAAGTCTTTCATAGAAGGCTTGCAGACGATCATAAACTGTTGCAAAGGCCGTACAACATTAGTGATCTCAGGTGCAAGTCCGGTTCTGGGAAAAATATGCAATCAAACGATTCAACCATTATTAGCCACTAAAGTTGGAGGTGTCCAATGAAAACTTCAATTGAAAATTCCAAAACACTGGGACATTCAGAAAACAAACCACTGATACGAGATCTATCTCTTAGTCCTGATTTACCCCTTGTCTTTTGTATCAGGCTCCTTTTACAAGAAATTGAATGGACAGGTTCAATTAACGAGATCGCGAATCTCATTGGAAGAAATCCAGAGGAAATGGATCTTGTAGATGCAAGAAATTTATTTTTACGACTTGGTTATAATTCTCAACTTAAAAACCTTACAGATTTTAAATCAATCAATATCCATACATTACCAGCTTTATATATTGACCCTAGCAATCAACCCTTTGTTCTATTTACAGAAAATCAAGGTTTAATTGTCGCAGGAAATGCAAAAGGTCGATTTGACATTAACAATATTGAGCCTGGTGGATTACTTTTAATTCTGGATGAAATAAATTTCAATGACGAAGTATCATTTATCAAAAATATAGCCTATCGATTCTCCAATAAAATTACTTTGCTTTATTGGATTAGTCTTGGGATATCATTGCTTGCTTTATCATTGCCACTTTATTTGCGTGCAATTTACAATATTGCCATTCCAGGCGAAGCATTGGTCTCATCATTATTGTTATTCTTTGGAATTGGGGCTTTATTTATCCTCGAATTCAATATGCGTCAGTGGCGCTCAAATTTAATCAGTCAGATGGCTGGAAAGCTTGATTCATTATTTGGAATGAAAGTCACTCAGAAATTTTTAGGCCTTGATTACTCTCAAATCAAGAGTATCAATCTAAGTAACTACAACACGAGGATAAGAAATTTAGATGCAATGCTAAATTACCTAAAAGGACCGTTGGCTCTAGCATTACTTGATTTCCCTTTTATCATCATTTATTTAATTGCAATCGGGCTTATTGCTGGAAATCTTGTTTTTGTTCCAATTGTTATTATGCTGATAAGTGGTTCGATAATTGTAGTTTTATCGAAGTATTATAGCGGTGCCGAAGAATTAAATATTAAAACAAGTGTTGGTATCTTGCAGGCTCAGTTGGAAATTGTTAGACGATTTAAGGAAATAAAACTTTCGCATCTTGAATTGATCTGGATACAACGTATCCGAGCTTTATCTGGTGAAAGTACTAAAAGTGGCTTGGTTCTTAATAAACAAGCAGGTGTTCTACAGATATTAACTTCAACCTCGTCTCAAATGGCTGGTACTCTTACTCTTGCTGTTGGGGCTTGGATAATGTTTACTAGTCCAGCAGGTAATAATGTACTTGGCAACTTAATTGCTGCCATGTTTATTGTGTGGCGTGTTTTTACTCCTTTTCAATATTTAATGAATGCATTGCTTCGTTTTGATACCATTAGTAAGCAATATGGTCAGCTTGATCGCTTCCTAAAACTAAGAAACTATTCTCCTGTTGCAAGACCAACTGTCAATACAAAATCAAGTTTATACGGTTCAATTCAATTGGATTCAATATCTTGTCGTATTCCTACCACTTCACGGCTATTATTGGCCAAAATTGATCTTAGATTTGTTCCTAGTACCATTTATGCAATAACTGGTAAATCAGGATGTGGGAAATCAACATTGCTTAACGTCATTGCTCAACTGTATCCAATTGCAAATGGTAATCTTTCGTTTGACGGTAAAGATTATCGTCAGTTTACGAATGAAGATATACAGAGTAATATTTCATATGTAATGAATAATAGTCAATTTCTCAAAGGAAGCCTATGGCAAAATTTAACAGCAATGAATCCTGATGCATCCATAGATGCTGTTAAAGAAATATGTGAAATGATAGGCATTTATGATTATATTGAGAATCTTCCAGAGGGTTTTGATACTTATTTGGATAATGACATGAGTTATTATTTTCCTGTCGGAGTACAAAAGTTGATGAGTTTGGCTCAGGCTTTGATTAAGGACTCACCCATTCTACTGATTGATGATATTAGTCAAGGTTTGACCCCTATTCAATTTGAGGCAGTTGTTAATGCGCTACCTCGGATAAAGCAATGCAGGTTTTCAAGAAAAGAGCGATGTATCATCATGACAACATCTAATAATAAAATGCTTGGATTAGCTGATAATATTTGCATTATTGATAAGGGTGTTTCTACATTCCAGGGTACACAAAAAGAACTTGAAATGATGGTTCATTCTAAAACCTAGCCTTTTAATTAATTCTCTGACACTACTTCACTCGCTTGCAACCTTTTTCATGGCAAACTCTACTTCAAATGGATTCACCCCAGAATCGAGTTCAAAGGTTTCCAATTCAGCTTCACTTTTTAGCAAACTTCCTGGTTTGTCAGCATCAGACTCTAATGCATTGATAGGTAGAAATAGATTGGCTCAGGCCTTAGAGCTTGAAGATCCGCAGGATAATTTATTCGTTAAAAGAAGCCTTTATGTGTTAGGCGCAGCAGCTCTTATTTTCTTCCCATGGGCTGCACTAACGCCCATCACCCAGGTTATCGAAGCTTCTGGTGAAGTCATACCTCAAGGTTCCGTTAATATCATTCAACATTTAGAAGGTGGTATTGTTTCGTCTGTTAACGTTAAAAATGGTCAGTCAGTCAGAAAGGGAGATGCTTTACTTCAATTAAACCCACAAATGGTAGGTAGTGAATTTTCTGCTACAAAATCTAAGTTGGATGCTCTCATTATTCAGCAACAACAGCTTCAAGCTGCAATTCGTGGAGACGATGTATTGCCCAGACAAAACAATATTGATGGTTTTAATGAAAGTAAGGTAAGTGTTGCGCAACAGAATCTTCTTACTAGCCGATTAGAGAATGCATCGGATCAATTGAAGTCTGCTAACGCTGTTGTTGCTGAGAAATCTGCGGAAATCAATGGTCTAAATAAACAGTTGAAACTACTAATTGAAGAAAGAGATATGTGGGCCTCACTGACAAAAGATGGTGCAAGCTCAAGGCTTCAACTTGTCAATGCTCAAGCAAAAGTTGAGGAAATTCGTGGTGCACGTAATGAGGCGACAAAAGCATTTGCTCAAGCAAAAGCTAACCTTCAAAGCCTTCAATCAGGCTTAGCACTCGAACAAAATTCAGAAATAGCATCCTTGGTCAATGAGGAATCAGTTGTTGCAGAAAACATCAAGAAAGTCCGTTTTCAACTTTCACGAATGGTTGTCAAAGCACCAGTATCAGGAACAGTGAGTGACCTTCGTTTTTCTGCTCCCGGAGCTGTCGTAGCACCTGGAGCGGTGGTTGCGTCGGTTGTACCAGCTGGCACCACAAAATTAGTTGAAGCTCGAATCCCATCACAGGATATTGGTTTTGTTCATATCGGACAAGATGTCGAGGTTAATCTTCAGCCTTTTGATTCATCCATTTACGGCACTATTCCTGGACGTTTGACGTCCATTTCTGGGGATACTGTTCAAAATCCTGATGACCGTCAATTTTATTACAATGCAATGATTGAGCTTGATCGGCAATACCTTGATTCCTCTAATCAAAAATACCCTGTACAGGTTGGAATGCCCGTCGTTGCAGATATCAAAGGGCAGCGAAGCAATGTTCTCCAATACTTATTCCATCCTTTTGTTCGGACGATCAATGGAGCGATGCGTGAATAGGTCAATCCTGAAATTCTCAGTTTACTTTCAGCTCTTTAGATCCATTGCTGTACAACGACTTTCGGCTTATCGCTGGTCTTCCCGCTGACAGTTCAAGGTCGCATGCTTTCTGAAGATGATCTGCGATCTAAATAGCTAATTACTATTTGATTAGTCGCACTCGGTTCGATTGGATAGTTATTCTCCTGTTGTTGATAATTCGGCTGACGAAGCGTCTGTTGCTGAGGAAAACAAAAATAATTTTGTGCCCAATAGTCAGCCCCATCAGGGTGCTGGAGTCGCAGACAATCCCGAAGGTGCCACAAAATATAATAACGTCGATATTGAGACTCCCGTTGTTGAAGTCGCTGAGCCGTCACCTCTCGGCCAGCAAGTCACTAGTGATATAGACAATATTTCCTTAGATAATGGTGGTGGTTTAGGTACCAGCATTGATCCGTTTTCTGCAGATTTAGCAGAAGCATTCACGATTGCTGATCTTTCTCCTGCAAATTTATTCACAGCGCCCCTTGCAGAATCGTCAGACGAAGACATTCCTCAATTGCAGGCGTTTGCTCCCGATGATGAACCAGTTGCAGAAACTGAAATAGAACCAGAACCAGAACCAGAACCAGAACCAGAACCAACTCCAACTCCAGATCCCATTGTTTTTCCGGACCAAGAGGAAATTCTCTTTGAGGCCAACCTCAATCCGGATGGCACCTTTTCTTTTGCCTTCGATACTCCGGTTTCGGTTTCCGGTGATTTTGCTAATCAATCCGACCGCTTCGGCGTTGTCACAGGCATCCAAATTAATGGTGTTGATTTCAACGTCGGCGACACCATCTTCCTCTCGCAGGACCAGACCGGTGGGACGGTCGATGGACCCATTTCCGCTTTGACAGTCTCCAGCGCCGACGATCGCGCTGAACTCCTCATCAATGCTAACGGCACCTATACCTACACCCTCACCGATAACTTTCTTCTCTCCAATCCTGCTAGCGATCCCACCAATCCCAATTCTCAAACCAATGTCATCTCCGACAACATCTCTGGCTTCCTCGGTGGCATCACGGTTTTTGCAGAAGATACTGATGGTGTCCAGGTCAATGGCGGCAATGGCATCTCCCTGACGCTCAACGTTGTTGACGACATCCCAGTCAGCACCGTTGCACCAGCAGTCTCCGCCGCTGCTTTGGATGAGGCCAACCTCGCCGAGGGCACGGACCCAGACAGCTTTCTGCTCGCCACAACAGGCGATCTCTCCTCCATTACGGGCACCAATTACGGAGCCGATGGCTTTGGCGGCGTCACTGGCATCGACATCAACGGAGCTTCCTTCGTTGCTGGCACCACCATTTATCTCTCGCAGGCGGCCACCGTCGATTCAGCCATCGCGGCTTCGACCACATCCGCCGCCGACGATCGCGCTGAACTCGTCATCAATGCCGATGGCAGCTATACCTTCACGCTTAACGATAACTTCCTTCTCTCCGACCCCAGCGACCCCACCGCTCAGACCGAGGATATTTCCTCGCTCCTCGGTGTCATCACCGTCTTTGCAGTAGATGGCGATGGCGACCAGGTCAATAACGGCAATGGCATCGCTCTGATCCTCCAGGTCATTGATGACGGCCCTGGCAATCCCACCTTGGTGGTCTCGGGCACGGAACCGATCGCCTTGACCTTCGACGGTGGACTCACCGACGGCAATTTCCCCGGCCCGGAACTCACGGGTGACACCAACACCTCTCCTGTCATTGCGGCAGTTGATTTCTCAAGCGCCTTCACCGCAGGCAATCTTGCTGATTTCGGCGCCGATGGCGCTGGCACCGCAAGCACCGTCTCCTATTCACTCGGCTTGGCCACTGGCGTCAGCAATGGTGATGCCTCTGGTCTCTTCAGTGGCGGCACCGCCATCACCCTCTCCGAATCCAACGGTGTGATCACAGGGACCGCGGGCGCCGCTACCGCCTTCACCCTCGCCGTTGATTCCACCACTGGCGTGGTCACCTTGACCCAATCCCTCGCGATTGATCACTCACAGAGCGACACCTACAACGGCGCCTACATCGACGACCTCGCTTCGCTCGCCAACGGCCTGATCCAACTCAACGCCTCCGCCTCCGCCACCACCGATTCCGACGGCGATTCCTCGTCCACCGCCTCCGCCTCTCTCGATCTCGGCGGCAACATCCAATTCGGCGATGACGGCCCTGGCAATCCCACCTTGGTGGTCTCGGGCACGGAACCGATCGCCTTGACCTTCGACGGTGGACTCACCGACGGCAATTTCCCCGGCCCGGAACTCACGGGTGACACCAACACCTCTCCTGTCATTGCGGCAGTTGATTTCTCAAGCGCCTTCACCGCAGGCAATCTTGCTGATTTCGGCGCCGATGGCGCTGGCACCGCAAGCACCGTCTCCTATTCACTCGGCTTGGCCACTGGCGTCAGCAATGGTGATGCCTCTGGTCTCTTCAGTGGCGGCACCGCCATCACCCTCTCCGAATCCAACGGTGTGATCACAGGGACCGCGGGCGCCGCTACCGCCTTCACCCTCGCCGTTGATTCCACCACTGGCGTGGTCACCTTGACCCAATCCCTCGCGATTGATCACTCACAGAGCGACACCTACAACGGCGCCTACATCGACGACCTCGCTTCGCTCGCCAACGGCCTGATCCAACTCAACGCCTCCGCCTCCGCCACCACCGATTCCGACGGCGATTCCTCGTCCACCGCCTCCGCCTCTCTCGATCTCGGCGGCAACATCCAATTCGGCGATGACGGCCCTGGCAATCCCACCTTGGTGGTCTCGGGCACGGAACCGATCGCCTTGACCTTCGACGGTGGACTCACCGACGGCAATTTCCCCGGCCCGGAACTCACGGGTGACACCAACACCTCTCCTGTCATTGCGGCAGTTGATTTCTCAAGCGCCTTCACCGCAGGCAATCTTGCTGATTTCGGCGCCGATGGCGCTGGCACCGCAAGCACCGTCTCCTATTCACTCGGCTTGGCCACTGGCGTCAGCAATGGTGATGCCTCTGGTCTCTTCAGTGGCGGCACCGCCATCACCCTCTCCGAATCCAACGGTGTGATCACAGGGACCGCGGGCGCCGCTACCGCCTTCACCCTCGCCGTTGATTCCACCACTGGCGTGGTCACCTTGACCCAATCCCTCGCGATTGATCACTCACAGAGCGACACCTACAACGGCGCCTACATCGACGACCTCGCTTCGCTCGCCAACGGCCTGATCCAACTCAACGCCTCCGCCTCCGCCACCACCGATTCCGACGGCGATTCCTCGTCCACCGCCTCCGCCTCTCTCGATCTCGGCGGCAACATCCAATTCGGCGATGACGGCCCTGGCAATCCCACCTTGGTGGTCTCGGGCACGGAACCGATCGCCTTGACCTTCGACGGTGGACTCACCGACGGCAATTTCCCCGGCCCGGAACTCACGGGTGACACCAACACCTCTCCTGTCATTGCGGCAGTTGATTTCTCAAGCGCCTTCACCGCAGGCAATCTTGCTGATTTCGGCGCCGATGGCGCTGGCACCGCAAGCACCGTCTCCTATTCACTCGGCTTGGCCACTGGCGTCAGCAATGGTGATGCCTCTGGTCTCTTCAGTGGCGGCACCGCCATCACCCTCTCCGAATCCAACGGTGTGATCACAGGGACCGCGGGCGCCGCTACCGCCTTCACCCTCGCCGTTGATTCCACCACTGGCGTGGTCACCTTGACCCAATCCCTCGCGATTGATCACTCACAGAGCGACACCTACAACGGCGCCTACATCGACGACCTCGCTTCGCTCGCCAACGGCCTGATCCAACTCAACGCCTCCGCCTCCGCCACCACCGATTCCGACGGCGATTCCTCGTCCACCGCCTCCGCCTCTCTCGATCTCGGCGGCAACATCCAATTCGGCGATGACGGCCCTGGCAATCCCACCTTGGTGGTCTCGGGCACGGAACCGATCGCCTTGACCTTCGACGGTGGACTCACCGACGGCAATTTCCCCGGCCCGGAACTCACGGGTGACACCAACACCTCTCCTGTCATTGCGGCAGTTGATTTCTCAAGCGCCTTCACCGCAGGCAATCTTGCTGATTTCGGCGCCGATGGCGCTGGCACCGCAAGCACCGTCTCCTATTCACTCGGCTTGGCCACTGGCGTCAGCAATGGTGATGCCTCTGGTCTCTTCAGTGGCGGCACCGCCATCACCCTCTCCGAATCCAACGGTGTGATCACAGGGACCGCGGGCGCCGCTACCGCCTTCACCCTCGCCGTTGATTCCACCACTGGCGTGGTCACCTTGACCCAATCCCTCGCGATTGATCACTCACAGAGCGACACCTACAACGGCGCCTACATCGACGACCTCGCTTCGCTCGCCAACGGCCTGATCCAACTCAACGCCTCCGCCTCCGCCACCACCGATTCCGACGGCGATTCCTCGTCCACCGCCTCCGCCTCTCTCGATCTCGGCGGCAACATCCAATTCGGCGATGACGGTCCAGAGATCGATCCAGGGATTTTTACAGCAAGCCAGTCACTGCAATTCAATGTTGTTGTTGGAGACAACAGAGGAGATAATCAAATCAACGGGACAACCAATTTCAACTACAGCGACTTCAGCAGAATTGCACTCGACTTTGATCCCATATATGCAAACCAAACAATTACAATTGACCTCGATGTAGAGATCAGCGGATCATGGAATTATGATGGTGTTGGATTTAACAACTTCTTCGATGACAATTGGTCCGTTTTTATACCAGATAACCCAGCTCAGGAAGCTGATTGGCGTTTAAATGGTGGCCCGGGATCCAGTGCAACAGCAGATGAGATCTTCTTTTATAACGCTGATGCAGGAGCCTCAGGCTACCCTCAACAAGAACCATTTTACAATAATTTATCAACCGAGGGAATTACTTATGCTCCCCCAAGTTCGATCAACGCGAATTTCACCTTTAACCATACAGCACAAGTAACAGGAACATTGAATGCAGATGGAAACTTTGAATTCTGGGTTGGCGGCGAAACGACTCAAAAAACTGAAATTGCGACGATCCAAGGAATAAGCAATGTGCAACTTACTGGGCCAGCACTTCCCGGAGAAGTGCTGATCCAAGTTGAAAATACAGACGCAACATACGCCAATCAAAACCTGGCTTCATGGGATTTTGGTGCAGATGGCATCAATAACCTTGATGGCTATGCAATTGACAATCTAACGCAAGGATATACAGGCGTGATATCCCAAGCTAATCAGACGGACGTTGAATTGATAATTTCAAAAGCGGGAAGTGCAGTTGCTGTACTGAATCTAAATTCAGATACAACCGCGACTGATTCTCTACAAATCATAGCGACAGGTCAACAAGAAGATATTGAGTTTGATCTAAAAGTGAAGGATGGCGACGAAGATATCGACTCTATAGAGTTCGACATAGAAATAGGTGCTGCAAATGTCAGCACAATCCCTGCAAATACCCAACTGTATCGAGACGAGTTCGAGGGCAGGAGTAATAACAGTCTTTGGTCAACAGCAGGCAGCTTTGCATCTGATATTGATGACGCGCTCGAAATACGACGTGGGGAAAACAACAGAGCAACCAAAACGTTTGAATTTGGATCAGAGAATGCAGGTAAAGATGTTAATGTTAGCTTCGACGCGCAAACTGTGAGCAATTGGGAACTGAGTGATAGGTTCACAGTCTCCGCTAACGGATCAACAGTTATTGATGAAAGTGACGACACAAACAACAGCACATTAAATTTTACGAGTACTCTTAATGCAAGCGGGCAACTCCTAGTAGAAATTCGTGTCTTTACTAACAGCGGGTCCGAAAAATTAGCGATTGATAATTTTACAATTGTTTCGGCCGAAGAATTTATTGAAACCAGCTTTTTAGCTGTTTTGCCAAATATAAACCCGATTAGTATAGATCTGGATCGTGATGGAAAGGTTGATTACCTATCTCGATCTGAAGGGCAAGTTTTCCAAGATGCAGAAACTAATATACTCAGCAATCTCGCCTGGGTTGCCCCAAACGATGGCTTACTGGTGATTGATGCAGATCAATCTGGCTCGATCAACGAGACACAGGAATTTGCTTTCACCGAGTGGAGCAATAATGCAGAAACTGATCTTCAAGCTGTAGCAGAAGTTTTCGACACGAATCAAGATGGCATCCTAGATGCTAGGGATGAAAGATTTGACGAGTTTGCAGTATGGCAGGATCTTAACTCTGACGCCATTACCGATGAAGGCGAGCTTTCTTCCTTGTCTGAACTTGGTATTGACAGCATCAACCTGACCTATCGCGATGACAGTGAAAGCCGTGTTGAAGTAGGCGGGGACGTGACGGTCTTCGGTCAAGCCACTGTGAGCTATGAAGACGGCAGTACAGCTCTAGCCGAAGACACATCATTCGCTCGATCCATCGTGTCTGACCAGTCTTCAACAGCCGATCCAATCGCTAGCGACACTGGTGACCAAGCAGCGACAACCCAGCTTGCTTCTCAAGATCTATCCACTGAAGTTTCAATCGACGCCTTGGTGAATCAGTTCATGGAATCTAATCCTGCTGAAGACGATCTCATTGCTCAGGTGCATCAAGAGCTGATGGACAATGGGGGGCCCGATTCAAACCCCATGAATCTCGAGACTCTTGATGATGAGTCCTATGGTAATGAAGAGAACGAAAACGATCTAGACATCGATGTAGATTTAGATTTAATGGTAGATGATTCCCTTTGCGAGATTCCACTCGAAATTGCTGACGATTCTCCTGTTTTTGCCTAACCATGATTGACATCACTTCTGCAGGCGCTGAAATTGAAGCATCGATCACTGATGTGGTCAGCCAGTTTTTGGATATGGCGCGTGGTGCTGAGATTGATTCGCCTGGTACGAGCACCCGTCAAGCTGGTTTGATGTATGAGCTGGATAGCTTGGTCAGTGATTTTCTTGATCAGAATCAGATTTCTTCCGAAGAATACAATTCTCTCGAACAGCAGGTTCTCAATTCAGTAGCTGAAGAGCTCATTCTCGACTCCGACCATCATGATTCGCTTGATCTTCGTGCCGATGATCAAGGAAATTACGATGCCGAGTCTGTTATGGCAGCCATTGATCTAGACCTTGGTTCGCTTGATGACCTCAACCTTCCATCTATGATGTCAGATGGGTTTGACGGACTCGATGTCTAAGCTCATTCAGTTAATGCCAAGGGATCTCGAGACGACTCAATGCTCAATTCAGATCGGCGAATTCTCTTGTTCTCTGATCAGCCCCCATCTACTTCTGTTGTTTTTAAACATCTAAAGTCTTGTCAGTTCTATGTTCTTTTTATTGATGAATTGACAGATCAACGGTTGTCTTCCAGTCTTGACGATCAGCCTGATTTAATCCTTTTCGATAGTGACCGTTTTCAATTTCAAGCCTCGCTTCAGTTGATTCGGTTCATTCGCTCTAAGAAGATATCTGTACCTGTGATTCATTTGGTTAGGGATGATCACTTTTTGGCACGTGTTCAATCTCTACAGGCTGGTGCTGATGATGTGTTGTCATTCCCTTTTGCTTACGAAGAGCTTGATGCCCGCTTGGATTCGCTCTTCCGCCGTGCATCGATGGGGACCAACCATCTCGATGGCGCAGTGCTTCGCCATACAGATCTAGAACTCAATACTGATACGCGAGAAGTCAGCCGTGACGGCATCTCCGCCAAACTTACGGTCAAAGAGTATGACCTATTGGTTTATTTCCTCCAGAACTCAGGCATAGTCTTGCTCCGCAAGACAATCTTGCATAATGTTTGGGGCCAAAGTTGGACTGGAGATGACAATCTTCTTGACGTTTATATCCGTTATTTGCGAAAGAAAATTGAGCGCCCGAAACTTGAAAAACTGATACACACTGTACGAGGTGTTGGCTATATCTTGAAGTAACGAAGCTACTAGTATCAGTCGGAGGTGGTCTGATCTCATCTCATTGTGTCGATTGGAGATCGAGTTGATTATGAGTCTGTAACTCCCTCAATCCGATCCTCAACCTCTTGATAGAGCTCCTGCAGTTGCTGAATGTTTTCGTCGGAGGTTTCCCAATATCCACGTCCATTCACCTCAAGCAAGGTTCCAACAATCCGCCTGAAACTATGGGGATTAAGCTCCAGCAAGCGTTTGCGCATTTCTGGATCATTGATGAATGTTTCATTGGCTTCTTCGTACACAAAGTTGTCTACAGAACCGCTTGTAGCACTCCATCCAAGCGTGAAGTTCAACCGCTTTGCGACTTCTCGAACCCCTTCATAACCAGAATCGAGCATGCCTTCATACCACTTTGGATTGAGCAGTTTGGTTCGTGAGTCCAGGCGAATCGTTTCACTTAAGGAGCGAACCTGAGCATTTGCCGTCGTTGTGTCTGCGATGTAGCTTGTTGGCGATTTTCCGTCATCGCGAAGTCCCTGAATCAACTTGGTGGGGTCGCTGTCGAAATAATGGCTCACATCGGTGAGTGAAATCTCAGCGGAGTCGAGATTTTGGAAGGTTACGTCTGCTGTCTTCATCACTGATTCGAAGACTTCACGCTTTTGATCCATTTCGCCTGGATTATCGGCATTAAAGGCAAAAGTTTTGCGAGAGAGGTACATCTCCTGAAGCTCTCCCTCTTCTTCCCAGGTGCTGTTTTCTACAGCCAGGTTCACATTGGAGCTGTAGCTACCGCTTGCGTTGGAAAAGACACGGCAAGCAGCATCACGAAGACTTGTTCCTTCTTTCTCGGCTTGTTCCAGAGCATGTTTTCGAACAAAGTTCTGATCAATAGATTCCTCCGATTCGGCAGCCATTTTCACGCCTTGATCAATCAGGGCCATCTGATTGATAAACAAGTCTCGGAACACACCCGAACAATTCACCACAACATCGATCCTTGGTCGCCCTAGTTCTTCCAGGGGAATGAGTTCTAGTTTGTTGACCCTTCCTAGGGAGTCGGGAACCGGGCGAACTCCGATAAACCAAAGGATTTGTGCGAGTGATTCTCCGTAGGTTTTGATGTTGTCTGTTCCCCAGAGCACGCAAGCGATCGTTTCAGGCCATTCACCCTGTTCTTCTCTCTGTCGTTCGATCAGTTTGTCCACCACAACCTTGGCTGCAGCCACTGCTGCTCTGGTAGGAATTGCTTGAGGATCGAGAGCGTGAATGTTTTTGCCACTCGGTAGTACGCCTGGATTCCTGATTGGGTCTCCTCCGGGGCCAGGCAGAACGTATTCCCCATCGAGAGCTCTTAACAGGCTCTCCATTTCCATATCTGCGCAGATTTGCTGGAGGCAGAAACGCAAATAGGTAAACAGGCTGTCAAGCGCCGTGCTGTCAACGTTGGTAAAACCACCAGCCGAACAGGCTCTGAACCAAGGTGTTGGCCGTTTGAATCCAAACCGAGAGATCAGATCAAGGAACCAAGCAAACTTTTCGCGCATATTGACGCGACCGTCGCTCCCTGTCAGAGACCGCACCATGGATCCCACCGCAGCACGGGAAACTTCTGTGATTGTGCGATTGAGTTCCACGTCTTCAAGAACGCCATCATCATTGCCTCGATAGATGTCATCGATTTGGCGGCCAAGGGATTCAGCCAGTAGTCCCGGTAAGGAACGAAGGCCGTCTTCTTCTCGCTCCAAGGCGGCAATACTCACCAGCGTTGCAATCGCTTCTTCTGCCGTAGGCGGCTTACCGATGGTATGAAGGCCGCAGGGAAGCAGGCGACTTTCAATTTCCATCAACTGGCGGTAGATCGCCCCAACAATCGCGTCTCGATTTTCGAGAGTTAGATCAGATGAATCATCGTCGGGCAGAGCAACATCTTTATCAAGATTGCACAGGCGTGCGGTTTCTACGATCGCATTCACGATTTGAACTCCCCGAGCACTTTCTCTCAGTTGTTGATAGGAACCCACCAACTCACCAAGCTCTTTGAGTCCTTTGTAAAGGCCAGCATTTTCGGCTGGTGGTGTGAGGTAACTAATTGTGGATGCATAACCTCGACGTTTTGCGATTGTTGCTTCCGATGGATTATTGGCTGCGTAGTAATAGAGGTTGGGTAAGGCTCCGATCAGGGAGTCTGGGTAACAGGTTTCACTCATGCCCATTTGCTTGCCGGGCATAAATTCAAGTGATCCATGTGTGCCGAAGTGGAGCACGGCATCGGCCCCCCAAATCTTTTCTAAGTACGTGTAATAGGCTGCAAAACCATGATGAGGACTTGCGCTGCGTGAATAGAGAAGGCGCATAGGATCACCTTCATAACCAAAAGTTGGTTGAACCCCTACAAAGATATTTCCAAAATGACGTCCATAGATCAATAAATTTTGTCCGTCGCTATTCAAATTACCTGGTGGTTTCCCCCAGTTTTCTTCTAAACGTTCTGAATAAGGAGTTAGCCTTTCATACTCTTCAACGCTCATTCGATGCGCGATCGAGAGTTCTGGTGATCCTTGAAGGGCTTCTGGATCGTTGATCACTGTCTCCATGAGTGCCTTGGCATCCCGTGGCATGTCCTGAACGTCGTATCCCTTGGCCTTCATCTCCTGAAGAACCCTGTGAATCGAATCGAACACATTGAGATAGGCCGCCGTTCCTACATTTCCCTTGTCTGGGGGAAAGCTAAAAACGGTAATGGCTAGCTTTTTGTCTTTACGTGGTTTCAGGCCTAATGATGACCATCGGATTGCTCTTTCAGCAATCGCATCCACGCGATCTTGCAGGGTATGAGCTTTACCCGTGGCGTCATCACGACCAGACAAAACAATGGGTTCGATTGCGCCGTCTAACTCTGGAATCGCGATTTGCAGTGCTACCTGTACTGGGTGAAGGCCTAAATCACTTTTTTCCCATTCTTGCGTGGTTTGAAAGACCAAGGGCAGGGCAACCATGTATGGCCTATTGAGCTTTTTCAGCGATTCAACGGCCTTGGGATGGTCCTGACGCGCTGGACCTCCAACTAAGGCAAAACCTGTAAGAGACACAATGCTGTCCACTAAAGGCTGCTCTGAATTGAGCGGGTCGTAGAAAAAAGCATTGACAGGTTTTGAAAAATCAAGACCTCCGCAGAAGATCGGAATAACGCGTGCACCTCGGAACTCAAGTTCTTGGATGGTTGCCACGTAGTGGGCATCGTCTCCAGTCACGATGTGACTGCGCTGGAGCACGAGACCAATCACTGGTCCCTTGCGGGCTTTGTCGCTGAGATCTGGGCGACTCGCCATCCAATTCAAATATTCCTTTAAATCCTCAAACATTTGAGGTGCTAGCGGGTGCCAAATCCCGAGATCAGGAAAGACTTCTGGATCTGCAACTGCTACTTCAGGACGCCCATCACCATCTGATGCTGGAAATACATATTTATCAGCCAGCATCAACAGAAAATTTCGGAGATTATCTGGTGTGCCACCCAACCAATATTGGAAACTAAGCATGAAGCTGCGAGCATCTTGCGCTTTCTCGACGGGCAAATACTTGAGCACCGTTGGAAGCGTATTCAAGAGCTTGAGCATGGCGTCTTGAAAACCTGCACCTCCAGCTTCTTTTCGCTTTTTCATGAAGCCGGCGATCGCGCTTTTGCTCTGCCCGAGTTGAGCCATCGAGAAGCTGCCTAACTTGTTGAGGCGCATGACCTCGGGCATCGAGGGGAAGACGACCGCGGCTTTCAGGCGATCGCGGTGAGGACTGACTGCATCAACAACTTTTTGGGCGAGATCTTCAATGAAAATGAGCGATCCAATAAAGACGTCGGTCTCAGCAACATCTTTTTGAAAATCTGCATAATTATGTTCATCACGAAGTTCCTCAATCAGATAGCCGCAGAGTTCAATCCCAATGGGACCATCTTGCGCATTGAGACTGATCGCTGCTTGTGTTAATGCACTTTGATATTGCGGTTCAAGAACGACGTAGACGGCCTTCATGACCGATTGATGATTGTTGTTCTCAGCAGGAATAATCCGACGATCAGCGGAACGGACCTGCGTAAACATCAGCTCAATTGAGGAATGTAAAGAAGCTTACGTGTGTCTGTGTCGCTCTGCTCGAGATCTGCATTTCGTGTTACATCCGCGCTTGGCCCCATAGGCTGAGTCCATCTGCAACACGTTCATGAGCGACATCCAGACCGGTTCGATACCCGTTGTGGTGACCGGTGCGCTGGGTCGAATGGGTGCTGAGGTGATTCGAGCAGTTCAAATGGCTCCCGATTGCCATCTGGTGGGTGCAGTGGACAACACACCCGGCAAAGAGGGACAGGACGTGGGCGAATTATTGGGGCTTCAGTCCCTGGAGGTGGCTGTTACTGCGGATCTCGAAGGCTGCTTGTGTTCTGCGAGTCAGGCCGTCCGAGATGCCGGGCCTGGGAAAGGAGCCGTCATGGTGGATTTCACCCACCCCTCTGTGGTGTATGCCAACACCAGGGCTGCGATCGCCTATGGCGTGCATCCTGTGATCGGGACCACGGGGTTGTCACCCGCCCAACTTGATGATCTCCAATCGTTTTCCGATAAGGCATCCATTGGTGGAGCTGTGATTCCTAACTTCTCTGTGGGAATGGTGTTGCTTCAGCAGGCTGCTGCCGCTGCTGCCCGGTTTTATGACCATGCCGAATTGACTGAGCTCCATCACAACCGCAAGGCTGATGCTCCAAGCGGAACCTGCATCAAAACAGCCGAACTCATGGAAGAGCTAGGCAAACAATTTAATGAACCAGAAGTGGATGAGCATGAATCTCTGGCTGGGAGCCGCGGTGGGCAGCGTCCGAGTGGATTGCGGTTGCATTCTTTGCGTTTGCCTGGACTAGTGGCTCATCAAGAAGTGATGTTTGGCTCTCCAGGTGAGACCTACACCCTGCGGCACGACACTATTGATCGGGCCGCATACATGCCAGGTGTCTTGCTTTGCATCCGTAAAGTGCGACAACTACAGGCGCTGGTTTACGGCCTCGAGCGTCTTCTTTAGGGGTTGGCAGGATGTTGATTCCGCTTCGTCCCGGTGAGTTGCATCGGTTGATACCCGCTGTTGCCACTGGTCAACAATTCAAAGCTGCCCTTGGCAATCCCCGAAAAGTTCTCCAGCGTGTGCTGATTGCCACGATTGGGGGAGTGATCACTCTGTTAATCAGTCAGAGCCAGTTATCCAGTCGATGGGGCTCGATCTTGTTAATGATCGGCGTTGTGTTTTTGCTCTATGTCCTTTGGGGGCCGATCTTAGAAGCCGGTCGAAAAAATGCCGTTTTACGCCGCTATCCCTCGGCTGCTCTTTTTGAGGGGGAGATTGTTAAGGCCTATCGGCAGGAGCGAGTCGAAAATCAACGGGAGCAGGCTGATGCTCGCGGCCAGCTCGAATTGATTGAAAACCGAAGGACGTGGATGGTGTTGGAGCTCGCCGATGAGGACGGTTATCTCGGAAGAATCTCCTTTCCAATGACGAAACAGCATGCATCGATTCGCTCCGGAGTGTTGATCCGTTGTGTGGTGCTGAGTGACCGCAACGACTTTTCAAGATTGGGCGCTCTTACGGATGCTTGGCTTCCTGGTCTGCGGATGTGGATCGGTGAGTACCCCTATCTGCTTCGACCTGCGTTCGAAGACCTCTGCCGCATGCGCTTGCGCAACGTTTCTTCACAAATGGGTTACACTTCTTAACGAACGGCAGAACTCCGATGACTCAGGCCTCTACAAACGCAGCAACCATCCGCGGTGCAACCGTAACCACAGAAGATGGTGGTCGTCTCAACGCATTTGCCACAGAGCCACGGATGCAGGTTGTGGATGTTGAGAGCGGTTGGGGCTTTCACGACCGTGCAGAAAAGCTAAACGGCCGCATGGCCATGCTTGGTTTCATTGCTTTGCTTGCAACTGAATTGGCCATGGGTGGTGAAGCCTTCACCCGTGGACTTCTCGGCATCGGCTGATCTAAGTGATGACCGGCTCCCTAGCTCCGATTCGGATCAATGGAGCCGGTCCAACAGGCAGTTTGCTTGCCATTGGGCTTGCAAATGTTGGTTATTCCATTCATCTCTTTGATCCCCTGAGCGCAGATCAAATCTGTTCTCGAAGTAGGGCTTATGCTTTAACTCATTCCTCAAGACGTTTCCTGACGCGATTAGGCCTTTGGAATGAGTTGGCCCCATTTTTGTCACCCTTTAAGACCTTGAGTCTTGAAGATCGTGCTATTAACCGAACTGTAGATTTTACAGAATCTGATCTCCATTCCTCGAATAGATCATCCCGTGCTGTTGGATGGATTTTGGATCACACGTCCTTGATGAAGCTCTTGATGAGCAGACTTGAGAGATCCACCCATGTGAAGCTTTACCTCGGCGAAGCTTCCTCTCAACCACTTCATTCCATTCATGATTTTGGATTGGTGATTGCAGCCGATGGTCCTCGCTCACCAACAAGATCCCAACTCAAGTTTTCTTGGTGGTCTCACGCCTACTCGCAGGGTTGCTTAACTGCAAAAGTACGTTTTCGCAATATTGATTCTGAAACAGCTTTCGAATGCTTTAGGCCCGAAGGCCCTCTGGCCATTTTGCCACTTGGAAATTCAGACTTTCAAGTTGTTTGGAGTGCCCCTCTTGATCGATGTCGTCAGTTGGCTGCTCTTCAGGCATCGGCCTTTTTAGATGATCTTTCTACGATCCTTCCCCGTGGTCTTGAGCCAGATGCATTGCTCGATTCCCCCGCAGCATTCCCATTAGAGATTAGTTTGGCGCCAAAACTGCATCAAGATAATGTTGTCCTTGTAGGTGAATCTGGACATCGCTGTCATCCTGTGGGAGGTCAGGGTCTCAATCTTTGTTGGCGCGATGCTGAAACTCTTCTTCGGCTGATGACATCTGCTTCCTCCATTCGGCGGGGTCTAAAAGCAGTTCCTACTCGTTACACTAGACGACGTTATCTTGATGTGTTATCTGTTGGCTTTGCGACCGATCTTCTCGTTCGTTTGTTCTCCAACCGTCAGTCAGCACTTCTTCTTGTTCGTCGTTTTGGGCTCTTCATGCTCAAGCACTCTCCATGGATGCGCCGTGTTTCGCTTCAGGCGATGTCTGACGGACCGTGCACTCTGCTGCATCACTTGCCAAAGTGAGAGCAATTGATTGGTTTTGATGGTCATTAGCAGTGACCCACAACCCCAGCCATCGGCGGCATTGCTCTCCTACTTGCAGGGAAAGCTTGGATTGAGTGCCAGTGCCATCAACCTTGGTCTGCGCCAAGCCGAATTGGAACAGGCCCCCCTACCTGTGGTGCTCTGGAGTTTTGGTCTCCTGAGTTTGCAGGGATACCAAGACGTTTTGGACTGGCAGCAATCTCAGGAGTAGTGAATTAGAGATTCAACCTGGATGTAGTCGGGAAGGCGTCCTCGTCCTTTTAAATCTGTGAGTTCCACGATGAAGGCGCAACCAACGAGTTGACCGCCAGCCTGTTTGATCAAGTCTGCCGTGGCTGCGGCAGTCCCTCCTGTTGCTAAGAGATCATCAACCACCAAAATCCTTGGCTGGTCTCTCATGGCGTCGGCATGAATTTCGAGACGATCAGTTCCGTATTCAAGGGCGTAATCAATTCCATACACCTTGCCGGGTAGTTTCCCTGGTTTGCGAACTGGAACGAACCCAAGTTTCTTATGCGTTGCCAAGCCCATTCCCACGATGAAACCCCTGGCTTCAATTCCCACAATCAGGTCTGGCTTCAACGAATCGCACAGCACACCTAGGCGATCCATCACCTCGGCCCAGCCCAGGGGATCACGCAACATCGGGGAGATGTCCCGGAAGAGAATTCCTGGTTTTGGAAAGTCTGGAATATCTTGAACGTAGTGACGAAGATCCAAGGATGCATGCTTGTAAGACTTGGTCCTCATCATCGCAGATATGGCTAGGGATCATCTTGAGTTGTGTTGTCCCCTCCGCAGCGTGTGGTTGCTGATCTGCTCTGATTCATGCCTCAGACTCATGAAACGATTTGAATTCGAGTTTAGATTTAAGTTTTTTAGCTTCTCTAAACCATCTTGTGGCTCGACTATCAGTGGAAAGTTTGTTGGCATAGTTTGCCTATGACATTCATTTTTTTCTGATTGATGGGTGGTGATATTCCACGTTTTTAATTGTTTATCTGTGCCTCAATCCGGCAATGCATGCTTCGTCTTATGCGTCACAATCCCCTGCTGTTGTCTCCCTCAGTTCTTGTTTGGCCCAGATCTTGTGTCAATTTCAGCTGTAGCCACCTTTCCCTTGAAAGAATTGTTTAAAGCCTTAGGGTTAGTTGTCTAGATAAGGTCAATCATTGTTGGTTGCTAACGAGCAGGCTGCTTTCCGCCTTCCATGCTCGTGTGTTAGCACTGCAGCCATCCTTGTTTTGATTGAAGTCGAAGCGGTATGACTCGAGTCGGTACGCCACCAAGCCATGACTGAAGCAACGGTCACTCCTCCCCAAGACGCGTCTTTGCCAACTGTTGTGTTGGGTCGTCGTGGGATGGAGCGCCTCGATCTCCTTTTGCTCACTGTGGAGTCCTTGGATTTCAATGGTGGTGAGGCGATGCTTTGGGCTACCCAACAACTCGGCTTCGAAACTCTTTTCCCTAATCGAGTGGAGCTTTGGAAGCGTCGATGCCATAACCCGCTTCGACGCTCCACCCGTCGTGGAAGACTTGGATCGGCAGAAACAGAGGCTCTAATCAGGCTGCTCTGCGCTATGGCTGATCGGCTTTATCCGATGCTTCACCAACTTCTGTCGAGTCGTGAACCCGCTGACCTCAGTAAACAGCGCTGGGCCTTGGTTGACCAACGCTTGAGTGAGTTGATTGCTGAGCGTTTCAATCTTCGGAGGGGTGCAGTGCAACGCTTGCTCAGTACTGATCATTCTGCGTCGATACAACGGCAACTTGTTTTGACCCTGGCTCTGGCTGCAGGTCCCGGTGGGGTTGATCGCCTTCGCGCCAGTCTTCTCGACCCAACACCCTGATGACTTCGATGCTCAAACTCTCCTATCGCTACGACCAAACGGCGGCCAGATTAGAGGTGGATGGACTTCCTGACTTTTCGTCTGGGCATGGCGAAGGCGTGATTGGGATTCTGTCTGCTTGGCGTCTTCAATTGGTCGGTGCTCCTGAACTTGAGGGGAAACGCGATCACCTCGAAGCCTTGATGGCTGTTGTGTTCCCCTATTCACGTCATCAAATCTCAGGGGTTTCGAGGCCCGAAGGCTGGTCTCACCACCCAGTGAGCATTCGTCCTGTGGATGGTAGGCATCAGTTGGAACTGACGAGCAGTCAGCCCGACGTTCCACCTTTGACAATCCAATTGGATGATGCTGATCTCGCCGATCTTTTGCGCTGCCTCGATGCCCTTCGTTCCGACAATCGCGTCTCCATCTCCTGGCCTGAGATCATCAATCACCCCTTGAGTCGTCGTGAATTGGTCGAGCGGGTTCCCTTGGTTCATCGTTTAGCTGCGCCTGTGTTTGGTGGTGTTGCACTGGTCGTGGTGGGACTCATGGCCATGGTGGTTCCATTGCCTACCCAGGAGACCAAGGCTCCGATTGATTCCGTAGAGGCCCCTAGCCCAGACCCGGTTAGCGATTCTTCACAAGCTGATCCATCGCGTTGAGCTTCTCGCGGTTGTCGCCCATATATTGGCTTCGATTGCCTGACTTCAATGACCTCTAGTTGGTCCGATCTGAGACGTCGTGTCGCAAGGATTGGAGCCTCCTTGGATGTTGTTGTACGCAGTGATCCAGAGGTTTGTGGCTTGAGTGGCTCTGATTATCAACTCACTCTTCATCACAGCGGTTATGGAGATTGCACGGTTGGCGATCTCAGTTTGATCGACTGCCCCAATGAGCTGGTTCTGATTGAATTTGAACGCTGGATGCGTCGCGCGAATCTTTCGTTAGTGACATGACTTCGAAAAACATTCCCCGTTTGCCTCGTACTCAGAGAGAACGTCGCGTGTTTAGCCAACGCAAACGACCGTCGAAGCGTTTGCCCGTTTGGAGGATGTTGCTTGAGTCAGTCCTTCTGTTACTGCTTGGGAGCGGCCTGCTCGCTGGCTTGAGTTGGTTACCGACACAGGTCGATGCACTCGTTGTTGTGAGTGAAGCGATTGCTGATTTAATTCGCGGCCTCAGTCAATTATTGGAAGCGTTTCTTGGTTTGTCGGCAGTGATCCTGATTGCGGCACTACTGCTTTTGGGTCTGCTGGCGTTGATTTCAGGGTTGATTCGATTCGTAAGAACGCTTGTTGTCGTTTTCAAATCATCAGCCCGTCGACAAGCGCTTCAATCGCCCAATGCTCCGACACGAAGCTCTCGTTCGGCTCGCCGCCGCCGGCTGAGAAGATCCCGCTAATTCAGGCGTTGTTCAACGTGATCTTGTTCGTGGAGCGAGTGAACGCTGCATCATCCAAAGTTCATTCAAGGTCAGGCCGCCGTCCCCATTGCGGTCCAAGCTTTCGAAATTGCGCTGAAGCCAAGGAAGGGATCCCACCTCTTTGCGATCTAATCGGCCATCCACATTCCGATCGGCTTGTTGAAAGCGTTTTTGTAATCGCAGCCCGCTTGGGTGGGTTGCTGACGGTCTGATGTCTTCGATTAACAAATAGGTTCGGGTTGGATGGCGTTGCAGTCGTCGTTTGAGGTAAGGCTGGTCACTAACTTCTTTGATCTCTAAACGTCCATCACGATTGGAATCCATCCGAACAAATAACGCTTCCATCCTGGTGCCGTAATGGCGCACAGGATTCGCTTGCACACTTTGGTCTGGCAGCAGGAGACCAGCTCCCAGTGCAATGAGTGTGAAAGTGACCCATTTCTCCATCACAGAAGACTATGGAGTGTGATCGGTCAAGAGATGTCTGAGTGATGACAGATCGTCAATTAACTGTGACATGGTCCGCCTCAGCGAGACAGTTGGCTGGATGCTCCATACGATCGGAGCATTCAACTGATGTGGCGACAGTGGTGATCAGTTCTCTGATGATTTGGTTGGTATGGCGATGACCCAGCCTTCCTCCACGGCTTCGACCTCCCCCGCAAAAAAAGTCTCGATGATTTGGGTCGTGGACGACGACCCGGAGCTCCGTCAAATGGTGGGCACCTACTTGATTGATCAGGGGTATGACGTTCGTTGTCTGAGTGATGTCAAGCAGCTTGAGGCAAGGCTTGAATTTCAACGCCCCGACTTGATCGTGCTCGACCTGATGATGCCTGGCGATGATGGTTTAACAGCCTTACGGCGCTTGCGAGATGCCGGAGATGATCTACCCGTGGTCATGTTGACGGCTAGAGGAGATGGAGTTGACCGGATTATTGGCTTAGAGCAAGGAGCGGATGACTATCTCGCGAAGCCGTTTCTTCCCCGAGAGTTGTCAGCACGCATCGAAGCAGTGCTGAGAAGACGTAGCTCGATTCCTGCGGGCACTCCCCTTGCTGAAGGGGGTGATGTGACTTTTGGAGAGAATCAATTCGATCTGTCTGCCAGAACTCTGTTTCGCAACGGGACGCCTGTTGTTATTACGAGTGGTGAGTTCAGCTTGTTAGCAGCCTTCGTGCAGCACCCCCATCGGCCTCTATCAAGAGAAAGACTCATCGAGCTGGCTCGTGGACCAGGGTCTGATACGGACAGTCGCAGCATGGACGTGCAAGTTTCGCGGGTGCGCAAACTGGTCGAACCGGATCCTGCGCGTCCTCGCTACATCCAAACGGTCTGGGGATATGGCTATGTCTTTGTTCCTGATGGACAACCTCGTTCGCGTTGAGGGTCTGGAATGACCCCAAGGGTGTGGCAAGTTCGACTGAGATCCCTATTCGGTTGGAGTGGCCTTGCTCTTGGCAGTTGGGCGTTTTGCTTACTGGTTTTACAGGTCTTGTTTGGACAGCAGCTCGAGCAATTACAGACGGTGCAGCTCGGCCGTGATCTGGCGCTCAATGTCAGGCTCACGGAGTTGGCGCTAGAGCGCTACCCCCCCCATCTCGTCACTGAACTCACCGGTCTAGATCTCACTGTTGCGATTCACCCCAAGCAAGATCAAAAGGGTCCTTCAGCAGGATTTCAACGCCAGGCGAACGCCCTTCAGACCCAGCTTTGTGAACGGCTCTCCCATTGTCCGATGGTGGTAGCGGATCGCGATCAGGAGGGCGAACGCGGAATTTGGATTGAGCTGATTTCGCCGCTAGAACCGATTTGGTTGCGCGTAAATGTTCGTGCACCGATGAGCTGGCCGCCCGAACCCACCCTGTTGGGGTTATCCCTGGTGGGGGCGGGCATGATTTGTGGCGGCCTGTTTCTGCTTGTGGAGGTTGAGGCCCCTTTACGTGGATTGGAAAAAGCCTTGTCCAGGGTTGGGGATGGAATCGATCCTGACGCTGTTCCTGCTCGTGGTGCTCCGGAGGTTCAGCGCCTGACACGCCGTTTCAATGCCATGGTGCAACGTTTGGCGGCCAATCGGAACGAGAGAGCCACCATGCTCGCTGGAATCGCCCATGACTTACGGGCACCTATCACGCGGCTGCAGTTTCGTTTGTCCATGCCTCAACTCAGCGCAAAAGAACGCGAGCGTTGCGCCAATGATTTGCAGTCTCTGGAACGCATCACAGGTCAGTTTTTGCTGTTCGCCGGTGGTGGTGATGAAGAACTCTCTGTGCCCGTGCCCTTGGATCAGTTGCTGGCTGAGGTGGCGAGCAGTCATCCAGCTGATCAATTGCAGCTTGAGTTGGACAACGTTGAGGTCATGGTGAAGCCCGTTGCCCTGAGTCGTGCTGTTGCCAACTTGATTGACAACGCGTTCACCTATGGACAGGCCCCTGTGGTGTTGCGTTTGCTGCGCACTGCCGATCAATGTTCGATAGAAGTTTGGGATCAGGGTGAAGGCATGCCCCAGCGTCAGTGGGAGCAGGCTCTGCAACCATTTCACCGCCTCGACTCATCGCGAGGAGGAGAGGGCCACTGTGGATTGGGATTGGCCATTGTGGTGCATGTGGCGCGTCTCCACGGTGGCCATCTCAATTGCTGTTATGCCGAGGGTTTGAGTGATCTGAAGGGTCCAGGTCGCTTTGCTATTCGGTTGTCATTGCCGATGGAGCTCTTGGTGGAGAACGTTGCGAAAAGCTGATGTTCTGCCCTTTTTTTGGATTTGCGAGGCACCAATGGAATGTTGCTGATCCCTTTGTCATGGGCCACAAGGAGAACAAAAAATCAAAACACAGCGGCAAAAGCAAAGAATCAGACCTACCCACTTCGTCGAAACCCGTACCTGATGCACTGATGCATGAGCTTGATGGCAGCCATCCCAACAGCGTGGCCTGGGCTGAACAGGATGGGGATGGACTTGAGCGGCCAAGTCACCATGGTGAACGACTCAAGAAAAAGATCTATGAGTCAGAACTGGAAAAGCTCCAGTCTCAACTCGTCAAAATGCAGTATTGGATCAAAGAAACGGGCTTTCGCATGATCATCCTGTTTGAGGGACGGGATGCAGCTGGCAAAGGTGGCACGATTAAACGCTTGACGGAGCCTTTAAATCCTCGCGGGGCAAGAGTTGTTGCTTTGGGGACCCCTTCTGATCGTCAAAAAACGCAGTGGTATTTCCAGCGTTATGTGGAACATTTCCCTGCTGCAGGCGAAATTGTTGTATTTGACCGTAGCTGGTATAACCGTGCTGGTGTGGAGAGAGTGATGGGGTTTTGTACCCCTCATGAGGTTGAGTCTTTCCTCGAGGATTGCCCTCAGTTCGAGCGAATGTTGGTTCGTAGTGGCGTGTTGTTATTGAAGTATTGGTTCTCAGTTAGTGATACAGAACAAGAAACCCGTTTTCAATCACGCATCGATGACCCCACCCGCCGCTGGAAGCTCAGTCCAATGGATCTTGAAGCACGCAATCGTTGGGTTGAGTTTTCTGAGGCAAAGGATGTGATGTTCGCAAGCACGAATATTCCTGAAGCACCATGGTTCTCGGTAGAAGCCGATGATAAGAGGCGAGCTCGTCTTAATTGTTTAAGGCATGTACTCAGCAAAGTGCCATGGGAAGATATGACTCCTCCAGCCATTGACCTACCACCTAGGCCAAAACAGGGCTCTTACAAGAGGCCCCCCATGAATGAACAGTTTTTTGTTCCCAATCACTATCCATACGAATAATCAACTGACGCTATTGTTTTAGTTCTCATAAGTCCTGACGACTCTCCCTCGCTAGGACTCCTTGAGTTCGTGATGGTTTCTCTTTTGAAAGGCCCTCTGTAAGACCTGACTATTCTTTTATACGTGAGAGGAACGATCTCCTTCTGACTCCTTCGCACGTCTCCTGGTAGCCATCAGCGCACGACCCGGAAGGCACTTTTGAGCAGGATTAGCTGATTACGATCTCATTTCTAATGCCATCTTTGTTCAGCACCAAACGATGACAATCCGCAGCATTGGCTCCACTGACTATAAAAATGAGAATATGCTGAGAATCAATTAATACAAGCATGCTTTGCTTTTGCTACTCCCGGCGATCACGATGGCCCTCGGCGGCATTTTGGGGAGCCGCTTTCGACCTGGCCTACGTCTACGGGGTTTGATTGCCCACCTAGTTGGAGGTCTGGTGTTTGGCATGGCCGCAGCAGATCTGATGCCAGCAGCAAGTAGTGATAATCATCCTTTGGGATTAGTCATAGGCTTCTGTCTCGGTTTTTCATTGTTAATTGTAGTCAATAATGTTTTAGATGATCCTCACGAAATTGCTGAAAAAAATAAATCTCGTCCAATAATTCCATTGTTAATCCCTTTCTTAGTTGATAGCCTCATTGATGGACTAGTGGTAGGTATTAGCCCCGATGTTGGTTCACAGGGATGGGTGATTCCCCTTGCTGTTGCCCTAGAAATGGGCCTTGCATCGCTTGGCCTTGCGACTCTGTTGCGCCGAGGGGGTCAGCGCTGGCGAAGTAGCCTTGGTGGTGGACTGATGGCATTGACCTACCTAGTTGGTCTCATCAGCAGCACAATCTTGGCTAAATATCTAACAGGCCCTTACTTAACAGGATTGCTGGCCTTCGGGACTGCTGCTTTGATCTACTTGGTTGTCGAAGAAGTGATGAAGGAAGCCCATGCCATGGGAGAAGATGATTCAAGTTGGGTCAATTTGGCTTTCTTTTTTGGAATACTTATGGTTTGGTTGAGGGTCATTCTCTCGACATGATTAAATGCATGCTTATCTATATTGAAGATTTATTGGCCTCTTAAGGGAAGCCCAATTTGAGCTCTCTTCAATGCAATATCCTGCTCTGTGGCTAGGATACATTGCTTGTTTTCATATATCACTGTCGATTGTGATTATTTGTTCCATGTGCCTCGTTATTTTATATAAAATTCAATGATTAAATCTAAGATGAATAAATGGATCTTCGTCTTGTTGAATTACTTGGTAAGTACCAGGAAGAAGAGCTTGAAGCGATTGAGCGATGGTTTAATCATACGCAGCCTTTGGCCCTGGAAATGATGGGAAGCATGAAAATTGCAAGAGGAACCATCAAAAGGGAGGAAAAATATTGAGTGTTATTGTATTGCTATAGTATAATCATCGTATTTTCGTCAGTTGTTTTTGATACCTGTTATTGCTTTTGAGTTTCCCTCAGCTTGGCTTCTTATTGTTGTGACAGAGTCTTAGTGTATTTGAGTTCTTTATTGTATATTGATGAATTTGACTTTTTCTTTAGCTATTTGATGCACCATCTTTGGTTCATTGATTACTTCCCCTGTTCGGATAGTAATCTATAAATGGGTTGATCTTGAGTAACCAGTATGAACAGCTACGTATTAATAGCTATCTTCTTTATTTTGTTGCCTTGTGGCTTTTTAAGTGCCTCATTGGCAGAATCGAAAAAACAGAAATATTGGATATGGTTGATTGCAGGGTTAGTTTTTGGTCCTATTGGGTTAATTGGCTCTTCTTGCCTTAAGGACAAAAGTTCCTGATCAAACCTCAATTAATCAATTCCCGAATAGAGTTCGCTTTTAATTGATGGTGAATGTAGATCTAAATATTGCTAATATGATCCAGATCGCAATGCCTGTTGTTGTAGCGAGTGCAAGTATCCATAATTTTAAAGTCCTTCCGGTTGGCTTTTCATACAGTAGCTTTTCTAATGATGTCTTATTGCTGTAAAGTAAATGATCATTGATTGACATCATGAATCGATTTGATATCAGATTTTTCTGCCAATCAATCCCATATCTTGGATATTGTTGATATAGAGGTACTGAGCCTTTTGCTTGCCCCGGCAGAACACGAGACACTTCGCTAGGTGGAATATCGTAACCAAACCTTTCCATGTACTCGTTACTATCTAGTACATAGTCTATAAAATAGTTAAATCCTTTTTCTGCAATTATTATTGATAGTGATTGCTTTTCTTCTGCATTATATACTTTTCTTCCAAGCGCTCTTGCAACGACTTGTTCTGCTAATCGATAGTTGTTGTTGCATTCGACATAGCCTCTACGAAACCGCTCAGACAAAAAAAGTCCTCTCATAAAGTCGCGTACGGTGATTGAATTGTTCCGTAATTGTGATTCGAGATATGATTCCCTGTCATTCTCTAAGAGGTGAAAAAATACTTGTTGATAGCAATTCTTGATTAGTTTTTCTTTTTCGTTGTCTGCATTTGATTCTATGTTTTGATTGCTGACTGCTTCAACCCTTGAGTTTTGGGTTGAAACTGTGGAACTTTTTGGAGGAATTGCCATATTGTTTTAATAATAGTTTCATGCTATGCATTGGCCTCTCTCTCAAGCTTTTTATTGGTTACAACTCTGCGTATCAATAGAGGCTTTGTGTTGCCTCCGCTTTATCCGGCTTATGGATTATGTAATACTCAATGCTTTTGTTGATGTGATAGCTATCTGTCAATCGAGACTTTTGTTTTCTGAATAGAATGTTAGATATTCCAATTGATTTGATTGGTTTTGCTTTGCAATAATCTCATGAATTGTTCTTGGCGTTTTCTTCTGATGATTATATTCAGGCTTGATTGCGCTAATGATTTTAATAACTCATCACGTGAAGGCCGAAGTGTCGGCTTCATCCATGCAGTTGCTCAAACCAAAAGCCGGCCAGTTGCCACGAGCTCCACAGAAAAATCGCAAGAAATAACCAGTTCATCCAGGCGGGGCGATCGCGATTTTCAAACATGAAGTGAGTGATGCAACCCTTTAATTGTGGCGGATCAATCGCTGTAAATCATGAATTCTTTTGAATGCTTGCTGTTGCGTTACGACTGAACGGTTGCCGACGCCCAATCCGCAGTCTGAAGCGACACCTGAGATCCACCTGCCCTTTTGAGATCGTGCATTCCTTCTAGCTGTCGATACACCGCTTTCAATTGTCTTTGGATGTGATCGGTGTGTGGCATCGCATCTAAGGTCAACAACGCTTCCTCGAGATGGTGTTTGGCATCAATCAAGAGTCGGCAATCAGTACTTCCAGGTTCGTAGCTCATGAAATCTTTTCAAGGATCAAACCATTCAGCTTGATTGCGACGCCCAAGTTTGTGGCCATTTTTACAAAGTGGCAAAGATCTAGGGTTCTTCTTGTTTTCCACTTGCTTCGATTAAGTCCCATGGTCTTGCAATTCCTCCTTCTACGGACCATATGCCTTCTTTCCGGCTTTGAGCTGCACGCTCCAACGCTTGATAGTTCAAGTCGTCGCATCGTCCCAGGTAACCGTCATAGGCAAACACTTGCCCTTTGCTGACGAGCGGGGCCGCAATGTCAATTTTCTCGTTCAGCAGTCTGGCTACAACACGCCCATACACGTCTCGAGCCCGTAGTTCCATTTGGACAACGGACCCCTGAGGTAGTGCTTTGCTCAATGTTGTTTTCGCTTGCTGCGACCAGGGTTGTTGCTGGCGTAACGGAGCTTGTATGCAGGCCAGTCGAACCGCCCTTCCCTCTCCATTGATGTCGACTAGCACCTCCTGACCATTGTTGACCTTGAGTACGGTCACGATCTGGGTGGGGTGGGTTTGTTCAGCGGCCACCACGTTGGGTAAGGCTGTACCTGCCAGTAGGCCAACAAGAAAGCTCAGACTTACTGCCTTCGTGGTTGATGCCATGAGAGTCTCCTTGCTCAACTGACGAACAGCATCTCTCGATACGAAGGAAGCGGCCAACGGTCGTCATCCACCAGGCCTTCTAAGTCATCTACAACATCTCGCAGCTGAAGAAGTCGTGGAAGGAGAACGTTGGCTGCATGGTTCATCGATGTTGTGGTGTCGCCATGATGAAGCTGATGCAATTCATCGTCGAGAGCATTGATTTGATCCTGCATCCTTTGATGTAGCTCTGCTTCATAGTGCAGAGTTCGTTGGTCAGGATTCAGGCCTACGGCTTGTTGTTGGCTGATGCTTCGTGCCAGGGAGCCGAGATGTTTCTGAACAGCTGGGCTGATTTGAGTCCGAACAATCGAGAGTGCAACCTTGGCTTCTACTTCCACTGCCAGCGTGTATTGCTCGCTGTAAACCTCGTAGCGGCTCTCCAATTCCACAGATGAGATCACAGCCTGACGCTGGAACAGCGTCTTCACTTCCTCTCGTCGTAGGACTGGCAGGGCGTTTGCGGTGTTGCGTAGGTTTTCTAATCCCCTTTGTTCGGTGGCCTCTTGATGCCACGCATCGGAATACCCATCACCCCCAAACACGGCTGCACCGTGTTGGTCCATCACTTGTTTTAAGACGTCTGCTGCACCCTGCTCCAAGGATTGGCCCGAGGCCAAATTGGCCTCGATTTGATCGCTAATCCACTCGAGTGAATCTGCGAGAACGGTGTTCATCGCCACCAGTGGACCAGCCACTGACTGGCCCGAACCCACGGCTCTGAATTCGAATCTGTTGCCCGTGAACGCAAACGGTGATGTGCGGTTGCGATCACCAGCGTCCTTTTTGAACTCAGGGAGACTGTCAACACCCAGGCGCATGACATCGCCTGTGCTGCTTCCGGTGACTTCGCCACGCTGGAATTGCTGGAAAACTTCCTCTAGCTGTCTACCCAGATACACGGAGATGATCGCGGGTGGAGCTTCATTGGCTCCAAGGCGATGGTCATTTCCCGCTGTCGCCACCACTGCTCGTAAAAGGGCGCCGAATCGATGCACTCCTCGGATCACAGCGGCGCAGAACAGTAGAAATTGCAGATTGTCGTGAGGCGTTGAACCTGGGTCCAGAAGATTGCCTTGCGTGCTGTTACCCACAGACCAGTTCACATGTTTGCCAGACCCATTGATTCCAGCAAAGGGCTTTTCATGCATAAGGCATGTGAATCCATGCCGTTTTGCCGTGCTACGAAGCACAGTCATGATCATTTGTTGATGATCTGTTGCCACGTTGGCGGCTTCATGAACAGGTGCGATTTCGAACTGCCCAGGCGCCACCTCGTTGTGTCGAGTTTTTGCAGGAATTCCGAGCCTATATAGCTGGTGTTCAACGTCCTGCATGTAAACCTGAACCCGTTCAGGAATGGCACCGAAGTAATGATCGTCAAATTGTTGCCCTTTAGGAGAGGGAGCTCCGAATAGGGTTCTTCCTGCAAGCTGTAGGTCGGGGCGAAGCGTTGCAAATTGACTGTCAATTAAAAAATATTCCTGTTCAGCTCCGCAGGAACTATTCACTGCCGCAACGTCCTTGTTGCCAAGCAAGCGAAGCAAGCGTTGCGCTTGGCGATTCATGGCTGCGTTCGAGCGCAGGAGTGGGGTCTTTTTATCGAGAGCTTCGCCGGTCCAGCTCACGAACACGGTTGGGATGCATAGGGTGACGCCATTGGGCGTACGCATTAAATAAGCAGGGCTGGTGATGTCCCAGGCTGTATATCCACGGGCCTCGAATGTTGAGCGGATGCCGCCATTGGGGAACGAGCTGCCATCTGGCTCTCCCTGAATCAGGAGTTTGCCTGAAAATTCATGGATGGCTTGGCCATCCTTTAGCGGACTGATAAAACCGTCGTGCTTTTCTGCCGTTGAGTTTGTGAGGGGATAGAAGACGTGCGCGTAATAATGTGCTCCGTTGCTGACGGCCCAATCCATCATTGCCTGAGCAACCGCGTCAGCCACCTCTAAATTTAATTTGCCTCCGTCCCGGATCACGCGACGAACAACCTTGAATGCTTCCTTCGGCAGAGCATTTTTCATGCGCGCCAGGGTGAAGACATCACTGGCCCATATCTCCTCCAAGGACCCACTTTTGTCGCAAGCCACTGGTTTGCGCTGTTGAATGGCTTGTAGGGCAGCCAGACGAGATGGATGGGGCATCGTTTATGGGCCTCAGGTGCGTATTTTTCCAACCAAACTAGGCCCTCATACGTGTTTCAACCCCTTGCTGCTTGAGTTCCATGACATCTGCTTTTGATGTGCCATGTGTCGTTACGGAATTTTGGAATGGTAGGAACCCTCTTTTTAGATCTTTTTGATTTCAATCCTTAGAGCTCAGCCGATGTGATCCATGCTTCGTTGCAACCCATTTCAATTTCAATCACTCTGTTTAGTGAACTGATAAACAACAGTTTTCCCGGTGATGGCTGACTCCGTGGTTGTCACTGATGCTGCGCTATGTAGTGAATGTTAAAGACTCAAATTAATATTCGATCCATGACTGGCTTTGTTGTGTTAATTGCGCGTGATGAAAGGTTAAAATCGAATAACTGTTTTGCTTTAGTATCTTTTTCTCTGCTTAAGCTGACCATTAATTGCTTATTGAAATGATTTGCGTGCTTAAGGATGTATCCACCTTCTAATCAAGATCGTCTCTACTTCCCGGCAACAGTGCGCAATCGTGCTCCCATCGCAGCTGCTCTTTCAGAGCTGCTGCCTGACCAAGGTGCTGTCCTTGAAATTGCCAGTGGAAGTGGTGAACACGCTGTGACCTTTCAGCGCCAGTTTCCTGGAGTGGTATGGCAGGCCAGTGACCCTGATCCGAGCCATTGCAAAAGTATCAATGCTTGGATTGCCTATGAGTGTCTAAGTGATGTTATGCCGCCAGCATTACAACTTGATGTTCTCGACCGGCCTTGGCTCATTCCTAAAAGAACTTGTGTTGAATTAAAAGTTGTTGTTGCGATCAATTTGATTCACATTGCTCCTTGGAGCTGTTGCCAATCATTAGTAGAGCAGGCATCTGAGCACCTTCCGATTGGAGGTCGTTTCATTCTTTATGGACCTTTTCGTCGAAACGGACTTCATACGAGTTTAAGCAATGAAGCTTTTGATCAGTCGCTGCGGGAGCGCAATCCCTCCTGGGGAGTACGTGATCTTGAATCTGTGGAGACACTCTGCAGCAAGGTAGGATTCAATAACATGCAGTTCATAGAATTGCCTGCGAATAATCTTATTTTTACCGCCTTGAAAACTGTATAATTTTATTCGTTGAGTACATTTTTGCCCTAAAATTTTATCAAGATTCGACTAAATAACACGGTTGCTGTGGCATGTGCAAAGGTGATTTGTGTGAATGAGGCCTTGCAGGGGTATTATTGTTTCACTCTAATCGCAATTAAGAGAGGTTGATTCCCTATTGGAAAGTTAGTGATAGGAATGAAGTTTATGGTTGATTTTCTAAAAGTTGTGGTGAGCTTGTGGCTTCCTAATAATTGAGCTCCATTCTCTGCCTGTTTTTATTGCGAGTCCTTTGTCTATTAACCACAGAGGTCGATGGCACCGCTGCAGCACGACTATAAAAAATCCCCTCGCTTTCGGGGGAATGTTCACTGGAATGATCCCCATCACCCAGCCCATTGAAGGATAGGTCGATACCAAGGGTGTAGATCAGCCGTTCTCCACGAATTTCAGCTAGCGCTCCACAGATTGCCTAAACCTACCGGCGTTTTCCCCACATGCTGTGGAGAATGATGGTGACAGGGTTCTGAATAGCTGATTTTGTGGAAAAAGAGCCAAAGTGTGTCATGCTTGTGGTTCCCCATCACCCGCCCCGCCTAGCTCAGCTAAGCGGGGATTTTTGTTGTGAGTCATGCAAAAATGCAGCCAAGTTACTAGTGCGCATGACCTACTGGTACTGTAATGGGGCTGCTTTTAGCAACTGGTTTTATCGAAATAAAGAATAAAGGAAGTTATGATGCCAATATTCTTTCCTTTTGCGATTACATTTTTAGTCATATGGCTCTTAAAGTTATTGATGTTGACCAGTAAAGGTTTTTGAGATCGTTTATTTGAGCATTCAAGAGAATCGTTGATTCGATGGAGTTGGCAGGTAGATTGATCTCGATCATTTTATTGGCTGAGTACAATTAATTCAATTGATTGATTACTCTTTTGCCCACCTCTGGCTACAGCGACTGCTGCATTGCATCTCTCCATCTGGATAGTCAAATCCAGCTTTTTTTGCATTTTTCTCAACTTCTCCTGGATTTGATCCACTGAAGCTGCGGGTGGACTTGGCTAGTGCTGGGTTGATGGAATGCAATCCAAGCGTGCATGCCAGAAAAATCAAAGTTACAAGTTGAGTTCTTTGCATGCCAGATAGGGATAAATCCAACTTAGCTTACCTGCCCATATGAACAATGGCCGCTTAGTTGATACTTTGGAATAATTCAGTCTTAAGCTAATTAAACAGAGAAATAATCTTTCTATTGATGATGAAATTTGAGAGTTGGTGGTTTACTTTGCGCGTTCTCTTGAGAGCTTTCTGTCTGGTCTTGTTGTGTCAAACGTGTCATTTGAATCTCTTCTCAGTTGCTGTTTGATCCACAAACAGATTGCCTTCGTGAGATTTTTGAGCAGTTGTCATCATACCGAGACGATTTTCTCAAATTCGGTTTCTCCCATCACTTCTGAGTTGGCATTGATCCAGATTATGCCCTGCTGCCGCACTAGACAGACCAATTCGTCGTTGAGAAGAATCCTGTATGTGGAAGGTTCTTCCATGCAAAGCTCTTCCGCGTAGTTGATTGCTGCGTGAATATCTGCCTGACTGGCAATTGGCTTCCATCCATCTGGAGTGAGCCGTTCAACGTCAAGCATGAGTAAATTTACTTATTAAGCGTAGCTTCTCGCATTGTGGTTCCGATTGGCAAGCAAAGTGTTCACATCAAAACCGATTGGTGAGCAATGATGAAGGATGTTTCTATCCAGTGTTTTGAGTTGTTCTCTCAATATGAGTCTGAATCTGCTTTTGTAATTCATTTTTCTGATACAACTGTCTTCTCTTGACTCCCTAGCTGTAATCGGATTTTGATCCGAGTTTGTTCTCTGTCTTTTTCCCTCGATGAAGGGTTTTTGGTTGGATTCTGGTGAAATACTCAGGATGGAGAGTTTTTCTGGATGCTTGTTGAAAACCTTTCAGCCTATTGTTTAGTCAGCTCCATGGATACTTTCGATGGTACGGATGGGGCCTGTTCTGATCACTCTTCCATTTTGAACAAGATCCACATCTTTTCTTCGCGTAACACCCTTTAAAGTCAAGATTTTGCCAATGAAGGCCTTTACTTCAATGAAGTAAGTAATACATGACTCACAGGGTTCTTCATGCTCAATCACTTTTATTCAAGATCCGTGGCAATGTAGCAGCGTCTACGCAGCTGATCAACAAAAGCCCTGGCTTCTGTACTTCTGTATTTTTCTTTGAGCTGATCAACGATTCCGCCTTGATCAAGGCTCTTGCCGTAAGCATCAACCACTAGATCTAGTGCAAAGTCAATCAGTTCAGCCTCCTCTGTGCTGAGTCGTACATCCACAAATTTTTCCATTTGATCCAGGTTCCTTCTAGTGGTTTCTAGAGAATTCTGGAGCACAGCCCCTCGTTTATGCGTTTGGTGTGAAGTTATTCCCTGTTGGCTTGTCGTTTTGTTCTTCTAGGATCTCCAGCTAAGAATCGAAGCATCTTTGTTGGATTGATTGAGCAGGCCCTTGGATTGTCTAGATTCTTAATGTCAGATTTGTTGGTGTCATCGAAAATGTAGTGCTTCCTGTCTTTTTTGGGGATCAATCTATCCTTCTTGGCTGATGCACTCAAAGATTATGGTTCGGAAGTGAAGCATTCAGTCATGTTTTTAATCATTTGAAAATTTGCTTGCCCCCTATGGCTCCCTTTCGAATCTTATAAATTTCTAATGCCTGCTCGTTTGTGTCAATGAATACATGTGTACGTCAATCGTCATAGCTAACAATGAATTAGTGAAAATCCAAACCTTGCTATGGCTGTCCTTTTTGCACTTCCTAAAACGCAATCAATTTACCGTCGATACTGGGCTTCAACTGCTAAGTAGATCCCAGCGAGATTTCTGTAACCCTTGATGCTCAGTCACCCTGTCATGCAATGGTGTCTGCACAGAGACCCCAGCATCAAGTTTCGGGACTTCCGTTGCATCGCTGCGCGCAAGGCAGATGTTTTCCCAAGACTATGGGGTGAAGCCAATGTTCTTGGCGAGAATCATGGCATGGGCAACTTCCTTCCTTTCGTCACCGTTCTGTTCTCGCTTCAGGTCAGCGCTAGCGCTGCTACACCTATTGGCCAAAACCTGCCACTTGTTCGTTTTCAGGGCTGTTACGACGGGAACACGTGTACGACCACTGATGGTGAAACAGTCAGGTTGGCTTGTATTGATGCTCCCGAAATCAAAAAACCTCCTCGCTTTAGGTCCACCAGGATGCGTCCCACTGCTTATGACAACAGCTCCTCCGAACAATCCGCCGATGCTTTGAGAACTTTGGTTTTAGGTCGATCAGTTGGTATTCGCCGCATCACGACTGATCGCTATGGACGCACGATTGCAGAGCTTTTCACTGACAACAGGAACGTTGGTCAGCAGCAGGTTCGCAACGGGCATGCCGTGATTTCTCATAGATCCGCTTCGCAATGCCCTTGGGCTAAGCGTTTCTGACGAATCACCCTGCCTTGATTCAAGCGGAACAAACCGTTCTTGCTTGCAGGTCGTCGATTCTTGATTTGGATTCTGCTTGCCATCCGTGATTCAACAAATCTTGTGCCAGTCAGCCAAGTGTTGACGATCTCTGGCACGCTTCGATTGAACAACCATAATTCAGGAGTGAGGAAGACTTCTTCACGGAGTGGAAACTAGGCAACACGCCCTAAAAAGAAGTCAAGAAACCCCGCCTTTGGCGGGTTTTCTTTTGTTTGAGCGTATAGGCCTCTTCATCGAACTCCTTCGTCCGTTGCAGAGCTATAGCTTTTTTTTGGGGGGTGTGGGCGTAAAGACAGCCACGCAGAGACGGGATAGTGTCGCTTTGACTCTCTATTCACTGTTTGGAAGCATGTTGGTCACTCACCTGATTTGGGTTAGACATCAGCCGTGTGGTGATAATGGTCGTAACCGAACCATCGACCCATGTCCCAAGCGCGCGAGATGATTAACGCTCATTTGTTTCCTGTTTTGGCTGTTGTTGCAACTGTGAGCTCAGTTTCAGTTGCGATTTCACTTCGACCCATCGCTCAGCATTCGGAACGTTGGAACACGTGTTATACAGATAGCATTGCCTGGTATAAAGCCAACAAACCCGACTGGACGATTCAAGACAAAGAAGTTTTTGCTTCTAACTTCTGCAATGGTGGTACTCCTGTTTCTCCAGGTCCTGGCTTTAAACCTGCCACCGGATCCTGAACAGCTAATTTTAGTTTTATCCAGAGATTTTGATCAGTTTTAAGGGTTAGAGCAGAAACCATACAATTTTCTTGGGTTTGATCAACGCCACGGACGACCCAGGGTACGGACGCGGAGGCATTAAAAAGAGGGCTAAACGCCTTCTTCGCTGGGTCTAAGGAGACAAACCTTGTGAGGAATTGGCCAATTCAATGATGAACATCGTTCTGCAGATCCATCTAGGCACTGATCTGCACGCTTTTGTTGGTGAAACGAGTCATCACGGCCAACCCATAGCGGAGACACTTGCCTTTGGTGGTGCTTTCTTCTGTTTGCTCCCTTTTTTGCTGGTGCGAAGGCTGACCTCTCTGCTTCGTTGAACTGGTATGAATGACGTCCTTGCCGTCTTGATCTCGAACCTTCAGACTTTTGATGTGACCCGCCAGACCCAGTCGCTGAACTCCGATCGAATTGATATCAATGCCGGTATCGATCTGACCTGCGTTTTCGTATCCAAGCTCGCGGCAATACTCGTCTGCATGGGCAAAACTCAAAGCGAACCAATGGACGGTCTAGTTCTTTTCATTAGATGTTTTTCCCTGATAACGGCAACATCGATCAGTTCTTGGATGAGATGGGCCGAACTCCATTGCTCACAGCCGCCGAGGAGATCACGCTTGGAATTGCTGTGAAGACAAGCCAATCACCAGCAGCAACGCCTGGCGAAAAAAGAGCTGGCAAACGAGCCAAAGACCGAATGATCAAGGCTAATCTGCGATTAGTTGTCACCGTTAGCCGCAAGTACCTCCATCGTCAGCTGGGGCAATTGGAGTTTGGCGATCTGGTTCAAGAGGGTTGCATTGGCTTGAACCGTGCCGTTGAGAAGTTTGATCCCGAGTTGGGATACAAATTCAGCACCTATGCGTATTGGTGGATCCGTCAATCAATCAGTAGGGCAATTGATCAGACAGCCACAACGATCAGGGTGCCAACTTCTATGAATCTTGCTCTAACAAAGCTGAATCAACTTCCGTCGGGATTAAACGATGAGCAGATTTGCAGGCTACTAGAGGTCAGCGATACTCAGCTAAAGAACCTTCGCCACGCTTTTGCTGCCAAAAGCACTGCATCGCTAGATATGAACCTTGGCAGCGATAGGGATAGTTCAACCCTCTCTGATATTCTTTGCGATGAGCAATCAATACCTAATTTCGATAAGTTCCAATGGGATGAAGTGAAGAAATGTCTTCGAGACCATGCAAAATTAGCCATGAATAATGACCAAGAGTTACTACGTCGCAATGTTGTTGAAGAGCAGAGTCTTCAATCAATTGCTACTGAAATTGGAATCAGCCGCGAACGAGTCCGTCAGAAGGTAGATCGAGCCAAAAGATACTTAGCTGCCGTATTGATCGAGCATCGTGATCTCGTGGCATAACATCTCCTGCAGTTCATCGGGATGGCTAGGGATACAAGCAGATCAGATTCCCATTCTCTGAGGGGTGTCTCACTGGTTGATGTTGTCCATTAATAAGCAGCACTGTCAAAGGATTCAGCTGCCCACAGCGGCTCATTGGCTGGCCTTGAGATATTTGCAGCTAGAATTGCCTGCTTTCCTTTAAAACCATTCAACGGCGAAACTTTTAACCGAACAGGTTGTTTTACCCGAGTTACTTTGGTTTGTGAATCCACCTTTATGTCGGCCAAAATCAAACCTTGAAGGCTTTCATTAATTGTATCGGTGATTCTCTTCGTGTTAATCAGTATATCTTTGCCATTACACTTTATGAGATTGATACTGTTTTGTCTAGTGATGCCATACCGGTTTTAGCTTCTTCTTTGATGGATACAATGCTTGCGATCGCTACAGTTGCAATAAAGAAGCTGAGAAATATTTTCGTATAGTTTTTGCAGCTGTGTCTATGTTGAATGATTTGTCGCCGTTGACTTTTCTCCAGCTGATGCCACGGCGTATGTGCTTTTTCCTTGTTTGAATGCGTAAACTCAGAGATTTGTTGGTGTATGGTTGCGTGCTCTTTCCAGATTGATTTGTTCATCAGTTCAATCAAAGTCAAATAAGAAGAAAAAAGTGAATTCCGGGATTTGGACTTTTGCCTTCAAGGTCTAATTCCCATCCTATTCACTTTGTTGGCAATGCGCCACAAAACCTCAAGAGTCTCAGCACGCATTGCGTTTCTTTTCTTGCCTAGGCTCCGTCAGTCCTAGGCATAGGTAGTCCACTATCGTTCTCTATTGCTTCTGAACACTGCTTAATTTGCTCTCGCCCAGAGGCTCGGTTGGCTTGATGCTGTAGATCCGCTCCTACTGATGCACGCACGAAACTTTAAACTGTTTTTTAAAAAGAACTTTAATGGATCATATATCCAGTTTTCATAGACTAATGCCTCTATTAGCATTCACAATTCATCATGATTCCCAGAGCTTTGGATTTATTTGTTTGATTCTGGCTATGATTAATTAACAACAGATTAAGGACTTCAGTTGTTTGCTCGTGAATCTTCTGAAAAAAACTGCTTTCATTACTCTGTTAGCAGCCCTTGTATCTTCCTGCACCAGAAGCAGTGTCATTTATGGACCGACGCACGGGCCATTCATGGACGTAGTGATGGATCGCTCTAAAGACGCAAATCCAATCATTTTAATTCCAGGGCTCGGAGGAACCAAGTTGGTCGATGCCAGAAATGGAAAAACTGCATGGGGATCATATGGCCATAGTAGTTACTGGCCATCTACGGATAAGGATAATCAATTACTTGCTTTGCCATTAACGAATCGGCAGGCTTTCGTTAAGCGCAAGCAAAATAACGTCAAAGCTGTATCTGTAGTTGAAACTTTGAAGATAAGCCTTCTTCCATTTTCATCTTTTAATCTGGCAATCTACGCAACTATCATGAAGTCGCTGAAGAAGGCAGGTTATCAGCCTAATCCTCAGGACAAGCCGATCCCTAATAACGACTCAGGCATGGCCACTCCTGTGTTTGAATTTGCTTATGATTGGCGTCAATCTAATGCTGATAGTGCAATTCAGCTCAATAACTTTATAGACGAAAAATCAAAATATTATAAAACTAACAAGAGATCTAAAAAGGGGCAAAAATTTGATATTATTTGCCATTCGATGGGATGTCTAGTAGCAAGATACTATTTGCGATATGGAGATCAAGGATTAGGGACTAGTGAATCAACTCCTGAGCTTGACTGGAGAGGTGGCGATCAAATTGAAAACATCATCATGGTTGCTCCACCGAATAAAGGGTCGATTGAAGCGTTAAGTAATCTTCTTAATGGTTATGAGTTTAATCACATTAAATGGCTTAAATATCCTGCTGCAGTTCTTGGTACCATGCCATCAATGTATGAACTTCTTCCGCGTCCTGATATATCTCTAGCTGTTGATCAAACTGGTCAAGACATAGATCTGATGGATCCTAAATTATGGCAGTCAATGAATTGGGGGATACTCAATCCAAACCAGGCTAACATTCTTGCTCAAATTGCCCCTTCAGGCAGTACAAATCAGGAGGCTAATTCCCTCGCTGTGGAAATTCAGGAGACATTATTGCGTAAAGCAAAATTATTTTATTCCAGATTGGATCTAAAAAGCAAATCACCTGAGCATCTTAGATTTTATTTGTTTGCAGGCGTTGGAACACCGACCGAATCAAATGTTCGCGTTAATCGAAATGAAAAATCAATTTCATTCTTGAATGCTAATTCTGGAGATGGTAAAGTCTTAAGAGCTAGTGCGTATGCGATTGAAGATGCAATGATGCCTGATATGGGTCCGATTGTTGAATGGAATAATGCAACTTTCTTCCTATCGAATCATTTGAATCTTGTGAAGAATAATGATTTCTTCGTGAATTTGTACGATATTCTCATGTGGAGAGAGCTGCTTTAATTTAAAGGCTAATCCTTGATAATGATTCCTCATTTCGATTCGCTTCGGACTTCTAATTAAAACCGAAGGTGTAAAAATATTTTTAATCTACAATTAATTTCCGATGTCTTCTTCTCGCTTGGTCGGATTTTGCTGTTTCTCTTGGCTTGAACGGTTCACTCCTTGTCAACATACAGAGTTATCGCTATCAAAGAAACCAGCAATAACCAACTTCCTGCCGATCCTTTTTGCTATTTCGTCTTGAGTGTGAATTGATGTCAATTGTCGCCAATACGTTGCGCTATCAACATCGAGGACAAAGGACTTTGCAGCGAAGATCAGCATCGGCCCATTTTGGGCTTTCGATCTTGTTAGGCTCAGGCAGGACCTAGTGATCAGCGGCCACCCGAACCATCCCCTCGTTCATGTCGATCCATTATGTCTCGGTATTGAAGGCCAGCCACTTCGCCCTGATGTTGTCGGTCGGATCAGGCAAGCTGCCTCCGATCACTCGTGGTCAAGATCTTCGATGATCGTGCCAAGAGAAGCGCCAAGGCCCGCCTGATTTCAGTCATTAAAAAACCCAGTCAGTGACTGGGCTTTTCGGTAATAGAGAACGGAGAGGGTCGGATTCGAACCGACGGTGCCCTTGCAGACACGCTGGTTTTCAAGACCAGAGCCATAAACCACTCGACCACCTCTCCAAGAGGTCTTCATAGCTTATCATCCCACCAGGTTTAAGGCCTCTGTCGCAACTTTATCTATAAGGGTACTTTAAAAGTATTTTCTTCCTGCGGAGGGATCACTTTTTGACTTGTATTTAAAGTTTAATATATGTCTGATTTGTATTGTTTTCGGTTAAGGGCTTAATCGCATGACTTAAGCCCTGCTGGATTTTTAGCTATTAGGTTTTGCTAAAGGTAAGAGGCACTTATCTGAATCGCAACCAGCTGGACCTGCTTCCGTTAGCTCTCCGCTGTCATATTTTTGCAATGCGTCGAAAAAGTCATTATTGACTCGTCGTTCAATGACTTCTTTCTGCAAGCGCGCATAGGTTTGTGCATCGATTGGTTCGAATGGCAAGCGTGGGAAGGTTGCATTCGCATCGAATCGAGCGAGAAGAGCTGCAGAAATGTATCCGCCACCCTGTTCGATGGTCTGGTGAAGAGCATCGGTTAACGGTTCAATCTCATGCTCACGAAATTCGATCGTTGCCGATGTGTTGTGGGCGGTGTAGTGCAATTGAACTTGCATGTAAAAGTCAAATTGTGCCAATGCCGAGAATGCATTGATATCCACAGTGTCTGCACCAGGCAGATTGGCCCAACTGACCTCGGTTGGAATTTCTACTAACCATTCCGTGCAGCGTGAATCGAATGGATCGTTCAAAAGACGACCTTCATCATCCTTATCGGACTGGGAAGGAACCACTGTGTAGCCATAATCCATGCAGGCCATCGCCACAGGATCGTTTTTGCGGAAAGTAATCCTGCGGATAAAGCGCTGAGCTTTGGGCGGATGCCAACCAGGTGCAGCACCTGTAAGCAAGCTTTTTGTTCCAGCGGGCTGAACTGTGGTGCAGCGGTTTGGACGCCTCAGTCCATGACGATCGCAATAATCCCAAACGGTTTCATTCACGATCGATTTCCACCGCTTCAAGTAATCAGCTTCTTGTTTTTTGTAATTCAGACCTTCTTCGGTTTCAGGCCGTCCTGCTTCCCACCACTGCAGCCATGGTGTACCAAAAGCATGAACGAAGAAATCAAATAACCCAGTAAAGCTCACACCTACGATTGGATCCCAGGCTCGACTCTGGCGGTACCTCTCGACTTCGAATTTGTGATTGAGCAGACAGGCAACGGAGAGTGCACCGGCTCGGAAGGCGTCGCGTTGCGATGCTTCATCTTTGGGGTCAATTTGGTTGAGATGTACCTCGGCAAGGTTGCAATGAAAATCTGCACCGAGGATTTCACCGCACGGATTTAATCCGTAGCGACTCAGCCGATGCTCAAGTTCTTCTTTTGAAATTGCACCATGATTTTGTTCGAGCCAGCGCCCTGCTTCTTCACGGCCTTGGTCGCAATAAATCTCGATAAATTCACTTCTTAATTCCTTGGTGGTTAGTAAATCGGCGTTCGAGCGAGCGAGCGCTTCAGGAGCGAATTGAATGGCGCCTTCACCACTGTGGAATTGACGTGTGACTGCTTCTAGCAGCACTTCCCTGCTTGGTCGGGTGTGATAAACACGGGTGTGATTCGCCATCCTCAGCGCATCGCGCTCAGGATCAATTCTCCAGTTGCCTTCAGAATCCTGTTGCCACAAATTTTCCTTGGCACCAGCAGCTGACATGTCGTCGGAAGCGAATTGACGCATACCGGCACTACGCCGGATATTACCCGCCACAATCGTGACGGCTGCTTCATCAATAAGGAGACAGCATTCGATGGATGTGAGCTGTCTACCGATCGCTTTGCCCAGCAATTTTGCGACGCGACCGTAGAGATCTTTCAGTTTGACGGGGTTCGCCATACCACCGAAACCCTTGAGGGTTTCGCCGACAGGACGCACATCAGAAAGGTCAATATCGACCTCAACTTTTCGGCCTTCGAAGCGAGGATCACTACTCAATTCTAAGAGCAGTTGGTAGCTATCAACCCAACCACGTCTGGTGTCCCCCACCTTGATTGAAACATTGTGATCGCTGATGTTGAAGGACGTGGTTTCCTGGCGGTTGTCTGCCGGTGTAATGCCGATGTTTGAAACGCTTCGTACTTCAATCGGATTAATGACAACTGGAAGCTGATCAATGAAGTGGGGCTCGATGATTGCGCCTGTTCCACACCCCATCATCGCTAAATCCATCATCAGACCGAACGCTTCCCAATCCACAAGATTTGTGGAGGTGCAGTTGTAGGCCCCTGAGAAATTTTCCGGCTTCTCGATCCATGGAGTGCCACCAATCCATTGCCAGCGTCCGGATGGCAGTGCTTTTTTCTCAGACTGCATCCTGGCCAGTAGGTCCATTTCCTCTGCATTGAGGGAACCAAGCTTGAGAAGTCCTGATCGGTTACGTTCGCCTACTTCACTCCAACTTTCTCTTCCTTTAGGCAATCGTCGACTGTAGGTGCGATAAAACACCGGGTTGGCTGCGGGCGCAGTTGCTGGGAAATCGCCGTTGATAGATCCAAGCTCAGTGGTTTGTGTCTCTGGCTTTTCTGTGCGGCTTGGTGTCAGAGTCACTTGCTGTTCTCGGCTTGTCCTTCGGGTATCCTAACGCCACCAATGGGGTTTGCACGTCTTTCTAAGCACTATCAGCGGTGTTTTGCCTCTGGTCGAGGCCTGATCGTTCTCTGAGCTTCGCCTCACTGGCAAGAGATCGAACTCCCTGACCACCGATCAAAGGTCATTGTTAAGTACCGTCAGCTCATGCATCCATGGACAAGGAGTGCTTTGGTTTTCGTGGTTTCCAGTGCGGCTTGAGGAACTGCTTGCAAAGATTGATAGGGATGAAACGACGTTTGGTGTCTGTTCCCCCGCAACCTCAGGGCCACTGGCGAGTGTTCCAGATTTGCTCAGTTTTGCTGTGAATGCCGATCCCCATCTCCATTGGGTTGCTTGTCGGATGCTGAAGATCTTCGTCTTTGGTGATGATGATGTGTTGCTTAAATCTTTTTCGAATCGTACGCGGAACGGTTTTTGTGGTTAGTGTTCCAGAGGCTTGGTCGGCGCTTCATTAAAGTGATTGGAGAGAACAAGATTGATATCATCTATCCTTCTCAAACACTTTTGTTGAGTCTCTTTATTCCGAAGGCTGATGCAACGTTGTCCCGAACCAGAGTTGATGAATGCGCCTCATCAGGTTGTTGCCTATGCAGAGGCGGACTTTAGTTCCGGTGATCATTCAGTCATCGAACGTTTGTCGGAGCTGATTGATCATTCTCGCACTGTTCTCCCCGCAGCTCATTTGATCCTGGATCTAGGTTGTGGTCCGGGGAATATTTCCGAACGGCTTGCTGCTCGCTGGCCCCTATCGGCAGTGATTGGTCTTGATGGGGCTCCTTCCATGATCGCGATTGCCAATCAAAGACTTTCCTGTTTAAGTCCTGCTATTCATAATTTAACCTATTTACTCTTTGATTTAAGCCATTCCTGTCTTGATGATATTCCTCAAATAAAAGGTGCTTCTGTGATTGTTAGTAATAGTCTGTTGCATCATCTCCATAATCCTCAAAGGCTATGGGCGTCAATGAAGCAGCTTGCTGTGCCTAATGCATTCATGTTGCATCGTGATCTTCGTCGCCCCTCGAATGAGCAGGAGGTTGATGCGCTTTGCGATCGGTATGTGAGCAATTCCCCTTCCGTGTTGCAACGCGACTTTCGAGCATCCTTGATCGCTGCCTTCACTGTAGATGAAGTCCGCGAACAACTTGACGAGGCTGGAATGGGTCAGTTCACCGTGATGGAGCTCGACGACCGATACCTTGAAGTTTCGGGGCAGTGGTGATTTTGATGCTGCATCGACCATTGACTGTCAGGCTGGTGGTGTCAACAGCGAGATCATGAGCACGCGTTTGGGTACCGATAGCAGCGAGTCGTTGGACGTCTTAAGCGGTGAGGACGGTCTCGCTGAAGCCGTGGCTCGACGTCGCAATTTTGCGATTATTTCCCATCCCGATGCAGGAAAAACCACACTCACCGAGAAGCTTTTGCTGTATGGAGGTGCGATTCAACAAGCTGGTGCTGTGAAGGCTCGAGGTGAGCAACGCAAGGTCACGTCCGATTGGATGGAGCTGGAAAAACAGCGCGGTATTTCGATTACGTCGACCGTTCTGCAATTCGACTACTCAGGCAGCACGATTAATTTGCTGGATACGCCTGGTCACCAGGATTTTTCTGAGGATACTTATCGCACTCTCGCTGCCGCTGATAACGCGGTGATGCTTGAGGATGCTGCGAAGGGTCTGGAACCTCAAACACGCAAGCTGTTTGAGGTTTGCAGGATGCGTGAAATTCCTATTTTTACGTTCATCAACAAGATGGACCGTCCAGGAAGAGAGCCTTTAGCTCTTCTGGATGAAATCGAGGCTGAATTAGGTCTCACTCCCTGGGCGGTGAATTGGCCGATTGGCAGCGGTGAACTCTTTCGCGGAGTCATCGATCGCCGCACGCGTCAGGTTGTCCTGTTCAGCCGTGCTGAACGCGGTCGCCAATCTGAAGAAAAGCTCTTGGATTTGGATGATCCAGAATTAAAAGATTTAGTGGAGCCAGAGTTGCTTGCTCAGGCCGTTGAAGATCTTGATCTTTTGGAAGCAGCCGGCGCAGTGCTGGACCTTGAATTGGTTCATGCTGGGGAACTTACCCCGGTCTTTTTTGGTTCGGCTATGACTAATTTCGGGGTGCGTCCGTTCCTTGATGCGTTCATGGATATGGCACAAAAGCCTGTTGCAAGAGTTGGTACGGACGGCCCTGTTGATCCCTTACGTCCTGATTTCAGCGGGTTTGTGTTCAAGCTTCAAGCCAATATGGATCCACGTCATCGAGATCGTGTTGCTTTTGTTCGTGTTTGTAGTGGCCGTTTTGAAAAAGATATGTCTGTGCGTCATGCCCGCACTGGCCGCACCATTCGTCTTTCGCGTCCTCAGAAATTATTTGGGCAAGATAGGGCTGTTGTTGAAGATGCTTATCCCGGTGATGTGATTGGCTTGAATAATCCTGGAATGTTCTCTATTGGAGATACTCTTTACACTGGTACAAAGGTCGAATACGAGGGTATTCCTTGCTTTAGTCCCGAAATCTTTAGTTGGTTGCGCAATCCCAATCCTTCTGTATTCAAAAACTTTCGCAAAGGAGTGAACGAGCTTCGTGAGGAGGGTGCAGTTCAAATTCTCTATGACACAGACGAAAGTAAGCGTGATCCCATCCTTGCCGCGGTTGGACAGTTGCAGTTGGAAGTTGTGCAGCACCGCTTAGAAAATGAGTATGGCGTTGATACGCGTCTGGAGCCCCTTGGTTTTCAGGTCGCACGCTGGGTGACTGGTGGTTGGTCTGCCCTGGAAGATGTGGGTCGTATTTTTAATTGCAAGACAGTGCGCGATGCATGGAATCGCCCCGTTTTGTTGTTCAAAAACGAATGGAATTTGAACCAACTGATGGAGGAGCATCCTGCGCTTGTTCTCAGTAACGTCGCGCCTGTTGTGAGCGGTGTGGAGCCGATCAGTCTTTGAGTTGCGATTGCAACCCTTCGTTCACTCGCAACATTGCTTCACGTTCGCCAGACTGGATCCATGGATCTGTTTGCGCTGAGTCACGTCTGGCTGTTACGTCCATGTTCGGACGGCGGCACGGAGTATGTGTGCTTTCGTCCCGCTCAAGATCGTGTTGAGGTGGTTGAGGGATACCACCTTCCGCCCCAAATGCCTTTGATCAAACGCAGAAAATGGCTTCACAGCGCTGAAGTGCCCCATTGCAAACGGCAACTTGAAAAGCTTCAAGGCTTTAAGCACGGGCAACCTCTGTTTTGATTCAATTCAGCTCACCCGATTGTGCGCTCAGCTCGATACGCTCAATACAGATTGAACTGAATGAATGGCGTCAGGGGTTGATCTCGGCTCGAGCTCAGAGTCCCAGGATCCTTATGAAATGCTTGGAATTTCTGCTGATGCAGGGTTTGAGGAGGTTCAACAGGCGCGTGAAACCTCTCTGAAGGCAGCTGGCGACGATCCAATGGCGAGGGCTCGCATCGAAACTGCCTATGACGCAGTGCTGATGGGACGCTTGCGAGAACGGCAGTCAGGAACCATTAGTTCTGCTGCCGTGACCGCTTCCCGCCTTGAAAGCCAAAGTGCATCAACGTCTTCAGGTACTCCTGCCAATACGTCTGCTCTTTTAACCAGAATTCGCAACCTCTCTCTTCCCAGTCCCAGGTTGAGCTCTGCCGGTTTTCTTCCAAGTCTGAGTTTGGTGGAAGGCCAGGGATTGCTGGTGAGACTGATCGCTGGAGGCATTGGTCTGTTGCTGCTTCTTGCGGCTCCAACAGCGGTCGATTTAGTGCTGGCTCTCTCCACAATTGGCTTGTTCATCTCTCAGGTCAAACGGGGTCGAAGACCATTGGGTGCCTTGGGCTGGAGTTTGGCTCTCGTCGCCTTAGGGCTGGTTCTGGGCGCGGTGATCGGTGCCTTGGTCTCGACCCAAGCAGGATTGTCTGTGAATCCGATTCTCTTTGAAGCATTGCCAGCCTATTTAGTTCTGGTTGCTGGCATATTGCTTCTGCTCTGAGTGATGGATTCATAGGCTATCGATGAGATCTGATAATTCTTTTTCATCAAGTTTGTAAACCTCACTGCAGAAGTGGCAGGTGAGTTCAGCCCCTTTGTCTTCTTTGAGCATCGTGTTGAGCTCCTTTTTGCCAAATAATCTCAGGGCGTTGATGCTTCGTTCTCTGCTGCAGGGGCATGAGAATTGGATCGGTTGTAACGGTTCTCCAGCGGGAATTGGTTGAGGATCTAAATCTGGAAAAACATCTTTGAGCAGATTCTCAAGATGATCCTGATTATCAAGTAGATGTTTGCTGAAGTTGTGGATTTCGCGACAACGCTCCTCTAGTAAAGCAACCAGAGCTGGTTCTTCTGCTGCTTTGGGCAGCACCTGTACTAATAGTCCACCACTACATTCAAGGCCTTCTTGACTGATCGTTTCGCCTACAAATACGCCTGAGGGTGTTTGTTCAGAATGCAGTAAATACGATGCAACATCCTCTCCAATTCCTCCACGAACCAATTCAACAGTGCTGCTGAATGGCTCTCCCTTTCCTTCGTCCCTCACAACATGAAGGTAGCCCGTACCTGCAGCGGCATTGAAATCAAAGCTGTAGTGACCTGCGTCATCTTCGATTGGATCTAATTCCAGTTTTGGGTTCCCTACATACCCGCGTACGCGACCATCTCTGCCTGCATCGACAAACAAACCACCGATAGGTCCATCGGAGCCAATGCGTAAGTTCACACGGCCGTGACGCACCTTCATTGAGCTGGCTAGCAACAGCCCAGCGCTCATGGCACGCCCGAGCATCACCGTTGTCAAATAGGACAGGCGATGCCTCCGTCTCGCTTCGCGTGCGGCCTCGGTGGTGATCACCGCTACAAGCCTGATGCCTCCGCCAGCTGCCGTGGCCCGGACAAGGCAGTCACCCATGGCATTTGCGCATCACAGCGGCAATGGTGACAGAGCGTGGAGACGTCCCTCTCTCAGGTTCCAATGGTGTCCGCTCCACCCCTCAAAGAGATCCGGTTCATGGGTTACAACAATGAGCAGTCGATCCTTGGAGAGATCTTGAAGCAGTTCGAGCACTTCGGAGCGAACGGACCAATCAAGACCAGCGGTTGGTTCATCCAATAGCAGCACTTCAGGGCGGCGCAATAGCTGCACGGCTAGGGCAAGGCGTCGTTGTTGTCCTCCGCTTAAACGTTCTGGTGCCTGTCGCAGATCCACATCACCGAGGCCGACTCGCCTAAGCACAGTGCTTCGCTGCTCACTCGTGAGCCTTTTGTGGCCAAGTTTTAACTCCTGAGATACATTCAATCCCAGAAAATGACGTTCAGGAAACTGAAACACCACGCCACATAGCCATCGCCTTTGACGTCTCGTGAGTGCTTCTTGATTCCAGAGAATCGAGCCTTTCTGTTCTCCTGCTAAGCCACTGATCACTTCAAGCAGGCTTGTTTTTCCACTCCCGCTATTGCCTGAGATCAGCACCGGTATGCCTGGCGAGGCTTTGAGGTTGATCTCGTCCAGGACCACGCGTTCTGACGTCGCCGGCCGGAATCGAATGTTGTTGAGTTCCAGCATGCGACTCAGTTGCTTCTGTTGATGGCAGTGGTGTGATCAGCATGATTGATCATGATCGTGGCCGATCTCTTTTGAGATAGCGATGATGCGAGGGTCTCCAATAGGCCATGCACGTTCGTTTCCGAGAGGTTGATCCGTTTAATTGCTGGGTGTGGCTTCGATTTAGTGAAATTCCCAGTCAAGGGGAGCGAAATTACGTGGATGGCATCTTTGACAGCTGGTATGTCATTGGTCGGCTCGGTGGCTTCAATGCCGAGAACCTTCAGGTGCATGAAGAAGCAGAGGACCTGAGCTTCATGAGTTACGACAATGACGAGGCCTCCTCATCGATGCCGGCCTTGATGCACAACATGGGGCAGCTCGAATATCACGAGGAGTGGGCCCGTTGCTGGTTGGACTTGGGCACCAGTGATGGGATTGGTCTCGACGTCTTAATTAATGCTTTGAAGCAACTCAACTCTGATGTTGTGAAGCTGGATCAATTGCTGATCGGTGGAGTCAATGAGGACTGGCCCGTTGAGGATCATCCCGATCGCGTGTTCCCAAACATGAACTGACTCTTTGTTAAATTAAGGCGTCCTACTCATTCCGCACACCTGTCCGTTTCGGGTGCTGGACGTTGTGCTCTGAGTTCTCGCTCATCACACGCCATACCTGACAGGTGGAGGCGAACCCGAAACCCTCAACAATCATGGCTGTCGTCACTCTCGCCGAGATGATGGAGGCTGGTGCCCACTTTGGCCACCAGACCCGTCGTTGGAACCCCAAGATGTCGCGCTACATCTATTGCGCGCGCAACGGAGTTCACATTATTGATTTGGTGCAGACAGCTGTCTGCATGAATAACGCCTACAAGTGGGTGCGTTCAGCTGCTAGGAGCGGCAAGCGTTTCCTCTTCGTTGGCACCAAAAAGCAAGCGTCTGAGGTTGTGGCTCAAGAAGCCCTTCGCTGCGGATCGTCTTACGTGAACCAGCGCTGGCTTGGCGGAATGCTGACCAACTGGACCACGATGAAAGCCAGGATTGATCGTCTTAAAGATCTTGAGAGGATGGAATCGAGTGGCGCTATTGCCATGCGTCCCAAGAAGGAAGGTGCTGTTTTACGTCGTGAACTCGAGCGTTTACAGAAGTACTTAGGTGGTCTCAAGAACATGCGTCGTATTCCCGACGTCGTGGTGCTTGTGGATCAGCGTCGTGAAACCAATGCCGTGCTGGAGGCTCGCAAGCTTGACATCTCTTTGGTGTCGATGTTGGACACCAATTGCGATCCTGACCTTTGTGAGGTTCCTATCCCTTGCAACGATGACGCGGTCCGTTCGATTCAGTTGGTTTTGAGTCGTTTGGCTGATGCGATTAACGAAGGTCGTCACGGCGGCCAGGATGGGCGTGGTGATGATGGCTAGGGCTGATCATCAGCTTTTGCTTTTGCACGCTTAGTTTTCGCCGCTGCGTCCTCCTTGCCGTAGCGGCATTCCCATAGACCCCCCCACTTAATTCACCTCATGGCGGCCGTATCAGCCAAGCTAGTTAAAGAACTGCGCGACAAAACTGGCGCAGGGATGATGGATTGCAAGAAAGCCCTGGCAGAAACCAGTGGTGATACAACGAAAGCCGTGGAATGGCTTCGTCAGAAAGGCATTGCTAGTGCCGAAAAGAAATCAAGTCGTGCCGCTGCAGAAGGTGCGATTGGTAGTTACATCCACACCGGTGCGCGCGTGGGAGTGTTGCTAGAGCTCAACTGTGAGACTGATTTCGTCGCCCGTGGAGATCTGTTCCAAGGATTGCTTCGCGACGTGTCGATGCAAGTTGCAGCTTGCCCCAACGTGGAATACGTGAGCACGGACGACATTCCTCAAGACATCATCGATCGTGAGAAGTCAATCGAGATGGGTCGCGATGATCTGGATGGCAAACCAGATCAGATGAAGGTCAAGATTGTCGAAGGACGAATTGGCAAACGTTTGAAGGAAATGTCCTTGCTGGACCAACCCTTTATTCGTGACAGCTCCATGTCCGTGGCTGATTTGGTCAAGGAGGTTGCAGGAAAGATCGGTGAAAACGTCAAGGTTCGCCGCTTCACCCGTTACACCCTTGGTGAAGGGATTGAAATTGAGCAGGTCGACTTTGCAACGGAAGTTGCATCGATGACTAACAGCTGATTTTGACGGCTGAGACGCACTCCACGAGCGGTTACGACCCTAAGGAACAGCTGCGCCGGCTTCAACAACGAAGCCGGCGTCTTGCACCATTGCTGTATCGAGAGCAAGCGCTTTATTTGCAACTTCTGCGCAACCTCTTGTTGCCGAGCGTCCGCACTGCCGTGGGACATCTCTTGTGTGAACGGGGTCAACGACTGTCGCGACTATCCGCGGAGCAACAGTCTGAACTTCAGCAGACCTTTGATGGACTAGTCCAACGCTGCTCCAGTCTGCTGACTGTTGAGCAGCTCATGGATCTGTCCAGGCGCCTTCAGAAAGAAGCATTGGAGTATCGCCAACAGGCCCAGCTCGAGGTGAGCCAGTCTCTTCAGGCTGATGTTGAGAGTGCCCAACCAGAGACCAGCCATAGCGGGATTGAGTTAAGCCTTAGCCCACCCATTGAGCATCCTGATCTTCTGGAGGGATTGCTTCCTCGCTTGGAAGGGGACGTTGATCCGCCATCCACTGAGCCTATTGATGAACTCCAGCAGCCTGTTCAGGATCCGATCGATTCTGAGGCTGCTGCTGAAGGCACGTCGGCTGACTTTGATCTCTTGCGCTCCCTGTTTTTGATGGCTGGTGAGGCGATACAGCAGGCTGACCCGGCTGGCGAGCCAGCCCGTCTTGAATCCGATGCTTCTGCCTTGGGTGCCTCCGTTGTGCCAGAGGATCAGTCTGATGCTGAATTGCTCCCCTCGATGCCAGTGGAGTTGGTGAACTGGTTCGATGGACAGGAGGCCGCCTTGAGCCGCAGGATTCGAAATTTGTCCCACGCTCTCAATGTTGAGCTGTTGCGAGCAGGTCTGGTTAGCAGCCTGCTCCCCACCACGCTTCTTGATGCTGCGATCGCTGGACAGTTGCAGGCGCTTCCCTCTCCCTCGAATCTTTTGCGGCTGAAGCTTCCGTTGCCTCTTCCCTCTCAAGACCAGCCGTTGGAAATCCTCAGCATTTTGGTGAGGCCTGCTGATCTTGAATACGACAACGGTTCACTGCGGCATAGCCGGTACCGATTGCGCCAACATCGCAGCAATTTGCTCACAATGGTGCAGCAGCAGCGGCATTGGCAGAGCCGTCTTACCAGTCAGGAGGTGCACAGTCAGTGGTGGCCCAATCCGCCGATGACAGGTCAGGACTGACCCCGGCACTGGATCGTCAGGGCTTGGAGTGTTTTCTTGCCTGGCTTCGCCCGTTGCAGCAGTCCCTCTCCTTAGAGGCTGATAGGGGATTTCTCGATCTTCAAGGTCGCCATGAACGTTTTCATGCCTTTTTGAGCCGCCAATTGGCAACGCCGCCCCCGGTGACTTTGCCGAAGGACAGCTTGGTCCGTCTTCAGTCTTTAGCCACTGATTTTGCTTCGTATCCCGAACTTGGTGATGCTGGTCGACGTCGTCTCGTCACTGGCACCCGGCAGTGGCTCCATGGTTTACGCGCTCGCCTGGAACCATCGGCACCAATCGCGCCACCACGGATCAAGGTGTCGTCGTCGCATGGCACTCCCGGTCGGTCAGGTTCCTCAGCTTTAACGTTCGATTTGGAGTCACCGCTTGCCAGGGTTCGCGGCATTGGTCCCAAGTTGGCAGAACGTCTGGCAAGCCTGGGTTTGCTTGTCGTTCGGGATCTGATCCAGCACTATCCGAGGGACTACGTCGACTACTCCGCCTTACGCAGAATTGAAGCCTTGGAGGCTGGAGAAACCGCAACGATTGTGGCCACTGTGCGTCGATCTCATGGTTTTACCAGTCCTCGAAACCCCAATCTTTCGATTATTGAATTGCAGCTGCAAGACCCCACCGGTCGCATCAAGGTGACTCGCTTTTTAGCAGGAAAACGATTTAGCAATCCTTCCTACCTCCATGGTCAGACCCGTCAGTATCCCGTGGGTGCCACCGTGGCTGTGAGTGGTTTGGTCAAAAGCGGGCCCTATGGCGTCAGCTTTCAAGATCCCTTGATTGAGGTGATGGAGAGCGCCAATGCCCCCTTACGTTCTCGCCAAATTGGCCGGTTGTTGCCGGTGTACCCCCTCACCGAAGGACTCACGGCCGATCGTTTTCGAAGCTTGGTAGAAACGGTTTTGCCTGCTGTTCGCTTTTGGCCTGACCCCCTGCCTCCGCCTCGCCGGGACGCGCGTGGCTTGTTGTCGCGCGATCAAGCGCTGGTTGCGATTCATCGACCGGACACTAGTGAGCAACTGCAGCAAGCGCGTCATCGCTTGGTGTTTGACGAATTCCTGCTTTTGCAGCTCAGTTTGATGCAACGTAGAGCTGCCTTACGTCAGCGTTCAGCACCCGTGCTCCTTAGGGGGGTGGAGCGTGAAGGATTGGTCGGTCGTTTTCTGTCTCTTCTTCCGTTTGAACTCACGGGTGCTCAGAAGCGGGTGTTGTCTGAGATTGAACAGGATCTCGAGCGCCCTGAACCGATGGCGCGGCTCGTGCAAGGGGATGTGGGAAGCGGCAAAACCGTTGTGGCAATTGCCGCACTGCTGAAGGCCGTGGAAGCTGGCTGGCAAGGAGCCTTGATGGCGCCAACAGAGGTTTTGGCGGCGCAGCACTATCGCAGTCTCTGTTGTTGGTTGCCTCCACTGAACGTCAACGTAGAACTGCTCACTGGGTCAACTCCGCGTCGCAGCCGACGGCAAATCTTGAGTGATCTCTCTGGTGGTACTTTGCGCATTCTTGTGGGAACACACGCCCTCTTGGAGGATCCAGTCGCGTTTGATCGTCTGGGCCTCGTGGTGGTCGATGAGCAACATCGTTTTGGAGTGCGTCAACGCAACCGTCTTCTCGACAAAGGCTTGCAACCCCATTTGCTCACGATGACGGCCACTCCGATTCCCCGAACCTTGGCCCTTTCGCTCCATGGTGATTTGGATGTCAGTCAAATCGATGAGCTGCCTCCGGGGCGCACTCCGATTCGTACGAGGGTTGTGAAGAGCTCTGAGCGTGAGGAGGCCTATGAACTTATCCGTGAACAGGTGCTTCAGGGGCAGCGCAGTTATGTGGTGCTTCCCCTGGTGGAGGAATCAGAAAAAGTCGACCTGCGCTCGGCGGTTGATGTGCATCGTCAGCTCTCGGAGGAGGTGTTTCCAGAGTTCAGCGTGGGCCTGCTCCATGGCCGATTAGCTAGTCCTGAGAAGCAGGCCGTGATTGCTGATTTTGCCGGCGGAGCCACTCAGATTTTGGTGTCTACAACCGTGGTGGAAGTTGGGGTGGATGTTCCTGAAGCCAGTGTGATGGTGATTGATCATGCCGATCGTTTTGGTTTGGCTCAGTTGCACCAGTTACGGGGAAGGGTGGGCCGAGGAGCCGCCGCTTCTTACTGCTTACTTGTGAATGACAGCCGTAATCCCTTAGCCAGACAACGCCTTGAAGTTTTAGTCCGATCCAATGATGGATTTGAGATTGCTGAGATGGACCTTCGCTTTCGAGGTCCTGGTCAGGTCCTTGGTACCCGGCAATCGGGTTTGCCCGATTTGGCACTCGCCAGCCTGGCGGACGATGGCTCTGTTTTGGAGGAAGCCCGTGATGAAGCGGCGAGCATCCTGAAGGAGGATCCCGACCTCAAGTCTTTCGAGCACATTCGTGTGTTGTTGGAACAGCAACGCAAGCGGGCTGCCGCAGCTGTGCAACTCAATTAGCCATTCAACGCATTGACATCGCATCTGGGATGCGTCGTTCCCTAGAAACTGGCAATCTGCTGTCAGCGTTTTCACTGTTGTTTCAGCATGCAGCGTCCATGGCATTCCGTCACGATTGACGATTGCGGGGAATCTTTGCGACCGCTGCGTTCCCTTTTGACCTGCATGGAGCCGCACCCCTATGTGTCCTTAGGTGCTCCTTACGGAAACGGAGCAGACCCCTTTTGTCTTCGCCAAGGAGTGAGGAGCCGTTTGCTCGCTGCTCAAGTTCATCTCCAGGGCCTCTCGACGGAGGCTGGACTTCAACCACTTCGGCTAGGCATTTTCGATGCCTGGCGCCCAGTGACTGTTCAAGCGTTCATGGTGAACCACGCCATTGAGCAGGAGTGTGCTCGCCAAGGCATTGATGCTGATGATTCAGACCAGCTGCATCGCTTGGAAAATATTCGCTCAGAGGTGGCTCGTTTTTGGGCTCCACCCAGTACTGATTTGTTAAAACCGCCGCCCCACAGCACTGGTGCTGCTGTGGATCTCACTCTCATTGATGCACAGGGGAGGCCCTTGGATATGGGGGGGGAGATCGATGCGATTGGACCCGAGTCTCTCCCGCTTCACCATGCTGATGCAGCGGTGGATGATCCTGATGGGCCTGCTGCTTTATTTCATAGCCGTCGATGTTTGCTGCATCGTGTGATGACTCAAGCGGGATTTGTCCGTCACCCGAATGAGTGGTGGCACTTCAGTTTTGGCGATCAGCTTTGGGCTTGGACCGTTCATCAGGATCGTGCCATTTATGGGCGTGATCCAAATGTATTCAGCTTGGAACCTTGAGCATCTCTTGAACGGTGGCATCACCAAGTTTGGTGATGTGTTCGCCAAAGCCACGCCGGCCTCCAGCATCTTTCCAGCTCAGAAGTAAGGGTTCGAGGGTTGTTTCAAGGTCTTCCAGAGGCATTTTCTGTAGGAACGGACGAGCAAGTCGCTGCAAATTGGCGCTGCCCCCAAGCCAGAGCTGATATTGGTTGACTCCGCTTCCGACAAGACCAAGCTCGGCCATGTAAGGACGAGCGCAACCATTCGGACATCCCGTCATACGGACCAAGATGGATTTCTTGATCTCTAAATGATTGAGCTGGGAATTAAGTCTTTCAAGAACATCTGGAAGCACGCGTTCCGATTCTGTAACGGCCAGTCCGCAGGTGGGTAAGGCTGGGCAAGCGAGGGCATGACGGGCAAGAGGATCAACCTCTGCTGGGAGTTCAAAACCTAATTCGGCAAGCTCCCTTTTGATAGATGATTTTTGACTGGAGCCGATGTTGCAAAGCAGTAAATCTTGATTTGGAGTGAGTCGAATTTCTAATTGGTATCTTTCAACAATGGAGCGAATTCCTGCTTTCACAGATCCTTCGAGTCGGCCACACATGAAAGGGAGGCCCACAAACCATAGGCCTGGCTTTTGACGATTCCATCCCAGGTAGTCCATTAATTTAGTAGGTGATTCTTTGATCAAGCTTTTAATATCTCTTTTGAAGTAATCCTTGATCAAGGTTTCGCGAAACCACTGAATTCCACGATTATGAAGCAGGTATTTCATGCGAGCATGCTTTCTAACCTCACGGTCCCCATGGTCTCGCTGTAGGGCCATTATTGATTGCAGGAGGTCGAAAATATTTTCAGCGTCGACATAACCTAAAGGATCAGCGATACGTGCAAAAGTATCGTCTTGGTTATGTGTTCTTCCTAAGCCCCCGCCAACGTAAACATTGCATCCACGCATGGCTCCATTTTTGTTTGTGAATAGAACGAGTCCTATGTCTTGTGTCAGAAGGTCAACTGAGTTGTCTCCAGGAACTGTGACGGCGACTTTAAATTTTCTTGGGAGGTACGTATCGCCATAAATCGGTTCATCCTGGCTTCCGGAAAAGACCCCTTGCTCAAACTGTCGTTCGCGAGCTTGCTTGACAGGTTTCGCAGGTTTAAATCGATAACTAAGGTCACCATCAACCCACATGTCTAAGTAAGATCCTTCAGCTGCTTTTGGGCTTAGTAAGTCAGCTATTTTGTCAGCAAGTTGTCTGGCAGCCGGGTATCCATTGTTTTCAAAGGGTGCAGCTGGTGCCATCACATTCCTATTGATATCGCCACAGGCAGCTAATGTAGATCCAAGGTTTTTTATGATTGTTCCAATAACTGTTTTAAGGTCTGCTTTCGGAATGCCATGCATTTGAAAGGCTTGGCGTGTTGTGATGCGTAGGGTGCCGTTTCCGTATTGGTTGGAAAGGTCGTCGAGAGCCGCAAAAAGTTGTGCAGGAACTCGTCCTCCTGGATTGCGCAGACGAAGCATCATCTGCCAGCACTTAATCTTGTCGGTTTTTCTTAATTCTCTATGATTCTGTTGATAGCTCCCATGAAACTTCAGTAACTGAACTGCGTCCTCACTAAAGCGAATTTCTTCGTTGTTGAGCTCTGTTAATAAAGGTTCTCTAAGATGACCGCTATAGAGCTTTCGCTTTTCAGCCTTCGACAGAGCTGTGTCAATCGATTCTGTAGGTGTAGAAGGGCCATCAAGCGTCCGATCGAGACCTGCATCTTGCGTCCCTGAGGTCGTCGTCAAACCTTCGTTCACGGATTCAAGGGATAGGTCTTTTGAAACTAGCGAAGCGGCTTCCAATACAGTCAATTCCTACATATCCAAACGGCGTGTCCTCAACATTCCTCCTTGAAATCGGTACCGAGGAACTGCCAGCAGAGTTTGTGCTCTCGGCGCTGAAGCAGCTTGAGCAAATGGTGGTGTCCGATCTGAAGGACCTTCGTTTAAGTCATGGCCAAGTCAGGGTGTCGGGGACGCCTAGACGTCTTGCTGTGGTGGTGGAGTCGTTGATTGAACGACAGCCAGATTTAGAAGAAGAACGCAAGGGACCTCCCGTGAAGCAGGCTCTGGTGGATGGCAAGCCCGGTCCCGCTGCTTTGGGTTTTGCTAAACGATGCGGAGTGGATCCTGCTGAACTCCAATCGCGTGACACTCCAAAGGGGGCTTGTTTGTTCGCCAGGGTTTGCACCCCAGGTGACGCCACCACAACCCTTTTGATTGAGCGCATTCCTGCCTGGATCAATGGGTTGCAAGGCAGGCGATTCATGCGCTGGGGCGATGGTGATCAGCGTTTCAGTCGTCCTGTGCGTTGGCTGGTTTCGCTGTATGGGTCTGAGCTCATTCCAGTGACTCTTTCAGCTGCGAAACCACAGGTTCAAAGCGGTCGTTTGAGTCGATCCCATCGTCTCCGCGACAGCACAGTGGAAATCCAGCATGCAGATGATTATTGCGATGCCTTAGCGAAGGCTGGTGTGATGGTGGATCGATCCCAGCGTGAGCACTTGATTCGCTCAGCTTTGGACTCCGAGGCTCAGGCTTGTTCTGCCTCTGTTGATTGTCCTGAAGCTCTCTTTGAAGAATTGGTTGATCTTGTGGAAGCCCCCAGGGTTCTGAGTGGGGAGATTGCCGATTGTTATCTCGAGTTGCCACCAGAAGTGATTATCACTGTGATGCAGTCCCACCAGCGTTATGTCCCGTTGAAACGGGAGAACGCACACCACGATCCCTTGGCCCTTCAGGCTCGCGACGGACTGCTCTCAAAATTCTTGCTGGTGAGCAATGGCCTCGATCGTGCGGATGCAACCATCGTGCGTGGCAACGAACGGGTGTTAGGGGCCCGCCTTGCTGATGCTGAATTTTTTCTGAATGTCGATCGAAAAAGTGCGAGCGAAGCACGCCGAGAGTCCCTAGATCGCGTCACTTTCGCGAAGGGGCTCGGCAGCCTGCGTGATCGCTGTGAGCGGATGTCTTGGATGACGGAGCGTTTGATCGAATCGCTTTCCATCACTTCAGAGATTGCGATCCATGCCAAGCGAGCCGCTCACCTCTGCAAACATGATTTGGTGAGCCAGATGGTGGGCGAGTTCCCTGAGCTGCAGGGGTTGATCGGCGGAAAATACTTGTTAGAGGAGGGTGAAGATCGCCAGGTTGCCCTGGCAGTGGCTGAGCACTATCAACCTCGTGGTGCTGGAGATGCTCTTCCTTCCAGTGATGCAGGAGCACTTTTGGCCCTTGCGGAACGCTTGGAATTGCTATTAAGCATCTACGCCAAGGGCGATCGCCCCAGTGGCTCATCCGATCCGTATGCCTTGCGACGGGCTGGAAATGGCATTGTTCAGATCCTTTGGGATCGTGGTTGGCGTCTTTCTTTGCCAAGCCTGTTGTTGAAAGCAGCACGGTATTGGGCAGAACTCTTTCCCTCTTTTGCAGTGAAACCGGAGGCCTTAGTGGCAGATCTGTCGCTTTTACTGCGACAGCGAATGGTGTCTCAGTTTGAGGAGGATGGTTTCCCGGCCGATTTGGTTCAAGCCGTGGCTGGCGAGGCCGTTGGCGATGCGCGTCTGCTCGGTGATCCAGTGGATGCTCGGGAACGTCTTGCCTTGCTCCAACAGCTGCGTCGCGATCAACGCCTACAGGCAGTGCAAGCGGTCGTTCAACGTGCAGCCAAACTGGCCGAAAAGGGAGACCTCGGAAGCGATCAGCTCACAGCTTCGGGGGTTGTTCAACCCGATTTATTTGAATCAGCGAGTGAAGCCTCGCTGTTGCAATCTCTGGACGACCTGTCGCCTCTCGCACAATCAGGCAATTACATCCAGCTTGCAGAAGGTTTACAGGGTGCTGCTAAGGCTCTTGAGGCCTTTTTTGATGGCCCGGACAGCGTGATGGTGATGGCGGACAACCTCGATGTCCGCCGTAATCGCCTTAATCTTCTTGGTGTTTTGAAAAATCAGGCATCAGTACTGGCGCAATTTGATTGCATTCAGTCCTGATGCCTCGTAGAGAGGCTTGCTTCAGCCTGCAGTGACCTTGGAACGCTCTTCCTCGATCTCCGCCTCACTTTTTTGAGGAGCATGGCTTGAGCTCTGCGCTTTGATCGCTTGGGCGGCTTCGTCCGCTAGGAAATCTCCATCCGATCGTCCTACGGCTGAGGGAACGGAGTGGTACGACGAGGGGGCTAGGGCTTGACCACGCAGAAGACTGGCAAGAGTGCGAGCGGTGAGCTTCACCTGTTGCCAGGGATTCATCATCACCACCTTTTTGTACAGATAGCTGTCGAAGGTGAGCTTCTGGACGTCTTGGTCATCGCACATTTCAACGAACGCTTCTCGAGCTGCATCGGTGCGATAGAAGATGCGTTGAAGAATATCGAGCACGATGTACGTTGCTCCGTACTTACGATCCCAACGTTTCAAGTAAGTGTTCTTGATCTCTTTTTCAGTGGGCATCTGGGTGCCATTTTTGGAGATTTCAACGATCGCTTCTGCACACATCCGACCGCTTTTTGCGGCGAAGTAGATCCCTTCTCCAGAACTTTTGGTGACGTATCCAGCGGCATCTCCCACAAGCGCCATACGGCCTACCACTCTGCGAGGGCGAGGATGTTCGGGAATTGGGTGAGCTTCAACTTTGATCACTTCGCCCTTGAACAAGCGTTTACGGGCGCGTTCGCGGATTCCTCTCTGAAGACCCTTAATTAGGGATTGATTTTGTTGCATGGTTCCAGTCCCCACGGCAACGTGGTCGTACTTAGGAAAGACCCAGGCATAGAAGTCGGGTGAGACATCTGTTCCTACGTACATCTCGGCGAGATCTTCGTAGTACACCATCTCTTCTGCTGGCAGCTTGATGCGCTCTTGGAACGCGATCGCCACCTTGTAGTCACCAGCGTCCATCGCTTTGGCGACGCGGGAGTTGGCCCCATCGGCGCCGATGATGAGATCCACTTCCAGGCTTTTCATTTCGCCAGTAGGACCGCCTGCGCTGTAATCGGCGTAATGGAGGGTGTAAGGACCTTGGCGTTTGTCGCCGGTGTCGATCTTTTGCACCAACCCATTAATCAGAGTGGTGCCTAAATCTGCAGCTCGGTTGCGAAGGAAGGAGTCGAACACCTCGCGCCGACACATGCCGATGTAGGCGTTGTCGTCGTAACCGAGGGGATCCAACTTGATATCCACCTCCCGATTGGAGGGTGAAATCATCTTCATGTTCCGAACTTTTCGGTCGATGATCGAATCGGGAAGATCGAATTCCTCAACCATGCAAAGCGGAATCGCTCCCCCGCAAGGCTTGGCGTTATCAAGTTTTCTCTCGAATAACCAAGTCTTGATGCCGGCCCGTGCAAGCACTTCTGCGGCACAGGATCCGCTCGGTCCACCACCGACAACGGCAACTCTCAGCATCTCAGCAAACTCCGCCGGGTCTTTGATTTCAAACTAATCACGCATCCAGAAAAGTGGTAGTGGGCCCTGGCGGACCCCTTTACGATTGAAACAACACTGCATGAATCCTCTGGGAAGGGCCGTCGCCACTCGCCGAAGCACCCGGGATGACATTCCTGTCGCCCGTCGCTCGAAGCCTGCTTCTCGTCAGCGCCCCAGCGGGTTTGGTGTTTTTTTGGCGTGTCTTCTTGTTGGTGGAGGCAGTTTGGCTGCTGTTTGGCTAGGCCCCGGTTTGCTGGCAGGTCGTTCCTTTTTGTTTTCCTCGGATCCGATTCCAGTGGTGGAAGGGATTGAAGCGCCGCCGGATCAAGACGGTCGTCTGCTTGGACATTTCCCTTATGACGAAGCGATTGCCAACCAACTTGTGCCTGTTGAGGCTGGAATTGAGTTGCATCAGGATGCAGCACTTGCGTTGGATTCAATGCGTCGTGCTGCTGCCTCCGATGGAATCGATCTCAGGTTGATCAGTGGCTATCGCTCTCATGATTTGCAGCAGGGGATTTTCTTTGATGTGAAATCAGAACGCAATCAAACCGCCGAAGAACGGGCAAAGGTTTCGGCTCCACCGGGTTATTCCGAACACAGCACTGGCTATGCGATTGACCTTGGTGATGGCAGCCGACCCGATACGAATCTTTCGGTTTCGTTTGAGACGACTCCTGCATTTCGTTGGTTGCAGGATTACGCCGCTAGTTATCACTTCACGCTGTCCTTTCCCAAGCTGAATCCTCAGGGTGTGAGTTATGAGCCTTGGCATTGGCGTTTTGAGGGGTCTGCCGAGGCTTTGCGTCAATTTGAACCTGCACGTCAGCTGGCTCTTGGGCGTTGAACACAGCATCTTTCCCAGAATTGCTTTCCCCAGCTGGGGATTGGAAGGCCTTGATAGCTGCTGTCTCCAACGGTGCTGATGCTGTTTATTTCGGCGTGGAGGCCTTTAATGCTCGACTTCGCGCAGACAATTTTCAGCTTGTTGAGCTGCCCGAGATCATGGCTTGGCTTCACGCCCGTGGAGTGAAGGGATTTCTCACAGTGAATGTTCTGATCTTTGCTGATGAGTTAGATCAGGCTTCCCAGCTGCTTTTGGCTGCAGACCAGGCTGGTGTTGATGCTCTGATCGTGCAGGACTTAGGGCTTTGCCTTCTCGCGAAAGCTCTTGTGCCCTCTTTATCCCTGCATGCATCCACTCAGATGTCGATTACGAGTGCCGCTGGTGTGGCACAGGCAGCGGCTGCGGGTTGTGAGCGGGTTGTGCTGGCGAGGGAATTAGCCCTACGCGACCTTGAGCGTCTGCAAAATCAACTGCGGGAGAGATCCCTTTCCATGCCCCTAGAGGTGTTTGTGCATGGAGCCTTATGCGTGGCCTATTCCGGTCAGTGCCTTACTAGTGAATCCCTGGGCCAGCGCAGTGCCAATCGTGGTGAATGTGCACAGGCTTGTCGTCTTCCCTATGAATTGTTGGTGGATGGTGAATCCCTCGATCTCGGGGATCAAAGGTATTTACTGTCTCCCCAGGATCTCTCCGCGTGGCCGCTCCTGGCTGATTTGGTGAAGCTCGGAATCAGTAGTTTCAAGATCGAAGGACGGCTCAAGGACCCCACCTACGTGGCGTCGGTAACGGATGCCTATCGCCGCAGTCTCGATGGCTTGGATTGTGATGCTGTGGAGATTCAACGCCAGCTTGAGCTTGGTTTCTCCAGGGGGTTGTCCACAGGTTGGCTCCAGGGAATTGATCACCGTTCTCTCGTGCATGGTCGCTGGAGCAAGAAGCGTGGACCGGTGATTGGTGCTCTGGTTCGAGTGGAGCCCAAAGGTTGGTTGGTGTTGCGTTGCACAGAAAGCCTGCGCAATGGTCAGGGTTTGGTTCTTGAAGCGAACGATCGTGAGCACGACCCTCTGGCCCCTCCTCGTGAGATCGGAGGACGGGTGATGGAGGTTCAGACGATGCCGAAGGGACTCATACGCTTGCGGCTTGGTCCGGGCCGTGTTGAGGTGTCGGGCTTGCGATCAGGCTCTCCGGTTTGGCTCACCAGTGATCCGCAATGGCAAAGCACCTGGCAGCGTCGATCGGAACGCGTGATGTCTCCGCTTGAACGAGGTCTTCGGGTTCGTGTGACCGGGCAGGAGGGGCAACCCCTGGTTCTTGAGCTGGTTGCCCCTGTTTTGCCGAATGGAGTGTGCTGCAGCGTGACCAGTCAGGCCGTTTTGGAGAAAGCCCGTGATCACGGTTTGGATCGTGAGCGTTTGCTCGCTCAGCTTGGGCGTTTGGGAGGCACGGGCTGGCGTCTTGAGCATCTGGAAACCGACCTCGGCTCAGCCTTATTTCTTCCCGTTGCTGAGCTGAACAGGATGCGACGCTCGCTGTTGCAACAGATGGCCGATGGAGGACTAACCGCGGTCTCCCAACCGCCTGCAATGCATTCGGTTTTAGAACCATTGGAGTCTCAGCCCATCGTTGCGGCCACCCTTGAGCGCTTGGCTGATTGGCGGGACTCAGCAGTGCAGCAATCCGATTCGCCATCGTTGGTTGTGCTTGTTCGGAGCCTCGAGCAGTTGCGTGCTCTTCAGGACATTGGCGAGGGACCGATTACCTCGGTTGTTGCCGATTTAGAGCATCCGAAGGAGCTCAAGGAAGCTGTGGCCATAGGCCGGGGCTGCTGGCCAGAGGGGATTTGGTTAGCAGGGCCTCGTATCACCAGACCTGGAGAACGCTGGATGTTGGAACCACTTCTCAAAGCGAAAGCGGATGGTTATCTCGTGCGAAACGCAGATCAGCTGGAATTACTTACGGGCCAGGCCCCCTGCGCTGGCGACTTCACCTTGAATGTTGCCAACCCCCTCAGTTTGCTTTGGTTCCTTGAGACCTGGGGGCTGAATCGGGTCACAGCCAGTTGTGATTTGAACCTCAGCCAATTGCTTGATTTAGTCCAGGCTTCTCCGCCGGAACGGATGGAAGTGGTCCTGCATCAACACATGCCGCTCTTCCACATGGAGCACTGTTTGTTTTGTTCGTTTCTTTCGGAAGGCCACGATCACACCGATTGCGGAAGGCCCTGTGAGCATCACACCGTGATGCTGAGAGATCGAAGTGGGGTGGAGCATCCACTGAAAGCGGATCTTGGCTGTCGCAATACCCTCTTTAATGGCAAGCCTCAGACAGGGGTCGAGGCCCTAGACGAGCTGCGTCAAGCAGGTATTCGACGTTATCGCTTGGATCTCCTTGATGAAGAGGCCGAGGCAACACGTCGGCGGATTCAGCTCTACAGCGATGCACTTTTGGGACGCACGTTGTCAGCCGACGTTTGGAAGCGAGAGCAAATCGATCACAGACTCGGAGTGACGCGTGGCAGTTTGCGCATCGGGCGCGAAAATCAATCGTTACCAGTCTCACTTTGAGATAGCATGTCGCGGCTGCGCCTGCGGGCGTTCCCAAGTTTCCCTTAATAACGTTACGGACCTCATGAGCGCCTCGAATAAGGCGATTCGCAATATTGCGATCATCGCCCACGTGGATCACGGCAAAACCACTCTTGTGGATGCCCTGCTCAGCCAGTCCGGAATCTTTCGCGACAACGAGGCCGTCCCAACATGCGTCCTTGACTCCAATGATTTGGAGCGTGAGCGCGGAATTACCATTCTTTCGAAGAACACTGCAGTTACCTATAACGACACGAGAATCAATATTGTTGACACCCCTGGGCACGCTGATTTCGGTGGTGAAGTTGAGCGTGTGCTTGGCATGGTCGATGGATGTTTGCTCATCGTTGATGCCAATGAGGGGCCCATGCCCCAAACCCGTTTTGTGCTCAAAAAAGCCCTCGAACAGGGTTTGAGACCGATTGTTTTTGTTAACAAAATTGACCGTGCGCGCGTTGATCCAGAAACCGCTGTCGATAAGGTACTTGACCTTTTTCTAGAGTTAGGTGCTGATGACGATCAGTGTGATTTTCCCTATTTATTTGGCAGTGGATTAGGAGGCTTCGCAAAGCCCGACATGAAAACAGAGAGCGACAACATGCGTCCTCTCTTTGATGCCATCTTGCGTCATGTACCACCTCCAGTTGGTGATCCTGAGAAGCCACTACAGCTTCAAATTACTACCCTCGATTATTCAGACTTCCTCGGTCGAATTATTATTGGACGGGTCCATAATGGTGTTATTAGACAGGGGCAAAGAGCGACACTCATTAAGGATGATGGAAGTGAAAAGAAAGGTCGTATAAGCAAGCTTTTAGGCTTTGAAGGCTTACAAAGAGTAGATATTGCAGAAGCGTCTGCCGGAGACCTTATTGCTGTCGCTGGTTTCGACGATGTCAACATTGGCGAGACGATTGCCTGCCCTGACGAACCAAAAGCGTTACCCCTTATCAAGGTTGATGAGCCCACGCTTCAAATGACCTTTGTGGTCAATGATTCTCCTTTTGCAGGAAAAGAGGGCAAGTTTGTAACGAGCCGCCAGCTGCGAGATCGTTTGCAGCGCGAACTGCTCACGAATGTTGCCTTACGCGTTGAAGATACCGATTCTCCGGATCGTTTCTCTGTTTGTGGTCGCGGTGAGCTTCATCTCGGCATCTTGATCGAAACGATGCGGCGTGAAGGCTTTGAATTTCAGGTCTCTCAACCACAGGTGATTTTCCGCACGATCGACGGCACGCCTTGTGAGCCTGTTGAAACACTGGTGATGGACGTTCCTGAAGCAGCAGTTGGTAGCTGCATTGAAAAGCTTGGAACTCGAAAAGGGGAAATGCAAAATATGGAAACCGGCGCTGACAACCGCACGCAACTTGAATTCGTTGTTCCTTCCAGGGGACTGATTGGTTTCCGTGGTGAATTCATTCGCGCCACTCGCGGAGAAGGAATTATGAGCCATTCGTTTTTTGAATATCGTCCGATGGTGGGGGATTTTGAGACTCGAAGGAATGGCGTTTTGATTGCATTTGAAGAAGGCACAGCTACTTTCTATGCTCTAAAGGGAGCAGAGGATCGTGGACAATTCTTTATCACTCCGGGCACTAAAGTCTATAAAGGAATGATTATTGGTGAGAATACTCGTCAACAAGATATGGAAATTAATATCTGTAAGGCTAAGCAGGTCACTAACATTCGTTCCGCTGGCGCAGATGTTTTGGATACGCTCCAGTCTCCGATTCAGATGACGTTAGAGCGTGCCTTGGAATATATCGGACCTGATGAAATGCTTGAAGTCACACCTGAATCCATGCGGTTGAGAAAATTACCAGCTAAAAAAATGGCTAAGCGTTGAGCGTTCAAGTCGATCCCCGATTCCAGCAGGCCGTCGATCTATTCAATCGACGTGCCTGGTATGAAGCCCATGATGCGTTTGAGGAGATCTGGCATGAAACGGCCGGTCCCGAACGTCGATTACTTCAAGGAATTCTGCAAATTGCAGTTGCTCATGTTCACTTAGAACGGGGCAATCTCAGAGGCGCAACAATTTTATTAGGTGAAGGTGTAGGACGCCTTTCCTCGGCTATTCCAGGAGATCTTGGTCTCGATCTGCCTTTGGTTCGAGATCAGGCCCGTTTGAGATTGGAAGCACTTCAACAGGAGACCGATCCTGTCGCACTTCCAGTTCCTGAGTTGCGTGACCACTCTTAGGTTCTTCTGTACATTGGCTGGGATCATGAGGGTGTCCTGATGTTTTTTCCTTCCCTCACCCCTGTAATGACCACTTGGACTGCCAAACTCTCATCACTCGCTGCCTTGTTGGTTTTTTCTGGTGCTGTTCTTCCTGTGAGTGCGCAGACAGCAGCAGGTGAAGACAGCTTGATCACGATCGAATCGGATACACAAAGTGCTGACAACATCACGGGTGTCGTCACCGCTGTTGGCAATGTTCGGATCGTTTATCCCTCTCGTGGGATGGTGGCAACCTCCCGTCAGGCGCAGTACTTCAGCAGGGAATCGATGCTTGTATTAAGCGGAGATGTGGATGTGGTTCAGGACGATGGAAACAGTATTCGTGCTGAACGGGTCACCTACAACCTTGATGATGAACGTGCTCTGGCGAAGCCCATCCCAGGTCAGCAAGTTCAGTCGACCCTGCTGTTAAAGCAGAGCCCTGACTCGCAGACTCCCCTAACGCCATGAGTTTGAGTCTCGATCAGGTCACATTGACTCTTGGTGGCCGGACATTGGTTCGCTCTCTTTCACTCACCTTGAAGCCTGGTGAGGTGATTGGCCTGCTTGGGCCTAATGGGGCAGGCAAAACCACCAGCTTCAATTTAGTGATTGGGCTGTTGCGTCCTGATCGTGGTCAAGTTCTGCTGGACGGACATCCCGTTGCGGATCTTTCGATGCCCCAAAGGGCTCGTCTTGGAATTGGCTACTTGCCTCAGGAACCCAGTGTGTTTCGCCAATTGACCGTTCAAGAAAATCTTGAATTGGTGTTGGCTCAAAGCGGACTTTCCAAAGTTGATAGTCATCATCGACTCCAACAATTAATCGAGGATTTTCATCTCGAACCGTTCATCCACCGTTGCGGCTATCAGCTTTCAGGTGGTGAACGAAGGCGCTGCGAAGTGGCCCGTGCCCTCGCTGTTGGTTTGGAGGGTCCTCGCTATTTACTCCTTGATGAACCCTTCGCTGGGGTTGATCCGTTGGCGGTGGCGGATCTTCAGCAAATGATCCATGGATTACGCCAGCGAGGAATGGGCATTCTCATCACTGACCATAACGTCCGCGAAACCCTTGCAATTACTGATCGGGCCTACATTTTGACGGATGGCAGCATCCTCGCTTCAGGTCGTTCCGATGAAGTCGCCCATGACCCACTGGTACGTCGTCACTATCTCGGGGAGGGTTTTCAGCTTTGAACCATGATCTTTGGATTTCAGCTCAACGTCAGCTCCGCAGGCTTGTTCATCGAATTCCTTTAATTGATCGTTGGCTCCTTGGAGAATTAATCGGGCCCTTGTTGTTTGCTCTTACAGCATTCACGGTGGTGTCTCTCTCTGTCGGGGTGATGTTTGACCTGGTTCGCAAGATTGTTGAATCGAACCTCCCTTGGACGATCGCTGTTCAAGTGCTGTTGCTGAAATTGCCAAGCTTTTTGGTGATTTCCTTCCCAATGGCCACGTTGATGGCATCCCTGCTTGCTTATAGCCGTCTTTCTGCCAATAGCGAGCTGACTGCTCTTCGAAGCGTTGGTGTCACAGCAAGTCGAATGGTTGCTCCTGCAATCGCCTTGGCTCTTTTGATGACAAGCCTGTCATTTCTTTTCAATGATGTGATCGTGCCACGAACAAACCGGTCTGCTGAATTCACATTACAACGAGCCCTTGGTAAAGCCATTGCTGCTGAGAAGGGTGATAATATTGTTTATTCTCGGTTTGGGCGAGTCGCTAAATCTGATGGTCAATCTAGTAAGGGATTAACACAATTATTCTATGCAAGGGAATTCGAAGACGGAACAATGATTGGTGTTACCGTCTTGGATTTTTCTCGATTTGGTTTCACTCAGATGCTTGTCGCAGATAAGGCCAACTGGAATGAGTCTCAGGCTAAGTGGGAATTTAATGATGGAAAAATTCTTACCCTCACTCCATCAGGAAGCACTACATCAGCTGATTTTGATCGATACCTCTACCCACTAAGTCCTGCGCCACTACGGATCGCGAAATTGCCAAAAGACGCTAACAACATGACTGTATCCGAAGCTGTAGAGGCTGAACAACTTCTGTCTGATGCTGGGGACCGAAAAGAAGCTCGCAGGCTCAGAGTTCGAATCCAAGAGAAATTCACCGTCCCAATGGCTTGTTTGGTATTTGGTTTGATCGGCTCAAGTCTTGGTGCAAAGCCCAACAGCAGAACGAGTCGGAGTCAAGGTTTTGGGATCAGTGTGGTCCTAATTTTTGTTTACTATGTTTTGAGCTTTAGTTTTAGTTCACTCGGCGTCAAAGGGACATTGGCTCCCTTTCTGGCCGCTTGGGGGCCAGTATTGATTTCTCTTGCAGCTGGCGGAGTGTTGTTGCGCCAGGCAAGCCGGTGACCAAAACACGTCAGAATCAAGTTGTTTAATGGTCAAGAGATTCATGGAGTTGGCTGGGATGGATCCGGTTCTTGGGCTCGGGTTGCTTGCTTTTTCCCTTTTGCTGTTGGCCTTGCCACTTGCCTTCTGGAAAGTCAGCTCAGAAAAGACCTCTGGCCTTGTGACGCTGTTGATTGCAACAGCGAACCTCGCCTTGACGGCTCAACTTGTTCTCCGTTGGTGGCAGTCGGGCCATTTTCCGATCAGCAACCTCTATGAGTCGCTCTGCTTCCTGGCTTGGGCCTGCACCCTCACCCAATTGTTAGTGGAGAGATCATGGCCAACACCAATTGTCGCGGCAGCAGCAACTCCGATGGGCTTGGGATGTATTGCGTTCGCAAGCTTTGCGCTGCCTGACCAGCTGCAAGAAGCCTCGCCACTTGTTCCAGCGTTGCGCTCCAGTTGGCTTGTGATGCACGTCAGTGTCATCATGGTGAGTTATGCCGCTCTTTTGGTTGGATCTCTGTTGTCAGTGGCTGTTCTGGTGACTGATCGCAGTCATGCTTTGGAACTGCGTAGCAGCTCGATTGGCAGTGGAGGCTATCGACGTGCAACGCTTGCGACCCCAATCGGCAATGTGGGTGAGTCTGAGGTTCACTTGTCTTCTGTGCAGTTCTCTCGCAATGAGCTGTTGGACAGCCTTAGCTATCGCACCATTACGGTTGGCTTTTTATTGCTCACAGTTGGGATTATTAGCGGTGCTGTTTGGGCCAATGAGGCCTGGGGCAGCTACTGGAGCTGGGATCCAAAAGAAACTTGGGCACTGATTTGCTGGTTGGTCTACGCAGCTTATTTGCATACACGGTTGAGCAGAGGATGGCAGGGTCGGCGTCCTGCTTTAGTGGCTAGCGCAGGATTGGTTGTGATTGGTGTTTGCTACATCGGTGTGAATCTTCTTGGTATTGGCCTACATAGCTATGGCTGGTTCTTTGGATAACCATAGTTTTAGTTGGGTGCCAAATTCATGCTCTTTATAGGAGAATTATGGCAATGGAAGGAATGTATTAAGGGCTAATTTTGACCTGATCTCTTAATGGGTTTCCCTTGAATGAAGACTAGGTCAATTCCAATATGATTGCAATCATATTGGCGTTAAGAGCAACAAGAAACATGATTTATTGTCGATGATTGACAAGTAAATGAGAATAGATCGTTCAACGAGATCAGAATTTGGTAGATTCCATCAGTATTCACCTAGCTGGCATTGGTGATCAAGAACCTCCAGCACAATAACGAACACTCCCCATGATTTCTGAGGGATTAATAACTTCCGTTGTTCTTGAGGACTTTTTCGCATGATGAGAAATGCATGTGTTCTGAGACGATGCCTGCTTGGCAATTGGGATGAGCAAGACAAAGCCTCCAATGATCGCCAAACCGATCAGGCATTTTTCGGGAAGTCCAGCCAAAGCGAATTTAAAAATTATCTATCAGGCTACACCACAAGCGATGTCTCTGAGCTAAGAATAATTAAATCTCAGGAGCTCTGAAAATAGGTTATTATTCTTGGTTGAAAGCTTACTATTTAAGCTTTCCTGGTTGGACAAGTCGTTGACTTGAAGAGCTTTAGATTCATGTCTTTTTCCCTTGCTGGAATTTATTGCCAAGGAGTTTGGGGTGTTTTGTTCGGATTTTTTATTGAATCATTTTTCGTATTGTCTTGGTAAAAAAAATTTCTAAATGACACTTTGTATTGTATGTTTCATTTTCACTGTGCAACGTCATGTGTGAAAGGGTTCAGAGAATGATGTCAAGCTTATTCGATGAAATACACACAACTGCACTCCCGTTGCCCTGCCAATGGTGAGAAGTTATACCAGCAGGCTTGATTGACATATTCATTTAATCAATTGGACGGAATGACTTGTTACGATGAATTTGTACCGGTTTACTCATCATGACAGACATCACCGATAAGTACGAACAGTTCAAGGTCCCGTACAGCACCAATGAAAAGCACACTGCTGACGAGTTTGACCCTAAGGAGAACGGTGGTCTAGACAATCCAGCCAATCGCCATAAAGACAAAGTGTTGGATGATATCTGTGATACTCATCCTGGTTCTCCCATGTGCAAGGTATTTGATTGTTGATATCGGTAAATTAATGAACCGTCGCTAGAGAAGGAGCTGAGAGTGAAGTATTGAAGGAACCCTTCTTTCTCTCAGTCTTTCTCTTTTTTTCAATCTTTGTTTTTTTAGGCTCTTTGAATCAATTCGGATTGTAATTAATCAATCATATTCTTGTTTTGCGGTAAAAGTAAAAGATTAATAATAAATTTGACGTCTCACGGGTGACTGAAATGAGCTATTGCCTCCTAACCTACCCCTCCTTAGTTTCATCTTCTGAAGTATTCCAGCTGTTTTGAGTGTTTTCCTTGACGATTTAGGCGGACATTCCTTTTGTTGGTTTGCGTTCTCGAAAGCTTGCCTTTAGATGCCCAGCCAGGCCTGAGAACGGCTGCCTCCTTTAGATTGCTTTTACATTTCGCCATCCAAAGTGGCATTTCTTTTTTTCATGGGTTAGAGCTAGGGAAGAAAGGATTGAAGTCATGAGTTATGCAGCTAAGGAGCGCACGCCATTTCCCTATGGACAGGTTGCTTATCCAGACTTTCTCAGTCTGAAGCCCGGTGATTACATTATTGTGAAAGGTGAAAATCAAGTCGAACTGAAGAAGGATCACAGCTGGTGGATGGGACAGGTTATGTCCTGCAATCAAGAAGCCAGAGATCCCAGTGGGCATCACGTGATTCAGGTCGTTGATGTTGATGATGAAAAGATCAGTTGGATCAACGTCGATGAAATATCACATGTACTCTACGGGCTCGATGGTTTATCAAACGATTGACTATTGAATGGCTTAAGTGGTTGTCTTGGCTTCCTATTAACTGTTAAAGATTGATTTTTGTCTATCGTCATGGATGCTTATACATAGCGTTCCATAAATTCGGATATTGAGATGCCTTCTTTCTTTGCAGAATTACAGCAATCTCTGTATAGCTCATCGTCGGTTTCAGTTCTCGCTAGATCCCGAAATTGTTCGGAATTGAGCTGATCATTCTCAATGCTGTTGTCGCACATTGAATTCCATTTTGCACATAGTGAATCCACCATCTCTTTCCGTGAATAGGGAAGATTGATTTTTTTCTGCTTTGCCAAATTGATGCGACTCCAGTTTGTGTCCAAACTTTAGAGACTCAATGGTTTTTTGACAATCAGAATTCGATAATAGTGTTTTTGTCTGTTTGATGATCTGTCTCGATGATTGCTGTCTCCATTGATGAATAAGTCTCATACTCTTGTGTCTTGAAATACAAGCGATCGCTTGCTGCATTTCAACTGGTATAGCAATTCATGACTGCTGCCTATGAGTGTTCTTTGCAATCTAGATCGACGATTACAGGACCACTCGCGAAAGAATCATTCATTAGCTGGCCAGCGTTTGAGAAGGCTGCGTGTCACCGTTGACTCGAGATCGCCACCGACGAAGTTCATGGTGATCAAGCATGGCACGACGTGATCGTTCTGCACTGGCCAAGCGTTTGATCAATGCATGGGTGTCATGGAATGAAAGCTCACCATCCGAATCCCACTTCATGCAGACAACAGCTTTCTTTGGAGTGCTGTGCATTGATTCCACCTTCTTCTGTTTTGTCACGGTATGCCCACACAACGCCTTTGCTATAGAGAAAACCTTAAGAAGTCTCGATTGCGACTGCTGCGACTGGGTCGTTTTCTCGGTGTTGGGGCTCTCCATCCCCTAGGCCCGGACGATCAAAAGGGGCAAGTTTTATTGTGCTTGCCCCTCTCAGTTAGTTGTGTCTCTAACTTGACTGAGGATGTTTAGTTGGGAGAATCGACGAATTCAGCATCGATGACATCATCGTTGTCATTGCTTTGCTCTGAGCGTTGAGGCCTCTCTTCCTCTTGAGAATAAAGCATGGAACCCATTTCCATTAATGCCGTTTTCACTCCTTCAAGACGTTCTTTGATTTGTTGTGTGTTATCCGTTTGAAGGCTTTCTTTGAGTTCACAAAGAACTAATTCCACTTTGGTTCTCGACTCAGGAGTGACCTTGTTGTCTAGTTCCCGTAGTTGCTTCTCAGCCTGATAAATCAGCGATTCCGCTTGGTTTTTGGTGTCGATTGCTTCACGCTTTTTCTGATCTAAGTCAGCGTTTGCTTCTGCATCCTTCACCATTCGATCCACTTCCGTTGAACTAAGGGTTGAGGCACCAGTGATCGTGATTGATTGTTCCTTGCCTGATCCTGTGTCCTTAGCTGTGACACTCAGGATTCCATTGGCATCAATATCAAAGGCCACTTCCACTTGAGGGACACCACGGGGTGCAGCAGGGATCCCATCTAATCGGAAGGTTCCAAGGCTCTTGTTGTCTGAGACCATCTGGCGCTCTCCTTGGAGAACGTGAATTTCTACCGTGGTTTGACCATCCATCGCTGTGGAATAGATCTCAGTTTTGTGCGTTGGAATGGTTGTGTTTCGCGGAACCATCACATTCACCACGCTGCCCATCGTTTCCACACCTAGTGAGAGAGGTGTGACGTCCAGTAAAAGAATGTCTTTGACCTCTCCTGAGAGCACACCTCCCTGAACAGCAGCGCCAATGGCCACAACCTCATCAGGATTGACGGTTTGATTTGGATCTTGGCCTGTTGCCACTTTCACGACTTCTAAGACTGCGGGAATCCGTGAACTACCCCCAACCATGATCACTTCGTTTAGGTCGCTTTTTGAGAGTTTGGCGTCTTTCATCGCCTGTTGAATTGGTTTCTTGCAACGGTCAATCAGGTTTGAAGCCAACTCCTCGAATGTCCCTCGGGTGACTGTCATCGTTAGATGTTTGGGCCCATCAGCTGTTGCTGTGATGAACGGTAGATTGATGTCGCTCTGTGTTGACGATGAGAGTTCAATCTTTGCTTTCTCGGCAGCCTCAGTGAGACGTTGTAAAGCTTGTGCATCTTTTCTGAGATCAATTCCTTCCTCTTTCTGGAAGGTTTCAGCCATGTGATCCACAAGCACTTTGTCGAAGTTATCTCCTCCAAGGTGGGCGTCTCCGCAGGTGCTGATCACTTCGAAGACCCCCTCTCCTACTTCCAGGATGGAGACATCAAAAGTTCCACCCCCTAAGTCAAAGACGAGGATTTTCTCTGCATCCTTCTTGTCCAACCCGTATGCAAGAGCGGCAGCAGTGGGTTCGTTGATGATTCTTAGAACGTCTAAGCCAGCGATTTTGCCAGCATCTTTTGTGGCCTGGCGCTGTGAGTCATTGAAGTAAGCGGGAACAGTGACTACCGCCTGAGTCACTGTTTGACCTAGATACTTCGAAGCATCATCAGCAAGTTTTCTAAGTACACTGGCGCTGATCTCCTCAGGTGAAAATGACTTCTTCATCCATGCAGAGTTGATTTTGACCTTGGTTCCGACAGATTCCACGGTGTAGGGAACATCTTTGGTTTCCTTTGCTATTTCATCCGTTTGCCTTCCGATAAAGCGTTTGACTGATCCAAAGGTATTCTCTGGATTCATTACAGCTTGACGTTTAGCGATCTGGCCGACCAATTGGTCTTTGCTCTTGGTGTAGGCCACCACAGAAGGTGTTGTTCTAAAGCCTTCTGCATTTGCGATCACGGTGGGGTTTCCACCTTCCATCACAGATACACAACTGTTGGTTGTGCCCAAGTCAATGCCAATTACTTTTGTCATTTGTTTGATTCAAGTTCGCTCATTCTTATGGCCTGATCTCGTAGTTAAGGAGTGGGTAAACCCAACCCTTGAGGTGGGTTTACCCTCTGATTGAATTCGTTGGTTCGGTTAAAGTTCGGTTTTTACGACTACTTTGTTTGCTTTTATCTATGGATTGCTGTTCGCTGAGATCTCCTTTGCCTGTTGAAAAAAGTTGGTTTGGTGTTGATTCTATTTCGGCATATCGCCGATCAGCTGCTCCTCTAGAAGCATATTAAATTCAAACAGTTGTTCGTCGCTGAGCTGTTGTCTTGATGTTGCTCCAAGTTGTTGTTGAAGGAAATGTTTTGCGGTTTCTTGTTCCCATTGCAGTGTCGTCAGCATTTCATCGCCTTGAGTGATTAAGTCGCTTCTCCGTAGAGGAGTCTGTGCTGACCCGGCTTCAGCTCCTTCATCGAAGTTTTTTAGCTTATTGAGGTAAGACACAAGGTCGCTATACCTCGTTAGCTTGTGCCTGCTCCCATGGCCATACGCTCGCTCTAGATATCTGGACTCATGTTCACGGGTCCAGCCAATGCGCTTGAGTTGTAGATCGATGGCTGTGAGCTCTTCGCTCCAATCCTCTGGGTCTGTGGGTGCTTCGCTCGGCTCCGGATTGGATACGGTGGGCTGCTCGTTGGTTTGTATGGGTATTGGTAAGGCTGGCTTCATCGGCTTGGGTTCACTCTGTACAACATCCTTGCTGTCAAATCTCCGAGCCGGTTTTGGTTGTTGAGCCTCAGGTTCTGGCTGTTTTTCATTGGTGGTTTGCAAGTGCTGTTTTGGCTCTGTGCTCTGCTTTTGTTTGAGCAGACGTTCCTCCAATCGTTCTCTCGCCCGGTCTTCTGCTTCCTCAGCATCGGCAGCTTCTCCTAGCGAGCTCCCAAGGCATCGTTCGCCATCAAAGCCGCTGACACGCACCACACATCGGTTGCTATCGATGTGGCAGATCTCCACATTTGTTTTCATGCCTCTGGAGGGGGGTAACCATTTCTAAGCTGTTGGGATGGATTCAGCTGCACTACCGTCACTGACGCCTCTTCTTGATGGTGTTGATCAATGGGCTGAGCTGCTGCCCCTCCTCCCAGTGCTTGTGGTCTTGGAACTGCTGCTTTCCGCTGACAATGCGATTGCTTTAGCGGCTGTAGCTCGAAAGCAAAACGATCCAATCAAAGAAAAAAAAGCACTCGACCTTGGAATTGCGATTGCTTTTTTTCTCAGGGTTGCTCTGATTTTATTGGCTCAGTGGGTGCTGGCGTTCAAGCCATTGCAATTCCTTGCTGGTGTTTATTTGCTGTGGCTTTTCCTGTCCCATCTTTGGGTGAAGCCATCAGGCTCCCAGGATCCGTCTGGATCCTCTGGGCATCCACCAGCAATCTCATTCACACGAACGATCGTGGCCTTAGCCCTAACGGATCTAGCTTTTTCCGTTGATAGTGTTGCGGCTGCTGTGGCGATTAGTGACCAACTTATTCTTGTGATTACAGGTGCTTTTATTGGCGTTGTTGCCTTACGTTTTACTTCGGGATTATTTATTCGATGGCTTGAAATTTATACCCACTTGGAATCGGCTGGATATCTTGCGGTCGCTTTGGTAGGGCTTAAACTTATTTTAAGCTTGTTTTTCTCTGGCTTCCAACCACCCGAATGGTGGAGCCTGTTAACAGTTGCTTTGCTCATGATTTGGGGCTTTTCCGACAGGAAAGAACCCTTGGGACACGAAGTTTGATCCAATGCTTGTTGAAATGCGTCATTCCGTGACTCAGGTTCTGTTCGACCGCTTTGAGTTGACTGATCCTCCTATGCCTGGTCAATGGTTTTTTCATCAACAAACCAGTTATCTGGTCATGCAAAGGAAGCATCGCTACAAGTTGCATTCAGGTCACTATGAACTCGCATCGATTGTTTTGCTTCTAAAGCCACAAAAACAGCCTGCTGATGCCCAATTTGTTGGTCATGGTTGGGTGATTGGAGATGCTGATTGCCGATTCAATGCATTGACCCCTTTGCTTCGTTGTGCCGTTTTGCCTGATGGTCCATGTGATCGTTGTGTTCACCGGGAAGAGCGCCTATGACCAGCCTTCGTTGGCATCCGGGCGTTCTTTTTAAGGGGCACGGAGTCGCCTCAGGTCAAGCCTTGAGCTCTGGTGCTTCAGGGATCTCTCCCTACCCCAAGGGGACTATTGCGATGCAATCGCCCTTTTTTGCAGCCTTAGGACTTGATCTGTCTCCTTATTGGCCTGGAACCTTAAATCTTTCATTCTCTCCTTCTGAGCTACGTCTGAGGCATCCAGATTATCTATTTCGTGATCTGGAATGGACCCACTTGCATCCCCCTGAAACCTTTTCGTTTTGGAGGATTCGCTTACGTTCAGTTGGCACATTTCATTTGGACGTTCCAGGTTTGGTTTATTGGCCACACCCAGAAACGAAGGTGAGGCATTGGCAAAGTCGATCTACCCTTGAAATCTTGGCTCCTTATGTTGACCACGTCTCGTTGGGGCAACCGTTTGAGCTTGGGGTGAATCCAGCATCAATTCAGATTTTAAGTCCTTAATGTGATTCTAGATTTGTGGTTAACTGCTTACCTTTTTGGCTCTCTCATCCGTAGCGGCTTCCTTCATCGTTGCTTGAGCTTTCTTGCCATGCGCCATACTTTTTTGTCTGCTTCTACTTCTTGTTGGGGTCAACACGATGACTCATGCTGAACGCATTAAAACTCGTTCTATACTTCTTGAATTCCTAAAATTCAGGGTGCTAGCGGCGGGGCAACAGTTTTTTGACGGCACCGGCATCGATCAGCGGCGTCAGTGGTTGGCCTCTGTCCACCCCCAGGCGCTTTCCCTTTCAGATGAAGACCTAGAGCAGATTTGGAATCAAGCTCGTACGCTTTACATGGAATGTTGAAGGTGTGGATTTAGGCTGAATCTTTCGCATTGTTGGCCATTTCCGCTTCCCCTGCCGCGTCAGAGTCCGCAGCCTCTGGTTTCGATTCCCTTGGTTTGAGTCACCCGCTGCTGAAGGCTTTGCAGGAGAAGGGATACACCGCTCCGTCGCCGATTCAATTGCAGGCTATACCAGCTGTGATCTCTGGGCGGGATGTGATGGCTGCTGCTCAAACAGGAACAGGTAAAACAGCAGGTTTCACGCTCCCGATGTTGGAACGCCTCAACCATGGAGCACGTCCAGGGCGTTCACAGATACGAGCTTTGGTCTTGACCCCGACTCGAGAGCTAGCCGCCCAGGTGCTGGCCAGTGTTCTTGAGTACAGCAAGCATCTCCAGCTCACTAGTGACGTTGTGTTTGGTGGTGTGAAGATCAACCCTCAAATTCAGCGTCTGCAGAAAGGCGTTGATGTGTTGGTTGCGACTCCAGGTCGCTTACTAGATCTGCTTCAGCAGGGCGCTGTGCGCTTCGATCGGGTTGAGTTTTTGGTACTAGATGAAGCCGATCGAATGTTGGATATGGGCTTTATTCATGACATCCGGCGAGTGATTTCACGTCTTCCTGATCGTCGTCAGACCTTGATGTTTTCGGCCACATTTAGTGCGCCAATTCGGAAATTAGCGACGGGTTTGCTTGACCATCCTGTGCAAATTCAGGTCGCCCCTGCCAACCAAACGGTTCGATCTGTTGAGCAGGTTGTTCATCCCTGCGATATGCGTCGCAAAATTGATCTTTTAATCCATCTTATTCGCAGCGGTGAGTGGCTTCAGGTTTTGGTGTTCTCCCGGACAAAACACGGTGCGAATCGCGTCGTGGAACGTCTCAGCCAGCAAGGTCTGTTGGCGGCAGCGATCCATGGAAATAAAAGCCAAGGTGCGCGAACACGGGCTTTGCAAGGATTTAAGGATGGCTCAGTGCGCGTTCTTGTTGCCACAGATATTGCTGCGCGGGGGATTGATATCCAACAGCTCCCACATGTGGTGAATCTCGATCTCCCGAATGTTGCCGAAGACTATGTGCATCGCATAGGACGTACGGGTCGTGCAGGGGAAACCGGCCATGCCATCTCTCTTGTTGCTGCTGAAGAGGCATTGCTTTTGAAGGCGATTGAGCGCCTGACGGGTGAGACCTTGCGTCGGGAGAATGTTCCTGGCTTTGAGCCCACCATTCTTAGTGCTCCTCCCCTCGACCTGAGCGGCGGACGAGGTCGCCGCTCGGGAGGCTCCTCGCGCCGCCGCCAAGTCACGCGTAGCACGAGGGCGTATCGCCGGTAACGCTCAACCGTTACGTAAATGTGCCGAATTGCTGATTGGGGGCAGCGTTGAGTTGTTGAAGAAGGGAGTCGCCATCGCTCCGCCCTTTCCCCTCGAGCTGTGCGGCTCGAACGAGGATCGGACAGCCACTCGTGCTCACGACGACCCCGATTCCCTTCACAGACTCCAACACTGTCCCAGGAGGATGACCTCCTGTGGGCCAGCGTCCGATCAGGTGATGTACATCGGCGCTGAGTTCCTCTTTCAGTCGATCGATGAGGGGTTCGCAATGGAGGAGTTTGAGGCGTTTGTTGTTCCAAAGCGTTACGGCATTTGGATAGAGCGCCATCACTTTTCGATGAATGGTGAGTGCCGAGGCGGACCAGTCGATCTGGTGATCTTGTTTGGTGAGCATGCGTGCGTAACTCGCGTCTCCTGGGCGATCAGCCTGGTTGATCACCTTGAGGCGAGCCCTGCGTTCGGGCTCGGTTCCCGGTCCTGCTGATTCAATCAATGGCATCGCTTCCACCATGAGTTCAGCGGTGAGAGTGCTCATGCGTTTGGCCAGAGTGTGGCCGTTTTCAAGTAACCCAATCGGCAGGTTTCGCTCAATCAGAACAGGTCCTGTGTCCAGTCCCTCTTCCATGGCCATCACACCCACGCCGGTTTCGGGGTCTCCTTCCAGAATGGACCACTGAATTGGTCCAGCACCTCTCCATCGGGGAAGTACGGATCCATGGCCGTTCCAACACCCCAGTGGCGGTTGATCCAGCACACGTTTCGGCAAGATTTGACCGAATGCCACCACGACGGATAGGTCCGCTTGAAGCTCGGCAAGTTGCCTTTGGCAGCCTTCGTCCTGCTTGATCCGTGCCGGCGTGAACACGGTGATCCCCATCTCAAGGGCCTTGGCTTTCACCGCTGAGGGGATCAAAGACTTACCACGCCCTCGGCGTCGATCCGGTTGGGTGACCACTCCGACGAGCGTATGGCCAGCTTGATGCAGAGCGACCAGGGTTGGCACTGCATAGTCGGGAGTTCCCCAAAACAAAATCTTCATCGAGCGAAGCTCAGGCCTCGCCTGTAATTGCCAAACCATCCACCCACACATGGGGTGACACACCTTGGTGGGTCACCACCTCATTGGGTTCCAAGTGAACGATCCCTTTCAGAACATCTCGGATGTCGCCAGCGATCGTGGCTGCTTCCACAGAGATGCGCTCACCATCTTTCACGAGCCAGCCATCAAATGGAAGTGAAAAGGCCCCTTGACTCGCCTTTACGCCTGCATGGAGTGCGCTCAAACTTTCGATCAATACGAAAGTATCCCGAGTATTGCGATGGTCGAGATGGGCAGCGGCACTGCTGCCCTCTTCGCTTGTACTCACTTCAAACCAATCTGGACCAACGGACACCTTGGCTCCGAGTCCGGCATGACCGGTGGGTTGAACACCAAACTGACGAGCTGTGGCCTCGGAATGGAGCAGATTCTCCAACTTGCCGTTGCCAATCAGACAGAGGCGTTTGGTTGGTGTGCCTTCTCCATCAAAGGCAGCTGCTCCCACGTGATTGGGATGCAAACCGTTGTCGTGCAAATTAAAAAATGGCACCGCCAGTTGTTGGCCGAGCGATTCCTTGCTGCTGAGACTGATCCCATCAAGAATGGAACGGGCATTAATCATGCTGCTGAATGCACCGAGCAGATCCAGGAAAGCCTCTGGCGTGAAGCAGACCAGATAGCGACCGGTATCGATCGGTTGGTAGTTGAGATGGCTGATTGTGCGTTCGGCTGCTTCCTTGATGCAGCCGCTCAGATCCAGATCAGCGCTTCCCAGCGCTACGCGCACAGCTCCGCCACTGCGAGGTTTTCTGCCACTTTCTTCGGCACGGGCATACAGGTAAAGGCTGGCCTGAGTCCGTTGCATGTGGCGAAGCGCCCCTTCGCTGTTGAGGTAAATCCGCTCGCTATTGCCCTCGCTCAAGCCGTTATAGGGAACGGTTTCGATTGCAGGGTGTTTAGCAAGGAGTTCTCCTTCCACATCTTTCAGGGTGCTGAGCAACGTCTGAATGCTCTGAGAGGGTTTGAGAGGTCGATCAATCTCGGGGATCGGTGCTGTTGCGAGTGGCGAAAAGCCTGGAATGTCTTCTGCATTTCCAAAAGCACTGGCCTGATAAGCACCATTGAGTGCCTTCTCGAGGCCTCCTGGTGACAGATCAGAGGTGCTGGTCACACCAACCAGTCCTTGCTCATTCCAAACGCGCACAGTGATGGAACTGCGTTGAGCAGCCTTCATTTGCTTCGCTTCCCCTCGATCCACTTGGACCGAAGCATTCATGCCTCTGCTGGCTCCAAGATCCCATTGACGGATTCCATCCCTGGTCGCTAGGGCGTGGAGCTGATCGCGGAGCTCTTCCACATTGAGAGGTGTATGGGTCATGGTCAGCGGCCTCCCACCGTGATCGAATCAACCTTGATGTGGGGTTGCCCCACCGTGACAAAAATGCTGCCGCTCACCGATCCGCAGTATCCAGCGGCTAAATCGAGGTCGTTGGCGCACATGGAAATCCTCGGCATGACTTCCTTGGCTTCACCGATCAAGGTGGCTCCCTTCACCGGACGCCCCAGTTGTCCATTCTCAATGATGTAGCCCTCTTCCACAGAGAAATTGAATTGACCGGTTGGTCCCACACTTCCACCGCCCATCGATTTGCAATAGAGGCCACGATCAACGGATTGGATTAGTTCGTCAGTGCTGTGGGGACCTGCAGCGATGTAGGTGTTACGCATGCGACTTGCAGCAGCAAAACCATGGTTTTGTCTCCTACCGCTTCCAGTACGCACATGACCGGTCCGTAGTTCACCGGCACGATCACTCAAAAATCCTTTTAAGACGCCTTGCTCGATTAAGACCGTGCGTTGTGATTCCATCCCCTCATCGTCCATGGATAGGGAACCAAAGGCACCGCTACTCAAACCTTCATCAATCGCGGTGACTGCAGGGTTGGCAATCAGTTCTCCGACTTGATCTGCAAAGGGGGTCGTTCCCCGTTCAACCTGTGTGGTTTCGAGCAGATGGCCGCAGGCTTCATGGAATATGACCCCTCCAAAACGATTGGCGAGAACCACTGGCATCTGCCCTCCATCCACGTAATTGGCATGGAGCATGGTTGCAGCACTGGTGCACACTTCGTTGGCCGCTGCATCCACATCCCAGTCCCGTAGGTCATGAGGGCGATCGCTGGATCCAAACCGGCGAGCGATGTTTGCACGATGCTCGCCATCTGCGGCCAGGACACTCAGGCCGCTGGACTGATGCAGACGGATGTCGCGGGCATAGGTCCCATCACTGGCTGCCACAAGAACCTCTTGCCAATCCCGTGAAAAGCTGCCTCTTCGCACCTCCAGGTGCTCTCCAAGCTGATCAAGACGAGCTGTTCCTTCCAGCAGTCGCTGCGTGATTTCACTGAGCTCAGGGGACTGAGTGAGCCAGGTGTCTTTGTTGACCCCAAAATCTCTGAGTGGATGGAGCCCCTGAAAGCCTCGATCATGCTGGAGAGCATTGTGCTCCAATTCGAGCATGGCCAAGGCTTGGTCAAGCGCTTGGGCTAAGCCGGATTCACTGAGATCGTTCGTGCTCACGAAACCGTCTCGGTGTCCGAGGAAGACGCGGATTCCTGCGCCCATTCCGAAAGATGGAGACACACTTGTGATGCGTTCCTGTTCGGCGAGCACACCTAAATGATCCGTGCGTTCTAGGAACACTTCTACAAGATCCGCACCAGCACGGACCCCTGTCTGAAGAAGCGTTTCCAGGCGATCTTTCCAGGGCGTGTGGCTCGGATCCAGATTGAATGTCTGGTTAAGAGCGGGATGGGTATCGACCAAGCCCCTCATCTGCATCAGCCTTGATTATGGAGAATCGCAGAAGGAAACGCAGACAGAGGTGCTGGTCGATAGGTCCCTCTCAACGAACGCCTGGGTGATATTGATCGCTGCGGATCGGGGCCATTAAGAACAACGATGCCATTTGAGCTCCGTTGGCCACCCAATGGGGCAGTTTGCGCAGCAATTTGATCGGTGCAGGGGCTTGCGATGCATCCACTGCGCTCAGCGCTGCGTTGTTGTTCACCAAGCGTTCGAGACCGTCGAAAAAGCGAGGATTCTTGACATCGAGGACCACTGGAAACACCCGAGCAGTGTTTTCATTGGTCTTGTCGATCACCAAGCGGTCGTATTCCCGCGCATCCAGCCCCAGAGCTTCGTAAAACTCTTTGCGAGCGACATCTCGCACATACATGGTGGCAAACACCGCAAGCAGAAAGAAGCGGCACCACAGTCGTGCACGTAGTCCCCTCACAGTGTCTGGTTGCGCTTTCATCAACGCATCAAAGAAATCACCATGGCGATTTTCGTCCTGACACCAATTTTCGAAGAAGTTGAAGATTGGGAAAATTTTATGATCTGGATTCTGTTCAAGATGGCGGAAAATGGTGATGTAGCGCCAGTAACCAATTTTTTCAGAAAGATATGTGGCGTAAAAAATAAATTTTGGTTTGAAGAATGTATAGCTTTTATTTGCTGTTAGAAAGCCAAGATCAAGCTGCAGGCCAAAATCGCTCATCGACTTGTTGAGGAAGCCGGCATGCCGAGCCTCATCTCGCGCCATATGGGAGAAGCATTCGGCTAGTAGGGGATTTTTGGTTTTGATCCGACGACTGAGCTCTTTGTAAAGCAAAAACCCTGAAAATTCAGACGTGCAACTTTGCTCTAAAAATTCAACGAATACTTTCCGTGTTGCCGGATCGAGCTGATCTGCAGCTCCATCAAACTCGCCATTGCGTACAAAGTGATGGCGGTTGTAATCCTTTCGAAATTCTTCGCAGATGGCCTCTAGTTCTGCCTCATTCGGACGCAGATCCATCGCGGCCATCGCCTCGAAATCTGTCGTGTAAAAACGAGGGGTGAGGATCGTGTCCTTCTCCGGGTCTTTCGCCGTTACGTTGGACCCTGGTGCTGCTGTGGCTTCCGTCACGGCTGTTGGAGGCACCATCAGTTGCGTCAGTAAGTACCTCTCATCGTAGGTCGCCCTCTGGAAACCCCGCCTCCACTGTTAAGAGCTCTCAGTTAATTCCCACCCAGCCATTTCTGGCCATTCAGGCGCTGCAGCAAACGGGACTGCAGAAGAGCCAGATTGATGCGCTTCTCATCGATCAAAAACGACTCCAGCAGGCTGGGCTCCGTTCCGGACTCGGCAAGAGCAATGGTTTTACCAGATGTGATCGAATCCGATTCAAAACAAACCCAGAATCGCCGATCGCCCGGCAACTCACCCATGACCATCCAGCATTGGCCTCCCACAACAGGACGATCGCCCTCGATTAAATCGATCGAGGCGTTGATCTGATAGTTGCTGCTAAGCGCTTTGCTGAGGGATGGGATGAGATCGTCCTTAATGAACGCTTGAAAGGGCTTGTCCTCCAGCTTGGGCTTCGGGGCAGGTTTTGCTGCCGGCTTTGCCGCTGGTTTGGCTGCAGCTTTGGGTGTTTCGGGAGTTTCGCTCACCGGACTTTGATTGCTGGGCGAACTGTAGACAGCCCAGTGCTTTCTCTACCAATCATCGCCAATCTCTCGATTCCAATCGTCAGGATCAGAGTCTGCTGCTCCTCTTGCAGTAGCAGTAGACGGATTGGTGTCTTGGCTTTGGGTTGGTGTTGCGTTGGCTTGGTTGCCTCGATGCACCACCCTGAAGGGCACTGAGACGGTTGGGGCTGGATCGCGCACGTCACGTTCAGGCCAGGGCGTGGCTTGAGCTGTTCTGGCCTCATGTGGTTGCTCACGAGGCAACGGATCTTGAACATGGGGTCCTGTTGCCGGCCGTCGAACCTCTCGACGCAGTACGGGGCTCGAGGTCACCATTGCCAATCCACCCACAGCGCTGACGCCCGATCCCAAGATCGTTGCAACAGCGATCCAGGCCCCAATCGGCAAGCTGGGCAATCTCCATGTGAGCACTCGCAACGATGACGCTTGTCCGAGATTGAGTGAGGCGATCAACAGCATCAATACCACTGGACTCAGACAGGGAATCAGCAGCAAGCGTTGAAGAGCTGTCATGGCTGGCGCCCCTGCCAACGTTTCAGAGGCCCTAAATCCTCACCAAGAGAGTCGAAGAGTCTCACCACCAAGAAATCCACCATCTCGCTGAGATTTTGGGGCTGGCTGTACCAAGCAGGAATCGGTGGTGCAATTCTTGCTCCCGCTTCAGCCAGAGTTGTGAGGTTGCGGAGATGAATCAGGCTCCATGGCATTTCTCTTGGTGCCAGCACCAGGGGGCGTCCTTCCTTGAGATGAACATCAGCACAACGTTCGAGCAGATCACTGGCCACTCCTGCCGCAATACGCCCCACGGTTCCCATCGAACAAGGCACAATCACCATGCCTCGGGTTGCCACACTTCCACTGGCAATCGTTGCGGCTTGATCTCCCCAGCGATGGCAAATCAATGATCCTGTTTGAACATTCAGCCGAGATCTCCAAAAGCGTTCCTGAAGCTCAGGATCGACGGGGACCTGGATGGATTGTTCAGCGAGCCAAACCTCATGAGCACCACGACTCATGATCAGGTGAACGCTGCGTTCCTGCTGAAGCAACAGTTGTAGGGCCCTCTCAGCAAGCGGTTGGGCTGAGGCGCCGCTCACCCCAAGGACATAAGGACGATCAGGTTGCTCCAACAGCGACACGTCCTTAATCCTCACTCACGGCCACGGGCATCGGGGACTCGTCCTCTGCTTCTTCCTTTGACATCACGATGTCTAGGTCGATCTGATTGCGCAGGACGTCCACCTTGGTTACACGCACTGTGACGGGATCTCCAAGTTTGTAAACGCGACGATTACGACGACCCACAAGCCGATTTTGGCGCGAACGGTATTCGTACCAATCGTCGTTCAAGGAGCTGACATGCACCAAACCCTCCACCATGGAGGGGGCAATTTCGACGAAGAACCCATAACTTTGAACGCCGCTGATCACACCTTGTTGCTCGTGGTCGAGCATCGGTTCGGCGCTTCGTGCTTGCGCCATCGCAATCACATCTCTAGAAAGCTCAGCTTGTTGGCGACGCCGAGAATTGAGACGTTGAAGTTTGCGTTCTGGAAGGATTTCCTGCAATCGTTGTTGAAGAGATCCACTGAAGAGTGGCCAGGTCATCGTTGAAGCGGCACCTTTGCTGCCCAAGTTGACCGTTTCTTTTTGGCGAACGCTTGGACGATCTTTGCCGTCGTTGAGAAGCTGACACAACACCTGTTGGTTCAATAAATCGGCGTAATGCAGGGTGGGACAGCACCAAGGCGCCAATAACGGAGTCGCCCCATCCTGAGTAGGAGGAGTGATCGCATCAATGTCTGCTGCTTTGTCGAGCTCTTCATCACCTTGTTCTGTCTCAGTGACCGATTCATTGTTTTCATTGGTGAGAGCGATTTGCTTGGCTTTCGACTGGATGAAGCGGAATTGAGGATCTGGAAGGGTCTGTCGCAGCTGCAGGTTGAGCACCCGTCTCGATGGACTTGTAATCAAGGCTTGCGCGAGTTCGGACGCCGAGGTGGTCCCTTCTTCATCCAGGGAGATCGGCAGCTCTAAGGCAATGGCTGCTTTGGCGACGTCATTCAGCGATCCACTTTCGGGATCATTGGCTTGAAGCACCAGGGCTGGAAGATTGAAATCCAGGCAATGCTGAGTCCAAGTGGCATTCGCTGCTCGAAGGAAAACAGCCAGGATTGAGAAGGGATCCTCTTCTCTCAGGGGTTCAATCCACTGACGATTGCCACCATCAGGTTCGGCGGCTCGGAGGTCTCCCAGCGTTTCCAAATCAGGGGTTGGAAGATCTAATTCGATTAGGCCCTGTCTTAACTCTGCGGCGTGCAGAGCTTTGGCGCAAAAGATCAGTGTCTCGAGTTGTCCGATGTGATCTTTGATTGGTTTCAGTGCTGCTGGAATCGCGCGAGAACGGGGCTTGCGCCCTGCCAAGGCCGTTAAGGCTTCCGAGGTCACTTCTGCGACAGGCCGAATCTGTGTCAAACAGAATTCCCAGTCTTGAACGCTGCCTTCAGCGTCGAAATCAATGCGAACACTCACTGCCGCTTGTGATTCTCCAACGTTGAACGCTGCCGCTTTGGAGAGGTTGGGACTCAGTAGTGGAATCCACTTATTGCCCAAACAAAGAGCTTCGCTTTGTTCGCACAGCCATTGATCAAGACTGTTTCCGGGGTTCACGCGTTCAGCGACAGCAGGAGCATGAATCCACAGCTGGGTCCCACCTTCATGGGGGATGACATGGGCTGCTGGTAGCTGGGGAGCACCATCAATCACCCAATTGTTCAAGAGTAAACAGGGCTGATCGGTGAGGTCTTTGCGTCGTTTATCGACTGGAGCCTTAATCGTTGTTCTTGGGACAGTTGCCCTGTTATGTAGGTGGGCTTTCGTGAGTAAAAGATCTCGATCAGCATCGACACCACCGTTGAGTGGCAGCGAACGGGCCACATGACCACGGGCTGGGTGTTGAGCGATCGGGTATCGATCGAGCTGCACTTCAACCACTGATGTGGCTGGTCCCTCGACTCGATAGTTGCTATCTCCTTCGGGTAACTCGATGGAGGCGAGAACACGATCATCGAGGGGAACGGCGAGAAGTCGCTCATCCTGTTGTTCCACTTGAGCCAGAAGACTTGTGGTGGCTCGCTGCAAAATGCATTGCACCCCCCCTTCTGGAGATCGACGGCGGCCTGCATCACGGATGATGCGCACCAACACGCGATCACCATTCCAAGCGTGATTCAGCTGATGGTCACGGATGTAGACGTCTTCACCGCCGTCATCACGAATGGCAAAACAGAACCCTTTGCTGCTGCAGCGCAAACGGGCTTCAATCAAACCAATGTCGTCTTCTCTGGAGACCGAACTCTCCTCTTCAAGGCTCAGAACACCAAGTCGATCAAGCGCTTTCAGCGCAATGCCGAGAGATTGTTTATCCGCTCGATTGGTTAATCGGAGAATCTTTTCGAGCTTGCTGACCTCAACGGAACCGTCATGGGGGACCTGATCGAGAAGGTCGGCGACCGTGAATTTCATCGGAGCATGCAAGAAACCGGCCTTCAGGACCGGGAGTTGAATCAAAACCGCAGCACTCGAAGACTTGTAGTGCAAACAGTGAATGACAGTCCAACTCTAATCGCTCGACTGTGCGCGATTCGTCCCTTAGTCCTCGGCCTGGGTGGATCCCAGTCCGGCTTGGAGCATGGGCATGAGCAGGCGGCCCCCGATCACTAGAAACCCAGTTGAGGCAATTAGTTGCAACCAGTCAGCTGGAATCACAGCCGATAAGGATCCTCCCGCGACAGCGCCAATCAAGCTCGCGAGTACTAAAGCGCTGGATGATCCGAGAAACACCGCTAAGGGGCGATTGGATGTGCCGCTAATAGCAACTGTTGCTAATTGGGTTTTGTCACCGAGCTCTGCCAGGAACACGGTGACAAAAGTGGAAATGAGAAGGGTGAAGTCCATAACAATTTCAGAGTGATTGGGTCTCTAACAGTGACTTCAAGGCCTGAGTTCCCAGCCACAAACCCAGTCCCACCATCAGCAAACCTGCCATTTGTTCCAGCCGTTCTGGGGGAAGGATGGTGGAGAGCCAACGTCCCACCAGAACTCCTACCAGGCTTGAACAAATCAATGCCAGCGCGGCCCCGATAAACACCAACCATGGTTCGCCGGATTGGGCCGAAAGAAGGAGAGTGGCTAATTGGGTTTTATCACCCAATTCAGCCAAAAAAACGGTGGTGAAGGTGCTCAGCAAAATGGCGTTGAACCCAAGCTTGCTGTCGCTACCTGCTTCAGTCATCGGAATCCTGAGGTGAGCGAATCAACCGCTCGAACTTACGCAGTTCCAGGCTTCTTCCGCCATGAACCGAGCGAATTTGCTGTCGACAGCAATCAATGGCGAACGCATTGACCTCCTCGGCTGGTACTGCAAATAAATCGGATAAACCAGTCACCCGGCAAAAGTCAGGTCGGTTCTCATAAATTCTGCAGCGCCGACCACCCTTGTCGAAATGTCGACACCAACCGTCTTCTCCCACCATTTCTAGGTAGATCGTTTGCTGCTCGTCCGATAGCGCTTCAAGCGCTTCCGGTCGTTCCGCCGGAGCGAGCCTGCAACAAGCACCGCATTGACTCAGGCAGGACCAGTGAAGGGGAGGGCGGCTCATGGTTCAATTTCAATGGTGCTGTGACAAGGCATCACAGTGATACCTCTCTTCAAAGGCAATGCGGGGGAACGCCCCGTACCCTTTTGGAGGCATCATGCTGATCAACTGCTTTCCTCCCATGGGATTTGATATCCACCTGATTGCAAATTTTGGGGCCCTCGCTCTGATCACGCTTGCTGGCCCAGCTGTGATCTTCATCCTCTTCTACAGGCGCGGAGCTCTCTGAAGCTTTGCGAGAGCGTGATACACCGGTGTTCTGGAGACCAGCCGTCCGGTGTAAGCGGCAATGATGGCCGTGAGACAAGCTCCTGCAAATAACTGTTGATCGCCCACCAGTCGCCAGGAAAAAATGAGCGAGACCAGCGGCAGTTGGGTGGCACCAGCTAGTCCTGCCGCTAGTCCAAGACCTACACCCACTTGGGTGCTGAATCCAATCACCGCACAGGTGCTGTAACCGAGTACGGCACCGAAGGTGAGTGATGGGTCGATCAATCCGCCTGGCACTCCTGGTGCTAGGGCGAGCATGGGGCCAATCACCCGGACCACCGTGATCCAAATGCTCACGAGTCCTGAGCGGACATTGCTGTGATCCGACCCCAATTCTGGTAAGCCTCGCTCGAGGAGTTGCTTCACGAGTGCTTCACCGTCCGCAGTGCTAGTTCCCCAGCTCAACAAGGCGAGCAGACTGAGTGCTGCGCCAAGGAATAGGCCGGTGCGCAGGGGACGTTGTCGCACCATTGGAGCTAAACGCGATGTGGACCAAACCAGACCACGGTTAAAGAATCCACCGACAAGTCCAGCGGCGATTCCGATCGGCACGGCCAGCAAGAGTTGTTCACTTTCGGGTGCAAACACATTGATAAGACCTAAGCCAAAGATCGGCTCCCCTCCAAGGTTCGAAAAACCAGCCGCGGCGATGCACACCAGCAAAGCTGGCCAGATCGTGACGATTGAATATTCAGCGGTGAGCTCCTCAAGCATGAAGACAACACCAAGTAGGGGGGTGTTGAAGCCGCCGGCTAGGCCAGCACCTCCGCCGATGGCAACCATCTGCCGTTCAGTCAGAGCTGGCATCCAATTGGGCCAACGTTTCTGACAGGCGCGTGCCACAGCAGAGCCAAATTGCACCACCGGGCCTTCCCGTCCCAGAGGAAACATGGCTGCTGTTGCCAGCGACCACAGAATTCCTCTGTGCACTGTGCTGCCTGCTTCCATCGCACTGGGCATCAACGAAGGATCTCCCAGGGCGTTCATCGTGGATGGAATTCCTGATCCAGCACCTGCACGCCACGGTCCCCGCTGAAGAATTAACAGGATTGGCATTACCACCACAGGAGTGAACACAATCAGCAGACCGATCGAGGTCCACGGGTTTTCGCCGGTTGTTGGCAGGAACTGGAAGAGCCACTCCTGAATGCGATCAACAAGATTCAGTGGGAGGCACGCCAGGCCGATCAAGACGCCAACAACCAGCAAGCCAATGAAGTGGCGCCCAAGTCGACTGATCTCGTTGAAAACCGCCGCTGTGCCCAGGAACCGTGAGCTGGTGGATTTGAGTTCAGAAGTCATGGAAGGAGGCCGAGGCCAATGCAAGCGTCTTGAATGAGGTCAGCAACGTAAGGGTGGCTTGCCCTTTTGTCTTCACTTTCGAAAACTCCTTTGCTGTTCACCGATCCAGACAGTCGCTCTCCTGTGGGGTTCTGAATCTCTACGCTAGAAGCGGCGGGGCTTGTGCAGCGATAAACCCCTGGGCCGCGGAGCAGATCTAAGCAGGCATGATGTTCTCGAAGCGCCTGAATGTCGAGCTGCAGTTTTGCTTCTCCCTGCCAGCGGTTGAGGCTGATCCGAAACGCAACATCAACCGTGGCTGGCAGGGGCTCGGTTTGTTGCCAGCGCCAGGCGATGGCTTCCCGCTCACAGTCGTCCTGAGCCAGGGTGAGTTTCAGGTGCCCGCCGCGGAGCAATCGTTGTGATGTCACCTGGCATCCTCTCGACCAAAACAGAGGGGCTGGATGGCCAATGCCAAAGGGTTCAAGAGACAGCAACGCTGACCAAAGGTCGTGATTGATCGCTGAGAGCGATAACAGTGCTTCTGGTTCCACCAGAAGTCCTTCTCCACGGGTTTGGATCCAAGACAGAGCCAAGACATTGAGCGCCTCATGCAGGCGATGCACATGTTCGGCCTTCACGGTGAAGCCCCCTGCGGCGGGGTGGCCGCCATGGCGTTCCAGGAGGTTGGTGCAGTGGTCTAGTGCCTTGTCGACAGCAAACCCTTCGGGTGCCCGTACCGAAGCCCGCATGAGGCCATCCCCATCAGCAGCCAGCAAGGCGGTTGGGCGTTGAAATCGGTCCATCAGCCGTGCAGCAACGATGCCAATCACACCGTGATGCCAGTGGCCTTGCGCGAGAAGCAGAAAGGGTGGTAGTGGATCACGGTCAGACTCCAATAAGGCCAATGCTTCGGCCTCAATGGCATCGCAGAGTTCCCGCCGCTGTCGGTTGAGACTGTCGCATTGACGACCCAGCTCAATGGCGCTGTCTTGGTCCTCTGCCGTGAGCAAATCCACCACCAGCTGGGGATCGCCGATGCGTCCCACCGCGTTGATTCTGGGGGCCAGTTGAAAACCGATGTCATCGGCGCGCAGTGGTCGATCGCCGAGTCCTGCAAGTTGCTGCAGGGCGCGTACACCCGGACACTTGCTTCGATGGAGATGAAGCAACCCTTCTCTCAGGAGTGTCCTATTCGCGCCTGTCAGAGGTGCCATGTCGGCCACCGTTCCAATGCAAAACAAATCACGAGCACTGGCGATAGCAGCGGGTTGGCGCATGCGTTCTGCGAGTTCGCGCGCAAGCACATACGCGAGCCCAACGCCTGCTAATCCCCGATAGGGAGAGTGGTCTGGCGTTGTGGCCGGATGAATCAACGCGAGAGCTTTTGGGCGTGTCTTTGGGAGCGTGTGGTGATCGGTGAGCACCACCTCCATCTCCAACTCTTCAGCTCTATTCAGGGCCTCGTGAGCAGCCACTCCGTTATCGACAGTGACAATGAGGCGGACTCCACAGTTGTGGAGTTCATTCACCATCGAACAGTTCAAGCCGTAGCCATCAGCCATACGGCTTGGAATCGCTGCTTGCGGTTCCGCTCCCAAGGTGCGCAGGGTGCGCAACAACAACGCTGTGCTTGTCATGCCATCAGCGTCGTAGTCGCCACAAATCGCAACGCGCTCTGCCTTTAAACAGGCCTGATGTAAGCGATGGACCGCCTTCTTCATGTCAGGGAAGTGACCATCAGGCTTGGGTAAGGGTGAATCGTTTAGCAGTGCATTCACCTGAGCTGGTTCTCTTAGACCTCGCCGGGACAACAGGGCAAGGAGGGGCAGAGGAAGGGGCACTGCCTGCAGAGCCGTGAGATCAATCCCCCTGGGTAGTTGCCATTGCTGAATCGAGGCGGCAGACGGCAACGGGCAGGTGCTCAAGGAGCCTGCATTGTGCTTCGTCCTTCAAGCTGTTGCCATTAATTGCATGGCTGTCATGCCTGTCTTGAAGACCGTGTTCTGGGATGTGGATGGCACCCTTGCAGACACTGAAATGGATGGACATCGACCAGCCTTCAATCGAGCTTTCGCTGAACAGGGTTTGAAGTGGACCTGGGATCCAGAGACCTACAGGCGTTTGCTCAGCATTCCTGGTGGTGGCCTTCGGATGAAAACCTTTGCGCAGCAGCAGGGTGACGTCTTGAGTGATGCGCAGTTTGCTCAGCTACGCGTTTCCAAACAGCGTCACTATCTCGATGCAGTGCGTGCCGGAGCTGTGTCGTTTCGCCCAGGCGTCAAAAGACTGCTTCGTGAGCTTGAGCAACGTGCGATTGCTCAATGGATTGTGACCAGCAGCGGCGGTCCTTCCGTCTCCGCGCTGTTAGGCACTTTGTTTCCTGGCGGCGACCATCCGTTTGCTGGGGTGATCAGTGCCGATGATGTATCAAGGCACAAACCCGGTCCTGAGCCTTATCTGAAAGCGTTAGAACGCAGCCACACCGATCCGGCTGAGGCTCTGGCCTTTGAGGATTCAACACCGGGTCTTCTCTCGGCAAGAAGCGCTGGCCTGCGTTGTCTTCTGATGCCTTCCCCATGGGATCAGGAGCTTGATCATTATCAAGATCAGGCCGTGGCGGTCCTGGATCATCTTGGAAGTGCCCAGGTTTCATGCAGTGTTTCGAGCGGCCCCCCTTGTGTCGAGGGCTTTGTCACGCTGGAGTACTTACAGATGCTTCTCGTCTTAACGGATTGATGACGACCCATCTCACCCGCTATGAACAGTTTCAGCGACGGATTGGTGTTCAACTCACACGAGCGCTAACTGGATCTTGGCGTCGCCGCAGCCTGGGTGTTCTCTCCCTGCTGCTGGGGTTCCTTTTGGGCAGCAACTTCACCATGTATTGGTTTCAAAAGATCGGCCAACGCCCCGTAGTCGTTTTCTTGATGGTGGTTGTGATTGAGCTGCTGATTCGAGCACGTACCTATGTCAAGCAAGAACCATGGCCCCTGGGGTGGCTAGCCCTCGACAACATCCGGATTGGTTGCGTGTTTTCAGTCGTCTTTGAGGCCTTCAAGCTTGGCTCCTGATTCGTCGCAAATGGCTCCCAAAGGTCTGTCTTTGCTCCTTGAAACCTTGGGATGGACAGATCCAGATCTCTGGTGGAGCCATTGGCAGCAACGCGGTGGCTTCGAGCTTGCCCGTCGTGTCTGGCCTGCAGAAGTGAAGGATGAATGGTTGCTGGGCGTGGCATTGCCACTGCTTTCGCAGGCAGAGAGCCTCTTAGAGAGCGGTGGTCGTCCTCTGCTCGGATTGAGTGCACTCCCTGGATGCGGGAAAACCACGCTTTGTGATTGGCTTGTTCAAGCGAGTTCCGAGTTGGGGTGGTCGATCGCGTTTCTTTCGATCGATGATTTTTATTGGCCTGGTCCGGAGCTTGATCGACGGATGGCAGGAAATCCGTGGGGAGTGCCCAGGGCCATACCTGGCAGTCATGATTTGGAACTGATGGCTACAGCTCTCGACCGTTGGCGAGAGACAGGAGTGTTGTACGCCCCTCGCTTTGATAAATCCCTACGTCAAGGTCGAGGAGATCGCAGTGAATGGGTTCGCTCCACTCCAGATTTAGTTGTTTTTGAAGGATGGTTCGTTGGCGTTCACGTTTCCGACGAGGTCTCTTTTGATCAGAATTCCACCACCGAGCCGCCTGTTGCTGAGACCATCGATTCGCTGGAACTCACGACGGAAGAGTTGTTGTATCGCGAGCAGTTGATTCGGCTCATCCCTGACTACGTACCGATCTGGAATCGAATCGATAAGCTCTGGCACCTCAAATCTCAAAGCGGAACATCAAGCCGGCTTTGGAAACGACAGCAGGTGGAGACTCAGGCCAAGACCACTGGTGTTCAAGTGCCTCAAACAGCTGTTCAAAATTTTGTTCGGATGATTGAAACTGTGTTTCCAGCTCCTTGGTTGCAGGATCTGCATCAATCCGATGTTGTGATTGATCTCACCAACCAACGCGCTGTTCGTGAGATCACCTTGAAATGAATTCAGTCCTCGCTGTCATCAGCATCAGCAACCGGATACACAAAACCTTGAGCACGACCACTCAAGACCGACTTGCCGATTGACATGGCACGTTGTGCAGCAGTGGCAGCTTTTGCTTTCCAAACAGCATGCCGTTGATTGCGCTTGCTCTTTGAGGTTTTCTTCTTCGGTACAGCCATTGCAGCCGGAACTCTTGCAAAGGCCCATATTCTCCTTTCGAGAGTCCGCTCGTCAAATCGCTACTCTTAATAGATCGCAGGAACGGTGTGAGTTCAGGTCAGGAAGATCGTGAAATCATTGTCTCCCAGGCATCTGGGGGGGATACCAAGGAAAGGCCCACCAATCCTTTTGCTCGTTTCAAATCGGATCCACCGCCGAGTTACAGCGAGTTATTGACACAAATTTCAGAGGGAAAAGTCAAAGATCTGCAGTTGGTTCCTGCTCGGCGGGAAGTGATCGTTCAATACGACGACGGCCGCAATGCCACTGTTTCCACGCTGGCGAACGATCAGCAAATCCTGCGCACAGCTGAATCTGCTGGTGTTCCCCTAACGGTCAAAGATGTTCGTCAGGAACAAGCATTGGCTGGTTTGGCGGGAAACTTGGCCCTGATCGCCTTGATTGTGATCGGTCTTTCCTTTCTTCTTCGTCGCTCAGCGCAGGCGGCAAACAAGGCCATGGGCTTTGGTCGCAGTCAAGCGCGGATCCGCCCTCAAGATGAAATCACCGTTCGATTTGAGGACGTCGCTGGGATCAGCGAAGCCAAGGAGGAACTTCAGGAGGTCGTGACCTTTCTGAAGCAACCGGAGAGTTTTATCCGTCTTGGAGCCCGGATCCCCCGGGGTGTTCTCTTGGTGGGACCACCAGGAACGGGCAAAACCTTGCTTGCTAAAGCCATCGCTGGAGAGGCTGGCGTTCCATTTTTCTCGATCGCTGCATCTGAGTTTGTTGAGCTCTTTGTGGGCGTTGGTGCCAGCCGCGTTCGCGATCTGTTTCGCAAGGCCAAGGAAAAGTCGCCTTGCATCATTTTTATCGATGAAATTGACGCTGTGGGCCGTCAACGCGGTGCAGGAATTGGGGGAGGAAATGATGAGCGCGAGCAGACCCTGAATCAGTTGCTGACTGAAATGGATGGTTTTGCGGATAATTCAGGTGTGATCCTGCTAGCGGCCACCAATAGAGCTGATGTTCTGGACACAGCTTTGATGCGTCCAGGCCGTTTCGATCGTCGTATCCATGTCGACCTGCCTGATCGCAAAGGGCGTGAAGCGATTCTTTCGGTCCATGCCCGAAGTAGACCCCTCTCAGACGAAGTCTCTTTGGCTGATTGGGCCTTAAGAACACCAGGCTTTTCAGGTGCTGACTTGGCCAACCTCATCAATGAGGCCGCCATCCTGACGGCACGTCATGAGCGCTCTTTTGTGGGGAGCTCAGAGTTAGAAGTTGCGTTGGAACGCATCACGATGGGCTTATCCGCGTCTCCACTGCAAGACAGTGCCAAGAAACGCTTGATTGCTTATCACGAAATTGGCCACGCCTTGGTGGCAGCTCATACACCTCACGCTGATCCCGTGGACAAGGTGACTCTGCTCCCACGTAGTGGCGGTGTGGGCGGATTTACCCGATTTTTCCCTGATGAGGAGGTGATTGATTCCGGCCTGGTGAGCAAAGCTTATTTGCGGGCGCGTCTTGTGATGGCACTTGGTGGTCGTGCTGCAGAGATGGTCGTGTTTGGACCTGGTGAGATCACTCAGGGAGCGAGCGGAGACCTTCAAATGGTGTCTCATCTCGCCAGAGAAATGGTGACTCGCTTTGGATTTTCTTCTTTAGGGCCCGTCGCCCTTGAAGGGGGAGACCAGGAGGTGTTTTTAGGCAGAGATTTAATTCAGACCCGTCCTTCCTATGCAGAGAGCACTGGTAAAGCGATTGATGCTTGTGTTCGCCAACTTGCAATCCAAGCTCTCAACGAGGCGATCGCCTTGTTGGAGTCGCGTCGCGAGGTGATGGACCGTCTTGTGGAGGCCTTGATTGCCGAAGAAACCCTATCGAGTTCGCGTTTTTATGATTTGGCAGGTCTTGATCAACCCCTCAGCCAATCCCCTCTGGCTCACAAGCCAGCCATGACTTGATTCGCTCTACTCCAGTGGCAAAGATCATCTGGACGTTAGGGCGCTTTGGGATCTTGTTGATCCCCTTGATTGTGATTGTCTCCAGGCTCCAGGTGGAGTGGTACTGGTTCGATCAATTCGACTTCGGCTCTGTTTATCGAAAACGCCTATTACTTCAAATAGCTGGCGCACTGTTTGCATTTCTATTTGTCGGGGGTTGTGCGCTTTGGCGTCAGTCTTGGCTGCGTTTACCTGAATCTTTAAAAGCTGAGAAAAAACCTGTCTTAACCGGATATCGCTTTGGCTTCAGCTTGATTGCATGCCTCCTGGTTTTGCTATCTGTCCTTGCAATCGATACACGGTTGGCCTGGCTGGCTTGGAACGAACCTTTTTCACTGTCCTACTGGTGGAGCCTTCCCTTTTCGACAGGTTGGCCATTGCTGAGCTTGTCGATTCTGTTGCTGACCCTGATTCTGTTCGGCCTTACGCGCAGCCGTCGTTTAGGTCTGGCCCAGGTTTACGGAAGCGTGTGTCTTTGTTTGATCGTTGCGCGCAGTTGGGGACTTTGGAGTCTTGCTTTATCGATTCCTGATATGGGACGAGTTGAACCCATGCTCGGTTCGGATGTGAGCTTTGGTTTGGGTCGTTTTTCTGCGATCGCGCTGGCACTCGAGTTAGTACTTTTGCAGCTTTCACTCACCTTGAGTACAGCTTTATGGAGTCGATTAACACGTTCAACTTGTCTCAGTGATTGGGCTTTTCCAGGATTAACTGTGCGGCAGCGACATGGATTGAGACCTGGTTTTGCCTTGGTGCTGATGACCTGCTCTGGATTGATGTGGCTCTCAAGGCACCAGTTGCTTTGGACTCAGGATGGAATTGTTGCAGGCGCCGGTTGGCTTGATGTTCATCTGCTGCTCCCTCTCCGATCTGTGGCCGCTGTTGCGCTATTTGTGTTGGCGATTGTTGTTTTGCCTTCACCCTTTTCCAGTCTTCGGCGCCAACAAATACGGCTCATCTTGGCCTCAATTGCTGTGGCTTCGTTTGCCTTGGAGATGGTGTTGTTCCCTTTGATGCACTGGCTTGTGGTGCGTCCCCGAGAATTACAGCTCGAGCGCCCTTATATCAGTCGAGCGATAGAGGCCACCCGTCACGCTTACCAATTGGATGCAATTGAGACTGAGCCTTTCGATCCTTCGCCTCGATTGAGCCCTGAAGATCTTCAAGACGGTTTGAGTACCTTGCGCAATATTCGGTTGTGGGATAGCCAACCGCTGCTTGCGACCAATCGGCAGCTTCAGCAGCTCAGGGTTTACTACCGCTTTACCAATGCAGCGGTTGATCGCTATCCGTTGCGTCCTGATTTACTTGAACGCCAGCAGGTGATCCTTGCTGCTCGTGAACTCGACCAGGCAGCGCTCCCCAAGCGATCACGGACCTGGCAAAACCGTCATTTCGTCTTTACGCATGGTTTTGGATTCACCTTGAGTCCAGTGAACTCACGTGCAGCAGACGGACTCCCTGATTATTTTATTAGTGATATCGGTCGTTCAGAGCGTATTAATGGCAACGAAACTCTTGGTATTAGTCGCGCCGATGTCAAAAAGAATGTACCAATTGGTCGGCCTGCTCTCTATTTTGGAATGCTACCTTCTCCCTATGCCGTTGCGCCAACGCAAATTGAGGAGTTCGATCATCCAGAAGGCGATGAAAATACCTACAACCATTATTCAGGGAGAGCGGGCGTTCCTCTTGCATCTTTAGGACAGCGAATTGCTGCATCGATTTATATCCGGGATCCCAGGTTGCTGAATACGGGTGTATTGAAGACTGATTCACGTTTATTGCTGAGACGTGATGTTAAACAGCGTGTCAATGCTTTGGCACCATTTTTGCAGTTGAAAGGTGATCCTTATCTTGTTTCTGTTCCCATGGAGTCTGGTCTTGATCAGTATCAGGAGAATCAACATCAGTATTGGATTGTTGATGGATATACCAGTTCCAATACCTATCCCTATGCATCAACGCTTCCAGACGGACAAGAGATGCGTTATGTGCGCAACTCCGTGAAGGCGATTGTTGATGCCTACAACGGAACAGTTCATCTTTATGTGAGTGAGCCTGACGACCCGATGATTCTTGGTTGGCAGAAGGTGTTTCCCGAGTTGTTCCAACCCTTGGAGGCAATGCCCACGGCTTTGAGTCAGCATCTCATGGTTCCTAGTTCCATGTTTGAACTACAGGTGCAACAATTACTCCGTTATCACGTTACGGATCCACGCATTTTTTATAGTGGAGATGACGTTTGGCAGGTTCCCAAAGAGCTGTATGGAAAGACGCAGATTCCTGTTGCTCCGTATCATATAACGGCTCAATTAAAGCGCAGTTTGGACTCTGAATTCTTGCTTTTGCAGCCGCTTACTCCACTAGCTCGTCCCAACCTTTCCGGTTGGTTGGCAGCCAGAAGCGATGCAGATCATTACGGAGAACTGATTCTACTGCGTTTCCCAAGTGATGTACCGATTTTTGGGCCTGAACAGATTCAGGCTTTGATTAATCAGAATCCCGAAATTAGCCAACAGTTTGGTCTCTGGGATCGCGCGGGCTCGCAAGTTGTGCAAGGCAACCTTTTGGTGTTGCCACTTGGGAACGCTCTTCTCTATGTCGAACCAATTTATTTAAGAGCACGTCGTGGTGGGTTGCCGACCCTAACGCGCGTAGTTGTCAGCGATGGAAGTCGTGTAGCGATGGCGAATGATTTAAACACGGGCCTTGAAGCACTTCTTCAGGGCAGTGGATCGAAGGATGTTGTTGTTCAGGAGCTTGATACGGCTTCCTAGGCCTCATGGCTAATATTCAATTCTGCTGGAAGATAAAGGCCAGTATTAATGCCAATTGGAACACTTAAGCCTTCCAGTCTCCTCAAACCCATCGAAAACATGAGGTGGATCTTGCCCTAATGTCCTGTGTCGGTCATACAGACTGAAGGAATCGACGTTACCTGGCCGTGTGTCGATAGCTGCCCTATGGAGCGTCTTGCTGCGGAACTCCATATCCAGCTCAGTGATGTGCCGGACCATGTGTTGCTCTGCAGTACAAGTGATCTGCGTCAACAAGGATTAACGAGACATGAAAAAACGGGATAGATCAGTGACCTACCCCGTGAACTCAATGATTAGCTTCTATGCGCTCAATTCCTTGTAAATCAGAGAATTTACAGGGTCATTGGAGTATTGATCAGCCGATTGCAGCAAAAAACTCTTTACTGCCCTTGGGATCAGGCTTCATGGTCTTCTCGCCTGGTGTCCAGTTGGCTGGACAGACTTCATCTGGGTTGGACTGCACGTACTGGAACGCTTGAAGTACACGCAGGGTCTCGTCAACATTCCTGCCAACAGGCAAGTTGTTGATCGTGGCGTGCATGATCACACCCTCTGGGTCGATGATGAACAAACCACGCAGAGCCACGCCTTCAGCGTCATCGAGAACGTTGTAAGCAGTGGAAATTTCTTTCTTCAGGTCTGAAACGAGCGGATAGTTGATATCGCCGATTCCGCCTTGATTGCGTGCGGTCTGGATCCAAGCCAGGTGACTGAATTGGCTGTCTACTGAAATACCCAGCACTTCAGTGTTTTTGCTTGAGAAATCAGAGTAGCGATCGCTGAACGCTGTGATTTCAGTTGGGCAAACAAAGGTGAAGTCCAGAGGGTAGAAAAACAGGACCACATACTTGCCGCGGTACTGAGACAGGCTGATCTCTTTGAACTCCTGATCCACTACAGCGGTAGCGGTGAAATCAGGGGCCTGTTGGCCCACGCGCAGGCAACCGTTGTCGGTCATGATGAAAGCTCGATGGGTACGTGACGGAAGCGAGGGACCAGACTCAATCCAAAGTCGGTCCGACTTCTAGTTACACGTCTCAATTTATCACGCCCTGCCCTTGAGTGCCGTCGGCTGAAGTACGAATAGTTTTCAGCAGATGGAGTTATAAAATTGTCAGATGATTGATCAACCGATGTCTTGGGATCAGGCCTTATTGCGCAAATTCAGCAGTACTGGTCACTTTCGACTCTTAAATCAAGTCCGCAGTGAGCTCAAAAGCCAGCCACTGAATCGTGACCCTCAGACCAGAAAGCTCACCCTTCAGGCAAGGCCTCACCACGGACAGTCGGTGCGTCAACAGAGGCGTCCTAATCCTGTTCCCGAAGATCAACCAATATTGACAATTGAAGAAACAACAAAAGACCACCCAACATCATTCAGAGAGAGACTTAATGCGATCGAAATGCGCTGAGTTTAATTCGCATTAACACGATCTAAGTAAAACAAATTGAGTGGCTCGGGGGAGACTTGAACTCCCGACCTTGGGGTTATGAATCCCACGCTCTAACCAGCTGAGCTACCGAGCCATAACCTCTACATTTTAGACGATCGCCTGATCGTGTTAGGCCTGGCGGCGTGCTGGAAGCTTTGCCATTGGATCCAATGCTGAGCCTCCACGTTGGCGAATTTCGAAATGCAGATGAGGCCCAGTGCTTCTCCCAGTACTGCCCATGAGTGAGATTTTCACTCCCTGGGCAATGATTTGTCCTTTACGTACTAAAAGGCGACTGTTGTGGGCGTAACGGGTGGATGATCCATCGGAGTGTGTTAACTCGACTAAATAACCGTATCCACTACTCCAACCAGAAAATTTCACAATGCCATCTCTGGCGGCAACGATTGGGGTGCCGACGTTGTTTGCAATGTCAATTCCCTTGTGCATTCGCCCCCATCTCCATCCATATCCAGATGTAAAGACCCCTTTTGTGGGCCACATGAAGGTTTCATTTCCAGCCCCGCCGTTGTCCATGCCGGGCAATGCGGGCAGGGCTGGGAAGCTGGCACCACCTGAAACTGTTGGACGAATCGCCAATAGAGCCCTTGGGGAAGCTTTGGCTACACGCACTTCACTGCCAATTGCCAAACGGGCAAGATCAAGCCCTGGATTCAGTGAACGCAATTCACTCAAGCTCAAGCCTTGATCTCGAGAAAACGATGACAACGATTCGTTGGCTTTGATGCGCACAACGGATTGTGGAGCTGGAGGCGACTGAAGTGGTGCCTTGCGCAGAACCGTGGTTCCGTCCAGACGGGTAGCGTTAACAAGACTTTCCTCAGCGTCGGCGGGGATCACAATCCATGCGCCGGCCTTGATTGTCTCAAAGGATGACTGGTCGTTAAGAGCGGTTAAATCAGAAGAGGAAAGGCCGAGATCCGCGGCTATATCTTTAAGGGAACTTCTCCTAGCAAGCTTCACCCAAAGCCGTGTTTGGGTTGATGGCGCCGATGCCAGAAGAAGGGGAGCCTGCACATGACCGGCGTCGGCAAATCCTGGGTGCTGAGACAAAACAGATAGGGACGTTCCTGATGCGATTGCCGTAACGAGAACGAGAAGGGGCTTCATCTGAATCAGCGATTTTTAACGTTCCTGGAGAAGCCACCACAGCTCAGGAACGGGCTGAAAGTAGCGGGAGTATGAGAGGAGCGCAAGGGCTGGGGTGTCAGCTTGGCGATTACCACAGCTGAAGCTGCGATCCTGCTTGGTGGCTGACGATGGCACACGCCACAGAAAGATTGAGGCTCCGCACGCCCCCTTGGCCATCTTCCCCGGCGCTGCACGGCATCGAAATCGTTGTGATTTGACTACAGCGGCTGCGTACCGCTTCCGATAGGCCGGTGTCTTCGCGGCCGAACAGCAAAACATCTCCCTGTTGGAACTGCATCTCCCTTAGGAGAATCCCTCCGCGACGGCTACAGCCAATCACCCTTGAGGGTTGCGTCAATGACTCGAAAAACGCGTCAATATCCTTGTGAATCGTGAGGTCAACGTGGGGCCAATAATCAAGACCAGCCCTTTTTAAATAACGATCATCAAGACTGAATCCAAGTGGTTCAATTAGATCCAGTGGTAAACCAAAAGCTGCGCAAGTACGGGCAATATTCCCTGTGTTTGGAGGAATGCGTGGTTCAAAGAGTGCCACCCTTAATGGTCTTCGGATCAGAGACTGCTTATCTGATGATTGATTCTTTGAGACTTTGTTCACGGAACGAGTACGCCTAATTGTGAGAGGTTGATAGCTCTTCCTTGGATCACCAGCCAGCTATCGGCTGAATGTTGTTCTAAGCGTTGTGCGAGCCAGCCTTGGCGGTCCCTAAATAGCCCGCCAATCTTGGTTGCTGGGACGACGCCCCAGCCTGTTTCTTCAACCACGATCACGGTGGGGCGTGTACGGGAAAGAAGACTTTGAATCAACTCTTCCACCTCTTGCTCCCACTGCAGATCATTGCGATCCAGGTGCAAGGCCGTAAAACCACCAAGGGCATCGATCAGTAAGGGTTGATTGGCCTCCTCTCTTCGAATGCATTCGGCAAGCTTTGATCCGGGTTCGCGCAGCTGCCAGTGCAAGGGGCGTCTCTCTCGATGCAGATGAATCCTTTTATCCCAGCTTGGATCGTTCGAACGAGGAGCCGACGTCGCGACGTAGGTCACTGTTTCTTCAGCGCTGAGCAAATGTTCAGCCCAGCGGCTTTTTCCTCCACGGCTGGGTCCGCTAACAAGAATGATCCCGTTGGGAACCTCTGGTTTGCTGGTGTTCGGATCAGCCAAGGCGTTATCCGCCTCCGTTCATACCTCGCAATGTGGCAACCGAGGATGGACTGACACGGTTGAGATAGCGGAAGATCCAATATTTAAAAATGGTCGCTAAAATGACAGGGAAAGTAGCGATGAAAAGCAGGATAAAGTTTTCGCGGGCGGGGAATCCAAAGTGATTGGCAATCCCATCAAGAAGCACAGTCCAACCCTCTGGACTATGAAATCCAACAAAGATATCAGTAAATAATATAATTGCGAAGGCTTTAGCTGAGTCACTTAATCCGTAGACAGCCTCATCAAAAAATCCTCGAAGTACCCTGAGCTCTTCACGGCTGAACAAGCAGACCATGACAAATGCAAGCGTGGCAGAGATGTCCGCTAAAACATTTTTCACAGCATGGGTACTTTCTGCATCGGCCTCTTCTTTGAGCTCAGCAGCTTTTTTCCCAAGCTCTTGTTGTAGTTCTTCTTGGCTTGGGATTGTGTCACCGCGAAGAAGTGCATCGAATTCAATTTCTGCCTTATACACTCTCAACTTTTCTACAGCTTGTTCTTCGAGTTGTGGCTTTGGGTAACTCAAAAAGGGGAGGTCTGGAGCAAAGCGATCTACGGCAGGACTAATGATGTAGGTGCGGCTGACCTGTTGGACTAACAAAGGCACAAGAATCAGCAGCAATAGAACTTTCAATGAGATCAGGGTTGAATCCCTTCGTCTCCGAAAGCCTGCAACTAAGGTCGCTTCCCCAGCTGGATTGAGCTGCCGGCGCACCTTGTCGAACACCCCTAGCAACGATCGTGGAAGCGGATCTGGCTCGCGAGTCATGGTCGGCGCAGCCGAGACCCGTTTGGGGCTGTACCGGTTGACGACACTTTCAATGAGCTGAAGTTGACGCAGTTCCTGAGGATCCAGCTGAGAGCGCTGGTATTCCAGTTGATCGAGCGATGCTCGACAAACATTGATGGCAACACGAAACTTGCGCAGAACCGTTGCCTGGACTGACTTCGGAACAGAGAGCTCTAGATCGGGACGGATGGGGCGGTCGCCGTAGTACTCGAGCTCCAAGCTCTGGATCAATAAGGCCGCCTCGTAGCCCCGATCGAGATCAGAGTTGACGTCAAGGGCGTTGGCCTTACCAAAGGCTCCGATCCAATTGCGAAATGCCATAGCTGATCAGCGGGAGAAGACCCACCAAGTGGCCATTGGCACAATGGTTCCGACCACTAGCAGCACAATCACCCAAGTGAAGGCGTTACTCTCGCGCGTTTCCTCAATCGTTGGAACGTTGGTGGGAATCGAGGTGCGTTCCATTTCAATCGGTGGGCCGGGATCTTCGCCTCCATTGAGAACCACGGCAATGCGGTCAATTCCATCCATCGATGCCTGACGGAATCTCTCTCCGTTGCGCATTGGCTGACTCATTGTGGTCCGGCCGGTGCTGCGGAGCAATGCATCTGGAAGCTGATCCCTTAGCTCTGGTGAGACAACAACCGCAGCTTGATTGTTCTGTATTTCTTCAAGAAAAAGAATGAGAGGACGTTCGCTTCTGTTCTCATTGTTTGACCACCGTTCAACTAATTCTTCTCCGAACCCTGAAAGACTCAGCCCATAGTCAAGTCGCCGCAAGGTAATTACCCGGGCGTCAACTTTTGAGGATTCCAATTGATTCAGCCGACTTTCAATTTCACTCTTTCCAGCCCGACTGAGTACATCAGCAGAATCAAGAACAGCTTCTTCGGGCGGCTGAGCTGGTAAATCTTGGGGAGACAAGCCGAAACCCGCAGGCACTGCCAAAAAGAAGCAGAGGCTGGTGGCAATGAGCAGCTGCAGAGACTTGAAGAGGCTAGGCATCATGGGAAGTTCGATTTGGAGAGTCTGCTTCAGCTGGCAAGGCTGTCGTAATTCAAGGCCATGATCGCGTCCATCACGGCTTGAGCTTTGCCTTGCGGTAAGTCAACGCTTTGAGCAAGCTCGTTGAGGAACGCTTGTTCCTCTGTGGTCACAGTTCGATCAGCGTGAACCAGCTGAACGGCTACGGCAAGAGCCGTTTCCTTTTGGGGCTGTTTTAGATGAGGAAGGGCATCTTTGATCAATTGGCTTGATCCATGTTCGCGAAGGCGTTTGAGCAGCTGGTCAAACAACATTGCCATTTCACGCTCACTTCGATCTTTATAGGGAGTTCGATATTCAAGTTGACGTCTTAAAGCATGCGCTTCATCCTTTCCTAATATTCCATCGCAAGCCACTGTGGCCAGCGCAATTGCGGCAAAGGCTTCAGATTCAGTCATCAGCGTTGGGGGAATGCTTCTATTTCAGCAAGAGTGCATCGATCTGACTGCTCATGAGTTGCAAAATATGTTGAGATCCGCCCAATGGTGTTTGCTCGCAGGCGTGCTTGTTTTGGGGCTTTCGATCCTGAATGCCAGCACTGCTGAAACCATCACTCCAAGTCTGGAGCGAGCCGATGTTCTTGCCGGGATGGCGGGAGTTGGTTTGATGCTTGTTTCCATACTCTGGACCCGGGCCTCCCCACGCAGTCCGGATGCGGTTGAACTTGAAGGTGAGCAGGGTTTTGTGCTCTCTTCCAACTTGACCGATGCGGTACGAGCTGAAATGGCGTGGGGTAGCCATCAATTCCTTACAGCGACCTCCGCCGCCACGATTCTTGTCTTTTGGAAGGGTTCCGTTCTGCTTCGACGTGGCCTTTTAGGAACTGGTGATTTTGAACCGGGCCAAATTTGTCGACGCTCCCTCCAAAAGCAAGAACTTGTTTCGCTCGTGAAAACAGCCCTCTATCCGGGTAAAGCTGAGTTTGACCCCGTTTTGCCCGGCTTGCCTTCCGTGATGGTGCAACCACTTGGAGATAGTGGCTGGGTTGTGATTGGTGGCTGGTCGGAGCGATGTTTCAGTCGATCCGATGAACGGTGGCTGATGGGTTGGGCTGAAAGGCTTAAAACAACACTGGAGCTTGAGAACGCTCTTCTGATTGATCCTGACGATTCGTCTTTTCCTCAATCGTGAGTTCGGAACGTACCTTGTTGCCTGGAGCTGAGAAAGTCAGTGATCCTTTCTCTCCTACAGATCCTCTGAGCGTTTGTGCCTCTGTAATTTGATTGTTGTCATCCCGTTCTACCCGAACGTTTCCAGTCGCTAAAACTTCGTCTGTTTGCCAATTCCATCGGCATTTCCGCGCGCGTAACCGTTCGCCTGGTTGTTTGATGCGGCAGCCCTCAGGGATGATCACAGTATTTTGATCGAGTTCAGCGCTGAAACGTTCACCATTGATCTGGATGTCATTGATCAACCCCTCAAATGAGTCGTTACTTCTCAGGGTTTGTTGACGGAAATTCCAGCTGGTGTCTTTGGCCAGTAACAGGCCTTTGCTTCTAGGCATGGTGACGGTCACAGGAGATTTCACCGTGATGACGCCTTTCTTGGTATTGCCGATCAATTCACGTCCCTCGAGCTGCTCTAAGACAACGCCCTCTTGATCGCGACGTTGACCCAGAACTGGTCCATCCGCTTTGAGCGCGCCGTTTTCTAGGTTCCACAGCGCCTTTCCTGTTCGGACAGCCGTATCTGGCTTCATCGTGAGTGCGAGCTTGTCTTGCCAGCGATCGAGTTGAACAGGACCGTTGAGAGTTAGGTCATTGGTGTCTTGCTGAAGAATGGCAATGGTTGCGGTGATTCTCGAACGAGCATCAAAAGCTCTTGGCTTTTCTTCCATCACCAGGCGAGAGAGTTCTGGAATCCAACGCAATCTTTCACCTTTAACTAATAGCTTTTGACCATTGATTTGCTGTAGCTGAACATCGCCTTCGAGAATTATCTGTTCACCATCATTGATGACTACCGCAAACTCAGCTCTAATTTTAAAAGATGGTTTGTTCTTGTTGTAGAGAATTCCTATGGGTTGCTTAGCTCTCACTAATCTGCGTGACAGTTCATAGCGAGCTTCGGGGCTCGAGAGTTTCCAGTCGATATCTCCACTCGATTTTTTTTGTTCAAGCTCCAACTTGCGAAACACAAATGGCAGGGGTGCATCAGTTCCCGCGCGATTGTCTGTGGATGAGGTGCATCCCAGCATGAGGGCACTAAGAATCACTGGAGTCATCAAGGTTGCGCTTTTCAGCAACCTGTTGATGGTGAATTGCTGAGCCAAGGTCACAGTGCTTCTTCGAGTTCCAGTCGTTGCATCACTGGCTGGGGCTGGGGTAGGGGATGGCCAGATTCGAGACGTCCCCATACCAGTTCTCCGGTCCAGTTAGTTGCTGAAGGTTGGTTGAGCTGGGACAAAATCCTCTCGCTCAAATCAGGAACGAGAGGTTGGAGTAGCCATCCCACAAGTCGAGCGCTCTCTAGAACTCCGTATAAGTCGACCGCGACCTGAGCTTCTTGACCACCCTTCTTCATTTTGCTCCAAGGTGCTTGGTCATTAAGGTATCCGTTCGCTTGAATCGCTAGGTGAAGAATGGCCTCAGCCGCTTTCTGAAAGGCCATGGATGGCATGGCCTCGCGCACCGAAGCAATAGCTGTTTCTGCGGACTGGCGTAACGCATGTTGATCGCTGTCTTTGGACGTAACAGTGGGAGTGGACTCGTTAAACCATTTACGAGACATCGATGAGGTTCGATTGAGCAAATTGCCAATGGTATTGGCGAGGTCATTGTTGACGAGATCGACAAAACGCTGCTGTTGGAAATCACCATCGTCTCCAAATTGAATATCGCGTAAGAGATACCAGCGAACGGCATCTGTGCCGCAGCGATTTAAAAGTAATTCTGGGTCAAGCACGTTGCCAATCGACTTGCCCATTTTTTGACCTTCTCTGGTTAAAAAACCATGACCAAATACTTTTTTGGGTAAAGCTAAACCTGCTGACATCAACATTGCTGGCCAATACACAGCATGGAAACGCAAGATGTCTTTGCCAATCACGTGTTGATTCGCTGGCCAGCCAACAGCATTTAAGCGATCAAGCTCAATAGTCCCACCATCGTCTAATAGAGCTGTGAGGTAGCCGAGTAAGGCATCGAACCAGACATAAAAGGTATGGCCTTGATGCCCTGGTACTGGTAATCCCCAATCCACATTGACCCTTGAGATGGAAAAGTCGCGCAATCCACCTGCTACAAAATTTTGAATCTCGTTGCGACGACTCGCTGGTGCAATGAAGTCGGACTGCTCGATTAGCTTCTCAATTTTGTCTTGGAAGTGCGACAAACAAAAGAAAAGGTTTTCCTCATCTCTCCACTCCAATGGTTTCTGGTGGATCGAACACGTTGGGTTAACTGCTTCGGCGGGATCATCCTTGAATTCCTCACAACCAACGCAATACCAACCGGTTTGTCGTCCACTTCTGATATCTCCTGCCTCTTCACAGCGTTGGAAAAACTGTTGGACCAGCGGCAAATGGCGTGGTGAGGTGGTTCGGACAAATCGATCGTTGCTGATGTCCCATTCCTTCCAAGCTTTTTCGTACCTGGCTGTGATCCGATTGCAGTGATCAATTGGACTAATTCCCTGATCAGCAGCTGTGCGTTGGATCTTTTGACCGTGTTCATCAACGCCAGTCACGAACACCACTTCATGGCCTTCCAGCCTTTGAAAGCGGGCCAATGCATCACAAGCAATGGTGGTGTAGGTGCTTCCTAAGTGTGGTTTGTCGTTGACGTAATAAAGCGGGGTTGTAAGGGTATAAATCATGGTCGTCTCGGGGTGGTCCCCTTCCGGCCTTGGATCCTAACGACCCCCCTTCGCTCCGCCATGCCGATTCTCAACGTTGCGTTCGAAGATGAAGCGAGGTCCACTTGGCTTGCGGCGTTGCACCAGTTGGCCCTAGTTGATGGAGACTTCGATCCTGAGGAACAGCGGCAGCTCGCTGAGCAGCTCAATAACGATTGTCCAGTTCAAGACTTTGATTGGAATCTTTGGCAGGCCCCTGATCCGGAAGACATCAGACGACTGTTTTCCTTGGACCCCAACCAAGCGGAGCAATTCCTGAGATCTGCTGTGGTGGTTGCTTTGGCTGATGGCCATCTCAGCCAAGTGGAACTTGACTTACTTCAGATCTGGGCCGAGGCGCTTGGCCTGAATAGCGAATTAATCAGCAGCTTGGTTCCTTGCTCCAGTGGGGTGACTCAGCCATGGAAGCCTTTAGATCCCCTGAAGAATTGGCTGGATGATCTGGATCCCTGTGACGAGAGGATTTCCTCCTTCATCGTTCACCTGATTCCTTCTCAGTGCCCGTTTGAGCGCGACATCATTTTGTTTGGCCGCAAGCTGGTCCACATTCCACCGATGTGCAAAATCAACCCTTTGTATGAGCAGCTTGTGGCGCTGCGGTTTCGTTGCCTTGGTCATCTTTCAGTGGATGAACAATTGCGGATTAGCTGTCTCGATTCCGCTCAGGCATGACAGCGCAAACTTGCCACATCCCAGTATTGGTTTGGGGTGGTGGGACCGGAGGCGTTGCTGCTGCAGTTCAGGCTGCTCGGTCCGGGGCAGACACGCTTCTTCTCACTCCAGGTCGCTGGCTTGGGGGAATGGTCAGTACGGCGGGTGTGTGTTGCCCTGATGGCAATGAACTTGCCCCCTGGCAGACCGGTTTGTGGGGTGCCTTCCTGAGGGCTTTGTATCAAGCCGAGCCTGAAGGTCTCGATCAGAACTGGGTGAGCTGCTTTGGTTATCGGCCTACGACGGCTGAGGCGATTCTTCAAAACTGGGTGCAGGCACTCCCGAATCTTCAGTGGTGGGCGGATTGTCAGTTGCTGGATGTGGAACGCTCTGGATCTTCGGTCCAAGCAGTGCTGATTCAACGCTCCAGTGATGTTCACCGCATTGTCTGCGATCTGGTGATCGACGGAAGTGATCGCGGAGATTTATTGCCTTTGGCTGAGGCACCCTTTCGTTTTGGGTGGGAGGCTGAGGAGGTGTGGGGGGAGCCGAGCGCTCCCAGCGAGCAGCGCCTTAAGACAGAAGATTTTTTTCGAGAGCAGCCTGTGCAGTCCCCCACCTGGGTGGTGATGGGTCAGCTGCAGAGCGATCGTTTGGAGCCCGATGCTTCCTCCAACATTCTTCTCCCTGATCAGCCGGTGTTACCAGCGCCGTTTGAGCGGGCTTGCGAGGCCTTCGGCCTGGAACGAACCATCACGTATGGCCGCCTGCCTGGCGGACTGGTGATGCTCAATTGGCCGTTGCACGGCAATGACTGGCACCGGGGGTTGGAGCCTGCATTTCGTGGAGATCCTCAAAGGGAAGCAGAGCTGTTTCGGGAGATGCAAGCCCACAGTCTTCAATTTGTTGAGGCCCTTTCAGAAGCAAGCGACGGTTGGTTGGCCTTTGGCCATGGGTTCCCTCAGAAGTCTGGAAGCCTGGCTCCCTGGTTGGCGGCCATGCCCTACTGGCGGGAGGGGCGCCGGATGATTGGACTCCGGACAGTGATTGAACAGGAGCTGCTGCCTCAGACGACCGGTCAATCCATCGCTGCACTTCCTTTGAATGACGCCGGTGAGCTGCAATCAATTGCTGTTGGTAATTACGCCAACGACCATCACTATCCAGGACCTGATTGGCCATTAACCCCAAAAAGCTGTCGCTGGGGTGGTCGTTGGTCAGGGACTCCCTTCTGCATCCCGTATCAAGCGCTGGTGAGTGCTGATGTCGACAACCTGTTAGTTGCTGACAAGGGTTTTAGTACGAGCCACATGGCCAATGGGGCCACAAGGCTCCAACCACTGATTTTCAATGTGGGACAGGCTGCTGGAGCTGCTGCGGCCCTGTCGATTCGGCTCCGACATCCCCTCGCATCTCTTCCAGTTCGGCTTGTTCAAGAGCTCTTAATCGAGGAGCCCACGGCTCCTTCCGGACTTGTTCCGCTTTGGGACACCCCTTGGCATCATCCCCATTGGCAACAAAGGCAGCGCGCTTGTCTGAACAACCCTGAGCTACTGGGCCCGAATGGTTGTTGGCTAGGTCCAGAGGAGAAGGTTTCGATCTCTCCTCCTCCCCAGCCTCAACAGGGCGTTTGGTCAGGAACACTGGTGCCTGATCACCACGGTGGATACGAACTGGAACTGGTGGGTGGTCGACGTTGGCCCTTGATCACCCTGGAGCCTGAGCTGAGCGATTGGCTTGCGGATCAGGAACGTCCTAAAGCCGTTGAGTTACGCGCCGTCGCCAACCCCTGGGGGCCTTGGTTACGGGGTATCAGCCTGCATGACTCCGGGGACAGTCAATGAGCCGTGGCCACAAGTCTGAGTTGATCTCGTGCCGAGTCCACATGGTGCACGTTGATCAGCATGCCTTCGCCCGGTTCTGAATCTCTTGGACAATCCGCAGCCACATCCATGGCTAGGTCGTCGATTCGCACCAATCCAAGCTGATCTTGAGGTCTCAACCAGCGCAAGAACTGAGCAGCCCATTGCTCCTTACGGTGGTGTTCAAACCAAACCTGCTGCCAGTGGCGTTGGTCTTCCCGGGAGATCCCAATGCCTTCACGCACCGCTGCATCAAAGTCGGTGATCAGCAGTTGCATGGCATCGCGATTCAGAGCTTCCTCGCCATTGAGTTGAGCTTGCAATTGCCGCTGCACAACGAGATCGCCATAGCGACGGATGGGCGATGTGGCCTGGGCATAGGCGGCCAGTCCCAAACTGAAGTGGGCTGCGGGTTGGGTTCCCATCAGTCCACGACTGAGACAGCGCTTGATGGCGGCAAATCGTACGGCTCCATCGGGGAGCGCCTCCAATTCGGAGCTGGTGGGGAGGTCAGCGGTCAGCTGGCTGCGAAACGGCAAGGCGAGGTCATGAACTTCCGCAAATCTGGCGACCGCCGCACCCGCCAAGATCATCGCTTCGGCCACCATCTGTCTTGATCTACCAGGTTCACTGACCTCCAGAGAAGGCTGACCATCTCGACACCGAATTCGCCCTTCTGGAAGATCCATGAGCAAGGCTCCATCGCGGACTCGGCACTCACGCCTGAGGCTGAGGAGCGCATCCAATTCCGCTAGGTCGGTGTCTTCTGGGGGTGCCAATTCGATCAACTCATCGGCATCGTCGTAGCTGAGTCGGTAGGTGGGTTGGACCCAGCTCCGTTGGATTCCGTGATCTCCGAGTTCTCCTTCGGATGTGAGTTCCGCCCAGATGCTCCAGGCAGCCGTTCGCGTTCGTGCTCGCAAACTGAAAGGCCCCGTCGACAGGCATTCTGGAAACATTGGCAGATTGCCTTTCGCTAAATAAAGGCTGCTCCCGCGACGCCTCGCCTCGAGATCAAGAGCTGAGTCTTGATCGATCAGTCGTCCGGGGTCGGCAATATGGATCCAGATTCTTTGGGTACCATCGTCGCGGCGTTCAAGCGCGATCCCGTCATCAATATCCCGGGTCTCTTGATCGTCGATCGTGAAGCAGCGCTGATCACAAAGATCGATGCGTTCGGAGTCACCGGGGCGTTCGCTCGCGTTGAGCCCCACCAAGCGTTCGGCCTCTTCAAGTAGAGCCGGGCTAAATCCCGATGACCAGGTTGTTCCGGCCATCGACGCCAGTTGATGAGGATCCCAAAGTCCGAGATCCACCAAGAGAAGTCGAAGCTCAGCCCGGTCTTGATCGAGACGTAGACCCACCAGGCTCTGCTGAACGGACCGATCCAATTGGGCAAATTCGATGGAACCTGAAACCAGGTCCTTGAGTTGCTCGAACCTTTCGCATAGGGCTTGGGGGAGGCTTGCGAGATCCAGCTGTTTTCGGGAGCTCAACAGCTGTTTCCAGAGTTGTTCTCTTTGCTGTTCCAGGGCTTTGAGTCGTTGCTGTCGGCGCAACGGTTTCAGTTCATCTGCTGAGCGAGCCTTGATTTGATCCTGCTTGTAACGGAACCAAAGCTGGGGACCCATTAAGGCCAGCCAACACAGCGCCAACTGGCTTGGACTGGTTCCTCCGCAGACCAGATCACACAAAAAATCAATCTCAACTGTCTCGTCTGACTCCAGAAGCAAGAGCCATGCCGAGCCCCAACTGCGACGATCGAGACACGCAGTGTTGACTTGTTCGGGTTTCAGATTCCAAGGAGAAGCCCCCAGACCATCCGGAAGTTCAGCTCCGGAGGGCAGGGGGCAAATAAGATCCAATTGCCGTTGAGGTAGAACAACAGATTTGCGATCGAATCCGAGTTTCAAGCGCGCTTTGCTGCCTTGAAGCGATTCGATGACAGCCAGTTGATTACCTTTCGACTCGTGAACGCCGACAAGATCTCCTGGTTGGAGAGAGGACGAAGCCAGTGGATCAGCCTTCAGGGTTCACGAAGGGCAGCAATGCAACGATGCGCGCACGCTTCACCGCATTCGTCAGGTCGCGCTGCTGCTTCGCAGTCAGCCCTGTCAAACGACGAGGAAGAATTTTTCCTCGCTCGGTGATGAATTTCTTCAGTAGATCCACATCTTTGTAGTCAATGGGATCTCCAGGTTTGATCGGAGAAAGACGCTTCTTGAAGAAGGAACTAGACATAACTCAGGAAAGCTGTTGAACGAAGAACACCTGCAAAATCACTTGATTTCCTTGTGGAGAGTCATCTTGTTGAGCTGGGGGCAGAATTTCATGATCTCCAGCCGCTCAGTGGTGTTCCGTCGGTTCTTCTCCGTCGTGTATCGAGACACGCCGGGAGAACGCTTTTCAGAGGCGGAGGCGGACCGGCATTCAGTGCACTCGAGAGTGATCACGATCCGGACGCCCTTGTTTTTAGCCATAAAGGACGTTGCGCCGCAAAAGCGAAGCGTAGTAACAAAGAACGACTTTACATCTTCAACTGACACCATTCAAATTTTTGACGATTCCAATGGTGTTTTGTTTTGACGATTCCACGGTGCTTCGTAGGATCGCGATCCGATTGAATCGTTGATGTGCGGGTCTCCCTTTCCTGGTTGCAGGATCTCGTCCAGGTAAATGAAGCCGCAGATCAACTCGGCGAACGCCTTTCCATGGCTGGATTTGAGGTGGAGGAGATCGATGATTTGAGCCGAATGGCGCAAGGTGTTGTGGTGGGCCATGTTCTCGAACGCGACAAACATCCCAATGCCGACAAGCTCAGTGTCTGTGTTGTGGATATTGGAGCAGAGGAGACGGTTCAGATCGTTTGTGGTGCAAGCAACGTGCGAGCAGGTATTCATGTTCCTGTTGCCACCATTGGCGCCGTTCTTCCTGCGGTGAATCTCACGATCAAGGCTGGTGAGTTACGTGGGGTCGCGAGCCAGGGAATGATTTGTTCGCTCGCCGAGCTCGGGCAACCCACGGATGTTGACGGCATTGCTGTCTTGGACGATTTGCTTGAAAGCCTTCCTGCACCTGGAACACCAGTGGCGCCATGCCTTGGTTTGGATGACACCGTTCTGGAATTGGCGATTACTGCGAATCGGCCAGATGGTTTGTCGATGACAGGAATTGCAAGGGAAGTGGCGGCGCTGACAGGAGCGTCTCTGCACTTACCTCAGCCGGAGGCTCCAACGTCCGTAGCTGATCTGAACCCTTCAGCAGACCATGCATCTGCGATGAAGGAGGGGGGTGTTTACGCCCTGACTGAAGTGGGCGGCCTTGATGGTGGAAAAGATGCTCCTGCGTGGCTCCAACAGAGACTTCTCCGGGCCGGTGTGAAACCTGTTAACGCCATTGTGGATATCACCAATTTGGTGATGTTGGAACAAGGTCAACCCCTCCATGCGTTCGACCTTGATGCCTTGGAACGGCTTTGTGGCAGCGACCTCAAGCCCTCTGATTTTGGACTGAGGCAAGGACGCTCCAAGGAACCCTTCACGGGTTTAGATGGCCGCACCATCGAGGTGGATGAGCGCGTTCAGTTGGTGACTTGTCGTGATCGACCGGTTGCGATTGCGGGGGTGATCGGTAGTGCTGAGTCCGGAGTGACGGCGACGACCAGCAAAATTTGGCTGGAATCAGCCCTGTTCACTCCTGCTTCGATCCGTAGCAGCAGTCGTGCAACAGGATTGCGTACGGATGCCAGTTCTCGTTACGAGAAAGGTCTACCGCGTCAGATCACCTTGCCTGCGGCTGGTCGTGCGCTTGAACTAATGGATCAACTCCTAGGTGGTGTGGCTGGCATCAGCTGGCAGTGCTCTGCCGAGGAAGATCCTGAACCGGTGGTGACTCTTCGCCGTCACGCCCTTCATCAGCTTCTGGGGCCTTTGGCTGCTGAGGGCCAAGCAGGAACCGATGTGAGTGATCAACAAGTGGAAGATTGTTTGTCAGCACTCGGTTGTCAACTCAACTCTTCTGAGGACGGCTGGACTGTGGTGGTCCCCCCCTCCCGTCGAATGGACCTTCGTCGCGAGGTGGATCTGATCGAGGAGGTGGCGCGTCTTGTGGGATTCGACTGTTTTGGTGCTCACTTGCCTGATCCCCTCGCTCCAGGGGGGCTCACCGATAGGCAGCAGGCGGAGCGTCGGTTGCGTCGCCGCCTTTGTAGTGCTGGTCTTCAAGAGATCACCTGCTTATCGCTTACGGGTGCGGATGCCGATGATCCCAATCGGATTCCTATCAGCAATCCTCTCTTGGCGGAGACCAGCCATCTCAGAACTGCGCTCTGGCAGGAGCATCTTCAGATCTGCCAACGCAACCTTCAAGCGTCCCAGCCCGGCTGCTGGGTGTTTGAAATTGGCCATGTGTTTCATCCTCAGGACCGAGAGATTGTCCAGACAGCGCGTCTTGGTGGAGTGATTTGTGGAGAACGGCGTGTTTCACGCTGGTCCAGCAGCGGCAAGCCACTCATGCCCGATTACTTCATGGCTCGTGGTGTACTCGCCACCGTCTTGAACTCCCTAGGCCTGGAAACTCAAGATCGCCCTCTCTCTGACGACTCGCGACTTCATCCCGGGCGTGCAGCAGCAGTGGTGGTCGAAGGACGCAGCATGGGTTGCTTTGGCCAGCTCCATCCCCTGCTGTGTTCGCAGTACGAGCTCCCCGACGCCACCTATCTGTTTGACCTTGATCTGCCAAGGCTCTTGGAAGCGGCAACGCGGCGCAATCGTTGGGTTCCCACTTTCAAAGCGTTCTCAACACTTCCTGCGATGGAAAGGGATCTGGCGATGCTTGTGCCGAAAACATTGCCAGCTGCCGACCTGATGCAGGCCATTCGCAAAGCGGGGAAGCCGCTTCTCGAAAGTGTGGAATTGATCGATCGGTTTGAAGGAGGTCAACTCCCTGATGATCAATGTAGTCAGGCTTTCCGCCTTCGTTATCGCGGCAAAGACAGCACGCTGACCGATGAGCAACTACAGCCTGTGCAAGACAAGGTTCGGCAGGCCTTGGTCAAACAATTCAACGTTGAGCTTCGAAGTTGATGCGCTTCATCAGCACCAGGCATTCCAGATGGGTTGTTTGGGGAAAGAAGTCCACCGGTTGAATGCGATCAATGGCGTAGGGACCGTTATCTGAGACCAGTCGTTTGATGTCCCGCGCCAAGGTTGCAGAATCACAACTCAGGTAAGCCAGGCTTTTGGGTGGACAATTCAGGATGGCGTCTAGCACATCTGGCGTTAATCCTTTTCGTGGTGGGTCCACCACAAGAGCATCGTGATCCCGAAGGTAATCTCCCAGTAGTAATGCCACATCGCCGGCTTCAAAGCTGGCTTCAGTAATTCCATTCAAGGCCGCGTTCTGTCGTGCCTGTTGGACAGAAGCCGGATTGATTTCAAGACCAACGACGCCTATTCCAGCTGCAGCGATCGGCAAGCTGATGGTTCCAATGCCGCAATAGGCATCAATTAATCGTTTGCAGTCTCCAAGCTGGAGAAGCCAATCGCGCAAAACAATCACGATCTGCTCAGCACGATCGGTATTCACTTGGAAGAACGTGGTGGTTCCTAGAAGGAGTTGAAGATCGCAGAAGCGTTCGCTGATGCAATCTCGACCAGCGAGCGTGTGGGTGATCGCACCGAGAACGGTATTGCTACGGCGTGGTTGCAGGTTCAAGGTCACACCGGCTAGGGCAGGCCACCGGTTCATCCACTCCTCGGCCAGCGTTTTTACACCGTTGAGTTCGGCTGTTGCACTGACCAATGTGATCAGCAGTTCTCCTGTTCTCACACCCACGCGCAAGCCAAGGTGGCGCAGACCCGGTTCGCCATGCAAGTCAGCATCAGCTGGCCAGCCGCTGGCTTCCAGGTCTTGTTTGAGAGGTTTGATCAGGGCATCGATGCGCGGGTCCAAGACTGGACAACGATTGAGGTTCACGATCCGGTGGCTCCCGCGTCGGTAGTACCCCAGTCGCAGTTGATCTTCTCGCCGAAGCAAGGGAATCAGGGCTCGATTGCGGTAGCCCAAATGGTCAAGGTCGTTGTTGATCGGCGCAGGCGACTGGATGTCGATTCCACCGATCCGTCTAAGGGTCTGTTCCAGACGCGTGCGCTTCCATTCCGCCTGGAGGCTGTCTTCGAGGTGCTGCAGAGAACAGCCTCCACAGTCTTGAGCAAGGATGCAGGGGGATTTTCTTGCGCCTGGGCCTGCAACGAGCGTTTTGAGATGGCGTGCAAACCATTGCGACTTCTTGCGTTGCAGCAACTGCACTTGGGCTTCTTCCCCTGGAAGCAGCTGGGGAACAATCACCACCCAGCCTTGCCAGCGAGCCAGTCCAAGGCCCTGGTGATTGAGATCGCTCCCGAGAACGGTGATGATTTGACCGGCGACTGGTGGGTCGCTCAAGGACTGGGCCATTGCAAAGGCGTAACACCAATCACCGCAATTTCATGCGAAGCGATCGATAGCTCTAGACTCATTCAAGCTTGCCAGCTGACATGAGCGTTGTACGGGATCTGATTCTCAGAGCAGATGACGATCTGCGTTACCCCAACAGTGGTGAACTGCGATCCATGGTTGATTTCCTCAGCCAGGGTTCGAATCGTTTATCTGTTGTTCGAAGTCTCACTGAGAACGAAAAGAAAATCGTCGATGAATCAGCGAAACAGCTGTTCAGTCGAAAACCTGAATACGTTGCTCCTGGAGGCAATGCCTTCGGTCAGAAGCAACGAGCCCAGTGCCTGCGTGACTACAGCTGGTATCTACGCCTCGTGACCTATGGAGTTCTTGCAGGCAGTACCGAGCTCATCCAACAGATTGGTCTAGTGGGTGCGCGTGAGATGTACAACAGCCTTGGTGTTCCGATGCCTGGAATGGTGGAAGCCATGCGCTGCATGAGACAGGCTTCTTTGACACTTCTTTCTGAAGACCAGCAAGCACTCGCAGCTCCTTATTTCGATTACCTCATTCAAGGGATGCAGACCTCGACCTAAGCCATCCTGTCTTAATCCCACAGCCGCCTGACCAGTGCTGTTTTCTTGCTGACTGCTCTCGAGACTGTGTTCCACACGTCTCGTTCGAGACACTTCATGAGTGTCTTTCGGCTTAAGCGATGCCTCTAGGCATTTTGGTTTCTCCCCAATGTCACCGGTGAAACCCCACGTTCTGGCAGGAATGGGGCGGTTCGTTTCTGCGCCAAGGCAGGAGAACCTTTATCGCGCACAACCTAATCACTTATCTCGCTAGTCTCAGTTGCGTCTTGTTATCAGTCTATTAATAAGACACGAGTGAGCCGCATTTGATTGTTTTCGGTTCCGTGAGCGCTTCCGGTGTTTAGTCCCAAAAAGGTGGCCCGGGGCATAAGGCTGGCTAGGGCTGAACAGGGAGGCCAGCGTTCTTGCGTCACTGTGTCTACAGCAGGTACGCGAGCTTCAAGAAGGCTGCAAGCACTTGTGTTTGCATTGGCCATCATTGCCTTGGACATGCAATCGCTGTACGTGGACAGGGATTGCATCGTGGCTTTGCGGTGAGCGCATCGCAATCAGAGTTCCGTCTCGGACGATCCATTCGTTTTTATCGGCTCAGTCGACAGGGTGCTGAAGGTTCCTGCATTTAAAACGATGGAAAAGATGGGTCTTAACAACAAGTTGACCGGGAGTCTCACTTGCGACTCTTTCTTGGACTTGCCTTGAGACCTGCCTGAGACAACTGATTCAAATTGATCCCAATTGAGTCTCTCGGTGAGTCCATTGATGAGCCTCGAGCGAGACTGCTGAGGTTATTTGTCTCTGTAGAGCTCGCGCAACATTTGGTAAGCCTCGTTGAGTCGTCTCATGCCGTCCGTAGAGCCACCTGCATCGGGATGGGCCTCGATTGCCTTTTTCTTGTAGGCGTCTCGGATGGTGCGCAATGTGAGTGATGCTCCAGCCTGTGTGGGCAGATCTAACAAACGCAGAGCACCATGAAGGGTCATGGTGGATTCCAAGGTTTCAAATGACGTCACACGCCGGCTCCGTTTGAAGCGGTTCACAAAGCGGCGAATCAAGGTTGGAATGCGATCCTCCAAGCTCCCTGCTGCAAATGGATCCTCGAGAACTGCAGCAGCGACAATCACATGTTCGAATTTTGGAGATTGCACAGACCAATCCGCACAGACGTCTTGCATGGACTGGTTCACCTGACTCCAGGTGAAGGTGCGGCCCTCGCTTCCATCTAATTGGGGCCAAATATCTCGGGCCATCCAGAGCATGACCGCTTCAAGAACCGTTGCTCCTGGCATTGATCCATAGAGATTGGTCCAATGATCGATGGCCTTAGCGCAGCAAGCGGTGAGGTGGTCAAAACTCACCACCGGTACAAAGGGACTGTCGGGCCGCTCTTCTGGTACTTGCGGTTTTTGCAGGCTGGTTCGGATGGCTTGTGTACGGCTGCGTACAAATCCCGGTAGGTCAATGCCAGGACTTTTCGTTTTTCTTTGGTTCGGCTGACTGGTCTCATCGGTGAGCAGCGACGCTGCGTCTTGCTCCTTAGGGTCTTGACTTCGGCGCACTAAAACGATGGCCCGGTCTTCGTCGTAGGAAGGTTTTGTGGGTTGCTGGCCTGGGGTAGATCCGATGGCATCAGGCGAGCTTGATGCCGAAACGTCCTCTGGATCCTCGATGGCTCCGCTCTCGAGCAGATCATCGGCATCTGTCTCGAGATCTGTCTCGTCAGTCCAGATTTCTTCGAGCAATCGCGTTAAGCAATCGCCTCTCGATCTGATGCACCACTCTTTCTTCAGCTCGTCGAGGCGATCGACGAGATGATCAGGAAGTTCAAGTGTGATCCGACGCCCCATTCAGTCTGCCGCGATGATCCGAGTAAATGAAATGCGCGAAACCTATTGACCTTGTAGTCGACGCAACCAATCCTGTTGGGCCTTGATTGCATCGCGATAACGTTGCTCCAGCGAGTCATTCACGCGCTGAGGCATGATCATCGCTGACGGCAACTGATTGGTGCCACTTGATGGTGCGGCAAGAGACGGAGGAGGAATCCTTGGGGCAGGTTTGGGATAGGTCTGCGGTGTGGCTTGAGGTTGAGGAGATCGAATGATCGGCTTTGCCTTGTTGTCTTTGGCCTGACGCAGATTCGGCTGTGCATTGATTGCCGGTGGAGGCGTTGTCGGAACAACCTTTCGTTTTTTAGCTGCTGCTTCAGCTTTTCTTGCCGCTTTGAGCATCTCTTCGCGGCGGCGAAGCATGGCGAGCTGGGTCACTGGAACCACGCTTAAGAGGTGACCTGGCGTTGCATCGGCTGGATAAACAAGGCTCACCGTGACCGGATTGACAGAGTTTGGCTGAGCCTTGATTTGGCCGAGGGGCAGGCTCTGGCCCGACTTCATTCCAACATGAACTTCTCGATAGCCTTCGGCACTTTTAATTCCAATGGATCCTCGGAATGCAGTGAAAGGTTTTCGTCCGGACGCGACTGGATGGCTTAAAACTAATTCGTGAGCGCCAACGCCTGAAAGATTCATCTCAACATCAAAACGTACGCCATAGGTGCCCACATTATTGAGTGCAGAATCAATCATTCGCGTTGACAATTGATTGACCTGTATGTCTCTTGTTCCAAAATGATGCTTGCGAGTGCTTGTTAGTGGAATGTGCAGAGCTCCCTGTGAGAGATCATGATTGATTGAGGCCTTGTACTCATCGCCAAGGGCTACACCAGCCACTCTTGAAAAGACTTTGCCGGTACGGATCTCATTCAGACGGTTTAAATAAATGCGTCCTGGAGCAAGCTTTTTTCTGTCAAGAACGGCTATGAGTTCTTGCTCTTGGCTTGTTTCTTCTGCTGCAATAACAGCAAGTTGGAAGGGTCCATCACTGCGGCCTCTGAGCAGTCCATTCATAATTCCCCTGGCAGGAAGAACTGAACTCACAATGACCTTACGGCTTCGAGCTGGGATCGTTATTTCAGCTGGGAGTTTGCGATCGAGTTCTCCTCGCAGCATTTGAACCGCTGTAGCGTCACCAGGACCTGTATTCCAAGGACGGCGGCCGAGGGGCTTTACCCCCATCAGACGGTTGGGGTGATAAGGAGCCTCAAAACTGTTTTTTACAGACCCTCTTTTAAATCTTAGTGTGACTGGATTATTGCCTGGGTTGATAGCGATTGCAGCAACCGTTAATAAACCTCTTGCGCGACGTCCACCTAATTTACTGCTGTCTTGTGGATAATATTTATGGTGCATATGCAAGCCGAATTCGCCATTAAAAGTAAATTCAGGATTCTTGATTGGTTGATTGTTTTCGGCGGCAATCGCAGATCCTGGCGCTGTGGTGACGAGGATTCCAGGTCCTTTAACAATTTCGGGTTGATTGGAATGAAGGACTGGAACGTTATTAAAGGTGCCATTAAGAGCTCGAGCCCTTTGACCAGCCATCAGTGGCACATAGGCGTGCGCACACTCCATGACACCTAAATTGAGCGTCGCAATTGCGACGCTGCCTAGGACCAGTTTTGATAATCGGTGAGACACGCGAGACTGGTTGTGGGGGCGCTGAGGCCTGAGCTCTCCGCAAGCTCCAAACCTAATCGTCTGGTTCAGAAGCGCCAAGTGTGTGTTGGCAGTCCCGATTTCTGGAACAATTCGCCAGGATTATGGAAGATCATGTGTTTAATCATGCTGCCTCCCTTTTTCTGTCAGTCCTCATGTGAGTCCAGTCATTGGCGCAGTCATCACCAGCAACGCAAGATGGAGATGCTCCGTTTTTGGCGTGATGGCCTTGAACGCCAACTTGCTGCTGTAACAGCAGCGATGTCCACGCTTGAAGGGCAAATTCAGCGGGACCACAGCGACGACGAATCCTGATCACCAAGGTCTTGGCGCAACTGGGCTAGGGCGCGCTTCAGTCTGCGCTGCATGGTCATTGCGCTCACACCCTGCTTTGTTCCGGCTCCACGAAGGCTGGCACCCTCCAGCACCACTTCAATGAGCGCCCTTTTCTCTGAGGGCCCTAATCCGTTGATTGCCGTCCAGATCCGTTTGGCCCGCTCCTGCATCAGCAGCGGTTGCCATACAGGGTCGTCAGCTGCAACCCTGCCTTCGTCTAGAGGTTCCCATGACTGTCGGCAACGATAGGCATGCACGTTCAGTTCCAGCTCAGCAGACATCTCCTGTCTTTGTTGTGGCTGTGCAGAGTTGTTTTTAATCGTGTGCTGCGCTTGTTCTTGGAGGCGGCGGGGGAGTTTGACTAGTCCCACACTGTCTCTGAGGTAATGAAGGATTGCCCCTCTGATATGGGGCCTTGCATACACCTCAAAAGGTTTCTCCTGGCTTTGCTGATAACCCTCCGCGGCACGTAGCAACCCAAGCCTCCCCACCTGTTTGAGATCTTCTCGATCGAGTCCCGATCGCCTGGCGTAATGGCCAGCAATGGGATCAACAAGTTTCAGATGTCGCTCGATTCGTTGATTTCTGATCGCGTGGGTTTTGTTCATGGCTGTTGTCGAAGGAAGGGTCGGTGTCGGCCGGATGTCCCTCCTCAGACAGACATCTAAGGGGTTCTCTTCACAACCGTGTTTCCACGGATTTCGAGAATCACTTCTCGCAATAAAGCCTCGGGTCCATGGGTCTTCAGCCAGTTCAGATCTGAGTTTGCAGTGGCCAAGAGATATCCAGCAAATCCAAGGGCATTGATACTGAAACCAGCTGCGCCTTCTTGGCGACGCCTCACCATCGCCATCCATTGCGGTGTTAACAACAGGTTGTAAAACGATCTTGGACGATGATCCTGAGAGGGATGGCCTATGCCTAGCTGTTTAGAGAGTGATAAATAGCTGTCCTGAAGATCTTGTGCCTGTTCATCAACATCGTTGCTGTGATGGAATCGTGAGATAACGGAACAGCCGTTCAATAAGGGATCGCTAGAGGATTCGTACGTTCCTTTCGATATCAATCGGTTTAGAAACCAGAGGTCTCTAGGACAACTTGTCTCGTCTTTGCTGCGTGGGAGAAGTTGAAGATGTCGATGGGGCTGACTCGCTCCCGCAATCGGACCACTGTTGAAGAACCACAGCCCAGATGTGTCTTGGTCAACGCACACTAAAGCTCTCCAGTCAGCCAGAGTGAGCCAACCATCCTGGGCGGCCCAATCTTTAGTAATCAGGAGCATGTGTCCGCGTTGGACAGGATATTTATTCAGGATGACGGCGTGACCTGGATTCAGAGTTGCCACTTCCAGCGACGGATCCCATGGTTGAAATGGATTGGGTTTGGGCCCGTCTATTTTTAAATGTTTGGGTAAGCGACTTTCAAGAGTTCTCAACTCGAAATGTGATTCTGGACTCCTAAAAAGATGTTCTAATGAGGTGCTCAGTGGAACTAGAGCACCAGACATCAATGCCCTCTCGCTTTGCTCGAGCGCTCGAGTCCAGTAGGTTTTAGTTCCCATCTGTTTTGAGCCTCGCGAGGGATGCACCCACGTAATATCGACCAAGGATTTCATTGAATTTGAGACCCTCCATTGCTAAGTTTTGGGCACCGTGCTGACTCATGCTTGCGCCTAAATGGCTATGCGCTTCAGCAGCGATTTCACTTGTCGATGCATATAAAGATTCCACCAGTCCTCCTTTAAAACTAAGTACAAGACCTTGTGTGGCTTTAGTGGCGTCGGTTGTGGCCACGCTTTGACTCTCCAGGCCTCCATAGGCTTGCCAACGTGTCGTATCACCAAGATTGAAATCAGAATCTGCAGGACGCACAAGATGCACTAGGGCGTAGGAGCGTGCGGCTACTGCTTGTGCCTTTAATGCTTCAGGATTCCAGTGACTAGGCATCTCCGCGCCAACAACAGAGGCAACGTATCGCTCCATAGGCAGCTGGTTAATCACAGTCCAACCATGACCTCTGTTAAGGAAATAAACCGTCTCCGGATACGAGCGTTCATTCACGACGATGGTGCCAGTTTGACCTGAATGGCAGGTCACAAAATTCGAATGATGACCGGCTATTAGTTGATTTAGGGTTCTTTTTTGTACGACTTTACCGTTGCTCAATCTGCATTCGACCTGTCCTGATAAGTCCACAGAGCGGGGTGGCGACTGACTTAACAAAGCAACGCGCACAATTGGATTGCCTGGGGCTCCTAGCGGCTTAGCACCAGGACTTGCGTGCAGTACCGATTTGGATGCATCGGCTGAGTTGATGGAGTCATCAGCAGAGGCGTGAACAGGTTGATGATCGGTGCCGGATTCCTCTAGCAGCGTTTCGAGGAGGTGTTGTTGGGTGCGTTGTTGTTCAAGCTGCCCAATCGCTTGGACACCCCAGGTGACCACCCCGATCAGTCCCGCGGTTACGGACATTCCCAGCAACAGTGGTGTGAGCTGTCTCACTGTCCCTCGGACCACGCTTTCGATCATGCCTGAAATCAACAGAGTTGCTTGGATTGGCCGTGCCTTGATCGTTGGCCGTGGCGGTCTTGGTACGGCACTTGCGCAGGAACTGCAACGTCGTCAGCCCACTCTGAAGGTGACGCTCTGTGGTCGAACATTGGGGTCAGACGCTGATTGGCTCGTTGATCTTGAGTCTGCAGAGAGTTTGCAGGCGTTGTCTCAGAGGCTCCTGGAGGATCCCCAGCCCCTTCGATTGGTCATCAATGCCACAGGGCGACTGCATGGAGCTTCCTTGACCCCTGAGAAGCGTCTGCAGCAGGTTTGTGCCGATCATTTGATGGAATCGTTTGCCATCAATGCTGCGGGGCCTTTGCTACTCGCCAAAGCGATTGAACCTGTCCTGACGCGTGATCGTCCTTTTCACTTTGCGAGTCTCAGTGCGCGGGTGGGGAGTATCGGTGACAACCACAGTGGGGGCTGGTACTCCTATCGCGGATCCAAAGCTGCCCAGAACATGTTCTTGCGTTCGTTGAGTGTGGAGTGGGCGCGGCGATTTCCACTCGCCACCGTCACGATGCTCCATCCAGGGACCACCGATACGGCTCTTTCCAAACCGTTTCAGAGTTTTGTTCCGCCGGATCGCTTGTTCAGTCCTCAGAAAGCGGCCGCTCTATTGCTCGATGTTTTGTTGCGTCAGACAGCTGGCGAAAGCGGTCGTTTCCTGGCTTGGGACGGTCAGGAGATTCCCTGGTGAGCGTGCATCTTGAGGACCTCTAACGGGATCACCTCCAGCGCTGTGGATTCGGTTGCTTCGAGTCGCACGGGTGGAGCCATACCGTCGTCGTAGGCCTGTTTCCAACGTGGGGCGCAGACACACCAGTGATCGCCTGGTTGAAGTCCAGGAAAGCCAAAGTTGGGCATCGGAGTGCTCAGGTCATTCCCCTGGGCCTTGCTGTAATTCAGAAATTGTTCTGACATCACGCAGCAGACGCTGTGTTGTCCTGAATCGCTGGCATCGGTGCGGCAATGTCCATCTCGAAACCAACCTGTCATCGGTTCACAACTACAGCCTTCAAGCTCGCCACCTAAAACATTCAGATCCCTTTTCCCAACTGGCTTTTGCCCTTGTTCCTTTGACGGCATTCGCTTGCTTTGGCTGCCTGGAGTCTGCCGAATGACTGGCACATTCTGAAACGAGATGGTTGACGGATCCCGGGGGTTAGGCGTTAAAGGTCGTTCAGTTATGCCTCCTCGATGGATTGGGAGTTCACTGAAGACGCCGCGTTTCTCGCCCTCTGCGACGCGTTCCGCGAAAGTGGCGAATCGTCCGCTATTGAGTTCCTCGCCAATGGTGAGGGAGCGTTCCACTTTCAGGATCTTGCGCAGAACGCTGCGGGAGAGGGATTTGATTTGAGCGAGTCCAGTGCGCTCGACGATTTTCAGCAGGAAGTGATCGACACGATGGAAAAGCTCTGCCAGGAATAATCCTGAACAGAGCTCGGTAAAGGTGGCCGCTCAACTGAAGAAAAAAGCGATCTCCTTGGCTTTCAGCCCATCCCAGCCGGCATCGATCAGCCGTTTGTTCAGAGTGTCTTGATCGAAATGCTTGGCACCGGTCTTGACGATCCGATTGCGCATTGATTTTTTGACGCCACTACGTGCCCGCTTGCTCTCCAGGTCCATGACCTCGTTGTAGAGGTTCACCATCGGCCCTGGAATCGGGGTTCCATCCAGGTCGAGGCCAGCTGCGATGGCTTCATCGACACCACCAGGTCCTGCTATTGCCATGGGAATTGTTCTGCAGCGGCTCAGGTTGGCATGTCAGGCGCTGAAGTATCGAGCTTGGCTGTGGAGTGCCACCAAAGCGGTTGTGCTCTGCTCAGGCTCTAACTGGTCGCTGTCGTCCATGGAGAGGCCGATGCGTTCTGCATTCAGCCAATCGAGCTGCGGCCTTGAATCGGCGACATTCGGGCAGGCGGGATAGCCAAAGGAATAGCGGCTGCCGCGGTAGCGCTGGGCCAATACATCGCGTAGGGCCGACGGTTCATCAGCGCTGAAGCCAAGTTCACGGCGGATCCGGGCGTGGGTCCACTCCGCCAGAGCTTCGGCCATCTGGACGCCCAGGCCGTGAAAATACAGATAATCGCTGTAGCGATCAGCCTGGAACAGTTCCCTCGCAAAGGCACTGGCCTTCTCTCCCATGGTGACGGCCTGCATGGGAAGAACATCAGTGGGTCGGCCCTCGGGGGAGAGATCCCGATAGAAATCACCGATGCAGTATTTGTTTCCCGAACGCTGCCTGGGAAGTTCGAAGCGGCCCAGCTCAACGCTGGGATCTGCAGGATCGAAAACGACGACGGCATTGCCATCCCTGCCGCAGGGAAAGTAGCCATAGGCCACCCGTGGCGTCAGCAACTGCTCAGAGCGGGAGCGTTGCAACCATTCCTGTAATACGGGCTCGGCCTTCTCCTTGAGCTGTTGTTCATACTCCTCGCGGCTCTGATCCTTGCTTTTGCGGATCTGCCATTGGCCAGCGAAGAGTGCATTGCGATCGAGATAACTGAAGACCTCCTCCAGATTGATCTCCTCCTCTGAAAGTACGTTGGTTCCCCAGAATGGTGGCTCCAGAGCAGGTTCCTCAGGCACGGCCTTCGAGCGCTCGCGGCTGACGGGAGCCTTGGGCTTGGCCTCTTCCTGCTTGGCACTCGAATCAGCCTCTTCGGTCTCATGACTGTTGGCATCCCCATTGAGCCCCAGACCTTCGGGAATGGCGCCCATGAAGCCCTTGTTGTTATCCCATTCACCACCTTTTTTGGCCTCCACCAGAGCGTCCATGAATCTCAGGTCTGCGAAGGCATCACGCCCATAAATGACCTGGCCGTCATAGACCTCACGGCAGTCTTTCTGAACAAAGCGAGGTGTGAGTGCCGCACCGCCGAGAATCACTGGAACGGAAATACCAGCCTCATTGAAGGCCTGCAAGTTGTCTTTCATGAAAGCGGTTGATTTCACCAAAAGACCACTCATGGCGATGCAATCTGCTTCATGGGTTTGTTGAGCTTCGATGATTGCATCGACCGATTGTTTGATGCCTAGATTGACTACTTCGTAGCCATTATTGGTGAGAATAATGTCCACAAGATTCTTGCCAATATCGTGAACATCACCCTTGACTGTTGCAATTAGGAATTTGGCCTTGGCTGAACTTTTCCCCTCGGTTTTTTCCATATGCGGTTCGAGATAAGCCACCGCACTTTTCATGGTTTCGGCGCTCTGCAGCACAAAAGGCAGTTGCATTTGACCTGAACCGAAGAGTTCACCCACCACCTTCATGCCATCGAGCAAGAATGTGTTCACGATTTCCAAAGGTCTGTACTGAGCCAGACCCTCATCAAGGGCTGGTTCTAGGCCGATGCGCTCGCCATCGATGATGTGCTGCTTCAGTCGCTCTTCAACGGGAAGGTCAGCTAGAGAGGGACCTGAGGCCCGGGCTTCCTTAGTGCTTACACCTTCGAACAGCGTGGTGAGTTCAGTGAGCGGGTCGTAGGTGCAGACATCCCCCTCAAATCGACGCTTGTCATTGATCAGATCACGGCAGACCTGCTGATGTTCCTCGCTGATCTTCATCAGCGGCAGGATCTTGGCGGGGCTGACGATCGCCGCATCCATTCCCGCCTTACAGCAGTCATGCAAGAAGACAGAATTGAGGTTGATCCGTGCCGCTGGCGAGAGTCCGAAACTGATGTTGCTGACGCCAAGCACCACATGGACACCGGGCAATTCCGTGGTGATTCGCCTGATGGCTTCGATGGTTTCACAGCCGTTGCGGCGGTCCTCCTCGATGCCCGTTGAGATTGGCAGCGCCAGAGGGTCGTAGAAGATCTCGTGAGCGGGGATCCCGAATTCGACCGCATCCCTGTAGGCGCGCTGGGCGATGGCGAATTTGCGGTCCGCTGTCCTGGCCATGCCGTCTTCATCGATGGTGCCGATCACCACCCCCGCGCCATAGGCTCGAGCTAGTTCCAATACCTTGAAGAAGCGTTCGTCGCCGTCCTCGTAATTAGTGGAATTCAGCAGGCATTTGCCACCGGCCACCTTGAGGCCGGCTTCCATCTTTTGCCACTCGGTGGAATCGAGCATCAATGGCAAGTTGACGTTGGTGACCAAACGGCTCACCAGGTCATGCATATCCTTTTCGCCATCGCGACCGACGTAGTCGACGTTTACATCAAGCACGTGGGCGTTTTCCTTCACCTGGCCGCGGGCGACCGCTACAAGGCCATCCCAATCTTCGGAATTAAGGAGGTCCCTGACTTTTTTTGAGCCACTGGCATTGAGCCGTTCACCGATGATCAGAAATGAGTTGTCCTGGTGATAGGGCGTTGTTCCGTAGATCGAGGAAACGGAAGCTTCAGCCCCAAGCAGTGGGCGCTCCTTTCTGAGGACTGGGGTTCGTACCGGCCGGTCAGCGGGACGCATCTCCTGCGACAGTTCTGAGAGAGCGGCGATGTGAGCGGGTGTGGTGCCGCAGCAGCCACCGATCACCTGAACGCCTAGATCTTCGATGAAGTGGTGCATCGCCATCTTCATCTCAACCGGAGTTAAGCGGTAGTGAGCCACACCACCGATGTTCTCCGGCAGTCCGGCGTTGGGAATGCAGCTCACCACGAAGGGAGCGTGGGCACTCAGATATTTGACGTGCTCCTTCATCTGCTCCGGACCGGTGGCGCAGTTGAGACCGAGAACATCAATGGGGAAGGGCTCAAGGATCGACACCACCGCTGCGATATCGGAGCCGACAAGCATCGTGCCGGTGGTTTCCATCGTGACGCTGACCATCAATGGTCGTCGTTCACCGGCCACCTCAAATGCCTGTTCAATGCCACCCAGAGCCGCCTTGATCTGCAGGGGGTCCTGACAGGTTTCGATGATGAAGAGATCCACATCCCCTGCCAGCAAGCCTCTGGCCTGCTCGGCAAAGGAATCGCGCATCTCATCGAACCCCACATGGCCGAGGGTCGGCAGCTTTGTGGTGGGGCCCATCGATCCCGCCACAAATCGGGGTTTCTCAAGGGTGCTGTAGCGATCGGCCATCTCCCTGGCCAACCGTGCAGCCTGAACATTGAGTTCGTAGGTTTGATCCTGAAGCTCGTATTCCGCTAGTACCAGGGAGGTGGCTCCGAACGTGTCGGTTTCGATCACATCGCAGCCCGCCTCAAGGAACTGGCGATGGACCTCCTGCACGGCATCGGGCCTTGTGACCACAAGATTCTCGTTACAACCCTCGAGGTCAACGCCACCGAAATCATCTGGACCGAGATCCATCTGTTGAAGCGACGTACCGGTGGCACCGTCGAATACCAACACGGGACGCGACGGATCATGCAGACGTTGTAGAAAGCGGGAAGCGTTCAGGGTTGAAGTCTTTGTGACGGCCTGCATCGCTTAATCGCTTCTCTCACCCCATTCTATGAACTGCTCTTGATCCCAAGAGCCATCCTTAGCCTTCGAGCTCGATCCTGGTCACCCAGTGGCTGAACTCCGGATCCTTTCCTTCCGTAATCGCAACCAGACGTTTTCTTAAGGCATCCATCACCGGTCGGTTGGTCGGCAAGACGGTGGATTCGAGTTGACGAATCGGCGTGATTTTCGCGGCCGTTCCCGTGAGGAACACTTCATCAGCGATGCAAAGTTCAGTTTTATCCACGGGGCGTTCGATCACCTGCAATCCCATGTGCTTGGCCAGCTCAATCACGCTGGAGCGGGTGATTCCCTCAAGAATGTCTTGATCAACGCCAGGGGTGATCAGGACGCCATCGCGCACTAAAAACAGATTCATCCCACTGGCTTCGCTCACCTTTCCCCGCGTGTTCATGAGCAGGGCTTCATCAAAGCCGCTGGTGACGGCTTCCGTTTTGGCAAGCGAACTCGTGATGTAAGCACCACTGATTTTTCCGCGTAGGGGAAGGGAGCGATCCTCCTGCCGGGTCCAACTACTGATTCGGCAACTCACGCCATCGGGAGAGAGGTAATCGCCAAGCTCTAAGCCGTAAATCAGAAAATCAGTCTCGATGTTGTGCAGCCGTGGTGCGATGCCTAAATCACTGGTGTAAACAAACGGTCTGAGGTAGATCGGCGTCGTGGGTTTGTTCGCCCTGAGTACGGCGATCAGAGCCTCCATCACCGTTTCTTCCGTCAGATCAGCGAGCAAGAGCTTGGCGCTTTGTGAGAGGCGGCGCGCATGGCGATCGGGTCGAAACAACAGCATGCCGCCAGGTTTTTCCGGATCCGGTATGGCGCGCATGCCTCCGAACGCACCGGTGCCGTAGTGCAGGGCATGGGTTGCGATCGACACTTTGGCCTGGTCAAACGGGATGCAGCGGCCTTCAAACCAGGCGTAGGGAAGGAACTGATGCATCGCACATTGATCGATGCTCAAATTTTCTCACTCACCTCGCGCGGTTGGTGGGATGTGATCAGACCAGAATGGAGACATGCATCGACTGAGCAGTCTTCCGGGCGCCGAAAGCAACGAGGTTTTCACCGTTGTTGAGCAACCGCCCGCCCCGATTCTTTTCCTGACGAGCGCAGCGACCGATATCAGCACCCTTTCAGCCTGCCTTCGGCAGCCAGAGCTGCAGCATTGGAAGGAGCAGTTGCGAGCTTTACCCCTCGATTGTCTTCGGCATCCCGCTCAAATTGATCACTATCTGGCCACGACGGCGAGCTTGGCTCGGGTGCTGGTGGTGCGCCTGCTGGGTGGGCGAGGTCACTGGAGTTATGGGCTTGAACAGTGCCGGCGTTGGCAGGCGTCTGCGCAACATCGAACCTTGCTTGTTTTGGCGGGGACCGCCGATCAAGACGACGAACTCCATCCGATTGGATCGGTGTCTTCGACGCTGTCTCAACAATTAGCTCTGTTGTTGCGCGAAGGGGGGATGCCCAACATGACCAAGGTTTTGAAGGCGATTCACCCCTTCATCAACCGCTGCAAGGCACCTGAACTCCTCAATGTCGGTATCGATCTTCAGCCCGAACGGATGGCTGATCCAGCTCCGTTTGATTGGTGTGATGAACCTGGTGCGAAGGTCGGAGTCCTGCTCTATCGGGCTCATGCCCGTGCCGCAGACACGGACTGGTGTCATCAACTTTTAACGGCGTTGCGAAGCCGTGGATTATCACCGCGTGCCCTGTGGGTGAGCAGCTTGAGAGATCCCGTGGTCCAAGAGGGGGTGCAACGAGCATTTCAAGCGCAGGATGTCCAGCTAGTGGTCAGCACCACGGCCTTTGCATCGGTGCAGTTTCAAGAGGCAGGGCTTGGCACTCCGCTTTGGGATGGCCTTGATCTGCCCGTGTTGCAGCTGCTGTGCTCTGGACGATCCAAGCAGGATTGGGACGCTACAACCCAGGGTCTTGATCCCATCGATCTCTCCCTTCAAGTGGTTCTTCCTGAGTTGGATGGCCGCATCACCACAAGAATCGGTGCCTTCCGGGAAGTTCAAGATTCGGAATCCAGTTTGTCGACGGCTGTTAAAGGTTTGGTTCCCGACTCCGTTGGGCTGAATTGGCTGGCCGACCATGCCCGTTGTTGGGTGGATCTTCGTCAAACGGAAGCAGCAGAGAAGCGCGTGGCATTGGTGCTTGCGAATTACCCAGTTCGCAATGGACGTTTAGCCAATGGGGTTGGTCTGGACACACCCGCCAGCACCATCAATATTTTGAACTGGCTTGCTGAAGCGGGCGTTGAGCTGGGCAGCGAGTCGCGTCCCGATTCGTCTGAGGCGCTGATGGCCCAATTGTTGTCTAGACGCAGCAACGATCCCGAGAGTTTTCACCTTCAGCCCCTGACCTATCTACCTCTCCACCACTATTTGCGCTGGTGGAGTCAGCTCCCACCTGGCGCACGAGCTCTGATTGAGCGTCGTTGGGGCTCACCAGAACAGGCCGTGGATCTGGAGGAGAAGGGGTTTGCTGTCCATGGTTTGCTTCTGGGTCATGTGGCCGTGTTGATTCAACCCAGCCGCGGCTATGACCCCGATCAGATCAGTGATCTTCATTCGCCTGATCTTCCTCCCCCTCATCGTTATTTGGCCCAATATCTTTGGCTGCAGGAGGTGCACGCCACCCAGCTGATGGTCCATGTGGGGAAGCATGGCAGTGCCGAATGGTTACCAGGCAAGTCGGTTGGACTGAGTGAAGCCTGTGGTCCAGGGCTAGCGCTTGCTCCGATCCCTCACGTTTATCCCTTCATCGTGAATGATCCGGGGGAGGGATCCCAAGCCAAGCGTCGGGGACATGCCGTGATCCTCGACCACCTCACTCCGCCCTTGGGTCGGGCTGGATTGCATGGATCTTTGCTGTCTCTGGAAGCCTTGCTGGATGAGTACGTCGAGGCTCGTCAAGTTGCTGCTGAACGCTGCGATGTACTCGAGCAGCAAATCAAGCAGTTGCTACAACACCTCGATTGGCCATCCTTCCCCGATGCATCGAATGATTCTTCCAGCGCGGCTAATCAAGACAACGCTTCTTGGGCCCGCTGTCTTGATCAGGTTGAGACCTATCTCTGTGAGTTGAAGGAGGCGCAAATCAGAACCGGCCTGCATCGTTTTGGCAGCCAGCCTGAACGCTCGGTTCAAAGAGAACTCGTGCTGGCTATTGCGCGATCGCCGTCGGGTGGCTGCCAAGGCATCACCCAGGCCATGGCCAAGGTGGTTGGACTGGAATGCGACCCCTGGTCGGATGAAGATGGTGCCCGTTTGAGCGACCACGACCGCAGAACCCTCGAGCAGTTGGGTTGTGATCATCCCAGACGTGTCTCGGCTGCTGTGAGTTGGCTCGATGGTCAAGCGCTTCGCTTGCTGGAGCAGATCACAGACGAGCCCGGTGAACCGCTATGTCCAGCGCTCCAGCAGTGGCTCCACGACAACAAGGAGCCTGCTCTCCTGCGCCTGCACGATGAGCTGTTACCGCGTTTGTTGGCCTGTGCCTCGAGTGAAAAGAAGGCCTTCCTTGCTGCTTTGTCTGGAAGACGGATCGCCAGTGGACCTTCCGGAGCTCCAACGCGTGGTCGTCCAGATGTATTGCCAACGGGGCGAAATTTCTATTCCGTTGATCTGCGTGGTCTTCCAACCGAAGCGGCCTGGGATTTAGGCCGGCGTAGCGCTGAGCAATTGTTGGATCTCTACCGACTCGAGGAAGGGGAAGATCTGCGTCACCTTGCCCTCTCGGTGTGGGGGACAGCCACGATGCGTAACGGCGGTGAAGACATCGCACAGATGTTGGCTCTTCTTGGCGTTCGACCTCTCTGGGATGGCCCAACACGGCGAATGGTGGACCTTGAAGTGATTCCTTTGAGCCTGTTGGCTCGACCCCGGGTTGATGTCACCCTGCGAATGTCAGGACTGTTCCGCGATGCCTTCCCTCAGCTTGTGGGTTGGGTGAATCGCGCTGTGCAACTCGTCTCAACCCTCGATGAAAGCGACGATGTGAATCCTCTTGCCTCGATCACCCGCGAGGAAGGCCCTCAAGCCAGGATTTTTGGTTCTGCACCAGGTGCGTATGGCGCTGGATTGCAGGCCTTGATTGATTCGGGCCAATGGGACCATCAGGAACAACTTGGCGAGGCTTTTTTAGCTTGGAGTTCGTGGAGTTACGACGGCGACGTTCAAGCTCATGCCAACCGCACAGGGTTAGAACGAGCTCTGCGTCACGTGCAGGTGGTCCTCCATAACCAAGACAACCGGGAACACGATTTACTCGATTCCGATGATTACTACCAGTTTCATGGAGGGATGACCGCAGCGGTGCGTCGCTCTGGAGGGACCAACGTGCGGCCATGGTTTGCAGATCACTCTCGCCAGGAACGACTTCGCATTCATTCCCTCAGCCGTGAAATCGACAAGGTGGTGAGAAGCCGTTTATTGAACCCACGCTGGATCGAAGGAATGCAACAGCATGGCTACAAAGGAGCGTTCGAAATGGGAGCCAGCCTCGATTATCTGTTTGCTTATGACGCTTCAACTGAAGCGGTTCCTGATTGGTGCTACGGGGCCATCTGTGATCAGTGGCTGCTTGAAGTCAGCACACAAGACTTTTTAAGGCGGTCGAACCCCTGGGTTCTCAGGGATATGGCCGAACGCCTGTTGGAAGCTGCAAACCGAGGCTTGTGGTCTCAACCTTCCCCCGATCAGCTTGAGCAGATCCGGGGATTGGTTCTTCAGGCCGAGGAGGCCGTCGAGAAAGGAGGCCTCAGTTGTTGAGGTCGCGAACCATGTCCTTAAACGGATCAATCGATCCTGGCTTCGAGGATGGAGTCCGCGTCTGCATTTGAGGAGCAGGCTGCATTTTGGGTGGTTCGGATTTCAATTCTTCCTTGCGACCTGCAGGGGCTGCATTGGGAGCCATTGGTGCGTTGACACCTGCCGTACGCAACGCATTTCCCTTGAGTTTTTGATCTAGCTCCTCCTTTGTCATCGCCTCGGCGAAAGTCTTTTTCACCGGGGTGGGAATGCCACTTGAAATCACCGAGGGGATCGAAGGTTCTTCGTTGGGTTTCTCATCTCCCAATCCTTTGGAACGGGTCCCAACTTTGAGATCCATTGCATCCACTTCGGTCACCAGTTCCTTATTGCCTGGATTGTCGGCGGATCCTGGGAAGGTGCGGCGGATGGTTTTGGCCTCCCGCATGTAGTCCACATTTCCGTAGGAGGAGGACGTGTCTGAATCGAGAAAGAAGGCCTCTGCTTTCGCTTTGACGTTGTCCTTAGGAAGGCCCTGTTGACCGTCCTTCTTGGAGCTTGAATTAAGCAGCCGATCGAAAAGACCCATTGCAACCATCCAGATCGTTGAATGAATTTAGCGGCCCTTAAGGTCAATTCCGTGTGTATCAGTGCCGCAAGTACGCAAAAGGCCAAGGTTTTTTAACTGTTGATCGATCGATTCACAGATCAATGGCGTGGGTGACCAGCGTTGTTGCATGTCGTAGTCGTACCAGGCTTCACCACCATCGAAACCGAGCTCAGCGGCTGCATCGATTAAGACCGAGAACCCCAACCTGTACCGACCTGGATGGGCAAGGATTGCGATCCCGCCGGCTTCATGAATCGCTTTACGAACCTCGCCTGCCCTCAGAGGTGCACCAACCGCAGCATCGCCGGTGGAGTAAGGCAACAAAGCGGTATGTCCTGGCGTAAAGCCCAGAGCTAGGACGTGAACCAAACAACCGCGCAGGATGCAACTGATTTCCATCCCACTCCAAAGCGTTGGAGTGTTCACGCCCTGATCGCGAGCACGCTCAAGCCAACGAACCATCGGACCATAGGCGGCGATCGAATGGTGATCGGTGACGGCAATGTGACTCAGCTTGCGCGCATTGGCTTGTTCAATCAGTGCAACCGGTTCCAGGCTTCCGTCACTGCAGACGGTATGGCAATGAAAATTGAGTAAACCTGGACAGCTCTCAGGTCCAACCGTGTTCAGAACAGCCCGCAGTGGGTGCTGGTCATGCGTCACTGGCTGACTCCTGCGCGAGCGCTGCTTCGCGGAGACGTCGCCAGCGGGCATAAAACTGAATGGTGCCGGCCATAAACACCACGAGTCCAACGGTTAACCAGGTTGCTGCTCCTGTTGGAAATTGGGTTTTGAAGACCACCAGCATCACCACGAGAACAAGCAACAGGGTTGGAAGTTCGTTGAGAGCACGGAGTTGCCTGCCGCTCCACTGGCAAACCCCAGCTTGCAGTTGTCCCATCAGTCGATAACAGAACACGTGATAGGCCAGCAACAGAGCCACAAAGCCGAGCTTTGCGTGCATCCAGCCTTGCTGCAGCCAGGATGGTTGTGTGATCAACAGACCTGCCGCCATTGTCACGGTGAGGATCAGGCCAGGTGTGGTGATGATGTTGGCCAGCCGCCTTTCCATCACTGCGTACTGCGCTTTGAAGGCTTCGCGAACAGGCGACTCCACCTCGTCCGCTTCAACGTGATAGATGAACAGTCGAACGAGATAAAAGAGACCCGCGAACCAGACCACCACGCCAACGATGTGAAGGGTCTTGAACCACAGGTAAGCCTCAGGAGGAAGCGTCAGTGTCATGACCCCATCAATCTCTCCTCAACAATAGAAAGCCGCTAGCTGAGTGAGTCAAGAAACTGTTGCGCCTTGGAGTAATGCGTTTCCATTACCTCGGCTGCCATGCGATCGAGATTTCGAGTCATCATCGCCAATCTTGGTTGTGAACGAAAAAAGTCTCCATGACGATGAATAAAACTCCAGAACAAGCCATCCCATATCTCACACCACTCTCCGCGTTTGTAGTCAGACATTTTGCGAACGTAATTGGAGCCTGATATATAAGGTTTGCTCGTAAAGATTCCACCGTCTGCAAACTGACTCATCCCATAAACATTAGGAACCATGACCCAATCGTAAGCATCCACGAACAGTTCCATAAACCAAGTATAGATACGACTGGGATGAAAACCACAAAGAAGCATCGGGTTTCCCAGCAGCATCAGGCGCTCAATGTGATGACAATATCCAGTGTTCAAAGCACGTTTGATTGCATCATCAATCGGTGGAATCCCCGTGGTTCCTTGGTAAAATGCGTCTGGGATGGGGCGATCTTCAAAGTTCCAAAAATTGCTATTGCGCATCGTTACTCCATGGCGCAGATACATCGCAGCCATGAATTCACGCCAACCAATGATTTGCCTTAGAAAACCCTCCAGAGAATTCAGTGGGATCTCACTAGATTCTGCAACGTCGAGCGTTTGGGTGAGAATCTGCTGGGGAGTCAGAAGCCCGAGGTTGAGCATCGGGGTTAAGACGCTATGCCACATCACACGGTGTTTGGAGCTGATGGCATCTTCATAGGTGCCGAAACCAGCCAGTCTTTGTTCCAAAAAGGTGTCAAGCCATTGTTTTGCTGATCGGTGATCAATAGGGAAATCAATTGATGGTTCTTCAGGAACCGTGATTCCTTTGGGAAGTTTTTTACGGTTATCGGCGTCATAACTCCAGCGACCACCCACAGGATCTCCCTGATCATCGATCAACACTCCTAAGCGCTTGCGCTGCATTTGATAGAAATTGGCCATCATTGGTTTGCGTCGGCCGCTGAAATATTTATCCATCACTTCGGTTGGCGTCAGCAACATCGGAGTGGGTAGAAGATTGAGAATGCAATGGCGCCGTTCCAATGTCTTTTTGACTCTTTTATTCAACAAATCATCGATTGGATCGACCATGTAAAATGTTTGATATCCAGAATCAATTAATTGGTTCAGAAGATCTGATGTTTGCTGATTCTGATTGGGTGTGAGTATGCAAACGCTAAAACCTTTGGACGCAAGATCCTTTTGGTAGGCAAGCATCGTTTGTTGATGCAACTTGAGCTTGCGTGGGTGGATGGTGAGCGGCCATTGAGGATCACCTCCGAGGATCAAGCCATCTGCAATCAAGGCAATGCTGCGGTTGTCACAAATACCTGGATGGTGTTCGAAAAGCTGATGGGGGAAAACAAGCGTGATTTCCATAACGTCTTATCCGGTTTCTCCCGCTAGTCGGCAGGCACGCCGTCCCAGCGCTGTGGCTGGGATGCGATCCACCAGCCCTCCTCGTGGGCTGAGCTGCTGGTTTCGGCAGTCCATCACGACACGCTCCCGATGCCCTTGTTGATCTTCCAAGCGCATCCGCAGTTGCCAGTGATTTTTGGCGCTGCGGGTGATCTCATCGGCGCACACCACACCTGTGCATAGGCCCGGTGCCGCCAAGGCTCGATCAGGATTTATCAGACAGATGGAGAATGCGATCAACACAGTGCAGACCAGGTTCGTGGCGTGAAAGCAGCGTTTCATTCCGTGTCCTCACCTGCCATCCCCACGTTGTCCTCATCCAGTTCCTGCGGATGAAAATAGGTGCGGATCTGTTTCGCCAGAGAGAGTCCAACCCCGGGGGCTTGATGGATTTGCTCCACGCTGGCCAGCTGAATGGCGTCAATCGACTGAAAGTGAGCCAATAGATCACGCACCCGTTTCGGCCCCAGCCCAGGAATGTCAGATAGTCGTGAGCGCTTCATCCGCTGGCCACGCTGCTGTCGATGGAAGGTCACTGCGAAGCGATGCGCCTCGTCGCGCAAACGTCGCAACAACGTCACTCCGAGTTGATCCGGTTCGCTCTCGAGGGGCTGCTTTGCTTCTGGGAGGAAAATCTCTTCGCGTTGTTTGGCCAAGGAACAAACCACTAGGTCCTCATGCAAATCCAACTCGCGTAAGGCCTCCATCACTGCGGACAACTGCCCCTTACCACCATCAATCATCACGACATCGGGCCAATCGTGGAGTCCATTCATGTTCAGGCTGCTATTGGATTGACGACGGACCTCATCCAGGTCAGCACCTTCAGCTTTAACGCGGGCCCATTTGCGAAAGCGCCTGCGCATGATTTCTGCCATGGCCATGAAGTCATCGCTGTGGCCGGCCTGAATACTGCTGCTTTGGATTTTGTATCGGCGGTAATGCTGCTTGGCAGGAAGTCCGTCAATAAAGACCACCTGAGAGGCCACAGCATCACTGCCCTGAATATGACTGATGTCATAACCCTCAATTCGTCTTGGAGGTGTGGCTAACTCAAGAAGTTGAGCGAGATCCTCATTCGCTAAGGCTTGCTGCTCCTGAGTCTGACGAGCCCTGCCCAGTTCAAATTCAGCGTTACGCATCACCAAATCAATCAGGTCTGCTTTTTGGCGTCGTTGGGGATGCAACACCTGAACTTTGCGCTCTCTTTGCTCGCTCAGCCATTCAGTAATCAAGCTCTGTTGAGGTAGCTCATGCTGCACCAAAACTTCTGGAGGAATCTCAACAGCATCAACCTGGCTGTAGTGCTCTTCAATGACGCGTTGAAGAATGATTCCTGCCTCTAGATTTGTTGCATCTGCGGCGAAACCAAGTCTCCCCACAAGTTTTCCAGCACGCATCTGGAACAACTGAATGGCTGCAAAATGATCGTCTTGGGCAACAGCCAGAACATCTCTACTCACTGATGCATTAGGCAAGCTCATTTTTTGGTCAGCTGTTAATTGATCAATACCCTGAAGTTGATCGCGTATTCGTGCTGCAGATTCAAAATCAAGCCTCTCGGCGTAACGTTCCATTTGCTGGTTCAGGAGTTTCCTGAGTTCATCACTTCGACCCTGAAACACCATCGCAACTTTGCGTAAAATTTGGTGATAATCCTCAGAGCTCACCTTCTCTTGACAAACTCCTGGACAACGGCCAATCGAATAATTAAGGCAGGTTCGATTAGGATAAAGTGGTCGTGGTCGTTGGCGTAGTGGAAAAACACGTTTTACAAGAAACAGGGTCCTTCTCAGTAAGCCCACATCCACATAAGGTCCATAAAACCGATCAAGTGGGCTTCTAAACCTTCGACGTCTAGTAATGAAAATTCGGGGGTAGGCTTCGCTCCAGGTAATGCAGAGATAGGGATATTTTTTGTCGTCTTTCAGCAACACATTAAAATGTGGTTGCTGGTTTTTGATCAGATTCGATTCCAGAGCGAGCGCTTCAGCTTCGCTATCCGTGACGATGAATTCGATTTCACAGATTTGCCGCACCATCAAGCGGATGCGTGGACTCAGGTCATGGCTGCTTCGAAAGTAGCTTCGAACCCTGCTGCGCAAGGTTTTTGATTTTCCGACGTAGAGCAACCGGTCGTCGGCATCGCGCATGAGATAACAGCCCGGCTCTGGGGGGATCTCTTTCAGGCGCTGTTCCAGGCGCTCCGGTTGCTCTAGCAAAGGACGCTGCATCTCTTGAATCTAGAGAACCTGCGCTGCATAGGATCCGATCAGTCCTTCATGGCTGATGCGCGCTCTCTATCCGGGCAGTTTTGATCCACTCACCCTTGGTCATCTCGATTTAATCGAGCGTGGCTGTTCCTTATTCGGAGAAGTCGTTGTGGCTGTTCTCCAGAACCCAGGCAAGTCTCCCGCTTTTAGTCTTGATCAACGGTTGGAGCAAATCACTCAGGCCACCTCCCATCTGCAAGGGGTCACGGTGACCAGCTTCAACGGCCTAACCGTGAACTGCGCTCGCGAACACCATGCCCAGTTGATCCTGCGTGGATTACGAGCGATGAGTGATTTTGAATACGAACTCCAAATTGCCCATACCAACCGATCTTTGGATTCAGAATTTGAAACGATTTTTCTCAGCACTGCAGCCCACTACAGCTTTTTGAGCAGTTCGGTTGTGAAAGAAGTGGCTCGATTTGGTGGCCGTGTGGATCACATGGTTCCGGCGGTGGTGGCGGAAGACCTCAAGAGGTTCTTTAATTCGGCTTTATAAGCCAGTTGCGATGAGCGAGATCCAGTTCTCCGTGCTCGACCAGCTCGATCAGCTCGAGGAAATTGTTCTCGAAGGTAGTCGCATTCCTTTTAGCGGTGGCAGGCTAGTCAATGAGCAGGACGCCGTCGAGATTATCGATGGCGTTAGAGAGGCCCTTCCCGGGCAGGTCGTGCAAGCTGATCAGTTGCTGCAAAAGAAGGACGAATTCATTTCCTCAGCGCGCAGTCAGGCCGACGAAATTGTTCAAAAAGCCCAGCTTCAGCGCGAACAGCTTGTGAGTGCGGCTGCGGTTCGCCAGGAAGCTGAACGTCAAGTTAATGAAATGAGAGATCAAGTTCGCCAGCAGTGCGAACAGCTCCTCCAGAGTTCTCGCCAACAGGCCGCTCAAATGGAGCACGAAATGCAGTCCAAGCAAGTTCAACTTGATCAGCAATATGCAACGCGTCGTCAACATTTAGAGCAAGAGGCTCTGCAACGCCGTCAACAACTTGATCAAGAAGCGCTCGAACTCAAGCGCCAATTGGCTGAGCATCATGAGCGAAGTCGACAGCAGTCTGCTCAGGAGTTAGAGCAAATCCGTCTTGAAGGGGTCAAACTCCAGAAAGAAGCTCAATCGGAAGCTGAGCGTATTCATAACGATGCTCTGCAGTTTCGTCAGCAGACTCAACAGCAGTGTGAATCGTTGATTCAGCGCACACGCCAAGAAGCAGCCTCTGTTCAAGACGGTGCTAACCGCTACGCCGAGCAAACCCTTGGCGAATTAGAGCAGCGACTCAAGGAGATGGCTCAGGTGGTGTTGGCTGGGCGCCAGGAACTCGTCAAGATTCAAATGATTCGCCCCGAGAGTTCCGCATCTGAGACAGAAGCTCTTGAACCAAACAATCGTCAGGGAAAAGCGGTCTCGATGAACAAAGCACGTCGTGCAGCTTCCCGTCTTAGATCGATGAAGGGCACGGGCTGAGGTTGTACACGGTCCTCAAGATCTGGCCGATCGTTGCGTTAGGTCGGCTAGCACCATTCGAGATCATGCTCACGTAGCGAGGCCCGTCGTTCGTTTGGAGAATTCCTGAAATTGAGCGCACCCCGCTAATCGTTCCTGTTTTGCCCCAAAACTTGCCTTGGATCGGTGAACCGATGAAGTAGTTGCGCAGTGTTCCTCTCTGTCCAGCAATCGCCATCGAAGCTTGGTAATAAGCGGCGTAAGGGTGTTGATCCATCCGCATCAATAACGCAGCAATGGTCTGACTTGACACACGGTTGTTGCGCGAAAGACCACTGCCGTCTGCAACCCTGAGTCCCTCCACAGAGATCCCTTGTTGCTGCATCCAACGGTGTGCGGCTGCCGATGCCGCTCTCACATCCCATTGGTCAGCAGCTTGTCTCAGCAAAACTTCTGCCGTGAAGTTATGACTTTCAGTGTTGGCAAGGCTCATCAAGGCATGCATCGGAGCAGAGGTCTCTTCATGCACCACGATTTGATCGTCGCTTTGTTGTCGCTGTTGGCTGTTTCGAATCGGTAGCACTTGTTGGACCTGGACGGATCCGCCGCGCCGCTTCACCTCTTTCTTGAACAACGTCTCTAACCGTTTGTAGGGATCGTTCACAGCACCTCCTAGAGCGTTACTGGTTAGGGCAAGGCGAGTGATTGGGGCTCCATAGGCATAGGCGCGATCTGCGGGGTGCCAATCGTTCGGCCACCAGTTTTTGCGAGGTTCTTCCTGCACCATCAACTTCACGGATCCGGCTGAGGCTCCCCGTGCTCCTCCTTGACCCATAGCGGCCATGGCAAAACGCTGTAAACCGGCAATGCCAAGATCAGGATCCCCTTGACCCTTGAGTTCAAGGGTGCCATCAGCCCGTTGGACTAACTGAGTTCGCAAGCGGAAATCTGGACCTAATTGGTCGAGGGCGAAGGCGGTGCTGATGAGTTTTTGGTTGGAGGCTGGAATGCGTGCCATCCCGCCATTGACGTCACCCAGCAAATCACCATTGCTGTTAACCACTGAAACGCTCCAGGATCTGGCAACGGGTGCGAGTAAGCGATTCAGAGCTTGCTGCAGAGGTGCACAGGAGCGTCCTCTCTGTTGGAGATCGGGAAGAGGCTGGTTGGACGGTGGTGGTGGAAGGGTAAGCAGTGGGGGCTGCTCGGCCTTACCAGGAATTGAGGCTGTAGTGCTTGCCGCCAGCGTTAGGACAAGGAGAGCTGCTTTCATTGCACCTTCAAGCCACTAACCGTTCCATTGAGGCGGTAAAGCTCACCTTCAAGTTCGACGGGTATGCCGACTTTCAACTTGGTACCGGCCAGAACCACGCCAGATTTGGACACCGTTGCATCACCTTTCAGCACAAAGCGAGCATTCAATGTGCCCACAGTCGCTCGGTTTGGATCGGGTGCCGTCACGACGGATCCATCAGGTTGAACCGCTGCTAGCACTCGGTTGATGTCATCGACGCGAATCAACTTGACGCTTCCAGCGGGTTGATTCCGAATGATGATGCTCGCCCGTCCTGAAGCAAGCGCTTTCTGGACCAATGCTTCAGGGTCTGCGGCACTCACCCGACGAACGTCCACCATGATTTGCACAGATTTCACAGACCCGTTCGCTTTTGCGAACGTATTAGAGAGCTTTGGACTCCAAAGCACCCCACCAACGGCGACCAGTGCAATCAGGCCAGCAGTGGTATCGAGAACTGACAACCCTCGTAATCGGTCTCTGAAAGCCATACCCATTGCCGATCACCTGGCCAGAGTAAAAGCCTTATTCAGGAACTTCAACTCCTTAGATCCTCGATGAAGCGGTCGACGGCTCCTAATTGGCGTCCAAGACTGTCACCTTCGCCATTGATTGCCATTTCAATAGCCTCAGCGTCTGGCTTTGAGGGCATCGTTCCCAAGAACCGATAGCCATCAGGATCCGCTTTAAAGAGATGCCACATCTCCACTTCGGTTTGCAGGAGTGCCCCTGCAGCAAGCGGTTCTAAATGGAAAGCAGACCTCCAGACCGAGAGAAATCCTTTGCGTCTGGCCCTAGCGACACTGCCGAGACCAACTCCAGCATCTTCAAGCTTTCCATTGAGCAGAACCACCGTTCCCTGCCAGCTGTTGCAGATCTGTTCGACCATCTCGTAATCACTTGGCTGCGGTCCAATGGCCAAGAGCAACCGACCTGTGATTTCGGGATCCACGGAAAGCATTAGATCCTTGAGGGCAAGGCAGTGGGTCGCCAGTTCGGGGCTTTCTCGCTGCGCCAGGGCCGCTGCCCCTGCATCAGGCCAGCCCAATACCACGTCCTGACCGCCAGCCTCTAACGCTTTGGCTAGTCGCAAAGCTGGTTTTAAGATCCTGAGTCCTTCGAAGCGCCAGGTCACGGTCCAGCGCCGTTGCTGACGATCGCTCAGAGCTTTCTTGAGAGAGTCGAGGGTCATCGACTCGGCCTGGACAAGATCGGCAGGAAGGGTGACGGACAAACTCAACTCGATGGGAGGGCTTCGCGGGGAGAGTACCTAGACGTCAGACACGATTGTGGTTCATGCGATCGATGGCGTTTTGAAACCGATCGTTGATCTCAGTCAAGGTTCCAGGATGAATCCAGTAGCCAAGACTGAGTCGAAGCCCCGATCGTTGCCATAGGGGATCCACGCCCATCGCTTTAAGGATGGGGCTATCACTATCGCGGCCGGAGGAGCATGCACTCCCACTACTTGCTGCGATTCCTTCACGATCCAGTGCTCGTACCAAGGCACGACCCGACATGGGCTGTCCGTAGCGATCGGAGACCAGCATTGAGATGTGGTGCGGTAAACGCTCCGTGGGATGACCACTGAGACGGATTGCATCGTTTTGGCAAAGCAGGTCAAACAAGGCATCGCGCACGGTTGCGATTCCTGATCCTGATGATTCAACTTGATTTACCTGACAAGAAGCGATGTCACGGAATGCTGCTGCCATTCCTTGCGCCAGGACGGGGCACTCAGTACCGGCGCGAAGACCATTTTCCTGTTCACCTCCGGCAAACAAGGGCTGGATCCGTTCAGCGATCTCCTTTCTGATCAGTAACAGACCGATGCCTCTTGGACCACCGCACTTGTGTGCTGAGGCCGTTAGGAGATCAACCGGAAGCTCATCCCAATTTGGACAACCCTGGCTCAGGACTTGGGTGGCATCGGTATGGAACGGAATGCGCTTTGAACGACATGCCTCTCCAACGGCCTGAATCGGTTGAAGCGTACCCACCTCGCTCTGACCCCAGATTAAAGAGACGAGTTTGGTTGGAGGTTGCAGGAACCGATCCAGATGCTGCATTTGGATCTTTCCGTAGGCATCCACGGGCCATCGTTCAATCGTCCATCCGCACGCAATCAATTGCTCAGCTGCTGCAGAAACAGCCGGGTGTTCTACAGCAGAGATCACCAATCGTCCTGGTGACATGGATTTGGCGACACCAAGCAGGGCGAGATGGGCTGACTCGGTGGCACCTGAGCTGAACAGAATGTTTGATCGATCAGCTCTCAGGCTGTTGCTGATGGAAAGACGTGCACGTTCGAGTGACTCAGCAGCATCACAGCCGATTCGATGAAGGCTTGAAGGATTCCCCCAATTGTCTTGCTGCGCTCTGATCATGCAGGAGATCACGCTCTCCCTTAAGGGAGCGGTGGCACACCCATCCAGGTAAAAGTAGGGCTCTTCAGGGCCTCTCATCGCGTTGAAAGCGGGACAGTGTTCGCTCCTCCAGGGAATCGCCAGCGAGGTTGATCATGGCGTCGAGTGAAGTTGATGATAAAAATTCTTGGACGAGCGCTTGAGCTTCATCGCGTAAGCAATGGTCAGGTTGTTGGCAGGTGTCTTGGCAATCATTCGCGCAGTCCAAACTGTTCTTGGCTTGCGTTGATGGTGTGGAAGCATCGGCGCTTGATGGGGTTGTCTGTTCAACTGTTGCCGCTGATGTCGGCTGTTCCGGTCTTGGCTGTGGCAATAATTCAGGATTCAGAACTCCATCAAAAACAGCTACGGCAGGTCCTGTCATAAACACGGAGCCTTCGGGATCGGGCCAGCTGATCTCGAGTGGACCGCCCGGGAGTTTTACCGTGGCCTCTGATCCCGATAACCCGAGCAACGTTGCGGCAACGAGTGTGGCGCAGGCCCCCGTTCCGCAAGCAAGGGTTGGACCTGCTCCGCGTTCCCACACGCGGATTTCAAGGGTCTGTTCGTCGATCACTTCCAGGAAGTGAACATTGGTTTTGGCGGGAAATAAAGGAGCGACCTCCAGTGCCGATCCCCATGCATCAAAGGGAATGGACTTGAGGTCTTGCACGGGCACCACCACATGAGGATTGCCCATGCCCACAGCCGCGAGCTGAAGGGTGCAGCCCTGGAGATCAATGTCCCCTTGTGGAAGTCCAGACCGTCCTTTCGGAAGCGTGGTTGGAATTTGATCCGAATTCAGAAATGGCTGACCCATATCAACTCGGATCTGTCCGTCTTCACATAGTTCAGGGACGATGACGCCCGCCATGGTTTCGGTTCTCCAGGTTCGTCCTGGCTGATCTCCATCGCTATCAGCCAGAAAACGGGCTAGGCAGCGAATGCCATTGCCGCACATCTCTGCTTCGCTTCCATCCGCATTGAAAATGCGCATCCTCAGTTCTTCGCCCTGCTGTGGGGGCAGGGCCAAAATCAATCCATCGCCTCCGATCCCAAAGCGTCGATCACAGATCTGGCGCACCCAATTTGGATCTGGTTCGGTGATGTTGAGAGGAAGTTGTCCAGCACGACCTTCCAACAACACGAAGTCATTGCCTAAGCCCTGGTACTTGCTGAATTGGATCATCTCCTCAAACTCCAGTATGGAACTGGGTTCCTTGAATGTTTCCATGACCAGTATTGACACCCATTACGATACGTTACATGTGCTATTTGATCATCCTATTCGACACTCGTGCTGAAGACGCTTAGCCCTTTGAAGATTGCCTATCGAGCCTCTCTGCTTCTGTCGTTTCTAGCAATATCAAAGATAACGAGATTTGTCTCATAGCTTTACTGGCTCCTCTCAAAGTATTTAATTTGCTTAAGTCCTATTGAAACTAGTCACTACTGCAAACCGTATGTCTTTTGGAATCGTAGATCTGAATTGCCCCGATCTTTTATTTGCTCGGCCTCACTCAAAGCCTTCTCAGTAATTAAAAGTCTAAGCATCATATTTAGTGATGGGTAAAGATCTCCTGTTCCGCTCTTGGTGGCCTGGCGCGATAGACCGAACGTTCGATGAATACCCTGTCATGTCAATACTTTTCAGCGATCAGCCAGCGTAGATCCAGCCAGCAGCCCTAGGGGAGCCCATGCCCATGCTGTGTGTTCATGCTCGGTTGCTTTTCCTGATCGTGGAGGGAACGGACCTCCTTTGACCTGTCATGAGTGACGCTAACAGGTAGATAGCGCGGCTCATATGTATTAAGTATATGATTCGGTAATTATTTTGAAATGCATGGCTTCTTCTTGATTAGCCCTTTAAACTCAATGCAATACTCATGATCATTTAAATCATCAGGCTAAGGGGCGTTCGGAGGATTTCAGTAATATCTACATGCGACTTTGTCGTGGACTGCGTGCAGGCCTCGCTCGCTCGCGATCTCATCCAATTTTGAGATGACCCTCCACAGAATTACGCATCATCTGAGCTGTATTCGGCATCGATAGGGGTGCGAGGTCACGTCTGCCCTTTCTGCTTGCTCGTCGTAGCTTCTCTTCCTAAGTCTGCCTTCCTATTGAGCATTGTTATCTCAAGGCTTGGTTCTCAGCGTTTCCGATCTAGAGGATCTCCATAGGTCCATGTTTAATCGGTTCTTATAATGATCTGTCTGCAGTCATTCAATGGAGTTCCACGGGTCTTTGCTTCAGCTAAAAGCTGCTGTTGAAAAACTTGGTGTGCCTTGTCATTGGGAGCACCGACACGATTTTGAATCTGCTTTTTTTGACGATGAAGTCAGTAACCTTAAATTGAATTGGTGGCCTTCCACAGGCGTCATTCAAATGGTTGGCGATCCTGAAGTCAGGGAGGACATGTGGAATCGTCTTCTATTGGCTTTAGATCTTTGATCTACCCCCTCTTCGCTGGCTCGTTAGCGCCTTCCCCTCCTCATCGTGGGGTTTGATCAGTTCATCCTCAAGATGAAACACGCATGCAACAAGGGTCCTGTAGTTTTTGAGGAAAGCGGGGTTATCACCTGCTTGGTTGTCATCAGTGGTTCATCCAGAGATTGGAGAGAGTGGTTGTCGTTGGTCCTTTGATTCCATTTGACCTGAATCGTTTGAGCAAACTCAGAGATTCTTGGCATGCAAGCCATGTCACTGAACAAATGATCGTGCCTTCCCCAACTCACCTTCAATTCAGTTCTTAAGCGAAGAGCATTCAAACGGTCTGATCGAGAGCTGACTCATCTTTTTCTCAGATTTCTCAGCATTCTCTCAGTTCACTATCAGGTCTCTTTAGGCAAAGATTCATTGAAGTGCGTTAATTATAAACAATCATTGGTTTACCAACAATGGAAGGCTGGTTGCAAGATTCTCAAAAGTATTGGTCAGTGAGATTTCATAGTGACCCGGACATACGTAATGATGATGCTCGCGTTCTGGTTGATCATGGACGAGAGATGCCTCCTGGACAACCTGCTCTGCTGTTGTCACGCAGATATATGAGGTACGAGGACGCTGTCAGTCTCTGGAAACATCTGATACGAGGTGGCTGGGAAGAAACAAATGCTGTTTGGTGAGGCTCGCTAGGAGATTAAGCCGGTTCCGCAAATTAGATCTGATGATAAAGCTTAATGAGTCTACTCATCACTATTGGTTGGTATTATTCGCTTCGTAAAGAGTTCGATCGTTGTTAGATCAAGTTAGAATAGGTTGTTTTTATCCGTCTCTTGCAATGATTCCCTGAAAAACACCTGTCTCAGGTAGGTCTATCTATCGCAGAATGGGTGAAGTGGCATTTGTTTGTCGGATTGAAGAGGTATTCTTTTGTTGAGCCTGTGTCGCTAAGAAGATGAGTATTTTGTGCGTGCACTCTAGGGGCCTCTGGTGAGGGATTGATAGCAATCTGACCAATTTTAATGATCGTCCGCCTCACTCCTAAATCCTCACTGAAGCAATTGGAACATGGTTTGATCTGTCACTGTCGTGGTTTGGCGTGACGGGGCATCACTCTCATGGTCGCTGATCCTTGTAGAGATCATTCAGGCCGTAATTTCGGGTTTTTCTCCATGTCTTGACGATCTTTTCACAACGACTGGAAATTCTTGTTTTGATTTAAATCAGACAGTTCACTATTGGAAATTTTTTTGTAAAAGCTTTCATTCTCTGATTTTTATTCCAACTGCTCCAATGCCTTCCGCATTGTCTCCAAGCCAACTGAGCTATAGGTACCACTACCTTTGCTCTTTTTTGGACTGTGGCCAAGCAACTTGCCAATGGTCCTCTCATTTACTTCCTTTGTCCGAAGACACGATGCTGCCCAGTCACGTGTTGCTTTGGGTGATACACCGATGATGTCATTCCAGTGCATTCCTTCCGCCCAGCGTGCTCTATTTGGGTTGTAAGCCCAGGGGAATATCAAGCCAGAGTTACCGGCCGAGCACTCACTTCCCGAGCGCATGATCTCCATCAGCTTGGGATGTATGGGAATCGTTCTCTGTCTGAAAGCGCTCTTCAGGGGCCTTGTCTCATGTCCCTTGAAGCTGATCGTTCCCTCGTTCAGATCCATGTCATCCCAACGGAGTCCTGCTGCCTCTGAGGCATGACTCCCTGTCCATCTGAGGACATGCCAGAGCAGTTGATGGTGTTTAGGCAGGTTCTGCCATCTCTCATCGGCTTGGTCCAGTCTCACCACCTTCTTGACCCTGGCCTTGCTCGTCACCTTCTTGTTCAATCCTTCCATCGGGTTGCTTTGGATCCAACCCTCATCCACGGCCACGTTGTACAAGCCAGAGAGATACCTCAGGCGAGTCTTGGTCGTGCTGGCTGCTGTGGTCGTCAGCAGGTGCTTCCTGTAGTTCAGAGCGTCATCTCTGGTTAGCTCCGTAATGAATTGTTTGTGGGAGTGCTCCATCAGCTTCCCTAGATTCCTCTCCCATTCCTTCTTGGTGGACGGCGCAGGGCTCTTCGACAGGGTTGCAAGATCTAGCAGGTCATCAGCCGTCTTGGGCGTCTTGGTGGTCCCCTTCAGGACTCTCTTGGTTAGGCGGTGGAGCTCCTCATCGTGAGGGTTGATGTTCTCTGGGTCATCAAGGCGTATGAACTCCCTGCTGGTCGTCTGCGCCAGATCGTGGCTGTCTACGTTTTTAGGGAACTGGTTCTTCATTGGCAGGAGTGACAGGAGCTTCTGCTCTGGCATGACCTGCTGGCCCCTGGCCTCCCTGATGAGCTGGTCGGTCTCTTTGAGGAACTCAACAGCGTTCTTCTTTGCCTCATTGAGTGTCTTGCCTGCCTTGCGGCGCCACGTTGCGCACCCGATGCTGCCTCTGAGCTTTGGAGGGACAGACCGGATGAAATACCAGCCATCCCGACCTGTTCTTCGGGTGAGATAGCGAGGTTTAGAGGAGGTCGCCATAGGCATGGACCAGTCCCCCAATTCCTACTTGTTTTGTCGCTCTGTGGATCAGATCTTCCTTTCGATTTCGACTGGACCTAACGCCTACGGCTGCTTTGCATTGCTTGATGGTCAGGACATTCAACCCCGACCGTGATGGATGTACACATGTAGTGGCAAATTTGGAGTATCTCTTGTTGATAAACCCCACATGTGGAGCTGTCGATGGTTGTGGCGTTGATGCTGATGTCGTTGATGGTGTTGGTTGTTCTGGGAGATGACCTGCTCGCGCGTTAACCATCAAGACGCTGTCCTCACAGAGATTGATGAGGGCCGCGATGACGAGCTCTCTTGGGGGGACAGGCTTCATCGTTGATCGGTTTGCGTCGGGACTCATTGTTTTGGAGATCGATCAACCGGCGCTGCTCTAGCTGCCCTGTTATCTATGCCCAGATTCTATGCCCAGTTGTTGGTCAATAGCTAGTTATCAGCGGGGATCTAAACTCTCGTGTCCTATGCTCCGGACCTTGCTGAATTGCAGCATGACATGTCCGATCCCTTTGTGATCCTATGGAGCCAAGTTCCTTTGATCCGAGCTTGCCCAGCATTCGTTTGCTGCAGACATGGATTCGCGAACGGAAAATTCTCAGCCTTGAATTAAATGATGGACGTCGGCTGATTGGAGTCCTGATCTGGCAAGACCAACATTGTTTAGCCCTGCAACCCACTGACTCTGATGAACCGGTTTTGATCAGTCGAACCGCCATGCAGCTGGTCAGGCCGTTGCCCCGAGGCCTTTGAAAACAGCATTTGTGTCACGATCTCTCCAAATGGTCCTTTGCCGTGACGGCTTCCTCGTCCCCATCCTCTAACGCAGCCTCTTCGGCCACTGATCGGTATCAACCCCTAGCGCTCGAAGAGCGATGGCAAGCGCTTTGGAAGGATCAGCGCCTCTATGAAACGCAGATCCCGAAGCCAGGGCAGCGAACTTTTTATGCCTTGTCGATGTTTCCGTACCCCTCGGGAACACTTCATATGGGGCATGTCCGCAATTACGTGATTACGGATGTGATTGCTCGGGTGCAACGCATGCGGGGTGATGCAGTGCTGCATCCCATGGGGTGGGATGCCTTTGGCTTACCCGCCGAAAATGCCGCGATCGAACGGAAGATCGACCCCGGTGTTTGGACAGACAGCAACATTGCTCAGATGCGCGGCCAATTGGATCGTCTGGGGTTATCGATTGATTGGGATCGCGAGGTGGCAACCTGCCACAGCGACTACTACCGCTGGACGCAATGGTTGTTCCTGGAACTGCATTCCGGCGGCCTTGCCTATCAAAAGGAAGCCACTGTCAATTGGGATCCCGTTGATCAAACGGTGCTCGCGAACGAGCAAGTGGATGCTGATGGTCGCTCCTGGCGTTCGGGAGCGTTGGTGGAAAAGCGAGATTTGCGCCAATGGTTTTTACGCATCACGGATTACGCCGATGCCCTGCTTGATGATCTCGATCAACTCCAGGGTTGGCCTGAACGTGTCCGCACAATGCAAGCGAATTGGATTGGCCGCTCCATTGGTGCGGAGATCGATTTCCAAGTGGAAGCCCATCAAGGGACTTCCATCACCGTTTTCACCACGCGTCCAGACACGTTGTTTGGAGTGAGCTATCTGGTTTTAGCGCCTGATCACGCCCTCGTTGACCAACTCACCACAAACGAAGAACGCATCTCGGTGACTGCGTTCAGGGATCTCATGGCTGAACTCAGTCAAGAGGAGCGTACGTCTGATGATCAACCAAAACGCGGCGTTCCGACCGGCGCTTTCGCTATCAATCCGGCCAACGGTCAATCGATTCCCATCTGGATTGCTGATTACGTGCTGGCTGATTACGGAACGGGCGCTGTCATGGGTGTACCGGCCCATGACATTCGAGATTTTTCATTCGCTCGACAACACGAATTGCCTGTTCAAAGGGTGATTGAAGTCTCTGGCACCAATGAACATCTCAGTGATGGTGAAGCCTGGACAGGACCAGGAACACTGATTCATAGTGATGGCTTCAGCGGTTTAAGCAATGAAGAGGCTAAAACTGCGATTACAAATCATGGGGCCGAAAACGGTTGGGCTCGGGCTAAACGTCAATACAGACTTCGCGATTGGTTGATCTCAAGGCAAAGATATTGGGGGTGTCCCATTCCAATCATTCATTGCGATGATTGCGGTGCTGTTCCGGTCCCCCGCGACCAGCTTCCTGTGGAATTGCCAACTGGAATTGATCTGAAAGGGGCTGGAGGATCACCTCTCAATCGTGCAAAGGATTGGGTCAATGTGACCTGCCCCAAATGTGGCAAACCAGCTCGTCGTGAGACCGACACGATGGACACTTTTATGTGTTCATCGTGGTATTTCCTTCGATTTGCGGATCCTCATAATCGAGATCTTCCATTTGATGCAACCTCCGTTAATCGATGGTTGCCTGTTAAGCAGTATGTGGGGGGGATTGAGCATGCCATTCTCCACTTGTTGTATGCGCGCTTTTTTACTAAGGCATTAAAAGATCGGGATTTACTGGAAACCAAAGAACCCTTTGAACGCTTGTTAACGCAAGGCATGGTGCAGGGCATCACCTACCGCAATCCAAGAACTGGGCGTTATATCTCCCCGGCAGCCGTCCAGGACGAATCCAATCCCCTCGATCCGGATGACGGTGGACCCTTAGAAGTGTTGTTCGAAAAAATGTCCAAGTCGAAGCACAACGGTGTGGATCCTGCGGCTGTGATTGATCGTTATGGCGCCGATACGGCTCGGATGTTCATTCTTTTCAAAGCTCCTCCAGAAAAGGATTTGGAATGGGATGACGCTGATGTAGAGGGGCAATTTCGTTTCTTGCAGCGTCTTTGGCGTTTGGTGGATGCGGAGGTGAACCATGGCGAAACCTCCACCGCAACGGGCGAATCAGACAGCGATATCCGTCGTGCCGTGCACCAGGCAATCAAAGCTGTTAGCGAGGACCTCAGTGATGACTTTCAGTTCAACACGGCGATTTCGGAGCTGATGAAGCTCAGCAATTCCCTTTCCTCTGGCTTGGCGCAAGCCTCACCTGGAGTGCGGAAGGAAGCGATGTCAGCTCTTGTGCGCTTACTGGCGCCATTTGCACCGCATTTGGCCGAGGAGTTTTGGCAACGACTCGGCGGTGAAAACAGTGTTCACTGTCAGCCGTGGCCTGACCATGATCCAGAGGCCCTGGTCTTGGAGTCCATTGAAGTGGTGATTCAGGTCAAAGGAAAGGTAAGGGGATCGATGTCCGTGGCCGTTGACTGCAGCAAGGACGAACTAGAGCGCTTGGCTCTTGCGAGTGATGTGGCCCAACGCTGGTTGGAAGGCAAGCCGCCGAGACGAGTCATTGTGGTTCCAGGAAAGCTCGTCAACCTGGTGCCGAGCTCTTAACGGGTCAGCCTTTGCTGAAGCGCAGTGAGGCTGGACTATCCCAACTTCCCTGTGCCACGTATCCACGATTGTTCCCCGTGAGATGACGCAGGATCCAGAAAATAGCCTCATCCGTGCCTGATCCAATGGCCTTTTGGATTTCCACGGCAGACCTGGACACTCCGTCGGATAGGACCTCTTCCACTTGCTTCTGCAAATTCAAGATGGCAGCAGCGGCTTTTTTGCCCGCTTCAACGCCTGGTTGGTGATAGGCATTCACATTCACCAATTCTCCGTATAAACCAACGGCGCGTTCAAACAAGGCGATCAGCGCTCCGAGACGGCGCGCGTCAAAGCGACGCATGCTGATACTCAAGCTTTGACGTCCGCCTTCAGTGAGCGCTGATCGCGTGCCTTGCAGGAACCCATCAAGGAAGTCACCAGGGCGCTCCCCTTCGATCGAAGGGATATCTTCCACATCGCGCAGAACCTCGATGAAGGTCACGAAAAAATTGTCGATGCCGTCACGAAGTTGCTGGACGTACGCGTGTTGGTCGGTTGATCCCTTATTCCCATACACCGCAATGCCCTGATGCACTTCCTTGCCATCACGATCAAGGCGTTTGCCGAGTGATTCCATCACCAGCTGTTGGAGATAACGACTGAAGACCTCGAGACGATCGCGGTAAGGGAGCACGACCATGTCGCGTTTGCCTTTGCCTTCACCCGCGGCATACCAGGCTGCTGCCATCAAGGCTGATGGATTGCGACGCACATCAGGACAGCGAGTGGCTTCATCCATTTGGGCAGCCCCCGCCAAGAACCCACGGATATCGCAACCGATCAATGCGCCAGGCAGTAAACCCACAGCACTCGTGATACTGGTGCGACCACCAATCCAGTCGAACATATCGAAACGCTGGAGCCAGTTCTCTTGTTCGGCTTGTTGATCGAGCTTGCTGCCTGCCATGGTGACAACCACTGCTTGCCCCGTCCAACTGCCTCCGAGAGCTTCAAGACGATGTCTTGCTTGTTCCATGCCGAGGTGGGGTTCAGGTGTCCCCCCCGACTTGCTGACCGTGATCACCAACGTCGTACAAAGACGTTCTCCGAGGTCTGCAAGAACCCGGCTCATGCCATTGGGGTCAACGTTGTCGAAAAAGTGGAACGGAAGCCCTACTTGATGGTCCTGAAGAGCGCGAACCATGAGGAGAGGTCCGAGGGCACTCCCTCCGATCCCGATCCAAAGAACATCCGTAAAGGGCTTTCCGTTGGGAGCCTGGATGGATCCATCAAGAATCGACTTTCCAAATTCATCGATGGCGTCGATTTCAGCTGAGATGCTTGCCCCAACTCCTTGATCAGGCGCTAATTGCGGTTGACGTAACCAATAGTGCCCAACTTGACGTTGCTCATCTGCGTTGGCGATCGCACCTCCTTCTAAGTCCTCCATCGCCTTGAAAGCTTGGTCCAGGCGGGGGGTGAGAGTCTCGAGATCAGAACTGTTGAGATGCATCCGACTGACATCGAGCCAAAGGCCTAGATCGTCGTGATACCAAAGCAAATCGCAAAAGCGTTGCCACTGGGTCTGGCTATCGATGGCGCTGAAATCCGGGAAGCTCATCTCTTGCGGAGAACCTTCATCCCCGAACCTATCCGTGATTGTCCGAGATGCCCACGAATTGGAATATCGAGGTTATTCTCTCCGCGGAAACGTGGAGTGTCTTTTGTGAGTCTTTTTGGACGTCAGGTTGTTGCCACAGCGGGAGTTCTGGGCTTGATCTGTTTGTCCGTAGCTCACCTTCGCAGCACCGCTCAACTGCCATTGATTGATGCTGAGATCCAGACGCAGCCGATCCAGGGAGATCCGAGTGTCTTCAGCCCAGAAGAGCTCTTAATGCTGCAGCGCCGGTTTGGTGTGCATGGGCCACAGACTCGACTCGCTCAGTTGTTCACCCGAGGGATGGATCAATTCCAGCCCTTGCGAACCCAAACAGTCAATCGACTTCAAGCACTAAAGCCAGTCATCAAAAGAGAATCGAGACGCTATCGGGTCAACCCGATGTTAGTGACAGCGATCTTGTTTGATGAAATCCAGCATTCGAAGCCCGGAGAAGATCTGCCATTTGTTGTGCACTCAGGTTTTGTGTCAACGCACGGGCCTGCTCAGCTTGGAATTAGTGAGTTAATTCATCAAGGTCGTCTTCCGTTGAATCCATCAAAAACTGAAATCGCTGAAGCCAGAAATCTGTTGATGAATTCTGAAGCCAATGTTGAATTACTTGCGGCAAAAATAGCTCGGCTCAAGAAAGAATTGGGACTGGCTCCCGATCAAGTCCTAATAGCGAGTCGTTCATATGTTGATGCTAAGGCGATCGCAACACTGGCTTACCTTCACAACGGAAAACTTGATTATCCCAGGCGAGTGTTGCGCTACATGCAAGATACTGAGTTGCATGGCTTGATCTTTTCAGAGTCTCGCTCCACCAATCAACTATTGATTTAAGGATTGACCTCATTAAGTAAATAGGCTCTTGATGAACGAAGAATTCTGTCCTGAGTCGTCAGGGACAAAGAACTTGTAATGCGGCTAAACGTGTTTGAAGTTGATCCCAATCAAAACTTCTTGGGTCACCCCGCTCTCCACCAAGATCAACGTGCCTGTGGGTCGTAATCGCCGCTGGAGTAAATCCAAAACGATCGATCCAGTCTTTTAGTACAAGCGCTAATGAATCATATTGTTCACTTGAGTATCCGCTATGGGTTGATCTGCTATTACCGCCATCTTGAGGTGTTTCCAGGCTTAAGTGAAGGGCAAAATTATTGACTGAGCCCCTTATTTTTGGATTGGTGACGGCCCACTCACCAAGAAAAGCCGAATAGCCCGCTCCATAGGCGCGCTTGAGTGGATCCACAAGGTCAACGATCTTCCCATCGAGACCAATCACTGTGTGATAACTCACTTGATCTGCATCTCTGGGATGGGGAGTCATAAAGGTATTCACAGCTGATTGAAGCGAGTACACCGTTTCATGGAGTACAACGACGCGCGGATCAGGATTGAGAGTTGCTCCCCAGGGATTAATCCTGAAGCGTTCTCCAAAATTGGTAGGATCTGTAGCTACGGATACTCTCCGTTGCTTGAGTGTGCGTTGTTGAGCAGCTAGCCGATGTTTGACCTTCTCGTCAAAGCCTGAACATTGCTTGGCAAGAGGTGAAGACCAGGAGATCGCCCTTGGGGGTTGCGGTTGTCCGGATGGCTCAACTTGTTGACGTTCTCGCTTCGTCTCGCTGCCCACTTCATCAAGAAGATCGAGGAGAGATGGACTGCTCGCTTTAAGCGCACCACTTTGGTCATTGCTTAACCAGGCCAGAGCACCAATACCAAGAACCAGAGTTCCACTACAGAGAATCAGAGTCGCACCACGATGGGATAGGTGAGACTGCACTCGCTTCCAGATTTCAGTTACACGATAGAAAACCATCGATCACGTAATTCTTTTTGTGATGACGATGCACCAGCGTCCCAGGTGATCTCCCAGCGCTCAACAATTGGATCCTTTTTCTTCAGGATTGTCGTGCTGAGACGCCCGCGACGTGCATAAAGCACTGGAATGTGTTCGGGACCTTGAAGGAGTGCTTGCCAATGCTCAAGACCTCTGATACGCCAATCATGAGCTCCGACGATCTCGTCTCCTGGTACGAGACCTGCTTGTTCGCCAGGACTGTCAGGGCGTACTTTATTGATCAACAAACGATCGTTTTGCTTAGACAATTGCATCCCAACGTCTGCATGCTTCGAGTGAATCGGAACGGCAATCAAACCGAGGGAATTCAGGCAGTCATGAATTGGAGCGTCAATCGTTGTTTCAAGCCAGGTTGGTAAAACCTCGGCTAGTGACTTGTTGTGATCAGCTACGACCTGGATTAAATCTTTTGGTTCATACCCCTTGCCATAACGCCCTAAGCGAAGCCAAAGATCTCTCACAACAGAGGACAGAGCCGAACCAGATTGTCTTAGCTGTACATCAAGGCAAAATGAGACAACAGTTCCAAGTCGGTAGTAACTGATTTGGGCAACAGAATTGGCAGGTGTTTGCTTATAAAGCCTTAGCCATGCTTCTCTTGAGCTATCAGCCAATGATTGAATCCTGCATCCGGGATTTAGGAGTACATGAGAGATGTCTTTCCCTAAATCCTCAAGCAACGTTTGACGATCAGATTTTGACGCTAAAAGCGTCAGGGTTAGATCAAAATAGCTGGTAATTCCTTCTGCAAACCAAAGCCCATCGCTAATCTCAGCCCTATCGTATCGATAGGGAACATAGGCACCAGGCCGAAGCCTTCGCACATTCCATTGGTGAAAGTATTCATGGCCAATCAACTGCAGAAGCTGTCGATAGCCATCCTTTTTTGTCAGTGCATCCCATGAAAATTGAAGCACTGAGGAATGATCATGTTCTAAACCGCCATACCCTTGATCTAGTAGTTGAATCACTAATTGATAACGATCTCCAGCCGGTGGAGGGCTGCCCATCAAGGTGCAAGCTGCAGTGCAGACGGCTTCGATATCGGCTTGAAAGGTGGGAGGCCAACCCATCGGTGGCACGCCAATCGTCAACAATTCATGCTGATGCCCACAAACTGCAAAGGGACGTGAGTGAAAAGGACCGGCGTGGACGGGTGCATCGACGAGATGGTCGAAATCTTTAGCTTCATACCCAGCGTCAACCTGTGGCAGGGGCAGATGTCCCAACCAACCGTCTGGCAACAACAGCCGGAGGTGATGCGGATTCCAGCGTTCTCCATCAATCAACATGACCACTGCGGGAAGGCACAGGGATGCGAAATCTGGATCCAAATGATTGGTGCGGACCGTGAGCTGACGTGCTTCCAGCGTGTAGGTCAAGCAAACGGGATCGAGACTGACTAGTTCCGCGGTCCAGCACGATGGTGCTACACGCTTGGTGCTAACAGCCAGACCTGCTTGCTCAAACTGAAGACTGTGAAGATGCTGTGCGTGGTCTCGAACCGTGTAGGACCCAGGAGTCCATATGGGCATCAGCCATGATTGCTGAAGGACACGAGGTGTCCACTCGAGTTTCACTTTGAGTTGCTGACTTGCAGGCTCACAGAGATCGATCGAAATCCTGACGCGATCCATCAGGACATGGCTCGCTCAGCTCCCTGTTGCTCTGTTGTTGTGAGGGAAGGAGTAAAGGTGGCCCCGTCTGTCGAGCGCAGCGCTGACCTCAGGGCGTAGGCCCGCAAAATAGTTTTGAGATGGGTTTGATGTCCTGCGGAATCGTTGGTTTGACCAAGATCCAGCATCAACGCCAACGATCCATCGTCATCACGCCTCCAGCCCATTTGTAGCCCGCTGCGATTTGTGGCCACCAACTCAGCTGAATAAATATCCTGCCCAAATGCTTTGATCAGGCCTGGACGCTGTACAAGATAGTTTTCTGCCAACAGAGTTTCCTCAAGAAGCTCGAGGTCGGTGATGACGGTTGGCAGGATAGTCAGATGGGACATGAGCACATGATGCCCGCGCACTCGAACCTTAGCCACTGTGTTGATGATTCACTCGATTCAGGTCTCGCGCTCATCTCCCCATTGATTCAGACGTGGCCACAGTTCGAGCCACGTCTGCGTCTCGGTGTGATGGCCTCTGGCAATGGAAGTAATTTCGAGGCGATTCAAGACTCGATTTCTGCCAAAGCGCTGCATGCCGACATTCACCTCTTAGTGGTCAACAACCAGGGTTGTGGTGCAGAACAGAGAGCACAACGTCTCAATATTCCTTGCCAATTATTGGATCATCGTCAGTTTGAGACGAGAGAAAGTCTTGATCACGCTCTTGTTCAATCGTTTCTTGATGCTGATGTGGAGCTCATCGTGATGGCTGGCTGGATGAGGATTGTGACTCCAGTGTTGATTCAAGCCTTTCCAAACAGATTGCTCAATATCCACCCATCCCTCCTGCCCAGCTTCAAAGGTCTCGATGCGGTTGGACAAGCTCTACAAGCGTCGGTACGGATCAGTGGTTGCACTGCTCATCTAGTAAGGGCTGATGTGGATACCGGACCGGTCATTGCCCAAGCGGCTGTTCCAGTCCTTGAGGACGACACGCGAACGTCCTTGGCTATACGAATTCAATCTCAGGAACATCGCATTTTGCCCTGGGCAATCGCTCTTGCAGGATTGAAGTGGCGCCAGACCGTGGAGCCCCTGACCAGCACAGGTCAGGGGTAGAACGGAGCTAGCGGTAAACCTGTTTCACCTGGCAGGCCTGCCATGAGGTTCAGGCATTGAAAAGCCTGTGCGGCCTGTCCTTTCATCAAGTTGTCCACAGCGCTCATCAAGACAAGCCGTCCGGTCCGGTTGTCGACTTGCACCGATAAAAAAGCCCGGTTGGTGTGTTTAGCCCATTTCGTTGCTGGGTAGGTGCCAACAGGCAACACCGTGACACACGTGTGATGGCGGTAGAAACTATCAAGAACAGTGGTGCAGTCTTCGGCTGTTAGTCCGGGGTCGCGCAATCTGGCGTACACCGTTGACAGCAGCCCTCGCACCATGGGAACGAGATGTGGTGTGAACTGCAACTGGATGCCACATCCGGCAACCTCACTGGCCATCTGCTCAATTTCTGACGTGTGGCGATGGCCTACAACGCCGTAAGGACAGATCGATTCAGAGGCCTCCGCTAACAGAAGATGTTCTTTAGCAGCACGTCCGCCACCGGATGTGCCCGTCTTTGCATCGATGATCACACCGTCTTGTTCGATCAATCCTTGCTTGAGGAATGGCAACAAAGGCAGCAAGCTCGCGGTGGGAAAACAGCCAGGGGCCGCAACCAATCGTGCAGTTGCAATGGCCGATGCATTCCATTCAGGTAACCCGTAGACGGCTTCAAGACACAGGTCAGCATCCCTGCGCTTGCAAGAGAGAGCCTCCTGGGCGTAGACCCTCGCCCACTGATCGAGCGAGCGGTAGCGGTAATCAGCGGAGAGATCCACGACTCGAACACCACGTTCCAGAAGTTCAGGAACCATTCCGCTCGCCAATCCATTGGGAAGGCTGAGCAAAGCCACATCAGCGCACTCGGCAATTCTGCTGGGGTCAGGACTCTCCACAACGGGATCATCCGGTAGCGACAAAAAGGGGCAGAGCTCACTCCAACGCTTGCCAGCACTGCGTTCTCCGCCGAGCAAGCTGATCTCAAATTCGGGATGGGACTGCAACAGCCTCAGGCTTTGCAAGCCCCCATAACCGGATGCACCGATAACCGCAACTCGTTTGATCGCCATGAACTGAGCGGAATGATCGGCTGATCGTACTGGCGTCGATCATGATGAGAGCTTGTTGGATACCTAGAACGCTGAGCCATTCAGCCGTAGCTTCCGAGGGCATGGATCCGAACTTTGACTCCATCCCCGATGCCCTCAACGCCATCCGGAATGGCGAGTGCGTTGTTGTTGTCGATGATGAACGCCGTGAAAACGAAGGAGATTTGATTTGCGCTTCGCAATTCGCGACGCCAGAGCAGATCAATTTCATGGCCAAAGAGGCTCGCGGTTTGATCTGTCTTGCCATCGAAGGAGATCGTCTCGATGCTCTTGACCTCCCCTTGATGGTTGATCGCAACACCGATGAAAATCAAACGGCGTTCACGGTGAGTATTGATGCCGGCCCTGAGCACGGTGTCTCGACCGGAATTTCAGCTGAAGATCGCTCTCGCACGATTCAGGTTGTGCTTCAGGCCGATGCCAAGCCTTCTGATCTAAGGCGTCCAGGGCACGTGTTTCCGTTGAGGGCCCGTTCTGGAGGTGTGCTTAAACGTGCTGGACATACGGAGGCTGCGGTTGATCTCGCTCAGCTCGCAGGGCTGATCCCATCAGGAGTCATTTGTGAAATTCAGAACTCCGATGGCTCGATGGCTCGTCTTCCAGAACTTCAGATTTACGCCAAACAATTTGGCTTGAGGCTGATCAGCATTGCTGACCTCATCAGCTATCGGCTTCAGAACGAACGCTTTGTTCGTCGTCATGCACAGTGTGTGATGCCCAGTCAGTTTGGACAGTTCCAGGCGGTTGGATTTCGCAATGAACTGGACAACAGTGAGCATGTTGCTCTGGTGAAAGGTGTCCCTGGGCAATTGCAGGAACCTGTGTTGGTTCGGATGCATTCAGAGTGCCTGACTGGGGACGCCTTTGGTTCTCTTCGCTGTGACTGTGGTCCACAACTGGAGGCCGCCCTGTCGCAAATCGAGCAAGAAGGAGAAGGCGTTGTTGTTTATTTGAAGCAAGAAGGTCGTGGCATTGGCCTGATCAATAAGTTGAAGGCCTATAGCCTTCAAGATGGAGGTCTAGACACCGTGGAAGCGAATGAGAAGTTGGGATTTGGAGCAGATCTACGAAATTACGGAGTGGGAGCACAGATCCTTAGTGATCTTGGAATTCATCGCCTAAGGCTACTCACCAATAATCCTCGCAAAATTGCAGGACTCGGTGGATATGGTCTGGAAGTTGTGAGTCGAGTCCCGCTGATCATCAATCCAGGAGATCATAATGCCAATTATTTGGCCACAAAACGGGATAAATTAGGTCATCTATTTAATGCCAATAGTGCAGCTGATGTCGTTACTCTTGCCTGGGATTGCGGTGAAGATTTGATCGCTAAACTTCCAGATCTTCTTAAAAGGGCAGAAGAATCAGCGTCGAAATTAAGTCTTACCCTGCAACCAGAACAAACACCACGGCTCCTTGCTCTTTGGGAACGTCCGCAATTTGTTTGGACTGTTTCAGGTGATCTCACCGCAATTGAGTTGTTCCTCAAAACGTTGGCCTCTTGGACAGAAACAAAAAGACTCGGTTTCTTGAAAACGGCGAAAGCAGAACAACGTCTTCACCCTTCATTACAACTTAATCGTGAAGAAATGGACCTTTCATTATTATTGGATAATACAAAAAATGGCTGGTCAGGACATTCTGACCAGCCAATCTTAATTCACTGGTCCTAACGCATCAGTCGGTGACCGTCACACTTTCAATGCGGCTGCCATTTTTCAAGGCGAGAACCACATCCATGTCACCGGTTTGCCCAAATACGGTGTGCACACCATCAAGGTGGGGCTGAGCTTCGTGAACAATGAAAAATTGGCTTCCACCGGTGTTGGGACCGGCGTGGGCCATGGAAAGAATCCCTGGGGCATGCTTCCGGTTGTTGATTTCGCAATCAATGGTGTAGCCAGGACCGCCTGTTCCAGGCATTCCCTTGGCTCCTTCACGGCTGTTGGGGCATCCACCCTGAGCCATAAAACCATTGATGACGCGATGAAAGGCAAGACCGTCGTAAAAGCCTTCGCGCGCCAGCTTCACAAAATTGGCGACGGTGTTCGGCGCATCTTGATCGAACATTTCCAGCTTGATCTGGCCGGCATCCGTTTTCATCAGGACTGTCGTCAAGGCACCAAAAGCAAAAACCAATCTTAGGCAAGCGGGCAAGATGAGTGTCAAAGTGCGCCCTTTTTAAAAGAATGACCACACTCCATTCCTCCCTCCAAGACGCACGCGTTGGTGTGATCGGTGGTAGTGGCTTGTATTCGATCGAGGGCCTCGAATCCGTAGAAGAGGTCACGCTGGAGACTCCATTTGGCGCTCCCTCTGATTGTTTGCGTGTCGGCCAACTGAATGGCGTTGAGGTGGTGTTTCTTGCCCGTCATGGACGCTCGCATCACCTACTCCCTAGTGAGGTTCCCTATCAGGCCAATATTTGGGCCATGAGGTCCTTAGGGGTGCGCTGGTTGATCTCGGTTTCCGCTGTTGGATCTCTTCAGGAACATCTCCGCCCTCGCGACATGGTTGTCCCCAATCAATTCATCGACAGAACGATGCAGAGGCCCCAGTCCTTCTTTGGTGGTGGCTGTGTTGCCCATGTCAGCTTGGCGGATCCGTTTTGTGAGCGATTGAGTGATCTGCTTGCTTCTGCTGCTACCGCCGAGATGCCTTCTGGGCATCGCCTGCATCGAGGTGGCACCTATCTGTGTATGGAAGGTCCGGCATTCTCGACAAGAGCTGAAAGTGAGCTGTATCGCAACTGGGGTTGTGATGTGATTGGCATGACGAATCACACCGAAGCTCGATTAGCAAGAGAAGCTGAAATCGCCTATGCCTCCCTCAGCATGGTGACTGATTTTGATTGTTGGCATACCGAGCACGACGCTGTGACCGTTGAAATGATCATTGGCAACCTCCAAGCAAATGCCGCTGCCACGGGGCCAATCCTCTTTGCTCTGATGGAGAAACTAGGCCGTGAACGTCCTTCTTCTCCAGCCCATCACGCCCTTAAGGATGCCTTGATGACTCCTCCAGCTGCCGTTCCTGCAGCAATCCGCCAACGCCTTGATTTATTTACGAGTTCCTATTGGGGGCCTGCGACTGCTCCAGCCGACTAAGGGGTTCATTCAGGTGGATTCCGATCGAACCAAGAGCAGCGCGCAGGTTGCCGTCGTGATTGGCCAGCAGGATATGGGCCTGTTCAAGATCCATGGATCCAGCTGCCATCACCAGAGCCCGTTTGACCGATCCCTGGGCTTCCGTCAGCAGGGGAAGACCTTGCTCGCGAGATAGGCCAGCAAGATCCGTCAAGATCCTCAGAGACCGGTCGACAAGCTTGCTGTTGCTGGCAGAGACATCAACCATGCGGTTCCCGTAGACCTTTCCCAACTTCACCATCACCCCGGTGGAAAGGATATTGAGTGCCATTTTTGTTGCTGTTCCCGCCTTCAAACGCGTCGATCCAGTCAGCAGTTCTGGGCCTGTGATCAAGCGGACGTCCAGGTGACAGGGCATGGGTGCCTGTTCTGCAGGCACGCATGCCATCGCGATCGCCAAAGCATCCAAATCAACGGCGTATTGCAGGGCACCGAGTACATAAGGAGTGGTGCCACCAGCGGCAATGCCAACCAAACAATCGTCTGCGCTGAATTGATGACCTTTGAGGTCGTCTACTCCCCCCGTCTCTAGATCCTCAAGTCCCTCTGAACTGCGCAGAAGGGCAGGAGCACCTCCGGCCAAAACACCCTGGACCAATTCTGGTGGGCTGCAAAACGTGGGGGGACATTCAGCAGCGTCCAAAACACCAAGTCGGCCTGAGGTTCCTGCTCCGATGTAAAAAAGGCGACCGCCTCTGCTTAAACGCAATGCAACAGCATCGATTGCAGCACTGAGAGCGCCTGAGGCACCTTCAACAGCTAATTGAGGTTTGCGATCTTCATCGATGAACAACTTCACCAGGTCGTCTGTGGACAACACGTCCAAATCAGCGCTTCGTGGATTCGACTGCTCTGTAGTGAGGTAGCCCCGATTTTCAGAAGGATTCACAGCAAATCCTCCAGACGACGGCGAACATCATCCAGACCATCGCTTGAGCTTGATGGTTGAACGCTATCGACCGATTGATCTTCTGTTTGCCAATTGCTGACGTCTCGATTGGAACTGGGAGGGGCCAGCATCAAGCGTTCATCATCTGTTTTAGGGACAAAACCAGTTTCGACAAGTCGCGCTTCATACCCAGCCTCCGTGCAGAACAGCTCCACCTCGTGTTGATCGAGAGCTTCCACAGTCGGTGTTGGGAAATCCTGGGCCTCTAACAGGCCTGCATACCGTTCGGCGTCGTCGGAGTTTTCAAACATCAAAACCACCGTTGTCCCAGACAACTCCAGGGAATGGATGCCCTCACTGTCCTGACCAGCGTCGTAAAGAAGGACGTGAACGAGCATGAGCTGTTTGAGGTCCCTTTCAGTCTCTCATCGAAAGACCTGGATTAGATCCGCCCTTGGTCCAAGCTCAGTTCCTGAAGCCTCTGGTAAAGGGCTTGTTCGTCTTCGTTCAAATGGGCAGGTATCACGATGACCACTTCCACCAGTTGATCTCCTTGTCGGTCGTTCCAGACCAGGCCGCGTTCGCGTAATCGCAACAAACGACCACTCGATGACCCTGGAGGCACCTGAAGGGTGACGGATCCCGACAGCGTTGGAACATCCACCGCGCATCCAAGGGCGGCATCAGGAGGAAACAGTTCCAAGCGGTACAGCACGCGCAACCCATCAATGCGTAGCCCCTCAGCGGTCACCACTTGCAACTGCAAAAAGTGATCACGTCCGCCAGGTGCCACTCCCTCCAAACGGAGGCGCCAGCCATCCCCAGCAAATGGAGGCGTCTCCACCTCGATCACCGTTCCATCGGAAAGCTCCAAATTCACTGCTGTTCCGTGAAGGGCCTGGTCGGGGGTCAAGACAACTGTCGTTTCGAGATTGTCTTGTGAGCGAACAGGCGGAGGCGGTTGGGGAGATGGGGTTGGTCTGTGCTCCGATTGCGCTTGATCCTCCTTGTGAGTGGGTTCAGCTCGATCAGGCTCTGGTGGATCACCAATGCCCAGAACAACAGCGAGATACTCCTCGAAATCAGGGAACCCTGAAGCAAATGGATCTTTGCTGTTACTGCGACCCGAGCGACGTTGTTCCCAGGCGACACGCCTGTCGTGATCACTGAGGACGGCATAGGCCTCATTGACGAGTTTGAAGCGCTCTTCAGCTTGGCGATCGTTCCCATTGAGATCGGGGTGCCAACGCCTTGCCTCACGCCTGAAGGCCCTCTTCAGCGCGTCTGCGTCACTTCCTGGATCGAGACCAAGGAGGGCCCAATAATCGGGCTCAGCGATAGAAGTCATCATCCCAGGGGTCGATTCCTCGACGTCCACTTCTGATTCTTTCGTCGGAACGACTGTTACCTGTGGACCAGGGGTCATCGTCCCAATCGTCGTCTGCAAAGAGTTCGTCTTTCAACGTCCCCAGCGTGCTGCGAATGCCCTGAAGCGGCCCCGTATCGCTGCTTCGTTCTGCAGAAAGGCGTCGGTTTAAACCGAAGAGAGCTTCCTGAAGGCCGCTGACGCCCATCTCCAATTGCTGAGGATCATCTTGCTCCAGCAGATCTTGGACATCTCGCATGGCCATTTCAACGGCTCTCTGCTGTCGTTCAGCGCCATATGGACCGAGTTCTAGAGCGGCATCACGCAGACGTCGCTCCGCTTGCGCCACCAAAGTGAGGGCTGAGTTGCGCCGCTCAATCGCCGCACGCCGACGCCGGTCTTCATCTGCGCGAGCTTCCGCTTCGGCTAAAAGTGCTTGTAATTCGTCTTCGTTGAGATTCGATCCACCTTGGATCGTGACGGATTGTTTTCGACCCGTCGTGCGATCGGTTGCGCTGACCTGAAGGATTCCGTTGGCATCAATGTCAAAAGCGACCTGAATTTGCGGGACACCACGGGGCGCAGGAGGAATCCCTGATAAGCGGAAACGGCCTAGGGACTTGTTGTCTTGCGCCATTTGTCGCTCACCCTGCCAAACGTGAATTTCCACGGATGATTGGTTGGCACCAGATGTGCTGAATACGTCGGATTGACGGACTGGAATGGGTGTATTCCGTGGAATCAAGACCTTCATGAGGCCTCCCACAGTTTCCAAACCAAGGGACAGGGGTGTGACGTCATTGAGCAGAAGATCTCTCAGCTCACCGGTAATGATTCCGGCTTGAACGGCTGCCCCTACAGCAACCACCTCATCGGGATTGACGGATTGACAGGGGTCATGAGGAACCAACGTTCTCACCAGCTGCATCACCATGGGCATCCGGGTGCTGCCACCCACAAGCACAACATCGTCAATGTCTTCTGCAAGCCAGCCTGAATCGCGAAGAGCAGCCTGAACAGGGGTCAGCAGTCGATCAAGCAGATCAGGACACAGGCCTTCAAATGTTTTGCGATCGAGGGTGGTCTCGATGTGAAGGGGGCCTTCCTCACCGGTCGCGATAAAAGGGAGGGAAATGGGTGTTGTGGAAATGCCTGAAAGTTCTTGTTTGGCTTTTTCCGCCGCTTCAGTAAGACGTTGAAGCGCTTGGCGATCCCTGCGAAGATCAATTTGATGTTGCTTGAGAAAGGCTTCAGCAAGCCAATCAACGATGAGTTGATCAAAGTCATTACCGCCCAGCTGGGTGTCGCCATTGGTGGCCTTGACATCGAAGACGCCATTGGCGATCCGGAGAAGTGAGACGTCAAAGGTGCCTCCACCAAGATCGAAAACAAGAACGCGACGAACAGCACTTCGATCAAAGCCATAGGCAAGGGCTGCAGCCGTGGGCTCATTGAGAATTCGCTCAATCGACAAACCAGCGAGACGTCCTGCGTCTCGAGTGGCCTGGCGCTGGGCATCATTGAAGTAGGCCGGAACCGTGAGAACGGCTGCGTCAACTGTTTCGCCTAGATAGGTACTGGCGTCATCAACAAGTTTGCGCAAGATGCTTGAGACAAGCTCTTCAGGCGCATATTCACGTTCGGTTTGAGGGCATGCCACACGAACGTTGCCCTGGTTGTTCGCACTCACGGTGTAGGGAACGGTGAGCGTGTTGTCGTCGAGCTCATCCCAAGCGCGTCCTACAAAGCGCTTGAGGTTTGAAAATGTGTTGCGAGGATTAAGGACGAGCTGGCGCCTTGCAGGCTGGCCTACCAGCAGCTCATCCTCTTTTGTGTAGCCCACAACCGATGGAGTTGTCCTAGTTCCTTCCGCGTTGGCAATCACCACCGGTCGACCCGCTTCAAGCACGGCGACTACGGAGTTCGTGGTTCCCAGGTCGATTCCGACGATCCGGCCCATAACCGCGCATTTGGTGTCTCCAAGCTAACGGGCCAAACTCCAATCACCAAGCTTCTATGTGTTCGGATCCTGTGGTGTTCTTTCCCTTACCTTCCAAACAGCAGACGTAGGGATAGGGTTTAACAATCTGTCTGCCAGCAGAGTGACCAATTTCAAGGCTCAATACCTGCTGCGAAGCAGACCAGCAGCAGAAAAGTTTGTGGATGGCAGTTTTCAGAGGCTGGTCGTGGTCATGGCCTCCATGGTTGCGCTGATTCTCATCTCCATCCTTGTGGTGGTGTTTTGGGGATCATTGGAGTCGATGGGGCGGTACGGACTGAAATTTTTGGTCACGTCCAATTGGAATCCCGTTGATGATGAATACGGAGCGTTCACGGCGATCTATGGAACACTTGTGACCTCTCTGTTGGCACTTGTTATTGCTGTTCCTTTAGGAGTTGGTACTGCAATATTCATTACAGAAGACATCATTCCACTGAAGATCAGAAATATTATTGGCTTGATGGTAGAGCTGCTAGCTGCCATTCCCTCTGTGGTTTTAGGTTTGTGGGCGATCTTTATTTTAGAGCCATTTATTCGACCTTTTCTCATGTTCCTTTATGAGGATTTTGGATGGATACCATTTTTTAGTACGGAACCATTGGGACCAGGTATATCACCAGCTATTTTGATTCTGGTTGTGATGATATTACCGATCATCACTGCCATAGCCCGTGATTCATTAAACCAAGTGCCGATGCAACTCCGCCAAGCTGCCTATGGAGTTGGAGCGACGCGCTGGGGAGCCATTCTGAATGTCATTTTACCTGCAGCTGTATCAGGAATTGTTGGTGGAGTGATGCTTGCCCTCGGGAGAGCAATGGGAGAAACCATGGCGGTCACGATGATTATCGGAAACTCAAATGTCTTTAGTTGGTCCTTGCTCGCTCCTGGCAATACGATTTCAGCCATGCTTGCCAACCAGTTTGGAGAGGCAGATGTTGGGCAACTCTCTTCACTGATGTATGCAGCATTTGTTTTAATGATTCTTACTTTGCTGGTCAATATATTGGCTCAGTGGCTTGTAAAACGTCTCAGTCTAAAGTATTAATCAATGAACTATCCCTCATCAACTATTCGATCTGAAGCTCGAGTTCCGGACCTGAGCTACAAGGGTTTTTTAAAGAGAAATCTTGGTAGTCGTTTTTTATCATTTTTGGCCGGTGTGTTTTCAATTCTTTGCGTTTTGCCGTTGATTGCGGTTCTTGCTTATGTTTTGATCAAAGGTATTTCTACGATTAATGTTGATTTCTTTACCCAACTCCCGCCTCCTCCAGGCGGGCAAGGTGGAGGAGTTGGTAATGCCATTCTTGGAAGTATTGTTGTTACAACGATAGCGGCCTTGATTGCAATTCCCATCGGCGTTGGTGGTGGTATTTACTTAGCCGAATATTCCACTGGCCGTGGCTTTTCACAATTCATTCGATTTGGAACGAATGTACTTGCTGGTGTCCCGTCAATCATTGCTGGCGTTTTCATTTATGGAGTGATTGTTTCTACTCGAATCCTTTTTGGCCATACCTTCAGCGCGATTGCGGGAGGAACTGCTCTGTCTGTTTTGATGCTTCCCACTGTGGTCAAGACAACAGATGAAGGCTTGAAACTTGTTTCCAACGACCTGCGACGTGCTGCTTATGGAGTTGGTGCATCTCGTTTCGTGACTATCAGTCAAATTACGCTCCCCAAGGCTTTTACTCCGATTGCAACTGGGGTGGTGTTGTCGATCGCTAGAGCCGCTGGAGAAACTGCACCATTGATTTTTACAGCTCTGTTCTCTCCGTTCTGGCCGAATGGCATCTTTGATCCTATTGCAACTCTATCTGTCTTAATTTATAATTTTTCTGCACAGCCTTATGATCTGCAAAACCAACTCGCTTGGTCAGCATCCTTTCTTCTCGTTGTGTTCATATTCGCCCTCAATCTTCTCGCTCGTTGGTTTGGGAGGATGGCAAATAAGTGATATCGATGATTAAAGGCTTCAATTAATCAATTTCCGGTTCTGAACTTTTCTCTCATGACAGCCCTTTCATCAACAGAGTTGCAGGAACCAAATCTTGATACTTGCCTGTCGATTCAAAATACAACAATTAGTTATGGCGAATTTGAAGCCTTAAAAAATGTTTTCTGTGATATCCCAAGAGGCAAGGTAACGGCATTTATTGGACCCTCGGGTTGTGGCAAGTCAACTCTCCTAAGAGGTCTTAATCGAATGAATGATTTGATTGAGGGTTGTACTCTTAAAGGAAGAATACTTTTTGACGGTGCGGATTTATACGCTCCTGAAGTTGACCCAGTCGAAGTTCGTCGTCGCATTGGAATGGTATTTCAACAACCCAATCCCTTCCCAAAGAGCATCTATGAAAATATTGCTTTCGGTGCTCGCATTAATGGATATAACGGCGATATGGACGAATTGGTTGAACGCTCACTACGTCAAGCAGCAATATGGGATGAATGCAAAGACAAACTTAAAGAGAGTGGAAATTCCCTTTCCGGTGGCCAACAGCAACGTCTTTGTATTGCACGCACCATAGCGATCGAGCCTGAAGTGATCTTGATGGATGAACCATGTTCTGCACTCGATCCGATCTCAACCTTGAAAATTGAGGAAACCATCCATGAGCTTAAAAATAATTTCACGATCGTAATCGTGACTCATAATATGCAGCAGGCTGTACGTGTCAGTGACATGACAGCATTCTTTAATGCTGAGGCTATAGACGGAGAATCAGGGAAAGTGGGATATCTCGTAGAATTTAATGACACAGATAAGATTTTCAATGCTCCCTCACAGCAGGCTACTAAGGATTATGTCTCTGGTCGTTTTGGTTGATTGAATCGGTATGACGACCCCCTGTCTTTACCTCCTGTAGGACTATTTCCGATTGAATTGATTGAATGTATCAAGGAGCCCTTGATGCTCTCCACCCATTCATGAGCTTTGATGTTCATTTAAGAGATTTTTTGATTCCGCTTCATTCGCTAAAAGTGCTCCGTCTGTCGTTCTTTCTTGATGTGTTTGGATCAAACGATGTCAGATCGCTGATGCCCCCCTTTCAATGGTTGACTCTTTCAATGGCTGACTCGAGTCCAATCAAAAACCCCTCGCAAAGCAAGGGGTGGATGAGCTTCAACGGAGAGGGAGGGATTCGAACCCTCGATAGAGTTGCCCCTATACAGCATTTCCAGTGCTGCGCCTTCGACCACTCGGCCACCTCTCCAGTGGCTGAAGTGAGAATGTAGCAGGGCGTTTCCTGAGGGCCTGATATGAGACCAAATCACACAGTCACAATTCACTGGCTACAGGCTGGACGAACGATCACCCATCAGGTTCCAGAGGGGGAGTACATCCTCCAAAGCTTCGAGCAACAGGGAGATCCACTCCCTTTCTCCTGCCGTAATGGTTGCTGTACGTCCTGCGCGGTAAAAATCAAGGCGGGATGCCTCGATCAAGCAGAGGCCATGGGACTCTCAAAGGAGCTCAGGCAACAGGGTTATGGACTGCTTTGTGTTGCAAGAGCGCTGGGACCTCTTGAAGCAGTCACACAAGATGAAGATGAGGTGTATGAGCTTCAATTCGGTCGTCATTTCGGTCGGGGGCGGATACGCCACGGCATTCCACTGGAGGAGGAGTGATGTCTTCAGCACTTGATTGTCGTCAAGTTGCCTACGATGCTCAACTTGACGAATCCAGCCTGCGAAAGCTATCTGAGGTAGCCCGAACTGCTGCAAATCTCGGAGCGACCGTGCTGATGAAGCATTACGGCCGCCTCAGCAGTATCAAAAGCAAGGGCCGCGTTGGCGACTTAGTCACAAACGCCGATTTTGCCGCTGAACAAGTGGTACTCGACTATCTGAGGGAACACACTCCCTCGATTGCGATCCTTGCCGAAGAATCAGGCCCGAGCGGGAGCCCAAGTTCCCTGTGTTGGTGTGTCGATCCCCTCGATGGAACGACCAATTTTGCCCATGGGTATCCGTTCTTTGCTACCTCAGTGGGTTTGATCTGGAAGGGGACCCCACTGCTGGGTTCAGTGGCAGTGCCCTTTCTGAACGAGACCTATTGGTGTTCCCCTCAGATCGGAAGCTTTGTGAACGACACACCCATTCAGGTGAGTGATTGCAGCTCATTGCAAGACAGCCTTCTTGTGACGGGATTTGCCTACGACAGGCACGAACGGATCGATAACAATTACGCCGAGTTTTGTTGGTTAACCCATCGATGTCGTGGGGTTCGTCGGGGAGGAGCCGCTGCCGTTGATCTTGCTTTCGTTGCCACTGGACGTTTAGACGGCTACTGGGAGCGTGGTTTGGCACCATGGGATCTCGCCGCTGGTGCAGCGTTGGTGGCCTGTGCGGGTGGTTCTGTTGGTGATTACAAAGACACCCCATTTGATGTTGAGCAAGGCAGGATTCTCGCAACCTCACCCGGGCTACACCTGCCTTTAAAACAAGAATTGGCCAGCGTGACCGCTTTTGAACCCAAGCTTTATGGAGCTTGAGATTCAGCAGTCATAAGATTGTTGTTCGTGATTTGTTGACTAGCTGGATGGCCCTGCAACCCGCCACGGGCGCTCGAGATCTGAATCCGAAGCAAGTCCAACAAAATCAGTATTTGCGGGACCAGTTAGCGACGGTGTATCGCCATTGGGGATACGACGAAGTGTCGCCACCACAGGTTGAGAGGCTCGACACACTCATGGCAGGTGGTGCGATTGCCAGCCATGACGTGGTTCGACTTGTGGCTGATGACCCGCTCGGTCTCAGGCCCGAGATGACAGCCTCGATTGCGAGAGCCGCTTGTACAAGACTGAAAGACCGAGCGCGGCCACTACGACTTTGTGCCTGCGGAACCATTTTTGAATGCCGAGCAGCAGAAGAGGGGGGATTGTCTATTGAAGAGAAGCTGCACAGTGGTGTTGAGCTTTTCGGAGTGAAAGATCTGGCAGCAGAACTCGAACTCCTGACGCTGCTCTTACAGGCTATGAATGCTCTCTCCCTGCTTGGGGAGCATCAGCCACAACTTCTGATTGGCCATACGTCATTGATGGAATTGGTGTTGGCCCCATTTGAGCAACCGCTTCGGGAAGAAATCCGCAGCTGCTTAATCCAATACGACCGACTCGGTCTAGAAGCCATGGGACTTGAAGCTTCAGATCTCCAACGGCTGGTGAACCTTCTGGACTGTCGCGGCACACCCATGACAACCCTTGAACTGTTGGAAGAAAGTTTCGGTTCGCAACCTGTTTTGACTGACCTGACACGATTGTTTCTGCATCTCAGTCCACTTGCTGAACAACAATCTCTCGCACTTCAATTGGATCCCACCTTTCACCCTCACCATCAGCTCTACGACGGTTTTGTTTTCCAACTTGTTTGTCAGGGGGTTTCAGCTCCAGTGGTGATTGCCCGTGGAGGACGTTACGACGGTTTGGTAGAGCGATGTGGTGAAAGTGAGTTGAAGGCTGGAGGTGTGGGATTTAGTTTCTGTCTCGACGATATTCGCGACCTTCCTGGCTCTAACACTGAAATTGCGAAAGCCGAATCACGTATTTTAATTTGCTGGAGCGATGATTCAAGCCTTGAAAAGGCTTTAGTGAAACAGACGCGCTGGCATGCTCAAGGGAAAATCGCCGAATGTGATCTCAAGTCTTGTCACAACCGTGAAGAAGCAGAGAGGCGTCTCCAGTCATCCGGATGCAACACCATGGACTGGCTCTCTGATTAGATTGCCCTCGATAGGAACCAATCGCTATGGCACACACGATCGTCACTGACATCTGCGAGGGGGTAGCTGACTGTGTCGACGCTTGTCCAGTTGCCTGCATTAAGCCAGGCAGTGGGACAAACAAGAAGGGAACAGATTTTTATTGGATTGATTTTGATACCTGCATTGACTGTGGTATTTGTCTACAGGTCTGCCCTGTAGCTAACGCCATCGTTCCTGAAGAGCGAGCAGACTTACAAACGCCTGGATGATGTCCATCGATCCCAGCATGATCGGATATCGCATTTCAATCCCATAAGGCTGAACTGTGATTAAGAGGTTCGGAGAACCCCCTCAATCCGCCGTTGTACAACGAAGGGGCCATCACTAAAGTTGAGCTTTAATTTTGGTGTTATGGCGGTGTTGGACGAGCAGGGACAAATTCAGATTCATACCGAGAATATTTTTCCGATCATTAAGAAGGCCGTCTACTCCGGCCATGAGGTGTTTTTGAGGGAGTTGGTCAGCAATGGTGTTGATGCGATCAATAAGCGCAGAATGGCCGCTATGGCAGGCGACTGCAGTGAGGGAGAAGATGGCAAAATCAAAATTCATTTAGACCGCGAGGCCAAAACTCTTACGATTTCCGACAACGGAATTGGTATGTCTGCAGATGAGGTTAAACGCTATATCAATCAAGTTGCCTTTTCTAGCGCTGAAGACTTTCTCGAGAAATATAAGCAAGAAGACGATGCCATCATCGGCCACTTCGGTTTAGGTTTTTATTCGAGCTTTATGGTGGCGGAGAGCGTTGAATTGCTCACCAAATCTGCCAAGCCTGATCATGAAGCGGTGCGTTGGTCCTGCGATGGTTCGCCCAATTTCAATCTAGCTGCAGCAGAACGCACCGAAGCAGGCACCGATGTGATCTTGCATCTGATGGAGGAGGAGCTGGAATATATAGAGCCAGCCAGAATCAAAACTCTAATCAATACGTACTGTGACTTTATGTCAGTACCGGTGCAACTTGAAGGGGAAACTGTTAACAAAATGGTGGCTCCATGGCGTAAAAATGCCAGAGAGCTTTCGGATCAAGACTACATTGATCTTTACAATTATCTTTATCCTTTCCAGGGTGATCCGTTGCTTTGGGTTCACTTAAATACTGATTATCCCTATAATTTGCAAGGCATTCTTTTCTTTCCGAAGCAAACAGGAAGAGCTGACTGGGAAAAGGGAGAAATTAAGCTGTACTGCAATCAGGTGTTTGTAAGCGATTCAATCAAGGAGGTTGTACCACGCTATCTCCTTCCTTTGAGAGGCGTGATTGATTCGCCTGATATTCCTTTAAATGTCAGCAGAAGTGCACTTCAAACCGACCGTCGAGTGCGCTCCATAGGTAATTTTGTTGCAAAGAAAGTTTCTGATCGCCTTCGCAGTCTTAAAAAGGAGGATCCGCAAGCCTACGCAGAGGCTTGGGAATCCCTTGCACCGTTTGTGAAGATCGGGGCTATGGAAGATGACAAGTTTGCAGAGCAAGTAGAAGAACTTGTGATGTTCGCTACCAGTGCACCCGCCTCTACTGAAGATTCATCAGATCCAATCAGTGGGAACGAGCGGAGTTTTACAACCCTTGATGGCTATAGGGGCCGTATGGCTGGTGATGAGAAATTAATTTTGTATTGTACAGATGAAATATCACAATCAGCAGCACTTAATTTATGGACTTCACAGGGACGAGAAGTTTTGTATGCAGATACAGTAATTGATAGTCAGTTCATTCCATGGCTTGAAACACGCCACGAAGAACTTAAGTTCCAACGTGTTGATGCTGAATTAGATTCTTCGCTGAAGGAAGAATCACCTGAGCTAAGTGATGGAGACGGAGAAACAAAAAGTGAGAGCTTGCGCAAGTTGATTAAAGATGCTCTTTCAAACGACAAAGTGACGGTTCAGGTGCAATCTCTCAAATCAGGCGCCGAGGGTCCAGCAGCGCTCATTTTGCTACCAGAGCAAATGCGTCGGATGAACGACATCGGTGCATTGATGGATCAGCGACTACCTGGATTGCCTGACTATCACGTGTTGCTCGTGAATCAAAAGCATCCGCTAGTGGAAGGTCTGCTGAAACTCCAGGCTGGTGGCGTCATTGTTGGCGATGCAGGTCAATCACCGAGCGAAATGCTTGCACGAGACCTAGCTCAACATTTGTACGAGACAGCAAAGCTGTCTGTGGGGGGGCTTGATCCAAAAGAACTCGCAAACTTCCAAACCAATAATTTGCAACTGATGTCTCGACTGATGGAGCGAGGGATCTAAGCAGACACTTTGCTAATATTTCCACTCGGCCATTGGCCACCGCTTTCTTAAGGACGCCGTTATGTCACGGGTGTGTCAGCTCACAGGAACTCGCGCCAACAACGGCATGGCTGTGAGCCACTCGCATATACGTACCAAAAAGCTTCAACAGGCCAATTTGCAGCAGCGCCGGTTGTGGTGGGCCGAAGGGAAGCGTTGGATCAATCTGCGCATCACGACTCGTGCCCTGAAGACCATCCAGAAAAAAGGTTTGGATGCTTACGCACGCTCTTTGGGAGTCAACCTCGGAAAACTCTGAGTTTCTCTAGAATTTCCGAACTGACATCGGTTCGATGAAAAGACGATCCCTACTCCAGACAGCTGTTCTGGGAGCAGGGATTTTTTTATTGGCCCCCACCCGTGTCCGCGCGTTGGGAGGACAAGCTCCCCAGACCGGAATCAAAGCACCTGACTTTGACCTTCCTGGGTTTAGCCCTGTGCAACCTGACCAAAAGCACTGGAGCCTGACCGATTTTCAAGGTCGTTGGTTGGTGCTTTACTTCTATCCGAGGGATTTCACTTCTGGTTGCACGATTGAAGCCCACGGATTTCAGGACGCATTGCCAGCTTTCAAAAAGAAAGGTGCAGAGGTCGTCGCCATTAGTGCAGACTCTCTCAGCGACCACGAATCATTTTGTAGCTCTGAGGAGCTTAAGTTTCCTTTGCTTTCTGATCCTGATGGCGTTGTGAGCAAGGCCTATGGATCTTGGATGGCGCCTTACTCGATGAGGCACACCTTTCTTATCGATCCAGAGTCCGTCCTTCAGGCTGTCTGGACAGGGGTGCGCCCCGTAGGTCATGCCAATGAAGTGTTCACCCGACTCAGCCAGTTACAGACCAGTTGAGTTCTCAGCGCGTGTTAGAGATGGGGGGTTGACCATGGCTCGGTAGAGCTAGGAAAGAGAGGTGAAGCATGGCGGTCACAAAGGGGCAAAGTCCATTCATTCTTCTGTATCACCGGACCCCATTTGACGAGGGAAGAGATGAAAAGGGAAATAGGATTTGGTGCGATCAGAAAAGTCCCAATGGAATTATCCCGACTTTAAGGAATTTATTTCGAACGAGAGAAAACGGTACTTGGATTGCATGGAGGAAAGTTGACAAAGTTGAAGATGCTCATGATGAAAACATCTCAATGTCTAATCCGAAACCATTTACTCTCTGCAGGATCCCACTAGAAGAAGATCAAATCTCTAGTTTTTATCATGTAACCTCTAAGGAATCGTTCTGGCCAATTTTACATACTTTTCCCACACATTTTAATGTCAACAATGCAGATTGGGGTATTTTTGAAGAGGTTAATCTAAGGTTTGCGAAAGCCGCATGTCATCAGGCAGCCGAGTCAGCAACCGTTTGGGTTCATGACTATAACTTGTGGCTTGTTCCTGGTTATATCAGAGAATTACGGCCTGACCTGAAGATTGCATTTTTCCATCACACACCTTTTCCAGGAAATGATGTATTTGCCATTTTGCCCTGGCGCGAACAGATTCTCGAAAGTCTTTTGTGTTGCGATGTTGTTGGATTCCATATTCCACGTTATACCGAAAATTTTGCACGTGCTGCTAACTGCCTATTAGGAGCTAAAAAGGGATCGAAGCAACCTGTGAACTCTCGATTTGTATCGACTGGTTCGGCATTAACTGAACCATCGGAAACCCCTTGTTTACATTACAAGGGACGTAAGATTCAACTTTTGTCGTCACCAGTAGGAACATCGCCAGATGTTATCCAAGAACTTGCAGCACGAGCTGATGTTCAAGAGTTAGCCGATAAAATTGACGATGACACAAAAAAAGGTAGAAAGCTAATTCTTTCTGCTAGCCGTGTTGATTATACAAAGGGCAATGAAGAGCTTTTACTTGCCTTCGAACGTTTACTGGAGCGTCGTCCAGATTGGCATGGAAAAGTTGTTCTGATGCTGGCTTGTGTTGCAGCTGCAAGCGGGATGAAAATCTATGAAGACACGCAACGCACCATTGAAGAGACCGCTGGTCGTATTAATGGACGATTTAGTTTGATTGATTGGGTTCCTATCCGATTCTCAACACGTCGTATCCCTTACGAAGAAATGGTTGCATGGTTCACACGTTCAGATATCTGTTGGATCACACCACTTCGAGATGGATTAAATTTGGTAGCTAAAGAATATGCTGCTGCACGTAAGGACCGCGGAGGAGCATTAGTTCTCTCTGAGTTTACGGGTGCCTCTGTTGTGCTTGATGGAGCGATTTTGACCAATCCCTATTCACATCGTCAGATGGATGATGCGATTGAAAGAGCGCTAGAAATGCCCAAAGACGAGCAAATACTACGAATGAGCCGAATGAGTAGTGCTGTTGAGAGTTTCACCGTGAGTGATTGGGTTCACGAACAGATGGATGCACTTGAACACTAAGCTCAAGACCGATGACCAAAGTTATTTTCCCAAGACGATTACTAGGCCTTCTTATTGCTGTTTTAATTTGTAGTACATCCTTTGCCCTTGTCCAGGCAACAACGATTGAATCAGTTTCGTTTTTGATGGCAGCCCCTTTTGCTGATGCGACTCAAGATTTGGTGAAGCAGTTTAATCAAGAGCATCGTGGTGTCATTAATTTGAAAGTAATTAGGGGTCCACTGGAAACAGAAGCCATGTCTGATTTAGCTATCAGTAGCTTGCTTTTAGGTAAAGCTCCCTTTGATGTCTTATTGATGGATGTCACATGGCTACCAAAATATGCAGCAGCTGGTTGGATGGTACCTCTTGAGGATTATTTTAATGACAATGATATTAACGAATTAGCGACAGGTGCACGGGAAGGCAATTCATATAATGATCATCTTTATCGTTGGCCATTGACGGCAGATATGGGGTTACTTTATTACAGAACTGATTTGATGGATCAGCCACCAGAAACTCCAGAAGACTTGATTTTAATGAGTCAATCCCTGCAAAATAATCAAAAAGTAGATTGGGGCTATGTCTGGCAAGGTCGTCAGTATGAAGGGCTTAGTTGTGTCTATTTGGAAATGATAGATGGCTTTGGTGGTGATTGGTTGCAGACCAGTACCAATCAAATTGGATTAAATTCAACTCCCGGTGTTGAAGCAGCGGCATGGTTACAGGACCTCATCGATCAAGGTGTTAGTCCAGAGGCAGTCACCAATTATGCGGAATCTGAGGCGTTGCAGAGCTTCAAAGTTGGTGATTCTGCATTCATGCGCAATTGGCCCTACGCCTGGGCTGAACTTCAAAAATCGGATAGCGCTGTTAAGGGAAATGTTGGTATTACGACCATGGTTGCTGAACCTGGACACACCACTGCCACGCTTGGAAGCTGGGGTCTAGCGGTTCTACAAGGGTCTTCGCATGTGGAGGCTTCGATCGAAGCCATTCGTTTTCTCACATCTGAGTCTGCACAAAAGGAGTTATTTCTCAAATATGGATATACACCAACACAACAACGTGTTTTTGATGATCCACAATTACTCCAAGAATCACCAATCCTCGCTGAATTTGGGAAGGCTCTTAAAGTCGCTAAACCAAGGCCTCAAACGCCGTTATATGCTCAAATCAGTGATGTTTTACAACGTCAACTCAGTTCGATTTTAACTCGTGAGCAAACTCCACAGTTAGGGATGGATATAGCAGACATTAATACCAAGCAAATTCTGATTTCAGCGGGAGATGGCTCATGATTTCGTTTCTTTTAGCCCCAGCTCTGCTGTTACTTTTAGTTGTTTTTATTGGGCCCTTATTTCGTTATGGCTGGCTTAGTTTTCATGCCGATTCCGTGATTACAGGATTAATTGCGATTCCAAATGGAGGAGCCAATTGGCTAAGGCTATTGCAAGATCAACGGTTTTGGCAGGACTTGGCCCAAACACTGCGCTTCGCAGGCGTCTCAGTGGGCCTCGAGCTGCTTCTTGCACTCATGATCGCACTCTTACTTGACCAGAGCTGGCGGGGTCGTGATGCGGTGCGCACTTTGGCACTCATTCCTTGGGCCTTACCCACAACAGTGATGGCGCTGGGTTGGCGTTGGATTTTCAATACACCTTATGGCCCAATTGATCAATTCACAAGGATGATTGGTCTTCGCTCATTGAATATTCTTGGTGATCCCAGTTTTACCTGGATGGCAACAGTATGGGCCGATGTTTGGAAAACAACGCCCTTTGCAGCCTTGATCCTGCTTGCTGGCTTGCAGACGATTCCGGTTGATCTTTATGAAGCAGTACGCCTAGAAGGAGGCAATGCTCTCATCTGTTTGCGACGAATAACACTTCCATTGTTGCGGCCCTATATTTTACTTGCTTTGCTTTTTAGACTCGCACAAGCTTTTGGCGTATTTGATTTAATTCAAGTCCTCACTGGTGGTGGTCCAGCGAGTAGTACTGAAAGTGTTGCTTTGTATGCTTATTGGAATGCACTGCGGTTTTTGGACTTTGGATATAGCGCTACCATTATCATGGCCAGCTTTATACTTATTAGTTTAATTTGTTTCATTGCTTGGATTGTTTTGCAATTGTTGATTCCTGTCCATCCAAAAACAAGTCATTCTATCGAGCCATGAATCGACGATTCCTCATTGGGCTACTACTGCTTTGGTCTTTGGGGCCATTGATGTGGCAGCTTTATACCTCCTTCTGTAATGATCAAGCTCTAACTCAACCCTTTTCATCCATTGATCATCGTTGGACATTGATTCATTATCGCAATGTACTAACTTCCAATCCGCCATTCTGGCGTTATCTTGTCAATAGCTTAATCGTTGGAATATCCAGTACATTTCTTTGCTTACTACTAGCACTACCTGCTGCCTATGCATTGAATCGAATTCCGAGACAAATTTCAATCCTCAGTCGATTAGTCCTTGTTGGAGCTGCTTTGTTCCCCTATGTATTGCTATTCTTGGCTTTACTTGAGTTAGCACGGGCATTAAATCTGGGCAATCAACTTCTTGCTTTAAGCTTCCCGTATGCTGCCCTCTCGCAACCGCTGGCGATCCTGCTGCTCAACAGTGCATTTAAGGACCTCCCCCCTGAATTAGAAGATGCTGCAAAACTAGAAGGTCTCTCTCTTTTTCAACGAATGCGTTGGATTCTGATCCCTCTTATTTCACCAGCCACCGCTAGTACTGCAATCCTGGTGTTTCTTTTTTCTTGGAATGAGTATCCAATTGCCTTAACTTGGATAAGCGAATCAAGTAAATTAACATTGCCTGTTGCAATGGCGAGAATAGCTGGCTCATCAATTTATTCCGTTCCCTATGGTGCTTATGCAGCGGCAACTGTACTTGGTTCTATTCCTCTAGTTCTACTTGTTTTGATCTTTCAAAAACCGATTGTATCTGGTCTTACTAGCGGAGCGGTTAAAGGATGACTCTTCAAATTCAAAATTTGGGACGGCGTGTTGGGCAACAATGGATTGTGCGTCATCTCAACCTTCAGGTTGATGATGGTGAATGTGTTGCTTTAGTTGGTCCATCTGGCTGCGGAAAGAGTAGTACTTTGAGACTCATTGCTGGACTTGATCCAGTGTCTGAAGGAGAGATCCTTTTTGATCAAGCTAATGTCACGCATGCAAAAGCAGCTCAAAGAGCTGTTGGAATGGTATTTCAGAGTTATGCCTTGCTTCCGCACTTGAGTGTCCTGGCTAATTTAGAGCTTGGTTTGCGGGTACGTGGAGTTCGTGCGCCTGAGCGCAAACAGCGAATTGAAGCCATGCTCGATCTTGTGCAATTGCAGGACCGTGCTGATGTGTTGCCGGCACAGTTGTCTGGAGGTCAAAGGCAACGGGTGGCGTTGGCAAGAGCATTGTTGCGTGATCCTGATGTGTATTTGCTCGATGAGCCTATGAGCAATTTGGATGCCCAACTTCGGGAGGAGTTACGTCCAGAGCTTCGTCGCCTTGTTCTGAATCGGCAAAAACCAGTTATCCATGTCACTCACGACCAGCATGAGGCGATGGCGATTGCTGACCGTATTGCAGTTCTACATTCTGGTCGCATTCAACAGGTTGCTACTCCTGCTGAGCTCTATCGTCGTCCTGAAACGTTGTTTATTGCCAGGTTTATTGGGAGACCACAGATTAATTCCTTTATACATGACGATGGTTACGTTTGTGCCATTAGGCCCGAGTCCCTCTACTTTGCCAAGGAGGGGGTTCCTTGCAAATTAATCTCTCGCGAATGGCTTGGTAGTTCTCAGCTCCTTTACCTTGATTCACCTCAAGGGCCATTGAGGTTATCTTGTTCAACGGCTGTTGCCATACCTGAGTCTATCCATGTTTCATGGAATGTCTCTGATGAGCATCATTTCGATTCCACAAGTGGACATCGGCTTCCATAACCAGCTTTATTTTTCTTCAATATGTGTCAGTTTTCACTTTCTTTTTTGATTTTTAGTTCAGTTCATTGATTGAGATCTTCCAAGACTGATCTCAAGACTCTCTGGTGTTCGTAGGACTGTTCCCGAATGCTTTGAAGGTGTAGCTTTGATGGTGGATTTGACATGCATTGACACCAACTTTCCAACATAATTTCTAGGCTAGGTAATTCTGCTAAATCAACCCAGGGCACATCTGCGGTTCTTGCTGCTGCCTCTACTTTTGGGTCGTAGCTGAGTGCAGCTGAAGGACATTGACTTGCAATTGCCAGTATTAGTGCATGCAATCGCATTGCAAGTACTAAACTTGCCTCTTTGAAGATGGTCTGAGCATGTTCTATGTTTTCGGCTAGAACTGTTTGTGAATTTAGGTAGAGCGTGTTGGGTACCAATCCCTTTTCGTTCAATGCTTGGAGCAAGCTCGCATCTTGATGGGTATGAAATGCAAACCAAGTCACTGACTTTCCCGTAGTTTTACTGAGTTGATCGACTCCTTGAAGCAACAGTGACCAATCGCTAGCTGTTAACAAGTTGGTTGGGCGCCAACACAACACAATATTTCCCCCTCCTTGATGCTCACTCATTGGATGAGTCCAGACCGGATCTGGAGCTACTGTCATCGACGTTGTAATTCCAAGTCGCTTCGCCAGTTGCATCGATGCAGCATCTCTCCATGTAATCGACGTCACACCATTCAGCACCAGCCCTACGAGATAGCGACTCCACGAATGCCTAAGTGGACCGAGTCCTTGTCCCCACAACAGCACCGGTTTACGCTTAAATCGCGCCACCACAATCAAAATAATGTAATAAATAAGGCTTCGAAAACTTGTGCTGTCTTGGAGAAGGCTTCCACCTCCAAGGACCACAACCTGCACCTTCTTAATGCTTTTGAGGACAGTCTTCAACGACCTCCTGTTCACCACTGATCCACGGGGGACAATCGTGTGAACAGCGTCGAAATCATGGGCCGTAATCAGGGGATGCCAGCCTTGAGGCAACTGTTTGCTCAATACCTCAAGTAAGGCGTCATCTCCGAGGTTGTGTTCTCCGTAATAGCCACAGAGGAGAATGCGCCTCGGCGATGAAGACGAAGCCAGGCCAGACATTCAGAACACCATGGATGTATCCATTATCCGCGCTTAGGCCGCCTACGTTGGTGAAAGGCTCGGTTGTGAAGCATGCATGCCCTTTCACTTGGCACATGGTGGATTCATGTGGCATCAGTCTTTGAGTGGTTGTTGGCGATGGTGCTGATCGCTCAGCGCGGTTCAAAGCGCTCTCAAACGAGCATGATCTGGCTCTCTGCAGCCATGATTCCTGCCTTGATCAGTGCCATGGCTGCGTGCACTTGGCACTTCTATGACAACACCGAGAGCCTTCGTTGGCTTGTCACTCTTCAAGCCAGTACAACCCTTGTAGGAAATGTCACGTTGGCCATTGCTGCTTGGAATTTGCAACGCGACGACATGGTGAAGGGATGACATTGAACTTTGATCCAGCTCCCCTCTTTGCCTTCTCGTTGATTCCCTATTTGGTGTTTCTGTACCACCTAGGCCGCAGTAGCAAACTGCCAAAATTGACCATTCTTGGTTTTCAGCTCACGCTTTTGTTTGTCGCCGTCACAATTGCTGCCGCTGTTTTTGCCCTCGTTCGATACGACTCTGAATTGGTGGCTGTGGATTGGCTTCATGGTGGTGCTGAAGCCTTTCTGACCTTGAGCAATGCCTGCATTGTTGCCGGGCTGCTTCGATCGAAGCCGAAAGAACCAGTGAATAACTCTTACGAGGAGGAGATCTTGGGCCGTTGAAATCGGAAGATAAGGTGTCGCTTGCTGTGTTGCATGTTTACTCCTCTTCTGGCTATCGCTCCAGCCACCCTTTCCTGGTCCCCCAAAGTTGGCCTTGTGATGGTGGTCTGCAACATCATTGCCATCGCGATTGGCAAAGCCACGATTAAGCATCAAGACGTAGGTCTCAAACTGCCTGGTTCAAAATTCTTTGGTGGTATGAGCCACGCCAGCATGGTTGCCACCACAAGCCTTGGTCACATCATCGGTTTTGGTGCCATCCAGGGACTCGCAGCCCGAGGTGTTCTTTAAGTTTCCCTCGAAGTGGGAGTGCATCTGAGGCAGCATTGCTGCTTCAGATGATTCATGCTGAGCCAGCTGAAGACACTTCAGCTGGTGCAATCTCTTCGAGGCTGAGGGACCCTGTTGTTGAAAGCAGGAAATGCTGCTTGATTCGGACTGCCATTTGATCCGGTGTCAAACCCAAGGCTTCAAAGCTTTGCTGGGGAGTTGCATGATCCACCAGTCGATCAGGAATACCTATGCGGAGCATGGGAATCGCTAACCCTTTCTCCTGGAGCGATTCAAGAACAGCTGAGCCAAAGCCACCAGCTAACGCTCCCTCTTCCATCGTGACAATCTTGCCAATCTTCTTCGCCATGGGATGAATGAGTGCTTCATCCAGCGGCCGTAAATATCGGGCATTAATCACAGCAACCTCTACCCCCACTGCTGCCAAACATTTCGCCGTCGCCACTGCCTTTGGCACCATGGCTCCATAAGCAACGACCAAGATATCCTTACCCTCACGTACGACTTCACCACAGCCAATCGGGAGAGCCTCCCAGCCTTCTTCCATCAATGGCACTCCTTCACCAGGGCCACGAGGAATTCTCAAAGCTGTGGGGCCATCATGGTTGAGGCAAGTCACCAGCATTCGTTGAAGCTCCGCCTCATCCTTGGGCGCCATCACGGTGAAATTGGGAATTGCACGCATGTAGCTGATGTCGTATTGGCCTTGGTGGGTTGGGCCATCAGCACCGACAATTCCAGCCCTATCCAATACAAACGTCACCGGCAGTTTTTGAATCCCTACATCGTGGATGAGCTGATCAAAGGCTCTCTGTAAAAACGTGCTGTAGATCGCGACCACTGGCCTCAATCCATCGCAAGCCATGCCTGCGGACAGGGTGACGGCATGCTGTTCAGCAATGCCAACGTCGATGTATTGGTCGGGGAGTGCTTTTTGGAGAATATCCAGGCCAGTTCCAGTCGCCATCGCTGCTGTAATTCCAACAACTTTTGGATTCTGTTCGCAGAGTTTGACAAGAGTTTGACCAAACACCTTGCTGTAACTCGGTGGTTTTGGCGTTTTGCTAGGCCTCGCTTTGCCTGTACTGAGGTTGAAAGCTGACTGCGCGTGGTAACCAACTTGATCAGCTTCTGCGTAGGGATACCCTTTGCCTTTCTTTGTAACAACATGAACCATGACCGGACCGCCCACGCGATGAGCGGATTGAAACGTTCGGGTCATTTCAGCAATGTCATGACCATCGATCGGACCGATGTAGGTGAAACCAAGCTCTTCAAAGACGGCGCCAACTTTTGGAACAGCGAGTCGTCGCATGCTCTCCTTGAGCCGATTCAGCTCAGGTGGAATCTCTCCCCCCATGAAGGGGAGATTTCTTACGCTTTCTTCAACGCTTCCAGACAAAAATTGAATTGGTGGGCTTAATCGCATCCGATTCAGGTAGGTCGACAGCGCTCCAACAGGTGGAGAAATCGACATGTCGTTGTCGTTTAAAACAACGAGAAGTGGAGTGGATGGAAGATGACCTGCATGGTTGATCGCCTCTAAGGCCATACCACCAGTCAGCGCCCCATCACCAATCACAGCAACGCATTTGTAATCAAGACCTTGCCGATCACGGGCTATGGCCATTCCCAAAGCTGCCGAGATGGATGTGCTGGCGTGCCCAGCACCGAAATGATCAAAACGACTTTCCGTTCTCTTGAGGTATCCGGCAACTCCTCCCTGCTGACGCAGGGAGTCGAAGCTTCCATAGCGTCCAGTAATCAATTTGTGCGGATACGCCTGATGACCCACATCCCACACCACCTTGTCTTGATCAAGATCAAGGGTTTGGTAAAGGGCCAGTGTTAATTCAACAACTCCTAATCCGGGTCCGAGATGGCCGCCACTGTTGGACACCACTTCCAAATGGCGTTCACGAATTTGTTTGGCCACATCCTCAAGCTGGGTCTCCGACAGCCCATGCAGCTGATTGGGATGGGTTAATTCGCTCAGATGCATACCCATCCTCACACCGGTTCAGTCAATCTACGAGCCCCACCGACCCTTTGCGATCTTGAGCGGTTGTCAGACTGCAGCAATGGATCATTATTTGCCGAGGATCCTGCGCGCCCGTGTCTATGACGTGGCCCGGGAAACCCCTTTAGAACTCGCCAACAATTTGAGCCGACGGCTGAGCAACAGCGTTTGGTTGAAACGGGAAGATCTTCAACCCGTTTTTTCTTTCAAGCTGCGAGGTGCTTACAACCGCATGGCTCAACTCTCAGAGGCTGAGCTGTCACTCGGGGTCATCGCTTCCAGTGCTGGAAATCATGCCCAAGGTGTGGCCCTCAGCGCCTCCCATCTCCGCTGTAGAGCTGTGATCGTGATGCCAGTCACGACCCCTGGTGTGAAAGTTGATGCTGTGCGCCAGCTGGGAGCCGAGGTGGTGCTTCATGGTGAGACGTACGACGAGGCCTACGCCGAAGCCAGGTCACGGAGCGAAGCTGAGCAGCTTTGCTTTATCCATCCATTTGACGATCCTGAGGTGATCGCTGGACAAGGCACTGTGGGCATGGAAATCCTGCGCCAGTGTCATCAGCCACCCGACGCGATTTACGTGGCGGTGGGCGGTGGTGGTTTGATCGGCGGAATTGCCGTTTACGTGAAGAGTCTCTGGCCTGACGTCCAAATCATTGGTGTTGAACCCCACGATGCAGCCGCCATGACCCTGTCCCTAGAGGCCGGTGAACGCATCCGTTTGCCTCAAGTTGGGCTGTTTGCGGATGGAGTGGCTGTTCGTGAGGTAGGTGAACACACTTTTGAATTGGCTCAAAAGTATGTCGATGACATCGTGACCGTTAGTACTGATGAAATCTGTGCAGCGATCAAAGATGTTTTTGAAGACACCCGCTCGATTCTCGAACCCGCCGGCGCTCTCGCTGTTGCTGGTCTCAAAGCAGATGTGAGCCGAAGGTCGCTCCAGAATCAAAATCTTGTTGCAGTGGCCTGTGGCGCGAACATCAATTTCGCGCGTCTGCGTTTTGTTGCCGAACGTGCCGAATTGGGTGAAGAACGCGAAGCGATGCTCGCCGTGGAAATACCAGAACGTCCGGGCAGTCTTCGCTGTCTGTGTGAATTACTGGCCGACCGGAGCCTGACTGAATTTTCCTATCGAATGCGAGCTGGTGACCAAGCCCATATTTTCATGGGCGTTCAGGTGAGCGGGCCCGATGACAGATCGTCCTTGATTGGCCATCTCAACACGCACGGCTATCCATGCCTTGATCTCAGTGACGATGAACTCTCCAAAGTTCATCTTCGGCACATGGTTGGAGGTCGGCTCCCTGCCAGTGCAACGACCAGCCATGTGCAGGAGCTGCTGTATCGCTTCGAGTTTCCAGAGCGACCAGGGGCCTTAATGCGCTTCGTTACGGCTTTGCATCGCGACTGGAGCATCAGCATTTTCCACTACAGAAACCATGGAGCCGATGTGGGTCGGATTGTGGTGGGTGTTCTTGTCAGTCCAAACGATCTCAAGGCTTGGCAATCCTTCCTTCGCGACCTTGGTTACAGCAGTTGGGAAGAAACGAGTAATCCGGCATACCAACTGTTTCTTGGTGGATGATGAGGAGTGAATAGCCAAAACATCTACCAGCGTTACTTTGAAGCCGGTTCATAGGGGGAGGTCATGGCGCAAGGATTGGATCGAAGCAACATGCAGGAGCTCAATCTCTCCCTTCCAGCTCGCTTGGAGGCCATCCTTTATCTGAAGGGAAAATCTCTATCGGTTTCGGAGCTGGCCGAGCTAGCTGATGCCAGTGAAAAAGAAGCAGAGCAGGGCTTGCTCGCATTGGTCGCTGGCTATGCCCAACGGGATACCGCCTTGGAAATTCATGAAAACAGTGGCCGTTACAGCCTTCAGCTCCGGGCTGGTCTTGGTGAACTTGTTCGTAATCTTTTACCGGTCAACCTCTCCACGGCAACGCTCAGAACGCTGGCCACGATTGCTTTGAAACGCCGAATCCTTCAGTCGGAGCTCGTTGAATTACGAGGGTCAGGCGCTTATGACCACATCAAAGAGCTACTCAGCCAGAACTTCATTGAGCGCAAACGCCAAAGCGATGGGCGTTCCTATTGGCTCAGTCTTTCTGAAAAGTTTCATCGCACATTTTCTGTGCTTCCTGATAGAGGGATCTCAGAACCGGATCAGGCTGCATAAAGTTCATTCATAACTCTCTCAAGAAGCACCAATGGATTTGAGTTTTGTTTCCACCTTTCTGCAGATCATTGCGCAGACCCTGCAGATTTATTCTTTTGTCTTGATCGTTCGAGTGCTTCTTACCTGGTTCCCGAATGTTGACATGGGAAACCCTGTGCTCAGCACGGTGAGTTCGATCACTGACCCTTACCTCAATGCCTTTCGAGGCCTGATCCCTCCATTAGGTGGACTAGATCTTTCGGCCATTCTTGCTTTCGTTGCCCTGAGCTTGATGCAACAGCTCTTGGTGTCGGCCAGTTATGCCTTTGCAGGTGGATTTGGCACCTACGGCTAAGCCTGTCGTCAGCCATGGACCTCAGCGATGATCTCCGCTCCCCTTCAACTGCCCACGAGCTGATCGGTCACGCAGTTTCCTGAGGTTTTGGTTGGCCACATCCTCCAGCTCATATCCCAGTTCACTCGCGAGTTGAGCCACGTACCAGAGCACATCACCAAGCTCCAGGGCGATCTCAGCTCGCACCTCTTCATCAAAGAGCCCGGCTCGGTCGCGCAGCACCTTCTTCACCTTGTCTGCCACCTCCCCGGCCTCACCACTGAGGCCCAGGGTCGGATAGATGGGATTGCTGCCAGCATCGGGGTATAGAGCCGTCAGCCTTGCAGCGGCCTGATAGGAATTCAGGTCCATACGAATCATGTTGAAGAGAGTCATCATCCAACAACTTTTCGAGTCCCAAAGGGCAAGACGGTAGATTCCGCAAGCTTCAAGACCTGTGGATGGCTCAGATCGATCTAACCCGTAGAACCAAGATCGTGGCCACCATCGGGCCCGCAACGGAAAGTCCAGAAAGGATCCGTGAACTCATTCAAGCCGGAGCGACCACGTTTCGACTGAACTTCTCCCATGGAGATCACAGCGAGCACGCCGAACGAATCGCCACGATTCGGCAGGTGGCCCACGAATTGGGAGCCCATATCGGCATTCTTCAGGATCTTCAGGGTCCGAAGATTCGCTTAGGTCGGTTCGAAGAAGGTCCGATCACACTCGCGAAAGGCGATCAATTCGCCCTTACGGCGAAGCAGGTGCGATGCAATCAGACGGTTGCAACAGTGACCTACGACAAGCTGGCCGAAGAAGTCTCTGCTGGCAGTCGAATCCTTCTGGATGATGGCCGCGTTGAGATGAAGGTTGATCGTGTGGATAGCGTCGACCAGACCCTCCACTGCTTGGTCACCGTTCCTGGCGTGCTGTCCAACAACAAGGGTGTCAACTTCCCGGATGTGCAGCTCTCTGTCCGCGCCCTAACCCAAAAAGATCGCCAAGATCTGGCCTTTGGTCTTCAGCAGGGTGTCGACTGGGTGGCGCTGAGTTTCGTTCGCAACCCCTCTGACATGCAGGAGATCAGAGAACTGATTCGTAAGCACGGATACAGCACTCCTGTGGTTGCAAAAATCGAAAAGTTCGAAGCGATCGATCAAATTGACGCGATTTTGCCGCTTTGTGATGGCGTGATGGTCGCTCGAGGTGATCTGGGGGTTGAAATGCCAGCAGAAGAAGTCCCTCTTCTTCAAAAAGATCTGATCCACAAAGCCAACAGCCTGGGGATCCCGATCATCACGGCGACCCAGATGCTCGATTCCATGGCCTCGAGCCCTAGGCCTACGCGTGCTGAGGTCAGTGACGTTGCCAATGCCATTCTCGATGGCACTGATGCGGTGATGCTGTCCAACGAGACCGCTGTTGGTGACTTCCCTGTTGAGGCTGTTGAAACGATGGCGACGATCGCTAGACGGATCGAACGGGATTATCCTCAACGGCCCATTGATACGCATCTGCCGAGCACGATCCCGAATGCGATTAGTGGGGCCGTGAGCAGCATTGCCAGGCAGCTCAACGCGGCTGCGATCTTGCCTTTAACCAAAAGCGGTGCCACCGCCCATAACGTCAGTAAGTTCCGCCCCTCCACTCCGATCCTTGCGATCACCAGCGAAGTCAACGTGGCGCGCAAGCTTCAGTTGGTTTGGGGCGTGACTCCACTGTTGATAGAAACTCAGAAGAGCACCACCGCCACCTTCACTTTGGCGATGGCTTATGCCCAAGAGATCGGTGTGCTCAAAGACGGTGATCTTTGCGTGCAAACAGCAGGGACGCTTGCGGGAATCAGTGGTTCGACTGACCTGATCAAAGTGGGGATCGTGAGTGCTGTACTCGGACGAGGTACGGGTTTCGGAACTGGCTCTGTGAGCGGAAAAGTGCGCATTGCGATGTCTGCCAGTGATTGCGCCCGACTGGAACCCGGAGACATTCTTGTGGCTCGGGATACGTCAGCGGATTACCTCGACGGCATTCGCGATGCGGCAGCTGTGATCACAGAACAACCAGGTGAGGACTCACACGCTGCGGTCATCGCCAAACGCTTAGGCGTTCCCGTGATTACAGGGGTCGCCAATGCCACACAAGATCTCAGAGAAGGCGAAGTGGTCACCTTGCACGTGAAAGATGGTGTGGTTCATCGGGGAACCGGCAGCAACCAGGCGATGAAATTAGACACCATGCTCTGAGTTTGGTCCTATTCGCTCATGGCCAGCAAGTTGCCGCTTGCCGACACCGTCGGCATGGCTCTTACCACACTTAAAGCAAATCGCTTACGCAGCTTGCTCACGATGCTCGGCATCGTCATTGGAAACGCCTCAGTCATCACGCTTGTAGGTGTAGGGCGAGGGGCCCAAAATTTGGCGGAGAACCAGCTCAGCAGTCTTGGAGCCAATGTTCTGTTTGTGGTGCCTGGGAGCAACGACACGCGCAGGCAGGGGGTGGAATTTCCTCGCACCTTGGTTCTGGACGATGCCACTGCGATTGCTACGCAGGTTCCAAGCGTGAAACGTGTCGCTCCACAAATCTCAGCCAATGAAGTGGTTCAGGCTGGAGCGAGGAGTACCAGCGCCTCGATCTCAGGGGTCACACCCGCTTTTTTACCAGTGCGCAGTTTTGAAGTTGCCCAGGGTCGATTCATCAGTGCTGAAGATGAACAGAGTGCCAAGACCGTTGTGGTGATCGGGCCAGATCTTCGCGACAAACTCTTTCCCTCTGGTGCAGCGGTAGGCCAAAGCCTTCGCATTCGAGACCAGGGTTTCAGTGTGATTGGAGTGATGGAACCCAAAGGAGCGGTCTTTGGGTCAAATCAGGATGAAAATGCTTATATCCCTCTAACAACAATGGTGAGCCGTCTCACTGGCCGTAACCCAACCTATGGCGTGAGTCTCAGCTTCATTAGCGTTGAAGCAAAGGATGAGCAAAGTACTGGACCAGCCAAGTTTCAAATCACCAATTTGTTGAGGCAACGGCACCGCATTTTGCGCAAGGACGATTTTGCAGTTCGATCCCAAAAAGATGCTCTCACTATCGTTGGCACGATTACAGGCGGCCTAACGCTGATGCTCGGAGCGATTGGTGGCGTATCGCTGCTGGTAGGAGGCATCGGAATCATGAACATCATGTTGGTATCGGTGAGTGAGCGAACGGAAGAAATCGGTTTACGCAAGGCATTAGGTGCACGTAGTTCCGATGTGCTTCGACAGTTTTTAGTGGAGAGTCTTGTTTTGGCGAGCCTTGGTGGAGTGATTGGAACCGCACTAGGGCTTGGCACCGTCACAGCGGTTGCATTCCTGTCGCCTTTACCAGCAACGATTGGCGCCACAACAATTTTGGTCACTGTGGGCCTGTCTGGATCGATCGGTTTGTTTTTCGGAGTCGTGCCTGCCAAGCGTGCAGCCATGCTCGATCCGATCGTTGCACTACGAAGCCTCTAAATCCCCTTGCCCTGAAACAGCGGTTTAGGTAATGAAACTCTTACAGTCGTGTGAATCACGATGAATCCATGAATCAACGCTGGCGTCAGATTGCCCTTTGGATTCTTCCCATCGGCGTCGCGTTGCTGCTGGTATGGCAGCTGGTCGGAAGCGGAACTCTGAATAACGTCCGCACCACCAGTAGTGCTTCAACCGGTGGAGCTACCACGGTTGCTCCTCGCAATGCGGCTGTTGCTCGAATGAGTTACGGACGTTTCTTGGATTACGTGGAAGCTGGTCGTGTCACGGCAGTTGATATCTATGACGGTGGCCGCAATGCCGTCGTGGAAGCGGTAGATCCTGATCTTGATAATCGGGTTCAACGGCTCCGGGTTGACCTGCCTGGCTTGGCTCCTGAATTGATCAATACTCTGAAGGAAGAGGGCATCAGTTTTGATATTCATCCACCTAAGACCACACCTCCAGCTCTAGGAATTCTTGGGAACCTCCTCTTCCCGCTTCTGCTGATTGGATCTTTGATCTTTCTCGCTCGTCGGGGAAATTCCATGCCAGGCGGTCCTGGACAAGCGATGCAGTTCGGCAAGACCAAAGCCCGTTTTGCGATGGAAGCCGATACAGGGGTGAAATTTGATGATGTTGCCGGTGTCAGCGAAGCCAAGCAAGATCTTCAAGAAGTCGTCACCTTTTTGAAACAGCCTGAGCGTTTTACGTCTGTTGGTGCTCAGATTCCTAAGGGCGTTTTGTTGGTTGGTCCTCCAGGAACAGGTAAAACTCTCCTTGCCAAAGCCATCGCTGGAGAGGCGGGTGTTCCTTTCTTCTCCCTTTCTGGTTCTGAATTCGTTGAGATGTTCGTGGGTGTAGGTGCAAGCCGCGTCCGAGATCTGTTCAAACGAGCGAAGGAGAATAGTCCTTGTCTCATCTTCATTGATGAGATCGATGCTGTCGGACGACAGCGTGGTGCGGGAATTGGTGGAGGCAACGATGAGCGAGAACAAACGCTCAACCAGTTGCTCACTGAAATGGATGGGTTTGAAGGAAACAGTGGAATCATCATCCTTGCAGCAACCAACAGGCCTGATGTCCTTGATTCGGCGCTGATGCGTCCAGGTCGTTTTGACCGTCAAGTTACGGTTGATGCTCCTGATATCAAAGGCCGCCTTTCCATCCTCGAAGTTCATGCGAGGAATAAAAAACTCGATGAGCAACTCACTCTCGACAGTATTGCCAGAAGGACTCCTGGTTTTACAGGCGCAGATCTTGCCAATCTGTTGAACGAGGCAGCAATCCTTACAGCGCGACGTCGCAAAGAGAGTATCGGAATTTCAGAAATCGATGATGCCGTGGATCGCATCATTGCTGGTATGGAAGGTCATCCCCTCACCGATGGTCGAAGCAAGCGATTGATTGCTTATCACGAGGTGGGTCATGCCTTAGTGGGCACCCTCGTGAAAGATCATGATCCTGTTCAAAAGGTCACGTTGATTCCACGGGGACAGGCTCAGGGCTTGACATGGTTTTCACCAGATGAAGAGCAGATGCTCGTGTCTCGTGCCCAACTCAAAGCTCGCATCATGGGAGCCTTGGGAGGGCGCGCCGCAGAGGATGTTGTCTTCGGTCACTCCGAGGTCACCACTGGTGCTGGTGGTGACATCCAAATGGTGGCTTCCATGGCCCGTCAAATGGTGACGCAGTTCGGCATGAGCCAATTGGGCCCCATGGCTCTGGAGGGCGGCAGCCAGGAGGTATTTCTGGGCCGCGATTTGATGACGCGTAGCGATGTGTCTGATGCCATCTCCAAACAGATTGATGAGCAGGTGCGATTGATCGTGATGAAGTGCTACGAGGAAACCGTTGCACTCGTTGGTCAACATCGCCAAGCCATGGACAAATTGGTAGAGCAATTGATTGAGCAGGAAACGATGGACGGTGATGAATTCCGTAGTGTCGTTGCTGAATTCGCTGAAATTCCTGATAAGGAACGTTTCTCTCCCATCCTGGCTTAAAGCAAAAAGACCAGACTTTTAAGAAGTCTGGTCTTCAATCATTTTCAACTCATTTGAAAGACCCTCTTTATGAGGGTCTTTTTTTATACCGAGCGGACAGGGCTCTTATCGATGACGTTGTCGATTAAGCCATATTCCAAAGCCTGTTGTGGAGACATAAAGAAATCTCGATCAGTATCGGCTTGGATTTTGTCTAGAGGTTGTCCAGTGCGATCGGCCAGTTCATGGTTCAAACGATCCTTAAGGAACAGGATTTCATCGGCCTGGATTCGAATATCACTGGCCTGACCACTTGCTCCACCCAAGGGCTGGTGAATCATGATCCGAGAATGCTGCAAACTGCTGCGCTTACCTTTGGCGCCAGCACAAAGAAGGAAAGCACCCATACTTGCGGCAAGGCCAACACAAACGGTATGAACATCCGGTTTAATGTGCTGCATGGTGTCAAAGATCCCCAGCCCGTCGTACACCGATCCACCTGGAGAATTGACATATAGAAAGATCTCTTTTTCGGGATCTTCCGCTTCCAGAAAAAGAAGCTGCGCAACGATTCGATTGGCAGAATCGCTGGTGACAGGCTCACCTAAGAAAATGATTCGCTCCCTCAAGAGACGAGAATAAATATCAAAAGCCCTTTCTCCTCGTCCTGATTCCTCGATCACAATCGGGATCATGTTGCATAGCATCAGTTAGAACAATCCTAACGGCGGCAGCAGCGGCGCTATGGTCTTGATTCAAAGTGGGGTGGAAGGACCTTGACGGATCAACGGACGATCGCTGACAGCAAACGTGCCTTTCATACAGCTTTTCCCTATGTGATTCCGTCTCTGTACAGGAGGACGGCTGACGAGCTATTGGTTGAGCTGCATCTTCTCAGTCACCAACAGCATTTCAAGAGCGATGCCTTGTTTGCTGTTGGCTTACGTCAGGTGTTTACGGCGTTCACTCAGGGCTACAAGCCTGAAAAACACCTCGATGAGCTCTATGCAGCCATTTGTACATGCAATGGGTTTGATCCTGAAGCCTTGCAACAGCTCGCAGAGGGATCGACCTCAGCGGTGTCAGGACACACAATCAATGAAGTGCGTGAGTGGCTTTCCAATCGCGGGGCTGGGGCTCCTGAGCCTTTGGCATCTGGAATCTCAAGTGTTGGTGGTGAGTCATTTCACTACTCGCGACTAATGGCTGTGGGCTTGTTGAGCCTGCTCTCATCCGCTCAAGGTGGAGAACCCTCAGATCCTGACGAACTCAAAAACCTCGCCCATGAAATCGGTGAGCAACTTGGACTTTCCAAACCTCGTTTGGATAAGGACCTCAGCCTGTACACATCCAATCTTCAAAAGATGGCCCAGGCCGTGGAACTGATTGAAGAAACCTTGGCAGCAGAACGTCGTAAACGGGATCGTCAGGTGGCCAATTCTCAAGCAAGCGATTCAAAGACACCGGACGCTCAATCTGCGTCGCCCGATGAATCAGCTGCGGAAGAGATCACTAATTGACCACTCATCTCCCACCATGCCTGTTGGCCTGATGCCTTCGGGTTAGGAGAAGGTATGGCCGGCTTGACTTGAAGATGCAAGGAATCGGCCTGCTTTAGAAGTGCAGGCCACGATCCATTCATGAGTCCCAGAATCTCAAGGTTTCGGGGACGGGCATTGAGCTTCAGCGCTGCAGGGGATGACAGTGGAAGTACTTGATAAAAGGGTTTGGTGTCGGGAAGGCTTGCTAGCCCTGCACTGAAGATCGGCGCTTTTTGGGATTCCTGCAACCATCGCCAACCCCCCACAACTTTGCTCTGCCCGTCACGTTGATCGTTCCAAATCACAGCATCAGCTGGGTTTGCCTTGTCTTGAGCTGGAGTAGATCGTTGAAAGCCGCGTTCCTCTAAACGATTACTTACTTGATCAAGAACAGTGGCCCAAGCGGCAGAGCCTCCAGGCAACGGTGCTTGAAATTGGAGTCCAGCCCGGTAGGGCCCTTTGGTTTGTTGTTGTAATCGCAGCGAAAAGGGTGAGAGTGCGAGCCTTGATCGCGTGGATTGATTCACTCCGTACTGAGATTCCAAGGGTTCTTGGATGATCTGCCGACTCAGCAGCATTCCCAGAATCAAATCAACACGGGCTCCATGCACTTCAAGGAGGCTGGCCTGGTCAAAGTTTGATGGTTTTTGACGATCAGAGACTGAAAACTTCCAGCCTTGTTTGGGTTGTGATGCAGCAAGAGCAATCGAGCGATCGCCAACGTATCCGCCCCAATGAAGAGTGTTGCCATTGAGGCGCAGTGCAAGACAGCCATGACTCCCTTGCTGAAGCAAGGGAGCTGTGGTTCCGCTGATTGCAGCGAGTGCATCACTCGTCCAAAACACCGCTGGAGCGTCAGCGAGACGCTGCATACAACGACTGTGAAGGGAGGTTGGTTGCGTTGGGCGTTCGGAGTGGCGCTGAAGTCTTTGAATGAGTTGTTGACGATGCAGCTCATCGGAGCCGAGCAAGCTCAAACCCAAAACCTGGTGTTTGCGCAGATTTTTGCTGTCGTCTGCCAGAAGTTGATCGGGAAGAATCAAGTAGGCATCGCCATCTTCTGACCACCCCTGCCACCAAATCGATCGCCCCTGCCGTTTCCATAGGTTGCCAGCTCGCACCAGACCCAAGCGTTGATTCCAAAGCTTGGGTGCTGGGCGTTTGGCATCTCCGTGAAAGGACTGAATCAAGCTGAAGGCCCCTGAGACGCGACTGAGCGATGCAGGGGTTCCATCGTCTTGATGTGATGGCTGATTCAGAATGACGCCAATCAGACCGCTCAATAAAACAGTCCCTAACCCCAGTGTCGTGAGGGGGAGGGACTGAGCGAGAGATCGATAGGTGGAGATCTTCAGGAGTGATTCAGCTGCGGTCACGAGAACGCCTGCGACGACGATCTTTCCACTCGATGGTGGAAAGGTAAACGACTATCACGCTGACAAAGACCAAAAGAACCGCAGCGGTCATCGCCAATCCCTGACTGACGATGGGAGCTTGCAGTGCCTCGTTCACTTCAGAAATTCAGGGTGCCATCACCGTTGCGGCCCCAGACCACCATCGCAATCGAGAAACTGAAGACAGCAGCAAGGGATGCCCAGGCAATCGTGAACAGCATTGAATTAACGCTTGAATGTAGAGAGTTTACCTAGGTTCCCCCTCCGGAACTGACTGGTTGATTCATTACTTCTTATGACCATGGCAACTCCTGGAACCGCGAGCGTCCTGCAGCCCGAACGCACAACCCTGCGTTACCCGAATGCCAGAGTCATCGTTCTCAACGATGACGTGAATACGTTCGAACACGTCGTTGAGTGTTTATGCAAAATCATTCCTGGGATGAATAGCGATAAGGCTTGGACCCTGGCCCATCAAATCGATGGAGAAGGCGCTGCAGAAGTGTGGGCAGGCCCCCTGGAGCCCGCAGAGCTTTACCACCAACAGCTCAGTAGCGAGGGACTCACGATGGCTCCCCTGGAACGCAATTAACGCCCATGGCCGCTTCCATTGAGATGAACGAGGTTCAAGGTCTTCGCTGGCCAACCCTGCTCCGATTAAGTCTCTTCCAGGCTTGTCTTGGAACCCTCGCGGTGCTTTTCACTGGGACCTTTAATCGGATTCTCATTACAGAACTTGCCTTTCCTGCATTGCTGGCAGGCGGTGGTTTGGGATTTGAGCAACTGGTTTCACCGGCACGGGTGTTGTTTGGCCATCTCAGTGACTCGCATCCCTTAATGGGTCAACATCGGACTCCCTATGTACTGCTTGGGACCATCGCCATTTGTCTATTGGCGACTTTAAGTGTTCCCGTTAGTTTTAAAGTAAAAGAAGCTCTAGACAGTGGATCTCCCTTATTAGCTTCGGCTGGAGTTGCGGCATTTTGTGGTTTATTTGCTCTTTACGGCTTGGCGACTTCTCTAGCTAGTACCTCCTATTTAGCCCTTGTGATCGATCGCACAACGGAAGAACAACGACCGCGATGCATCGGAGTGATTTGGGCGATGCTCACTATCGGAATCATCGTTGGAGCGATTGCAATCAGTCTTGCTGTCAGCTCGATTGATGGCATTTCTGATCCAATCGTTCTTCAGAGTTGGCTTCAGAAGTTCATGATCTCGATCACCTCGATCGTGATGGTGTTGACCATTATTTCGACCTGGGGGGTGGAAAAGCCAATAGCAACTGGAACAGTTCGACCTGTCCAGGATTTGATCACACTTCAAGATGCATGGGGTGTTGTCACCTCAAGCCGACAAATTGTGATCTTTTTTGGATTTTTAGTTTTATTTACCCTTGGACTCTTTTTACAGGATCCAATTCTGGAAAGTTTTGGAGCTGAGGTCTTTTTGATGCCTGTGTCTAAAACCACTCTGCTCAATGCTTGGTGGGGATCAGGAACACTGGTTGGTTTGCTTCTAGCGGGCTGGTTCATCACACCAAAACTTGGGAAGTTGGCCACTGCCCGTTTGGGTTGCTGGATGGTGATGGGTTCTCTGTTTCTGTTGGTGATCAGCGGCTGGCAGCAAGCCTCAGGCCTTCTCCCCCTCGTCATGGTCTTGTTTGGCTTTGCTGCAGGCGTCGGCACCAACAGCGCACTGACCTTGATGCTTGATCTCACTCTCCCAGCGATGGCAGGAACCTTTGTAGGCATTTGGGGCTTAGCTCAAGCCCTCTCACGAGGGATGGGAAAGGTCGTAGGTGGTGGACTGCTTGACCTTGGGCGTCAGCTATTACCCAACGCTGGTCCGATGGCTGGCTACGGCTTGGTGTTTTCGATCGAAATTGTTGTCATGGCAGGCGCATTGATTGTTCTTAATCAGTTGAGCGTCGGCCAATTCAGAGAATCCACAGCGCAGCGACTCGACATGGTGTTGATGGCCGAAATCGATGGTTGAATCAAGCGGCAGGTTTACTCGTGGAGGTGGTTAAGGACAACAGGGCTTGGGTGTGTAGCCGTTGCGTTTGAGCAGCAAAGACATACCGAATCACTTTTCCAGGACAAAGAGCTAGACCCCGCACCTCATCGCCATGCACCTCAGCCGTAAGGATCTTGGCTTTTGGTCCCATTCGAGATGTCAACGGACCTGAGAGCTCAGTTCTGAGGGAATCGACAGATCGGAGCATGGCTCGCAAAGAACACTTACCTGATCTTTAGCCAGAGTGGCTAACTTAAAGAAGCTTTACTTTTGAACCCCTAGTGGGCCGTCTTGTCTTGACCCATAGCACCTACGTGAAAGGGCTCATACCCTGGCTCAAGGTGTTAGCGAATGACCCACAGATCCAAACCATCACTCCAGGAGTGATTGCAAGGGTCAAGGGACGCTGCCAAGACTTGACGCTTAGGCCATCGGTCCCAATCCGAGGTGGATTCAAGTTGATGGCACGCCGTGGCAGGACTGCACAGGAGGTGTTTGTGATTACAACTCTGCAGAAAATAGATTTAGTCCAACGCTTAGCTAGCTCTAGATCCTCAATTCTCTAAGTGCATCAAACGAGTCAATCTCTATCGCTTTGCCACTGCTCCATTCCATAGTCTGAACCCACAATCAAGAATCTGATACCTCTGAATTCAACGACTTCAAGCTTCCTTGAATCTCTTCTGTTGATTATTTTTGTTCTATAGCCCTTCACAACTCGCAGCCCTTGTCTTTTCTTTATTGAATTGAAATGGTCATTGAAACAATGTTCATCCCAATCAAATCACTAGGCTTCTGTTCTGGTTTTTTCGTAGCACCTAATGCACCACTTCTCAGTTTCACGATTAACACCCCATCACTAGAAGACGAACAATTATTTCAAACCAACAAGACTCAGAATATCAACCTAAAAACATTAATGATGACTTGATTCTGCAAGTCACTCCCATCAACGCTGAATGTGAATCCTTGTGAGGTCCCAGCCAGGTAACAGGCAGCTTCCTGCCCTGCTGACGGCATCCATGGTGGTGAACCGCTGTGCCGTGCGAGCCCCAGTGTTCGACCTGGAGTTACCAGAAGGGGCGAAAGATTTCGAGAGGATTCGTTTCCGGTTACGAGACCGGTTTACGGCACCAACACGACAGTCACCCCATGTCGAAAGAGAGTCAGATCAGAGCACTAGAGAAAGGCTGTCACCAACACAGCAGTTCGCTACCAATTTAGGGGAAGGGGCCAGATTTCACGAATACTTTGCAGCATGTGCTGTGCTCTCTCGGCCCGTTCAGCAGCGCTATGGCCCTTCAGCAGGGTGGTGACATGCCCCAGTTTTCGTCCCGGGATTTCATCTTTTCCATACCAATGCAAATGCAACTCCTCAATTGAGCGGAGTTTGGAAAGACGTTCGTCAAGCGGTTCAGCCTGGTCATGACTCAGGCCGAGCAGATTGACCATCAAGGAGCCATCTGCAATGAGCTGTGGATTAGGGACTTCCAGACCTGCAGCGATACAGAGTTGTTGATCAAATTGACTACTGGAACAGGCCTCAATTGAAAAATGCCCTGAATTATGAGTTCTAGGCGCTACTTCATTGACAAATAAACCCGATGATCCATAGAAAAACTCCAAAGTCATCACCCCCACATAACTAAGCTTTGTAAGAAGTGAAGCGGCAATGTTGTAAGCCGTAGCCTCAACGAGTTGACTTACTGCTGCCGGTGCAATCACCCAGTCACAAACTTGGTTTTTCTGATGCGTTTCGGCTAATGGCAGGCTTCGAATTCGCCCTTTTGAATCTCGGCTGACAACGAGGGCAAGTTCCTGTTCGTAGGAAATCCAGGCTTCGATGAACCACTCATTGGCATCGACGTTGCGAAGCAACTGAGCCAAGCCGTTGAGATCGTTCACAACCCGTGTGCCTTTGCCGTCGTAACCGCCATAGGCAGCCTTCGCCATGACAGGGAACGTCCATCCGCTCGGTAAGGATGGCGACCCAGGATTCAGTTCAGCTAATGAAATCCACTCTGGACTTGGGATTAACAGATCATCGAGAAGCCGTCTCTGGGACAACTTATTAACGAGAGGAACCAAGCTGGCAAGTGATGGAGTGAATTGCACTCCCTGTCGCTCGAGAGGCATCAATGCATCAACAGCGACCCATTCATTTTCGAAGGTAATGCCGGCGCAATGTGTTGAGAGCTCTCTCGTTGCATGGGCATCTGTGGATCCAGCGATTACTAAATCCTTCGCCAGGGAGGCTGCAGGATCTTCAGCTTTTGACGCTTGAACCGCAAGGGTCACACCTCGTGTTTGCGCTGCTTCACCGAGCATCAGGGCAAGTTGTCCGCCACCGATAACGCCAATTGTGTTGTCAACGCTGGGCATCCGTTGCAGATCGGTCTGGGGGAAGCTTGCCATTCTCTCCTTTTAGCAACGCTGGCAGCCCTAAATCAGGCTTCGTTCTCCTCCGAACGCAAGTCGAATGGCAGTCAGTAACAAAACCAATAGGAACAGAGCGAGTCCAACCGTGCATGCATAACTAATCTCTAGTTCTGCAAATGCCTGGTCATAGACGTAATACACAAGGGTGCGCGTTGAGTCTGCAGGACCTCCCTGTGTCATCAGAAAAACCTCCTCAAACACCTTTGTTGCAGCAATCGCCGAGATCACAGCCACAAGGGTCACGTACGGACGGAGCAACGGCAGAGTGATATCAACATGCTTCCGCCAACCTTCACTTCCATCCAACTCAGCGGCTTCATAAAGTTCCTTCGGGATTCCTTGCAGTCCTCCCAGAAAGATCACCATGTAGTAACCCAAGCCTTTCCACAGGGTGACAAGCATCACTGAGGGAAGGGCCAAAAAGGGATTGGTTAAAAAATCAATGGGGACGAATCCCTGACCAAACAAAGCGCTAAGCCAACCGTTAATTAAACCGTTTTCGGCATAGAGCCAACGAAAAGCGATGGCAGCCACAACAATCGAGACCAAAACTGGCGTATAGAAAGCAGCGCGCAGGATGTGCACACCGGGAAGGATTCGATTGACAAGAACCGCCAGGGTTAGGGCGCCGATCACAATGGGTGGAACGACGCCGAATAAGTAAATCAGAGTGGTGCCAAGCACCTGATAAAACATTGGATCGCCGAGGAGTCGCTGAAAGTTGGCGAAGCCGATGAATTTGAGTGGCTCGGTAACGTCTAAACCTGTTTGCGTGAAACTAATCACCAGAGCCATGAAGGCCGGAACCAAGACGGAAAGGCTCAAAAGAAGGAGAGCAGGAGCTAAAAATCCCCAAGCAATGAGCGTCGATCGCTGTTTGGACGTTGAAGGCAGAGCCATCACCAGCGCCAGATGATTTGGAGGAGAATAGATCCGTCACAGCGGGCGGCATGATCCAATCCCAACCGAGCACAACAGCATCGGCAGATGAAAGACGTCTCAGCGTTGCACTCGAACGCGATCCCTATGACGTCGTGATCTCCGCCGGTGGGATCGACTATCTCGGCAATGAATTGCGACGACTCGGGATTCGCGAACACACAAAAATTTTGGTGGTTAGCAATGTTGATGTTGCGACTCCCTATGGAAGCCGTTGTTTGACCAGCCTCGAACAGGCGGGATTTCAGGCCACCTTGCTCACGATCCCCGCGGGTGAAGAACAGAAGACCTTAACCACCTTCAGCACGATCCTTGATGCTGCCAAAGACGAAGGATTAGAGCGCCAGTCACTCATGCTCGCTTTAGGCGGTGGGATTGTGGGTGACATGACAGGTTTTGCAGCGGCATGCTGGCTGCGAGGAATCGGTGTCATCCAAGTGCCTACAACGTTGTTGGCCATGGTTGATGCCGCGATTGGCGGAAAAACTGGAGTGAATCATCCAGGAGGGAAAAATCTGATCGGCGCCTTCCATCAGCCTCGGCTGGTCATGATTGATCCAGATACGCTTCAAACCCTTCCTACGCGGGAATTTAGGGCTGGTCTCGCTGAGGTGATCAAATACGGCGTCATCGGAGATTCAGAGCTGTTCGAATTGCTCGAACGATCCGTCAGCTTTGACAACCCTCTTTCGATTTCTACAGAGCTGCTGGCAACGATGCTCGAACGTTCTGCACAAGCCAAAGCACTTGTTGTTGCTGCGGATGAAAAAGAAGGTGGTCAAAGGGCCATCCTGAATTATGGCCATACGTTTGGTCATGTGGTCGAGACGCTGACCGGATACGGCACCTGGCTCCATGGCGAAGCCGTGGCGATTGGGATGGTGGCGGTGGCAGCACTCGCCGTGCAACGAGGTGTGATGGCTCAAACCGACGCGGAGCGACAAACACGTTTGATCCAAAGCGCTGGATTACCCAGCCAATGGCCTGATCTGGATCCAGATTGTGTCTTAAAGACGCTTCAAGGCGACAAAAAAGTCCGTGATGGTCGTCTTCGCTTTGTCTTGCCGTCAAGCATCGGTGTTGTGTCGATCGTGGACAACGTTAGTCATGAAGAAATCAGAGCCTGCTTGGCTGCGTTGCGTTGAGGCCTGATGGTTCTTGAAGGAATTGACTTCGCTCACCCGGTGTGTTGCTGGGAACCAACGGATTGAATCGCAGGAACGACAGCCATCGAAACTCCCCAAGGCAGGAAGGGTCGACGAGACGCAGGAGTGCTTCACGACGTTGAAGCACCTCAGAGAGTTGGTTGCCAGGAAGTTGTTGAAGACTGCTGAAACGCTCAGCAAGGCCTAAGGCGAGTAAAGCCTCACCCTGGCGGCGCTGCCCCTCCAGGCACCACCCATTGGTTGTGGCTTGGTGAACCATCGTCTCAAGGCAAAGATGAGCCGTGATGTCTTGCTGTCCTGCATCCATCAAGACACTGTTACTGGCCCTTTGGTTTCGATAGGCGATCAGAGTCCCATCGCTGCGTCGAGCGGAGTAATAGCGATGAGCCTCTAGGGCATAGTCGACAACAAGGAGATGGCCCTCGATTAACGCCTCAGAGGCTTCAGCAAACCAACTGGCGCATTCGTCATGCCATTCCGTTGTCCAACCATCCTTCGCATCTGCTGGAGGCAAGCTGATCTGCGTTGCTGACAGTGTTGAATTCATGCGCTCCTGAAGCGCGTGAGGAATGGGTTCAGTTCCCCAATGCAGATCTGCACCGCCAGTTTGTTTTTGATGCAATTGAACGGTCTGACGACGAAGTTGGCCGTCGATCAATTCCAGGCGTTCCACCGGAAAAGCATCGAGGAGCTCATGAGCAATCAAGACACCAATCACCGGCCTTGTCTTGAGATCTGACAAGGAAGTCCAGCGTTTCGGAAAGAGTGGTTGAGTGTGTTGTGAATCCTGGTGCTGCTCCAGACGATTGCGTTGACGCTGTTCCATCCCAGGATTGATTTCAACTAACACCAGCTCAAGCCGATGCATCAGGTCAGGAAGATGTTCGGACAAATGATCGATGAGATCACAACTCAACTCCGCTTCTCCAGGCCCAACTTCAACAATGGAGAGGGTTTCTGATGGGTGCTTCTGAGCGAGAGCACGCAACCACTGGACGAGTTGACAACCCATTAAGGCTGAAAAATCAGGCCCCAGAGTTGCTGACGTCACAAAATCACCACCCTTGCCAATCTTCAGTTGGCCACTTCCATAGGACCCGTGCTCAGGGTCATGAAGCGCCCAGGCCATGAACTGGGAGAAGGGAACTGAACCGCCTGATTGAACAAATCGCTGATGAAGCCATAAAGGGCAGGGCGCAGCAGGGCCTGTCATTGAGGAGAATGCCTGTAATGCGACAGAGCTATGGGAACACAACCGCGCTTCACACGATTCTTGTTCCCATTCTTCAGCTTATTTCTGTTGCTCCTGGTCGCAAGTCCCGTCAAGGCGATCGACAACCCAGAGCTGCTTCCGGACCATCCGACGCCTGTGATCGATCTGGCTCGAGCCTTCAGTGACAATCAGCTCAAAGAGCTTGAAACATCACTGGATGCTTTTGAAGAACGCAGCGGATGGAAAGTTCGAGTTCTCACCCAATATGAAAAGACACCTGGACTTGCCATCAAAGAGTTTTGGGGCCTCGATGAACGAAGCTTGTTAATTGTCGGAGATCCCCGCGGCGGCAACCTGCTCAATTTCAACGTGGGCGATGCATTCTTTGCCTTGATGCCACGCACCTGGTGGGTGGAACTTCAAACCCGTTATGGGAATCAGTATTACGTCCGAGACAATGGCGAGGACGGTTCAATCCTGGCAACGGTCGGAGCGGTAGAGCTTTGTCTTGATCGGGGAGGTTGTCAGTTTGTTCCTGGTCTACCAAAGGAACAATGGCTTTTAACTTTGGCCACATCCGTACTGGGTGGATTAATTGCGGGTTTTGCCGCTTATCCGCGTCAACAAGGTGAACGGATCGCCTGGGCTTGGGTGCTTTTGCTGTCTCCCCTATGGGTGATGTTGTTTGGTGTGTTTGGGATTGCACCCGTGGTCACACGCACAAGTGATCTCTTGCCGCTGATTCGAAACGGCATGGGTTTCATTGGAGGGATGGTGGGCGCATATTTGATCGCCCAAGCAACAGTGGGAAGGAAATTGGCTGAAGAGTCAGAAAAGTAATTCGAGTACTTCACTCAAGGGCCCGTTCAGGGCATTCCACAAAGAATCGTTGGACCGGTACAAACGGGAGCTTTAGTTCCTGTGCTGCCCGACTCTTCACTCAGCGCTTGCTGACGCTGATCTCTAATCTGACGTAGCTGACTCAAATTGACGTTGTAAAACGACTTAAGATTGGCAAAACGCTTCACGGGTTGTCCGTAGTAGCTGCGTCCACGAAGAGTGGGAAAGGAAGCCCACTCCGGCGCAAGCTTCGCCGCAAGCTGAGGTGTCATCACACCCACATCGGTGAGCCTTAAGGCTTTTCGCCTTTGGACTAAGAACAGAGCACCTTGATCTTGGACTTCAGGTCCAAAACCCCTAACCCCCAAACTTCGCTTCACTAGATCCCAGGTGAAAGGCATGAACTGGTAAGCACCAGCCGCCGCACTCGCATAACGGGAGGAGTAAATCACGCGATCGGGATGGCGATCCATCGAGCGCATCAAACTTCCGCCAAACATCACGCGGTAGCCAACATCATGGCCGTTTTTCCAAGTTCCCTCGGCGAAGCGAATGGTATTGAGAAGCGCGCGACGCTCTGGAGTGATGATGTATGGAAGGGCACTCGCTTGGGACTCTTCATGGGAAGTAATCAGACCAGAGCGGGAAACTTGCAGCGTTGGAAGCGAAGCAACGGAAGCTTGAGAAGCCTGAGAAGAAACTAAAACAGGAGCAAAACCTGCGAGAGCTGCTGGAAGGAACCGACAGACAGTTTTCGCAAGAGAGGACATACGTGAAAGAAAGGAATTGACCGGAGGAGGTGATCAACAGACCGTTCAGATGACGGCGATCGAAATATCAGACAGGAACTCAATTGAACGCATCGGGTTCAATGGCTGGAACTTTGACGAACGGGTCCAAGCAAGCCAAGAGTTGATGTGCCAGACGAGTAATTGTCCCTAAAGGCAGACAAGACTCAAGTTGGACGCAAAGTGCGTCAAAGCGAGAGCAGGGGTGGCGTCTCAGCTGAGATTAAAAAAAGTAATTGGAGCAATCAGCCGTGCTGAACAGTGCTCGACGCGACCTGGGCCAAGGCCTTTGCTGCCTCTTCAGCACCATGCTTTGAAGCCATGGGATGGATGGGTTGGACCAGTGGCTGGTCCAACCCCCATTCACCTTGAGCGAATGCATCGCGGCTCAGAATCCTGTGATTTCCAAAACGACGAAGGCCATCCATCAGCACGGAAGCTTCGGCGAAGCCATCACGCTCCACGACATGCATCCCCAGTTCCTGACTTAAAGCCTCGCAAAAGGTGCTGTAACCAGGCTTGCCTAAGTGCCGGTCGCAATAAGGCATCACATCAAAAGGCCGCACACTTTGAGGCAAAAGCGTGACATTGGCCTCCCATTCAAGCTTGGCGTGAAGTTGGGGAGCCACCGGGGCTGGCATCAGAAAATGATGATTGGGCCAGAGACGGAATAAGGCAGGGTCGATAGCAACACCAAGGCCCCCAAATCCAACAAGTACAAGCGGCTGTTGAATCTGTTCCAAGTGGTGACGCAACGGTCTTGGCAATTCACGCAACCCAGAGACCGTGACACCTAACTCTTGCTCTTTTAAACCCCAATCCATCGCCAGTGAAAAAGGGCAGCGCAACAGCAGTTCCCCCTGTTGATAATGAGCTCTCGCAGCAGCTGCATACTTGGTGAAGAGTCCACCAAGAGGCTCATAAATGTCATCCCAACCGAAATTCCCCATCCATACCAAGGGAGCTCCAATTCGTTCAGCAAGAACTGCTGCGGACGGTGGAATGTCACCAACAACAACAACAGGTGTTTGTTGCTCTGCAAGCCAGGCGCTCTCTTGGTCAAGACGGTGTGGGAGAGACCTGTCGAGAGCCATCAGGAAACTCAAGGTTCTGTCTTGATCAACGCCGAGTGCATCGGCTTGGATCATGCCCACATCCCAACCAACGAAACGTTGCTCTACGGGGACAGCCCCGCAGGCAAGCTTGAGAAAATCTGCAGAGACAAGGGAACTGACCACAAGCCTCCAGGTTGGTTGGAGCCGATGCAAAGCACTCAAAACAGTGGCTTGCCGGGCAGCATGACCAAACCCATGACTGCTGAGACACAGATAAATCAGCATGCCGAAAAGCTTTCTCTTGGTTGCCGCAACAACGTTTGTTCATAGGCAAGGGTTCCATCCAGATGAAACCAGCGATGGCTGACAAGACTGAGATGACGCCCCTCAAATTCCACCCAGGTGAAGTGAATCAAAGTCTGTCCAGACTCATCTGATCCAGAGCGTGGAACGCAAGCCGCATTGACATAAGCAGTGCCATATCGATCGCGATGGAATGTCAGGCGTTCTCCCTTGCCTCCTCTAAGGCAGTGATGCATATGACCAAAGACCACGAGATCAGCAGCTCGGTGACGGCGCATGGCCTCTACAGCGATTGCAAGGTCTCGATCCCCCCAGTCGATGTGAGGATGTTTCCAATCACGACCACAGATGCTCGACGCATCGGATCCGAGACCAGTCGGACCACTGTGGGCTAAAAGAACAAGTGGCCAGGTTTCGGGGGCGCCAGAGGCGGCTTGAACGATCCGGTTGGCCGACTCCTCTTCGGTGACTGGACCAAAAACACTGCGAACAGCTTCAGATAGGTGGAAACCTCCTCCTGAACTGCAGGGACGGCAGCCAATAATCGCAACGGGCGGAGAGGACCAATTGCGCATCCTCCACGAGCAATCAAGCTCTCCCAGCATTAGAAGCTGCTGTCTGAGCTTCTCACCACTGCGATCCCTTCCGCGATCGTGATTACCCAGAATCACAGCGCAGGGACGGTTCAGGCGGGTGATTGCCTTGACTAAGCGAAGATCACCGTCACTGAGGTCGCCCACAAACAACACGGCATCAGGCTTCAGCTGATCGAGCAACTGCTCGTCGTCAAAGGTCCAATCACCGTGGAGGTCGCCGGCAATGGCGAGGCGCAATCTGGTCAGGAGTGATGCCTAGGCTATGGATATCCTGCCCGATGTGGCCAGAATGGCCGCAATCAACTCCGAGACAGGTCTAGGGATCAGGATCATGAAAACAACTCCCGATGATCTCGTCAGGGCAATCAACCAGCTTCGAAGAGAACGCAACGCAGTCGTATTGGCTCACTATTACCAGGAACCTGAAATACAAGACATCGCTGATTTCATTGGAGACTCCTTAGAGCTGTCCCGCAAAGCTGCGAGTACAGATGCGGATGTGATTGTTTTTTGTGGTGTTCATTTCATGGCCGAGACGGCAAAAATTTTAAGCCCAGAAAAAATTGTTCTGTTACCTGATAACGAAGCAGGTTGTTCACTCGCCGATGATTGCCCGGCCGATGAATTCAAAACTTTCAGGGCCAATCATCCCGAACATTTTGTTGTCAGCTATATCAACTGTACCGCTGCAGTTAAGGCTCAAAGTGACTTAATCTGCACAAGTAGTAATGCAGTAGATTTGGTCAATCAACTCCCCTCTGATCAACCAATTCTATTTGCACCAGATCAAAATCTTGGACGATGGGTACAGCAACAAAGCGGACGCGATCTAACACTATGGCCAGGACGCTGCATCGTGCATGAAACGTTTAGCGAGGAAGCATTATTAAAACTGAAGCTGAAATACCCAGACGCGGAGGTGATCGCCCATCCCGAATGCATGGAAAACCTTCTAGATCTAGCTGACTTCATAGGCTCAACAAGCAAACTTCTATTGCACGCACAAACAAGCCAAGCATCGACTTATATCGTACTCACTGAGCCAGGTATATTGCATCAAATGCAAAAATTGGTTCCGAACAAAACGTTCATTGATGTTCCGGGAATTGACGGATGCAGTTGCAATACATGTCCATACATGCGCATGAATACTCTTGAAAAACTTTGGCATTGCCTAGAGACACTAGAGCCAAGAATCGAGATGAACGAAGAGATAAGAGTGAAAGCATTGGAGCCAATTCAACGCATGCTTGAAATGAGCAAATAGCTGATAGTGCAACAAAATCTATACCCCAGATAAAATAGCAATCACAACCCGGAAGGAATTCACAATAATCACTAACCAGCATTGAAACTAAGATGCTATTAGACAAACGAGACAGGAAACATAAACCTTAAAGATACAGCAAAAGTTAAAAAGTACACCCAGATGCAACCCCTGCTTTATATTGAATATCAAAAAAAAATCGAAAAAATGCAAATCAGAATGGCAGAGACAAACGCAGCTAAAATGGAATACAGAAAACCATAATACTCAAGCCATTAAACAGTTGTATACGAGCATGACGAAGGAAAGCAGAATGCGCTTAAATCCACAGTCTAAAGAGAATTACGTCAAGATACAAAGATGTCAGTTTTGCATTACCTCAACCAAGGTTTGTATTGTCCAGCCGCAGATGCATGGATTGACCCTCCCTGCCCGGTCAAACGTGCGATCATAACCCATGCTCATGCTGATCATGCCAGACCAGGATGTGGAGAATATTGGGCCTGTGATCAGTCCGAAACGATACTAAGGCAAAGACTGGGAAGAGACATCAAAATTCACTCCATAAACTATGGGGAGGAGTTCAGACTTGGGCAGGCAAAACTTTCATTACATAGCGCAGGACATGTTTTAGGAAGTGCTCAGGTACGTATTGAAGTTGGAGATGAGGTATGGCTCGTCACTGGTGATTACAAACGTTGCCATGATCCAAGCTGTGAACCATTTGAATCAGTGAAGTGCGATGTACTCATCACTGAATCAACATTTGGATTGCCGATCTACCGTTGGAAGTCAGGCAAACAAGTAGCGAGAGAGATTTATGAATGGTGGAGGACAGAGACTGAACATCCTTCATTACTCTTCTGCTATGCATTTGGCAAAGCGCAACGAGTACTCGCTGAACTGAAATCGCTAGGCATTATGGAAGAAGTTCTACTGCATGGAGCAGTCGAGACCATAACCGGTCATTATCGAGAGGCAGGAGTGGACATGGTACCTACGAGACCGGTCAGTGAATTAGAACGAAAAGATCCCTTGAAGGGACGTCTCATCATCGCACCACCATCTGCCTATAAATCACCATGGATGAAACGTTTTAAGGAACCACAGACAGCATTCGCATCAGGATGGATGGCAGTTAGAGGAGCCAGAAGAAGACGGGGGTATGAGCGAGGATTTGTACTAAGTGACCATGCAGATTGGACAGGTTTGATAATGACAATCAAACAAAGTGAAGCTAAGAAAATCTACATAACACATGGGCAAGAAGATGTTTTGGCACGATATTTAACAGAAGTAGAAGGTTTAAATGCATTTCCACTCGAAATGCTAAAATAAGAGAGTAGATATGAATCAAGCAAGTTTACATGAATTTGGAGGCCTAATCACTGCTATTGATCGATGCAATAAAACCAACACAAAGATCAGCTTAATTTCAGAATTCATTGAAAACATTGATCCACGGGATGGATGCTGGACACTATGTCTTTTACTCAACCAACGAAAGCAAAGACTGATAACAGGCCAGAAACTCAGGAGAATACTAAACGAATGCACAAGTATACCTTCATGGCTGTTGGATGATTGCTTTACTCAAGTAGGAGATTCTGCCGAGACACTAAGTTTACTCTGGCCTCAGATTAAACCCAACATACAAAATATAGAATACAAATTCAAAGACGCAACAGATGAGATTTACTCTACTGTAAAAATAACAGACTCTCTTCACTTATGGATGGAAACAGTACTGCCTTTATTAAAAAGCAAAACTGATACAGAACAAAGACATTCAATGATTGAGTTATGGAAAAATATACCAGATGATCATCATTATCTGGTCAATAAGCTGATCACGGGAGGGTTCCGAATCGGGGTATCCAAGGGGCTTGTCGTAAAGAGTATTGCTCAGGCTTATGAAATCAATGAAAGCACAGTAATCGAACGTCTGATGAAATCCGAGGCTACAACGCAAAATTGGTTTAAAGAATTGGTCAAACCGCGACAAGAAGAAGAGGATGATCGCGGAGCCATTCCTTATCCCTTTTATTTAGCAAGTCCTGTAAATCTTGAACAGTTAAAAGCGTCGCCTGTCCAAGACTGGAGCTTAGAGTGCAAATGGGATGGCATACGCGGTCAATTAATACGCCGTCAATCAGGAATATTTCTATGGAGTAGGGGGGAGGAGCTAATCAATATATCATTCCCAGAAATAATTAATCTGGCAGAACAGTTACCTTACGGAACTGTGCTTGACGGAGAAATAATTTGCTGGAGAGATGATGCAAAGCAACCAATGACGTTCGCAAGTCTACAGAAAAGACTTGGGAGAAAATCAATAACTAAATTGCTATTACAAGAATGTCCTGTCAAATTTGTTGCTTACGATTTAATAGAGCATGAGAGTAAAGACCAAAGGAGCAAACCACTCAACGAAAGGAAGAAAATATTAGAAGTTATCCATAGAAATCTCAATCACAATGATCTGGTCTTAGGGGAATGCAAATCAATATCAAATTGGAGTGAATTGGAAAAAGCAAGAGATGAAACAACTGAACAAGGAGCGGAAGGATTAATGATTAAAAAAATAGATTCAATCTATCTATCAGGCAGGAGGAAAGGATCTTGGTGGAAGTATAAGCATGATCCAATGACATTAGATGTGGTGTTAATCTATGCACAAGCAGGGACTGGAAAGCGTGCGAACCTTTTTACAGATTATACCTTTGCATTATGGGATGAACCAAGGACATCGATTAGAACGAGGAAACTGATTACATTTGCGAAAGCATATTCAGGACTGAAGAATGATGAAATTATTCATCTCGATCGCTGGATCAGAAAGCATACAATAGAACGCTTTGGACCTACACGCGTAGTTGAACAAAAGCAAGTATTTGAAATTGCGTTTGAGGGTGTGATGGAATCGAAACGACATAAATGTGGCTTAGCAGTTAGATTTCCTAGAATCGTCCGATGGAGAGTCGATAAAAAAGCTGCAGAAGCAGATTGCCTAGAGCACGCACAAGCGCTTTGTAAAAAAGATTAAATGAAACCAAGCAAACAGCCAGCATCACTGGGTAATTTGAATACGAATCAGTTGGTATTCGAATTGATGAATGTGAATACTACGGACAGAAGAAGACAATGAAATTTAGATATGTACACAATTATTACAGGTTAAGAATCTAGGCAGAATGCAAACAGAAATCATTCACCAAGTCGAATCCTGGTTTAAATCAAAAGGCTGGGAGCCATCAACCTTTCAAAGGCAAAGCTGGAACGCTTTTCTAGAAGGTTCTAGTGGTCTCATACAAGTCCCTACTGGATCAGGTAAGACCTTTGCAGCGGTAATGGGCCCAATCGTACGGATCCTTTCGGACAAGCAACAAAAGAAAGGAATTCGGCTCTTATACATCACACCATTGAGGGCACTAAGTCGCGACCTGACATTAGCGATACGGGAACCAATCGATTCAATAGGTTGGCCAATACGAGTTGCCGCTAGAAATGGGGATACAACAAGTACAGAAAGAACGAAACAACTCAAAAACCCACCTCAGATTTTAGTGACGACACCGGAATCCCTTTGTGTTTTGCTAGGGAATCCAATGGCAATCAATCTATTTGCGAATCTCGAATCAGTGATTCTTGATGAGTGGCATGAGTTAATAGGAAGCAAGAGGGGTACACAAACTGAGTTAGCCCTTAGTTGGTTAAGGATGAATAATCGACAGCTGCAGACATGGGCATTAAGTGCAACGATTGGCAATCCTGTTCAGGCATCAGAACATGCACTCGGAGTGAAGACTAAAAAAATACTGATCAATTGTGCGCCAAAACGCTCTATATCAATTAAAAGTATCATTCCTGACTCTATCAATGGATTTCCATGGTCTGGACATCTTGGGCTCAGGCGGTATGAGGATTTAATCGCTGTATTGGATGTCAGTAAAAGCACATTAGTATTTACTAACACACGAAATCAATCGGAGCGTTGGCACCAGTGCTTAAGATTTGCCTGTCCAGCAATGGAGTGTGCATTAGCTCTTCATCACAGCGCAATAGATCGGAGTAAAAGAGAATTGATTGAAGAACAGATGAAAAACGGACAGCTTCGTTGGGTTGTCTGCACTAGTTCTTTAGACCTAGGCGTTGATTTCCAACCAGTAGAAAGAGTCATACAAATCGGTAGTCCGAAAAATATTGCACGACTGATTCAAAGGGCAGGTCGGTCTGCTCATTATCCCGAGGGTAAGTCTGAAGTTTTGTTTATGCCAACCAACGCACTAGAGCTTCTCGAACTAAGCGCCTTAAGACGTGGATTGAACAACGACTTAATTGAAACAAGAAAACCTCCATATAAACCACTTGATGTTCTCTTACAGCACCTAACAACGTTGGCATGTGGACCTGGATTTAACCCCACAGACACTCTGCAGGCAATTCGCAAAACTGCCTGCTATCAATCCATTACGAATGAAGAATGGCAATGGTGCCTCCTGTTTTTGGAAAAAGGAGGGAATTGTTTGAGCGCGTATTCTCGGTATCGCAAAATTGAATGGAACCAAAATAAGAAACTATTTTTCGTCAGGGATGGTTCCATAGCACGACTTCATAAGCTTAATATTGGAACAATAACTTCGGCACCATCAATTCGAGTTCGCTTTCACCGTGGAGCAATAATAGGACACGTAGAGGAAACCTTTATCAGTCAATTGAATCCTAAAGATGTATTCTTCTTTGCAGGGCGTCAATTAGAACTAATAAGGATCAAAGACATGACAGCTTATGTAAAATTATCCACACGAAAAAGTACAACAGTGCCTGCATGGGCAGGTGGACAAATGGCCTTGTCTGATCTATTAACCACTAAATTAAGAGAAGAGGTAGAACTAGCTTCTGAAAATAAACTGAACACAGCAGAGTTGAAAGCATTAAAACCACTTCTAGACCGTCAAAAAGACTTATCAATTCTGCCTAAACAAACGGAACTGTTAATCGAAACTTGTATGACCAAGGAAGGTCAGCATTTATTTGTTTATCCGTTTGAGGGTCGTTTTGTGCATGAAGGTCTTGGTTTTCTATGGGCATCACGATTGACTAAAAAAATGAGAAGTACAATCACAGTGTCAGTCAATGATTATGGTTTTGAACTCTTAGCACCAAAAGACTATCCATTAATTAAACTTTTTGAAGAATCACTAGACAATCTTATTAAAGATTCAGAGATAGAATCTGATCTCGAGAATGCTTTAAATTTATCAGAGCTTTGCAAGCGACGCTTTAGAAGCATCGCTCAAGTATCAGGTTTGATCCAACAAGGGTACCCGAGCAAGAACAAAACTAGTGGTCAAATACAGATTAGTAGCACACTGCTATGGGAAGTATTTAGCAAGCATGAGCCTGGCAACCTATTACTAAAGCAGGCACGACATGAAGTTCTTCATGACCAGCTAGAACTATCGCGCTTGACAACTGCATTAACAAGAATGAGAACAGGGAAAATAATACATAGTGAAATTCCTAGACCAGGACCATTAGCTTTCCCTCTATTGGTTGAACGATTACGAAACAGACTGAGCAATGAGTCTATACTGGAGAGAGTTAAGAGAATGCAAATTGAAGCCTTAAAACATGAAACCTACGAATAGTCTCAATAGAGTTCATAACAGAATTTCAGACATCGGTTCCATCAAAAGAGAAGATATGGAGCACCAAGAATGGTAATTTTGTGCAAAACTACTGTTGATCAAAGAAATGGACAACGGTTTTACCTGCTGATGTCTAAAATAATTGAAACGCCGTCACTGAATGCCAATCAAGGAAAATGTATCGGATTATCCTAGACCGCCACAAATTGAACTGATCATGGGTCAGGTGTCAGTGGCAATTGGAAATGAAGTAATCGCTAAAGATCATCGCTATATTCGTGTCTGTGAAACGTTCCACCCGCCTACTATCTATCTTGACAAGGATGCGTTTGCCATTGGAACACTGCATCAAACCTCTGGACGCGTCTCTTACTGCGAATGGAAGGGATTGGCAGAGTACTGGACAGTCAGCAAGTCCGATGGAAGTGACGCACGAGATCGTGCTGGATGGAGCTACCCAACTCCTACAAAACACTTTGAAGGGCTTGCTAACTGGATCGGTCTGTATCCTCGTTTAGTGGATACATGCATCTTGGAGGGAGAAATAGTAAAGCCACAACCTGGATCCTTTTATGGTGGCTGGGTCACAAGTTGGACAATCGGACCTTTCAAAGGAGATCCGAATCATCCTGAAATAATCTAATGAATTGCACCGCACAACTCATTGAACTTCTTCTGAAGGATTCCAAAAGCAACTTAATACCATCACTCATTCAAGATGTTGAATCGTGTTCACAAGTGAACCTTCAACATAATGGAGATCTATTGAAAGGAGTGTGGGAGTTGAAATGGAGTAGCTCACCACAGCCTTGGCTCAAACAATCCTCCTGGCTTGAAAATCTACAAATTCTTGATCCTAAGCAACGGAAGGGTATGAATTTACTTCGTTTACGCGGTCCGATTAGTAATCTTGCTGTCATTGCTGTTGAGGCTGAATTATCAATTGATGGAGTCAATCAGGTAGGCGTCCAATTCAAACGAGGTGGTTGGATAGGTCCTTCCTTGAACACTGGCTGGAGACCTAAACTACTTAAATCAATTAATCAATCCTTTCCTGCATGGTTAGATATCACATCAATTGATGAGACATTAAGAATTTGTCGTGGGAATGCAGGTACGTGCTTCGCACTCATAAGAAGAGACGACTTATCAATAGAGGATTGGATTCCACAACAAATGTAAATACCTTGACTTTAAAATGTTTTTAAATAACACTTGTCTCAAGATAGATAATCAGTACGATTGACTAATTCAAGAAATTCAATGAATTTTTTCGAAGGGTTTCTAGAAGTATTATAATTAAGCAGATTCAGGTAGCCCGTGATTTTTCCGTACTTAATCGTATTTTTGATTGTTACATCATTTTTCAAGCCATTCTGGAACTTGTATCGTCTTTTAATGCATTGGTTGATTTTACTGATTTTATCACCGTGGATTGTTGGTAAAGCATTAAGCGCTCGTTGGGCAGAGGACGATTATGGAAATGGTCCGAGGCTTATTGCTCTTCCAATCGCGCTAGGCGGATATTGGCTGTTATACGGTTCTTATGTTCATCCCGAATATTCTTTATTTCCTTTATTTATTTACTATTTTGTGGCTTGGCCAGCCTTTCGTCATAGCGATGCATGGGAAAAGTTGAATCAAAAGCCTAAATAAATCTACGCTCCCATTTTCAAATTCATTAAACACCTATTTAAACCTTCTAGCTTCTAAACATTCATGGCATAATGCAATCATTAACACCAATGATACCTTGTCGAAATATTAATTTGGATTGATGTTAGTCGCTTGTTTCACTGCCTTCTTTCAGAGTTAAATCCTCCGGCAACCGAAATCCTGTACTGACCTGAAACTGCTTCAACAATGTTGCAATCGAGAGATTTGTCTGACCTTCTCGTTCTCCAATGAGATTGACTTCTTCAACCTCAATAGGTTGAACAGTATCGCTTAGCATGGTGAGAAGTGGTTCAAGCTTTTGCAATAAGAATAGACGCTTTGCATCATCACCTGACCGTTGCAATGATTCGACTAAATCACGTAGACCTTCAGCTTGTGACCGTCCTTGTTCAATGATAGTTGCAGCTTCACCTTTAGCTTCCGCCATCATGGTTTGGCACTCAGACTCTGCAGGAGCAATCACGTCAGCTTCTAATTGCTGTGTGACTTGTTTAATTCGTTGTTCTTGTACTGGTAGCTCTGCTTCTGCTCGAGCTAATTCAGCGCCAATGCGAGCCTCCTCCTCAGCTACCAGCGCATCACGTCTCGTCAAAGCATCCTGAACTCTCTTACTTGCATTGGCTGTCGCGATTGCTAGGTCTTTATCAAGTCGTCGCAGGGATGTAATTCTTTCGTTTTCTGCTCGCTTAACAGCAGATTGTGACTTAGCCTCTGCCTCTGCAATGCGAGAATCTCTCTTCAATTCAACTAACTGCTTCCTGCCAATCGAATCGAGATATAAAACATCATCAGAGATATTTTGAATCTGAAGAGTATCCAATACTAAACCTAATTTTTGAAGGTCATCCTCAGCCTCCTCCAATAGTGTACGAGCAAAGGTTACCTTGTCTTCATTTAATTGCTCCGGAGTCAAACTGGCCATCACTCCTCTCAGATTTCCTTCAAGAGTTTCCTTGGCAATATGTCGAATATCATCTTGAGATTTCCCTATTAAACGCTCAATCGCATTATGAATTCCAGGTTCATCGCCTGCGATTTTGATATTTGCTACACCAGACACATTCAAGGGAATACCTCCACGCGAATATGCATTTGCAACTTGAAGATCAATGATCATATTGCTTAGATCCAAACGCATCACCTCTTCGAGCAATGGAATACGTAGTGCACTTCCACCACGAACAGTGCGATATCCCACCTTTTGACCTGATCCAGTTGTTCTCCTAAGACCAGCAAAGATCAGTGCCTCACTTGGTTGACAGATGTAATACAACTGACGAAGGAGAACTACAAAGGCCCATAAACCTGCTGCACCTGTTAACCCAATAGCTAAGAACATGACTAATTTCCTCTGTTTGAAAGGGTGTCAATAAGATCAATACCAAAGATTTCTTTGACCTGATCAAAGAACTGACGAACAACGACGTGATTCAGAGCTACAAGACTGGCAAGACTGGAGGCATCATTTCCGTCCAAGGTTGTGATCCTTTTCAAATGAAGACGTGCTGGAAGACGTGTGGCGTGATCAAGCACCATTTCAATTTGCTGAAGCAGAAAAACAAGCTCTGCAGTGCTACCAGCCTCTTCCCAGACTTGGGTGAGTAGATCATTCACTAATGCACTTGCCTTAACGTCCTCGGCCGTTGCAGCAGCCATACCACGAGCTCTAAGTTCTTTAGCCTTTTGATTGGCTTGTGCTGGGAGCACTTGTTCTGCTTGTAACCTTAACCGTTCAAGCTCAGCTCTTACTTTTTGAAGTTTTTGCTCCGCTATTGCTCTAGCTTCCAATTCAGCTGCTTGTGTTCTCTCCTCTTCCGATCGAGCTTTCTTTTCCATTTGGGCTATTTTAGTCCGAACAGCGTTATCTTTTTCAAGCACCACGGTTTGAGCCTCAGTCCGTACTACTTCAGCTTTTTCTTCCATCTCAGCTTCAACGCGCTCAGCTTGTCCAATCGCCTCAGCTTCTGCAATCTCTGCATCACGAACGATCTGAGCAACTCTTCGACGACTAATTGAATTGAGATAATCAACATCATCAGAAACGCTTTGAATCTTCAACGTATCCAGTTGCAGACCAAGTCGTCTCAGGTCATCTCCCACATCCTTGGCAATTTGCTCAGCAAATCGAAGCCGGTCTTCATTGACCTCCTCTGGTGTGAGCTGTGCAAGAACACTACGAAGATTTCCCTCTAGGTTTTCTTGGGCAACTTGGATAATTTCACGGGAATCACGTCCAAGAAAGCGTTCAATTGCATTGTTGCGAACCTCAGGATCAGTACTGACCTTCACGTTGGCAATCGCTTGGATATTCAGAGGTGTACCTCCATTCGAGTATGCATTTTTAACTTCGACCAAAACAGGTAGAAGCGTGACATCCATCCGCCGTGCTGTTTCGAGCACTGGTTTCACAAACGTCCAACCACCATTGGCAACAACGCGATATCCCTTGAACCCCTGACTGCCTTGATTGGAGCGTGACCCCGTGACAACCAACATTTCATTGGGTCGACAAATGCGTATCATCCATCGACTCAGAAGGGTCAGTCCCACAAGACTGACAACAACAATTCCCACTCCACCCGCAACTGTGTTGTTTTGATCCCTGGAGAGGAATCCCAGCGGTGGCGATGGCTGCTCGTGGAGCAGTCGTGAAGACATGCGTATCCGACTCACTGACCTTGGCTTAGCTCTCCTAAGGGAAATTGACCACGGAACTCACAGCCGATCCACGCGAAGGGTGTGCTGATCACTAGCCACCACCACCACCGCGGTCCCCTCTTCAAGTCTTCCTGCATTGCTGAAGGCAGGCCTTCGGATCAAACTGCCACGCACATTCAATTCAACAAAGCCACGCTGCTCTTTGCCAACAGTCAGGGTGATCTTGCCTTGTTGACCCACCAAGTCGTCATTGCGGATCAGGGTGTCTGCCTCCCTGCGACTCATCAAGCGCAAAACATGGGACGCTCCCCACCCCATAGCAAGACCCATGGCACTGGCAACTAGCAAGCTTGGTAAGCCACTGTCCTTAGGGCTAAGAATCAGCATCAGTAGACCGCATAAGCCAAATCCACAGAGCCCAAATGACCAAAACGGCGTACTGAATAACAGGCTTAGATTTCCACCCATACCATCGCCATCAAGCCCACCTCCATCATTATCAAGAGAAAGCGCAATCAAAACGGCGCCTGCAACAAGGCAAAAAGAGTAGGTCCAAACCATTGAAGATCAGCAGCTGAGTGCTCATGATGCAGTTCATGAGAGATTCTGGACCCGTTAGCCGATCACAGCCACTACTTACGGGTTGGAAGGATCGGCCAGAGTCATATACAGAAATCAGTAGGATCGAATCAAACCGATCAACCATTCCATAACACCGTAAGGTTTTCACTAAATTCCTCACATTGAGCACAATTTTTTAATCCGGAAAAATCATGAAAGAACGTGAGTCGGCAGCTATACAAAACTGGAATTCATTTTGGAATTTCCACTTGGGAGCCTGGAATGGTAGATGGTCGCGTTATCAACCAAATGGAAAGTTATCTGAAACCTTCTCAAGTAAACGTTCGTTTAGTTCAGATCAAGACAAAAAACTGATCAACCAATTGAATCAGTATTTATATGATGATGGGCAGCAGTCAGAAAAAGACTGGAACTATAGCCTCCTAGAACACTGCAAACAAGATGGATTCATGCATCCAGCAAGTGATTACATGAGGGGCCTAGCGTTCAAGAATGGTGCCGCCGCTTGGCTCGTTCCTCAGATCATCCCAAATCAATATTTTCCAATGGAGCTGTTTCTTGCGAACAAAAACATACGCCTCAGCGTCGGCATGCTCTATGGCCTGAACGGCACACTTGAGAGAACAGCCTGCATTCGTGAGCAAAGGAATCATCTAGCTGAATCACCCTGGACTGATGACGTTCAAATCATTCCGGCTTGGGACACAGGAAGCAACTGGAGAGGAATCACTCATATTATTGATGCAGAATTACAACGATCGAAAGTTAAAGGTACCCTTGAAATCCCGGTACAACCTGGCGAAAAAATATATTTTTTTCCTGATAACATTGTTTTACGTTGCCCAGAACAAATTACCTTAAACAAACCATTTTCTGTAAGTTCGATATGGCTTGATTCAAGCTATAAACTTAGAACAATCATGGCAACCTACGGAGCAGATTCAAGATTGATTGACGTTCGGCTTCAGCATTTATCACGACAAACAGCATGACTATATTTGATGATCTAATCATTGATTAGAAGTTGCTGATACGCTTCATTGATTTTACGAAATTCGTCAGCAGATCCACCTAAATCAGGGTGATGGTGTTTCACCAAACGACGATAAGACTTTTTAATCTCGTCCTGCGATGCACCACGCTTCAGCCCCAAAACTTGAAGCGCATCACGAACCGAAAACTCCCATGGATTGGCATCGTTCCCATAGGAACCAGAATCTCGGTCGGAAGCCCTCTGATCAGTTCTTGTTCTACGTCGTTGCCGCGAACTCTGTTGTCGGTTTTTTAATTCAAATACAACGCGTTGCGGGTCCTCATCCAGCCACTCACGAGACCTGATGCCATAGAGGGCAAAAGCAGCAAGCACTGCAGATCGTTTTTTTGTCATCGGCTTCGGTACTGCAGCCAGCAAGTCAGTACCTAAACCAGGCATCAGCCGATCCAAACGTTGTTGGAGATTCAGATGAGAGTGAAAACTCGCGCGATTTAAGGTGTCGATGAGGTCTTCAAGTTCCTTGAGACGAAGCGCACTCCAACCTCGCTGACATGCAAGAGCTTCTCCCCAGCGCTCAACCTGATCAGCGGTGACCGATGGAGTTTTCTCCTGACTCTCATCTCTTTGTGCTTGGGAACGTTGTTGATATCTGGAGCGGGCATGCGTCCACTGACGTTGACGCAGCAAATCAATTTGCTTCTTGAGCTGCAGTACCTCTCTACGAAGACTGTCATTTTCAGCCAAGAGTGCATCAACATTGCTTGTAACGGTCTGACGACGATGCGGTTCAGCCGCTGAAGACCAACGCCGAGGGTCAAACCCCATTAGCTGCCAACACAAGCCACGGCATCCACTGCCTGATTGCTTTGGTCACCATAGAGTGTCAATCCAGCAGCTCAATGAGGTCATTGTCAAAGCCGAGACATCTGTCTTACATAGACTACTCAGAGATTATTGATTCAGCCGACCTAATACTACAGAACAAAACAATCGATCAGAGCAAAGATGTTTATCACTAACGAGACTCGCGGCCACTTATGAATATCATTCTCCTACAAAAACAAGACTTTATTAGTAATTCAACAACTGCTCTCATTGATGATGATCGATTCCTTCATATTCGACAAGTCTTGAATCCAGACGTGGGTCAACCACTGAAAGTTGGTCTTTTAGGCGGAAGCTGTGGATATGGAATCGTCGAGTCTATCGATGATAATGGGGTAGTTCTCCAGGTTGTTCTCAATCAACCAGCACCACATAGACATGTATTTGACATCGTTCTTGCTTTACCACGACCAAAGATGCTGCGTCGTATTTTACGGACAATCGCAGAATTCGGAGTAGAGAATCTGCATTTGGTCAATAGCGCAAGGGTCGAAAAAAGCTTCTGGCAAAGCCCACTCTTACAACCTGAAAAAATCAATGATTCTTTGTTCGCAGGCATGGAACGATCCAAGGATACAGTCATAACAAATGTTAGATTGCACCGACGGTTTAAACCTTTTATAGAAGACCAATTGCCTGAGATATGTGGAGATCGTAATTGTTGGATTACAGATATGAGCGCAACGAAATCGGTTGTTGATTCTGATATATCTTCAGCACCTGCTGTTGTGATGATAGGCCCTGAAGGTGGCTTCGTACCTTTTGAAATTGAATTAGCACTGGCAACAATTGCACAGCCTGTCAACTTAGGAGGAAGAACTCTTAGCGTAGACACGGCAGTCACTACTGTATTAGCCCAAGCCTTACCAAGGAGGTGACTCTATGAGAGATCATCATCTACAAGAAAACGGCTCAAACTGATGAACTAGCCAATGCCCAAGGTTATAAAGCTCATCTCAAACTGAGCTGCAATCGGCGTGCTTCTGCAATGAGGATGTTGCATGTTCTTTGGAACAATTTGGATTGACTGAACAGAATGCAGAAGAAACAAGAAACTCCTACAGCAGACAATCTCTATAAAGTCGATAGAATAGAACAACAAATAATTTACCTAGTCATCCAGACATGTACAAAGCTTCTAGACAACATGCTTTAAAATCAATAAAGTTCAAGCCAGCTCAAAGGTGGGGACATAGCTTGTGCCAATTGAATTGTTGACATACATTTAAAGAGTTATCGCAACGAATTCCATTTCAAGCGATAATATAAGTCAACGATCAATGACTTAAAGAAACTCTTGATCACTTGCCCTAGCAGCACCAGGTTCGCTAATGAGTCTTGAGGAATTCCAGAAAGATCTTTCAAATCGAATTGGAAGACGTGTCACCGACGTCTTTACCAGAGATGGTGAACCTGTTAAGGATTTAATTGAACTCTACCAACCGTCTCCAGCTGGTTTTGCAGGACAGCTGGTTTTATCTGATTCTTCTCGCCACTCCTGGGAGTTGTGGCAGGAGGCAGGAGAAATTTGGAACTTTCAATCAACACGGATCTCAAGATGAATGATCTTTGATTTATGTGTATTGAGAGGTGACACTTTCAAAAATGCTAACTTTAAACTGATTCATAGGTGAACTCCTCTCCTTTATTTTGCCTACGGATTACGACAGTATTCAGACTCCTCCCAGATGGATGCTGAGGACGTTCTCTGTGAGCGACCTCCTAATGCCAAGCCACCGCGCTATGTGATACTGCTCAGTCGATGTTCTTCCGTTTCTAGCAAATGACGGCGTCTTGATTCGCACAACTGGAACTCAATGCCGGTGATCGAGCACTGAAGATTGTGTAGCAAACTGGTGATTGTTTCAGAGAACCCTTTGGCCACCTTTCTTGTCACAGGCGCAAACAGGGGAATCGGTCTTGAATTCTGCCGTCAATTGCACGATCGCGATGATCACGTGATTGCGGTATGCCGACAAGCCTCTCCAGAGCTTGAGGGTATGGGTGTGGAGATTCAGGCAGGGATCGAACTCACTTGTGAAACCTCTATCCAACGGTTAGTTCGGAACCTGGGAAAACGACAATTGGATGGTGTCATCCTCAATGCGGGGATTCTGCAATCAATGAGTCTCGAGAACCTGGATAGCGAAGGGATTAAACGTCAATTCGAGGTCAATGCGTTAGCGCCGTTGTTGCTGGCACAATCTCTGATCGAACAGATGCCTCACGGGGCGAAGCTCGCCCTGATAACCAGTCGAATGGGGTCTATCGACGACAACACTTCGGGTGGCTCATACGGCTATCGAATGTCAAAAGTGGCACTAAACATTGCTGGACGATCCCTATCGATCGATTTGAAACCACGCGGAATCGCAGTCGCCATCCTTCATCCAGGGCTCGTCAGCACGAGAATGATCAACTTCAACCCGAATGGCATCAGCACCAAAACAGCAGTGCTGGGGTTGTTGGCACGGATTGATGAGCTTGAACTAGAAACGAGCGGGAGGTTTTGGCACTCCAATGGCCAGCAGCTTCCTTGGTAAATAGATAAGCGGCAATGATCAGTGACCATGGATTTTCTGATTTCCCTTGCAGAAAGCCTTAATTCTTCATACTATTTAAGAAGGAAATGCGTCGAGCTCTTCACTCTTGTGGGGGGTTCTTTTTTTTGAATTCTCAAGAACAGCATAAATAAGGCTAACAAAAGAAATTCAGCACTTCTCAAGCGAGGGCCTTCATTCAATAAAGATCTAGCCTAAATTTGGGAAACGAGATAACTCTTTATGAATGAGTGGAAAGACTCCAATGAATCTTGCTCTTTCTTCATACAATCTCAACATTATCCAAGGCGGAGAAGTTTTGATTCAGATCCTTGATACCAACGAGGCTAGTGATGCAACGGCTCAAGATTACCAGCGAATCTTAAATCAGATTCATCGAGCTTGATTTAAAGAGACATTGAGCCTCAATAAATTCTCTATAAAACAGGAAAAACTAAAATCTAATCAAAACAGTTATTTAGAATTTATTAACTTGAGACAAAAAACGTTGTAGATTTATTGTTCGAAAAGTGTCTACGAGTTCAGGACAGGCACTAAACCGGAGTGGGCATGAGCATCGAAGGTGAGCTCAGGCGAAATCCTGTTGATTTGATTTTGTGATTGGTCACCTTGGCATTGATCGTTCTCGCATCAGGAGGATTTTGGTTCGCCCAGATCACAGGGGGCAAGCCATCAATGTCACAAATTTCATTTGACAATTCACGCCGACTGAGCTGCATGTCATCAACAAGATTATAAATCCCTGCAAGCTGATTACTGAAAGCAAAACACACACCATTGGTGATATCAAAAACACCACTCCAAGCAGGTATGTCATTTCCATTTTTGGGAATCGGTTGTCCAGCTGCTTGCTTAATCATGGACACCATGTCTCGACCAGGACCGTAAATACCACCCAAGCGCAAGACGCAGATTGTGGTGTCGGGGCGATCGATTGTGAGTAGAACGTTTTCGGCCTCAACCAACATCGCATTGACAGGATTTAAACAATCCACTGCCGAATCCTCGGTCACCAATTCACCGTGATGATCTCCATACACTCCGGCTGAGCTGATGTAGGTCACATGGAGCTGCTGGGTGGACTGTCGACAGCGCAGAGCTCGGGCAAGATTTCGGATCCCATTCGAAAAAACGTCTTGATACCCGTCACCATTTTGCGTTGGGGCGACGCTAATCAGCAAACCCTGCTGATCCTCAAGAAATGAAAAATCGCAGTCTTGCTGTGCAAGGTCAAGACTGATTGGCTCGTTGACCACATTGCGCAATTCGGCAAACCGTTGTGAAGAACGGGTTGTTCCAACGACGTAATGCCCTTGATTTTTCATGCTTGCCGCCACGTATCTACCGACGTAGCCACAGCCAATGACTGAATAGGAGGTCATCACGACATCAACGAGTCAACCTATTTTTACAACTCTTTACCCATCAACCGTGAGTCGGTCGATACCAAATGGACAGGGTCGCAGATATTGGAAGGGGCAAAGGGGCTTCTGCTCTTCAGCTGGCAGGGGAACGAAGGGCAGCAGTCGAACCCTTTGCGGTCACCAACCCTCAAGACATTCACCCTGTGCCAAGAGCTCAGCCATAGGTTGATCCCCAGAGACAGGTCTCAAAGACATCACCGTAAGTTTGAAAAACGACGTTGGGCAAAAGAGAAATCTCTGATCATCGCGAGCCATCAAGGTTGATGAGGTTGTCGACCTCAGAGATCGAGGCTCGATCAAACACAGGCTGATTCCAGGACACACAAGCGAAGATCCCGGTTCATAAAATTACAGGCTGTCTTATCACAACAATCCTGAGAATCCACCAGAAACACTGAGCTCAACGGCTCCGGTCAATGTTTTATCTAGCTTGTAGAAACAAAGGACCTGGTTTGATGATCTGGGGTAGAGCGCTCAACAACCGCGATCGACAACCGGAAGTGATGGATCAACCGGGCCTCGATCCCAGAGAGCATGCAAAAGCGTTAAAGGGTTTGAGACGCATCAATACGATCAGTCGCTGCTCTGCTGGCCTGTATCGGCCCATCGAGTCTCTAGCGATCACTCAGCCAGCCACACCGCTTCGTGTTCTCGAACTTGCCTGTGGAGGCGGTGATACAGCCATCGACCTTGCCCTGATGGCCAAGCGAAAGGGTTTGGGACTCGAGATTCATGCCTGTGATCTCAACCCTGAGGCCGTCGAGATTGCTAAGACCAATGCAAGAACAAGAAAGGCTGAAATCACTGTCTTTACTGCTGATGCTTTGGCAAAGCCAGCGGACCCGATCACTTTTGATGTGGTGTATTGCACGCTGTTCGCGCATCACCTAGATGAGATTGACGTGGTTCGCCTCTTAGAAGTGATGGCACTACGATCTCGAAAACTCATTCTCGTGGATGACTTAATTCGTAGTCGACTTGGGTTTGCATTGGCCTGGATTGGCACCCGACTCTTAAGTCGTTCCTGGGTGGTTCATACCGATGGTCCACTGTCTGTACGGGGAGCTTTTCAACCCGATGAAATGATGGGCATCGCCAAGCGAGCAGGTCTGAAAGGTGCGCAGATCAAACGCTCATGGCCAGAGCGATACCTGTTGAGCTGGACACGGTATTGAGATGCAAACGTTGTGGGATGTCTTGATTATTGGAGGAGGCCCAGCCGGAGGTCTTGCAGCTTTGGATTGTGCGAAACATGGATTGCGCGTTTTGCTCGTTGAACAACGGTTATTTCCGCGCTGGAAGGTCTGTGGATGCTGCTTCAACAATCAGGCTCAAGCGATTCTGAACTCGCGAGGTCAGAACAACTTGATTGTGGATAGCGGTGGACAGGCACTAAGAAGCTTGCGCCTTGGTCTGCGTGAACGGGAAACAACGTTAGCCCTACCCAACGGGTATGCCCTGTCCCGTGAACGATTCGATCAAGCCCTGATCCATGCTGCAATCCAAGCTGGAGCAACAGCTCGCTTTCACGTTACGGCCCAAGTTGAAGCCGTATCCCCTGAGTACAGACGTGTGCGCCTAAAAGATCATCAAAGTGGAGCTACCAGCCATGCCAAAGCGCGCGTTGTGCTGGTGGCAGCTGGTCTGACCCAACGCTGCCTTCCCAAACATGAAGCAGGACTAAGCGACATTCACCAGCAATCAAGACATGGTGCTGGATGCGTCGTGTTTGATGACAGCCATCACTACCCGGTAGGAGCCATTCATATGGCTATTGGTGATAGGGGCTACGTGGGATTGGTTCGAAGGGAGGACGGATTGCTCAACCTGGCAGGAGCCTTTGATCGTGAGGCGCTATCCCAAGGAAAAGGAGCCATTGATGCTGCTCAACACGTATTAAATCAGGCAGGATTTCCGGTACCTGAAGCAGTTCAACAAGGCCAACGCTGGCAACGCACTGCAGCGCTGAGCCGGAGCACGGGTGTGGTGGCAGGTGAACGCTTTCTAGTGATGGGCGATGCCGCGGGATATGTCGAACCCTTCACCGGTGAAGGAATGGCCTGGGCGCTAACAGCGGGTGCTGCTGCTACACCGTTCGTTCTGAAAGGAGTGGAACGATGGACTGAGGATTTGGAAACGCACTGGAAGAGCACGCTTCAGCTGACGATCGGCAGGCGTCAAATGGTCTGTCGGGCCCTGTCTTCGGTGTTAAAACGCCCAAGGCCCACAGCTTTGTTATTTGAGCTCGTGAATCGATGGCCCGCCGTGGCTGAACAGATCATCTCCAGCCTGAACGAGGCCAAGCTGCCATCGCCCAAAGGTGAGCCATGCCTTTGAGTGTTCGTGGGCTCGGTACCGCAATACCCGAGCAAACCGTCAATCAAACAGAATCAACAACACTGTCTCAATGGGTCAGTGCCGACAGTGAAAAACAAGCGTCGCTCGTACGACGCATTCAAAGGCGCTCGCAAGTCCAAACCAGAGGCAGTGTTTTATTAACTGGTGATGCAAAGCAGGCAATTCATCAACGCTTGCCGTTTTACGGGGATGAGAGCCCCAGCACGGCAACACGGATGGAAGCGTATCGACTGCATGCCACGTCATTGGCGCTGAAAGCAAGCAAACAGGCACTAGCAGAGTCGAAAATCTCTGCTCATACCATCACGCATCTGATCACAATCAGTTGTACAGGTTTTCATGCTCCTGGTGTTGATTGTGATCTGATTGATCAACTTCACTTACCACTAAATACACAACGCACGCATGTGGGATTTATGGGATGTCATGCGGCATTAAATGGTTTACGCGTTGCTCATGCTTTTATAGAAGCAGATCCCAAAGCTGTTGTTCTGCTTTGTGCTGTTGAACTATGCAGTCTGCATTTGCAATACGGCTGGAATCCTGAGCAGGTCGTGGCCAATACTTTGTTTGCAGATGGTGCTGCTGCAGCGGTCGCGACGTATTCTGAGAGGGTCACCCATGAGCCAAGTTCAAGCGGATTGTGTCTACAGGCCTCCGGGTCCACAGTGATTCCAGAGACCAGAGAATTAATGCATTGGCAGATTGGAAATCAAGGTTTCTCGATGGGCTTATCCCCTAAAGTTCCTGAAGCAATTGCCAACACATTGCAACCATGGCTATGTGAATGGCTGGATGCCCGTGGCACAGATCTCAAGAACATTCAACATTGGGCCATTCATCCAGGAGGTCCAAGAATTCTTCAAGCATGCGCTGAAGCCTTATCACTGAGTGAAGACCAAGTAGCTGTTTCAAGACATGTCCTGAGTCACTACGGAAACATGTCGTCTGCAACCATTTTGTTTGTTCTTAAGCATATGCGCCAGCACCATTGTCATGGACCCTGTGTTGCACTTGCCTTCGGGCCCGGGTTATGTGCAGAAGTTGCTTTGATATCCCTATAGGTGCAATCCACTATCGATGAGTTGCTAGTTTTAACGATCAAGATTTCAAAGGAAGCCAGCACTTATGATCAAGAGAGTACCGGTGGGATCGAGATGAAACGAGTTTATTTAGGGGTTTTAATGGCACTATTTTTTGCCATTCTCTCTCTACCTGTGAATGCTCAGCAAGCCGCAACCATCATTGAGCAACCATTGAGTCCGTCAACTCGCCCCAAGATTGCCATTTATCGATCTGAAAGTTGTGGGTGCTGCACGAAATGGGGTGAGTACATAGAAGCTGAAGGCTTCCCAATCCAAGACAAGGTGGTGAAGGATATGGATTCTTTCAAACAAGCCAACGGCATCACGCCAGAGCTGGCGTCTTGCCACACTGCAGTTGTGGAGGGATACGTTGTGGAGGGGCATGTTCCTGCAGCATCCATCAACAAAATGTTGGACGAACGTCCAGACATCAGAGGTCTCACAGCTCCAGGAATGCCCATGGGATCTCCTGGGATGGAAACTGCAGGGATCAAAGCTGAAGCATTTGATGTCCTTGCCATCGCGAACGATGGAACGACCACAATCTATGATCACATCAGGCCTATGTGAACGCCTCTCTGCTGATTTGTGAAACACTAAGCTTCACGAATAGCAAGGTTGCGCATCAGCAGACCCCAAACACTGGGTTACCCGCTGATGGCGACTCATGCTCGCCAACACGGCCGGCCGATGGCGTAGGCGCATCACCTAGTAGCGGATGTCTGCACCTTCAAATTTGAGTTTGGCATCGATGTCGCTATGGGGCGTCATGTCATCCAGAGGGAGGATCGCAGTGCCAAAGCGCTCAAACTTGCACTGTTCCCAAGGGAGGGCGGTCAGTATCGCTACTGTCATGACGCGGTGATCACTGGATATACGCCTTAGCTCATCACAACTAATATGAAAGAATTACATCCAACAAGTGGTCAGAGAAGCACTCCTATCATCAGAGCTGTAGCGATACCAACATGCTGAATCAGCATATTGAATAAGAACTGGATGAAGGGGTGTCACGAAGAAGAATCTGTACTGTCATGAAATAAGAAAATTTGAAGGATCTCATGGCAGAATCACTCCAAGCATTGACCCTAAAAAGCGTGGACAGGCATCAAAATCCAAGCCGTGAGCTCAAAGCTTGTCCATCCATGTGAATTGTCAGACATTCCGAACAAAATAAATCTGAAATATCCAGGCAATGCCCGGGTTGATGCACTAAAAAGAAGACATCTGATCGCTTCCAAGTGTCCACAAAGCAAGAGGCTCATACAATTATCAAGGGCTGCCTTGAGACCAACAATGCTTGGGTTGAAACCTTTAATGAACTCGGTTGCGTGCTGGCATTCGACATTGACCCGATGCTTGAAGGGACCGTTACAGTGGACTTCATCGTTAAAGATCTCTGGGACAAAGGCATAAAGGCCACTCAAGATGAAGTGGTTAAAAGTATTTGCAGCTATGCGATTGAAAATAATTATGTTTGGTCTGTTGAAACTATTTTTGACAACTACGACTATACAGCTAAAACCCTCGAGAATCTTGGTGAAGACAGCAAAGCCCTGTTGACTGATATGGCCGATGATTCGGACAATGAAGCCTTTAAAGCCATGGCAAAAGGTGGCTAATGGATGAACCACGGCCTGCTAGAAGATTTGAGCCACTATCAATTAAAATTAAAGCCGACAACCATTAACAAATTTAATTTAACCCGCCAATGACTAGAGCTGAATAAACGATAACCAAGATTTACCATCGCCCTACAGAAAAACCAGTGTTGGCTTTCGTAAAATTTCACAGGCCACATTGACAACATGCAACGTCTCCTACAACTCATTCAGCGACTGACAGGAAAAAAGCAGAAGCCCCCGCTTCACACACCTGAAGAGTTGGAGTGCTTCAAAAGGGATGCCATCGAGAATCGGGGCAAACACTACTGATGCAAGGCGCATTTGAGTTAGGGCTGATTGCCATCCTTGTTCTCGGACTTCAAGTTTGCTGGGTCAGCACAGTGCTTTTGAATCGACAACGAAGCCCATACGCTCCAATGCACTCCATAACAAGCGCAATGCTCTGGAGAGGATCTTTGGAACATGCTGATCACTCCAACACGTCCATCATTAAGTCCCTGCTTTGATCACACCTGGATCAGATCAATTCCCCTAGAAGTAGAGAAGACTTGACCGGCACAGACGGAGCGCCTCCCGAGCCGAATTCAACGATGCCTTGTTGGGTGCGATCAAACCTTCTGGAACCACAAGTGCGTCATTAGGATCAAGGTGCACCCGACCAGAGAACCAAGATCCACCCCCAGGAACCGATGCGCGGCAAACCTGATTCTGTTCACTATCCAACTTGCGTTCAATCACCCAACCATCCACGCGATCAAGGATCTGAAAACGCTGCGCCAATGCTGCTGTTCCAATCAGAGAAAGCAATAGCAAGGTGTGCTTCATCAGTTCAGTTTGCCAAAGTCAGTCAATCGTGCCCGTTCTACTCAGTGACTAGAAGTTGAGTTGATATACAAGTTTGACACCCAGTCGAGAGGTTAATGCAACCTTGAGAGAATCTATTCGTGATCGATAGATCAATGCCTGGAGGTCATTGCATGAAGAGCAACACGGTTGATCTTACCCACAGAATTCAGAGGAAGAGAGGGAAGGACCTGCAGAACTTCAGGAGCCTTGTAGCCAACCCGCTCACGGGCAAAAGAAATCAGCTCTGGAACTGAAGGGGCATCAAATCCAGATTTGAAAGACACATAAGCGTGCACATTTTGTCCATGCACGGAATCTTCAATTCCGATCACTCCTGCCTGGTCTACGGCGGGGTGCTCCATCAAAGCTTCCTCTACATCTTGGGGACAAATATTGGATCCGTCGTGAACGATGATTTGTTTTCTGCGACCGCAAAACCAGAAATAGCCATCATCATCAAGACGCATGGCGTCACCGGTGTTAAACCACCCCTCCTGCAAGGACTCCGCTGTAGCAGAAGGATTATTCCAATATCCGACCGTCAAAGTGGGGGACTTCACCCAGAGAACACCTTCCTCGCCAAAACTCAGCTCTCGTCCGTCGGATGAGCGGATGCAGCCTTCAAAACCAGGACACATTTGTCCTACAGAACCAAGCCGATTTTCACCTTCAATCGGGGAGAGGCTTGCAAAGCCAATCTCACTCATGCCATAGCACTCATCAATACGCTGTCCGGTGGCATTCTCAAACTCAACATGCAACTGATGATTCACTTTGTCTCCACCACTGATGCAAAGGCGAACCGATGAAAAATCACTGCGTTGTAGACGTTCATCGCGCACAAGGCTGAACAACGTGACAGGTAAGGCCATCAAGACCTGCGGGTGGTGCTGCCGAAGCAACATTTCCAGGGATGTACAGCTGAGATTGTTAGGCACCAGAACAGAGGCCCCACGGCACAGTGCAGACAAAGAAAACGTTGATGAGGCGATATGGGATAGAGAACCGCCAGCAAGAAATTGCTCACCAGGCTTTAAGGCGGTGGCATCGAGCAGAGAAGAAAACATCCAGCCCAAGCTTTGCCGTGTATGAGTGACACCCTTCGGTTTCCCTGTGCTTCCTGAAGTGAAGAATAAAAAGCAAGGTTGATCAGATTTATGCTCTGTTTGGGATAGCGCAAGCTCTCCAAAGTCTTGGCTCAGCTCGGAGGTGAATCCATCGTCATTCGCCGTGATGCAGCCAAGATCGCAGACACTTGAAACATTGCTGGCATCAACATCAGTCTGACGTTCGCAGTGATGCAACAGGCATCTGGCAGCGCTGACCTCAAGAGCATGGTTGATTTCGGGAACGGTATAGCGATAGTTCAGTGGCGTTAACACAAGCCCACAGCGCAAGCCAGCTAAATAATGAATCAACACCTCCAAACTATTAGGCATGAGTGAGGCAATTCGGTCGCCAGGGCGAAGACCGATGCTCAGGTAATGCTTCGCAAGTGCATTGCACGACTGTTCAAGTTCAGCCCAACTCATGCTGCCGTTTAGATCATGCAGAGCCACTGCGCCTGGATCTCGGCTCAAAGCTGATCGGAGCGGATCGTTCAGTTCGACTGGTTTAGCAAGGAATCGACCGGAAACCTGCAAGGCAACAACTCAATTTCTTCCTTTGATAGCACGCATCAAGCGATCGAATTCTGTAATGACCTGCCTGCAAAGCCACATTCAGAACACACTGGAAGAGTCCACCTCTGCCATCCAAAATCTGTGACAGGGAATCCGCTTCAACCCCTCCAACAGTTGGCTCCCTACATCGTGGGTCGTGTTCGGCGTGGAGTTGTCGGCAGCAGTCGCTACGCCTGCAAGCTACGTGAAGCGATCCGCAACGCAGCCTCAGATTCCGAGCGCAGGCCTGTTCTGATCTCCGGGGAGCCTGGCTTGGAAAAGGACAATATCGCGTCCTTGATTCATTTTGGATCGCCAGACCGAAAGCAATTAATGCTTCGGCTTGATGGAGCTCTTCTTAAACCCGATGGCAGCGACATTTTCGGTTCTTCGGGAGATCCATCCAAGGCTTCGCTACTCCAACAACTGGGGCATGGATCGCTACTAATCGATCAACTGGAACGGGTGCCAGAACAGCTCAAATCTCGCCTGTTGGAGTTAGCAGAAGGAAAGGTTGATAGCCAAGTCCGTCTGATCTTCACATCAGAAACACTCAGTCCTGGCTTTGATCGTTGCTGCACAGTAATCCGCGTTCCTCCCCTGCGTGTAAGGCGTCAGGATCTCGGAGAATGGCTGCGTTACGGAGTTCGGCAACGTAGTTCCATCTTGGGCTGGGCTCAAGCTCCTCTGGTTCCCGAGGCGGTGGTGAAACAGTTGCAGGCTTACGACTTCCCCAACAATCTGCGCGAGCTCGAAACGCTGATACAGCAGGCTCTCCAACAAATGGAACAGGAGGGCCAAGCCGCCCCTCACGTGATACCTGAAGTGGTGTTTTGGACGCCTCAAAGACAACAGCTCTATCGCTTCGACATTTGGCGTTGGAAACCAAAGCTACGTGAGTTGATGCGCTCCCCATCGCTATGGAATGGATTGCTGTTTGGAGTTGTGAGCTGGTTGTTTGTGTTGGTGAACCTGTGGTTATGGCTCGGACCACAAGACCGGGCCCATAACGGTGCTCTCAATCTTTTCTGGGGCTGGTGGTGGCCTCTCATTCTTTTGAGTTATCCATTCGTGGGTCGACTGTGGTGTTCCTTCTGCCCTTTCATGGTCTGGGGAGAGATTGTTCAACGCTGCGCTCGTCGACTTGGCTGGCAACCCAATCGCTGGCCTCGAAGTCAAAGCGACACTTGGGCCTCACCCATGCTCGCAGCTGGATTTGCTGTGATCTTGATCTGGGAAGAGGTGTGGAACCTACAAAACACAGCTTGGTTGAGCAGCTGCCTCTTGCTTGTGATTACAACAGGCGCAGTAGTCAGTTCACTGCTGTTTGAGAAACGGTTTTGGTGTCGTTACCTCTGTCCGGTCGGTGGAATGAATGGGTTATTTGCCAAACTTTCCGTCTTGGAACTGCGAGCGAAAGCGGGAACATGTAGCGGCAGCTGCAGCAGTTATGCCTGTTTCAAAGGAGGACCCTCGGAAGGGGAAGGATTGGCCACAGAGGGCTGCCCGCTAGGAACGCACCCCGCCCATCTTCAAGACAACCGTAATTGCGTGCTCTGTCTCACCTGCGCTCAGGCCTGCCCACACCAATCCGTACAAATTTCTGTGCGACCCCCTGCCGCAGACATTCAGCGCTCCATGGAAGTTCCAAGTGGCGAACCCGCTCTCATCTTGGTTTTAGCAGGAGATATTTGCTTACAAAACTGGCATCAACTTTGGGGCTGGTGGACTCAAGCTCCGCTGACTCTGGCGGAAGGTCCATTGCTGCCAAGGCTTGGGATCGCAGTCATGACTCTGGCTTTTCCTGCAAGCATCTTCGCAATCGCTCGTTTTCTGCTGAAAAAGGAACGACTCCAACGCACGCTCTATGGATTGCTGCCTTTGCTTTGGGCCGTCATGCTGGCTCAATATCTACCTTTAGGTATGAGCGAGGGTGGAGCTTTCTTACCGGTGAGCTTCTCTCCTCTTGATCTGTCTTGGCAGGAAGCGCTGCCTGTCTGGAGAGCTGATTCCCATGTGATTGGTTTCTGCCAAAGCGGAGCTGTAGGTCTGGGTTTGTTGTGGAGTGTGGTGCTGCTCAGGCGTCAGCTGGCTACCCATCGCTCGGCTTGGATAGTCGCTTCCGCTTGGGTCTCCGTGCTTGCAGTAGGTGGACGATGGCTTGTCGACAGCTAACTCATAGGTGATGAGAAGAAGATCACGTCCTTACCCTCCTGACCGTCAACCAAATCCAAGCTTCGACGGTCCTGATCCACCTGACGCACTAAGAAATTCAATGTGATCGCTGGCTGGGTCATAAAGGGTGTAATTCGCCCCGGAGCCGATACCGATCACACTGCGTTTTGGAACGGTGTGTTCCTGTGAAGCTTCGCCTGCAGGATCAATCACCTTTGACTGAATTTGACCACCTGTGAGCTGAAGTCGGAATTGCCGACCACTGCGAGCGGTAAACAAACGATTCACATCCAGACGGGTGAGGCGATCCAAAAGGATCAGGGGTGACGTTGTCTCAAGCAAACAATCACCCACATCAGCTGAACTTCCGTGGATCAAACCGCAATCCAGTTCAACGAAGCCAAACTGTAGTGAAGCCAACCAATTGAGATGATCCTGGCTTACCGCCGCACGCAGTTTCTCAAAGGTCGTTGGATCGTGATCGCCGTCTAAAGCCTCTGGTTTCTGATCGCCTCGGTAACCATGTCCAGCAAGAAGCTGCTCTTCCCACCAGCCATAGATGCAATTGGGTTGGAAATCTCCACGCTTGGGTTGGCGTAACCGGGTTAGCAAGGCATTGCAGTTGCGATCTGGACTGACCATGTCACCCAGCACAAAAAGATGCGCTATCCCGTTCTTTCGTTTCAAGTCGGATTGGATTTGTTCATAGAGATCGAGATCTCCACAAAGTCCAGAAACCAGGGCCCAACGTTCCATCAGCGCTCACACACGTGGCTGGCATCTTCCGCACGTTCGGCGTATTCGAATCCATGGCTCAGTCGCCATGCGAACACCTCTGGCAAACCCGCATCCAAAATGGCTCTGCAGGTTTTTGCCACGTCATAGTTCACCTCGCGGATACTCACCTCACCCGTTCTGTCGTCATGGATGACATAGGTGGCATTTGTGTTGCCGTGTCTAGGTTCACCAACCGAGCCAGCATTCACGATGCGGCGCAACGGCAGGGTCATCTCCTGTTCATTAGATGGCTGCACCCCTCGCTGTTGAACGCTGACACGAATGGATCCACCAGTGAGTACGCGGACATAAGGCTGATGGGTATGACCACAGAACAGGGTTTCGGCTCCTGCCGTTTCCACCCGTTCTAGTGCTGCAAAAGCATTCATGTCTGGCAACAGATATTCGTGTTGACTGTTGGGACTACCGTGCACAAACAGCAACTTGTCCTTACGCAACGTCAATGGAAGTTCAGCAAGAAATGCCTTGTTGTCCTCCGTTAAACGGCTCGCCGTCCAATGATGGGCGTGATGCCCTCGGCGCTCTGCAAGCTGTGACGGGTAGCTGCATTCGCAAGAATTAAGGCCATCGACAATGTCCTCATCCCAACAGCCTTGGCATGTGGGTATGGAGCGCTGTCGCAGCAGATCCACCACCTCATTGGGCTGGGGGCCATAGCCCACAAGGTCGCCCAGGCAAGTAACGGTGTTAATTCCTTGTTGGTCAATGTCATCCAACACGGCTTCAAAAGCGGCGAGATTGGCGTGCAAACAGGAGATCACAGCATGAGCCATCGTTATCAGTTGAGTTGAAGGTCTGGTTGTTGTTGACGCAGTTGGGCCTGTTGCATTTCGAGAACCTCGTCAGCGAGTAGGCAGTCGCTGATCGTGTTCTGGATCCCGACCTGATCGAGAGCCTTGCCCTGAACAACAAGGTGAGAACATCGCGTTGGCCTACCAGTGGGGGGCTCGACAGTCTCAAGAGGGAGGAACTGCGAACCCTCCTGACTCACCATCCAGTTACAGAAAAAAGAACGACCGTCAGGCAAGTTCATCAGGGCCTTAGCGCGATACACATCTCCATAGGCACCATTCACAAGCTCAAACCAAAAACTACTGAGGCTGCTCGGATCCCAAACGCTGTCGCGAAGGTTGAGATGCCAAGCCTCAAGTTGAGTGAAATCCAAAGTGTCTTGCTTAGGCAACTCAGAGTCGCGACCGAAATGCAAGGTCTTATCAGGTTTGAGATTCAAGCGATCCAATTGCTGCTGAATCCGAGGATCGATCCGATCAGAATCCGCGATGGAGGGAAACCTGAACTGCTGAGCCTCAATCAGTGCCAAGCAATCCTCAGAGGGAGGCAGAGGCGAAACACTTGCATTAGAAAGATCTTGCAGCCGCGGAATTTGATCGCTTAACCAATTGCGATCGATCCCCGCGTTGATCCCCGCCTCTAAACCTTCGTGACTACAACCATCAAGTCGCAAATAGGCACACGAACCTTGATGCTTCAGCAGGGTTTCGCGAATCCAATTGGTTTTTCCGCAGCCGGGAGGGCCAACGATCAACCAGGTCTGCGGCATGGCTCAGAACTTAATGACTTCACTTCCTCGGCAGGTCAACACCAGGAAAAGGAATGATTCTCATTATGGTCGATCAAATGCCACTTGTGCCTGTAACAAGTGTTCAGATCCACAACGTTTAGACCACAAAGCTGCCAGATGAGGGGTGTGAAAACACAACCGACGCCCATGAGCAGCTCGGAAACATGCGTTCAAAGTTGAAAAATCCCCGAAAGCTGTTGAGCCTTCAATGTCACACATTGGATGAAATTCGTGCACGGATAGAACTCAAAAGAGAGTGGGGCTTCTAGACCTAAAGAGGAATGCTCAATATGCTGAGACTGCGTCTGCGTTAACCGGCCTTGAGAAGGAACAATCTGGTGTTTTCTTTTTTAGCTGGTCTCTGCTGCGTCTTGATTGTGTCTGGTCTGCCAACCCTCGCAGTGTCGACAAGCAGTGGCCACCAACCACTGAATCTCAGACATGAGAGTTCTCTCCCAGTGATTCCACTGGATAATCAACCTTTTTATCCAGAGCTCGTACAAAGAGCCGATCTCTGGCTACACACTCCTCTAGGTCAGGTCGTTGGCGATACCCCAAGGGACACATTACTAAACTTCTATGCCGTTATGGCTGATGTGGGGATTCTCATTGATGAGGTCACAGCCAACCATTTGAATGATCCAGGTCTGTTCTGGAATCGTCAAACACTGCTCGAGATGGCAGAGGCAGAAGATTTATTTGATGCAGCTGTTTCTGCCTTAGATGGGTCGTCGTTTCCCCTAGGTGTGCGCTCCTACCTTAAAGATGAAGCAGCCATTCAACTGAAACAGGCCCTTGATTTTATTTTCAACAACAGTCGCCAAATCATCAATATTCCAGATGCCAAGGGAATGAAGGAGCTGAATGAGAATCGATCCAAACAAACACAATCATGGACGCTGCCTGGTTCATCGATTGAGCTAAGCAGTCAGATTCCTGAAAATCAAACCAATAACAATTTTTACTTCTCAGCTTCAACGGTTGCCAATGCATCAAACATCTACGAGCAGGCACAGGGTCAAGCCACAACTGAAGAGAACCAAAAATTTTCTACGAATACATTTTATGAAGACTTCATCCATACACCCGGACACCTCTTTCCACCCAAGTGGTATTTAATTTTACCCAGTAAGTTCCGAAGTTTGATTGAAACAGAAATCCTATTTGGCGAAACGCTATTCCAAGTCGTTTTAGCTGCTTTTGCAGTGAGTATCTTTGCATTGATTACAGCAATACTCTTTCATCAGTTAATTCAAACCTACCAGAAGAAATCAGAGGATCCATCCAGGGCTTGGCTGTTGGATTCCCTTGCCTGGAAAAGAACAGCGCTCATGCTTCCATTGGTTCCACTGGCAAAACTAACCGAAATCTTCATTGACGAATATCTTAACTTCACAGGTTTACCCTTAATCGTATTCACAATCATATTTGAAGTTACTTATTTCAGCTTCCTCGTGATTCTGGTTTTCCTCTTTTTTGAAGCATTTGGACGATCAACATCAGAAACACTAGTTCGAATGTCTGGGACTCAGGAGGTCTGGGAATTATCAAGAACCAGCAATCGCATCATGCCCATTTGCCGCGTGCTTTCCGGTGTTGTCGCCATTGCATTGATCTACCGAATGTTACTCCAACTGGGTCTATCTCCATCCGTTGTTCTAGCCCTATCTACAGTCCCTGGTCTAGCGATTGGCCTAGGCGCATCCAAGTTGCTTGGCAACTTATTTGCTGGTCTGTCACTACAGACCGATCGGCCCTTACGCGTAGGCGAATTCTGCGAACTAGGAGATGATCAAGGCTTCATCACAAAAATTGGTTTGCGTTCTGTAGAGATTGAAACAGCAACAGGAATCATCACCATTCCGAATGCAGTTGCTGAAGACTGCGTTGTGAACAATCTCTCTAGGAATCAACTCAAGTCAAGCACTTCGATGATGCAAGGACTGGAATTGAAGCTTGATCTTGAAGGCCAATCACCATTCAGTCCAGATCAAATCTCGGATTTGCTGTTGTTGTCAAGAACCTATGCCAACAACCGCGTTGATGTCAGTCATCCATGTCTCACTGTTGAGCTACAAGCAGGAGGTGAGCAAATCCTTCGCTGCATCGGTCTCATCAAAGTATCGAACTGGCGTGAATACATCGAGTTAACTGAATCACTAACATTAGCACTTAATCAACTCATCGTTCAAGTTGAAAAGTCTCATTTTGTTGTATCAGTGTCCTACGCCACAACGGATACGCAGCTATCCACAATCCCGGGAATTGTGCAAAGTATCATTGACGACATCCCAGGCTTTGAACTCAAAGCCTGCCGTTTGATGGACATCTCTGAATTCAGCTACGACTTCATATGCCATACCTTTTCTCAAGGACTGACGTATTCACAGTTCAAAGACTCTATCGATCTAATCAACCGTAAGCTACTCAGAGCCATGGCAGATGCAGAGATTGTGATTCCTTTCCCAACAGCGATTGAACTGGAGTCACAACCCGAACGCTTCACAAAGAGGAAGGATTAACAGGCTGAGACATTTAGCATCAAAAAACATTGATAATATTAATTTCACCCTTTATGCAACGTAAATGACAATTCCATCATGAGCTTGGTAGACACATCATTAAAGCAATCATGATTATCAAAAAATGCAAAGTGACGACCTCCGGCATCTCATGAAAAGATCTCCAGCAATAAATTAGGAGTCTGACGATAAATGCAGCGTAGACTCATTGCTGGTACAACACTATATTCACCTGAATCATCAAAGTTGGAATCTAATTCCGTGTGATCAAATCACGCCAATCCTGGGGCCAATGGTTGACAAGCAAAGACGCTGCATGCTGCCAATTAAATCTTAAATATTCAGCCATAATCAAATCTCGGTTATTACTTCTAATCTGATCACTAGGCATGCTATCCATCAAACCTCTGGTCAATTGATCAATCGGTAGGACCTTTCAAGCGGCACAGGTTTGGTTGAGTTGACACCAAGAATAACCCCTCACAACACACCAGATCAAAGAGATAGCCTAAATTGTTAATGGTCCAGTCATAACAACAACTGGTATTGAAATTCAGGATGCAATAGTGAAGATCAATAAAGCTGATTGCTAGACTTCGCGCAAGCAGCATATCGAAACGATGGGCGATATATGGTTTGATGCCAATCACATAGAAGCCTGGCTAGGTGGCCATCCAGTGATTCACGATCTATGTTTACAACTAAGGACTGGAGAATCAACGACGATACTAGGACCAAATGGCGCCGGTAAAAGCACGATAGTCAACCTCATCAATCGCAACCTTTATCCATTAGTGAAGCCAGATTCTCATTTTAAACTATTTGGTCAAAGCACGATCAATATTTGGCAGCTACGCTCCTCACTTGGACTTGCAAGCAGTGATCTCGAGACACGATTTTCCCCACAAATTCGTGCAAAAGAATTAATTTTGAGTGCTTTTTTTGGATCTACGAGACTTGGTCGTGATCAGATCCCTAATTCGAAACAGCTAGAACGAAGCGAATCACTTCTGGCACAATTGAATCTTGATACTTTTGCGAAGCAACCTTTTGGAGAATTATCAGATGGCCAACGTCGTCGGTTGATGATTGCAAGAGCACTCGTGCACGACCCCAAGGTCTTGGTTCTTGATGAACCTTGTAGAGCTCTCGATCTCAAGGCATGCCATCAACTCCTGGATACGATGCGGAAACTATGCCATCAAGGCACCACTCTGCTTGTCATCACGCATCGCATCGACACCATCATTCCAGAAATGAACAGAATTTTGTTCGTTAAGCATGGAAGACTCTGTGGGGATGGAACTCCTAGGCAATTACTGCTGGATCACAAGCTGAGCAATCTGTTCGCAACCCCCTTACGCGTCTTTGAACACAAGGGTTACAGACAAGTTCTGCCAGGTTAAAAAATCACTGCTAGGCAGAGCCATTACTGATGCTTGTCTCAAACGATAGCGGATAGAGCGATTCGCCTATAGCAATCACACCGTGACTTATAAAGGCATCAGATTGAGAGTGATTCATCAATGATTGCCCTTTTCAGTGTTGACTCTAAAAAATGTACATTTGTTACCTAAAAGATGGAGCATTGTTGCATTTTAGAAACTTTACGATGAGATTTGTGTTTAGATTTAATGTTTCCTTAAATCCACATTCTTCTTGCATCATATTGGCTCATAGTAAGGAGATGTTATTGATAGGTGAGATGGAGAAAGACACTTCAGCCAATCAAGAGGAGTTGCCGTTCAAAGAGCCAGATGTGGTCTCGCCTATCGAGCTGAATTCAGAGGAAGCAGAACAACCTCAATCACTTCCGGAACCAGTTATAGCTGTTGCTCCAGAAGCTGGTGAAATTGATGTTGTTTCTTCCCAAGACGAAGACAGCAAAGAGACTCCACCTAATGTTTCTCAACTCTTTGAGTATCTCAAGCAAGGAATGGAGTCGTTACGAGGACTCAATCTTGAAGGATTTAGGCACATCTATCCAGTATTTCTCTCCATTTTCGGAGCGATCCTGCTTGGTTTGGCACTTTTAATGACGGTTAATCTATTGCACTCAATGAATCAACTACCTCTTTTTGGTGGTGTGCTTGGGAGTATTGCAGAGCTTATAGGGCTTGTGGCTTTGGTTCGCTTTGTGACTTCTAACCTATTAAAGCAACAAAAGAGAGCTGAATTATTGACACGTATTGCACATTTAAAAAAGGAACTTCTTGGTTGAACCTCTCAATTACGGGATCAAGACAAAGAACAGGTGTGAATGGTGAAGCATGCAGCGATATCGGCGGGGCCGTTGATCGTAAGCGGATGAGTGACTGCGCTGATCCGCTGAAACAACAGTGGACCTTCTGGAAGTGGAAGTCGCTGGGCTAGCTCCTGCCTTCGCTCAAGAGTGTCTTGGCAATACAGCAAGCTCAGATGCGGATCAAGCCGGTAGCCGCAATCAGACGCTGAGCGTTGACGTAGCTGGATGAACCAAGGGAACAGTTCGGCCCTGGCTCCAGTGTTGAAGCGAAGAACAAGACTCTGCGTGTAAATCCGAGTGGCTTCAATCGCTTTAGGCCAAAGCTGCACAGGTTGACGGCAATCGGCGAGCTTCTGAAGTCGATCGATCACTTGCTCTTGGCTGGCATCAGGAGCGCCATCAAGAGGCTCGCTGTAGAGCGTGATATGCGGAGGCAATGTACAAGCCATGACCGACTGACAGGCCAGTGCAGAAAGTTGATCCAATGCCGCCTGATCCTTCCCGCCGGGAAGCAGCCAATACGACACGGCTTGAGCAGACGTTATCAATGCAGTTGGTAGCAACAGATGTCAACAATGGTGTTCTGATGATCGAAGAACAATCCCTTGAGTTCGTACTAGCTGGAAACGGTCAAAGGGAGCTCCCAGCACGATCATCATCGCTGCCATTAGCGAGAGGAATCAATGCTCTGTATCGACCCGGCACAGCTGATCCGTTGAACATTGCCATAGGAGAGCCTTTAGTCAGGTAACGCCGATTTAGGAGTCGTCGTCTGGTGAAAGATTTCAATGACCTCCTCGGCTAGGGGCTGGCTCTCTTCAGCAGGAATGAGCACTTCGAGGTAAGCAGCACCTTGATGAGCGCTGATTGCGGAGAATGCTTGCTCAAGTTCCGCAACGGTTCCAGCCCGTCCACACCACCAACCCTTGCAGCCAAGGGCAGCAGGAATGTTTGCGTAGCGCCAAGGCGGCAAATCGTTGTAGGCATGTCCCGTTTCACTGATCAACGCCTCGATCCCATGGAGGCCATTATTCAGAACGATCACCACAGGATTTACCCCTGTAAAGCCCATCACCCCGATTTCCTGCACCGTGAGCTGGTGGGCGCCATCACCGGTGACCAAAACGACCCGACGCTCGGGTTCAGCTAAAGCGCATCCAAGAGCTGCCGGTGTGCCCCATCCGATCGATCCCCAGAGGGTTTGACTTTCCATTGTCACGCCGTCCGGTAGCCGGATGGCGTTGAGTTTCAAAAGGCATGTGCCGGTCTCGGATAACAACAGGTCGTTGGGGCGCAGGAATTGCTGCAAGCGGGGGTAAAAGCTTGCTGAATCGGTGGGTTGATCTGGCGCTCCAACACGGGGAAGCATGGGAGCGGGCTGTACGGGTCGATGCTCTCCCCAGTAAGAGAGACGTTTCGACGAGGACTGAAAGCGTCTCGTTAGTCCTGCCAAGACATCACTGATGCTGACACTCGTGAACACCTGATGTCCGGCTTGGACCCAATCGGCATGCAAAGCAACGATCCGGTTGGGATCGAGTGACCCACTCCAGAGGCCAGTGTTCAGGTCCTCCAAAACAAGCCCCCCTAGATCGACCACCAGATCGGCATCTTCCACCACACTTTGCAGGGCAGCTGGGGTTGACCGACCGCCGTTATACATCCCGAGGAAAGCGGGGTGTTGCTCACTGAGTAGTGCCTTGTCCATGGGGGTCGTGGCATAAGCCAGACCGGAGGCCTTGAGAAATTCCTCGAATGCATTCACTAGACCGAAACGCTTCAAGGTGATGGTGGGGAGCACGACTGGACGTGAAGCTGAGGCAATGCGTGCCTCCAGGAGATCAAGGACAGCCTCAAGTTCCGCAGCAACACTGTCGTGTTGATCGATTACACCAAGAGGAGAACCCTGGATCGGCGTACCAGTGATCGGCATGAGAGCCAGATCCATCGGAAAGGTGAGATACGCAGGCCTGGATTCCTCCAGAGCTTTATCAATCACCCGCTCCAATTCGATGACGGCGTTTTCGGGCGTGAGCCTGGCGCTGACACAACTTGCAGAAGCAGAGATGGCCTCAAAGCGGTCATAGTTTCGATCGCCGAGGGTGTGATGACAGATGAGCCCTTGTCGCACGATCCGAAGACTGGGAGTGCCTACCAGATGAAACACGGGTAGACGTTCAGCCATTGATCCCATCAGGCCATTCAGAGCACTCAGTTCGCCCACTCCATAGGTGGTGCAGACGATGGCAGCGCCTCGGCGGCGGGCATAACCATCAGCGGCGTAAGCCGCATTCAGCTCATTGGCTGAGGGCACCCAGCTCAGGCGGCGATGCACCTCCACCGCATCATTGATTGGAAAGGCATAGTCACCCGGTACACCAAACACATGGCCGATACCGAGATCTGCTAACCGATCCAAGGCATAAGTCACGACAGAAGGAGTCATCAAGCCGACATGAGGATCACTTGGTGAGTCTGATCGTGGTCTTAGCGATAGGCCATGAGATAGGTCGCTATTCGGTATCGAAACAGACATTCGATAGCGATGAACTGAGGCTTCTTTTTGAGAATGGCCTTGGTGTTGGGCTGCTCACGATCATGCGGCTGGTGCGGTTTGAACGTGAGCACGGCTGGGCATGAGCTGGATGACGACTCGTAGACGCTGCCATTGGAATCATTGGCTACAAGCGGAATCAACCCTGGCGAGCAACACTTGCCTTCGTGGTCGCTGAAGCCACACAGGACTTCGAGCTGATTCTTGTGCGACTGGGGTTGATGATGATTGATCGGAATTTTTAGATGGCGCCGGTCAGCACGAGTTCTTCTGGTTGAGCATCCGACTTTTCACGAGATGAAAGGGGGTCGAGGCTGATCAGCAGTTTTGTTGCTGATCCGGTGGGTTGCGGTGGAATGGTCATCACCACATTGCCTGCCTGATCCGGCAGAAAGTGAACGCAGCCTTTAACCCCGTCTGGCGTCACAGCCCAGAGGCGGTAAAGCCTTCCTTCAGGAGCCTGCGGCAGTCGATTCAAGGTGAGGAGGTTGCTTGCCTGTCCAGGACGAATGAGAACCTCACCATGCGCGCTTTGCATCTTTCCTAGTGTCGTGGCATGCAGCTTCACCCTTTGATCACCAGGGTGTAGAGAGATGGGGGACGTTTCTCTTCTCACAGAAGCGATCTGCAGTTTGGATTGATAAAGCTCAACGCCAGTAATCGCGAGGATCAGAAGTAAGGCTCCAATCAACCAGTTCTGGGGGTTGGAGGTGCTTTTTTTAATCGACGAATTCAGAAGTCTCTCTCTGACTGCATCAGAAAGTGGCGGTGCAGAATGATTCTCAATTCGGCTGTGGGTTGTTTGCAGGTTCTCAAGAAGAGTTTGCTCTTCTTGAGACAATGGTTCAGTCGCCAAAGCTGTTTGCTCTTCGGGACTGAGGTTGCCCAGCACCTTCCCGGCTAACAGTTCATCCCGTTTGCTGAATTCATCGTGGATTTGTGAACGCGAAGTCATTGTTAGTTTTCCTCTTGTGATGAAAGTGCATGACGGAGTTTGAGCAATGCCCGACGACTGATCGTCTTGACCGTTCCCAGTGGCAGTTGTAGCGATGCTGCAATGTTGCTTTGACTGATGTCTTGGTGATAATTCATGGCCAGGATCTGTTGTTCACGCGATGAGAGCTGAGCCAGGGCCTGTTCAAGTCGGAATCGGGAATCAACGGCCTGGAGATCAATTGGATCCTGCTGACAGTGAGCTGGACGAAATCGTTCGAGAATTCGTCGGCGATTGCGATGTTTGTTAATTCTGTTGAGGCCCATCGATCGGGTCAGGAGCAAAAGGTACTGACGGATTTCCCCACGATTCGAATCGAAGCCCCCACGTTGTAAGCGTACGAAAACATCGTGAGTGAGATCTTCAGCCTCCTGTCGCTGTGAGAGAAGGCTGAAGGCGAGCCGATGCACAGCAGCTGAATGTTCGTCGTAGAGGAGGGCTAGCTCCTCAGGACTGATGGCTTCATGAGAGCTCACGTGTGACCCTGCAGCACCAGATCCTGGACCCCAGTCCAGAGGTAGATCCCACCAAATGTCAGCAGAACCATGGCACTAATTCCCGTGATCTGCTCCCCACGTTTGAGCAGGGCGCGGCGCAGACCACCGAGTTCAACACCTAATCCTGCTAGCAAGATCACCATGCTGTATCCAATGGAATACAAAACCATTGATAGAACTGCCAACGGTGGCGTGCTTGTGGCTGCAGCTGCACTAAGTACGGCGGCAAGCACCGGGCTTGCACAGGGAGATGTGACCAAAGCGAAGGTGAATCCAATCAAGAAAGGGCCTGCCACAACCCTGTGGATCCATCTCGGCACTGCAATGCCTCCAACATTGAGGCGATGCCAGGGGAACCGGGGGCCCCAACCTTTCAACTGCAAAGCCATGGCAATCACGATGACACCTGCAGTGACGAACAATCCACCTCGGTGATCAATGATCAGTGCTCCTGCCAAGGATGTGAACAAGCCAAGAATGCTGTAGGCCGTCACCACGCCAAAGCTGAACTGGATCACCTTGCCAGGGTTTGGGCGTTGCTGCTTTTGAGCCCCCAGATAAGAGAGCTGTACGGGAAGCAACGCAAGCACACAAGGAGACACGCTGGCAATCAGTCCGCCTCCAAAGGCCAGTGCTGGCAACCCGAATACAGCCCAGGCATTTTGCCCAGTCCAACGTGTGAGCCAATCTGCATAGCTCTGACTGATTAACAGAACGGCTGACTCAAGCTGCGCTGCAGAAATGACAACAACCGCTGCGATCAAGGCGAGAACCAAGAACTGAGCGCGGCGTGATGTCCAGAGATGTCTAGTGGAAGTTGCCATGTCTCTTCAGCGACCAAGCATGAAGCGAGTTTTCTTGATGGCCTGGAGATAAGGATCAAGCTTGGTCTGCGCACGAAACGTTTTAACTGCTTCGCCGGTTTCTGGATTGAAGATGCTGACCAGACTGGTTTGACTCCTATTGCGCATAAAGAATTGCCCTAAGCCGAGTTTCTCTGCTCGTGCAGCAGAAGTCTGAGCAGCGGTGGTATTAGAGACATCGAAACTCACCCAATGCACTGAGTTGCCTTCTTGTTGGCGTAGAGAGTTCATGACCGGCTTAATTTTCTGGCAAGCGCTGCACCAGGTTGCATAAACCTCAACCATCACCGGTTTTCCCTGGAGAGAGGTGGCGAGGGGACTTGCTGCTTTTGCTGGTTTTAAGAGCGAAAGTGCCACAGGTGTTTCTGGAAGTGGGGCCAGAGTTGCGGCGATAGGAACAAAGGCAGCTCCCAACAGTGTGATGGCCAGAGCACGTTGTTTCAAAGTGAGAGTTGAATCACTGCCTATCCATACCGGCGGAGCGCTCAATCGGATTCAAAACAGAGCAGAGTTGATCCAACCAGTTCTGGGAGCCCCCTTCAAAGCAATTAAAAACCAAATAACGAACAAACCTCAAATGGGTTCAACCTTGGAACGTGTTCGGCTATTAAGTAACATCGCAAGCAAAAACCCTAGAAACTGAACCATCACGACTGAAGGCCCTGAAGGAAGATTTGACAAGCCTGAAAACAAAAGTCCTAGCAATGCGCACCCACCACCAATGACAGATGAGATGATCACATAAATAGGAAAACTTCGACTAAGCAATCGACCTGCACAAGCAGGAATCACAACAAAAGCTGAAATCAACAAAACGCCTACGGCTTTTATTGATATTGCAACAACAACAGCCAAAAGAATGATAAATGCCAAACCATGCCAACGCGTCCGAACTCCCATCGCACCCGCTAAGTCTTGATTGAGAGTAAGCAACACCTGAGCCCGCATACTCAGGCCAAGATAGACAACACTTGCAACCAGAAAACCGGCAATAACAATAACATCAAGCCGACTTATTCCGAGGATATCCCCGAACAAAAGCTGTTGAATTCCTCCTCGATAGGTTTCTACACGGCTAAGCATCAAGATTGCTATTGCAAGTGAACTTGAATAAACAATGTTGAGAAGCGCATCCGTGGGAAGAGCGCTGCGCTCAACCAACTGACTAACAAGCAGTGCGAACAGAACAGCAAAAGGAATCAAAACAAGGGTGGGATTCACCCCGAGCAAAATGCCTAAGGTGATTCCTAACAGGGATGAATGGCCTAAAGCATCGCTGAAAAAAGACAGCTGCCTCAGAACAGCAAAGCTGCCAAGTACACCGCCAAGGGCTCCGGTGAGCATGCCGCCAAGTAAGGCGCGTTGCATGAACGGCTCAGACAGGAGGCTTAAAAAATCTGCTTCAGCCATGGGTCTGATGGCGCTGAGAGACCATGTTCAGTCCATAAAGCTCACCCACACGCTCCTCACTGAGGGTTGCCTCAGGACTACCACTGCAGCGCAGACTTCGGTTTAAGCACAGCACCTGATCGCTGCTTCGGCGGACCATCTCAAGATCGTGAGACACCTGCAAAACAGTCCAGCCTTCCTGACGACGTAGTTCCAGGAGTTGTTGTTGAAACTGCTCAATGGAATGAACATCTAAACCTGCTTGCGCTTCATCAAGCACGAGCAATCGACGAGGACGTACCAGGCAAAAAGCCAGCAACACCCGCTTCAACTGACCACCTGAAAGTTCAGTCAACAGGCGATGACGTAGATCACAGGTTTGAGTTCGCTCTAGGGCCGTCAACACGGCATCCTTTCTCTGCTTCCCTGATCTCCAGGGCAGGCGTGGCCCCGGCAAATCAAATCCGAACCCAACAAACTCAGAAACGGTGAGAGGCAATAAACCTTGAACCACAAGGTTTTGGGGTACGTAGGCGATCTGCGCACGCACAGAACGCGGTAAACAACCATGCGCATCAAGGGGTTGACCCAACAACTCAACTCGACCAGATGCGTGAGGAAGCAGCCCTAACAAAGCAGAGACAAGAGTGCTCTTTCCTGCTCCATTAGGACCAACGAGGGCCGTGTCACTTTCTGCGGGAAGGGCGAAGGAAACGCCTTCTACTGCCAAACGTCCACGACGTTCGACACTGAGATCATGAACCGTTAGGACTGCTTCTTTCACGCTCATCACTAGCCGCCGAAGGCCTTGATGAGGGAGGCCACGTTGCTCTTCATCACTTTAAAGTAAGTGTCGGGTTGTTTCGACGCTTCTTCCGAACCAGTCTCCAATGGGTCAAAGGTCACGACGTTGACACCAAGATCCTCTGCTACGGCGTTAAAAGAGCGATCACCTTCCTGGGGTTCACTTAGCAGAGCCTTGAGTTGGGTCTGCTCCACTCTGTTGGACACGCGTTGGAGATCCGCGGGAGTGGGGTTCATGTCGGGAACGTCAACGACAAACTCAGCTTTGAGGTCATAACGCTCTGCGAAATAGGGTGCGAAGTCATGGAAGGCGATGAAGGTCTTACCACTGAAAGGCTTGAGCTGAGTGGCAAAGGTTGTATTCAACTCCTTCAGCTGATCGCTGTATGCAGACGCCCGTTGGGTATAGCCGTCAGCACAATCTGGATCAGCCTTGACCAAACCGTCACGGATGTTTTCGACCTGTTGGACAGCGCGGAGTGGATCCAACCAAATGTGGGGATTAACCTCACCATGATCGTGATCATGGTCATGGTCGTGGTCACCACCCTCGTCCTCATCCGACTCAATCACAGCAACACCGCGACTGGTGTCAATCACCTGAAGCGAGTCGTTTTCGGCTGAATCGGTCAGCTTGTCGAGGAAATATTCCATACCCAAACCATTCTTAACCAAGACTGAAGCCTTACTCAGGGCAGCAATGTCAGAAGGAGTGGCCTGAAAATCGTGGGGGCCAAGGTTGGGTGGAATCAGGGCCGTGACAGTCGCACACTCACCGGCGACCGCTTCCGTAAACAGAGTGATTGGCAAAAACGTTGTAACAACGTTTAGCTTTGATTGATCGCTATTAGTATCTGTTTTTTGTGCAGTGCCACAGGAGACAAGAGCCGCCATAAGCAGCAGAGTTCCTGAGACAGACCAGAGAGATTTAGGACGAAGGCTTGAGGGTAACAAAGACATGAGAGGACATTAAACAAGAAAGAACGAAGGACGTAGTTTAAAAGTTAAAGGTTGTTTTCACTAATCCACCAAGCTGACTCAAAGCATCATCGCCACCATTTAGATCAGTATTCTGACCTTCAGGACGACTCAAATAGAACAATGCGGGTGTAACACTAATGTTGTCGGTAACCTGGAATTGATACCACCATTCCCAGACGTAATTACCATCTACAGGAACTTCATCACCCTTCAAATCTGTTGCGAAAACAGGCTGTCCGACAGCCATACCTGCATTGTTACCCTTCAAGAAAACGTCACTCCATTCCAGGCCAACATTCCATGACTGACTTGCCCTGACATCTCCATCATTCTTAGCGTAGAGAGAGTTGTAACCATAACCTGCAGAGATCGATGGTATCCAACCACTGTCTTGTGGCTGCCAAGAACCACCAATGCCCCAAGCATTCATAAAGGCTTTACGGCCAGAGAAGTAATTATCGGCAGCAAAGGTAGTGCCGAATCCACCGACCAATTCAGATGGGCTTTGAACGCCCGACCAAATAGCGGCGATGTTCCAGTTTTCTGATTCATACGCAAGTTGTACAGTTCCTGAAGCTTCAGAAAATTCTGTTCCTATGCCACCAGAATTAGGGTCTGAATTAGAGCCTTGTGCAGCAACATAATTCGCAGAGACACTGAAACCGTTGTCAGTAGCCCAACTAACACCAGCTCCTGCACCCAGGTTTTTGTTGTAAGCAGCTGGTGCACCATTAAGCGTGGTTACATCCAAAATTGGGTCACTTGGATATGCACTAGGCCAAACGGCAAGCATGTCTTCCTGACCAACACGAGCACCTAGCGTGAAAGTCAGTGAGTTACCGACAGGGAACTGATAAAAGAGTTTGTCAATACCTACAGAATTAGCACCAGAATCCTCCTGAAATGCTGTTTCTAACGTTGACAAGCCGTTTGGATTGCCACCGAATACAGAGTTATCACCAAAATTGCCTGACCTCAAGACTGTCAACAGCAAATCCTTGCCAGTGAAACTGGTTTCAAGGCTTAACTGAAGGTCGTAGTTAAAGGTAGTGGCACCAAAATCTCTATTTGCTGGATCGGCTTTTGATTTGGTTCCGGAAAAATTATTTGCACCAACAACAAACGTTGCCAATCCAGAAAGCTTGGTGGTGGTGGAGAACTGAGTGGCTTCCAGTTCGCCAACGCGGGCTTCCAAACCGTCAACACGGCCCTTGAGGATGGCGAGTTCCTTTTCGAACTCCTTCATCAGGCGCTTGAGCTCGTCGGTCACTTCGGTGACGCGGTCGAGACAGGCGTTCAACAGAGCAGCCGCTTCAAAGCGGGTCATTGCCCTGTTGCCGCGGTACGTGCCGTTGGGGTAACCGGCCACACAGCCGTAGCGCTCGATCAGGTTGCTCAGAGCCTGATAAGCCCAGTCGGTTGGGTAAACGTCGGAAAACTGAGTGATGCTGGTGACTTGTTCGCGGCTGCTCAATGCAGAGGTCGCGGCATAGTCAGACACACCGTTGATGTTGAGCTCAGTGGCGTTCGCAGCCACAGGTGCCAAAAGGCCCAAGGCAGCTGGAGCCACCAGCAGTTGATGGAAAAGTTTCAAGATGGGCCTCACACGAAAAAGAGCGTGAAAATGATAATCATTCTCACGCGACGTCAAATATAGGAGATAGAGCGTCGTACTGCCACCATTTGAACCCGAAACCAAGAGAAAGGGGACATCGAATTGGCCGAACTACAAAGATTGCAGAGTGACATCAACACTAGAAAGCAATTCAATCAACGATCAAAGTGCACATTTTACCAAAACACTATCTGGGAGACTAAATCATAAAGAAAACATAGAACAATCGAAGCAGACAACATCGAAAACACGCAAACCAATCAAAAGAAACAAGCAATAGCAAATCAGGGCATCACCATGCGAAAGAATGACCCATATTGAAAAAGACAGGATGGTGATTACATGAAACAACGAACAAAATTGGCATCAATATTGATGGCAGCAGGCTTGTCAGCAACGATCACGAGTGCCTGTACGTCAAAATCGCAGGCTGTGCCAACAGATCAAGATGTCAGCAGGGCTTTAGTCAATGATGTGGTTTTACCTAGTTATAAAGAATTAGTGGGTGGAACAGAAAGGCTTAATCAGGCACTCCAAGCTCTGATCGATAATCCAAACTCTGTCAATCTTAAAACAGCTCGTGATGAGTGGAAGCAGTCTCGTGATACTTGGGAAACAACGGAAACTTGGGCTTATGGCCCTGCTGAAACAGAAAATTTCGACCCTAATCTTGACGACTGGCCAGTCAGTGATAAGGAATTAGCTGAGGCTCTTTCTGAAAAAAATTTCACACAAGAAAATTTTGATGCTCTAGATACAACAGGAAAAGGTTTTCACGGGATTGAATATGTGATTTTCGGAGACGGAGATGCTTCTATTGAGGCATCTGATTTAACGACTCAGCAGCTAGCTTATTTAAGGATTGCTGGTAATAACTTAGAATCAAATGCTAAAGAGCTATTAGCTGCATGGAGTGGGCCAGGAGGGTTTGGTAAGGCTGATGTTGAAGCATATCCTGCTAAAACAGTGAATGACATCCTTGAAGGGATGGCAGGATGTCTTGATGAAGTAGGAAACACTAAATTGGGAGAAGCACTGGCTAGCGGAAAGGGGGAATTGGAAAGTACATTTAGTGGGAACACTGGTGCTGATGTTTTGTCAAACTTACAAGGAGTTCAACTGGCCTGGAAAAAATCGAAAATGCAGGACTATGCCAAAGCTAAGGATCCTGAGTTGAGCAATCAGTTGACAGCAGAATTGAAGGCGGCGCTCGCACAGGCGAAGGAACTACCAACGCGTCTGAATGACAAGCTTGATGATGGTGCGACCCAAGAGCAAGTTCAGAAACTGATTAAAGCAATTTCGCAAGCATTTAATACGACTGAGGCTTTGAAGGCAAAGATTGGATGATTGACTCAAAAAACTTTAATGTGTATCAAGTTGTAGTTTGAGGGGATGTAAGAATGAGATATTCACATTCCAAATTTTTAGTCGGATTCCTAGCCCTTCTCCTAACAGTAGGTCTAGGTACCTTTTTAAAGTTGGAGAGGCCCATGTGGGCAAGAGTTGGTGATCCACAGAAAGCCGCTGGGAAGATGACAGTCTTTAATCGATCATTCACCGCATATGCAACACCCGCTGCTGGACTCAGTGAGGCAGAGCTAGATCGCCATGTAGAAACAGATCCACTTTTTGATCAAAGCCACATTCCATTGGTTGGTCATGTTGGCGCTGGTTTAGGACCGATTCATAACGCAAAGTCGTGTGCTTCCTGCCATGTGTTAAATGGACGAGGGCGTCCAATTGCTGGTCAATCTCTATTTCGAATCGCGATGAGAGAGGGAGAAGGTGATCAACCAGTACCAGGACTAGGGTTTCAATTGCAAGACAAGGCAATTTATGGCCACAGCCCAGAAGCAACGGTTGAAAGGATATGGATTGAACGCAATGGTTTACGGACAATGCAAGCCAAGCTTACGAAACCAGATGGTGCTGAAATCTCGCCAGTCACCGTGGCAAGTTCCTTAAGGATTGCTCCACCAATGATTGGATTGGGATTGCTTGAAGCGATCCCTGAGGCAAATCTGCTTGCGAATGCTGATCCAGATGATCTGAATAGCGATCACATTTCAGGACGACCTGTTTGGGTTGAAGATGAAGATGGAGAACTTCGAATCGGTCGTTTCGGTTGGAAATCAACGACGACAAGCATGCTTCAACAGAGTGCAGATGCTTATCAGCAGGATATGGGGCTTACAACCGCCACTGGTCCTGACAGTCGATTAGCTGCTGATGGAAAGCCCGCAGACATCAGCTGGAACGAACTCGTTGGTGTGGCCTATTACACTCAGACCCTTGGATCTCCTGCGACTGCGAAACAAGCATCAAGCAAAGTGGTCAGTCGTGGAACACTTATATTTGATCAATTACAGTGTGCAAAGTGTCATGTTCCAAGTCAACAAACTGGCTTTAGCCCAGACGCAGTTGCTGCCGTACTGAATAATCAAAAAATCTGGCCGTATACAGATCTTTTAGTTCATGACATGGGACCTGGACTAGATGATGGTGTCGTAGAAGAGGGGATAAGTCTCTCCTCTGAGTGGAGGACTGCCCCATTGTGGGGACTAGGAATGACGCAACCAGTCAACCGAGGCGCAGGTTTTCTTCATGATGGTCGTGCCAGAACAATTGACGAAGCGATACGTTGGCATGGAGGTGAAGCACTACAAAGCAAAAATGACTATCTAGACTTATCGGAAAAACATCGAAAGCAATTGCTAAGCTGGTTAGATCAGCTGTAAAGAAAGCTGAGAACAAACGAACGATCAATACAGATCAAATATCGAATAGATATCAAGCATATAAGTAACGAAAAAGGTATTAGGACACTCTCATCATGGTACATAACGAGAATATTCACGAGAGGCTCAACAGAAAAAGCAGAACATTGACAGAACACTTAGATCAAAAGACAAAGGAAAAATAGATGATTCAGAGAGCAAGAGACGATCGATAGAATTCAAGTTCGGGAACCATATACAATTACTAAGCATCCTAGAGATCATGGCTCTAAAGGTTAGCAGGAGTTAGATTTAAGAGATGGCATAGGCAAAGCAAGAGACAATGAATGTTGAAACAACAAAGACAACAATCCGCCTGGGCGGATCTGTCGATGAAATTCGGTTTTTTTACACAGGACAAAACATTAAACTGGTTGTTGAACATCGAGGCCCAGAGGATGCCCCGATGCTGCTCTTACTACCAGCACTAAGCACTGTGTCTAGCAGGGGGGAATGGCGAAATTTTGTCGATTCTATTCAGGATAAATACCAGATCATTAGCTTTGATTGGCCTGGCTTTGGAGATAGTGATAGACCAAGATTGAAATACAATCTTGATATTCTACGTAGCGCACTATCGGCCATTTTTGATTACCTAAAGCAATACAAGCAAGAAAATCTTACAGTCATAGCGGCTGGTCACAGCGCTTGTGTTGTACTAAGTTTGGCTGATGACTATTCAGAGAAGTGGGAGCAACTCATTCTTGTTGCACCAACATGGAGAGGCCCACTACCCAGCATGAGCAGTTGGCATCCAAAATACTTTGGCTGGCTACGTCAGATTGTCTCATGTTCGATCATTGGACCAATACTCTATTACATCAATACATCTCGAGTAATCTTGAAATATATGTTGCGAAGACATGTTTGGTGCAATATTGAATTATTGACACCAACAGAAATTCTTGAACAACAAAAGTTAAGCCGACAACCAGGGGCGAGATTTGCGAGCGTTTCATTTGTTAGTGGTGGCTTTGATCCATCAGGAGAGCGATCGTGGTGGCTGAAGAAAATAAGACATCTCAGATGCAGATTGCAGGTAGTGGTAGCGATGGAAGCACCAGCGCGATCAAAGAGAGAAATGCAAATTTTGGCAGAACATGCTCATCAGTTCTTACAAATAAACGGTCGCTTAGGATTACACCAAGAGTTTGGGAAAATTTTATCGAGCAAAATATTTTCGAATTAATATTGCGAGGCAGAAGATCAAAAAAAACTTAGGGCAAATATCAATCAGAAAACATAAACCTTGTGATCAACAGTGGGAAGATAGAAGATGAGACAATTATCTGATCCAGGCTTTTTGGATTATTCCACTGAGATCGGATAAGATATTCTTTTCTAGCTTGAATAAGAGAGGCAAAAGAGTATGCAGTTGAGAAGGGTTATTAATACATGCTAACCAAATGACATCGCATAAATCAAAGCAAAAGGAATTTAAAACAAAACCTAGAGAAATGATAATCATTCTCACAGCTTGAGCTTAGTCGCTTTAATATATAGATATAATTTTTGTGCTAAAAGTGAATCAAAAAGTACCTGTTACTATCCTAACCGGATTTCTAGGATCGGGAAAGACAACCTTACTGAACAAAATTCTGAGCGAGGAGCACGGTAAAAGAATCGCTGTGATCGAAAATGAATACGGTGAAGTTGGTATTGATCAAGGCCTTGTGATCAATGCTGATGAAGAGGTATTTGAAATGTCAAATGGGTGCATATGTTGCACCGTAAGAGGAGATTTGATTCGAGTCTTAGGAAACCTAATGAAAAGACGAGATAAATTTGATTATATCCTAGTAGAAACTACTGGCCTTGCTGATCCTGGCCCTGTCGCCCAGACATTTTTTATGGACGACGAAATACGCGATGAATTTTCATTGGATGGAATCGTAACACTAGTCGATGCAGCCCATATTCAACAACAGCTTGGTCGCAGTGGAGAAAGTTCAGAACAAGTTGCTTTTGCAGATGTTCTTATTCTAAACAAGACGGATTTAGTGAGCGATAAAGATCTCAATGATCTTGAATCGCGTCTTCGAGAGATGAATAGAATGGCACGTATTGTAAGAAGTAAAGAAGCCAATGTACCTGTTGAGACTGTCTTAAACCTAAGCGCTTTTGATTTGGATCAAGTGCTAGCACGACGTCCAACCTTCCTTGAGCCAGAGTATCCATTTGAATGGACAGGCGTATTTGATCTTGAGAAAGGCAGTTATGAATTAAGCCTCGAGGAAGGCCCCGACCCAACAATGTCAATCATTGTGCGTCTTAATCAGGGAACAGATGAGAATTCATTGAAATTAGGTGCTGAACAATGTGTAAGATTATATGCTCACCCACCGATTGATTTGGAGCCAAATCAATCAATTCCAATCGGTGAACATGTCAATTTATTATTGAAACAAAAAGGACAAAAGAGATTTCAATTAGACCTGCTAGAATCATGCCAAGTTGGATTATTTACTCAGCATACTGCTGAAGAATTTGATATCAAGCTCAAGAAATTCTCATCCACTGGTCAATCGAATTCCAATGACAATCCGGATATTCCAACAAACGTCGAACGAATTTGGGTAGCCGAACATGAGCATGACGACGAAGTCGGATCCATCGCTATTGAACGTACTGGAAATGTTGATCCTGAAAAGCTAAATCAATGGATGGGCAAGCTGCTTGCAGAGAAAGGTGTTGATATTTTTAGAACGAAAGGGTTTATTAGCTATGAAGGAGAATCTCGACGGATTGTTTTCCAAGGCGTTCACATGCTGTTCACCGCTCAAGCCGACCGAGAATGGGGAGATGAGCCTCGACATAATCAACTCGTTTTTATTGGTCGAAACCTTGATGAAGTTGCCATGCGTGAGGGTTTTGATCAGTGTCTGATTTAAATGTTTATAAACCTCAAGGCATGCTCCACGAAGGTTGGACTGCCGTGGTTGATGACTACGCCATGTTTTGCGCTTGGATTCACAATGGTGAATCCTTGCTCGTAGCAGATGTTTGTGGAGGTTTATATTCATTTGATGGTCTAACTGGCGAAATAAATTGGCAGAAGAAGAATACTCACGAGGGTGGTTTATTGACCATGGCCATTCACCCCAGTAATAATCTATTTGCAACAGCTGGACAAAATGGATCCATTATGATCTGGGACAGTAAAACCTACCGTGTCTTAAGTACTATTGAACTCGGTCGTGGTTGGGTTGAACATCTCAAGTGGTCGCCAGATGGTAAGTCTTTAGCAGTAGCAATGTCTAGGTATGCGTATGTTTTTGATCATCATGGAAAAAAGATTTGGCAATCAACCGAGCACAACAGCACTGTAAGTGCTATCTCTTGGTCATCCTCCAAAGAATTAGCGACAGCGAGCTATGGCGGAGTCATTTTTTTCGACATAGCGAATGATGTTGTTAATCAAAATCTTGAATGGAAGGGTTCACTCGTCTCCATGGTGCTGAGTCCTGATGGAGATATAGTTGCTTGTGGAAGTCAGGATAAATCTGTTCATTTTTGGAGAAGGTCAACGGAGCTTGATGCAGAAATGACAGGATATCCCTGCAAGCCAAGTCAATTAGCATTTGATCAGTCAGGCAGATTTCTTGCAACTGGAGGAAGTGAGCAAATCACCGTTTGGAATTTTCATGGTGAAGGTCCTGAAGGTACTGCACCTGGACAATTACTTTTGCATGTAGAACCTGTTTCTAGCTTGAATTTTGCAAACAATAGTCTTCTTTTAGCCTCAGGTTCCCGAGATGGCTCACTCCTCGTCTGGTTTTTGGATGATTACGGGGACGGTCACCCATTAGGAGGCGTTTATGTTGGTGACAGAATCAGCGATATTGCATGGAAACCGAATGACCAAGCAATTGCTACGGTCAATGCAAGTGGTGGTGTTAATGTTTATACATTCAAACTTCGCGAGTCTCCTTCTCTGAACAGTGATTAGCTACACATAGCTACAAAAACCAAGCGAACTGTCAAACAATCACTAGTTCGACTAATCAATCAACCATTATAATCAATGGCTATCATATTCAGTCAGCAAAGAAAATATTTTCCGAAATTTCAGAATAGCACTTTGCCTCGATTTATTATCAATATAAATGTAACAAATTTCCCAATGCTGCAGATCGATTCATCATTTTTTATAGACTGAATTCAGCTTTTCAACTATTGCATAAGCTATGGCTTCATTCATATGGAAGGAATCAAACCTAACGGCTGACTGTCTTACTCTTGAGGACATGGCCAGGAGATTTGAAGAAACTGCTGCACTTATGCACAGACTTCATCGATGTGGCTTTGAACTCAATCGTATCAAAGGTGAGCAAAGCATCAGCCATAAGAATGTTAGAACCTTTTCAAGATTTGGCTTTGTAATTGATAAAGTATTGTCAAATATAGAACAACGCTCCTTGAAGCTTGGCGAATAAATAATTCAACACCGTAAAGATACAATTACTACTAAGTTGTAGTAGACACAAACTACGCCTCAAGGAATCAAGTCAAATAGTGTTAACGCGATCAAGCGATCCAGATCAAATCAAAATAGTTCCTTATTGAATACCATCTTGTCTTGGAAGGTTTAATGACTCATAAATGATTGCAGACTTAAGAACTGGAGAAATCATTCGAACCAAGGAGAATAGTCTTGCCAGGGAAAATCGAGAGCTATTCAAGCGAAAGCTGTGACATCAATGCCAGATCAATTTAATAAACGACAAATTAACCATTGTTCACAGATTTTGCTGGAACCGGATCATAACCACCTGGATGAAAAGGGTGGCAGCGACCAAGACGGCAGAATGTCAGCCAACATCCTTTCAAAGCACCATGAATTTCAATAGCTTCCATCGCGTACTGAGAGCATGTGGGAGTGAAACGACAATTACCGCCGAGAAAAGGGCTAATCAATACTTGGTAAAACTTGATCGTCAATCTCATTAAGTTTTGGACTAGAGAGTAACCATTGTTATTAGAAGGAAGCATTTTAGTTAACTAACCGTTTGGCTGAAGGGAAGAGTGGTGATGGGAAATTTTCCATTCTCCATCTTCAAGCATATAGATAAAACTATAGCGAGCTTCTGCCGTTGTTCCATCCTCAAAGTTAAAGCTATAAAGCCCAGCATCCTGAAGCATATTGCAACCGATAATAATCTCACGCTGATCGATGGAACCTTTAGGACTTTTCTCTAGAAAATGTTTAAAATAATCGACAATTGTGTCATGATCTGTTCGTGGTAAGTCAGAGAGTGTAGGGAGCAATATTGCATCACGGCTATATAAGTTTGCAACTTCTTCAGGGTCTTTGGTTTGCAATGCTGCATTCCATTTCTCAAAAAGTTGTTGCACCTCATTTTGAGAGATGAGGGCACATCCGCTGACACCATCTTTGCGCAATTCACCGCATTGACGATCTAGCAATTCCAGATTGAGCCAAATCAAACTATTTCTCGGTAACAGCGAGCTGTAGGACAGACAACTGGGACGGTCCCGCGGGCCCAGACGCCATCGATACTGCTGACCGACGGAACCACCTAACAGTTCCGATTCAATCCAATGAGGCAGCTTGCCTTGCCCGACAGCCATTGAAAAAATCTGACGCCCCGTGGTGAGCCTCTCGTTCAAATCGGTTGCCTGCATGGAGACCGTCAATACCGTTTTGGAACCAGAGGAGGCGGTGGAGTGCATCATCAGCTGTTCGAGTCTCTCCTCGTAGTGGCTTTGCGTAAAGATTACATGAGAATGATTATCGTTCTCCACGTAAACCGCTGGATGGCAGGTCTCAGAGCGACCAGACCTCTGAAGTCCAATCAAGGCACAGAGGATCAATGCTTCATCGCAGCCTGCACGAGCCATAAACCGGCCAGCGAGGAACAAAGCACAACGCGGAAGATTGGAGGTCTACGGCTTCATGCAGCATGTTTTGATCTTGAGAGAGCTCTTATTAACCTTTAACGAAAACACTTATCGTTGAATCATCTCTTGACTTCAAAATTACAACCTATCCCATCAGCAGTAACAACGAATCCTCTAAAGCCAAGCAAAAGATATTCACTATCATGACATTAACCGTCCGCTTGAAACATTAAAAATGCTTCTCTAGATTGATTATTCCTATCCATAGAAAGATAATGACTAGCGTTCGCTCAGCCATTAGAATCATCTGAAGCGAGAAGCTTGTAACGAACAACCAACAGGTTGGCCGTCTACCTGCCAAGATGGAATGAGAATCATTCTCGCAATGACGAGCTCCACGGCGTCTCAAGTGCCAGTCACCATCCTCAGTGGGTTTCTTGGTGCTGGAAAGACCACGCTGCTGAACCACATTCTCAGCAATCAAGTGGGGGTGAAAACTGCAGTGCTGGTCAACGAATTTGGCGAAATCGGAATTGATCATGATCTGATCGTTTCGACCAACGACGACATGGTGGAATTGAGCAATGGCTGCATCTGCTGCTCAATTAACGATGAGCTGAAAGAGGCTGTGGAGAGAATTCTGAACAGACCAGAGCAAATGGATTACATCGTGGTCGAAACCACCGGACTCGCGGACCCTCTCCCGGTGGCAATGACATTCGGGGCCACAGAGTTACGTGACGCCACTCGTCTCGATTCGATCATTACTTTAATCGATGCTGAGAATTTCAATGATGAAATACTCCACACGCAGATAGGCCGCGCTCAGGTGATTTACGGCGACATCTTATTACTCAACAAAACAGATCTCGTCTCCAAAGAACGTCTTGAAGAGGTGGAACAGAAGCTGCGTGATATTAAGACTGATGCCCGAATCATGCACTCCATTCAAGGTGAAGTGCCCCTGGCTCTGCTACTGAGTGTGGGCTTATTTGAGTCTGACAAGATCGTCAATCAGAGCGACCACAGCCATCACGACCACAGCCATCACGATCACGATCACGACCATCACGACCACAGCCATCACGATCACGGCCATCACCACGAGCACCATCAAGCAATCGAGGGTTTCACCTCCCTGTCGTTTGAAAGCGACGGACCTTTTTCATTACGCAAGTTTCAGAATTTTCTTGATAACCAGTTACCCAAGGAGATCTTTCGTTCGAAAGGAATTCTCTGGTTCCAGGAGAGTGAACGCCGTCATGTGTTCCACTTAACTGGGAAGCGCTTCTCTATCAATGACAGTGATTGGACTGGAGAACGCAAAAATCAGATTGTCATGATCGGACGTGACATCAATCACGACTCCTTGCGTCAGCAGCTTCAGAACTGCGTGGCCAGCACCAACTCCTGAATCCGAGTTGATCGCTGAAGGCAACCTGTTACGAGAACAGACTTCGCTTAGGACTACAACTAGTCCTCGAGTGTTGTGCTCATCGGCTTTGAAGCCACAAGGGTCGAACTTCGGCTCTGGACAAAGACAGTGCTTTTAGTCCGACCCATCAACAGCAATTCGTCTTTCTACTGAGGTGTTGAGATCCAAGACCTCGCAATCACAGAGGGCGTCCCCAATGGCCCCTTTGATGTTGCGAATTCTGCAGATGGTGAATCCAATCAAGACCTGGATCAAATGCGGCACTTCACCTCCGCTCCGCTCTCACCAAAAGGCCACCGCGGGGAGTGGGGCTGGGAATCTGTTGTAGCGAGAGATCCTGGTCCGCTACCAGCTGCAAGCTCAGATTACGGAGCAGGCCCACAGCCATCAAACGGATCTCCAGGTCCGCTAGGGCTTTACCCAGACAGACCCGTTCACCAGCTCCAAAAGGTAAAAGCGTCTGATTGAACGACCCATCCAGATGACGCTGCGGACGAAAGGCGCCAAGTTCATTGATTCCAGCAGGAGGTGTCGATCTCAGTGTCACTTGGATCACGCGATTCTCGGGAACCTCCACATCGGCAAGCTTGATCGAGCGCAGATTGCGACGGAAGAAGCCTCCTACAGGAGGAGTGAGGCGCATCACCTCCAAAACCGTGGCATCCAGCCGAGGCGATCGCGGCAAGGTGTCGACATTCTTGGGATATTCAAGAACTTCGGACAACAGCCAAGACTGGGCATCCGGATGAAGCAGCAGGGCACGGAATAGGCAACTCAGCGATGACGCGGTTGTCTCATAACCGGCGAACAGTAAGAGCAGGAGCTGTTCCACCAGATCATCATCATCAAGCGGAATGCCTGCTTCATCGAGACCACCGCTGAGCAAATCAAGCCCACCTGATCGGGCACCATCCCTGCGCAGAACACCCTTCAATCGCGACAGAATGCGCTGTCTTGAAGCCAGAGCACGGGCGAAAGGCGTTCCTGGCAACGCAATTGGGAATGAAAACAGGGCTTTTGACCAGATCTCAAAATCAGCGAAAAGCTCATCACTGCTGGAGCCATCCAGGCCCAACACGGTGGTAGCGATCACGGCGAAGGCGAAACGGCGCATCCTGGGAACAAGAGGGAGAGGAGCTTCCGCTTCTCTCAACTCAATGATCAGTTCATCAACCAAGCCCTGGATCGAAGGGGTGTAACGGATGAGGGCAGCACTGGAAAACAGTTGCCCAACCACCCGGCGACGGGCCTTGTGACCAGGCCCACTGCGGTTCACCAGCGAGCGTTTCCCGAGCAGTTCACGCACACTTTTTGGCCACCAACCTTCCAGCACATCGCCCTGGCTGAGTAGATCGGCAATGGCTCGATCACCGCGAATGAACACGATGCGTTGACCAAGCAGTTTTGTTTCAAAAACATCGCCATGGATGGCAAAGCGCTGCTGTGCAAACGCTGGATCGTTAAAGAAATCGAGGGTCTCTCTCAGACCGGTCACCGCACCAGTATTGGGCAAGGTCGCGGTGGGAAGAGTCGCGGAAGGCATGGTCACCGATGCGCAGCAAGCAAGCTATCGCCCGATCAATCCTTGCGGTGAGCTTTTCCGGCCACCGTTTTCAAGGTTTCTGATCCAAGACCGATGCACTACGCTCTTTCTTGAATGAAGGTATGGAGCCAGAAGAAGTCAAAAGCAAGCTCCGCAAACAGTATCGACCAAAGAACATTGGTTTGATCTGAATGAGATCAACCGTCTAAATACAAGCATTCAGAGCAAAAATATTCCGATACCATTCATATCTTATAGACCCAATCCAGACACTCCTTACCGAGTCAACGAAGATCAATACCATGCTTCGCTGAATTATAAAAGTTACATTGGCATTCATCACTAATCATTGCCCTGGAAATTCAAGTTGGCCCTCATAACAGCAAATTGGGTCTAGAAGGCAGGCGAAAATGCTTTCAACGACTTTATAAAGCCTACAATGACTGCAGAAATTTTAAAAGCTACAATCTCACCAAGATAGTTAATCATTGCACTAATAGATCGACTACATGCCCAGCAAGGGCGACTAACCAACATGAACAAACCTCCTCTTAAGGCCTTAAATTGACATGCACTCAAGGAATAACAAAATTTCAAGAGCCAAAAAGAAACGAAACGAATCAACGACACGCGTCCTTCACCAAAAAGGCGAAAAGCCAAAACAATCTCAGAATACTCTCAGAAGCCTATAAGCATCAATTCAGGGGCATTTAATTAAGAATTCAGGGCTTGATTCATCCAGCTATCAGACAATTGAGAAATATCTTGTTCGCGCCTTAGGAATGCCTGAGAACGTCAATAGTATCGATCGTTCCATCCTTTTAGAAGAGCTTGAGGCTGCTGGGGTCATTGATGCAGGGGATGTCCTAACAAGTACGCGTGATCAGGAAATCACCGCCAATCAGCGCAATCGCTTGAAAGGTGGCGATGGGGACGATCATTACATTGGTGAAGACGGAAAGAAGGAAACTTTTATCTTTGATGGTCGCAATGACAACAGGGATGAAGGTCGCCATGTTAATGTCATTAGCCATTTCTCTTTTCATGATCAGGATCGTCTGAGGATCCGCCTCGATGGAGGCTTCTTTCAAACTGACGATGGAAACAATCTGGCTCAATCCAGTGATGGGGATCAGGCCTACTTTCAAACAGCAAGAGATATTGCCGATCTGCTTTTACACATCAACCGAAAGGACGGTATTAAGGAAGGCATTGGTGAAGACCTTACCATCAGCCCAGTTGAGATAGTACAGCAAACAAGGGAAAAGAACGGCAAGGTTAAGGGCCAGTTCCGTAGGGAATTAAAGCAGCAGCAGATCGAGGGAAGCTATGTCGAGATCGTAGGCAATCATCTCGTCATTAACCTCGATGACGGAGATGGATCAGGAGAAACTGTTGACAAATGGGGGAATTATAAAACCAACGATGTGATGCTCGTTTATGAGAACTTCAATGAACAACTGGCCTCACAGCTGGCCAGTGAATTTGACTTTGATGCTGCAGATTTTACGGCCAATGCAGGCAGCATCAAAATAGAAGGTGACAGCGGCGATGTTCTTTCCTCTGGTTTTGACGATGCAGTGTTTATTTTAGGAAACGCTGCTAGCACAATTCGCATCAATAGTGAGCAGGATGGTGGCAACAACCCGAAAAAAATCAATATCATTTATGGCTTTGATCTCGATGCAGATACAGTCATTATTGACAACAATGCAAATTATTTCATAGGTATCGAAGGCAATAGCTTTAAAGAGTTTGTCGGTAAAGATGGCATTGGCGAGTTAATTGCAGCTGCCTCAAGTTTTGAGCAAACAGGCAGTGATCTGGTTGTGGAATTACAATCTGAAGGTGAAGAGAGCATTGTTATTGTTTTTGCGAATACTGATATCAACGACATTACGAATGGGGGCATCGAAAATATTGCGGATAATGTTGAGATCAGTTCGAGTGAAGGCAATCTTCTCGATATTGAGGGTTTGTCTCTCAATGATGAGCAATTTCAGGATGAAAATGGAGAGTTGATCGATCCAGCAGCACCTCCAAATGCTGAAGAGAATGGAGCGCTGTACATCCAGGCGACACCGATTGCTCTGACGATCAACCCAGATGAAGCGTCTTCAGACTTAGAGGATGCAAACCCCGCTAGGGATGGAACTCAGGTTGTTGTAGAAATCAATCTCACAGATGCGACCCTGAATCGCAATACGGTTAATTCACTTAGAAAGTTTGTTTCACAGTCTGTCCTTGATGACTATCAGCAAGCCGGCTTAGGAGACGTTCTTCTGGACCTCAATGGTGAAGCCATTACTCAAGCGGGCTGGTATGACTTCACACGCAAGAAGGATGAGCAAGGCAATTTCATAGGCGATGGTGCCGAATTGGTTTATGGAGACAATGGAATCCTTCAAACAATTAATTTGTATCTGACGGACAATCAATTTGGCGACAACAGCATCAATATCAATCAAATCAATGATCCCATTGTATTGGGTTATGAAGCGGAAGATACGGGCTTTATCAATGAAGACGAGACAGAGTCAATAGGAGGAAGTCTAAAGCCAAGCGATGTAGAAGGAAGTTTTTCAGCGCAAATCAATAGCCAGGGACTTTATGGATCATTTTCCCTTGATGAAGCAGGGCAATGGTCTTATTCCCTTGACAGTGAAGCGGCCCAGTCGCTGACCGATGGTGAAACTGTCTTGGATGTTTTCAATGCAGAAGGAGTTGTTAATGGTGAAACTGTTTCAGAAACAATCACTATCACCATCAGCGGCAGTAACGATGGCCCTGTCGTCAATGTGGAGGGATCGACCCTCAGTGGAGAGGTCACAGAAGACGGTGTTGATGATCAAGGGAATGAAACTCCAGGCAACTCAACTGCATTAGGTTCTGTAGTTTTGGATGATGTTGGTACCGAGATTTGGTCCATCCAAGGCACACCGTCTACGACTTACGGAACGTTCGAGCTTGAAAGCAATGGTGATTGGAAATTCACGCTCAATAACGCAAGTGCTGCGACGCAAGCGCTGCAGCAAGACGAAGAGGTATTTGAAAGCTTTACGGTTCGAGCGACCGATGAATTTGGTGCATTTGTTGATCAAGAGATCACGTTAAAGATCAGGGGTGCGAATGATGGCCCTGTCGTCAATGAGGAGGGATCGGCTCTCAGTGGAGAGGTCACAGAAGACGGTGTTGATGATCAAGGAAATGAAACGCCAGGCATTTCAAGTGCATCAGGTGCGTTATTAGCGGATGATGTTGACGGTGCCACTCAGACTTGGTCAATTCAAGGCACACCATCAGCGGCCTACGGCACATTTGCGCTTGATGAATTCGGTGCATGGAGCTTCACGCTTGATAACGCCAGTGCTGCAACGCAAGCCCTGAAAGAAGGCGAGCAGGTCAGCGAAACCTTTAGTGCACGCGTCACTGACGAGTTCGGCGCTTCTGCCGATCAAACGATCACGGTGACAATCACTGGCAGCAACGATGGCCCTGTCATCAATACTGTTGCCTCGGATCTCAGTGGCGATGTTTTAGAAGCCGGCACAACAGATGACGGCACCGTCATCGCAGGCACCTCTGTTGTTAGCGGCCAACTGTTGGCAACCGATCTGGATGCTGATGCCACGCAAACCTGGTCCATCCAAGGCACACCATCAGCGGCCTACGGCACATTTGCGCTTGATGAATTCGGTGCATGGAGCTTCACGCTTGATAACGCCAGTGCTGCAACGCAAGCCCTGAAAGAAGGCGAGCAGGTCAGCGAAACCTTTAGTGCACGCGTGATTGATGAGTTCGGTGCTTATGCCGATCAAACGATCACGGTGACAATCACTGGCAGCAACGATGGCCCTGTCATCAATACTGTTGCCTCGGATCTCAGTGGCGATGTTTTAGAAGCCGGCACAGAAGATGACGGCACCGTCATTGCTGGTACCTCTGTTGTGAGCGGCCAACTGTTGGCAACCGATCTGGATGCTGATGCCACGCAAACCTGGTCCATCCAAGGCACACCATCAGCGGCCTACGGCACATTCTCCCTAGATGAATTCGGTGCATGGGGCTTCACGCTTGATAACGCCAGTGCTGCAACGCAAGCCCTGAAAGAAGGCGAGCAGGTCAGCGAAACCTTTAATGCACGCGTGATTGATGAGTTCGGCGCTTATGCCGATCAAACGATCACGGTGACAATCACTGGCAGCAACGATGGCCCTGTCATCAATACTGTTGCCTCGGATCTCAGTGGCGATGTTTTAGAAGCCGGCACAACAGATGACGGCAGCGTGATTGCTGGCACCTCTGTTGTTAGCGGCCAACTGTTGGCAACCGATCTGGATGCTGATGCCACGCAAACCTGGTCGATCCAAGGCACATCATCCACAAGTAGCGGTTGGGCCACGCAAGCTGGAGGTACTGGATTCGATTACGGCAACAGCATCACGGCCTTAGCGGATGGCTCATCGCTGATTACTGGTCGATTCGAGGGCAGCGCCAGTTTTGGTGAGACCACCCTCACTTCTGCGGGTAACAATGATGTCTTTGTTGCCAAGCTCAATGCTGATGGCAGCTACGCCTGGGCCACGCAAGCCGGAGGCATTTCAACAGATATCGGCACCAGCATCACGGCGCTGGCGGATGGCTCCTCGCTGATTACTGGTTATTTCCAAGGCAGCGCCAGTTTTGGTGAGACCACTCTCACCACTGCAGGTGGCAATGATGTCTTTGTTGCCAAGCTGAATGCCGATGGCAGCTACGCCTGGGCCACGCAAGCTGGAGGTACTGGATTCGATTACGGCAACAGCATCACGGCCTTAGCGGATGGCTCCTCTCTAATCACGGGTCGATTCGCTGGCAGCGCCAGTTTTGGTGAGACCACCCTCACCGCTTCGGGTTTTGATGCCTTCATTGCCAAGCTCAATGCTGATGGCAGCTACGCCTGGGCCACGCAAGCCGGAGGCATTTCAACAGATATCGGCACCAGCATCACGGCGCTGGCGGATGGCTCCTCTCTAATCACGGGTCGATTCGCTGGCAGCGCCAGTTTTGGTGAGACCACTCTCACCACTGCAGGTGGCAATGATGTCTTTGTTGCCAAGCTGAATGCCGATGGCAGCTACGCCTGGGCCACGCAAGCCGGAGGTACCTCCAACGATGAAGGCTTTGGCATCACGGCCTTAGCGGATGGTGCCTCGCTGATTACGGGGTGGTTCACTGGCAGCGCCAGTTTTGGTGAGACCACCCTCACCGCTTCGGGTTTTGATGCCTTCATTGCCAAGCTCAATGCTGATGGCAGCTATGCCTGGGCGACGCAAGCCGGAGGCACGTCAACCGATTTCGGCCAGAGCATTACGGCCTTAGCGGACGGCTCCTCATTGATCACTGGTCGATTCTTTGGCAATGCCAGTTTTGGTGACAACACTCTCACTTCTGCGGGTCTCGGTGATGTCTTTATCGCCAAGCTGAATGCCGATGGCAGCTACGCCTGGGCCACGCAAGCTGGAGGTACTGGATTCGATTACGGCTACAGCATCACGGCGCTGGCGGATGGCTCCTCGCTGATTACTGGTTATTTCCAAGGCAGCGCCAGTTTTGGTGACACCACCCTCACCTCTGCGGGTGGCGAGGACGTCTTTATTGCCAAGCTCAATGCTGATGGCAGCTGGGGCACCATCACCACGATGGAGGAGCCATCCAGTGCTTACGGCACATTCTCCTTAGATGAATTCGGTGCATGGAGCTTCACGCTTGATAACGCCAGTGCTGCAACGCAAGCCCTGAAAGAAGGTGAGCAGGTCAGCGAAACCTTTAGCGCACGCGTCACTGATGAGTTCGGTGCTTCTGCCGATCAAACGATCACGGTGACGATCACTGGCAGCAACGATGCTCCTGTCATCAATACTGTTGCCTCGGATCTCAGTGGCGATGTTTTAGAAGCCGGCACAACAGATGACGGCACCGTCATCGCAGGCACCTCTGTTGTTAGCGGCCAACTGTTGGCAACCGATCTGGATGCTGATGCCACGCAAACCTGGTCCATCCAAGGCACACCATCAGCGGCCTACGGCACATTTGCGCTTGATGAATTCGGTGCATGGAGCTTCACGCTTGATAACGCCAGTGCTGCAACGCAAGCCCTGAAAGAAGGCGAGCAGGTCAGCGAAACCTTTAGTGCACGCGTCACTGACGAGTTCGGCGCTTCTGCCGATCAAACGATCACGGTGACAATCACTGGCAGCAACGATGGCCCTGTCATCAATACTGTTGCCTCGGATCTCAGTGGCGATGTTTTAGAAGCCGGCACAACAGATGACGGCACCGTCATCGCAGGCACCTCTGTTGTTAGCGGCCAACTGTTGGCAACCGATCTGGATGCTGATGCCACGCAAACCTGGTCCATCCAAGGCACACCATCAGCGGCCTACGGCACATTTGCGCTTGATGAATTCGGTGCATGGAGCTTCACGCTTGATAACGCCAGTGCTGCAACCCAAGCCCTGAAAGAAGGCGAGCAGGTCAGCGAAACCTTTAGTGCACGCGTGATTGATGAGTTCGGTGCTTATGCCGATCAAACGATCACGGTGACAATCACGGGCAGCAACGATGGCCCTGTCATCAATACTGTTGCCTCGGATCTCAGTGGCGATGTTTTAGAAGCCGGCACAGAAGATGACGGCACCGTCATTGCTGGTACCTCTGTTGTGAGCGGCCAACTGTTGGCAACCGATCTGGATGCTGATGCCACGCAAACCTGGTCCATCCAAGGCACACCATCCACAAGTAGCGGTTGGGTGACCCAAGCTGGTGGAACGGCCAACGATGAAGGGCGGAGCATCACGGCGTTGGCGGATGGCTCCTCGCTGATTACTGGTTCTTTTCAAGGCAGCGCCAGTTTTGGTGACACCACCCTCACTTCTGCGGGTAACAATGATGTCTTTGTTGCCAAGCTCAATGCCGATGGCAACTACGCCTGGGCGACTCAAGCCGGAGGTACCTCCAACGATGAAGGCTTTGGCATCACGGCTTTGGCGGATGGCTCCTCCCTGATTACTGGTTATTTCCAAGGCAGCGCCAGTTTTGGTGACACCACCCTCACCTCTACGGGTAGCGCTGATGTCTTTATTGCCAAGCTGAATGCCGATGGCAGCTACGCCTGGGTCAGCCAAGCCGGTGGAGCTTTTTCTAATAACGTAAGAAGCATCACGGCATTGGCGGATGGCTCTTCCCTGATTACGGGATATTTCCTGGGCAGCGCCAGTTTTGGTGTCACCACCCTCACCTCTGCTGGTAGCAATGATGTCTTTGTTGCCAAGCTCAATGCCGATGGCAGCTACGCCTGGGCCACCCGAGCGGGTGGGTCTTCCACAGACTTTGACTTGGCTGTTGCCGAGAGCATCACGGGATTGACGGATCGCTCCTCCCTGATCACAGGTCGATTCTTTGGCAGCGCCAGCTTTGGTGACACCACCCTCACCTCTACGGGTAGCGCTGATGTATTTATCGCCAAGCTGAATGCCGATGGCAGCTACGCCTGGGCCACGCAAGCCGGAGGTACTTCCAACGATGAAGGGCGGAGCATCACGGCCTTAGCGGATGGCTCCTCGCTGATTACGGGTTATTTCCAAGGCAGCGCCAATTTTGGAGACACCACCCTCACCTCTACGGGTAGCAATGATGTGTTCATTGCCAAACTGAATGCCGATGGCAGCTACGCCTGGGCGACTCAAGCCGGAGGTACTTCAGGCGATTACGGCACCAGCATTACGGCGCTGGCCGATGGCTCCTCGCTGATTACTGGTCGATTCAGTGGCAGCGCCAGCTTTGGTGAGACCACCCTCACCTCTGCGGGTAGCTTTGACGTCTTTATTGCCAAGCTCAATGCCGATGGCAGCTACGCCTGGGCCACGCAAGCCGGAGGCCAGGCAAGCGATTACGGCTTTGGCATCACGGCCTTAGCGGATGGCTCCTCATTGATCACTGGTCGATTCGAGGGCAGCGCCAGCTTTGGTGAGACCACCCTCACCTCTACGGGTGGCGTTGATGTCTTTGTTGCCAAGCTCAATGCTGATGGCAGCTGGGGCACCATCACCACGATGGAGGAGCCATCCAGTGCCTACGGCACATTTGCGCTTGATGAATTCGGTGAATGGAGCTTCACGCTTGATAACGCCAGTGCTGCAACGCAAGCCCTGAAAGAAGGCGAGCAGGTCAGCGAAACCTTTAATGCACGCGTGATTGATGAGTTCGGCGCTTCTGCCGATCAAACGATCACGGTGACAATCACTGGCAGCAACGATGGCCCTGTCATCAATACTGTTGCCTCGGATCTCAGTGGCGATGTTTTAGAAGCCGGCACAACAGATGACGGCACCGTCATCGCAGGCACCTCTGTTGTTAGCGGCCAACTGTTGGCAACCGATCTGGATGCTGATGCCACGCAAACCTGGTCCATCCAAGGCACATCATCCACAAGCAGCGGTTGGGCAACTCAAGCTGGTGGAACTTCAGACGATGAAGGGCGGAGCATTACGGCGTTGGCGGATGGCTCCTCGCTGATTACGGGGCGATTCAGTGGCAGCGCCAGTTTTGGTGACACCATCCTCACAACGTCTGGCCAATTTGATCGTGATGTCTTTGTTGCCAAGCTCAATGCTGATGGCAGCTATGCCTGGGCCACGCAAGCCGGTGGATCCTCAACAACGGGAGTAGATGAAGGCACCAGCATTACGGCGCTGGCAGATGGCTCCTCCCTGATCATTGGGCGATTTACTGGCAGCGCCAGTTTTGGTGATACCACGCTCACTTACGACGGGAATAGCGGTGACAGCAGCATTCCTGATGTCTTTATTGCCAAGCTCAATGCTGATGGCAGCTACGCCTGGGCCACCCAAGCGGGTGGGTCTTCCTTTGATCAAGGCTTTGGCATCACGGCCTTAGCGGATGGTTCCTCGCTGATCACGGGGGCCTTCGGGGGCAGCGCCACTTTTGGTGACACAACCCTCACCTCTGCCGGTGGCACTGATACTGATGTTTTTGTTGCCAAGCTTGATGCTCAAGGTCAGTTCCTATGGGCTACCCAAGCCGGAGGCGCGGCAGGGTCAGGCGACAGAGGCACCAGCATTGCGGCGCTGGCGGATGGCTCCTCCCTGATTACAGGCTGGATTACAGGCAGTTCAGGAGGCAGCGCCAGCTTTGGTGACATCACTCTCAACTTTTCTGCCAACAGCAGCAATGATGTCTTCATTGCCAAGCTTGATGATCAGGGTCAGTTCCTATGGGCCACGCAAGCTGGAGGCACGTCAACCGATATCGGCTTTGGCATTACGGCGTTGGCGGATGGCTCCTCGCTGATTACGGGTCAGTTCCAAGACAGCGCCAGTTTTGGTGACATCAGTCTCACCGCTGCGGGTGGCACTGATGTGTTTATTACCAAGCTCAATGCCGATGGCAGCTACACCTGGGCTACCCAAGCGGGTGGGTCTTCCTTTGATCAAGGCTTTGGCATCACGGCGTTGGCCGATGGCTCCTCCCTGATTACTGGTCGATTCTTTGGAAACGCCAGTTTTGGTGACATCAGTCTCACCGCTGCGGGTAGCAATGATGTGTTCATTGCCAAGCTCAATGCCGATGGCAGCTACGCCTGGGCCACGCAAGCCGGAGGCCAGGCAAGCGATTACGGCTTTGGCATCACGGCCTTAGCGGATGGCTCCTCATTGATCACTGGTCGATTCGAGGGCAGCGCCAGCTTTGGTGAGACCACCCTCACCTCTACGGGTGGCGTTGATGTCTTTGTTGCCAAGCTCAATGCTGATGGCAGCTGGGGCACCATCACCACGATGGAGGAGCCATCCAGTGCCTACGGCACATTTGCGCTTGATGAATTCGGTGCATGGAGCTTCACGCTTGATAACGCCAGTGCTGCAACCCAAGCCCTGAAAGAAGGCGAGCAGGTCAGCGAAACCTTTAGTGCACGCGTGATTGATGAGTTCGGTGCTTATGCCGATCAAACGATCACGGTGACAATCACGGGCAGCAACGATGGCCCTGTCATCAATACTGTTGCCTCGGATCTCAGTGGCGATGTCATAGAAGCCGGCACAACAGATGACGGCAGCGTGATTGCTGGCACCTCTGTTGTGAGCGGCCAACTGTTGGCAACCGATCTGGATGCTGATGCCACGCAAACCTGGTCCATCCAAGGCACACCATCAGCGGCCTACGGCACATTCTCCCTAGATGAATTTGGTGCATGGAGCTTCACGCTTGATAACGCCAGTGCTGCAACCCAAGCCCTGAAAGAAGGAGAGCAGGTCAGCGAAACCTTTAGTGCACGCGTCACTGATGAGTTCGGCGCTTCTGCCGATCAAACAATCACGGTGACGATCACTGGCAGCAACGATGCTCCAACCGTCACCGAGGCCATCGATGTCACAGGTGCTGTCACTGAACTCGCTGAACTTGATGTCAATGAAGGCAGCGCTGCACTCACCGATTCCGGCTCCTTCGCTATCGCTGATGTCGATCTGAGCGATGTCCAGAGCGTCTCCGTCACTGCATCGACAACCACGTCCACCGAGACGGCTGAAACGTCCACCACTCTCGGCAGCCTGACTGCCACCGTCAGTGATAACACCACCGCTGATGGCACTGGTGCCGTCAGCTGGACCTACTCCGTCGCCGATTCCGCTGTCGATTACCTCGCCGCTGGACAGACGATTAGCGAAACCTTCACGATCACTGTCGCTGATGGCAACGGTGGTAACGCCAGCCAGGACGTGACCGTCACCGTTACGGGCACCAATGACCAACCGGTGGCAGCTGCTGTCGCCATCAACGCCACAGAAGATGGCCCCACTGTTATTGGCAACTTCACTGAAACCGACGCCGACAGCACAGACAGCCACACCTTTGCGATCGGCAGCTGGACGCAGATTGGCGACGATATCGATGGAGAAGCGGCGGCTGATCGGTCCGGCTATTCCGTCTCCCTGTCGGGCGACGGCAACGTCGTGGCCATCGGGGCACCCTTCAACGACGGCAATGGCAGCTCCTCTGGCCAGGTGCGGCTCTATCGCAATACCGGAGACAGCTGGGCGCAGATCGGAGATGACATCGATGCAGAAGCCGCGGGTGATCAGTCCGGCACGTCCGTGGCCCTGTCGGGCGATGGCAGCATCGTCGCCATCGGGGCACCCTTGAACGACCCTGTTGGTAACGCCTCCGGCCACGTCCGGCTCTATCGCAATACAGGCGATAGCTGGACGCAGATTGGAGAAGACATCGATGGAGAAGTTCCGTCTGAACAGTCCGGTTTTTCCGTGTCCCTGTCGGAAAACGGCAACGTGGTGGCCATCGGGGCACGATGGCGGTCCAGCCGTTCCGGCCAGGTGCGCCTTTATCAACTCGAGAACGACAGCTGGACGCAGCTTGGCGATGACATCGATGAAGCAGCGGCGGGTGATGAGTCCGGCACTTCCGTGTCCCTGTCGGCCGACGGCAGCGTGGTGGCCATTGGCGCCCCCTTCAACGACGACAATGGCAACAACTCCGGCCAGGTACGCCTCTATCAACTCGAGAACGACAGCTGGACGCAGATTGGCGACGATATCGATGGAGAAGCGGCGGGTGATGAGTCCGGCACTTCCCTGGCCCTGTCCGCTGACGGCAGCGTCGTAGCCATCGGGGCACCCAACAACGACGGCAATAACGCCTCATCCGGGCAGGTGAGGCTTTATCGCAATACGGGAGGCAGCTGGACGCAGATCGGAGAGGATATCGATGGAGAAAAGGCGAATGACTACTCCGGTTGGTCCGTTTCCCTGTCCGCCGACGGCAACGTCGTCGCCATCGGGGCCAACAAAAACGATGGCAATGGCGGCAACTCCGGGCATGTCCGGCTGTATCAGAACGTCAACGACAGCTGGACGCAGATTGGAGCCGACATCGATGGAGAAGCGGCGCTTGATGAGTCCGGTTGGTCCGTGTCTCTGTCCGCCGACGGCAGTGTCGTGGCCATCGGTGCACGCTTCAACGACGGCAATGGCAGCTCATCCGGCCAGGTGCGGATGTATCAACTCGAGGGTCTCAACATCACCGGCGAGCCTGCTGAAGGCTCCATCGTCAATAACAACGACGGCACGTTCAGTTTTGATCCAGGCAGTGATTTCCAGGACCTAGCAGAGGGCGAAACCCGTGATGTCACCTTCACCTATACGGCGACTGATGACAGCGGTGCCGGCAACGCCACCAGTGATCCCGCCACCGCCACCATCACCGTTAGCGGCAGTAACGACGCTCCTGTTATCAATCCGGGGGGATCGGATCTCACTGGTGAGGTCACAGAAGATGGTGTTGATGATCAAGGAAATGAAACGCCAGGTATATCAAGTGCATCAGGTGCTTTATTAGCGGATGATGTTGACGGTGCAACTCAGACCTGGTCCATCCTAGATAACACAGTTGAGAGCTACGGAACATTCGAGCTTGAAAATAATGGAGATTGGAAATTCACGCTTGATAATGAAAGTGAAGCGACGCAAGCCCTGTGGCAAGACGATTTCGCAGTTGAAACCGTTACTGTTCGAGCGACCGATGAATTTGGTGCATTCGTTGATCAAGAGATCGAGTTTTTTTTCAATGGAAGTAACGATGGACCTGTCGTCAATGTTGATAACTCGACCCTTAGTGGAGAGGTCACAGAAGCTGGTGTTGATGATTTTGGCGAACAAATGCCAGGCATATCCAGTGCCTTGGGATTTTTAATAGCGGAGGATGTTGACGGTGCAACTCAGACCTGGTCCATCCTAGGTACACCGTCTGAGACTTACGGAACGTTCGAGCTTGATGAATTTGGATTTGGTGATTGGACCTTCACGCTTGATAACGAAAGTGCTGCCACCCAAGCTCTGCAGCAAGACGAGGAGGTCGTTGAACTGTTCAGCGTTCGAGCCACCGATGAATTTGGTGCGTTCGTTGATCAAGAGATCTCAATCACAATTAGGGGGGCGAATGATGATGACAGCACCGATCCTGATGATTCGACTCCCTTAGAACCGATTATGGTCGGCGACATTGGCAATGATGCACTTATTGGCATCGATGACGAAGAGGAATTCTTCGGAGGAGGCGGCGACAACTTGTTGAACCTACCGCAAAATTTTACAGATTTTGTTTAACTCAAATCGTGCACAGTTTATCTGGTGTTGTTGTTAGGGGGTGCTTACCATGCACCAGCTTGACAACACAGATTGGATAATGGTGGAGGCAGCCTTAATCAGGCGCGCAGGGTTGTGGTGGAGATAAAAATGCCGTCTCAGATGTATCTACCAGGCTCTCCAATCAGGCGTGCCTCCACTTTGATTCGTGGCGGAAATTGGAACGATGCCTCTCCATTTCTGCCCATTGAGGTACGGTCAGCCCCCTGCTGACTCGAGTCGGGTCGATGACTGATCGATTGCAGTGGCGATCGTTTATGGAAGGTGTGCCCCAGCGTTGAGTCTTCACTTCAGCCATCAGTGCTCATGCTCAGCCAAGCCAGGAAAAAATTGCATTTGTATTGAATGCATCTGGAATGAAGCAGAGCTATCTAGTTTCAAGAGACCGTTAGATATCTGAAATCATGGATATCGATTCCAATACTTTGCCTCAGGGCGGCATGAAACGGGGTGGCGGTTGGTCCGTCATCACTGGGTGGGGACGGGCAACGATCAGCCGCAGAGGCAAAAGGCTCTGGCAAACCTTGAATCACAAGAGTGCTTGTTTGTCTTGTGCGTGGGGCACTGGTGGCCAGAACGGTGGTTTTCGCGATGAGCTCGGGGAGCCGCTCCAGCGTTGCATCAAAAGCGTGGAAGCGATCCGGGCCGAACTGCAGCCGGCTGTTCCCCGCCATGTGTTCAAGCGTCGCAGTGTGGGGGAGCTGCAGCAGTTGGATTCATCCTCTTGTGACCGGTTAGGTCGTCTGGAACACCCTCTGATTCAGCGCTCGGGATGCGACTTCTACGAACCGATCCAGTGGGACGAGGTGTATGCCCTTCTTGCTGAGGCCTTCAAGACCTCGTCTCCTGAGCGGGTGGCTTCGTACAGCTCGGGGCGCTCTTCCAATGAAGCGGCGTATCTACTCCAGTTGCTGATGCGGGCCCGAGGTTCAAACAACCTCGCGGATTGCTCAGATCTTTGCCATGCCCCATCCAGTGTGGGGCTCACTCGCGTTTTCGGAAGTGGCACCTCCAATGTGAGCTTGGAGAGTTTGCGTCAAGCCGATGGTGTGGTGCTTGTGGGTTCCAACGCTCCTGCCAATCATCCCCGTTTGATGAATGAATTGATTCGGCTCCGGGAACGAGGGGGCACGGTGGTGGTGATCAATCCGGTTGTTGAGGGGGGTCTGCTCAAGTTTGGTTCCCCTGCCTTCCCGATCCGTTCGTTATTGCTAAGCAGTGAGATCGCGTCTCTTTATTTGCAACCGATTCCGGGATCCGATACGGCCGTCTTCCTTGGGTTTCAAAAGGCCTGGTTGGAGAGTGGCGCTATCGCATGGGACTTTGTGAAGTCGCATAGCGACGGTTGGGAGGCCTTACAAGACCAACTGATGGTCACCAGCTGGGAGTCGATCACCCAGTGCTGTGGCCTCAGTCGCGAAGAGCTGGAACACACCGCTGCCCGTTTGGCGAGTTGCCGTGCTGTGGTGTTCGCCTGGGCGATGGGGATCACGCATCACTCCAATGGAACCACCAATGTTCAGGCGATCGCCAACTCGGCTGTTTTAAGCGGAAATGTGGGCCGTCCTGGAGCGGGAACGATGCCAATCCGTGGTCATTCCAACGTGCAGGGGTTTGGCTCGATGGGGGTGTCAGTTCGCTTGCGCGAACCGATGCGACTGGCCCTTGAGGCCTTGCTCAAACGCCCCTTGAGTCGCACCCCTGGTTTTCACGCTAGGGATCTGATTGAGGCTGCCGATCGTGGTGAGGTGGATGCACTGCTCTGTCTTGGCGGGAATCTCTTTGGCGCCAATCCGGACAGCACCCAGGCGCGTCGCGCACTCGGGCGGATTGACACCATCGCCTATCTCGCGACCAAACCCAATCAGGGCCATTTTCATGGGCTTGGTGCTCGCCAGACCTTGCTCCTCCCGGTCTTTAATCGTTTTGAGACGCCCCATCGCACAACGGTGGAGTCGGGGAATAACTGGGTTCGATTCAATGAGCCTGGAAGCACTCATTTAAAACGAGCCAATCTGTCCAGCGAAGTGGAATTTTTGGCTGAGTTAGCGCATCGCATCTTTGGTGATGATCCGATCCACTGGAAACGTCTTCAGGATCCGATTTATGTGCGTGAATTAATTGCCAAGACGGTGCCAGGATATGAGGGAATGGCGGGTATTGATGCCACCAATCGCGAGTTCCAAGTGAGTGGCAGGGTGTTTCCAGTGCCCCGTTTTTCCACCCCAAACGGACGGGCTCAGCTCACGCCAACGCCGTTGCCAGAATTGACTCTTCCTGATGTGGATCACTTTGGTGGTTTGGCCGATGGTGAGCGGGGTTTTGTGCTCAATCTCATCACTGCCCGCAGCCATGGGCAGCACAATACGGTTGTGTATAAGACAGCTGATCGGTATCGCGGCATGCCCCACCGACAAACACTACTGATTAACCCTGAGGATTTGCAGAAGTTTGGTTTTGTAGCTCACGATCAAGTCACGGTTCAGGGTGAAGCGGGGACCCTTCAGCAGATTGAATTAATCCCAGGATCGATCAGGCAGGGGTGCGGACTGATGTTTTTCCCGGAAGCCAATGTCTTGATGCGTGGGGTATCTGATCAGGCCTGTGGAACGCCGGCTTTTAAACGCGTTCCTGTTCTGATCCGTGCACAAGTTCCTGCAAACGACAATTGATTGTCCATTTAGCGCTAATTGATCTAAAAATTGTTAGCTCATCCCTACATATTTTTGATGAATCAGAACGTCATGAGCGATGAAAACTAGGTGATCGACGATAAACCGGAGTCTCAAGACCAACTAAGCGGGCTTTGAGCTGTAGCGCCAAATAAAGCGAGTAGTGACGGCACAAATGCAAGTTGCCCCCATGAATCCAAAGGTTCTCCACTTGAGTGGGCTTCCACATGTTGCGAAGCTCACCTTCCCAGGGACCGGGGTCCTTCGGGGTATCAGAGCCAAGCCCCCAAACCTTGCCTACCTTCGCTGCCACTTCGGGTGAGATGAGATCCTCCAAGAAACGATTCATGGAGCCATAACCAGTGGCGTACACCACCAGATCAGCCTCCAAAATGCTTCCGTCGTTGAGCACCACTGTTTCAGGAGTGAAACGTTCGATTTCGACCCCACTACGAAGCTTGATACGACCATCCGCCACAAGCTCCGAAGCACCCACATCCATGTAATAACCAGAGCCTCTGCGCAGAAATTTCATGAACACGCCAGTATCGTCAGACCCGAAATCAAGTAAAAAACCGGCCCGTTCTAACCGGGTATAGAAGTCTGCATATTCAACGCGCATCGCGTCATAAATTGGCTTCTGCCACTTCGGTAGAAGCTTGTAGGGGATCGAAGCCATCGTCATATCCGACTGCTCAGGTGTGATGCCCTGCTGTATTGCTTCATCTGAATAAATAGACCAGGCACCAAATTTTTCTAGCGCCGGCACCGGCGCAATCATCGTCGAACTGCGTTGCAACATCGTCACCTCTGCCGCTCCGACCTTCCATAGAGCTGAGGCAATGTCATGGGCCGAGTTATTTGAGCCCACAACCACGCAGCGCTTGCCGCGATAAGCGTCAGGTCCGGGATGGGCGCTGGAGTGGTGCTGCTCTCCAATAAAACTGTCAGCACCAGGAATCTCAGGCAGGTTCGGATAGCCCGCAACTCCCAAAGCCATCACCAGGTGGCGGGGTCGCAGCTCCACCGACTGGCCGTCACGCTCTGTACGTACCAGCCAACGATCCTGGTCGGGATCAAAGCTCGCGCTATGGGCTGGCGAACCACACCAGACGTGCAGTCCCATCAAGTTGACGTAGGCCTCCATCCAGTCGGCAAGCCGATCCTTGGGAGCAAAGAGGGGCCATCCTTCAGGGAAGGGCAAATAAGGGAATTTGCAGTACTGAACGGGGTCATGCAAACAAAGGGTTTTGTAGCGGCGGCGCCATTGATCGCCAGGTCTGGCCAACTTCTCCAGCACCAGGGTGGGCACCTCCAGATGCCGAAGGCGAGCGGCAAGGGTTAGACCGGCCTGACCGCCGCCAACGATGACGACATCCGGCTGTTCCGTGACCCCCAAAGACTGCTGCTCTGCTTCACGACGCTCCGCCCATGACAAACGCTGGCGATCAACGCCAAATTCAGCACCGCGCTGCCGATGTTCGCGAACCTGTTGTTCGTGCCCCTTGAGAGCATCCATCGCTGTAAGAAGCGTCCAAATCCTTCCCTGACGCAGGCGGACATGACCTCGACAGCGAGCCACACGGGTTTGAAAGCAAAACCAACCGTCTAAAACACCATCAACGTCCTGAGGAACTCCAACGATCCGGAAATCTTTCGGCGCCACGTCAGCCAAGCGTTCATACAGCATTGCTTCGATGGCGGCAGGCCCTTCTTCTGTCGTTAAATTCCAAGTAAATGCAACCAAATCACGCCAGAAGCAATCCGGAGCAAATAACGGCATCACGGCTGTAGGGTCGCCTGACTGAAGCAAAGAATCGAATCTGATCAACCAGTCCTGAAACAAGTCCGTGGGAGAAGTCATCTGGACTGATCAAATTCACACTATGGACATGAGCCCTAGGGATGTCAGTCTTGACGTTGCCATTTTTCGTAAAAATTTTTTATACACTGGATCCACGTTATTTCGCCGCTAGTTTGATATCTTGAGTCTTCACCATGTCCAGTGAAATCATCCATTGATTGGCCACTGATTGCTTGCTGAGACGAAGAGCCACCGCCGATATCAATTCGATTGATCGCCAAAAAAGCCTGACCTCCAAGGGAGGATCATCTGATCTAAAATCCTGAATGCTTCAACAGCAAAGCTCCCCGGAGCAAGACATCTATCGGGCGAGCAGAATCCGAAAGGAAAGAGAGCTCTAGAGAAGAACTAAACTTCCTTGAGTATCAATCTCGTACGAATATACTTATAAAAGAGATATTCAGGAGAGTGATAAATATTAGGGAGTGAAGAGTGCAAACGCTGAAGGCAATCCCAGCATATTGTTCGTTTAACTTTTTCAAGACTGCTGCCCGCCTCAACCAACCGTCGTAAGGCTTTGCAGTAGGAGGGGAAACCGCTTTCCAGATCTGCAATGGTTTTTGGCTTGATGGTCTTAGTCATTGTCAATGACTGAAGGCAATACCAGCTTCATCTCACAAAGAGGTTGCGTCCTGTGTCAGGGGTTACTTGATCAAGTATCCGAGCGTTGAACGCATTAACGACGACTTACTTTTTGTATAGTTGTATACACAGACTACTTGGATATCGTTGATCCAGCGGTGAATTCACGGGAGGACTCATCAGAGAATGACAGAACAAATCACCAGGCCCCTGCTTCTGGCGATCGCCCCTTGATGCAGCGGTGTTGACGCAATCAACAAAGTGGATAGTTCAGAAGCATCTGATTCATCTGGTAAAACATACAAAACAAGCAAAATAAAATTGAAACTAATAGCCTGCAATCCAGGCAACACGACCCTGTCGCGTTAACAACATAACATCGACGACTTAATTGAAGCTTAACAATACCTTGAACTGCTCTTATCAGTACCTACATCTTCTTGGAACTAGTGTCGAAATGTGTCAAAAATGGCATCACCAATTCATCACTCATGAACTCATTCAAGAAGCTTTCAATTGCCACTATTTTAGTTGCATTTGGAGCTGGAGTCTCTACACATTCAGCTCCTCGACTAACAGGAGCTGGGGCTTCATTCCCAGCAAAGATCTACACCCGCTGGCTTGCAGACCTAGCCAACTCTGGGGGACCACAGGTCAACTACCAGTCCGTCGGTTCTGGTTCTGGTCGCCGTCAGTTCATGGCAAACACAGTTGATTTCGGTGCATCGGACGATCCGATGAAAAAGAAGGACATGGCCAAGGTGAAGCGCGGCGTCGTCCAAATCCCCATGGTTGGTGGCACGATTGCGTTCGGCTACAACAAGCCTGGCTGCAACCTGAAGCTGACTCAAACTCAGGCCGTGCGTGTCGCGATAGGCAAGATCACTAACTGGAAGGATCTTGGTTGTGCCGCTGGCCCCATTACCTGGGTGCATCGTTCAGACGGCTCTGGCACCACCAAAGCCTTCACAAACTCCATGCAGGCTTTTTCTCCTGAATGGAAATTAGGAACGGGTAAGTCTGTGAAGTGGCCTGGCAAGAATTCTGTCGGAGCCAAAGGAAACGAAGGTGTCTCAGCTGTGATTCAAAATAAAGTTGGAGCGATTGGTTACGTTAACCAGTCCTATATCAGGGGAAAAGTTGTCGCTGCAGCACTACAGAACAAATCTGGTGAATACCTGAAGCCATCAGTTTCAGCTGGAGCCAAGGCACTGAATGGGATCTCTCTCGACAAAGACTTGGCAGGTAAAAACCCCAATCCATCCGCAAAAGGTGCATACCCCATTGCAACCTTGACATGGGTCCTGGCTTATAAAACTGGTAACGGTGCCAAGGCCAAGACGGTTCAAGATACTTTGAACTACATGCTGAGCAGCAAAGCACAGAAAGTTGCGCCCTCTCTTGGTTTTGTTCCATTGAAGGGCAACATCTTGGCGAAGTCCAAAGCTGCGGTGAAAAAGATCGGCAAATAATCAAATCAGCCTGAGTAAATTGAATTCCGACTGAATGTCTCCAACAATTTGCTCCTAAGTTTCGCAAGCCCCGCACAATGCGGGGCTTTTTGTTGGCCATTTGCTTGAAGAGGAACAGTGTGTTCTAGATATCCATGTGGTTTTTTAGATTAACTAGCGTCTTGAAGAGACGTTCCCTTCACTATGTCTGCCTTACTGGAGGTATTCCTTCAGTTTTTTGCCTTGGGCTGCACATCGTTTGGAGGTCCTGTAGCCCACCTTGGCTACTTTCATGAACGGTTTGTGCTGCGCGAACGTTGGCTCACGGCTGATGCCTACACCGAACTCGTCGCGCTGTGTCAATTGCTGCCAGGACCATCGAGTTCCCAAGTTGGGATGGGCATTGGCTTGATCAGGGCTGGATGGTTGGGAGGGCTAGCGGCCTGGTTTGGCTTCACGTTGCCCTCAGCGGTGTTGATGGTTGTAGCCGCAGCCTTTCTCTCGTCTCAACCCAACTGGTTAGGCGATGGCTGGATCCATGGCCTGCGGGTGGCAGCCGTGGCAGTTGTGGCCCAGGCGATTCTTTCGCTCCAGCAGGCACTCGCCCCAGATCGGGAGCGAGCCACCTTGATGGCTTTGTCTGCGGTTCTGATTCTGATCGTCCCTCATTCCTGGGGGCAACTGCTGGCCTTGTTGATTGGCTGTCTGGCGGGCCTTGTGGTCCTTTCTCCTCCAGAGCAGGCGTCCTTGCAGTCGAACCGTCTTGACGTTCCGCTCAGGCGGTCGCTTGCTTTGGCGTTGTTGGGATGTCTGTTGGTGGTGTTGCTAGCTCTGCCTTGGCTTTCGGCATCGGATAGGCCTCTCGTTGTTCAGCAGCTCAGTGGATTTGTCCGGACCGGTGCGCTGATCTTCGGGGGTGGGCACCTGGTGCTGCCCCTCTTGGAGCAGTCCCTTGTTCCCCACGGTTGGATCGGGCTTGATCACTTTTTAGCGGGGTATGGGTTTGCACAAGCCGTACCTGGGCCGATGTACAGCTTTGCGGCATTCCTGGGCTTTGACCTACAGGCCGGGCTTCACGGCCTCGTTGGCGCCATGGCGGCACTCATCGCTTTGTTCGCTCCAGGATTTCTATTCATCGGAGCCATCTTGCCCTTCTGGAGTGACCTTGGCCGCCTCTCTGCGATGCGTCGGGCATTAAGGGGGGTCAATGCAGCGGTCGTCGGAATTCTGTTGGCAGCATTCTTTCAACCTGTCTGGCAGACAGCAATTCGTGGTGGCACTGAGTTCAGCCTTGCCATCACTGCATTTCTGCTGTTGGTCTGTTGGAGGCAACCGGCATGGAGAGTTGTGCTGTTTTGTGCCTTGGTGGGCGGGATGATCTTCTCTTGATGTGGGTTGTTCAGAATCAGGGAAACTGCGCCTGAATTGCTTGGCAGCAAGGGAAGCAAAAACTACTGAGCAACATGGGGCCTGGTGGCCTACAAAGCCGCTCTTTTTCTTTGAGTTTTCGATGACACGTCTCATTGTCCATCCCCCATCCGGGGGATGCCTAATGGGCAAGTTAAGAAGACACTGACAAAGACAACAGCACGTTCAGGCCCGATCGCTGGTTTCAGTTAGAGCCGTGAGATGGGACAAGACAAAACTGGTGATGGTGCTGGCGAGCTTGCCGACAGCGTCTCGAGCTTGCTTAACAGATCGGCGCTGCAGCGAATACCGCCATGGCAGAGGGAGATCTGTGGATGACGGCGAAGCCGTGCTTGATCGCAGCCTGGGTGACGGCGTAGACGTCTCTACGGTTGGTTGAGCAACGCTTGCTCGTGGCGCAGACCATCGGCAAACAGCTGTAGATCCAGCCCAATCACCACTGGCATGCTGCCTTCCAAGAGATTGAGTGTTTTCAACTGCTACCAGCACACCCCAATCGCTGGACTGGTCAGAACAGCGACAGCTGGCTTGGGGTGATCAGGCGGGTGGACATGGATGACAGAAAGGGCCCGTCACGTGGTTCTCGTCTTGAAGAAAAAAGCGCTCCCCCAAATAGGGGATACGGTCATTCGTGATTCGAGCCACACTGAAAAGACAAAGCCCACATCCAATCATTGGCACTCCATGATTCAGATCAGTAATCAAGAGTTGACGTTGGAAAACATCCCTGATCCGGATGTCCATTGGAATGTATGGAGTCGCTTCACGCACACGGACAATGGCCACGAGCTACAAGGTGGAATTAAACCCTGTTCAGATTTAGCCAATGATGGAGAGGCGGAAACTCTCACGGATAGTTGATTGACCTAGAGGCAGCCACAATTGATCAACAGACCTAAAAAAAACACTTGCACTGCCACTCCAAGCATGTGCACTCGTCGGCTCTCTCTCGAGTAGGCGTTACAACTAATCCTGTTGCATCGAATCAAATATCAAGCAAAACCCTCAAGGCCAGCATTGAACATGCTCCCCAGAGGATGCCGTAGTGATCGATTCAAAGGGAAACAGGATTGGTGTTCAATCTGGAGAAGCGGATGGTGCTGGTAATGGTGAAAGCTAGAAGTTTCCCTTCCGAGAGATGATCAATAAAGAGGTTCTGTTTGTGAATTCCAGTGATCACACAGACACACCTGTGAGAGATCCACTCACCTTTGCAGAAAAGATGGCGACTGAGTCCATCAACGGTGCTCAGACATTGAAGTTCGAGGATGAGATCCGGTCGATAAAACGGGCAAGAGTGTAGATAACAGAATTCATAACACCCAGGTTCTGCTGAAGATGACGAACAGGAACGCTCTGCAGCAATGATTGACGGCTGGGCTGTTAGCGAGGATGCCTCATCAGTTGAGTGTTCAAGATGGTTCGCCATAGATCGCCATCAGCACGATGAAAAGCTGACCTGTAACAAGGCTAGATTTTGCAGACGCCGGTCCCTGGCGAAAAAGCACACCTAAATGATGACGAGTGCCAAAATCATTGGATGAATTGGAGCAGAGTGAACTGGTTAAAATAATTCCGACAGACCTGTTACATTAAGGAAGACAACACAAACAGTTTCTAATCCAAGGGCTCGGATCCGTTGTCGAAGCGTGGAGTTAGGACAGTATTATCGTAGACTAAACAATGAGTTAAAACTCGATGAGGCACGAGTAAAAAAGAAATCTAACTCGTATAATCACATTGATAGAGCAACGTCTCTCTTCAATGCACCATCTAGCGAATAGCCACTCCTCCTTGACTCAGGTGCTTGAGCTTGTTATGGATGAGCTCTTGGATGGAATATTGGTAATAAACTGTTCTAGCAGAAAAGTGTCTTATTTTAACAATAAATTCGCAAGCATGTGGGGAATACCTCACCATATTTTAGCAAGCAATGACAATCAGACACTTTTAAATCATGTCAAAACAAAGATTTCATATCCAGAAGAATTCTTAAAGCCGATTCAATCACTTTACAAAAACGATGAAAACTGGCAAGATGAAATAAGGTTCAAGGACGGTCGCACACTTCTCAGGAAAAGTATTAGCATACCAGGCACAAATACACTAAAATCACGTGTATGGATTTTTAAAGATATAACGAATGAGAAAAGTGTTTTCATTGACAGTCTGACTGGATGCTTGAATCGAAAAGCATGGGATTCACTTGGAAATGAACATGGAGAAAAGATTAATCATTCAATTCAGTATTGTGTGGCCGTTATCGACCTTAACGACTTTAAAAGCATTAATGATGATTTTGGGCACGAAGCTGGTGATCGAGTTCTCAAAAGACTAGGAGCAACTTTAAAACGCCTAATTAGAAACAAGCAGGACAAAGTGTTTAGAACTGGAGGTGATGAATTCTGCATTTTACTTGAATCAACCACCGATATATCTAGTAGCATAGCAACTCGCCTATCCAACGAACTTATTGCGGCAGGAATTAACGCAGCTACTGGTGTATACATGTCAAATCAGGAAGGAGGAATTATCGATGCATTTAGAAAGGCTGATGAAAGAATGTTATCTAGAAAAAAGACACAAAAACATCTGCATAATAGCCTTATCCATCCATCTCATCTAGTCTCCACAAGAAAGACTAAAACCGATGAGGAGATAGAAATGCTGGCGAACCTTTCGGTTGCAATAAAAAAGGGAGAGCTTAAACTTGCATTTCAACCGATATTTAACAGATCCAATCAAATAGCCTGGATAGAAGTATTATGCCGCTGGAAGCATGAAGGCCAAGATATTCCCCCTAATGTCTTCATCCCTTTGTCAGAATCTACAGGACACATTCACCGCATCTGGGATTGGGCACTGGAAGAATCAATCAAAACAGTTCACAGATGGAAGCAAAACTCTCAATATACTTCTATATCAATAAATTTTTCAGCTGTTCAAGTTGAATACTATAAAAACACAGGCTTTTCATACCCTGATCAAATCAAGAGAATATGCTATCAATACAATGTGTCCCCAAAGTGTATAAAAATTGAGCTTACCGAAACATCTCTATTAACTGACTTAGACAAAGCAAAGGAATTATTTAATGAACTGTCGGAAATGGGTATCGATATTTGTATTGATGATTATGGTACAGGCTTTTCATCATTATCTATCATGCAGGCATTGCCTATTAAGTGCATCAAAATAGATGGTAGCTTCGTTAATGGCGTGCCACATAATTTGTCAAATACTGCGATTTCTAAGGGGACTATTTCTATGGCACACGAGCTAGGCATAGAAGTCTGCGCTGAATGCATTGAAAATGCTGATCAAATTCAGTTCTTGGAGTCATATGGTTGCGATTATTTTCAAGGTTACTTTAAATCAAAGCCTTTATCCGCTGAAGAGATGGCAAAGTGTATTGAGACGCACCTAAATTAATAGCCAGTATTGGGTAAGTTTTGGACTGGGAGTCTGCTTAGAACGACTATTCGTACCCTCTTAGCAATTAACCATTCAATAGTTCAATCGTAAGCAGACTCATTAAGTTTTAAACTCAAAGTTCCAATTGTTGAGTGATTCTGCGAGTCTTGCTCCTCTTGTATGATCAACTCACTCTTCTAATTTAAAAACTGAGAATAAATGACCATCTGCCTGAGAGTTCTCTTAGTTTGCCGACTATATGGCATGATTTTGCTAAGCTAACAGTATTACTGTATACATTTTGAAATATTCTTATCTTAAGCATTTATCGCAGTTCACGTTTTTAGCTCTGTCTCTATCGCTAGTTGGATGCAAACTTGAGCATGCTAATCGATTAAAAATTTCACATTCAGAATGGCCTGGCTACGAATATCTCAATCTAGCAGTATCTAAGGGTTTAGCTCCTGGTGCGGAAATTGTCTCGTTGACGGATCAATCTGAAGTGGTACGGTCTTATTTACGAGGCGATCTTGATATTGTTCAACTGACTACTGTTGATATTCTTGATATTTGCTCAAAACAGCCAAAGAAATGTCCTGTCATTGTATTGGTATTGGATGAATCGGTCGGTGGAGATCAGATTATGTCCTTGAAAATTAAATCTGTCTCCGATCTGCTAGGTGCAAAAGTTGCGGTAGCAGCTAATTCATTTGGACCATTTGTTTTGGAACAGGCATTGAAATCTATCGACCTTTCAATCGATGATGTAAGTATGATGCCCATGTTAGTTTCTGAGATGCCAAGGGCTCTCTATGATCGTAAGATCGATGCTGCAGTTCTATATCCTCCCAATAGTGAAAAAGTGAGGTCCATTGGGGGCAAAACTATTTTCGATAGCTCTGAAATACCTGGTCAGATTTTAGATGTACTTGCTGTTTCACCATCTGCTTATTCATCGCGGGCTGAGGATGTTTCCGTAATCGTCTCTGGTTGGTTCAAGGCTCATCAATATGCATTGAATAATGAAGTATCTTCCATTGCCTTTATGGCTTCAAGCCTGAATCTATCGCCCGATGAGTTCAAGCAATTATTGAAAGGGATTGCCTTTTATCCAAAAGTCCATAAGCAAAGTAAGTTAATGCAGACTCAAGGCATTGTCGAATTAAATATTGAGAATGTAAGGCAGTCAATGCAAAATTTGAATTTCATTTCGTTAGATACGCCATCTCCAAAAATTACCGATCGTTTCTTGCCATGAGACAAATATTTAAACCACTTCGCAGTCTTTGGAAGGAGATACGTTCATCCTCAAACAGTGTTAGCCGGCTTGTTCTTTATATCCAAATCGTCACAGTTGTTACAACTCTCTCTTCAGTAATATTGATTGAAGCTTTCACATCGCTCTCTTCTCAAAGTTCTAAAAAACAGCTTAACTCTATTCTTCTTGAAGAAACTAAAGTTACATATCTTGTTGGCAAACTGGGAGAAATTGACCATATCAAGGAAGATTTTTTGTTATCCACTAACGACTCAGACGACTCTACGCGTGAGTTTATTTTGCGTTTACAGGAACATTTATTGAGCCTTTCTTATGAATTCGAGATTGGTTGGATGAGGCGAACTGATGATGCTTTACCTCCCCTTATCACCAAAGAATTTGATTCAGCTCAAATGCGTATTTTACGTGCACAACGTGTTGTTTCTACGCTTCTTAAGAATAGTACGCTGACCAGAGATGATGCACTTGATGTTTTACGTGGATACCCATTAAAGGATCTTCGTCTCGCTCACGACAATCTTTTAGCCTCCAACAATGATCTCAATTTACTGAGTCAGGATCTGGAGCGAGAGATTAGGCGCACTGAGTTAAACTACGAAATACTACTCATTATTACCGTCATTATTGCATCTTGTGTGGCAATGTTGTCATCTTATCTTGTGTATAAGCGTAAAATCGTAAAGCCTTTGGAGTCAATTTTTTCGATCACTTCAGCAGTTCCTATTCTGAATACAGCAGGTGATACCTCTGAGGGTCTTGCTGATCTTCAAGTTGTGGAGAAGGAACTTCAATCTTCTGACAATGGAGTCCTTGAAATCAGGATGTTGCGTCAGATGGTGTCTGGCCTTCTGAACCGTCTGGTTCTTTCCTGTATGGCGCTGAATGATCTCTCGATGACCGATCCGTTATGTCAGATTGGTAATCGTAGGTCTCTGGATATTTATGGGGCAAAGGCCTGGAAGCAGGCAGTGCGAACAGTTAGCCCAATAGCTATCTTGATGATTGATGTTGACCATTTTAAACAGTTCAATGATGTTTATGGTCATACGACCGGCGACCAGGTTTTGGTCTCTATAGCTAGTTGTATTGCTAAAGCATTACGACGGCCCTTGGATGATTGCTTTCGCTATGGAGGGGAAGAGTTTTTGATCCTCATGTATGACGTTTCTGCTGAAAATTTTGATCACTTTTGTCATGAGCTTCGTGCTTCTGTTGAAAATCTTTCGATTGAGCATCTAGGTGCAGAGGCTGGTCGAATCACAATCAGCTGCGGTGGTTGTTATGTCTTCAACCCTTGCTCTTTATCACTTGATGATGCGATTCAACGCGCTGATCAAGAGCTTTATCGCTCTAAAAGGCAGGGCCGCAATCAGGTTTCCATCTATTCGCTTGAGCGACCTTGGTTCGTGAAACCACCAAACAATTCAGTTAATATCTGATCTTCGTTTTCTCTCTCTTTTGCCCAGTCAAGATTCGGAACTCCTCTTTTCCTTTCTATGCCGCACTTATTTGTTAGCTAATTGTGGTTATTTTTGGCGGCGGTGTGTTGTCGATCCCTTCTAGTTCTCTAGGTTACTTTTCTGGATGGAGAGCTCACACTGGATTTTGAGCTATCAAGTGTACAAGGGCCTTCGTCTGATTCGGGTCGATTCATCAGCCAGGTGCTCCAAATAGCTGCTCACTATCAAGAATGACTCGCTCGCAGATGCCGATTCATTAGCGGCTCAGGGAAAAGCAAGCCGGTACACTCTCTCATCTGAGAAATCGACAAATGCGATGCCTGCAACTCAGTGACGAATGTAAGACTATCGGCTTATGGCGACTGCCTTACTTAAGAGTGTGGCCTCAGCCTGAACTACTTACTGATGCTGGTTGCATCGGTTTCTTCTGAGGTTCAAGCCTAACGGATGCAATGGCATTGCGCTTTATCTCGAGTGATACAGCACGCTTTTTCATTAAAACCCTGTTAGGACATTTCTCTGTTTGTTGCTCATCACATCGTTGTTGAGTCTACTGACAACGAATGGTGAATTAAAATCCTTAACTTTACAAGATTTAGTTACTAGTAATCATAATTATATCAATGCAGTCGCCTCTAGCAGACATCTGTGGATTTTCAAATTGTTTAATCTCAATATCTTTTATGCGCAAAAATGGAAACACCTAAGTGATCAGATAAGCCAACTATTTTAACCTGAATTTATGGCGAGTGCTTTGTTTTTAGGACCATTTCATCGTCGAGGAGGGATTCTCCTCGAAATAGTGTCTGTAAAGTGCTGCAAAGTTACCGCGAGTCTGGAAGCCGTAATGTTCTCTTATTCGTTCAACAGTGTTTGCGGACAGTTAATTGCGGATTATTGAATTTCCTAGTGCCTTACGGACGTGCTCTAGACGTATGTATCGCAAAATTTCCATCGGACCAATGCCCATAGTTTCTTTGCATCCTCGGGAGAGAGCTGAGCGGGTGGTGTGAAGCTGTTCGATTGCAACCTCCAGCGATAGGGGTACATCAACGTTGTCATAACCCCAAGCAACTAGATCTTTACATAACACATGGCGTTGCGTCTCTTTTAAAGGGATGTTCTTTATTAGTTGAGAGCTATCAAGGCATTGGGCCAAGCTTTCCATGGCATTCTTACTGTAATTCTCTACTTTCGTAGCCTCATTGCCACTCAGCCTCAGAGCGGACTTTACTATTGATCGAAATTGATTTAATGTTTGAACGGACGGAAGTATTGCATTGGATTGATTTGCTATTCCTTCAAAACTTGAAGAGCATTTGTTTGTATAGTGAGTGATATTCTCTCTTTTGCCGCTAAAATTAAGTATTCGACTATTTGCTGGCAAATGGAAAAGCCGGAAGTTTGTTTTATTTGTAAACCCACCGAGAACCTGTGTTGCAACATGGGATAAATCGTTGCTGAAGTTGCGTAAATTATTGACGGGCCCTGTTATGCTGGCATCAGTGCAACTAAAATTAATTACCCCATCTTTTTTGTCGCCGCAAAAAATATTGAGCGGTTTGCGCTGATGCTGAAAAAGACATTATCTTGATCTATTAAGGCTGTCAGACTGCACTCCATCGCTCCGGGTTGAGTTTTAACTGCAAATACTGGATTGCGAAATAGTATTGATAAGGAATTTGCAACATCGACTGCTGTTGAAAACTGAAACTGCAAATAGTTTTTCGAACCACTCAATGTTGTAATTGTTCTTACATTGTGCATTCACATATTACACAAGGGCTTGTTCAGCAATTGTCCCTGTTTTTTGGTGCAACTGAGACCAATCGTGTACAACTCAGCTCAGGCTGCTTGTTGAGGGCCTGCACAGGTCGGTGATAGATGGATTCTGATCTTCTTTGAGCAACTTGCTGAAAATCTCGCAATCATGGGCTCAACAATCAACTGAATACATGCGCGCGTTTGTTCTCAGCTGTGCTCTTCTGTGTGGTGGTGGTGTTCAGGGCTTAATTGTTCCAGCCTCTCTGGCCCATTCCGGCCATGGCGATGAGTTCGTCCAGAACGGTGAGGTCGATCAGGTGAAGGCTTCGCCTGAGCAGGATCAGCTCCTGGGCATCACCACCGCTGCACCTCAGAGCGGACCCGATGGGCAGTTGACGCTACCGAGCGTCGCCATCGTTGATGCAGAGGGGAAATCACTGGTGTTCGTGCGCAGCGGTAACACCTACGACCCGGTGTTCGTCCGTCTCGGGACTGCAACGAACGACCGCACGGTTGTTCTGGAGGGTGTTAGCGCCGATGAACAGGTGGTGGTCTCAGGAGCTCTTTCGCTTTACGCGGAGTCGCAGAAGAATGATCGTGTTCTGATTGAGACCAGCGCAACAAGCACCGCCGGCGACGAGTCGGGGCAGGCTGACGTTGAGCCTGCACAAAACAGCGCCCCTACATGGCTGCTCCCCGGAGGCATCGGAGTTGTTCTGCTGGTGATCCTCGGTGTGGTGTTGGGCATTCGCAGCCGTGGACCTGGATCGAAGCAAGGATGATCTGACGGATCGATGTTGAACACACTGCTCAACGCCATCCTGCGCGGTTCGATTGCACGCCGATGGCTCGTTGTTCTCTGTTCGCTGCTGATCAGCGTTTGGGGAGTGCTGAACCTTGTTCAGATGCCCATGGATGTGTTTCCCCCCTTTGCGCCGCCGCAGGTAGAAATACAAACGTCCGCTCCTGGTCTGGCACCGGAACAGGTTGAGCGGCAGATCAGTGCGCCCATTGAGGCGGCTGTGAATGGGCTGCCAGGCGTGGATGTGGTGCGCTCCGCATCCAAGCCTGGGCTCTCGATGGTGCAGGTGGTGTTCCGCGATGCATCGCAGTTGCAGAGCGCTCGCCAGTTGGTGTCTGAACGCCTGCAGCAGCTCCGCACTCAATTGCCGGCGTCGGCCGATTCCCCGGAAATCTCCCCACCTCTTTCGCCCCTCGGCACCGTTCTCCAATACGCCTTCACGCTGCCTGAATCGGCAACGGCAGATCAGCAATTCCAGTTGCGCTCGTTGGTTCAAACCACCTATGAGAACGCTTTGCTCGCCATCCCTGGCGTGGCCCAGGTCACGATCTACGGCGGTGACCTGCCGCAGACTCAAGTTCAGCTGAACCTAGGTGCACTTCAGCAGCGCAATCTTTCCCTGTCCGACGTTGTTGAGGCAACCCGTGATGCCCTGTTCAAGGGTCGCGGTGGTGTTCAGATTTCTGGTGGGCAAGAACGTCTGATTCTTCCTCCCACCTTCAGCACCGCCAGGGCTGATCTCGCACAGGCACCCTTGCGTGCAACGACAGGTGAAATCACCGCTTTGGGCGATGTCGCTGAGATCCGCTCTGGAGCATCTTTAACGCGGGGCGAAGCCACATTCAATGCCAAGCCGGCTGTGGTGTTGATGATCAACAAGCAACCGGATGTGGACACCCCGCGGCTAACGAAAGCTGTGGAACAACGGGTTGAGCAACTGAATGCGTCCCTGCCAAAGGATGTGGTGGTGAGCCAAACGTTTCGTCAAGCCCAGTTCATCGAGATTGCCATCCGCAATGTGAGCGAATCACTGCTGCTGGGCGTTGTGATCGTGGCGGCTGTGCTGGTGCTGTTTTTGATGAACTGGCGCACCGCTGTGATCACCCTCAGCGCCATTCCGTTGTCGTTGTTGGTTGGTCTGTTGTTGATGCGGGGGCTTGGGCTTCAGCTCAACACCATGACCCTCGGTGGGTTGGTGGTAGCCATCGGATCGGTGGTCGACGACGCCATCGTCGACATGGAGAACTGCTACCGGGGTCTGCGCCGGAATCGGCAGTTAGCGTCGCCCCAAGACCCCCTGGAGGTGGTGTTCCGCACCTCGGTGGACGTCCGTCAACCTGTGCTGTTTTCCACCCTGATCATCGTTGTGGTGTTCGCTCCGATCTTCACGCTCACGGGCGTGGAAGGGCGCATTTTCATGCCGATGGGCATCGCCTACGTGCTGTCGATTATGGCGTCGACGCTTGTCGCACTCACCCTTTCACCAGCCCTCTGTGCTCTGTTGCTGAGTCGTTCGCCGCTGCCGGCCAACCCCTCTTGGGTTGAGCGCACTGCGGAGCGGCTCTACAAGCCGATTCTCAATCTCGCTCTGACCACTCCGCGTCGCGTCTTGGCTCTTGCCCTGGCAACGGTGATGGCAGCTGTCTTGATTCTTCCAGGTCTTGGACGGGTGTTTTTGCCGGAGTTTCGCGAGCAGTCGCTGGTGAACTCGATGGTTCTTTATCCCGGTGTGTCTCTCGAGATGACGAGCCGCGCCGGCACAGTTCTCTCGCAACGTCTCCAGTCCAGCGATGACGTCGACTGGATCCAGGTGCGCTCCGGGCGTGCTCCAGGGGATGCCGATGGTGCGGGAGTGAATATCGCTCACGTGGATCTGGAATTGAGTGATCAGGCCATGGCTGATCGTTCTGCTGCCATCGCTCGCATTCGTGAGGCCTTTCTCGCTCTACCTGGCGTGGCCCCCAACATTGGTGGATTCATCTCCCATCGGATGGATGAAGTGCTCTCTGGCGTACGCAGTGCGATTGCGATCAAGATTTCGGGCCCTGATCTGAATGAACTCCGCCGCCTTGGTGAGCAGGTTCGTGATGTGGTGGGTGAGGTTCCAGGCGTGGTGGATCTTCAGCTCGAACCTCTGCTGCCGGTGCCCCAGATCCAGCTGACCATTGATCGTGAGCGGGCGCTACGGGAAGGGGTCAGTGTTGCAACGCTTGCGGAAGCCACGGACGTCGCCCTGCACGGTGCACTCATCAGCCCTGCTGAGCCAGCCAGTGGCCGCCATCCCTTGGTCGTGACTCTGCGACCTGAGGAACGCAGTGATCTGGACGTGTTGAGTCGGGTACCGATTCGAACCGCCTCTGGAGTGCTCAAACCGCTTGGCGACTTTGTGTTGGTGAAGTCAACTCGTGGCCCGAATGAGATCAACCGTGAGGATGTGTCTCGTCGAATCGTGGTATCAGCCAACGTTGCCAGCCGCCCCTTGGGGCCGGTGGTGAATGACATTCGCAGCCAGGTGGCACAGTCCGTCCGGCTGCCTGTTGGTTACAGCATTCGCTATGGAGGCCAATTCGAATCAGAGCAACGCGCAACCCGTGCCTTGGTTCTCTACAGCCTCTTAGCTGCTGTGGTGATCGCTTGTTTGATGCTGGTTGCGGTGCGCTCTTGGCCAGCCACAGTGGCGATCCTGATCAATTTGCCCCTGGCCCTGGTGGGTGGTCTGGTCGCCGTTCTGATCAGTGGCGGAGTGCTGTCGGTGGCCTCGCTGATTGGTTTCATCACGTTGTTCGGCGTGGCCGTTCGCAATGGCCTTTTGCTGGTGGACAACTTCAATCGGCGCCATCAAAGCGGTGAGCCACCAATGGAGTTGATCCGCAACGGCAGCCTGGAGAGGCTGAACGCCATTTTGATGACGGCACTGACATCTTCCCTGGGCATGTTGCCGCTGGCCCTTGCGTTTGGCGCAGGCAATGAAATCCTTCAGCCCCTCTCCATCGTTGTGCTCGGAGGGCTGATCACCTCCACCTTGCTCACACTGGTGGTGATTCCGGCCCTGTATGCCCGCTATGGGCGTTGGCTTCTCCCTGCTACTACTCGATGAACCATGGGTGTCTGCAGAATCACATCAGTAAACGGTTGATTTGGGTGGCTGAAGCTGGTGGGAATCCTGCTGATCAGCGCTGGGGTTTCTGGCCTTTGCTGCCTCTTTGTCCACAGTTGCTTTAATCGGTCTGAAGGGCATGTCCCCGAGTTGTCCCTGGTTTTTTGTGCAACTGGGGTCGATGGTGTGCAACTCAGGCATCAATCCACTGAGACGAGCTCAGGTCTTGAACGTCTCCAGCTTGTCTTCGAGGGTCTGACGAAGCCGCTGGCACACCAATGAACAAAGGTTGTCGACCAATGGATCGTCGGCATGAACAATGACCCGTTGGCCTTGGCGCTCGCTTCGCACCAGGTCGGCCTGACTCAGTTGGCTCAGTTGCCTGCTGATGTGTGACTGAGACAAAACGGTCTTCTCTATCAGGGTCTGCACGTCACTGGGTGATGAACGCAGTTCGCAGATCAGTTGAATTGATCTTGATAACAACTTTGTTTCCAGCGATTGAGTTCATGCCCTATGCGAATGATATTGATTGATCTGACTTTGCAATAACTGATCTGAATAGCTGAGCTTCATTTTCCGCATCATTCTTCGCTGATCATTGTCACCAATGGGTCAACAAGGAACGACACGGCTACACAGAGACCTATGAATTTCAAGAAAAATTCATGCAGTTCATGCTTGTAACAACAGATTGGCATTTTGGGCCATCCAAACTGGAGTCGGCAATCGATTAAGGACGATGGATCTGAGATCTATCGATTTGAGGATGATGCATCCGTTTGATCTATTCATTATCAATAGAGAGATTGTCTTCTCCATTTTGCACCCTCTTGATTAAGCAGTTGCGGTTACAAGCTGTGAGCATTGCACAGGGATGAAACCTTTATTTTGTAGCATGTAAACGCCTCTTAAATGACTGCCCTAAAGTGGTTGACAATTGCGTTTCGATTCATCCCTACTTTGTGATCAAGCCTGGCTGCTCCGACCAATTCCGCGAAGTTTGCAAGAAGTTCATTTCCAAAACATCCAGCGAGCAAGGTTGCTTGTATTACGGCTTTTCCTTTGCGGGCCATCAGGCCTTCTGCCGTGAGGGCTATGTGGATGCTGATGCGGCACTGCTCCATTTGGATAATGTAGGTGTTGTAATTCAGGAAGCGCTTCAGTACGCTGAAATTGAGCGCTTGGAAATCCATGGGAATGCAGATCAGCTTGATATTCTTAAAGAGAAAGTCGCTGCATTGAACCCAGTTCTATTCACTCTGGAACAGGGATTCCGCCACTGAACATTTCTTGGACAGCTCAGCGTTGCCAGCTGTGGTCTTCACGCCTGGCATCATTCATTCCAACCGCAAGCACAACGTCCTGGTCACGAGGCGTGTTGAGTGTGTCTGAATCAAGGTTGTTGTCGATGTTTGCGCCATCACTACAGTTCTCATCCTCCAAGATCTGAGACGTCCACGACTTCGTTTGGCAAATCCAGACTTCAATTCAGGATCTCAGTATTCTCTGCTTCGGCCAGAAGCCATGGGAAAGTGTCAACGATTTCCTTTGATCGTTTTCGCCGAACTGGAATCAGACACTAATTGTTTGCAGCTCAATACTACCGTGACAACCAAGCCAACACCGAGAGCGACAGTGGCGATCTCAAACAAATTCGTATAAGTGGCTCCACGCTTGAGAAAAGCCGACATTCCAAGACTTCCCACACTCAACCCAAACGCAAAGATCAGACTCAGGTTGCCCCATACCCTGGGATGTTGTTCAGGGCCAACGCATTCCATCGTCCGCTGAGAGGTTGCTGATACCATCCCAAGAACAAAGAAGCCTGAGAGGCCAGCCGCAACAGCCATTAACACAATCTGTTTGGTGATTAAGACAAGGATCAGACTCGCGATACCGCTTGAAAACATGGTCAGTAATGTGGCGCGACTTCCGAATTGCGTGACCAGTAATCCACTGCTTCCTGCACCAACTGCGAATCCCAATCCAAGAAAACTGAAGATCTGACTCGCTTCTGCAATGGCAACCCCTAAATCACGATGCAAATAATCGGTCATGAACAAGGTTGGTGGCTGCATACCGATCGCCCCACAGGCATAGGCAACGCCAAGACCCATCAGCACTTTGTTCTGGTTTCCCGTGAAACGTGCGGACTGAGGCGGCGCTGGGAGCGGTTGTTCCGATGCCCGTGACGTGAGTGGCCAGACAGCGAGAGAGGCAACGGCGATCAGGAGTGCTTCATAGAACCAGCCAATTTGTACGTCTTTTGTTAGAACAAAGGGAAGCGTTAATGAAACGAAGAGAGTGAACAGACCAGCTCCAGAGAAGGCCAACCCAGCCCCAATTTTCTGGAGTTTTTCCGGCAATTGAGACGCTAAAACTGAAGGTGTTAAAACCACCAGAGGTGCGGCCGATAATCCAGCGATAAATCTTGCTGCAACAAGCCATGAAAATCCAAAATTGAAGGACGACATCAAGACACCCAACAAAGCGAATACAAGCCCCATTCTCATCACTGATTGAATACCACAGCGTCGCGGGAAAAAGATTGCGATCAAACAACTAACGACGTAACCCGTACAGTTGGCTCCTCCAAGAAAGCCAGCCTGGGGCACATCGACCCAACCATCCCTGATCAGTGCGGGTACAAGAGGCGTGTAGGCAAATCTAGACATCCCAAGTGCAACACCAATTGCACAAATACCTGCCAGTATTGATCTGAACGGACTTAATCTTGTCTGATGCATAGGTTGTTGATCAAACGCCTTGCTTGAATACAAATCTCATCGAGTTATGCATGACTCGCCTTCCAACTGATCAATTACAGTTCTCAACCCTCTTTTAACACTGAAGCACGTCTTGCGCTCTTTCCATTTTGAACAGAGTTCGATTCCATGATCAATCAACTGTGAGACGGCTGCCTCTGCAGTTCCCATCAAGTTCGCCCCCTCAGGCCTTCCTTTCATCGTTTGTGCTTCATCGTTTTTGCGCCTTCGTGCATGGGTTCATCGCTGCCGACGTACTTGCTGCACTGTCTTGATAGCAATGCAATCAGGAAGACGGCTGCAGAGCAGTGCTGTCGAACTGATGCTGATCTATAGCTGAATCCAGTTATGGCAGGAGATCTGAGTACAACTGAGGTCGTCTCGCGAGACGACCAGACCTGGCCATGGTGGCCACTGCTGCCACCAAGCTCCAAGTTTTCGAAACTAGTTTGAGGGGCTTGTCCACCAGTTGTCTCTGGAATTTTGTCCAACTGGGCAGGATTGATTTCAACTCCCCAGTGGTTCGACCTCGCTTTGAATCCTGCTTCACAGGAGATGGACAGAGAGAACTTGCGCATATGTCCCTAACCAAGGAACTTCTCCCCAATGAAAGTTGGTGTGGTCATCACACCGCGAAAGTGCCATTCGGCGCAGTTGAGACGAGCAGGGATGGGCCTGGCTGATCGACATCAGATCGTCTACCTCTGACACCTAGCGGAAAGCCAGGGCTATGTCCGGCGCCGAAACTGCGGTAGCAAAGCTGCCGAAGACGACTCACAGAACCAAAGTGGAGACGATCACTGAGGCATAGAGGGATCAATCCCCAACCAGACCATGCAATTTGGCGAAAGGATCCCAGCTTGGATCGCGGTGCCACTCATATTCAGCGAAAGTCGCAACCTGATCTGCCAACTTGGGGCTGATCAATTGGGCAATCACCGCCAAGGACATGTCGATCCCTGCCGAGACTCCCGACGAGCTGAAGAATTTTCCATCTTCCACCCAACGCGCTTGTTTCTCCCACTGCACCAAGGAGCTCTGGGACGTCACCCAATCGAAGGCCATTTTGTTGGTGGTGGCATGTACCCCATCCAGCACGCCTGCTTTGGCCAGTAGGGCACTGCCGGTGCAGACGGAGGTCACGAGAGTGGCTCGCTGCGACTGATCCTTCAACCAATCCAACAGCACCTGATTGCCAACCTCATGCCGTGTACCTGGACCGCCCGGAACCAGCAGTAGATCGAACCCTTTTGCATCGCAAAAGGAACAATCCACGATGCTCTTCGGCCCCTGGCGGCTGGCGATCACGCCGCCATGCTCACAGACCAGGCGGATGTCGAAATGGTCTGCTGCAATTCCATACATTTCCAGTGGACCAAAGACATCAAGAAGTTCAAAACCTTCAAAGAGAAGAACTCCGATGCTTCGTTTGTTGGACATTGGCTAGTCCTCACGAGTGGATGACGCCTACAGCTGGTGCCAGCGGCCGTTGCCAAGGCTGCTGGCTTGGAGATCAGAGCCGCGTACCGCTGCGAGTAGCACTGGCGGGTTCGCTGATCGGCACTCCTGGCCTCCAGTGCTGCACAGAGAACGTTTGATTTGGGGCGGGGATGCCGCTTGATGGTGGCTTGATCAGACTGCGCCAACCGCTGGTCCACTTGATCATCACGCTGCCATTGTCACGCAGCGACCAGGAGCCATCTGCCACTTGATCGATGTTGTTAAAAGCCATTCCCGAGGAGGTGAGCACCGCGAGATAGGGGGGTTTCTCGGGCTGGGTTGGCTGCAGTTTGTACGCACCCACCCAAGCCGAGATCGGACGAGTGAGTTGCACCGCCTTGCCGTGATTACTGGGGCCTCCATTCAGTGAGGCACCTGGTTTCCACGACCACTGGACCAGACCGGCCGGGCCGAGTTGAATCGTGTCGGTCCAACCGTCACGATAGGTCGAGCGGATGCCATTACCCCAGGCCTGCCAGCTGCCGGTCTCCAACAGCTGATTACGCGTCATGCGTTGCGGCTCTCCAAGATCGGGATGACGTTTGCCGATCACTGTGAGCGAAGAGCCATCGGCTCGCAGGATCAGATTGAACGGCACATTGTCATTGTCGGTAAGCACCCAGGTACCCAGCATGCGTTTGGCATCGGGCTGAGGAAAACCAGCCCCGAGAAGCGCGCCACACAGGAAGAGTGCAGCAGGGGCTTTTAACCAGAAGAGGCCCATCTCAATTCGGTTGATTCCCTTGGTTTAGCAACAGTGCACACAAGCCACCGCAGGCTCAGGAAACACAGGCAAGGCAAGTGAGTGGTTCTACTCAAGTGCTTCAAATGGTTATCAACAGCACGATCAGACTGGAACAGCGAAGAGCACATTGAGAGTGCTGGGGCCTCAATCGGTGATCATCACCATGTTGACGCCGGCATTGAAAACAGACACCGAAATGCTGCTGTTATGGACTCGCTGACTGCCTTTGCTGCCATTGGATTGACAGCTGTGGCTTGGGATGGCTCGCTCACTCCAGCGGGGGGACGGGCCTTCCGCCATGCGCTCGATTACCGCGAGCCCTACTGCAACATGCGTGAGCAATCCATGGTTGATCTCATCGACTGCCTCCTGACACGTCGCCGTGAAATCGGTAACAACGCGCTCATGCTTGAAGCGGCTCAGGCGCTGAGCAGCAGCCAATCACTCACCGCTTACGCCATGGCATCAGAGTTGATGCGATCTGACGGACCTTACGAGCCCGAGGAGCGCCGACATCTGGATCATCTGGCTCTGATTCTCTCGATTGCCAAACCAGAATCCGATCGTATCGATTCGGTGTTTGATGTCTTGCACAATCAACTGAAGCTCTGGTCTAAGCAGCAAGCACAACCAGCCTGAAGATCCTGAATCTTCAGGACGATGACGTCAACGACAACGCCTCGATAAGGGTGCAAGAGGTGATATCGACAGAACCGAGGATCAAGCGTGGGAGCAGATCGCGATCCAGCTAATCAATGCTGGCCTTGTTTGCCGCTGCTGCCACCTAGCTCCCAGTTTTCGAATCTTGTTTGAGGGGCTTGTCCCCCATATGTCTCTGGAATTTTGTGCAACTGGGCTGGATTGAGCTCAATTCCCCAGTGGTTCGACCTCGCTTTGAATCCTGCATCACAGGAGATGGACAGAAAGAACTTGCGCATATGTCCCTAACCAAGGACCTTCTCACCGATGAAACTTGGTGTGGTCATCACACCGCGAAAGTGCCATTCGGCGCAGTTGAGACGAGCAGGGATGGTCGTGTGAATCCAGCCAAAGCCGCTGAGATGCGGCAGTTGGCGGAGGCATGATCTAACAAAGCTGCGGCCACCCGCCGGACTGTCGGATGATCGAAGCGCATGGGGAGCTCCTGCTGTGGCATCGACCAACCGCACCTTGCTGAAGCGACTGGCCGTAGATCTGGCTGAGCTCTGCAGTGATCCGGAGAACCTCGACTTTGCCTTCGACCTGCTCAATGCCACCTACGGAACGGAGGTGGCGCAGGTGGCCCGCATCCGCCTCAAGACCGACCCGGCCATCCGTCCGCTGGTGCAGGAGCGCTACTGGGGGAACTGGCCGGCCCTACCTGAGCTGGTGGCCTTGCCGGCGGGATCGCTGGGCCATGTCTACGGCCTGTTTATGTCATCGCAAGGTCTGAGTGAACTGCCCGCTCCCGTGCTGCCGGATGGGGTCGAAGGCGACGACGCCTACTTGCAGATGCGCATCCGCCACACTCACGATCTCTGGCATGTGATCGCCGGATTGCCGATCACCATGGCCGGCGAAGCTGCCGCCAACGGTCTCACCACCGAACAGCTGCGCTGGCCAGGCAGTGCACTCCTGATCGCTGCCGACCTGGTCCATCGAGTCAGCGACGCAGACTCCGATGACACGGACACAAATGCAAGCGAGGGTGCAGGAGTTGACGTAGGTGTGGCGATTGCCTACGGCCTCAATCTTGGTGCCAAGGCTCGCCCCCTGCTCGCCCAGCGCTGGGAGGAGGGCTGGGAAACCCCTCTCGATGTGTGGCGCGAGAGGCTCGGCATCTGCTCGCTGCTTCAGACCAGCCCGTTTCCGCGGCTGCCCGGGGAGGCGGCAGACGGTTGAAGTTGTCATGACCATTGCCGACTTGACGAGATCAGCGATGGCCTTGGTTTCCGCTGATGCTTCTAGCAAGCGACTAACTGAGGTGAGTTTGAGAACTGGTAACTAAGTTCCCCAGAGTTGTCTGTGCAATTGGACGTGATCAAAGGCAACTCGGGACCATACTGAAGGCCATACTCAAAAATGAACCATTTAAAACCTATTCGCGATAGATGTATGAACGAACCTCTTGCGCGGTCTTGTGTATGACTGCTGCCTGATCATGTACGCAGTCTATGGCTACATCCTGGGCAAGCAAAAATCGACAGTCAGTACACCGTTCATGCCGTCTTCAATTAATGGCATCATCATTGGTGATAAGTCAAGGTGAGGCTTTGAAGTGTCATATGCAATGCGATAATTTTTGTTTTCAAAGACAATAAACAAACAGTGATTGTAACCCCTGGCCAAAAATGTCGCATCAGGCGAAATGCCGAAGGCATCCACAATTTCCTGCGGGAAGTTAAACATTTCCAAGGGGCCGGCGTGTGCCAATTCAATCCCTGGGATTCTGGTTTTGAATGACTTAACCTGCTTGTCCACATCTGTAATTGCTATTGGACTCACGTCTTTCTTGATTTTCCAAAGCCCAATGTGAATAATTTTGGGTGATGACATCATCGAATCATTTGTTCTGTTCTGCATAGACATTCCTCTGGCTCCCCGTGGAGAATGCCTCTGGAACAAAGAGGCTGTTCTTGTAACTCTATGTGCTCTTTGTATGTCAAAGTGCCATTTTTTAAGACCATCATTAGCTGACCTCAGACAGGTCTTGTGCCTTGAGTGGCTGCTGCTGACAGTCTGGATTCTCTAATTGCGGGGGTTGAGTGAAGCGTCCCCCCTTTTTCTTCCGCTTGGCTTGATTCTGTGAAAGTGAGCCTTTTGAAGCAACTGACTTGTTTATGACGCAATTGCTTTCTTGGGTGGAGTAAGCGTTGGCCATCGTTTATGGAAGGTGTGCCCCAGCGTTGAGTCTTCACTTCAGCCTGGCGTTGGTGGCGTTTGTTCTGTTGGTGAGTTGGCGGCAACCGGCGTGGCGTGTGGTGCTGTTTTTTGCGCCGGAGTGGGTGGTTTGACCCTGGCCTGATCCATTCCTCTGCAGAATCACTGCATTGACGGGGAGCATGGTGGCTGGAGCTGGTGTGAATCCTCCTGATCAGCGTTGGGGTTGGTGGCCGCTGCTGCCGCTGTATCCCTATGGCAAGCGCGCCACCCACGTTGAAGAGCTGATCCCCGGCCAGGTGTGGAGCTTTGAGCAGCTCCAGGGCATCTATTACGTGGCGGTGCCGATCCGGCTCACCGTGGTGAAGGTGCCCGGCGGCTTGATGCTGGTGAATCCGCTGCCACCCACGGCCGAATTACTCGCAGGCCTGGCAGCACTGGAAGCTGAGCATGGGCCCGTCTGCACGATCGTGTTGCCCACCGCATCTGGCCTGGAGCACAAGCTGCCGCTCGGCCCCCTCGCTCGCGCCTTCCCTAAGGCTGACGTGTGGGTCTGCCCAGGCCAGTGGAGTTTTCCAGTGCAACTTCCTCTGAGCTGGCTCGGTGTACCGGCAGCACGCACCAAAGTTTTGCTCAGGGATGGCGTGCCCCATCCCGAGGTATGCCAATGGATTTCGCTTGGTCCACTCGATCTCGGTGTAGGCCGGTTTCAAGAGATCAGCTGCCTGCATCAACCCAGTGGCTCCCTGTTGATTACCGATGCCCTGGTGGGCATTCACTCCACACCACCCGCGATCTTTGATCGCGATCCCACGCCTGTGCTGTTTCATGCGCGCGAGCGTGGTGATCAACCCCTCACTGATTCGCCTGAGGCCCGCCGGCGTGGCTGGGCCCGATTGGTGCTCTTCGCCTCGTATCTCAGGCCCCATTGCTTGCGCGTGCCACCCATGGCAGAGCTGCTGCGCCATGCCTTCCGGCCTGGCTTGCGGACTTGGACAGCCCATTTCGGGCTGTACCCCTTTGATTGGCAAGAGGGGTGGCGTGACGATGCTGCGGCCTTAATGGGGGATGAAGCAGCCAAGCTGCAGGTGGCCCCGGTGCTGGAACGACTGGTGTTACCGCGAGCCCAAGAAGCGATCACCGCCTGGCTTCAACAACTGGAATCCAAATCGGATCTGCGCTGGTTGATCCCCGCCCATTACAGCGCGCCTCTGCCATTCACCACTCAGGATGCATCGACGTTGCGATCGGAATTGAAACAGAAAACATGGGCACCTAACGAAGGGAATTGGGCTTTCCTCGGTGGCATCGACGAGCAACTTTTAAAGATTGGATTTGTCCCTGACGACCCATTAAAAAACGACTGATCTTCCAACAAATCGGTCAATCAATGCAAGCAATGAAAAAGATTCAAAACAGACTGATTGCAGCAATTAGTCAGAACAAAATGGACTCAGAGATTTAAATCATTGTCTGGGTTCACAGCCATTTCATCATCAGCGAAAAGCGCTTCTTCAAGCTCCTTGCGCTGCTCCATCTGACGCAGGAAATACCCAGTCATCATCGCGGAGGCCAACATATTGGCCAAATTGTCGCGATTAGAGGTGACTTTCACCTCAAACTGCTCGCCAGGAAGCATGCCCAGCAATCCTTGAACGTTGTGGCGAATGATGTCTTGAATATCGTTACTGGCTGAACGAGCCACCCGCTGCAGCACGTCTGGCGATTGGTCCTGGAGATATTGGATCAAGCTGTTAACGGGCTGGCCGTCCTGGCTGTCCGTGGTTAGGAACTCTGGATTGAACACCCTGCCCACCGTTCGTCAGTCATGTGACCCTATCGCAGCTGCGATCTGCGGCACCTCAGAATCTTGGTGTAAGAACCGAATCGGACCGAACCGGTTCAAGGGCCAGTAGCGCCAGACCGCGGTGCCAATCACCTGTTCATCGGGCAGAGCACCCCAGACATGGGAATCGAGACTGGCATTGCGGTTGTCGCCCAACACCCAGTACTGCCCTTGGGGAACGGTGAGTGGGCCCTGGTCGTAATCCATCGCCGCAGGCATCCAACCCTCTGGCACCGGACTGCTGTTGCGCAGCAACTGGCCGCCGCGCACTTCAATCGTGTCTCCAGGACGACCCACAACGCGCTTGATCAAGGCGGCGTTGGCGTCATAGCCAGCCTCAACGAGCTGGGGTGGAACGGCAAACACCACGATTTGATCCAAGCCGATCGGCCTATGGCGTTGGCGGTTCAGTTTGGGAGTGATTTTCTCCACCAGAATTCGGTCCTGCAGCTGCAAGGTGGGCAGCATCGACCCCGAAGGAATCCAGCGGGGCTCGATCACCTGCCATCGCAGAAAAAGGGCCAACAACACCCACAACAGCAGACCTTTCCAACTGTTGCGCTTGGGTTCTGAGTTGGGAGTGGTTGCCATGGCAGGTTCTGCGTTAGCCGAGGATCGCATTAGCCATCGCCTCTTCCCTGACGCAGGCCCTCGCCAATCTGCAGGCTGCTGTCCTGTTGCTTCAGACCCTCCAGCAACAGGGTCTGCGCCATGTGGTGCTGTGTCCTGGGAGTCGATCCGGCCCATTAGCCCTTGCCGCAGCAGGCTTAATGCGCGCTGGGCTGATCACGCTCAACACAGCAATCGATGAACGATCTGCTGGGTTTTATGCCCTGGGTCGATCCAGCGCCTCTGGGATTGCCACGGCCGTGATCACCACCTCCGGAACGGCGGTGGCCAACCTGTTGCCCGCCGCCGTAGAGGCGGATCGCTCAAGCCAGCCACTGCTGCTGATCAGCGCGGATCGCCCCCTAAGGCTCAAAAACAAAGGGGCGAATCAAACCGTGAATCAGGAATCCTTCCTGACCTCGGTGTGCCGCTGGTACGGATCAGGGCCCTTGGATGGCCTTAGCGCAGGGCTGGATCATGAGCTGCAAGCCCTTGCTGAGAACGCCTGGAGGCATCTGCATCAGCCGCCCGGACCTGTCCATCTCAATCTCCCCTTTGAGGAACCCCTGCACCCTGATCTGGATCAGCAGAACGCGTTTTGGAGGCAATGGAACAGTGCAAAGTCCGTGGCCATCACCCACAACCAAGAGCTGTGGAAGCCCGCCAGTCAGTTCGCGGCACCAGCCCTCGACCCCGATCAACCCGGTGTCATCGTTGCCGGACCCTGGCGAGGCCTGAGCGGCACGCTTGAGGCCTATCAAGCCGCCTTAATCGCCTGGCAGGAGCGCTGTGGCTGGCCCGTGCTCGCCGATCCCCTCGCGGCGGTTCCGAGCCAGTTAGGAGGCGTCATTCGCTCTTGGGATCTGCTGCTTCCCAACGGCTTGAGCCAGCTGCCAGCAAACGCCCAGGTGCTTCGGCTGGGCTCGATGCCTGCCAGTCGTCGCCTCGAGGCCTGGCTTGCCGACCAACAGGGCCCCCAACTCCTGATCACAGAAGGAGATCCCCGCCCGCTCGATCCCCTTGATATCGCCGAGCAATGGAGCGGCGGCCTGGCGCAATGGTGGAAGCAGGTCAAGCCCAAGCTGCGGGCTGTTAACGCAACAAATCAGAATGTTGAAGCTCATGGAGGGGCGCTCCTGGAGGCCTGGAGCAAGGCAGATCGTGATCTGCAACAACACCTCTTTGAGCTTCTGCCAACGCGGGGAGCCGCCAACGAACCCGCGTTGATGCTCTCCTTAGGGCAACTGTTGCCAGCAGAGCTGCCCGTGATGCTGGCAGCAAGCAGCCCGGTGCGCGATTGGCAAGCCTTTGCCGCAAGCGATATCGGCCGGAGACGCTGTTTCAGCTTTCGGGGAGCCTCAGGCATTGATGGCACCCTCTCCCTGGCCCTGGGCATCGCGGCCGAGCTCGGTCCAACGATGCTGATCACAGGTGACTTAGCGCTTTTGCATGGCAGCAACGGCTGGCTCCTGGCCAGCGCTGACCAGCTGCCCTTATTGGTGCTGTTGATCGACAACGCCGGAGGCGGCATTTTTGAACAGCTGCCGATCAAAACGTCCCCCAGCGATGGCTTTAACCAGCTGTTTGCGATGCCCCAACAGGTGGACCCACTGGCTCTCGCCGCAGCCCATTCCATCCCCGTGCGTCAGCTCGCCTGCCTCGACGATCTCCCCACCGCTTTGGAATGGGGGTTGGGCCGTGCTGGACCAGCGCTCCTGCGGGTCTGCACCGATCGCAGCAACGATGCCCAGCTTCGCCGGAATCTGCGTAAGGCGTTACAACTGAGCAAAAGCCTTTCCTGATCGCCATGCCAGAGCCCGTCATCCGACAGGTGCTCCCAGGATCCAGCGGAGTGAACTGGCAGCCATGGGGGAACTACGAGGATGTGCTCCTGGATCGATCTGATGAGGGCATCGCCCGTTTAGCGATCAATCGACCCACCAAGCGCAATGCCTTCCGGCCTCGCACGGTTTCAGAACTTTGTGATGCGTTTGCCCGGATCCGCGATGACAGCCGCATCGGGGTGGTGCTGCTCACCGGTGTAGGTCCTGCTGCCGATGGGGGTTATGCCTTTTGCGCCGGCGGCGATCAAAGCGTGCGCGGAGATGGGGGCTATCTCGACGAAACAGGCCTGCCACGCCTCAACGTGCTCGACCTTCAGCGCATCATTCGCAGCCTGCCCAAGGTGGTGATCGCCCTGGTGGCGGGTTATGCAATCGGTGGCGGTCAGGTCCTGCACCTGCTCTGCGACCTCAGCCTGGCGGCAGAGAACGCTGTCTTTGGTCAAACCGGGCCTCGGGTTGGCAGTTTTGATGGCGGCTTCGGGGCCGGCTACTTGGCCCGCGTGGTGGGGCAACGCAAAGCCAAGGAGATCTGGTTCCTCTGCCGTCAATACGGCGCTGAAGAGGCCCTTCAAATGGGACTCGTCAATGCCGTGGTTCCCCTCGATGCCTTGGAGGCCGAAGGGGTGCGTTGGGCCAGGGAGGTGTTGCAGCACAGTCCCACAGCGATTCGCTGCCTGAAAGCAGCTTTCAATGCAGAAACCGATGGCTTGGCTGGCATCCAGGAATTAGCAGGACAAGCCACCCATCTTTTTTATCGAACCGAGGAGGGCCAAGAGGGCCGCAATGCCTTTCTGGAAAAACGCAATCCTGATTTTTCCGACACGCCATGGCTGCCATAGCCCCTGAAGTCGCTAAAAAATAGGGGCCAGTCTCGCCTCCTCTGATGCGTTGTCCAAAGCAAGCTCCGACATTGGGCCTGCGTACTTCGCTGCTAGCGGCCTCGCTGCTGAGCCTCCTTGGTGGAGTAGGGGTTGGAGGAGCCGGCATTGCAGCGGCGCAAGAGATTGCGGAAGACCGTCAAAGAGAGATCAAGGGCGAGATTTTGGTGGAGGCTCCAGAGGAGGTTCCAAAACGCAAATCCGATCCGATCCCGCCCCTGGCGATCCCATTGAGCGATGCCGCTTCACTAGCCCGTGTTCCGAGCGATGTGATGGAGCGCAAGGGTTTGCAGCTCGTGCTCGACCGCAAGCACCATCAACTCCTGGTTTTGAGAGATGGCCGGATGACACGCCGGTTTCCAGCGGCGGTGGGCACCACAGGTTGGGAGACCCCTGCCGGACGCTTCCGGGTGTTTGAAAAGGTGAAAGAACCGGTGTGGACCCATCCGGTGAGCGGTGATCTTGTGGAGGCTGAAAGCACAAAAAACCCGCTGGGATCACGCTGGATTGGCTTCTATCGCGACTGCAATGGACGCTCGGGATGGGACGGCGAGCAATACCTGGATATCAACGGCTGCACCGTGGCAGGGTTCCACGGCACCCCCTATCGCTGGACGGTTGGCCGGGCCGTTTCCCATGGCTGCGTGCGTCTGTATGAGGAGAACGTTCAGGAGGTGTTCGATCTCGTCAGGGTGGGGACACAGGTGACCGTGATCCCTTGAAAGCGATCACAAGGCGGTTATGCGTCTAAAGTCTCGCGGCTTATCAGGTTTGATCGTCCATGCGCGTGCTCTTTGCCGCCGCCGAATGCGCCCCCATGGTGAAAGTCGGTGGGATGGGCGATGTGGTCGGATCCCTCCCCCCTGCCTTGAAGGCTCTGGGGCACGACGTGCGCTTGATCATGCCGGGATACGGCAAGCTCTGGTCTCGGTTGGAGATCCCGGCGGAACCGATCTGGCGAGGCCAGACCATGGGAACGGAGTTTGCGGTTTTTGAAACCCGTCATCCCAGCAATGGACTCACCATCTACCTGGTTGGTCACCCCGTCTTTGACCCAGAACGGATTTATGGCGGAGAAGATGAAGATTGGCGTTTCACCTTTTTTGCCAGCGCTGCAGCTGAATTTTCCTGGAACGTCTGGAAGCCCAACGTTCTCCATTGCCATGACTGGCACACCGGGATGATTCCGGTGTGGATGCACCAGGATCCAGAGATCAGCACCGTTTACACGATCCACAACCTCAAATACCAGGGCCCCTGGCGCTGGAAGCTGGATCGGATGACCTGGTGCCCTTGGTACATGCAAGGCGACCACACCATGGCTGCCGCCCTGCTCTATGCCGATGGCGTGAATGCGGTGTCACCCACCTATTCCAGGGAGATCCGCACCTCGGAATACGGCGAAAAGCTTGATGGGTTGCTCAATTACATCTCCGGCAAGCTGCGCGGCATCCTGAACGGGATTGATCTGGAGGCCTGGAATCCAGCCACCGATCGAGCCTTGCCCGCCACCTTCAGTGCCGATGATTTGTCGGGTCGCGCCCGCAACAAACAGGTGCTGCAGGAACGGATGGGTCTTGAAGTCAGACCTGATGCCTATCTGCTGGGCATGGTGAGCCGTCTGGTCGATCAAAAAGGCGTCGACCTGCTGTTGCAAGTGGCGGATCGCCTACTCGCTTATACCGACACCCAGATCGTGGTGCTCGGCACCGGTGATCGCGGCTTGGAGTCCGGTCTATGGCAGATGGCCTCCCGCCATCCAGGCCGAGTGTCCGTGTTCCTCACCTACGACGACGACCTCTCACGCTTGATTTACGCCGGCAGTGACGCCTTCCTGATGCCCAGTCGTTTTGAGCCCTGTGGCATCAGTCAATTGCTCGCCATGCGCTACGGCTGTGTGCCCGTGGTGAGAAAGGTGGGTGGTCTGGTCGATACGGTTCCACCCCACGATCCAGGGCAGGACAGCGGCACTGGCTTCTGCTTCGATCGTTTCGATCCCGTGGACTTCTTCACCGCCCTTGTGCGCTCCTGGGAAGCCTTCCGCCATCAAGACAGCTGGCGCGAACTCCAGCGAAGGGGCATGCGGCAGGACTACAGCTGGGCCCGTTCCGCTCTGGAATACGACCAGATGTACCGTGAGGTCTCTGGTCTCAAGGAGCCAGGCCCGGATGCTGCTGCTGTGGAACAGTTTTCCCAGGGGCAGGATGCCGATCCCTCCTTGGCCCAAGGCCAACATGGAGCCCCAACCAGTCCCCCTGAACAACCCAGCGAAAACCTGTCCAAGGGAGCCGACGACACACGCAACCCCCTGGCCAGACTGTTTGGTGGTCAGCGACGCTGATGCTGCAGGCAACCTCGAATGCAGGATTCCTTCCAACCGCAGTCCTCTGACAAACAAAGCGACCTACCGGCTCCTTACAACAGCCCGTGGAAGGCCCTAAGCCAAGACCTGAAGGCCGTTAGCGCTGATGTCCGTCTGCGCAGCCAAGAGATCTGGCGACGAAACCGCGAGGGAGATCTTTCGGTTCCAGCGTTCTGGCCCAAACAATGGACAGCACTGTTTTGGCCTGCGCTGCTGGGGTTCAGCCTCGCCGTGCTGATCCTGGGCGGGATTCAACTGCGTCAGGCCCTTCAAGGCCAATCGCCACCCTCACCGCCAGAGGTGGAGCGCGTCCGTACCACCGCCTTTCCGGAAGCTCGTCCTCTACCGATCACCACCAGCGTCGATGCCGATCTCAACAACCAAGGACTGGCGGAGGTCCCAACCGAGCAAAACAGCAGCAGGCCCAAGGAGCCAGACGAGCTCATAGCGGCTGAGGAAGCCCCAACGCCTGTCAGCGGGGATCATGAACCGCCCTCCGCAGAGACGGAGTCAGGTGAGTTGCTCGTTAATCCTCTCCTGGACCTTCTGGTTGAAGAAGGCAACACACAGAGCAGCCAGGGATCAGCTCTGATTGTTTCGGCCCAACCGCAACCGGAGCGGAATGCTGTGATTCTGCAAATCGATGCTGCCGCTTGGCTGCAACACTCTCCAGATCAACGCCAACAACTGGCAGACACCTGGTGGAACCGACTGGAAGAACAGGGTTACGCCGATTTGCGTCTCGTGAATGCACACCAAGAGCTGTTGGCACGACCCGCCAGAATTGGTGGGGGCATGATCGTGTTCGATCCAAAGAGGATTTGAAAGTGCTGGATCTGGCTGATCTCGTTTCGCTCTGGGGGCCACCGCAACGGGCTGATGGCGCCGTGCCCAACCTCCAACAACGCTTGGGCCGTGTCTGCACAGATAGCCGACTGCTCACTCCAGACGACTTTTTTGTGCCGCTCCGCGGTGAGCGCTTTGATGGCCATCGCTTCCTCGCATCTGCCACTGAACAAGGCATCCAGGCAGCCGTTGTAGCCCGTGATAGCGAGATCCCAATACCTCGGAATCTGTTGCACTGGACCGTGGACGACACGCTCAAGGCCTACCAACAGATGGCCTGCTTGGCGCGACGCAACCTCAACAGCGCTGTTGTAGCCGTAACCGGCTCCGCCGGTAAGACCACCACAAGAGAGCTGATTCGTGCCGCGCTGGCACCCCTTGGCGCCGTCCAAGCCAGTGTTGGCAACAACAACAACGACGTTGGTGTGCCGCTCACATTGCTCGGGGTAGACGAGCAGCACGCCGCTGTCGTGGTGGAGATGGGAATGCGCGGACCCGGTGAAATTGAACGCTTATCGCGTTGTGCTGAACCGGATATTGCTGTGATCACCAATATCGGCACGGCACATATTGGTCGCTTAGGCAGTCGAGAGGCGATTGCCGCAGCCAAGTGTGAAATCACAGCTGCCCTCTCACCAGATGGCCTTGTTGTCATTCCAGCTGGAGACCCTCTCTTGGATGCGGCCCTGGCCCAATGCTGGAGTGGTCGAGTGCGACGTGTTGCACTCATCGACGATGACAACACCACCACGTATGTCGCTGATGATCTCGGCGAGTACAACCCGCTGACTGGTCGCATCAGCCTGGGAAATCACTCCTACAACTGCCCCCTGGAAGGGAGGCACAATGCACGCAATTTCCTGTTGGCAATCGCCGTCGCTCACGCCCTCGGGGTTGAACCCTCAGACCTGGAACAGCTCGAGGTTGAAGTACCAGGGGGTCGCAATCGCCGACGGCAAATCGGCGCATTGACGATTCTTGATGAGACATACAACGCATCACCGGAAGCCGTATTTGCGGCGTTGGATCTCCTGGCGGCTCAGCCAGGTCGACGTTTTGCAGTACTCGGCACGATGCTGGAGCTCGGAGCAGACAGTGTTCGCTTGCATAAAGCGGTCATCGACCATGCCGCAACGCTGAACCTTGATGGACTGGTGGTTGTAGCAACCGGCGCGGAGGCCAAGGCCATGAGCGATGCCAGTTCAAAATGGCCTCGATTTCGACAGGTGGAGACCCCCGAACAGGCTGCAGAGCCTCTGATCGAGTGGCTCAGGCCTGGAGACACCGTGCTCTTGAAAGCGAGTCGAGGAATTGCTCTTGAACGATTGCTGCCGCTACTGCCACAGCTTTAGATCAGGCGACTCTCAGCGAATCTGACTGGCCTTCGCAGCGGATCAAATCGATCGCATGGGGATGATCATGGATATAGCGAATTTTCTCCATTGCCAAAACCCGCGCTTCAAAGGCATCGGCTGCATAAAAGCATTCTTCTTGGTAATCACTACTCGCATCGCGATAGCGAACAGTAAAACGCTTGTAATCAGTCATGGGACTAACAACCTGACGCCCCACGCTTACGCATCGATGAAGGAAGGCCAAGGCCATGCTGTGAAAAAAGTCTGTTGATTTAGCTCAGCCATCAACAAACCAGTGCTCAAGATTGAGCAGCCTTAGTGTTGCGGTCCCATCCTTCCTTGGTGAGTTGCTTCGCACGGCCGATCGCCAGGGAACCATCAGGAACAGCTTTAGTAATTGTGGATCCTGCTCCGATCGTGACATTTTTTCCGATTACAACAGGAGCAACCAAAACAGAATTGGCCCCCGTTTTACTGCCCTCACCAATCACGGTGAGATGCTTATTCGTGCCATCAAAGTTGGCTGTAATCGTGCCAGCTCCTACATTCACATTGGCACCTAATTCCGCATCACCGATGTAGCTGAGGTGATTCACCTTGCTTCCAGCAGCGATCACACTTTTTTTAATTTCAACAAAATTTCCAATCTTGCAGGAATCACCAACATGTGTAGCTGGTCGGATGTGCGCGAAGGGACCAATGGCAACATCATGACCAACGCGTGCATCGCGCACCACGGATTGCACAACCGTGACATCACACCCGAGTTGTGCATTGTCCAGCAAGCTACCAGGACCTAAACGGCAGTTATCTCCAATCCGGCAGGCGCCACGCAGATGGGTTTGTGGTTCGATCACCACATCAGAGCCAAAGCTGCAGTCTTCACTGAGGGTGCAACTGGCAGGGTCCACGAAGGTCACACCCTCATCCATCCAGTGATCACGCAAACGCTGTTGCAAAACGGCCTCACACTGAGCCAGTTGTCTGCGGTTATTGATTCCATTCACTTCATTGGGATCACTCACCTCCATCTGCATCGCCACATCTAAGAGCTGAACCGTGTCAGTGAGGTAAAGCTCGCCCTGATCGTTATCGGTGCTCAATTTCGGCAAAACCTCAGCAAGTTTTCCCCAGTTGAAGCAATAGATTCCAGCATTCGTGAGATTGTTGGCCCGTTGCTCATCGCTGCAATCTCGATGTTCAATGATTCCGCTCACCCGACCCTGGTCATCCGCAAAGACACGGCCATAGCCAGTGGGATCGTCGAGCCTTGCTGTTAACAAGGTCACATCCGCCTTGCTGTTGCGGTGAGTCCTCACGAGTGCATCGATCGTCTCTGCTCGCAACAGCGGGACATCACCATTCAGCACTAACAAATCACCCTGAAAACCCTTGAGAGGAGCCAACAACTGCTGAACAGCATGCCCTGTTCCGTTCTGCGGCTGTTGCAACACGAATTCGAGCCCGCCATTGGAGCTGAGCTGTGCTTCTACCCGCTCAGCCTGATGGCCAACGATCAACAACCGGCGCTCCGGCGCGAGATTACGGGCACTAGCGAGCACGCGTTCCACCAAGGTTGCGCCCGCCAAGGGTTGCAGCACCTTGGGTAGCGCACTTTTCATGCGGGTGCCTTTCCCAGCAGCAAGAACGGCAACAGCGAGCATGAGACGGGTGCAAGACCGGCGAAATCTACCGGCGAAACCTCACTCTGGGAACAGGTCAACACTGAACTGCTGAAGCCAGATCGCCACAAGAAACTTGGGGATCGAGACAAGAGCTCTGCCGGCACCTCCACCGCCGCTAGGCCTACGACATCAAGACCAAGGCCTAACTCTCAACGCTCAAACAGACGCAGGGCTCTAAATGAATCACAATCTGCAAACCCGTGAACAATGAGACATCACAATCACGAAGCGCAGTCAAAGATGGAATCGACACAATAAGCAAAGAGTCTAGATTAAAAAACACCGAAAGTCATAGCCACCATCCAACCGCAACAGAGAAGACTCGAATACAAAACAACGCAGCGATAACATGTTAAATTCAAACAAAACACAGAATAGAAATGCAAAACAATCTGGATTGCGAAATATTCATTGCCGGCCTGAAAGACCTAATCGACTGCGGCGATTACGGCACGAAAGAGCAATTGAGTGTTCTCAAAGCGTTCGCGCTCGGAATCTTTAACATGCCACTCGAGTCTTATAACAACCTCCAACCCATCAGCCAGCAGACATTAGGCAAGGCAGTGGTTGAGCCATTGACGCGAAGACGCTACATCCAATTCGCGATCATGCTTGAACTCTGCAGACATCCAAAATCACATCTACAACTGAGCAAACTGGAAGCATCAGCCGAATTGCTCGGCCTCGGTGGAGATGCTTTAACGGTATGCAGAACAATGGTCGATTCATCCGCACTTGAAGCAACTACTGATTACATCAGGCGCTACGAGCAATACTTTTTAGCCCTGCAGGAAAAGCATGGGGTAGAGACTTTTAATCATGAAGGCAGCCGCCAATATGACGAATCATTTTTCAAGACACTAGATGCATTTTCCAGCATGAGTGATGGTAGCTTGGGTAAGGAATTTTTCAACTTCTACGAGCGCAATGGAATGCGCTTGCCAAGCCGAACATCGATCAACCCAGGCTATTATGTATGCCATGACATGAACCATGTGATCACTGGCTACGAACCCACGGGTATTGGAGAAATTTGCCTAGGAGCTTTCAAATTGAGCATGAACGATTGTGATGCTAATTGGATGGCATCCATGACTAATTTTTTAATCCACGAAGCCGGAGTGTTCAAACCTGGGCATAGCGCTCAATATGAACCCGTCGGAGCCAATGGAGATCCATTTGATGGCCTTGATGGAAAACGGGGTGTGATGACCTTGAAGGGTGCTCCTGAAATGTTGGCTGACGCATTTGCAAGGGGATCAAAGTGCAACCGAGATTTCAGCACGATTGATCACATTGAAATGGCCACCATTCCCCTGAAAGAACTACGCGAAGAGTTCAACGTAACCCCTCCACTCATGAACGTTGCAGATGCAAGTATTCGCTGGTAAAAGCCAAACAACAAACCGCTCACAAAACAATTTCCAAGCATTGTTGGCGACTACAAAGACAATCTCAAAGTTCAATACATCGTTCCGTGAAAAAGACTCACATCGAGCTATCACTTGCTAAAAATGGATTAATTTTCATCAATCGGCTCAGGCCATATCGCCTGACATCCTGGATCTCGAGCTAATGCGACTGACTTCACTTGCTCCACATCCAGATTGCCAAGTTGATGGGCGTTCATTAAGAGCATCAAACGCTTTAAAGCCTGACGACCCTGATCGGCCTGGAGCCAACCCAGGCCGTAATAGGTGCATGTGGCATTCAGCCAACCTTGGGCCTCTCCGCGCAACTTGATCTCAAGATCACCGAGAGCAGGCATCGCGATGGATGGAGTGGCAGTCAGCAAACAAGTGGCAGCAACAACGATCAAAAGCTTGCGCAAAGTGAAGCCTCCCAATTCCTCAACATGGAGGCCGGAATTCAACACTCTGCCACTTTCGCTGCCAAGCACTGGTACTGGTGTGATGGCATAACGCCTGTTCTTGCTGGCGACGCTTCAAAATCAAAGGGGCACCATCCATGCCTGAGGGATCTCGGTAGGGGACAGCAGCACGCGTCTGCAGATGCTCTTCCTCCATCACGCTTAACTCGCGCCAACCAGCACCCATTTCGGGAACAGATTGATCGTCATCATTGCTGAGTCGCAATGCCATCGTTCCAGAACTCCACCCTGCACCTTCTCCTGGTTTGGGAAGAAGCGAGCGCAGCTCAAGACCGGCATGACGCAAACTGCTTCGCACTGCAGCTGCTCTGCAATAGGTCAACAACCGTCCACCCGGTGCAAGCAAATCTGCAAGGCTCTGCAGAAATTCCTCACTCCAGAGCTGGGGACATTTCCCAGGCGAAAAAGCGTCGAGAAGAATCAAATCCAAACGCAAACCCGTTGGTAAGGAGCGGAGCTGCTGACGTGCGTCTCCCCAGAGCATCTGAACAGACTGCTGGCGGCACGCATCCTGCCAACATCCCTGAGCAGAAACGGCTTCTAAGCAAGCCACAACATTCTTGGGCCAAAGGGCTTTAAAGCTCGGCTCAGCGAGGGCTAAGCGCAAAGGCAATCGATCGAGTTCTAACCCCCAACAGTTCAAGGCTGGACCGCCAACCTTGGGGAGAGCTGCCATCAATGCAGCCGTGTTGTAACCCAACCCAAAACAAACATCTAAAACACGTAAACAACGGCCGCTAGTAAAGCGATCGAGCTGGGCGGGCAGCACAAACTTGCTGTTGGCTTCTTCAAGGGCACCGCCAGAACTATGGAAGCTCTCAGCGAAACTTTGGCTATGCAGACTGAAGCTGCCGTCTGCCGTGAAGCGCGCACTCAGCACAGAACCATCAGCGACGCAATCTCTCAAGATCGTCCCAAAAAGTGGGGTAACTCACAGCCGCTGCTTCACTGCGGGTAAGCCTTGAATCACCCTCGGCCATTAAACCAGCAACAGCAAGGCTCATGGCAACACGATGGTCTGTCTCACTATCCAATTCAGCACCTTTCAGGGAGTGACCACCTCGAATCGTGAGGCCATCAGGATGTTCATCAATGTCGGCGCCCATCGCTTTGAGTTGCCGAGCCATCACAGCCAGTCGATCCGTTTCTTTGACACGGAGCTCTGCTGCACCGCTAATCCGACTTTCTCCATCACAAAAACAGGCTGCCACACTCAGGATTGGAACTTCATCCACCAAGCGCGGCATGATTTCTTCTCCAAACTGAAAGGCCTTGAGAGGTCCATGACTCACCTGAAGATCACCGACAGGTTCACCCGCAACATCGCGGCGATTCAACACGTCAATGGAAGCGCCCATCATCTCCAACACTTCAAGAATTCCCGTGCGGGTGGGATTTAAACCAACATTTTCAACCGTAATCCTGGCCCCAGGAACAAGGGCACCAGCCACAAGCCAGAAGGCAGCAGAACTGATATCTCCTGGCACCACAACATGCTGTCCCTTCAGCGTGGCGCCTGGACGCACCAAAATATGCCTACCCATCTCACCACCCACTTCAAGGTCAGCACCAAAAGCTCTAAGCATGCGTTCACTGTGATCACGGGAATGAGCTGGTTCGATCACACTCGTTGCCCCTTCTGCAGTCAGAGCCGCAAGCAGAATGGCAGATTTCACTTGAGCGCTGGCAACGGGTGTCCCAACCACAGCCCCCCTCAACCGTTGACCTTGAACAGCAAGCGGAGCCAAATTTCCATGATCCCGACCACGCACATCCGCCCCTAAAAGGGAAAGCGGATGTCCAACCCTGTTCATCGGCCGGCGACGGAGAGAAGAGTCACCAGTCAAAACGAAATGACGCCCCTCTCGGCCAGCGAGGAGACCCAGCATCAACCTCATTGTGGTTCCGGAATTCCCACAATCAAGAATTTCCGAAGGTTCTTCTAAACCATCAAGACCAACCCCCTCAATGGTCACAATTTCACCATTCTGAATAGGCGAAATCGTTGTCCCCATCGAGCGCAGACAGGCAGCAGTACTAATCGGATCCTCTGCTGGCAAGAGGCCCTCAATGGTGGTTCTGCCCTCTGCAATGGCACCGAAAAGCAAAGCTCGATGGGAAATAGATTTATCGCCTGGCACGCGGACAGAGCCACTGAGGCTTCCACCTGACTTCAGATCCCTTGGGGAGCCATTTGATCCCGACACCGTTGAAAAGCCTGTGGTTGATTAAACAATCCTATTGGCTCGATCTTCAAAGGCTCTGGCTTGTAGATGAAGTTGTCACCAACGCTTGGAAATATGCCCAGAAGTTCAAGCTGGAGAACGCATGGCAGGTAGCAGTAACAACTCAATCATCAACAAAACAGAGTGATCAATGTGCACAAAACAAGTAACCATTAAAAGCAAAGGGATAAACCCATAGGAGAAACAATGTTCTATTTAAAGAGGCTAATAGTGATCCAACGACCACGACTGGAGCAACAAAATCTGCCTTCGAATGCGCGATCATTTGATACAAACCTATGATTCATTTGATGAGCAGCGACAAGCAAGGCTTAGATATGGTATTCAGAATTGTCAGGCATTAATTGCATTGCCTCAAAAGGGGTCAGAGCTTAGATATCACATTCATGGATCTTGATGATGATGAGTGCAAAAGCTCCCATTTCATCAACATAGAATACGGGGTTGCACGGATCAGCCTCGTTTCAACAATCAATTCCGAGCTGTTTCCAATTGGTTTTTTTGGATCAGAATGGTTAAGGCTTGAAAGGGAAAGGCTTAGAGACTTTTCACTGCGACTGGAAGCATTGAACGAAGTCAAATTGAAAATCACAACAACTTGCGATTCCACAAAAAAAATAGATTCTATTTTCCACAGTCAATGGCTCCTGATATTATGCATGATCAAATCATCAAATCAGATTGAAATCCGTATTTGCCGATTAATCGCCATTTTGGTATTTTCATTTGGAAGAAGGAATAAAGAGAGCTACACGCTTCCGTTCGAGTTGAGCCATTCACAAATTGCTCTTTTAGTAGGCTGCACCCGCTCAACGGTCACACGACAACTTGGATTCTTGAGAGAGAAAGAACTAATCAGCTCTGATAAAAACAATTATGGAATCGTCGTGAGCGAAAAACTAATCGCACAGGAAGCAATATTTGTAGACCAACTGCAATTTAGCTAATCAACCTCGACCGCATCGACAATGACCACCTTTCCACTTTGAACATTTTGATTTCTTGCATCCTTTCTTCTTACTAAAAAGAGTGATAATTGAAAGTCTTTTTGAAATTTTTTCGATCCCAAGGCTTTCCTGTGAACCCTGAAGTCGCGCCATTCGAGCCATCTTGAGATTGACTCTCATTATACATGGTCGAAAGCGCACAAAATAAACATTGTTGCTTGACGAAACAGTCAGAAAAGTCAATAATCAAAATGTGCTTTTTGAATCAAAGGAATGTTCAATATGACGACTTCAAATTCGTCAATACAAATGGCAGGGGACGTTGCTCAGGGCCCAAACGGGCGTGCATTAGCCGAGTCCATGAATCCTGATTTACTCGGCGCAATCCAGCAACACATCTCGATCGAAAGGTATGCGTCGATCACCTATTTGGCCATGTCCATTTGGAGTGCGGAACGCGAGCTTGCCGGTTTCTATCAATTTTTCGACGGCGAAGCCAAAGATGAACAATCCCATGCAGTGCATTTCACCCAGTATTTAGTTGCGCGAAGTCAGTCCAACGATCTGCAAGCCTTGGATGCTCCACGTCAAAACTGGGACTGCTTAGCGTCGTTAATGGCAACAGCGTTTCAGATGGAAGCTGATACGACATCTTCCATCCAAAGCGTCTATGCCTTAGCTGAAAGAAACAGTGATACCAGAACAACCGTCTTTCTTGACCCGTTGATCGAGGCCCAAATCCAATCCGAAGATCAATTCGCTTACTTACTCGGACGCGTCAAATTTGCAAATGGTGACCCCACAGCACTGCTTGTCATCGATAACGAATTAAGAGCAGGTCAAACGCAGCGAGGATGACCTTAGCGTTGCTCGTTTGCTTTGTTCATAGAGCAAACGAGCGCCAAGAGTGAGTTGCTCCAAATTTAGAAGGTCGAAAGTCTCATAAATTTCAACGAGCCTGGTGTGAATTGATTCCAAATCATCTCTTAATCGCTGCTTGAGAGTTGGAGTAATTGACTTCATCGTTCTCTCTATCGCGATGCGTTGATAACTCGATAAAGACTCTATCTCTTTGCTCAAGGCCAGAACTAAACATTCACTTGAAATTCTTTCCATACCATTACCTAAAAACCGAGTGGACTGGATTCAATCAACCTCGGAGATAGCTTCATTGTGGCCTCTCCAGAGTTTGTCACCAACATTTCCCCATTGCGAAGCTTGGAAATCAAGCGTGTTGAAGTCACTCTTGTGGAACCAATCAGTTCACCAATGCGATCGTGTGTAAGGCGAAAAGGAAGGTTGCACCATTCTCCATATCGCTTACCCAACCGATTCACAAGAAGACTAAGCAAGGCATGTAAACGCTGTTCTGCTTGCCCTAAGTGACGGATTCGCAGCAGCTGCAAAGTCCACTCATTCACAGAGTCATAACCGTTTGGTGATGGCTCCAACGACTTGGTTTCGATTCTCAGAGGGGTCATGGCCTCGACGCAAATGCCATCACTGCACAAACAATCGGTGCGGAGCTGATCGCCCGTCTGCAAGAAAGCAAGGGTCATGCCTTCTGTTTCTTCACAAGGGCAATACACCCTGGCAATTCCCTCAAGCACATTTAATTTCATGCACTCACTGCGTCCGTGCGTATCAACAAGAACGGTTTGGCCGGTTGGGATTTGGATCGACGAGGTGGGGTCGTCAGGCAGAAAGCGGAAGCTCACGGAGGGGGTTAACGCTAATGAGAATTGATAGCAACATAAACGAAACAGGGGCTTTCTGCAATCGATTCTCAATAGCTATTGCTTGTTGATGGCGATTGTGTGCGATCTCGACCATTCCTGACCAAAAACCGCTGACTTTGCGTCTGATCACTGACGAATGCATCCCTACCTACGAGGGAATCGCGTCGCACCAGAACGAACGCAACCGCCACAAGCACTGCAAGAACAAGCAAAGAAGCTCTTAAAATGAAATTGGTGATGTTCAATTCTCAGATTGATTTGGGCGCCATTGTCTAGAAAACAGAATGAACCTGGGCTAGCAGGTATCAAATGACGTGCGCACTTGTGCTTTATGCCAAAAAGATATGTGATGAACAGGGGTATGGAAATGTCTTTTTTAAGTCGCATTTTTGATCAAGAGGAATTAAGTTTCCGTCGACGCATTTTGCGTCATCTTGTGTGAGGATCATTTTGAAACTTTTCCATCAACTGCTGGTGGCCCCAGCTGCCTTGGGCCTTTTGGCTCCTTTGGCTGCAAACGCCACTGAGCTCAACATCAACGGTGTGTCTGACTATGCCGCGACCTCTGCATTGAGCAGCCGCGAACAAGTCACCAGCATCACTCAGTTTTCCGACGTTTACCCAACCGACTGGGCTTATCAGGCTCTGAGCAACCTGATCGAGCGCTACGGCTGTGTGGCCGGTTACCCCAACGGCACGTACCGCGGCAACAGGGCAATGACCCGCTTTGAAGCGGCTGCTCTGTTGAACGCCTGTCTCGACCGCGTCACCGAAGTGACCGACGAGCTGAAGCGCCTGATGAAGGAGTTCGAAAAGGAACTCGCCATCCTCAAGGGCCGTGTTGACGGTTTGGAAGCTCGCGTTGGCGAACTGGAAGCCACTCAGTTCTCCACCACCACCAAACTGAGCGGTAAAGCAGAATTCACCATTGGTGCTACTTCATACGGCGGTGATAAAACCGACGATCTGCAGGACCCAGCAACTGGTGAATACCTAGGTGATACAGGGACGGTCTTCTCTTATCGCACCACCCTTAACCTGAACACCAGCTTCACGGGCAAGGACTTGCTCTATACCCGTTTAAGAACGGGTAATTTCGGTGATAACACCTTCTCTGGAAAGGGTTACACCGGAAAGCAAACTCAGATCGAAGCTTCCAAAAGCAGTGAAAACAGCCTGAAGGTTGACAAGCTTTGGTATCAATTCCCCCTCGGAAATGACTTCCAAGTCTTTGCTGGTCCCCTGATCGAAAACTACTACATGTTGGCCGCCACCCCTGGCGTGTATAAGCATGTCTTGAAGCAGTTCAAGCTCGGTGGCTACTACGGTGCCTATGGTGCAAGTACATCACCTGGCGCAGGTATCAACTGGATCAGCAACAGAAATGCTGATTACGGTGATGCCAAACTCAAAATTAGTGCCAACTATGTCGCTAAGAATGGTGCCAAGAGTGACCCCAATGATGGCGGTATCGCCGGTGATCGTTCCAAAGGTAAGTTCCTGAGCCAAATCGCTTACGGATCACCTCAGTGGCAAGTATCAGCAGCTTATGCTTACTCACAAGCTGGCATGACCGTTGGTGGTGCAGGTACTCCCGCTGGTCTTAACAAAGGAGGATATTCAGACGCCAATCAGTTCAACCTGAATGCTTATTACCAGCCCCTAGATAGTGGTTGGATCCCCAGCATCAGTGTTGGTTGGAGCATCACCAGCTTTAACCAGAAAGATGGCTTTAGTGACGGCGATGTCACCCAATCACAAGGTTGGCTAGTGGGTCTGAACTGGCAAGATGCCTTCATGCGCGGTAACCGCTTAGGTTTCGCAATTGGACAACCTCAGTTTGCGACTGCTCTGAAGAATCAGGGTAAAGACGGCAATGGTTATGCAGACGATGGCAACTATGCCATGGAACTGTATTACGACTTCCAAGTCACCGATAACATCACTGTGACTCCTGCTCTGTTCTACTTGAGCCGTCCTTTCGGCCAAGAAACTGGAGACAGCGCATCTAAAGGTGGGGCTGGTGCCGACCAGTTCAATACCTTTGGTGGTCTTGTGTTGACTACATTTAAGTTCTAAAACTTAAATTTCATCTCATCAAAGAGGAGGGTTTCAACCCTCCTTTTTTTGCGTTCAAATTTCCATTAAAAAAGGAGGGTCTCACAAGTCCCTCCTTAGAAGCTTAGAACAAGCTTCGTCTTACCAGCAATTCTCGCCCTCACCAATCGGAATACAAAGATTCTGCTCTTTTGCCTTTTCAGCTGCAGCCTTGGCATCAGCATCTTTCTTAGCTTCTTCATCAACATCTTGATCTGTCGACCATTCCTGCAGACCTCCACCAATCATGTCTTGATCTGCTTGAGCGGGTTCGACGATTGCTAGCTGACCTGATAGTGCAGCTGCACTAGCAAGAAATATTGAAAGGGCAGTCGTCTTTTTCATGAAATTTGGGTATACACCTTATTTTACTGAACACCAGGAAAGGGAGCAGATCTTTTGATACATCCCTAGCTGCCTAAACGTCGCAACAGGTTGGTATAGGCCAGGAAAATTAAATCAAGTTCGTCACTACGACCGTGCTTTGCCAAAACCGCTCGTGCACCACTTTCCAGTTGAAACAAACAGATGCGATCATTTTCGTTTTGAACATAACTCTCAATCCAACCCACACAAACTGTGCGAACACCCCTGGTGACAGTGCAAACGCGATGCAAGGATGTGCTTGGATAAACAACAACTTCACCCTGCTTAAGCTTGATAGGGTATGACTCAGAAATACTATCAATCTCCAATTCACCACCCTCATACATTGTGTCATCTGTCAAAGAGAGGGTAAATGACAAATCACTTCGTCCACTGCTCATATAGGCATTATCAACGTGAGTACCATATCCACCTTCCTTTTCTGTTTTAGAAATTAAGAGTCGATGGAGCTTGCGAGGAAGGCAAAACCCCTTCACTGCAGGATGATTCCACATTGCACGTTCTACGAGCTCATGAATTTCTTTTCGCAATGCAGAGTCATAGTTAATTTGAAGATTTCTTTTACCCCCCTTAGCTTGAGCACCAGCGGTTAGCGAACCATCCAACCATTCCGCTTCGCTGGCAAGTCGTTCAAGCAAGCGCTCACAGGTTGTTTGATCCAGTATTTGCAATCGCAAGTGATTCATTGTTCAGTCCTTGTATCTCTGGCAAGATCGGCGAAGCGTAGCGCTGTGACAAATGATTCGTTTGCGTCCCAACAGGCTTCTATAATAAAAGAAAATGCTTTATTAAGATGAAACCTTTTTTGTTCCTCACATCTCTTTTGCCACTGGCTCTTTTTGCACCAGCGTTTGCGGCAGAAGAAGTCAGGGTTTACTCAGGTCGCCATTACAATACAGACCGGCAGGTTTACAAAAAGTTTTCAGATCAAACCGGAATCAAAGTTCGCTTAGTAGAAGCATCGGGAATTTCTTTGGTTCAACGATTAAAAAGTGAAGGCAAGAATACGAAAGCAGACGTGATCATTTTAGTGGATGCTGCACGCATCAACAATGCAGCCAATGCTGGACTCTTTGCCCCAATTCAATCTTCTTCACTAAGCAAATCTGTACCCTCTCGCTATCGAGACCCCAACAAAAGATGGTTTGGCCTAACACGACGAGTACGAGCAATTATCGTTAATCCAGCCATTGTTTCTCCATCGTCAGTGACATCATATTCACAACTAGCAAGTCCAGCATTAAAAGGAAAAGTATGCCTAAGGAAGAGAAAAAATGTCTACAATCAATCACTTGTTGCTGATCAACTGGCACTAAAAGGCACAGCCAAGGTTAAATCCTGGCTGAAAGGTCTTACTAGCAATGTCAGTCAACCCTATTTTGGTGGAGATATCGGGCTGATTCGGGCTGTTGCCCAAGGCCAGTGTGGCGTTGGAGTTGTGAATCACTATTACTTAGCGCGTATGAGAGCGGGGGTTAACGGAAAAAAAGATCAGCAATTAGCCAATGATGTGAAAATAGTGATGCCCAAACCTGCTCACGTCAATATCAGTGCTGCAGCAGTGTCGCGTTATTCCAAGAACAAAAAAAATGCAGTCAAATTAATTGAATTTTTAGCATCTCCTCAGGGAAGTGCCGGTATTGCAGGGCCCACCTATGAATTTCCCCTACAAGGCGTTGGTGGTTCAACCTATCTCAAAGGAATGACAAAATTCACTCCTGATCAAGTCACTATCTCGCAACTAAGCCGTTACAACAAAGAAGCCATCCGTCTTATGACCGAGGCTGGATGGAAATAAGCTTATCCAATACATAACCAAATAGTGCAGGATTTGGTTCGTCATGGTCCAGATCTGACAAGCCAAGCTCCTCGAGCCGATCTGATACTTTTTGCTCTAAATCATCTGGTCGGCTCAAAGGTTCACCCCATTCGTGATTCTTTTCTGGGCCAACTTTGGTTGTTGCATCGATAGCCATCCTTCCACCAAGTCCCAATTGCTCACTGGCAAAGTCAAGGGTGTCAAATGGTGTATTTTCCAAGATGAAGAGGTCCCTCTGTGGATCAACCTGTGCAGCAATTGCCCAGACAACCTGACGTGGATCCCGCACGTTGATATGTTTATCAACGACGACGACAAACTTGGTGTAAGTGAATTGAGGCAGTGCACTCCAGAATGCCATTGCAGCTCTTTTCGCCTGACCTGGATAGGCTTTATCAATTGAAATAACCGCTAATTTATAACTTAGTGCCTCCATTGGCAAAAAGAAATCTCTGATTTCTGGAATTTGTTGACGCAGAATTGGTGTATAGATTCTGTTGAGAGCAATCGCAAGCATCGCCTCCTCTTTTGGAGGACGGCCACTAAACGTGGTGAGAAAGATTGGTGACCGCCGCTGTGTCATGCAGTGGAAGCGCACCAAGGGTGAATCCTCCACACCACCGTAAAAGCCCATATGGTCGCCAAAAGGACCGTCTGGGCTCACCTCTCCAGGGGTAATGGTTCCTTCTAACACCACCTCACTGCAACTTGGCACCTGCAGATCAATCGTTTTGCAGGGAGTGAGACGTACGCCCTCCCCTGCATAAATTCCTGCGAAAAGCCATTCACTGAGCTGAACAGGAATCGGAGTTGCTGCCGCCATCACGAGTAAAGGGTGCACACCAATAGCGATGGCAACCTCCAGCTTTTTGCCCATCGCCGCTGCCTTACGCAGATGACGAGCCCCACCACGAACGCTCAACCAGTGCACGGTCATGGTGTTGACCGATTGGCGCTGCAACCGATACACCCCCACGTTTGGGACGCCGGTTTCTGGGTCCTTCGTGATCACAAGTCCCAACGTGATCACACCACCAGCATCACCCGGCCAAGGTCTGATCAAAGGGATTTGATCAAGATTGACCTCATCACCCAGAAACACCTGCTGCCGGCAAGGAGGAACAAGATCTCGGTCGGGTCGTGCCTTCACGAGATCCCAAAACACCCTCGCGAATTGCTTGGTCTCCTTGAGGTCTTTCGGAGGCCTCGGCTGCTGAAGAATCGCGAGCCTGGATCCAAGCTCCTCAAGCTGTTCAGCGCGCTCCAGACCCATGCTCCAGACCACGCGCTCCACAGTGCCGAGCGTGTTGACAGCAACAGGCATGCTGGAGCCAATCACGTTCTCAAACAGCAAAGCTGGTCCACCAGCGGCAAGAACCCGATCAGCAATGGCGGCGAGTTCTAGGTCTGGATCGACCGGAGCCGTAATGCGCCGCAGCTGTCCGCGCTCTTCTAGAAGCTGGAGAAAGCCCCGCAAATCTCTTGTTCCAGGGCCGGGTCCAATCAAAGCCATGGAGATGAAAGGGTGATCAGGAAGCAATCTCGTTACTGTGACGCACGCTGATCGAGATCGTGACCATGAAGGTGTCCTATTTCCACGTTGCTGGTGATGTGCCAGACACCATCAAGGGGCCTGATGGTCCTGACGCCGCAGTTGTGATCGATGTCCTGCGTGCCACCACAACCATTGCCTGGGCTTTGCATAACGGAGCAGAAGCGGTCCAAACCTTCGCTGATCTCGATGAACTTCAGGCCCAGGCCAACGCTTGGCCGGAAACCAAGCGACTGCTGGTGGGCGAGCGAGGGGGTTCCAAGCTCGATGGGTTTGATCTCGGCAATTCCCCCGTTTCCGTTGTTCCTGAGACCGTGAAGGGCAAACGCCTCTTTATGAGCACAACCAATGGAACCCGCTCCTTGCATCGGGTACGCGAGGTGGCCTGTGTGCTCACGGTGGCCTTGCCGAACCGTGAAGCGGTTGCACAACGACTCATCCGCGATCAGCCCAAGCAGGTGTGGATGGTGGGAAGCGGCTGGGAGGGCACCTATTCCTTGGAGGATTCGTTAGCCGCCGGCGCTCTCGCCGACTCCCTTCTGGCAGCAGGGGCCAGCGTTGCAAACGATGAAATGCAAGCGGCGTTGGCGTTGTGGTCCCAATGTAAAGACCATCCAGAAGGCTGTTTACGGATCGCCTCGCATGGACAGCGTTTGATTCGCTTGGGTGATCACGACGCCGATTTCCAACGCTGTGCTGGTCTTGATCAGCTCTCAGTTGTGCCTACACAGGCCGAACCAGGCGTGCTTCGTGCGGTTTCTGGGTAGCCGTACGGCTGTAAGCCAATACCATTTGCGCATCGGAATTAACGCACGTGAGTGACTTTTTGGCTGCGGCCCTGCAACTCACCAGCACAACGGACCCTGAAAGTAATTTTGCGGCCGCTGAGGAGCAAATCGATTTAGCAGCTCGTCGTGGTGCCGAGCTGATCGCTTTGCCCGAAAACTTTGCCTTTATGGGTGACGACGCTCAGCGCCTGGAGCTGGCACCAGCGTTATCGGAGAAGGCGTCCAAGTTTTTGGTCACCATGGCTCGCCGCTACCAGGTGGTCATCCTCGGTGGGGGATTTCCTGTTCCGGTGGGTGATGGCCAACGGCATTTTCAGAGGTCACAGCTGGTCGGTCGTGATGGGCAGGTGTTGGCGAGTTACGACAAGATCCATCTCTTTGACGTTGACCTCCCAGACGGGAGCTCGTACCGGGAATCAGCGAGCTTTAGCCCCGGAATGTCTCCCCCTCCCGTTGTGGATGTGCCTGGTCTGTGTCGGGTGGGGCTATCCATTTGCTACGACGTGCGCTTCCCTGAGCTGTATCGCCATCTCGTTGGAGCCGGAGCCGAGTTGTTAATGATTCCCGCTGCCTTCACAGCCTTTACAGGTAAGGATCATTGGCAGGTCTTGCTCCAGTCTCGGGCGATCGAAAACACGGCATACGTGCTGGCACCCGCCCAAACGGGCGTGCATTACATGCGCAGACAGAGCCACGGTCATTCCATGGTGGTGGACCCTTGGGGAACGGTGTTGTCCGATGCCGGGGTTGCACCAGGTGCAGCCATCGCTCCGGTTGACCCAAGCCATCTTCAACGCATCCGCGGCCAGATGCCGAGCCTGAAGCACCGCCAACCCGCGTTGTTCTGAAGGTCATGGCCCCGCTGCCCTTTCGCTTCACTGCGCTCGTCCTTGCCGCGGCTGTACAAGCCTCATCGCTGCTGATCAGCCTGCCAGCCCAGGCCGCTAGTGCCCTTGCAGCGTGGAAACTCAGCTCTTCAGGGGAGCTCCTGTTACGAACCGCTGCGGGTGCACGACTTCAAGCCTTCTTCGAAGCCGGAGATCGACAGCGCGGGCCCAGGGTGTGGATCGATTTTCCAGGTGAGCTCAGCCGCGCCAGAAGCCTGCCCGGTTCTGGCCCTGTCCGCGAAATTCGTCTTGGTAAACCGAGCCCGGGTGAAACCCGTTTGGTGATCGAGTTTCAGCCAGGGGTTGATCTCGATCCCAGTCAATTGAAATTGATCGGTACCGCTTCAAACCGCTGGAAGCTGAGGTTTCAAGGACTTTCCACCACTGGATTGCGAGCGATCGGGGAAGGAAATATCAACCGTGCAGCCTCAGGGTCCTGGGCCGGTGGCCTACGCATCCAACCCAGCCGAACTCCGGTGAATGCCGCAGGCTTACCCACCGTGACGCGAGGACGATATCGCGTCGTGATCGATCCAGGTCATGGTGGTCCCGATCCTGGCGCTGTAGGGATCCGAGGCATCCGGGAGAGTGAAATCGTTCTCGATATCTCGCTTCAAGTCGCTCGATTACTGGAAGCCAGGGGGGTTCAGGTCACCATGACGCGGACAGCGGAAGTGGATGTGGATTTGCCACCCCGAGTTTCGATTGCCAATCGCGTTGGTGCCGATGCTTTCGTCAGCATTCATGCCAACGCGATCAGCATGGCCAGGCCAGATGTGAATGGGATCGAGACCTTCTTTTACTCCGACCGTCGTTCCGCACGCTTAGCCACTCATCTGCAGCAGCAAATGCTAAATGTGTCCCCCGGCAGCCCGAATCGGGGTGTTAAAAGAGGTCGATTTTTTGTGATTAGGCGCACCACGATGCCAGCAGCTCTTGTCGAGATGGGATTCGTCACTGGCAACATTGATTCTCCGCGCCTCGCAACCTCGTCCCACCGTCAACGGCTTGCTTTAGCGATTGCCACCGGCATTCTTGATTATCTAAAAGGTGTGCGTTGACCATTCGTCTTGGACTGTTTGACAGTGGCATTGGCGGGCTCACCGTGCTGCGCAGAATCCTGGAGCGCCACGGTGCAGTGCCAGTGACCTACTTAGGCGACACCGCCCGTGTTCCCTACGGAAGTCGCTCTCCTTCAGAAATTCGTTCGATTGCGGCTGAGGTTGTGGCTTGGTTGCGAGCCCAAAAGGTCTCCACCGTTGTGATGGCTTGCAACACCACCAATGCTCTCGCCAGAGACGTCACCGAGGGACAGGCCGGCGTACCTGTTGTAGGTCTGATTGGAGCTGCCGCTGCTTTGGTTAAAGAATCGCGAGTTGGTGTTCTCGCCACGCCAGCAACAGTGGCCTCTGGCGCCTATCGAGAGAGCATCGAAGCGCTCCATCCAGGAACCTTGGTCGTGCAACAGGCCTGTCCGGACTTTGTTCCGCTGATCGAAGCCGGAGATCTCCGTTCTGATGAGCTACGTAAAGCGGCAATTCGATATTTACAACCCTTACTCGAGGCCTCCGTTGATTCGGTGGTGCTCGGCTGCACCCACTACCCGCTGCTCGTGCCGCTTCTTGCGAACTTATTGCCGCCTCATATGCGTTTGATCGATCCTGCTGTCGCCGTCGCAACGCAACTCGACGCCTTTCTGGGCCAACCGTTACCGGGAAGCCAAAATCAACCGGTATCACTGGAAGCAGCCCATCTTTGCGTGACGAAAGACGCCCAAGGCTTTGCGGAGAGAGCCACGGCTTGGCTGGGCCAAAGGCCTTGCGTTGATCTCGTGAATCTGCATCCATAGGTCTGCGTTACCTAGGATCACTGCACCGAGGGGATTCATGGCCACCGTCACCGAGTTGCTGCAGCCGGTCGAGGCGGATCTAGAGATCCTGCTAAGCGACCTTCGCAGCCTGATAGGAGCCGGTCACCCGATTCTCCAAGCAGCTGCCGAACACCTCTTCAGCGCAGGGGGGAAACGGCTTAGGCCAGGAATCGTTTTACTCATTTCTAGGGCGCTGTCTCCAGACGGAGAGCTCAGTTCGCGCCATCGACGCCTGGCGGAGATCACTGAGATGATCCACACCGCCTCACTCGTCCACGACGATGTTGTCGATGAAGCGTCCACCCGCCGTGGTGTTGAGACCGTCCACAGCCGTTTTAATTACAGAGTTGCCGTTTTAGCCGGTGATTTCCTGTTCGCCCAGGCGAGTTGGCATTTGGCAAATCTCGACAACCTCGATGTTGTGAAATTGCTCAGCCGCGTGATCATGGATCTCGCTGATGGTGAAGTAAAGCAAGGCTTGTTTCGCTTTGATACCGGTCAATCCTTCGAAACTTATTTCGAGAAGAGTTACTGCAAGACGGCCTCATTAATCGCCAATAGCGCAAAAGCAGCTGGTGTTTTAAGTGGCTTGCCTGAGTCTCAACTCGAGTCGTTATATCACTACGGTCGTCAGCTAGGTCTAGCGTTCCAGGTTGTGGATGACATCCTTGATTTCACCGCTAGTGATCAACAACTTGGGAAGCCAGCAGCTAGTGATTTATCGAGCGGCTATCTCACAGCGCCCGCTCTCTATGCCCTTGAGGAGCATCCTGCTCTATCGGGTTTGATCGAACGCGAATTCAGTGGAACCGGTGATCTCGAAACTGCTTTGGCTTTGGTTCGTGAATCAGAAGCGATTCCTCGCACAAGGGAACTCGCCAAAACATTTGCACGCGAAGCAAGACAATCCCTGGATTGGTTGCCCGAATCCCCGTCAAGAACAGCCTTACTCGAATTACCAGACTTCGTGCTTAGTCGTTTGTACTAAGGCTTTTGCAGAGTTGTCTCTCTGCTTCCGCCAAATTGGTGATACGAGTGAGCCGAGAATGGTGCAGTCCATCGGTTTCAACGAAGGCGTTTTGACTGAGAGCAGTTTCACTGGGTGGTGGGACCAATTGCCAGACCAAGCAACCTGCTTCTAAGGCCGACTGACACCCAGCCTCTGAATCTTCAAACACCCAGCATTCTCTTGGCAAAACCCCAAGTCGCTGGGTCGCTAACAGGTAGGGATCAGGAGCTGGTTTTCCTGCCCGAAGTTCAGGGTCATCACCCAACACACGGCTTTGAATCAAATCCAACCAAGGATGTCCAGAGATCTTGTACAGCAGGGACGCTTCCTTACTGCTGGTGACAAGTGCCATCGGCAAATGCTGAGAGCGGCAAAAACGGATGAGTGACTCAGCGCCAGGAACCGCTAGAGCCGAAGCCACTAATCGCTTAGCAATCGGCTCCCGCGCTGTCAGGAGCTGCTCCGCTGAAACGGACTGCTGCAACCATGAACACACCAAGTTGGCATTGTCATCCCGGCGACGTCCCTTGAGCTGCTGAAGTTGCTGAGGCGTTAAGGATCCGTTGAAGCAGGCTGCCGCTGCCTTCCAAGCCTCTGCCTGCAAGGGTTCGGTATCGAGCAGGAGCCCATCAAGATCAAACAAGCATGCTTTTGGCGCTGACAAGGATCCAGCCTTTGGCATCGTTGCCATATCACTCTTCTGTGGATTCTGACAACGCGACTGGTGCGGATGCTGAAAGCGTCGATAGTGTTGTGCTGTCAGTGCATTTGAGCAGCAGGCGATGAGTGAGGGTTCCACCATTGAGAGCGTGCTTCAAGAACAGCGTGTCTTTGATCCACCGGCGGACCTCGCCAGCGATGCGCGAATTTCTGGGATGGAGTCCTATCGCGCTCTTGCGGAAGCGGCCAAAGCAGATCCAGACACGTTCTGGGGAGACGCGGCCCGTCGTGAACTGCATTGGTTTGAACCGTTTCACACCGTTCTCGACTGGACTAATCCGCCGTTTGCGCGCTGGTTTGAGGGGGGAACCACCAACCTTTCCTACAACTGTCTTGACCGGCATCTGAATGGACCGAAGGCCAACAAACCAGCCCTGATCTGGGAGGGAGAGCCCGGGGATGTCCGCACCTTCACCTACAAGGAGCTGCATGCCGAGGTGTGTCGAGCTGCCAACGCCCTTAAGACCATTGGGATCGGCAAAGGCGATCTAGTCGCTCTGTACATGCCCATGGTTCCGGAGGCCGCTATCGCCATGCTGGCCTGTGCGCGCATTGGTGCTCCTCACTCTGTTGTGTTTGGTGGGTTCTCAGCAGAAGCCCTGCGGGATCGTCTCATCGACGGTGAAGTCAAAGCGGTCATCACGGCCGATGGTGGTTTCCGAAAAGACAAGCCTGTATCGCTGAAGCCTGCTGTGAATGCAGCGCTTGCCGATGGTGCTTGCCCAACGGTGCAGTCAGTACTCGTGGTGAAGCGCACCGACGAACCAGTGGAGATGGTGGCTGGGCGTGATCAGTGGTGGCACGAACTCGTGGACCATCAATCCGATGCGTGCACCGCTGAGCCCATGGCGAGCGAAGACAGATTATTTGTGCTTTACACCTCTGGATCAACCGGAAAACCCAAAGGTGTGGTCCACACCACTGCCGGATACAACCTCTGGACCCATTTGACCTTTCAATGGATCTTCGACATCCGTGATGACGATGTGTTTTGGTGCACGGCCGATGTGGGCTGGATCACTGGACACAGCTACATCGTCTACGGACCTCTGTCGAACGGTGCAACCACGGTGATGTACGAGGGTGCTCCTCGCCCCTCCAAGCCAGGGGCCTTCTGGGAGCTGATTCAGAAACACAAAATCAGCATTTTCTATACCGCTCCTACGGCGATTCGTGCCTTTATGAGGAGTGGCCGTGCGGTACCTGATCAATACGACATGAGCAGCCTGCGCCTGCTCGGCACCGTCGGTGAACCGATCAACCCTGAAGCCTGGATGTGGTATCGCGATGTGGTTGGCGGTGAACGCTGTCCGATCGTCGACACCTGGTGGCAAACAGAAACCGGTGGTGTGATGATCAGCCCTTTGCCTGGAGCGACCCCGACCAAACCAGGCTCTGCCACCTTGCCCTTACCGGGGATTCAGGCCGACATCATTGATGCCGAGGGCAATAGCTGTGATCCAAACGAGGGGGGGTACCTGGCGGTGCGAGCCCCTTGGCCAGGCATGATGCGCACCGTTCATGGAAATCCCCAACGGTTCCGGGAGAGCTACTGGGAAGCGATTCGCCCTGCCGATGGATCGCATCTCTACTTCGCTGGTGACGGAGCGCGCAAAGATGCCGACGGGTATTTCTGGGTGATGGGGCGTGTGGATGACGTCATCAACGTCTCAGGCCATCGTCTTGGCACGATGGAGATCGAGTCGGCCTTGGTCAGCCATCCCGCCGTCGCCGAAGCGGCTGTAGTCGGACGACCCGATGATCTGAAGGGTGAGGGGATTGTTGCCTTCGTGACGCTGGAGCTGGGACGAGAGTCCAGCGACGCCCTCGTTGCCGAGCTGCGCGCCCATGTTGGAAAGGAGATCGGACCGATCGCCAGACCGGATGAGATTCGCTGCAGCGATGCCTTGCCAAAAACGCGTAGTGGCAAGATTATGCGCCGGATTCTGAGAGCTCTTGCTGCCGGCGAAGAGGTCACTGGCGACACCAGCACTCTGGAAGACCGCTCCGTTCTCGATCGTTTACGCGGCTAGGGCCACCCCATCCATGCAGAGGCAGCTATCGCCTCGCTGTTTCTGCATGGTTGATCTCTCAAATCATCGGAAAATCAGGTGGAAGCAAGGCTTGGTCGGGCCATCCATCTTTTCCATAAATGGCATCCAAAATCACGTTGAGAAGCGAAGGTTTCTGCTGGAGCTCTTCTTTTGCAGCCCATTGAATTTCGCTCAATTCCTCCTCCGAAACGTGAAGAGCTGCGATCAACTCGCGATAAGCCATCCGTTCTTTTGGATTGATATCCGATGCATCGCCTGGGTTCCGCGACACACCAGCCACCAAACAAGCCACTCGGACCGCTGTGCACTGATCGGTGTGATTCGTGAGCAACTTGGCCAGCTCAGTCAAACTTTGTGGCTGATTGGGTCTGTAATCAGGGGTGGTGTCCGTGAGATAAAGGCGCTCAGGTAAGTCTTTGAGCAAACGCTCTTCCTCATCTGAAATCGAGCCATCACTCAGCGCGATGGACCTAGCAATCTGCAGAAGAACTTTTTGCGTGTTGTTGTCGCTCACAACAATTGAACAAGAGCTTCCTTAATCATGGCTGACGTTCAAGACCAAGTCGCACGTTGCTGATGGAATCAACCAATTGACCGATCACCCTGGCTCTTGAAGGATCATCGGCCCAATCACCGAGAAGGCCCTGTCGAAGTCCAGCACTGGCCGGGGTGAGGTGATCTCCCTTCATGGAAACAAACTGGCTTTGGTCATCGGATCGCCTGCTCAGCGCCTGCATCAAGTCCTGGCTTTGATCAAGCTGATCCGTCCCGAAGCGAATCACCAGGTTGTGGGGCTGTAAGTAATAGCGTTCAATCAAGCGCAGAGTTTCCTCTGGCCCAGGACTGAATTCCGTGACCACACCAAGGCTTGGCGCCAGGGTGCCAAGGAGGGGAATCGACCGTTCAGCGGTGAAATTATTGAAACTCAACGCGACCATCGCAACACTGTTGCGTCCGCCATCCGGTGCAAGCAAATGCAACTTGCAGCCCAAGCTATGACCGACGCGGACCGGAGCAAGATCTTGTCCTAAACGCTGATTCAAGGCAGAGCGACAGGTGCGAAGGGCCTGCCAACCTTCTCGGGCCTGCAGCTGATGGTCGAAACCTGGCACAAAGCTCCAAGCGTGGACAGCGAACTGACGGGCAGCCAATCCTTCCAACAGACGCCGGTAACTGATCTGAGGATTGGTGGCGAGATAGCTTCCTCCAATAAATTCAATCAGTCCTTGCGGTGAGGCAGGCCAGAGGCACCAGCAGCCCTGTTGTCGCTGCCAGCGGCTCATCCTTTTGACAGCTCCTTCACGATCCGCTCGGCTTCACGCACATGCGCCGGGCCATCGAGCATGTTGTTGAAGAGATGACGAATCGTGCCCTCCGCATCAATCACATAGGTCACTCGTCCTGGAAGCAATCCAAGAACTTTCGGAACCCCAAAACTCGAACGCAGTTGTTGACCCTGGTCACTCAGGAGAGGGAACGGCAACTGGTAGCGCTGAGCAAATTTTCGATGACTCACAGCATCGTCGCTGCTGACACCCCACACCACAGCACCGAGAGCCTCGAAAGAGGAATAGGTATCGCGGAAGGCACACGCTTCTGCTGTGCAACCAGGGGTGTCGTCTTTGGGGTAGAAAAACAACACCAAGACCTTGTCATGCAGCTCATCACGACGACGCAGCACGCCGTCTTGATCTTCGAGGGCGATCTCTGGTGCCCGGTCTCCGATCGTGAGAGCCATGGAGGGAATCAAGAATTAGCGGCACCCTAGGAAGCACTTAGGGCAAGACGGGAGAATGCCTGTCAGAACGGAAAAGCTGCAGTGATGGAGTCAGGCGCAGTTCCTGGTCAATTAAATCTTCTGGGTGAATTCCAGGTAGAAGAGCCGGTAGCTCTTCCGATGCAACAGGAGCAAGAGAGCGATGAAGCAGCCGTTCAAACCCTGTTGATCATTGATACGGAAACCTCAGGCCTGGCACCTGAAGCGCATCACTGCCTCGAAATTGGCGCCATTTTGTTTGATGTCCCAAGCCGGCAGATTCTGGCCCAGATGTCTTGCCTCTTGCCCGTTGAATCCAATGCGGCTGAGGCCATCAATCGCATCCCCGCCGCAGTCACTCGACTACCACAACCCTGGAAACCAGGACTCGACTACTTCCAGGAACTACTGAACGCTGCTGATCTACTGGTGGCCCATAACGCGGCCTTTGACCGGCAATGGTTTGGAAGAGGCCATCTTCCTGCAACAAATCTGCCCTGGCTTTGCAGCATGGAAGACATGCGTTGGCCCGAAGACAAGCAGCTCAGGTCACGACCTTCAGTCCGTGACTTGGCACTCGCCTATGAGATTCCGGTTTGGGCGGCCCATCGAGCGTTAACCGATTGCATCTATCTGGCAGAAGTGTTCCGCCGTTGCGATCAACTGGAACAACTCATCGAACGTGGATTGGAACCCCGTTCCTTAATGAGGGCTCAGATTTCCTATGACGATCGCCAGTTAGCTCGAGATGCAGGCTTCCGTTGGAATGATCCAGTGAAGGGGGCTTGGACCAGGCGTCTCAGCCAACGCGAAGTGGAAGAACTGCCATTTGCAGTTGTGCCCCAAGACGAGAGTTAACGTCAACCATCCTGATTTATTTCAGCAATCCGAAGCCACGTAGGTGATTTTTGAAGGGTCAGGCTCACGGCATCAGGCTGTCAGTACGGTTGTTCTCTCATTTCGGCCCAGCGTGCAGAGATTTCTCAGCCACTGCGAATTCCGGAGCTTTGATCCCTTACGGCAGCGCTTGAGGCGCTGGCAGGAGGTTCGCACCTGGGCCCGTCTGATCAGAGAAGCGGAATCCCTGTGGCACGTGGATGTTCGTGAGTTGAGGCGACTCGGAGCGATTGAACTTTCACAGTTGCTGGACGAAGTGCCTCCGACGGAACGAATCCGAGTGAATCGCTGGCTCATTCGCTATTCCGTCGAAACGCGTTTGACCTGCCCTCAAAACGATCAAACCGCCACCCCCAGGACACACAAACATCAGGAACATGACGACCCATAATCCGAACGAAACGATGGATCAACACCAAGCAAATGAGAACCGATAACCAGTCCTTAACGCAACCTTTAAGTGCCTATGGATACCAACACCTAAAACAAGCATGCAGTGATTTCGCAACATGCGTCGTCCTTTCTTGATTAGCTCATCCATGACTCTCATGGGTGTAGCAGCAGGCCTAGGCCTTGCAGCCTGTACCAGTACAGAAAACAGTAACAGCAACATCGAAGGGACACTTGCAGCTGCTGGCGCTTCCTTTCCCGCAGCGATTTATCAACGTTGGTTTTCTGACCTAGCGCCACAAGGAATCCAAGTGAATTACCAATCCGTGGGTTCCGGAGCGGGTGTGCGCCAATTCACTGCAGGCACGGTTGACTTCGGGGCTTCTGACAAGCCAATGAAACCCGAAGCCATTGAAAAAGTGAGTCGTGGTGTCGTGCAGATCCCGATGACGGCAGGTGCCATTGCCGTTGCTTACAACAACTCTGGTTGCAAACTTGAGTTATCACAAAAACAATTAGCAGGAATCTTTTTAGGCAACATTAATAATTACAGCGAACTTGGATGCGATCCAAAAGCCATCAAAATTGTTCATCGCTCCGATGGATCTGGCACCACCTACAACTTCACTAAGCACCTTTCAGCGATCAGCCCTGAATGGAAAGAAAATGTTGGAGCTGACAAGTCTGTTCAGTGGCCAACAGGAATTGGAGCGAAAGGAAACGAAGGAGTGTCTGCGCAACTTCAACAAATCGATGGTGGCATTGGCTACGTCGAGCTGGCCTATGTGAAAGGAGATCTCCAAGCAGCTGCTGCTGAAAACGGATCAGGGAAGAAAGTCTTCCCCACCAACAAAACTGCCAGTGAAGCACTGGGGTCCATCGATCTTGGTCCAGATCTGATCGGTGGCAACCCAAACCCCATGGGTGGATATCCAATCGTGACGTTCACATGGGTGCTGGCCTACGCCAACGACAATGCTGAAAAGCTCCCGCTTCTTCAGAAGACCTTTAATTACATGCTCTCGGACGAGGCCCAGTCCAAAGCTCCAGAGCTTGGTTATGTGTCACTTCCTCCAGAAGTGATCAGCAAAGCGAAGGAAGCCGTTAACACACTTAAGGAGTAATCTTTAGAAGAGCAACATATAAAAAGAAAGCCCAGGGGGGAGCAGAATGTTGCCCCCATTTTTAATGATCAAAAATCTAAGGCTTGTTACCCTGGGTCTGATCAAGAACAAGTCCGGGAAGGTCAGCACAGCACAACTTCAACATCGCCGAAAAGCTAAAAAAACAACAAACGAATACGATCCAGGGAAAGACAAGAACAACTAACTTAACCACTTAAAACAAAAAAGGAATTCACACATAAAATCAATCAGAATTCTCTAATCAACTCGAGCAATTACACTGATTGAATAGAGTTAACGCAATGCCTAGGCGGTAAAGGTAATTTGCAACTGCTCAAAAACGCTAGACCAACAAGAAGACAAGACATCCATAAACAAGCCTGCATTCCACCTAGCAAGAAAATACCTCCAGACAACAATGTCCCCGTCAAACGTCCCGCCGCATTCGCCATGTAATAAAAACCTACGTTGAGGCTGACGCTCTCAGAATCGGTGTACGAAAGCACCATGTAGGAGTGAATGGAGGAGTTCATCGCAAACACAATTCCAAAAGCAGCCAAACCAGCAGTGATGGCAATCGAAACATCTACCTCACGCCACAGCGCTACAGCGATGAGAGCCGGTATCGCAGTTAATAAGGCACTCCAGAACTGGAGGGATGAAACCCCAGGTGGAGTGTTTTTCCCCCAAAGACGACGTAAAGCAGGAGCAGAACCCTGAACGATGCCGTAACCAATCACCCAAAGGCCAAGAAAACCGCCAATCTCCCAGAAGTTCCACCCCAAAGACGCCTCGAGAAAGACGGGCAAAGCCACCACAAACCAAACATCTCTAGCCCCAAACAAGAAAAAACGAGCCAAAGACAGAACATTGATCCCCTGAGATTTAGAGAGCAGGGAGGAAAACGACGGTTTGACCCTCATCTTGCCGAAATCAGCTGGCAAAACCAAGGTTGGCAGGAATGCAAATGCCAAACCCGCAGCCATCCAGCCGACTGCTGCATTGAAGCCCAAGGAGGTGAGAAGAACACCACCCAGAAAAAAACCTACGCCCTTGAGAGCATTTTTGGAGCCAGTAAGAATGGCAACCCATTTAAACAGTTGTGATTCACCGGCCTGCACATCATCTGCATTCACGGGAACAACGACCTTAATTGCGCTTTTAGCACTCATTTTGTTGAGGTCTTTTGCAATGCCACTAACTGCCTGAGCCACCATTACATAACTCACACTCAATAACTTAGGCCAGCTAGCAGCAACAGGTATCAGCATCAACAATGCAACAATCTGAAGCAAAGTACCAACCCATAACGTAAGACGTAACCCATAGCGAGCACCAATCAAACCACCATAGAGATTAGTGAGGATCCCAAAAAATTCATAAAAGAGAAACAAAAACGCAATCTCAAGAGTGGAGTAACCAAGTTCATGGAAGTGAAACAACACCAACATGCGCAAGGCACCGTCAGTAAGCGTGAACGCCCAATAATTCGCAGTCACGATGCTGTATTGCTGCAGCGAAGAAAACCTCATTCCTCGAGGCAGGCCACATGGCATGCCAAATCCGCCATTCGTGAACTGTATCCCCATTCATTGTCATACCAAGCATAGACCTTAATTTGAGTGCCGTTGATGACCATGGTCGACAAGCCATCAATGATGGTACTGCGACTGTCATTGACATAATCCACAGACACCAATGGACGGGTTTCATAGCCAAGAATGCCCTGAAGTTCTCCATTGGCAGCGGCTTCAAAGGCTCCATTAACGTCCTCTATGCTCACTTCTTTCTCCAGTTCAAACACTGCATCAGTAAGGGATGCATTCAAGAGTGGAATTCTCACCGCATGACCATTCAACTTACCTTCTAATTCAGGAAAGATAAGACCGATAGCTTTTGCTGATCCAGTTGTGGTTGGAATCACACTTTGAAGACAGGATCTAGCACGTCGTAAGTCATTATGAAAGCCATCCACAACAACCTGTGTATTAGTGACATCGTGGAGTGTAGTAATCGAACCGTGCTTAATCCCGAAGCTGTTATGAACAACCTGAACAATGGGTGCAAGACAGTTTGTCGTGCAAGATGCTGCTGTTACAACCTTGTGATGACTGGGGTCATAGAGATGGTGATTAATACCATAAACAATATTCAGAATATCAACGCCATCAACATCACCTGTAACTGGACAAGCAACCAGTATTCGCTTCAGGTTTAAAACATTTAAGAATAATTTGAGCGATTCTGATGTTTTAAATTTTCCACTACATTCTAGAAGCATTTCTACGCCAGATTCAATCCAGGATGCACTCGCAGGATCACTCTCTGAGCTATATCGCACTTGCTGTTCACCGACAAGAAATCCATTCAAGTGGGGGCAAACCTGATGTTGCCAGCGGCCATGAACAGAGTCAAAGTGAAGGAGATGGGCAGCAGCAACAGCATCACCAGCGCAATCGTTCACATGAACAATGTCAATGCCTGGACGGCCCCATAGCGCACGAAAAACGAGCCGACCAATCCGGCCAAAACCATTGATGCCAATTCGCATCGAAGCCAATCAAAAGCTGTGTCCACATCTACTCACAACAGGGCCGCGGTGTGTTTAGAAAGGGTTAAAATGCCGTGTAAGCCAGGTAAAGTTTTGCTCTTCCTCAAGCACCACACCTAAAGCCAGCCATCAATGACTCGAGCAGGAGGGTGGGAAAATAAATCAAGAAGTACTATCGAGAAGCATTATGCAGATCAGGAGATTATCAGTAATCGCAAAATTCCTTAAACAAACCATTACCAGTTCTTTGCTCAGTGCTGAATGAGACTCCATTAGGTTATTTGTGAAACCACGAGAACATCGCGAAATGGTTTGCACTCCTAGCAACTCCAGCGAATTCATCGGAGATTTAGAAAACAGTTATCAACGTCGCCTTATTCATTTCGATTCAGGAGCCAAGGTTCCCTTACTACCCGATCATCTTTGGATAGTCGTAAGAGGTATTGTCAAATTGAGTTTCCTCAATGAGCAAGGTGAAGATATTTTGATTGGACTTGCAGGAGCAAACGAACCTTTTGGAGAGCCATTAACGCACCTCAATCTTTACGAGGCCACGACTCTTGATCACTGCGACTTACTTGGTCTTTCAATGAAAGACGTCAATACCAATCCAGATCTGAGCAGAAGTCTGATGAAGGCGATGATGCGCAGAACACGTCAGTCCGAATCGCTAATCGCCCTATTGGGTCTCCGTGGTGTTGAAAATCGCATCAAAAGCTTTTTAGAACTTTTAGCAGAAGATTATGGCCATCCATGTGATCAAGGACTGAATCTAAATTTACGCCTAACCCACCAGGAAATAGCCGGTGCAGTAAGCACAACTCGAGTCACCGTCACGAAGGTACTCGGTCAACTCAAAGAGAGCGGCTGGCTTCAGTATGACAACAATCAACGAATCATCGTGAGCCACCTTCCAAATCCTATTAAATACAAAAACATTCCAACTCATGAAACTTCTTCGAGAGGATGAAATACGCCAAAGGCTAAAACCATAAATCTCGAACCATAAGATATATCAATTAAACTTTCCAAGGAAATCTATCAGCATTTACTGGTTTTCAGTAGATTGACGATTTCATGTAGTTGACAACCCTAGCGATGTCTTAATTACAAATCAACAAAAACGGTACCCAAAACCTCGCACAGTAAATATCTTAGCCGGACTAGAAGGGTTGATTTCAATTTTCTCACGAAGCCAACGAATGTGAACATCAACCGTTTTTTTGTCGCCGATATAATCGACCCCCCATATCTGATCTAAAAGCTCGTCTCTACTCCACACTCTCTTAGGGTTTTGCATGAAAAGCTCAAGGAGTTTATATTCTTTAGGCGAAAGCTTGAGATCGCAACCATCACGACAAGCCCTGCATTCATCGGGAAAGAGCTTGAGATCACAACACTGAAACTGTTCAGGAGCCGTTCCTTTCAATGCGGCTCCACTCAATGGATGGCGTCGTAAAAGAGCTCTACAACGAGCTAAAAACTCACGATAGCCAAAGGGCTTCACTAAATAATCATCGGCACCAACTTCGAGACCTAACACACGATCAGCTTCCGTATTTAAACTACTAGTCATTAAAACAAGAGCTTGATTATTTTGCATCCTGAGTTTTCTACAAAGATCAAAACCACTGAGCCCGGGTAGCTTGCGATCAAGCACAATCAATTCAAACTCTTCACACTGTAAAAGATCCCATCCAAGTAATCCATTGTCCAAAGATTTAACATCAAATCCCTCTTCCCTTAGAACTCCACAGACCTGATCACGAATTTCTTCATCTTGATCCAAAACCAACAAACGGGCGGCATGGGAGATATCAAAAAAATCGGATGTCATCTGGATATGAACAACTTGAAAAAATCCTTTAGGGACTCTCTCATCAGTATAGCCAACGAGCTGTTTCTCTGTATAACTCTTGCCATCGATCGAGAAGCTAATGAGAACCAGGTAAGAGAGAGCAGGTAACCAAGAAACGATCCAAAAGAGATTGATTCACTCCAACCGATCAGATGGGATACGACACCGGTTCATCCGCAGAAAATGGGATACAGCCGTAAGAAGATATAGGGAAAAAACTCCATCATGAAATAGCAAACCATAAAAAAGACCCCCAGCAAAAGCAGAGGGTCTGACATTAACAAGCTAACTGAGAATTAGTGTCAAACTCTCCTTAGAATTTAAAGGTTGTTTGAACCAATCCACCAAAGACATTAAACTGGCCGTCATAGCCTCTTCCGTTCCCGAAAGCTTGAGTGTCCTGTCCTTCAGGACGAGATAGATAAAACAATGCTGGAGTAACAGCAATGTTGTCCGTCACCTGGAAATTGTAATAAAGCTCGAAGACATAATTGCCATCGTAGGGGGTATCACCGCCCTTTAGAGCCGTTGCGAAAGTAGGTTGACCAACAGCGAAGCCAAGATCATTCCCTTTCAAAAAGACATCATCCCACTTCAAACCAGCCATCCAACTTTGCGTAGTCACAGGCGAGCCTTCGACCTTGTCGTTTGAACTAACTGTATTCAGACCCCAACCAAGAGAGATGGAAGGAATGAAACCAGGATCCTCAGGTGCCCAATAGGCATTGAGGGCATAGCTGTTGGTACTACTGCCCCTACGAACGCCGTTAGCGTCGAAACAACTGTTGTTCCAGTTATTGTCTTTTGCGAAAGATGTACCGCGACGTAGGCCATTACCGCTATCGCATTGACCATATCGATAACCAAAAGCAAGTCCCCAGCGAGGACCGCCATAACCTAATTGGGCCATGATACTAGCCTCAGAATTAGAGGTCATAAATCCACCCTCATTAGGGTTTGAATTATTTCCATCCTTATCGTCAGCAACATAGTTTATGGAAACACTCAAATTGTTATCGCCTTTCTTAACTTTTTGCTGCCAATAAGCACCAATCAATTGACCTGTTTCCTTATTGTAGACACCACTGGTACCCATGAGTGAGGTCCAATCAAGAATCTTTGCCCCACCTTTGTTGTACTTAGATGGCCAAAGAGCAATGGATTCAGTATTACGTGCAACAGCACCAGCGATCACTGTGAACTCATTCCCAACTGGGAACTTGTAATACAAGCGGTCAATAATGACATTGTTGTTAGCACCGCCGCCACCAGCAGAATCGGTGGCAACATCAAGTGCTGTCAGATTCACTCCTGAGCCGCCGAAGGCGTTAGAACCCTTTGTAAAATTACCTGTACGAAGGCGAGTCAATAGTTTGTCTTTACCCGTGAAGCTGGTGTTAAGAACTAAACGCTGATCGTAGTTAAAAGTTGTTGCTCCATAACTGGCATTGTATGCATCGGCAGCATCATCGTCTCCACCGCCGTTGACGGCACCAATCACAAAGGTGGTCTTGCCCTTCAGCTTGGTGGTGGTGGAGAACTGAGTGGCTTCCAGTTCGCCAACGCGAGCTTCCAAACCGTCAACACGGCCCTTGAGGATGGCGAGTTCCTTTTCGAACTCCTTCATCAGGCGCTTGAGCTCGTCGGTCACTTCGGTGACGCGGTCGAGACAGGCGTTCAACAGAGCAGCCGCTTCAAAGCGGGTCATCGCCCTGTTACCGCGGTAAGTGCCGTTGGGGTAACCGGCCACACAGCCGTAGCGCTCGATCAGGTTGCTCAGAGCCTGATAAGCCCAGTCGGTTGGGTAAACGTCGGAAAACTGAGTGATGCTGGTGACTTGCTCGCCAGAAGCGGCGTAGTCAGACACACCATTGATGTTCAGCTCAGTGGCGTTTGCAGCCACTGGTGCCAAAAGGCCCAGGGCAGCTGGGGCCACCAGAAGTTGATGGAAAAGTTTCATTTTTGGTCCTCACACCAAAAAATTAATTTGGGAATCAACCCGAGTACAAATTATTAGATTCTGTATCAATAGGCAGTGTTCTGCGCAACAAATGAATGTGTCCCACGCCACAAATGAGTCCCTACTAAATTGCATAAACAAGACTTTTCCTTTCGTTAACTTCGGCTTAACCAAAAGCAATCGTTAACCTTATCGTTATCCAAGCAATTACCAAGGAAAGGGCTTTCAGCTTTATCAGACAGGCGCCGAATCAGCTTAAGCATAAATTCATTGATCTTCTTGGGTTGAAACTCTTGAATTGAAGTTCCTGCATTGAGGGTCTTGTCCGACCAAGTCACGCGTCTCGAATGTTCAAAAACCAAAGTTTCATCAACATTATCTCCCCTTTCTTGTAAACATTATCCAAGCTAGCTTCGCATCAAGCTCTATTAAATTAATCAACTTGCTTGTTAATCAGATCTGAATGCAATCTTTTGTCCTTCTCGGGCGTAGTTTTTATTTTACTGGGACCTTATTCTTCATCATCTGATCCAGCAGGACATAAGCGATCAATCGGAATTAAAAATGTGCCCCGACGGAAGCGCACCGCGGCAATTTCGAGGGGATGAAGGGCAACCACCGCTCCGGATTCATCGCTGCCAACAAGATCGGAAGGGCGAAGCATTGGCATGGGGTCTGCCGTTTTGAGATAGGGCATCGGGCTGATCAGTTGGACTTGGTCACCGATAGAAACGGTCATGACACCTGGGCAATCACCCTCTCCTACAGCAGGATGGGGTCAGTTGATCGTTGCCCGTGCGGGCTCTTGCCACCTGGAGCGGCGCAATCGCGGGACTGCTTCTCATTCTTGTGGGAAGCTTGATTCCGGCTGCCATCGTGCTGCCGGTCGCAGAACTCCCCCCCCGATTGCTGAGTTTGCCAAGCACCTGGCAAGTTCCAGCACTCCTGCTTTGTGCCCTTGTCTGCGGCCCACGATCAGGCGTGATCGCAGCGGTTGCCTACATCACCGTGGGGCTGGTTGATCTTCCCGTATTTCATGACGGTGGAGGTTTGGCCTACGTGCTCACTCCCGCCTTTGGTTATCTAGCTGGCTTTGTGCCAGCAGCCTGGCTCAGCGGACGGCTCGCCCATCAAGCGGGGATGAACGACTTAGCGCGCCTCACGTTGGCGGCAATCGCTGGTGTGATCACGATTCAGCTATGCGGAATTCTTAATTTATTGATCGGAGCGGGGTTGGGCCGTTGGAGTGATTCGCTTCTTGATTTGTTGTTCAGTTACAGCCTCGGCCCCTTGCTCACCCAACTGGCTCTTTGCGTCGCAATCGCCTTGATTGCGCTTCCGATTCGTCGTCTGCTCTGGATCGAATGATCAGCCGCAGCAACCGACTGATCCGGCGTCGCACGATTGTGTTGATCAGCCTGTTGATCCTGCTGCTGGATCAAGCGTCCAAATATTGGGCTCGATCCCAGTTGCTTCCGAATCTGTCGCAGCCGTTCCTACCTGGATTTCTGCAGTTTCGGCTCGTGCGCAACACCGGCGCAGCCTTCAGCATGTTGAGTGATTCCACCGCCCTGCTGGGACTCCTCAGCTTGCTTGTTTCACTTGGTTTGCTGGGCTGGATCTGGCGATCCAAGCGACTTGAGCTCTGGTTAGGTCTGGCCCTGGCCTGCCTCCTGGGCGGAACGCTTGGCAATGGCATCGACCGCTGGCAACTGGGCTATGTCACCGACTTCCTGGAGCTCGTGCCCTTCCGTTTTCCCATCTTCAACGGCGCAGACATCGCCATCAACCTCGCCGTCCTCTGCTTCGCCATCGACGCTCTCTCCCAACGCAATGGACAAGCGAAATCCTGACGGCCCCTCCTCAGCCCAACTGATCATCCATCAACGAGATCAGCCAGATCGAACGATTGCGTTGCATGGCGATGGCTATCGGATTGGACGCGATGGTCCCCTAGAAGTGCGCATCGATCATCCGGCCGTCAGTCGCCAACATGCTTTGCTGCAACGCCAAGGTCGGCGTTGGATCCTTCAAGATTTGGACTCGACCAATGGCTTGTGGTGGAAAGGTCGTCGGATTCAACAGCTTGAACTGCGCGATGGAGACGACGTTCAGTTTGCGCCGGCTCTAGAGGCAACGGCTCCGTTTCTGCATTTCGATGATGCAGCAGGGCGACGACGTCATCGGATTGAACGCTGGTTGGGCCTCTTCCTGTTGGGGTGCCTTGGTGGTGGAGGTGCTCTGCTGTTGCTGTCCAACCTCACCATGCCGATTCGTGGGCAACTGGCACGCGTGCGCGGTCCGTTGGCCATTTACGACGGCAATAACCAACCGCTCGCCTCCGTTGATTCCAGCCGTCATCGCGAGCTCAAGTCGGTGAATGCGTTCTCACCCCTGCTGGTTGATGCTCTGCTGAGCAGTGAAGACAACCGCTTCTGGTGGCATCCGGGGGTCGATCCCATTGGCACGCTGAGAGCCTTCAGCACCAATTTGATTGGCGGACAAGTGCTGGAAGGAGGCAGCAGTCTCACCCAGCAGTTAGCTCGCAGCCTGTATCCCGATTACGTGGGAGAGGGAGACACCCTGGCGAGGAAATGGAAAGAGTTGCTCGTGTCCTTGCAGTTGGAAAGTCGCTTCAGCAAAAGCCAGTTGCTTCTGAGCTATCTCAATCGGGTGTACTTGGGTGTTGGTTGGGGATTTGAAGATGCCTCACGCGTGTTTTTCGATCAATCCGCGGCAGAGCTGAATGTGCAGCAAGCCGCTCTGCTGGTGGGTCTGTTGCCATCACCCAATGGGCACGATCCCTGTCAGTTTCCCCAGCGCGCTCTCAAAGCACGCAATCGGGTGATCAACAAAATGGCCGATGGCGGTCGTCTGTCCTTGGAGCAGGCGCGGTTAGCGCGTCGAAAACCGATTCAATTAGCCAAACAGGCCTGCAGTCGGGAGCAGGTCAGTCGATCCGCACCCTTTTACACCGATCAAGTGCGGCGAGATCTCACAGAGCTCGTGGGCCCAGACGTGGCCAATGAAGGAAATTTCCTGATCGAAACCCATTTGGACCCCGTTCTGCAATCCGTGGTGGAACGCCAGTTGAGCGGTTTATTGGCCAACAACGCATCGCATGGGGTTCAGGAGGGAGCTGCCGTTGTGCTGGATAGCCGCACAGGCGGGGTTCTCGCCATCGCCGGAGGTCGGGACTATCGCTCGAGCCAGTTCAACCGTGCCTCGATGGCGATGCGCCAACCAGGCAGCACCTTCAAACTCATCACTTATTTGGCGGCCCTGGAGCAAGGACTAAAACCCAACGACACTTTGGATTGCAGCCCCCTCCGCTGGGGAGGACAACGCTTTGACAGCACCTGTTCGGGCCAACTGACCCTGGCCAGTGCCTTCGCCTCAAGCCAGAACACTGCAGCGCTGCGCCTCGCCCAACGCGTAGGCCTGGAGCAAATGGTGAGCTTGGCGAAACGTCTGGGAATCTCCACGCCCTTAGATCCTGTACCTGGGCTAGCTCTTGGACAGAGTGAGGTTCGCTTGATTGAGCTCACCAGTGCCTATGCCGCTGTGGCCAATGGCGGCATCTGGCAACCTCCCACCACCATTCGTCGTTTGCTCGATGCAGAAACCTGCCGCTTGGATCGCCCGAGTGGCTGCGGCAGCCTGACTGGAGACGGCGGTGCTGGAGACAGCAATCAGCGCCAAGCCTCTCGTCGTGTCCTGAAGGGACAGACGGCTATGCAAATGCAGGGTTTAATGCGCGCAGTCATTCGCAGCGGCACCGGGCGTTCAGCCTCGCTCGGTGGACAAGAGGGAGGGAAAACAGGAACCACCAACGATGGGCGTGACCTGCTGTTCATTGGCTACGAGCCGAGTCGCCATTGGGTGCTGGGAATCTGGCTAGGCAACGATGACAACAGTCCTTCAGCCAGTTCCAGCGCCTTGGCAGCCTCGCTCTGGAGTCGCATCATGCGTGCTGCTGGACAGGGCGGTGTGGCGGGCCGATGAAGGGATCCAATCGCTTGATTTTGTTGGGTGCAGCGGGACTTGTTGTCCTGCTGGTGCTCGGCCTGGTGCTCCAGGGCATTCGCAATCTGCTCTGGGATCTCAGCTACATCCTTCCGCCCTGGCTTGTGGGTCCAGTGCTGCTCATCGGCACCATCCTGGTCCTTGCCTTCGTGTTTCAAGTTGGCTGGCCGTTGTGGAAGGGATGGAAAACCCGCCGCAGAGCCACCAAAGCCACCACGACTTCCCCTTCTCCTCCGGGCTCGCGTCGTCAAGCGGCTGAACAAAGCCTGGACAGCATTGATCGCCTGCTGGAACGTCTCCAAGACGATGTTGCCCGGCAAGCTCTGCATCTGGAGCGCGAGCGCGTCGCGCGGGAATTGGCGCGCGGCGATTTAGTGGTGGTTGTCTTTGGAACAGGCTCCAGTGGGAAAACATCCCTGATTCGTGCCCTGCTCCAAGACATCGTTGGGCGAGTTGGGGCACCGATGGGCTCCACAACTGGCAGCCAAACCTATCGGCTTCGCCTCAGCAAGCTGGAACGAGGCCTGCAATTGGTCGACACTCCTGGAATCCTGGAAAGCGGACTGGATGGAAGAGATCGGGAACAAGAAGCGCGTGAACGCGCCAGCCGTGCTGACTTGATGCTGGTGGTGGTGGATGGTGATCTTCGCTCTGCTGAATGGGATGTAGTGCGCAGCCTTGCGGGTTTGGGCAAGCGCCTGATGTTGGTGTTGAACAAATGCGATCTACGGGGAGAGGAAGAGGAAAAACGTCTACTGGCCTTGCTTCGCGGACGTTGCCAAGGCCTGCTCACCGCTGAAGACGTGATCCCGACCAGTGCCTCCCCCCAATCCTTGCCAAGACCTGGCCAGAAACCCTGGCAACCCCCAGCTGAGGTAGCTGTGTTGCTCCAACGCCTGGCCGTGGTGCTCCATGCGGACGGCGAAGAGCTTCTGGCCGACAACATTCTTCTGCAATGCAGAACGCTGGGCGACAAGGGGCGATCGCTTCTCAACCGACAGCGCCAGACGGAGGCGCGACGGATCGTGGATCGTTACAGCTGGATTAGTGCAGGCGTTGTGGCAGCGACACCACTACCAGGTATCGACTTGCTTGGCACCGCGGCGGTGAATGCCCAGATGGTGATGGAGGTCGCGAAGGTCTACAACGTGCAGTTGACACGTGACAAAGCACAAGAGCTGGCCGTCTCGGTGGGGCGAACCCTGGCAGGTCTTGGTGTTGTCAAAGGCGGTGTTGCCTTGATTGGCACCGCTCTCAGCGTGAATCTGCCCACCCTCTTACTGGGAAAAGCCGTTCAGGGTGTTGCAGCTGCATGGTTAACGCGGATTGCAGGAGCCAGTTTCATCACCTATTTCCAACAAGATCAAGATTGGGGAGATGGTGGCGTGCAAGACGTGGTGCAGAGGCACTACGACCTCAACCGACGCGATAGCGCCCTCAAACGCTTTCTCGACACCGCTCTCAGACAGGTTGTGGAACCCCTGCGGCAATCGGCAAAGAAGCGGTTACCACCCCAACCAGGGCCTCGGGCGGAGGAGGGCGCATCGGGCCACGGGCATCGAGAACCGTGATCAGAGCCAAATAGGCCACACCAATCAGCACGGACACAATGCCTGTGACGATCGCCACCCAACGGCCGCGTTGCTGTTTTGGGGCAGCCATCAGGGCAGAGCCTCCACGGATTGATTCAAGATTGATGCCAGTTGGTCCAGCAAACCGTGATCGGTGTGCGGGTTGCCAAGAACAGCCTTGAGGAAATGCCGTCCTTGATGAAGTGGCCTCGAAACCATGATGCTCCGGCTGAGCAAGAGCCGGCGTGTCTCCATCGACCAGGCTGCGTGCTGCTGAGCCTGTCCGCATTGGGGCCTACAGGCCAGCACATGCAAGGGACCGGTGAGAATGATCAGCCTGTTGGGATCTAATTGTTGCTGGAAATACTGACGTCGAGCGATCGCGGCGGACAACACCTGTTCAATCCCTGATTCACCGAGCTGGCGCAAGCCAAGCCAAAGTTTGAGCACTTCCGCCGGCCGACTCCCCTGAAGACCCAGTTCTCCGCCGTGATCATGCTCTAGGGCAGGCTCCATATACGGAAGACCTGTGGAGAACGCTTCAGAAAGAACTTTGGCCTTGCGCACCAACAGAAGGGATGAGGTCTTTGTGATGCCAAGAACTTTCTGGGGATTCACGGTGATCGAATCAGCGCGCTCAATCCCATGAAGCAGATGGGTGGTGGTGGGGCTGAGAGCAAAAACCGCGCCGATCGCCCCATCCACATGCAGCCATAGGCCCAAGCTGCTGCAGAGATCAGCCATTGCAGAAAGGGGGTCGATCGCACCTCGCACCGTCGTGCCTGCTGTGGCAACCACTGCCATACAGGGACGTCCTTCCCTTGAAAGGGCTTCGAGTTCATCCTCGAGTTGTTGCAGATCGATGAGCCCTTGTTCATCCACCGGGATGGAACGAACTCCATCACTTTGAAGTCCCATCACGCGCGCTGCTTTGCGCCAGGAGACATGCGCATCAGCACTCACCACCACCACAGCATCTGGGTTGTGATCCAAGCCAGCGTGATGGCGGGCGGACACCAAGGCGATCAAATTGCTCAGCGAGCCCCCACTGGCGGCAACACCAGAAGCGCCGGTAGGAAAGCCAATGCGTTCAGCAAACCAGGTACAAAGCTGCCGTTCCAGATGACTCAAACTGGGGGACAGCTCCTCGGCCAGAAGGTTGTTATTCAGCCCAGCGCAAATCAAATCGGCAGCGATTGACGCACTGAGCGGCGGCGGATCGAAATGGGCCAGCGACCCGGGATGGGAGGGCTGAAACGCCCCATCCATCACCTGCTGAAGGTCATCCAGCAGTTGTCCCATGTCGCGACCATGGACCTGCGGTGCAGCATCTGGAAGGATCCGGAGCGCTGGCAATGGACCCCGCTCACCGGCCGAACCGATCCAACGGCATAGCCGCTCGGAAGCACCCTCCAAAAACTGAAGGAGTTGAGGGTCGAGCGCATCGGGTGAAGCAAACGCCGAAAGAGCTACCGGTTCAGGATTCCTTGAAGGTCCGACCAAGAAGACAAGATGGGGAATGACCATTCTCCCCTGTGGTGGCACATCCAAGTGGTGGCACATCCAACGATGCGCACGGCCAAGAGCCTGACGGTGCAGTCTCCAATCGAACTATCTCCGAAGCAGATGCAAGCGTGGATGGGGATTTTGATCGAGCGCGCGCGTCGTTTCGGCGAATGCGGAGAGGTGCCCGTTAGTGCCGTTGTTTTGGATCACCAGGGCCGCTGCATTGGCCATGGCATCAATCAGAGAGAGCTGCATCACGACCCCCTAGGTCATGCTGAGTTGATGGCGGTTCGTCAGGCCTGCCGTCTGCGTGGTGACTGGCGCCTCAATGACTGCACGCTGTTGGTGACCTTAGAACCCTGTCCCATGTGCGCAGGCGCCTTGGTTCAGGCAAGAGTCGGGCAGGTCATTTTTGCAGCGACTGACCCGAAGCGGGGAGCGATGGGAAGCACGATCAACCTGGCCACACACATCAGTGCACACCACCGAATGACCGTGATCGGTGGTGTGCAGGCTGAGGAGGCGAAAGAAATGCTGTCGAGCTGGTTTAAGCAGCGACGGCGACGTTCTGACGGAACTGGGGCAACTCCGTTTCAAACAGGTTCAACAACCTGCTGACGTTCTCAGGGTTTGAGTTGTAACCCATCAGTCCAATTCGCCAAATTTTTCCAGCAAGAACGCCAAGACCACCACCCACTTCGATCCCGTGGTTGTTGAGCAGGTGCTGAGTGAAGGCCTTTCCATCCACATCATCAGGAATACGGACGGTAGTGAGGGTGGGCAATCGCAGCTCCTCGGGAACATGCATTTCAAGACCCATCGATTCCAGGCCAGACCACAGCGCTTCAGCGTTGCTGCGATGACGCGCCCAAGCCATATCCAATCCTTCTTCCGCCAGCAGCCTCAGCGCTTCACGCATGCCGAAGTTCATGTTGACCGGTGCTGTGTGGTGATAAACACGGTCACTGCCCCAGTACTGATTGAGCAGGGAAACGTCGAGATACCAATTGGGCACTTTGTCTTGACGCGCTGCAAGCTTGGCTTCAGCACGCGGTCCCATGGTGAATGGACCAAGACCGGGAGGGCAGCTCAATCCCTTCTGACTGCAGCTGTAGGCCAGATCAACTTTCCATTCATCCAGATAGAGGGGAACGCCTCCAAGGGATGTGACGGTGTCGAGCAACAGCAAGCAATCGTGCTTTCGGCAGAGATCTCCAATCCCTTCCATCGGTTGACACACGCCGGTGGACGTTTCGGCATGCACCATCGCCAGGATGGTGGGCTTGTGCTCAATCAGCGCCGTTTCGAGCTCATCCTTCGTAAAGGCTTCCCCCCAGGGCTTTTCGACCACCTTCACATTGGCGCGGTAGCGACCGGCCATGTCGACAAGACGATTGCCGAAATAGCCCTTCACAGCAACGAGAACGGTGTCGCCGGGTTCCACCGTGTTGGCAAGCGTTGCTTCCATGGCTGCGCTGCCCGTGCCGCTCATGGGCAAGGTCAAGCGATTGTCGGTCTGCCAGGCATAACGAAGAAGCTCCTGAACTTCGCCCATCAGCTCCACATAAAGCGGATCGAGATGACCAATCGGAGTTCGAGACAAGGCCTTGAGCACCGTTGGATCGGCATTCGAAGGTCCTGGACCCAGCAGCAAACGATCGGGGGTGCTGATCGGGGCAATGGCCCTTCGATGGGACGAATCAACCAACAGGGGGGAGTGCGTCGTCGCCAAAGCCAGGATCACCAATCAATGGCCAGCAGCCTACGCATGGACTGGCCTAAAAAGGGAGCAAAACAGTCGGTTTGCAACGCCTCTTGTAATGAGGTCAATCTTTGATCGCTCAGCGCTGGCTGATGTCGTTTGCAGAGAGACCTGATGCCAGATGATCGAAGGGTTTGCGAAGCATCTGGCATTCGCTGGGATTCGATCCTTCAGCCACCATCCGTTCGCAGAGAACATCTGCCAAAAGAATCATGCTCCGAACCGTGGGTCCGGTGGGCACACCCAGGCTCTTGTAGGTGTCGTCCAAACCGTTGAGCACCCTTTCATTGAGAATCGTGCTGTCGTCAGCAATCAGGGCATAGCTGGCGTAGCGAAGGAAGTAATCCATGTCGCGCAAACAAGCTGCAAGCCGACGGGTGGTGTAGGCATTACCACCAGGCAAAAGCAACTCAGGGTCACCGACAAACAGCCTTTGGCTGGCCTCTCGTACCAGCTCAGTCGCCTCGCGATTGATCAACTCAACGGCCTTGAGTCGCAACTGGGCTTGGCCGAAATATCCCTCAATACGATCGATCGCTGATCGATCGAAATAGCGACCCAATTGGTCGTAACGGCCGATCAACCCGGTGATGGCATCACGCATGATGGTGGGACGCTAGGGATCACTGGCTGGAAGGTAACACCACAAAGCCGACCAGAACGCACTCATCACCTGGGATCCAAGGAATTTGACAGAAACGGTTACCAAGCGCAGCTCCAAGCCTCACCAAGAGGCCTCCACTATTAAAAAAGTGCGCGTTGATACAAAAGGGTGTCAGATCGATGCCTACGGTTAGAAACGATATTCTCGGCTGAAGCCTCAAACATGGCTAAAACTGCTCAGGACGTGCTTCGTCAGATCAAGGACGAAGGAATCGAGCTGATCGACCTCAAATTCAGCGATCTGCACGGCAAGTGGCAACACCTCACCGTGTGTTCAGACATGGTCGATGAGGATGCATTCAAGGAAGGCTTGGCCTTTGACGGATCCTCCATACGCGGCTGGAAAGCGATCAACGCGTCTGACATGTCCATGGTTCCAGACCCCGCCACAGCCTGGGTCGACCCTTTTTATCGCCATAAAACCCTCAGCCTGATCTGCTCGATCCAGGACCCAAGAACAGGGGACCCCTATGAGCGCTGCCCCCGTGCGTTGGCGCAGAAAGCTTTGGCTTATCTCTCCAATACAGGTCTGGCCGACAAGGCATTCTTTGGTCCCGAGCCTGAATTTTTTCTGTTCGATGACGTTCGCTACAACTCGAGCGAAGGCGGATGTTTCTACAGCGTTGACACCATTGAGGCTGGATGGAACTCCGGAAGGCTGGAGGAAGGCGGAAACCTTGCTTATAAAATTCAACTGAAGGAAGGCTATTTCCCTGTCGCACCAAACGACACAGCACAAGACATTCGCTCCGAAATGTTATTAATGATGGCCCAATTGGGGATCCCAATTGAGAAGCATCACCATGAGGTAGCTGGTGCCGGCCAACACGAATTGGGAATGAAGTTCGACGAACTCATTCAAGCTGCCGATAACGTAATGACCTACAAATACGTTGTTCGCAACGTTGCAAAAAAGTACGGCAAAACAGCAACTTTCATGCCGAAACCAGTGTTTAATGACAACGGCACTGGCATGCACGTGCACCAAAGTCTTTGGAAGGGCGATCAACCCTTGTTCTTCGGGGAAGGCACCTACGCCAACTTGTCTCAGACAGCCCGTTGGCATATCGGCGGAATTTTGAAGCATGCGCCGAGCTTCCTAGCCTTCACCAACCCCACCACAAACAGCTACAAGCGACTTGTTCCTGGATTCGAAGCACCTGTGAATTTGGTGTACTCCGAAGGTAACCGATCTGCTGCAGTTCGGATCCCCCTCACCGGCCCCAGCCCAAAAGCCAAACGCTTGGAATTCCGTTCCGGTGATGCTTTAGCGAATCCCTATTTGGCCTTTGCCGCCATGATGATGGCTGGGATCGATGGCATCAAAAACCAGATTGATCCTGGTGATGGATTCGATGGCGACCTCTTTGAGCTGCCAGCTGATCAGCTCAAGGACATTGCCACCGTTCCAGCATCACTGAACGGAGCCTTGGAAGCTTTGAATGCTGATCACCACTACCTAATGGAAGGTGGAGTGTTCACGAAAGACTTCATCGACAACTGGATCAATATCAAATACGAAGAGGTGCAGCAGTTGCGTCAGCGACCCCATCCCCACGAATTCACGATGTACTACGACGCCTGATCAAAAGGTCTTGGTAGCACTGAGGTCTTCAACAAGACCCCAAATGATCCCCGTCATGGGGATCATTTTTTATGGGCAGAGAGGGGCTTAGAGATGTTAGATCTGCTGCCAACTCAATGAAGGGAATAAACGCAACCAATGCAACCCAAAATTACCCATCAAAAATATATTTACCTATACAATTAATTCAAGAAGCTATCGATCAATCAACCATTAAGGGGTTCAGCCTGATCATTCATTTCTGCTTCGCTTCCTGAAGCAAAGCATGAAGCGTCTGCCGGAGGTCGTCTCATATGCCCGGATCTACCACCAACATCACTTCTGCGGTTAGAGGCCACCGTTTAACTCGAGGCTACGAACGCAATCATCGAAGAGAGCAAGTTCAAAACCATCGTGGTGTTACCAATCACCTGGAACGCCCAATTGCGGGACCAAAGCCTGCAAACCCTCCACACTCCCTTGAAAATTGATCGGGATCTTCTGGATGTTTTCCAATATTAACTTCACACGAAATCTGTATCCAATACAACAATATCTTCGAGGGTTTAAAGATCAAAGTCAATGATTTAGGCACACCATTCAGTTCCGATCAAGGATCCTCACTCGTGGACGTCCATGTCAACAATCCCTCTCGAGACCGAGCTCTCCTCTCTGTACGCCCTCTTTGATGTCAATGGAGATGGGGCCATCACTCCAGCCGAAGTGGAACAGGTGCTGAGCTCCATGTCGGGGATCATCGCTGAACAGGAAGCCAAGGTCCTACGCAAGTTCATCGAGAGCCAAGGTGCCGTCACCCGAGAGGACTTCCTGCACTGGGCAAACAAGCAGCCAGGGTTGGGAACCCATCAGCTGCTGAGAGATCTGTTTCACCTGGTGGACACGGATGGGAATGGTTGGCTCAATCACGATGAGCTCTCGACAATGGTGTCGCTGCTGGGCACACCAGAAGCATCCATTAATTCCCAGGAGTTGCTGGAGAGGCTTGATCGCGATGGGAACGCAAAGATCAGCGTTGATGAGTTTTTAACCCTGCTCGAGGACAACACTCGACTCAAATGTTCTCTTGCAGACTTAAAACGTTTAAAGAAAAGCCTGGCACAGATCAGCAGCACGGCTGGGCTGAATGGAGTGAGCCTTGTGGAGGTGGACTGTGACCTGGGAGCGGGACAACCAGGCGCAGGTGCAGGCATTGAGATGCTGAAAAGGGCTGTCGAACACCAGCAAGACCTCCAAAAAATGAGCGCAGGTTTGATCGCCGAGATTCGAGGAGAGCAAGCACCAACGGCCCATGCTGCCAGCGCGGGACAGAGCACCACACCCCACGCTCGTCACATCAAAACCATCGCTGGCGTAATGCACGACGCAGCGAATTTGGTGTGCACAACTCTTCAGCAGCAGTGCTTCCCACTCGTCCTTTCCGGAGACCACTCCACCGCTGCCTCAACAATTGCGGGGATCCGTCGTGCCCATCCTCAGTCGCGGCTTGGGGTGATCTGGATTGATGCCCACGCTGATATTCATTCCCCCTTCACGACGCCTTCGGGGAACATGCATGGAATGCCCTTGGCGATCGCCTGCGGGCACGACAACCTTTCAGAAGCGAGGAATGATCCAGACCCTGTCACCCGGAAACTCTGGAAGGATCTAAAGAAACTGCACGGTCTTGAATCTGCAGCGATCGACTTCCGTGATCTGATCTATGTAGGCGTCAGAGACACCGAGGCCGCTGAGGACGCCACCTTGGCCAACCACGCCATCCCAGTCATCAGCATCGAGGAGGTGAGACGCGATGGATCCATCAACGCTGCCAATCGCTGCCTATCCCACCTTGGCGACGTGGACCTGATCTATGTGAGCTTCGATGTGGATGCGTTGGATTCAACAATCTGCAAAGGCACAGGCACCCCAGTCCCAGGAGGTCTCTGGGCAAATGAGGCCATTCTCCTGTTACGCAAGCTTCTCTCAGATCCACGCGTTTGTTGCTGGGAAATTTGTGAAATCAATCCCCACCTTGATGAGCTCACTACGATGGCCGAGCTGTCTTTGGGCATCTTCAGGGCTGGGCTGGAGGTTCTTGGAGAACGGTTCAGCTCGACATCTTCATCCCATGCAAGCTGACGCACCCTCTATTTATGAGCTGCTGCAAGAGCTCCTGCCTCCGCCGCCACCGCCGGTAGAACGAAAGGGTTTGTTTGCTGAACAGCATTTCCCGACAGGCTCCTGGGGAAGCGCTCTACGCAGCTTTTCCCAAGTGATCTTTATCAACCATCCACTCAGTGGTGCCCTGCTGCTGCTGGCCTTTCTGATCCAATCGCCGTGGATGGCTCTCTTGGCTGTGTTGGGGATGGCTACAGCAAACGCCGTTTCCAAGCTGCTGAATCTTGGCCAAAGCCTGCGCGATCAGGGAATCCACGGCTTCAACGGTGCACTTGTGGGATGTGCCGCGGCAGTGCTCTCAGACTCCAGCTCAGTGAAAGATGCCGGGCTGATCGCGGTGTTAGTGGCGTTCGGAGGCGGACTCACAACGCTGATGCTCGAACTGTGGCGTCGCCGCTTTCATCGCCGCGGAGACCCGCCGGCACTCACCCTGCCGTTCTGCCTGATCACCTGGGGACTTGTGGCATTGGTGAGCCCTCGAATGCCAGACACCATCGAGACGGTGAAAGTGGCTGCTTCCCCTACTGCAGCTCAGGTGTTGGTTATCGGACTTCCCCACAGCTTCGGACAAGTCTTTCTCTGCTCCGACCTTGTCAGCGGATGGCTCGTACTCCTTGCCGTTGCTATCGCAAGCCCCATCGCCGCCGCGCTCGGAGCGTGCGGCGCCCTGGCGGGAATGTTGACCGCCTTGGCAAGCGGTACTGACACCGCTGCTGTGGCCCAAGGACTATGGGGTTACAACGGCGTTTTGGTTGCGATCGCCCTCGGCGGAATCTTCCACGTGCCCGGACGCAGAACCCTGGTCCTAGCTCTCCTGGGAGCAGGGCTTGCCAGCCTGCTACAGGCGCTACAGGGGAGGTTGATGGGCAACCTTCCAGCTCTCACCCTGAGCTTCGTGATCACAACTTGGATGATGCAGCGTCTGGCTGGCCGAACACTACCGGCACTGATTCCTGTTGCCCTACATGCAGTCGTCACCCCTGAGGAACACCGCAAACGGTTTCTCGTGGCAAGTGAACTGCTGGGCTCCTTCCGCCGCAACCTGCGACAGAGGGTGGACGGCATGGACCCCCTCGTCGGGAGAGAACAGCCACAAATCCAGCTGAATAGCCAGATGCAACATCTATTCGATCAGCTCGACCAAAATCGTGATGGCCATCTCAGCCTTAACGAGCTTCGCAATGCGCTGGTGTCAGGAGGTGGCAGCAATAAAACCCATCTGCGCCGAACGTCATCCCTGAACAATCAATTGTTGGCAACGATGGCTTCCATGGATCTCAATGGCGATGGCCATATCGACTCCGCTGAATTCAGCAAGCTCATCCAACGCTTGCAACGACTCCGAGAGGGAGAGGAGCGGTTGCTGCTGTACTTAATGCCCGTCGATGCCAATGGCAACGATCGTCTCGATCAAGATGAATTAGCTCGACTGCTGAAGAGCATCGGCCAAGCGCCGCTCACCGCCGGGGAACAAGCGTTGGTGTTCCGAAACCAGCAACAAAGCCTTAGCTGGCACGATTTCGTGGATCGCTTGTTATTGAGCTAAGCAATGGTCAGGCTCAAGTGTCTTCTCCATCAGAATCCCTGCCGCCTCACCGCACTCCATAACATTGCCCTGCGTTGCAAACCCTTGCGCTGGGGATAGCGACTTCGCTCCACGAGAGTTCAACGCCATCTATACCTTGAAAAACGATCGATTGATGCCCCGCTTCAATAAGAGGGCGACTCAACAGAAACAGCTTTCGTCAGGTGCTCATGCAAGGCTTCTCAATTAGTCGCCATCTGGATGAATGACACCGTTGCTCGATAACAAATGGCCATAGAACTTCCTTAGGGCTGCAATCAGATTTCTAAGAGAAACTGTGATTAGGCGTTGCCATGTCACTCCTCATTGAACGACGTACACGTTGACTCGTTGAGTACTTGCCTTCCCATCCAAGTTTAACGCGCCAACAGTCAAACATTCTCGTTATTATTTGACACCCTTCAAATAAAGCCAGTGTAGGTTAAAGCAAATTACAAGGCGGCTGATAAGGATCAAAGGCAGTCTTACAAGAAAGAATGTTGATGCAGACTTCAAAAGCAAGCTAGACTATTTATAGCAATGCAGCAATGATGAGACACTTCGCACCATTACTACTGCTATTAGGCTTAGTCGGTTGTTCGACGACATATTCATCGTCTAAGCAGGCAGAGAATGCATGCGCTGAATGGGAAAGCCAGAAAGTAATCATTGGGTATGAAGCGGAGCAGGTGAATAAAACTTATGGCTCACGCTGGTGCAAGCAAAACAAAAAAGAGAATGAATTCCTAGGTTACAAAAATCATAAAATGGAGGATGGAACCTGGAAAAACAAAGAAGGGAAGGAAGGCAGATTTCAAATAGTAAAGCGATTCCGCTATTAGCTTCACGTGCTGTCCAAACATCACGACAAGGAAGCTCAAAGAGATAAGAATTAGTGGATCCACAACGCTTAAGGCCTATGACCCTGCCATAGGACGTGTCACCACTCCAAACATGCTTGCATTCACCAAAGGGAGCACTTGGACTGCAGCGAATAGACATTGAGTTCGGCCGTGGAGCTTTCCCGGTACAAAACAAATTCGCCAGGAGTGTCTCTTCAAAGCATTCTCAAAGCACAAACCATCCGAGATTCCCCCATTCAGGGGATGAAGGAACCAGAGTGTTCCATTAACACTGAGCCATTAGCAGAAGAATCACCAACCCACCACAAACGATGAAACGCCTGGTCTCAATCTCTGCTGCTTCACTTGTGATGATCGCAGCGGCATGGTTAACGCAACCATCGGCAGAAGCTCAGTGGCAAGGGATTAATGAGAAAACATGGGCCGAATCCATCCAATCTGCCATTCGCGACAAAGCTTCAGAACAGGAAATTTGCACAAATTCCAGGAATTTTGCAACAGCCTCGAAAGAAGAAGCCTTCAAAGATTGGGCTTATTCAATAGCCAAAAAGTACTGTACGGTGGCGGACGGCAAAATAGAAGCAGTAGCTCCCATTTCCAAGAAGGAAGAGCAGTGCCATCTCGATAGCTCTGACATCTACCTAATCAGCATTGGGGAGAAGATTCGCAAACAAGGCAAGGAATGCTGGGCTTCTTTCAATTAAAGATCAATACAAACACATTCCAATCAACTGATTTTATCTCTTCCAACAATGCATTATTGACAGCAAAAATAATCAACAGCCTGTAATCGATACACATACTTAATTCCAGCAGGGAGCCCCATTTGTGATACCTAGCTGGTGACTGTAAATGTCCACTTTGGCGCTTATGACAATTCCATTGGACGAGGATCGACCCTTAGACGAGCGATCGTCTCAACTCCTGCCTCCTCGCTTAGGGAAATGACTTCAAGGGCGCTGGAGACACCTCGTGAGCCAGCAGAGAATTCCAACGGCAAGGGCCTTGCGTGGAGAATTTTCGATTGAAGAGCTCTGCGCACGCTGACATCGCTCGCTCGGTTGCGTTGCATTTATTGGATTTAAAGGCATGCAGCTTGCAGGCTGCATGCAGATTCAAAAGCGGTCCCTGAGATTTTGAGATCCAGTCAAGCTGTAAACATCTCTCCTCCTTGAAGACGATCAATGCACGCCGACTGACATGAACATAGGTCCCAATGCTCAGTGCTATACCTGCTAAAAGAGAAGCCAAGAACCAATGTCAGAAGAGCAATTAAACGCCTTCAGAGAAAAGGTCCAATCCGACGCCCTTCTGCAGGGCCAGCTCAAAGTCGCGGCAGACGTCGAAGCTGTCGCTGCCATTGCAGCAGAGAACGGATTTCATCTCAAGCCAGATAACGCGTTACGGATGCTGATGTGGGAGTTTCAAGAAGCAGAATTAGAAGGTGGCGATTGAAAATCACCTCGTCAAGCCAATCAACTCCTTCGTTCAGGCCTGCTCAGCTGCAATGTGATCAATCATTCATTGCGTGAGTCCAAAGAAATTGATTCTTTTATAGGATCAATCTAGGTATCAAAGTCCCCTTTACGGCACAAAGTAGTCACCAAGTTGATTGTTAAACAACAAACTCAGCGACACTCTCTCTTCAATCGCAGCTTCAACTGGCTTTTTCTCTCTTAACGAGCCATCATCCGAACCTCACGGAACGGAATGGCCCCGGTCAATGCCTGTTTCCGATGCTCAGCATTGTTTCGCTCCGAAGACGATCTAGTGAATGGTGTTCACACGTCCACGACAACACACAGGGCCAGGCATTGACCCCGAGGACTCAGCCATGCCGTAGGTGGGCCATCGCGCTGTTGTGTAGATGCCTTTCATGGGCATGGCGATTGGCCCAAACCCGCTGTTGTGCCAATGCGCTGTTTGAATCGAGAAGGTCTGGATGCCCTTCAAGCTGGACGTGACTGGATTGGCTCAGACGTTGCTCGTGGGCGTGATGATCGGCCCAAGCAAGAAACTCAGCAGCTGCCTTCTGGCGGCGTTCCAGCACATTGCTGCTGTAGTCAATTTGAAGCGAACGAAGAGTGGCGTTCATCATGCAAGCCTCGTCTCGACTTAAACATTCTGTATCGGTTGATACGGAATTTGCGTTGACTTCATAATTCTTTCCCTAACGACACGATTTGCAGCCTCGGTTGTATGGGTTCATCCATTGAAATGGGCGTATTGATCCGACCACTGCCCAATGGCGTCGAGCCTGACTGAAATCGCTTACCGCACCATCCAGCAGGGACGAAGCCTGGCAGGACTGGCCCATAAGGAGCTGAGCACCAAAGCCATGGAGCTGTTGGCACCCGACGTTGTTCCCAACACAGAACCTGTTCCCGACGCATTACTGAACGAACTTCGACGCTCATTAAGCGCCCTTCAGGACATCGATTGGCAGGAGTCAGAACAAGGTCTCTATCCCTCATCTCTGCTGTTTGACATCCCCTGGTTGGAATGGGCGGAGCGCTACCCACGCATTTGGCTTGATCTTCCCTCGAATTGGGCTAGACGGCGAGCTCGCAACGTCCAGGACATTCCAGAGACGCACGACAAAGAGTTGTATCCGGATTACTACTTACAAAACTTCCATCACCAAACCGATGGATATCTCAGCGATCACTCTGCTGAGCTCTACGACTTGCAAGTCGACATTTTGTTCAATGGCGCCGCAGACGCCATGCGCCGAAGGCTGATCGCTCCCTTGAAACGGGGTTTGAAACGGTTTAGTGATCGCCCTGAAGCCAGTCTGCGCATTCTTGATGTGGCGACAGGAACCGGTCGGACCCTCCATCAAATCCGAGCTGCACTTCCGAAAGCTTCACTCTTTGGTCTGGATCTCTCGGAATCCTATTTGCGTCAGGCCAATCGTTGGTTGAATAAGGGGAACGACAGCCTCGTGCAACTGCTCCAAGGCAATGGAGAATCCATGCCATTTGGTGATGAAAGCATGCAGGCGGTGACCTGCGTTTTCCTGATGCATGAGCTTCCTGCCGAGGCGCGGCAGGCCGTTCTCAATGATGCGTACCGATTGCTCGAGCCCGGTGGCGTTCTAGTTCTTGCCGACTCGATTCAACTCAAAGATTCGCCGCAGTACAGCGTGGCGATGGACAATTTCCGGAGGATCTTTCATGAGCCTTTCTACCGAGATTTCATTTCAGATGACATCGAATCACGCCTGAGCAATGCTGGCTTCACTGGGATCTCAGCTGAATCCCATTTCATGGTGAGGGTTTGGACTGCCAACAAGCCTTGAAGTGATTCCCTGACATACCCGTCTTGATATCGACCAGCGCCCCATAGGGTGCAGGAACCCTTGCCGAGGGCTTTGATGATCAACCCTTTTTATGTCCGCTGGCTTCAAGGCTGGACATTTCAGTTGGTCCTAATGGAAGGGAAAGTGCAAGTGGAGGCTCATGGTTTTGGAATTTGTATTCGTACAGCTCTATTGCATGGCGAAACACCCCAACGGGCCGCTGATCGCCTCGTCCTCGAAGAAGACAAGCGACGCCATGCCCTGCATCAAGCTTGGTTGAAAGGACAGGCCGTTCCAGCTCATTCCAGTGATCTGCCGTCTTTTGCTGAAACGTCTAATAACGGACCAGAATCACTCGTGGTAGTACATCAACAAACTCTTGTGAGTTAAATCAAGGCTTTTATTGTTACTTCACGTCGACAATTTTGCCAGCACAAATCCAATCAAAAGTCCTGGTCCACCCCAACGCAGCGAACGCCAAAAGATTGGAGCTGAGGTTGTTTTAAACATCCACTCAAAATTATTTTGGCCTTCAACAACTTGTTGAATGAGGCTTCGACGTTGCAATCGTCGCCTCGAACGAACATCGCTTCCTTCCCAACGCCTTGGCTGAAAGTGAATCAACGTGGCCAGGGCGTGTAAGGGACGCAAGTTTTTGCGACGGAAACCTGATGCCATGAAAGCTTTCACTGTGCACGTCGCAGCGTCAGACGTGAAGCATCAGGATAAGGGCAACCGATCGTCAGAAGACAATGTCAACGGCTGAATCGCGCTGGCCAGAACACGCCCCTGAACTCGCGAAGCAGCTTCATGGTTGCCTGAGTCTTGGCGACCGTGACTGGCATCGCTTCAAGACCGATGCCAACCGTCGTAGCGCTGAACTGATGGCTGCTGCTCTGTCCCAACTCATCCAGGGTGGAGAGCGCCACGATGTCGAGGAACTCACAGAGCAAGCCCTGCGCTGGATCAGAAGGGAACTGAAAGACCCTGGCTGTCCGCACCGTTGAAAGACGCCACTCGAGCGTCGGGGCGGCGACTTGCCAGCTGGACGCGATTTCCACGTCGACTCCAGCGCACATCGTCAAAACACTGATACATCAAAAACAGTCCACGACCTTGATTCGCTTCGATGCACCCAGGAAGCTCCCCGAGACGTGCATGGGAGGGAACTCCTTGACCTTCATCCTGGATCTGCCAAATCATCCATTGAGGGGTAAGGATGCGACGCACGCGCAAACACTTGTTGGGGTCGCCAGAGTTCCCGTGACGAACAGCATTAACGAGGGCTTCCTGAAGACCGAGCTGTAGCCGACCGGTTGTCTCATCACACTCCACGGGGTCGAGGAGCAACTCCAACAACGGAGAGAGTTGGAGTGTGGAAGGAAGAATGAAGTCAGCCCAGCGCGTTCGTTGGAACGAGGGGGTGAGATTGAAACTGAACGACCCTGAAGTCGATCCAAGCCTTGATGACATCAGGACCGAAGCATCCTGTTTTGACCATACCCCTTGATCTGATTCATGCCAGTAGGTCGGTCACTCATTGACGAGCAACCAGGGACGGATGGTTGAGCAATGCATCGATCAGTCGAACGCCTCTCAGCTGATTGATCAAAGGCATATGGCCCTCTGGCGCCTTCAGTGACCAATCGAAAGCACCGGGATAGCGTGTCCAGACTCCCTCCTGTTTCCAGCCAATCCGAGGCCAGAGCTTGTCGTAACGACCATTGAGAGTGGCCAGCAAACGAGCTTGAACTGTGAAGCCAAACCGGCCTTGGGAGTAAGCGATCCAGAGACGATCCATCGTGACGAGATCCAACCCGCTCATGGGCATGACTTCGCTGAAATAGACATAACCCCGCCGTTCGGCCTGCTCACCGGCCAGCTTGCGCAGGAAGACGCTGGTGAGGCGATCAGCCTCTTCAAACCGTTCTTCGAGAAGAGCCTGCTGAAGAGGGGAATAGTCGAGATCGCATTCTGAACCGGTCACAAACCATCCTCCGGAATCACCACAAAGAGGGCTCAAGACCGCTGGTTGATGACGATGCAAGATCTGAAGAATCCAACCAGCCGTCCACTCATCTCCTTCACGATCGAAGGAGGCGAGGGCACCCTCACCCATCAAAGCCAATTGATCAGCAGCTTTCTCAACTGCTGGGATCAAGGAGCGTTGTTGTCGTGCTGAGCCACTGGAGAATTTCTCTAGGAGCTCATCGATGCTGAGATCGGATGAAGAAGACAGACCAGAAAGCATGACGAGCGACCTGCTCTAACTGGCACGGCGTTATCCCACTATGTCAGGGATGGGATCCACAAACGTGAGCGGAATCAATCAGTTTCGGGCGACGGACGGAACGCTGGTTGATGTACGCACTCCATCCGAATTTGCCCAGGGTCATTGGCCTGGCGCGATCAACATCCCCCTGTTTACCGATGAACAGAGAGCCGTTGTGGGTCGTGCCTACAAGCAAAAGGGCCGCAAACAAGCCATCGAGCTCGGCCTGAGCTTCACCGGCCCAGCCCTTGTTGATCTCTCCAAAGCTCTAACGAAGGCAGCTGGAGGCCCCGACCAGCCGCTTCGGCTGTATTGCTGGCGGGGGGGGATGCGCTCCAACAGCATGGCCTGGCTTGCGGCACTTCAGGACCATCCCACCCTTGTGCTCGAAGGTGGCTACAAGGTGTATCGCCGCTGGGTGCTCGAGCAATTTGAAAGGCGCTGGCCAGTCCAGCTCCTGGGCGGAAGAACGGGCACTGGAAAGACAGATCTCCTGATCGCCTTGCAATCGTTCAATGTGGCTGTGGTGGATTTGGAGGGCTTGGCGCATCACCGTGGAAGCAGCTTCGGTGGTCTTGGCCAACCCCATCAACCCAGCACTGAGCATTACGAGAATCGACTCGCTGAAGCCTTGGATGGCTATCGGAAACAACACGCCACACAAATTTGGCTGGAAGCAGAGAGCTCCTCGGTGGGCTGCTGCCGCATCCCGAAAGCACTGTTCATGCAGATGCAACAGGCACCGGTGCTGGAAATTCGCCGCAGTCTCGAGGAGCGGATTGATCAGCTCGTGGCGGTGTATGCCTGCCAAGACCCCGATCAGCTGCAACAAGCTACGGAACGCATCCAGCGCAGGCTCGGGCCTCAAAGGACCCAAGCAGCCTTAGAAGCGATCAGAGATCGGCGCTGGCGCGATGCTTGCAGCGCGATGCTCGACTATTACGACCGCTGCTATGACCACGAGCTCAAACAAGCCAAAGAAACATCGAATCTTGATCTCAGTGGCCGCAGTCCACGGGATGCGGCAATAGAACTGCTGGACACCGGTCGCGTTGTACCGATCGATGCCCCTTAAGATCCCGCTTAGGTACTGGAACAGGATTCATGGCAGACGGAAGCAAGGCAGTAATCCAGTTCCTTCGTGGCGTGGATGAACCCGTCGTTCCAGACATCCGCGTGACTCGCAGTCGTGATGGACGAACTGGACAGGCGATCTTCGTGTTTGAACAACCCGAGGCACTGGCTCCTGAAGTGATGGAAGCCATCACAGGCATGTTCATGCTCGATGAAGAGGGCATGCTCGTCACCCGTGAGGTGAACGGCAAGTTTGTGAACGGCAAAGCAAGCGCTTTGGAGGCCACATACACCTGGAAAAGCGAACAGGATTTTGAGCGTTTCATGCGCTTCGCTCAGAGGTATGCCGAGTCCTCAGGTCTTGGTTATTCCCAGGATTCAGGCGAAGCTCCTGCGAGTGACAGCTCAAACGGGTGAAGCTTCAACACTGGTTTGGACTTTGCGCCGTTCTGGCAACAGGACTGTTGTTCTGGAGTTTGCGTGAAGTCCTGATCCACTTGTTTGCAGCCATCGTTTTAGCAATGGCGCTGTGCACACTCGTTGGAGCACTTCGTCAGCGCTGGAACCTTCCCAGACCCTTGGCACTGCTGGTCTGCATTGCTGGTCTGGTGGTGATGGTGTCTGTGGGCTTAACCGTGATCGTGCCGCCTTTCACGAGCCAATTTCAACAACTCATTCTTCAGCTTCCATCGGCTGCCAAAGCCCTGAAAGACCTGCTTTTACAGGCTTTTTCGTCGGTTAGCTCCATGGTGTATGGCAATGGGAGCTCCAGCACTTGGAGCCAACTGCTCTTCCCTAAAGGCTTGGCGGACAGCCCAGGCGGGCCTGCGCTCGCCTCCAGCTTGACCGGAGGCTTGTTGGGACTTCTTGGCTTAGCAGGCAATGTTGGCAGTGGTCTGCTTCAGCTTCTCATCGTCTTTGCCGTCACTTTGATGGTGGCAGTCCAACCCCATGCCTACAAAAACGTTGGCATTCAGTTGTTGCCGTCCTTCTATCGAAGGCGGGCTCGCGTGATCCTCAACATGTGCGGGGACGCCCTCAGCAACTGGATGATCGGCGTGTTGATCAGTTCCGTTTGCGTTGCTGTTTTGGCTGGAATCGGACTCTCACTCATGGGAGTGAAGTTGGTGATGGCCAATGCCTTGCTGGCTGGCTTACTCAATGTGATTCCCAATGTGGGGCCTACCCTCAGCACGGTCTTTCCGATGTCCGTCGCTCTGCTCGACGCCCCTTGGAAAGCCTTAGCTGTCTTGGGGCTCTACATCTTCATTCAGAACATGGAGAGCTACGTAATCACGCCTTCCGTGATGCAGCGCCAGGTCAATTTGCTGCCAGGGCTCACCCTTGCCGCTCAATTGATCTTCACTGTTCTTTTCGGCCCGCTTGGCCTGCTGCTTGCTCTTCCCCTAGCGGTTGTGTTGCAAGTTCTCATCCGCGAAGTCGTCGTTCACGATCTTCTTGACCCCTGGAAGCGGCAGAAATTGACCTCATGAACGCTCGCACCCTGCTGATTGCGCTCACATCCATCCTGCTCACACTGCTGTTGTGGCAGCTGCGCTGGGTGCTGCTGATTTTGTTTGGAGCCGTTGTGTTGGCCGTGACACTCGACGTTCCGATCCTGAAGTTGATGGAACGCTTCAGGCTCCAGCGGCCCGTTGCCCTATTGGTCGTTCTTGTGGTTCTGTTCCTGGGCGGAACCTTGGTGGTTCAACTCCTCCTCCCAGAACTGCTGGGACAATTCGAACAACTCACCGCTCTGTTGCCCAATCTGATCGACAAGATCAGGTCGATCATCGCAAGCCAACCAAGCCTGTCAGACCTCAACATCAGTCCATCTGAATCCCTCAGCTGGACGGGAATTCAGCCCGTTGGGGCGCAGCTACTTGGGTATGCCGGTGGTGCTGCAAATGGCTTGATTCAAGTTCTTTTGATGAGTCTGTTGGCGATCCTGCTCGCACTGGATCCCAAATCCCATCGCCAAATGCTGATCGCGGTGAGTCCTCGCCCTGCACGGGCTCAAGTCACGAAACTGCTGGATCGCTGCCGAGACGCTCTCGGCGGATGGCTTGCCGGCATGACCATTTCAGCAACTGCGGTGTTTGTCCTCACCTGGACTGGGCTCGCCATCCTTGGTGTGCCATTGGCCCTGCTCAGCGGCTTGGTATGCGGCTTGCTCACCTTTGTCCCCACGATTGGGCCTACGGCAGCAACGCTTTTGCCGATGGGGATTGCTCTTTTAATCTCCCCAACCCTGATGTTGCAGGTGTTGGTCTTGCGGCTTGCTCTGCAAAACCTCGAGGCTTTTGTCCTAACACCTGTTCTGCTGAGTCGGACGGTGAATCTGTTGCCAACTGTGGCGTTGACCGCCCAGTTAAGCCTGGGAGCCCTACTGGGGCTGCCAGGCGTTCTGCTCGCTTTACCTCTGGTGGTGGTGCTTCAGGTGATCATGCAGCAAGTGGTGATCAAGCAGATCATGGATCGCTGGGAGCTATCCCCCGTATTGCCATCCCGTGCTGCTGAGCTCAAGGGCAGCAGCGTCACGGTGGAGAACCGCTGATTTCACCTGGCCAAGAAACACGGTGTGATCGCCATGGGCAAGTTCACCCACAAGCTCACACTCCACTGCACCGAGGGCGTCCTTGAGAATCGGTAAACCCAGCTCGCCTGTTGTGAATGGAGCGGCCTCAAAGCGTCCGCCAACCGCCTGCTGTGGCTTGAAAAACACAGCAGCCAAATCCTTCTGATCGGCGGCCAACACGTTGAGGGAGAAGCGGCGAGTGCGTTGAATCATGCCGTTGCTGGTGCTATCGGCACGAACAGCCATCACCACCAGGGGTGGATCGAAGGATCCCTGTGTCACCCAACTAGCAGTGAACCCATTGACCTGATCCCCTTCTGCGACACCACAGATGAACAAGCCATGGGGGATTTTTCTAAGCAGGGTTTTCTTGGCGTCGAGATCGAGCGACATCGTGCATTCGAGGCGATCTCCAACTTAGGAGTCAGCGCTCAGACCGACGCACAGGTCCGTAGTGACGCCACATGGAGGGAAGGAGAGCGATGACCACAACCGCCAGAAGATGGTGCCGAATCGCAAACATCAAACTGGTCAGAGTGATGTGATCGAGCAGAAGACGAAGCTCAACGCGTAAATCAAAGAGAGCCAGTAGGCCCAACAACAGGGGGACCCAGCGTTGGGCTGGGGAGCTGGATGTCATGGCCACTCACGCACCCGCCGTTCGTTGTCTTGGCCAGATACTGAGGAGGGAAGGGGCCAGAGCAATACTCGACCAACTGCCCACAATCACGCCAATCGCAAGCGCCACTGCAAACCAAAACAAGGTCGATCCACCAAACAAAATCAGACCCAAGAGGGGTAGCAAGGTGGTGCCACTGGTGTAGAGGGTGCGGGTAAGCGTGGCAGAAACGGCACGATCCACCTGCGCATCAAGAGGTAAGTCACCATCTTCACGTTGGCGTTCGCGAATGCGATCAAAGACCACCACGGTGTCATTCACCGAATAGCCGGCGATGGTGAGGAGTGAAACAGCAAACAAACTGTCGACCTCCAAACCGCTCATCAATCCAAGCCAGGCGAAAACGCCACACACAATCAACACGTCATGGCCTAAGGCCACGAGCGCCAAAACGGCATAGCGACCGTCGTAGCGAATGCTGATGTAGAGAGCGATGCCGGCAAATGCCACCAGCAACGAGATCAAGCTGCTGCGCAGCAGCTGACCACCAAGACTGGGGCCAATCGTGTCAACGGATTGGCCACCCACTTCAAAGGGGCCAGCGATGGGTTCGACAGCTTCGATCACGGCCTGCCCCTGTGAGGCGGTTAGGGCCGGCATGCGCAACACCACCGATTCACCTCGATCGAGCAACTGAACCCGAGCCGTTGCGAGATTAGGCAGGGTATCGGCGTCTTGATCGCGACCTTCAGCCGGCAAGGTGAGGCTGGCAAGCTTCTCCTGGATGTCGATGGCCCTGACGTCTTGGCAATTATCTGTGCACAAGCGCTCGAGCTGGATCTGGGTTCCACCGGTGAAATCAAGCCCAGGCCTTAAGGGGGAGCGAATCTGAGGATTCGTCCAGCTCAGCACCAAACCAAGAGCGCTGATCAACAGCACGAGCACGGAGATCAACCAAACCTTTCGCCGTTGGCGACTCAGGGGAAAACGCAAGGGGCGTTCTTGACCAGTTGGGGAAGACACAGCCATGGCTCAAGCAGCGGAGGAAGGCAGCTGCCCTGCGGGCAGAAAATTGGTTGGGCGACGCAGCGATTGATAACTCATCAAGAAACGCAAGAGCGTGCGCGTGCAGGTCAGTGCCGTGAACAAGCTGAGCAGAACACCGATTCCTAGCGTTGCTGCAAAACCTTTCACCAAACCCGTTCCGAGGAAGAACAACGCAGCGCAACTAATCAGGGTGGTGATGTGACCATCAACGATCGAAGAAAAGGCTTGAGAGAACCCCGTTTCGATCGAGCGGATCAAGGTGTTGCCGCGACGCAATTCGTCTTTGATCCGCTCAAAGATCAACACGTTGGCATCCACGGCCATACCGATACTGAGGATGAACCCAGCCGTCCCAGGCAGGGTGAGGGTGACCGGTATCAGCGCGTAGGCCGCCATGTTGAACAGGGCATAAAGGCTGAGGGCCAGCACAGCCACCACGCCTGCAAGTCGATAGACGAGCAGCATGAAAAGGGCCACCAACACCAAGCCCGCAAGTGCGGCGATCAGGCTGCGACGCACATTTTCAGCACCCAAACTGGGGCCAATCGTGCGCACCTCAAGAATTTCCACGGGAAGGGGCAGAGAGCCACCACGCAGTTGCACCTCGAGGTCCCGGGCTTCCTCAGCGCTGAAATTGCCTGTGATCACAGCAGAACCACCGGTAATACCAGCGGCTTTGAATTGCTCGCCCACTCCGGCTTCACTAATGGGCCGGCCATCCAACACGATGCCAAGGAGACGCCCGGTGCCTGCGATCGAACGGGTGAGTTCTGCAAATTTGTCACCCCCCTCTCGGTTGAAGGTGAGTGTGACTTCCCAGCTGCTGCCGTTTTGCTGCTGTTGGCGCCCTGCGGTCACGAGATCCTTACCGGTGAGCGCCGCGGGCTCGAACCGATCCACAATTTCTTCGTTGGCGCGAGCTAGGAGCTGTTCCAACTGCTCTTGCTCAGAGTTCGCCGTGCCATCAAGACCCAACTCTTTTTGAGCCTTGGCTAACTGCTCAGGGGTGGGGCCATCCTCTTGATCGGCTGGATCTGATGCATCCTTGCTGGCGTTCAGTGCCAGCAAGCTTCTCAGCTGAGCCCTGAGTTGAATTAAGCCGCGTAGCTCCTCCTCTGAACCAGGCTTCTGTGCCCGAAACTCCAACAACGCTGTGCTTCCCAACACGCGAGCTGCTCTAGATGGATCGGTGACGCCTGGAAGCTGCAAAACGAGTTGGTTATCGCCAACGGTCTGGAGGGTTGATTCGGCGACACCTAAGCCATTGACGCGACGATCCAGGACGGCTTTGACGGCTTCCAGCTGTTCGGCTTTCACTTTGGTGATCTCAGCCGATGGCTGCACTTCCAGCGTGAGCTGGCTACCTCCACGGAGATCGAGACCCAACTGAAGAGGGAAGCTTGCGAGAACGGATCCAGCTGCGATGGCCAGAGCGAGGATGAGGGCAAACCAGCCCTGTTGACGAGCCATGAATCAGAGCCCCGTGCGCACGATGGCCTGAGCCGTTTCCACGATTTGATGGGGCTGAATAATCGTCAGATTTTCAAGATTGCCGTTGTAAGGGGTGGGAATGTCCTGACTGGACAAGCGAATGGGCCTGGCATCGAGATCATCGAAGCAATGCTCCGTGATCAGCGCAATCAACTCAGCACCGATGCCGCCGGTCTTCATGCACTCCTCAACAACGATCACCCGATGGGTCTTACGGATCGAGCGGGCGATCGTTTCCATGTCGAAGGGCTTGAGACTGATCAGATCAATCAATTCAGCCTTGATTCCATCCGCGTCCAGCTGCTCCACAGCTTTCAAACAATGGTGCCGCATGCGGGAATACGTCAGGATCGTGACGTCACTGCCTTCTTTCACAAGATCGGCTTGATCAAGGGCGCAGGTGTAATCACCTTCAGGCAGCTCTTCCGTGAGGTTGTAGAGCAGCACGTGTTCAAAAAAGAGCACGGGGTTGTTGTCACGGATGGCAGCCTTCATCAGCCCCTTGGCGTTGGTGGGCGTGCTGCAAGCCACGATCTTGATGCCAGGGACGGCATGGAAATAGGCCTCAAGGCGCTGACTATGTTCAGCTCCTAGCTGACGGCCCACACCCCCTGGACCACGCACCACCGTTGGAATCGTGAAGTTTCCTCCACTGGTGTAACGGAGCATCCCCATGTTGTTGGAGATCTGATTGAAGGCCAACAGAAGGAAGCCCATGTTCATGCCTTCCACGATTGGCCGCAGGCCTGTCATGGCGGCACCAACGGCCATCCCCGTAAAACTGTTTTCTGCAATCGGCGTGTCGAGGACGCGTAATTCGCCGTATTTCTCGTAGAGATCCTTTGTGACTTTGTAGGAGCCGCCGTATTGACCGACGTCTTCACCCATCACGCAGACATGGGCGTCACGGGCCATCTCTTCGTCGATGGCCTCACGAAGTGCATTGAAGAGAAGCGTCCCTGCCACGGCGTTGCTGCAATCCCGGCCAAGCCGGCGTGAGTGGCCAAGCTATCTCAGCAGGGAAACATCAGCCTCCTGCAGCAAACGTCGACAGCAGGAGCACCGAGAGGAGTAATCCAGGTGAAAGCAGCAAAATCAGCTGACCAAGATCGTGGGGAGTCATCACCAATGACCGCCAATAGCAAGTCAGGACAGTGATTTGACGCTAGGCAACATCGGCTTCTTTGCCTGTGAAAAGACTGCGAAGAAACACAAGGAACAGGCCAATCCCAATAAAGACAAAGCTGAATGTGGCGAGGAAACACATGCCGATCAACAAGGTCTTCAACGCTGAGGCAATGCTTTGAGCGGTGGGAGAACTAAACGTGGGTGGCCGGTTTGCGAAATAGGTCACCATCCCTTTGCTCAATCCGAGGCTGAGCCAGCCCATCAGCAAACTTGTGAGTGACCCTGATAGGAAACTGAGAGGACCCTTTTTCCGTTCTGGAGTCGCCTCTGGCGTTTGGGTGTCGTTGCTACTCATGGCATCAGCTTGGCGCCATGACCGACGAATGAACAACTCCACGCGTTAAGACCGGCTTGAGCAAATCGATCACGAGCTGCATCCAACGCTTGATCAGCTTCCAGCCGATTGGCAAACAGGGCAAAGCAGCTGGGACCGGAACCACTCATCGCTGTTCTCAGTTGCCCAGGGAGATCCCGGAGCAAGCGCAGGGCCGTTTGCACAGAAGCTGTTTGAGGTGCCACCACATCCTGCAAATCATTGCGAAGCGGAGGTGGCTCAGCCGCTCGCAGAGGGTTCAACCACGACGCTGCACGCAAATCCTGCCGCCGTTGGGCAAAAGCCTCTTCATCGCTCAAATAGTGGTCGCCCTTGAGACGACGACACTCGCCATAGGCCCAGGGCGTTGACACGCTGACCGTGGGATCTTTGACCAGCAGCACACCGAGAGACTGCGCAGCCGCTGGAATCGATTCAAGAGATTCACCTCGACCGAAACAGAGCTGAATCCCACCGGCAAGACAAAACGGCATGTCGGAGCCAAGCTCAGCCGCCATGGCTCGTAAATGGTCAGGGGTGTGTCCGAGCCCCCAGAGCGTATTCAGCGCCAGCAGAGCTGCAGCACCATCACTGGAGCCTCCGGCCAGACCAGCGCCAATGGGAATGCGTTTGCGCAGATGAAGATGGGCGCCAAGCTCATTGAAACCAGACCGCTGCCGGAGCAGTTCGGCGGCACGCATCACCAGATTGTCGCTGCCGCAACTGAGTCCAGGCTGATCACAGCTGAGTTGAATCAATCCATCAGCGCTGTTGGAACAGTCCAGCTGATCAGCGAGGTCGATGCTTTGCATCACCATCGCCAATTCGTGAAAACCATCGGATCGCTGACCGAGCACCTCTAGATGGAGATTGATTTTGGCGGGAGCGGTGACGCGAACGGTGGCGGTCATCCGATCAAGCAGCAGAGTCGACCTGATTCAAACCCTTCGCCAGGGCAACCCAGGCGTCTGGTGCCACGTCCTGAGGTCGTTGCTGAAGGCTGATGCCTGCCGCTCCTGCCAAGGATTGCAAGTGGTCTGGTGAGCAGACAGGAGCCAGGGTGTTGCGCAGCATTTTGCGACGACTTAAGAAGGCCATCTTCAGCAGACGTTCCACCCCTCGGGCCAAGGCAGCAGTAGGACGCAGCTCAGCAGGGAAAGGGTCGATGCAGATCACCTCCGACTGCACTTTGGGGGGTGGTTGAAAGCAGCGTGGAGGCACAGGGCATACGTGGCTGCACCGTCCCAACAACTGCATGCGCACACTCAAGGCACTGAAATTGCTGTGCCCTGGGCGAGCCCGAATGCGTTGAGCGACCTCATGCTGAACCAGCAAAACCAGTCGTTGATAGGGAGGATCAACAGGGCGGTCGAGACGACCGATCAAACGATCCAGCAACGGTCCTGTGATGTTGTAAGGAATATTGGCCACAACTTTATTGGCGGGTACCCCACCGGACAGTTCCAAGGGAACGGACAACACGTCGCCCTGCTGCAGGGAAAACTTGGGATGGCTTGCAAAGGTCTGTTGAAGCCCAGCGACGAGGTCACGGTCAAGCTCCACCGCATGGATGGCCGCTGCCGCTGAGGCCAAGAGACGTTCGGTGAGAGCCCCGCGACCAGGCCCCACCTCCAGGACGCGATCCCCGTCCTGAAGTTCGGCGGCCTCAACGATTCGATCCAGCACTCGCTCATTGATCAGCCAGTGCTGGCCAAAACGCTTGCGGGCCGTGTGCCCTGAAAAAGTCATGACATTCACAGCGTTGATTCACTGTGCCCTATGCAGGATTGAACGACTGGGGCAACAGCGTGATGGCAAAGGTTCCTGTGGTTTGCATCACTGGCCCCTCCGCAGTTGGGAAAACTAGGTTCACCCTGGCCCTGGCAGAAGCACTCGGCGCGATCGAGATTGAAGTGCTCGTGATCTGCTGCGACAACTACTACAAACAGCGTGGACAACCTCACCCACGCTTCGGATTTGACACAGCGGAGGCGATTGAGATCGATGCGTTACGAGCTGAGCTGGATCAGATCACGCAACACACGGCAAGCAGCTTGCGTACCTACGACATGCACACGCGTGACGTGGGTCGCAAACCCCTCAATCAGCGCTATCAACTTGTCTTGCTTGAAGGTGCCTATGGACCGCAAGACCTGCTGGTCGATGGCTCGATCACGGCGCTGTTCTATCTCGAAGCACCCTTACTGCTGCGCATGATTCGACGGCTCCGACGAGATCAACAAGAGCGTGGACGACACCCAATGCAGATCATCCAACACATGTTGATGCACATGATTCCTGGTGAACGAACCTTTATCCGCCCACTGCGATCGTTCTCGAAGCTTGTGATTAACAACCCACGCCGGGGACAAAGGGCTGCGCTTGCAGTCATCCAAGGCCTGCTCACTGAATCAGCCGTGTGATCTCCGACTCATGCCATCAAGCACGTCGATAGGGATCCAGCGCAAGCCATGCCTGTGCACTGGAAGGACCACGAGCGCCAACACAACTTCGAAACAACTTGCCTCACTCCAAGCGTTGGCTGCTCGCCAGCAGTCCACTGTGCGGGCCAAACGCCTTCGCTTGGCTTGATGAAACGCAGCAACACCCCAACCATCCAACCCTGAACGGCGACGAGCCTTCACCTCAACCACCAGGATTCGACTCGCGGGCAAAGACTGTTTCGTGAAGAGCAGATCAATTTCTCCATACCGACAGCTCCAGTTGTGTTCCAACAAGCGCCATCCATGACGCAGCAAGACCTCTTTGACATAGAGCTCTGCCTGAGCTCCTTGCACTTGAGAGTTAGACCACAAGGGAGGGCGTAACAACATGTTCTCAACCATTCCCCCCTGATGAGCAGAGTTCAAAAGCGAAACTGAATGGCTATAAACCTTAAAGATTGAATCGTTGTATGCGCATCGCAGTTAGCGGCACTCATTCACAAGGGAAAAGCACATTCGTTCGCGACTGGATCAAGCGCCATGATCACTACATTCGCGAAGAAGAGCCCTATCGAGCGTTGCATCAAGAGGGCTATGACATTCGCTTTCGCCAAGAAAGCACAAGACTGCATAACGGGATTCAGATGTACTACAACATCAGTCGATTGATGAACTACCAGGAAGATAGTGATTGCGTCATTTTCGATCGCTGCCCAGTTGATTACATCGCTTATTCACAATATACCGCCAATCATAGAACCACTGACATTAATGATGAATTTGTTGAATCACTAGCAGAAAGAGTAAGGGACTCTCTCCAGAAACTTGATCTACTGATTTTTTTACCGATTACAAATCAATGGCCCATTGCCATGGAAAACGATGGAATTCGCCCCATTGACCTTCCTTATCGCGATGAAGTGGATGCCATTTTTAAACAAATATACAGGGAAAAACGATTCTCAGTGATGCCAATCAACAATCCGCCAGTCTTCATTGAACTTTGGGGTGCCAGAGAAGATCGCCTGAACAGCTTGGAGCAGGCAATTCAACGCGAAAAGAACAAACGGATCTAAAAGTCCTAGTCTGAACAACAGTTGTCTCACTCCCGATGCGATTGCGCTTCTTAGCTGCGCTGATGGTTCTTTGGGTCACGCTGGCGCTGCCAATGCAGCCGGCATTTGCCGCTATGGATTACGCCAAGCAGGTATTGATCGGAGCCGACTTTTCAAATCGAGACATGCAAGGTGTGACGTTTAACCTCACCAATCTTCGAGAAGCCGATCTTTCTGGAAGTGATCTGCAGGGTGCAAGCCTGTATGGGGCCAAACTTCAAGATGCCAATCTGAGTAACAGCAATCTTCGTGACGCCACGCTTGATTCTGCGGTCCTGAATGGCACCAACCTCACCAATGCGGTGCTTGAAGATGCGTTTGCCTTCAACACACGCTTCATCGATGTGACCATCACAGGTGCCGATTTCACCAACGTACCTTTCCGTGGTGATGCCCTGAAAACTCTCTGCGCCGCAGCTGACGGCACCAACCCAGTGACCGGTCGAGACACTCGCGAGACCCTTGGCTGCTCATGAGCTTTGATCCCCGTAGCTTGGAGCGTCTTAAGGAGCTGGGCCGCTCGTTGCCCGAGCCGATTGCGCCCCCCCAATCGAACCCTGATCGCCCAGTGAAGGCGACCGAAAAGCGCCATCGCATTGAAACTGAAGACAATCCTGAACGTCTGTTTCAGGAACTGATGAAAGCGAGCAGTGATGGCACTGTTCCTGAACATTTAATGGCGCGGCTCAAGGAGGCTGAGCGCCACATTGCGTCTCAGAACAAGGCGAAAGCAAAGGCGCAGGTCCCGCCGTCTTCTCAGACCCTTTCCAGACAACCGCTTCGCGGCGGCCAGGGAAAAACGACCCGTCCCTCCCGTCCGGATGTGGCCGCTGGGAGCGAAGAAGAATCGCTGTATGTGGCCTTTGGGCAGCTTCTTTTGGAAGATGACGAAGACTGAATTTGAGACCTGCCTGCGTTTGGATCTATTGGGATGAATCCCTCTCGCTGCCGCATTATCGCCATCGGAAAAGTTCGCAAGTCCTGGATTCAGGAAGGAATTGAGCTCTATCGCAAACGCCTTCCTGGACTCACGATCGTTGAGTTGCGGGATGGCAATCCCGAAAAAGAAGCTGAATCCATTCGCCAGACACTACGAAGCGACGAAAGGCCTGTGATGTTGATGGAACAGGGTGAAACGCTGACGTCGATCAACTTTTCTGAGCGGCTCCGCAGCCTTGGATCGCAGCGGCTTGCGTTCGTGATTGGTGGCGCTGATGGATTCACTGCTGAGCTGAAGAACCTGGCCCATTGGAAGCTCAGCCTCTCACCAATGACATTCCCCCATGAGCTTGCAAGACTTCTCTTGATCGAGCAACTGTTCCGAGCCCAAGCCATCCAGCAAGGAAGTCCTTATCACCGTGCCTAAACAAAAGACTTTCTTGTTGGCCTACTGCTAGACGTGATGCTGTCTTCAGATCAATCATCAGATCAAGCCTTGATCCAAACATTGGATCAAGAGAACATGGAGCCAAAAAGTATTTTGTGTTTTGGAGACTCCAACACCTGGGGAATGGCGCCTGATGGGAGTGGGCGCTTGCCATTTAAAACACGCTGGCCCAATCGTCTCCAAAACATTCTGAATCAGCAAAATCCAAATCATCAAATCTGGACTGTTTTTGAACAAGGCTTGAATTCAAGAACCTGGGTGATGGATGATCCCCTGGGAGCCGTTAATTATGGTGGCGACTACAGCTGTAATGGCAGGCAACACTTGTCCATGATTTTGCATAGCTGTAAACCCCTGAACATTGTCATTCTTGCGCTTGGATGCAATGACTGTAAAAGCCACTTACATCTTTCTCCAGAAGAAATTACATCTGGAGCAAAAATCCTGATCCATGATGTGCGCATGTCCTATGAATGTGGACCACGCCATTCCAATCACCCCCCAACGATTGTTTTAGTCAGTCCTGGAGTGATTCAAACCACACCACAATCTCTTGCTTGGGGGTTTAAAGGAGGCAGCGAAAAGTCTCGATTGCTTCCCTCCCTCTATCGCAACCTTGCTGAACAAGAGTCGGTGTTCTTTTTCGATACACAAACTGTTGCCGAAACATCTCCCCTAGACGGTGTTCACTTTGGCGCCGATCAACAAGACGGCATTGCTGCTGGATTGGCAGAACTCATCACAGCGATTGCAGCGTGAGACCGATTCAGCGTCCCCTTCAGCCTTCCTTTGTCTGCGACGCCTCAAGTGCAGTGAACGTAATCGGCTTGAATTTGGCCACGCTCACACTCCAACAACGTGAGCTGATCGCCAACAATCCGCTCCGAAAAGCTGCGCTATCTCCGGTGGTGAGCCATGCCGCTTTGAGAACCGGTAAATCTTCAGGCAAATTCTCCATGCCTAATTCAGCCATCAGCAAACTTCCAGACCCCGCGTCGCGCTGCAAAGGCCCCTGATCACTGCGTTGCCAGACACGAAGCAGGAGTTCCAAAGCCAGCTCACGGGCTATCTGCGCAGGAACCCCCGCTTCATCTTGGGTCGCATCCAATGGCAAAGATCGTCCCCCGAGGGGCATGGCTCGTTTCCCATTCTGCTCAAACAGGGCGATTGCCAGGAGATAGGGGGAATCGGCCATCAGCAGCAGCTTCAGAAGCAATCATCTTGATCGATGCAGGCATCAAGCTTCAACGACAGGTCCCCAAAGGATCGTTAGGGACCATCTTCAAGGGAGCGCAAGAGCTGACAGGAACATGGATTGAAAGCTCATCGATTCCAACCAAACGCTCCTAGACGAGATCCTTCCGGAGATCATGCCATTGGCAGGTCTCAATCCTGCCAAGCTTTTTATCGACACACTGACAACTTTGCACAACCCTCTTCATCAATCGTTAATGAGCCGACATTGATCCCACCCACAAGCAAAGGCAAAGCGAGCAAAAAACTTAAACAATTTCAAATTAACTTTTATTCTCTTTTGTGCGCATTTCACTGTTGGCGATCAAACTTCTAAAAAGAACAAGTGCTTGACTTGAAAAAGCCTGATATTCCCATCAATGAATCGGAAAGGCTAAAAGCACTGAGTGAATATAGAATTCTTGGCACAAAACCTGAAGAGAATTATGATGATATAACGAAAATAGCCTCTCTGACATGTGGTACTCCCATTGCTCTCTTAAGCCTGGTTGATTCAGATCGGCAATGGTTTAAGGCCAAGGTTGGTATTGAAGCTCAAGAGACTGTGCGCGATTGGTCATTCTGTGCTCATGCGATTCACTCCTCTGAACCTTTAATTGTTGAAGATGCACTAGAAGATGAACGATTTTTTGATAATCCTTTGGTCAAAGGAGATCCAAAGATCAGACTCTACGCTGGCTTTCCTTTGCAGAATGACGAAAATCACAGAATCGGGACGCTCTGCGTGATTGATCGAGAGCCACATGGGCTTACAGATAGACAATTCAGCATCATGGAATCCTTGTCTAGACAAGCAGTTGCCTTTCTTGAACTAAGGAAAAGATCCATCAAATTAATTGAATCTTATTGTTCACGTACAGATGGCGAACATATCATTTCGACCTGCTCTTACTGCAGAAAAGCGAAAGACAATAATGGAAGCTGGTTGCATCTAGATCGATATTTATCGAAGCGCACTAATCTGAATTTCAGCCATGGAATCTGCGATTCATGCATTGAAGAACACTTCCCTGATGTTCTTGAGGTCTGGCAATCAGAAGAAAAGCTCAAGCTTGAATGCAAATCAACCAATCGAAAGACTGCGCCCTAAACGTTGCTACTAAAACAGCGCATATCGCCTCTCTCAAGTTGCGCAAAAGCTAGGCCCCCTGCCTTTGAGATTGGTGTCCATAGACCTGGCATCGGCTTCAAAACATGGCCAGCCAGCGATCAACCAAAGACTGCTGTGCACGCGGGGGGCCAGAGGGCCAAACCCCACTCAATCCCCAGCAAATGAGAATCACTTGCAATTCGGCCCCCTTTCCGATTGAATTGCGAACAATTCTCATTAAACTGCGATGATCCGTCTTTTCGGCACCAGGGACGACTTGCTCGCAGTCCTGACAGCGCAGTGGGCGAACGAGCAGCTAGGCCTTGGCGAGCGCATGCCAGGCCCGGCGCACGCCACCCACGCCGGGAAGACGCAGAAAACCAATCAGAACGTTTGTACTATTGACTGAGTGCGAGCATGGGCTTCCGTGACAATCGATCGGATATCGCTGGAACCACCCCAACCTCTGCGACTCCAGCGTGAAAGCCTCAGCCTGCCTCTGGCGCATGACCAGATTGCCGCAGGGTTCCCCTCCCCAGCTGACGACTACATCGACGTGGGGATCGATCTCAATGAACAACTGATTCGCCATCCCAGCAGCACCTTTTTTCTGCGTGTCAGCGGCGACTCCATGACTGGTGCAGGCATTCATCATGGCGATCTATTGATGGTTGATCGCAGCCTCGACCCTCGCCCTGGCCGAGTGGTGGTGGCCATCCTGGATGGGGCTTTCACTCTCAAACGCCTCGTTCGCCATCGCGGCTCTTTAGGCCTGGAAGCGGCCAATCCTGACTATCCCCATTTAGATCTCCATCGTTGCGGAGATGTGCAGATCTGGGGCGTCGCAATTCACGTCATCCATCCGCTCTAACGCTCACATCGTCGCGATGACCCAGGTCACGGCACTGATTGATGCCAACAATTTTTATGCCTCATGCGAGCAGAGCCTGGATCCGGCCCTGCTCGGCAGGCCAGTGGTGGTGCTCTCAAATAATGATGGCTGCATCGTGGCCCGCAGCGCTGAAGCGCGAGCTCTTGGCATCGCTATGGGCACCCCTTATTTCAAGGAGAAGCGGCATCTGGAACAGCACAATGTTGTGATTCGCAGCTCGAATTACGCGCTCTACGCCGACATGAGTCAACGGCTGATGAGTTTGCTGGAAAGCCAAGTGGAGGATCTGGAGATCTATTCCATTGATGAAGCGTTTGCACGGCTCAGCCGTCCATCGGACGAAAGTCTGCGCCCATGGGCACAGCGGTTGAGAAGCTTGGCTCGACGCAACCTCGGTTTACCCATTGCCATTGGTCTCGGGGCCAGCAAGGGACAGGCCAAACTCGCCAACCGCCTGGCGAAAGTGGTACCGGCCCACGCCGGATTCTTTGATCTTGGATTGTGCCCTGATCCCGATCGCTGGCTGGAAACGATTTCCATTGAGGACGTCTGGGGAATCGGCCGCAAACTCGCTCTCTGGTGCCGAATGCGAGGAGTGGTCAACGCCCGTGAGCTCCGTGATATGCCCAGTGGATCTCTGCGAGCTAAAGCCGGAGTGGTGGGAGTTCGACTCCAAAGAGAACTACAAGGCCATGCCTGCTTGCCGCTTGATCTCGACCCCTCTCCAAAGCAGGAGACCTGCGTCAGCCGTAGCTTTAGTCATCCAATTACCAGCCTGGAAAAGCTCCGGGAAGCGGTAGCCACCTATGTGGTGCGAGCGGCTGAAAAACTGCGAAAGCAGCATCAACGCACAGCAGCTCTCACGATTTATACGCGCACGAGCCCATTCATTCCAGCCTTTTACAGTCGAGCTGCCAGCACCAGCCTGGATCTACCCAGCAACGACACGCGTGTGTTGTTGGAAGCTGCATTACCCCTGGTGGAACGTATTTTTCAACCAAATCGCCCTCTGGCGAAGGCAGGAGTGCTGATGCAACACCTGCAGGGAATCGATCAACTTCAACAACATCTATGGGTGCCCTGTACGGAGCAAGAGCAGCAGAGACGGGAGCGCTTGATGGCAACGGTCGATCGTCTCAATCACCGCTATGGGAGAGGCACGGTGCAATGGGCCGCCTGCGGTCTGGATCCAAGCTGGGCCATGCGACGCGAACGGCTGGGTCGAGCCGCCACAACTCGATTGAGTGACGTGCCTGTGGTAAAGGCCTAAGAGATGCAAGCCTCACAAAACATCCAAAAGAGCGCCGTGCTTCATCAACACCACACACAAAGATAATGGAATTGTTCAATCAGCAGTGACCATGTCAGGCATGATGCCTATGTTGAAGAAACCGACTCAATTGCATCCGGAACAACAATTCTTTCCATGGCGAAATTGGCATTCGTCATCACCATGCTTGCCAAGGAATACCCAACGTTAGCAACTTAAGCGTATGCGAAAAGACAGGCATAAATTCACAACGAGTCTTGCAATAACTGCAGTTCTAATTCACGTCGACTAAGCAATAAAACCATGCGATATCCGTGGCTATTAAGACCTGTCTGTTCTCGCACAAGATCTGTATGCGCGAGAGCAAGGCCACAGGTTTCAACAAACAGAACGGGAAGACTGCGGGCATTCCCACTCATCCCTTGAAGATCAAGAGCCTGACGCACTGCTTGCTGTGCTTTCTCAGATCCCAATCGTTCCACAAAAGCAGGCCAGAGGTGGTTCACTGGCGTGTAGGTCGAGAAGTCAATCGTGGAATCAGCCATCAAACGGGCAACTGCTCAATCGCGACTGCAATCATCTGAGGAGTCACCGTAATCACTTCAAGGGCATCCTGATTATCAAGATAGGAATCGAAGGAGGCGAAACGCTCGATACGAGGATTAGCACCCTCCACAGCACATGCCTCGATCCAATCATTATTTTTAGGCTTCACAACCACAAAGGCCTGAAGGGCTTCATCGAGATCGCCACCATCTCCGATTCCTTCTCCATGCCAGATCGCTTCAAAAAATTCAGACATCGCTGAGAAGAGCTGTTCACCCATTATCAGGGATGCAAGATCTCCAAGACCATGGCAAGCCTTGCTCGAAAGCCACTGAGCTGTGGTGGCGTTATTAGCTGCTTGCCACACCGAACACTATTGGCAGGTCTCAGTGATTGCGATCAACACGTGGTGTTTCGGGGTGAATCACCGCAGCCAAAGGATCTTGAGGTTGCTCCACGCTTGCAGAACCCGAAGGGGTTTTCCATCACCATCGCAAACCATCCGTGCAGAGCAAGACCGGTTCTAACGCTTAGCGATCACGATGACGTTGTGCTGATCATGCGCTGCCTCGCCCATCGGCGAGACACGGGCGAACGAACTGGACCAATTGCTGTAGACAAAATAGTGCCCTCTGATTCAATCAACCAGTTGAAATCCCTAACAAGGTCAACCCTTGATCAAGCATCAAGCACTCAAGCCAAATCTTAAAAACCTACAAAGCCCAACAATCCTCCACCAATGGTTTCAATGAAGAGACGGTTATAACTTTAGCAAAAGATTAACTTTGACCATGAAAGCCGAAGGACCTCGTTAGTTTTGCATGACGGACAAGCAGAAACTATTCCTACCCGAACAACAATCAGAATCACTCAACGCCAAGATTGTCAAACAAAAAGCCCTGCTAAAAGCAGGGCTCAAAGAGTCAAGATTGAGAGATTGGCCGAAAAAGACCAATGCTCAACGCCTATCGCTTGCGTCAGCGATGTACTGATAGTCCTATCAGTTCGACTTCTTGTAAGCAGCTACTGCTCTTGCAATACAGTTTTCATCTGATTCAGTAGCTTGACTATTACCAGCAACAGAGGCATTGCACGCCTCTTGAATTGCACTCATGACAGAGTCAGGCACTCCTGGAGCAGCTGAGACAGCCATAGGTGCTGCAAGAGCAACAATGAGTGTGGCGAGCGCAGTTTTCATTGGTATTGAAGAACACCTTTAAGGTCTAGCTGCAAAAAAACACTACGGCATCATTGATGAGGCCAGACGGACGAGTTCTCCGTCTCAGCTCATCATCTTGAACACTCTTTTGGATCAAATGACACATCTGCGCGACGATCCGCATCCGTGGATTCAAGGGTGAGGAACGCTGGTGTTTCGAAACCAAGACATACAGATGATTGGGCTCGCACCAATCCATCAAGCCGCAGGAGGAATGAATTCAGGGGGGTTAGCAACAGCAACCTCATAACCAGCACAGCGTTGTTGATCAAGATGCTGAATATGCTTCCTCTCGGAGTAATAAAGCTCTTGCAATCGAAGCGCATCCGCATTCAACTGTTCAAACATCTCCTGAATACGACCTTCCATATCCACTCCCTCTGCCGACGCTGTCTGCTCTTGCTCACGAGCAATCAGCGAAGCAATACACCGTTCCAGAGTCTCAAGCCGTTGACTACCCCAAGCCTCTAACAAGTGACGGCAACGTTTATGACTCTTCTGTCGCTCCAAAATAGCCGCGGTGCCCCGTAAAACATCCATGGGACGCGCCAATGCCAAACGCTGGAGCTCCGCGGGTTCTAAAAGCGGCGTCAACTTGGCCACTAACGCACTGTTGTCCAGCAGCAGCTGATCGGTAAGCAAACGAGGTAGATCCAGATCGGCCAACTCATGACCCGGATCTTTGCCCCGACTGATCGCCTCTAGACGACCGGAACCGATGTTGCCCTCTTCAAGGTCGGTAATTGCAGACCACAACAGACGGTGGTGCTGAAGAGCGAAGTCTTCCAACTCCCGTTGGCGTAATTCGCAACGCACCTGGGAGCGATGAATCGGACAGTGCAAGTAAATGCGCAGGATCTCGGCTTCGCAGCGCTCTCGTTGGCTGACTTCACCAGCCTTTTCATGCCGGGCTGAACGTCCATGCCAGCGTTGACCTTGCACCTGTTGGCGCAAATCCTGCTCCAACTGCAACGCCAAACGGCCTTGACCACCGCTTAAGCGCTCCGCAACTTGCTGGAGGTAGTGCGTGCGAATCGCTGATTGAGGCAGTTTGCCTAACAGCTCCACCAAGCCGCTAACAGCTTGTTGGAACTGATCAGCCTTGGTCAGATCACGACCTTCCAGCACCTGTTCGATCTGCCAATCGAGCCAAAGCGGTGCCTGATCGAGCAAGGCGCGATAGTCACCAGCTCCGTGATCCTTTAAGTACTCATCTGGATCTTTCCCAGAAGGTGTATGAAGAACTCGCAGCTCCAACTGTCCTTGAAGCGCAAGCTGCTCGACCTCACCGATCGCGCGGTTCGCAGCTCGGATCCCTGCACGATCGGCATCAAAATTGAGAACGATGCGTTTGCCGTCACTGCACCGGCACAGTTGGGTGATCTGTTGACCGCTGAGGGCCGTACCAAGCGACGCCACAGCATTGGTAACTCCCGCCGCATGCAAGGCAATGACGTCGAAATAGCCCTCCACCACCACAGCTCGATCGTCCTTGCGGATCGCATTGGCCGCCTGATCGAGACCAAAGAGGTGCTTGCCTTTTTCAAAGACCTCTGTTTCAGGTGAGTTCAGGTACTTGGGATCGCTGCCATCGAGACTTCGACCGCCAAAGCCAATGACCCGTCCCTGCCGATCACGAATCGGAACGATGACACGGCCACGGAAGCGGTCATAAAACCCCTTGCCTCCTTTCCTTGGAACGACCAAACCTGCTGACTCAAGCAGCACTGGCGATAAACCCTCAACGTGCTGAAGATGCTTGAGCAAACCGTCCCACTGATCGGGGGCATAGCCGAGCTCGAAGGTCTCCAGCGTGGCTTCGCTCAAGCCACGCTGATCGCGCAAATAAGCAAGGGCCTCTTGGCCAGACTCACTCTTCAGCTGACTGCGAAACCAGCCTGAGGCAAGGGCCAACGCACGATGCAGCTGATCACGCCGCGAGAGTTGTTGACGCAGACGCTCCTGTTGAGGACCGTCAACCGTTTCCACCGGCAGTTGATACCGGCGCGCCAAATCCAGAACAACGTCGCTGAAGCTCTGCCGTTGGAACTCCATCAAAAACTTGATGGAGTTTCCGCCAGCACCGCAGGAAAAGCAGTAGTAAAACTGCTTTTGCGGCGACACCGTCATCGACGGCTTGCTGTCGTCATGAAACGGGCAAACGCCAACGAATTCCCGTCCCTTTTTTTTGAGCACCACGTGCTCACCCACCACATCAACGATGTCGGCACGCTCCTTAACGGCGTCGATGGTGCGGGGGTGTAGACGGGGCATCGCCATCTCCCCATTCTGCGAGCCCCGATGCCGTTTTGGCTGTTCAGCGCGATGCGCAGTGGCTGTTCAACGCAATGCGCCATGGTTGGCAGGTGTCGTCGGAACCACCATGCAGGGGCTGTTAGGCGCGATACGAGGCAGCCAATCCGCTAAGGAGTGGCGAGCCTGCGGTGCCCTGATCGCCTGTGCATTGGCGTTCAGTTTGATGACCGTTTGCGTCAAACACCTTGGGGGACGCTTGCCAGTGGCAGAAGTCGTTCTGGTGCGCTCCTTGATCAGCATTGCCATCACCCTGGCGATGTTGCGTCGTCTCAAGGTCTCGCCCTGGGGTGAACAACGTGGGTTGTTGTTGATTCGTGGAGGATTAGGGACTGCAGCCTTGTTGTGTTTCTTTGAGGCCCTCGCTCGGCTTCCACTCGCGGCAGCAACCCTGCTGCAATACACCTACCCAACGCTGACGGCACTGGCGGCATGGCTGCTTTTAGGAGAGCCCATCCGACGCCGAATCGGCATCGCTGTGCTGTTAGGCCTGCTGGGGGTGACCTTGGTGGTTCAGCCCGAATGGGTGGGGGGCACGATCGGAAGCCTGCCAGCCATGGCAGCTTTGATCGGTCTGGGCGGTGCGTTGCTTACGGCACTGGCCTACGTGAGTGTGCGTCAACTGTCGGTTCAAGAGCACCCACTCGTCATCGTCTTTTACTTCCCCTTGGTGTCGGTCCCCGCAACCCTGCCGTTGCTCTGGGGGCAGCCCACGCTGTGGCCCAATCCAACCGAGTGGCTCTGGCTGATCGGGGTTGGGGTGTTCACGCAGATCGGACAGATCTGGTTAACCGAAGGCCTCTCCGCCCTACCCGCAGCGCGTGCCACCTCGATCAATTACGTCCAAGTGGTGTTTGCAGCACTGTGGGGCGTGCTGTTTTTTGCCGAACCGATTACAGGTGCTGTGGTGCTGGGAGCCCTGTGCGTCTTGGGGGCCACGCTGATCAGCCTGAGTGCCAGGACTGCTCGAAAAGCTGAAAGCTGAAAGCTGTCGGCTGACAGATCAAGGCGAATCAATCGGCAAAGGGTGGGTGATCCAATCTTGTGAAGTTCCGTCGCTCGAACCAACCGGTTGGGCTAAACGCCAACTTTGTCCCCGTTCACCCCGCTCTAAGAACAACTCAAAAGGACTATCAACACGCACTGAATCTGCGGGAAGCCTCCAATCGAAGCGACCGGTGAGATGAATTCCACGTTGCTCACCAAGACGGATCGACTCCTGCTCTTCTACGCGCACACGACTCACATCTGGGACACCAACAGGCTCTAACTCCAGGGACTGGGCAATCGCTGTTTGAGTCAATTGAATTTGCAGCCCAAGCGCTTTCAGCAACACGCCACGGGGAGGTTGATCGGATGGTCCGCAACCGGTTAAACCAAGGTTGAGAAGCAACAGCACGCAAACAACCAGCACACGTTGAACGTTGCGCTTTAGCGATCGAATCCAACCGTTCAGGCTTGGCGGAGCGGGCGGCATGAGCAGCCAATCAATGCTGATAACGATAGTTGCCAATTGGATCAATCTTGATGGCAATCCAGCAGTCAAGGGGCAAAACAATCAGCCCCATGCGGATGACTGCAGAATCATGCATGGGGTACAAACTGATTACTTTTTCTTGGCAATCCGCACCGCTTGAGGATTGAGAGGGCAGGCCAAGGCGTGAAACGGTTTGTGATGACCTTCAAAAATCAAGCTCCCCATCGGTTGAGCATGAGCGGTATGAATTTCCATGAGTGAATACATCGATGCATTCGTTCTAGAAAGGCAGTGAGCCAGATGCGGTAAGTAAAACCACTCATCCATGGTGGTCATCATCCACACCCGTCTGGTCAATCGCCGAAGCTCAGGGCAAGCGGTTGTGATGGCGACCATGACGATGCAGTCGGCGATCGAATGAGCAAAATCGGCTGATTCCATTCTTCGTTGATCAAAGGCGGCCCCACACTCCACCCTTCACGAAGCGAATCAGACGCTTGGAATCACTCATGAGGCACGCCATTCCCAATTTCGGTGGTTTCTGCTCTGAAGGCAATGCGCCTTTACACCGATGGCAAGGGTGCTCTGCTGACACAAACTATCGACATCGAGATCGGAGGCGCTTTGACAGACGACACTCCACCTGAGTTATCAGCAGAAGCAAGCTGACTTCAGGTCCCTGCTCCAACAGTCTCAACAAGACGTGGGTTGTTCCTTTGGTAGGCAATGCCTTGCGCGCCACGCCAATCGATGCTCCACCTGCACCGTCCTAGGTGCCCTACGGAGAACACGACCCCACACCTAGAGCTCCGGCCCCAGGTGATCCTGCAGACAGTCGCTTCGCACCAATCTTTCAGTTCACTGTGTTCGATACGAGGTCCAGACTTCCGCGATACAGATTCACTGATTAATGGTCTGCGATATGCATAAACGAGCGAGTTAGGCCGTCTTTCCTATCTGGGAGGGGCGGCCTCTCTTCATGGGGCTTTGTTGTTGTTCATGCTCAGCAGTGCTGACGTGGACGGCATGAACAGGCCTCCTCCGATGGGCGTTGAAAGCAGAGCTCTGGGGCTTCAGTGATGACTGAAAACAGATTGATGCATTCACTAAAAATTGAATGCACAGGCCTCCCTAATACAACAATTTTTGAATCACATACCACTCTCCTGAATCACACCGAGGCAGGCTCTGACTCAATGATCCTTGACTGCACAAGGGCTTTCGCTCTCACCGCACATAGTCGCTCTTATCTTTTCACTTTGGATCGATGCTTACCTTCCCCCTACAGAAGGATTAAAGCTCTTCCTTTAGACGAGCAGGACCACTCTCCCTGCATCCATGACCGACTAACAATTATCACTGTGAAGCATGTAATCTCCCCTGCACAAAAGCAAACATCCTAAAGCCTGCCGAATGGGAAAGGAAGCCAAGAGAGCTCCAGGTCTAGTAGACAATTAATCTTCACTGGTTAAATACAATACCTCCATAAATTGCTGGGGCAACTGCTCTGGTGCAGACCCAAGAATTGGCGCTTCAGACCCCAAGAACTCAAGAACTACAACGCAACCGATCAGGGCAAAAGGCAGTGGAATGAACTTCATCAGACAATTCTCCTTTCTCTTGCGAAAGATGTAGCGTTCCATTTCTTATCTCCAAGTCCCAAAACCCTAACCAGTCAGCTCAAAGGTTAAATGAGCAGGTGATGAACACCAACTAAGATTTTTCTTATCTTCCAAGTTATCGATTAACCCTTGGAGTGAAATAACCCCTACAGAGCCATCTAGAGATGGCAATGAACAAGAAGATACTCCTGCTTCCTGTTCTGATTTTGTGAGTCTCCTGGTCTTTGGTGAGAAAGAAGCATCGAAGGACTTGTGTATTGCCTTTCGGCACCTCCTGAACAACCTTCAAGCAATTCAATTTCTGGTTCCTGCATAATGTTGGTCCTGACATAGCCAGCCACAACGTTGCCCATTCCTCGCACCATATGCCCTGTAATCGTCTTCAAGACCTAAGGAAGGTCGTGACAGACCAAAGTCAGCAAGGTCAACCGATGACGCACGATTCGCATCGATTGGGACGAATCAATCATGGCCACGAGCTTTGATTGTCGTGTAACCGCGACATACCAGAGGCTCAGGCCTATCAACTCTGGTGGTGAACCACCGTCGAACGGATGGTCGAGTGGTCGTGACCAGGACCTATCCAGTGGTAGGCAGTCGCGGTGCAATGCAGATCCATCTTGGCGGCCATGCCGATTGCCTCCTTTGAGTTCAACGATGACAAGCAGAATCTCTGCGCAAACGGCCAAGGACTGAAGTTTGAACTGTTCAGCAATGGGTGAGCATCGTTACAAACACAAATAGAGAGATGCAAGATCCTTTGTCCAGCGGCGTCGAGCTGCTGACAAAAGGGAGAGAGCGAGCGGATTGAGAACCCGCTCGTTTTTTTTGATCCGTGATCGACGACTAAGGGCTCTGACTGAATCCAGCCAATGAGGTTATGGTCAAATTCAGGACATCTAAGGATCGTCAGACAAAAGAAAACCCCGCCAAAGGCAGGGTTTCTCGGCTTCTTATAGGGCGTGTTGCCTTGTTTCCACTCCGTGAAGAAGCCCTCCTCACACAGCCATTCTGCGTCTGGACTGGCACTGTGCCAGTGTTCACCAACACTAAAGCAATTGTCACACCGCTTCCGAGGGCCATGGTCCAGCCAACTCCCGACAACAACTTGACTGCTCAACCCAGCTGCAAATAGATGCGTTGGCGCCTTTGATGCCAAGGATTGGAGCGAACTGCTGATTGAAAGCGCTCAATTCAGGAATAAAAGCACTGGCAATCGCAGGACATCGGCTTTATTCACGCAACTCACTCATTCGTCACAGCTATTGAGAACTTTTCTCACTTGCTGTGACGACGTCTACCAAAGAATGGTTTGGTGACTCTTTGGACGGGGTCAACAGTCCCACAACCATCAATCTTTCGCGATTTAGAAGCCCGCGGAAGGTTGAGGGACATTGTCTGGCCCTCAACTGCTTTCCAATGCTTCATCCCTTCCATAGCGACAGGAAGACTGGAAGAGCCATTGGACTCGATCATCCTTAAGACAAGGCCAAGAACAAATCAGAGCAGCACCCGTCGACAGGGACTATTGACATTTGTCAAAGGCAAATCCGAATTTTCTTTCCACAACAACTCCATCAACATGGACAATTGATGTTTCATAAAGATCACAGGTTTTCTTTTTGAAATCAGACATTTCATCAGGATCAAAAACAACAGCATTTGCATATCCTCTTTCTTTCATTGTCCTCTTCACGCAATCCTTATCCCAGAGCTGAGCTTTTTTCTCCCAGCGGCCTGCACTTCCAAGACGAGCATAAACCTCAGTACCTTCAATAACACAATTATCCTTCACATTATCCCATTGCTCAAACGTCATAATAGTGAGACCATCTGGATGATTGGCATTCGTTTCTGCTTTTGAATAAGGCAGCGAAAACATTGAGATCGACGCTGCTCCTAGTCCGGCCATTGCAACAAAAATTTTAAGACGGCTCATCGTTTCACTCTTTTAATCACATTGTAGCCATAAGAGAAAAAAGCCTCAAGTCACTATGAAATGTTGGAAGACGCGATTAACGAAGCAGCTTGATCTTCAACTCCATGCCAATCATTCACATGGGGCTGAAAGCCATCAAAAACGCACTTTCCTCAATGAGCCACCCCTCTCTTTTGATTAGGCTGCACAGGGGTATTCACATGGGGATTCAAGACCCAAGTGAGCAGACCAAAGCAGGCAACCATGACTCAAAGGCCTATTGGACAAGCTCTACTGGGTTAACCAAGATTCTGCAATCGCTGCCTCCAATGGATTCATCGCTATCAAAATCTTCGAAAGAGTCCAGGTTTTTTGTTTTTCTCATCGACGATCTCTTCGATCATCCGAATGGGGCTAAAATGAACATTAACATCAATTTTTTTTACAACACTATGCGTGTTCCAAAGTCCAACTTGGACTTCTGACCTGGAATAGGTGACTTGCCAACAGTAATCAATTGGGATGACAAGAATTTGTGTCCAAAACGAATTCGTACTTTTGCCAGGGAAGAGACGATATCTTTCGGATCCATCCTCTTCTTTCTCTTTAGCGAAGCCAAGCTGCTGTAGCCGACTCGACCAATTTGTCATTTTAGCTAATGCTCTCGTGCCATGTGATCATTTAAATCAAGACCCAACCAGTAAATGTTTTAGATCAAACATTGGCGAAGTACGAATGATTCACCTCCAAAAAACGATCATCGCAGAGTGACAGAAACCGATCAGACGCCTTAAAGCCATCCAGCAATCACAAACAAAAGACAACCCTGCAAAAGACCTTGAACCAAGGGTTGGTGAGCTCAACCATGCTGGAAAGAAGATCTACCTCAGCAATCAACCCATCTCAGGGGCCCAGCCCACTGTGCTCTGCCAAGTTGGCGCCCATAGCTTGCAGGTCTTTGTGAGGTGATGCCCCTGTTGCAGTTGCTTCTGGCGAATGTTGCACCCCACCAACGTGTGGCAATGCTGGTCCACACCATGCCGAAAGTGCTGGCACGCCACACACACACTTGAGCAACGGCAGTTACTCAACTCGCTTTCGTCCAGATAGGCCCACTCCTCCACAGCACCTCACAAGCAATACACCTGTACTAGCCCAAGCGGGTCGCTTTGGTCAACTATCTCTGGGCAGGCTCAAGAAACGGTGGTTGTCCTTCTGGAGTCAGCAACACTCGTCTCTCCATCGAAACAACCTGATGGAGCAGTGCGAATCCCTAGTGATCAGTCAACAACCCGCCTGGCTCTTCGCCCGAACCTGAATCAAGACAATCCCTGGAAACAAGAGGCATCGCGGATGTGAAGCAGAGTGTCTCGGCTTTTTACAAGACGTGTTTCCTCATTTCCACTGCACGAAGAAGCTCTCCTCGCAAAGTCTTCTTGGTGGACGGGAAACGTCCTGCAAGACACACCTTCACCCTTATTGTATTGCCACACAACCAGGCCATTGACTCAACAAGAAAAAGAAGGCATCAAACAATGCATCTCTAGTGTCCACCCACTTGGCTGTGACACAGCGATTGAAGCCAAGAGCGAGATGCTCTTGGCGAGCGAGGGGCCTCAATGACTTCCAAACACTTTAAGGACTGCCAAATAGACTAAAAAGTCAACACTGGTTAGGTTTTTCCCTTGTGATTGGACAGCTTGGCTTGTTGTTTCCACCCGGAGAAACACGCTCTCTTCAAGTGAAAAACGGCTCATACCTCGAAGCAAACAAGTCTCTACGTATCAGTTAGTTGACTGAATGGCACATGCTTATTAATTATGGATGTGGCCATCTCCTCACAAGATTTGGCTCCTCACACCCCCAAAGAAGGCAAATTCGCCTTCTTTTTTTATGCCATCGCATGGAATGGCACCGAGGCGATCAGCTGTTAACCGTTGTTTGAGCAAGATTTGGCTTCCCGCGATGGCACAAGGTCACTACATCAGACTCCAAGCGGTTGGTTGTTGCCTGTTGAGGCCTGTTTCAGATTCAGCTGTCAGCGATCGGTGGCTTGACTTGTTCAATGCCTTTCCCAACAACACGCCTTTAGACGCCTCAATAGGCCCATTGGAAGGAATCGCATGATCGGCTGGCTTCGAGGAGAACGAATCGAACACTGGAGTCAGGGTGGGCGTCAGGGATTAGTGATTGCTTGCGCTGGGGTGGGGTATGAGGTTCAACTTGCCTCGAGGTATTTGCAACCTCTCTCCGCAGGCAAAACTTGCACCGTCTGGATTCATCAGGTTCAAAGGGACGATGGATCAAGTTTGTTTGGCTTCCCGGATCGAAGGGAAAGGGACCTGTTTCGCGTTCTAATCAGCGTGAACGGTGTCGGCCCTCAGGTGGGACTGGCGTTGTTGGAGAGCTGCAGCGCTGCTGAGTTGATCGAAGCGATCATCGATGGGGACCTGCGTCGCCTGACCCAAGCGCAGGGAGTAGGAAAACGAACAGCAGAACGACTTGCAGTCGAACTTCGCGATCGTCTAGGGGCTTGGAGTCCAGAGCAGATCAGTGATCGTTCCGACCTCTCCCTTGTGGACAGGAGTGATCTCAAATCGCTGCCAATTGAACCCGACCCACTTCAAGATTTACAGCTCACCCTCAGCACACTGGGGTATGAAGATTTAGAGATCCGTCGAGCAATGCGTGCCGTTGCCACCGGGGAAGAGGTCCCGGCATCCAATGACGGGGATGGGTGGTTACGCGCCAGTCTGCGTTGGTTGAACCGCCCATCGGCATAAGTGTGCCCATGAAGAGGTAAATTGGTTCTTTGCACAAGTAGGGCCGGTCGCTTCGCATGTCGCTCGATACAACTGAAAAGCAGCAACTCATCAACAGTCACCAAACCCATGCCACCGACACCGGGTCGGCAGAGGTTCAGGTCGCCATGCTGAGCGAGCGCATCTCCAAGCTCAGCAGCCACCTACAGCAAAACATCCACGACTATTCATCCCGCCAGGGTCTGCTGAAGATGATTGGTCGTCGCAAGCGTCTGCTTGGTTACGTCCGAGGCAAAAGCGAGCAGCGCTACAGCGATCTCATTTCTAAGCTTGGAATCCGCGGCTAAGCAAGCTGCACAGGACTTCAGGAGCCCATGGCTGATCGACGCAACTCTCTGCCCTTCGAGCCGCGCCGGTCAGAAGAAGGAACCAAATCAAAATCCAAACGATCTGCTTCCCAACCAAAAAGCAGTCAACCCATCCCGAAGCCGGTTGCCAACCGAATGGCGAGACGCGTGGCAATCGCCACTGGTATCCCTTCAATTATGGGGATGGGTGTTTTCGTAGGAAGTTATTTCCTGGTCTCGCGTCAAATTATGGATGTCCCTCCTGGGATCACTTTGCTTGGATCTGGAGGTTTCTTTTTGCTGGGCCTTGGAGGTCTAAGTTATGGAGTTCTCTCTGCCAGTTGGGAACAGGATGCGGGATCCTTGCTTGGATTTGAACACATCAAGCCCAACATCCAACGAATGCGCAAATCCATGCGTTCTCAAAAACAGAGTTAAATCAACGCTGTAATTTGTGATCAATACTGCACTTAATTCAGCAGGGGTTCGCTGCATTTCACCTTAAAAGCCTTCTCTTGGAGATGCAGCGCTGCAGCAGACGCGTCACGTACACAGAACTGAGGTCCAAGCCGCACATAGCGAACCGTATTGCCCTGTCGAACTGCGGCAACAACAGGAACGCGAACGCCCAACTGTTCCTGATCTGGACGGTAGGCCTGAAGACATTCACGCAATTTGTGTTGGACCGCCACATCGCTGGCCTGTTCTGGATCAAGTTCCACCATCAGTAGACGTAGATCATCGATGGCCCGGCAGTCATCGACGATCAGTTGAACCCGCTCGTCGCGGCGATCCACAGCTGCCCAAACCAGCAAACGAGCCTCGGCCATGAGGTGATCAGCCAAACGTGCATAGCTTTTGGGAAAGACCACCGCTTCACAGGATCCAGTGAGGTCTTCAAGGGTCAAGACCGCCATTCGATCTCCCTTGCGAGTGGTGACCTGGCGCATCTCACTCACCATTGCGATCGCGCTGACCTTGGCTTTATCGGCTTGTTCTTCAAGACTCCCTAGCCCAATGGGAGCCAAAAGCTTCGCCGGAGGAGTGAGCTGTTTTAACGGATGATCAGAGAGATAAAAACCAACCAGATCCTTCTCAAGCCGGAGCTTTTCGGTGGGGTGGTAATCCTTCACCGGAGGAGACTTGGGCGCCAAGCTGAGATCCGTTCCCGCATCTTCATCACCCTCACTTGAGGCTGCTGCCATCAGATCAAACAAATTGCCCTGCCCACTGGCCCGATCTTTGGCCCTCGACGTAGCCCAATCAAGAAGAAGATCTAAATCGGCCATCAGTTGAGCCCGATTCGCCTCGGGCTCGAGAGCATCCATCGCCCCGCAATGGATCAGCGACTCCATACTTCTGCGATTCAGCACCGCAGAAGGAAGACGATCACAGAGATCAGCGAGTGACTGGAACGAACCTTCTGATTCTCTAGAGCCAATCACGGCACGGATCGCTCCATCTCCGAGATTTCGCACAGCCGACAAGCCAAACAGGATGCGATCACCCTTAGGAGTGAAATCAATCCCTGATGCATTGATGTCGGGAGGCATCACTTCGATACCCATCGCATTGCAATTGGAGATGTAGCGCTGCACTTTGTCGCTGGCTCCAGCATTCACCGTAAGCAAGGCAGCCATATAAGCCACCGGGTAATGCGCTTTCAGATAGGCCGTTTGATAGGTAACAGCTCCGTAAGCCGTTGAATGGCTTTTGTTGAAACAATATTCAGCGAAAAGAACCATTTGGTCAAAGAGTTCATCCGCAACTTTCTTATCCACACCACGATCGGAAGCACCTTGTACAAAGATCCCCCGGTGTTTCTGCATTTCTGACACTTTTTTCTTGCCCATGGCGCGACGAAGTAAATCAGCTTCGCCCAAGGAATAACCAGCCATGTCTTGAGCAATTTTCATAATTTGCTCTTGATAAACCATGATCCCGTAGGTTTCTTGAAGAATCGGTTCAATCGAGTGATGTGCAAAATCAATGGTCTCACGACCATGCTTTCGATTGATAAATTTTGGAATCAAGCCTGCGTCCAAAGGACCGGGTCGGTAAAGAGCCAAAATCGAGGAAATATCCTCCAAGGATGAGGGCTTGAGATCACGAACGATTTGACGCATTCCCGTTGATTCAAGTTGGAAGATTCCCTCTAAATCACCACGGGCAAGCAGGGCATACGTTTCAGGATCTTCTAAGGGAAGCTTGTCTGGATCAACCCTTTCACCGATCGTGGAGGCGACCAACTCCAGAGTTTTATCAATCATCGTGAGATTTTTGAGACCCAAGAAGTCCATCTTTAGAAGTCCCATGGACTCCACATCCTCCATGAAGTATTGAGTAATGACCTGCCCATCATTGTTTCTTTGAAGTGGAACAAGTTCATCGAGAGGATCCGCTGCAATCACAACTCCAGCAGCGTGAACTCCATAGGTTTTGTTAGTCCCTTCAATGCGCATCGCCATATCAACCCAGCGCTTCACCACTGGATCTTTTTTGTACTTCTCGCGAAATTCAGGATTGGGAGATTCCTCACCGATCATTGCTGCCAACTTGGCAGGTTTACCGCGTACAACCGGAATCAATTTTGCTAGTCGATCGGCATCGCCATAGGGAATATCAAGCACTCTTGCCACATCTTTCAGCACCGCCTTGGACGTCATGCGGTTAAACGTGATGATCTGAGCCACCTTGTCTTCGCCATAGCGACGGGTGACGTAATCAATCACTTCACCCCGGCGTTCGATACAGAAATCGGTATCAATATCAGGCATTGACTTGCGTTCAGGATTCAGGAATCGCTCGAACAACAGGCCATTACTCACAGGATCGATATTCGTGATTCCCAGGGCATAGGCCACGAGTGATCCAGCCGCTGAGCCTCTCCCCGGTCCAACAGCAATTCCCTGCTCTCGTGCAAAGCGGATGTAATCCCACACCACAAGGAAGTAGGTGGGGAATCCCATCTGTTCCATGATCGTTAGCTCATGGGACAACCGATCTCCATAGTTCGGATCAATGGCCGTTTCGGAATCAATCTCCAAACGATTGCGTAACCCCTGCTCCGTGACTTCCCGCAAATAACTCACAGGAGTGTGTGGCTCTGGAATTGGGAAACGCGGCATCTGATACCGGCCAAGGATGTCGTAATCCTCTACTTTTTCAGCAACTTGGACGGTATTACTGATCGCTTCCGCCACCACATCCTGCTCAAGATGATCGGCAAAGAGCCGTGACATCTCCTCTTCACTTTTAAGGTATTCGGTACCCGTATAACGCAATCGTTTGACATCGCTGATCAACTTGCCTGTCAAAACACAGAGCAGTGCATCATGCGCTTCAACATCGTTGCGCGTGAGGTAGTGAGCATCATTGGTGGCGATCAAAGGAATTCCAAGTTCCTTCGCAATCCGAACGATTTCTACATTGACAATCCGATCTTCAGGTGAGCCGTGATCCTGAATTTCTAAGTAAAAGTCATCACCGAAGGTTTGCTGATACCAAAGAGCCACATCACGGGCCACATCAGGACGATCACGCATGATCGCCTGAGGAATTTCACCGCCGAGACAGGCAGTGGCCACAATCAAACCTTCGCCATATTGCTTCAGCAACTGTTTATCAACACATGCACGGGAAAAAATTCCTCGTCCTCGCATTCCACGCAGGTGGCTAATGCTGGTGAGCTTCACCAAGTTTCGGTAGCCAGTGGCATTCTTGGCCAGCACCACAAGGTGATAGCGGCGCTCTTTTTTGGGTTGCGGGTCATCAATCGAACCATTGATGACATACATCTCATTGCCAATAATCGGCTTGATGCCTGCTCCTTTGCACAGCTTGAGAAGCTCTACGGCTCCATACATCACTCCGTGATCCGTGAGTGCCAGTGCCGGCATCCCTAACTCTTTGGCACGTTCAACCATCTGAGGGAGCTGTGAGGCTCCGTCCAAAAGGCTGTAATCGCTGTGGTTATGGAGGGGAACAAATGCCATACCCCCAGCCTAAGCGCATGCGCAAGATGTGGAGGCAATAATCCCGCACAAGCACTACATGCAGCGGTTAAGACTCTGTTCTGCGCCTTCAGGCGGGAATAAAAGCGCCCTCGGGGCGACGGGACATCACATTCGCAGACTGCTCGTACTGATGGGCCACTTGCAGAAGCAAGGGTTCTTCGAGCACGTTGCCAATGAGCTGAACACCAATCGGCAGCCCCTCGCTGTCAAACCCACACGGCACGTTGATCGCTGGTAGACCGGCGAGATTGGCAGGAATGGTGAGTAGATCCGCCAGGTACATCGCCAGCGGATCGTCTGCATGGGCACCAGCCGCAAAGGCAGTCGACGGAGCGGTGGGGGTTAACAGCACATCCACGGAGGCAAAGGCCGTCTCGAAGTCCCGACGGATCAAGGTGCGAACCTGCTGGGCCTTGCGGTAATAAGCATCCACATACCCGGCAGAGAGGGCATAGGTGCCAATCAAAATGCGGCGTTGGACTTCACTGCCAAAGCCTTCGGCTCGGCTTCGAGCAGTCATCGAGGCAAGGCTGGTGGCATCCTCAGCTCGGAAGCCATATTTCACGCCGTCGTAGCGAGCCAAATTGGCTGATGCTTCGGAAGGGGCAATGACGTAGTACGTGGCAATCCCGTCGTTAAAGCGAGGACAACTCACATCCACGAGCTCAGCCCCTAAGGACTGCAATAAGTCAGCAGCGGCAAGGACTGATGCTTTGACCTGAGGATCGATTCCTTCCTGGTCAAAGCATTCGCGCACCACTCCGATGCGAAGCCCGCTCACGGAGCGCCCCAGAACCTCCCGGTAATTGGGAACAGGGGCCTTGAGGCAGGTTGAATCTCTTGGATCTTCCCCAGCGATCGATTGCAGAAGTTCGGCTGCATCGGACACGGACGTAGCAAAGGGACCCACTTGGTCAAGCGAGCTTGCAAAGGCCACCAGCCCATAGCGACTGACGCGCCCATAGGTGGGCTTCAGACCAACCACGCCACAAAAAGATGCTGGTTGTCGGATCGATCCACCTGTATCGGACCCCAGGGAGGCCATGCATTCGCCTGCCGCAACGGCAGCTGCACTTCCGCCAGAACTCCCCCCAGGCACATATCCCGTATTCCAGGGATTGGTTGTCGGTCCAAACGCTGAGGTTTCGGTTGAGCCGCCCATGGCGAACTCATCCAAATTGGTCTTTCCGATCAGAACCGCTCCTGAACGCCAGAGGCGATCCGTGACGGTGGATTCATAGGGCGGAACGAAAGACTCCAGCATTCGGCTGGAGCAAGTTGTGCGAATGCCTTTCGTGCACAGGTTGTCCTTGATCGCAATCGGCACCCCTGCCAAGGGGGGAAGATCCTCTCCTGCAGCTCGGGCCTCATCCAAGCGATCAGCATCGGCGCGAGCTCGATCTGCCGTGACCTCTAAAAAGGCATGAACGCTTGAATCAACTGCCTCGATTCGGGCCAGATGATGATCAGTCAGCTCCCTGGCGGAGACTTCACCTCGTTCAAGTTGCTGACGCCACTCGGCAATCGCCATCTGAAGGATTTGGGTTCCAACATCGACGCTATCAGCCTCAGGATCACCCTTGAGCGTTGATGGTTAGAGGTTCGGATCGACGGCAGCGGAGAACCGAATGATCGATGGAAGAAGGTGCTTCTGAAGACAGGTCTTCGAGAAAGGCCGGCAGGACTTCTTCAAGACCGTTCTTGGTCACAAAAGGACCAAACCAATACGTGACATCAGGCCCATGGGTCTGGACACGTGCCCACCATGCAAAGCCAAGACCGTTGGCGAGACTGCGCAGGGGCCTGATCAATGGGCTCATGAAAGAGCGGTCAAGGTAAATATATTTTGCCTTGCTTCATGACATTTGCTCGAAATTAGAGATCAATACTCACTGCAAAAGCATCAGGTCCTGACATTTCAGACTCCCGCTGTAAATCAAGACTGACCAGTGACGCCTCCGAAGCTTGCTCAGTGACCTGCTCAGAAGCCAGAGCAGATGGCTGTTCTGAGGGCATTTCTGGGAGCTGATCTGATGGTTGAGAAGACGATGGATCAGCGATGGAGGAGTCGCCGGGTTCTGGAACAACAGGGGGCGTTTCGACAGGGGGTCCAGCCAATTGCGGCCTTGTGATTCGTGGCGATGGGTTCTGTCCCTTGAGACCCTTCATCCAACCGCGACGCGCCACCTCGTACAGACAGAGGGCAGTGGCCACCGATGCATTCAAGCTTGGGGTGACACCTCGTAAGGGAATGCGGATCAACTGGTCGCAATGACGACGCGTCAACATCGACAATCCTTGCCCTTCAGAGCCGGTCACAATCACTAGGGGACCATCCAAATCCACCTCTTCGAGAGTGAGATCCCCTTCCTCAGCCAATCCGATCACCCGATAACCAGAGGATTTCAAGGTTTCTAGAGAGCGGTTGAGATTGACAACCCGCGCAACTGGTAAGTGCTCAAGCGCACCGGCAGCCACCTTGGCAACAGAGCCCGTTAGCCCAGCACTTCTTCGTTGAGGAAGAACAACACCATGAGCTCCTAGCGCTTCAGCTGAGCGCACGATGGCGCCTAAATTATGGGGATCGGTCAGACCGTCGAGGGCTAACAACAGCGGTGCCTCGTCCAAGGCGCTGCATCCCTTCACCAAATCATCAAGATCGAAGGTTTCAGCAGCGGCCGTTTGCAAGACAATGCCCTGGTGCACAGCGCCTCCGGTGAGCTGGCCAAGCCTTGCCCAGGTGACCTCCTCCACCAAAACTCCGGACGATTTGGCATCTCTGAGCAGTTGAAGGAATTTCGAGGCACTGCGCAACTCAGAGGTGCACCAAATGCGATGAATAGGCCTGCCTGCCTCTAAAGCCGCTTGGGTGGCATGGCGCCCCCAGAGCAAGTCGTCGGCCACAGCCTCCGCGGCATGTGGACTCGACTCACCACGAGGTTGGTCGTCCAAACGTTGGGAAGAAAGCCTTTTGCCACTGCTGCCGCCCTGACTACGACGTTCCGCAAAACGCGCTCGACGCTCTCCATAGGAGCGATCAGAGGACCGGCGATCAAAAGATGGGCGACGATCCGTTGCGCCCGAATCTTTAAAACGTCGTTCAGAAAAACGCCGATCGGAGAATGAACCTTCAGGGGGGCGACTGTCGGCAAACCGGTCTGAGGAGCTATCGACGGAGGGGCGACGGTCGAAGGAAGACCGACGGTCAGTCGAGCCAGAATCTCTGGAGCGATGTTCTGGAAAACGGTTGCCTGAAGAACGGCCCTCTGGGGAGTGACGATCAAAGGAAGGCCGACGATCATTGGAACCCGAATCGCCATATCGACGCTCTGAAAAACGCCGATCAGACGACTGTCGATTCGAAAATGGTCGGTCCGAGGGTCTGCGGTCAGACGAGCGGCGATCAAAAGCCGGTCGACGGTCCGTTCCATATGAATCACCAGAACGCCGTTCTGAAAAGCGCCGATCCGAGGGACGCCGATCACTGGAGCGTCGGTCGCTGTTCCCGCTTTCAGGACGACCTCCCCAGCTGTCATTCCGATCGCGACGCATGGGTGGTGATCCATCACGAAACGGACGTCGACCACGTGAACCTGAGCCGCTGCCAGAGCCGGAAGGGGGGCGGCGATCGAATCGTGAGCTCATAGCAGGGGTGGTTATGACAGGACGGTGTCGGTCTCCTCGAGTTGATCCAAGAGCTGCGCAAGCCGCGCCGGATTTTGCAAAAAGAGCCAGCCAATCATTGTCTCAAATCCCGTTGCTCTTCCATAGATGACGGCATCAGCTCGCTTGGGTCCCCGGCCAGCCCTATTGCGACCACGCCTCACGTAATCGCGTTCCTGATCCGTCAAAAACGGCTCAAGTTTCTCAAGTGCAGCCGCTTGGGCGTCAGCCCTAACGAGAGAGACGACGGCTTGGTGAAGATCCTGAGAACGTCCTGGAGTTTTACAAAATCTCAGCCGTTGATGCAGTTCCCAAACAGCATCCCCAAGCCAAGCGAGTTGGAGCGATCCAAGATCACGCTCAGGCTCTTGAGGAAACTGAGAACGAATCCAGTCACTCAAGTTGCAAATTGGCTAACAGCTTTATCAAGATCTTCAGAAAGGTGGAGAAACTCTTCAAGTCTCACCAACTTGACGGTTTGAACAACTCGGGCATTACCAACCACCGCAAAGCGTCGCTTGGAGTCTTTGCATTGTTTGGCGAATTGAACAAGAGCACCTAAACCAGAAGAATCAAGAAAATCAACCTTGATGAGGTCGATCACGGCCGGTGACTTATTCGTTTTCAAAACATCAGTCACATAGGTCATGAACTGACTCTCGGAATAGGCATCAAGCTGACCGGTGAAATGAAACACCACGCAGCCACCCTTCTGCTCGAAGCCACCCCGAAGCGAAACGGTTAATCGCTGCAGTTCAGTAATGGGACTAATCCCCCGAAATTCTGTTGCGACAAATACTAGTGAGCTTGGCTCCTTCTCACCACGATCTGATCACGATTCAACGGCGATCAGCCATCAAGCTCGCAAATCGAGCGAAATGATGATCGGCATCATGGGGGCCTGGGCTGGCTTCAGGGTGATATTGAACGCCAAACACCGGTTGGGTTCGATGGGCCAATGCCGCCACGGTGCGGTCGTTCAAGTTGAAGTGAGTGATCTCTACGTCCTCCGTAGGCAATGAAGCTGCATCAAGAGCAAAACCATGGTTTTGACTTGTGATTTCCACCTGACCAGTGCTGCCACATGGATGATTGAGGCCCCGATGGCCATACGCCAACTTGAACGTTGTGCCACCGAGGGCCAATCCCAGAATTTGATGCCCCAGACAGATCCCAAACATCGGCAGCTGCCTGTGTTCCAGCAAGCTGCTGGCCAGGGTGATGCCTGATTGCACAGCCGCAGGATCGCCAGGTCCGTTGGACAGAAAAACCCCTTCCGGTTCGTAGGAGAGCACGGTGTTGATATCGGTGTTGGCAGGCAAAACCGTTAAGTCACAGCCATGGCTCACAAGACGTTCAAGAATGGCTCGCTTAATTCCGAAATCAATCGCTACAACTCGATAGGGGCGTTCAGGACGGGGCTGAAACCGTTGGTCAAACAAGACATTGCAGGGCTTGGTCCAGCTGTACCCAGTTGAAGTCGACACCTGATCAGCCAGATTGAGACCCTCCATCGAAGGGGCTTGCTTCAGTTCCTCTAAAAGCTCAAGGGCCGAGCGCCCATCGCTGCTGATCACACCGTTCATGGGGCCCAACTCGCGCAAATGCCTAACGAGAGCACGGGTATCCACACCGTGAATTCCGATCACACCGTTTTGCTCCATCCATTCAGGAAGAGATTGTTGGCTGCGCCAGTTGCTGTCTTGTGGGGCCAACTGCCTCACGATCAATCCACGGGCATGAGGCTGATCCGCCTCTTGATCATCTGGGTTAACACCCGTATTTCCTATCTCTGGATACGTAAAGGTAATGAGCTGGCCTGAATAACTGGGATCCGTCAACACCTCTTGGTATCCAGTCATGCCTGTGTTGAACACCACCTCTCCGATCACACTGCCGCGCTGACCGCAGGCAAAACCTTCGAGAACTGTGCCGTCCTGCAGGACCAGACGCGCTGTGAATGGGTTAGGAGCGGTCATTAGCAGAAGCAAGTGTCGGCCATGGCCTCTTCATTCTTCCTTGCGACCTTCCAAGGCATCACGGAGAGACACAAGTCGATGCCACGGCTGACCTTCTTCCAGGCTTGTCAAAGCCTGTTTGACACCCTCAGCCAGATCAGACTGAACACCTGCAGCCCAAAGGACCAGCGCGGTATTGAAGGCAACCGCATCACGGTGCGCCTCAGGAGCTTCACCCTTCAAGACCGCCTCAAGAATCTGCTGATTGGTCACCAAATCCCCACCTCTTAAGGCCTCAAGGGGCGCAGGAGTCAGACCAAAATCAGAGGCAGTGAGTTGCTCGGAACGAACGTTTCCGTTTTCAAGAATGCGTACTTGATTGGGTCCCTCCAGCGAGGCTTCATCCAGCCCTCCTGCGCCATGCACCACAACGGCGCGTGTGAGACCAAGTTGTTGCAACGCCTCGGCCATCGGGTCCAACAGGTCAGCTTTGGCAACACCAAGAACTTGAGCTTCGGGTGTGAGTGGATTCACAAGAGGGCCGAGCAGGTTAAACACCGTTCTCACCCCCAAACTGCGGCGAAGCGGTGCGAGGTTGACGAGTGCTGGATGCCATGCAGGTGCAAAGAGGAACGTCACTCCCGAAACAGGCAAGGCACCCACCACTGATTCCAGCGGCGCCTTGAGACGCAGGCCCAATCCCTCCAGAACATCAGCAGAGCCAACCTTTCCACTGGCGCTGCGGTTGCCATGTTTAGCGACATGAGCCCCACAGGCCGCCGCTGTAAACGCCACAGCTGTCGAGATGTTGAAGGTATCGGCTCCATCTCCACCAGTGCCACAGGTATCGACCAGCCCAAGAATGGGTGTCGCGGTTTGGAGTGCACACGCCTTGCGCAAAACCTCGGCCATCGCAGCGAGTTCTGATCCATGAACATCGCGTGCACGCAACGCCGCAAGAAAGGCACCGGTCTGAACTGGCGTGAGCTCTTCCGCCAGCCACGCCTCCATGAGCGCAGCAGCGTTCTCCTTGGACAACACGTTGCCTACCAACAATTGCTCAAGCAGTTGGGGCCAGGACGCTGATGCAGTCACCATGAGAGAAACGCGATGGAAGTAGCTGGTCAGAAAAAAGCCCGGTGTGCAGACGCACGCCGGGCCGGGTGATGGGGACTTCTCCACTATCACCTACAAACGAGGCAATGACCAGATCGATCAGTAACCAGCTGTGACTCGCCGGGGCTCAGGTTGCGAGCCAACTTCTCATCAAGCCGACTGCCTAGGTTGATAGCTGTTCTGCACCAGGCATGGCCGCCTTCCGCCTCGATTTAATCGGTCGCTATCTGCGGCCGCACCGTCGCACGGTTGTGGTGGGAGCCCTAACGCTGGTTGTGGTGAATATTCTCAGCGTCACGATCCCGCTTGAGGTCAGGCGAGTGATTGATGACTTACAAGACGGGTTCGCAATCTCCGACGTGCTGCGTCAAGCCGCCTTCATCGTGCTGCTGGCCACGAGCATGGGAATCGCACGGCTGATTTCACGCCAATTGGTGTTTGGGGTTGGGCGGCAGGTTGAGGTGGAATTACGCCAAAAATTATTTGATCAGATGCTGCTGCAAGAGCCCGGCTGGGTGCAGCAAACGGGAAGTGGAGAAATTATTAGCCGTGCCACGAGCGATGTTGAAAACGTCAGAAGACTTCTTGGCTTTGCTGTCCTCAGCCTGACCAACACCGTCTTGGCATACGCCTTCACGCTCCCAGCAATGTTGGCAATTGATCCAGGGCTCACCGTTGCAGCGATCGCGTTGTATCCAGTCATGCTCGGTTCGGTGCGCTTGTTTGGCGGCCGGATGATGCGCCAACAGCGACGCCAACAGGAAGATCTAGCGGGTCTAAGTGAGCTCATTCAAGAAGATCTTTCCGGCATCGCGGCGATCAAGATTTACGGACAAGAGGCTCCGGAACTAGACGCCTTTGGCACTCGAAACAAAAACTACAGAGATTCAGCCATTCGCTTGGCTCGAACCCGCAGCACCCTTTTTCCACTATTAGAAGGAATTTCCTCCATCTCTTTGCTGCTCCTGATTGCCCTTGGCAGTGGGCAGTTGGAACGGGGAACGCTCACCATCGGCGGTTTGGTTGCTCTAATCCTTTATGTGGAACGACTGGTCTTTCCAACGGCGTTGTTGGGCTTCACACTCAACACTTTTCAGACGGGCCAGGTGAGCCTGGAGCGGGTTGAGGAATTGCTATCTCGCCAACCTCGGATTCGAGATCCCCTCGAACCCGTTGCAGTTCAACAAGGGATGCAAGGCGAACTGATCGCAAATAATTTGCATATTCGATATGACGGAAGCGATCAAGACACCTTGAGAGGCCTTTCGTTCCGCATTGCGCCTGGCGAATTGGTGGCTGTTGTTGGTCCTGTTGGTTGCGGAAAAACCACCCTTGCCCGAGCCCTTGGTCGCATGGTGGAAATACCTGAGGGACAGCTGTTTCTGGATGGCTTCGACATCACACAATTTCGACTCCAAGACCTCAGAGAACAGATCGCTCTTGTGCCACAGGAGGGCTATCTGTTCACGAGCAGCCTTGCCGACAACCTTCGCTACGGAGAGCCTGAAGCAAGCATGGATCGCGTCGAAGCAGCAGCTGATCAGGCCCGATTGCTCGCCGATGTGAAAGGTTTCCCCGATGGTTTTGACACCTTGGTGGGAGAGAGAGGGATCACGCTCAGCGGAGGTCAACGGCAACGGACGGCCCTTGGCAGAGCCTTGTTGATGACATCACCGTTATTGGTTTTAGACGACGCACTAGCCAGCGTTGACAACAACACCGCCGCAGAAATTCTCGCGTCCGTCCGTCGGCAAACGCAACGCACGATTGTGATGATCAGCCACCAATTGTCGGCTGCAGCTGCTTGCGATCGGATTCTTGTTCTGGAACAGGGCCGCCTCGTCCAACAAGGCCATCACAACGAACTCATCACCATCCAAGGTCCTTATCGCAGCCTTTGGGAGCGCGAGCAGGCGGCAGAACGCTTGGATGCCGTTGCTTGAAACATGAAACGCTTATCCATAAAGCCACGACAAATCTTGCGTTCGGGGCTTAGCTGGATCAAAAGGTTTTAGCGATGTCTTCCAGCCCTCCCTTCGCGGTGCGCTGCACCCTCACCTTCGGCGACGTCTATGGCCAAATCTTGGCCTGGATGGCAGTGATTTTTGTGAGTTTGGCCTCCGGTCTGGCCCTCATGGGATCTTCTAAGCCGCTTTTCGCGCTAGTGGGTGTTGGTCTGATTCTTGTCTTGAGCTTGCCGTTCCTTTTATTCGCCTTTGTCACGACTCTGCTGAATCACATTCAGCTGGAACCCAAATCAGTTGCCTAGGGTTTTGGCATTGGCTTACCTGCAATGCTGCCTTCCTGGCTTACTGGACAAACCTCACCCTCACAGCCGTCCAGCGATCAAGGGCGGCATGTGGTGCTCGGGACTGCACTGAATGCGCCGCTCATGGACGATCAGGAAGAGGCCCTGTTTGGTTGCGGCTGTTTCTGGGGAGCTGAGAAAGGCTTTTGGAGACTTCCTGGTGTGGTTTCAACAGCCGTTGGTTATGCGGGCGGGAAAGTCGAAAATCCAAGCTATGAACAAGTTTGCAGCGGACGCACAGGCCACTCGGAAGTCGTGAGGGTGGTTTGGAGCACGACGGCCATTGATTTCAGTGATCTCTTGAAATTGTTTTGGGAATGCCACAACCCAACGCAAGGCGATCAACAAGGAAACGACCGTGGCAGCCAATATCGCTCAGCGATTTACACCAGCACAGAGCACCAAGCGGAGCTGGCAGTCGCAAGCCGGGATTGGTATCAGTCTGCATTGAACAAACAAACCCCCGCTGCAATCACAACGGAGATCGCGGCCGACCAAGTCTTTTTTAGGGCGGAGGAGTACCACCAGCAATACTTAGCTCGACCAGGCAGCAGGCCCTATTGCTCAGCCATGCCAACTGGTGTTTTGCTCGGAGACTTCGCAGGTGCAAACTACAAACTTCCAAGTTCGGTTTGGAGCCACTACGACTGGTCCATCAGTCACTGTGTTTTACGCGGTGACAACAGCCCCATTTCTCTGAAGGATTAAACCCATGAACAACGCCTTGCCAGACAGGGTCGTCATGGCTGCAATTGCGCTCACACTTGTTGTGGTGTTCGTTTTGATCTTCAGCTTGAGACCCAATGACAACAACACAGAGCCATTTCTGTGGAAAGAGCAATCCACCCCAAGCGGAAGCTCCTTGGCGATTTGATCACAAACAGAGATTTGAATGGGAAAATCAGCTTATTTAGATCAACTAAGGCACCTAAAAAAGGTACGTGAAGCCCTCACCTGACTCACGCCAGCCCCGTCGGCTGCACCCATTACCTAAGGGGTTGGTGGAGCTCTATGGCTTGATTGCCGTTTTGGTGGTGCTCATTCCTGAGTGGCTTGCGGATGGAACGCTTGCCTTAAACGAGCGCCCTAGCCGCTCTGCAATGCCGATGACCAGCAGAGCTTGGCGCACCCTGCCTGAGCTCCAGTTAGCTTCAATGACGCTCAGTGAGTTGCGTCTCCTTGCAAGGGATTTGCGCCTCTGGGGTTACAGCAGCGACCCCCGCGACAAATTGACAAATCGACTGCTGAAACGCTCCACAAGGTTGAACAAAGCGGGGAATGCGCTGTGATAGCTTCCTTCTGACGGGGCGTAGCGCAGCTTGGTAGCGCACCACTTTGGGGTAGTGGGGGTCGTGGGTTCAAATCCCGCCGCTCCGATTTCAAAAAGCTCAAATCCCTATCAAAAAGCCGGTTCTAAGAACCGGCTTTTTGATGACCTGCACTATCACTTCAACAGTCTTATCTCTGCCCAGTCCATTGCATAGTGCGTTGAGATAAAGCCTCGGAAAATAAACAGAATCAAAGACAATTGGCGATCTAGGACACCACTAACGATTCAGTCAGCAGCTTGGCACAACTGGAATGTCATGTTCCAAGCATGAAGTGCTGCGTCTTCACTTCCAAGTTGCTGTGCAGCGATAGGACGTTTCACCACCCATGCCAATCTCAATCGACATGCATGACGTACCTATCACTTTTTTTCCTTGTGGAACTTTGGATAAGGCTCTGTTTGTCGCGACCTCCTCATCCATCGCCTGTTCAGTCACTGACCCAGCAACGGCAACCCCAGTGGTTCCCAGCACGATGACAGCAGCTGTCAACAACAGAATGGCTTTCATCAGCAAGAGACAAAGAAGATTAACTCCTCTCTAGCAAAACATTTAGGATTTGCCAAAAGCCGCCATCAATACAAGCCTGAAAAGCCTTGTTCAAAGCAAAATCACGGCGATTAGCCTCAACAAAATCCAAAAAGAATTAACTGCTTATTGTTATTTAGTATCAAACAATTCGCCAGCCATCGTCTTATAAAGCTTCAAGGATGCACCTGGACGACGCTTTCGGTTTGGCAAGCCCTGTCCCGGCAGAAGCTTTTCTGAAGCAAAATTAACCGGAAGAGCAACCTCAACTAGTTTTTGGGATTCTGCGAGCTCTTGAGCAATCGATTCCGCTGTCGTAAGTTCCCACCTCATCTCACTGGAAGAAGGATCTAGCTCTTTCTTTCTTTCTTCAGATTTACTTGGAGACGCTGGAGCTGAATCAGAGGCTGCGATAGATGCCGATGCACGAGCCAAAGGCCGGAGAAGCGCAAACCCAAGCGTCAACACCAGCAAGGAGATCACTGTGCTGGGAAGGCCCAGTGATCGGCCCAGGAAATTCCAAACAATTCCTGATCCAGCCAGGCCAAACACGCCAATTACCGCAAGCAGCGGACCTATCAATTTAAGAAGTAGCTTTTTCATCGGGCCATTTCGACGAGTTTCAGACCCTCACTGTGGCTTAGATCAACGCTCACGACAAACCTCCTAGGCAATACTTTCAAACAACTCAAGAAAGCAGAGGCAACAACAGCATCAAGCCTGAAACGCAGAGATCATCAATGACTTCAGCAATGATCGCGTCAGCTGTCACTGCGCCTAATCCCACTCCATTCAACATTCAGGCTAGTAAAACATCATTGCCTTTATTCTTTCATTTGATACTGATCTCCTTTTCTTTTGAATAAAAAGAACCGAGCCTGTCTTCGTAGTCTAAATCATCCGGCATCAATACATTCATGGACTTAGAGATCGGCAAGCTAAACAGACTCGATCAGATTTCATTCGCCCACCCATGGATTCCAAAGCGTGACTTAATATTAATTCTGCACCATACATTCCACAGATTTGCAGATAAATACTCTGGCCAGATACTACAGATGCATCTGGATCGCTGGACCGATATGGCATGCAGCATCTCTGAACACGAAATGAAAGACTTCATGTCACGCGTGAAAGAATTTGCAGTATTTGAAGACTAGTGCTATTTCCATTTTCAGAAATTCAATAACAAACAAGACAACAAAGCCCGATGGGCATGGCACAGCCATGATGGCCAATAACCCCTAGAGGTCATCAGCAGGGATTCCAGCTCGGTGCCTCTGAAGCCTGAACCAAGAGCAATTCGGTAGGTCGATCACCAATACACCAAGAGCAATGCCCTTGCTGATTGAAAGTTCCTTGATCGCCACCGAAACTGATATCCCCAGGCCCCATTTCCACCACTGTGCCGTCCATGGTTTTCACTGCCCAATGACCGCGCAGAGTCATGATCCATTGAGGAGCAGGATTTTCATGCCACGCAAACACATCTCCAGGCATCAAGATCAGCGTGACCAGTTGACTTTCAACCGGGGAGTGACGTGCACACCATATTGGCGCAGCACCTTGAGCAAAAACAGATTGCTGGTGATTATTCAACGCATGAAGTGACTGAGAGCTGGTTCCCTTTTCATTGACCCAGAGACGCCAGTACTTAATTATTGGTGATTGCATTGTTTAACAAAGACAGTCCTATTTTATCGTTAATAGCATAGAACGAAATCCCTACAATCAATACACTCAAAAGGCTACCGATGTGCCTTCAATTCAAGGAATGACAATCTGATTTTAAGGCAACTGAAGCCTTCCAGACATTCAACGTTGACCAAGTGCTTGTTGCCATCGATCAGCCAAGGATTCAATCGCAGATTGTGGTCCAGAAAGACTGAGAAGAGGATTGGCAAGATGGCGGGATGCTGCCAAACGCAAAGCAGTGCCATCAAGGGTCTCTAAAGCCTCCATGCAGTCATGGTCATGCTTATCGGGAAGGCCAAGGCCTCGGAGCTGAGCACGACGTTCAGCTCTCTGACCGGTTGTTTGAGAGGCATGGGCCAACTGACCACGTAATTTGGCCCGCGCCAGATTGAGGTCTGTGCTCACAAGGGTGTGTTCCATCAGTTCCTGCCAACTCATCATCAGCAGGTCCAAGCTCGTTAAGGCCTTGTCGACCGCGGTTGAAGCATGCAAAACAAAAGGTGAGGCTTTGGCTCTTGCTGGATGGTGCACGCCGACGTCATAGGCCACGCCGTGGTCTTCGCGAAGCCGGCGAAAAAGCAAGCTGGACATACCGGTACCCAAATGGGTTTGCAGCAAACGAAGCGCAAGATCGTCTGGGTGTCCGTGAGGGAGTGTTGGCTGACCGAGCATCAGCACAACCTGCTCGGTGGACTGCGGGTGGAGGTGAACGGTTTGTTCCGCGCTCAGTGATGCTCGGTTACTCGATTCTTTGACGTCCAGATCCGATTCAGCGGATTGGGGTTGAGGACAAATTCCGTCTGCTTGAAGCTGGTCCAACAATCCCTCTGGAATCGAACCCGACAACGCCAAAATCGCTGGTTCAGAACTGAGCGATGTGGCAATCGGCCGTAGAGACTCTGCATTGAGTTTCTCCAACTCACTCGAAACTCCCAGGGGGTCATGGCCATAGGGGCCCGCGCCATAGGCCAGTTGGCGCCAGCCATCAAAGGCCAGATGGAAGGGATCTTCTCGCTGACGCTGCAAGGCCTGAAGACTCAACTCCCGCTCCAGGTTCACCTGATCGGCTTGCAGATGCGGTTCATGAACCATCGAACCCAAGAGGGGAAGCAATTGGGGACTATCGAGATCCCGGCATTTCATGCTGATCAGCAAGCCATCCTCATTGGTGTCGCAGCGAAGGCCTGCACCACAACCCTCCACGAGATCAGCCATTTGGATGGCATCGAGGGAACCACAGCCGCGAGTCATCACGGATGCCAACAGTTGATGAGCTCCCCTCTGACCGATCGGATCAGCAGAGCTTCCACAACCGATCCACATTTTGGCGGCCAACACACCGGGGGTCTGAACAGGATCCAGCACCAAATCTGTCGTGCTCACTCCGAGTCCTCGGGTAAGGCCAAAAGGGTGAACGCTTGATCCGGTTGCAAACGAGGCAGAAGGGACTCTTGCAAGCGCTCAACCGTCCAAGTCTGCAGATGACTGAGCGGAGATAACAACGTTTGGGTTCGGCCCCATAGGGATTGGGATCCAGCAATTGCAGCCACTGATCCTGGGGCTTCCAAGCTGAATCGAAGGCCATTCCCCACCAATTGCTGTGCTCGATGCAGTTCGTCATCGGCGATGGCATCCACCGTGGCCCGTTTCAATTCCTCCGCGATCACGGCTTCAACCTGATCAATCTGGTCTTCAGGACAACAGGCCTCCAACATCACCACGCTTCCCTGTTCCATCACAGTGACGTCCATATCAATGGATTCCACGATTTGTAGGTCTTCCCTCAAGCGTTGCACCAAACGACTACGCCTCCCCTCCGCCAGCAGGGTGGTCGCGAGGTCGGCACCCATCACGTTGTCTTGGTCGTTGGCTGCAGCCATCGGCCATGCCATCAGCAACCGCGCTGCCTCCAGACGAGGGAAGCGAAGGGCTTGCCGGCCGCTTTGAAACGCGAGCGAACTGGAAGCGGATGCGGATTCGTCGCCAAGATCAAGGTTGCCTTCGAGTTCGGTGAGACGGCTGGAGTGAATCTGCTCCAAGACGCTCGATGTCACAGCTCCACTGATGGCCAAACAACAGTTGGGGCCGCGATACCTCCTGTTGTGAAATCGGCGCATTCCCTCTGGAGTGCTATCGATCAAACTCTGTTCCCATCCGAGGATTGGACGGCCGTATGGGTGTTCTCCAAACCCCTTAGACAACAGAGTTTGGAAAACTTGTTCATCCGGTTGATCTCGGTACTGGGCAATTTCTTCCAGGACCACATCCCTCTCCATGCCATAAGCGTCCTCTCTCAACGCTGGATTGAGCACAAGGTCAAGCAACAGGTCAAGGGCGTTCTGAGCGCAGTTGGAAGGCACCAAGACGTGAAAATGCACATCATCAAAACCGGTTGCCGCATTACTGCTGCCACCGAGGGCTTCAATCCGACGATCAAATTCTCCGGCCTGAAGAGTGTCGCTGCCCTTAAACACCATGTGCTCTAAAAAGTGGGCAAGGCCTTCTTCCCCATGACCTTCCCAGGTGCTTCCTCCTCGACACCAGAAATCAAGACAAGTGAGGGCTGCATCTGGCATCTCTGCGCAAACGGTGCGGCAACCGTTGTTCAAGAGCTGATGCTGTAGCCCAGGGCCGGAGGCGATCTCGTTCAGGGTCCCGTGACTTCGACCTCTACAGACACTCCGGGCTGACCTGATAACCATTGAAGAACGACTCAACGAGTGCCGACCAGCTGTAAGTGCTTATCAGTCTTATAGAGACCAGTTTGACGATGAAAGGAACAAAGCGCTGTCCTGAGGAGGGAAAGTCTGACAACTCCTGGACACGCGGATCGAACAGGGCGATCGGATCGAGCTGGAAGGATGAACACGACCATGTCGATGGGACACCGCCTGGGAGAAGCACCACGACCTGGCGTTGGCCACTAGCACCATGACGGGAGGCTTGCACTTTGACCAGCAAGATCTGAGGTGCACAGGACTACGGTTCAGGGAATTAGACGGAAAGACCTCAACGCGCAGATCTTTAGAACAAAACCTGACGAACCAAAAGATCAATTATCACGAGACGATAGAAACACTTAAGCCATGATCTTCAGACGCACCTGACATCAAATCTATAACCAAATCATTGCCAAGCTCAATACAATCATCGTGCTCAAAAAAGCTTAGCCTTGCACCTTCTACCACGCTGCCAAGCAACGCAAGCAGGCGATAGCATTTCTTAAAAGAGTAAGCAGTGACCACAAGTTGCGTGACGAAATCAGCACTGAAAACAATAATGAAGAGCTCGTGAGTATTGCGGAAGAGGCAGGGTTTCATCCGTCTAGCGAGGATATTTGACTGTACGAAGACCGCAACTTCAAAAGAAAGGCTGCGCTTCGTGGATGTTATTTTCTTAACTTTGGATCTAAACACGTCTTTGCTTGCAGCTCATGATTGTGCTCAGATAGTAATGAAGAAAAAATCTCAGCACTCGCCAGGCCGCAGACTCTCCGTATTGACTCCGACATCGATGAAACCCCTGGTACGACATCTGCCGAAAAGGCGTTGATGCACCTCAGAGTGAAACAATTACTGCCAAAAAAAATTTCCGTGCAACTATCTGACGTACTATTTACTCAAAATTAATCATATGATCTTCTGAACCCCCAATCGCGAAGCTTCTTCTTCCCAGCTCATACATCTCTTGATGAATGCCAGAAGACTCTCTCTGAAACCAATCAACATATTTAGGTGCTTCAACTTTTTTCACTCCTAAGTCATAGAGGATGTATTCAAGGGTTATAAAGTCTCCGCCTTCTGCCCTATATCCCAGCTCTAGCAAAACCCTTCCGTTGTCAACTGGAAGACTAATCTCCGCGTTGCTCCTAGCCGTTGTCGTTTCAATGGTCAAAGAAGCATTTGTTCCGTCGCCCGATACATCTCTGACCCTTAGAAATAGAGCAGAGTTAAAATTACTATCTATGAGCATTTTTGTACCTTTCCTGATTTTCCAATTGCATTTGATTACTCCAGAATGAAGATTACAAACAAAACTAGACGGGTCTTCATCACTGCTCTTGACAAAATAATTCTTTAGCAATAAACCGAGCCAAGAAAGGAAACGCTTCATGCCAAAAAAATTACTCGTACATCTTTAAGAGACCTCAGGAGATCATGGCTTGAAACTTCTAATGTCTTAACGACTGTATAAGAAGATACACTTATGCATTAGCAATTGCAAGGCAAAACCCCTCAAAGACCTTTTTGCCATTTTTTAATCTTACAATGGCGAGCAAAGCATGGATCAAAAAAACAATTTAATTGTGATCGATTTTATTAACTTTAATGTCCGCTCATTGCTGAGTCAGGAGATGAACAGCAAGCAAAAACGAACCAACACCGATCCTTCTAGATAACAGATAGAAAAGACCACATCTATAGAACGGCGCAAGTGCTTCCTCCCTCTTCAAGGATTTTCAAAATCAAAGGTCTAGCGCTTTTTGGACAGCTCCATCGGCGTCTCTCAATGCGCAAAAGCAGGCCAGCAGAGACCACCTAAACAGCACTCAGGCCAAAGGAAAGTAGTGCATCGAGACCAAGCCATTGGAGAATCTTTCTGAGGTGCGTCATCAAGGCTTTACGACTCTTGGCTCTGGATCTGTCCAAGCAACACCCTCAAGTAGCCTTACCTATCCAACAGATGGCCCTTAGCCACTGACAATTCACTGACACAACAGTGACAAAGGGTTGAGCAAACCCCAGTCATAGCCTTGATCAGTTGATCAGTCAGGGGTAGTCCCACTCTGTGCTGTCCCTCGCTGGACTGATGTCCCAATCCACCAACGGTCTTGAACTGCATCCGCTGGTGACCTCCCTAGCGGAGCAAATTCGCACATGTCGGACAGCCCTCCCTGAACTTTCTCCTTTGGCTGTCGATCCTGCATTGGAGGCAATCAGCGGCATGCTCGATGGTGAAACACTCTTCATTCGCAACGAGCTGCATCAATGCCTTGGACTGCGCAAATTACATCTCGAAATTGCCCGACTGGGTATGGGACTGCAGATCCTTCACTGCGTCTTTTTCCCAGACCCCAGATTCGACTTACCCGTATTTGGTGCCGATATTGTTGCCAGTAAAGCAGGAATTTCGGCGGCGATCGTTGATCTTTCACCCGTATGCGATGCATTGCCCGATGCGGTAAGTCAACCGCTCAGTACTCTGCAATTGCCGCCGTTTCAGCAGGTACGAGACCTACCCGCTTGGGGAACCATTTTTTCCCCTTATGTGAAATTCATTCGACCCGTCGATGAACAAGAGGAGACCTGGTTCGTTGATCTTGTCGCTGACTACCTCAACATCCTCCGCCAGGCGATTCTGGCAACGGCTCCCGATGCTCTTGATGAACTCCCTACGATCAGACGTCATCAAGGTCAACTCTCCTATTGCCGGCAACAGAAACGCAACGACAAGACCCGACGCGTCCTAGAGAAAGCTTTCGGAAGCGCTTGGGCCGATCGCTACATCGAGGAGATGCTCTTCGACGATCCTCCAGCTCTTCGATGAGGCGACTACCTCGTTGGGTCATGGTTGGGGTGCTTGGAGCTGCCGTAGTCGGTGCGGGTGTCTGGATCACACGCCGTCCAACACCGGATGCCCCACCTGCTGCCGCAGTTCCAAAAGTCCGTGCTCCCGAGGCGGTTGCGGCCCTAGGCCAACTCAAACCAGCTGGCGAAGTACGTCGCTTGGCGGCTCCAGTGAGTGGGTTTGGCGGTACGCCTCGCATTTCCGCCCTACTGGTGAAAGATGGGGACCAGATTCGCAAGGGCCAGCCCTTGGCAATCTTTGACAGCCGACCCCAAATCGAAGCCGAAATCGCTGAAGTTGACGTGAAAATTCAATCGGCTGCCATCGAAGTCGAGCTGCAACAGCGGGAGGTGTCCCGCTATGCAGCCGCGGCCAAGGTAGGAGCTGCTGCGATGGTGGCCTATGAGGAAAAACAGGATGAACTTCGACGCTTCCAACGGGAAGGCGTGGAGCTGATCGCAAAGCGACGAAGCCTCGAAACCGACCTTGCTGAAAGCGAATTGGTGTCTCCCATTGATGGCGTGGTGCTCAAAATTCACAGCCGCGTTGGGGAACGTCCTGGCAGCGACGGTGTGATGGAAGTGGGAGCCAGCCAAGCCATGGAGGCCCTGGTTGAGGTGTACGAATCGGACATCAATCGAATTTCATTGGGTCAGGCCGTCACCTTGACCAGTGAAAATGGCGGATTCAAAGGAACACTCGAGGGCCGCGTCGAGCGAATCACACCGCAGGTGAGACAGCGAAAGGTTCTTTCAACCGATCCCACCGGTGATGCAGATGCACGGGTCATTGAGGTGGATGTGGTTCTTTCCCCGGAGTCGGCTCAGCGTGTGACGCAACTTTCTGGTTTGAAAGTGATTGCCCGCTTCAAGACCCCATGATCCGAGCCTTGTGGCAGCGGCGCAGAATTCCATTGGCATCTTTGATGCTGATCCGCCAACCCGTTCGTTTGGCGGTTGCTCTAGCAGGCATCAGCTTTGCCGGAATTCTGATGTTCATGCAGTTGGGCTTTCGCGACGGCTTGTTTGACGCCAGCGTCGTTGTTCATCGTCTATTTGATGCAGACATCGTCTTGATCAGCCCGCGATCCACCAGTTCGGTGAGCATGGCCGGCTTCCCTCGCAGGCGACTGATTCAAGCCATGGCCTCTCCAGAGGTGGAGGGGATTACCCCCGTCAACTGGAATCTGCTGCTTTGGAGAAATCCTGAAACCCTTGGAACCCGCTCGATCCTTGCGTTGGGATTTGAACCCGGCCATCCGCTCTTTACCGATCCAACCCTGGCCGCAAAAGCCAAGCGGCTCACCCAGAAAGGCAGGGTCTTATTTGACGAAAAATCGCGAGCAGAGTTTGGTCCTGTAGACGAATGGTTTCGTGAGGGACGCACCGTTGAAAGTGAAATTGCAGGCAAAAGAGTACGCGTAGCGGGTCTGATTGGCCTCGGAGCTTCTTTTGGTGCTGATGGCAACTTATTAACAAGCAGAGAAACATTTTTGGATTTAATTCCAAATACTCCCTCAGGAAGTATCGAAGTAGGCTTAGTTCGCCTCAAACCTGGCAGTGATGCAGATCAGGTAGCGCAACATCTCCAATCCCAGTTACCGGACGATGTCACCGTGCTGACCAAGCAGGGATTCATCGATTTCGAGCAAAATTATTGGCGAACAAGCACATCAATCGGATTCATTTTTACCCTTGGAGCTGCCATGGGTTTTGTGGTGGGCTGCGTGATTGTTTATCAGGTTCTGTATTCAGATGTGAGCGATCATCTACCTGAATATGCAACGCTGATGGCGATGGGTTACAAGCTCAATAGCTTGCTGGGAGTTGTGGTCAGAGAAGGGTTATTGCTTGCCCTGTTTGGCTACTTACCCGCTTATGCAGCTGGACAGGGCTTGTACTTATTAGTGCGTAATGCCACCCAGTTGCCAGTGGCGATGAACACGGTTCGAGCCGTGAGCGTATTCAGCATGATCTTGATCATGTGCATGCTCTCAGCTGGTCTTGCCATGCGCCGACTCGTTGATGCCGATCCGGCGGAAATTTTTTAAAGCGATGGGAAACAACGCACTGACGGTTGATATCCATGCTCTGAGCCATTGGTACGGCAAAGGCTCCACCCGTAGGCAGGTGCTTCAAGGTGTGGACTTGCAAATTTCTGCAGGTGAGGTGGTGCTGCTCACCGGTCCTTCCGGCTGTGGAAAAACAACCCTGCTCACCTTGATTGGAGCATTACGAAAGGTTCAAGAGGGTGATGTTGAAGTGTTTGGGCAGCAGCTACTTGGAGCAGCTCGAGGGCAGCGTCAGAGGTTGCGCCGTCGCATTGGCATGATTTTCCAGGGCCACAATCTGTTGCGCTGTCTTACCGCCGAACAAAATGTTCAGATGGGCGCTGATCTGTTGCCCAATCTTGGATACAGAGCACGACGCGACCAAGCACGGGAGTGGTTGCGCTCTGTAGGACTTGAAGACGAGTTGGGAAAACTTCCCCATGACCTTTCCGGGGGCCAAAAGCAGCGAGTTGCGATCGCAAGAGCCCTTGCCGCTAAACCTCAGCTCCTGCTCGCTGATGAACCAACCGCGGCGCTAGATAGCGGCACCGGCCGAGAAGTTGTTGAGTTATTGAAGCGGTTAGCGCGAGAACAGTCCTGTTCTGTACTGATGGTGACGCATGATCCCCGCATCCTTGATGTGGCAGATCGTCTTGTTCGAATGGAAGATGGACGTCTCTACCAGACGATTCGTTAAGTTGGTCTGAGTTTAAGAGTTGGAATCTTCCAAAACGCATGGCTAAGCGCAGAAACCTCAAGAAGGAAAAGCAGGAGCGCAATCGCGCTTACGCCCGCAAATTTAAAAAACGCAAGCTCCGCAATGACGGCCGTGGCGAAGGTGCGGGTAATGGCGTAACCGGTACTGCCAACAACGGTGGTGCTGCGGATTAATCGCTTTGGAGTGACTCCGCATCGATTGCTTTCAGCAAGGGGGGGAGACCCCTCTTTTTTATGGCTTTAGGCTGAAGTCTTCTTGTGCCTATCTCACACGGATGTTCATCAGCGTCGTCATCCCCACCTACAACCGACGCTCCATTCTTGAGAAGTGTCTGCAGGCACTAGAACACCAAGATCCCAGCGGAGAAATCGAGAGCTACGAAGTGGTTGTCGTTGATGACGGCTCCAGTGACGGCACCCCGGATTGGTTGCGACAAGAGGAAGCTCGCTTCCCCCATGTCCGCTTGATAGAGCAACAACATGGCGGACCTGCCGAAGGCCGTAATCGCGGTGTTGATCATGCAAAAGGAGATGTGATCGTCTTTATCGATAGCGATTTAGTCGTCACATCTAGCTTCCTGGCATCCCATGCGCATGCCTTAAGTCGGCGTTGGAATCAGCAGGGGAATCGTCTCTGTTTCACCTATGGAGCCGTGATCAATACGGCCAACTTTGATCAACCAACGGCAGAACGGCACAAACTGCGTGATTTGTCTTGGGCATATTTCGCAACGGGAAACGTAGCCATCGATCGGGATGTATTGGAGCGTTCCGGATTATTTGATGTTGGATTCCGGCTCTACGGATGGGAAGACCTGGAGCTCGGAGAGCGGCTCAGGCAAATGGGTGTGGAGCTGGTGAAATGTCCTGAAGCGGTTGGCTATCACTGGCATCCAGCCTTTCGCCTGGAGCAAATCCCCGACCTGATTCGCGTAGAGAAAGAACGCGCCCGAATGGGATTGGTGTTTTATCGCAAGCACCCCAGTCGTCGGGTCCGGTTCATTATTCAATTCACGTGGTTGCATCGCCTGCTTTGGTCTTTGCTCACGCTCGGAGGGCTTCTCAATGAACGCAGCCTTCGTCCGCTTCTGGCTTGGCTGATTCAACGGGGGCAACCATCCCTGGCTCTGGAGTTATTGCGCCTCCCCCTCAACAGAATTGGTGTTGAGGCGCTGTATCGAGAAGCCCGTCAAGCTGGCTTGAACTGAACCGAACGGTGGCGGAGCTGCGTCGGCTAATGATCGAGCCCAAGCGATTGGCCGATCGTGATCGCAATGGATGCCTGGTCCTTCGTGATGACGAACGTCATTACCTGCGCCGGGTTTTACGGCTGCGTCCTGGAGCGCCTGTGGCGGTTGTGGATGGCCGCGGCCATCTATGGGAAGGATGGCTTCAGGAGGAAGGACAGCTGCTGCTCCCCGGAAGTTGTACAACCACAACCCCAGCCAAAACACCTCAGCTGGGCCTTGCGATTGCTCTGGTGCGACGAGGCATGGATGACGTGATGCGTATGGCTTGTGAATTAGGCGTGGATTGCATCCAGCCCTTGCAAGCAGAGCGAAGTACACCCCAGGCGGACTACAAGCCAGAACGGTGGCAACTGATCCTGAAAGAAGCGGTCGAGCAATGCGAGCGGCTCTGGATGCCCCAGCTCCTCCCGCTGGCATCCACGGGTGACTGGTGGACGATGCCTGGGGATCACGACAGTCTGGCGATTGCCACCACACGCTTAGAAGAGCTGACTGCATTGGAGCCCTGGTTGCAGCGCCAGACCCTAAAGGAGAGCTGCATCTGGCTTGCCATTGGCCCAGAGGGAGGCTGGGACCCTCTGGAACAAGCCCAGGCACTCCGGGAAGGATGGTCACCGATCAGTCTCAGTGAGGATATTTTGCGCTCTTCCACAGCAGCGATTGCAGGAGTCACAACGCTCAGCAGTTGGCGTCGTACGACGCTGAGCACTGAGCAAACCCACTGCTGAGACCACTGAAATGGACAACTGAAGTGGCGTCAGCTGCTGAACAGTTCTGAGGCCATGTCACGGAAGCCCTTCAAGTTTCTTCCTGGACGACGACGCTGAGGACGCAAAGCACGACCGGGCCGGATCATCTCAGGAGCAAACGTGCTGAGCGTTACGACAGGACGGGCCGCTTCCGCTTCCGCCAGAGCAGCTGCGATCGCTTCCGCCGTCGTCAGGGAACCTGTTGCCGCTGCGGGGGCAGATGGGGCAGGGGCTGTGGGGGCAGAAGTTGCTGGTGTAGATGCAGCAACTGGCGTCGCGACCGCTTGAGCTGGTTTGACTGGCTCAACCGTGCGACTCCCATCAACCAGTTTGGAGATGGCAGGAATCGGGGCAAGAGAGACCTCTTGATCGTCCTCGACAGGAAGATCTCGCACAGGCGCTATCTGAAGCACCTGGTCGGTTGAAGCACCTTCCTCAAGGTTGAGGAAAAAGCCTTTGCTCTTCAGCACCATGCCAGGTTCCGGTGGACAACGTGGGCTGATTATCCAATCCAAACAGTCTGAATGGACTGATCCTTAGGGCAGTGCAACACAGACCGATGGTTTTGCCTGACCAGAACATCACGATGTGGGGGATTGCCCTGCTTCTCAATGGCCTGCTGATTGCCATGGCGCAGCGCCTTCCCCTTCTCACTAGCAGGGGTTGGGTGCATGCCGGAATCCTTGGAACAATCCTCTGGGGCTGCCTGGGCTGGAGAGGCTGGGTTGCAGTTGTGATCTACCTCGTACTGGGATCAATGGTCACGCGCCTTGGCTTTGCACAAAAGCAGAAGCAAGGGCTTGCGGAGGCGCGAGGTGGCCGGCGAGGTCCAGCAAACGTTTGGGGATCTGCCTTGACTGGCACAGTGATCGCTCTCTTGATTGGAGCAGGTCTCGGCTCCCCGACGCTGTTGCTGATTGGATTTGCAGCCAGCTTCGCGGCCAAACTTGCTGACACCTTTGGCAGTGAGATCGGCAAACGCTGGGGACGAACCACAGTGTTGATCACCAGTCTTCGCAGAGTGCCAGCAGGAACGGAGGGTGCCGTGAGCCTGGAAGGCACCCTGGCGAGTGCCGCTGGCAGCCTGCTGATGATGCTGGTGATGGCGGGGCTGTCGATCGTGACCTCTCCCACGGCGATGCTGGTGGTCGCACTTGTGGGTCTGATCGCGACCCTGCTGGAAAGCCTGCTGGGAGCTCTGGCTCAGGAGAGGGTGACCTGGTTAACCAATGAGATCGTCAACGGCTTGCAAACCGCCTGGGCCGCCGTCTTAGCGATGCTGATTGCGCTTGCGCTGGGTCTTGCGGGCTAATGGGAGGCACTGCTGTAGAGGTCGTGCTGCCTGTCGCAATCGGCTCAGCGACTCTCGGATTGATTGGCGTAGAAAGCCTGCATCAACCTTTTCTCTCAAAGCAAGGTCCTTGATTGGAATGTTGTCGACATAGCGAGCAAGGAGCCAACAACACTGTTGAGGCTCAAGTGTCTTCAGAGCGTCCTTCAACCAGCGAAGGCTGGGTTCCTCCACCGAAACAGGCACAGATGAGGGATCCTCGATTTGATGAAGCAGGGAGCTTCTCAGCTCTCCGTCTACCGCCTGAATGGAAGGAGCAACATCAAGCGAAGCCACGTAGCTGAGGGAGTGAGCGATCAGGGCCTCTCGCCAACGGTGAGGGCTCACGTTGAGGGATGCTGCGAGGCCTCGCTCATCCAGTGGATCCAGACTCTGTTGCAACCGTTGCGCCTGAAGACGCACACCCCGACTATGCAAGTCCTTCAAACGCCAAGGAATCCTCAGCGCATGTTGTCGATCGCGACGGAAATGCAGGATTTGGCCGTTCACCCTGGTTAACACATAGGTGCTGATGCGACATCCACGTTGAGGATCAAAGTTGGCCATTCCATGAATCAAGCCCAAGCGACCTTCCTGCACTAAATCGTCTTGCTCTCCTGGAAAGCGAGCCGCTTGATGGATGGCGGCATGGTGCGCCAATCCAAGATGTTCAAGCACAGCATCGTTGCGCTCAAGAATTGACTGGGGCAATAATCTGCGGTGCTCGCGCCGTCGAAGGCTCTCAGGAGAAGGCATGAAATGTGGGTGATTTGGACCCCTTCAACGTCGCTTTCATCTGCCTTTACACCCTCCTCCTTTCCAATGGAAGGTTCCACTCGAAAGGATGAAAACCAAGCCATCCGAAGAGTGAACACTTGCTATGAGTGGAACGATACAAACCCTTAAACCATGATCAAATCACGGACTCACCACTCAATCACTTTCGTTTTTTTGTCTCTTTTCAGCGGTATAGCGATGACACAAGCGATGCCTAGTAACGCCCAATCGATTGAAGAATGGTATGAAAGCCGCCCACCAGAACAACTTTGCGAGCTTTATCGCTCAGGGGCAATTCGACCAGATCAACTCCCTGGGGGAAGAGACTCAGAGCCTTGCGCGAATTTTCCGACCCCGGATCAATACGTCATCAAGGATGTGAACTGACAATGGGGCTCCAGACCAGCCCAATGAAGAAGTGGCTTCCACTCCTGAAGTCGTTGATGAATCCAGTGATGACCTGTGCTGTTGAGATGAATGCCGTCAGGTTCCAACCAGGTCAACCAATCGGGCTCTGCGGCCATCGCTCGGTGCAGGCTTAAAAATGGAACATCGGCTTCAAGGCACGTTTCCTCCAATTGCGCTTCATGGATAGCCACTGCCTCATTGCTGTACCAAAGGCAATCAGCGAAAGGCATGACCGCTTCATCAACAACGCTGAGCCCCATCACCATGACTTGAGTGACTGGCGTCATCGCCGCAAGCAATTGCTCAAGCCCGAAGCGAAACGCTTCAGCACTCAATTGCTGCCGTCCATCAAGCCGGCCCACCCGTGCGCTGTCATTGAGCCCCACCGAGAGCAGCAAACCATCGGGCTGCTGGCGACGGAGCTCACCGCGGCAACTCCACTCTTGCTGCCATCGCTGAGCGATGCGCTCCAGTCCATCCCCACGTACGCCAAGCCCATACACCACGGGGGCTGAGGGCATCGTCATCCATTGACGCCTCAAGCGTTCACACCATCCCCCTCCCTCTGAATCACCCCATCCGTACACGCCACTATCCCCGATCACGACAAGCTGCCGCGGCGCTGTTGTCATCACTGGCGGTCACGCAATCCAGACGTCAGCTTTGCAGCCAGAGCGAACGGCAGCGGTCACTGAGTGATTCCCCACTGATGGTGAGGGCGCAATAGCAACAAAGCACTAATACCACCGCAGCCCAATGAAAGGAGCTGAGTGATTCCAGCAGCTGCCAGCCCAAACCACTTCCCCCAATCATTCCCACTACCACTGTTTCGCGGAGGATCACATCACTGCGGTAAGCCCCATAAGCCAGATAGCTAGGACTTTGAGGACTGAGCAGGCCATACAACCAGCTCATCCGCTCTGAACTCCCCATCGCTCTGAGGGCTTCTTGACGCTGGCCCCTTTGTTGCTGAAGCCCTTCGAGCAGCAACCGCCCCATCACCCCACTGTTGTGAAGTCCGATCGCCAAGGCACCAATCGCCAGGCTCGGGCGATTGCTGAGCAGTAGGAGCAGCACCATTAATGGCGGTGGGATCCAGCGCATGAAGGCCCAGAACAACGAGCAACACTGATGCCACCTGGAGGAGGGCCATATGAGCAAGGCCAGGGGGGGAAGTCCGATCGCAATCCCCGCAGCCAACAAGGTGAGGCCCAGCGTTTCCAAAATCATGCGCAGCCAAGGAAGCTCAGTGGCGGCCGCACTCAGCTGGGTCCAGGAAGGAACCTCCATCCCGATCCAGCTGAGTCCAGAAAACTGATCAGGAACGATCAGCCGTAGCCAAAACGTGCCGATCAATCCCAAAACGATCGTCAAGGTGCCGAACAACAGAATTCGACGTTGACCCTGAACCCCGTCTCCAGAACGTCCTCGCCAAAATCTCAACAGCTGCTCCAGAATCAACATCACGGCCGATAGAACCCACAACCCTGTCCACAGCTCACGAAACTGCAACGACTGAAGGGTGAGCTGCAGTTCGGTTCCAAGCCCCCCTAAACCAAAAACCCCCAGCAAGGTGGCGCTTCGCAAGGCACATTCGAGCCTGTACCCCCCGTAGCTCATCAAGACAGTGCCCATTCCTGGGTTGAGAGCCGTCATCAAGGCCGACAGGGGCTGCACCCCTGCGCTGATTAAGGCATTCAGAGGACGATGATCTGCGCTGTCGAGATGATCTCGCCAAATCCTTGCCACGAGGGCGCTGTAAGGAATCGCGATCGCAGCGACAGCAACGTAGGGATGAAGCCCCAACACCTGAAGCAACAACAGGCCCCAAACCAGCTCATGCACCGCTCTTGGGATGGCAAGGACCCCTCGTAGCGCTTTCGCTGGCCAAGGGGGAAGAGTCCAGCTTCTCCACACCACATCCGCGCAAGCGCTGCCGAGAAGCACACCCAACAACAAGCTGAGACTCCAGCTCAGAAAAGCCGTGGCCATGGTGACTCCAAGACCATGCCAAACCGCATGAAGGACATCGGGATCCAACGACGGATGCAGGGCTCCTGAAAGGAATTGCTGCCAAATCGACAGCCCGCCTCCATGCAGCCCGATCAAAGTCACGATCAAAACGGGCACCAGAGCCATGGCAGGCAACAAGGTGAGCAGGGGTGCCGCTGGTCTCGGGCGGTTCATCCGGCCGCGTACAACCTGGAAAGGTCAGTAGGAGTGAGTTGATCTGCTGGTTGGTCCATCACAAGCTGCCCATCCTGCAAACCGATCACACGATCAAAGCGATGGACGAGTTCGGGTTGATGCAAGCTGATCACAATCGCCTGAGCGCCACAATTCAGCTGCCCCTCGGGCGAACGGTTCAAGAAGTGATCCAATAAGTCAGAGGCGATTGCAGGATCCAAATTTGCAATCGGTTCGTCGGCCAAGATCAGTTGCGGTTGCTGACGGAGCAAACGGGCAAGAGCCACGCGTTGTCTCTGCCCTCCTGACAGCTGGCGGATCGGAGCATCAATCAAGCCACGATCGATCAGATCAGCATCAAAACCTGCCCGCTGCAAGCAATCTTTGCAGGCGGATTGATCCACATTGAACAACAGATTGGCCAATGCCCAGATCAGGTTGTGACGGCCCAAGGCACCGCTGTTGACGTTCTGTCCAACGCTGAGCTCCTCCACAAGCAGCAGGTCTTGCCAGAGCATTCCAATCTCCCTTTTTTGGCGACGAGGCATGGTGCGAATCGACGCACCACACCAACGCACCTCTCCCTGCTCAACACGAAGACTGCCATTGGCGATGGCCAGCAAAGTGCTCTTTCCGGCCCCGCTCCGTCCAAGCAAGGCGATCCGCTCTCCCTCAAACACCGAGAGGGAGATCGAGCGCAGTCGATCTCCTCTTGGGCCACTCAGGCTGACGTTCACCAACTCAAGAAGAGAGGTCAACGGATCTTGCCGAGCTGACGACCCACCTGCTCAATGGGTTGATATTGAGATTCCTGCGCTGGAATGAAACGTTTGGCGGCAAACAACTCCAAGATGGTTTTCTGTCGCACGTTGGTGGGGGTTAAAGCCAAAATGGCCTTCTGGAGTTTCGTGGTGAATCCCTTCCCAAAGCGTTGATCAAGATTGGGGCGTACCACCCAGTGGTAATTCCCAAAAGAAGGGGTTTTCCAAATCACCTTCACCTTTGTGGGATCCACTTTCCCGTTCTTAACGGCCACATTCCAGACAGGCTGACTCAGAGCACCAGCCTGATAGGAACCGCTCTGCACCAAAGCGATCGTGGCATCGTGACTTCCACTGAAACCTGCTTGTCCACCAGCGATTTGCTTGGGAGTCACGCCCGCTTGGGCCATAAAATACTGGGGCATCAGTCGTCCCGACGTGGAACTTTCTGATCCAAAGGTGAAGCGCTTTCCTTTAAGGCTTTTCAGACCATCAATGCTGCTAATGGGTTGTAAACCTGATGAAGTATTGGCGATAAAAACACTATTAAACTTCGCGTCGATGGCTCGTTGTGCCAGAACCTTGGCACCTGGCGTTTGAAGTCGAGCCTGAATCCCTGTCAGACCTCCAAACCAAACGAGATCGAGACTTCCGGTCCTAAAAGCACTGACGGCCGCTGGGTAATTGCTCACTGGCACGTACCGGACAGGGACCTTGAGAGTGTCGCTGAGTTCGGCGGCAAGTTGGCCGTAACGACGGTTTAACCGTTCTGGGTTTTGATCGGGTATGGCTCCGATCCTGAGGGTTGGTTGAGCGTTCGCTGGAAGGACCGTTGTGCCCTGACTACAGAGAAGAGCCAAAAGAACAACGGCCCCTTTTTTTCGGACCCGTGTCAAATGATTGGTCATGCCTGACAAATGATGAGGTTATGGACGAGTCAACAAACTCTGAAACCGACTGAGCCCATCGGAAATCGTCTCACGCGAAACGGCACAAGACAGCCTGACGCAACGATCATCGCCAAAGGCACCACCGGGAACGATCGCCAGTCCTTCCTCCTCGAGAGCACGCTCACAAAAGGCCAACGAATCGGGAATGGCATCAGGCAAGCGAGGAAAGGCATAAAAGGCGCCTCTCGGTGGTACGAGAGTGATGCCCTCCATCTGTTGAAGCCCAGTACAAAGCTCAGTACGCCGCGTGTTGTAGCTAGCAGCCATCTCGCGGATGCAGTCCCGAGAGCCCTGAAGCGCCGCCAAAGCACCCCGTTGAGCAAAGCTGCACACATTGCTTGTGCTTTGGCTTTGCAGGGCAGACGCGGCCTTGATCACCGTGCTGTCACCACTGAGATATCCGAGTCGCCAACCGGTCATGGCCCAGCCTTTGGCAAAACCATTCACCACAAAACACCGCTCTCTGAGATCTGGAGCTACGGCAGCAAAACTGTGGTGGGATTCACCCTCTTCCAACAGGTATTCGTAAATTTCATCGCTCATCACCATCAGGTTGGGATGCTTTCGCACAAGCTCTGCCAGGGCTTCTAGTTCACTGAGACTCAACACACGACCTGTTGGGTTGCCCGGTGAATTGAGCACCAGAACCTTGGTTAACGGGGTGATGGATTGTTCAATCTTGTTGAGATCAAGTCCAAACCCATCGCTTGCTGACGACGACACCGTGACAGGGTTTCCCCCAGCCAAGCGAACAATTTCTGGGTAACTCAACCAATACGGGGCCGGAATAATGACTTCATCTCCTGGGTTCAGAAGAACTTGAAACAGGTTGTAAATCGCCTGTTTTCCGCCATTGGTGACCAAAACCTGATCGGTTTTGGTGGGGATGTTGTTTTCAAGACTCAATTTCTGAGCGATGGCAGCCCGCAGCTCTGGATCGCCAGCAGCCGGTCCATACCGGGTGATGCCATCCCTTAGGGCTTGGATCGACGCCTCAACAATGAAGTCTGGCGTCCCGAAATCCGGCTCCCCCGCACTCAAGCTGCACACATCCACACCCTTTTGCTGCAGGGCTTTTGCTCGGGCGCTGATGGCAAGTGTGAGCGATGGCTGCAGAGCCAAAGCTCGGTGCGAGAGAAATGGGGGGCCTGGCATCAGCACGGCACCCCCTCGATGGATGCTCGGATATGTGAAACATCATCCTGCCTGATGTGGCGTCGGTGACAACACCGATGTGCTGATGACAGCCTGGATCGAAATGTTGTCCATGCCGACCATGTCAGCTGAAACGACCTCATTGAGTTGGGTGTTGGCGGCCAACAATCCCCAATCTCTCGCGGAGTTTTATGCGAACGCTCTGGGATGTGCGTGCCGTCAAGGACTGTCAGACCAGCACTGGATGCTGTCTCTACCCATGGGCGGAACACTGCAGATTTATCGCCCTTCCCGTCAACGGCCTTGGCCCGTGCAAGGTGCAGCCCTGGCCCCTTGTTTTCAGCGGATTGGAACCGACCATCCAGAGACGGAGCTGGCCGGTTGGATCGAGCAACTGGAGGGCTTGGGAGCGCGGCGGCGCGAAACCACTCGTCTGGAATCGTTTGGAGCGGAATGCTGGATGGAGGATCCAGAAGGGCAGCCCTTTCTCACCTTGGTGCTGACGCAAGGTTCCACTGGCTCATAGGGTTTTGAGCTGAGCGATCCATGCGCGTGTCCTTAGAAGACTTCGAGGCATCCTGTCTCCAGTGTCAGCGCTGTGATCTGGCGCAAGAACGCAAGACTGTTGTGGTCAGTCGTGGAAACCCTTCAGCGCGGCTGATGGTGATTGGAGAAGCGCCAGGGGCTGATGAGGATGCTCAGGGGCGTCCTTTTGTTGGGCGATCCGGTCGCCTCTTGGATGCATGCCTAGCCGAGGTGGGGCTTGATCAAGCAGACGACACTTACATCTGCAACTTGATCAAATGCCGCCCCCCTGGTAACCGACGCCCCACCCCAGCAGAGCTCATGGCCTGCAGACCGTGGCTTGATCGTCAAATTCTGGAGGTCGATCCAGAGATCTTGTTCATTCTTGGAGCAACAGCCACAGCGTCACTGCTCCAATGCCGTACACCGATTAGTCGATTAAGGGGGCAGTGGACGGAATGGGAAGGGCGCTCAGTGATGCCGAGTTTTCATCCCTCGTACCTCTTGCGAAATCCTTCACGAGACCCTGGGAAGCCCCGGTCGCTGTTTATGGCTGATCTGACCCACGTCAAGCGCGCACTGAACGGGGTTGTGTCAGGGTTATCTCCAGATTCGAGCGATCCTTGATGACCGCCTCGCAGCGTTACGACACCAAGATTCATCGCCGGGTGACGCGCACGGTGATGGTGGGCGATGTACCCATCGGAAGTGAGCATCCGATTGCGGTGCAATCGATGATTAATGAGGACACGCTTGACATCGACGGGTCGGTCGCGGGAATTCGTCGGCTAGCCGATGCCGGATGCGAAATCGTGCGTGTCACGACTCCGTCGATCGGTCATGCCATCGCGATGGGGAAGATTCGCTCAGCACTTCGAGCACAGGGATGCAAGATCCCACTCGTGGCCGATGTCCATCACAACGGCACCCGCATTGCCCTAGAAGTCGCCAAGCACGTCGACAAAGTGCGCATTAATCCTGGGTTGTTTGTTTTCGACAAACCAGATCCCAATCGCCAGGAGTTCAGCAAAGACGAGTTTGATGCGATTGGAGAAAGAATCAAGGAAACATTTGCTCCGCTCGTTCAAGTCCTGAAAGAGCAAAACAAGGCCTTGAGAATTGGAGTGAATCACGGTTCCTTGGCTGAACGCATGCTGTTCACCTATGGAGATACCCCTCAAGGCATGGTCGAATCGGCCATGGAGTTCGTACGCATCTGCGATTCACTCGATTTTCACAACATCGTGATTTCAATGAAGGCATCGCGGGCGCCCGTGATGCTGGCGGCCTACCGATTGATGGCGGACACCATGGATCGTGAAGGGTTCAACTACCCCCTGCACTTAGGAGTCACCGAAGCAGGTGATGGCGACTACGGCCGAATTAAAAGCACGGCAGGAATCGCAACGTTGCTGGCAGAAGGGCTTGGAGACACCCTGCGGGTGTCCCTCACAGAAGCTCCTGAAAAGGAAATTCCCGTGTGCTTTTCGATTCTGCAGGCACTGGGAATCCGCAAGACGATGGTCGAATACGTGGCCTGTCCGAGCTGCGGTCGCACTTTGTTTAATCTTGAGGAGGTTCTTCATCAGGTCCGAAACGCCACCTCTCATCTCACCGGTCTCGACATTGCGGTGATGGGTTGCATTGTGAATGGACCTGGCGAGATGGCTGATGCTGACTACGGTTACGTCGGCAAGGGGCCTGGGGTGATCGCCCTGTATCGCAACCGTGATGAGATCCGAAAAGTACCCGAGTCTGAGGGGGTGGCAGCCTTGGTTCAGCTCATCAAAGACGACGGCCGCTGGGTTGAACCCGACTGATGTCGTTAGGGTGCTTAAAAGGTCCTCATGGACGATATGAGCGCTAAAAATTTCGGCACCAAAGGATCTCAACGTCACAGCTGGTTTTTAGCTCTAGGCGCAGGGGCTGTTACAGCGGCTGTTGTCGTGGCAAATCCTGGTTTGGGTTTGCCAAGCACGACATCGTCATCAATTACCAATAGCCCGAAAGAGGTGATTGATCAGGTCTGGCAGATCGTGTATCGAGATTTCCTGGATTCTTCAGGCGGATATGACCTCGATCAATGGTCAATCCTTCGCAAGGATTTGCTCTCCAAGTCTTATGCAGGAACAGAGGAATCCTATGAAGCGATTCGAGGAATGTTGGCGAGTCTTGATGACCCTTACACCCGATTCCTGGACCCAAAAGAGTTCAAGGAAATGCAAATTGACACGTCGGGGGAATTAACCGGTGTCGGCATACAAATTTCATTAGACAAAGACACCAAAGAGATTGTGGTGGTGTCGCCGATTGAAGGCACACCTGCCTCCAAAGCCGGGGTCCAACCCAAGGACGTCATCGTTTCGATTGATGGTCAACCCACCAAGGGAATGACAACGGAAGATGCGGTGAAGCTCATTCGTGGAACGGAAGGAAGCGACGTCGTCCTGGGCTTACGCCGCAATGGCTCCATCCTTGAGGTTCCCCTCATTCGGGCTCGCATTGAAATCCAGGCCGTCGACAGTCAGCTCAACACCAGTGCCAACGGAACCAAGGTGGGCTACATCCGCCTCAAGCAATTCAACGCGAATGCCTCCAAAGAGATGCGAGCAGCGATTCGCGACCTTGAAAAACAAGGATCTCAGGGTTACGTCCTTGATTTGCGCAGCAACCCAGGTGGCTTGCTCGAAGCCAGCGTCGACATTGCCCGTCAATGGCTGGATGAAGGGACGATTGTCAGCACAAAAACCCGTGAGGGCATTCAGGACGTCCGCCGTGCCACAGGAAATGCTTTAACAGACCGTCCAGTGGTGGTGTTGGTCAATGAGGGCTCCGCGAGCGCAAGCGAGATTCTTTCAGGAGCGCTTCAAGACAACGAACGCGGGGTTCTGGTAGGCCAAAAAACCTTTGGTAAAGGGCTCGTCCAATCCGTGCGCGGACTCTCTGACGGATCTGGGATGACCGTCACGATTGCGAAATACCTCACACCCAAAGGCACCGATATCCATAAAAACGGCATCCGCCCGGATGTTCCTGTGGAGATGAGTGAGAAGGAGATTAAAACTCTCACGATTGAACAGTTGGGGACCAACAAAGATGGGCAGTACCGCGTAGCGGAAACCACCCTGCTCAAAGCGCTACAGGCTCCAAAAGCGGAAAGAACGTATCAACCAGGAGCCGCCAACCTTCAGTCAGCACTTCAGCGATAGGGAGCCAACCCAAACCCTTCGCGTTCGCTTCGACTCTCTGCGTACCTGCGGCCTTGGTGTGTTGCAGGAATAATGGCCGTTCTGGCTGGAGCAGCTTCACGGACCCTCTGCAAGAGAGCAGTGCAGCCACCAGCAGAGTGGATGGCATCGTCCAAGCTGCTCAGCGGAATGCGTTGTCCCCAAGTCCTAGGCCATCCCCAGGTTTGGCCTTGTCGTTCCAACAAAGTCAGTGCCTCTGCCCGCTCGATTGAACCGGAACGCATCAAACAGGTGGTGGTAGCCAAAGTGGCAACCTGAAGATTGGAGGCTTTAGACGAGCGCGTGGGATACACAGGTTGAACCTGGCGCCTGATGGGAAAGGGCCTAGATGGAATATTGAATGGGGTTTGAGACAGGCCACCCCCAGACATTTGCCCAAGGGCTGCGATCGCTAATTGCAGGAGAAGATTATTCATCGTTCAGTTGTGATTCGTTTGTTGGGGAGATGTGCTTACACGCGAACGGTTGAGCCGCAGTAGCGATCGAAGAGCTTCATGACATCTTTGGCAGGAAGTTTCGCCGTATAGCGAGCCTCAAGTTCTGCGAGATGCTGACTACGGGGATACGCCCTAATCGACTTCCATTCCTCTGGCGTTTCCCGTCTCAAGACGCGAGACATCATGAGATGTTGACTGGGAAGAGTGATCGATCCACCGGCGCAGCGCTGCATTCTGTGCGTGGCTTCGTGAGCCAGGGTGTTCCAAACCTCTGCCGCATTGCGGTGAGTGCGACACACAATCAAGGTGTCATTTTTCGGGTGGTAAGCCCCCTGCAATCCCCGTGTTGAGCAATTGCGTTGAAACACTCTCACGCCATGAGACGAGAGTTTGTTGCGCAAGGCATCAACCGCTGCCCAAGATTGAGCATGAACAGGTGCTGCAGCGAGAAGAAGAAGCACAGGGGTGAAGCATGCAATCGATGGCCATTCTTTAAAGAAGTCAAGCGGCTTGATTGGCATGGGCAGCCGTCGGAGAGCACCTCACAGCGTCGGACAGTAATACACAAAAAAAATCACCCAAAAGGGTGATTCTTATGACTAAATGTGAGCGAAGCTCGGCCTAAGCGACGGGTTGCATCAGGCCACTACCTGGAGACGAGTCGTCGTCATCGTTTTCCGTATCGTTCTGCCACATGGCGAAAATTCCCAGTGCTGCTGCACCAACCAAACTGCCTAGAAGGCTGAGGGAGCTTTCCGATGCAATTGGATCGATGAATTCAGCCACTGGGTAACACGCCGTATCGCCACATAGTAACGAAGGATTGCGAATTGTGTTGCACTTTCTCATCTTTCCAGGGCGGGCTTGAGCTCAAACCGTCAAAACCGCTTCGTTCTGGTCTTTTTGCTGTTGCTCACGCTGCTCACGCGTCAGTCCATCCGGATCCGGAATCTGTGATGCCATCTGCTCTAGCCAGCCTTTGAGCTCATCGAGCTGCCTCTCCATGGGCAGGACCCCAAGGCCTCTGGCCAGGACCTTGGCAACGCTTCCACTTCCTGACTGATATACGAGTCGACCATGGAGATGTTGAGGCAAGCCCTGACGGAGCAGACGAAACGCGGGTTCCTCCATCGGCGTTTCGAGCGCAATATTTGGTTTTTCCGGACGAATCCGGGCGAATCCGCAACGTTTCGCGAGCAGCTTGAGTTCCATCAACTGCAACAGGGATTGAACCGGCCCGGGCAAGGCCCCGTAACGATCGGCCCAACCAGCAGCCAGTTCCACCAGAGCTTCTGAACTGAGACACTCGGATGCAGCCCGGTAGGCGGACATCTTCTCGTCGGCATCGACGATCCAGTCGGCAGGGATAAACGCCGTGACCTGCAGATCCACCTGCGTATCGTCCACAGCGGGAATGTCTTGCCCCTGAATTTCAGCCAACGACTCTTGCAACATCTCCATGTAGAGATCGAAACCAATGGCCTCCATCTGTCCGCTTTGTTCCACACCGAGCAGGTTGCCCACCCCCCGGATCTCCATATCCCGCATCGCCAGTTGATAGCCACTGCCGAGCTGGGCGAATTCCTGGATCGCGCGTAAACGCTGTCGTGCCGCCTCACTGAGCGAGGCATCTCCGGGATAAAACAACCAGGCATGAGCTTGGACACCGCTACGCCCCACGCGTCCCCTGAGCTGATAGAGCTGAGCGAGTCCAAACCGGTGCGCATCTTCGATCAGAATCGTGTTGACGCGAGGAATGTCGAGCCCGCTCTCCACAATGGTGGTGCAAAGCATCACGTCGGCTTCTCCACCGTTGAACGCCACCATCGCGCTCTCCAGCTCACCTTCGGCCATTTGTCCATGGGCAACGAGGAGCTTGAGGCCAGGAAGCATCTCACGAAGCTTGCCGGCAACCTCCTCAATCCCCTCCACGCGAGGCACCACATAAAACACCTGGCCACCACGATCAAGTTCTTGGCGAATAGAACTGCGAACGGCTTCGTCATCCAGCGCCGCCAAGTGGGTTTTAATCGGCCGGCGCAAGGGGGGTGGAGTCGTAATCAAACTCATTTCACGCACCCCAGAGAGGCTCATATAAAGGGTTCGAGGAATGGGCGTGGCTGAGAGCGTCAAGACATCCACGTCCTTGCGCAAGGCCTTGATTTTTTCCTTTTGATTCACACCGAAACGTTGTTCCTCATCCACCACCAGCAAGCCAAGTTTGTCGAAAGCCGTGTTCTTACTGAGCAACTGGTGCGTGCCCACCACAGCATCAATCGTGCCTGTTTTGAGCTCCTCAAGAATTGTTTTGCGCTCACCTGCCGTGCGGAAACGATTGAGAAGAGCCACCTTGATCGGGTATGGGGCAAAGCGTTCTGAGAGCGTTCGCCAATGCTGTTGCGCTAACACCGTTGTGGGAGCCAGCATCGCCACCTGTTTGCCAGCGGTAATGGCTTTGAAAATCGCTCGAATGGCCACCTCTGTTTTCCCGAAGCCCACATCACCGCAAACCAAGCGATCCATCGGCTCTGGTTTTTCCATGTCACGCTTCACATCCACCGTGGCCTTGAGCTGGTCCGAGGTGGGTTCGTAGGGGAAGGAATCCTCCAGTTCAACCTGCCATGGCCCATCGGTCGGAAAGGCAAATCCTGCAGCTTGATGGCGCTCGGCATAGAGCTTCACCAGATCAAGGGCAACTTTGCGAACCGCCTTGGTAGCCCTCTCCTTCGCTTTCACCCAAGCGGAGCCACCCATTTTGCTGAGCTGCGGCGGCGTATCACTGTTGGCGCGAAACCGACCAAGGCTCCCCAGCTGATCAGCGGCCACTCGCAAGATGCCATCGGCATACTGAACGACGAGGTAATCGCGAACCTCACCACTAATCGCTAATTTTTCGAGCTTTTTAAAACGACCAATCCCATGGTTGCGATGCACCACGAAATCCCCTTGCTGCATCTTGTTGGGATCAACCGTGCGACTGGACGCTTTGCGCCGCCGGCGCACGTAACCGCTACTGGTGAGTGATTGCTGTCCAAAAAATTCGCGGTCAGTGAGCAGCACAACCCTCCAAGCGGGCAGTTGCAGTCCTTCGAGCTCAGCCGTTCCTCGGGTTTTCAAGGCCACAGGTGTGCCCTGCTCAATCAGGCGATCAATCGCTTGCGTATCCGCTGCATTGGGGACAAAACGCGTGATGCAGTCGTGTTCTTCAAGCAGAGCAACAGCGCGGCTGGGCTGCGCTGACAACAACCAAACAGCTTGACGCTCCCGTTGGTGCTGTTTGATCAATTCACCGAGTTTTCCAAATTGATTGGGGTAAGAGGGAACAGGTCGACTGGCGAGATCAAACGCATTGAGGTGACTATCGTCCTCAAGAAGTTCGGCCAGATCGAAGCCAGAAAACGCCTCGGCAAGTTCCATCGCCTCTTCCACAGGGCGATGCAAAGCGGGAATCGAAACAGGCAGCTCGGCATGTTGCTCTTCGGCGTGATCAAGCCATTGCTGCCCATGGGCCCTTCCATGACGACGCTCATCGATGGCGATGCACGACTCAGCAGGCAAATAATCGAGCAGAGACGCAGGTGCATCCCAGGCCAATCCCATCAAGCGCCGCATCCCCTCAGGGGTTCCGCCCTCCAGCAGCTCAGTAATCTGCGCCTCACTCAGCAGCTGGTCAAGGTCATCAGGCACCTGCTCGCGCAGACGTTCAGCAATCAGAGGACTGAAGCCGGTTGGAGTGAGCTTGAGCGTGTCGACCGCGTCGAGGGAGCGCTGACTCGCCGGATCAAATTCGCGAAGCTTGTCGAGTTCATTCCCAAAGAACTCCAATCGCACGGGGAGCTCGCTACTGACGGGAAAGACATCAACAATGTCGCCGCGACGGCTCCATGTTCCTTCTTGATCAATCGTCGAGACACGCTCATAGCCAAGTTGGCTCAAATAAGTCGACAACTCTTCGAGATCCACAACATCACCCTTTTTCAAGGCCCGGCAATGCTCTGCCAATGCCTGCGGAGGCGGCAAGTGGGGCTGCAGACATCGCTCTGTGGCAACGATCGCCAAATCGCTTGTGCTGCGGTCTGTTTGCAGTTCACTTAAAACCTGGAGCTGCCCCCAGGTGATTTCGGTGGTGGAGTCGAAAGGTTCATAGGGAGACCCTTCACTGGTGGGATACAGCTGGGCACGCGACCACCCCATAAGCTCCAAGAGAGCTGTCCAACGTCCTGCTTCCTCCAAGGTAGGAACAACCACCAGCAGGGGCTGGTCCATGCGACGAGCCAAGGCACTGGCCACCAACGCCCTAGCGGCTCGGCCAGCACCGCGCATCAACAGCCTTTGGTCTCGTCCCGCCCGTTCGCACAACTCACCGCTCAGCGCAGAGGTCTGCAACAGACGCACCAAAGAGCTGAGGGGCATGGCAGAACAACTGTCGGCAACGCATGATTGTCGCAATTCACTGCCTGGTAGCGCGGGATTCGCCACCACCCAAAACATTCATGCCCCGTTTTCGTTGCCCAGAATGCTGTTGTGGACCAGCTGTTGTCCTGCACCCACCCCCAGGAGCGACGCCGATTTGTGTGCGCTGTGGAGCCGTTTTAGAGAGGCAGCCCCTCGTCAAACCAGTGCCCCTGCTCGTATTGCTGGCCGTGGGTAGCGCCTTGATCACGCTGTCCATTCCGGCATTGTTTACACCGCGACCACTACCGCCTCAAACCAATCCACCGACCACAAGCGTTTAATGACAGGAACCAGGGTTATTAACAATCAACCATGAATGATCAAATGGCAGAACTTGAGATTAAGAAAAGTCGGAGAGCCCGATTCGAATCTCGTTTTGAACATTTACTTTGGCGATTCCGATTGGTCACCATCCTGCCTGTTGTCATGAGTCTCCTTGGCAGCGTCAGCTGCTTCATCCTTGGAACCCAAGAGGAGATCCACGCACTTCACAAACTCTTCAATGGTTACTTAAATTCAGAAAAAAGCATTTTATTACTCGGAAAAGTGGTTGGAGGCATTGATTACTATGTGATTGGCATTGCCCTACTTATTTTTGGATATGGCGTGTACGAGCTAATTATTTCCGATATTGATCCACGACTTCAAGACCTATCCCAAGAAAGGCGAAATATTCTTAGCATCACCTCACTTGAAGGCCTAAAACAAAAGCTAACCAATGTCATCATTGTGGCATTGATCGTCACAGCATTCAAGCTGATGATTAGCTTTCAAGTGCAATCAATTTCAGAATTACTTCAATTCTGCGGATGCGTACTCATGCTTGCATTTAGTGCTTGGCTCGTAGGCAAAAATCACAAAAGCACATAAGGATTCCAGCCAGCCCCCTCATCAATACCAATCCCATCGCAGAGCAGACTCAAGCCGAAGATCTTGATCTGACATTGTTTACATCTCATTATTTGCATCCTAAACTCATTCACGCCTTGACCAATTGCTATGAAATTTTATCCAAAAGGCACGGGAGCAGGAATTTCACTGTTCATCGTGATTGCGCTTGGTATTTACGCCGTCTCTCAAATCGAAGCCATGAAGCGTGCCGCCTTCAGAGAAGGGTTTAGCTGCGCCATCGACGAAACAACTCAAAGCCTTCACTCGTCTTACCAATGCAAAGATTACAGAAAAGATTTCAAATGAAAATCTAATACCTGAAACTGCGAAGAGAAACAGGAACAATTATCTCCCATCAACCAAAGCCAACATCAACGAGCCAACGCTAGCTGCAATCGCCGCAAAGACAAAAACTTAAGCATCTTCAAAAATAACCAAAGTTTCGCAAAACCCATGAGGCCAATTAAACAATTCTATTGACTATTGCGCGACGTAAGCTCAAGCAATTCAGCCTTCGAAGCATTAATCGAAACTCAATAGTGCATCATAAAACCCCTGCGATTTGGCAGGGGCTAACAGTGAATAAAAACCGATCGAAGCAACAACAGAGCAGCCTGGCTCTACGTCACATGTCTACGGGCGCTTGCTGTTACGGATCCCCTGAATCGCCGCTGCGTAATCGGGCTGGTTGAACACACCCGAACCGCTCACGATCGCATTCGCACCAGCTTCAATCACTTTCCAAGCATTAGCGCCCTTCACGCCACCATCCACTTCAATCCAAGGATCCAAGCCTTTTTCATCACACATCCGACGAAGATCACTGATTTTCTTGACTTGATTATCGATAAAACTCTGTCCCCCAAAACCAGGGTTCACACTCATGATCAAAACAAGATCACAAAGCTCTAAGCAGTACTCAAGGGTGTCCAGTGGAGTACTGGGATTAAGAACAGCCCCAGCCATTTTGCCAAGGTCTTTAATTTGAGCAAGATTGCGATGCAAATGAGGACAGGCCTCAACTTGTACAGAAATAATATCTGCCCCCGCTTTTGCGAATTCTTCGACGTAATTCTCAGGCTGCACAATCATGAGATGCACGTCCAAAGGTTTTTTAGTAACCGGACGCAAGGCCTCAACAATTAGAGGGCCAATCGTGATGTTGGGAACAAATCGACCATCCATGACGTCGACATGAATCCAGTCAGCACCTGCCTCATCAACGGCTTTGACGTCCTCACCCAGACGAGAGAAGTCAGCAGACAGGATCGATGGAGAGATCACCAGGGGTTTGGTGCTCATAGCGGAGGGGGCTAAGGGATGGGCAGATTGTAAAGAGCGCTGACACCACTGATACAGTGAGCCGCGCATATGAGACAGAAATCCCTGCTGTTGCAGGCTTTCTCCTCAAAGCCTCTCTTTACCCCCGCAGCACTTACGTGGATCGCACTCTCATCCAGGAAATTCTCGAGATCGTCGAGCAGGCCGCCATCGCTTCCGCCACGCTCTCCGGCAAAGGTCTGAAGGATGAAGCGGATGCATTGGCTGTTGATGCCATGCGCAAGCGCATGAATCAGATCCAAATGCAGGGGCGCATTGTGATCGGCGAGGGGGAACGCGACGAAGCTCCCATGCTCTACATCGGAGAAGAAGTGGGTACCGGCACTGGCCCTGGTGTGGATTTTGCCGTTGACCCTTGTGAAGGCACCAATCTTTGTGCCTACAGCCAGCGCGGCTCCATGGCGGTTCTCGCGGCTTCCGACCGTGGTGGACTGTTCAACGCTCCCGACTTCTACATGAAGAAGTTGGCAGCGCCACCGGCTGCAAAGGGCAAGGTTGACATTCGCAAATCAGCGACTGAAAACATCAAAATCCTTAGTGAGTGCCTGGGCCTTGCTCCTGATGAACTCACCATCGTTGTGATGGATCGTGCCCGCCACAAAGATCTGATCACTGAAATCCGCGCCACCGGCGCTCGTATTCAGCCCATTTCTGATGGTGACGTGCAGGCAGCGATTGCTTGTGGTTTTGCTGGAACTGGAACCCACTGCTTGATGGGCATTGGTGCGGCTCCTGAGGGAGTGATCTCCGCTGCTGCGATGCGTGCACTTGGCGGACACTTCCAAGGACAACTGGTGTATGACCCAGCCATTGCTCAGACCTCTGAGTGGGCCGATATGACGAAGGAAGGCAATCTCGCCCGCCTCGCAGAAATGGGCATTACCGACCCAGATAAGGTGTATGAAGCCAGTGAGCTTGCCTGCGGAGAGCACGTTGTGTTCGCCGGCAGCGGCATCACAGATGGTCTTCTTTTCAACGGAGTGAAGTTTGAAACTGATTGCACCCGCACGAGCAGCTTGATCATCAGCAACCTGAACAACACCTGCAGTTTCACCAACACCATCCACATGAAGGATGGAGCTCAAAGCATCGCTTTGAACTGATTCACGCAGCAACAGAGGGATTTTCTCCATGCATATCGCCGTCATCGGCCTCAGTCATCGAACGGCTCCGGTCGAAGTGCGCGAAAAGCTCAGCATTCCTGAGCAAACCATGGAGGAATCCCTACAAAACCTGCGCAATCATGAGCAGGTGTTGGAGGCCTCGATCCTCAGCACCTGCAATCGACTGGAGATTTACACCTTGGTCCGCAATCCAGATTTAGGGATTGCTGCTGTACGCGATTTTCTGAGTGGCCACTCCGGTTTGGAAAGCCGTGATCTCTCTCCACACCTCTTCACTTATCACCATGACGAAGCCATTGCGCATTTGATGCGAGTGACTGCAGGACTCGACAGCCTTGTTCTTGGTGAAGGGCAAATCTTGTCCCAGGTCAAGAAAATGATGCGCCTGGGCCAAGAACACAAATCAATCGGTCCCATTCTCAATCGTCTGTTAACGCAGGCTGTCAGCACAGGAAAGCGAGTCCGCTCTGAAACCAATCTCAGCACCGGTGCTGTGTCCGTGAGCTCAGCAGCGGTTGAGTTGGCTCAACTCAAACTTGGACAATCACGCGGCCAAGATGCGTTGGTCACGCTTGAAACGGAGCAAATAGCCGTTGTTGGTGCTGGGCGCATGAGTCGTTTGTTGCTTCAACACCTCCAGTCGAAGGGAGCATCTGGAGTGGTGTTACTGAATCGCACCATTGAACGCGCCTCAGCCTTAGCAACCGACTTTCCGAACCTTCCCATTCACTGCCGGGGACTCAACGATCTTGATCAGTGCTTGAGCACCTGTTCGTTGGTCTTTACGAGCACAGCAGTCGATGACCCGATCATTGACGCCAACAGATTGAACGCTCTGAATCGCCGCAGCACATTGCGACTGATTGATATCGGGGTTCCTCGCAACATTGCTTCCGATGTACGCGAGGTGTCCGGGGTGGAATCTCACGATGTGGATGATCTACAAGAGGTTGTAGAGCGGAACCAGGAAGCTCGACAGCAGGTTGCTCGGGAGGCTGAAGGACTGCTCTTAGAGGAGGGACGGCTATTCCTCGAGTGGTGGGACAGCCTGGAAGCCGTTCCCACCATCAACCGCTTGAGGGCATCACTTGAGGAGATCCGAGTCGAGGAACTCACCAAAGCACTAAGCCGCATGGGTCCTGATTTCTCAGCGCGAGAACGCAAGGTTGTGGAAGCCTTAACCAAGGGAATGATCAACAAGATCCTTCACACACCTGTGACTCAGCTCCGCAGTCCACAGCAACGCAGCGAACGACAACAGGCACTCCAGGTCGTGGAAAAAATCTTTGATTTGGACTCTGGAGCGCAGTCACAAGATTAATTTCCTGCAATCTCCACGATCTGGCCCAAGGGTTGGTTGCGAACGCGAAAAATCCAGTAAGTTTGCCCCGCATAGCCGAAAGGCGGGAGCTGCATGAAGCGAGTACTGGCAATCATTCTCGGGGGAGGGGCTGGCACCCGTCTCCAACCACTGACAAAGATGAGAGCCAAGCCAGCAGTGCCTTTGGCAGGCAAATATCGCCTCATTGATATTCCTATCAGCAATTGCATCAACTCCAACATCAACAAGATGTATGTGTTGACGCAATTCAATAGCGCGTCACTGAATCGTCACCTCAGCCAGACCTACAACCTCAACGCCGGATTTGGGCAAGGGTTTGTGGAAGTCTTAGCTGCGCAACAAACGCTCGATAGCCCATCCTGGTTCGAAGGAACAGCGGATGCGGTGCGCCAGTACCAAACTCTGTTCCGCGAATGGGATGTTGATGAATACCTGATCCTTTCCGGTGATCAGCTCTATCGAATGGACTACAGCCGTTTTGTAGAGCATCACCGCAGTACCGGCGCTGACCTCACGGTTGCAGCTCTGCCTGTGGATGCTGCGCAAGCAGAAGCATTCGGTTTGATGCGCACCGATGAGGACGGAAATATCAAGGAGTTCCGCGAGAAGCCCAAAGGAGATTCCTTGAAGGCCATGGCGGTTGACACCTCCCGTTTTGGCCTCAGCGTTGAGTCCTCCAAGGAGCGCCCTTACCTCGCGTCCATGGGCATCTATGTGTTCAGTCGCAAAACGCTTTTCGATCTCCTGGACGCCAATCCCGGCCATAAGGATTTCGGCAAGGAAGTGATCCCTGAAGCCCTGTCACGTGGCGACACTCTCAAGAGCTACGTCTTTGACGATTACTGGGAGGACATTGGAACCATCGGTGCTTTCTATGAAGCCAATCTGGCCCTCACTCAGCAACCAACACCACCCTTCAGCTTTTACGACGAAGCCTTCCCGATTTACACACGTCCTCGGTATTTGCCCCCGAGCAAGTTTGTAGACAGCCAGATCACAGATTCGATTATTAGTGAGGGATCGATTATTAAGGCCTGCAGCATCCACCACTCTGTACTTGGGGTGCGCAGTCGCGTGGAAAACAATGTGGTCCTGCAGGATTCATTGTTGATGGGAGCTGACTTCTTTGAATCGCAAAGCGAACGCGAAACTTTAAGAGCTCGCGGCGGTATTCCAGTTGGCGTTGGCGAAGGCACCACTGTGAAAGGAGCCATTCTTGATAAAAATGCTCGTATTGGTAAAAACGTCACCATCGTGAATAAGGATCGCGTCGAAGAAGCTGATCGTCCTGACCAAGGCTTCTACATTCGTAATGGAATCGTCGTTGTCGTTAAAAATGCATCGATTGCCGACGACACAGTGATTTGACGACAAACTGAATAGAAAATCGGCGCTTCCATCTCTTATCCCTGACAGAGGTAGACCAGTTTGCAGCCGATTTTTGATCCTGTGGTCACACTGACTTCAGTGAATGCAGTTTTTGATGTCCAAGTCTCACTTTGGTCTTATCGGTCTAGGCGTGATGGGCGAAAACCTTGTTCTCAATGCTGAGAGCAATGGTTTTTCAAGTGTTGTTTACAACCGCACTTATTCAAAGACGGAAGACTTTCTGAAAGGTCGGGGTGCCGGAAAAAACATTCAAGGAGCCACCGACCTTCAGGATTTTGTCAACAAATTAGAACGACCTCGCCGCATCTTGATGATGGTGAAAGCGGGCGGTCCAGTTGATGCAGTGATTGAACAGATTTCTCCCTTTTTAGACGAAGGTGATCTCCTGATTGATGGTGGCAACTCGGAATATCACGATACGGAGCGTCGTGTTGCCGAGTTGGAAAGCAAGAGCTTTGGCTTTATTGGCATGGGCGTGTCTGGCGGTGCCAAAGGTGCTCTTGAAGGACCGAGCATGATGCCCGGCGGCACCAAAGCGTCTTACGACGCCATTGAAAGCCTCGTCACAAAAATGGCGGCCCAAGTCGAAGACGGCCCTTGTGTCACCTACATCGGCCCAGGCGGTTCAGGGCACTTTGTCAAAACAGTGCACAACGGAATCGAGTACGGCATCGAGCAAATCCTGGCTGAGGGCTATGACCTCATGAAGAGGGTTGGGGGGATGAACGGCACCCAGATGGCTGATGTCTTTGCCCATTGGAACAGCACCGAGGAGCTCGCCTCCTACCTCGTTGAGATCACAGAGGTCTGCTTACGCACAAAGGATCCCGATGATGGGAGCGATCTGATCGAAAAGATCCAGGACAAAGCTGGCCAAAAAGGTACGGGTTTATGGACTGTGGTGAGTGCCTTGCAGATGGGTGCGTCTGTGCCAACCATTTATGCAGCTCTCAATGGCCGCGTGATGAGTTCGATGAAAGATCAACGAGTCAAAGCGGAAACCATCCTCAAAGGCCCAGCGGTCAAGGCCTTTGATCTAGGCACCCCTGCCGATGGAATGGCACCACTGATGGATGCGATGGTGCTCGCCTGCATGGCCAGCTACGCCCAGGGAATGGAGCTTCTTCGGATCGCCTCCGCAGAGCACGATTACAACTTGAACATGCCTTCCATCGCTCAGATCTGGAAGGGTGGCTGCATCATTCGCGCGCGACTGCTCCAACGGATTCAGGATGCATTCACAACCGATCCGCAGCTGAACAATCTGCTGATTGATCCTTGGTTTGCCAATCAGGTCAACACCCGACTTTCTGGTTTAGCCCAAGTCGTTGCAGGAGCCGCTGAGGCCGGAATTCCTGTGCCGTGCTTGAGCAGCACCCTCGACTACATCAACAGCTATCGCACAGCTCGCCTGCCACAAAATGCAGTTCAAGCCATGCGCGACTGCTTTGGCTCCCACACCTATCAACGTGTTGACAAAGAGGGAACGTTTCACACCGAGTGGTTGGATTGAGCTGATCGATGACCTCCTATCGACTTGAACGAGCCCGAGATCCCCAGGATCTAGCGCGGCGGGCCTCTGAATACATCGCCACAGCGATACAACTAGCGCTCGATCAACGTGATCGTGCTCAGATTGCACTCTCTGGAGGGACCACTCCCTCCCAGGCTTATCGGCGATTGGGGCAACAACATTTACCCTGGAATCGCGTGGATGTCTTCCTAGGAGACGAACGCTGGGTGTCGGCCGATGACGAGTCCAGCAATGCGCGCATGCTCCGCGCCACCTTGCTCCAGGCCGGTGAGCCCGGGGCAGCGGCCTGCTTTCATCCTGTCCCAACCGTTGAGCTTCCCTCACCAGAAGCCAGCGCGGATGCTTTCGCCCAGATGATTGCCAACAGCTGCAGTGGCGAACCACCCATCTTCGACGTGATGGTCTTAGGTCTTGGGGATGACGGTCATACCGCCTCACTGTTTCCAGGCACTGAAGCTCCTGAAGTCCGTGATCGCTGGACCACGATTGGACGGGGCAAAGGGTTGGAGCGCATCACACTGACAGCACCGGTGCTCAGTGCGTCTCGAACAGTGATGTTCCTCGTCAGTGGTGCCAACAAACGGGACGCTCTGCGACGCTTGCTCGATCCAGCTGAGTCGTCAGAACGCACCCCCGCAAAATTGGCTCGACCGAAGGCAGAAATTCTTGTCCTTACCGACGAAGAAGCTAGCGAAGGGCTTTAAATAAGCAACACTTCTTCGGCATGACAATACTTTTAGGGGCGGCTAAATATTGACCGCCCTTTTTAATTATTTTAATGGGTATGCTTTGGATAGTATTCTTCAAGCTCAATGATAGTTTCCTTCAGCTCGCCAACGTGCTCCAAGTCTGAATTTTGCTTTGCCTTCATCGAGGCAACGATCACTGCATGATGTTTTTTCAATCGCTCTGCGTAATCCTCTTGACTGGGTTTAACGCGTTGAGTTAAAAAATAATCACTGACGGTTTCTATGATTGATTGCGCGTGGGATTCCTTGTTAGCAATTGACCTTGCTAGCTGATTACTGGATTGAGCATCATTCCTTCCTGAGTTGTCTTTAATCAGAATCACTGTTTTTTGGATCGTATCAGCATCCTCAAGCATCGACTGAACACGTGCGTTGTCATCGTAAATGCCGCAAGGCAGCTGGCAATGACTATGGGCTACGCCTGTGCTCAGCAGCGCCGTTGCAAGAGTGAAACCGGAAATCAGGAGTTTCATGAAGGCTTGTTTGTTAAGGAAGTGAGATATTTACTCCTCAGCACCTTATCAATTTTTCAGCTATTTATCATCATTTTACTTGGCTGATTAACTCTATTATCACGCACTTCTCAGTTATTTCTCATATAACTATTCTTTCTGGGTTTTCAATTAGTGGTGGTATAAACCAATCGCTCGTCGCGGCCTAGTCCGACAATATTTTTTAACTCAGCTCCGAGGGGTGCGGGACGATTCTGACTTGCGCTTTCCGCACTCGTGCTTGGAGATAGGAGAGTCGAGTGAATAAAACCAGAGGAGAGCATCTGGTTGCTCGCTAAAGATGCGTTTATGGATGGATGGAAGAATGGGCTGGAAGACGAGTGTCCCACTGGATTGCGGTGACGATGGAGCCGCCTACTTTTGACCTCGTCCTATCTGCGTGATGCTGATAAGAACCGGTCTGACTGCTCTTCTGGTCGTCTCCCTACAGTTGGCTCAAACGCCTGCTTCAGCTGAGTCGATGCCAAAAATTGATGCGAAAGAGAATGTCATCTCCCTAGAAAATTGGACCACGCTGAATGACACCATCATGGGCGGGACAAGCCAAGCCGGCTGCCGCCAAACCCCTGAAGGCCTTTTACTGGAAGGTGAAGTGGTTGCGGATGGGGGAGGTTTTGTGAGCTGCCGTTCCCCCTTGCTCAGACCGCCCCTCGATCTTTCCGCCTTCAGCGGATTGCGATTAGCAATCGAAGGAGAAGGGCGAACCTTGAAATTTGCAGTGGCCTGCTCTGATGGATTGATGGGCCTCACAGAGATGATTCCTGGCGGACTGCGCTGGGTCACGCCTGTTCCCACACAGGTGGAAGGTACCAGCGTTGTGGAGATTGCCTTCAAAGATCTTCAGCCCGTGGTCCGTGCCAAACCTGTAGGGCTGCCTTTGCGTTTTGATTCGTCCGCGATCACTCGATTACAAGTGCTCCATTCACGCTTTGATGAGGCAGGATCAACGAATCCAGGCTTCCGTGCAGGTGTAATCCGCGTTCTGATTCATTCGATCGAAGCCTATCAATGATTGATTTAGCTGTCGTGATTGCTCACACCGCTGATCTTTGCCGCAAGCCTTATCAGCATGCTGTTGTTCCGATTCACGAGGAGGAGGGACCATCCAGCATTGATGATCTCTACGTTCGCATCGAGACCCGTGATGCGTCCGGCTCTCGAATGGAGGCGATGGATCTCGAACTCGAGATCTATCGGAGCGGAAGGGATGTGAATCTCATGCTCAGTTGGTGTGATCAACCGGAGCGTCCCATGCTTTGGCAAGGGCAGCATCCCGTTTGGATGCATGGAGACAACGGCATGCGCTGCTCAGCTCCAGCAGACGGACAACCCTTAGAAGCGATCGCCAGACGGCTCAGAGCACAACTTGTTGGTCAATCAAAAGACGACTAAATATCAATCAGACAATCGCCCAGCGATCAATGGAATTCCACTTCAATTAGCTTAATCAGGCTGATCTGTTACGGCACCACGGCTTGAACTCGAGACCAACCTGGCATATTTACCAAGAATTCCTGTCTTGTATTTAGGCTGATGTCCTAACCAAGAGCTGCGGCGTCTTTCAAGCTCAGCATCACTCACATTGAGCTGGAGAAGGTTTTGATTCGCATCCACGGTGATGCTGTCTCCCTCCATCACAAGACCAATGGCTCCCCCAACCGCGGCTTCTGGTGCCACGTGGCCAACGACCAAACCGTAGGTTCCACCGCTGAAGCGACCATCCGTGATCAGCGCCACCTTCTCCCCGAGTCCCTGTCCAACAATGGCAGCGGTTGGTGCCAACATTTCACGCATTCCAGGACCTCCCACGGGGCCTTCTTGGCGTATCACGATCACATCACCAGCTTGAATTTGTTTTCCAATAATCGACGCTAAACAATCCTCTTCGCTTTCAAAAACGCGAGCAGGACCTGTGAGAACAGGAGTTTTAATGCCGCTGATTTTGGCAACAGCTCCTTCGCTTGCCAAATTTCCTTTCAAGATGGCCAAATGACCTTTTGCATAGAGGGGATTGCTGATTGGCCTGATCACCTCTTGGCCTTCAGGAGGCGTTGAAGGAATATCAGCCAACAATTCTTTCAATGTTTTCCCTTCAATCGTGCGGCAATCGCCATGGAGTAATCCCGCATCCAAAAGCAATTTCATCACCTGTGGAATGCCGCCAGCCTGATGAAGATCCACGGTGACATAACGACCACTTGGTTTGAGATCACAGATCACCGGAACGCGTTGGCGGATCTGTTCAAAATCATCGATGCTGAGATCCACGCCTGCAGTGCGCGCAATGGCGAGCAAATGCAACACAGAGTTGGTGGACCCACCCACCGCCATGATCACGCTGATGGCATTTTCAAAAGCCTCACGGGTTAGCAAATCAAGGGGGCGAATATTGGATTTGATGGCGTCAACGAGGACTTCACCAGAACGGGCCGCACTCTCTGCTTTTTCCTCATCTTCTGCAGCCATCGTTGAACTGTGGGGAAGACTCAGCCCCATCGTTTCAATCGCGGCACTCATCGTATTGGCGGTGAACATGCCTCCACAACTGCCAGCACCTGGGCAGGCATTTTTTTCAATCGCTGTGAGCTGCTCTTCATCAATTTTCCCACTCGTAATCTGACCGACAGCCTCAAAAGCACTCACAACAGTGAGGTCACAGCCACCTAATTTTCCCGGCTTAATGGTTCCCCCATAGACAAAAATCGAGGGAATATTCATACGCGCCATTGCCAACATGGCGCCAGGCATATTTTTATCGCAACCACCAACCGCCAGAACGCCATCCATGCTTTGGCCATTGCAGGCCGTTTCAATCGCATCAGCAATCACCTCACGGCTCACCAAGGAATACTTCATTCCCTCGGTGCCCATCGAGATGCCATCGCTAACGGTGATGGTGCCGAAGGTTTGAGGCATTCCACCTGCCTTTCGAGCCGAGTCTTCGGCACGACGGGACAACGCATCCAATCCCACGTTGCATGGTGTGATCGTGCTGTAGCCGTTGGCGATGCCGATGATTGGCTTGCCGAAATCATCATCACCAAAGCCCACCGCTCTCAGCATGGCCCGATTGGGTGAGCGCTGAATGCCTTGAGTGACGGCGTCTGAGCGAAGCATGGCAACGACTGGATCGCAGATGGGGACAAGTCCCAACTTACCGGCCGTGGTGATGACTACTTGGAGCCGAGATCTTCCAACTGACGACGGACATCAGAGATGGCTGAATTCAGCTGCTCAACACGATGTTCCAGCTGATCATCACGATCAGCGTATTGATTGGCCTCCAATGCTTCACTGCCGTCTTGCATTCTTGGCGCATAAAGCATGGAGCGCTGTCGCTTCAGCCGCTGACGCCGTTCTGCTTCGCTGAGCAGCCACCAACCGACTCCTGCTGCCCCAATGAGAGCTCCACTCAGGAGTGTGAAAAGTGTTCCTGAGGTGGATTCCTGCTGCCTGCTCATCGCCGCCGATGGATTTCTTCAAGCCTAGGTCGGTCAAGCTGTTCTGATTTGCAGCCGTTGGGATGTGTTGCCAATCCCCGGGACGATCTGACCAGTCTCATTGAGTTGTTCATCAATGCAGGCGGTATGGATGGTGAGCTCTGGAAATGTTTCACCTAATCGTTTGAGCCCAGGACTGGCGGTTAAGGCCGAAATCACACGAAGTCTTCGGCTCTCTACCCCTCTGGACACAAGCGCTTCCATCAGCCCAACAAGCTCCTCACCATCACTGATTTGATCCATCAGCAACACAAGACCAGCATTGGCTTCGATCGTTTCGGGCAAGCCTCCGAGACAAAGCTCTGCATGAGGCAGCACTTGCCTTGCCCCCTCCCAGAGCATCAGCCCACCAGGAAGACAAGGCACGGCTAACAAAGGAACACCCGTTTCGATCACGGTTCCTTCCGTAAGCTCGAGTGGGGTTTTCACCTCTTCACGGCGATGGGGGAGCCAGTCACGCAACGCCTCATAGGTGAGCCAACGTCCCAACTCCTCAAGGGCTGTTCGATAGAGCGATGCTGGAGTACCGGAATGGCGCAGCATCGTGAGCCAGTGGGCAATCAGTGGATGGGGGGGAACAACCACCCTTAAAGTTTTGGCCATGGCACGTGGCGGGGCAGCTGTCTGCCATAACGTGACCGTTCAAGTTAAGGCAGCTGCAGCCTGAAGCCGGCTGCATCCATTTCTGATGCCCCTTCCCGATTTGTTCCGTAAGCACCTGTTACCTGTTCTGTTCGGGGTGCTTCTCACGTCGAGTTTGATCTCCTTTCCCTTCGCAGTTCAAGCGATCACTGCGCCTGAGTTGCGCGGCCAGTTTGCACTGCAAGACATCAGCAATGACATGCATGGCCGGGATTTGAAAGAAAAAGAATTTTTGAAAGCTGACCTCCGCGGCATTGATCTCAGCGACACCGACCTACGTGGGGCTGTCATCAATACCTCTCAACTGCAGGGAGCTGATCTCCATGGAGCCAACCTTGAGGACGTGGTGGCGTTCTCAAGTCGATTTGATGAAACCGATTTAAGCGACGCAAACTTCACAAACGCGATGCTGATGCAAAGTCGGTTTATGGATGCGCGCATTGATGGGACGGATTTCACCAACGCCGTGATCGATCTCACCCAGATAAAAGCCCTATGCGGACGTGCCAGCGGCGTGAACAGCGTCAGTGGAGTCAGCACCCGCGAAAGCCTGGGTTGCCGCTGATGTCTGAACGCCTTCCCGTCACCGTGATTACCGGCTTTCTTGGAGCCGGTAAGACAACACTCTTACGCCACTTATTGGTCCACAGTGGCCAACGCCTCGCGGTGATGGTCAACGAATTCGGAACCGTGGGGCTGGATGGCGATCTCATCCGAAGCTGCGGTTTCTGCCCAGAGGATGAAATCGAGGGGCGTCTCGTTGAGCTGAACAACGGGTGTCTGTGCTGCACCGTGCAGGACGATTTTCTACCCACGATGGAAACGCTGCTCGCTCGCGCTGATCAACTCGATGGAATCGTTGTTGAAACCAGTGGGTTAGCTCTTCCCAGGCCCCTGCTTCAGGCCCTCGAATGGCCTGCGATCCGGGCTCGAGTGCACGTGAATGGGGTGGTCACTGTTGTGGATGGGGAAGCTCTGAACAACGGAAGTCCTGTGGGAGATCCAGAGGCGTTGGAACGGCAAAGGCAAGAAGACCCAAGCCTGGACCACCTCACCGCCATTGATGAGTTGTTCGCCGATCAACTTCAATCCGCTGACCTGGTGTTGGTCAGCCGCTCTGATTGCTTAGAGCCCACCGAACTAGACCAGATCCAGCAATCACTTGTCCCCAAGATCCGAACCGGTACAGCGGTGATCCCCATGAGTCGCGGTCAAGTTGACCCGAGCTTGCTTCTTGGCGTGGAGCGTCAGACGTCTGGCGAGCATGACCAGGCTCATGAGCATGACCATGAGCACCACAACCATGACCATCACGACCATGCGCATGATCACCACGATCACACGCACTTAGATGTTGAGGGCGGCAATGTTCGTTTCGAAGGTGTGATTCAACGTGCGGATTTCGAGCGACTCCTTCCTCCTTTTGTGACCGAACATCAGGTGGTGCGCTTAAAGGGAAGAGTCTGGTTAGCTGGTAAATCTCTTCCTCTGCAAGTGCAAATGGTTGGTCCCCGCTTGGAGACTTGGTTTGAAGCGGCTCCTGATCAGGCCTGGACTCCTAAAAGTCAGTCAGGAGTGGATTTGGTTGTGATTGGATTTGATCCAACGGCCTCTGAAAAACTCAGCACCATTCTCCTTGATGCGACCCATTAAGTTCGAGGAACCACTCACAGATCGTCAAAATAGACCCGCCAAATCACTAACTCAACGGCTCTAACTTTCAGGTCTCGATGAAAGAGTAGGTGTCGATTAAATTCAAACTCAAGTCAAATCCTTCTCAGTCTTCAACAACCAATAAACGCACATCACTGACCTGGATCAACTGAGACAGCTCGAGCATGTCATGTTCACGAATCAGTCCGATACATCCCAAGGTGCCGCTGTTTCCATTGAGACCAGCACTTGGGTCTTGATGAATCCCAAGCACCCTCCGGCCCGTGGTGAACGTCGGTTCGATGCCGATCCAAACCGGCCCTAATTCTGGATAAGCTCCCTTGGCAAGAGGCTCAACTGGTCCGAGGGTGTAGCTCCCGGCTGGCAAGGGAGCTTTGCTCCCCATCTGATCACGGTCTGCGTTCTGGCGATGAGCGCGACCACTCACGGCATCGAAATGACGCACCGGTTGCCCAGGGATCTCAAGCCGCAAATCCCAGATCGGATCTCCTGTGGAGCGGATCTGTCTCTTTGTCCGGTTCAGGACAAGCTGAGGCTCGGGATCCGGGATGGCGATCGGAGGCTCCAGAATCGCTAAAAGCCTTGAACTGACCTCAACGGGTTGAGGGCTGTTCAGCACAAACTCGTTGGCCTGACTTGGGGCACTGAATTCGAGACCTGCGCAGACAGCACCAAGGAGCAACACGCAAGGGGTGGCTCTACTCGCCAGCAGCTGAAAAGGCGCAGATCGAACCATCCGAAACGATCGAAAAACGTCCTTGTCTTAAGGGGTTTATTTATTTTTTTTGAAAAAAATAAACGGTTGTTCAGCTGGCCCTAACCCTTGCGCCAATCCAAGCCAGGAATCCCGGGCACGATTGCTGGTGTATGGGCGCAATACTGCAAGTAATCCGGATGGACGCTGCAGAGGCGCTCCTCTTCACGGTGGGCCTTGCCATTGAGCACCGCCACCAAGAGCACAAACAACCCCAGGTGCAGCAGGCTGCCTTTGGCCAAAACCACGCCAAGGGAGCAAATCACAACAGCTCGATAGAGAGGGTGCCGGCAATGGCCATAGACCCCTGTCGTGATCAAAGCGGCCTTGGGCTTGGGATCCGGTAATGGAGAAAGGCTGGGGCCTAACGCCAGAAAACCCTGCACTGCCAGGCCAAGCCCAACAGCGAACACGATCAACCCTGTGACATGAAGCCAGACCGGCCAACTCCAGGCTTGGAAGAGCTCGGAGGGCCAGGTCGGAAGGATGTGCGCGCAGATCAGAACACCTTGCGCCAATAACCACCACTCACCCTTTTGATTGTTGAGCCATCCTCGCCAACTCAGACCCCAACCCTGAAAACTCTCACGCCAATCCACCTGTTGCCGTGGCTTCTCGCAGGGACGGTCATTGTTTTGCATGGAGATCTGCAGGATTAGTCCATCGGCAGGTCGCCTCGGGCGCAGACCTCACCCCAGCAAAGCGCACCCTCATCGCTCCAACTGGCCTGCACGCTGTTCCAAGACGAGCGCTCATTGATCCGCATCCGCATCAAACCGGTGCCGTCATGCTCAAACTGAATCCTCTGGTTGCTGAATGCCAAATTCCAGCGGCTACCCACGGGATCGGCCTCAAAACGGCATGGCTCCCATGCCTGATGGCTCCAGCGACATTCCACATCAACGGCCAGCGGCTCAGCGTGTGAGAGCCGCATCAGACCTGGCGCAAGCAAGACCAGGGGTGTGATCAACCTGAGTGTGAATCCGATGGATGGGATCACAGAAAAAGGACATGACGTCGTGGTCTGTTTTCAACGTGAAGAGAAAGGGGCTGGAACGGGACTACGGCCTGCCAAGATTTAACAATTCCTGCTCCGAGCCCGTGCCTCGTTATCAAGCTCGTGTTCTGGTGCATCTGCGCCCTTCTGTCCTCGATCCAGCCGGTGAGGCCACCCGTTCTGCTGCCAGTCGATTAGGGGTGCAGGGCATCGAGCGCCTCCGCATCGGCAAGGCTGTCGAACTTGAACTGGAGGCGTCTGATGAAGCCGATGCACGCCAACAGGTTGAGCTGTTGAGTGATCGACTCCTCGCCAATCCTGTGATTGAGAACTGGACCCTGGAACTCAAGTTGTCATGAGCATTGGTGTTGTTGTCTTTCCTGGTTCCAATTGCGACCGGGATGTCCGTTGGGCAACCGAGGGGTGCCTTGGCATGCAAACCCGTTACCTCTGGCATGAGGAGACAGATCTGAGCGACCTCGACGCTGTGGTCCTACCGGGAGGGTTCAGTTATGGCGACTATTTGCGCTGCGGAGCCATCGCCAGGTTTGCCCCAGTGCTGGAATCCTTGATCGATTTCGCGAACAAAGGCGGGCGAGTACTAGGCATCTGCAATGGATTTCAAGTGCTCACTGAGCTCGGCTTATTGCCAGGAGCACTCACGCGTAATAGCGGTCTCCATTTCATCTGCGAAGACGCTCCACTCAAGGTGGTGAGCGCTCGAACCCCCTGGTTGGCACACGAACAAGCAGGACGTGAAATCCAGCTGCCCATTGCCCATGGAGAGGGCCGTTATCAATGCAGCGAAGACACGCTCAAAGCACTTCAAGACAACGACGGCATCGCGTTGAAATACAACAACAATCCCAATGGCTCCATTGCCGACATTGCCGGAATCACGAATCCAGCGGGCAACGTGCTCGGATTGATGCCCCATCCTGAACGGGCCTGTGATCCTGCAACGGGTGGCATTGATGGACGTCGATTGCTGGAAGCCCTGACCTAGGAAGACGACCCATCCTGATCAGCTCTAGAAGAAAACAGAGAGCTCATGGGCATCAGTTCATTGACGCTAACTTGAGGAGAATTAAAGAAGACTAGTTTTTATCTGAAGCAGTCAAGCCAAACCATCATTGATCAGGCGTTATCGATAAGACCACTACAAGTATGAATCATGCATGATCGAGAGTTGCGAACTGATCTTTACTGTTTCACCCGATTTTCAAGGCTGAGCTTGATTAATGGCTTTAAGCATGAAACCAATCAAATTGTCAGACTCCTGTTAGGTAGAGATGAAGGCCTTTGATGCATCGTCGATCATTTTTAAGGTTGGGAGTTCCAGCGGCCTTGGCGATGGCCGTTCCTTTTTCGACTCATGGTTTGGCAGCATCGACTCAAACGAAGCCCCCACTTCGTCCGTTAAAGAAGGGCTCAAGACTTCGAGCCGTTAATGCCGGAACTTGGCTCGAGCCTGAAGCAGACTTTGGCCCGTTAGTGGAGCGCTGTGAAGCAGAGGGTTGGACGCTAGAAGTCCCAGAATCGGTCAAACGTCAGTGGAAATGGTTTTCGGGCACCGATCAACAGCGAGCCGATGATCTGGAGCGTGCCTGGAACAATCCTTCCCTTGATGGTCTGATTTATGTCGGTGCTGGCTGGGGAGGCGCCAGGGTGTTAGAAGCTGGCTTCCGCTTCCCCAATCGACCGCTTTGGACCCTGGGGTTTTCTGACACCAGCTCGATGCTGATGGCGCAATGGTCCGCTGGCTTGCATGGCGCCATCCACGGATCCACCACTGGACCGGACCAACAGTGGGAACGAACGGTCCATCTCCTGAGAGGGGAACAGGTCGCTCCACTGCAAGGGCGTTCCGTCCGTTCCGGGGTGGCCAGAGGTCCGCTCGTGGTAACCAATCTCACGGTTGCAACCCATTTGATTGGCACACCCTGGTTCCCTGATCTGCGTGGATCAATCCTGGTCCTGGAAGATGTTGGAGAAGCTCCCTACAGAGTGGATCGCATGCTCACGCAATGGCGCAGCTCTGGAGTCCTGCGTGGCCTTGCTGGCGTCGCGACGGGACGATTCAGCTGGAAAGGGGAGGTCGAGCCAGGTGATTTTTCAATGGATGGGATCCTGGAGGAGCGACTGTCTGATCTCGGCATCCCCTTGGTCATGAATTTGCCCCTTGGGCATGGACTTCCCAACATGGCTCTCCCCCTTGGTGCAGAAGCAACGCTCAACGCCAATCAAGGAACGCTGGTCCTGAATCCTGATCGCACGTAGCCATGAGGCCATCAAAAAAGGGGGGCTGACGCCCCCCGCTTTGTTGGTTTTGACCGAATAATCAGGCAGCAACTGCTGTCTTGGGGTCAAGGGTGCCTTTTGCATAAAGGCCGGAATAGAAGTTGATGTCGCGCTGCTTGATCTTGCTGGCATTGCCGGCAGCCCAGAACTGCTGGTAGCGATCCAAGCAAACCTGCTTCATGTACTTACGAGCCGGCTTGTTGAAGTGACGGGGGTCAAAGTTGGCAGGATCAGCCATGGCTGCTTCACGCACGGCAGCGGTGAAGGCCAGACGGTTGTCGGTGTCGATGTTCACTTTGCGAACACCGTTACGGATGCCTTCCTGAATTTCTTCGACGGGAACGCCGTAGGTCTCAGGGATGGCACCGCCGTACTTGTTGATCATTTCCAACCATTCCTGGGGAACGGAGGAGGAGCCATGCATCACCAGATGGGTGTTGGGGATAGCTTTGTGGATTTCAGCAATACGGCTGATCGCAAGCACTTCACCCGTGGGCTTGCGGGTGAACTTGTAGGCACCGTGGCTTGTGCCGATGGCGATTGCCAAGGCATCCACCTTGGTCTTGGCGACGAAATCAGCAGCTTCAGCGGGATCGGTTAGCAGCTGATCCTTGGAAAGCTCACCTTCAAAACCGTGGCCGTCCTCGGCTTCGCCTTTACCGGTTTCAAGGGATCCAAGGCAACCCAATTCGCCTTCAACACTCACGCCGATGGCATGGGCAACGTCGACCACTTCCTTGGTGACATTGACGTTGTAGTCGTAACTCGCAGGAGTCTTGGCATCAGCCTCAAGAGAACCGTCCATCATCACGGAGGTGAAGCCGTTCGCAGCTGCTCCAAAACAAGTTGCGGGGCTATTGCCGTGGTCCTGGTGCATCACGACAGGGATGTCGGGATAGGTCTCAACGGCCGCCAGGATCAGGTGACGCAGGAAATTCTCACCTGCATAAGTGCGGGCTCCACGTGAAGCCTGGAGGATCACAGGAGAGTCAGTCTCGTGAGCCGCCTCCATGATCGACTGCACCTGCTCAAGGTTGTTGACGTTGAAAGCAGGGATGCCGTAGCCGTTTTCCGCGGCATGGTCGAGCAGAAGTCGAAGCGGAACGAGCGCCATAGTGAAGTCCTAACGAAGGCCGATAAACGGACATGTGTCCGTAGCCGCGAGACTTTACAGTTGAGTCGTGTGAATGTCACGACACTCTGTTGCAGAAAATGCTCCGGAGTGTCAGCGAATGATCATTCAGTAGGTGTAACCGGCTACAAAAAGCTGCTCGTCTGATGAGGGTTGAGAGCCTGGTACGTAACGCGCTTGCGAGGCCTCAGAGTTGGCTTTTGCCCGCGCAAGCAAGGCTGCCTGGCCAGCAACTTGGTCCTTACCAGCCCATGCCTTGAGGCAGGAATGCTGCAAAGCGCGTCCATAGGAGAAGCCAAGATTCCATTGCGCTTTTCTTGAAATCTTGTTCATGTTGTTGAGATAGACAGACGCCGCTTCTTCACTCAAACCGCCTGATAAAAAGACAATTCCAGGAACACTTGCAGGAACACAACGCTCCAGTGTTCTCACGGTCATTTCTGCAACAATTTGAGGATCAGATTTCTGAGCACAATCAGCTCCTTGAATCGTCATCGAAGGCTTGAGAAGCGTTCCCTCGAGCAGAACTCCATTGAGCTGGCAAGCGAAGTACACCTCCTTAAGAATCTGCTCTTGAACCGCTGCCGTGACTTCAATCGAATGATCACCATCCATCAAAATCTCAGGCTCAATGATTGGCACGAGACCTGATTCCTGAACGGATCGTGCATAACGCGCTAGGCCCCATGCATTTTCACGAATAGCCAGGTCAGAGGGACATCCATCAGCCGTGATCTGCAGCACAGCTCGCCATTTTGCAAAACGTGCGCCTTGGGCGTAATAATCTGCAGCCCGTTCCACCAAGCCATCCAAACCCGTACAAACGGTTTCAACGGATTGGGCGCCGGGCAAAGGGCAAAGGCCCTTATCCACTTTGATACCAGGAATAATTCCCGCTTTATTTAATTTCTGAACCATTGTTTCGCCATCAGCATGGCTCTGAAACAAGGTTTCTTCGTACAAGATTGCGCCACTAATAAATTCACCAAGGCCTGCCGTCGTAAACAGCATTCCTCTGTAGGCCTGACGATTGGCCTCAGTATTTTCAACTTGAATCCCACCTAGTCGCTTACCGATGGTCTTCGTGGATTCATCAACCGCAAGGATTCCCTTCCCCGACTCTGCCAAAGCGTTGGCTGTTGCAATTAACTCTTTGGAATAAGCGGAGAGAGACATAGGGATGAAGCAACAACGACGAAAGCGCCAGAACTGTACACAGCAAATCTAGGTCGAAAAAAGATATTTGACGCCCAGGCAAGTATCCAAGGCCGCAGAGAAAATTGATTATTAATTCTTCAACCTGTCAAATTCAATCGGTCCCTATGGTCGATTGATCACATGCTTGCTGACTGACCAGCCCCTCTGAAAGGCCAGGCACCATGGGAGCACCCGTTTGAATGCTGTGCGCCCACCAACTCTGGATGCGGGCCACGGGCGCCACTCGACCATCACTCCAGGTGGTGGTGAACATGAACTCGGGATCCGCCTCGATATTGCGAGTGGCCTCTCCCATCGGCGTGTACCAGAGCCCAAAGCCATGGACATAATCCTTTTGGTTTGAGCTACCGAGGGTGAGGCTGCCATGAGATCCATAGATCTCGAGCCAGCAACCTCGACCATTGCGGGCCACAGACGCCAAATTGACCTGGGCTGGAACCCTCTGATCCGAGCGGCCCTGCCAATCGAGCTGCATCTGAATCAGCGAGACATCTTCAGCATCCACTGGCGCCATGCCCCCGCTGGGATGGGGACGCTCCTTAATCGACACGCTATTGAGACCTTGAACGGATCGAATCGGTCCGATTAACCAAGCCAGCATGTCGAAAGCATGGGTACCAAGGGCACCGAGTACGCCACCACCGGCTTCCCGTTGTGAATACCAGCTCCAGGGTCGAGACGCATCCGCACGGCTGCTCATCAACCAGTCGAGTTTCACCAGCCACGGAGTGCCCACGGCACCTGCCTCCAACATGCTCGCAGCCTGCATGAACAGAGGCACAGCCCGATACTCATAATCCACTGCAACACTGAGCCGGTTCTGAATGGCGAGGCGTTGGAGCTCGGCCACCGATTCAGCCTTAAGAGCAACAGGCTTTTCAAGCAACAAGTGTTTGCCTGCTTTCAGCGCTTGAAGGGCTAACGCAAAGCGTGGCTCCGGAGGGGTGGCAATGATCACGGCCTGCACGCGAGGGTCGCTGAGCAAAGCCTCCCAATCTTGATAACCAGGGAGGTTGTGCTCAAGGCAGGCCTGATCGAGGCGTTCACGGCGGGGATGCCAGAGCGCTACCGCTTCCAGATCAGACTGAGCGGCAAGGGCTTGCAGATGAACCGATTCACCAAAGCCAAGACCCGCAATCGCCACTCCAATGGGGGAAGGGCTTGAAGATGGGAGCGCCATAAGGGAGGCCGAGTTGGGATCAGGACAGCGACGAAAGTTCGTCCGATGAGCACACACCGGAAAGAACACCGTCGATCAAAGGATCAGAACCAGAAGGTTGCCATTCGGCCCTGAATTGAGGCAAACCATTTTTTTGCTTGTCTCGATACAGCTGTTGGCTGCAGTCAATCTCCATCACGACAAGCGTTCCCAAAGCAGGGCGATCATCCTCCTGACGCAAGCTGTAGCGGCTCAGGACTGACACGGTGCCATCCTTCTTCAGCCGCAAACTTCCGGCATCCCACCATTGCTGTCCCTCTCCACTGGAGGGCACTTCTCGCCATTCAACCTGACCTGCACAAACAGGAGCAGCACAAAGGATCAGGGCTAAAACAACTGCAGCCACCGGCCTCAAACGTGAGGACAAAACTCGAATCATGAGCTGGTGACCCGAGATTCACAACCGTGCAATCGGAGCAAACTCGCCAAAGTTGATCGCAATTGCGTACGCGGAACAATCGAATCCACGAATCCGTGGTCTTGCAGGTACTCGGCAGTCTGAAAATTATCCGGTAATTTTTCCCTCAAGGTCTGTTCAATCACGCGCCGCCCTGCAAAGCCAATCAGAGCTTTTGGCTCCGCCAAAATCAGATCTCCAAGCATCGCAAAACTTGCTGTGACTCCTCCGGTGGTGGGGTGAGTGAGCAATGGCATGTACAACACGCCCGCCTCGCGGTGACGTTCCAAAGCACCAGAAATCTTGGCCATCTGCATGAGGCTCAGCATGCCCTCCTGCATCCTCGCTCCACCGGATGCACACACAATCAGAAGTGGCAGCTTTTTAGCGGTCGCCTCTTCCACCAAGCGGGTGATCTTTTCACCAACCACCGAACCCATCGAACCGCCCATAAAACGGAAATCCATCACGGCAAGAGCCATAGGGATGCCCTCAACCTCACAGAGTCCAGTGATAACTCCGTCGCGAAGACCTGTGCTGGCTTGCGTTTCGCGCAGGCGGTCGGCATAGGCCCTGCGGTCTTTAAAACCCAATGGATCCGTGGGTTGAAGCTCTTGATCCATCGCCACGAAGCTGTTGGGATCCACCAACACCGCAATCCGCTCACTGCTATCGATGCGGTGGTGATACCCACAGTTGCTGCAAACACTGGCGTTGCTCAGCAGATCCTTGCGATACACCACCTGCCCACATTCCGGGCACTTGCTCCAAAGACCGTCCCCTTCATCGGGCTCTTGATTCACCTTGCCGACGTACTGACCCTTACGGCGGTCAGCGAACCAGTCGAACAAACTCAAGGTTGATTACTCCTTAATGGCAACAGCAGATCTCAGTTGGCATTGGGGCTTTCGGTTTGTACGAGCGCCACATTGGGGAGATCCGAGAGTACGAATGATCAAGCCAAAGGCCTGAATCCTGTACCAATCCCCTCAGGCTAGGACAGGGATGTTGCAATCTCTCGGTGCAGCAGCCAGGGAGCTGATTTCTGTTCTTTTAAAGGCCACCAAACAGGCTGAACCATTGCTGGCCCCACCATTCAGGCCCACCGAGCCAGGTCAGCCAAATCCCAAGGGCGATAAAAGGACCAAAGGGGAAGGGCTGTCTCGGCCCTAACCGTCCAGACACCCGTCCAATCGAGCCAAAGATTGCACCACTCAAAACGGCGATTGCCAAAGCAACCAAAACACCAACCAAGCCAAGCCAAGCTCCTGCAACAGCTGCCAATTTGGCGTCACCAAGTCCAAGAGCGGGTTGTCCAAGCATGCGCTCCGCAAGAGCGCTTAATCCTTCCAGCGCCAGCAATCCTGCTGATGCCGCCAACAAATGATTGAGAAGCATGGCACTGGCGTCTGGACCAGGGATCACCAGAAAAAGAGACCCGGTGAAGGCAAGGCCAAGCAACACCCCAATCCTGCAAAGAGGTTCGGGGAGCCAAAGATGGTCGATATCAATCAAGACCAATGGAAGTAGCACGCTGATGAGAACAATTCCTGCCACCACATTGAGAAATGCCAGGCCTAATTGATCTGAAGCGGCGAGCAATCCATGGCCCCACAATGCGCTCAGCCAAAGGAGGGCGCTCAAAAGTTCCACCAATGGGTAACGGCTCGAAATGCCCTGATAGCAATCGCGACAACGTCCCTGAAGCCAGAGCCACCCCATCACCGGCACATTGTCGTGCCAGCGCACGGCCTGCCCACACTTCGGGCAGTGGCTGCCGGGCCAAACCACTGATTCCCCGCGAGGCAATCGCCAGGCCACAACATTGGCAAAGCTCCCCACACAGGCTCCTGCCACCACAAGGCTCAGACCCAGGACACTGACACTGTTCACAGCCCTGACCCTCTTGGTCGCTCTCGCCAGCCACGCGGGCGCCGCAGTCGTCGACCGATCAGATCAATACTGATGAAATGTTCTTGAAGCAACAGTGTGGGGCTTTCGAATACAACCCTGCCCTCATCTAAATGCTCATTCACAACAACACCCATCGGTTCAAGCTGCTGCCCAGAGTCACTTAGGAAGCGAAAGTAGATCCGTCGTGCCAACGCGATCAGACGTCGACTATCCACTCTGTCCCAGCGCGGTGGAGGAGTTGATGATCGACTGGCACCTGCAATCTCAAAGGAGGGAGAGGACAAAAAAAGGACCCACCTGATCATTCAGATGAGTCCACGATAGATGTGATTGCTCGATGTGTTCGAGAGAAGCAATCAGGAGACCTTGCTCTGCTCTTCAATCATGCGGTGAATGATGGGGGTCAAGATGAGTTCCATCGCGAATCCCATCTTTCCGCCGTTCACAACAATGCTGGTGGGACTGCTCATGAAAGAGTCATGAATCATGCTCAGCAAATAGCTGAAATCAATTCCCCACTTCTCACGAGCTCCCTTGCGGAAGTGAATGATGACGAAGCTTTCATCTGGGGTCGGGATGTTCCGACAGATGAATGGGTTTGAGGTATCAACCGTGGGCACCCGCTGGAAATTGATGTCCGTGCGGCTGAATTGGGGACAGATGTGATTGATGTAATCCGGCATGCGGCGCAGGATCGTGTCAACGATCGCTTCGGCTGAGTAGCCACGCTCGGCATTGTCACGGTGAATTTTTTGAATCCACTCGAGATTGGTGATCGGAACAACACCCACCAGTAGATCGGCTAGAGAAGCCACGTCGTAGCCGTCTCCGACAACACCACCGTGAAGGCCTTCGTAGAACAACACGTCTGTGCCACCAGGAATGTCTTCCCAGGGGGTGAATTGGCCGGGTTCCAAGCTCACACCAAGGCGAGCATTGTGTTCAGCGGCCTCCTCTGGACTGTGGAGGTAGTAACGCTTCTGGCCTCCACCTGTTTCGCCATAGACGCGGAAGAGCTCTTCGAGCTTGTCGAAGAGGTTGGCTTCAGGACCGAAGTGGGAGAAATTCTCACCCTTCGCAAGCGATTCAGACATGGCGGTCTTCATCGCCATCCGCTCGAAGCGGTGGTAGCTATCGCCCTCCACTACTGCAGGAGTGATGTTCTCCCGAGCGAAGATGTGCTCAAAAGCCCTCTTGACAGTGCTAGTGCCTGCACCTGAGGAACCCGTGACAGCCACGACGGGGTGACGCTTCGACATCGACGGAGGAGGAAATGGCCCGATGAGTTTGGCAGGTCAAAGGGCAAATTCCACATTTTTCCTGCCAGGTCGCATCAGAGTGTCTTAAGAAGTTCCTCCCCCATCGCCTGACAGCCCAGAGCAGTACAGCCTTCAGACATCAAATCACCAGTACGGAATCCGGCTGCCAAAACACGATCAACAGCCCGTTCAAGATCGTCAGCAGCTGCATTTTGCTTGAGACCAGTCCGCAACATCATCGCTGCGGAGAGCACCATGGCCATCGGATTGGCCTTGTCTTGACCAGCGAGATCGGGGGCTGAGCCATGAACAGGTTCATAGAGACCTGGCCCCTCGCTTCCTAAAGAAGCTGAGGGAAGCATGCCAATTGAGCCGGTGAGCATGGCCGAAATATCGCTGAGAATGTCTCCGAAAAGATTGCCGGTGAGCACCACATCGAACTGGCGAGGATCTCTCACCAGTTGCATCGCCGCATTGTCCACATAGAGGTGACTGACATCCACGGAGGCGTAGTCACTTTTCATTCCCTCCACGCGATCACGCCACAGTTGGCTGACGTCGAGCACATTGGCCTTATCCACCGAGCAGAGCTGACCGCGACGCTCTGCGGCGAGCTTGAACGCCACCCTCGCGATTCTGTCGATCTCAGAATCCGAGTAGGTCATGGTATTGAACGCACGCTCTTCACCATCAGCCTGCACCCGACCTTTCGGTTGACCGAAATAAATCCCGCCGGTGAGTTCCCTCACCACCATCAGATCCACCCCTTCCACCACTTCAGGTCGCAGGCTGCTGGCACCAATCAGCGCTGGAACAATTTTGACTGGCCGGAGATTGGCGAAGAGTTCCATGCCCGAGCGCAGGGCTAGCAAGCCACTTTCAGGCCGTTGCTCCCGGGGCAACGAATCAAATCGAGGGCTCCCAATCGCTGCAAGCAAAACGGCATCGGCAGCCTTACACGCTTCAAGGGTGCTCGCCGGTAACGGCTCACCGGTGGCATCGATGGCAGAGCCACCGATCGGCGCTTCACTGAATTCGAGCGAGAAACCATGACGCGAAGACACGGCTTCAAGGAGCTGCTTCGCCACGTCAGTGATCTCTGGACCAATGCCGTCACCCGGAAGCAAAACAACGCGATGCTGTGGCATTGGTTCTCAGAGGGATGAACCTGCGAGGTTACTGAGCGGCTTTCTTCAGTTCACGGATCTGTTTCGCCATCTCAGGCAATTTGCTGAATGCTGCCGAACATCGCAGCCAAAGCCTGTTGGGAATCGCTGGATAGCCACTCACCACTTCACCAGACTCCACCTCACCATGAATCCCGCTCTTTGAACTCGCAATCGCACGATCACCGATGACCGCTCGGTTGGCCACACCAACCTGTCCAGCCAAAATCACCCCATCACCGAGGCGAGCACCCCCCGCAATCCCCACCTGCGAAGCCAAGGCACAGCCTCGTCCGGTGACAACGCCATGGCCGATTTGGACAAGATTATCGATCTTGGTTCCCGCCCCGATTCTGGTTTCACCAACGGATGGGCGATCAATCGTGCTTCCGCAACCCACTTCAACACCCTCCTCCAGGACCACCAGACCCGTTTGAGGCATTTTTCGCCATCCCTTAGCAGTGGGAACAAATCCAAACCCCTCGGAGCCCACCACGGCGTTGGAGTGAACCACGCAATGGCTGGCTAAACGCACTCCGGGATGAAGCACTGCATTCGCATGCAATTCGCAGAACTGACCAACCTTCACATCGCCGTAAATCACCACGCCAGCGTGAATGGTGCTGTTGGCACAGATGCGTGTGTCGTCACCGATGCAAACGTGAGGTCCTATCGAAACGCCAGCATCAATTTGAACCCTGTCACCGATCACCGCTGAAGGATGAATGGTTGCTTGTGTTCTGGGCCGAGGATGCAAACACTCGAGCGCTTCTGCAAAGGCCAAACGGGGATCACGCATGACAGCCCAAGCCAAGCCGCGCTGCTTAGCCATGGCCTTGAGGTCATCCTGATTGGGAATCAAAACAGCGCCGACATGGCTGGTTTCCAGGCTCTGCATCAGAGCGTTGCCCTTTTCAAGAAAGCTGAGTTGATCGGCACCGGCTCTTTCCAAAGATGCTGCACCACGGAGCTCAGGATTGCTGCTGAGCTGATGCTCCAGCAGACCTGCCTCTCCGTCCTGAAGGACGGCGATTAACTGGCTGAAACGCATGGATTCAGGGGTCTGGTGGGCGGATCGTAGGCGTGCTGAGGACAAGCACGTCGCGATGAACCACCACAGGTGAGCTCCCTTGCCGGTCAGTGCGCGCCGGCTCTTTCACAAGACTTCGAAGGGTCTCACTACTGAGAGAGCTCAGGCCACGGGCCACTTCATGGCCTTCCTGATCAAGAATCCGAACAGGTTGGTTGGCCTGGAACTCCCCCTTTAAATCTGTGATCCCAACCAACAGCAAGGAGGCGCCTTTGTTGCAGAGCGCCTTGCAGGCGCCGCCATCGATTTGCAGGCTGCCCTGAGGTTGCAACGCATGGGCCAGCCAGCTTTTTCGAAGGCCAAGGGGCTGGGGATGGGGATGAAAGACCGTGCCTCCGCGCCCGCCCGCCAACATGGTTTCAAGCATGCGCTGATCACGACCATCCGCCAGATGCACGGTGATTCCGCTCGCGGTGGCGATCCGAGCGGCCGCAAGCTTGGTGGTCATCCCGCCGGTTCCCCAACGGCCTCCATCTCCTGCGCCCTGTTCGAGGGCCTGGAGTTCTGCTGGGTGATGCACGTCCGAAATCGGCCGAGCCGATGCATCACTGCGCGGATCAGCGGAATACAGGCGGTCGATATCGGTCAAAAGAATCAGATCGTCCGCATCAATCGCTGCTGCCACTAAGGCTGAGAGCGTGTCGTTGTCGCCAAAACGCAACTCCGCAGAAGACACCGTGTCGTTTTCATTGATCACGGGTAAAACCTTCCATTCGATCAATTGATGCAGGGTTGCGGAGGCGTTGTGATAGCTCCGACTGTCGGCCAGGTCCGATCTGGTGAGAAGCACCTGCGCTACAGGGATCCCATGGACTGCCATCGCATCTTCGTACAGAGCCATCAGATGGCCTTGACCGATCGCCGCAGCAGCTTGAAGACCGCTCAAGGTTGAAGGCCTGGCCTTCAGGCCAAGGCGCTGACATCCGAGGCCAACAGCCCCACTCGTGACTAAGACCACCCGGTCGCCTCGATGGAGACATTGGGCGAGGTTCAGACACAGAGCTGAGATCGCATCAGCAGTGCTGCGACTTTCCGTGCTGCGCAGCAAACTGGTCCCCACCTTCACCACCCGCAGGCTCATGCGAGGCCTGCTCCAAGCCAGCGGGCGAGTTGCCGCTCCAACACCTGAACACGATCGTGATGACAAGGTGTTCCGTCTTCTTTGAGGGGTCTCACCAAAACGGTATAGAGACCCAGTCGGTTTCCGGCAAGAACATCCGTAAACACGCGATCGCCCACCATGGCGATTTGCTCCGGTTTGAGATCTAGGGTCTCAATGACACGTCGGATCGCTCCGCGACGGGGTTTGGCAGCTGAGCTGGTAAATCCAATCCCAAGCTGATCAGCCACAGCCCCAATCCGCTGGCGGGAGGGATTGTTACTGATCAAGTGGAGATGGGTATGGCGTTGAGCAGATTGGGCCCAGCGAAGAACCGAGGCAGGCAACTCAACATCGCGTCCTGGAAGCAGGGTGCGATCAACGTCAAGTAAAAGAACCTTGATGCCTCTGCCAAGTAAGGGCTCCAAGGGGAGATTGGCCAGGGTTAAGCCCGGATCCCAATCAGGTCGCAGCCAATCACGACGCATCACTCAGATAGCTCACGCTCATCAAGCTCAGCCTCGATTCGAGGTTGAATTTGGTCAAACTCATCCCCTTCCACCAAAACAGCAGCACCATCATCCATTCGGGCCACAACAAAAAAAGGATCTAAGGGGATGTAAAGCCCATATTCCAATTCATCAACCAAAAAGCTCACCAGCAATTCATAGGTCTCCGATTCATCGTCACCCGCCTCATCCTCATCGAGATCTTCAGGATCGGGCTCATCGAGCTCACCATTCACCGTGAGTGTTACCGCGGAGCGCACGAGGGTGAGGTCATGCTCTTGGAGAACCACATCAGCAACCGAAAGAATCGGTTCATTGCTTGTGATGCTGTCAATGAGCTCAGGCTCCTCTCCATCCTTCAACCGAAACAGGCAGACCGGAGTGTCGACAGGAGTGAGTAACGCGTAATCCTGACCATCGAGGGGGATGAGCTGCTCAAGGAAACAAAGAAGATCACGCCCTTCACTGTCTTTCACCAGCAGAGTTGGCACGTCTCCGCTGTTGTTCGGGCCGCTAGAACTCATTGCTCAGGAATCAGTCCCTTCAGGATCCTTCATTGCCGACCGTCTCGCTAGCAGACGGGGTCGCCATGTCGACCAGTTCAGGCTCTGGCCCATCAGCGATCCATTGCTCAAGGAGGAGTGAAGCGGCAGCACTATCGAGTCTGCCGCTGCGATCACCTTGTAAGCCATGACGTTCGGCCGCGGCCCAACTACTGCTGTGTTCATTGACGAGCGCAAGAGGCAGCTTTAAAGCCATGGCCAAGCGCTGGCCATAGCGCTGGCAATGGGCCGCTTGCTCTGTGAATTGACCCGCTGCGTCCAGAGGTAAGCCCACAACCAGGCCTTGCACTCGACGGGTCAGGCAAACCTGTTCCAAATGCCCAAGATCTTGCTTAAACGCCCTGCGTAAAAGTGCGGGGAGTGGACTCACGGTGATTCCTAACGCATCACAACCAGCCAGCCCAATGCGCTTTCGCCCCACGTCAAGGCTCAACATGGAACGGGGAGATGGGCTCATGATCAGCGATCTCGTCCCAGTGTTGGCGTCGGCAAGGGGGGCTGCTGCGGCTGGAGACGACCCAGCATCGATTCGAGGGGACGAAGACCACTGAGCTCTCGGCTGCCAAGTTTGCGCCAGAGGCTGCGGCCGAGGACGAGCTGGGTGTGCTGCAACTGGAATCCAGAGCGCTGAACGATGGTCTGGAGACGGTCATCCTCCCCATCGACCAGAAGTTCAGGGGCTGGCTGAAGCCGGGCCAAGCGCTTCAAGGCAGGGGGTAGGGCCTCCGTGAGGCGCTCATCCCAGGCCAAACCACGCAACAGCTCAAGCCTTGGTGTGGCAAAGCCAGAGGGTCTTGCAACCAATCCTGCAAGAACTTGATTTTGATCGGAGTCGATCTGCTCTAAGAGACCGCACCCCTTGGAACCTTGATCCACCAGGTCTTGCCATTGGCGATCAAGAAGTTGCCGATGGTGCGTCGAACAACAGGCTTGCTCGAGAGCCAGCAGTTGTCTTGCAGTGCTGTTGTCGAGAGGGCGCCAACGACAGTGAGGCGGCAGCTCAGAGATGGATGCGCCTGAGAGGGAGGAAGGGTCGACCCGCCAAATCCCAAGCCTCCTCAACGGTTGAAATCCCAGTTCCCGGGACAGATCGAGCTGATCTTGATCGTTGCTGTCGCAACGGATCAACCAACTCTGTGAACGGGCGACTCCATCGCTGAGCGCCTCATGCAGCAACTGCCTGACCACCGAAATTCTGCTGGTGCATCTTGGCTCTACCCGTTCCTCGAGTTCGAGCTGCCAGCAGCTACGACGACGATTCAGAGACCGCAAAACCACCAGGGAGAGCAATTGGTCAGCTCTTGCTTCGTCTTGCTCCAGAGCAACGAGCACTCTCAGCTTGCGGAGAAGCCAGCTCTGCAGAATCATCGCCTGCGGTTGATCGGCCCATTGGTTCGATGAACTGACCTCAGCAGACGTCAACAGCAGACGCAAGTTGGCTGCGCTAAGAGCTTCCACCCGTAGAGAGCTGCCGGATGCTTGATCCACATCGCGTCCGCCGTAGGTCTTTAATGTATCGCTCACTTCGAGCAGCCGAGGATTTAGGCAGGTCGAACCAACACAAGAGGCGTGCGTTCGTTGGCATTACCAGCAGGGTTTGGCTTCAGGGCACGGTGGAGCAACGCTTCATCGCAACCACGACTGGAAGCCAGCACTTTGACCCGACCTAGATCGTTGACATCAACGATTGCCACCGACACGCCCAGAGACTCAGCGGCAGCATTGCAAAGCTCTGAGGGAGAGTCCGGACCAAGAACAATCGTTTGGTCATAGGGAGGTGTGGTGCCTGTGATGTCGTCAATGAGTCGTGCTTGATCACCAGCAAGTCGATAGAACCAACCCTTCTGACCCACGAGTTTTAAAACAAACCCCACACTCCAAGCCACCAGAACGCGTGTAGGACCGACCTGATCGATCAACGTTTGAAGGCCACAGGCTGTTGCGAGGCTGCTGGTGGGATGAAACACACGGCAGAGCAAGCGGGCGATCCAACTTGGCTGAACAGTGGAGGGGTGAGCGTATCGGCCTTGAATCACAGCAACCGGCGTTTCCCCAATCGTGAGGACATCTCCAGGCTGAAGCAGACCACTTGCGTAATGCTTCAGCACATCAACCGTGTCATCTAAAGGACCGAGCAAATGCGTCTTGATGGGTAACACCGCGCATCCATCACCCTGACGAAATGACGCATGAGCCACCTGAAGCGGTTCGGGTTGACGGGTAGGAACCACCATGCCCTGTCGACGATGTAAACGGCCAAACGGCCCATAATTCACCCACTGCACATCAACCCAAACGCTGTCGACGCGATCTTTGATCGCAACCTCTTGATCCGCACTGACTGTGAGTTTCACCTTCACCTGAGTGCTCTGACGACCTTTCACGATGTAAGCGGCCCAATACCCATCAGGTCGTGCGTGCTCATCAGGGTGCTGCGCTGTGATGCTGGTTTGGACGTTGAGTGAACTGAGGTCGTTATTTCCGAGCAATGTGGGGATCACTTCAAGTTCCGGCACCATGACTTCCATGCGCTGATGCGGATTCGTGATCGTCAACAAGCCCTCAAGAACGAGGCTTTTTGGCGTGTGTTGCACTTGCCAATCGTGAGCGCGTAATTGAAGGGGTGACGCAGGTCTGAGCCTGTGCCGCGCCTCAATCCAAAGCACACCGATGCCGAGCAGGAGCAAGATCAGCAGCAGCGTGCACATAGGAAAACGGTCAGCGGACCGGAAACAATCAAGCAGCGTAAAGCGTTCCCGTGGATTGATCAGCGCGAGAGCACTTCTGTATTGAGCTCGTTGAAACTGATGGTGGTGCTGCCCTGGGCAGGTGCCTCAATTCCAGTGGCTGCGCTGATGGCAGCGTTGATGGCTTCAAGAGGAACCTGTCCGTCCTCATCGAGCAGGACATTGCCCTTTCCATCGATCACCACAACCTGCGGGATCGTGCCATGCCAATAGGTTGCTGGTTCGGATGGGTCTTGGCTGTCCTCACCTTGAAAGGCATCGGTGGTAAACGGCAGAAGATCCAGCTCACGTCCCCACAAGCGCTGAAGTTCAGACACAACAGGGGAAAAAATCTTGCTGTTGCTGCTGTCATCCAAGTAAAAGACGATCACGCTGGTGCGTTCGTTCTCTAAAGCGTCTTTCAGGGTTGTCGGAGGTGGAACAAGCGACCCATTACCTGCATACAGCGCAAAAATATTGCCGTCATAACTATCGGTGTCCCTAGCTGCCTCGGAAGGGCTTGCAAGCAGCAGCAAACTCAACCCCACAGCGATGAGAGAACGCAGGACCGGGCGCATGATGCTGAGCAGAGGCATGGTGCTGAACAGTGGAAGCAGCATTCTGACCGCTTGGATCAGCTGCGGTTGAAGCTGCGGCCCATTCCTTGAGCGATGCCTCGACCCACCAGTCCAATGGCCCGACCAATCACTTGGGTGAGAACAACCGCCAGCAAATCACCCACTCTGCGGACGAGAAGTTGAACCTGAGGAGCCAGGGCATCCCGCGCTTCTAGCAGAAGAGCAACCTGTTGTTGCCACCAGCCAAGACGATGCAACTCTTCGTCTCTGGGTTCGGTTAGCAGCAACGGTGCAATCGTTCCATTGTTGAGTTGATAGAGAAGCCGCTGGCTTTCGTAGAGGCGAATCGGACGTTGAATCCAGGTTTGCCAACGAGACTGGGTATTGAGTTGGTTGCGTAGACGTTCCAGCTCTCTGGTCGAGATCAACCGTTGCTCTAACAGATAGCGCCTCAACTCAGGCCAATCTCCACAGACGCCAAGTAACTCAGAGCCAATCAGTTCCGCTGTGCGCACCAACCAGTTGCTCACCAACGTTTCAAGCTGCAGCAAGGCGCGGGGATCATCGGCTGGCAACAGCTGTCCATCGACCAAAACAGGCTGGTTGTCAAGGAAAGGAGCCAGCATCCGCTTCGGATTTGGCAGTTCCTCATCCATGTCTTCGAGCTCGGTATTGAGAAGCAGGTGATCGGCCACACCGCTTAATTCCTCTCCCATGGGAAGGCGGACGTAATGACCCGCCATCGTGCATAAAGCCTGCTGACGCAATTCAGGTTGCAGAGCCTGCCAGTGCTCCGAAAGAGCCTGATCGGATCGCTTTTCGACGCAAGCCTGCTGATCGAGGCGCAACCTTTGCAAAACTGCATTGAGCTGATCCAAAAGGGCAAGCAAGAGCTCGCGTCGTCTCTCAGGCTGAAGACCTTCAATCGCCAGCATCTGACCGGTCGCGTTGCTGAGACCTCCAGTGACCGCCGTTTCAAGGCGTTGATGAATGGCGTTCCACACCGCAGCACCATTTCTCTCCTTTAACTGAATCGAAGTTCCTGGAGGTTCACGGAAGGGAGACGATTGTTGGAGGGGAACAGAAGCTTCAAGCCCCAATTGCAATGGACCCCAAAGCCAGAGCAACAGCTGACGGGCACTGCGCAATTCACGACAACGTCCCTCCAGCATGAATCGCAGCATCGGATTCTCTGGTGGTGGGTTCAACAGGACCTCGATCAAGCGCAGGTCATGATTGATTTGTTGAAGCCCAGTCATCAACAACCAAGACCCAAGTCCTGGTGACTGGACAGGTTCAAACAACTCGGACGAGGGGTGCGACGTCAATTCGACCACCCTGCCCCCAGAGAGCAGCGTCTCAATGCTCTGCTGCAATTGCGTGAGATCAGGGTCTTGAAGCAATCCCGCGCAGTCCAGGGAAAGAAGATCAGTGGGATCGCAAGGGAGGTTCGCGGGGAGCAACAACAGCAGAGGAGCTGATCCCCAACGGCTTTGAAGCTTGATGACTTCGAGCTGAAGAAGGGCCGGAGATGCAACCGTTTCAATGGACCAGATCACAAGATCAGGTTGTCCATCCAGCTGATCTGTTGAAACAGAGACCACTATCTCTTTGTTGCCAGCCAGCCCCGACAAAAGTGATTCAGCAAGCAGATTCCTTGCGATAAGCAAAATCTTGTTTGGAATCCCGTTCACCGCTGTAATCCGTTCCACACGAATGATCGCAAGGAATTGGTGCAGGAGCAAATGCTCCTGCAAGAATCATCAGCGCCCATCTAACTCTCTAGGCCGTCCACTGAGTTGAAGGGTGTAGGCCTCAATTGTGTAACCAGTGCGCTCCTCGATTTCCCGCACGAGTTCATCAGGCAGTTGAACATCGAGATCCTCAATGCGTCCAGTCTCGAGGCAGGTGAGATGACTGTGGGGGTCACTTCGGTAGCCGTAAAGGCGACCACTGGCCCGATCCAGACATTCGATCACCCCAGCTCTCTGGAGAGCTTCGAGGTTTTGATACACCGATGTATGCCCAATTCGTCGACCTTGATCATTCAACTTTTCAAAAATATCTCTGGCGCTCAAATGGCTGGCTTCAGTCCAAAGCAGATCAAGAACCATCCGCCGCTGCTGACTGAGGCGCATCCCAAGCTTTCGGCACAACTCAAAAGTGGCTTGGAGTCCACTGGATGCAGCGGACAATTCCGAACGTTGATTCCTGCTATCGACCGCCACTAATGCAACTTTATTAAACGCATCTTAAAACCCTATTCAAGACTTCGTTGAACACAAGGAGCATCCAGGGTTCCAATGAATTCAATTCGTATCAAGCGATCGTGCTGCTGTGATCACTCAGAGGGTCTTGCAGACGTCCCTCACCAATCGCCTGGATAGCTTCATGCAAGTCGACGCGACCATCGTAGAGCGCTCGACCCACGATGACTCCCTCCACACCCAACGGTTCCAGGGCTAGGAGCGAAAGCAGATCTGCCATGCACCCCACGCCTCCAGAGGCGATGACGGGCACCTCACTCGCTTGAGCCATGGCACGCAATGCTTCCAGATTCGGACCAGCCAACGTGCCATCCGTTGCAATATCGGTGCTGATAATGGCCGCGATGCCCGCCGTACTCAAATGCTGAGCCAGAGCCGTGGCCTCCACGTCGCTCTCTTCCACCCAGCCACGCGTGGCGACAAGCCCATTGCGTGCATCAATGCCCACCACAATTTTGTGAGGGTGGCGGCGAGCAAGGGTCCTCACCAACTCGGGGTTCTCAAGCGCCACGGTGCCGAGAATGACCCGATCCAGTCCACAACTGAGCAGCTCTTCAGCCCGCTCCAACGACCGCACTCCGCCACCCAGTTGCACGGGAATCGATAACTCTTTGGCAATCAAGCGAACCGCTTGATCATTGATGGGCTGACCACTGCGCGCACCATCGAGATCCACCAAATGGAGGCGGGTTGCACCCTGTTTCACCCAGTGTTGAGCCTGTGCAAGTGGATCGTCGCTAAAGCGAGTGACCTGGTCGTAGTCACCCTGATGCAGACGAACACAGCTTCCCTGCAACAGGTCGATGGCGGGGATGATCTCCATGACGCCCGTGGCACGTTTCTCTCTCCCATCCTGCAGGCCAGGGGGTCAAGCTTCATGCCTGCGGTTGAATGGGCGCGCTTCAATGGCTGGGTTGAGCGCCTTGCTGATGAAGATTCTCGTAATGGGTGGCACCCGCTTTGTTGGGAAGCCATTGGTCGCAAGGCTTCAGGACCAGGGGCATGCACTCACCCTGTTCACACGAGGTCGCCTTCCCTCACCCGACGGAGTGGAGTCAGTTCAAGGAGATCGCAGCGTTGATGCCGATCTCGAACAACTCAAGGGACGCGGCTTTGAGGTCATCATCGACAGCTCGGGACGCACTTTGGACGACAGTCGTCGCGTCTTAGCGATGACAGGCGCCCCCACCCATCGCTTTCTATACGTGAGTTCCGCCGGGGTCTATGCCGCATCGACGCAATGGCCGTTGGATGAAACAGCTGAGATCGATCCCGCCAGTCGACATTCCGGCAAGGCTGACACCGAACAATGGCTCCAAGAGCAGGGGATCCCCTTCACCAGCTTCCGTCCCACCTACATCGTGGGGCCTGGGAATTACAACCCAGTGGAGCGCTGGTTCTTTGACCGAATCGTGAATAATCAGCCGATTCCCCTTCCAGGATCAGGAGACACCATCACCCAGATCGGCCATGCAGAAGACCTTGCTGAGGCGATGGCTCGCTCGCTTGAGGTGGATGCAGCTTGCAATCGGATCTACAACTGCAGCGCAAGCCAGGGCATCAGCTTCCGCGGCTTGATCGAAGCGGCAGCCGTGGCCTGTGGGCGAGACCCTCAAAGCTTGGATTTACGACCATTCGACCCCAGTGGACTGGACCCCAAAGCGCGCAAGGCCTTCCCTCTAAGGCTGAGTCACTTTTTGACCGACACCACCAGGGTCAGGCGTGAGCTGGCTTGGGCGCCGCGGTTTGACGCTTGTGCCTGTCTTGTTGACAGTTATCAACGGGAGTACAAAGACCAACCCACATCCAATCCAGACTTCAGCGCTGACCAGGCTTTGATCGGTAAGGCTTGAGATACCCCCAAGCTGACCACAAAGCCAAAACCAACGAGGGCCAAAACAAACCCACGCCAACCACTCTTAAAGCTTGAACGAGTGCTGGATCTCCCCACAACGGGGGCCAAAGCATGAGGGCAAGGCTGAGGAATTGGAGGATTGTTTTCGCTTTACCTGCAGCGGATGCTGGTGCCCCATCACTGCTGTCACCACGCCAGCCAGAGATCAGCAATTCACGGGCCAGCAAAAGCCAAACCGCCCAGACCGGAAGGATTCCTTCTGCCGCCAACCAGATCAGCGGTGCGCTGATCAACAACTTGTCAGCGAGAGGGTCAAGCCGGGCACCCCAGGTGCTGCCACCGTCGGCACGTCTCGCCAACCACCCATCCGCTGCATCGCTCCAGCCTCCAAGCAACAAGAACCACCAGGCCAACGCGTCGTATTGCAACGCCAAAGCGAGAAGAAGCGGGAGTCCCATCAGGGCTCGCGCCAGGGTGAGTCGATCGGCCCAGAGGCGCCATGGAGAGATCAAGGATCAGAATGCATTGAGATGCGTGGATTCCATGGTGCTTCAGCAGACGGTCAAGGAGGTGATGTCATCCCCCGTATTGACTGTGACACCAGAAACGTCATTAAAAGATGCCGTGAGTCTGCTGAGCGATCACCACATCAGTGGCCTGCCGGTGGTGAATGAGAGCGGCCTTCTGATCGGTGAGCTCACGGAACAAGACCTCATGGTTCGTGAAAGCGGAGTCGATGCCGGCCCCTACGTGATGCTTTTGGACAGCGTGATCTATCTGAAGAACCCGCTCAACTGGGACAAACAGGTTCATCAGGTCCTTGGCACCACTGTTGGCGATCTGATGGGACGTGACCTTCACAGCTGTTCAGAAAGTCTCCCTCTTCCCAAAGCAGCATCGTTACTGCATGAGCGCAGCACCCAGCGACTGATTGTGGTGGACGACAACAAACACCCCGTGGGTGTGCTGACACGGGGTGACATCGTCCGAGCCCTAGCCTCAGGGCAGCCTTAGCGAGACGCGAGTGGCTTGATTCGAATCGCCACAGGCTTGATAAAACGGAACTCCACCAGATCTCCGAGCGCTAGCTCATCAAACACTTTTCCAGGCATTCGCTTGCGGACGTCGAGATTGTGAATCTTCCCGAATGGCCCGCGAAGACTCAAGGTGCGATCGGTCCGCGAAATCCTCACCACTTCGGCACTGCCTGTCACCATCGCGACGCGAGTGCCCTTGGGAACGGGACCAAAATCGCCTGCAATTTCAACATCCTGGCGCTCAAAACTGAGGGCTTTGTTCGTGGCAGGTCGAAGGTCAACCACCAACCCATCCAGGATGTCGATCGCAATCTCTGTTCCTGGACTCAACTTCAAGCTGTTGAGGTCCACAGCTGAAGTCACAAGAAGGTTGTGGCCTTCAGGGCCTTCAATTTCCAGCACCTTCTGATCTGGAAGAAGGCGGGTCACGGTTGCGTGGAGATGGGTGATCTCAAACGACTCAAGAAGTTCCGCCTTCAGGGTGGATCCTGAACGAAGCAGATTGGCCTTTAAGGGTGCCGTTAGAGCAGAAGGGCGGCTTGCAGAGCTAGCTAATTTGCGAACGTCAACAGCGATGGGCTGCACCAACCGGAAATCAACGAACTCGCCAACGTTCAAATCCTCAAGAGGATCATTTTCTGGGGTTCTTAAAACGTCGAGATTATTGATACCTCCAAACGGACCCATCAGGTACAGGCTTCCATCCTGACGGTCAAGCTTGACCACCCTTCCCGTACCTGAGGCAAGGGCAACGCGCATTCCTTTCTTCAATCTCCCCATGTCACGAGGAAGAATGATGTCTTCACGACTAAAGCTCAAATCTTGATCTTGGCTCGGCTCAAGGTCGATCAACAATCCATCGAGAACGGACAGGCTGACCTCATCTCCAGGCTCTAAACCAAGGGGCGCTAGATCCAGACCAACCGTATAAACCTCGGTGTGCCCTTCTGGATCAACAATTTCGATCACTTTTTCTTTGGCCAGAGCTTCGCTAACAGTGCCTGTCAGCTCCGTCACCTCAAAACCAGCCAGTTGCTCTTCATTGAATCCAGCCAGAGCACGCTGGGGGCAGATCACAGCTGAAGCCAGCAAGGTGCAGATCAGCAGCACTCGGCCATGGAGTTGTTGACGGGTCTTCTGGCGCGATGTGCGGATCATTGGTTGGTGATCAAACGTGCAGAGACGGTAGCTCCCTATTTTAATGAGTCAAAATACGCACACTTTTGCTTGCGGCGCATGTCAAGTTCCTGGATACGCCGAGTGGCTCTTTGCATCGGTCTCGCGGTGGTTGCTTCGTCGACGCAGCTACCAGCCCGCGCTGAGAAGAGCATCGAAATCAGCTTGAAGGATCGTTATTTGAAGCTGCTGGATTCCGGGGTTGTGGTCGCTCGCTATCCCGTTGCCATTGGAGCGCCTGAATCACCAACGCCAGCAGGGAGCTACGAGATCACCCGCATGGAAGATGCGCCGGTGTATCACAAGAAAGGAAAGGTCATCGCACCTGGTCCCAAGAATCCTGTTGGAGTGCGTTACATGGCCTACTTCCAGCTTGGATCCGGTGAATACGCCATCCACGGAACAGCCTGGCCCAACTGGGTCAATCTCAGAGCTGCTGTCAGTCTTGGCTGCATTCGCATGCTCAACAAAGACGTGATCACCCTGTTCAATCAAGTGGACGTCGGAACTCCCGTCGTTGTGACATCCAAATAAACCCACCATCAAGCCATGCGTTTCAATCCACTCCTGTTGGTTGCGATTTCAGCTTGCATCGCCGCCCCCGTTCAATCTCAAAGCGCATCCGGCCGAGAGATGCCAGAACAACAATTTTTAGATCAAGTTGAAGCCCCTGGACATGTTCTGATTTCAGCCCGTGGTGCTGACGCGGTCAACGCTGAAGCCAGGCGCAAAGGCCTCAAGTTTCCAGCTGTGGGCTATTGGTCTCCCGACGACGTGTGTTTCAGCAAGCCACCCAAGGGAGATTGCAATGGATTGTTCACCCGGTGAAGCGCATCAAGAGAGCGATCAAGGCAAGGGTGGAGGAGGGAGCACCGGTGGAGGTGGTGCTCCGTAAATGATGCTCGTCTCGTCCTCCGCTGACGACGCCGATTCCTGCTCCTCAACCCCTGATGTTGGTGGGATGGGTTCAGGCCAGGCGTCAGGATCCTCCGGAAGGATCTGATCCTCCTGCAGCAAGACGGGCGGAGGCAGGTCGGGAGGAAGATCGAAATCCCATGACGGAGACTCAGCCGCTGAGTTGAGCGGCTCCTCCAGTTCGGTCTCTACGTCCGACCGTTCTCGGAGCACGAGTGGGTCGGCGGTAATCGGAGGTTCCCGCAGCGGTTGCCTCATCGGCACCTTTTTGGTGACAGGGGTGGTCTGATTGTGATCGAAACGTGGTGTGCGCTTAGGCGCCCAGATCATGCGCGCAACTGGCTCAACACCTTGCTCCATCACACGGTTCAAACCAGCCAAAGCACGATCCATGAGCTGCCCCCCATAGAAGAACGCACAGTCGGATGCACCATCACAGCGCTTGCTAGACTCGATGCGTCTGGTCAAATCAGCCATCATCCCTCCTTCCAGTGGGACTCGACGCTTACTCAGCCGGAGTAGGTAGGGGACATGCACAAAACTGGTGGCGCCACCACTAATCCAGTTGGCATCCTCTTCGGTGAAACCTTTCACTCCAGGAATTATCAGACGACTCTTCGAGGCGTGATCAGGCATATAAGCCGCCACAAGACCCCGCCTGCGTGCAAGATCCTTCGTTTGTTCAAGAGTGAGACCGTCTTTACTCATCAGCATTTCAATTCGACCATCGGCCTTCAAGCCATAGACCATCCGAATCCGTGGCAGGTAATAACGAATCCGTTGCCCCATGCTGATGCTGTAAGCCCCCTTGTAGCTCTCAGGTGGCTCCTCAAGGTCGTTGTAGATGCTGTGCAGCCCCCCCACAAACATGTCGTAGGTGTTGGCGCGATCGGGAGTTAGCTCTCCATATCCAAAATCAACGGTTCCATCCTTGAGGATGCCGATAAAGGCACGTTGTCTTGAGGCCGTGCGATTGCGACCACGCCACACCCTGCTACCAAGCTTCAAATCACCAAGGGGAACGGTGATTTCCTGACCAAATTCATCAATATGCCGCTCATACATCGGTCCTGAGACGTAGGCGAGAGCAGCAGTGTCTTCAAAGGCATCCTGTTCACGATCCCAACCTTCCAGGAGGCCTAGCCGCACATCGCGAGGGTCGAAATCAAGTGCATACACCTCATCATCGGGTTGATAAGCAAAAGGCCCCGCCACAGAGTTGGAGGTTTCAGTGGGCTCGGGCTCGGTTGCGATCTCCTTTTTATCGGGATTTCCAGGCGCCAGAGCTATCAAACCCGTGAAGACCGTGACAGGAAGCACCACGATCAGCCAACGCTTGCGCCAAAGGATCGAACGCTGGGGCTTTGATTTGGGCTTACGCCTCTTCTTCTTCGAAGAGATCTCTGCAGCAATCGCTGTCGTCCGATTGCGAATCACCGGACCAGCCTTTTTTTTCGAGCTCGGGATTCTGGGTTCTGCCAAGGAACAATGGTGCCCTCAGCCACCAACCATTTGCGGTCAAGCTGATCGCATTCTTGCCCTCCCGTCAACTCACCAAAGGCCGGAATCAACAATCTCGCCTCAGAAGAGTCGTAGGCAAAGCAGGGAAGACGAAGGCGATCACTCCCAGAGCTGAGGTTCGCAACAGGATGAAGGTGGCCGCAAATATTAAGCAAACGATCGTGTTGGCAGAAAGAAGCGGGTGCATGCTCCGGTTCATGGCTGAGCCAAAGTTGCCCGAGGCGATAACTCGGTTGCTGAATCAAACCCAACATGCGGCAGTGACGATCATGGTTGCCACCTACCAGGGTGATGGGGCAACCAGTGAGCTCAGGAAGTGCCGCCAGCGTCTCGCGAAGCGAGGAGGTCAACCCAAGGGGGCCGTGGACGAGATCCCCAAGGATGATGAGCGTCTTGGGCTGTAGCCGTTCGCAGAGGTCAAGCAACGGATTCAACGTGCCGCGATCCCCATCACTAGGTAAGGGAATGCCATGGGCTTGAAACACTTCGGCTTTGCCCAAATGCAGATCGGCAATCAAAAGCTCATGCCCTTCAGGTCGCCAGAGAGCCTTTTCAGCAAGAAATTCAAGCCGCTCCTGCTGCCAGCTCCAGCACAGGCCATACCCTTCTCGCCGAGGTTCACCGTGTCTTGGCTGGATCAACTCTGATTTCACAAGATGCGTCCGCAACGACAACCTGGTCGCTTCAGGATGCCGATCATCGCTAAGACGAGGAGTCAGGGCACTGTTTGATTGCAATTATCACGCAGGTGTTCCCTAGAGAGTTCCCTCCAGACAGGCGTAATGAGAGTCTTTGAAGGATGACGCATTAGAACGATGACCCTGGCATTGCTATTTGCCCTCCTTGGATCGCTGATCGCCATGGGATTCATTATTCGTCGCCTCGAAAGGGGCTGATCAGGCCGAGGTTGTCTTGTTACGTACGCTTTTGCTCACAGGAATCGTCCTGATTTCACTCCCCATTCAGACAGTCGCTAAAGAGTTGCGGGTGGGAGTGAGTGGATCTCCTCCATTTGTCATGGATGAGGATGGCAAACTGAGCGGGATCAGTATTGAAATTTGGAAGGACGTTGCAAAGCGTCTCGATCAACCCTACAAATTTGTTATTCAGCCAAACACCAATGCGAATGTAAAAGCTGTTGCTGATGGCAGTGTTGATCTCGCGATCGGTCCAATCAGCATTACTCCAAACCGATTAGCGAATCCAAAAATTGATTTTACGCAACCGTATTTTCATGGCTACGAGGGCTTACTGATCCCTCAGAAACCCCCTGGAATCATCACACGTTTACGTCCATTTATTGGCTGGGCTGCGTTGTCATCAGTCGGCATCCTTGTTTCGCTTCTATTTATTTTTGGAAATCTGATTTGGCTGGCTGAGCGACGCAAAAACACGGAACAATTTCCACGCCAATATCTACATGGCGTTGGGAACGGAATGTGGTTTGGGCTGGTCACACTGACCACAGTCGGATACGGAGATCGAGCGCCACTTTCAAGAACTGGTCGCACTATTGCAGGAATTTGGATGGTGATGTCACTTATGGCAGCCTCATCAATCACAGCAGGACTGGCTTCAGCATTTACCTTGTCTCTCGCAGAACTGGCTCCTTCAGCAATTCGAAACAAAGCAGATTTAAGAGGAAAAAAAATCGCCGTTGTAGAAGGGACTACAAGCCTTAGATGGGGGAAATTATACGATATCAATCCGGTCTTAACAAAGAATTTAAACGAAGGAATCAATATTCTAAAGCAAGGAAAAGTCGAGGGGGTTATTTTTGACGCAGCACCTCTACGCCACTACCTCAAAGAAAACGAACTAAGCAAATTAAAACTAGCAAACTTTCCATTGGCTATTCAGACCTATGGCTTCGTACTGCCGATGGGCAGCCCATTAAGAAACCCACTCAATATTGAGTTGTTAGGCATGGAACGCAACGGTGAAACACAAAGAATTGAAAGCAATTTATTAGATTGAGCACTCTTTTACCGAATAACAGTGTGACGCCTTAAACCATCCTCTATCAGAAATGTTGCCAAACTGCTACAGCTCCTCCCTTCCTTAAGGGCTTGTTGTTTGAGCCGGCTCATAATGCCAGCAGGAAGAGTCACGTTGAGACGCTCAGACGTGGCCGACTCGGCCACTTGGCCTGCACTGATTGAAGAGTCCACAGGAGCCAGCTGATCCTGCAACTCATGCAGAAGACTTTCTAAAAACGACACGTTGACGTTACGCCTAAGGTACGCACGCGTATCGTAGCAATGGATCAGGTTCGGGTTAGTCTTCTTAGTGCAAAAAGGGAAGGCCAACTCGACGAATGGATACGCTGACGCTTCATCTTGAGCCAGGCCAAGACCTACTGCGATCCGTTGCTGAGGTAGCCCAAGAGAAGAGGATCAGCGGATTTTTATTAGGAGTTGTTGGAAATCTATCAAAGGCATCCTTTCAATGCCCTGGACGAGATAAGCCAACAGTTCTAGAAGGTGAACTTGAAATCATCACCTTAAATGGAACCTTTGATGCAGATGGAGTTCATCTCCACTTAAGTCTTTCTGATGGTGCATGTCAGGTTTGGGGAGGCCATCTCGAACCAGGCTCACTGATAATGAAAGGCGCAGATCTTCTACTGGGGGTTCTCAAACAGGGTCAAGAAGCAGGACAACGAGCCAAAACACGGCTAGAGATCGCAGTGCTGCCAGGATGTCCATGGTGCGACAGTGGGCTGCGACTCTTAGAGGCCTACAAGATTCCACACAAAGTCATTACTGTAGATAATGACCTCACCTTTCAACAGTGTCAGCAACGAAGTGGGATGAATACCTTCCCACAAGTGTTTATTGATGGAGCCACGGTGGGTGGTTTCGATAGCCTGGAAAAGCTGCAACGTTCAGGCGAATTGCTCTCACTAAAATAAGTGATCAATCATCAAATCTAGATGTCAAGTCAACGACCAGTGTTAACGATCAAGAGTTGAGTGCCTGAGCAAGATCGAGGCCCCTTGGCCTAATCATTTCACTTAAGTTCGATCGTCACTTCTCTCTAAACTGCTGCTTTTCATGGAGCAACTCAGTTTCTAATTGATGAATCAACTTCGTGACAAGCGCCTGAAATTCGGGCTGGCAACCACGAAATGCAGCTTTGTGGCGAATCGGCTCGTTTCGCGTTCGTAGATCCGTCAGCATCAGCTGCAAGGCATCAATTTTTGCTGTGAAATTCATGGCTGAGCTTGTCACACAAAAGAGGCTATGACACCGTTGGGATCTTGAAAAGCATTTGTAACCGAAGCAGGGGAATAAGGCCTAACAAAAGAAAGCCAGTCAACCAAGGGAAAAGGAAAGCTGAATCTGAATCACAAATCTAAGATCAACAGACTCGTTAAATCAGCAAAAAGCCAGAATTAAATCAACAAGAACATGATCCAGCAGCGATCAGATAGTCGGCGAACCAACGATTAAATAGTATAATCCAACCACACAAGACGCACACTGCAGGGTTAATATCCCCAGGAGAGAACAGTCAATGCCCAACCGATGCTGCCCGCGCTGTGGATCAACCTCCCTTCGGGCTGATCGCTCCCTTGGTGGACGCATCGTTTGCACTAGTTGTGGTGCTTCAGTGGGTCAAGGACAAATCTATAGAGCCAATCAACAGTCATTCCGCACAGCCAACCGCCAATGGATTTGGTGGACACTTGGACTGGGAACATTGTTGATGATAATCATCGCTCAATCAAACTAATGTAATTCACAAAAACAAAATCAGGAGTTGAAAACTAAATCAGTTCAATCTGCAAAGGCAGGCAACAATTTATTTAATAACCTAGAGATTTGATAGAAAGCACAAAGAAACATTCAGTCAAGTTTTGATAGATTAAGAAATCAGAGGACAGTGAAATATCTCCATGGAATACCAAAGGTGGCCAATGCATGACCGTTGTCCCCCGTATCTACAGGAAAAACTGCTGCAATCGCCAATTCGTCATCCTCAAAACAGGTCCGAGATTTGACAACAAAACTTGCCAAATCATCAGCACCCCACATCAAGGTTCCCGCTTGTTTTTCTTCTTGATAGTCATCAAACACAACTGAAAACTCTTTTCCATTCTGGCCATTTAGCATTTGATCGATAGCGGCATCAGAACCACGGTCAGGATATAGATCAAATAACTGACGCATCAAAGGGTGATCAATCTTGGTGGAGACACGCAAAACATTACCCAAACTTCCAACAGATGATTGAGTTAACACAGGTGGCTCTTGTCGAGCATCAATGACAGCTACTGGAAGGTTGAAGTCCCAGACCAGGCGCTTTTTCACGTCAGCAGCAATCACCGCCAGAGGATCAGCCAACTCCTCCACCAATCGTTTCACTCGGTCTTCTGAAATGGTCATGGGTACAAATTAACAGTTAAAAACGACAACTGAGCAAAGCAACGAGGCTCAGATCGCTCAATGGCAACAAAGGAACAAATACAAAAAATATAAGCGATCAATTTACAACAGAAAGGAGGCCTCAAAATCAATGCACCTCGCTCAGAACAATTAGGTATCCAGTACGAATCAATCAATCAATCAATCAATCAATCAAGAGAGAACGGTCATCCGAGCCATCAATACTTTCTAAACAGCTCAGAATCAGGAAATCATATCGGCAATCCCAAAAGGGGAGCATGCCTTAACCACAAAATCAAAACACAAGCATTTGTCGATAAAAACAACTTAGAAAGAACAAGTCGATTGACAATCAGATGCCATCTCTAATAATTTTAAAAATCAAACAAGTGAATCTGCATACATCCACATCGCAGTCATCACGCCTACAGCAATGGTGATCATCAGCACGCTCATGCTTATGGTATTGAAACGAATACGCCTTTGAATTTCAGCCATAACTTTTACCCTGAAAGCTCACATGACAATACGACGAATAAAAGTCTGTGACGAGTTCTTATTATTCCTTCGTGAAAGAGATATCTCGGTGGATCATCTACGGCATAAAATCCAGTGAGACCAAAGGATCTCAAGGATTGCAAGCAAAGCCGTGTCCGCCGAACAGATGAGGGAGAACGTGCGTGCATTGAGCAGTAATCAGCAAAAGAAACGGTTCCAGGAAGGAACGCACCATCAATGGATCGCATTCAATGCCAACCAGCCATGGCCACTAGTATGGATTTAACCGTGTGTAGAATTTGCCGAGCACAGATAACGGAATGCAGGCACTCATCCGTAAAAAGCAGGCTTTTTTAATTACGCTGCTAACGGGAATAACACTATTGAATCCTGCATCTGCAGACAACAAAAAAAGTCAAGATTGGATTCAGATTGGACTGTCAGAAGAGTTCGAAGAGATCTCTATCAAAAACATCAGAAAATTGGGCAACAAAGAGTTCTCGTATCAGAACAAAGACAATACAATTATTCTTGTAAAATGCGATGACGAAAAAATCCTAGTACGATATTGGTACTTTACCAAGATTGAAAGCACTAACCCTAGAGAATCCACTAGAAAGATGCAGTGGCATAGGGCAGAACCTAAATCACAAACAGAAATAGAGAGCGAGTTCGTATGTGATTACGGCTAAAGCGCAAGAGATTAACTCCATAGGCTTGTTTCACTCATCAAAAATCGAACAAAGCGAATCAAATGATGCCTCCAACAGGAGGAAGAGGAGCTGAAACCCACAGTTGACGTTAAAAAAAATCCTCTACTCCTTGAAGAGCAGAGGATAGAAAAAAACAACGATAGGCTTTTAAGAAAAAACCAGACCTGCTATCAAGACCAGCCTTTCACCGATTGAGATTCAACATAAGCGGCAACATCACTGATATCGTCGCTTCCAAGTTTGGAGCCAAAGGCGGGCATACCGTTTTTACCGTTGGTGACTTGGTAAACGATGGCCGACTCATGACCATCGTTGTAATCAGTCAAGTAGGCCTTCAGGTCATCCTGCTTCAAAGTGCGCTGGCCATTCACCACATTCCCTCCACCCATATGGCATGCAGCGCAATTGGCTGAAAACACCTGCTCTCCATGGGCAACATCTGCAGCAAAGGCAAAGGAAGGCATCATGAACCCAATGAGGGCAACCAAAGCGACTGAAATGATGTGACGCATGACTCAAATTAATGACACATAATTCTCCTTCAAATGAGACCATTCCATGCCCGCTGAGATAGAGCTTTATTTTTGTTTTGTAAAGTCAGAGCCAAAATCGAACAAACTGACTGTTGATCCTTGATCGACTAAGCCATGTTTCGAACTGTGCACTCCGCACTTTTCGCCTTCGCACTGGTGGCCTGCTTCGTTTTTGTTCCGTCCACAGCGATCGCTTGCGTTGAAGGCTTGGCTTGGGGGATGCCCCAATCAGAGATCAACGACCACCTCGATGGGGCGGCCATCAGACAGGAAGACCTCAACCATCAACGTTTGATCGCACGCAACGTCCATCTCGATCAATTACCTGTTCCTCAGCTCACATTGGATATGAACGATCAGGGAGGACTTGAATCACTGGCCTACGAATTCAGCATGGATGACATGACAGAAGTTCTTGCTGGTTTAAGGGCTCGGCACGGCAAGCCCATCAGCACATCGATTCAAGAAGCTGACTATGAGGATCAGCTCTGGGTTTGGAACACAGGTGAAGACCTGATCACAGCCGTGAAGCGAACGAGCGGGACTGTCCAAAAATTTCTGATTGGCTACCGACCAAGCCGACTCAAACCTGAAATGCTTTAAATCCCAATCGATTTCGCAGCATCAAGAACATTAGCCAGCATTGTGGTCGTTGCTTAAACCCCTTGAAAAGAGATAGTTGCTTGCAAAGCCCAAACGAAAAAGTCTGAATCAGCCTCTCATCCCCTTCAAAGGTTGCTATCAATTCAAAGAAGATGCGGTGCCATCAGCTGATGAGCGATTTTTTTCACTTTCTGGAAAGCTGGAGATGGCCTATAGCAATCGTCCTTTCCATGTATTTTGTGAGTCGTGCCCTCATCATGGTTGCAAGAATGGGGATCCGAGTTGAAATCTTCACGCGTCTACCCATTCTTGTAGGAACTGGAAGAGAACCCATCAAAGCAGAAGTGGGAAAAGTGCGGATCTAAGAGACACACACTTAAGACATCTTCGTTTCAGAGTCTCTCGATCTCTCGATTGATCTCCGCTTCACTAAACGAGTGACGATGGGGATGAGTGATTTTCCAGCCTTGAATCAAGAGTGCGATCCCCCAGCCGAAGAGAGGGTAGATCGGCCAGAAAAATCCAAATCCAGTTAAAGACCACACCACAATCAAAAGACCATTGACCCAGAGGTAATTGATCACCTGATGGCGATAGGCCCTCTTGCGGCTGAGACGGCTAATAGCTAGATGACGAGAGTCATGATCGTAATCAAACGTATCTGAAGATCTAGTCATTGCAGAGGAATTAAAATTAGAAGCTAAAGCTAACACCCGTACCAATATGATGCTGCCAACCTATTCCCCAACCACCTGCTTTGCGCTCATCGGTGCTGTAGATAGGCTCCCAATGAGCAAATAAGACGACTTGGTCATTAATCGGATATTCAAGAGCAATTTCTCCACCCCAGTCAGTTCGTTGCGATAGACCTGAATAGTCTCCTGGAGTGTAAAAACGTGGTCCTCCCGTGAGAGTCACATTTAACAAATCAATGTTGAAGCCAAAACCAAGCCATGTATCAGTGTAATTACCTAAATAGGTTCCGTCACTTTCCCATCCACTACGATTTTCAGCTGAAATAAAGATGCCATCTGCAATTGATTCCAGCCCGTCACCCAGTGCAAAATTTAGATCACCATCTCCAAATGCATAAGCTAGTTTGGCGCCAACTTCATGCTTCAGCCCCTTAGTATCTTCAGCGATACTGGAAGTGACGTAGTAAGGCTTCCAATCAATCGATATAGAGAAACGATCATTGGGCTGATATCTGGCTGCTAAATAAGCTTTTGCATCAACCCTTCGAAAGGGTGCACCTGATTCTTCCTCTTCTTCCTCTTCACCTTCTTCCTCAATTTCAACCCTTCCATAAAAGTGCTCCGCTTCCCCGTAAACAGCAGCAGGTCCGATCAGTGCTTCAATCGCAAAAGCACCATCGTTCTCGAGCCCCCACTCAAAAACACCTCCAAACTGAAGATCAATAGCGTAATGCCTGGGTTCACCTTCTAGGTTGTCTTCTAGTCCTGCATGACCTTCGATGGTCAGGACGGGCGAAGCTTTAAATTCTCCAGCTTCTAATGATTCACCACCTGCAGCGCCATGAGCTCTTACGGCTGTAAAAGATGAAGTAGAAACGACAAGAAATGCAGCCGAAGCACCAATGCGAACGAGTGGTCGAATGAATGATGAAAACATGAAATTGATGAGATAAGGATGCAATAGAATGAACGCTAATTATTTAATAGAGGACCATTGCTTTTGCAATCTGCTAGCAGCGGCTTCATTACAACTACCACCTTGAGCCACTACAAAAATACAAACATTGCTCGTAGCTGTTTGCACCAAACTTTTCCCTGGGGCTTGACCATCAGCAAAAAGAGATTGCTTTGCTATTGGAACCCCGCTGCTACGACTAATCCGTCGCATCGTTTTAGAGGGAGGAAGTGACTCAGGGAAAATGGCCTTGCTTCCAGATGCTTTGATCGACTTGCTAATCGCTGACAAGCTGGAGGGTCGCAAGGTCCCACCAGTGGTGTAGTCATCCAGAACGGGAAGCTCACGAACGCCGTAACGGTTAGCCAAGAAAGAAAAAGCTCGATGACCGGTCACAAGGACGCGCTGCTGTTCTGGAACAGTTGCGACCTGTTGACCAATCCATCCCCCAAGAGAGGCAAGAACGCGATCGGCCTTCGCGCGACGCTGATCAATCTGAGTCTCACCATTGACATCAAACAGCGGTTTCAAACTCGATGCCACGGTATTAGCCATGGCAATCACATTGGCTGGATCATGCCAAATATGGGGATCTTTTAAAGAGTTGTTGGGGACAGCAATATTTCCAACTTTGACAACATTCCCAGGGGTTCTGATTTTATTTAACGCCGGCGTGAGGTTGTACCCGTTCAAAAGCACAATTTTAGCTTTCGCAAGATTTTGACGATCAGCTGGACGCAACGCCAAGGTGTGGGGATCTGACCCTGGTTTGATCAAACAGATCACTTTTGCTTGGTCCCCCACCAAGGTGCGCGTGAGATCGCAAAGGATCCCATCGGCGGCCACCACGGTTGGAGTCGCCACATTTGAAGCCGCAAGCAGGAGACTTGCCAACGGTAAGGACGCGGGCAGGGGCACTTAAGAAGGATGAATTCAGCGGAATGATAATCATTCTCAAATATTTGTCTAGGTCTTTCTCCAGGCCAATGGGCAAAGCAAAACAACGCACGCCACGCCGATTAACGGTCCTGGCGGGAGATTAAGAGGCAAGGCCAAAAGGAAACCTCCGCCACTCAGGGCCAAACCCACCACAGCTGCCTGGACCATCGCCGCTCGAAGACTTCTCACCCGACGAAGCCCTGGAAGAACGGGAGCACACAGCAAACCAATCACCAAAATCACTCCCACTGCTGCCATTGCACTAACAATCACCACAGCCGTTACCGCAGATAGGGCAAGCCGTAGACCTCGCACTGGTAATCCCGCCGCCGCCGCACCCTCTGGATCAACGCCCAAATAGACAAGCTGCCGATAGCGAGTACCAAGAAGCAAAGCAACAGCAAGGCAAGCAAACATCACCCGACCCACGTCGAGCCAACCCACCGTGAGCAAGTCACCAAACAGCAAGGCCTCGAGGTCCAGGCGCAAACTCAGCAAGGGGATGAGCAAGACTCCGAGCCCAAGAAAACCAGCGAGCACGGTATTGATGACAGCTTCCTCATTCAGCTTCGAGCTTCGCTGCAATCGTTCCGCCAATAGAGAACCAAGAATGCCGCTGATCACGCCCCCCACTGCTGGGTCAAAACCAAAGGCCACCGATAATGCCAATCCTGGAAGCACGGCATGGGAAATGAGGTTGGCCTGAAGAACGCGGCGCTGGGTGACTAAGAGAGTCCCTGTGACAGGACACAAAATCCCCACCAAAAGTGCCATCAACAGAGGCAACAACCAAAAAACGATCTCATCCACAGTGATGATTTCCCGGATTGACCAAACCTTTGAGAGCGCGTCTCACCTCAGCAGGAGGGCCATCCGCAAGAACCCGCCGATCAACCACGATGACGCGGTCGTAGGAATCAAGCGCCTCCCCCCAGTCATGACTGCTCACCAGCAAGGTATGCCCGGTATCAGCCAACTGCCGCATCAGCAGTAAAAGCTGATCCCTGGAAGGAGGATCGATCGCCGCACAGGGTTCATCGAGAAGAAGCATGCGAGAGGGTTGAACAAGCGAACGGGCCAGCAATGCACGTTGCTGTTGTCCACCCGAAAGAGCATCAAGGCGTCTGTTCGCAAGATCAGCAATCCCAACACGTTGCAATGCTGCCTCCCGATCGCAACATCCAAAAGAGCGGCTATTCATCAAGCCAAGATCCACAAGATCACGCACGCTGATGGGGAACGACCAATCAATCCGACTGCGCTGAGGCATCAACACCACCCGTTCACGACATGTCTCGATCGGATCCCCATCGCAGTAAACCGAGCCACTTGAAGGATGCAGTTGCCCCTGAAGTACATGCAGAAGTGTGGATTTACCGGCTCCATTCGCGCCAACAAGCGCTGTCAATGTGCCTGAATGCAGCTTCAGTGAGACGTTTTCAAGCACGACGCGATCGCCGTACTGCACATCGACACCCTCTGCTCTCAGGACTGGCTCTTTCAAGATCGAACCGTCAAGTTGGCTCAACCTATCGACGGACCTGATGAAATTCATCCAAGTCACCACCGGCCGGTAACCATCGTGCCAAGACAACTTGAGGCTTAAGAAGCTCAAACTCCAAACTGCTGCCATCAATTAGGGCAGCTCGGCGTTTGGCACCATCCCCATCTGTCATCACTGTGAGAAGACGATTCGTGGCGGGATCCACATCAAGTACCGCTCCTGAAGCCAAATACCATCCAGGGAAATACCTGCGCTTAAGCACTGATCCAGAGCTATTCACAAGCAGTAGTTCATCGCGAAGAGTGGGCGATGCATCACGAAGAACAATCCAAATTTTTTCGCCCCGGTTATCGCAAGCCGTTGCCATGACCCCCTCCTCCCCCAACCAAACCTGGCGTGGGGGCTGTCCAGGAATCACCAGCTCTATCGATCGTCGATAATCAGGCCAATTCCTTAACAAAACCGCGCGACCGGAGCCAGAACAAAACGACTTAAGTTCCCGACTTCCAGGAAGGCTTTGTGGAGAATTCCCTGTTTTTTTAGGGTTCATTGGCAGGAGGTCAAGACCTTCATAGGAAGGAACAACCAAGCCACTTCCATCAGGAAGAAGACGGATCGGGCCTGCAACCTCCAGATCGAGATCACGACGCTTGGCATTAGCCGAACGAATCCAGGTTCGGTCACTACCAACTTCAATACCGCCAACTTGCACAAGTAATTCCCCGCGCTGATTACTACTTAAATGTGCAAACAAAAGTGATCCAGACGCCAATGATTGGATGGCACCTGGAAGAGGATCTGCCAAACCTTGCGCTTGATCGCTGATCGCCCGAGGCCTGAGTTGGCGGAGCAACACCTCCAGCTTGGATGGATCGTGATCAGTCACGAAAGCAACGCCCTCTCCATTGCCAAGAGGCTCGATCTGAAGAATCCGCTGCTCGACAGACGACAACGGCAACCAACTGCCATCCTCACGACGCAATTTCAACTGCTCTCCGTCCTCCTCGACCATCACCGCCAAGAGATAAGAACGAGGGTCCCACCAAATGGAACGGTTTGGCAGTGCAAGGCCCCGTTGATCACGCCCGGCAAGAACAAGCTTCTGGGGCGAACGAATCAGGGCACCAGGATCGAGGAGCAAACGAAACTGGTCCTGCTGACCAAACCACTGATGGGGCTGATGAGGCAGAAGGCGACTGTTTTCAGCCACCGACTTACGGTCCATCGCCCGACTAAAGCGCACATCAAGAGCTGCAGCGCCTGAACGAATGGATTGAATCGCGACGGATCGCAAACGCGGGGGACGACGCAACAAAATCTGCTGCTGGATCAAAGCGACAAGACCCAAGCCCATCAAAGCGATGCTCAAGAGTCGAACCTTGCCAGTGGATGAGCCAAACCCCGTTGAGCTCATGGTTCCAGAGGCCGCTCAGGTCGGGGGATGGCTGTAATTGTGCTGGGCTTCACCACATTGATGAGCAGTCCATCCCTCATCTTTGTCGTCATCGTTCCCTCGATCGCCAGCCATTCATCCGGCTTCGGATCCGCGGTTGCAGGCCAGTCAATTGGAAGACCAGCAGGAGTTGCATCAGCCAGACAGCACCGCACCGTGAGGCGGGCGAGCTGGGGTTGACTCCCTCGTCGTTGAAGCACAAAGCCACTAATCCGCACGGGATCTCCTGCATGCAAATTGGGGTCGGGTTGACTGCGCAACAACCGCACCCATTCCGTCAACGTGCGTTGTTCTGGCGGAAGGAAAAAACTCAATCGCGGCGCCTCAGGCAAATTTTCACTGCGATTCGCTGCCAAATCACTGAAGGAAGGTGATGGGGGAAACAACAAAACCAAACAGGCCACCGCGATCGAAATCAGCCAACTCAGAGGCGCTAACGGAGTTTTCAAGCGTGAAGCAAAGCGCAGCTGAACAGCACCGAGCACCATCAGAACAAATCCAGCAATCGCAACCACCGGGTGGAACAACGCATTGAGAAGCAGATCCAAACGAGCGGACACAGTGCTCCAGACCAAGACCCATCCCCAAAGCAACAAAACAAGGGGGGGAAGATATCGCGTTTGTCGAATTCGGTTCAGACGTGGCATCGCGTTACAACAGCACAAGATTGACCCACTGGCCGATCAATAAAACGAGCAACGAGGCTGCAACTGCGGTGATGGCAATGGCTCGCGTTGAAAGAAGCACAGTGAACAAGCCAGCAAGCTTGAGGTCGACCACTGGACCGAGAAGCAGAAAGGCCAACAAGGCTCCAGGCGTGACCTGGGCGGCAAAGCCAAGGGCAAGAAATGCATCAACGCTGGAACAGACCGAAACCACCAGTGCCAGAAGCATGAGAGCTAGCACCGAAACGGTTGGGCCTGAACCCAAAGCCAACAACCAACTGCGCGGCAACCAAGTTTGAACCGCAGCAGCGAGAGCACAACCCAACACCAGCAAGGTGAGCAGGCTCAAAAATTCACGCGTGCTGTGTTGCAGCAGCTCCGCAGGGCGAAGCGGAACCGCTTCCAGCCGAGGTTCAGAATCATTGATGTTCAATCCAACCAGCCCACTTCGACGTTCAAGCAGTCCCACACGCGAGAGGGGTTGGCTCAGTCTTCGCTCCTCGAGCAAGGCAGACGCCAACAAGCTGGATTCAGGCAGCAACCCCAAAAGAGCACTGAGCCCGATGGCAATCAGAAAAGCACCCATGGGTCTCCCCCAAAGCAACCAGGTCTGATCAGGGAAAGCAGCCCAAGTACTGGCTAAGACAATTGGATTGAGAACTGGCGCTGCGAACAAAAAACCAAAACCGGTGCCCAACGGTGCTCCGCTAGCAAGCAGACGTCTGGCAACTGGAACGTTCCCACATTCACAGGCGGGCAACGCGAAACCGAGCAAGGCTCCAACCACTGGAGCAAGCAGGGGATGGCGTGGCAAACGCTTGATCCATGTTGACTGGGGGACAAGCCATCTCGCCAAACCAGCAATCGAAACGCCCAGAAGTAAGAAAGGAAGCGCTTCGATTAACAGACCTTGAAAAATGGCCCAGCCAGTGGCGAAACGTGTCATCAACGCTTGGAGCAGCTAACTCCAGCCATGGCTGGCTTGATCTTCCACGTAGGCCGCAACATCCGCAATTTCATTTTCACTCAGCACATCCAAGAATGCAGGCATTGCATTACGCCCATAGGTCACTTGAGCCACAATTCCAGTCTCATGACCGGTGATGTAGTTGGGGAGAAAGGCCTCAAGGTCGTCCTGCCGCAAAGTCCTCTCACTCTTCACAATATTTCCACCGCCGGCATGGCATGCGGCGCAATTGGTAGTGAAAATCTGACCACCCCTCACCGTGTCAGACGCCATTGCACGCAGGGGCATGCTCAAGACCAGCACCAAAGCAAAAGCAACGGAGAGCAAAAAACGCATGGTGCCTCATATCAATTGTCACCATTCTCAGGAGATCTGAAGCACCGGTGGTGACGTTGCTGCAGATCGTTATGGAATGACTCTGAGAGTGGTTAAGCCACCAGTGCAGCCCAAGCGAAAGCTCCGCCAACACCGATCCAAATCCCTGCAGCAACACGTTTGCCCTGGTCGCCAAGAGCATTCAACAATCGCTTCGAGCCAAGGCTGACAGCTAGAAGCAAGGCGCCTTGGGCAATCAAAAGGCCTAAGAAGTAAGTGAGGAGAGGCGTGGATTCAGCTCCAACAATCGCCCCACCTAGCAGATACCCATGCAATCCAATCACCGGCAGTAAAAGTCCTGCAGGAATGAAATTGAGAGCGATCAAACCCTCAACCAGCAAACTCAGTGAGACGAGCGCCTCACCAGCAGGCTCAAGACTGGTGGGAAGGGGAAAGAGTTGCATCAAGACCGCGCCTCCAAGGGCGAATGCCAAAAGGGGAAGCACCCAAGCCATTGGGCGCCTAAGTCCGATAAATCCAATTGCCAGCAGAAAGAGGAGATGGTCAGGGCCGAGCAGGGGGTGGCCAATTCCACTGAGCAATCCCTGCAGCGCATTGATTTCACCTCCTTCCGGCATCGCGAAGGGGTGGTGGGCAAAAGCGGGCCCAGCCGTCGCGAGTAACAACCCACCTACAGCAAAAACTCCGAGACCGCGAAAGAGTCTGATGATTCGTTTGGACGTCAATGGTCGATCCTCGTCGATTGAACAAAAATCGGCGGGCGTTCTGACTTCTGCTGAAGAGTTTTCAGCAGTTCACAGCTGCGGGACAGCGACGGAATTTCACCATTCTTTCCCCGTTACCTCTAGTGACTGAATCCCACTAGAACCGATGAACTGGTTTACGTCAGTTCCAATTCAGTGTCCTGCACTGGAACCGTGGTTATGAGTATTGCAAGGCATCCATTTGTCCCCCATCTGATGGGCCCCCTTGCAGTTGAACAAAGTTGCGGCCTCCTCGGCTTCCGCCTTCGTGTCATACATCGCTTTGATGGGCTCAGTACCAGGTTTCGCTGGGGAGGGATCCTTCCCCATCGAAAGCAACGTTCTGCTGTGGTCAGAACCGATCTCGTGATGAGCAATTGCCGGAGTCGTCAAAGCCAGCAAGCTCAAGAGCAGTCCAGCGGATGGGGTGAGACGCATCTCAGGTTTGATTGCAACTCTCTGATTTTGATGCATCAGGCGCCGCTGGACAGTTTCCGCTAAACGCTGGGCTTCGTACGGTGCTGAATGTGATTGAGAATGATCTCAACGCTTCCATCCCACAGCTCACAAGCGGATCTTATGGATTGGGCAATCTTGAGATTGGCATCGACGATGCAAATCGATGGCGCAAAATCCCATGCTTAGGAGCAAAGAGGAACGCCATCACAAATAAACCTGTCTGTACAAGAACGATGCAACCAGCTGGGGAGCTATCAGTCCAATAACTTGTGTACACACCAAGAAGACTGGAAAGAATGCTGCTGCCAATCGCCAACCAACTCATTCGATCAAAGCGATCTGTTAGTAGATAAGCAGTAGCCCCAGGAGTGACCAGCATGGCAACCACCAAAATGATGCCTACTGTTTGTAAACCAGCAACCGCAGCAAGAGAGAGCACGGAGAGCAGCAGGTAATGGAGAACACCGGTGTTGATTCCAATCGAACGTGCATGCGTCGGGTCAAAACAAAACAACAACAGATCACGACGCAATAACAAAAGAACAGCCGTTACAAGACCTGAAATGAGTAGCGTTTGTTGAATATCAGCAATAGAAATACCAAGCACATTGCCAAAAAGAATATGAGTAAGATCAATATTGCTCCGCGTCTTCGAGACCAGCACCAGTCCTAAAGCGAAGAAACCAGTAAAAACAAGGCCTATCACCGTATCTTCCTTGATTCGGGATTTCTGCTTGACGAAGCCAATCATGGCAACTGATCCCACACCGAAGACAAAGGCCCCAACCGAAAAAGGCAGTCCTATGGCATAGGCCAGGATGACCCCTGGCAACACTGAATGAGAAACCGCATCACCCATCAGCGCCCAGCCTTTGAGGGTCATGTAGCAAGAAAGGAGACCACAAACACCACCAACGGTCGCACTGATCAACAGAGCCCGCACCATGAAGGCGTGATGAAGTGGCTCGAGCAAAAATGTATTCAAACGTCCTCCGAGGAACTATTTCCGGTCAACAAATCCGGAGGGAGGCCCCCAAAGGCCAAAGAAAGATTTTCTGGAGTAAACACCTCTGACGTTTCACCGTAAGCCAAGACCGTTTTATTGATTAGAACTGTTAGATCGCAAAAGTCTCTGACATGACTGAGATCATGCGTTGAAATCAAAATGGTGCGTCCTTCCTTACGCAACTGGAAAAAGAGCTCTGCCATCAACTTCTCGGTACGAACGTCCACGCCATTGAAGGGTTCGTCCAACAACAACACCGATGCGCGCTGTGCAATGGCTCTTGCCAAAAAGGTCCGTTTACGTTGGCCACCGGAGAGAGCAGCGATCGGACGATCCCTTAGATCAAGAAGCTCAACGCGCTCAAGGGCATGTCGAACCGCAACCCTGTCTGACTGCCGTGGGATCCGCAGCACATTCATGGCTCCATAGCGGCCCATCATCACCACATCCCAAACAGAGATCGGAAAATCGCAATCGATCCCTTCGTTCTGGGGGACGTAGGCAACAGCTTGATCTCGCTGAGCCCTAGACACACTGCGTCCGTTGATTTTGATGTGTCCACGCGAGGGACGAATAAAGCCAGTGAGGGCCTTGAAAAGGGTCGATTTACCAGACCCATTCATCCCTACCAATCCACAGATACATCCCGAAGGCAGATGAAGAGAAGCGTCGTAGAGAGCAACTGTGCCGTTGTAGTCAACACAGATCTGATCTGCCTCGATCCGCATCAATTCACTCTGGGTCATGAGGACTTTTCGGCGGAAGCAGCCAACCCCTGCCTAAGAAGTTTCACATTGTGGCGTTGAAGGTCGAGCAGAGTTGGCGCAGGACCGTTGCGTTTTGATAGAGAGTCCACATAGAAGCTGCCACCAAAGCGAGCGCCTGAAGCACGAGCCACCTCTCGTTGGGCTTTATCACTCACGGTGGTTTCACAAAACACCGCAGGAACTTGATCTCTCTTCACACGCTCGATCAACCTAGCCATTCGTCTCGGAGTGATCTGGCTTTCAGCATTAACAGGCCACAAATAAGCCTCCTCAAATCCATAATCTTGAGCTAAATAAGAAAATGCACCTTCACAGCTGACCAAAACCCGCTGTTTTTTGGGAATAGCAGCGAGGAGGTTTCGTAACTCGGTATCCAAGTTTTCCAATTGGAGCTTGTAGCGTTTGCCATTGTCTCGATAGATCTGGGATCCCTCTGGATCAAGATCAGAAAAGGCATCGACGAGTTGATCAACATATCCCTGAGCCCGTAAAGGTGACATCCAGGCATGGGGATTGGGCTTACCGGCATAGACATCACCCTCAATGAGCAATGGCTGCATCCCCTGGGTGAGAGTGACAGTGGGCACATCTCCAGCTGATTGAACAAAGCGACGGGCCCAAAGTTCTAATCCCAACCCATTTTCAACGATTAAATCTGCTCCTGATGCTTGTTCTAAGTCCTTAGGAGAAGGCTCATAACCATGAATTTCTGCACCCGGTTTGGTAATCGATTTCACCTGCAAACGATCACCAGCCACCTGACGAGCCATATCAGCAAGGATCGTAAATGTTGTCAAAACGACTGGACGATCATCAGAAGCGGTGCTGGTTTTATCAGTTAAATCACCTTGTTTTGAGCATGCAACAACTAAAGGCAAGGCGACGGCAAGAGTTGTCACCTGCCGCAGAAGACGTGATCTCAATGTCTTTGACAGAAAGTTGTTCATAGTCTTCAAAAGTATTAAATCAGCAGGTCGAAGAACATTGATTTATGAAGATGATTTTGCTCCACCAGACCCTCGTCGGCGTCTACAGCGCTCTGAGCAGTAACGAACCTCCCCCCAAACGTCCTTCCATTTGCGACGCCATTGGAAAGGGCGACCACAAACAACGCATATTTTTGTGGGGCGATCCAGTGGTGGCACCATCAGGCAGTCAAACCGATATGGGAAGGCTGAACAGGATTTGAAAACCTCCAGATTTCTATCCTAAAGGCTGACGATGCTGGAACGAGACCACAGAACCAGGTACAACAGAATTCAATCAAAATGGCCTCAAATCAAGGCGTACTAACGCCAAAACAATGGTCCAACTTTATTGCTTTAATGAATAAAATAAGATCGTTATTTTGGTCAACCCAGCCAACGCATATCAGCCAACACTTTGATCCCTAGGAGTCGTCATCAGATGAATCTGTCCAGCGCCGCTCCACTTGAACAAACAGCAGCCAGGCCAAGGATGCTTCTGCTCCCGTAACCCAATCCGAGCGCAGCAACGCCACCAATGCCAAAGTGCTTGCCACGATTCGCAATGCTCGTAGGCCAAATCGGCTGTACTGGCGCAAGCGATCGTTCATAGCTGAAGGCAAGAGGCATCGGCATCAAAACCAAACGGAGCGAAGGGAGAAGCCCAGCCGCTGCCATCACTGAGCTGAGGGGAACCGAACGAAAAATTGCACGCGGTCGCGAACCCTGACGCATAGCTTTACAGAACTTCATCACACCGCGCCATGGTCGAGATTTATTTAGAGGCCACCTTGCACAACCAAATCAGTGTTGAGCACTATCGCGAAGTTTTGCTGAACCGCGGATTGGACGAGACAGACCAAAAACTGAGGAGCAATCTGCTGAAACGCATTGAAGCCGGAACGATTCAGCTGTCATCCTGACTAATCTGTTCAAGCAGATCTTATGTTCCAAACCAATGACCCCCGCTTCTGGAGAGCGGTTATCGGAATCATTTCATTGACATTAAGCTGCGCACTGGCTTGGCTGATCCTTAAACTCTGATTTTTTTGATCAATCAGGGGCTTAATGCTACAAACCTCAACCAAAACCAGAAATTCAGAGAATTGGCAAACAATTGACCTCCTAAAAAAGAAAATTTGCAAGAATCATCATCAAAAATCCAAAAGCTAAAATTGATAAAATCAGCAAAAAAATCAGAGTGCTGCCAGCAATCAAGGCGAAACGTTTTGCTGTGCCTGGAAACAGTAGATAAAAACTAAGAGCTGCCGCAAGTCCCCAAAGAGGTGGAATCAAGACACACACCCCGGTCAAAACAACGAGACGCACGCGTCGATGTCGTTGCTGTTCGATCAGCCTCAACGATTGAGTCTCCTCCTCTTCCAAGGCCAAACGCTCTTCATCGCTGAGCCAGCGTCCGAACTGTTGCGCCTGCTTGAACTCACGTTCAAGTTTGTCCGTGCTGGGAAAAGGATCCATCGAACTAATTTATCGCCGTTTTCAACGGGGGCTTCGCTCCCAGGCCCGTTCGAGTGACTCTCTGATCGCTTTGCTCGAAGGCTCAGCCAATCCATTGTTTCGACGAAAGGCTGCTGTAATCCGCCAGAAACGGGTCGCGCAAGCAATCGCGACGACGAACCAAGCGAACAAGATCCAGGCAGAACCGTGCACGACAACGTTGTGAATACCCCCATGATGGTGGTTGTGGGGATTTCGTCGATGAACGGCAAGCTCGTAGTTGGGGCCATCGCACTGTTTGTGAGCGCAGTTGCGATCTATGAATTCTTGTTGTTGAGAGGGTTAGCACCCTCGAGCTGAGCCACACAGGAATACGTTTCAATGGACGCTTTCCTTTGGCGGAATTCAGGATGATCAACATCCTCCACCCGCCACCACCAACGCCCATCGGTGTAGCTGGGTGGACCAGCATTGTTGGTGCGTGGCAGTTGCAAGTTGAGGTCTCGCCAGTGGAGAACAATCCCATCGCCAGGCACGGTTCCATCAGAACTATTGGGGATCGGTTCCAAAACAGTGCCGATTGCCTCCTGACCCAAATTGGTCCGCTCGGCAGTCAGCAGGTCTCCCTCACACCAATAGCTTTCAGCAAAGACAGCAGTACATGGGGCGAGCCAAAACAACACCCCCAGGCAAAACGAAAACAGAGAGCGCAAAGCGAGCGAAGTCGTTCACACCACCCAAGCACCAAACACGACAGAGTGTTGTGAAGTCGGAGCCTATTGATGATCCCTACGAAAGATCAGGTGCTCGCCGCATCCGCTGGCTGGGTGGCCGTTGTCTTGAATGTGGTGCCCGGACTTGAAGCCGGTTACTTATATCAACGACGTTGGAAGGCTTACTGGATCACCTCCGTACTGGCCACAACCTGGTTTGTTGCTGGTGCCGTGTTAGCTCAGGACGCCGCAACGGCAGCTGAACCACAAAACCAACTCGTTGGACTGATCGGTTTGATGGTGCTCGCCGCTGTAACCAGCGCTGAAGCAGGCATCGCTGTGAAGGCAGTCCGTCAAAACAGCTAATGCAGACCAGCCCGAATGCGGTACTCCGCTTCTGGTTTCATGACTGTCGCCCGCACCAATGGTTTCGCAGAAATGCAGACTTTGACGCAGTGGTGTTGAGACGCTTCGGCAAGCTCACATGCTCAGCCTTGGGGGGTGAACTCAGCCACTGGGAGCAGAACGCGACCGGTGCACTAGCGCTGGTTTTGATGATGGATCAATTCACGCGACAACTGTGGAGAGATGAACCCAGAGCCTTCGCTGGCGATGCTCACGCCCTAAGGCTTACCCACAAAGCGATCGAGGAAGGATGGATCGCCCAAGAACCAGAACAGGTGCGTCGCCAGTTTTGGTTAATGCCGATGCTCCACAGCGAGGAGTTAGCAGACATTGAGGACGCGGTTTCCTTCCTGGAGCGTTGGAGCGACCCAGCCACAGTTGCAGTCGCTTGTCGCAACAAGACCTTGATCCAACGCTTTGGACGTTATCCCCAACGCAATGCGGCACTGGGCAGACTCTCCACTCATGAGGAGTTGAGGTTTTTAAAGGATTGGCATTCACGTACCAAACAGAAACGATTCCAATTTCACGCTTGTGACCAATGCTCTAGACAAGGTCCAATTCACTACAGAGTGAAAACAGCAGAGCAACCAAATTGGCAATTTGCATGCCCTAGCTGCTGGAACAATCTGCAACACCAACCTGGTTATCAATACGGGGGAACGCGAAAAGCAAACCGTCGTGAGCGACAACGTTGATGCGCCATGAATTCATCACATCAACCAGTGAGAATGAAAAAGCTCTGAAAACAAAAAAGCAATGCGAAGCCTCTTTACCTCTCCATGAACAAAACCTGTCTTGGACCCGTGGGATAAGGGTTAAGCGTGATGGCTTTAAAACCATGAGCCCGATGTTTCAGTGTTTGCTCTGTCGGCAAACGATCGAACGTTCAACCCGTGCCTATTGGAAACATAAGGGGCATCTGCTTTGCTCCACCTGCAAAGACAACATCGAGGCAGAAGTTCGTCAAAGTAGGCAGCAGACGCCGCCAAGCTCTTGAACCTGATCCAGATTGTGGCTTGGGTTGCAGGCATGACAGCTCTAGCGGCTGGGATAGGCCTAACCATCCTTCTCTTAGGCCTACAACGCGTCTTTGCCTCAGCTCCAACGCTCTGGCACAACAACGATGAGCAGATCACGGACACCAGTCTCACCGTTGTCATCCCAGCCTTCAACGAGGCGAACAACATTGAGGCTTGTCTGACTCACTTACTGATGTCAGACAAGCCGTGTTCTCACTGGGAGGTGTTGGTTGTCGACGATCAGTCCAGCGACAACACCGTCGAGATTGCGGAACAGACAATCTGTACCGTCGCTAGTGCTGACCAACCCTGTGCAGCCGTTCTCCAAGCTGGCCCGCGACCGACAGGAGAGCGCTGGGTGGGAAAAAACTGGGGTTGCAGCCAAGCCATGGAGCGGGTCCGAAGCGAATGGGTGCTGTTCATTGACGCCGATGTGACCTTGGCGCCCGATGCCATCCGTCGCGCACTCCACCAGAGCATCAACGAAAATGCCGATTTGTTCAGCTTGGCTCCACGTTTGACCTGTGGATGTCTTGCCGAATGGATGGTCCAACCGATCATTGCGAGCTTGTTAGGACTTGGATTTCCGATCCTTGAAGCCAATGACCCTGCTTCAAAGGTGGCCTTTGCTGCAGGCCCTTTCATGTTGTTCCGCAGAAGCAGCTACAACTCCATCGGCGGCCACAGGGCCCTCGCAGGAGAGGTTGTGGAGGATCTGGCCTTGGCGCGTCGGATTAAGGAGGGGGGATTCCGCTTGAGATACGTCCTTGGAATTGATGCCGTCGATTTACAGATGTACGCCAATTTCGAGGCTCTCTGGGAAGGCTGGAGCAAGAACTGGTTTCTCGGTCTAGATCGCAGCATCAGCAAATCCCTGGGAGCTGGAGGTGTGGTGCTGTTGATGTTCACGCTGCCATGGCTCCTTCTACCGACCAGCCTGACGATGGCGTTTCTGAGCAACCACGATCAGATCCTATGGCTCATTGATGCGGGTTTCGGATTGATTGCAATCTTGATGCAGCTCAGCGTTCGCCTCTGGACCCAAGCCCGTTTTTCGGTGCCATTGCGACACTGGTGGCTGATGGGCATCGGCGGAGTGATCATCGGGCTGATCGCACCCACTTCCGTTTGGAAAAGCTTGACGGGGAGGGGCTGGACCTGGAAAGGACGATCCCTTGCAGAGGCTCAGGCGCTCTAGCGGTTAGAGCCACTATCCAGACAAAATAAAAGCAACCGTACAAACCCCATGTACCGACTTGGTGCACTCTTGGCTCTGTGCCTGGCATTGCTTATGCCTGCAACAGTGCAAGCCAGCACAATTGAACTCACGATGAATCTCATCAACACCGAGGGAATCGGTGAATCCATCGGCACGATCAGTGCCCGGGATACAGACCAAGGCTTGGTGATCATTCCTGAACTCAGTGGCTTGAGCGAGGGCGAGCATGGGTTCCACTTGCATGCCGGCGATCAGTGCGCTCCACAAACCAACTCCGAAGGAGCCTCCATTGCAGGGCTGGCAGCTCTAGGACATTGGGATCCAGACGAAACCAACACCCATCTCGGACCTTTTGGGAATGGACATCGCGGTGATCTCAGTCGATTAGTGGTGGACCGAGATGGCAACACCACAACAAGCGTGGTGGCACCACGACTTAAGGCCTCCGATCTTCGCGGCCGCGCTCTTGTGGTGCATGCAGGGGGAGACACCTACTCCGACACGCCACCGCTGGGAGGAGGCGGTGCTCGAATCGCCTGCGGTGTGGCGTCTTGAGCTCATCTCGCCTGCTCCTCATTCATCCCATTGGCGTTGGCCTATCCAGTCGATTTTGGGATCGATTCATCACCTGTTGGCGAGCCTCTGACCACACGACTACCTTGCTCGCACCTGACCTGCTCGGTTGCGGAGTCAATGAGCATTCCAATCAACAGCTTGCCCCCGAAGATTGGGCGACATCACTGATCGATCTGCTGAGAGAACACAACAACACCCCAGCGATTCTTGTCTCACAAGGAGCGTCGCTTCCAATCGCTTTAGCTGTGATCGAGATCGCCCCTGAACTCGTGGCTGGCTTGATCGCGATCAGCCCACCAAGCTGGCGCATTCTTGAGGAACCTTTTCCAAGAATGCAATCGCAACTCCTCTGGAGATTGCTGTTTCAAGGAGCAATCGGGTCTCTGTTTTTCCGCTACGCACGCCGCCGCAAATTTTTAAAATCATTTTCGGTCAATAATTTATTTGCAAGCTACGAAAATGTTGATGCTGAATGGCTCGACATGCTGGATCAAGAAGCAGCCAATATGACGACACGCTGGGCAACATTTTCCTTTTTAGCTGGTTTTTGGAGACGCAACTGGACCAAGCAATGGCAAGACATCAAGAAACCTATATGGCTGCTATTCGGGCAGGAGGCAACCGGGATTGGCCGTTCCGAGTATTGGGATGATGCACAAGATCGCATCGACACTTATGCGCGGGAGATGCCGAATGCTTCGAGTGCAACGATTCGCGGGAGAAACGTTCTTCCCTATGAATCAACGGCTGAGTGTGTGAGCCAACTCCAAAGCTGGTTGCTGCACAACTAAACCTGCATCAAATCCAGCACGAGCGCGACACTCTGCGAGCGCTCTCCTAAGCCAATGGCTGACCTTCATGGGGGGAGACGTCTCGCATGGCCTCAGATGGATTCAATGAACGCGCTAAAGCCAACAGGCCAGCGGCAAGCACAGTTTCACCTTCAAGCTGCATCATGCGGTGGAGGCTGATGACCTCGCTGTAATCAGCAGCAGCAGTTCCATTGATCAGACCGCGAGCGGTGCATCGAGCCACAGCCAGTTGAAGGGAGATCGTCATGATCTAAAGCTGGCCCAAAGGATCAGCAAAACCACCGAAGCTTCCAGTTTCCAGCTGATTCACAAACACAAATCAGCAACAAACCTGTTAACGTTTCTTAACATCAGGGATGCATGGCATGCTTTCGACACTTTTCCCCTTGGCCTACGGGACTGTCTTCGTATTCCTTTTGATTCAAGCCTTTCGGATGATGCGCTTGAGCCCTGGCCCCTCTAGCCCTGCTCATTCAAGACGCCGCGCAGACCGTACTGGACTGTTGACAACCCATCCAGAACTGCTTGATGCGAATGGATCCATCACAGATGAAGACCTGTTGGTAGTCCACTTCCCAGGCTTGGACCAACCTGAGGCTTCCCTCACGGATTGAAGATCCGCAAAGCCGCATTCAGAATGGGGGAACAACTCTCGAGCCCATGACCCTCAACCATTTTCTGATCTTCTTAATTATCGGAATTGCCATAGCAGTGATAACAAGCGCAACTTGGATTTGGTGGATACTTGCGATCTGCACAGCCTTGGTTGTTATTAAACTGTTAATGAAATAACTCGTCAGACATGGCAACGCAATTAACAGCAATCAACTGGGCCAAAGTGGTCACAATTGCACTAATTCTCTTATTAATCCCACTCTTTGGCATCCATGGGCAGCGACAGATACTCTACGCATGCATGCACATCAGCTACTGCATATGGTGGCTGCTAGAACAAAAAATCTATCCTGATCGTTGCAAGCAGATTTTCACAGAAAAGGTTGATACCAGTGCATTCATAGGGGCACTCCTTATTGTTGGTATTTTTTATTCACTACCAGCCATTTTAGCTTTCACCAATCCGACAGAGATCTCGATAGCAGCCACCGCAACTGCCATTCCACTTTTTTACTTTGGCAGCTTGATTAATACCGCCGCCGACATCCAGAAAACAACAGAAAAAGCAGCTGGCACAGGCTTGGTTCGCACGGGCATCTGGAGCGGGGTAAGGCATGTCAATTACACAGGTGATTTAATGCGTTATTTAAGTTTTAGCGTTGTAGCCGGATCCCTTTGGGCATTTTTAGTGCCATTATCAATCTTCGTTTTATATGTACAGAGAATCCGAGACAAGGAATCTTCGATGAAAAACAAATATCAAGACTTCTCAGATTACAAATCAAAAAGTTTCCGTTTGATCCCTGGAATTTGGTAAGAATGAACTCATGGTTAAATCAATCCTCAATATTCTTTGGGTCATCCTTGGCGGATTGCCCATGGCATTGGGCTGGTGGTTAGCGGGTCTTGTCTCTGCCATCAGCATCGTGGGCCTTCCATGGAGCCGATCATGTTTTGTGATTGGTCAATTTGCTCTGTGGCCTTTTGGTTATGAAGCTATCAACCGACGCGATCTGAGCGGACGCATTGATCTAGGCACAGGCCCAATGGGACTCATCGGAAATGTAATTTGGTTTTTAGTGGCGGGCTGGTGGTTAGCGATTGGCCATCTCACCTCAGCACTGGCATGCTTCGTCTCCATCATTGGGATCCCCTTCGGAATTCAACACATCAAACTCGCTCTGATTGCCATAGCTCCGATCGGAATGACCATCGTTCCAGCTCAACGCACGAACTAATCCAGAGGAGCTATCCACGAGGCACAAAACCATGAATCCAGAAGTCCGACAATTCGTGATCGCTCAGCTTTTGGTGATCGTGATTCCTGTTGGAACCCTGTTTGCAATCTGGATCAGCATGCTGCGCTGGAATGACAAACACTGAGGGAGGGGATGAGACAGCTTGCAACTGAGGTGGTCCTTCAGGACATCCGTTGCCAAGCTGCAAACAACGAGCTTGCCAATAATCAGAATTGCAATGAACATTCCAAGCGACTTTCAAGCCTTTTCCAACGTCCACGCCATCAGAGACGGCAGTGCATTCATCAATGTGCTCGGCTGGATGTGGACCGAAGACAAAGGCGTCCAGTATCTCGCCTGGGACGGAAGCATCTACTCAGCAAGTTCGATCGACGGGATCAGCCCGCAAGCGTCACACCAGATGTATCGAACAGCAAACTCCCTGGAAAAGCTGGCGGATCAGTAGGCAAACGGACAGGGTTGCAAACTGACAGCAAAACGTGCCAGAACGAAGGAACGCATGTCTTTGGCAGATGACCAGCACAGCTCAACGCACGATTCAGACCACAACAGGCGAAGACATGCTGATTGATGCCTTACGAGGGATCAAAACAAAACCAGAGCTCAAGCTCTTGCAAGAGCGGCTGACATCCAACCCAGCCAATCCTCCACTGTTCAATTGGGTTTGCAACTTATTGATCGAACGACGGATCTCGCGAGGTCTAGCCGCGCGGGTTTTGTCGCAATTGCATGACGAGGAGTAGGCCGATTAGGCCAGAGACCGGTGGAGGCCCAAGCGTCCCTGTTCCGCCTGATGGCTTTGGATACAGAAACTCAGGATCCAACACATCAGTAAGACCTCTCACAAAAAAGTTAAAGACCGACAACCTAGAGGCAGAAGGATCTAAGCCACATCATCAACAGGAAAACCAACAGCAAAGGGAAAGAGGAGGAAGGGACAGAGAGGTTGTAGCTTAAGCAGTCAAAATCCATAAAAATACAAAGAAGGACAACAAACGACTCGATCGACATCAGCAGCAGGACGGAAGAAATACACAAATGGAAGTCAAATCAATCCAATAAGTTGACTTAGATAAGGATGGGCTGTTAGTAATAGTTTGTTGAAGCTTTTCTCAAATGCTGACTGGTGCAGACCTGCTCGCTAAGGTCAAAGACCTTGGCGATGTATCCAAAACCGATTTAGCCACGCAGTGCGGCTATGTTTCCCAGAAGAAAGATGGAAGTAATCGAGTGAACTTCACGGCATTTTATGAAGCTCTCCTCAATGCAAAAGGCATTGATCTCGGTGGCGGAGCAGGGGGAATTGGTAAAGGTGGACGAAAACTGAGCTACATCGCCAAAGTTCAAGGCAATGGAAATCTGTTGATCGGAAAAGCCTATACAGCAATGCTTGAGCTCAATCCTGGCGACAATTTCACCATCAAACTAGGGCGAAAGCAAATTCGACTGATCCCAGAAGGCACGGAAGACACCGAAGAATAATCGCTATCATTTGCAATAAAAAAGAGGCTAGCAAAGCAAGCCTCTTTTTTATTGCAAATGATTTTTAAAACATTTTAGAAAGCAATTGACAAACAATCAAATTATTGATCGCAATAATTTTGACAGCCAATGACTTGAAGAGGGAAAAAGATCAAACAAAGATCAACGTTGACAAGCAAGAGGCTGCGACAGCCAATCCAGCCTTAGAGAATAAAGCGTCGTCAAACGTTGTCCCATTTAATTTTCCCGTCAAGGAGCTCCATCAGTTCCTCAAGCTTTTGATTCGTCACGCGAACATCTGCAGCATCTGGCATAGTGCCCTCCTCGATGAGAACGTTGTAGTGCTCTCGACACATATTGCGAAGTTCCTGCAGGCGCTTCTTGGTAATGGTGCGCTTCTCTTCTGCTGTTGCCATGCTTGAATCCTTGACCTATGGACAGTCTGCCTTATGGGGTGCAACAGAAGACTGATCTGGGCCAGTGAGCTCATCAACCTAATCACTGAGAACACCTAGGAAATCAACGAAAAAGCCGAGGAGAGACCGCAGAAAGACGACAATCACCCGCGACGATGCTCAGCCAATGGATTATTCCAGCGAAAAAACGATAAAGCGGTGCTTCAAAAACACTTTGAACAAACAAAACACTTCTACAAAGGCGCAATCAGAACATCGAATACGTCACAACACATCCATATGAAGAAAATTTGATCAACACACACTCATTAAGCCTTGAGGCAAAACGCCGATCCCGTAACCGGGTGTCGCCTGTCATTGGCTATGACGAGTCACCCACTTTGCATGGCGACTCCGACTCTCGATTTCCCAACGACGCCACTCCGTTGCAGAAGCAGGTGCCGCAGACGACATCAAGGCTGGATCAGTCCAATAGTCAGGTGAATCGAGAGTGGATTGATCGATAGGGCAACAGGGTCCGTGGATCACGCCAGATAACTACAGATTTTCTTCATCTTGCCTCCCTGGGCTGCCGTTTCGCAATGCTTGCGAGAAAGAATTCACTTCACCACCCTGGACAAGGGGCAGGGCATTCAGAGTCGCACAGCGCAGCACTCTCCCTAGAGAGCCTTGGATCAGGGAAAACCAATGAGGAAACAGCGAATTACAGAATTTCTGAAGGGTAAAGCCAAGAATGAGCCCGTTCTGAGTTCAAGATCCAACGTAAGCTCAAATACCTAATTGATTGGTCGATGTCCGCACCTCTTCAGAAATATGAGTTGTCGTCGATGAAGTGGGCGTCGAATGGAGAGCTCTCGACCCATGACATCCATAAGTTGCTTAGGAAAATGAATCAGGCACAAGCTTTTGAGCGACAAATCCGGTGCCTGGAACCCACAGAAAATCCAAAATAATTTGGATGCGGATACTCAGAAGTTAGTTCAACTCTTGGCACAGATACGCGCTAATTCAAGTGAAACTAAATAAAAAATACAGAAATGCCTTTGAATAGTCAAAAAATTTTTCTGATCCCAAGGTTAATCAGTAGATCGAACGTTTTTTAGCCAATCAAGGCCAGCATATCAATAACGGAAAAAGCTTGATGTACACGATTGAACACTTGTCTGATGAAAGCTGGACACCTGAAGTAACCAGAGAGACCGAGTTCAAAGCATTTGTAGATGCTCGGACCAAGTGTTTGGCTACAGGGAAGATTTATAGAGTCGTGGACGACAAACGGAATGTAAGATACACAATCACTCTCGATGCCTGCAAAAAGCAACTTTTTTCAAATCATTAATTGCTTGTGCCTCAAGGTCGTACCTGCAAGGCTGGGAGAGCTTCTTGCAGCTCGTCTGAAGAATCAGAATCGCTAATGCCATTGGTCAGCTGAAATGCTAAAGCAGCTAAGCCAAGAAAAGCCAAAATAACGACTATGAGCAAAATTTTTGTTGGTGACATGAACGGCAGTAGGTTCTTTGGAATCTAGGATATCGATAAAAATTCAGGCCATTCACCTCTCTTAAAGCATTAAGCCACCAGACTGAAGACAAATCATGAAGTCCAATGGCTGATTCATCCAATGGAGTATTAATCGAATCCTTAATCAATAAAGACTTCGACGAAAGGACGTAAGCCTACCGAGGCATAAAAAAACAGACTTATCAAAGAATCCTAATAAACCACGTCCATCGCAGACAAAAAACCGCTCATCGCAAGAGCGGCCTCTAACCAAGCAATCCCCATCACCCGGCCTTTTGCACCACATGGAGATGTGATGTGTAGATCATAGTGACAACACACTCAAGCAGAGCACGAGTATCGATTCACTCAAGATTGTGACTAAATTATGTAAAGCAGTCACAAGGAAGATCAAGCAAAAAGAAGAAGCAGATCAACGACTCATACGATGTATGCAGTGAGGAAAGAGCAAACAGCATCTTCTCACCTCTGTTACTGATACTAAAGATGGATTCAGCTCATTTAGGGGAACGCAATAAGTTTCTGACTTGAAGAACCAACATCCTAAATAACCCACAACTCAAGCAAAGAGTTAAGTCATTACAATTGAGTATTCAACTCGCTCATCGGAGCAGCATAAATCCCCATAAAAGCTCTCTAGCTCATCATAGGCATCGTCGTAGCAAGTAAACCTTAACTGAGTGATCGAATCTTCCTGAAGATCATCACGAACAATGCGATAGATAGGATCGTCTTCATCTGGCATTGCATTCGGCCGAAGAGCCTCACCTGATTCATTTTTCATAAAGTCGCATTATCAGCCAACAAAGTAATAATACAATCAGAAAGAACCCTGAGTTGAAATAGATTGAAAGCAATTTACTTCCATTGAATCAAGAAACGTCTACACCCTTTCCGGATAAAAAAGCAAATCGATAACGTATCGCTTCGGCATCAGGCTTTGGAGTCTCATAGCTCCAAGCCACATTCGTCAGAATTTGCTCATCAACAATCAAATCCCAGTAGCGAGCCTTACCCTTCCAACCACACACCGTCGTGTGCCGAGAGTCGCGAAAGTATTGAACTTGCATTGATTCACGGGGAAAATAAGGATTTCCATCGACATAAACGATATCGTCGCTTTCAGCAAGAACACTACCGTTGAAAATTGCTTTCATTGAAAACCAGTTTTTTCCATATTAAGTAGCAATGTGCTGAGGTGTGAGGATTCGCATCACAAACACCAATGAAGCTGGGTCAGGAAATGTCCAATAAAATGATCAAACTCAGACTCACTTCATAAATTCTTAAAGGAAAATTCTAATCTATGTTGCTAAACATCAACTCATCGACGTTATGAGACCAGACAACGAACCAGATTTTTATTCTCTACAAAAATCTATTTCGATCTGAAAAGGAACAAGAGAAAAAGGAGCGCAATGGTCCGATGTTGACTTAGACCATGAGTAACTGAGTCAATCCAGTGGCCTTTCTCAGCAGAATTTGCGCAACATCCAAAGGTTCAACAATCGATGCCGTTGGGAATGGGAAATACCGAGTCTGTGACAAGGAATTCACTTGTTCAGAGGTTGATGGATTGTGGAAAGCCTATGAAGTGCTAAGAACTCAGGAGCAGCGAGTGAGCTAACAGTTGTGTGGCAGTCCACTTCTCTGAACCGGCTTCCACTCCAACAAAACGGTTAGCGCATCAGCAATCTCAGTAGCAAACAGACGTGACCCCAAATCCTTGGGGTCAGTAACATGCATCCCCTTGCTTGAGCTTATAAGCAGCTTCAGGGTATGCATTCTTCCAGATAACGCAATTCTTCTCTTCCTGAGACAAACTTGTAAATTCATTTACGGGAGAGGAAGGAGTGGCTGGTAGATCTTTATCTTGCAGCGGTTTAACATCAGCTGCTTGTGACTTTTCGACACTATTATGAGTTTCACGATCAAGGAATGATTCTTCCAAATAAGGTTTTGACTCGGATTGAGTCACTTCCCGCTGGGGTGAATCCAACTGTATTTCACTATGGAATTGAGTTCCGATCAAAGTTGAGCCAAGATAAAAGCCTATTAAGGAGAAACCGATTCCTACCAATAATTCGATTCTGTTAACTGAGCGCAATTTTTTGAGCATATTCTTCCCACAACCCTACAAACATTAGAAATAAAATTATCTCAAGTCAAGCTTTGACGACTAAAATTATTCTATGATTTCAAGAAATAAGCAAAAATGCCTAACCAAAGATGGGGCAATCATCCCCTGGATTGAGCATCATCTTTACTCTGAACCCAAGCAATGACTTCAAAAGACTAAAAAAAAGACCAAACCTCGCTTAACCGAAAATGCATGATTAAATTTCCAAAAAAATTCAGCAGAAAGGGTTAACAGCATAATACTTTGAAGGAATAGTCAATCACAAAAATTTTTCGGACTAATCAATGATCGAAACAAAGAGACTCAAACAGAGATCCAGTGAAACAGATTCTAGACTTAGCCTTTAGGCGAAAATTTGAATAATCAGCTTCAATTCATATCAAACAATCTCGCCATGCGTAGAGGTGCAGTTGTCACACCTCTCAACCATGATCAACGATGGCGACCAAGAGGTTCAATCCAATCGACCAGCACCTCACGATGATGCAGCCAGCGTTCTGAGACACGACAACCAAGATTGACCTGACCCTCGTCCATGAGACGGCCTAAACGAATAGCAGCTGCTTCTTCAGGCCGTGAGAAGGTCTGGAGGTGATTTGTCAGCCATGTGACCTCATCTTCCGTAATGACCCCCGTAGAGAGGGTTTCGAGCACAAGTTCGCCGACGGTCATGGGATTTGTAACAACTTCGTTACATCCTGGCGCAACGGCGGCCCAACCGTGGCCCCCATTCCTCATCAAGAGTTTTTAGGCTGGCTCTCTCTACAGGAAAATTCATGCAAGCCACTCTTGCTCAGCAATTCGAAACAGAATCAATCAAGAGACAAATTGACTCGACGACTGATTTGGCTGAACTCCAAGCACTAGCCAGACATCTTGCAGATCTCTATCTGAAGCAACGCGTTGCCACTGCCTGGGTCATAGCAAATAAGTGATTTAACCAATTTCAAGTTCTTCTTTTTGAAGGACTCCTAATGTGTTGCTTTGGTCTCAAGATTTAACACCAGTGCCCCCTGATTCGATTGAGACGAAAAGGCATTTTCACCAGATTGACGAAAACATATTGACGACTGATACACCATAAAAATCAGGCTCTCAGAAAAAGCTTCTTCAAATGATTCGAGCTCACAGTGACCTATGACCACCTGTCAAGCAAGATTCAGCGCTTATCAATTGCCCGTTTGCCTTACAGACCCCCGTCCACATCCGGTCCCTCCCAAAAACCTTGAGACATTTTGAGGCGACTGCTCAAGGGATTGGACGTCCCTCACCAGATCAAAGCTGAAAGACGGTTCCAAGCACGCTGGCTGGATGCTCAGACTTCTCTGCAGTTCGACGCTCTAGCTGAGCAATCATCACGAGATGAGCCGTGAATCGAATCGCTGACAGCAACGCCAAGCCAATACAGAGAGGACAGTGAGTCAAAGTCATAAAAGCAATTTTGGAGCCAGTTCATGCCTCTGACTCCGATCCTTGCCATTTCTTGACTTAATGGAAGATTCGACAGCTGATCTTCAGAAGCGGCACCCAACCTCATGGATGAGGTCAATACTGTTGGGCCATCGCCGAATGTGCTCGTAAAACTCCATGGCAAGGATGCGAGCCTCCCAAGCGTCGGACGCGTAGAAACAAGCCTCTTGTTTGCTGCCATCAGACATCTTGTAGCGAATCGTGAAATGTTTGTAGTGACTGAAATAAGCCATCGGTTAAGCCACCATTTCGTGATCAGTCTGAATCGCGGTCGAGCCAGAGCGATTCATGATGCAAACCATCTCATCCAAAGGGTTGAGGACTCTCGCAGATTGTCCCTCCTGTTGGCTGAGGGCATGAGCAGCTCCAAAAGCCTCGATTTCAGTGGCTCTGGATCCATGATCCGTCCAGCCGGAGGAGCCCAGCTCTTGAATTCTGTACATCAATGACGATTCGTATGTACACAACTTATGCACCCAACCTGCAAAACACGGTACAAACCACCCACATTGATCAGAAGTCTTCGGGATCACGGATGATTGATGTGGTGATAGACACAAATAAACGCGATTTTTCAAGATTTCATCACATTCAAAGGAAATACAAGCGACGAATAGAACTCGTTGGGCATGCATGCAAAAGACCAATAAAAAGGCCGTGACCCCCCGGCCACGGCCCACGAGACGCATTCATTGAGCTTGATCTGAACCCTTCCAATTGGGCTCTTTCGTTATGGCGCATGCAATCTCCCAGATACATCAGTGTTTGTACTCAGAAGCTTCACTCAGTAACGGTGTGGATATTCACCAGGATGATCGACACGATGAACCCTCATCCCTTTTAAAGACTTACCGGATAGCAACAGCAGCTCGCTACCAGACACGGGATAGCCTAGCTCCTGAGCGATCATTGCAACCTCAGCAGCTGTCATTGCCGACTGAACGCGGCTTTGCAAACGAGAATCCCTTTGCAAGTGCACCAAAAAGGACTGGAGAGAGCTCAAATCAGATGTCCCATGTCCTTTTTCTCCGCTAGTGAATCACGAAAGGGAACCACGACGAGAGTCGACGCAAGCACAAGAACAACCGGAATGACCAACTGAAGCGGTCATGACATGACGGGCAAGGGTCGATGGAGTACGAATCAAGGCATGACCCATCACCCATCTCCAGCGATTGCTGGCCGAGAAACCGATTTGCATTCCCTTTTGCAGAATCGCAAGCCTATCTGGATACAACACACAAATCTGAGGCTTGAGGGGATCAGCTCAGCGTTCGCCTGTGCCCTGCACATGCATCAGCCCACGATCCCTGCCGGCAAAAGCGGAGAACTGGTCTCCCATTTGCAATACATGGTTGAAAACCAGGGGGAAGGCGACAACCACAACGCGGAGCCCTTCGCGCAGTGCTATCGACGCATGGCTGATCTCATTCCTCAGCTGATCAGCGAAGGATGCAATCCGCGAATCATGCTCGATTATTCCGGCAACCTTCTCTGGGGAGTTCACCAGATGGGTCGTGAAGACATCACAGGCTCACTGCGCTATCTCGCCTGTGATCCGACCATGCAACGCCATGTCGAATGGCTGGGTACGTTCTGGAGCCATGCGGTCGCGCCATCCACACCCATTCCCGATCTCAAACTTCAGATCAGTGCCTGGCAACACCAATTCGTTGATCTATTCGGGGAAGAAGCACTCCAGAGGGTGAAAGGGTTTTCACCTCCCGAAATGCATCTACCCAACCACCCAGATACCCTTCATGCCTTCATCCAGGCACTCAATGACTGTGGTTACAACTGGATGATGGTTCAAGAACACAGCGTCGAAAACCTGGATGGTTCACCTCTTTCCCAGTCACAGAGGTACCTCCCCAACCAACTGGTCGCACGCAGCTCAACAGGAGAGGTTACACGGATCACGGTGTTAATCAAGACACAGGGATCCGACACGAAACTGGTGGGTCAAATGCAGCCCTATTACGAAGCGCTCACCCTTGGACAACAACCGCTGGGAAGCAGAAACATTCCTTCCGTAGTAACGCAAATTGCTGATGGAGAAAACGGGGGGGTCATGATGAATGAATTCCCGGAGGCGTTTCTGCAAGCACACCGCAAAGCGATGCATCAGAACTCACAGGAAGACAGCGGACAAGCCCAAACGGTGGCGATCAACGGCAGCGAATGGCTCGAGCTTCTCGAGCAGGAAGGGGTGAAAGCTTCCGATTTCCCTGCAGTGCAAGCTGTCCATCAACACCGGCTCTGGAAGCAGGTAGGCAGCTGTTCGAATCGTGAAACCGTCGACGCAGCAATCGATGACCTCAAAGCCAGTAACAGTGGATTCTCAATGGAGGGAGCCTCTTGGACCAACAACCTGAGTTGGGTTGAGGGGTACGACAACGTTTTGGAACCAATGAACCAATTCAGCGCAGCCTTTCATCAACATTTCGACCAGCAAACGGCAGAGGATCCATCGTTCACGACAAGCGAGAGGTATCAACAAGCATTACTGCATCTGCTTTTACTGGAGACAAGCTGCTTTCGTTACTGGGGCCAAGGCACTTGGACGGAGTACGCACGCACCATTCACAGCCGAGGCCAGACTTTGCTGAGTTAATGCCGTTCAATGACCTCGAAGGCAGCCCAGAAATGCGGTCTGCCATCCATTGGATCAGGACGAAGGGACTCGATCAACACAGATGATCGACCATCCCTTCATGATCAACCAGCAGCACGTGATCGACGACGCACCACTCGGCGACCATCAGGTGTCTGCTCCACATCAGGCTCGCTGTCAGCACTGGTTGTGACATCTTGACCCTCTGGTTCATTCTCAGGCGGTTCTTGCTCAGCAATGAGACCCACAACAACCGCAGCCTGAACCTGATCGGACAGATCGCCAATCACCATCAGAGCCTTGAGGGTGAGCTCCAATCGAGATTCGCGAGGCAAACCTGGGCGGAGCTTCTTGACAGAACCCCATAACTCCATTCCAACTTCTTTGAGTAGCTCTTTGTCTGCCATCTAAATTATTGTCAATCACATCAACTTACCGAACGAACGGTTGGAGGGGTTGCTGAAGACACTGGTGTACGACGGTGGATGTCCTTTCTGCAAAGCATTTGCCTTGCGAAGCGAACTGAAGGGGGGGGTTCCGGATCTCCTGATCCGAGATGGAAGGCTTGAACATGGTCTCCGAAACGACTTACGTCGACGGGGATTCAATTTGAGTGAGGGAGCCGTATTAATAGACGGAGATCAGATTTGGCACGGAAGCGAAGCAATTTCTATTCTCTGCAGCGAGCTGAAACCGAGCGACCCTCTTTTGGTATTACTGAATGGGCTCTTTCGGAATAAGAAACGAGCCAGTCTTTTGTATCCAGGGTTGCTTGCTGCTCGTCAACTCGCTCTAACACTCAAAGGGTTGCCTGTTGATCCAGACCGAGCCTGAGACGTTTGATTGCGCTGCTCTTCCAGATCCATTTGATAAGAAAACTCGCGAATCTCAGCTTGCATCTCTAGGAGCATGACCACGAGTGAACGTGCCAGATCCTTGCCAAAAGAATTCTGCATAGATGACGCTCGACACAGGTCATAGTTCTTCTAGTGGACTTGAACACCCGTTCGTGGAAACGGTGTGGTTGCTGTTACACAGCTCAATACTCTTTAATTCAATAAGGATGGTGGACCAACAAAGAAGCCTGGACCTCGCATCAAAAAACCGCTCAAAAAATGATTGGATTGTCACAGCAACAGTCCCCTGGCTGGGGGCCTCTGCTTGGGAAGCTGAAAGCCCTTTGGCGAACGTTGTGGAACGACTCGATAGCGAACACGAACTTGCGTTTTGGATGCGCAGTGAGTGAGCACACCCAAGAACAACACCACAAATAGCCCCCTCAAAACACGATGATTCACGCCCTCACCTCATCAGGACAGGCACCACAGCAAGAAACGTCATTCCCGAGGATCAAGTTGCGTGCATGAATAAAATTCACAACGATTTGATCTTGATTTGATCACCATAACCAGTCCTCAAAAGGATTGAACGATTGAAGAAATAAGAATTCCGGACAAGAATAAATTTCAAACAATCATGATGACAATTCAATGAAACCTGACTGGACGAGAGCTTGCTCTTAAAAAGCATTTATTTCTTAGAACTAACGATCACCGAAGGGGCACCACCATTGGTTCCTGGCAATCCAGGAACGACCTGGGTCATCCCATCCCACTTATCAAGAAATAGTTTGTACAAAACACGATCATCAAGGCTTTGGTTCAAGGTGTCGTAGCGTAAAGCCTCTTGCTCAGCAATTTTCACCTCAGTTTGAGCTCTGAGAAGTTGCTGCTCAGCAATCTGTTTCTGCTCAATTGCTGCCCGATACTCTTCAGCGATTTCCAAACCAGTGAGATCTAAGCCTAGCACTTTTACATAGTCAAATTGGTCAAGCTCATCGGCAACTGTCTCAGCAACGAGAGTTGAAATATCATTCCATTCGGAGGCGATTGTGACCAGTTCATACTGAGAAAAAACAGACTTAAGTGCTTTCAACAACGAAGGCTGAATAATTCTTGGATAGACATCGCGATCACTGCTGGCGATCGTGCTGTAAGCACGACCAGCTTGATCAGCTCTCAGTGCATATTTGATGGTGGCCGTAGCCTCAATCACCTGCAGATCCTTCGTCAAAGTCGCAAAGTTTTCAGGCCGTACCTGCGTACGGATACTGAAAGGCCAAACCTGCTGAACAAGTGGGATCTTGGCATTTAATCCAGGCTGGCGAGGAGCACCACTGACCTTGCCCAGTGTCGTTACAACTGCAACTTGACCAGCTGGCACAACAAACAAGGCCTGAGCAAGCAAAAGCAAAGCAGCTAAGACGAGACCAAGGATTGCGACCAGCCCTCCCTCAGGCCCTCCTGGGGTCACCGAACGCATTTGGGATGGGGTCTGCATGGGAAATGTTGTCCACTAGAACTTTTCAGTACCTTCTTTAGCGAAAATGCACTGGATTGAGGCGACCATCGTGCTCAAAATGCCACAGTGAACTTGGTATCGACTGGAGAGCGATGTCCCAGCGATTCACCGTTTTCTTCAAAATCACCGGTGAGAGTGTCGGCTCCATCACCGTGTTTGCCTCAGACCACGCAGCGGCTTGGGCTGCAGCTCTTGATGAATTCGGATCTCGAACGATCTCAGTGATTCGAACTGCAGATGATGACAGCGCCCTATGAACGTTGATTCAGCGTCGCTTTCAATCTGTCCCACAATTTTTGCTGCCAAGGAGTCACATCCATAGGGATGCGATCAGACGATTTCTGCTGAACCTGATCCAGTAGCTCGAGTTCACGGCGCAGTTGGCGCAGGATCGGGATCAGGGCAACTGCAGCTAGCAAGCCTGAAATCAGAAGGATCGGCAACACGATGGGGAGCAACACCCCAATCACCACCAAACCGAGGCCAACACCAAGACCAGAAATGAGTTGTTGCTGCCAACGAGGACGCGTGCGACCTGGAAGCTGTTTCATGACATCGCTGTCAGCCTTACCGCACTCTTCCACATCAGCCCCGAATGGCCAGGCCACAGCTCATCGTCTTGTACGTCAAGGGTGGAAGGTCATCGCAACGGAACAAAACAGAATCGCTGTGCGATCTGCATGAGCAAGGGGCAGAAGTGCTGCTACTCGATATCAGTGACATCGATTCAAAACATTTTCCTGTGACACAAATCCATCAAGAGTTGGAAGCTCAAGATGCGCTGATCAACAACAGAGGATTTTGAGGCAGAGAGTCTGCAGAAGCCATACCAATCCAAATAACTCAGGACCTGCTTGGAGTCAAGGTCTTCGCTGTAATCGATCTGATCCAAAGACTTTTGCCGTAAGAAAGAAAGCGTGAGAGAGAGGGAAAGAGGGGGGAGGTATCCATCTTTCCTTGATCGCGGTTCAATTTGTGCCCCCTAAAGCGGGCGGTTCCGGACCAGCAAGCTTGCCGTTGAGGCGCTTAACGATGCCGTAAGCGTGCCGAGCCTGCAGTCATACAAAGGCTTCTGCCCACACCTTTGCGGAACGGCACCCTTCGCACACTTACCAGCAATCCCATACCAGGTCAACGCCAAAACCGCGCCACCTTCGACACAGAGTGTTACGCTTCACAAAACTTCAAGAACGGAACTTCCATGTTCACGATCGATAAGGCCGCTCAGATATTCCCCGACACACGCACTGCGGATGCCGTTCCAGCGATTACCGCCCGCTACAAGTTATTGAGTGCAGAGGATCAACTCGCACTCATCTGGTTTGCCTATTTAGAGATGGGTCGCACGATCACTGTTGCAGCTCCAGGCGCTGCACGAATGGCGATCGCACAGCCAACCCTGAATGAAATTATGGGGATGAGCTTCAGCGAGCAAAGCCGTGTGATGTGCGACTTGGCAGGAAAAGTTGATGCTCCCATATCAAAGCGTTATGCCTTCTGGTCGATCAACGTGAAGCTGGGGTTCTGGTACGAACTCGGCGAGCTAATGCGTCAAGGAAAAGTTGCACCGATTCCTGCAGGCTATACGTTGTCAGCCAATGCAAACGCTGTTCTTGAATCAGTCAAGAAAGTTGAGCAGGGGCAGCAAATCAGTATCTTGCGTAACTTTGTTGTTGACATGGGTTTTGACCCCGACAGCGACGATTCAGCCATTGTTTCTGAACCGATTGTTGATCCAACACCTACAGAAGCTCGCGAAAAAGTTTTCATTCCTGGTGTATTGAATCAAACGGTTCTGGACTATATGGAATTGCTTAATTCCAATGATTTTGATGAATTAATTCAATTGTTCTTATCGGATGGTGCTCTTCAACCGCCCTTCCAAAGACCCATCGTCGGAACAGAAGCTATTCTTAGATTCTTCAAGCGCGATTGTCAGAATCTCAAGCTTTTGCCTAAGGGCGGTTATGGCGAACCCACAGATGGCGGTTTCAACCAAATCAAAGTGACTGGACAAGTTCAAACACCTTGGTTTGGAGGAGAAGTTGGCATGAATGTTGCCTGGCGTTTCCTTCTCGATGAGAACGACAAGATCTATTTCGTTGCTATCGACCTCCTCGCCTCACCAGCTGAACTTCTGAAACTTGGCAAAAGCTGAAACAATTCAGCAGCATGAGTTGGGTTTAGTACTTGCAGCAATGATTACAGCGATTTGGTTCATCACACTTGTGAGTTGCCTTTCGACAAATCTGGAGTCTTTGAAGCTTGCAGCATTAATCGCACTCGTTTTGTTGAGATCTTTTATTCAAACGGGGTTATTCATCATTGGCCACGATGCCATGCATGAAAACCTCGCACCAAAAAGACCCAAGCTCAATCATTGTATCGGATCTACTGCTCTCTTTCTTTATGCAGGTCTCAATTATCGGCTCTGCAAAAGGAATCATATTCTTCACCATTTAAAGGCAGAGACAGAAAGCGATCCTGATTACCAAGGCCATCCAAATCATTCCGTATTGCGCTGGTTTTGGGACTTCATGAGCCGATACTTGAATACCAGAACCCTCACGATTCTGGTGACGTACTGGATGACTCTCGTCATCCTTATCCCTTCAAGGCATGAACAAGCAGTTTTATCCGTTGCTGTGTTCTGCATCCTCCCTTTGATCCTCAGCGCTCTGCAACTTTTTTTTGTTGGCACCTGGTTTCCCCACCATCTCAACAAAAAGGATCCCAATCGTCAGACACCGAGAAGCTTGAGGATTCATCCATTGCTCTCGTTCGCAGCTTGCTATCACTTTGGATATCATCGCGAACACCACCTGTCACCGTCCACCCCCTGGTTTGATCTTCCGCGTTTACGTCAACGATCCCCATTGAGTCAGACGGCCTGAAGCTCCGGCTAACACCACCTCTTTTGATTCAAGTCATGACGCAAGTTGACTGGCCTTCCACAGAAACAGAAATCGCTCGTAAAGCTTTCCAAAAAGGCAACGAGCGTGCCGTGACTGTTTTAATCAGTGTCATCAAAAGCAAGAGTCAATCTTTAAATACGCTGGAATCAGTTTGTTCACTCCATGACTATCTCAGTACGGAGAGATTCGAACTAGAAGGTCGAATGGAATTCAACCATGACACCATTCTCTTTTCTCTCGCAGAAATGATGAAAAGAGAGCTTATTGAAGCCAACGACCTACAAGGATTGGACCCCAAAAAAGTTTCAAAAATCAAAGCAATGGCTCTCTTCTAAACCAGTAGTCTCATCAAGAATCAAAATTAAACCAAATCAGGAAACACTCCAACGCTGCTCTATTGATTAACTCTCTATCTCTCTAGGGAAAGACGCTAAGCCAACATTTATAAGTCGATAGTCAGAAACTTATTTGCGTATCGATTTCGTCTTGAGGGCCTTTTTCCAGTTTTTTCTGTGTTTTGGCAGCTTTCTTTAGAATTTTCTGCGCTTCGTCGCGCGTGAGACAGATCTCTGCCTTGGAAAGAAGCTTATGTAGCTTTCGATGCTGCTTCGCAGGGTTCATTGCTTGCCTATCAGAGATCCTTTGTAACATTCTTATAGGTACAGAGGCAACTACGTGGAATATTTCTTCGTTGGCCAACAACATCAGTAACCATCTGCCCTCAAAAGCCCCATTGCGGCACTGCTCAAAGCATGCTGAGAGCGCACTCAAACAGTTGCCTTAGTGCCCTGGTGGGATATCCCGATCCTGATCGGCCTTGGCCTCTTTGCGGGGGGGTTAGCTGGATTATTAGGAATCGGCGGCGGCCTGATTTTTGCGCCGGTTCTGCTCTGGCTAAACCTGCCTCCTCATCAAGCCCTTGCCACCAGCAGCTTTGCGATTGTCCCGACCGCTTTAGCCGGGACAATCGTGCATCTTCAAAGTGGACGCTTGCCTGCACGCTCAGCCTTCGCCATCGGCTTAGCAGGATTCGGATCAGCACTTTTATTTGGAGGACTCGGTGGCCTTGCCGCTGGATGGATGTTGCTCGCCATGCAGACAGCTGTGTATGTGTTGCTGGCTTTCACCATCAACGAACAGCCAGAGGCTGAGCCAGATCCAAATGCAGAAACAGTTACAGATATCGATTCAGAAAAAATGGAAAAGAAAGAAATGAACGAGCCACCCTGCTCAGACACAGACGAAACCTCCGCTCCACTGCTGGCTGGTGTGGGCTGCATCGCGGGCTGGACGGCAGGCATGCTGGGTCTCGGAGGAGGACTTGTGCTCGTACCACTGATGAGTGGGCCTTTCGCAGTCCCGATTCATCGAGCCATTCGACTCAGCACAGTGGCAGTGCTGTGCTCAGCGAGTGCGGCGTCGCTGCAATTTCTGCACGAAGGTCGGGGTATTCCCTGGATGGGACTCACGCTGGGAAGCGTGGCGGCACTAACCGCCCAATGGACCGCAAGGCGCCTCGATCTTTTCGATTCTTCAGTGTTGGTTCGTTGTCTGCGGGGACTAGCCATCGTGTTGGCCATCGACAGCAGTCGACGCGCCATTCAACTTGTCCTCAATTGACCTCTCATATCCATACACAAAGAAACAAAATGAGCGCATGATATAGAAGACCGAGCTTCACATTTCACAGATTATCAATCAATCTTTCAGGCAATTTTAAGAGCAACAAAATCCAACTCGATATTATTTGAGAACAACAAACAAAATCCATGACAAGCGCTCTGCAAGGGTTTGATTATGGCCATTCCAAAAAAAATCCACTGCGACAACTCATTGCCAAATCAGTTGTCATAGGAGTGGTTGCACCTCTTCTAGCCGCAGTTGCTCTGAGCCAAAAGCTATCCTCATCACCAACAGATCCAACTAAATTTCAACTCTGGTAATCAAAAGTCCAAATTGCAAGAAGTGGCCTATTGCCAATAACAACTCATGAAGAGAGACTATGGAAATAGCAAGCGAACTACAAATGGCCAACGATTCAAGCAAGAACAAGGACTATTGGATTGACGAAATTGCCTTCCTGGAATCAAGGCTGAACGGAAGCCAAGGCAAGATCGATTCCGAGGATCGATCGGCCTGTGAAGAAGCACTGAAGGTAGCGAAGGAGAACCTGACATCCCACATGTGATTTCACGCAGGATTCAAAACACTAAGCGATTGATGCAATGCCGAAATAAGAGTCAAAGCAGCATTGAACTAATCAATTTCAACGACAAAAACTTGACGTTGAAATGTCAAAGTAAAATCATGATCCCTTCAAAATCAAACCGCTTTCTACTGAACTGAAACTGGCCTCTCCTTTCACTTTTCACCGCAACAACACAACGATGACCCTGAACAGTCAACCCATGGAAGATATCTCCTACGGAGCAATTTGACCCACGTAAAGCGCTGATCGCCAATGGTAAGGCCACAACACTGACCTCCACTTTCAACAAAAAAGTCTCAGGGAAGGCTTCCCTGCGGCATGGTGACATCTGATTACTATCCAACTCATGCTTTGGCGCTCCTTGGTTTCCATACTGATCGCAGCTTGGTTGCTGATCAGTACCCCCGTTCTGGCCGCTGAGTTGAGGTTGAGTGACGTGGCCTTAGCTCCTTGCGACGCTCATGATCCAGGGGCACAACCCGGACAGGCTCTCGGGAATACACGCAACAACATCTCGAGTCCTGAGGGAGCGAGCTGCTACGTCCTCAGCGGGACAGTGGAGAATCCAAGCAAACGCGCTGTGGTCGATACGGATGTCTATGCACGCATTCTCGATCGCAGCGGTGAACCGGTGCTTCAAAACCGAACACGGGTTGGATCCATTGGAGATGTGGAGCCAGGGTCCCAAGCCTTTGCTCTCCGACTCGCTGTACCCAAAGGGACACCGGGACCTTTCGATGTCAAAAACCCAAGAGCACGCGGATTCAATGCTCCTGTCCGAAGTCGTGCGAATGACGACGATGAATTACTACCACTCGAACAGAATGTAGTGACGGCCCAGGATTGAAAATGAGTTCCCCGCTCAAGTCTGGATTCACCTTGCTGGGCTTGATTGCTGTGATGTTGCTCATCAGCTTGAACCCAAGAGCAGCAAATCGAGACGACCCTCTGCGATCGCTCAAAGACAATCGAATGATGACCCGCAACAGCGTGCGACGACTCAGGGAGCAACGGATCAGAGACTGATCGACCAACCTTTGGAATGAATCAGCGTTCGTTGATTCAAGGAGAGGTGATCTCAAATAGTGAGCCCTGGATGGACGTTGGGAAGGGTTCGTTTCCTCCCCGTTGAATCGGTTCCACCATCCAACCTTGAGGATCCCAACCCATGAGGAGTGGCTCTAAGGCCCGAAGCTCATACCCATCAGCTCTTGCTAGCCAGGCCTCTTCCAGACCATCCGGAATCAACACAGGCATTCGATCATGGAGCGGCTGAATGAGAGCATTCGGCGCAGTGGTGAGAATCGTGCAGGTATCCAGTTCACTCCCATCTGAGCCAAGCCAGCGTTCCCATAACCCAGCGATCCAAAAGGAACGTTGATCTCGACGGCAGACAAAGTAGTTTTTCTCGAAAAATCCTGTGGCTGGGATCAAACATCGCCGATGACGCCAAGCAGCTTTGAAACTTGACTTCTCTGCAACCGTTTCTGAGCGAGCGTTGATGGGTCTAGGGCCAGCAGAAGGGTCTTTCGCCCAAGAGGGAATCAAGCCCCACAGCATCAGAGCTGCCTCGGTCTTGCCCTCCTCTTGACGCAATCCCAACACAGGTTCCGAAGGGCGAATGAGCTCCCGAGGCGCATAGCGCGACAAATGCACATCAGACATTCGCTCCCGAATGGCCTCCGGAAGCTGAAGGGCATCTGCCTTGAGTGCAAAACGACCACACATGTCATCCATCATCAATGGCGAATGGGATCGGTGGCGGGCTCGATCAAAAATCTCACAGATGAGAGATCAAACTCGTCAGAATCGGAAAAATTTTGTTGGCGCAGGAATGCTTCCTCTCAATCCGTTTTACCTGCTGAGTGCAGGCAAGGTTGCTGGTCTTAAAGCCACCATTTTGATTTTGATGGTGATGCTGATGAAGTCCAAGCTTCTACGCATCAAGATGTCGCTTCTGGGCTCCTTGATTGGTTTCACTCTGTTGGTTGGATTTTTGCTCACAACAGGAGCCCTGACGCTCGTTGCAGGTGGAGCAGTCGTCTATGCGGCAAAGAAATAAGAAATTCAATCCCACATGGTTGTGGGAGCAGCCCAGCACTAGCTCACCGCTCAACCCAATTCCAAACAGGCCAACGCAAACACGTCGCTTAAATCAACTTTTGGTAAACCACCTCGATACATCCGCATGGTTTCCGACTCAGCCTTAAAACCAAGTGTGGCCATTAGATCATTCGCAGCAGAATTCAATCCAGGGGTATCAATTAACAACACCCCTGGGTGGCATTCTTGAAGCTTTTGGATGAGATAAGCGGCTATCCCAGGAGAATCGGCGAGGAGCGGACCGATCCTCCAACCTTCTCCATCTTGCAAAAGGCAGGGGCGAATGCGGCCGAAACCATGGCAGTTTCCCTTGTCATCAAGAATGGTAAGAACCTCACCAGATGGGTGTCCAAGCCAATCAGCAAGGAAGTGGGGCCTTGGGCTTGGCTCCCTCTGGGCGTCGTACAGCTGAACAGCTTCTAAAGGAACACTGCTCCCCTTCACCACCTGCAAACCGGGAGGAAGATCGCCCATCAAGTCTTCTGAATTGCTTTGGTTAAAGCAGCGCCAACGGGTGGTCATCGAAGACGATTCAAACCCCCATCCCGCATAGTCCAAGATTCGAGCAGGGGCTGCCTCTAAACCGATGCAGGTCAGATCAGCAAGGTGGTCGAGAGCATGCATCCAAAGCCGCTGTCCATACCCATGACCACGCTGATGGGGGACCACGAGATAAAGGCCAATAAAACCGTAATCAGGGTTGTACCGAACGCCAACGATGCAACCAATCGGCTCCTGATCGAGCCAAGCAATCCACAAACCCTGACGATCAGTCTGTCGGTAAATCTCAAGATCCCCAAGACCTGGAGCAAATCCCTCACGACGAGACCAATCCGTCACGAGTGGAATCTGGTCAGACTTCAATTCGCGAATTTGAAAACGCCCCATCCAACCGAACCAAACATGGCAAGGTTTCAATCATGGGGAGGAGCCTAGCGAAGTCATCAGAATTCATTCTTGAATATTCGTTCCAAATCCTTTCGAAACTGTTGAGAGCTCAAAGGCTGAGCTTTTTGACGAACTGAATTCCTAATCAGCAAAGAGCGGATCCACCAGATTTGAAGAGCTGCAAAGGAAAATCCCACAATCAGAAGGCTGACTGTGGGGGAATCCAGTGAAATGGCCATGGCTGTGACACTGATCAAGCAGGATGGGGTCTGAACGGGACAGAACCTTGCGCGAAATGAGTGTGGCCGAACTACTACTTCGCAACGTAGGAAAATTTGCTGCGGTATCAGGAGTAATCGGTGTGGTGATTTGGTTGAGCTGGGTCATGCTCGATGTCAAACACCTTCAGTCAGGATTCACCCTTCCTTGAAGCACTCAATGAACTAAGCAACACCATCTGAGACCACTGTGTCAATGGCACCGGATTGCCCACGTTCAAGTTCTGGACTGAAGCGACGCACAATCAATTCATCAATCGAAAACAAACCAGGACCTAAGGCCAAGACCGCAACTGCCGATGCGAAATAAAGACCTAGCAGCTCAAGCAAATAGATGTTGAAACCTGCAGTAATAATTGCGTGATAAATAGCGACAGAGATTGTTCCCATAATCGCGAGAGCACCGAAGCGTGTGAGGAGACCTGTAATCAAAAGCCAACTACCGATGACTTCAGAAAAGGCTGCGATATAGGAAAGAAGTATTGGGAAGGGAAGATGGAGTGGACGTACAAATGCGTCAGCAAAATTCTCAATATTGGCGAGCTTCTCGTAACCGTGATGAATCAAGAGAGTTCCAGTGATGACCCGAAGGATCAAAATCCCGAGATCCGAGAGAAAAGGTTTTGTCGCAATGGATCTCAGCACAGATTTTAATTCTTCTCAACATAGCTTAATAAAAACCTCGCTCCTTTGTGAAGCAAAACGTCGCCAAGACACGACATTAGGAATAAATACTCACTCACACCCAGGCCGGCGCAGGCGTCATAATGAGAGTTGTATCGGATTATTGACATGACAAGCGAAGCGTTGATCACTATTTTTCTAGGGTTTGGGGCAGCAGTGACAAGCCTTGCGTTTTGGAAACTAAGCCAGAGCCGTTCACCCCAGAATTCCTCGACCCGCTGATACAAGCCTCCTGCAGATGCTTCTTGCCTCGAGGCCGAATGTTCATTCAGTCGACGAACCTCTTGTAAAGCCAGCGAACAAACCCGCCAAGAACAGGAATAGGACCAAAGGTAGGGCCGACAAAATCGAAATAATCCCGATGACTAATGACCTTTCCATCAAAATTAAGCTTCAGCCTAGAAACTCCGGGATAGATAAACTCAATTCCCTTGATTTTTAGCCCCATCTCCCATTCAACGAAAGCGATATCGTCGTCAATCGAGATCGCACCTGGGACAAGATAGAGATCATCACACCGCTTGATCAATCCATCCTGTGCTTTGATATATGCCTCGATACCTTGAGATTCCTGCGTTGGATCTCGAAAATAAACGTTCTCGTCATACAACTCTCTCCATTGAGATTCTGTTGGTGCTGGCTGCCCATAGGGTTTGGTGAACAGAGCTTTTAAACGATCAGCATCCATGGGTTCAGGTTTAAGGCTGTCCTAAGCCTATGAAAAGAAGAGTGATCTCTGCATACCATCGAGATCAATTTGTTGGACATCTTGTGTCAAGCCAAAATTTCCAATACGAACCCGTGGAGGCTTTCGGCGAAGGCCTGACCACCAAACGCCCCTGGAATCAAGGGTCACTTGACTTTGTCGAGCGTCTCAACGGAAGAGTCGCAATGTTGGGGTTTATGGCTGCAATTATTGGAGAGTTAATAAGCGGTCATGGCCCAGCAGGTCAACTTGCAGATGTCATCCGCTGGTATTTATCGTTGTAAGCCAAACCAAAAACAATTGACCTCTACTAAGTCAATTCAATAACGGCGTTACCGAGATCAACTGAACACGGCAATTATTTGCTCATTCAATACAAAATCATTCCACATACTCAACCCAGGAGGCGAACTGAGCCAAACAATTCTCCTGATCGCCAAACAGAAACCAACAGATTATTACCATTAGACACACTAACAATGATGGCGCTAATGCACTTATAAACATTATCTCATGTCCCATCCACTCATTTGCTGTTATTTCCAAATTGGACAAACAATAATAATCAACATCAACACATCACGCTTCAAAAAAATCATCGAATCACGACGCGACAATGTCTGACATCTCAGGCTGGAGTAAAACGTCTCGGGCATTGTTCAGACGAATCATTGTCTCTGGATCACCTCCCTTATCAGGGTGATGCTGCACGGCCAATGCTTTGTGCACCCTCTTCACCACCTGTTCAGTTAACCGCCCTGAGAGAGCTAATCCCAAGGTCTGTCTCGCACAAATCGCTTCAAACTCAGGATCCCTCCCCAAGGGCTGACGCTCGCGACCATGGTTGGAATGACCAGGTTTGCGCTTGCCACTTCGGTTTCGCTTGTTCCCACCAGCATGACCTGTTCCAAAACCAGACCCCCCTGGGGCCTCTTGACCGCTCGACATGGTGATCGCACATAACGTGCCAGCCTGCCGGATCGCGATCAGCGAACGCAAAGCAAACCCTCACGGGTTCAAAAACGGCCTTGGGTCTTGATCGAAACGATGCTCAAAGGGCGGGGTGGCTGGCTCTGCCTCACCATCAAGAGCTGCTGTCGCCTCAAGGGCCTTCCTCAACAACCGAGCACTCTGCAATGGCATATCTCTCGGCACCGAAATTCGATCTCTTAAGTAACGCAGACCACTTGCACTGTCAGGATTTGGCTGGCAAGGATCGCCTGATATCAAATAGGTCAATGCAGCACGCAGGGGCTGATCAAACGCAGCACCGAGAGGATTGCGAGCCAACAGCGCAGAACGATGGCGCATAACTCTCTCGAGTGCCCTTTCAGAAGACATCACTCCATCGTCAGTCATCTCGGAAGACCAACCAGTTTCGAGTTCAGCGAGACCAGCACCTTGATCCACCGCACGCGCCATCGCTTGCTGTTCGGGACTTCCATTGCTCCAACAACCACCCATTTGTGGTGGCAAGTCGTGGGCATGGGTATGAACATCGCTTTGGGTACCGCGATAGGTCGGAAGCTGCTCCAAAGCGTTGAGCCATTGATCGATACCTGGATGCTCTTGACGAAGTGCAAAGCCCTTGAAATAGGCCAGCGATGCATTCATCCTCTCGACGTAAGGAACGAACACCAGATCTGCCGTTCCTGGATGAGCTCCACCCGGATGATCAGGATCAAGCCAATGGCCACCTCCCGCAGACAGAGCCTCCTCCATTTGACGTGCAACCGTCTGAAATTGGTCACGCGCTTGAAGCTCCTGCCGGTTGTTCAGCCTGGGAGTACAGAGCCAAATGCACCAAGCGCGAAACAAAAGACGTTCAAGATCGCGCAACCGGCGCACACGTTTGTCATGCATCCCTGCACCCAAAGGGCCAAAGGCATGCTCCAACACTTCAAGGATGCGATCACTTTCTGTAAAAAGACGTCCATCCAACTCAAGGGCTGGAAGCATTCCTGATGGCACCTTGGCGGTAAACCAGGGCTCCTTCGGCCCATAGCAGCGCATGGTGACTTTTCGAATCCGATAGGGGACTCGACGAAACTCCAGCCATAGCCAAACCTTCTGGCAATACGGGCACCAAGCATGGTGATCACGAAATAGCGTGACTCGCACCTGAGACTCCGGCTCTCCGAACAAGCGCAATGTGGCTTGTGCATTAGCTGGACCTTCACAACGCTCTGCAGGATCAGGAGCCAAGGCATCCAGCTGCTCCCAGCTCAGGACAACAGCGTTAGCGAGCAGATCGGCCATAGCCCACGTTCGGATCTATGCATGATCAAGGATCATCGAGCTTACGGTGGCTCAGGAGGGCATACTCCCTAGCCTCGGCCGTGGTGTGCAGCATTGGCTCGCCGCCATTCAGCAGCCAGAATTCCAGCCGAGCGTCATCGGGCGCTTCGAAAAAGTACACCTCTAAAGGCATCAAAACTTTTTCACAAAAGAACTGATTCTCACCAATACATTTGAGAATTATCATTTTTGAGGAGTCGTTCCGATAGCAACATTCACCCATCTAAGAATTCCGTTGACGATCAGAAGAACATCCTCTGAAAATCTCCGAAAGGTTGTCTAACTCAACACAAAAACAGACTCGTTTTAGGTTTTTTTTATTTCCAATGCGACCATTCCCTTGTCCCTGGCCTCTCTCATGAATTTCGCCATTCTGAATGCGAGAGAGAAGGCAGTGCGCTTAACAGGCACTGGTCTCAAGAGCATTGATCTCCTGGGATGCTGGCATCTGCAAACGATTTGGTCGAAGGCAGACCCAAAAGCCAATCCATTTAGCAGCTGGATGCTGAGAAGCCTGAATGCCCGCCTGGAGATCAAAGCAGGGCTAGGGATCAACTGCAAAGACTTGCGTCTTACGAACGCCATCAACTTGGGGCCTGTTGAACTCAAATTTCAAGGTCCAGGTTGGTTGAAAGGGAAGCGGCCATTACTGATGTTTCACTTTGACTCGCTAACTTTGCGGATTGGTGGACTTGTCTTGCTCAAAAAAGCATTGCCCGCTCCAGATCAAAAGCGCACCCCTTTTTTTGCTCTGATCGAACGCAATCCTGATGGCTGGATGGCGGCCCGTGGACGCGGTGGCGGACTCGCGCTCTGGATACTCAAGGATTGATCCTTTGTTCTTGCCATTGCGTGGCGGACAACCACAGCCGTCGCACGTGCGGATGTGGCTTGAGATCGAGCTGCTCGATGCGATGCAAGGAAATCCGAAGCAGGCGCAAATGCTCTGGCATCGCCGAATCGTCTGACACCTCCTGAGGCCATGGGCCTTGTGGATCAAACGGATCACCGGGAGGGGGCCAGGCCCAGACCGATCGCCCAGGTGGTGAGAGCCGCTTCCACTCTTGATTCAAGGCCACAACATCCCCTGTCGGAGCGATCAGTCTTGCCGTTCCACGGAGGCGAAACTGCTCGCGAGCCTTACGAAACAACCAGCACAACTCCACCTCAGGTGTTCGTTCAATCTCTAAACACTTCTCACTGCGGGCATCAGTGAGCAGATCCATGGTCGCCGCCGCACTCCAATCGCGGAAAACGAGCGTTCGCACTCTGGGGCAACCATCAACCCCAAGACTTGCAAGCTGCACCCAGCGACCACCTGGTAACCGGCCTTCCCGCTTGAGTGCCGCAATCAAGAGTGGTCTCCAAGGAGGGAGCTTCTGGGCTGCATCCATCTCAGTGCTTACTCTCCAGCCAAGGATCAAGAAAAGTAAGCGGCTTATTCATGGTCTCCGAGAAGCCCAAGATGCCCTGGTCGCGGTGGACGTAGAGAACGGAATCATCCTCGTCCAGCAGAAATGTGCCGCCTCGCTGCGTGAGATAAGCGTTGTTGGGTACATAAGTACCCCACTTCGTTAGCACTTCATTCATGTTGCGAAGACGAACCGTGGCGAGCTCGAACGGACGCTGGAACCCGTCTCCCCCAGCCAGGCGAAACAGGGGAGAGTCTTCAAAACGGGCGGGAGCATTGCGGTCTCCCGTATATCCCCTGAGAACTTCAGCAAGAGTGCCAGGGGAACCAATCCCTGCACACATCAACAGAAGCGATGGCCAAGGGCCTCCAGCAGCTTGAAGCCCTGGTGATAACCCAACACTGCGATGCAGGTCCGCATCGGGAACCACCCGAAGCTGAGACCTTGGAAATCCTGTAAAGACGCAAAAACGATCAGCGCCTGCTTGATCGCCAATCGCAATGGCCAACGTCTTGATCCCTTGAGTCTCCAAACGAGACAGTGCAGGCACAAGGGCTTGGGCATATTCCATTGAGTCGAAATCACCCAGCTGAGTGAACAGCAACACCAAACGCTTGGAGCCTGATTCCATGCCAGGAATTTGCTGGAGATAAGCGCGTATGGCTTCTGGTGCTTTCATATTGGATCCAGCCTTAACGGAGTCATTCGACACTGAGATCTGAACCCTAATCAAAATTGGATCCGATCTCCTGATTTAAAAAGTCCATGCACCCACTTAGGACGTAGAAAAGATCATGGGGAAGAGTAATCAATTGCTGATTGCACCATCCACAGCAACCTCAAAAGGTTCGGGTATATAGCGTTTGACTGATCAGGTTTGAATCTTCCTAAACACAAACGATGGCCTCTAGGCATGGCCAATTTGCAATGAATTTGATTGCTGCAATCCCTTCGACTGTGCTGAATCGGAACCAGTCTCAAGACAGTGATTGGGGCTCATCACTTCGTACTCCAAAATCCGAGATCATCGACAGGATCGCTTCTTCAATCTCTAACTCTTCTAACCGCCATTGCTTGGAGGAAGCATTCGGAATTTCAATGCGCTTGTAAATGTGACCATCGGTCACGAGGTACTGGCTGGGATGAACCATGTTTTGAGAGGTGACGATCAAGGAGAGGCCTCCATCCACATTCCAAATCTGATCGGACCATCCAGTGTGTCAAAGGGTTTGTCTTGGGGAGCACATCAAGAGTGGCGGCCCCCTCCCTGCCACCAGCCACGCTCACAAGCGATGGTGGGCGGACATTGAGGACTGAGAATCGTGAGCTACAGAGCGATGATGACCCATCCATGAATGCAGCATTCAGCATGAAACCCCAACATCTTTGCCTTCCGCTGCTGCTGCTTGCGCTGGGAGTATCCGGCTCTGTTCATGCCAGTTGCGACTCCTTTTCAACGCAGCTGAGCAGGATTAATGCTGAAGAGAAAGAGTCCTTCAAAAAAGCGCGAAAAAAGCACATCCAAAAGAAATGTGGACCTCAAAGCCAATCCTGGATCGGAGGAGCGGCAGGCTCCAGGCGATTTGAATATTTAAATTGCAAACTCAGTGCGAGGAATAGCGAAGCATTCAAAAAAGAATGGGCTGTCAATGCTGCGACTTGGGAGGCCGAGCGAGAGAAAGTAAACAGTGAGCGCCTCTCTTTAGGTTGTCCTGAATGATTGATTGATTCCACAACACCAATACAACAAACCAGTTCAGCATTCCGCCTCCATAAGGCCGCCTGATGGACTTGATCAAACGGAAGATGCACAACCTGGGGGCTGATTCACCGTCTTAACCACGAGGAGGTCGGTGGTAAGCGCGGTGAGCTCACAGCCCCAGACCTAGCGAACGGCAAACACCAGGTTGGCCCCATCGTCTCGACAAGGAGCTAACGGGTACTGGCTCAAGCACTCTCCGCTTCCCAGACAGACATATCCGCAATCGAGCGAGCAAGCCTGATTCAGCTTTAACCAGCAACAACCTCGGCATTGACGCGCGCGACCAACTCAACTAGAACATCTGTACCAGCGACAGACTCTTGGCTCCGAGCTCGCCCTACGCCACTTTCCAGGCTGAAGCGTGGATGCATCACTCTGTCATCAGCCCTCGAAAGACATGCCACACCAGGACTGGATCCAGGACCCCAACTCCACTGACACGAAACGCTTCCACACCGACGAAAAGAGCTGGAGCCGTGATCCATACGTCTTCGTGGATTCAGGGCGACCTCTTTCAGGTGACCCTCCCTTGTTGAAGACGCGTGTGCATTTGAGCCAGCAAACAGCTGATCAACTTTGGCAAGAGCTCGTACGCGTTGGATGGAGGCCCTGCAGCCCACAGTGGAGCCCAGACTCAGACATCTGAGCTTCTTCCCATACCAATCAACACTGCATTCGGAATGCGTCTTGCGAGGCGTTTAACCGAATTGGTAATGCTTGCGAACAGGTTGGTGAACCTCCCAAGTGCAGCTCATTCCCTTTGGAAACACAACAAGATCTCCAGCCCCAAAGCGGACGGGCTCGCCCCCATCCGGGGTCACCGTCACGTCCCCGTCCAGCAACAGACAGGTTTCACTCTGGTCGTACGTCCAGGGGAATGTGCTGATGTCGCAGCCCCAAATCGGCCAGTCGCGCAACCCAAGAGCCACGATCGTGCTCTCGGGACAAGGCGATGTGACGCTGATCATCGTGCTCATTCAGCAGACTGTCTCAGATTCGCTGATTTCGGGGCGCCTGACCATCCCCAACGAGCAATCCACGCTGCCAACGTGATGTTTGTCGAAGCAAAAGTCCGCTGAAGCCAGCAAGACCGACACCCAACCAAAGCAGCCAACTCAACTGACCGGCTCCCATCAACACAGCAGACAGCCATAGCGATCCCCAAAGCCAAGGCCGTAGGGAGCGAATACGACGCAGAGCAACCGAACAGCTGCGACAGTGCTTGGTATGACTGTGATATCGGTCCATTAAGGCTTCCACATCTTGACGAGGTGGAAGCGGTCGCCCCGCAAAGGGTCCACCACCTTGGCGGTTGACCCAGCGATGCAGGGCCTTGACATATAAATCGGCTGAAGTTGGGAGGACAAAGGCCTGTTCAGCAGCAGCACTACCACCAGCGGTTTCAAGGACCCGTTCTTGCCAGTGCAGGAATACCTGATCGTCTTCCAGGACCTTGTGGTTCCCGATGTGCTGCAACCAGCGAGGCCGCAGTCCCACCAAGAGACGAGGAGCAGCTGCCTTGAACTGAAAGGGAAACCGAGCAAACAAGCGACATTTGCCTGGGCTGATCGGTACGGCGTAAACCACCGTCAAAATGCGCGCAAAACCCTTGGCCGTGAGGTCGTGCCACATCAGCTGGGGAGCTCGAAAGTGCGTGTCCTGTGAGCCGAGCTTTCCCTTGCGAGGACCTTCCTGCCAAAACGCTTCAAACCCTTGCGAGTCCTCGTGGGTAATCACAGCATCCACGGGAGAGGCATTCTCCCTTTTGCCCACGGTGCGGTGATGGGTGAAAGGAACATGACTCACATCCAAGACATTTTCAAGAAGAGTGAGGGCATCCATCGGCAAATCGCGGAAGGTGTCCTGCACAATCCAGCCATCCGCCCAACCATCTCCCTGATCCTGAAGAACGGGAACTAAAGGAAGTGCGGCAGGGTCTGCCGCTGAAGGGGTGCCACTCCAGACAAACAACAATCCCTGACCTGTTGCTGTAGGCAAGCTCCCACAACCCGTTCGCTTTGATTCCGGGCGGCCTCGCTCCCCCATTTGCGGGATCGCCCGGCAAGTGCCTTGCCCATCAAAACTCCAACCGTGATAAGGGCATTCCAAGTGACCAGCCTCATTAATACGGCCTTCACTGAGAGGAACGAGTCGATGAGGGCAGACATCTTGAAAAGCCCTCCAGCGTTGGCCTGGGGCATCCCACCACAACACCAGGTCTTGCTCAAGGAGGGTGAATCTCTGGGGACGGGTCCGAACAAGATCGCGCAAATAGGCCACAGGCCACCACTGTTCACTCCAGCTGGGGTGCACGGCTACCTCACGACTGACGCCATGATCGTCGGATCATGATCCTTGACGTGAGTAGAAATGGCTTAACGAGCAGATTGGCCGTTCAGAACAAGTCAAGCTGACTCCAAAGCGAGCGATCCTTGAAGAAAGGAGACTGATAAGCCTGCCTTTGCAGTGCTCAATGCCATGACCATCTGCTCCCTTCAACCCTTGATCAACTCCTAGACACCTTTTCTATGGTCTTGACCGTTTTTTCATTCCTTCTGGCACTGTTTCATTTCGTCGGGCCGATGCCCAGCGATCTGGGCATCCATCAAGGTCAACTGAGTCCTTGCGAATCACCCGCACACTGCGCTCGACTTGAGTGGGAGCGAAATGATCCAATCGGAAGCCTGAACGAACTCACCAAAGTCATCCAACAAACCCCACGATCCGAGATCGTCGAACAGCGATCAAACTACCTCCATGCAACGGCCAGCAGTCAGATCTTCGGCTTCGTGGACGATCTAGAGCTCTATGCCGATACGGAACGTTCCGTTCTCCAGGCACGCTCAGTTTCAAGACTTGGAGAATCAGATCTTGGCGTCAACGCACAACGTCTTCGACGATTGGAGGCGGCCTTGTCTCAATACGAGTAATTGAAATCATGTGGTGTTCAATGTCATGAGATCACGTCGATCCGTGCACCTCGAACACAGACAGGGGGCGTCGTCATGAACGCTGATTGACGCATCAATGGAACGCCCACTAGAGCTGCTAATCCATTCTGAAATTGTTGTGATCAATGCTTGAGCAGAGCATCTTGATTGGGATCAGTCTTCTGTCAGACCAGTTGAGCGGCTAAATCAACAGCACTTTGCAGAGCGCCTTCCGCCATGCCAAAGCCTGGGCCAGCGATCCAATCTCCACAAAAGCCAACCGAGCTGGGCTCGCACCATTGAAGGGACTTGGGGAGGGGGTGATCGAGAGGCTGAGACGCTCCCCAGCGCATCACCCCCAAGGAACGGGCCAGAGGGAGTGCCTGAGCCAACTCGGGCCAAGGCCGCAATAATTCAGTCAGAGCCTTACGCTGACGTGATTCCTGTTCCAACAACAAACCTGGCTGGCTAGCTGGCGTGATCGGGGATCCGTCGTCGATGCCGTGGACGACTAAACCCAGCCTTTGATCGTGTTGACGATGGAGGACCATCCGTTCGATGCCAAACCTTTCTTGGGCATCAGTGGTCAACCAAATTTGTCTCGGGAGATGGTCGGTACAGCGAGGAAATTCGAGCATCAAATTCCAGCGCACCGATGCATCCATCTCAGATATTTGCGCGAGTGCGGTGTCCAATAAGGGATCGACCGTCAGAGGAACAGCCGAACGCAACGGAACATCGGGCCAACCCAACATCTCTAGAGACCGGGGATGGGCGAGAAGATTGCCTGTGACCACCAAAGAGCGCGCCCGACGCTGACCAGAGAAACACCACCATCCGCTCTCTCTGCGCAAGCGACTGATTCGTTCTCCAAATGCCCCTTGCGTTTTGGAACCTGCAGCCCGCATGAAAGCTTCGGGCACGGATGCCATGGTTGGCACACCACGAAAACGCGGCCCCTGGAGCAGTGGATGCTCTGGTGGGTCAACAAGACAACCCGTCTCACTCAACCCAACCACAAGTCCTAGATCGGGCTGGACAATCCCTTGATCCAGAAGAGGATTCCACAGTTCAGCAAGAGGCCCCTGCGGTTGTTGACTGAAGCTGAAACAAGGTGCTCCATGGTCAAGCCGCCAGATCACGTCATCCCGTCGACGCCTGGTCGACGCACGACCACCCGGACCTCGACCAGCCTCTAGTAGCAAGATTGTGCCGTCAAAACCGCGTTGGCGAAGCGAAGCAGCAAGACCAGTACCGCCAAGACCAGCTCCGATCACAGCAAGATCGACGTCGAGGTGCTGAGAATCAGCCAATAAGGTCATGTTTGTGAAGCGCCAAGGTCGCAGAACGATGTCAAAGCGAATCTTCAAAAACGCCATGCCCATTAAGTCTGGTCCCTACGGCGATCCACCGCGCACAGCGCGTCGGGACTACTTCGTTGTTCTGTTGCTGTTGCTATGGCGTATGCGCTACGACCTCTTGTTGTTAGCCGTAATTGGCACTCTGATCTTGACCGAAACAGTAGCTACAAATTGGCAACAAAGCGGCAGTTTAGTTTCAATTATGGGAATCACCGTCTCAATCTTTATAGGTTTTAGAAATACTCAGGCGATTGGCCGCTGGTGGGAAGCACGACAATTATGGGGTGCAATCGTTAACCAAAGCCGCAACTGGACAGACACCCTGACAAGCCTTCTTCCAGAAGAAGAGTTAATGAGCACTCACGGACGAAATCTAGTGCGTTATCAAGTTGCAATGGTTTGGCAGCTTAACTTTCAGTTAAGGAATTTTTACCATCACGATCTAAGGCGTTTCCAAGACTACCTCCTTGAAAACCTAGGAATGAAACCAACCACAACTCTCAGACAACTAGGAGAGGCCAGGGCAATTGCTGTTCGCGAATTATATGAGAACAATAAAATTGATGCCCGTGGAAGAGAACAATTAATGGACATTGCTAGGGCCACCGTAGATGCCATTGGTGGTCTCGAGAGAATTAGAAACACACCATTGCCTGCAAGCTACGACGTATTTGTCCGGATGCTCAGCTGGATCTTCGGTTTTCAGCTTTTATTAAACTTCAAAATGGATGGCACATCCTTTGTGGGAAGCATCACAGGGATCTTGCTGTTCCTAGGCTTTTTAATGGCAGAGCGCATTGGTGCCTACGTTGAGGGGCCTTTTGACGAAGATGGAAGCACATTTGCATTGCCTCTTAATGCAATCTGTCTAACGATTAGCCGAGACTTACTTGGAAACGAATCCGATTCATGCCTTCACCATTTTTCCAAAGATCCTGTTCGTTGGACATAAATCAGTTAAAACTGAGATAACAAGCCATAATTAGCAAAGTGTCCTCACCAGAGAAAGATGACAGAAGCAAAAGGACTTGAAGCAATTAATCCTGCCACTGGAGCAATCATTGCCACATATCCATGCATGCATCAAGAAGAGATCGTGCAAGCGATAGAGCTGGCGCATTCTGGATTCCAACAATGGAAACACTCTACTTTTTCCGTCAGGTCAAAAGCACTCACTCAGGCCTCACAGGCCTTGAAAGCCAACAACGTTGCCTTGGCGGAATGCATCACCCAAGAAATGGGAAAACCCATTCAGCAATCATTTGCAGAAGTGGAAAAGTGTGCCTGGGTCTGCGACTATTTTGCAACAAATGGTCAACAGCACCTATCTGATGAAACGATCAAACTCGATCACAAGACTGCAATCGTAACGGCACAACCGCTTGGAATTCTATTTGCAGTGATGCCTTGGAATTTCCCTCTATGGCAAGCATTCAGGGCGATTGCACCAGCCTTAATGGCAGGAAATACGCTCCTTCTGAAAGGTGCATCCAATGTGCCGGGATGTAGCAAGGCTATTCAAAACATCTTTGACAGCTGCGACATCCCTCAAGGCGTGTTCACGAATCTGCCTATACGATCAACGGATGCAGAACTGGTGATTTCCCATCCAAACGTGCGCGCTGTCACCCTGACAGGGAGCGAAGAAGCCGGTCGAGCTGTGGCATCGATTGCAGGTGCCAATCTAAAAAAATGTGTTTTAGAACTAGGTGGACAAGACCCCTACCTAGTCCTTCACGATGCAGATCTTGATTTAGCAGCAGAGCGTTGCGCAGCAAGTCGGATGCTTTGCTCCGGACAAGTTTGTATTGCAGCAAAACGATTAATTATTGTCAATGATATTTACGATCAATTCTTGAAACTTCTGCAAGAAAAATTGCACTCCTATGTCTTGGGGGACCCCATGAATCCTGCATTCAATATTGGACCATTGGCACGATTAGATCTACGGCAACAAGTTCATCAGCAGGTTGAAAAAAGTATTGAACAGGGGGCAAAACTTCTCAAAGGTGGCGTTGTCCCAGAACAACAAGGCTGGTGGTATCCCATCACCATCCTTGAAAACGTCAAACCTGGAATGCCTGCATTTGACGATGAAATTTTCGGCCCTGTGCTGAGCCTTGTGCGTGCAGACCATGACGAGCATGCGGTTGAACTGGCCTCAGAAACGCGCTTTGGGTTGGGGGCTGCTATTTTTTCTGCGAACACCGCCAATGCCCAGCGGATCGCCATCGAAGAGATTGAGGCAGGATGCGTCGCTATCAATGATTTTGTACGAAGTGATCCTCGGGTTCCCTTTGGCGGGATCAAAGACAGTGGTTATGGAAGAGAGCTAGGCAAGCTTGGCATCCATGAATTTATCAACAGCAAAAGTATTGTTTGAGCTTGATTGCCACGCAAGCGACTGAAACAATTAAGAGCGATTGAAAAGATGAGTAGCGACGCATCATCTCGTGGAATCAATACTCAATAACGCTTCGGAAAGAGAGATGATTGGTCGAGATGCATCGCTTGTTACTTCAAGAATCCTTCCGATCGAGGCCGGAGTATTCAATGCCTCCAAGCAACAACGAGCGACCAGACGTCTTGGGATGGAATCATTTTCCTGCTGATCGGGACCTGACCAGTACACACCCTCTACGTTAAGTGCTTCCTCTCTTTCACTAAGACCACCCGGCCTAATGACGGTCCAATCAAGGCCGCTATTCTCAAGAGCTTTCTCTCCAATTCGTTTCCAAACAAGAATCAAACCAAACAAGTTCAGGGGGTGACGCCAGCGTCCTGCACAAAGAGAACTCACGAGAATAACCCTGGATACACCAACTCTCAGACAGCTTTCCACCTGAGAACGCACGCCCAATGCGTCAACCCGCATCGGACCTAACAAGTCAATCGAAGGCCTCGCACCCGTTGCAATCACTAAGGCATCAACCCCTTTTAAGGCTGAATCCAAAGCAGTTGGATCTTGCAAGCTGAGTCGAACTTGCTCAGCATTCATGAGGGTGTCGGGAATCACAGAAGAAGACCGGACCAACAAACGCGGACGATCTCCAGAAGCCATCAACTCTTCAGCAACACGAGATCCTGTTTTTCCAGAGGCCCCGGTAATCGCAATCGTCCTGTTACTCATTCAAATCTCCTGGTAGAACCCCAGAATCCATGGGTTAACCGTAAACGAGAACTAAGATGAGTTGTGATCAAAAATGCATCATTCAGGAGGGAAACTGATCAGCCAATGAAATCCTTAACAACCATTGCCTTGCTATTGATTTCCAGCATTCATCCACAGCAAAGCCAAGCGATGACAGAGTGTGAGCTACTGACACGGGTCATGAATAATTTGGGAGCAAAAATGAGCATCAATCGATATGTCATCTCGAGCAAAAAAGACGAAGCTCTGATCAAGCAAGCAAGCAATGATCTCTCCGAACAAACAAAAAACTACAGAGCAGCTAAAGAACAATACAAAAAAGCCAACTGCAAAAGCATCTGGGACAACTAATCAATGATCACTCGATCGTACTCAAAGTGAACAAAAAAAAACCGATAACCAAAGGCTATCGGCAAAAGAATCAAAGAAATTAGACACTCAAATCAATCGAGCGTAACTTATTTGGAGTAAACAACGCCTCGATAGGTCAATGAGGGATGTTCTTGCATTTCAGCCCTGACAAGTTCACGGCACGTGTTGTAGTGCTCATGGCGGTAAGTCAATTCAACGCAAGCTTTAACGTTCGAGGGCTTACGGGTTTCGTAGGCCTGACCTCTGTAGTGAAGGGTAGTCATGATGTTCTCCGAGAAAACCCAAGTCCCCGTTCCTTGGCTTGGGCCGATCTGCGCCTCGCAAAAACGAGGTGAACGATGCAATGGGTAGCGGTTGCTACTGCACAAACATAGTGATCGGTCAAGAGAATCGGCGTTCACCTCGATACAAAGACACAAATCAGGATCAAAGGAAACCATTGGGATGGGTGTGCTGAATTTGCACCACATGACCTTCTCCATTCACACGGCAAAGCCAGGGGGCCTTGGCACGAGGAACATTGACGCGAACCGCAAAGCCCCCCTTATAGGGTTCAGTCCCAACGATCTGAAGCGAATCACGCCTTCGCCCAACCTGATTCGAGACCGCGCGAAGACATGTGGACTCTGCATGCTGGCGCTGATTTCCACCGCCATGGCCAGAGTGACCTTGAATCAAACTACCGATCAAAGCTCCTGCAAACGCTCCGATTGCAGCCCCCGTACTCGTCGAGGAAGAATTGTCATAGCTAGGACTCGGATCGTGCGCAGTTTCTAAACGAACAGCAAGACGCTGCGCTTGACCTCCATCGTTCCATGAAAAAACACTACTGTTTCGGCGATCACGAAATTGCGCGTTGTGTAATCCAGAAGACGTTTCAATTTGCAGCGCCTCCTTGGAAGGTCCGCGAAAGCGATAGACGGCGCCATTATCAAGCTTGATCACCAACACGGTGGTGCCAGCATTCACCTTTTGTTGACTGACGCAATGACCCTGAAATGTGGCAATACCACCACTCATCAATCGGCACACGCCTTGAGCACGAGCGATGGTCTTCGCAGAGACTCTTTCAGGCCCCAACAATAATTGTAGTGATGAAATAGTAGCCACCCCAGATACAGCGACACCAAAACAAACCAAACGCTTCATATCAGTCAAAAAAGATCACCACTCATTGGTAGCAAGACCTCTGGTTCATGGCCAAAATGGGCATCAACAGAAAGCCTTTCGATAGCAAGAGAGCATTCAATATGACGAGCCAAAACAGCTAATGCAGGAAGAGAAATCACTCAGAGCAAAACAACCGATGCACAAAAGGCTGAATCCCAATAGCCTAAAAAGACAAGGTATGATTAATTTAAGCCTAGAAGGCTAAATCAACTGACCAACAAAACTTAAAACCTTGGCAAAACACGATTATTTTCATACCAAAGCGCAGAGAAACCAACAGAAAATCCATGCATTTTCAAGCAATGCTTCGCATCATTCAAAGACTGTTTTTGGCAGCACCTTTGCTATTGATCATGAGCTGTGAGCCGGGAAATTCTGCAAGGCAGTCCAATAGCGCAGACAACATCAAACAACGCCATGCACAACAGTCAAAAATAATTGATCCTGGCCAAACCGGTCCAAATGCTGACCTCCTTCAGGGAAATCACGACGATTTTTCACTCAAAGCCAGGCGTCTTCGCAGCACCGACACAATGAGCAACAGCCAATGGGTGGTCGAATTATTTAAAGGGAGCAAACGCCTTGCCCTATGGCCTGCCATCAGCGGATACAACACCAATCCCACCGCCGACCGGCGTTGGAGCCCAGGAAATGGAGCAGCTCTGCCAATCGGAGACTATTTGCTGGGGCAGCCAGAGCCATGGGGAACAGACATCTGGTTGAATTTGCAGCCACAATTCAAAACAGACCGAAGTGGACTCGGCATACACCATTGCAATCCAGGAAGTGGATGTCTTTGCATTCCTAATCGCAACAACCTAGAAGCCGTTGCTGCATGGGTAAAAGCCACCGGGATCAATACGTTAACTGTTCAGAATTAAACAGAGCAAGACAATACATCACAACAACCATTAGCCAAAGACCCAAGATGGATCAACAGAAACGAATAAAAAAAGCCTTAACAAAGCCCATGGCCAAGACAGATCGAAATCATAGTGAAAACAATTCCGGCAAATACAAAAGCTTCAAAACCGATAAGACGAGAAGCCAAACTTTCTAACCAATCTGTTCAAAATAAATTCATAAAATACAATCATTCGAGCAGCTCCTTCTGCATTAAATTGTCGAAGACTAAATTCACTCAATTGAGCTGATTCTAAATACAAGCAGAATGCTCATAGCCTTGTGGCCTGACAAGCATCACAAGACCAATCACCTTCGCAGTAAATCCAACACTTTACGCTAAAGCGAATCCAAGCAGTTTCAATAATAACACCACTGAAATACAACGAATAACATGCCAGAGTCCCAACGTTTCAAAGAAGATCTCCACACCATAACCATGAGCTGGACCGTTGCTAAATGTTGGACAAGCGTTTTACCCCAGGAGGGCTACCGACATTTTCGCCTCATCCTTCAGGGCGGGAAAGGGCATTCACGATGGGTGGAACTAGAAGCAGTTCTTGATTCAAACGTGCGACTGCGCATCAACTGGAACGAACTCCGAAACCAAGAGATTTGGACCAGCGGTTGGCAACAGCTGCCACCAGAGGAGTGAGGTCTGACTCGCAGGGCAGCCAACAAACGCGCCAAAATAAAGGTATGGCAGTTCAAATTCTTACTGAGGATCAGCGATACAAGCTCGACCGCGAGCCTGATCGAATCTTTTATTCAGAACCACGCTTCGTCCAGCACTTAGACGAAAGCTTCAGGACACGTCTAACGGGCTTTTACAAAGAACATATTCCGTCTGGAGCTGTTGTCCTTGACCTGGGTTCGTCTTGGGTGAGTCACCTGCCAGAAGAGATCCATTACGAGCGAGTGATTGGCCATGGCATGAATGAAGCGGAACTCGCAGCCAACACAAGGCTCGACAGTCACTACGTCCAAGACATGAACCTGGATCCCACAATCCCTTTAAAGGATGCATCCGTTGACGCCTGTCTTGCTGTTGCTGCTTGGCAATACTGGACACAACCAGAAAATGTCGCGTCGGAGATGCTCCGGGTCACGAGACCCAATGGCACAGCCATCGTTGCATTTTCGAATCGGATGTTTTTCACGAAGGCTCCGCAGGTTTGGACCGATAACGACGACACGCAGCATCTCGACTACGTCGGCACGGTGCTGCAAGCCAATGGATGGTCTGACGTACGGGTGTTTGCGGAAGAAACAAAAGCCTCTGGGTTGATGGGACTGGTAGGAGGCAAAGGCGACCCATTTTTCGCAGTTGTCGCGCGCAAAAGCATCGACTCATGATCAAGACATGATCCACAAGACAATCAAAAATCTTGAGAGGAAGCTCAGCCTTCCAGCCCCAGCTCAAAACGAAATCACATCAACACAAACCCGTAGAGATTGGCTCAACAATCAACAAAATCAAGCTCATTATTTAAATTTGATTCTGATTTAAACCTTACAAATAACACATCAAATTCTCCTCTCTTTCAAGTCATTTTTCATTGCTGAGAAGCTGAGAGTTTTGAATTGTCAATCAGAACCTGCGCTTACAGGTCGAGCGCGCGAAGCAAGTCCCGCTGGGCCCTGCGACCGGTAATGGCGTGGGCTGCCATCGCACCACTTGCAGCCACGGGTGGAATACCAATCCCTGGGAAACAACTCGCACCACACTGCAAAAACCCCTCAAGAGGAGTGGTCACCCCAGGGAACAGCCCTTTCGATGCCGACAACGCAGGGCCATAGCTGCCTTGATGCGTGGATAGGTAATGACGGTGGGTAAGAGGAGTTCCCTCCATCACCACTTTGCAACGACCGCGGAGATCGGGAATCCGTTGCTCCAACACATCCCAAAACACCTGACAGCGTTGTCCACGTTTCTCCTGATAAGCCGGCGTTCCCCTCTGAAGACCAGCCCACATTGACCAGGGTTCATTGGCCGGGGTATAGGCATGAAGCACGTGATGGCCCTCAGGCGCCATCGTTGGATCGAGCACAGTTGGAATCGACACCACCACGGCATTGCGCTCAGAATCAATGCCCCGTTCCCAGTCACCAACCCAAACGGTATGGATCGGCAGATTCTCAAGACCGTTCGCATCAAATCCGAGATGAAGATGCAAAAAAGAATGACAACCAGGAGATGACAGCCGTTCCTGACGCCAAGCCTTTGCAGCCATCTCAGGCAACAAAGCCGCCGTACCCCAGGCATCCGCGTTGCTCACCACAACATCGGCGTGAAGCGTCTCACCATTGCTGAGCTCGACGCCGATGACACGATCACCGTCGAGAAGCAGCCGGGTCACTGTTGCACCAAGCCGCAAGCGGCCTCCGTATGACTCCATGCCGCGCACGAGTGCGTTCACGACGGCCGCACTGCCTCCGCGCGGAAAATCAAGACACGATTCAGGGTCAAACCATTCACCAAACAAAGTGGCCATCGCGGCTGCGTTGGTGTCAGCCATCGGCATACCGCTGATCAAAAAACAGAGCAAATCAACCCAGTGGCGAAGAAATGGGTCCTGGAGATGACGATCAACTAGAGGCCCGAACGCACCACTGAGATGGCGGATGGCTGGCAAATGCTGAACCAGTCGTCCACTACGGCTCAACAGAGAACCAATTCCATCCACAGATGCCGGTAACGCCAGCAATGGCAAGGCATCTGCTGCTGCTGCAATCGGCTGCAACACGGCGGTGAAACGCTGCCACTCAGCCACAGCCCCAGGTCCACGCAGCCTTTCCACCACGCGTTCGAAGCCATTTCCTCCAACACCAACACGGAGATGTCCTTCTGGAAACAAGACATCCCAATCCTTGTAGGTCAAGACATCCAGTGGCTGATCCAACGCACGCAGAATTTGAGCAAGGGGATTACTGCTTGGCCAACGTGACAATCCACTCCAAAGGGATGGGCCAGATTCGAAGTGATAGCCCTGTCTTTCAAAGCCATGAGCAGCGCCGCCTGGCTGGCTATGGGCTTCTAGAACCAAAACATCCTTTCCAGCCCGGGCAGTGAGACCGGCACAGCACAAGCCGCCGATCCCGCTTCCAATCACGATCACCTCAGCACTTTTTGGCATCAATCACCAATCAGAGATCCGAACTCGGGTCATAGCCAGTCACAGCTGTGATCGCGAACAACACCTCCCAATCAAAAGATCGGTTGAAATGGTTCAAAGCACCAAGGTCCATGCCAGAACAATCCTCCCCAGGCCAAAACCAGCTGTCGCTATGGCGTCGAACGCCTCCCCTGGTGTTGCCCATGGTGGTGCTGAGCTGCGGGCTAGTTGTCGCCGGAGCTGTTGCTGTGAAAGGAATTCGAACCGCAACAGACACCGTGACCGTGACCGGTGCCAGCACTGAAAGGTTGCGCAGCGACTATGCCGATTGGACCGTGACCGTGAGTGGGAATGGTGTGAGCCAGCAGCAGGCTTATCAAAATCTGCAACCCGATTTAAAGCGCACGCTTGCATTTCTGCTCGATGCTGGCATCCCAGAAAGCAGCACCCAACTCACTGTTTTACGGACTGATCGCAACGATATTCGCAACCGTGTGACCGGGATGCTCACCAGCACCGAGTGGACGGCACGTCAATCCATCCACGTTGGCAGCTCAGATGTGGCCTTAATCCGCAAGGCATCAAACAAAATCAGCAACCTGATTGGCGACGGTGTGTCATTGGCCATTCAGCCTCCGGCTTACACCTACACAAAACTGGCCGAAAAACGTGTCGATATGCTGGCCAAAGCCACCGCTGATGCTCGAGATCGAGCGATTGCGATCGCGAGACAAGCGGGCTCCGGCATAGGAGCGATCACCAATGCCGACACAGGCACCTTCCAAATCACCGTGCCGAACTCCACAAAAATGGGGAGTTATGGCTCCTATGACACCAGCACCATCGACAAAGACATCACCGCCGTGATGGGAGTGACGTTCAGAGTGCAGTGATCATTCTTCCCTTAATCCTGTTAGGTCTGTCCTGGCTGCAGGAAGGCATCGACCAACTCCTGCTGGGCGGACGCTGGAATTTGGCGATGGGGCCCGGCACTCCTTGGTGGACCCTTCTGACCGCTCCGTTCAGCCATGGAGATCTTGGTCACCTGATTGGGAACAGCATTGTTTTTCTCCCGCTCAGCTATCTCGTGCTGTTGAAAAGCCTGCGCGGTTATGTAGCGGTTTGGATTGCCGTGATTCTTCTCGAAATTCCGCTCTGGTTGTTTTGGCCGGTTGGCAGTCACGGGCTCTCAGGAGTCGTCTACGGACTCCTTGGCTACCTCGTTCTGATCGGATTTCTTGAACGCAGACCGCTAGCCATCGCTCTAAGCGTGATCGCCGTTGCCTTGTACGGAAGCGCCCTGCCTGGATTGCTGCCTTGGGCCTCACCCGCGGGGGTGAGCTGGATTGGTCACGCGAGTGGATTCATCGCTGGCCTTTTGGCAGCCGGAGCTGTGTCACGGGAGCCTCATCAGCCGTCGGCTTGATCCTCAGCCGATTTGAGAAAGCGACCTGATAGTCGAACCGCCAAGACAGAGCAAGCGGCTCCATAGCCGATAAAGGTGGCCACTTGACCAAAAGATCCCATCTCGTAAACCTCCCCGCCTAACAACACCCAATCAACGAGTGATGAGGCCACACCCCACACAACAACCCAAACCGAAACGTAGAGAATCCCCCTCACGGCGGTGTTCACGGCAGCTCCTTTTGAAAATGCTTGTTCGATGAGACGCTAGGCCAACCATCAATCCAAGTCCTTCAGGACTGATGGGATCGCTGATCACTGAGCCTGATCACTCATTCCTTTCAAGATGCATTCTTCAAAGCTTCTTGAAGCAACCTGACAACCATGCTTCGTGTCGCTAAGACCTTGGCGTACTCACTTTGATCGAAGCAGAAAGGCTCCCCTATGTCTGAAGACAATCAGCAGCAACCTGTCGTGATCAAGCAAGGAGGCGGCGGCACTGGAATTGGACTGGTTCTGGCGGCATTAATTCTTGGAGGTGCGCTGGTCTACGCCGTCACCATTTGGTCAAACACACAGAAAAGAATGATCGAGGCGCCGAGAGAAACGATCCAGAAAGGCGTGGACACCATTAAAAAAGCGATTCAGCCTGACTCTTAGAAGTCAATCTCTGACTGAATTGAGGAGGGGGCATGGAGTCAAAGATCAGGCTTCACCCTCCCTCGATCGATTGCTGCCGACTGTGATGGCGATAGAGATCGCTGTCTCCATCGTCTTCCGGCTCAGAGTTCTCATGGGGCGCGCGGGGTTCAGCCGCTTCAATCCGCTGTTTAGGGATCACAGCGCTTTCTTCTCTAGCGATCGCACGCTCATAGGCCGAATTGGCCTCTGATAAGCCATCGCTACGAAGAGATGCCATGGCCTCAAAAGCAGTGTGGCCATGATGGCAGTCCTGCGACTCGATGACCATTGCTCAGAAAAGAGCGTGCTTCCCATCTGCTCCACCGCCTGGATGAGCACTATCCAGATCCACCCATTCCTCTCGATCACAGCGACCCTTTCAGCCTGCTGATCGCAGTGCTCCTTAGTGCGCAGTGCACCGACAAAAAAGTCAATGAAGTCACACCAGCCTTATTTGCTGCTGGTCCAACACCAAGTGCCATGGCGGCTTTGACGGAAATGGAGATTTTCGGTCACATCCGCCAGCTCGGGCTTGCCAAAACCAAGGCCCGAAACGTGCGCAAACTCGCTCACCTCTTGACCACGGTGCATGGGGGGATAGTGCCGAGCAGCTTTGAAGAGCTCGAGGCACTGCCGGGCGTTGGCCACAAAACCGCCAGCGTGGTGATGGCCCAAGCCTTCGGAGTACCGGCGTTCCCCGTGGACACTCACATACATCGCCTGGCGCAGCGCTGGGGACTCAGCAATGGAGACAGCGTGGAGCGCACCGAAAAGGATTTGAAAGCACTATTCCCACCGGAACGCTGGAACAAGCTCCACCTGCAAATCATTTTTTATGGACGCGAGCACTGCACTGCTCGCGGATGCGACGGAACGATTTGCCCAATGTGCCGCGAGCTGTACCCGAAGCGACGAACACCAGTGATTTGGAGAAGGCCTTAAACGCAATGCTGCCCAACGTCAAATCTCTGTTACAGTTCGTTTCAATTGCATGACCTCCATGGAACGCACTCCCGCTAACGACGCCTGGTTCCAAGGCAAAGCAGCTCGCTCCATTCACGAAGATCAACTGAAGAAAGTTGAGCTCTTCAACGGTCGTGCGGCCATGATCGGTTTCGTCATCGGTGTGATCACTGAAGGACTTACAGGCCAGGGGATTCTTCATCAAATCGGCCTCGGCCCCCTCGTTGACGGCTACGTCACTTGCAGCGTTCAGACGCTCCCCTTCTGTTTCTGATCAGACCAGACAAGGCTTGTCAGCCCCCTAGCCTTAGGATTAAGGGCTGACAGTCCAAGCCAATGGCTCGAAAGCGGCGCAAACTAAGCAAAGACATGGAGGCCGAAATTAAAGCGGCCCATAAAAAAGTTGAGTTTATTTCCGCGTTAATTCGAGACATCCGAGAAGAAGACATTCAAAACGAATACGCCGAAGCCTTTGTACAGGTGCACGCCGCATGCACCCACCTCGCCCAGCTTTACGAGGCTGAGGGCATTACTGAAGAAAGTGAAGGAACACTGGTGCTCTACAAAGGTCTCCTTAATCAATTTGAAGAAGAATATGAGCTTTAGGACATTTTTATAATCTGGTCCTCTATCACTAATTTTTTTCTAAAAATCCGGTAAAACCGGCTTGGTTATTAGAAACAGATTGATGCCAAACAACGACGAACCACGCTGGTTCACGCTGGCAATGGCAAGCCGCTGGCCCCTCGCTGTTGTCATTGCGGCATGGTCAGTCGCTGTTGCTGCGATCCAGATTCTCCGCCAACCCATCCCGATCGGACTGCCCCTCGATCAGCCATTTCCAGTTCGCCTGGTTGGTGGAGTCACTGTTGACGAACTCAAGGCACCTATCCGCGTGAAAAGTGAAGGATCGATCGCCATTGAAGCTTCGACAAAACTCCCCATCGAAGCCTCTGAAGCTATTCCTGTCCAAGGCCAAGTGTCAGTCAGCAAACCTGTCTTGATTGATTCCAATCAGTCTCTTGAAGTCCAAGGACAGGTTTCAGTTGACGAGGTCATAGCCCCAGTCAAAGTGCAAGGTGTGAATGAAGGTCCTGTCCTTGTAGGAACATCCGACGAAGATCAGTTAACCGTGGGTGGAGCCGTATCAGTAACCGAGGTAGGCGGTCCCATCAATGTGCGCCTGCGCGATGCGGCGAAATCTGTTTTGCCGATTCCTTAAATGGCATCCCTTCCCGCTGATCTCACGCTTGCTGTTGTTGGGCACCTTGAGTGGGTTAATTTCCTTGCCGTTGATGCATTGCCGGCGCCTGGGCAGATCAGCCGTGCCCATCGCTCCCTAGAAGAACCGGCTGGAGCCGGAGCTGTCGTGGCTGTTCAACTGGCCAGACTGACGGGCCAAAGAGTGACCTTCTTCACGGCCCTCGGGGAGGATGAAATCGGCTTACGAAGCGAAGCCCGCCTGCGTGAGTTGGGTGTCACCCCAATTGTGGCCTGGCGGGACCAACCCACCCGACGCGGCATCAGCTTGGTTGATCACAGCAGAGATCGGGCGATCACAGTGATCGGAGAGCGACTGACGCCGGTAGCCAATGATCCATTGCCCTGGGAGCAGCTCGCCGATTGCGATGGGGTGTTCGTCTCGGCAACCGATCCGCAGGGCCTGAGGCTGGCACGAGCAGCCAAGGTTTTAACGGCAACCCCCCGCCTTCGTTTACCGCTTCTTCAAGAGGCAGGAGTCAGTCTCGATGCCTTAATCGGCAGCAATTTGGATCCAGGCGAGTCGATCGAAGAGGGTGCACTCACCCCAGCGCCAACCTTGCGGATCGCCACCGAAGGAGAGAAGGGAGGGCTCTTCAGTCCAGGGGGCCGATTTGAAGCCCAACCTCTCCCCGGCCCCCTGATAGAGACCTACGGATGCGGCGACAGCTTTGCAGCTGGCGTAACAGCCGGACTTGCTGCAGGAGTGTCCATCCCTGACGCGATCAAGCTTGGAGCCCAGTGCGGAGCGACCTGTGCAACACACTTTGGTCCCTACGCCTGAACCCCAAAACACAGCGTTCCAGCGGACTGGGAGAGGCTGTGAGTTGTACATACTCTCGAGAAGACAAGAACCACCGGAAAGACCGTTGCCATGTCTGATCTGAAGTGTCCCTTTAGCGGCCATTCAGGCGGCAACAAGCAGGGCATCTTCACCGGTTGTGATCGCAGCACTGGTGAATCACGCTGGACTGCAAGCCATTGCTGAGGTCTACGCCCAAAACGACGGCCAGGGAGGCTTCGTGGGGGATTGTGTAGATGCATGGGGCAAAGTGATGGAGCTCGATCGCTTGGATAGGTCTTGAGCGGAACTCATCGCTTTAAGCCCAAGCCACAAAAAAGCCCCCGCCTTTCGGCGGGGGCTTCCTCGTTCAGTTGACCTGAACTTGGATTGGGTTCCGGATCAACCGATGGCAGGTGCCTGAAGAGCCACAGGTGTGGACTCAGCAGCAGCCAGGTCGAGGGGGAAGTTATGAGCGTTGCGCTCGTGCATCACTTCCATGCCAAGACCAGCTCTGTTAAGAACGTCGGCCCAGGTGTTCAGGACGCGGCCCTGACCATCAAGGATCGACTGGTTGAAGTTGAAGCCGTTCAGGTTGAAGGCCATGGTTGACACGCCAAGGGCGGTGAACCAGATGCCGACCACAGGCCAGGCTGCAAGGAAGAAGTGCAGGCTACGGCTGTTGTTGAAGGAGGCGTATTGGAAGATCAGGCGACCGAAGTAGCCGTGAGCAGCCACGATGTTGTACGTCTCTTCTTCTTGGCCGAACTTGTAGCCATAGTTCTGGGACTCGGTCTCGGTGGTTTCACGCACCAAGGAGGAGGTCACCAGTGAGCCGTGCATGGCGGAGAACAGTGAACCACCGAAAACACCAGCCACTCCCAGCATGTGGAAGGGGTGCATCAGGATGTTGTGCTCAGCCTGGAACACCAACATGTAGTTGAAGGTTCCAGAGATGCCCAAAGGCATGGCGTCAGAGAACGAACCCTGACCGAAGGGGTAGACCAGGAACACTGCAGATGCAGCAGCAACAGGTGCGCTGTAAGCAACACAGATCCAAGGGCGCATGCCCAAGCGGTAGGAGAGTTCCCACTCACGTCCCATATAGGCGTAGATGCCGATCAGGAAGTGGAACACAACCAGCTGGAAAGGACCGCCGTTGTAGAGCCACTCGTCGAGTGAGGCAGCTTCCCAGATGGGGTAGAAGTGCAAGCCAATGGCGTTGCTGGAAGGAACAACAGCACCAGAAATGATGTTGTTGCCATACATCAGTGAACCTGCAACAGGCTCGCGGATGCCGTCGATATCAACCGGAGGTGCGGCGATGAAAGCGACGATGAAGCAGGTGGTAGCGGCAAGCAGGGTGGGGATCATCAACACACCGAACCAACCGACATACAGACGGTTGTTGGTGGAGGTGACCCACTCACAGAACTGCTGCCAGCCATTAGCGCCGGAGCGCTGCTGGATGGTGGTAGTCATGAGAACGGAAAAGAGCCTTTGGGATGAATCCCGGTGGCGAATAAGGAAGGTCGGTCAACCCGACACAAGAAATGTAACGGAAGTTTGCGCAACTGACACGATCCCCGGCGTGAGGCCTCCTGATCCCAATGATCAGCTCAGCTAATTAATGGCCTTACTGTTGGTGAACAGGCAGCCTGAGGAGAATGCAAACAAGTAGACGGTTATTTCTGAAGCTGTTAGCAACCACGGCAATCAGTCGGGGGTTGCTGAATGCTGTTCAAGCAGCTCCCCATCAGAAAACGTTCGCATCAGGGGATGCCTTAGAGCGAGGAGATCATCGCTTTGCCTTGATCAGTGATCTCAACGGACCTTATGGGTCAACCCTCTACAGCCCAACCGTTGCAAGAGGACTTGATCTGATCTCTGAACTGCAACCAGATCTGGTCCTTTGCGCAGGAGACATGGTGGCCGGCCAGAAGATCAGCCTGACGGATTCTCAGCTGGAGGCGATGTGGAGCAGCTTCCAATCCACCATTCTCAATCCTCTCCTTCAGCAGGGGATTGGAATGATCCCAACGATGGGCAATCACGACGCATCCAGTCAGAAAGGGGCCTCTCAGTTCGTGTTTGCAAGAGAACGCCATCAGGCGGAACGCTTTTGGGAACGACAAAAGAGCCGGCTAGGGCTCGAGTTCATCGATGCGAAGCAGTACCCATTTCAGTTCAGCGTTCAACAACCTGGCTTGTTTGTCGTCGTGATTGATGCCTCTTCCGCCAAGGTTGATCGAGCTCAACGGCAATGGCTTGAGCAAGCACTGGCCTCAGAGTCCAGATCTTCCGACGATTGCTGTGTGGTGATGGGACACCTCCCCCTGACCGCCATCAGCCAGGGTCGGGATCGTGCCGGTGAGTGCATCGAAGACGCCATGCACCTCACCGATTTGATGCAACGCCATCGTGTAGACCTCTATCTCTCAGGACATCACCACGCCTGGTATCCAGGCGAACTCAAAGGGCAGCGACTGCTGAGCCTTGGTGCCATGGGAAACGGACCTCGTCGATTGCTAGGGACGCAACGCACATCTGATCCGAGCCTCACACTGCTTGATCTTTTTCCAGCCACAAAAACAGTTCTTGAAACCACATTTAGCCTGAAAACATTGGAGCCCATCAGTCTTAACTCCCTACCAAAGCAGTTGAGCTCAAAATCGTTTCCAACTTTGGATCGGCGTGAAACCAGCTGGTCCTATGGCTCCTAAAGACGCTTCCTCTCTCATTGACCAAAAAAAAGCCCCCACCTTTCGGCGGGGGCTTCCTCGTTCAGTTGATCTGAACTTGGATTGGGTTCCGGATCAACCGATGGCAGGTGCCTGCAGAGCCACAGGTGTGGACTCAACAGTTGCCAGGTCGAGGGGGAAGTTATGAGCGTTGCGCTCGTGCATCACTTCCATGCCGAGACCGGCACGGTTCACCATGTCGGCCCAGGTGTTCAGGACGCGGCCCTGACTATCAAGGATCGACTGGTTGAAGTTGAAGCCGTTCAGGTTGAAGGCCATGGTTGACACGCCCATGGACGTAAACCAGATGCCAACAACAGGCCAGGCTCCCAGCAAGAAGTGAAGGCTACGGCTGTTGTTGAAGGAGGCGTATTGGAAGATCAGGCGACCGAAGTAGCCGTGAGCAGCCACGATGTTGTACGTCTCTTCTTCTTGGCCGAACTTGTAGCCATAGTTGTGGGACTCGTTCTCAGTGGTTTCACGCACCAAGGAGGAGGTCACCAGTGAGCCGTGCATGGCGGAGAACAGTGAACCACCGAAAACACCAGCCACTCCAAGCATGTGGAAGGGGTGCATCAGGATGTTGTGCTCAGCCTGGAACACCAACATGAAGTTGAAGGTTCCAGAGATGCCCAAAGGCATGCCATCAGAGAACGAACCCTGACCGAAGGGGTAGACCAGGAACACTGCAAAAGCTGCAGACAGCGGAGCGCTGTAAGCAACACAGATCCAAGGGCGCATGCCCAAGCGGTAGGAGAGTTCCCACTGACGGCCCATATAAGCCGAGATGCCGATCAGGAAGTGGAACACCACCAACTGATAGGTGCCGCCGTTGTAGAGCCACTCGTCGAGTGAGGCAGCGTCCCAGATTGGGTAGAAGTGCAAGCCAATGGCGTTGCTGGAAGGAACAACAGCACCAGAAATGATGTTGTTGCCATAAAGAAGTGAGCCAGCGACAGGCTCGCGGATACCGTCGATATCAACCGGAGGTGCGGCGATGAAAGCGACGATGAAGCAGGTGGTAGCTGCAAGCAGACAAGGAATCATCAGCACACCGAACCAACCGATATAAATACGGTTGTTGGTGTCTGTGACCCACTGACAAAAACTTTGCCAGCTGCTTAAGCGACCACTGCGAACGGCAGTTGCCATGAGAAAAAAATAAGAGCAGGATCGATCACTCCATCCTCAAAAAGGACAGACGATCGAGCTCAAGATGATGAAAAGACCTCCACAATTCAAGAGGAACAAACAGATCTCATCATCTCGACAACATTGTTCATGACAACTTCATGAACTCTTCATGAAGTTGTATCAAGCACCAGCATATCTCTGTGATTTGAGCCATTCCTTTGCCTGATCAGCAAAACCGGGGAGATCCAAGCGTTCACGCTCTGCGGCCTTCGCTACCAACAATGGGGCCTGACGCTTCAGATCTTCAAGATCAGGTTCGGCAACTCCTGCATTCAGGGCCATCCAATCCGCCATTGACGCTCCCACAACTCTGGTGAGATAAGCAGCGCTGAGGCCTTGAATCAGTCCCGCCGCCAACCAAGTACCACCGTCAAGTTTGGCCATCCCGAGCAAGGCTTGGCCACTCCACTCCACCACACCCTGACCAAGAGCTGCAGTCCCCAATTGGCGCGCCACAACCTGCAACACCTCAGAGCTCCAGGAGCAGCCCCAGATCTGAGCCATATCCTTCACCATCAAGCCGTTCACCACAGCCACAGCCAGAAGATCAACGCTTGGAACAGGGGAGGCAATCACAACACCAGCCACAATCCACTGACTTCTTTGAAGCAGCGATCGGAAGCGTTCACGACGCAACTGCTCCAGCTCCGCTTGCCAGCGCCGATGAAGAGAGGTCAACAACCGTTGCTTGGTGATCTCTCGGCTCCGAGAAGGCTGAACGAAATGACGTCGTACGGGAAGCAAGCCCTGCCGTAAGTCAGCTGACTCACCACTCCAGAACAAGAGTCGATCGCACCATTGTTTAGGTAACTGACAGCTCAAGGCTTCCTGTCGCGCTTCGCGAGATTGGTGGACAGAATCCCTGATCAACAACCAAGCAGGACGATCCGTTGGCAACTGTTCAAGCCGCAAAAGATCAGCTGCCCTAAGAGGCATTGGAAGTCCATACAAGATCACATCAAGTTCTTCTAGCTCCTGAGGCCAGCTCCAGACATCAGCAACCACTGGCAACGGCTTCGCAATACAGAGCTCAAGTGAATGGACACCCTCCAACGCGATTTGGAGCTCGGACGTGGTCGGATGAGTGCCACCCTCACTCACGACCACTCCGACACTGAGAGGTTCATGCAGAGCTTTCAACCGGTCCAGCTCCTGTTCGCGGGGAGATCGCAACCCATCCAGACCTAATGAAAGCTCAAGCTCCGAGAATTGCGCGAGCACCGCTTCACAACGACGGATCCAACCAGGGAGGGAAGAAGGCTCAGAAAAAGAGGCAGGCTTGGAGGGGCGGGTCACCCACCAGACGCCTGCCCCTAAAGCCAGTAGCCCCGCACCTCCTCCAGGGAGGTGAACAATGTCGCTGAGCACCCAACTTCCAAATACCAGGCTCCCTCCAGCCAGAGCAAGTTTCCCTGCGATGGATGGAATCAGCTTTTTGGTGCTGATTGATGGAACCGGCATCAGCACAACAAATCCACAACTTGGAGCTTACTTAGCTCAACCTTTTAGTCAGAACAAGCACTTGCGCACCTACAAAAACTGGCAGCGCCGACTCCGTCCCTCAAAACGGGACCTTTCAGCTAGACATTCATATGGTTGGTAGGCCTGTGCCTGACATCGATGGCCCGCGATCGTCGACATGAGGTCAAACGGGTCCTACTGGTGGCCCTCATCATCAACGTGGCCATGACGTTGCTGAAGTTGCTGGTGGGTGTAGCTAGCGGATCGCTGGCTGTCATCGCTGACGCGATGCACAGCGCAACCGACGCCCTTTCAAGCTTGACAGGACTGATCACGAACGGGCTTTCGGATCCGAAACCGGATCGGGATCATCCCTATGGCCATCACAAATACGAAGGCATTGGGGCTCTAGCGGTCGCCGGTTTCATCTTCTTCACCGCAATCGAAATCCTGATCACTTCAAGCGAGCGATTGGCTCAGGGTTTGCCTGAACTTCGGATCAATGCCACGGAGCTTTTGCTTCTACTCCTGGTGCTCGTTTTCAATCTTCTGCTCGCAAGCTATGAGCGTCGTCAGGGTCGCCGATTGAACAGTCCGCTGCTCCTCGCCGATGCCCACCACACCACGAGTGACATTTGGACCACGGTGATTGTGCTGGTAGGCCTGACTGGGGCTTGGCTATTCAAAATCAGCTGGCTAGACGTGGCGCTGGCCATGCCACTCGCAGTGCTTCTGATCCGTGTCTGCTGGCAGGTGTTACGCGACAACCTCCCATGGCTTGTGGATCACATTGCAATTGCACCCGAAGCCATCAACGAGCAAGCCTTGGGGGTCCCCGGAGTCCTCAATTGCCATGACATCGCCAGCCGAGGCATCCTGGGCCAGCAGGTGTTTATTGACATGCACATGGTGGTGGATGTCGATGATCTGATCGCAGCACATCAAATCACTGAGCGGGTTGAAGAGCGCCTGGAATCCCGGTTCGGACCTGTTCGTTGCACCATTCATCTCGAACCTCGGGACTATGCCGAACAAGTGATCACCTTCCGTGGGACCCACGGATAAGCGAGGAGATCAAGAAAGGAAGCCTCTTGGCGTTCGATGATGCGTCACACTTGCGCCTGATTCCAGGCCTCGGGCCATGACTGATTCCAACCGAGATTCCCGTCAACAGGGCAGACAAGGCGAGGGCGGCGGGGGCTCCCGTGGCGGCCGCCATTCCGGCAACCGTGAGGGGGGCGGATTCCGTATTCGACTCAGTGATAACGAAATGCGTGCGGTGAGAGCCCTGCAAGAGGCTTTCAATCTGCGCTCAACCGTTGCCGTGCTGGGGTTTGCCGTTCGCACTCTTGCTCAAATGCTGGAGGACGGACAACTCACTGAGCTGGTGGCTCAGCAGAGGGCCCAAGGGGGCGGGCGACGATTCGAAGACGGACGCGGAGACGGCAATCGGGGTGAAAGAAATCGGACACCCCGTCCTGATCCCTTCGCAAGACCAGCTAAACCCCAACCTCCGGCCCCTGAGCCTCAGCCTGAGGCTGAGGCTGAGGCCGCACCTGAAACAGACGCCTCAGCAGACGCCAGCGCTAGCGATGGAACCGACACGCAAGCGACTGACGACAACACTGAGACAGGAGCCTGACCGATGGGGCGTCCGAGGGTGCTCTCCGGCGTTCAACCAACAGGTGCTCTTCACTTGGGCAACTGGTTGGGCGCCATTCGCAATTGGGTGGACCTGCAACACGACAACGACACGTTTTTTTGTGTCGTAGATCTGCATGCCGTCACCGTTCCGCACCAACCAAATCGCTTATCGGAGGACACCCTCAGCACTGCAGCTCTCTACCTGGCCTGCGGTCTCGATCCAGATCAATCCACCGTTTTCATCCAAAGCCAGGTCAAAGCTCACAGCGAGCTCTGCTGGCTTCTGAACTGCGTCACTCCCTTGAACTGGCTGGAGCGCATGATTCAGTTCAAAGAAAAAGCGGTGAAGCAAGGCGACAACGTCTCGGTAGGTCTACTTGACTACCCAGTGTTGATGGCCGCCGACATCCTTCTCTATGACGCAGATCTTGTGCCGGTTGGAGAAGATCAGAAACAACATCTGGAATTGGCGCGCGACATCGCCCAACAACGCATCAACGCTCGCTTCGGCTCAGAGGATCACCCGCTTCTGCAGGTTCCCAAGCCATTGATCATGCGCGAAGGAGCAAGGGTGATGAGCCTGACGGATGGCCGCAACAAAATGAGCAAAAGCGATCCAAACGACAACAGTCGGATCACCCTTCTTGATCCACCCGCACTGATCACCAAAAAAATCAAGCGGGCCAAAACAGACCCTCAAATGGGTCTTGAGTTCAGCAACCCAGATCGACCTGAAACCGACAACCTCCTCGGCCTCTATGCGCTGCTAAGTGGCAAAGGCCGAACAGCCGCGGCCGAGGAATGCGCAGAGATGGGCTGGGGCACGTTTAAGCCCCTACTGGCAGAGGCCGCCGTGAGCGCTCTTGAGCCGATTCAAGATCGATACAACGAGCTCATGAATGACCGGGCGGAACTAGAGAACGTGTTGCAACAAGGCCGTGAACGGGCTGAAGGTGTGGCAACAGCGACCGTGGATCGCGTCCGCAAGGCCATGGGCTTCCTAACGACCTAATCAATAAAGCATTCTTTGAAAAGATTCTCTAATACTTAAAGCTGACTGAGAAGTCTTGACGCCAACCCCGAGAGATGCCAGAGAGAGCTAGCTAAAACAGCGCGTCTCGCGAGTCTCGAGCAGGGATTGATTAAGTGTTTCTGCTCATGCACAACTGATACTCACTCGTCAAGGCGGGTAGGTAACGACTCGCCAAAAGCATCCTTTCCTGAAGAAGGTGGTGTCTCCATTACGGAACGTCACCTTTTGCTGAGCTCCTTCGCCAAGCTGCCCCTCGCCGTCTTACCTGCGTTCCGTCAAGCCAGCGGCGTCGGTGTTGTCAGCTTGGTGCTGCTTCTGGGCGTTGGAGAAGGCATTCACGCCGAACGCTCCAGCGAAAGACTTGATCAAGCAGAAGAAGTGGCATCAGCCCTTCTTCAAGACGTCAAAACGGACCATAAAGCCTCCCCCTACGTCATCACTCCTGAACGACGCGCCCTGCTCAACACCATTCGCTTTGCGGAAGGAACTTGGAAGGACGGGCACGATCTTGGCTATCGCACGCTTTATGGAGGCGGCCAGTTTGAGGATCTCTCCAAACACCCCGAACAGGTGGTCGTTAAGCGTTATGTCAGTGCCGCAGCTGGTGCCTATCAATTCTTGCCAACCACTTGGCAGGAGGTTTCAGGCCGTTTGAGTTTGCCCAGTTTCTCTCCAGAACATCAAGACCAAGCGGCTCTTCATCTGGTCAAAAGACGCGGAGCTCTCAACGAGGTAGACCAAAAAGGCTTAACAGCTGAAGCGATGAATAGCCTCGCCCCTGAATGGGCATCTTTTCCCACTCATTCAGGACTTAGTGCCTACGGTCAGCCCGTCAAAAGCCATGCTGAGTTAGCCAATTTTTATTCAGAAAATCTTCAGAAGCTTCGCCAAGGCGCCTAGAGCGAATTCTTCGCATTCGCCTCGGATACACGGGCGGCAAGGACCCAGACCTCGGTCACAAGCTGGTGCCAAGGAGTCATCGCCTCCATCGAGATGGCCATTGCCGCAGGGGTGGCATTCACGAGGGCTCTTGTAGCCGTAATCGCCTTAAGGCCCTCATCAATTCGAACTCCCATCGCTTCGCGCTCAACGCGTGTCATCACTGAATCCGGACAAGCTGTTAGGAGTTCCTGACCACGTTTGAACCAGTGGTTGAAGTCATTGAGCAACGAGTCCAACAACGACTTGAGCAGTTCATCCGCCTCTTGATTCATTGCATGTTCAACGCACACCCATAGGATGGCGGGCCTTGAACAGGAAACGGTGAGCAGCGTCGCAGCAACCACCCCCGCACCTATCGCGCCTGTGATTCTGCCCAAGACCAGCGAAAGTGAGAATCTGCTCAAGATTCGCCACTCCATGAGCCACGTGATGGCCATGGCAGTTCAGAAGCTATTTCCCAAGGCCCAAGTGACTATTGGTCCCTGGACTGAGGCAGGGTTTTATTACGACTTCGACAATCCGGAACCCTTTACGGAAGCAGATCTCAAGGCGATCAAGAAGGAGATGGGAAAAATCATTGGCCGCAAGCTCCCGTTAGAACGCATTGAAGTCAGTCGTGAGGAAGCAGAACGTCGAATCAAGGCCCAAAACGAGCCTTACAAATTAGAAATTCTCGAGAGACTAGTCGAGCCAATTACGCTCTACACCCTGGGTGAGCATTGGTGGGATCTCTGTGCTGGGCCTCATGTAGCCAACACAAGCGAACTCAATCCAAAAGCGTTTGAGCTCGAAAGTGTGGCAGGTGCCTACTGGCGTGGTGACGAAACCAAGGCTCAGCTTCAGCGCATTTATGGCACGGCGTGGGAGACCGCCGAGCAACTGTCAGAGCACAGACGCCGCAAAGAAGAAGCACTCCGTCGTGATCACCGCCGCCTTGGCAAAGACCTCGATCTGTTCTCCATCGAAGATGAAGCGGGCGCGGGCCTTGTCTTCTGGCATCCCCGAGGCGCACGCATGCGTCTCTTAATTGAAGACTTTTGGAGGCAAGCACACTTTGAGGGGGGGTATGAGCTGCTCTACACACCCCACGTCGCAGACATCAGCCTCTGGAAGACCTCTGGACATCTCGACTTCTATGCGGAGAGCATGTTCGGCCCCATGGAGGTGGATGAGAGGCAATACCAGCTCAAGCCGATGAACTGTCCATTCCACGTTCTGACCTACGCCAGCAAACTTCGCAGCTATCGAGAACTTCCGATCCGATGGGCGGAGCTTGGAACCGTTTACCGCTACGAGCGCCCTGGGGTGATGCACGGGCTGATGAGAGTCCGTGGCTTCACGCAAGACGACGCCCACGTGTTTTGCCTACCCGAACAGATCAGTGATGAGATCTTGCAAATCCTGAATCTCACAGAACGGATTCTTTCAACATTTGATTTCAGTAACTACGAGATCAACCTTTCAACAAAACCAGACAAAGCCATCGGCGATGACGCTGTCTGGGAGCTCGCGACCAAAGGCCTGATCGAAGCCCTAGAACGCAAGGGCTGGGCCTACAAAATCGATGAGGGTGGCGGAGCGTTCTATGGCCCCAAGATCGACCTAAAAATCGAGGATGCCATTGGTCGGATGTGGCAGTGCTCCACCATTCAGCTCGATTTCAACTTGCCTGAGCGTTTCGAACTCGACTACATCGCTGCTGATGGAAGCAAACAGCGCCCGATCATGATTCACCGGGCCATTTTCGGTTCACTCGAACGATTTTTCGGAATCATGACCGAAAACTATGCGGGAGACTTTCCGTTTTGGCTCGCCCCAGAACAGATCCGGCTTCTCCCGGTGACAGATGAAGTTCTGGGTTATTCGGAAGAGCTTCAAAACCAGCTCAAAGCAGCTGGTATTCGCGCCAGCATCGATCGCAGCGGAGACCGTCTTGGGAAGCTGATTCGCACAGGAGAACAAATGAAAATCCCAGTGCTGGCTGTTATTGGAGCCAAAGAAGCTGAACAGGGCGCCGCGAGCCTGCGCAGCCGCCGCGATGGCGACCTTGGCGTGATCACCAAGGAACGCCTGATCGCAACGGCACAATCGGCCAACCAAGACAGGCAAGCATCACTTTCTTTTGACAACAGTGGGAGCGTTGGGGAATGAGCGATCCAGCGATCAATGGTTTGGCCGATCTCAATCGATTACGCAGTGCTCCTCCGCTGAGTGCGATTGAGCGGAAGAATCTCAAAACTGAGCTGATCGCTGAGATGAGCCACTTCGCCTGGTTCACGGTTGGCGTCATGGCCTCCTCATCCATTGAAGCGATGACCTGTCTTCGCGACCTTGAACTGGCGATGGGTTGGCCATCCATGCAGCTCGCGGATGAGACACGGATTGACAGCGGCGTTTTCCTGAAAGCCAACCAATCCACCGGTTGCATTCGCATCCGTGCAGAGGAGGGCCTTGGTCAAGGCTTCTTGCTCAGCGGACATCAAGTTGAATCGCAACACTCAGGTCCGACCTGGGGCCCCCTACCACTCGACCTGTTTCGTGACTGAGCATTCCAGAGCCTTATCAAGACTTGTCGATTCCGATCAAAGCGATCAGCCTTGAGCTGAGATGATCCGATCGATCCAATGCAGGCAACGACTTACCTGGCCGGGGATCTCGGTGGCACCAAAACGCTCCTAGCCATCTACAGCGATCAAAACGGCAAGCTGAAACAAGAGCATGTCCAGCGTTACGTGTCGGCGGAATGGACGTCTCTGGACTCCATGCTCATTCACTTTCTGCAAACGCGCCCAGACACCAACTCCAATCCTCAAACCAGCTGCTTCGCCGTCGCTGGCCCAGTTAAGAACCGAGCTGCTGAACTCACTAATTTGGGATGGTCGATCAGCCAAGAGTCGCTGAAACAATCCGCTGGTTTAGAGCAGGTGGAACTCGTTAACGATTTCGCTGTTCTGATCTACGGCCTTCCCCATTTCAGCGACCGCCAGCAGATCACCCTTCAAGCAGGACGTACAAAGACTTCTGATAGCACTCAATCCGAGCAAGGCCCCGTCGCCATTCTTGGAGCGGGAACGGGCTTGGGCATGGCTCGGGGGCTTCCGAGCAACAAGGGATGGATTGCGTTGCCCAGCGAGGGGGGGCATCGAGAGTTCGCGCCCCGTTCCAACGACGAATGGGCCCTTGTTCAATGGCTCAAGCGTGATTTGTCTCTAGGCCGGATTTCTGTGGAGAGGGTGGTAAGTGGTACCGGATTGGGCCATGTCATGCACTGGATGCTGCAGCAGTCGGAAGATACAAAGCACCCGCTACAAGAGAAGGCCAAAGCATGGAGATGGAACACACCAGGGCAGCCTGATTATCACGATCTCCCGGCTTCAACATGCCAGTACGCCAAAGCTGGCGACCAGCTCGCGAACGCGGCAATGACGCTTTGGCTTAGTGCCTACGGAGCAGCCGCCGGAGACCTTGCCCTACAGGAACTGTGCACGGGTGGGCTCTGGATTGGTGGGGGCACGGCCGAAAAAAATCAGGATGGATTGAAGTCCATGCATTTTTTAAACGCCATGCGTCAAAAGGGGCGCTTTCAACCGTTTTTGGAAGGTTTAACGGTGCGCGCTGTGATCGATCCGGAAGCTGGTCTGTTTAGTGCTGCTTGCAGAGCACGAGAACTGGCTGAGTCGAGTGGGACACTGGCCTGAGTGGAAACGCAGGGATGGCGCAGCCGCGTATCGGCCAAACAGTGGTGGTGGATGTTCCCGCTACCACCGCCAACATTGGACCAGGATTCGACTGTCTAGGCGCTGCTCTGGATCTCAACAACCGTTTCACCATGCGTCGAATCGATGGCGATGGAGAGCGATTTGAACTGATCATCGAGGGACAGGAGGGGTCTCATTTACGGGGAGGACCGGACAACCTCGTGTATCGAGCCGCGCAGAGGGTCTGGAAAGCAGCTGGCCAGGAGCCCATCGCCATCGAGGCTCGAGTGCGTCTAGCCGTTCCTCCAGCCAGGGGGCTCGGCAGCAGTGCCACAGCAATCGTTGCTGGACTCGTGGGTGCTAATGCCTTGGTGGGAGAACCGCTCAGTCGAGAAAAACTGCTGGAGCTCGCCATCGATATCGAAGGACACCCAGACAATGTTGTGCCTTCGCTGCTGGGGGGACTGTGCATGACAGCAAAGGCTGCGTCTCAACGCTGGCGAGTGGTGCGTTGCGAATGGATGCACAGCATTAAGGCCGTTGTTGCGATCCCAGCCATTCGCCTGAGCACCAGCGAAGCGAGGCGTGCCATGCCCAAATCGGTCCCCATTGGTGATGCAGTGGTCAACCTTGGTGCCCTCACCCTGTTGCTGCAAGGCCTCAGGACCGGAAACGGCGATTTGATCTCAGACGGAATGCACGACCGCCTGCACGAGCCCTATCGCTGGAGGCTGATCAAAGGTGGGCAGGAAGTGAAAGAGGCTGCGCTCGCGGCTGGAGCCTGGGGATGCGCCATCAGCGGCGCAGGGCCAAGCATTTTGGCGCTTTGCGCAGAAGAGCGAGGGCAAGCCGTGAGTCATGCCATGGTGAAGGCTTGGGAAGCGGCTGGCGTCGCTAGTCGTGCTCCACTGCTTAGCCTCCAGACGGCGGGGAGCCACTGGCAACCCAAAGCCGCTGAGTAGAATTACTCAGCAAAGCCCCTAGGGCTGATAAGTTCAATCACAATCTTGCGAACGTCATGGACGCCAATTTGCCGTTGACGGCTGCGTCTCAGGCAGCGTTCCCCTGGCTCTCTCTGATCGTTTTGCTTCCTGCAGCGATGGCTTTGTTAATGCCGTTGCTCCCGGGGGACGACTCGAAGCCATCATCTTTGCCGCGCAATCTGGCTATCGGCGTCCTTCTCGTGGACCTCGTGCTGATGCTGGTGGTCTTTAGCCAGCATTTCGACCCCAGCGACAGCAGTCTTCAGCTCGTTGAACGGGTGAGCTGGGTTCCATCGATCGGCCTGGAATGGTCGCTTGGCGCCGACGGCCTTTCAGCTCCCCTTGTGGTTCTAAGCGGACTAGTGACGCTTTTATCCGTTGCCGCCAGCTGGAACGTTCAACACAAAACCAAGCTGTATTTCGGTCTTCTGCTTGTTCAATCCTCTGCTCAGGGACTGGTCTTCCTCTCCCAGGATTTCCTGCTGTTCTTTCTTGCTTGGGAGCTGGAGCTCGTCCCTGTCTACCTCCTCATTGCGATCTGGGGCGGAAGCAATCGTCAATATGCAGCCACAAAATTCATCCTCTACACCGCTGTTGCATCCCTCCTGATTCTGATCAGCGGTCTGGCTCTAGCCCTTTCCGGCGATACCTTCACGCTCAACCTGACTGAGCTCGCTGGTCGATCTCCAGGCGGAACCTTTGGGTTGCTCTGTTATCTCGGCTTCCTGATCGGTTTTGGAGTGAAGTTGCCGATTTTTCCGCTTCACACCTGGCTCCCAGACGCTCACGGAGAGGCCAATGCGCCGGTGTCGATGCTGCTTGCGGGTGTGCTGTTGAAGATGGGCGGTTATGCCTTGCTGCGCTTCAACGTTCAGATGCTTCCCGATGCCCATTTTGTTCTTGCACCAGCACTGATCGTTCTTGGCATCGTCAACATCATTTATGGAGCGTTGAACGCTTTCGCTCAAGACAATGTGAAACGGCGGATCGCCTGCAGCTCAGTCAGCCATATGGGGTTTGTGTTGCTTGGCATCGGTGCTGTCGATGCCCTCAGCCTGAGTGGTGCCATGCTCCAAATGATCAGCCATGGACTGATCGCAGCAGCCATGTTCTTCGTGACAGGCTGTTTTTACGAACGCACCAAAACGCTGTCCATTCCCAACATGGGCGGACTCGCCAAAGTGCTGCCGATCACTTTTGCTTTCTTCCTAGCCAGCTCACTCGCCTCCCTTGCCCTTCCTGGCATGAGCGGATTCATCAGTGAAATCACCATCTTCCTGGGCATCACGAGTCAGGAAAATTTCACCACCTTGTTCCGCGTTACCACTGTTGCAATCGCAGCGATTGGGCTCGTACTGACCCCGATATATCTCCTTTCCATGTGCAGGCGCGTGTTCTTCGGCCCACGAATCCCTGCTTTGGCTTTCATCGATGACATGCGCCCTCGAGAATTAGTGATCGGTCTCACCTTGATGGTGCCAACTTTGGTGATTGGGATTTGGCCCCGTATCGCCATGGATTTCTACGAAGCAGCCACCGATGCTCTCGCCAGTGATCTCGGCACTCATAGCCTGGTGGCTCTCACGACCCTGCTGCCGGCGGGCTGACAGCGATGACCAACTCAGAACTCTTGCGCGGGCATGGCCTTCCGCGCTTCGAGGCCATCGATGCATCCCAGGTCAAAGCTCATATCCCAGCACTGATCAACGACCTAGGAGAACAGCTCAGCACGCTGGAATCCACTCTTCAACAGCGCCTAGCTGACAACAGACCGCTGAGCTGGGATGAGGTGATGACTCCACTTCACCTGCTTGGTGAACGCTTGCGCTGGAGCTGGGGGGTGGTGAGCCATCTCAACGGCGTCTGCAACAGCTCGGAGCTGCGCGAAGCCCATGCCGCACAGCAACCCGATGTCGTCCGTTTTGGCAACCGCGCTGGGCAAAGCCAAATCATTCACCAAGCACTGGAAAGCCTTCAACAGAACCCCAGTCATCCGCTGGATCCCACCCAAATCAGGATCCTTGACGCCGAACTGTTATCGATGCGCCATCGAGGGGTGGGCTTGAGCGGAGCTGATCAAGAAGCTTTTAACGAGGCCAGCGAACAACTCGCCTCGCTCTCCACCCGATTCAGCAATCACGTGCTTGACGCCACCCAGGGTTGGACCCTTCTGGTTGAGGACGCAGACCAACTCCAAGGCGTACCGGAACGGGCCATGCAGGCTTTGGCTGCTGCAGCAAAGGAAGCTGGTGATAAACATCGCGATGGACAGGAACCCACAGCCTTGGAAGGGCCTTGGCGACTAGGTCTCGACATGCCTCGATACCTACCCGTTCTGACCCATGCCGACAACCGCAACCTGAGAGAAACCGTCTACAGAGCCCAGGTGAGTCGGGCGAGCTCAGGAGAACTCGACAACACTCCTCTCATCGAAGAAATCCTCGACCTTCGGACCCATCAGGCTTCCCGCCTTGGCTACCAAAACTGGGCGGAACGAAGCCTGGCTTCAAAAATGGCTGACAACGTCGAAGCAGTTGAAAGGCTTCTCGAAGAACTTCGCGTTGCAGCCCTGCCTATCGCAGAACAAGAGATCGACGAGCTCAGGGACTGTGCCCGTCGTCATGGTGGGAAAGAAGCGGATGATTTCAGCCCCTGGGATGTGAGCTACTGGGCCGAGAAACTTCGTCAAGAACGGTTCAACCTCAATCAAGAGGCTTTACGTCCATGGTTTCCACTTCCACAAGTGCTCGATGGCCTTTTCCATCTCTGCGAACGTTTGTTTTCCATCAAGATTGAAGCTGCTGATGGCGAAGCACCGATCTGGCATCCGGATGTGCGCTTTTTCAGAGTCAACGATCAGGGAGGCCATCCACTCGCAGCGTTTTATCTCGATCCCTTCAGCAGGCCCGCCAGCAAGCGAGGTGGAGCATGGATGGATGAATGTCTAAACCGGTCTCGCAATTCGGAGGGTGTGCTCACCAACCCTGTGGCATACCTGATTTGCAATCAGACCCCACCCTCCGGTGACATCCCAAGTTTGATGAGTTTTGAAGAGGTTGAGACCCTGTTCCATGAGTTCGGCCATGGGCTTCAACACATGCTCACCACGGTGGAACATCCCCAAGCAGCTGGGATTAACAACGTGGAATGGGACGCGGTGGAGCTTCCCAGTCAGTTCATGGAGAACTGGTGCCTTGATCGCCAGACCTTGATGGGAATGGCCCGTCATTGGAAAACAGGGGAGCCCTTGCCTGAAGAGGACTACAACAAACTGCGCAACAGCCGCACCTTCATGCAGGGATGCGGAACGCTACGCCAGGTTCATTTCGCTTTAACCGATTTACGTCTTCACAGCACATGGACTCCTGAGCTGGGTCAATCCCCTGATGCGTTCAGACGCAAGATCGCAGACAGCACGACCGTATTGCCCCCGATCCCTGAAGACCGATTCCTTTGCGCCTTCGGCCATATTTTTGCTGGTGGTTACTCCGCTGGTTATTACTCGTACAAGTGGGCAGAGGTCTTAAGCGCCGATGCTTTTGCCGCTTTCGAGGAGGTTGGCCTCGATCAGGAAAAGGACGTACAAGCCACCGGTCAACGCTTCCGCAACACGGTTCTCAGCCTGGGAGGAAGTCAGCGACCAGCTGATGTCTACAAATCCTTCCGGGGTCGAGCAGCCAGCACTGACGCATTAATTCGCCACTCCGGACTGACAGCAGCCAATCGTTGAACTTGCAGACATGCACCATGACCTGCTTGCACTGAGTTCCAGCTGGAACCTGGCTCAAACCAATCGATCAACGCGTGTTCCGCTGGTCTCGCTGGAGGAAGCCCTTGAGCGCAGCAGTTTGAAGAAAGGGATTAGCCGTCGAGATTTTCTTGCAGCGCTCCTGAAAGACGTTCAACATCAACGCCTTCTTCCTCTGTTGGCGATGCTTCCTCGCCGCTGGCGGCAGGAGCCAGCATCACTGCCGGAACACTTGAGAGGTCTGGGGATCTTGCTTGGAGAGGGACTGATAAGTCCCCTCCTCCTGGCTGCATTCGCTGATGACTTGCAGCACTTACTCCCTCAGCGAACCAACCCAAGACGCTCAGCTTTAGATCTTTGGTGCCAGCGCAACTACAACGATCCCGGCGGCCAGCAATGGCCCCTGCCTGAGGGACTGGATACCTGGAAGTCACAAGCGACGGCATCCCTCTATCCACAGAACCAACACAGTGCGCCGAACTCTCGAACAGGGCTAGCGGGACTGTCATCACTCGGTGGGGAGATTGCTTGGAGCAATCACGGACTCTCCTATCTCCAATCCGCAGAGGCCAGACATCGGAATCAACAGATGGCTCAAGTGTTCAACGTTCTTGGAAGCAATCTTCTGGGTGGACAGAGCCTCAACCTCGACACCTATCGCTTCGAAGGTCAGTCCTGCGGAAAGGATCTAATCCAGTGCCTTCAATCCAAAGGATGGACGTGTCAAGCGAGAGTGCGGACCAGTGTGGCCAGCTTCGGACTTGGAGCCAGTACACCCAGTTCTGATAGCAATCAATGGGCTCAAATCCCCCTTGCGGTCCCTTACCGAACCGGCTTGCAAGAGACGAATCAAAAAGAAATCAACGCGTTACTACCCCACGCCTGCTTAGAGCTGGAATTACAACCGCCAGAGGATGAAACCGTTCTGCTGCAGTACTACCAAGGCACCGAAGGCCTGAATGGCTGGGCCGCGATGAATGACTTGGATCGACCGTGGCAAAACGGACGTTCCAACGGCAGCGTCCAATACTCGCCAACGGTCTTTCGCGATCAACAACTGTCCGACGCGATTGAACTGTGCGAATTAATGGGCGCCATTCACAACAGCGAGGCGAGCATGGAAAACCTCCATCTCGGTGGCTATGGAGCGATCGGTTTCTGCATCGACTCCACCGCGCTCTTGGAATATGCACTGACAGGTCAGACCAACCTGTTTCCACTCACACTCGGAGGCTTATGGCGAGAACGGCTCAGCGCAAAGCTGGATCATTTACTTGAAGAAAGCATGCGTCCCAATGAGGACGCCGTTGATCGCTATAAGGGAGCACTTGAAAACATGCCTCAAGATCTTTATCACACTTCAGTGACCCGAAACGATGCGAAGAGACGCCTTTTAGCCAGTCAACCGAGTTATTCACCTTTTTTACTTATCCAAGATCTCAACCGGCAGAAGAGCTGACCAAACTGCGTTCAAGTTCACTACAAATTGCAGCAACAACCTTTTCACGGAAGGCCACACTAAAAGGTCCGGAAGAACCGTTATGACTCATACGATCAATGAGATAACGATGCAAGCAATGCGATCGCTGCCAACGGTTCCAGTTTGTCAAAGGCAATAAGCTCAATCGACCTGGATAAGCGAGTCGGCCAAACGCAGCCACAGGATCTTTACTGCCGACCACCATCGCAACATCCTGAATACTTTCAAGAGCCGCATTCCCACTAAAAACCCCACAGATCGAAATCACTTGAACAGGACTACAGCAAAGCTTTTGCAACATTTCAGCAGTACCAATCGCCATTTCAGCACCACCGCTATAGCCAACTAAAACCACACGAGATGCGTGCGAAGGATGAAAATTTAACTGCTCTAATCGTCGGGCTATTTTCAAAGCCAATTCATAATTCATCACAGGTCCATAACGTCGATCAGACGAGATACCGACCTTAATGACATTATTTGCCTGAATACAAAATGCACAAATAAATTGGACAAACCCATTAGGATGATGTTCTTGAAGAGCAAACAACCACTGCCAAAACCATCGGGAGTAAGAAGCAGCACGGAGTCCAACATCCGTGATGGTATAAGCCTCAATTCCTTTTACCAATAGGGAATCCTTGGCAATTTCAGACTCCAAACAATTCAGAAACTCTTGAACTCTTGGCGGATGACTCTCTTCACTTTGGTGAATGCCATCGAGATACACCAAAAAATGGCGATGCTCTGACCGCTTCTCCTCATTCCCAACAAACAAACCGCTGGCATCTGGGAAGCTTTGCATCCACCCTTCCCAAAACACAAAGTCAACCATCACCGAATACACACCCACTAAGGCCAGCACAACAACAATCGCTCCTCCAGACACACCAAGAAGCTCTAAGAGAGATCCGGATTGCAGAAGAGAATCCGCATCGCGCCGCACCACCCCGACGCCAATCAGCATCAGGATTCCCACCAAGACCAACACACCAATCAAGACACGCGCGCCTAGGCGAATGCTGTGCCGATGACCATGAACGACGGCGTTGCTTCTAGTCATCGCTGGATTTGAAGTGCAACTTCTTTAGCCAAAGTGTCATAACTCGATCGCCATCGCTGAGAAAACAAAGCCCCTACAAGCAGCAGAGCAATCACAAAGCCAGGCAGGCAAACAAATAGGGCATGAAGGAAAGGAATCCCATACATCGCATTCACTAATATGATCATATTGAGATGCATCCATGCCAGAAGCGTGACGGCAATAAGATCACTCACATAAGGAGCGGCAACCAGGACATAAAAGAGTCCTGGCCAGAGTGCTACTGCCATCCGATTACCAAAAACAATGGGCTGCAAGGGAACCCCTTCCATCAAGGCCAGCATCAGACAATGACTAATCAGGCAAAGCAGAAGAGCCAGACTAAGAACCAGAGCATCGACGACCATATGGAGAAAGATTTGCCTAGGAGTGAGTCGATTAGCAAGCAGAGAAAACAGATGAGACGCAGACATTGAAAAACCGACAGCCACAAGAAGGCCCACACCAGTATCAAGGGCCAGAAGAATCTGACCCATCGCAACAAGCTGCTCTGTAAGTTGCTGAATCATCAGCTCACGAACGCTGAACTTGAGGACGATTTACAATCCATAGCACCATGATAGAAAGAACGGCGCAGTAGAAGCACCAAACAGAATTAAATGTTGCGCTGTAAGTAATCCACGTAAGGAAGATCGAGACAAAGATCAACACACCAAACAACTTCACAGCCCGATCACTTACAGCGACCAGCGGCAGAACAATAAAGCCCCAGTAAACAAGTTCTCCAACCGGCTCAGTATTGACGAAATTATGAAAGATGCTTTGGAGATTAGAGACGTCATACATCAATCGACCGTTACTGAATACGGAAGGCTGAAGAGCTGGAGGATTAAGCAATAAAGGAACATAGAAAAAGATTCCTAAAACCGTTGCAACAATTGCCACCCATTTCAAACGTCTTTGCAAACCAATTGAATCTGTTGTTCGACTAATAGACCAGGCACTCCAGGGAATCCAAATCATCCAAAAACAATAAGCAAAAAACAGGAATCCAAGCCCGGCGATTGATGTCAAAGGCTCAATCTTTCCACCCACGATTCCAGTCCACTCCAACCCCTCTACAAATTGCTGAACACCAAAAAAGAAAGGCACGAGTGCTAAAGGTTTGTATCCAGGCTGTTCAGCCTTAGAAGCGAGGTGATGGGAATACAGCCCTAATGGCATGAGAACCGCAGACGCAGTGAAACTCGCAGAAGCCGAGAAGCACATGAGCTCTAATCAAAATCATCGAACGACCAAGCTTGGCCACGCACGCCAGCGTTGTCAGTTAATCAATAAGAAGTGATTCGATCAACAGATCAAGCGATTTGGGATGTGACATCAATTGCTGATGCGTCCAAACAGGTACTGCAGTGCTCGTCCCGATTGGGAGCACGGCTTGCCACCCAGGGCAGACCATTAGATCCCAACGGCAGAAAAAGCTGATGCACTCCACAGACTGCAAGTCGGAGTAATCGCCGTTCAAAGAGCGCAGCAGGGGACTACCCCGCTTCATGTCTGCCAAACCAGCGAACAACCAGGCAGGAATGCACTGTGCTGTGAGCGTTCCCTGTTGGGGGCTGCCAACACTAATAAACCGATGCGTTCGCTTGGCGCCCCCGAACTCTTGGAGCCAAGTCCGACCAATCACCCCGCCCATTGAAAACCCAAGCAAGTCAATCGTTGTCTCCACTCCCCAACGTTCTTGAATCAGGCCATCCAGCTGCTGAGCGAGCTTACGTAGAGGAATCGCACCGAATCGATGAGGCAAATGGGGGGAAAAGACAGAAGAATGTTGTCCTTCAAGACGACGTTCCAAGCGAGAGAACAACCGAGGCGTATCGAGAAGACCGTGCACCAAAACGATGGGACGGGTGGCAGCTTCAGATTGCATAAAAGCCCTGCTGAACAGACCAGTTACGCCGCCGCTCAATGGCAACCGACCCCGTAAAACCTGCAATAGGAGGGTGGCACTTCTGCAAGACCAGATGCATTGGCAAAGGACCGTAGAGACGTTCCAGCACCTCAAAAATCTCCTCACTGAAACATTCAATGGTGAGGCAACACAGCTCGCTCACCAACGCCTGAAGAGCCCCCACCGCCAAGCTGTAATCAGCGGTTGCGCTGAGATCGTCGGACTTGGCCGATGCACTCAGATCTAACCCCAGAGTGATATCGAGTTGGAACCATTGACCATCCCGTCTTTCATGGTCCAGAACGCCGACATGAGCCCAGAGACGCAGGTCATGGATATGAATCAAATCCAAAGGAGTCACTCCGTCCCGATGGGTAGGTCGTGATGACTGAACGGTTTACGCCCTTCCGCAAAATCAGCAGCAACATGCCCATCACCGCGCAATCGGTAGCGATAGGTCACCAAACCTTCAAGCCCTACAGGCCCACGCGGGGGCAAGGTCTGGGTGCTGATGCCAACTTCTGCACCAAATCCATAGCGGAAGCCATCAGCGAAACGGGTTGAGCAGTTGTGATAAACACCGGCGCTATCCACTGCCCGCAAGAACCGTTCTGCAGTGTCGTGATTCACAGTCGCAATGGCCTCCGTATGGCGTGAGCCGTACGTCCGTATGTGTTCAAGAGCTTCGTCGAAATCCTTCACCACTCGCACAGCCAGCACAAGATCTAGATATTCCTGACTCCAATCGTCCCTGGTGGCGACCTGATCGACCCCTAACTCTCGACTGGCCTCATCACCGCGCAAACACACACCAGCATCTTGGAAGGCGGGAACAGCCTCTTTCAAAAACAATGGCGCAATCTGCTCATGAACCAGGAGCGTCTCGATCGCATTGCAAGCCGCCGGGTACTGGGTCTTGCTGTCGATCGCAATACGCAACGCCTGCGCGCAGTCAACCTCTTGATCTACATACAGATGGCACACACCATCGGCATGGCCAAGAACCGGAATGCGGGTGTTGTCCTGAATGAAGCGGACCAGCTCATTGCTACCCCGGGGAATAATCAAATCGACAAGACCATCGAGGCGCAAAAGAGCCAAACTCTCCGCTCGGGTTGTTAGCAAATCCAACGCATCTGCAGACACCGATGTGCCGTCTAAGCCCTCTTTCAACGACTGCATCACCGCTTGATTCGTGCACTTGGCCTCGCTACCACCCTTCAGGATGGCGCCATTGCCTGAACGAATCGCTAGCGCAGCGATTTGAATCACAGCGTCTGGCCTGGCCTCAAAAATCACCCCTAAAACCCCAAGCGGGACAGTGACGCGCTCCAACACCAGCCCATCGGCCAGCTCGCGATGCAACTGCCTGGCACCCAAAGGGTCCTGCAGGGAAGACAATTGACGAACGCCGTCGATGGCTCCTGCCAATTTGCCCGCATCTAATTTGAGGCGTGCCACCAACGCAGGCGCCAAACCATCAGCGGAGGCCTGAGCGAGATCCTCCGCATTGGCAGCAACGATGCGATCGGCATGGGCCTCCAGCGAGGCTGCCATTGCCATCAAGGCCTGTTGACGCTGTTGATTAGGACTCTGCCCCAGGTCCACTGCAGCGCGCCGAACCTTTGTCGCCAGGCGCAAAAGATCAGCTGATGGTTCTGGCACACCCTGACTGTTCATCGTCGCGCGCTTGTTCTTTGGTTCATCATCTCGTTTCGCGTTACGTCAAGCGTTCGATGGCCAGTCGTGCAGCCCCGAGACGGCCTGCACCGTTTCCAAGAGCACACGCTTCAATCTTCAGACCTTGACGACTCACGGCCTGCACCCGTTGTTCAACTTCCTGACGAACAGCAGGCAGGAAATGGGACGCCGCTCCAGAAATTCCACCACCCACGAGCACCAGTTCTGGCGTAAACATGTACACCAACGAACTAATACCTACGCCAAGGGTGATCCCATAACGGGACCACACCGCTTGAGCTTCCCCATTCCCATTCGCAGCCAAAGTTGCCAATTCCGCTGGGTCTCCATCCCACAGCCGCCTCAAAGCAGAAAGGCTGGCGAACTGTTCGAGACTGCCTCGATTTCCGCTGTTGCAAGGTGGGCCATTGGGGTCGAGACCAATCAGCCCAGGCTCGGCCGCGGCCCCATTGTGACCCGTGAATAAGCGGCCCGACAGCATCACGCCTCCCCCCACACCCGTGCCGAGGGTGAGCATCACCACATCGGAATACCCCTTTGCCGCCCCGTGCCATGCCTCTCCGACCAGGGCACAGTTGCCATCGTTGGCGAGGGTGACCCGACGTTGAAGACGAGACTCCAGCCAATCGGCCAGGGGAATATCCTCCCAGCCAGGCAGGTTGATGCAAACCCTGGCGACGCGGGCCCGCACATCCATTGGACCAGGCAAACCAATTCCAACGATTAAGGCTCGGCGATCGGGATCCAAGGTTTCAATCGCCTCTACCAAAGCAATGCAAACCGCACCAGGCGTAGCAGGCTGAGGGGTCTGCACCTGCAGCATGTCAAGAAGGCAACCATCGGCCGAAAAGCGACCTAACTTGATCGCCGTTCCACCCAAATCGATGCCAATGACCTCAGGGGAATTCATCACTTAGAACCGGAAGAAAAGCTGGAGTTGACTTTGCCAAGTACCTTGCGAATCAACAGCACCAGAGACACTTAGCTTTTGGTTTATTTGATAACTAAGACTGCCCTGAGGAGGAATATCATTACGATTTGGCGCGGACTGGACAGACAAGTCGACGCGATCCGTAATGCTGATTCCCAGGTCAGTCACAATCGCCAATTGAGGAGGGACTTGGCCCGAAAGTCGCTCACTATTATTGTCTACGTTAGGAGTTACGTAAGTTGGGTACAAAGCAAATTGGAGCCTCTGATTAAAGGCATCAGTTAACGTGCCTAACACAGGTGAAAGCAAAGATTGACCGAGAACTGCTGCAAGAGCTGTTCCAGCACCTGCCCCTGTCAACCCAGACAAGGAATTACCTCCAACCAAACCAAGCAGTTGGGTCTGAGACATCGGAGGTGAGCTTCGCAATCGAATACTGTCAGCGAGGCGATTCGCAGGACCTTCAGCCTGGAGCATCACTTTCACCAAACGCAATTGACCTCCGGCGCCGAGAGCTCCTGTGCCATTGGTGTCAAAGATGGACGTATCGGAAGAATTACCACCAAACCCAGCATTAACACTATCCGAAACTCTTGTCGCCATAGCGACATCGACGTAAGGAATCAGGCCAAGAGAGGGAGTAAAAACTGCCACATTTGGAGCTTTACGATCCAAATTAAAGGTGCTCGTGAATAACGAAATACGACCAGTAAGCAACTCCAGCACACCTCGTAGCTCAATATTTGGATCCAGAGGACCATTTAAAGTGATCAATCCCGCTGTTGTAAAGTTAGCCACAGGCTGTACTCTCACCTTTAAACGAGGCCCAAACTGGACCCGAAAGTTATCAAAAGCAATGAACGGCAAATTGGGCAGAGATTCCTTAAGTTTTTTATTTGGATCCTCCTCAACATCAGGCCCGAGCAAAACAAGTGGGGCTTTAAAATTCCAATCTTCTTCAAGCAGAGCATTCGCTGAGACGAAAGGTCTTGCAAGATCAACCTTGGCGGCCGTCTTAGCACTATCCGCATTACTCGTTTTTGATCTTCTAAATAGAGATCTACTTGGAGTAATCGCCCCTTCACTCAGCTGAAGATTGCCTCGAAAATCTGGACTCACAAGTGCTCCACTCACGCGAAGATCAGCAGCAATCGCCACATCAGCAATGGGCACCTTGATTCGAGCCTTCTCAACGGTGATCGCCAAAGGAACCTCTTCAGGCGCAGGTTTAAACATCTTCAGAGCACCACTGGCCCGAATGGTTCCTGAACGACCAATTCGCCCCTTGAGTTCCTGCACCTCAAGGCGATCGAAATCGAACACAACGGAACTTTTAACCTTGCTAATCACTTGGTCCCGAACAACAAATTCTCCATCGTTCATGACGATGAATCCATTGGCCTCAGGGGCTAAAAGACTGCCGCCAATCAACAGTCTGAGATCGGTGTTGCCCTGATTCCAAGCAACGACATCTCTCGAGAAACCAGCCAGGAAGTGAAGACCATCACCATGACTTTCAACCCTGACGTCCAAGGGGCGGTCGGGCGTGAGGGGGACTTGTCCAATCACCGTCAGAGGCTCATCAGCACCCTCTGACCGCAGAGCCAAATCAAGCTGCAACGTCTCATTTGAAAGCAAAATCTGACCGCGATCGAGTGCAATCGGTACCTGCCCCACGCGTGCCTTCTCCAGGACAAGCTCCGTTGTCAGTACTGGTGCCCCCTCACCCAAGCGATAGCTGCCCGTCAGACCTAAAGCCCCTTGCAAAGCTGGTGGAACCGGTGCCACCAGTGCCAGAAGACTGAACGGCAAATGAACCAGAGAGAAGCTGCCTTGACCAGCGTGAAGGGGCCCCTTGATCTCAGCGATGAAGGGTTTCACCTGCAGGGCAATATCTTCGTCATCACCATCGATCCAAAGGTGACCCCGCGCTGTGAGATCCACTTCGAGGCGCTTGAGGCTTGGCCCCTGAACAGCAACGACAGCATCAACTTGCCCCCTTAGATCTTCCGGATGAAACGCTTCTTTCTCTCTGCGATCACGACGGGCCTCTGCCAATGCCAATTGGGATCGTCGAAGCGCCTTCAACTGACCATCGAGTGATCCACCAAAGGTGTTCACCAGCAAGGTGCCTAGGTCGGTGGCATCGCCTTGATTAGGAGGAAGAGCCTGGGAGAGTTGCGGAAGGCTGAGCGCACTGGCTGTCAGCCAGCGTGCACTCAGGCCACGGGCCTGAAGCTTGGCGTTCAGTCCAGCATTCCGATATCCATCAGCCTCAAAGGTGATCTGCCCGCTATCGCGAGGCAGGAGTTCGCCGCTGATGTCATACCGATCGTTTTTGTAGTTGACCGTCATCAGCGCTTGGCCGAACTGAATTCCCAGCAATCCCGGCTGCGCAAGCTTGAGATCGGCCGACATGCTCCAAGGCTGCAAGCTCAAATCACCGGAACCACTCAAACGGCCATACACCCCTTCCCATCGCTGTTTCGGAGGCAGAGCCAACTCCAAACCATCCACACTCAGGTCATTTGCTGTCCAGCGGTAAAGAGCAGGACTGCCACTGATTTGCAGCTCACCGTTCCTGCGCTGCAAGCGCACGGTTTCTGGCAACCAATTGCCCCCGAGTTGAGCGTCAAAGGAGCCAGGAATCACCGCTCCAACGGATGCCATCTGGAGCTGTCCACCACCGCCAGGGCGACCTTGAAAGCGACCTTGCCAACGTTCAACCAGGCGGATACCACCTGCACGAGGACTATTCACTTCGAGCTGAAGGTCAGGCTGCAAGGACTGCAGAGGACCACGGACCTCCCCTTCGGCCGCAATCGTGCCATCCATCACCGTCCCAAGCAGAGAACCAAGCCGGCTAAGTGGATAGTCCCGTAAGCGCACATTGGATTGCAACGCGCCAACCTGCAGGCCACCCTTTCCGAGTTGAAGGGGCAACACAGCATCAGCATTGAGCTGAGGGCTGCTGAAGCGATTGAGGCTCAACAACCCCTGATCTGAAAACCATTCGGCCTGAAGTGACCAACGTTCAAGCAAAGGATTGCTGTCCTGATCGAGCGCCAACTGAAGTCGAGGCGACAGGCTGGGCCCAGACACACGCAACTCACCATTGAGAGGGGCTTTCGTCCCCAACAGCTCAGGAATCAAAGGCAGTCCCTTCCATGCCTTTCCGACCAGTTGAAGCTGCTTGGTCTTGATATCCAGCTGAGGGTACAAGTCTCCCTGCGCCTCTACCGATACACCGGGAGCGTCTAAAGCAAGTGTTTCAAGCTTGGCTTTCCATGCCTTCGGGCGACGCCGATCTCCCCGCAGCTGCAAATCAATCGCAACGGGTTGATCAAGGACCTTGGCTTCGGGAAACCTCCATTGCCCCGACAGCTTGAAACGGGGCTGAGACCAGTCACCATCCAGGCGCATAGCCAGCTGATTGTCCTGATTCAGCTCCTTCAGGGTGGCGCTTAAATCAAGGCTCTGATTCAGTTGAAAGCGACCGCCCAAACTGGCCCGATAGGGGCCATAACGCCAGTCACTGCGTGGAATCGTGAGTCGATCATCATCACAGTGGAGACGTAGCTGTCGCGACGCAAGTGCGTGCTGAAGCGGCTTGCCGCTGATCTTCACGCCGAGAACAGAGACTCCACCATCACAGCTGGTTTGACCTCGATTCCAACCAAAACTGAGATCACCACCCACTTGGCCCCTCAGTTGGATGGGCTCGGCCATCGGAAGCAACCCTTGCAACCGGTTTAGACGGATCTGCTTCAGACGCGTCGTGAGCAGGAATTCAGGACGGTCCCAGTGAGCACGTCCTTTTAACGTCACCGAGCCTCGATCGGGAAGACCAATTTGAAAGCCGCCATCGGCCCATTTCTCATTGAGACGGAGGCGCGTGGCTCCCGCCAAAGAGAGCTGAAGGTCGGCTGGTTCAACACGAATTTGAGCTGGATCAACAAGCCGCACACGAAGGTCGACGCGATGAGGGAAGTCCCCCTTTGGCCGAGGACCTGGCACCCAAAACTGCCCTTGCTGATTGCGACTTAGGTTGACGTTTGCCCCTTTCAGTCGGGCCACGACCACCAGCCGCAAATGGCGAATGCTGGAGAGGGGATCGATCCCCAGGCTTAGTTGTTGGACACGAACGGTGGACGCATCCTTCGTTCCAGGAAGAATCTTGATCTGTCCAATCCCGATTCCATCAAGACCAAGTCCGCGATAAGGACCAATCTCAATCGGATGCCCCAGCGGCAAGGACAGTTGCTGTTCCAGTGAGGGACGCAGGCCATTGACAGCCCCTTCAATCAATCGGTCAGCCGTGAGCCAAATCGCAGCACCAGCCACAACTGTGAGACCAAGTCCCGAGATCACCACTCTTGGAGCCATCGCGCCTTTGCCAGTGCTCCCCATTGATGACCGTCATCCCAGCCAAGGTCGACGCAATATAGAGAGGAGATTTGCCCCTAACCAGCCCATGCCGCTTTCGGAATTATTGGAGGTCTCCAGCACATGGCTGGCCTGGAGTGGCCTAGGCCTCTCAGTTCTGACCGTGGTTGCCTTCGTAGCCCGTTGGGGACTGCGTTTTCGACTTGTTGGCGTCAGTAGTTTTACGTTCTTGTTAGCGGTGAGTTGCTGGGCTTTTTCGATCAGTTATTCCCCCCCGGTGCATGTGGATGGAGCTCTGCAAGTGCCGATAGTGTTTGATAACGGCAGCGACCTTGTCGTGGCACAGGCTTCCAGTGATTTTGAACAAGACGCCATCACACCCACGCTGAACCAGATCGCTGCCAACCTCCGTCCCGGAGGTCGCAACGTAGAAGTACGCATTCGCCTCCGGCAGCTTCAGGCCGTGAGCGAGGGCACCTCCAGACCGGTAGTGCTGGGAGAAACCAAACGAGACTTCAGTCAGGGATGAGCCCAAATGCCCCTCTCCGTGCCCTACCACAAGGTTTTCGAGATGAAGAGCGTGATTTAAAAAAGGCAGGTATCAGCAACTGGGGGCAGCTCCGTGATCTCACAGATCAAAACCTGAGCCGTCTTGTCGCAACGGGTCGATCTACAGCACGCAATCTCAAACGCCTCCGCGGCATCGCTGAATTGGTGTGCTGCTTGGAACTTGCCCCCGCCGATGCAGCTCTATTGATGCACGCAGGCTTTGCAACGATCGCAGCCATCGCAAGCTCCTCCCCACAGGAGATTACGAACCGCACCGGACGCCTGGAACGCCAGTTAGGGAGTGGCAGAGCTCCAGTTGTGGATCTTGCGATTGCCAAACAATGGATCAGGGAAGCGAAAGCCAGGCAAACCACGAACTGACCGCTCCAAGCTGCAACCCCTCTCTTACCCCTTTCAAATAGTTGTAGTTATTCAAGGAGGAACCCTTGCGTCCCCTCCAACAAGGTTTCGTCAAAACGTCGGCTTTGCGCAAGCTGACGATTCGATGCCTGTCACTTTCAATGTTGATATCCGCTTCTGCAGGGTTTGCTCAATCCAGCCTTTTAGAGAGCGTCAAGACAAACCCAGCGGAAGCCAAAGCGCTGTGCCAGTCATTCAGAGCCATGAACAGCAATGGCCAGTCCGCATTGTCATCTGAAGCCATCAATCAACTGGCAAATCAACGCAACCTGAGCGTGAACAATGCAGAAATCTTGGCCACTTATGTGATCGGACTGCACTGCTCGGATGTTCGCTGATCAGATATTCCCTGATCAAAGATTCGCTGACGCGAGATTGACCACCCCTGATGGCGCGTCTTTGGTGTCGCGAATCTGGACTCCACAAGGGACTGGTCCCTGGCCCACCCTGCTGATGAGACAGCCCTACGGCAGGGCCATTGCTTCCACCGTGACCCTCCCCCACCCGCTCTGGTGGACCGACCAAGGATTCGCAGTCGTCGTCCAAGACGTGCGCGGTCAGGGCAGTTCTGAGGGAACGTTTCAAGGGTTTGGCCAAGAAGCTACCGACACCGCCGCGACCCTCAATTGGCTCCGCGAACGGCCTGAATGCAATGGCCGCATTGGCCTGTATGGGTTGTCGTATCAAGGCCTCACCCAACTGCTCGCACCAGCGGATTGCCCAGCTCCTGATTGCCTCGCGCCCGCCATGTGCGGTTTGGCTGAACGAGAACATTGGAGTTGCGAAGGCGGCGCTCACTGGTGGCACCTCGGTCTTGGTTGGGGTTTGCAGCTTGCCGCACTGCAAGCCCAACGCCACAACGATTCCGTCGTCTGGAACGAAATCCAAAGCGCTTTGGTGGATGGTCGCTATCTACGTGAGGGAATCGGGCTCTTGCAGCGACATGACCCCAAGGGAATGGCGTTGCGCTGGTTGCAACAACCTGCAGATCAGGCCGAAGGATGGACTCTCCATCGCCCAACCGAAGCCTGGCTCCGCAAACCCATGCTGCTGATCGGAGGCTGGTGGGATCCCCATCTGCGAGGCCTCCTCGACCTTCTCAAAATGGCCCGATCCAGTGGTGGCAATCCCGAACTTCACATCGGCCCAGCTACCCACCTGAAGTGGTGGCCAGAAACCAACCAGCTACTGCTGGATTTTTTTAATCAACATCTCAAAAATCCTCCGCCCCGCAGCCAAGCCAAGACAAGAGAGATCAGGCTTTGGGATCAAGGCGATGCCACCTGGTCTCGTCAGATTGGAAATGAGTGCTCCAGCGCCTGTTGGCACCTCAGCAGCCAAGGTTTGGCTTGCCTTGATCTCACCGATGGGCAATTGCTCGATGCAGGGATACCTGGATCGGGAACCTGCGTCATCGTGCATGACCCGTGGAGACCCGCACCGGCCATTGGTGGGCATTTGAGTCCCACGGCTGGGCCGTGCGATCGAAGGATTATTGATCAACGTTCGGACGTGGCAGTCTTTAGTTCCGCGCCGCTCCAAACAGCGCTCCAGCTATGCGGTCGCCCTCTCTTGAGATTAAAGGTGTCCGCCGATCAGCCAGCCTTTGACCTCTGCGCTGCACTGTCAAGACTCCCCGCCAATGGAGATGAGGTGCAGCAGCTTTCAACAGGTGTGTTGCGCGTGCGACGGTCCATGGACTCGGAAGATGGCCACATCACACTGGAGTTGCAGCCACTATTTGTGAGCTTCCAACCTGGAGACCGACTACGGCTCTCGCTTGCGGGGGCCTCATGGCCAGCGATTGGGATCAATCCAGGAGATGGGAAGCAACGGTTTGGCCCACCCAACAGCGATTGCCGCGTGATCACCCTTTGCTTACAGCTGGAGGAGGCGACACTGCAAATGGCGCCACTACTCCTTCCCCAAGCCGGATGAACTCCGGCAAACTAACCCCATTGTTGCCCCACATTCATGAAGCTCTCCTCCTGCCTTCTGGTCTGCGCTCTCGCGGCACCGATGCTGCAGGCGTTCCCTGTGCCAGCGGCACGCGGAGAACAGCTTTTAGCCCAGGGAGCACTGGCCCCACGCACTCCTCTGAGCACCAGTGAAGCCAGCCAAGCGGCGGATTCACTCCTGACGGCTCTACAAACCCGTAATGCCCAGGCTCTCTTTGAGCGCCTATCCACCCCGCTGAAAAACGCAACAACCGTTGAAGCCGTTCAAGGTCGCTTAAATAATGCGCATCGGATTAAATCCACGCGCGTTGTGGCGATTTATCCAGGGATAGATGACACAACGGTGGATGTAATTGCCCAAACCGAAGAGGGAAGCAAGGAGCTCCTTCTCGTGCTTGACGATGAAGGCAAGCTTGTGGCCTGGAAGTGGTTGGGTGAAACGTTGCCGATTGAGACAACGGCTCTGAAATTTGTTCGCGATCTCGACGCACAACGCTGGATTGCTGCTCGCTACTACCTTTCGCTTGATTTTCAAAAAGAAATTTCCCCAGAAGATCTGGAACGCAAGTGGAGCAAATTGAGCCGCATTCTGGGAGGCGTGAAGCGGGTCAAAAACGCTGTTGTTTCAAGCAGAGGAGCCGAACAACAACTCGTTCTGGTCACCATTGAATTTGGAACCGTGACCGACAACTTGTTTGTGATTTTCGATTCTCGAGGCCGGATCATCAACGTTGACTTCTCAGAGGATCTGGTCTGATCCCAAAAACTCGGGGGAATCCATGCAGCCGCGGCGGGGTTTCCGCTTAAGCTCCCGGGCTAACGAAGTCCATCCCCCTGCATGACCAGCGCTGTTCTCGACTGGATGGTTCAGGACAGCCAGAGGCTGGCTGAATGCCGACACGATCATCCCTTCTCTCTTCTTGGTCCCCAACAGCTGGAGTCGGGCCAATGGGTTGTTAGGGCCTGGGTTCCTGAAGCTGAAACCGTTGAGTTGATCCTCGATGGCAAACGCCAATCGATGCAGACTCCCCATCACCCATGGGTGTTCGAAGCCGAATGTTCAAGGGATCCAGGACATCACTACAAATTGCAGATTCGCCGAGGCGGGATCGAGCACGAGCAATTTGATCCTTGGGCCTTTCGGCATGAGTGGATGGGAGAGATGGATCGCCATCTGTTTGCAGAAGGCAACCACCATCACATCTGGCGTCGGATGGGGGCCCACCGCTGCCAACAAGGTGGCATCGAGGGGGTGATGTTCTGCCTTTGGGCACCGAACGCACTCACCGTCAGCGTGATTGGCAATCTCAATTCATGGGATGGTCGATATCACCCCATGCAGCAAAGGCTGGGCGGCATCTGGGAATTGTTCGTTCCCGAACTGGAGGAAGGACACTTTTATAAATACGAGATCCGCACCCAAGACGGCCACTGTTATCAGAAGGCTGACCCCTACGGCTTCCAGCATGAAGTCAGGCCTGATACCAGCTCCATCGTGAGTCATCTGGACGGTTTTCAGTGGAATGATGACGCCTGGATCAGTAGCCGAGATCGTCGAAACCCCCTCGATCAGCCGATCTCGGTGTACGAGATGCACCTCGGCAGCTGGATTCATGCCTCAGCGGACGATCCGTTCATCGAAGCCGATGGAACACCACGCCCACCAGTTCCTGCTGCTGATCTCAAGCCAGGTGCCCGCCTACTCACCTATCCCGAGCTGGCCGATCGTCTGATTCCTTACGTCAAAGAGCAGGGGTTCAGCCATATCGAATTGATGCCAATCACGGAGCATCCTTTCGATGGGTCATGGGGATACCAGGTCACAGGTTGGTATGCACCCACAAGCCGCTACGGCACTCCCGACGAATTTCGAGCCTTCGTGGATCGCTGCCATGCCGAGGGCATCGGGGTAATCATCGATTGGGTGCCTGGTCACTTCCCCAAAGACAGTCATGGCCTTGCCTTCTTCGATGGCTGCCACCTCTACGAACACGCCGACCCACGGATTGGCGAGCACAAGGAATGGGGGACGCTGATTTTCAACTACAGCAGGAATGAAGTCAGAAACTTCCTGGTTGCCAATCTCGTCTTCTGGTTTGACCAGTTCCATATCGATGGCATCCGGGTTGATGCGGTGGCATCGATGCTCTACCGGGATTATTTACGACCCGATGGTGAGTGGTTAGCCAACGAACACGGCGGCAGAGAAAACACCGAAGCGGTTCGCTTCCTCCAACAAGCCAACCACGTTCTTTTTCAACATTTCCCCGGCGCGCTTTCAATCGCGGAAGAATCCACTACTTGGCCCATGGTGACTCAGCCCACGGAGAACGGTGGGCTGGGCTTCAATCTCAAATGGAACATGGGTTGGATGCACGACATGCTCGATTACTTCGAGCTGGATCCGTGGTTCCGCCAGTTTCATCAAAACAACATCACGTTTTCGATCTGGTACACCTACACCGAAAACTTCATGCTTGCCCTGAGTCACGACGAGGTCGTGCATGGCAAGAGTCATCTGCTTCACAAGATGCCTGGAGATGACTGGCAGAAGTACGCCAACACCCGTGCCCTACTCGCCTACATGTGGACGCACCCAGGCAAAAAAACGATCTTCATGGGCATGGAGTTCGGCCAACGGGCGGAATGGAACGTATGGGGCGATCTGCAGTGGGATTTGCTGAACTACGCGCCGCACGCAGGCGTTCATCGGATGGTGAAAGAGCTGAATGCGCTCTACAAGCAAGAGCCTGCTCTCTGGCAAGACGATTTTGATCAGTACGGCTTCCAGTGGATCGATTGCAATGACAATCGCCACTCCGTGATCAGCTTCATGCGCCGAGAAAGAACAAACGGCTCCTGGCTCGTGGTCGTGGCCAACTTCACGCCCCAAAGCCATTCCCATTACAAAGTGGGCGTTCCAATAGCTGGCTTCTACGAAGAAATCTTCAACACGGATGCTGCCAAATACGGCGGCAGCAATCTGGGAAATCTTGGTGGGAAGCCCTCCGACGAGTGGGGCATCCATGGGTACGAGAACTCCCTGGAGCTCTGCCTGCCACCGCTCAGCCTGATGGTGTTCAAGCATGACCCCAAAAAAAGTTTGGCCGAAGTCACTAACAAAGAGAGTGCTTAGGTTCAGGTGATGTGACAAAACTGCCCGGATCGCCGTAAAACACAGCGTTTTGGTCAGTTTGGTCAGGTAGGTTGCCGCCTTGATCTGCACGCATTCATGAGCGATACCCTGCCCCTACTGCTCCGTGCCGCCCGCGGAGAATCGGTAGAGCGTCCTCCTGTCTGGATGATGCGCCAGGCAGGTCGCTACATGAAGGTCTATCGCGACCTTCGCGATCGCCACCCGAGCTTCCGAGAACGTTCTGAAAACCCAGATCTCTCCTATGAGATTTCCATGCAGCCGTTCAAGGCGTTCCAGCCTGATGGGGTGATTCTCTTTTCAGACATCTTGACTCCACTCCCTGGCATGGGGATCGATTTCGACATTGTTGAGAGCAAAGGCCCTCAAATTGGTGATCCGATCCGGAGCCTCAGTCAGGTAGACGCTCTGAGACCTCTGCAGCCCGAGGAGAGCATGCCCTTTGTCGGCGAAGTGCTTGGGCGCCTGCGCAGCAGCGTTGGCAATCAGGCCGCCGTCCTTGGCTTTGTAGGCGCACCCTGGACCCTGGCGGCGTACGTCGTGGAAGGGAAAAGCAGCAAGAACTATGCAGTCATTAAAAAGATGGCCTTCCAGGAGCCAGAACTCCTGCACAAACTTCTTGATCACTTCGCAACGTCGATTGCCACCTACCTGCGGTATCAAATCGATTCCGGAGCCCAGGTGGTTCAGATGTTTGACTCCTGGGCAGGGCAACTCAGCCCCGCCGATTACGACACGTTTGCAGCTCCGTATCAGAAAAAAGTTGTCGATCTCGTCAAGCAAACCCATCCCGACACCCCGTTCATCCTTTACATCTCAGGAAGCGCAGGGGTCTTAGAACGTATGGGTCGCACTGGTGTCGACATCATTTCTCTGGACTGGACGGTCGACATGGCTGAGGGACTCGCCCGGCTACCTGACCACGTCGGCGTGCAAGGCAATGTCGATCCAGGACTGTTGTTTGGCACACCAGAAGCGATTCGCGATCGCATCGATGATTGTGTGCGCAAGGCCCGTGGTCGTCGCCACATTCTTAATCTGGGCCACGGGATTTTGCCTGGCACTCCTGAGGAGAACGGTCGCGCTTTCTTTGAAGCCGGCAAGACTGTGATGGATCGAATCGGGGGGGCCTGATTGATCCAAACACCCGCAAGAATCCTGATTACCGGCGCAAGTGGTTGCGTCGGCCAGTACACAGTGGCTTGGCTGCTGGAAAATTCTGATGCTGAGTTGCTGCTGTTGCTGCGTGATCCAGCCAAACTGACTGCGATCTCAGCCGATCAGCCACGTGTTCGCCTGTTGGTTGGAGATCTACGTGAAATAGATCGATTTACCAGCGAACTCTCCACTGTGACCCGAGTGATTCACACGGCTACCGCCTGGGGAGATCCTGAGCGTGCCCATCAGGTCAATGTTGTTGCTGTTAAAAAGATGCTGGCCCTGCTGAATCCGGCAGTCGTTGAGCAGATCGTTTACTTCTCCACCGCCAGCATTCTGGATCGTTCCTTGCAGCCGCTTCCTGAAGCCCTGGCCTATGGCACCGAATACATCCAAACCAAAGCTCAATGCCTGAGGGAGCTTGAACAGCACCCTTTGGCTGAGCGCATCGTGGCGGTGTTTCCAACACTGGTCTTCGGAGGGAGGGTGGATGGAACCAGTCCGTTCCCAACCAGTTATTTAACGGAAGGCCTAGCGGAAGCAAGCAAATGGTTGTGGCTTGCCCGCTGGCTGAGAGCTGATGCCAGCTTTCATTTCATCCATGCCGCTGACATTGCAGCAATCTGCGGACTTCTTGCGACCAAGCCTCACCAACACAATCCAGAGCCTGGCCAGGGACCGGTCCGCAAAATTGTGATGGGCCAGCCGTGGATCAGCGTGAACGAGGCAGTTGCCACGCTCTGTCGCTGGAGAGGGGTGTCGCGAACCCCTGGAATACCCCTTTGGAGCTGGCTGATTGAAGGCTTGATCAAAATCCTCCCGATCGAAATCAACGCATGGGATCGATTTTCAATTCACCAGCGTCACTTCATTCATGATCCCGTGACCCAGCCCGAACGGTTCGGTGGTCAAAGCCATGGGCCAGACCTTGAAACAGTTCTGATGGATTCAGGTCTTCCACACCGTGGAAGACCTGAACAGCGTTAAGATTGTAAAAATGTTTATGTGCTCATGATCAGCCGTTTGCGTTCTCTCCTTTCAGCCGCGATTGCTTTCGCTCTTGTTCTAGGACTTGGCGTTTCCACCGCCAACGCCGCCACTGTTGAAGTGAAGCTCGGTACAGATGCCGGAATGCTTGCTTTTGAGCCAAACACTCTCAACATCAAGGCTGGAGACACTGTCAAATTCGTCAACAACAAGCTGGCCCCTCACAACGCCGTTTTTGATGGCCATGACGAACTCAGCCACAGCGATCTAGCCTTTGCTCCAGGCGAATCCTGGGAAGAAACCTTTACTGAAGCTGGAACTTATGATTTCTATTGCGAGCCCCACCGTGGCGCTGGCATGGTCGGCAAAGTGATCGTTGAATGATCGTTTAAATCAGCAGTTGAACACAAGTCCGGCGAGCGTTTTAACAGATGCTCACCGGACTCTTTTTTTGTTGACCGAAATGGATAGGGTTTAAGGAAGAGAAGCTGATGGTGATGCTCAATCTCATTTCCCTGTTCGCCTTGATCCTCTGCATCAGCCTCAACCTGTTGGGAGCGACACCTGCATCTGCAGCCAGTGCTCCTGGCGTTGACCTCGAGCACGGTGGACAACTCTTTTCTTCAAACTGTGCGGCATGCCACATGGGTGGTGGCAACGTGATCAGTGCGTCCAGAACGTTGAGTCAGAGCGATCTGCAAGCTCATCTCAATGAGTACGGCGACGATCACATCGAGGCCATCGAACACCAAATTGAAAACGGAAAAAATGCAATGCCCTCGTTCGTGGGGAAATTAACTGAGCAAGACATCATTGATGTGGCCGCCTACGTTGAGCTGAAGGCTGAAAAAGGCTGGCAGCGATGAGCCGAGAGGGGTGGAAAGACTTTTTGCATGCCGCAGAACGAAGCCCAGCTCTTCAGCGTGAGCTGAACGCCTGTAGCGAAACAACAGACATCATTGAGCTTGGCAAACGCCTCGGCTTCGCTTTGTGTTTGGACGACCTCAACCAAGACGCACAAGCCGAAGCCATTACTCAGTGGTTCGAGCAGAGCACAATCCAATGATCAAAGCGAATGCAATGGCCAGCGAACAGTTGGATCGGGTCATTGAGATGGCCTGGGAAGACCGCACACCCTTTGAAGCCATTGAATATCAGTTCGGTCTCATGGAAAAAGATGTGATCAGCTTGATGCGCCAGACCTTAAAACCAGGATCCTTCCGTACTTGGCGTCAACGTGTCTCAGGCCGGAAAACCAAACATGCGGCCACGAGCCATGCCGAGCGCTTCAGAGCAGCTTGCCACCACTAGGCAACATCAAGAATTCAATTGTCCGATTGGTTGTTTGAACGACTCGCAATTTTGGCGTCAGCCCAACGTGAGAAAAAATAAACAGCAATAAACATCGGCAAGTAAGCGATCCACATATTGTCAATCTCGAGGCCACTATTGTTAATGAGCACCAAGCCTCCATAGCCAACAACAAAATAAATACCAGCCCTACGAAGAGCACCAGCCAGCTTCGGATTCATCACAATCAAGCACCTTCCCTTACGCTAAGAGATCACTCAAGGAAAGGCATCACCCTCGTTCTAACCGATACGTTTTCGAATGATCTGTTCGCCGTCGTCAAAGAAGCATCGCGAACTCACTAAAGACGGCTTTTCAGCAAATCGGATCGCAACCTCAGAGCTATTCATCGAGTGAGGCAGATTCCTAGATAGCAATCAATCATTGCCACAACCATTCTCTTCCTTATATCAATTCCAGAGGATTACCCAATACCCCTCTACTACATTTCCAGAGATTGACTGGAAATCAGTTAATGGCACCTGAAACAAATCACCGAAAACGCTCATGGATCCCTCATTTACGCACAGCCCCAATGAATGATGATTAACATGACCCGAAAGAACTGATTCAGATGGACTCTCATGGTCTTTACGGACAACCTTTCAGCAAAGATGAAGCCAAAAACCAATGGAAGGAAATTTGTCTATTGAGACAAGAGTTTGTGGCTAAAAACCCCTACTCTCGAAAAGGTGAAGCGATGAATTGGGCTATTGAATCCTACTTTATGGGCATCAGATCTGGGCTTGAAAGACCATTGGTCGCTTAATTTATTTCAGTTGACGTGACCCACCATCATCTCCAAAAAAACAGTTTGCTCCTTAACTCCATTCAGTATTTTTGCCGATAATATTTGCAGCACAGACTTACCTCTGCATAGCTTTCGAGATCAGCGTCATCGAGCAGATCAGAGACGCCTCCTCCACCGAACCAAAAGTTCCAATCTTGAACCACCTGCTCGAAATTATTTTCTTGCGTAATCATGCCTTAGCGCGTAAGGCAGATCAGGGATACAGAGTTTTTTGTGAGTGTGAACCCACTCACCCCTCAATGCAACAACTGTGGGATATGACCTCGTCGAGACATCGCAGCAGGCACTGCACTTTCCCTGCGATTATGTGCACTTACAGGCGTTAGAAGGTTGCACTCAGACTTCAGCCTGTGACTGCTTAGTTGCCTCGAGAACTGCGAGGTAAAGGTCTTCCGACACTTCTCGGATGTCGTATTCCGTAGGCATGGCGCCATGGTGATATTCGTGTACCACTGTCCAGCACTGACGTTCCACATCACTGAGCTGGGCTCCGTAGACGGCATGGACACGTTCCACTAATGCTGTCACCAAAGCTGGATCAGTTGCCATCCCTATGTCCCATTCAACGTTGAGGATCGGCTGACCCTACAAGTGCAGGTCGGTAAGCCGCAGACTGACGCAAAGACCGACCCAACAAGATCGGTTCTCCTCTCTACAAATGGGAAACATCCACATACGGTTCCAATCAATAAAACTTAGACACAACCATGCAACCCACAGCTGAGCAATTCACTGAAAAAGCCTGGTCCGCGATCACATCAGCCCAGCAGCTGGCCCAGAACCGCCGGCATCAACAACTTGAAAGTGAACACCTTTTGAGAGCGTTGTTGGATCAAGAGGGCTTGGCGGGACGAATCTTGGATAAGGCTGGGGTGTCTCCACCAGCTCTCCTAACGGCCGTAGACAGCTATCTCAGCCAACAACCATCACTCACCAACGCTCCGGACTCGGTGTTCCTTGGCAAAGGTCTCAATGCCCTGCTCGATCGAGCTGAAACGCTGAAGCAAAGTTATGGCGATAGCTTTATTTCGATTGAGCATCTGCTGCTGGCCCTCGCCGACGACGGCCGCTGTGGACGTCAGCTTCTTAACCAAGCTGGCACAGATACCTCACGTTTAAAAACCGCCATTAATGCCGTGCGTGGCAGTCAGAAAGTGACCGACCAAAACCCTGAAGGAACCTACGAATCTCTGGAAAAATATGGTCGCGATCTCACCAGCGCTGCTCGCGACGGCAAGCTCGATCCCGTTATCGGTCGGGATGAAGAAATCCGGCGAACCATTCAAATCCTCAGCCGACGCACCAAAAACAATCCTGTCCTGATCGGTGAACCTGGGGTTGGCAAGACAGCGATTGTGGAAGGGCTAGCCCAACGCATCGTCAATGGGGATGTGCCTCAGGCCCTACAAAATCGTCAGCTGATCGCTCTCGATATGGGAGCACTGATCGCTGGAGCCAAATATCGCGGTGAATTCGAGGAACGACTGAAAGCCGTGCTCAAGGAGGTCACCAACTCCGAAGGACAGATTGTCTTGTTTATCGATGAAATTCACACCGTGGTTGGCGCAGGTGCCACCGGTGGGGCCATGGATGCGAGCAACCTGTTGAAGCCCATGCTTGCGCGAGGGGAACTGCGCTGCATCGGTGCCACGACCCTGGACGAGCACAGACAACACATTGAGAAAGACCCCGCTCTGGAACGTCGCTTTCAGCAAGTGCTGGTCGATCAACCCACCGTGGAAGACACCATTTCAATTTTGCGGGGCCTGAAAGAACGCTACGAAGTGCACCACGGAGTCCGCATTGCTGACAGTGCGCTTGTTGCAGCAGCTGTTTTAAGTAGTCGGTACATCGCCGATCGCTTTCTTCCAGACAAAGCCATCGACCTTGTGGACGAATCAGCCGCCAGGCTGAAGATGGAGATCACCTCCAAACCAGAAGAGATTGACGAGATCGATCGCAAAATCTTGCAGCTAGAAATGGAGAGACTCTCGCTAGGACGCGAGTCTGATGCGGCCAGTCAAGAGCGATTGGAGCGCCTGGAACGCGAACTTGCTGAATTATCCGAACAGCAAAGCACCCTCAATGCTCAATGGCAGCAAGAAAAAGGTGCCATTGACGAGCTCTCTTCTCTGAAAGAAGACATCGAACGGGTACAGCTGCAAGTTGAACAAGCCAAGCGGAGTTATGACCTCAACAAGGCCGCAGAGTTGGAATACGGAACACTCGCTGGACTTCAGAAGCAATTGCTTGCGCAGGAACAAGCATTGGTAGACACCGATGACACTGCGGACAAATCACTGCTAAGAGAGGAGGTCAGCGAAGACGACATCGCTGAGGTGATTGCGAAGTGGACGGGAATCCCCGTTGCCAAGCTTGTGCAATCAGAAATGGACAAATTGCTCAAACTTGAAGAGCAACTCCATGAACAGGTCGTAGGACAAAACCAAGCGGTCACAGCTGTAGCAGATGCCATCCAGCGTTCTAGAGCCGGTCTAAGTGACCCCAATCAACCTATCGCCAGTTTTTTATTTTTAGGACCCACCGGAGTAGGCAAAACAGAGCTTTCGAAGGCCTTGGCCGCTCAACTCTTTGATAGTGAAGATGCGTTAGTGCGAATCGACATGTCGGAGTACATGGAGAAACACACGGTGAGTCGCTTAATCGGAGCACCTCCCGGGTATGTGGGATATGAAGCTGGTGGACAACTCACTGAAGCGGTGAGGCGCAGACCCTATGCAGTGATTTTGTTTGATGAAGTGGAGAAAGCTCATCCCGATGTTTTCAATGTGATGCTACAAATCCTTGATGATGGACGTGTCACTGACGGACAAGGACGCACTGTTGATTTCACCAATGCTGTGTTGATTCTTACGAGCAATATCGGCAGTCAATCCATTCTCGATTTAGGAGGTGATGACAACCAACACGAAGAGATGGAGAGCCGAGTCAACGAAGCTCTACGCAGCCACTTCCGACCGGAATTCCTCAATCGAATCGATGACACCATCATTTTCCACAGCTTGCGTCGCGATGAACTGCGCCTGATTGTTGCCCTACAAGTGGAACGGTTACGACAACGCCTTAGCGAGCGCAAACTGGATCTCCAGATCAGCGAAGAAGCGACCGATTGGTTAGCCAACGCCGGCTATGACCCTGTTTATGGCGCTAGGCCACTCAAGCGAGCCATTCAGCGCGAACTAGAAACACCCATCGCAAAGGCGATTCTCTCTGGTCACTATGGAGAGGGAGACACTGCTGATATTCAACTTGAAGGTGAGCGCATTAGCCTGAAATAGTTCTCATTACCTTGACCAAAGGGTGCAGAATCAGCGAGCCTTTCAGAGTGTCTAGATCGACGCTCTGAAAGAGAACGCATTATTCGTCGCATCCAACCTGGACCGAAAGCCACAATTAAACTCGACATGTATCCAAGAAAACCATTTAAGGGGTAGACAATTCATATCATTTCTGGAAGTAGTGTCTACTAATTCCCCCCTCCAAATGCGACGGGAAATGGGGTTGAAGTGCCTGAATCGTTCCCTGTCAGAATCAAGCTTGTGCAATCCCAAGCCAAACCCTGCAAAGGTCACGCCAGCTCGGGATCAACCAAAATCTACGTGGAGAGTTAAATAGTTACGAAAACCCAATTCTTATTTCAACAAGTTTAGTGGAATAAAAATGCAAAGACAGAAGCATTTTATCTTGAACTTGACCCTTCAGGCAACCATTCAATCAGCAAGTGCTATGCAGAACAAATTTCAATGGACAGCCCCGGTAAACCACTCTGGCAACGCCTGAAAACACCCCGCATTGGCCTGGTTTTCCCGAGCCTCTACTTTCCAACAGCAGGTTCGACCAAGATCACGTTCGTTTAAAAGATCATTGGCCCAGTTCCATAACAAATGGGCTGTACTTTCCATTCCCACATTGTTCATAACCCGAAGATCAAGGGCTCCCTGCTCATGTAGGGAACGCCACTGCTCCAGCAAAGGATCATCTTGGTTGACCAAAAAGGTGTGATCAAACTGGTCTCTCAACTGTTTCTCTAAGGGACGCAAGCTTGAAAAATCCACGACAAATCCACAAGCATCCAGCTCATTGGCCACAAACCAAAAGGTGAAGCTTCGGCTATAGCCATGCACAAAATGACAATGTCCAGAGTGTTGCCATTGCCTATGGCAACAGGGATAGCCCTCGAAATGCTTGCTGCAGGTGAAGCCGGCGGGAGGCAGAAACATCAGCTCGGAAGAGGGAGCACACTGCGGGAGAATTGACCTTGTCTACATCTACATGCACCGAGCCCCAATGCCAGCCGCTGATGCCGCCTTCATTGACGAACTCCGCTTCAATGACAAAGGGCTAATTCCTGCAATCGCTCAAGACTGGCTAGACGGAGCGATCCTCATGCAGGCCTGGATGAATCGTGCAGCACTGGAGCTCACACTGAGCACTGGTGAAGTGCACTACTGGAGTCGGTCTCGACAAGAGATGTGGCACAAAGGAGCAACCAGTGGTCACATCCAACATCTCAAGGGCTTTCGCTACGACTGCGACGCGGATGTGCTCCTACTCACCATCGAGCAAGACGGCGATGTGGCTTGTCACACAGGCGCACGCAGCTGTTTTTATGACAATGGTCCAGTGCCCAGCAAAGGAGGACACGACGCAGCCGCCCCTCCAGCCGATGCCTGCACCGAATTGATGCGCATGATTGAGGATCGCCGCAAAAGCCCGGTTGAAGGCAGCTATACCAACCGATTACTCGAAGGGGGAGACAATCAAATTCTCAAAAAAATCGGTGAAGAAAGCGCAGAATTTGTGATGGCATGCAAAGACAACAACGCCAACGAGATCGCAGGGGAAGCGGCTGATTTAATTTTCCATCTCCAGGTGGCACTGGCTCATCACAATGTGAGTTGGCGGGATGTTCAGGCCGTACTAGCCAACCGCCGTGGCGCGCCAAGACGCTCCTAAGGCTTCGGAGTCAAAGGCAAGCCAAATTGACTTGGCTGCCCTCGCATCCACTCCAGGGTGAGCCGATCACGGGGCGACAGCTTCAACACCGGCGAGGCGCCTTGGACAGGTGCCATCGCATCACTGGGCTCCAAGCTATGGGCCCACAGCCCGAACGCATGCCCTAACTCATGAAGCGCTGTGGCCTGTTGAGACTCAGCTCTCAACTCAGGTGACACCATCACGGTGACCTGGGGCTCAAGACGCCACACCCCCTGGCGTTGCACCTCCAACACCTGAAGCACGCTTCTGCCATTGCTCGCGCGCCATCCATCAGCAAGACGTCGCCGGGGCGGCCTGCGTCGCTCTACTCGAATATGGGCCCGCTCAGGATCGTCAACCCGAATGATCGGCAACACAGAAGACCACTCATCAAGAGCACGATCCACAGCACCGAACCATCGACGTTCCCAACGATTGGGCTCAACGCTGTGAACTGGTTGAACCCAGACGCACCAGCGCGGCAAAACCGGAAAACCGGATGAGCTAGTCGCCAATCTGGCCCCATAGCCTGGGGCATGGGTCAGAGCACTTCGGCGCAACGGATCGGTTCTGATCTGCTGAGCCTGAACTGGAGGACAGGGGTCAACTTGCATGCTTCAGATCACGTCGCCGGCAATCCCACACCACGAGCCATCAGCGTTGCCAACAAAGGCACAAGGGCAAAACCCGCAAGCTCAATGTTGACAATCCAGCCCAGACGTGTGGCGAGCGCCTCAGAGACTTTGGGGAGTTCACCCTTTCGCAGGGGAATCGCCCAGAGGATATACGTCACTGTGGGATACAACGACAAGGCACCCACGGATAAATACAGACCGACCTTCCACCAGAACAAGGGATTGGTTGTGTAGAAATCGCTGCCTTGCCCGAAATACAGGACACGAAAAATGCCACTGACCAGCAGTGCCAAAGCGGCCATTCCGTAAATGATGTCGGTGATCACCATGGCCGTAGCGGCCCGACGATCCGGATCCGGACGCAATAAGCGACGCTCAACGACGAGAGCGGCAAAGCAGAGCATGAAACTGAGGTAGTGCACATAGGCCACACCAGCGCTTTTAGCGATCTCTGGGGTCAGCAAAGTGGCCAGCGGCATAACAAATGATTCAGTGGGGCTGACCGTAGCTGCTGGCTTGCCACACTCGCGAAGACTAGAAGCAGAAGGGGGCACAGAGCCCTAGTAAACGCGCAACAAAAAGAAATAATGGAGCAATAGTGAATAACGAAAAAAACATGAATTAAGCTGTAAACATAAATTCCGCACTCTTTATTACGCCCTCTGGATAGAAAGACTTTCGCCCTAAGTTCAAGAAAACCAGGAGTCACAGATGGTGAGTTCTCTGAGTGCTTTTCTCGGCGAAATCGGTCGGCATCAGCTGTTGACGCCTGAACAGGAATTAACCTTGGGCCGGAAGGTGCAGGCCATGGCAGCTCTCACTGAGCGCTGCACAATGGCGGGTGGCGAAGGGGATGCATGCGTTTACAGCGACGAAGAGAAGCGCATTATCAAGCGAGGAGAAAAGGCAAAAAATCAAATGATCACGGCCAATTTAAGGTTGGTGGTGAATCTTGCGAAGCGATATCAAGGCAAGGGACTTGATCTTCTTGACCTGATCCAAGAAGGCACACTTGGACTAACCAGAGCCGTTGAAAAATACGATCCCACCCGAGGCCATCGGTTTTCCACCTACGCCTATTGGTGGATTCGACAAGGATTGAACCGTGCCCTTTCGACACAAAGTAGAACGATTCGGATCCCTGTGAATGTCAATGAAAAGCTGACGAGATTACGCGCTGCTAAAGCGCGACTCATGCAAAGCAATGGACTTACCCCATCCGCCGAGCAATTGGCCGAATGCATGAAGTTGCCAGTCAGCGAAGTTGAGGACTTGTTGGGCTGTGAACTTCGCAGCGTCACCGTGAGCTTGCAGGGAGTGGTGAAGTCAAAATCCGATCCGTCCGAACTGGTGGATGTCCTTCCCAGCGATGAAATTCCACCGATGGAGCGGGCTGAAATCGCCGAGCGCACAGATTCCGCCTGGAATCTGCTCGACAATTCGAACCTGACTCCGAAAGAGAGAACCATCGTCATGCTGCGGTTTGGACTGGATGGAAGCCACGAGTGGCGCACCCTTGCCGAGGTCGCCCGACAGATGAATTGCAGCAGAGAATATTGCCGTCAGGTGGTGCAACGGGCTTTACGCAAACTGCGCAAAACCAGCATCCAGCACGGCTTGGTGGAACCCGCCCACTGAAAAATCAGTGAATTCAGTGATAGTGGAGAAATCTTGACTACCCAACGCTGCATCGTTCATGACTGATGCCTCTTCCTGCACTGATTCCGTTTTTGAAGCTGACGTGATCGACAGCTCCGTCATCGATGAGGGAGTGTTTCAACGACTATTAAGGCGCGCGGGAAGGACGATTGCAGCTCCAGCCCTAGAAGCCCTCGAGATGGTGCTGGATCAGAGCACTCCTCCTCAGGCAAGGCTCACGATGCTGGCAGCGCTGGCCTACCTCCTCATACCGACCGATCTCATCCCCGACTTTTTGCCCGTCGCGGGTTTTAGCGATGACCTTGTTGCCTTAACAGCTGTGATCGGTTTATGCAGTAAGCACATCACACCGGACATTCGTCTACGGGCACAACGCAGACTGGATCGATGGTTTCCCCTCGGACGCTCATGAACCCCTGGTCTCCCGACGTTGAGGAAGAGCTGACCTCAATGTTGAAGGATTGGCTGAAACAGCAGGGTCGAACCCAAGCCGATCTTCGCCGAAGCCTCCGAGCAACCTCAACACGCATGCCCGCTCTGATGGAAGTGCTTGAACGAGAGCATCGGCTCGGAGGACTGCCCCGGCTCGCAGCAAAGCTCTGCAGCATCGAAGCTGATTGGATCAATCAGGCTCCCGCCCATGCCAACGCTTCCGCAGGCGACTTAACGACCGACACGGATCCATTTGGCCAACTCGATCTCCTTCTGCGCGAAATCCGCGACGATCGCGGCAACTGAGCAAAATCACAGGCAAAGTGGTCTTAGATGCCTTCCTGCCTTGCGTTTATCCGCTTCCCTCGTCTTCAGCATCGGACTCATGGCTGGTGCTGGTTTCTGTGTTGTTGCTCCCCAGATGGCGAAGGCTCAAACGGAAACATGGCTCCTTGGACCTAACAGCCGCTCGGGGCCAAGCAGCACTGTGGTGCCAACGGATTGCGTCACGGGAGACGACGGCTCGATCACCTGCGATACCAAGATCGAAAACCCCGCAGGTACAACCCCTGCCAAGCCTTACTACTCCCCATTCACCAACTGATCAGCCGTGCCTCAGGCCCGTCGCAAACGTCGATCCTTCCTGCTGCTCGTCGACTCCGCAGAGCAACAAGTAGCCAAGCTGCTCACGGTCATCACAGCCGTGGTGATTGTGGCCGCCCTGATTCAACTCACGATTCGGGTCAGCCTTGCGCTGATTTATACCGAGCGCAATTCCTATTGGCTCGGTGATGGGCTGATCAAAATTCTTGGAGATCTCCTCACCGTCCTGATTGCCCTTGAAGTTCTTCAGAACGTCACCAGCTACCTCAGGAAACATGTCATCCAGATTGAGCTCGTTCTGGTAACAGCTTTAACGGCTGTTGCCCGAAAAGTGATTGTTTTACCTGCAGGATCTGAAAACAAACCGCAACTTCTGATTGGGCTTGGTATCGCTTCGATTGCCCTTGCCGGCTCCTACTGGCTCGTCAAACGCTCAAGCCCTCTTGATTCAATGGCAAGACAGGAGGACTGGAATTCACAGACCAATACAGAGCGAGCCATACAGTCCCAGGATGAGGATCTGTCCTCGCCAGGCGGTGGCGACGATGGGCTGCAATCAAGAGCTGATCTCCCGCGCTGAGATCGACCCATTCATCGGGATCCTTGAATTGCAATCTGGCACTACCGCGCAACAGGGTTAGCCACTCGTTTTCAGCCTGGTCGTACCAGAACTCCTTCGGGCTAGAAGCCGCGCATGACTCAATCCGCATCAACCGCCAACCACGGCCTTGGCAAAGCATGCTCTCTTGCTCCTCTCCGGGTTCCAAACCCTGTCCGAGGAACAAGTTGTTAGGCGGCCGATCAATCACTGCTCTCTCTTCATCTCCCCAGCGCCGAGCGATTTCAAACCCCCAGGACCGGGCCAGTTGCACGACTGAGTTGTGATCGTCACAAGCAGCGAGCTGCTGACGTCGCTCAGGATGATCGCGAAGTGACTGAACCAAGCCATTCAAATGATTCACCTTCTGCAGGAATCGCTGAAGATCCTTTTCGGCCAACTGGAAGTTCCCTGAATTCTCTAATCCTGCCAACAATCGAGACAAGCATCAGCACTTCGCAGAACAAGGAAGCAAACTATTGCTTGACCAGCATCTGTGAGCATGATTTCACTTCTGTCATCAATTCTGCTTGCCGTGATGCTGGTATGGCCATCGACTGCACTTGCAGTTGAGTCGGGAGCCTCCTTATTTCAAAACAATTGCGCTAGCTGCCACCCCAATGGCACAAACATTATTCGTCGAGGGCGCACACTCAAGATCAAAGCATTGCGACAACGTGGACTCGATAGCAGCGAGGCCATCGCACAAGTTGCCCGAGAAGGAATCGGACAAATGAGTGGTTACGCCGATGCCCTTGGAGACGGTGGGGATGTGGTTGTAGCCGAATGGGTTTGGCAACAGGCTCAAAAGGCTTGGACCCAGGGATAAACATCCAGCTGCGTCCAAATTCCTTCACGCCAATACACATCTTGTTCAAGGAGGGCACAGACGCTGGCTTTGCTGTCTGATTCAAAGATGGCAAAGACATGAGTGCTTCCTTCCGTAGGGCCCAACGTGATTAATGTTCCCTGTTCTTTAAGAGCACGCAGTCCAGCAAGATGCTCATCTCGAAAAGGCTCACGCTTTTGAAGTGCGCCATCACAATATGTACCCCAAAGAACGAAGCGCGCCATTGATCAACCCTCCCTTAAGTGTTTTATTGACAATAGAATGGCATCTTTACACTGCATAAATCATTTAAATCGATTGAATCGTTGTTGACAATCACATTAAGAAGCCTCTGGTTCGATTTCGATCTCTTTGGACAACAGCTTCGATAAGCAAGCCAGATCATCATCCAGCAGCATCCCTCAATTGCCTGCAAAACTCTCCGGCCTCTAATGCGGCTTTCCCGGGCGCTGCAGCGGCAATGCGTTTCACCAGAGCACTGCCCACAATCGCACCATCAGCTCCCCACTGTTTCACTTGCAAAACTTGTTCAGGACCAGAAATCCCAAACCCAACAGCCACCGGACCGCTGTTACAAGCCTTTAAATCGCGCACTAAAGACGCCACGCGATCTTGGAGCTTCACGCGCTCTCCAGTTACACCGGTCACACTCACCAAATAAGTGAAACCACGGCTGGATTCAGCAATTCGCTGCATCCGATTCTGTGGTGTTGTCGGTGCAACGAGCAGCACCAAATCCAGTCCAAACGTCGCAGCCAAAGGCGACAATCTCTCCGCTTCCTCCAAAGGAAGATCAGGCACCACTAAGCCTGCAGCACCAGCAGCAGCAGCATCCGCAAAAAAGCGCTCCGGCCCTCGATTGAGTAGCGGGTTCGTGTAGGTAAACAGAATCACAGGCATGCTGAGCTGATCTTTCAACCCAGCCAACATCTCGATCACTTTCGCTGGCGTGGTCTTTTGCTCCAAAGCCCGAAAGGCAGCAGCCTGAATCACAGGACCATCTGCCAGTGGATCCGAGTAGGGGATCCCTAGCTCAACAATGTCAGCACCATTGGCTTGAAGGCTCAGAAGCAGATCAGCAGTTGCGCTCAAATCTGGATCCCCTGCCATCAAAAATGGCATCAATGCCATGCGTTGCTCCTGAGCCGTTCGGGAGAAAACCGCTTCAATCCTCGAAAATTGATCCGTCACAGAAAGCAGAGGGTCTGATTAACGGAGCCTACGGTTTAGTGGTCTGTTCCGCTTCGGACTCATCCAAATTGAGAGATGCGAGCAAGGCTTGCTGCTCATCCGGGCTTAAGGCATCAAAACGAGCCTGAAGCTGCTCTGTTGTGAGTTGGTCGTATTCCTTTCGGTAGCGGCGTCGCTGCTGCATGTAGGTCATCTGTCCAGTCACCACCCTGAAGAGGTAGGAGCCTGTCCAACCCACAACAATCACCACCAACACAGCTTCAGCAGCGATTCCTGCTGAAAACCCCTCAAACCCTGCAGCCTTAAACAGCCAGAAACCAACACCCCCAGCGAGTAAGAGACCCAGACCAAGCTTGAGAACACCTGCACGCGTCAAGGGACTTAAACCTCCCCTTGGCCGCTGAGGCGGAGATTAAGGAATGGTGCGAACACAATCATCCCCGGGAAGAAGAAGAACACCAGGCCGTACACAGAGAAGCGCTCGATCTTCCCCATCACATGCCAGCGCACATTCATCCAAAAGAAGAGTAGGAGTGGCATCACAACGAGGTAGAGGCCACCCAAAGCCGCATAGCCACCGATCACAAGCAGCGTGTCTAAGGAAACCGAAGACAGAAGATTCTCGATGGACACAGAAGACGACCTGGTTAGGGTGAATCTAAGATGTCGAAGCGAGCTTGCATGGCACGCGGGGGCGTGGCGGAATCGGTAGACGCACGCGACTTAAAATCGTTTGGGCTGAAAAGCCTGTGGGGGTTCAAGTCCCCCCGCCCCCATTAGGTCTGACGTGGTCAAGGCCGAGCACACTTCCTAATTTGAGAGCTCGCACCGATCGGTCGAGTGATGTCCAGTTCCGTCAACGCGCTCTCGACCCAAAAGCGGGAAGAACCTCCTCATGAGATCCATCGCTGCAAAGAGCGTGAGGCTGGGGATGTCGCATGGAATTTATGGGGGACCTACCTCAGCGACCGTCAATGGGGCACCGTTCGGGAGGATTATTCCGCTGACGGCAATGCATGGGAGTCATTTCCCTTCGAGCAGAGCCACCTACGCACCTACCGCTGGGGAGAGGATGGCTTACTTGGCTTGAGCGACGTTGAGGGATTGCTCTGCTTCGCGCCTGCACTTTGGAACGGTCGGGATCCAATTCTCAAGGAACGATTGTTCGGCCTCGGGAATCCCGAAGGCAATCACGGTGAAGACATCAAGGACACGATGTATCACCTGGCAGGAACACCAACCTGCAGTTATGCCAAAGCCCTTTATCGCTACCCACAAGCAACATTTCCCTATCAACATCTTCGTGATGAAAACAGGCGTCGCTCCCGCGACGAAAAAGAATATGAGCTAGTCGATACAGGAATCTTTTCAGACAATCGCTTTTTCGACATGGAAGTCGAATATGCAAAAGCTGATGCCAAAGACATCTTCATTCGCCTCACCATCACAAATCACAGTGATGAATCATCCGAGCTACATCTCTTACCTAGCCTTTGGTACCGCAACACCTGGTCCTGGGGAGATCCTCAGTCGAGACGGCCAAACTTGCATCTCCAAGGAAACAGTTTGGTGTCGGAGGCCATTGATGGCCTTGATGCTTACGAACTGAACTGCAGTGAAAAGGGCACGTGGCTTTTCACAGAAAATGAAACCAATACTCAGGCTCTCTGGGGCGAACCCCTGACTCAGCCTTACGTGAAAGACGCCTTCAACCGCTATCTAATTAACGGGGAACAGAACGCCGTCAATCCAGCTCAGCAGGGCAGCAAAGCCGCTCTTCACCTCCATCACACTCTCGCCGCAGGAGAGTCTTGGGTTGTGCATTTACGACTGCGTCGACAAAGCGACCAAGCAACGAACCAAACATTGCCAATCGCTGCAGCGGACAGCGCACGTTTGGTTGAGATGCGATACCTGGAATGGAAGCATCATCAGGAATGGATTGCTCCAGGTCTCAACGACGAAGACCGCGCCATCCACTCTGCTGCAGGAGCAGGGCTGTTCTGGTGCAGAAAATTTTACAACTGGAATGTCACTCGCTGGCTAAGAGGAGACAACAACTCAACTCGCCCTCCCAAACAACGCTGGGAAACTGAAAACGCTTACTGGAAAACATTACGCGCTAAAAATATTATTTCCATGCCAGATTGCTGGGAATACCCCTACTTCTGCCAATGGGATTTAATGTTTCACGCCGTCGCTTTTGCAGAATTCGATGCTGCTGAAGCGAAGCAACAATGTCGAATGCTAAGACAGGCCTATTACACAGCAACAAATGGTCAATCCCCTGCCTACGAATGGGCACTTTCTGATGCCAATCCACCCATTGGTGCCTGGGCAGCCCTGCGTATCTTTCAGATCAGCCGCCGCCACACAGGAGAAGGAGACTATGCCTTCTTAAGGGCAAGTCTCCGAGAGCTATTGCTCGAATATGGTTGGTGGACAAACAGAACTGATCGCAATGGAGACAACCTGTTTGAGGGAGGCTTCCTAGGCCTCGACAATATTGCCATCTTCGATCGACGCTATCCTCTTAAAGACGGAAGTCGCATCGAACAATCAGATGGCACAGCCTGGATGGGGCTCCTGAGCCTTAACTTGCTACAAACAACGGTGATTCTTGCAGAAGAAGATCGAGAAGAATACATCGAACTGTGCTCACGTTTTGTTCGCGATTTTACTCGTCTAACATATTCTCTAAATAGTTCTGTTGGCCGAGGATTTGTTAACTGGGACGATAAAGATGGCTTTTATTATGACGTTCTCAAGCGCCCTGATGGCTCTACTGATTATCTGCGCACTAGATCGATTAGTGGTCTCATCCCACTTTTAGCTGTCAATAGCTTTGCCGCCAGCAGCGTAAAAGCTATTCCCTCTCTAGACGTTGGCCTACATCTCGCCCAGCTCGAAGAAGAACGGGGAGCACCTTTCGATGCAATCAGCCACCTTGGATCCTGGAATCACGATCGCATTTTGTTCTCCATCGTTCCACCTGAAAGACTTAGGCGCATTCTTAAACGCGTTTTCGATGAAGAAGAATTCCTTTCCCCTTATGGAATCAGAAGCCTATCCAAAGCCTATGAAAACAACCCATATTCATATCAACAGGGTGATGACTATGCTTCGATTAGCTACAGCCCTGCAGACAGCCCCATAGCAATGTTCGGAGGAAATTCAAATTGGCGTGGGCCAGTGTGGATGCCAATTAATTTCCTATTAATCGAGGCTCTTCAGAAATTTGGTCATTTCTTCGGCGATGATTTCAAAATAGAGTTCCCAACAGGTTCTGGACAAGAAATGAATCTCTGGGAAATTTCTCTTGAACTAGAGAAGCGCCTTATTGGAATATTCAGACGGGATGAAAACCAACGCAGAGCCTTCAATGGTGATGTTGAACTCTTCCAAAATGACCCCCTATGGCGTGACTTATTCCTATTCAATGAATATTTTCATGGCTGTAATGGATCAGGGATTGGAGCGAGTCACCAAACAGGCTGGACCGCAATCGTTGCAAAAATGATGACGCAACTTCAGCGTTGGCAACCCAACAAAGAAAGCTGACGCAACGCGCCAATCTGACTACCTTGAAAATGATTTACCCAGATCAAGATCATGGTTTGCTCCACCCGATCGACTGCGCGCTGTACGTCGATCGAACCTCAAGGAGAAGACTTTGATGTTGTGATCATCGGAAGTGGCGCTGGGGGTGGAACTCTGGCCAGGGCACTTGCCGATTCCGGCCATTCGATTCTGATCCTCGAGCGAGGTGGATGGCTGCCAAGAGAACCTCAAAATTGGGATCCGGTTGAAGTGTTCCAAAATGATCGTTATGTCTCCAAGGATCTTTGGGAAGACAAAGATGGGACATCCTTCCAACCAGGAAGCCATTACTTCGTAGGTGGTGCTTCAAAAATGTATGGGGCTGCTCACTTCAGGCTGCGTGAGCGTGACTTTGAATCGGTGATGCATGTTGATGGAGAGTCACCGGAATGGCCGATCAAATATGACGTTTTTGAACCCTATTACCGCAAAGCAGAAGAGTGGTATCACGTGCATGGTTTAAGAGGCGAAGACCCGTTTGAACCCCCTGCATCGTCTCCTTATCCCTACGAACCGATTAGCCATGAACCCCGAATGCAAAAGCTGGTCGATGACCTTCGATCTGCAGGACTAAGACCTTTTCATCAGCCCACAGGTGTTGCTCTCAACGAAACATCGCCAGCATTTAGTGACTGCGTGCGCTGTAACCGCTGCGATGGTTTTCCCTGTTTGGTGCATGCAAAAGGCGATGCTGAAGTGATGGGAGTGAGGCCAGCGCTCAATCATGACAACGTTTTCCTCCTAACCAATGCCGAGGTTGTTCGGCTCAACACCAACTCCTCGGGCCGTGAGGTCAGTGAAGTAGTTGTGAATCACGAAGGCAAAGAACGGCATTTCAAGGGAAGTATTGTTGTGATCTCTGCAGGGGCCGCGAATTCGGCTCGTCTGCTTTTAATGTCAGCTAATGAGGCGCACCCCCACGGATTAGCCAACAGCTCGGATCAGGTAGGAAGAAACTATATGTACCACAACTGCAAAGCAGTTGTGGCCTTAGCGCATGAGCCAAATGACACGGTGTTTCAGAAAACGGTAGCCATCAATGACTGGTACTTCGGAGACAACGATTTTGATTTTCCAATGGGTCATGTGCAAATGACGGGCAAAACCAATGGGGCCATGATGAAAGGATATAAACCACGACTGACCGCCTTAGCTCCGACTTGGAGCATGGACAAACTCGCAGAGCATTCCCTGGATTTTTGGATGCAAACAGAGGATCTACCTCGGTCATCCAATCGTGTCACAGTTAATCATGAAGGTAAAATTCATCTGAACTACACCCCAACCAATAATCAAGCATCGCAGGAGTTAATCTCAAGGTTAGAAGGATTACTAGACAAGCTGTACCTAAAAAATCACTTAGCAGAAAGGCAGGTGTACTTTGCATCAGCCATGGAGCTTGCGGCAGTAGGCCATCAATGCGGCACTTGTCGATTTGGTCAAGACCCAAAAACCTCTGTCCTAAATCTGAATTGCCGCACTCATGATGTCGACAACCTTTACGTTGTTGATACCAGCTTCTTCCCAAGCAGCGCAGCGGTGAATCCATCTCTCACCGCTATCGCTAATGCCATTCGCATCAGCGATCACCTGCGTGAGCGACTCAACGGTTAAGCCAGAAACTGTTGCAAACGTGGAGCAACCCAAAGCAGATCAACACTGATTGGCCCTCCACCTGATGTCATCAAAACTGAACACATCACCACATACATCGCTGCTTTTTCCCAACTAGGAGGCTCTCCAACTCCCATAGGGCCTGCGTAATCTCCCTGAGGGATTTGAAAGGGATCAGGGGCGATAAAGGGAAAGCCATTGCGAAGCTCCAAGACAACGGCATAAATCATCGACACAGCAATGGCCATTGCCGCTAATGGCGTGAGGAACCCAACCACTAAAGCGATACCTCCAGCCCACATTGAAAAGGCCGAAAGAAAGCAGAGCCAAGCGGGAGTTTTCATCGCATCAGCCCAAAGGCCAAGGTTGCTTAATTTCGTCCAGCCATGACGAATGAAAACTAAACCGGTGAAAAGGCGAAGCAAGATCAAACCACTGGATGCAAACCCCAAAGAGGAATCAGGAACCAGAAGAGAAACAACGTCCATGAGTTTCACCACGATGCACAAACATTACAAACAGTTGTCGTTGTAGTCATCAAGGATGAAGCCAAAGGCGATGACCATCAGGATCCACCAACAATTGACCTGTCGCCAAGGTGGTGTCCCTTACCAGGATCTGAGCATAAAGAGCATCTTGAGGATGCAAATCAACGGAGGACGGTCCTATCGGTTCAGGCTGCACGTAACGAAGAAACTCAACTCCACAACCAGATCTTCCTCCAACTCCATGAATCACAACCTCAGCAGCGTCCAAATCATCAAGCCGTTGCTGCTCCACACCCTGGTTGTAAGAGGCGTATCGCAACTCCAATCCCAACTCGCGAACATAAAAGCGCAGGCTCCGATCCGAATCAGAAACAGCGATTGCACTGTGATCAAGCCCCTGAAATAAAGACTCGCCGGATTGATGCCAACGGGGATCGCCCATCCCCTCTGGGAAAAACAAGAGTTCCATCGCATGGCCGCAAGCATTTCTGAATTTCCACGCTCCAACCCCATTGGGCAGATATTGAGGTGCAGCAGAAATGGGGGTCACAACAGGCGCCAATCTCTCAGCAGCCCTCAGCAAATCACGCACCACAATCGCGACATGTTGAAACCACAGTGTGTTCGACGGCCCTGGATCCACCTTGTGGCGTAGTGGTGCCTCCGGGAAGTGAATGATTTCAATGCGTTCATGGCCCAACAAAAAAGGAGTGATCTCTGCCCGACCGGCGCTCAGTCCAAAACGCTGCACAGCGGCCTCTTTCTCGAGACATTGCCGAGGTTGCGCAACAGCTCCGAGAGCATCGAAAAGGGGTGCTAGTGCTTCAGGTTGAGGGGCTGAAAACGCCACACCCTCAATCCGTCCAGATTGTGAAACCATCTATTGTCCTGGAAACCTTTGTCTGTTGATAGCAACAAGGCTTACCGATTAACTGCCAGGACTGACAAAAGCGGCTAATTGAAGAGTAGATCTAAAAAGAGCCATGACTCAGGTTCCCCACGCTTTAGCTTCCCTCTGCCTGCAGGACAAAGTCATTGTTGTCACAGGCGGAAATTCCGGTATTGGCAAAGCAATTGTTGAAGTGGTGGGAAGCCTGGGCGCCAAAGTCGTGATCGACTACCGCTCTCATCCTGAGCGGACTGAGGAATTAATCGATGAAGTGGGCGAACTCGGTGGTCGATCGATTGGTGTTCAGGCTGATGTCAGCAAGCTCGAGGATCTACAACAGTTAATCGATACCGCTGTACAAACATTCGGAAAAATTGATGTGATGGTAAACAATGCTGGTATCGAAACGCGTACATCGATTCTGGATACCTCTCCAGAAGACTTTGACAACGTTATGAATGTGAATTTACGCGGTGTATTCTTCGCTACTCAATACGCTGCAAAACAGATGATTAGCCAAGGAAGTGGTGGCCGAATCATCAATATCTCTTCAGTCCATGAAGATTGGCCTATGCCAAATAACACCCCATACTGCGTCGCCAAAGGGGGCGTTCGCATGCTCACACGCACGGCTGGAGTGGAACTCGCAGGCAAAGGCGTCTCCATCGTGAATGTAGGCCCCGGAGCAGTTGCAACCCCCATTAACGACTCCACCATGAACGATCCAGAATTACTAGCCAAATTGAATGCAGCCATCCCGATTGGGCGTATGGCACAGCCAGCGGAAATCGCTTCAGTGGTTGCCTTTTTGGCCGGGAATGGAGCCAGCTACATGACAGCCACTAGCGTGTTCGCAGATGGCGGGATCATGATGAGCAGCCCTGGGCTCTGATCGCGAAGGCTTCGCAGTTCATCATTCGCATCGGATCAGGTCCACTGAATCACCATCTTCCAAAGATGTCCCTCAAGTTCCTTGCCGGCAGCAAGGGCCTCGAGGGCATCCGGCGAAAACGTCAAGCTCGCTGATGGCTGATGCACCAGGATGTCCAAAGAGCTGAACTAAAATCTATCGTCGTCGCCATGGCTGCAATGTCGTCGAGACAAGCTGCTCATGGGGTCGAAAGTTGACCTTGATTCATTAGGACAGAGCAGGGTGCTGCAGCCCCCTTGTGTTGACATAAATGGAATACATAGTGTCCCAGCTGCACAAAAACAGCCGATTGCCATTCACACCACCGAAGCAGAGGTTGCCGACCAGACGTGGTGTAGCAATCCGGCCCAGCAAAGTTCCATCGGGAGCAATGCAATGGACCCCGTTACCAGCACTGCTCCAGACATTGCCGATCGCATCCACACGAATTCCATCGGCGTTGCCATTGTTGACTCGGTGGAAATCTCGGCGGCCCGAGAGCTTCGAACCGCCTTCCTCAACGTCGAATAGGTGGATCAGGGGATCAGGGGTCGAATCATCCGGGGCACAGGTATCGACGACATACAGCATCGACTCATCAGGTGAAAAGGCAAGCCCATTTGGCCCTTTCACCTCGTCTGGAGACGTCATGGCCTGGAGTGAGCGATCCGCCGGATCAAAGCGATAAATCACCGCTGGCTGACAGGAGTGCCGACGCCCTCCTTCGAAATCATTGACCAGCCCATAGAGAGGATCACTGAACCAGACAGTGCCATCACTCTTGACCACAACATCATTGGGGGTGTTTAAAGGCTGGCCCTGATGAGAGTCCACTAACGAAACAACCTGACCGTTGTGTTCTGTTCGCAGCAAAGCACGATGACCATGGCTGCAAGTCAGTAACCGGCCCTGACGATCCCTTGTTTGCCCATTAGGGAAGCCAGCGGAATGTCGAAAAATACGGAGACCATTGCTTTCATCCCAAGACAAAATCCGATCGTTTGGGATGTCAGACACCAGTAGCCGCTGCTGGTCACCGAACCACACCGGCCCCTCCAGCCATCGGCAACCGTCGAACAGTTTCTCCAACTGTGCGTTGAACAACACCAATGAGTGAAATCGAGGATCGACCACTTCGACACTGGTCTCGACAAACTCACTGCGATACACGCTCATTGTTTGTCCTTTCAGCTGAATGATCCTGGAGGAAGATTTCTCCAAGCTTGATCATTGCGCTGGATAATCAGTTGCACACAGGGTTCATCGCCAACCTGCGCGGAAAGATGTCCAGTGCGTCCATCTGGCGTCATGATGCAACCCTGATCTCCGCCGTACGAATATTCGCCAGCTTTCATCAATGCAATCTGCCCATCCATACTCGTCACAGTCCAGGCCCCACGCAGCACATAAATCCATTTTGGCTCAGGATTCTCATGCCAAGGCCCCACCCAGCCGACCGGCAGATAAGTAACAAACGCATTGCCATCCTTCATCAAACCTCTTGAAAACTGAGGTGAATTGCGCTCTCCCAGACGACCAAGAGTGAACTGACTAATCGTGCAACTCTCTTGCCGACTGATCCCATCGGCATCCGTCCAGAGATGCCAATAGGTTTCAGCAACAGGTGCCAGAGGGTCGCTCATGATCTTGCACGATCTCCTGGCAGAACCCTATTCAGTTTGGGCCGGAGTGCCCATTTATTTCCACACACCAGGCGAGTGTTTCCCCGGCATGAAAAAGGAGAGGCCACTCTGACTCAGGCAAGGTGTCATCCCCAACGCGTGCTGACTGGGGAGGCAACAATCGAGAGGGAATGGGCTGATCCCGCCGAACCAACGTCACGGTGTCTGCATTCAGGGGCAGACCGTAAAAATGCGGACCGTACTCACTGGCAAAGCCCTCAAGGCGATCAAGTGCTCCTTCCTGTTCAAACACGGTGGCATAACTCTCCAGCGCATGGAACGCATTGAAAATTCCTGCACATCCGCACGCTGAGTCCTTACCTGAGCGGGGGTGTGGTGCCGAGTCCGTACCTAAGAAGAAACAAGGAAGACCACTGGTGGCAGCCTGGACCAAAGCCCTTCGGTGGCATTCTCGTTTCACAATCGGAAGACAGTAGAAGTCACTGCGCAGGCCACCGACAAACATCGCATTTCGATTGAGGTGAAGATGATGCGGCGTGATCGTGGCGGCGATGCGTTGATCACCGCCCTGATAAGACTCCCGGATATAGATCACAGCTTCCTCAGTGGTGATGTGCTCGAGAATGATGCGCAGCCTGGGATGACGTTCACGCAAAGGCTTCAAGTGCCGCTCAATGAATTGGGCTTCCCGATCAAACACGTCCACATCGGGATCGGTGACCTCGCCATGAATCAGGAGGGGCATATCAATGGCCTCCATACACTCCAGCACTGCTGAAATGTTATGGAGATCACTCACACCAGCTGCTGAATTGGTGGTGGCATTAGCGGGATAAAGCTTGGCTGCACTGAACACGCCCTCACGAAAGCCGCGGTCCAATTCCCCAGGATCGATGGCATCGGTGAGATAGGCCGTCATCAGAGGTTCAAAGCTGACTCCCTCGGGCAGAGCCGCGAGAATCCTGGCGCGATAAGCGACTGCCTCATCGACCGACGTCACAGGTGGACGCAAATTGGGCATCACGATCGCCCGGGCAAAGGTTCTGGCAGTGGCAGGAAGTACAGCCTTCAACATGGCGCCATCCCTGAGATGCACATGCCAGTCATCCGGACGACGCAAGACCAGACGATCTGAGGACGTCATCTAAGAAGAGAGCTTCTGGAGTGAAGGCAATTGATTCACCGCATTCAGCAAGACCTCGTGGCGATTTGCGCTGACGTGATTTTCTGGGAGAAGATCGAGCAACTTCAGTTTCTCTAAACGCCTTCGAGTTGCGCCTGGCAAGACCACCAAATACACCGAACGACCCACCTCGATAGCCTCCTTGATCGCATTCTCAAGCGCTAGTGAGGCGGTCACACCAAGATGCGAAACTTCGCTGAGATCAAATAACACAGCTTCACAGGCCTCAATCGCATTGTGCTCACGATTGATGGTTTTGGCGACACCAAAAATCATTGGACCTGTGAGCTGAAAGAGCAACAATCGTCCCGAAGCTCGATCGAGCAATGCTTGTTCTTCGAGCGGAAGAGTCACATCATCATCGGTCGTACTAATCGTCTTCACCCCCTTGGACTGAAGGGCCGTCATGCGTTCAATCGTTAAAACATTGGCGACAAACACTCCGATAAAGACGGCCCAAATCAAATCCACAAGAACAGTGAGACCAATCACCCCATAAGTGATGCATGCCGCCTTCATCGATAAATGATGCGCACGCATTAAAAAACTCCAGTCGATAATGTCAAATCCAACCTTGAGAGCAATGCCCGCAAGCACTGCGAGGGGAATGAGCGACGCCAGAGGTGCTGCCAGCAAAATGACAAGCATCAAAATCAGTGCTCGTACAATTCCGGACAAGGCCGAACGCCCTCCAGCCTGAATATTGACAACCGTTCCCATCGTGGCTCCGGCCCCAGGCAAACCACCAAACAAACCAGACACCAAATTCCCGAGACCCTGTCCAATTAATTCTTTATTAGAGTTATGTTCTGTACGCGTCAGGCTATCTGCCACTACAGATGTCAGCAGAGCGTCAATACAGCCGAGCATCCCCAATACTGCTCCATTCACCACCATCAACCGCAGCAAATCTGGAGTGATACCAGATAACGTAGGTGGTTGGAAACTGGGAAAATCAGCTGAAAACTCTGGAATTCGACTTAACCCCACATCCGCAAATACTGTGAGTGATAGAGCTGTTCCAACAATTAAGGCGAGAAGCTGAGGAGGACAAAAACGCTTCCAATTTTCAGGGGTAAACCAGAGGATCAGGAGAGTGATCAGTGCGAGTAAAAACTCAAGGGGTTGTGCACCTGAAATCAATTGAGGAAGACTGGACAAGGTGCCGATCACACCACCGCTTGGATTGGTCTGCCCTAGAAACGGGGCCAACTGAAGGATCACCAGAATCACACCGATTCCAGACATAAAGCCTGAAATCACGGTGTAAGGCATCATCGTGATGTATCGACCTAGTCGACAAAGTCCGAACAGGATCTGGAAAAGACCTGCCAGCATCACCACCATGAAAGCCAGAGCGAGGGCTGTTCCTCGGTCGGGGATTTGACTGGTGAAATTAAGAATCACCGCGGTGAACACCACCGTCATGGGACCAGTGGGTTCGGAAATCAAGGTGGACGTACCGCCGAAAAGAGCAGCCACCAAACCGATAATCACAGCACCCCAGAGACCTGCTGCTGCACCAGCACCAGAGGCCACTCCAAAAGCCAATGCCATCGGAAGTGCAACCACAGCTGCCGTTAGTCCGCCAAAAGCATCCCCCCGGATATTGCGGGTGCTGATGTAATTCAGGAGCACCAGAGTCTCGTCATTGAAGTTGAATGATGTTAATCCTCGTCACCGCTAAAGCCGTTGAGGCTGGTAAGGACAATGGTCGCTAAACAAGCACGGAGTCGATGCCTGACTTTCTGATCTCTACCCTCGAGCTCTTGGTGGGAATCGGACTCCTGTTCGGAGGAGGAGAGTTATTCGTTCAGGGTGCGGTGATTCTTGCCGTCATCCTCGGCGTCCCTCAGCTGGTCATTGGCCTGACAGTTGTTTCGCTTGGAACGAGCGCTCCAGAGTTTTTTGTCAGTATCAGTTCTGTGGTTCAAGGGGCTGATGCACTCGCCGTCAGCAACGTGGTGGGAAGCAACATTTTTAACGTGTTGGTCGTGCTCGGCTGCAGCGCCCTCGTTCTTCCTCTGAAAGTGGAAAGCCGCCTGGTGAGAAGGGATGTCCCCCTCCTCTTAGCCGTCTCGGCGGCGGCTTGGGGGATGGCTTCGGCCGGACGTGTGACCTGGCAATCGGGCGTCGCTCTCTTGCTGGCTCTTGTCATCAACACTGTTTGGGAAATCCGAACCGCACGGGAGGAACCAGAGGAAATGGAGCCTGCCGAACCAGAGATTGACGTGAAAACCGCCCAACAGGGCTGGATCAAAGCCTTGGTTCAACTCGTGGTGGGCATTGTTGTCCTTGGCTGCGGCGCTCACCTGCTGGTGAAAGGAGCCAGCTCCGTTGCCTTAAGCCTGGGCGTGAGTGAAGCCGTGATCGGACTCACCATTGTTTCTGCTGGCACCTCCATGCCGGAATTGATCACCTCTCTGGTCGCTGCATTGCGAGGGAGAACCGATCTCGCCATCGGCAACGTCGTTGGCAGCTGTCTCCTGAATCTTCTCCTTGTTCTTGCTGGAGGTGCCATCGCGGCAGGAGCAAGAGGTCTGAATGTCACTCCGGATTTAATCCATGACGACATGCCTGTGATGATTCTGACCAGCTTGGCTTGCCTACCAATCTTCTGGACAAAAGGACGAATTACCAGACTTGAAGGTGGATTACTAGTCGGCTTATACGTTCTTTACATCACAGACAATGTTCTCCCCCGCACCGGGCTTTCCTCTTGGTCAGATGAATTTCGGCTCGTCATGCTTTGCGTTGTGCTGCCAGCCGTTGTCGTTCTGATCGTCGTTCAGGCAGCTCGCTATTGGAGACAGCTCAAACGCAAAGAGCTCTCAAGCTAAAAAGACTTCTGCTTGCATTCCGTTATGGAGGGATGACTGCAGAGCGAAAGATGTACATGCTTGAAATGCTTCGATCGGCATGCCGATGATTGGGCTGCTCCCCCCGCTCAACGACAAGAATCTCCCCTGGCTAGATGTCATTCATCCCATCGTGGTGCATTTCGTGATTGCGATGGCTCTGATCACGGTGGTGTTTGACCTGATTGGAGTGCTCACACGGCGCCAGAACCTCTTTGAGGTGAGCTTCTGGAACTTGCTGGTGGCGACAGTGGCCATTTTCGTGGCCATCATCTTTGGACAGATTGAAGCCGGTTTAGCCACTCCTTATGGAGCTTCAAGAGACATTTTGAATTACCACAGCACGATTGGTTGGTCCCTCGCTGCGATTCTCAGCCTGCTAACAGGCTGGCGATACGTCGCAAGGCAAAAAGATCCCACAGTGCTGCCCAGAGGATTTCTGATAATTGATTCAGTTTTAGCCATTTTGGTGTTCTGCCAGGTTTACCTAGGCGACAAACTCGTTTGGGTTTATGGACTCCACACGGTCCCGGTTGTCGAAGCAGTCCGTAGTGGAGCCCTGTTATGAATTGCATCAGCACCATTCTCTCGCCGGTGAATGAAATCGCCGACAAACTTGGGGCTAATGATCTCCCCTACTCGATCCCGATCCATCCCAATTTGGTGCATTTCACCATTGGGCTGTTTGCTATCGGAATCGCGTTTGATTTTGCAGGAGCCTTTTACCCTTTGGAGAAACGAGTCTTTCGTTTCCTGGCACTACCGGCAACACGAAGCGGGTTTCACGATGTTGGTTGGTACAACATTCTCGCTTGCAGCGTGATCACCTTTTTCACCGTTGCAGCTGGCTTTTACGAAATGCTCCTTGCCGTTCCACTACAAGGAATTCGCAGCATCATTGGCCAGAATGCAATCGACACCATGCTGTGGCATGCGATCGGAGGGGTCGCCCTGCTACTCATCATTGTGGTGATGGCTATCTGGAGAGGATTTCAGAGATTTTCGTGGCGCAAAGATTACGGTCGTCAGGTGAGCTGGCTCTATCTCGGCTGCGGAGCCGTAGTGCTTCTGGTCATGGGCGTGCATGGAAGCCTTGGGGCATGGCTTGCCAGTGAATTTGGCGTTCATATCACAGCGGATCAACTCCTCGCCGCCGGTGCCGATCTCAATGAGGTGCTGCCATGACGACCACAACGCCCAAGAAGGGACCCAACATCAGCGCGATTGTCATCATCACAGTCGCTATCGCGATCAATCTGATCCTTTCCAAACTGATGGCGAACTGGTCTCTCAGTTGGTTCCCACCACAAGCCTCCAGTGCCGCTCCTTACGTCGACAATTTGTTCGCATTAGAGACGGGGGTCGGCACGTTCATTTTTTTAGGTTGTACAGGTGTGATGGGTTGGGTGCTGTTATTCAACCGGGCTGGAAAATATGACGAAAGTGATGGGGCGCCGATTGAGGGCAACACCAAATTGGAAATCACTTGGACGATCATTCCCCTGGTGACGGTATTCCTAATCGCCACCTATTCGATGAACGTCAATATGAAGCTTCAAACCCTCGGACCCAAGCATAAATACGCCGTCGGCACGGACCCAACCGTGCTGATACAGACCGATCCCATGGCCGAGGTGGGACCCATCGATATCATTGCCCGCCAGTGGAGTTGGGAGTTTGTCTATCCAGACGGAGTTCGCAGCTCTGAGCTACATCTCCCGATTGATCAGCGAGTGAATTTCCGCATGATCTCAGAAGACGTTCTCCACAGTTTCTATGTACCGGCCTTCCGGCTCAAACAAGACATCATCCCAGGCAGCATCATTTCTTACAGCCTTACTCCCACGAAGGAAGGGAGATTCCGACTCCGAGACGCCATGTTCAGCGGCGCCTATTTCTCACAGAACCAGACCGACGTGATTGTCGAAACCGAGCAGGACTTCGCCGCATGGTTAAAGACCACGGCACAACAACCGCTTCAAAAGGGTCTTGATCCAAGTCGCGCCCTCTATGACCGTCGCATCGCGCGCGGTGACAAAGGCTGGGCGACCGTACCTCCAGCTCCTGCACCGATGGTGAACGACCCCGGTGATCCCTCCGTTCCTCACGACGCCTGAGACATGCCATGACAAGCAACACCTACGACCTCCGCATTCTCAAGGCACCTCATCCAGTTCCCGGAGCACCTGACAACTGGAAGCGCTTTTTCAGTTTCAACACCGACGCCAAAGTAATTGGCATTCAATACATCGCTACGGCGCTGTTCTTCCTCTTGGTAGGAGGACTTTTGGCCATGATCGTACGGGGTGAATTAATCACTCCTCCCGCCGATCTTGTGGATCCCACGGTCTACAACGGGCTCTACACCATGCATGGAACAGTGATGCTGTTCCTGTTTTTGTTCCCAATTCTCAACGGCTTCAACAACCTGTTGATTCCAACGATGATCGGGGCACCTGACATGGCATTTCCAAAGCTGAATGCAGCTGCTTTCTGGCTGGTGCCGGTGTTCTCCATCGTCTTGATGGGAAGCTTTTTCGCCCCCGGTGGGCCAGCCTCATCGGGATGGTGGTCCTATCCACCCATGAGTCTGCAAAATCCACTCGGCCATTTCATTAATGGCGAGTTTCTCTGGATTCTTGCAGTAGCACTCTCTGGCATCTCTTCGATCATGGGTGCCATCAACTTCGTAACAACAATCATCCGGATGCGGGCCCCTGGAATGGGTTTCTTCAGAATGCCGATTTTTGTTTGGACCGCATGGGCCGCCCAAACCATCCAGTTGATAGGACTGCCTGCTCTTACTGGTGGTGCGGTGATGCTGCTGTTTGACCTCAGCTTCGGCACAAGCTTTTTCAGGCCAGAGGGTGGCGGCGATCCTGTGTTATTTCAGCACTTTTTCTGGTTCTATTCCCACCCTGCCGTTTATGTGCTGGTGCTGCCTGTCTTTGGCATTTTCTCTGAGCTCTTTCCTGTTTATTCGCGCAAACCTCTCTTTGGCTATCGCTTTGTAGCAATCGCCTCCTTCGGAATTACTTTTCTCAGCCTGATCGTGTGGGCTCACCACATGTTTTACACCGGCACACCGAACTGGATGCGTCACATCTTCATGTTCACCACGATGCTCATTGCCATCCCAACTGGAGTGAAGGTATTTGCCTGGATAGGAACACTCTGGGCAGGCAATTTGAGGTTGAGCACACCAATGCTTTTCTGCATCGGAGGTTTGATCAACTTCATTTTTGCCGGCATTACTGGTGTGATGCTGGCCACAGTGCCAATCGATATCCATGTCGGTAACACCTACTTCGTGGTAGCCCACTTCCACTATGTAATCTTCAACACCATTGTTTTTGGGGTTTTCGCTGGCATTTACCACTGGTTCCCAAAATTCACGGGGAGGATGTATTACGAAGGCCTTGGGAAAGTCCATTTCGTACTCACCTTCATTGGTGCCACGCTCAACTGGCTACCACTCCACTGGGCTGGATTGCTAGGGATGCCCCGACGCGTTGCCTCCTACGACCCAGAATTCGCCATTTGGAACGTGATTGCGAGCATCGGAGCTTTCATGCTTGGCGTTGCCTCAATTCCCTTCATCCTGAACATGGTGAGTTCCTGGGCTCGCGGACCCAAAGCTCCACCCAACCCCTGGAGAGCGATTGGCCTGGAGTGGCTCTTGCCATCCCCACCTCCTGCCGAAAACTTCGAAGACGATATTCCTACTGTCATTAATGGTCCCTATGGCTACGGCTTAGGCAAACCTTTAGTTGAAGACGAGGACTTCTACATCCGTCGCTCCATGGAGGCCTGAAACGATGACCACAACGAATCCCGACTTACCCCTCAATCATCAACCCGGCCACATCAAGCACGATGGGCACAACCTCACAGGTTTCATCATTTTCCTGTGTTCAGAAAGCATCATTTTTCTAGCCTTTTTTACTGGCTTTGCACTTCTAAAAATCACCGCACCAGAATGGCTCCCTGAAGGTGTTGAAGGGCTCGAAACACGCATGCCTTTGATCAACACAATCGTGCTAGTTAGCTCAAGCTTTGTGGCCTATTTTGCTGAACGCTATTTACATCAGAAAAACCTTTGGGGCTTTCGGGCTCTATGGCTCCTCACGATGGCGATGGGAACTTATTTCGTTTACGGGCAATATGTGGAATGGTCAGAACTTCAATTCAGCCTTAGCAGTGGAGTCTTTGGAGGTACATTTTTTCTGCTCACAGGATTCCATGGCCTTCATGTCATCACAGGCATTCTGTTGATGGGATTAATGCTACTTCGATCTTTCAGACCAAACAATTACGAGAAAGGCGAGATGGGCGTCACCTCAGTCAGTCTTTTTTGGCACTTTGTTGATGTTATCTGGATCATTCTTTACCTCTTGATTTACGTCTGGCAACGCACAACCTAATCAATCTGAGCTTTTCAGATCGGCCTTCATTTTTTCAATCATGATCATCGACGACCGCCATTACGACGTCATCATCATCGGCAGTGGTGCCGGTGGTGGCACTGTTGCCGGCGCTCTGAGCCGGCAGGGTCACTCCGTGCTCATGCTCGAGCGAGGAGAAGGCATGGCTCTCGAAGATCAAAATGTGGCAGATGTGGATCTGTTCCGAAAAGATCGTTATCACCCCAGGAATGAGCGCTGGTTTGGGCCCGACGGTGATCCGTTCGCACCACAGACCACCTATGCCCTCGGCGGCAACACCAAAATCTGGGGCGCCGTGCTGGAGCGCATGCGCGAGAAGGATTTTGCGGAAGTCCCCTTGCAAGAGGGAATTTCGCCGTCCTGGCCCATCAGCTACGACCAGCTATCGCCTTATTACTCAGCCGCCGAAAAGCTGTACCGCGTCCACGGTCGCTCAGGAATCGACCCAACAGAACCAAGCCGCTCTTCCCCTTTTGAGCATGAACCAAAACCACTGGTTCCCTTCCTTGAGCCCCTGCGAGAAGCGCTCAAACGCCAGGGATGTCAGCCCTATGACCTACCGCTGAGCTGGTCCAATAACCGGGAGGATCCAAGTGGGGATTCCCAGCTGTATGGCCTCGACAATGCGGACCACTCCAAATTAGAAATCCGAACGCAAGCAACGGTCAAGCGTTTGCACGTGAACCCGCTCGGCAGCTCCATCAAAGGTGTGGAAGCTGACGTAGCAGGAGAAACATGGCTATTCAAAGCCGATCTCATCGTGCTAGCCGCCGGAGCCATCAACTCACCGGCCATCCTGCTGCGATCGCATTCAAGCCATCACCCCCGCGGACTCAACAACGGCTCCGATCAAGTCGGTCGCAACCTGATGAATCTGCAACTCACCTCCATCCTGCAGCTCGCGACCGAACGCAACGACGGACGTTATGCCCGTTCACTCGGAATCAATGACTACTACTGGGGAGACAAAAACGTCTCTTTTCCGCTCGGCCACATTCAGGCCGCGGGAGGCGTCTTGCAGGACGCCCTGTTTGCGGAGTCACCGCCGGTGCTATCCCTTGTCAGCAAAATGATTCCTGATTTTGGGCTGGAGCGACTGGCCTCCCGCTCGGTGGCTTGGTGGGCCATGTCTGAAGTCTTACCCGACACCCACAACAAGGTCTGGCTGAACAACGACCAGATCCGCATCAACTACATCCACAACAACCGCGAAGCCCATGATCGATTGGTCTACCGCTGGATTGACACCCTCAAAGCGATCGAAGCCGACCCACTCACACGGGTCGTGAGTACAGCACCGACCCACCCTCGGGGTGAAGCGCCCCTCAGCGTTGTGGGCTATGCATGCGGAACCTGTTGTATGGGAACCGATCCAGCGGCCTCGGTGGTCGATGCCACCGGTAAGTGCCATGAACTCGACAATCTCTACATTGCCGACACGAGCGTTTTCCCAAGCTGTCCAAGTGTTGGGCCTGGTCTGACCACCATCGCCTTAGCCCTGCGGCTCGCTGACACGCTCAACCAGCGCATGAGCTAACCCAAACCAAGGGCTGAAGAGATCAGGCCATCGTTACAAACTCCTCTGAAACCGTCGGATGCAAGGCCATGGTGCGATCGAAATCGGCCTTGGTCGCCCCCATCCCCACGGCAATAGCAGCCATTTGGATAATTTCAGCGGCATGTTCACCAACCATGTGACATCCGAGCACCTTCTCGCTGCTTGCCTCCAAAACGAGCTTCAACAAACAACGTGGGCCGTGTTTAGGCAAAGCCTGAGCCATGGAGCAAAAACGCGCGCGATGAACCACCACCTGATCCGCACCGAGCTTGGCGATTGCTTCCTCTTCCGATAACCCCACAGTGGCCAGCTCAGGCTGGCTGAACACAGCACTCGCCACTAAGTCGTACTTGACCTGCCTTGGAGTGCTTCCAAACACACTGTCCGCAAAGGCACGCCCCTCATCTACCGCGACGGGGGTCAAGCAAATGCGATCCGTCACATCTCCCACAGCAAAAATGTGCGCATGATTGGTGGCTAGATCTGCGTCCACAGGAATACGCCTCTCCTCAACCACCACACCAGCAGCATCGAGGCCCAGCCCTGAAAGGAATGGTTGACGACCAGTCGCCAAGAGGACCCCGCCACAGGGAAGTCGATCCCCGGTTTTGGTGACGACAGTCAAATCGTTCGGTCCGCCCTCAATCGCAGCAAGTCCTTGTCCAAAGCGCAGGTCGATGCCCTTCTCCTGCATGCCCTCCTGCACAACGCCTGCTAGTTCGCTGTCGAAACCTCGCAAAAGCTTTTCACCACGTACCAATTGGGTCACCCCAACACCAAGGCCTCGCAGGATGCCAGCAAATTCACAAGCAATAAATCCGGCTCCCACCACCACCACCTGGTCCGGGAAACGCTCCTGCAAAAACATGTCATCGCTCACCCAAGCCAGCTCAACCCCTGGAACATCCGGCCGCACGGGGCGCCCACCAACCGAAATCATCACCCGCTTGGCTTGCAGCACCTGATCGATCTCGCCCTCCCGCATCCTTGAGACACCAATGCGATGAGGATCTAGAAATCGCCCCCAGCCTGTGATCAGCTCCACTCCTGCTTTCGCCAAAAACTCGATGTGAAGAGCATTGAGGCGATCCACCTCCTGACGCACATTGCGCAAAAGCACGGACGTATCAAACGTTGCCCCCTCAACACTCACTCCATAACTGGACGCCCCCTGCAGTTGTTCGGAGACAAGAGAGCCATACACCAGAAGTTTTTTCGGCACGCAGCCGCGAATGACACAGGTCCCGCCGACGCGATCTCCCTCCACAATCGCCACCTTGGCTCCATAACGAGCAGCACGTTTGGCAGCGGCTAGACCTCCTGACCCAGCACCGAGAACAACAAGATCAAAACTTTGTTCCATGGAGCCAACTGTTTTTTTCATATTTTGCCCGCTGCCTTCAGTCCACGAGTGCCAAAACAATCAGTGCCAAGTCAGCTCAGGGATGCTTCACGAGTCCATTCACAACTCAACCTCGGCATAGTGGAGTGCATGCAGCGTTGAGATCTGCCCTCTGCATCTTCCTGAATACGCCCCCATACCGGATCACACCAAAGGGTTCAAACTTTTTGAGGTGGCCGTTGCTGACCTTCACCCCACACAGATGTGTGTGGGGATGGCTGAGGTATGGAATCGGCAACGCGATTTCCGTGAGGAAAGTTCTGAAGAACGTCGCAGGTATCTCAATCGCAAGCCAGTGCCTTTGGTACGCAATCAGAGTGGAAAGCTTTGGATGGTGGATCGTCATCACCGCCTCCGAGCCTTGCTCGAAATGGTTCCAACGATCATGACTTACGGCTACGTGATCGACGACCTAACCAGTGACAGCAGGGAGGAGGCTCTCCAGGCCCTGCACGACAAAGGCTGGCTCTATCTTCACGACGGTAGAGGCAATGGCCCGTGGCCAGCGAAAGACCTGCCCGACACCTTGCTTGGCCTCCAGGATGACCCTTACCGCAGCCTGGTTTGGAAACTGAAGCAGGAGGGGGTGATCAAGCCACAGCCCTTGATTCCTTATCACGAGTTCCGTTGGGGCCTCTGGTTGCGCACTCGACCCATGCCTCCATTCAGCTCCAAACATTTGGATCCAGCCCTGCCTGCAGCACGCAGGCTTGCTCGCTCATCAGCGGCATCCCACCTGGCTGGCTGGAAGGGCGGTGATCCTTAACGACGACGTCGAGAGTCAATCTGCAACAGATCCTTCACCCGTTGAACCTGACTAGCGAGTTGAGGGTCGGTCGCCAACTTCTTTTCCACTTGTTCAATGGCATAAATCACGGTGGTGTGATCCTTTCCTCCGAAGGTGTCGCCAATTCTGGGCAAGCTCAAATCTGTTCCCTGCCGCATCAGGAACATCCCCACCTGACGAGCCTGGCTCACCGCCCGACGCCGGCTGCTGCTTCGCATGTCATCCGCGGTGACATCGAACACCTCTGACACCTTGTCAATCACTTGCTGCGGTGTGACATCAACCCCCTGGCCGCTGGGGTCGAGCATCGGCGCCACCGATTCCACGGTCATGGGGATTCCTGTGATCGAAGAGAACGCAACGGCACGGGTGAGCGCTCCCTCAAGCTCGCGAATGTTGGAGGTGAAGCGGCCCGAGATGTATTGGATCAGGTCCCGAGGGAGAGCAACGCGCTCTTGCTCTGCTTTTTTCTGAAGAATCGCCATTCGAGTTTCCAGATCAGGAGCCTGGATATCAGCGATTAATCCCATCGAAAATCGAGAGATCAAACGCTCCTGCAGCCGCGGAATCTGGCTGGGTGGCCTGTCGCTTGCAATCACAATCTGTCGCCCTGCTTCGTGCAAAGCATTGAAGGTATGAAAGAACTCTTCTTGGGTGTATTCCTTCCCTTCAATGAATTGAATGTCATCCACCAAGATGAGATCCGCAGCCCGATAACGGTCTCGGAATGCCTGCATACCGTCCTTACGAATCGCAGTGATCAGATCATTGGTAAACGTTTCAGTCGACACATAAAACACGCGCGCTTCCGGATCAATCTCTAGGCGGTAGTGCCCGATGGCCTGCATGAGATGGGTCTTCCCTAGGCCCACACCTCCACAGATGAACAGCGGATTGAATTCACGACCCGGGGCCTCGGCTACTGCCAAAGCAGCCGCATGCGCCATTCGGCTATTAGGTCCCACCACAAAACGATTGAACACGTAGCGCATGTTCAAGCCGGGAAGCCTCCGAGGCGTCGTGCTCGACGGCGGAGCCACTGCAGCGGCCGTTGAGGGCAACGGCTGGCTAGAAGGCGACAGGCTCGACAGTGGAGCCACCTCAGACCCAGCATCTTCATCGTCTTGAGCGAGCACGATCACCTCGATCGGATGACCAGTGATCTCCTGCGCGACTTCAGCAATGGTGCTGGCGTAATTCTTGCGCAGCCAATTGCTGGCAAAGCTATTGGGAGCCTGCAGGGTGAGCGTCCGTCCTTGAAAAGAGCTGCAGCGTGCAGGACGAATCCACGTTTCGAAGGTGGGCTTACTGAGGTTGCTCTGAAGAGCAAGCTGCACCTTGTTCCACAGCTCACTGCCCGTCAGCGTCACATCCCACCTTCTGCGAATGCCGAATCTACGCGCCTTATGCCGAGCGGCCCGTCTTTAATGAGACCAGTTTCAACTCGTTTCTGTTCATGGCAGCTGCCGTCTCCCGCACCCTCCTGGCACGATCCATGCCCTGGATCGGGATCGGATTAGTCAGCTTGGCCATGGGAGGGTGTGGATCGTCCTTGCGTCAACGTCTTGGCCTAGAGCCTGAAGCGAAGGCACCCGCAACTCTGCCCGAAGTGAGTGATGGGCCGCGGTCGGCGCCGCTGCAACCTGGCCGTAACGTCATCGTCCAAGCCGTTGAAAGGGTTGGTCCGTCGGTTGTACGCATCGACACCGTGAAACGAGTCTCCAATCCATTGGGCAACCTGTTTGGAGGCGGACCAACCACCCAAAAACAAGCTGGTCAAGGTTCAGGATTCATCACACGCTCTGACGGCCTGATCTTCACGAATGCGCACGTGGTGGAAGGCGCTGACAAAGTGGCTGTCACATTGCCGGACGGTCGCAGCTTCAATGGACGGGTTCTGGGCGGCGACCCTTTGACCGATGTTGCTGTGGTGCGCGTGGTGGCTGAAAAGTTACCGATTGCACCCCTTGGGAACTCCAACAACCTCAAACCCGGTGAATGGGCCATTGCGATCGGCAATCCTCTCGGTCTCAACAACACGGTCACAGCGGGCATCATCAGCGCTGTGGATCGGACCAATGCCGTAGGGGAAGGTCAGCGTGTTCCGTACATCCAAACCGATGCTGCTGTGAATCCAGGAAACAGCGGAGGGCCCCTCATTAATGCCGCCGGCCAAGTGATCGGCATCAACACAGCGATTCGCCAAGCGCCTGGCGCGGGACTGAGTTTTGCCATCCCGATCAACTTGGCCGAACGCATTGCCCAACAGATCATCAGCACGGGGCAGGCCTCTCACCCCTTTATCGGTGTACGACTCCAAAGCCTGACCCCCCAGTTGGCCAAGGAAATCAACGCCACGAGCAACCTTTGCACCGTGCCAGAGCTCAATGGCGTGCTCGTGATTGAAGTCGTGGAGGACAGCCCCGCAGCCAAGGCTGGCATTAAACCTTGTGATTTGATCCGAGACGTGAATGGCTCCGCTGTCAACGACCCCTCCGAAGTTCAGCTGGCCGTTGACCGAGGCCAGGTCGGTCAGGCCATGCCGCTGATTGTGGAACGAGATGGAGAACAGCAAACATTGGAGGTCGTACCCGAGGAGCTGCCACGCCGAGGATGAGTCAATCACCCATCCCAACACTCGTTGTGATGGCTCGCTGGCCAGCTAGCGGTCGCTGCAAACGTCGCCTGGCCGTCGACATCGGAAGCGAAAGGGCAGCCATCGTTCAGCAACGCCTCACCGCCCATACCTTTGCCATTGCTGAAGCGCTCACCGAGCAGGGTGAGGTGGACGTCCAGGTGGCGATGAGCGGTGTCAGTATCCGATCAGCCCAACGCTGGCTGCCCTGCTTACCGCCTTGCACCCTCGTGGATCAGGGTCGGGGATCACTGGGGGCGCGCATGCTCCGCCAGATTCAGCATGCGCGCATCGGACAGCCCAACAAGCCGGTGATTGTGATCGGAACCGATCTTGCAGATCTGTGCCAAAACGATCTGCTCCATGCCATCCAGAGACTGCAAAACCAGCCCTTGGTGCTTGGCCCCTCCGCAGATGGTGGCTATTGGTTGCTGGGGCTGGGCAGTGCGTCAACGCAGCTCCAGCTCGATGCACTTTTCACTGCCGTGCCATGGGGAAGCGACAAGGTCTTGGAGATCACTTGCGCTCGCGCTCGGGAACTAGGCCTCACACCCCATCAGCTCAGGATGAAAAACGACATTGATTGTCTTGCTGATCTGAGTTCATGGCAGCGATGAGCGCTGAGACTCCCACTCTCAGCGTGGTTATTCCCTGCCTCAATGAGGCGGAGCGTCTCCCGCTTCTCCTCGCTGACCTGCAACGCTGGCCTCTCCCGATCGAGATCACGGTTGTCGATGGTGGCAGCAACGATCACAGCCCTCGCATCAGCGCTCTTGCGGGTGGTTGCTGCATCACGGAGTATCCACCTGGTCGAGGCAGGCAACTTGCGGCAGGTGCCCGGCACTCCATCCAGCAAAACAAAGGCGAATGGCTTCTCTTTCTCCATGCAGACAGCCGTCTACCAAGCCACTGGGGAAGCAGCGTGCTGCATCGGATTCAACATCCAGATGCGCAACGATTCGCATGGTTTTTTGACTTGCGCATTCAACCCAGCACTCCGGCCCGACGCCTGCTGGAAGCGGCGATCTCTCTTCGAAGCCGCTGGTGCCAACAACCCTACGGAGATCAGGGACTCCTGATCCACAGGTCCCTCTATGAGCGCAGTGAGGGCTATGCACCCTTGCCAGTAATGGAGGATCTCGACCTCGTGCAGCGACTCAGCCCACTCACACGCTTGCGTGCTCTTGGCCTGGCGGTCACTACCGATGGCCGCCGCTGGGAACGGGTGGGCGTGTTGCGTCGCAGCCTTGAGAACGCCATGTTGCGGCATCGCTGGCGACGTGGGGAATCACCAGCTCGCTTGGCAGCGGAGTACTACGGGAAGGCCCTTTCGACCAATCAATTGGAGTACCAAAAACCACAACGATGACCATTGGGCTCTAAGTCCCAGCCAAGTCGGTCATAAAAAGGCAGCACCCCTGGATCGGCAAAGAGCGTGGCGCGCTCCGTTCCCATCTCTCTTAAAGCCTCAAGGATGTAATCCATCAACTGACGCCCAAGCCCAGCGCCCTGATACAGGGGGTGAACAGCTACATCCCAAATCGTGGCCTCAAGAACGCCATCTCCAGTGCAGCGTGCAAAGCCCACCAAGCGTGGAATACGTGGGTCATGGCGCCATAGCCCCACCCTAAGCAAGCTGTTGTCGAGAGCCTTACGAACGCGGCGAACAGGTCTGCGACTCCACCCCACCGCCTCTAGAAGCTGTTCCAGCTCTACCAAATCCATCGGCCGAGATTGGCTAAAAACCAGGCTGAGCTGGGTATTAGACGTTTCACAGATCCGAGCCTCTTTCCCATAGGAATGAACCAAAATCTCTTGGGTGAGAGAGGAAGTGCTAGTCACCCTGTTCTGCGACGATTGATTAATCCTGACGCACCGATGACCTCTGATCTTCTGCTGATCGCCGTGCACGGTTGGATGCTCAGCCGAAAGGTCTGGGCACCATTTGAAGACAGCTGGACTCGTTTAGACACCTCCATTCCTTTGTGGTGTCCTGATTTACCAGGATTTGGAGTGGAGTCTCGACCTCCCCAGCTTCGACCAACTTTGGTGTCCTACGGACAGTGGCTAGCGGGACAGATTCACGCTCGAGCCAAGGGTCGCCAAGTGGTCTTAATGGGCCACTCGCTTGGAGGAAGCATTGCCCTGCATGCGGAAACCTATCTTCGTCGAAAGTGGGATCAGCCACTCTCGGGCCTTGTGATGTTGGCGGCTGGAGGTGGGATCTACCAACCCAGACCGTTTCGACGTCTCAGGTTTGGAGGGCAATTAATTTTGAGACTTCGTCCCGCACATCTTCCAGGGCCCATCGACAAGTTGGGGCCATTTCAAGCGGAACAACGCGCTGCACTGGGGCTTCTGGTCAACAGCACAACCCGAGGAGCTGTCAAACAGATTCCAAACCTGGTTGCGGGATTGAAGACCGACAACCTATGGATTAGCGGTGAACACGATCGCGTCATGGAACCCGGATATGTGCAACACCTGGCCAAATACAGCGACAAACACTGCCTAAAAGAACTCAAGAAGTGCGGACATCTGGCGATGCAGAGCCATCCGGACCTCCTTGCAAAAACGATTCATCATTGGCTTATCGATCAAAGCCTGGCAAGTCCACGCTCCTGAAGATCAGCAAGTTCGGCGTACAAACCGCCACTGGCCCGCAACTGAAGATGGGTGCCCTGCTCGATCAGGCTTCCTCGGCGAAGCACCAAAATCCGATCAGCCGCCTCAACAGTGGCAAGCCGGTGGGCAATCACCACTGCGGTGCGGCGGTTGAGAAGACGATCTAAGTCCCGTTGAAGAGTGGCTTCCGTGGAGGGGTCCATAAACGCAGTGGCTTCATCCATCACCAGGACGGTTGGGTTTCGAATCGCCACCCTGGCCACAGCAAGCAGCTGCCTTTCCCCAGAACTGAGATTGCCACCTCGCTCTCTCAATTCGGTTTCCAAACCTTCGGGCAATCGACCTAAAAGGGTATCCAGGCCCAGATCACGGCAAACATCCTGCAATTTCTGGTCATCGAGCGGCCGATCCAAACGCAAGTTGTCAGCCACCGTTCCACTAAAGAGAAAGGTGTCTTGAAGCACCACACCCAACTGTCGACGCAGCTCTTGCAAAGGCAAAGTGCGTATGTCCTGGCCATCAAGAAGGATTCGTCCCCGCTGGGGCTCGTACAACCTGCAGAGGAGCCGAATCACCGTGGTCTTGCCTGATCCGGTGGGTCCAACAAGCGCAACATGCTCACCAGGAGCGATCCGAAAACTGAGATCTCGCAGAATCGGCTCGTCTTTTCGGTAGGCAAAGTCCACCTCTTCAAAGATCACCTCACCACGCGGTGGTGAGGATGAAGCGTTCGAGAGAAGCGTGGAACCAACCCCGGAACCAGGGGTGGCGCCATGGTCAACAATCTCGAGAGGTTCCTCCAGAAGCTCTCCGATCCGTTCAACGGCAGTCAGTCCACCCTGAATCTGCGTAAACCTCTCAGCCATTTGGCGCAGAGGATCAAACAGGCGCTGTGAATAAAGGATGAAGGTCGTGAGCGTGCCAAGTCCCATCGCTCCTGCTGTCACCATCCATCCGCCAAGAGCAAGCACTAGGGCAACAGCGCCTAAAGACACCCACTCCAAAAAGGCAGAGATGCTGCTGTCAAAAAAGATCGTGCCATTCACGGCACTTCGATACGCCAAACCGGTTCTCTGAAACCGATCTCCATTCACGGCTTCACGGCGAAACATTTGCACAACCTCAAGGCCCTGGAGGTTTTCCTGAAAATCAGCATTGAGTTGTGAAAGCTCCTCTCTCACTCGATAATTGGCCTTGCGATAGCGCCTTTGCAGCCAAACAATCACGAGGGTGACAGGCACTTGGGTCACCAACAACAACAAACCCAAACGCCACTCGATCAGCAGCATCGAAACCGCAATGACCAACAGGCTGACAAGGTCACCGAGCACACCGACGGCACCGCTCCCAAAAACTTCAGCCAAGGCATCCACATCGCTCGTGAGGCGAGTTAGGAGCTTGCCCACAGGCATGCCGTCATGAAACCGCAGAGACAAACTCATCGCATGCGCGAACAAGTCCTTGCGGATTCGAGCGGTGAGCCGCTGGCCGACGGCTTGAATATTGAACGACTGGACCCCCTGAAGAGCCAAGCGGACCAAAACGGAGCCCAGCAACATCAGAATGATCAGTCGGATCGCAACCGTGCTGTCGAGGCCCTGAAAGAGAGGAATCACCGATTCATTAGCGGCCCCACCGACACGCCGTAAAACGGCAATCGCCTGACCGACCAACAGTGGCTGAATTGCGCCGGCAAGTGCCACCGGAATGAGCAGTACCAACGTGAGCGTGAGCCGTCGTCGATCTCGCCCCAAATAGCGTCCTAACCGTTTGACCCGCTGAAAATCCGAACCAGCCATCAGCTGGCCACCTTGGGCACTGGTGTTGTGGACCGCATCGCTTCAACGATCTGGCGCAAATCACCTTGATCAAGGCGCAGTGAGAGGGGATGACCCACCAGACGAGCTGTTGTATGGAAGAGATCTTCGATCGCGACTAAACCGTTGTCGCGAAGGGTCCTGCCCGTAGCCACCAAATCAACAATCGCCTCGGCAATTCCAGTGATCGGACCAAGCTCCACCGAACCTGTGAGGTGGACGAGCTCGACAGGCAAGTCGATGGCATCGAAGTGGTCGCGAGCACAGCGGGTGAATTTGCTTGCCACTCGGCAATGGGGAGGAAGATCCGTCGCCCGTTGATATCCGCTGCTGGCCTTCACAGCGACTGACATTCGGCAACCACCAAAGCCCAGGTCCACCAACTGCGCGACAGGCATCTGATGCTCCCGCAAAACGTCGTAACCCACCACTCCAAGCTGTGCCTGGCCGTATGCCACGTAAACGGGAACATCTCCGTTTCTCACAAGCAAAGCTCGAGCTCGTCCACACGCTGATGGAACCATCAGTTGCCTGTTATCCGGATCGAGAACTGCCGAAAAGTCGAGCCCTGCCGCTGCAAAACGGGCCACTGATTCTTTCAGAAGCGCTCCCTTGGCTAGGGCAACAGTGATCATGGAATCAATCTTTGAACAGAACTTTAACGATGGCGATGGCCTCCACGATTGATGGGATTCACCCGGTTGCTGTCCTCAACGACAACATCGTCTGGGTATGGGTACGTGGGAGTCAGGCCATCGTCATCGATCCTGCCGTCGCCGCCCCCATTGTCGACTGGCTCGATAGACGTGGATTGCAGCTCGTTGCAGTGCTTCAGACCCATCACCATTCCGACCATATCGGCGGCACACCTGGACTTCTTCAACGCTGGTCATCCGCTGAAGTCATCGCAGCCGCGGACGACCAAGAACGCATCCCATTTCAAACTCTGTCCGTCCGCGATGGTGACGAAATCGAGCTCCTAGGCAGGCCGGTCAGGGTTATGGATGTTCGCGCCCATACACGAGCTCACATCGCTTACTGGTTGCCACAAGGAGAGATCTCAACCTCTCTAACGAGTGTGTTGTTTTGCGGCGACACCCTGTTTAGCGGCGGCTGTGGTCGACTCTTTGAGGGAACACCTGCCGATATGCATCGCGCCTTGCAAAGGCTGGGATCACTGCCTCCAGAAACCCTGGTCTGCTGCGCTCACGAATACACCGAGGGGAATCTGCGCTGGGCCGCGCAACAGGAGCCTGACGATGCCCCCATCGCGAAACGACTCAGGGAGGTTGAAGCGAAACGTCGGTCAGGCTCCCTGACCCTTCCCAGCAGCATTGCCGAAGAGTGGCGCTCCAATTTATTTTTGCGGGCAACCAGCTCCGAAGAACTGGGGCGACTGCGTCAACACAAAGACAGCTGGAGAGGCTGATCCCATCAGCTCAAGACTTGAAGCGATAAACACTGAGGGTGGAGCAGAACCTCACTGTTTTGCTGCAAAGAGAGCCTGCAGCGCAATCCCCTTTGATGGTCTTCAGCAAGGGGCCTGATCAGACGCAACTGCTGATCTCCGATCTGAATGCGATAAAGCCAAGAACGACCCAAAAATTCCCGCCCCATCACACAGGCATCTCCTGCAGGATCGGGATCCAAATCAATTAACGCCGGATCAATTAAAACGGTGGCGTCTTCTGGGAGAGCCATGGAGCGCTGCTGTTCAGGGATCTCCAGATCACCAAGCAAACAGTGCAACAACGACATCGATTCGCCCCTCCAGACCGGGAGAACATTGCGTTGAAGCACAAACCGCCCCACGAAGGGTGTTGCCGGAGCCTCCACAAGCTGTCGGGGTGTATCGCATTGATGAAGATGACCGTCGCGCAGAATGGCAACTCGCCCGCAAATGGCAAGGGCCTCCTCCGGGTCGTGGGTCACGAGCAAACCACTGGCACCGCATGCACTCAGCACTCCAGGGAGCTCACTGCGCAAACGCAAACGCACTTCAACATCAAGATTGGAAAAGGGTTCATCCAGCAACAAAACAGAGGGTGCGGGAGCAAGAGCTCTTGCCAGAGCCAAACGTTGACGTTGTCCCCCGGACAATTCATGGGGGTAGCGACCTTTCAGATCGGTTAGGCCCAAAAGCTCAAGCAACCATGACGCGCGGCTGGTGTCCTGACCGCGACGAAGTCCAAAGCAAGTGTTGTCCCAAGCGTTGAGATGGGGAAAGAGCGCATAGTCCTGGAAGACCATGCCCACGCCGCGACGCTCTGGAGCAAGGCGCACATGGGACGACGCGACGTCATTCCCATGCAGTCGAACCACACCCTGGCTGGGATATTCAAAACCAGCAATCAAGCGCAAAAGCGTTGTTTTGCCGCAACCTGATGGCCCCAGCAAACCCACAAGCTCCCCCGTCTTCAGTTGAAGATTGATGTCTTTCAACGTCCACGCTTCCTCCTCGCCGCCATAGCGGTGCCAGAGACGATCAAGCTCAACCGGCCACGACTCCATCAGCACGGAACGCAAAAATGAAGTTTCATTCTGAGCCGTGACCATGTCATCCATCCCACTCAAGGCTGTCATGACCCAAGAGGCACCAGCACCGGTGGGGCCATACAACCAGGCTGTGATCGCGGGCGGTTGGCTGTATTGCTCCGGTCAAATTCCTCTTGATCCTGCAACTGGAACGATGGTGGGGGAGGGAAATGTGGAGGCCGAGACCCGCCAAGTGCTCCGCAACTTAAAAGCTGTTCTCCTTGAGGCGGGTACCGATCCCACAAAAGTCGTGCGTACAACCGTGTTCCTCGTAGATCTCGGTGACTTTCAAGCTGTGAACGCAATTTATGCAGAGATGTTTGGTGATGGAGTCAGTCCTGCCAGAGCTTGCGTTCAGGTTGCAGCGTTGCCGAAGGGCTCAAAAGTAGAAATTGATTGCATTGCATGGCTGAACTAAGGATGGATTGGGCCCTCCTCCAGAGGGGGGGGGGGCCGCGGTTTCTTAGGTTGAGACAATGCTGAGAGAACCTATGGCCCAAGCCAAGCTGACCATTGGCGAACTCGAAGCGGGCTACCCCCTGTACTGCAAGGCCTTACGCAGACTTCTCAAAGAAGGACGAAGCATCAAGGACATTGAACGAACAGTGTGCTGGGGACACCTAGAAACGCTGAATCGCTGCCTTCCAGGGCGCTACAAAGCGCCATCTTATTTGCTTGCATTAATTCGAAGAGATCTCGATCAGCCCAAGCACTCATGACAGATCAAGGAGCGTCAAAAATCGTTGTCAAAGGCTGAGAAGGATCACGCCCCTCGATCTCACCCTGAAAGACACGACTCGCCAAGACATCTTCTGCTTCGATGGTGGTCAGATCATCGCGATCAAGGGATTGATCGAGGCGAGAAAACAAACGATTCGCTTGACGGAGTCTCAGACGATCAAGAGCATTTCGAATCGAACGAGCATTCGCAAAGAATGGCAACTGACGCCTCCTCTTGATGTAACGACAGAAGGCATCATGCGCTGATTCGCTGAAGTGGTAATCCTGCTGATTCAGAAGAAGGAGGGCAATCGCCATGAGCTCCTCTTCGCTGTAATCAGGAAAATCAATATGGTGAGCAACGCGCGAGGACAGACCTGGATTGGATTGATAAAAACTAGCCATTCGATCCTTATACCCAGCAAAAATCACAACAAAATCTGATCGCTGCCGCTCCATATCTTGCAATAAAATTTCAATCGCTTCCGCTCCATAATCACGCTCATTATCGGACTTATAGAGATAATAAGCCTCATCAACAAACAAAACACCACCCAAGGCACGCTTAATCATCTCACGAGTTTTTGGTGCTGTATGTCCAACATATTGCCCCACAAGATCGTCGCGAGTCACGGTCACAACATGCCCCTTTCGCAAATAGCCAAGACGATGAAGTATTTGAGAAATACGCTTAGCAACTGTGGTTTTTCCCGTACCGGGCCTACCAGTAAATGACATATGCAGACCAGGGGCTGTGCTTTGCAAATCCAACTGCTGACGAGCTTGATCCACCAGAAGTAAAGCCGCAATTTCACGAATGCGAGTCTTCACGGGTTGCAAGCCAACCAACTCCTGATCCAACTGCTCAAGAACCTCGGCAACACCTGAATCGGCATAGGCAGCGGCCAGATCAATAGAAGAGGGCATCAATCCCTGAAGCAAAGCAACGATCATCATCACTCAGCTGACTGTCATTGCCTTCAGCCTCAGGACGCAGGGTGATATTCACATAGGTTCGGCCAAAACTAATATCAGGAAATCTTTGCTTCGCTTCGCTGAAATCACCAAGCCGATCAAGAAAATCACGCGTAGCGCTGTAGCTTTCAAACTCAAATCGGCGTTCAAGGCAAACTGGCCTTTTGCGCTCATGCCACTGATCCATAAAACCATCCTTTCATCAGACACAAACCTAGTAGAGAACGTGCCACAGGCAGAAGAAATAAGTTTAAAACTCAACCTACAACTCGAAGGGAATAGAGTGTGAATATCTCCGCAAAGAGAGAAATAGACACATAATCGAAAGCGGTAACAATCGCCAAGCAAAGAAAACTTGACGCAAAAAGATCACGATCCCTCGTCAAGCAAGACAAAAGAATGAACAAATATCATGAAAACTTAAAATAGATACATAGCAACGATAATTATGATACGCAAAACAAGACACGAGCAAACAGACTTGAAAACGTCAAATCTCAAGGTTGAAAAACCGAATGGATAACCTAGAGGAATTTCGACGATCACTTGAACGCAGTTATAGAAAGAATGATGCCAAGCAAAAAATCAATGTAGTAGCCGGCAACCTTGAAAGAGCAAAATCAGAATTAAGCGCTAAGGCAATTACTACCTTCAACACGATTAAGTCAGCAGAAAACGAACTGCAAAATAGAAGCACCTGGCAAAACAGCGTCCAATAAAAGGAACCCAAAAAGGAACACTATGAAAGAAACAAACATCAGGCTGCTCGAATCATTTATTGAGACCATTGAGTCAAGCAGAATCAACAGAGAGCGCTGGCTCAAAAAAGTTGGGCAAATCGGGCTTGAGCAAACGCTCGGAGAATACAACAAGTCAATACAAATCAATCCAACAAAAGTATCGAATGATCAAAAGCAGAGAGATTAATGAGACAATCAAATCGCAAGAATATACAGCAATAAGCACTCAGATGCACAAAGCCTGGAGTTGGAAACATTCAAAATAGATTGGTCTACGATCAAGTCATGGCCTACACAATCTTTTTCGCAACATCCACAGGAAAAACTGAAGATGTTGCCGACAAACTCAAAGATCTATTACCAGGTACAGAAACTAAAGATGTAGACAATATCGGATCTGCAGCAGAGCTAGCTGAAGCAGAGGCACTCATATGCTGTGTTCCTACATGGAATACAGGCGCAGATGAGGGTCGCTCTGGAACAGCTTGGGATACCTATGCTGAAGAGATACCAAGTATGGATTTCAGCGGAAAATCGGTAGCAATTGTAGGACTTGGTGATTCATCATCCTACTCTGACTATTTCTGTGATGCAATGGAAGAATTATACACTGCATTCATACAAGCAGGCGCAAACCTAATCGGGAAAGTACCAACAGACGGGTACACATTCGCAGAGTCAAAAAGTGTAATTGATGGCAAGTTCTGTGGCTTAGCTATTGACGAAGACAATGAGTCAGACCTAACAGATCAACGCCTCAGCGACTGGGTCAAACAAATAAGTTCTGAAGCTTAAAAGTGAAACAAGAAAGCGCCCATAATGGGCGCTTTTTAGTGATTATTTATGCACCCAATCAACACGGAACTCAGTTCTAGAGTTGAGAAATTTGTCAATTGACATTGCAGCAATACAACCATCTGAGCAGGCAACAACAGCCTGCTTGAAAGGAGTGTTACGAATATCTCCTATCGCCCAAACTCCAGGAATAGACGTCATCATATTCTCATCCACATCAACTCCTCCATCGGCTCGAAGTGGAATCATTCCATGAAGGAAGTCGGTTATAGGGAGCGTCCCTGTAGAGTATAAAAATGCTCCAGTCACATCCAAGGAGAAAGTTTTTTTATCTTTCGTTGATTGAACCTTTGCAGAATTTAATCCGGAATCAGATCCATGAATAGACAACAATTTAGTTCGTTCCCATTGTTTTACATTGGGAAGATCTTTAAGTAACTCAACGCGATTCGTAGATCGACTTGGCTTTCCACTTGTAACCCAATGAACTGTTTTTGCAAATTTAGTGAGAACAAGTGCCTCATCAACAGCCTCTTGATTAGAGCCATAAACCAAGACATCCTCATTGCGATAAAAAGCAGCATCACAGGTAGCGCAGTAACTAACACCACGACCTAAAAATTCCTTCTCTCCTGGAAGAGTCGAAGTCCTGCCCATCGCGCCTGTCGCTAAAACGATCGTGCGTGAACGAAAAACACCTTCCGGTGTATAAACAAGTTTTTGATCGCCAGACAAATCTAAGCTGAATACTTGAGCGCGCAGATAATTTGTTCCATAAGAAATAGCCTGTTCTCGCATCATATCAAGCAGATCAGACCCAGATATCTCATTAGAGACTCCAGGATAATTAGCTATTTTATGAGTAATAGCCAAAGCCCCTACCGATTTATTTTTATCTAAAATATAGGTCTTTAAGGATGATCTAGACGTATAAAGAGCACAGGAGCACCCGGCAGGGCCACCTCCTATAATCAACACATCGGTATCAATATAATCTGTCATGATGAAATTTTTCTCGAGAGTGAAGGGTTGAATTGATCTGGAAATGCAGTTGAAAATGAATCAGGAATCATCTCGAGAAAAGAGTTAATCAATTCTCCATACAATTTTGGCTGTGAAAAATGAGAAAAGTGATGACCTCCTGGTAAAGAATAGAAGCGGTCGCCATTGTTTAAATGAGGCTTCCAACGGAGAGCGGAGTTCTGATCAATAACAAAATCATGAGAACCATTGATGATCGACAAGGGAATGTCAATCGAAGAAAGATTGGGTAGAAGCGAATGTGAAGCAATAGACCCAGGAATAAAATCAGAATCAAGACATTTTTCAAAGAATCCAGAAAGAACTAAATTAGTATAATTGGATTTTTTATCGAACAAAAGTGGAACAATATGAGACAAGATAGATGATCTTGCACAGGGTAATTTCCGCCTCATTTCCAAATAATGACTCGTCCATTGATTGGTAGAGATAGGGTCAACAGAAATCAAAGTAAGTGAACGAAACAATGTTGGGAATTGTCGCGCAAACAAAGATGCGACAGTACCACTAAGGCCATGTGCTACAACATGAGGAGGAGAGTCCAATTGATCAACAGTTTCTCTAAGAAAGTCAAAAATCGTGGACAATGAGCATATCTCATCAAGATCATGCTGAAAAGACCAACGGCGTACATGCCTTGACTGACTTAAAATGCAAGCAAGCTTCTTATTAAAGCAAAAAACAGAAGGCTGCAAATCAATCCAAAGAATCGATGACATGCTTAGATTATGCTTTTATTATGTTGGTTCACCATTAGCGATCGCAGGAACGAAGAAGCACAGCATTGAGATCAATATGTTACGAACGAACCAGACGAATGATCACCATTCATCCCAGGTATGACCTTAATAATTCCTTGCTGTACTTTTAATTCTAACGTAGAAATTAATCGATACTCAGCACTATCGGCAGTACTCTTCAAAAAAGAAAGTGCATTCAATGCAGAGAGGGGGATTACCATTGAGGTAACTGCATCCAAGTAGATTGCCACAGTAGACGAGATTTTCATGAAGCAAAATGAGAAGTTGGAAGAGCAATAAGAAGCTAATGAAGCCAAGCACTTAACGAATGAGAAGCTGAAAACCCGAAGAAGCAATCACCAAAGTTCTTCTTCACAATCGGTCTTGACGATCAAGTCAGAGGTGGCATAAGCTACACATAAGAGTGCATATTTATCTTTAATCTGTGCCTCATCTAGAAAGCTTTGATCACTTTGATCCAAAGTCCCCTGAAGAAGTCGACCTACGCATGAACTACATGCACCAGCGCGGCAAGAGTAGGACATATCTATACCCGCTTGCTCTGCTGCATCCAAAATATACTCATCATCAGGACAGTGAAATGAGACCTCTCCTTGAGGTGTCATCAGCTGAACATTAAAAAATGTCATCGCGAGAAAAGTCCAGCTACTACTTTATTACATTCGTCTATCAATTCGAAACATCGAGTGATCGGAAACGTATCATTTAGCACTTTTAGCTTAACAATGGCAACAACCGGCTAGACACTTAGACGAAAATCTGCGACCAAAGATATGCCCAAGATGGCTAATCTGATAGAACTCAGAAGATCATCTTATCAATAACTTATAGGCGCACTTGATAGCATTAAAAGGCGAATTTAATCAACATGAAAGAAGAAAGATTTTCCCACTTCCTAGGTTCAGCCAATGGATGGAGATCCAAGCGCTTAAGGCTTGCAATCGCCTTAAGAAAACAAGGATGGTCTTATCAGCAAATAGGAGAGCATTTAAGTACAACTCCACGTTCAATAGGGAGGGATATTAAATGTTTCGTTATTAAATCGAAAGAGAAACTAGCCCTGCAGGTCCAAGTACCATCATGATCCAAAACAAGGCTGATCAGAGTCAAACCAAGTGACTCCCAGGATGAAAAATCCAATCATCAAGCATCTGGGCCAACTCCTCGCACCAGGGTAAAACTCAGGATCATCGTGATCTTTCATTGGGAGGGTCTTAACTACTGAGCAATTATCTGTCAATCAGCAATGAACATATAAGCAGCAAAGAATGTGAGACGAATCAATCAGTCACACAAGCTTCAAAATTGTTCAAAACCGGGTATTTATGAATACAATAATAATTAGAGAAGTGCTCCTCGCTGACATCCCATCAAGCGCTCAGACCATGATTCTGCATAAGCTCGATTGGCTTTTTGCTGATCAACATCAGTTGTATCAAGGGGATGTGGCATCGTGCCGGAGATTGCACCATTGGTGACACAAAACATCGATTTTTGAAAACTAATGCAGATCTGAACATGAACATCATGCATTCCTCTGCCATGCGACTTGTACCAGTCACTGAGTTCCTCTGGAAGATTTCGGTACATATCTTGCATGCACAAACTTGGAGGAATCCCAGCTCCCATACTGGGAATTGGATCTGCGTACAAGGCTCCATACTTGAAATCGCTGATGTCAGCTGAAATTTGTCGGGCCTGAGCGTTATACGAAACGGTTCCCAGGAAGGGCATTCCTCTAAAAAAGACAGCCTCCACGTATGGAACAGCCACATCAACCAGAAATGTCAGTCCGGCCTCTGGAGGTAGAACCCATACGTCTTCGTTCCCAACCGTAACTTTATAAGTCATCGGATTACCAGCAGCTGCAACTAAGCCATCTCTGATGTGATGAACAGCATCAATAACAGAACCAATTTCACCGTTGCGATATCGGCGAGAAAGATCGAGGAACAGGTCACTCATCACCCGCCAAAACAGACCAAGGGCATAAATAGTGGCCATCGATCGGATTGCTTCAGGAGCAAAACCTGGATACAGCCGATGCACCAATGCCAACAAGGGATCACGGCGACTACGCAACTCAATGATCTTCTGACAAGTCTCAAGAAAAGGCTCTGAATCGAAATAAGCATCCATGCCGCCAGTGCCGTGCCAAAACATTGCCTTTTGGCAGTATTCGGCATACTCAAAGTTGATGCGATCGCCACGAAGATGCTGCCATAAGCGTTCAATACTGAAACCTTCGTGAAAGAATCGCATCACTGGAAATGGATTCAGCAGCTGGGTTTCACCCTGATTCACCAGGTTGCGGCTGTAAGCATCAAGAACGATCCCGTAGCTATCGAGAACATTGACAATCTGCAAAAGATGATCAGGTGTATCAGCTAGTAAAGGCTCATCAGAGAGTAAACGACGAATCAGCTCTTCACGATCAGGGAGGGTTGGAATCATTGGGACATCATTGATCTTTGTAGCAGTCATGAAAGTCCTCCTGTGATGGGTAAGAGCGCTAATTCGCTTAGACCGGTTGTGGCTGCCTGACTCATCCCAACCAAAAGATCCGGTGCAAGACCCAGGAGCAGCACAATGAAGGACAGCGCGATCGCCGGAAGCTGCTCATGGAGCGGAACTATAGAAAGAACGATTGGATTAGACACTTTGCCTGCAGCAATGGCCAAACGTCCAAAGAAAGCTCGGTTCACAAGCAACAAGAAATACACAGCTGTCAAACCTGATCCCACCATGCAAAGCAAAGTGGCAATTGGAAATGGCTGAAGGCTTCCCCTGAAGACAAGAAATTCAGAGATAAAACCTGCCATACCAGGGATTCCTGCACTTGCCATCACACCCACGATCATCAATGATCCCGTGAGAGGTAAGCCGCGCTGAGGGTTAAGAAGTCCGCGAAGAACATTCAGATCTCTTGTTCCAGTTCGTTCATAGACAACACCGACAGCGAGGAAAAGTATCGCTGAAATCAAACCATGGCTCACCATTTGAAAGAGGGCACCGATCAAGCCCAATGGCGTTGCAGCGGCAGCAGCGAGCAAGACATATCCCATATGACCAACAGAGCTATAAGCCACCATCCGCTTCATATCGGATTGAGCAATGGCAGCTAGGGAGCCATACAGCACAGAAATCGCTGCCCAAAGAGCCAGCCAGGGGGCCGCAACCTCCCATGCCTCAGGGAAGAGACCTAGGCAAAATCGCAGTAATCCGTAGGTACCAAGCTTGAGAAGAACCCCTGCTAAGAGAACCGACACTGGAGTTGAGGCTTCGGTGTGAGCATCTGGAAGCCAGGTATGAAACGGAAAGAGAGGAATCTTGATCCCAAAGCCGATCAACAGCGCCCCCATCAACAACAGCTGGGAGGTGAGCCCCATCTCTCCTGAAAGAATGGGGCGGATGCCAAAATCAACGCCCCCTGTCACAAGAGCGATCCCAAGAAAGGCTCCAAGGATCAGGACTCCAGATACTGCGGTAACAATCAGGAATTTGGTGGAGGCATAAGCTCTGTTAGCACCGCCCCAAATGGCAATCAGCAGCCAAAGAGGAATGAGTTCAAGCTCATAAAACAGGAAAAAGAGCAAAAGATTCTGAGCAAGAAAAGCTCCATTTACAGCGCCGCTAATAATTAACAAAAGCGCAAAATAAATCCTTGGACGATTATCGATCTTTCTCGATGCCACTGCTGACACGAGACATAGAACTGCATTCATCAAAACCAACGGAAGTGAGATTCCATCAACCGCCAAGGAGTAATCCAGTCCAACACTGGGAAGCCAGGGAAAGTGTTCCTGAAGCTGCAAGCCCGAGTTGCTGGGATCAAACCAAAAGAGCACCGCAAAACTGGCAATGCACTGAACCGAAAGAATGACCAGGGTGAGGCGTCTAAGTTGAGCCGGAGTTGATCCCTGAGGCCAAAGAGACAACAGAAGCGCCCCCAAGAAGGGGATGATCAGCAACAGAGTAAGAATCATCATTAGTTCAGTTCAGCCACCAGCTCAGGGATGACAAAAGCAACACAATCGCAGCAATTACAGTTAGAAGATAGCTTTGACTTCGGCCACTGATACTCAACTTCAGGCCTTCTGCACTCTGAAGTGAGAATCGAGCAAGGCCATGCAGTAATCCATCAACAACATTTCGATCAAAGCTGTAAGCAAGCTTCGAGAATAAGGCCACTACATTAACGATCGTCAAGCGATAAAATCTTTCGGTATAGAAATCATTTTCAAGAAGGTCCTGGAACCAACGCAGCACCGGATTGAGAGATCGAGACCAGGCTTTGTTGAGGGGGATGAAAGCTCCTACCAACAAACCGATCAGTCCACTACCCACCACAACAGCAGCCGCCCACAGCGGGAAAGCAAGCAAACCATCAAGAGACTCCAGACGAATCAAAAGGAGCGGAGTTAACACAACAATCACGGCAAGAGACACCATCGGGAAGGCCATCTGCCAGTTCACCTCTGCCGCTCGACGCGTCTTTGTCAGAGATCGACCAAGAAAGACCTGCCGGTACACCCTCGTGAGATTGAGAGCTGTTAATGCATTGGTGAGAAGGAAAACTGGAACAAAAATCACTGAGCGAGCTCCCACCAACTCAACGGCCTGAGCTAGGCAAAGGAATCCTCCTAGGGGGAGAAGTCCCACAAGCCCAGCACTCCCCACCAAATAAGAACCTGTTGTGGCAGGCATTCTCCCACCAAGACCACCAAGCTCAGTGATGTCCTGACAATTGGTGGAAGCGATCACGCCACCCACACTCATCGAAAGCAGTGCCTTCGAAACAGCGTGGGCGAACAGAAGCAGCAGAGCCAGAACGGGCACCTGCAGGGAAATAGCAATAAAGACAAGTCCTAAATAGGCAGTCGTGGAATAGGACAGGGTGCGTTTGATATCCACCTGAGCGATCGAAACCAGAGACCCCCCAATCGCACTGATCGTTCCAATCACCTGGAGAACAACGAGCGTGACTGGCGCGTTCTGCAGAAGAGGCATCACCTTGAGTAAAACAATGGCACCACAGGTCACAACCACAGAGTTGCGAAGAATGGAAGCTGGGTTAGGACCTTCCATGGCTTCATCAAGCCAGAGATGCATCGGGAACTGGGCGCACTTACCCGTAGGTCCAGCAATCAGGCCGAGTCCGAGCAACGTCGCCGCCAGTGGGCTGATTGTGTCTGCAGCAGACCAGGCATAGAGGTCGTCAAAGCTGGTCACGCCTGACCAGGTGGCTAAGGCCACCATTCCCATCAAAAGCATCACATCGCCAACGCGCTTGGTGAGGAATGCATCTCTTGCCGCAGTAACGACAAGAGGCTGGGAGTACCAAAATCCCACAAGGAGGTAGGTCGAAAGCGTGAGCATTTCCAACAGGAAATAGCTCTGGAACAGGGAGTCACTCAAAACAACCCCCGACATCGCTCCTTCGAAAAACCCAAGCAATGCAAAGAACCTGGCTAAGGCCCACTCCTTATCGAGATAGCCGAGGGAATACAACTGAGAGAAAAAACTCAAACCCGTAATCAGCTCAAGAGCAGACACGTTGGTGAGAGAAAGACTGAAGCTGATCTCTAGATTGAGATCAGCCACACTCAGCCAAGGGAACGTCAGAAGAGTGGGTCCAGCGGCCATCACCTCGCGCAAAACCAGGCTTCCATGCACGAAAGCCAGCAGGGTGAGGATGATGTTGAGATAGGCCGCAGGGCGATGGGAATCCCTCCGGAATACCCCCAAAGCCCAAGGCAGTGAGATCAACATCCCGGAAAACCCGTAGAGCGGGATTAACCAGGCGGTTTGCAGTGGCAGCGTTGCAGCTGAGATCAAGGGAAACGGGGCGTTTGCGCCGTTGAAAGGAATGTTGGGGCGGAAATCTAAACGGAGTTGGCGAGACGTGACGTATGGATCACATCCGCCGCGTCACATTCGTACAAGAGAGAGCTGGCTCCACTTCATCGTGAGGCCGAGCAATGATATGGGCAGCCACAAGGCCATCTCCAACACGCTCACAGGCATCAGCTCCAGCGCGAACGGCAGCGTTCACAGCTCCGGTCTCTCCACGAACCATCACCGTGACGTATCCACCCCCGACGTATTCACGACTAATAAGCTGAACTTCGGCAGCTTTTGTCATTGCATCAGCAGCCTCAATTGCCGGAACCATGCCTCGGGTCTCAATCATGCCAAGAGCGATACCGAAGGCAGGCCTGGAAGAAGGACTCGGAGAAGCCTGAAGCGAGGATCCTTTTCCACTACCTCCACTTGTAGGTGTCCCTCTCGAGGCGCTGCGAGCAGACGATCTTGTTGCAGGAGCAGACGCGCTCGCTACAGGCTTCACATCCACAGTTGCCTTCGCTGCTGCTGAGGTGGAGGTAGCAGCTTTGCTAGCTGGTGTTGACCTAGCGGAGTCTGCGCTGGAACGTCGACGGGGTGAAGGAGTGGCCATGAGATGGATTGAGATGAGGGGGAACGGAGAGCAGAACGAGACTTAGTTATCCATCTGGCATCCAGTGGTCGATGATTCCACCGATGGTGAGGTCTGTGAGAACAGTGTTATCTGGACAGGCATGGCGTGCAGCAGAACCACTAGCCGTAAACACCCAGTTACCTTCTCGAGCTCCAACAGGGTCAACAGCAACGAGTTTTTTACCCTTGTTGTTTTTAAGAATTCGCAGGTGCATATGGTCCAAACCTCCGACGCGGAAAGTACACACCAAAGTTCCCATCACCTGCATGATTTCCATTAGCTCTTGGCCTCTTTCGATGCAGATGATGGCTTCGGTGGGTCGGGATCCCAATGGTCAATGATCCCAACAATGGTGAGATCGCTGGGATACGACTTACTTCCTGCAGCTTCTCTAGCTGCAGAACTGCTGACGCAAATCACCCAATCACCGGGCTTCGCGCCAACAGCATCGACGGCCACCTTTTGGGTGCTGCCGTCTAAAACCACCTGAAGGTGTTTGTGTTCAAAATCAGGAATGCGATTTGTAGAAACCAGTGGCTTGACGACCTTGACGATAAGCATGATCAGTGAGCCTCCTGAACTACAGGATCGAGTGTGGACCCTACAACTTCTGCAGGAGATGTTTGAGTTCGATCTCGAATAGTCAAACAGGTATGGAGTAGGCCATCACAAACGAGATCGGAGTAACGATTGGAAATGGCAGAGTTAACTCTCTGACAATCTGAAATCGCTCTTTCGCGCGCACCAGGCACGGAGCTTGAATAATCAAAACGGATCACAACGGGAATCGGCAAATCACGTGAAACGTTTAAGCCTTTAAAGATTTTCACACCAACATCCAAATCAGGTGCCCCTTCTTCAACAGTATCTAGGTGGGCAAAATATGTAAGATTTCGCAAATGGACTTCTTTAAAACCAATACCTACACCAATAAAACGCTCTGCATGACCGGCATCGGGATAAGGACCATCATGAAGATCGGATACGTAATCAATCTGAGAAATATTGTTAGCCATTAAGCGCGTAATCAAGGAGACCATTCCCGAATCCATCGTTCCAGGCGCACCAGATTCAACAGCTTCAGCGATCTGAATTAATGCCTGATCAGGAGACATGGTGGACGTTGCCTGATAAAGATCTTGAGCTGACACCCATCGATCTAACTGAGTTGAACTGTCGCTTGCGGGTGGATGAACCCTGATCGCATCAGTATCGGTATCGAGTCCAATCAGCAACAAATCAACGGAAGCACCACAACAAAAGCTGTTCTCAACAGCTTGTCTGAAATCAAGAAGGCGCTGATATCCAGCTGAGGCTGCCAATTTGTCATCACTTCCGTGGGCAGCGCAGCCCTGATGGCTGGGGTCCAAGGAACTGAAGTGATAGGTCACGACCTTGAGATAACGGGTGTCTTGACTAGCCGCGTTAGGGATGGACTCGCGATAACGCCGGTGTTCTGTTTTGACCCATCTGTTGACCGTATTTTCGACGTCAAACAAGGCACCGGCATGGGAGCGACGACGCACTGAGCTGAACGGAATCCGTAAGGCGTAAGCAATGGAATGAGCCAGCCGACCATCAGCACAAGGCGTCACATCGAGGAGATGGAAGCCACAATCGAGAAGAAAGCGTTCAAACGTTTGCGCCGCTTCACTGCCTGAAGAGGCAGCGAGAGGATCGCTCTGAAAAAAGCAATCACTAAAGACACGATGCGACTCAAAAACACACCACGCGTAGAGCGCCCTCATATCTAATGGGCGAACCCAGGCACGCTCAAGAATGTGCTTGGGTAAGTCAAATCCAAGTTCACGTCGGGCTAACAGCTGAGCTTGATCTATAAAGTCAGCTTGATGTTGAAGTGCTGAAATCTTTTGAAGGACCGGAACAATCCTTTCGAAGCGACCCTTAACTTCCAGTTCATAGGACCGTAAATGGTCATTAGCAACTGAATCCGTTAAGGGATGCAGGCGATTAAATGGTGGACGGTTGGATGTTGAACGGTTGGATGTTGAACGCTTCGAACTGCTTGACAGTGCACTTGAAGACTTTTGATCGCGACGGACCCAGCCTGGCTGTTGCGGCACTGAACGCCGACTGTCTTGGCTTGTCCTGACGCGACCGGCACCAAGCGTGCCTTGAGGCAAGACAGCAGCCTTGCCCGATGTGGTGAGCGCACGCCGTCTTTGAAGAGAGGCATCACGGGCCGAGAGCGGATTGGAATCAGCTTGCTTGGGCTCAGCGGGAGACAAAGAATCAGCTCTCTCTTGTTGCAGCTGACGTCGAGTGGGAGCGGAGGGAGACAGAGGTCGCCCGCCGCGGGAAGGCACAGAGCGGACCATCAGTCGATCAGCCCCTTGCTCCGCCTGAGACGGTAATCAGGGAACCCTTTGAAGTGTTGCCACTGGAACCCGTCACGCGACTTTCTGGCCATTCAGACTGCTCGTTGCGCTTTCGTTCGAATGGGGGCATGGCACCCATCGCGCCAGAGCGGCTGGGATTACGACGACGAGCAGAGACTCCTTCCGTACCGGTCACGTGATCACCACGATCCCAGTCATCACCAGTCACTTTTGTGGACGATCCTTCTCCAGTGACCCTGGAAGCAGGTTCTTCAGTTGCGACTTCAACCTCAGGAGTCGTGGGTTGAAATTGACGTCTGGGTTGCGTTTGGAACTGACGATCTTGAAATTCGCGATTATCGAATCGGAATTGCTCAGTGCCGGTGATTTTGCCACCGGCCAAATCAAAAGGGCCGGTTATGCGGCTGCTGTCTTCGTAAGAGGTGCCGGTGACCCCTTTGCTGGATTCCCGTTGTTGCTGAGCGGCACGGGCAGGAGAAACCACACTGAATCGAGTCCAACTTGATCCTTCAGCAGATTGACCATGGGTCTCGGTTCCCGCTGGTGCTGCTTCACCACATGCCACTGAAAGTTGATCAGCACCAATATATGGAGTTCCAGTCACCGCTTCACAGGCACCACGTTCGGCACCAGTCATGACGCCACCAATACCTGGTTGAAGTCCAGTCATTGGAGCGGCAGGCGTGCCAGGACGGACCGGCGTCCGCTCGCGAATGGCTTGAACAGCGGAGTTACCGCAATATTGACCAGCTTGCTCAAGACCTGCGTAAGGGGTTCCCGTGACAGCCTTACAACTTCCCGGTTCATCACCCGTGACGTTTTCAGAGCGACCGGTGCGCGTGCCGCTCACCACTTGGTTGCGATTGGTGATACTGAATCCAACTTTGGCGGCTTCAGGATCGGGCTTGGCTCCACAAAAAGAGTTGACCTGTTCAGAACTGATGTACTGATCACCAGTCACGCGATGACAGGATCCGAATTCATCACCGGTGACACTTGAGGAGCGGCCTACCATCGTGCCTGTAACACCTGTGCCAGATAGGGTTTCAGACAGACCAACCTTGGCAGCCGGACGTCCTTCGGGAAGGGGGTCTGACCCTAAATATTGATCACCGGTCAAAGAGCGGTTCGCACCAGCTTCATCACCAGTCACGCTCGAGGATCGCCCCACCATCACTCCACTTACAGGTCGGCCTTGCTGAGTCAGGCTGTGGCCAACTTTGCGAGGAGAAGGGGTCGTTCCACCGCAATAGGCGGCGCTTTGGTTGGCCGAAATATATTCCGTACCTGTCACGCTTTTGCAGGTGCCGGGCTCATCTCCAGTGACTTTCTCAGAGCGACCAACTTCGTTACCTGTGACGCGATTGCCATGGGAAGTAGCAGATACACGAACCTTGGCAGGTGTGGTTGGAGTCGGAGCGCTCTGACAGAAGGTCTGAAAGACCTCTGCACCGAGATACTCAGTACCAGTGATGGAACGGCAAGTGCTGGCTTCGTTACCTGTCGTCTTAACGGAGCGATTGGCTTGAGTGCCAGTCACAGTTTGGCCACCGGTGGTCTCCGACTCACCCACCTTCCAGTGCGCATCGGCGGCAGCGGCTTGCTTGGATCCGTTCCGATTCGGGCCTGTTGGACGCGTGACTCCAGCGCTTTGCTTGCTACGAGCTCCTGATTTCGCACGAAGCTCACGTACTTGCTGAGCCAGCTCACGGCTGGTGAGGTCAGGATTCGCCTGACGGGCCACTGCAGCGGCGCTTGTGGGTTGTTTTCCTGCTGTTTTCCCGTGTTTAGACATCGCTTCACGACGGGCTAAAACAAGTGCTCTACTTGGATTTTCGATGGCACGACGCTTTGGAGCTTGGCTGCGACGGGAGGAATTTTTGGTCGAAAGATCCACAGAGACAGCCTGACGAGTCAAACGAGTTGGTGTTTGAACAGCGCCATTGCCGCCACAACCACACTCTTTCTTGCCGGCCGCAGGGGCTGTAGTGGTTGTTGTTGTCGCTGTTTGACGAGCGACCTCAGCCCGGTTTCTGTCTTTGGTTGTATCTGCTGATTTACCACGACGTGACAAGGCTTCTCGGCGCGCGAGCACAAGCTCACGACTCGGTTGACTGACGGGTTTCACCCGAGAGCGATGGGCACCTGATGAAGTTGACAGCGATTGATTTCTTGGTCGCTCAGTAGCGACAGGGGGTGCAGCGTGTGAAGGGGCTACCGCAATTGGATCTGCGTTGGTGCGCGTTTTGCGGGCATCGTCGGCCGACCGAACGCGATTCGCACCTGCTGAAACAACAACGGATGCCTTTTTGCCAGCAGTAGTGAGAGCCTTACGGCGTTCGAGTGCTAGTTCGCGACTAGAAAGTCTTGCCATGTCCGCCCGAGAATGTCTTCGTGAATTGAAGGGAACGAGTCCCTACAGGAAAAGTTGAGCCCTGATCAACTCAGGGCTCGAAATCGTGAAGACGAAGGATCAGCGTCCTTCGAAAACCACGAAACAGGCACCTTGGCCTTGGGTATATGCGTCGTAGCCGACCATGCGCACGTGATGGTCGGGGTATGCGCGATGGCAGGCCTCGAGTTCACTCACTACAACGTTCAAATCCTTCTCACCGAAAAACGGGAGCTTCCAATAGGACCAGTAAGAGGCCATGGAATTGGAAGGATGGACGTGCTCAATGAGCGGGCTCCAACCTTGGGCAATGATGTAAGCGATCTGGTCATAGATCTCGTCCTGGGTCATCGGCGGAAGAAAGCCGAATGTCTCCAGGGTGGCGACTGTTTGGTAGTCACCCACGGTGCTCTGAAAAGGCATGGGGATCACGCTTTAAAAAAATGTTTTGGCTGGACCAAAGTCCTCGAGCCGGATTTATATCGAAGTTCGGGAGAGGGGTGAAAAAATTCACCCCTGTCACCGATCACTGAACGTCGAGTTTGTCGACGGTGTCGAATTCGAACTTGATCTCCTTCCAGGTCTCGAGAGCGATCGCCAGCTCAGGGCTGTGCTTACCGGCTTCCATAAGGATGTCGCGGCTTTCCTTCTCGATTTCACGACCGGCGTTGCGTGCCTTGACGCAGGCCTCGAGGGCCACACGGTTGGCAGCAGCACCAGCTGCGGAACCCCAGGGGTGACCGTGGGTACCACCACCGAACTGGAGAACGGAGTCATCTCCGAAGATGGCAACCAGCGCGGGCATGTGCCACACGTGGATACCGCCGGAAGCAACGGCAAACACACCAGGCATGGAACCCCAGTCCTGATCGAAGAAGTTGCCGCGGCTGCGATCTTCAGGAACGAAGGATTCGCGGAGTTGGTCGATATAGCCGAGGGTGGTCTGACGATCACCTTCCAGCTTGCCGACCACGGTGCCGGTGTGGAGTTGGTCACCACCTGACAAACGCAGACACTTAGCGAGGACGCGGAAGTGAATACCGTGCTTGGGATGACGGTCAATCACAGCGTGCATCGCACGGTGAATGTGCAGCAACATGCCGTTCTTGCGGCACCACTTCGACAAACCAGTGTTAGCTGTAAAGCCACCGGTGATGAAGTCGTGCATGATGATCGGCTGATTGAGTTCCTTGGCGAACTCAGCACGCTCATACATCTCTTCAGGAGTATTCGCGGTCACGTTGAGGTAGTGACCCTTTCGCTCTCCCGTTTCCTGTTCGGCCAGCTTGATGGCTTCTGCAACAAATTCGAAGCGGTTCTGCCAACGCTGGAACGGCTGGGAATTGATGTTCTCGTCGTCTTTGGTGAAGTCCAGACCGCCACGGAGGCATTCATAGACAACACGGCCATAGTTCTTACCGCTTAAGCCAAGCTTTGGCTTAATGGTGCAACCCAGAAGAGGGCGGCCATATTTGTTCATCCGGTCGCGCTCAACGGCGATGCCGTTTGGTGGACCAGCGCAGCACTTAATGAAGGCGATCGGGAAGCGAATGTCTTCCAGACGGAGATGACGCAGTGCTTTGAAGCCAAACACGTTGCCGACCAATGAGGTCAGAACGTTGGTGATTGAACCCTCTTCGAACAGGTCGAGGGGGTAAGCGATGAAGGCATAGAACGACTCCTTGTCACCAGGGACGTCTTCGATGCGATAGCAGCGGCCTTTGTAGAAGTCGAGGTCGGTGAGGAGCTCGGACCACACAGTGGACCAGGTACCAGTTGAAGATTCAGCGGCAACAGCAGCTGCAACTTCTTCTTTAGGGACACCTTCTTGGCCGGTGCACTTGAAGCAGGCCAGCAGGTCGGTGTCTAGGGGAACGTAATCGGGAGTCCAGTAAGTGTCTCTGTACTCCTTGACCCCAGCGTCGTACTTCTTGCTCATGGATTAATTCCGTTAAGTCGGTAAGGGAAAAGAGAGGCGCAACCCCATCAGGGGGTTAACAGCTGATCTCAGTCCTTTTGTCCGAGGAAATTGCCGTTGCCGAGTGCTGGCTCAACTTCGCGATGAGGGCGAGCAATGATGTGCGCCGCGACAAGGCCGTCGCCGACACGTTCGCAAGCGTCTGCACCTGCACGCACAGCAGCGTTTACAGCACCTGTTTCGCCACGGACCAAAACTGTGACGTAGCCACCGCCGACGAATTCACGACCAATCAGGCGCACTTCAGCAGCCTTGGTCATTGCATCAGCTGCTTCGATCGCTGGGACCAGGCCGCGTGTCTCGATCATGCCGAGAGCGATACCCATGGTTTCGTTAGCCATTGCCTACCGAGTAAGGGGGGGTGGAATGTTCGCCGATGACATTGGTCTGTCGGAGGCCAACTCGTCAAGCTGTTTGGGCCTTTTTCGAGATCATTGTCCATGCTGAACCTCATAAGCACTACTGATCACCCTTGCCCGCACTGATCTGAAGCCCTGTGCGGGTTCGCGTGAGCACACCAACACAAGAGGTGGCCAAGGGTCTTCAAACCCCATATCTTTCTCGACGAAGCGAAGTTTTCCGCGTAAGCGGAGTGGAATGTTCAACCCCAGCTGAGCTTCATTTTCGAATCTGAACGATATTTTTTACCCTTAACCCACACAATGGGACTCTTCCGATCTTTTTCAGTGCTCACACTGACGATTGCCAGTGGCAATCCACGCAAAGTTGCTGAAATCGAGGCAATGCTTGGACCTCTGCCACTCAATGTGGTTCGTCAACCTCCCGATCTTGAGGTTGAGGAAACAGGTACCTCCTATCTGGAAAACGCCCTCCTTAAGGCTTCTGCTGCCGCTCAGCTCACAGGCACTTGGACTCTTGCTGACGATTCTGGGCTCGAAGTAGACGCCCTCCATGGCGCTCCCGGTCTCTACACAGCTCGCCTGGCGCCCACAGACGACGAGAAAGTCTCCAAATTGCTGCGATCCATGGCCAATCAGCCCTATCGCAGTGCCCTCTTTCGCAGCGCGATGGTGCTTTGCTCCCCAGATGGAACGTCGATTGAAAGCTCGGAAGGCATTTGTTGGGGTGAACTCCTCAAATCACCTGCCTACCCAGGTGGTGGCTTGGAATCACTCTTCTGGCTACGCGAAACCCGATGCAGCTATGGAGAAATGACAACAGCCCAACTCAGCCGACTTGGAAGTCGCGGAAAAGCTGCCAGGGCCATGGCTCCTCGCTTACGTCAGCGATTAGGGATTCATTGACCAAAACGTTCCTGTTGATTTTGGATCAGCCGGATCAACCCATCACCTTGATGAACAATTGCGATTGATCGATTCAATCGCCCGCATTGCCGCAGCCGCAGCCTCTTCAACATCACCTTCTCTCCCAGCAAGAGTGAGACGTCCAAACGCGCCAACCGCTTTGACATCCACCAACGTGATGTTCGAGGACTTTTCAGCCTCATTCGCAGCAATCAGAACGTAGCCAGCAGGCTCTGTTTCAAGAATGAACATGCTCATGCCGGCTTCGATCATCGATCCTCTGCGGTTCAGACGATTGATAAGGACGGCATGGTCAGGAGTAATAGCCCGAATGACTTCTGTCCAACTGACATCAGCAGGAGTTCGTCGGTCAACGGAACTGCCAATCGCCTCTAGAACCACATCACCGGAGTGGATCACCGTGCTTTGGTCCCGGTGATAAAGCGCCATTGAGCCAAAGGCGCGCTCCACAACCATCTGGCCAAGACGGACATTGCTGGCCTTGAGAGCAATATCCGTGACTCGATGCACCGCCATCCCTGGTGAAACTTCCATCCAAAGACAGGCATCACCTGGGATCGGCAAAAAGCCCTGACTCACGGTGCCCATGTAGGCAGCGAGTTGGGGTTGAAGAGAGTCAAGAAAGACATAAGTGCGCAGTTCAATGGACTGCACATGGCTATTTTGTCTCAATAGCCTTGGGGATTCGCTGTCGGTCGTGACGACACAGCTCGCTCCGCTCGCCGAGGTGTGAACCTCAGTTCCGGTGACGAGAGCGCTTCCGCCTACTCGCCGCTCCCGGGCATCGAAGCTGGCGAAGCGTTTCATTGCGGAGATGTTACCGGAAGGTTGCTCACAAAATTCGTCTCGCGACTTGCATCAGCCAACGGAACCGATACTGTCCGCGCAAATCGGAAGCGCAGAATGGCAGCCAATCAAACCCATAGCCCAGAAACAACCTCCTTGAGTTCTGAGCTCAGCGCCGAGCAAGCGCTCGGGATGATCGGAATGGGCTTAATGCAAAAGCTCAATCAGGAGGGCCCCGGTCGTTGGATTTGGAGCGATGCTGAAGATGGTGGTGCTGCCAATCTTGTTGAGTTGCGCCAAAGACTCGAACTGACAGACCTAGCGATTAAGACAGGAGCCCCATTAAGTACGGCAGAAGTCACCCAATTGCTAGGAGTCCGCCCTAGTTCCGAACAAGTTGAACGAGGGGGGCTAAGGGCAAGCCGTTTGAGCAGAAATGTGTGGCGTCTGACCCAGATCAGCTTGGATTCATCTCAGTCAACAGGTGGATTCGGCGACGATCGTTTCCGTCGTCGCCTTTGAACAGGGTCTTTGATTGCAATTATTCGGAATCAGCCTTGCCGGCGGTGTCGTCCTTCGACTGATCCGAAGAGCTTTCATGGTTTGAATCCGTTAGCTCTTCAACTTCGATGCAATCCGTAGTTTCGGCCAGTTGCTCGCGAGCAGCAATCACAGGAGCTGCTTTCGCTTTGAGTTGTTGAGCTGCTTCCTCGAGGGTCATCGTTTTGCTCTGTCTGATCTGACTCACAAATTTTTCGTAGATCGCAACCTGGTCGCGATATTCATTGAGTTTTGAGGTTTGAAGTTCAATCTCAGCTTTATCGAGAGTGGCGAGAGCTTTTTTAAGCGACTCACCAGCGACCTCAGCGTCTGCAACTGTTGAAGCAGGGGTTAGAGCTTCAACCTTGTCCAATGCTTTTTCGACCTCAGCTGTTGCAGAGCAGACGAGACCAGAGTCCGAAACCACTTTGGCTTCGTCTTTGACTGCTTTTTGCTCAACTGACTGACAGGCCGTTAACGCCAAACCAAGAGCCAAAGCAGCAGGGAAAGCTCGCAAAGACAACATCAGATCGAAGACATCATTTGCGCTGAAATTTAGTCATCTCCAGCGCATCTGGCCCAACTGGAAATCAAGACCCGATCCCGAAGATATTTGTTAGGTCTGAGCACTAAGCGATTCTGACGTCATGGTGACTGATAGGACGTGCCTTAAATGCGATGAGCGTGAATCTGCTCAAGGAATCAGGACCACGGGAAGTGTTCTGTGGTCTGACCTCGATCGTCTGGCTGCACCGCAGGATGCCTGATGCTTTTTTCTTGGTGGTCGGTTCACGCACCTGCGCCCATTTGATTCAAAGCGCTGCTGGTGTGATGATTTTTGCTGAGCCTCGTTTTGGAACAGCGATTCTGAGCGAACGCGACCTAGCTGGCCTCGCCGATGCTCAAGATGAACTCGACCGTGTGGCTCGTGAGCTTCTGGAACGCAGGCCCGAGATCCGCACCCTGTTTTTGGTGGGGTCATGCCCCAGCGAGGTGATCAAACTGGATCTAGCGCGGGCCGCAGAACGACTCAACGATGAATTGAGAGGCCGAGTGCAGGTCGTGAATTATTCGGGGAGTGGAATTGAAACCACGTTTACCCAAGGGGAAGACGGGGCACTTTCAGCCTTAGTGCCCCTGCTGCCCTCCACAGATCAACGTCAACTGTTGATGGTCGGGACTCTTGCCGATGCCGTGGAGGATCGCCTCATTCACCTCTTTGGTCGGATTGGCATCGACACGGTTTGCAGCTTGCCCCCACGCAAGTCCACTGAACTGCCAGGAATTGGCCCAGGAACAACGGTCTTGTTGACGCAGCCGTACCTCACGACAACAGCACGCTTACTTCGCGATCGGGGTGCTCGCGTCCTGACAGCGCCCTTCCCCCTGGGTGCTGAAGGAAGCCGCAGCTGGATGGAAGCCGCAGCAAAAGACTTTCAAATCAACGCTGATCAGGTTGCCACCGTGCTGGATCCGTTGGTAGCTCGCGCTCAAAGCGCTCTGGCGCCACACCGAGACATCCTGAACGGCAAACGAATTTTTCTCCTACCGGAGTCTCAACTCGAACTTCCGCTCGCTCGCTTCTTACAACGAGAATGCGGCATGGAACTGGTGGAAGTAGGGACTCCCTACTTGAATCGCGAGCAAATGGCTGAAGAGCTTGCGCTTCTCCCTGAGGGCACGTCTGTCATGGAGGGACAACATGTGGAGAAGCAGCTGGATCGCGTTCGTGCCACTCAACCCGATCTTGTGGTCTGCGGGATGGGTCTTGCCAATCCGCTCGAAGCGGAAGGAATCGCCACCAAGTGGTCAATTGAACTGGTCTTTAGTCCCATTCATGGCATCGATCAGGCCGGGGAGTTGGCTGAACTTTTCTCCCGCCCGCTGAGACGACGCGAACTCATTCGTCAAGCGCTGAACCCGCCCAGTAGCGCCCCCATCGACTCTGACCCCGTTCACGCCTAAAGCCATGCAACTCACTCTCTGGACATACGAAGGACCACCTCACGTTGGTGCCATGCGCATTGCGGCATCCATGGAAGGTGTGCATTACGTGCTGCACGCACCCCAGGGCGATACCTACGCCGATCTGTTGTTCACGATGATCGAGCGTCGAGATCAACGGCCACCAGTCACCTACACCACGTTTCAAGCCAGAGATCTCGGTGGTGACACCGCCGAACTGGTGAAGCGCCACGTGAGAGAGGCTGTGGATCGTTTCCAACCCGATGCCCTTTTGGTTGGTGAAAGCTGTACGGCGGAATTAATTCAGGACCAACCTGGAGCCTTAGCAGCTGGCATGGGCTTGAACATGCCAATCGTGAATTTAGAGCTACCGGCTTACAGCAAAAAAGAGAATTGGGGCGCAGCAGAAACCCTCTATCAATTGGTTCGGTCTCTGTTGAAAGATCAAGCTCCCTCTGAGCTGAAGCATGACCCCAAGGCCTGGCAGCAGCAGGGACGTCGCCCCCGGGTGAATCTGCTGGGTCCGTCGTTGCTCGGCTTCCGCTGTCGCGACGATGTGCTTGAAGTGCAAAGGCTGCTGAATCTCCATGGCATCGATGTCGGAGTGGTCGCTCCATTAGGAGCCACGGTGGCAGATGTGCATCGACTCCCTGAAGCCGATCTGAATGTGTGCCTCTACCCAGAGATCGCCGAATCCAGCTGCGCTTGGCTCGAGCGCAGTTTTGGTATCCCGTTCACCACCACCGTGCCGATTGGAATTGGTGCAACCCATGATTTCCTCGTTGAAGTTCACAATCTGCTGGGGATGACACCCCCTTCCCCTCAAGAGGGGATTCGTCAGTCAAGGCTGCCCTGGTACTCCGAATCGGTGGACTCCACCTACCTCACAGGAAAAAGGGTGTTCATCTTTGGAGATGGAACGCATGCCTTGGCAGCAGCGCGCATCTGCAAAGAGGAACTGGGCTTTGAAGTGGTTGGCTTAGGCACCTACAGCAGAGAAATGGCTCGACCCGTGCGAGCAGCAGCGAAAGCGATGGGGATTGAGGCCCTCATCAGTGACGATTACCTCGCGGTGGAGGCGGCGATGGCCGCAGCGGCACCTGAACTGGTGCTCGGCACACAAATGGAGCGACACAGTGCCAAACGACTAGGGCTCCCCTGTGCAGTGATCAGCACACCGATGCATGTCCAAGACGTGCCTGCACGCAACAGTCCTCAAATGGGCTGGGAAGGAGCGAACGTGATCTTCGACAGCTGGGTGCACCCGCTCATGATGGGCTTAGAGGAACACCTGATCGGCATGTTCCGTCACGATTTTGAGTTCGTGGATGGCCACCAAAGCCATCTCGGACATTCTGGAGGTTCTGGAGCAATTGCAGACACTGAGGTAGCGGTGAGCACCCTCACGGACGAGCTGGTCTGGACTGCTGATGGAGAAGCGGAGCTGAAAAAGATCCCTTTCTTCGTTCGGGGGAAAGTACGCCGAAACACAGAAGCCTTCGCAAAATCCACTGGGCGCAACCAAATCGACAGCGAAACGCTCTACGACGCGAAGGCCCACTTCAGCGCCTAACAACCCAACCCAATTGTTCAGACCCAAATTTATTACCTGGAACAACGCATGATCGGCTGAGTCTTTGTACTCAATACTCCAACTATTTTCACGGCAATCCGCCCAATCCTCGTCAGTCTTTCAACACCATCACTCCTGATGTTTCGATCATGAATTGAAAGCTGACTGTTCAAGCTTGCTGAAGTTAAATGAAAACAACACCCACGAAGCAGGTCTCTGCATGACCACAACTCTCACCCGTCCGGCGGATGGTGACGGCAGTGTTCAGGTCCATCAGGACCCAGGGACAAAAATTGAAGAGGGAGCTCTTGTCATTGCCGTCTATGGCAAGGGTGGCATTGGCAAATCCACCACCTCCTCCAACCTGTCTGCCGCGTTTTCAAAACTAGGCAAACGCGTGCTCCAGATCGGCTGTGACCCCAAGCACGACAGCACATTCACCCTCACCCACAAAATGGTGCCAACGGTGATTGACATCCTCGAAGAGGTCGACTTTCACAGCGAAGAGCTGCGCCCCGAGGACTTCATGTTCACGGGATACAACGGCGTGAAATGTGTCGAGAGCGGAGGACCGCCTGCCGGAACCGGTTGCGGCGGCTACGTCACCGGCCAAACCGTGAAGCTCCTTAAGGAACATCATCTTCTGGAAGATACAGATGTGGTGATCTTTGACGTGCTGGGCGACGTGGTCTGCGGTGGCTTCGCTGCACCGCTTCAACACGCGAACTATTGCCTGATCGTGACCGCCAACGATTTTGATTCCATCTTCGCGATGAACAGAATTGTGCAAGCGATCCAAGCCAAGGCGAAAAACTACAAGGTGCGCCTTGGAGGAGTGGTAGCCAATCGGTCAGTTAACACGGATCAAATCGATAAGTTCAATGAGCGTACGGGCTTACGCACGATGGCTCATTTCCAAGATGTCGATGCAATTCGCCGTTCACGCCTGAAGAAATGCACCATTTTCGAGATGGACGAGAACGAAGATGGCGTGAAAGCTGTTCAAGAGGAATACATCCGTTTGGCCAGCAATATGCTCGACAATGTTGAACCATTGGAAGCCGTATCCCTGAAAGACAGGGAGATCTTTGACCTTCTGGGTTTCGACTGATCAGAGACCCACGAGTTGCATCGAAAGCTCCCAGACCCGTTTGGCGACATGAGGATTTGTCGCCTTATCGGACAATTCTTGGCTGAATTGTTTTCCAGCTTTCTTTTGACGATTACCCCAACTCCAATGCACACCTGATTGGTTGAAATCGGGATTCGCCACCACCATTGCAACCCGTTCACCAGCAAGAGACTGAGAGACATAACCGCCCGTAATCTTTTTCTGGAACCAAGGGAAAATCACTTGAAAGGCCTTAGGGGTGTTTCGGAATAAAGGAGTGTCAGCTACACACCCTGGATAGAGAGACGTACAGCTAATCCCTGTGCCCTGGTAGATCCGTCGATGCAGTTCCTGGGTGGTAATCATGTTGCAAAGCTTGCTGTCTTTATAAGCCTTGCCTGGCTTAAAGGTCTGACCACTCGCCATGGTGATCGGATCTTTAAAACCCGCTTCGAAACCTGAAAGATCACCAAGATCAGCAGGAGCGGGAATAGGAATTTTCCCGCCAAGTTCCTTGGAGTTAGCGGTCACAGTGCCAAGGATGACAATCCGTTTTGAGGGATGGCTGGATGCTTTTAATCGATCAAGAAGCAACTGAATCAACAAAAAATGGCCCAAATGGTTGGTGGCCATCGACAATTCGTAGCCCTGGGGAGAGCGCTTGGGCTGTTTCAACTTCGGGTCATACACCGCCGCATTACACACCAAGGCATCAACCCCGACAGAAAGGCTCTCCACCGCATGACGGACACTCTCAAGATCGCCTAGATCCATCAGGATGTGATGAAGGCGGTGGCTGGGGATCTCCAGCTGATCGGCAGCTCCGGCAGCTCTCTGAGGATTCCGATTCGCCGTAATCACAGTCCACCCCTGTCGAACCAACGCCTTGGTGGCGTTTAAGCCAACACCGGATGTAGTTCCGGTAATGAGAACGGTGCCGGGAGTTCCCATTTGAGATGCCTTCATCTCATTCCAGTTTGACCTTTGAAGTGTCGTTGGTGGTGAATCGAAAAGGCCCGGTATTCAGCGCCAGATAATGCGAAGACGGTTTGGAGCAATCCATTGATCCTGTTCATCCATGAGGCGATCTCTTCCACCGAGGGTGAACAAACGATCAAAACGTTGCTGTAGACCCAGGAGCTTGTTGGTTTCTACATCAACAACAGCGGCAAGCTCCCCATGGCGATCTAATCGCTCCTGGTAAGCCATCGAAAGCCGAACGAGACTGACCCCACCAAGACTGATCAAACCAATCTTTACGGCTAATGCCAGGCCGCTGCAGAGCAAATCTCTACGGTCACCCTGATTTTGAATCAGGGCAGCACGGGTCCCTGCATCGACCGGGGCCTTTGCGGAGCGATCAAATGACCTCGATCGTTGTCGTATTGGCGATGAAGCTGCCTTAGCCATATCCGCTTGTAACGCAGCGAACAAAGACTGCAAGAGCCCATCGCGCAACCAATACGTCTGTTTACGCCCGATACAAGCTCACACATAGGCGAATAGCCAACACACCGGCATGGGCAGCCACCACTAAGGCGATCAAAACTTCAGCTTGAGTAATAGAAGTGACCATGTCGGATTGATAACGCTCCACCATTCTTTCTCCTCAACCCCTCTACAAGCCATCATTCGCAAAGGCCTGTCACACCATCATGGATGCCCAAAGTCGGACGGAACCGGTTGTTATCGATGCCGTTGCCATTCAGACGCTTGATCTCAGGCCGATAAACCCATGGATGGAGCGGCCGCTCACAGACCTACTCAGGGATGGCGCAGGGTTAGAGCTCCAGTACAAGTGGCCAAGGGATGCCGAAGATCCCAGAGAGCTGAGCGAATGCCCAGAGCCCCGTCTTTGGGCCCTCAGGGCAGATGCGGTTTACCCCTGGCTGCCCCTAGTGCTGGAACGATCAGGCGGAAGCCTGATCCAACATGTGGCGATGGTGGTTCCCCACGATTTCAGCCCCAGCGAAGGCATTCGTTTCGACCCCCAGGCCCTTGAGATCTGGATCACTCACCGGCTGATGCTTCTAGATCAGCATGGGGCAGATGCGGGGATTCCTGGACATCAACGCGGCAATCTTTCCTTGATGGCGGCAAGCCTTGGATTCGAGTTAGATGGAGGGTTCTGGGAGCTGCTGGACCAGGCGCGATGACCCCGAGGAGAGCCGGATTTCAATGGTGCTGCCTAATGCTGGCGGGGGTTCTTCTCCAGGGCTGCTTGAGGAGATCACCAGCAGAGCAAGCCCTAACAGCACCAGCACCGCGAGACGCTTCCTAAAACCAGATGGAATTCATTGGATGGATGGACGCCAACATCTGGATGGCTATTGGCTTTTTGTTAGCTGCCTACTCAGTGGTGGCGAACGATTCGCTCTCTACACTCGGCACTTACATTTCATCCAACAAAAAACGCACTCCCAAGGTGGTGCAGATGATTTTCATCTGCACCGTCACGATCTTCGTGCTGATGCTCGGCTGGTCCATCAACGGCGGCGACCCTGCTTGGGGACGGCTGGCAAACTTCCCGACTCCTGAAACTTTCACCTGGGCCTACATCATTCCTCCGATTGCAGTGCTGGGGCTGACCGCCTGGGGCGCGCCCGTCAGCACATCCTTTCTGGTGCTTTCCGCATTTGCTCCCAAGAACATCCCAAAACTTCTAGAAAGCTCACTGGCTGGTTATGTCCTGGCGTTCTGTCTCGGACTGGCGGCCTGGGGCCTTGGAATGTGGCTACTGGAGCGTTGGGTGTTCAGGCGGACCCAGGAAGGCAAGGATTTCAACAAGGTTTGGTATGGCCTTCAGTGGTTCTCCACCGGCTTCGCCTGGAGCATGTGCATGGTGCAGGATCTCGCCAACATTTTCGTCTTCCTTCCCCGCGAGCTTGGATTATTTCCGATGCTGGTCTGCACCGCCATCCTCTGCATCGGACTGTGTGTGCTCGTCGCCATCGGCGGTGGTCCGATTCAGGGTGTGCTTCGCAGCAAAACCAACACCACTGATCTGCGTTCGGCCACGGTGATTGACTTCATGTTCGGACTTTGCCTGCTGTACAAGGCATTTCTCAGCAGCTTCCCGTTTAGCACAACGTGGGTGTTCCTGGGTTTGCTGGGTGGTCGTGAAATCGCCCTGCGCATCAAAGAACAGGAATTCGAATACGTGTTCACCAACCGATCCGCAGGCAGTCTCGGCAAGGTCGTCGGCAGCGATCTCTGGAAAGCGTCCATCGGCGTGATTGTCAGCCTGGTGATCGCTCTTGGCCTTCAGCCTCTGATCGCCTGGAGTGCAGCCTGAGAGCAAGCGACGACCAATCCGATCCGTTCTGCAGATCAGTGCATCTGGAGCGCTAGCTGCATGGCACGGCGACCGCTGTCGAGAGCGAGCAGCAAAGCCAGCCCCCGTAGCAACCACGCCAAGGTCTGGGGCTTGATCGAATCAAGCCGTGAAGCACTCCACTGAGCAGCCAGCGCAGCCGTCAAACCGAGCAACAGTCCGATGGAGAGCTGACCCCGACCTTCGAAAAAAAACTGAAGCGACGCGGCCGAAGCCGAACACGCCACCGCCAGAGTGCTGAACCTGATGGCCAGACGAATCGGCACATCCAGCCAGCGCACCATCAGCGGCACCATCACCAGGCCTCCTCCCAGGCCGAGCAGACCTCCTGCCAGTCCAGCCACAGCCCCAACCGCCCCCAGGCCTGTGAGAGGAACACGGAGGGAGTCATCGACCCTGCCGTCGCCCTGTTCGGCACGAATCGAGACGGTCAGCACCCAGTACATCAGGCTCTGCATCAACAACAGCTGCCAGCCAGCAGCAAACCTGCCAAGCCGGCTGAAGACCAATGCGCTTGCAAACGCCATCAGAGCAATCACCAAGCCTTCCTTCCAGGGAATGGCTCGGTGGCGCAGATGGATAGCCGTCCCGCCCAGAGCTGTGGGCACGATGGCGAAGGTGCTGGTCGCTAGGGCCTGATGGGGTGAGAGCCCCATCCAAAGCAGCAAAGGCGCGAAGATCAGACCACCGCCGATGCCCAGCAGACCGGCCAATCCCCCGGCAAGTAGTCCCAGAGGCACCACCAGCAGCCACTCCAAAATCTCCATTGCGCCCATGTCGATTCCTGCATCCTGCCGGTCTGAGTTCGGACGCCTCGGCCGACTGATCCCAGCTCTCGCCGGCCAAGGACCAGAACATATGGCCTTTGATGCCCTGTTGTTGGAGCATTGCCAAAGCACAAACAATCCTGGCCCCGTGCTCCGCTTCTATCTCTGGGAAGGATCCTGGTTGTCACTCGGGCGGCATCAGACACCACGGTCCAATCATTGGCTCAATTTGGTACGAAACGGACGCTTAAACGTGGTCCGACGCCCCAGCGGTGGAGGGGCTGTTCTGCATGGCGGTGGCCTGACCTACGCCCTGATCTGGCCGGATCCACCCCGACAGCGACGCGAAGCATATCGCCGGGTCAACGCTTGGATCACCGCTGGATTAGCGCGACTCGACCTTGAGCTTTATCCAGGAGATGATCCTGCCCTGACTGGAAGCCAAAACTGCTTCGCCAGCGCCACAACGGCGGATCTCGTGGATCCTTCCGGGCATAAACGCATCGGCAGCGCTCAGTTTTGGCAAAGGGGGCACCTTCTTCAGCACGGTGAAATCCCCTTGGCTCCGTCCCCACAGCTTTGGCATGAGGTCTTTGGAACCGATCCACCTTGCTGGCAGTCCGCCACACCGTCGGCGGCAAGGGTTGAAGCGGCTCTGACCGAGGCGATTGCGGAGCTTTGGCCAGGACTCCGCTGGGGCGTGACTCCAATGAGCGGTCGGGAACAGCAGCTTGTAGCGGAACGGGCCTCCGATTATGAAGTCAATGATTTTGAGGTCTCATCCAACAATCCGGAGGCCCGCATGGAGGTCACCGCCTGGAGAAGCGGTAGGCCAAAGGGGTAGTCATTTCGGCGCCTAGAGGCTTCGAGAAGGGGTGCCGGCAATTTGAGGGACAATCCCTTCAAAACGGCTTCGCCTACATCACTTCGATCGAGAGTTCCGGAGGGAAGACCAGCAGCACCGGTTACCAGTAAGCGGCCATGTTCACTTTGCTCGAGTGCGAGAACGGCTTTCCAGAGTGGATCTGACTCTTGAAGAGAAGGGAGTTCAGCCAGCGGTCGCATGTGCTCCCCGACGGTCTGTTGATCCCAGTACTGAACGGAGAGTTCCTTTAGGGGCTGATCAGTGACATATCCAATCCAGCGCCCAGAGCGACAAACGAGCACCCAGTCGGGCATGAGATCACTCTCAGACTCAGCTCCTCTCAGGCGCATTTGGCTGAGGCTGCGCAAGGTTTGATCGGCTTCCAACACCCTGAAACGCTTGGAGGAAGCAGGTCCGACAAGCAAGTTGATCAGGAGCTGCTGCAGAGCCAGAGTCTGAGACTGGGAACGCGAGGCTCCCATGCCGAACCAACCCAACATCACAAGCCAAAGGCCCAACAATCCACCACCACGAAGAAAGATGTAGGAGCCGAGCATGATCCCTGTGAGTGAGAGAAATCGACCCGTGGCTGTCGCCACCTGAATACCGCGGCGCTGGCTCCCTGTGAATTGCCACACCAGCGCTTTAAGAATTAAGCCGCCATCGAGAGGCAGTCCCGGCAAAAGGTTGAACATCGCCAGGACCAAATTCAGAACACCAAGCTGACCAACAAGATTGCCCAGCAAAGGATTGGCATGGTTTGCCGCGTGCTGACTGGCCAAAAGCAAGCCAGCCAAAATAAAGCTGACCGCCGGACCAGCCGCGGCCACTCGGAACGAACCCATCGCGGTAGAGCATTCCCGTTCCATACGCGCAACGCCACCAATCAAGTGAAGCGTGATACTGCTCACCTTGACTCCTTCCCTTATCGCGACAAGGGAATGCCCCAGTTCATGCAAGAGCAGCGAAACAAACAGGAGGAGTGCAGTGGCCAAACCCAACAACCAGCTCAAGACTGGCGCACTAGATGCTTCTGGGAGAACCGCTGCCTGTTGCTGAAAAGCAAGGGTTAACAACCCCAAAATGATGAACCAGCTCGGTTGGATCCGAAGCGGAATGCCGCAAATCCGCATCAGCTGCCAGCCATCGCCCATGGGCTCCTCCGTTGGGCACTGCCGTGGCCCGTGGTCCAATCCTAGAAAGGAACCACTCGAGCACCTGGATCGAATGTCCGACGCGGCGATCGCGCTGAAGATCTGTGGGCTCACCGATCCTTTTCAAGCCTGTTCCATCGCGGCCATGGGAGTGCAGGCGATCGGAGTGATCGGCGTGGACAAAACACCCCGTTTCGTCGAGGAGCCGCGTCGACGATCCATTTTTATGGATTTGGAACAGCTGCATCCAACCGTTGAGCGGGTCTGGGTGGTCGCCAATCCCTCCGATCACGCCGTAGCAAGCGCACTTCACGGAGAGGGGACGCCAACCATTGTTCAACTCCATGGATCGGAGACGCCAGAGCGCTGCATCCAGCTGAAGCAGCGCCATCCCAAGGTGCGCTGGTGGAAAGCCCTGAGACTCCGGACTGAACAAGATCTGAGTTCACTGAGCTCTTTTGAATCCCCTCTCGACGCTCTTTTGCTCGATGCCTGGAGCCCTGATCAACTTGGTGGAACCGGCCATCGCCTGAACCCAAGCTGGTTCACCCACTTGCATGACCAGCTGAAACCAAACACCGTCTGGTGGTTGGCTGGAGGAATCAGCGCCGAATGGGTCCCTGAACTTCTCAGAGTGGTTTCACCCTATGGACTCGACGCCTCAAGCCGTCTTGAAGCGGAACCGGGAGTGAAAGACCTCAACAAAGTTCGCGCCCTTGTTCAAGCCGTTCATGACAACGGACCACTTCGGCAATAAGTTGCAATCAATTCAAGCGATTTCCATGGCCTATCGGGCTGCAGCATCTGTATTGCTTCTCTCATGGATCAATCTTTTCCCTGCAGCAGCGCAAGCGCAAGGAATGCTTCCAGGTTGTCGCCTCGAAAACGGCAGTTTGCAATGCGTGCCTGGGTTAACGGCAGACCCTGAAAAACAAATCAACGTTCTCAATCAAGAGATCTCATCCGACGTCCAGATGGAGGGGCGGATCACACAAACCATCCAAGGACTTAAAAAATTCGTCCTGATCGGAGAAGCAAAAGAAGGACAACTCCTTAAAGCTGAGTTTGATCTCCAGGGAGATCAGATCAACAGCGTTCATATTCACTGGTACCAACGCCAAGGGAATGGTCATTGGAAACTTGTGTCTGATCGAAGCGAGGAAACCTATCGAATCAGCGAAGCCAATCGAGGTGGTGAAGTTATGGCTGTGATTGTTGTTGCAACCAGTGATGGAGAGGTCCAGCGAGTGAGCAGCAACGTGATTGGCCCCATTCAATAACGCCTATTCAATCCCGCTGATCCCACTTCAGCTCAGACCTGAAAATCAGGTGCTGAGCATCGCTTCCTGGTGCCGCACTAGCTCAAAGAATTCTTGCTTAAGGCTGGGGTCATGACGGAAATCTCCACGAACCACTGAATTCATCATGCTGGTTTGCGGTTCACGCACACCTCTCCATTTCATGCAGTAGTGCTGAGCTTTGATGATGATGCCCAAACCTTGGGGAGCGCATAACCGCTCAATTTCGTCGGCGAGGATCATGACCGCTTCCTCTTGAATATGAGGCCTTGAGAACACCCAATCAGCCACACGGGTGAACTTGGAGAGGCCGATGACTCGCTCACCAGGCTTGATTCCGATCCAGCAATTCCCCATGATCGGAACAAGGTGGTGAGAGCAGGCAGAACGAATACTGATGGGACCAACGGTATAAATCTCGTCTAATTGCTTGACGTTTGGGAAACTCGCAACCTTCGGTTGATCGTGATAACGACCCTTGAACACCTCACGGAGATACATCCGAGCCACACGTTCTGCCGTCTCAGCAGTGTTGTGATCATTTTCGATATCTATGACCAAGCTGCGCAGAAGATCCCTGACACGATCAGCAACCTCATGCTCGAGTTCATCAAGCTCACCAGTTTGGATAAATGCCGCCACGTTGTCATTTGCCAGGAAAGAAATACCCTGATCAATAAGACGTTGGCGAATTCTCTGAGAAACGGGTTGGACTCCAGTGTTGAGTTGAGCCAATGTTCCGTTGGAGATAGCAGGAATAGTAGAAGTCATGTCAGGGTGTTATCAGAAGGCACCAGTAGCTGGCATCAAAGTGAGGTCTTCAACGATTTGCGAGGACGGTTGTTGCGCAAGATGAAGAAGCGTAACAGCAACTTGATCGGCTGGGAGCATGGCACGCCGGTCGAAGGTGCTCTGGACTGTTGGCGAGTCCCAAAGAGACGTATCAACAGCACCCAGGGTGAGCGTGCAGGCGCGGATCCCGTGAGTCCTTTCCTCTTCAGCAAGACAACGCGTGAAGCTGGCCAAGGCTGCCTTCACAGTGCAATACGCACCCCAATTCGGGAAAGCATTTCGAGAAGCATGACTACTGATGTTGATGACCAGTCCACCCGCAGGGCGCATGGCAGGAACCACGGCAGCACACATTTGAAACACACTGGTGAGATTGAGCTGCATCAACCAATTCCAGCGATCCAAGGGCATCTCAAGTAGCCCTCCTGTCCACGCAGCTCCCGCGTTGTTGATCAAGACAGCAGGGGTAAGCCCCTGACTGAGCAACGCTTCCACCCTTGGAGCAATTTCATCAGGCTTTGTTAGATCAACAGCTCCGCACACGATGCGCTGACCTGTCGAAGCTAATTCAGTTGCAAGGGATTGAAGAGAGGCTTCGCTGCGGGATAAAAGGATGAGATCCCACCCAGCTTCAGCGAAAGCAAGAGCAGCACTACGGCCAATACCGCGAGATGCTCCGGTAATTAGTACAGAGGGCAATGAGCCTCAGCGATCCTGGCAATCCTAAGAAGCTGAGTCAGCATTTGACGAGGCTGGATCGAGGTATCGGCCCATCGCCCGAAACTTTCGGTAACGCTGATCCCGCAATTCTTGAGGCGGTAGTGCCAAAAGCTCTGAAAGATTGCGCTCGAGAGCTTCCCGCAGTGTTGCGCCCGCCTCAAGGGGGGCCCAATTGTTTCCCCCAGACGGTTCCGCAAGCACCTCATCAACCACACCAAGACTGAGTAAGTCTTTGCCGGTTATGCGCAACGCTGCCGCCGCTTCGGGTGCTTTGGCTGCATCACGCCAGAGAATCGAGGCGCAGGCCTCAGGACTCGCCACCGTATAAACGCTGTGCTCAAACATCAGAAGCCGGTCAGCAACACCAATTCCAAGAGCACCACCAGATCCGCCTTCCCCAATCACCGTGGCAATAATTGGCACTCTCAGGCGGAACATCTCACGGAGGTTGACGGCGATTGCTTCACCCTGCCCCTGCTCTTCGGCCAGTAAGCCCGCATAAGCACCAGGAGTATCGATAAAGGCAAGAATCGGCAGACCAAAACGATCGGCATGCTCCATTAATCGCAGGGCCTTGCGATATCCACCTGGGGTCGCCATCCCGAAGTTACGCGCCACGTTTTCCTTCGTGTCACGCCCCTTTTGATGCCCCAATAGCACCACCGAGCGATCACCTATGCGACCAAGGCCACCCACCAAAGCCTGATCGTCGCTACCGCGTCGATCACCATGGAGCTCAACCCAGTCATCGCAGAACATCTGAATAAAATCCAGAGTGCTCGGACGATGGGGATGGCGAGCAACCTGAATTTTCTGCGATGGAGTCAGGTTTTGAAAAATCTCTTCGCGTCTGCGAGCAGCAAGGGTTTCAAGCTGAAGCAACTGCTGGCTCACATCAACTTCTGAGTCCCTTGCTAACTGGCGAATTTGCTCAATCTGCTGTTCAAGCTCAATCAGGGGCTTTTCAAACTCGAGCAGGGGGCGACGTGCCATGAAAACCGGATCTGTGAACGTCAGGCAGCGGCAGCCTGAAGCTGCCCCTGGAGGTTGAGAGTTGAGAAACCGTGACGGACCGAAGCAGCGCCAATGAAATCCATCTTCTCAAGGGTGATGTTGTTCCTGCCCCAGCTGAAGTTGGTGTGACAAGCCTCAAATTCGAGAAGAATGGCTTCTGCAAAGCAAGCAAACATTTGCCGCTGAGGCTTCTCCATCTGCCATTCAGCATTCTCCATCATGGTCCAGCCGATATCGGATACAAATTCAACGATGCCTCCTTTGAGGACATGAACCCCTTGTCCAGCCACCCGCGAATCGAGGTTTTTGGGATAGCCACCATCGATCATTAGGCAGGGTTTCTGTAGGCGATCCGCATCAATTTCCAACGTGCGGGGCATGCTCGCTACCCAGACCACAACATCAGCCTCGGGGAGCGCTTCATCCAGGCTGAGAATGCGGCCGCCCCCCAATTCCTGTTGCAGGTCTTTCAGGGGCTGTTGCTGACGAGCGACCATGAGCAGCTCTTTAATTCCAGTGCGCTGTGTTAGCCAGCGACAAACGGCACTTCCGATATCTCCAGTTGCTCCCACCACCGCAACCCGAGCCTTCCTGAGGTCGATACCAAGTAAAGGAGCATTGATTTCAACCTGTCGACTGATGACCCATGCCGTATGGGTGTTTCCAGTCGTAAATCGCTCCCATTCCAGCGTTGTACTGCGAATGGTTTGATGCTTCAGAAGGTTGAAATTCTCGAAAATAATCGAAGTAAAACCACCCAGAGCCGTGATGTTGATCCCTTTCTTCTGAGCTAGCTCCATGGCATTCAGCACTTTGCGCCTTGCCGTTTTGAAGCGGCTCAGCATCTCTGGGACAAAGCAGGAATCGATATAAGCACCTTCAATTGTTTTTCCAGTCAGGCTCGTGACTTCAAGATGCTCTACCAATTGAGGGGGTGCACTGCACCAAACTTCAAGATCACCCTCAGCAATGTGATCGTAACCCAGCTCTAAAGCCTTACGCCTAGCAGCTTCAAAACTGGTGGAATGTCCGATCAGACCAAACATGTGCTGCCGACGGTCGTACTTAAAAGCAGGAATCTGAACCGCATCAACCGATCAGGTGATGGATTTCGCATCCACCTAAGCACGGGCAGGGTTCAGGGTGAACGGAAAGGGGCGAAATTGAAGCCCACCATCCGCGACACCCTTGGGGTTAAAACGTCGTTAGACAGACAGTGCTGCTGCCGCCATGCGAGCGATATCGCGGGAGCTAAACCCGATCTCGTTCAAAGCTTCCTGATAGGCAATCAAAAAATCTTCGATCAGATCTTCTTTTTCCATGTGAAGAACAGAAGCATCAGCAGCCACCTGCTCGAGCATGGAACGAATGAGCGGAAGATTCATTTTATTGGCTTCCATCAACTCGTCGCGGCTTGCTTCAAAGTTGGCCTTCAGCCACTCTTGCCCATAGTTCAGGTGGGTGTACTCATCCTTAACAACACCCTCCGTGATTTTGCGAGCGAAGGGGTCAGCAACAGGGATATAGATGTGATAAGCCGAGATCGCGAAAGCCTCGATCAATAGGGCCTGGATGAGCAGACAAGTCACCACCTTCCCCTCTTTCAGAGCAGATTGGAAGTTGCCATGCAAAGGAGCAAAAAACTCTTGGGCAAAGGGCATGTCAGCCACAACGTCCAGGTTTTTTGCACAGGCGGTGAAGCCCTTCATGTGCTTCATTTCCATCTTCGCTAATTTGGCGAGTTCCTCTGCCTGCTCAGGGATCAGCGTGCCCAATGAAAGGTAATTGTCATGCGCTTCTTTCTCGCCTTCGATCACGATGGCGTTGATGCGGCTGTAAGCATCTTTGTACGCATCGGTTGTGAAATCAGGTAGCTCTGCCAAACCCTGCTGATCGTCGAGCACAGCGACTGCTGTGGAGTCAAGGGTTGGCATGAGTCTCTTCCGGTTATCAGCAATGTCCACGACTGTAACCAGTGTTCACCACAACAGACGTGCTCAAAGGGTCAGTTGACAACCGCAACACGTTGAGAAGGGGGCCAATCACTCGCCAATAAACTCTGAAAAAGGTGCACCCAATGCTGCACTAGACAGGATTCCAAGGCTTCACCACATTCAACGCTGGCGGCGCGTGAATCACCGATCACCCCACTACGACTTAAGTCAGTTGTTAACCAAGCCGTAGGAGCGGCCCCTTCAAGACTCCAGCCGGGCGGGGGGGTCGCGACAGAGGAGGGCTGGCGATGGTCACCATCTACAGGCCGTGCCTCCCCCACCAACTCCGGCTCGAGAGCGAGCATCAAACTTGTCTCGGCCTGAGCAGCATGCAGTCCGCCCCGTAGCTCATCTTCAGGAATTAACGCATCTAAACCTGGAACACCACTCCACAGGAAGCAAGGAAGAATCGCCATGGATGGCGATTGAACACGCAGTTCCCTCGCCGCAGACTGCAACAATCCGATCTGCCCCCCATGGGCGTTGAACAACACCAAGCGCTTAGCCCCTTGGGTACACAATTGCGTGCCCACCTCGATGATCAGCTGGGTCAACAATCCCGAGGACAAGCTCAAGGTTCCAGGAAAGCCTGAATGCTCTGGCGAGAACCCAATCGACTGCGAAGGAAGGCTCCAAATCGGGGCGTTTGGCGCAAGCTCTGACAAGACAGAAGCGAGGATCCGCTCGGAAAATAAAGCGTCAGTAGCAAGTGGAAGATGGGGGCCATGTTGTTCAAAAGCGCCCATCGGCCAAACCACGGTGGAACGGGATTGCTGCAGGGCCTTTTCCGCTTCTGGCCAACTCAACCTGTCCAAGCGTCGTGTCGTTGAAACACCCAAGTGAGCTTGTGCAGTCATGAGCCGACAGGCCTCCCATTTCCTGCCAGACTGGCTGATCGAGGATATTGAGACCCATGGCGGGATCAGAAGGCCAACATTCCATAGACAGCAAGGGTCAAAGCCCGGCAGCGCAGCCCCCACGCAAGCCATTGCAGGTCATGCATATCAGCCGCAAAGACGAACAGGACCGCCTCCATCGTGAGGCCGAAGAAGCGCGAGCAGCCGCAGATGCGGCGATGGCACGGGCTGTGGAGTTGGAGAAAGCTGCACAAAGAGCTCAGAACACAACGGCTAGGCCTCCCATGGCTCCAACGTCGACGGCTAAGCCTTCGGCCGTTGACGACGACGATGTTCGCTTTGGGACTGATGAGTTCAGTGGCATGAGCATGGCCGATCTTCTCGGCCCATCCGATTCGAATGGAAAGTCCTCCAAGTCCAGTCCAAGTCCTGCCAAAACGTCCAATCGAAGTGTCGACGACTTTGATTTTGACGAAGGTGCTTTCCTAGCCGCCCTCGATGCCAATGAACCTGTTGGCACAACAGGTGAAGTGGCGACTGGAACCGTGATCGGGATGGAAAGCGATGGTGTTTACGTCGACATCGGCGGCAAGGCCCCAGGCTTTATGCCCAAGAACGAATGTGGTCTCGGAGTGATCACCAACCTGAAGGAGAGATTCCCCAAGGGGCTCGAAATTGAAGTCTTGGTGACTCGCGAACAAAATGCTGATGGCATGGTCACCATCAGCTGCCGCGCGCTCGCTCTTCGTCAGAGCTGGGACAAGGTGAAGCAGCTTGAAAAAGACGGCAGAGTTTCTCAGGTCAAAGTCACTGGTTTCAACCGTGGTGGTGTGACCTGCGATCTAGAAGGACTACGAGGCTTCATCCCCCGTTCCCAACTGCAAGACGGCGAAAACCATGAAACCTTGGTGGGGAAAACCTTGGGTGTGGCCTTCCTCGAGGTCAACTCTGAAACACGGAAATTGGTCCTTTCTGAGAAGAAAGCAGCCACTGCCGCTCGTTTCTCAGAGCTAGAAATTGGACAACTGGTGGAAGGCCATGTCGCCGCCATCAAGCCCTATGGACTGTTCGTGGATCTCGGAGGAATCAGCGGCCTTTTGCATCAATCCGCCATTACCGGAGGGAGCATGCGGTCGATGCGTGAAATTTTCGATCAAGGCGACGCTGTGAAAGCGTTGATCACGGAGTTGGATCCTGGTCGCGGACGGATCGCATTAAATACCGCAATGCTGGAAGGACAGCCCGGGGAATTACTTGTTGAGAAAGACAAAGTGATGGCAGAAGCAGCCGATCGAGCCAACAGGGCTCGTAACGTCCTGAAGCAACAGGAACAATCAGCTGGATGATCTCCGCCGAACAGATCCCTAACGATGCGAGTGATCATTCAAGCGCGATCCTTTCAAGTGACTGGGAACTCGATTTTTATTCCAGACCCATCCTCGAGCCTGATGGCAAAAAACGTTGGGAGTTGCTGATCATCAGTTCTCCCAGCGAGGGAACGACCAGCAGTTTTCGCTTTGAAAAACGCTGTCCAGCCGGCAGTGTGAATTCCACCTGGTTAACCAGCGCTCTCACAGAAGCCATTGCAGCCGCCGAACAGCAAGGTTGGTCGGTCCCTCGAAAGCTGCGTTCGTGGCGAAGCTCCATGCGCACCATGGTTCAGAGGGCTGCATCTGAACTGGGTCTCGAAATGGTGCCAAGCCGTCGAACCTACGCCCTGTTGGATTGGATCGCTGAGCGCGAACAGGATCTCTACCCCAATGAAGAGGGGTATATGGCAGGGCCTCTTGCTCCCCCTCCAGCACCGGTCAGCACGCCTCCTCGTCCCTTACCTGAGTCCGTGCGCGGTGATGCCTGGAATTGGGCCGAACTTCCCGCTTCAGCCTTGCGTGAAGCCGCCGAATGGCCGATCGGATTCCGCGGCCTGCTCCCAGTTCCCACCTCGATTAAGGATGACCAAGTCATCCCAGGCTTACGCCTGTTCAGCCAAACCAGGGGATTAGCCCTTGCTGGTCTCCTCGGTGGGATTGAACCAGTTCGGCTCAAGGTGATCGGCACCCAACTTCTCCTGGACGCTGGTCAGGATGACTGCTGGCTCGTGAGCGATCTCAGTTCAGAGGAAGCCACGCACGTTTCAGCTGTCATGACACAGGCTTCTGAGCACGCAAACGGTTTGCAGTTCATCGCTGTTCAAACCTCTCCCGAAGCCGAGCGTTTTGAAGGTTTTTGGATGCTGCGGGATCAAGCAGAGCCATGACATCTGCTGCCGATCCATTCCGCCAGCCCGACAACCTGTTTAACACCCTTGAGCATTGGACATGGGTGGGCTGCTACGGCGGTTATTACCTCACCTCAGACGCGATACAGGCCGCCGGGTTCGAACATGGGTTTTTCACCCGTCTTTGGCACAACCGCGGGCCGGATTCCTTAGCGGCCTATCTCTCTGCCGGAGTCAGTGTCCATCGCCCCCAACAAGTTCACGGCAACCGAGTTCTCAATGCTGGAGAAGCCATCGGTTCTCCATGGCCTGATGCCGACGGTCTCGTCAGCGACCGGGGTGGGCAAAGCCTCTGGGTTTGCGGCGCCGATTGCACCCCTGTTCTTCTTGCAGACCCCACCAGCGGCCACGTAGCTGCTTGTCATGCAGGCTGGCGAGGGGTCGCCAGTGGGATTCTTCCTGCTGCAATCCGCCGTTTAGCAACGCGAGGAGCTAAGCCGGAGCACCTGATTGTGGCCCTTGGTCCAGCGGTCAGTGGGGCTCTCTATCAGGTACAGATCAACGTGGCAGAACAGGTAGGACAGGCTCTCCATTCAGATCGATCTCTGCAGCTCAACGAAATGGAATCCCTGGGCATTCTTCTTCCCGATCCAGACCTGAACAAGTGTCGCCTCGATATTCGTCTTGCCGCCCGTGAACAGTTGCATCACTGCGGGGTTCCAGATCAACAGATCAGTCTTTGCCCTCTCTGCACCGTTTCAGAGCCGAGTCTGTTCCACTCCTGGCGTCGCGATCAGGTGAAAGCCGTGCAGTGGAGCGGAATCGTTGGTCAAGCCGTGGACTCCTCAAAGTGAGGAACCCAGTCGCAAGCCCACAGCCTCTGCCACGCGAATTCCATCAATCGCTGCAGACAGGATCCCACCCGCGTAGCCAGCCCCCTCGCCAGCCGGTGTCAGACCCACCGTATTGATCGACTCGAAGTCGTCGTCGCGGGGAATCCGCAGGGGAGACGATGTGCGTGTTTCCACTGCTGTTAACAGCGCATCGGGATGGTCATATCCCTTGATGCGACGTGCAAAATGAGGCAAGGCCTCTTTCAATGCAGCCACCATTGGCATCGGAAGAAGGCTGCCTAAATCACTCGGTGACACACCAGGCTGATAAGAAGCGCCGATTGCTCCGAGTTCTGTTGTGGGACATCCGGCCAAGAAGTCCTGGAGCCGCTGCACCGGAGCGCTGTAATCAGCCCCCCCGAGAACAAACGCTTTGTGTTCCAGCGCACGCTGGAAAGCAAGACCGGCCAAGGGATCCCCCGGCCAAGCGGCATAGGCCGCTAAGTCGTCTTCATCCACAGGAACAACCAATGCGGCGTTGGCATTGCGCTCATTGCGTGAATGCTGGCTCATGCCGTTGGTGACGACCCGACCCTTCTCAGAGGTCGCTCCAACCACCAATCCGCCAGGGCACATGCAAAAGCTGTAAACACAGCGACCATTTTCAGCGTGGTGAACGAGCTTGTATTCCGCCGCTCCGAGGAGTGGATGACCGGCGTTCTGCCCCCAGCGAGCTTGATCGACCAAAACCTGGGGATGCTCGATGCGAAAGCCAACCGCAAACGGCTTGGCTTCAAGAGCAACTCCCGCCTGCTGGAGCATCTGAAAGCTATCTCTCGCTGAATGCCCTGGAGCCAAGACCACCTGACGACAAGCCAAAGCACTCCCATCCGACAAGGACAGTCCAACCACTCGCTGGGACTTACCTGAAGCATGAGGACCATTGCAGGGTTCCAGCAGGAGTTGATCAACCCGACTGCCGAAACGAACCTCTCCGCCGAGAGCCTCGATTTTGGCCCGCAGCCCCCTCACCACCGTGGCCAATTTGAAGGTTCCGATATGGGGTCGATGCTCCGTAAGAATCTCGCGATTCGCTCCACAGGCCACCAGTTCCTCCAGAACTTTGCAGCCGTAATGGTCAGGATCACTGACCTGGCTGTATAGCTTCCCATCCGAGAAAGTTCCGGCACCACCCTCGCCGAACTGGGCATTGGATTCGGGATTGAACTCAGCCGTTCGGCGCCAAAATCCAAATGTATCGGCCGTTCGCTGTTTCACTGGCTGTCCCCGTTCCAGCAACAACGGACGGAACCCCATCTGAGCCAGAAGAAGAGCCGCAAAATAACCACAGGGGCCAGCTCCAACCACCACAGGCCGCTGCTCGGAATGTCCGCCAATCCATTCCGGAGCCTGCGCTACAAATTTGTAGTGGGTGTCTGGGGTCGGACGAAGTCTTCGATCGCCGTGCCTTCGGCGCATCAAAGTCGCTTCGCCATCCACTGCGACATCCACGGAATAAATCAGCTGAATGCGGTCGCGGCGACGGGCATCCACACTCCGCTTCACCAACTCACAGTGAAGGAGACGCGCCGGTGGAATCTTCAGGCAACGCAGAACCGCCTGCTCGAGATCATCAGGGCCGTGATCCAAAGGAAGACGCAGCTCACTAAGTCGCAACACCGGCTTGAAAAACTCCCCTCACTGACTCCTTGTCAAAACTTAGGAAGATGAATCCGTTTCGTCCTCTTTCATCTCAGGATTTGTTGATGGAATCAACAGAGCGAACAAACCTGCAGCCAAAAGCAACCCTCCAAGTCCAAGGGCGAGGGGTTGATTGTCGCCTGGAACATCACCCCAGACCGCCGTACTAAAAAACGCAGCTGATAGAAGCAAACAGGGCACCATCACGATGCCAGCAGCGAAGCGATTTTTTTCCATCTCAGCCTGCAGTGCAACTTTGTGTGGCCAAACCGTTTGAGACCAGGGACATCCCAAGGTCCTGATCGGCATCTAGAGGGGTAACGCGAGCAATCAAAACACCCTCTTCATTTCCCTCTGGACGAAGGTTCACGCGTTTGCGTCGAGGCACTGCTTTTTTCAAAAGATCAACGGCAGCCTCTTCATCGACAGGATCGACTGCAATACATGCCAAACGAACGCTGTAATTGCGATTGCGATCTCCGATCTGAAGAAGAGTGGAGGAACGCACTTGCAACACTTCTGCTGCCATGGATGGCAATGGTGAAGCCACCATCACCACCAACAAAATCAGAAGACTGGAGCAACAACGAATCAGACCTCCGCTCCGCAAACGGGACAAAAATGGGGATCGCAGGATGTAATGGTGAAGCAGTCCAGATTTGTTCATCTGCAGTCCTGGGCCAACTCTGGATGGGAGGGAAGACCCACCATCTGTGCATTGCTGGCACCTGGTGGAACCATCGGATAACAGTTTTCACCGCGTCTGACGTGAACATCAATCAGGGTCGGACGAGGTGACGCGAAGGCCTCACTGAGCTTGCTGTTCAGATCATCTCGTTCAGTGATCTTGACTCCATCAACCCCAAAAGCCCTGGCTAATGCACTGAAATCAGGCATGCCATTGAGCATGTCGGATGCAGAGTATCTCTCCTCATAAAAGCTTTCTTGCCACTGCCGAACCATTCCCTGCCAGTGGTTATTCACAATCACAACTTTCACTGGAAGTGAATACTGAGCCAGTGTTCCGAGTTCCTGAATATTCATCAGGATGCTGGCATCACCAGCAATACAAACCACTTTCTGATCAGGGAATGCCACCTGTGCCCCAAGAGCCGCTGGCATTCCAAAACCCATGGTTCCAAGTCCTGCGCTGCTGATCCAACAACGCGGCCCGTTGCGCAAGTACTGCGCAGCCCACATCTGATGTTGGCCTACATCGGTGGTGATGATCGCGTCACTGGCGAGATCCCGGACAGCCAACAGCACTTCTTGCGGAAAGATCGCTCCTTCCTTGGCAGGGATGGTGAGCGGATAAAGCTCCTTCCAGGTGTTGATTTGTTCCAACCAAGACGAGGTCGTCAACTCGGCGGAATGCGGGAAACTCTGATCGACAAGTTGAGCAAGACTTAAACCCACATCACCCAGCACGACCACATCGGGGCGCCTGTTCTTACCAACCTCCGCAGGATCAATCTCAAAATGAATGACCTTGGCCTTGGGAGCAAACGTGTCCAGCTTGCCTGTCACGCGGTCATCAAAACGAGCACCAACGGCGATCAATAGATCGCAGTCTGTGACTGCAAAGTTGGCATATGCCGTGCCATGCATCCCCAACATGCCCAAGGCGAGTGGATGATTCTCGTCAAAAGCTCCCTTCCCCATCAGGGTGGTGGTCACAGGGATCTGGAAGCGCTCAGCCAAGACTTGAACGCTGTCGTGGGCACCTGCGCTGACCGCGCCACCCCCGACGTAAAGAAGGGGACGACTCGAGGCTTGAATCAACTCAAGAGCATCTGCCACCGCCTGAACCGAAGGCTTGGCCGGCTGCCTGAACCCAGGCGGGTGGATCGAGCCCGGTTGCACTGGGACGTAATCGAATTCTTCTTGCCCTACATCTTTGGGGATATCAATCAGCACAGGGCCAGGGCGTCCTGACGCAGCGATCAGGAAGGCTTGAGCCACCACTGAAGCAAGATCTGCTGGGTCACGAACCACCCAGGAGTGCTTCACGATTGGCAACGTGATGCCGAAAATATCTGTTTCCTGAAAAGCATCAGTACCAATAGCCGGTCTAGGGACTTGCCCTGTAATGACCACCATTGGCACAGAATCCATTTGGGCCGTGGCAATGCCCGTGACCAAGTTGGTGGCACCAGGTCCAGACGTTCCGAAACAGACGCCAACCCGACCAGTGGCGCGGGCATAGGCATCGGCCGCATGGGTGCCGCCCTGCTCGTGACGCACCAAAATGTGCTTCAGCCATCCTTCGCTCTCAGCGATATGCAGAGCGTCATAGATCGGCAGGATCGCACCGCCCGGATAGCCAAAAATGGTGTCGACCCCATGGAGCCTGAGGGCATTCATCAAGGCATGGGCGCCGGTGATACGGCGTTGACCATTCCAATCCAATGCATCCGCGGCCGTGGGAACGGATGTCAGGGTCACGGCTGCCTCACAGGGATCTGACCCTAAAGATTAAGTGGCCATCTGGCCAATTGGCACTGTTTAAAGCAAACCAACAGCATGCAGTGGGCCATGGCCGCTGATCAGCTCAAGAAGGAATGCGAAAAAACCAATCATTGCCAAGCGTCCATTCCACACTTCTGAGCTGTTGTTCCAACCCCACTCCCACTTCTCCTGGGGGTAGAGCTTCACCGTGGTGGGAAGTTCGGCCGCCTGATCGAGATTCACTTCAGGACCCTCAAGGCTGGAGACGACTAAATCAGCCAATCCGGCAATGAAGGGCGGATAGGTGTCCAAAGCCCGAACGCGTCGGAAATTCACAACACCTGACTCGGTTGCGAGCTCGCGGTATTCGATGTCAATTTCCTCAAGCGTTTCGATGTGCTCACTCACAAAGCTGATGGGGACGACCACCAGATCTTGCGTCTTCGCCCGGCCGAGCTCTTCGAGGGCTTCCTCGGTGTAGGGCTTGAGCCATTCCACCGGCCCAACTCGGCTTTGATAAGCAAGAGTGTGGGGGTTGGAATGGCCAACAATGGTCTCCAATTCAGCCATGATCAAGGCTGTGCAGGCTTCAATTTCCTTTTGATAAGGATCACCGGCCTCTTCCACATAGCTCTTCGGCACTCCGTGGGCGCTAAAGAAGATGTGCGCATTCTCAATGTCGTCACTGGCACGAACCTGCTCGGCAATGAGCTCTGCCATCGAGCGCACATAGCCTGGATGGTCGTACCAACTGCGAATACAGCGCAAAGGCAACGACTCAAAGCGCTCATCCATTTGCCGCAGGCGTTGGAGCTCACGGAAGCTCGAACCGCTGGTACTGATCGAGAAATGGGGATACAGAGGAAGGACGACAACCTCATCAATGCCGTCAGCCTTGATATCAGCCACCGCCGATTCCGTAAACGGGTGCCAGTAGCGCATAGCCACGTAGCTGGTCGCATCCACCCCCCGCTGGCGCAAAAGGCTCTGGAGCTCCCGCGCTTGCTGCTCAGTGATTCGGCGCAGAGGAGAGCCTCCGCCGATTGAGCGATAGGCCTCTTGCGACTTGCTGCTGCGCAACGTGCTGATCAACCAAGCCAGGGGTTTCTGCAGAATCGGATTCGGAAGCCGAATGATCTCTGGATCTGCAAACAGGTTGTACAGAAAAGGGCCAACATCCTGAATCCGTTCTGGTCCACCCAGATTGAGCAGAAGAATGCCAACCCGAGCCATCGAAATTTCTTTGTATTAAGGGGTTGAGCGTAACTCCCATCAACGTCATGGTGACGCTGTCTTTACAGGGTCATGAACTTCGACACCGCTCTAAAGGCCGCCAATGCGGCCCTGGCCGAGCAGGGCTGCGGTCTTCGTGTGGAGCGGCGAGGACAAAAACTCAATCTGCGTGGAAGGCTGCCATGTCGCCAGCAACCCAACCACAACCAGTGGAAAACTCAGCGCCTGAGTCTTGGACTGCTGGCCGACATGAAGGGGTTGAAAGAGGCTGAGCGCATCGTGCAGCTTGTGGAGTTGCAATTACACAGACAGCTTTTTGCTTGGGACCAATGGTTACCGAAGCAAAAAATGCAGCAGAGCAACAACTCAAAAGGCACATCTACCACGATTGCCAATCCCCTGGATCGCAATCTGGAAACGTTTAAAGAAGCCTTTTTCGCAGATCCCCGTCGTCGTCGCTCCCCCGCCGGAAGCCGCACCACTTGGAGCGGGGCCTACCAGCCCTACCTAAGACGCCTCAAGGCATTGGCTCTTGAACAGCAATCGGCCCTCACTCCTGACTTATTGCTTCTGACCTTGAACAGTTATCCCGATGGGAGCCGGAGTCGCCAACAGTGTTCCACTGCACTAGGGGCACTCGCCCGTCATCAAGACCTGCCCCTTCCGGATGCATGGCGTGCAGAGGCAGGCGGATACGGCCTCCACCGCGCTCGTTTTCGGCAGTTACCTAGTGACCCGCAAATTCTCGAAGCCATTTTGCGTATTCCAAATCCGGGTTGGCGCCTTGTTTATGGACTGATGGCCACCTATGGACTTCGCAACCATGAAGTGTTTTTCACGGATGTTTCGGCTTTAGCGGATGGAGGAGACAGGGTGATCCGCGTTCTGCCCACAACCAAAACCGGTGAGCATCAGGTTTGGCCCTTCCATCCGGAGTGGGTGGATCGCTTCAACTTGAGGGATCTCGCCTCAAACGCTGCGGCGCTCCCTCCCGTTTGCACAGATCTTCGCCAGACCACACTCCAACAAGTTGGACGACGTGTAGCAGAGCAATTCAGGAGGTACGACGTTCCCCTGACGCCCTATGACCTTCGTCATGCATGGGCCGTACGCACCATCCACATCGGACTTCCCGATACCGTTGCAGCCAGGATGATGGGACATTCCGTGGCGATTCACACCCGCACCTATCACCACTGGATCACCAGGCGAGATCAACAGCAGGCCGTCGATGCCGCGTTGGCCAGGAGAGAAGCCTGATGACATCACCCCTGCGCCATCTGGCCTATCGCTATCGCTGGATCTACAACACCGTCACAGGAGTCTCTGCTCTGAGTGTTGGAGGTGTCGAGCGACTCCGCCGCCTTGGACTTGAAGCGCTCGGTCCTGTTCTGCCAAGGGGTGCCAGGGTGCTCGACTGCTGCTGCGGCTCAGGAGAAGCGGCGGCGCCATGGATCGAAGCAGGGTTTCAGGTCACGGGGCTCGATGTCTCACCCAAGGTTCTGGAACTCGCCGCAGCCCGCTACCCACTCCTCACCTGCATTGAGGGGCTGGCAGAAGCTCCGCCCTGCGCAACCGCCAGTTTTGATGCCATTCAGATCAGCCTGGCGCTGCATGAATTCCCACGGGCAGAACGCCAGCAGGTGTTGATGTCCTGTTTGGCATTACTCAAACCAGGCGGCTGGCTGGTGGTTGTCGATCTCCATCCTGCTGGTCCTCTCTTGCAACTTCCCCAACAGCTGTTTTGTGCTTTGTTTGAAACGGAAACGGCGATTGCTTTGCTCGAGGACGACATCCCCAAGCAATTGCAGGAGATCGGCTTTACCACTGTTGAGCAGTCTGTTCTGGCCGGGTCTGCTCTCCAACGCATCACAGCGCGCTGCCCCTCCAGCGGCATGCTGGAGGTCACGGGGAAGATCTCATGAGCTCGGATCGAACGTCAGCCGGAAAATCATCTCCTGGGGACGCATCAGCGTTAGATCAATCAGCCGAGTCACTGGGGATGGGAGGCGATTTAGCCCCAGAGAAAGACGCGGATGCCTACCGAAAGCGCATGGCACGCCGACAAGACGTGCAGCGACAACGCGTCTCAGAGCGAAGTGTTGAAAAGGGATTGGTCTTGGTGTTCACAGGTCACGGCAAGGGAAAGACCACGGCGTCTCTGGGTCTGGCCTTAAGGACCCTGGGTCACGGACACCGTGTTGCCGTTGTCCAATTCATCAAAGGTGGATGGGAGCCTGGAGAAGCCAAAGCCTTAAAAGCCTTTGGAGAATCACTGAGTTGGCATGCACTCGGAGAGGGTTTCACCTGGGAAACCCAAGATCGTGAACGTGATCGTCAGCTGGTTCAAGCCGCTTGGGACACCTCGCTCTCCTATCTCAAAGATCCCAAGCAAAAGCTTGTGGTGCTGGACGAAGTGAATGTGGCGTTAAAACTTGGCTATCTCGAACTGGATCAAGTCCTGCAAGGCCTCGATGAGCGGCCTGAACTCACCCACGTTGCTCTGACCGGCAGAGGAGCTCCGAACGGGCTGATCCAACGAGCCGATTTGGTTACGGAAATGTCCCTTGTCAAGCACCCCTTCCGGGAACAGGGCGTTAAAGCACAGCAAGGAATTGAGTTCTGATCAAATCGAGTTCTGATCAATGCGTCAGCAGCGATCTGGTTGACTTCCACACCCAGTTAGCAGGGCACCATCAGCAGCGCATCCACTTTCTCGATCCTTGAAGAACAGCCTTGCTACTGTCCTAAAGATAAGGATATTGAATGGCCTACGCGCGTGCCCTCCTGAAGCTCAGCGGTGAAGCGCTGATGGGCAATCAGGGCTACGGAATTGATCCAGAAATTGTTCAGGCCATCGCCACAGATGTTGCCGAAGTTGTTGCAACTGGAACACAGTTGGCGATTGTCGTCGGCGGCGGAAACATTTTCAGAGGTTTGAAAGGTTCAGCCGCAGGCATGGATCGCGCCACCGCTGACTACGTCGGCATGCTCGCCACCGTGATGAATGCCATCACCCTCCAAGACGGACTGGAGCGAGCCGGTATTCCCACCCGCGTTCAAACCGCCATTGAAATGCAAGAAGTGGCTGAGCCCTACATCCGCAGGCGCGCAATGCGACATCTAGAGAAAGGCAGGGTGGTCGTGTTTGGGGCAGGTTGCGGCAATCCGTTTTTCACCACCGACACCACAGCTGCTTTACGCGCAGCAGAAATCAGTGCTGATGTGGTGTTCAAAGCCACCAAGGTTGACGGTGTGTATGACAAAGATCCGCATCAATTCCCTGATGCCGTCCGTTACGACTCCTTGACCTTCCAACAAGTGCTCAGCGGAGAGCTGGGCGTGATGGACAGCACTGCCATCGCTCTTTGCAAAGACAACAACATCCCGATTGTTGTTTTCAATTTGTTTGAACCTGGCAACATCGGCAGAGCCGTAGCCGGTGAGCCCATCGGTTCTCGTATCAGCAACTAGTCATCGTCATGTCGAACTCCGATCTCGAAGCCAACATGCGCAAGTCGGTGGAAGCCACCCAGCGCAACTTCAACACCATCCGAACGGGCCGAGCCAATCCTTCGTTATTGGATCGAATCAATGTTGAGTATTACGGCGCTGACACACCACTGAAGTCACTCGCCAGTCTCTCCACACCCGACTCGCAAACGATTGCCGTTCAACCCTTCGATATGGGATCCCTGGCGCTCATCGAAAAAGCGATCGCAACGAGTGACTTGGGATTCACGCCCAACAACGACGGCAAGGTCATTCGCATCAACGTGCCACCCCTCACAGAAGAACGCAGAAAAGAGTTCTGCAAGCTTGCCGCAAAATATTCAGAAGAGGGGAAGGTGGCATTGCGCAGCGTGCGTCGTGACGCTATTGACAAAATCAAGAAACAAGAAAAAGAAGGTGATCTTTCAGAGGATCAAAGCCGAGATGAACAAGATAAAGTTCAGAAAACAACCGATCGTTTCATCGCAGAACTTGAAAAACATCTAGCTGATAAAGAGGTGGAAATCCTCAAGGTTTGAGCACCACTGACGTTGCTGTAATCGGGGCTGGTGCAGCCGGCTCCAGCACGGCCTTCCATCTCGCCCGCTTAGGACATCGCGTCACCGTTCTGGAACGCGAGCGATCAGAGCGGATCAAACCATGCGGTGGTGGGATGGCAGCCTCCGTTCAGCGGTGGTTCCCCTTCGACCTTCAACCAGCTGTGGATGACGTCATCCAACAGGTTGATTTCAGCTGGTGTCTCACTGATCCAGTGGTCGCTGAGCTTCCAGGCTCTGCACCCTTCTGGATCGTCAAACGTGAACGGCTTGACGCACTGTTGCTGGAGCAAGCGATCGCTTTAGGAGCAGAGCTTCGGCGACCCTTCGAGGTTGTCGACCTTGAGCGGGGTGAAAGCCACTGGCTTGTTCACAGCAAAGACGGTGAAGTGATCAATGCCAAAGCCGTTGTTTTGGCTGATGGCTCAGGCTCTCCCTGGCCCACGCGCTTTGGGATCGGCCCTCGAGCTCTGCACATGGCTAAGACGCTCTCTATTCGACTCGAAGGAATGGGCACCTTGCAACCAGGAACAGCAAGGTTTGAATTTGGGCTCGTCCACCATGGTTTTGCCTGGGCGTTTCCATTAGCGAACGGCATCAATGTGGGAGTTGGCACTTTCATTGGCCGTCGGGCCAGTGACGCGGAAGCCGTGCTCGAGCAACTCCTACCGGATCTGGGGTTTTCTTCCACAGACGGGCTGCGACAAAACGCCGATTTAAGAGTTTGGAATGGCCACACAGCCCTCCATGGCAAAGGCATCGTGGCAGTAGGTGATGCGGCATCGCTCTGCGATCCCTTTCTGGCCGAAGGCCTCAGGCCATCGCTGATGAGCGGTTGCGAAGCAGCCGCCAGTCTTGATTCTTGGCTGAAGGGGACTCACCCTGACCTGTCCAACTACACAGAGAACATGCGCGAACGCTGGGGCGATTCGATGGCTTGGGGACGCCGCATTGCCCAAGTGTTTTATCGATTTCCGAAAGTGGGCTATCAACTGGGAATCAAGCGCCCCACTGCGCCGCAGCGCATTGCCCAAATTCTCTCTGGTGAGATGGGATACGGCGACATCGCGCAGAGGGTCATCCGCCGGTTGATGCTGCAAAGGGGTTAAAGATCAAGCGTTAGCTGTTGTGAATCATCGGGCGCAGGGTTTCGCCTTCGTCGAGGGCGGCCCTGGCCCGTTGGTGCCAAACCTGAACGTCTCGACCCGTGACGCTGCTGAATGCCATCGGCAATGGCAAAAAAACCAGAGCGCTCCCTGATCGCCCAAATTCTCTGCTTGGCTTCCCGCGCCGCAAGCGCAGGTTCCACGATGGGCAAGGGATAGTCCACTCCAATTTGGATCCCTGCTTGTCCTTGCGCCGCCCTCGACAACTTCCACGGCTCATGCACGTAGACATCGGAAACCAGGTGGAGTTCAGGCAGCCAAGTGCGAATGAATTCACCGTTCAAGTCATGGTCTTGCCCCTGCTTGATCGGGTTGTAAACCCGAACGGTATTGATGGCCGTACTGCCTGACTGCATCTGGCACTGGCTCCAATGGATTCCGGGCTCGTAGTCCACGAACTGTCGCGCCAGATGAAGGCCGCTATCACGCCACGGCAACCAGAGGTGGTAGCTGGCAAATGACATCAACATTGCTCGCATCCTGAAGTTGATCCAACCGTGGGCCCGCAAGGCGCGCATGCAGGCATCCACGAAAGGCACTCCAGTGCGTCCCTCAGCCCAAGCGGAGAGCCGCTCATCATTCGTGCAGCGCAGCCCGCGCATGAACGGATGAAAATCTTCGAATTCAATCGCCGGCTGCGCTTCAAGCTTTTGGATGAAGTGACAATGCCAATGCAAACGGGACTCGAAGCTGCTAATCCCACGACCGCTGAAGCCACGGCTTGTTTGAATCACCTCTCGCATCGAAAGACATCCCCAGGTGAGATAGGCGGAGAGCCGAGAACAACCGGTGAAAGCGGAGTTGGGGCTGGAGATGGAGCGTGCATATCCCGGCGCCCGATGTTCGAGAAAATCAACCAGTTCCAGCAAGGCCATCGAACGACCACCGCTTTGGCGATGCGGGCATGGATCAGATGCCAATGCTGGGTCGGGTCGGTCCGGAATGATGCCGGCATCGACCCCCTCGATCGATGGCAGACCTAAAGGGGATGGCGTGATCGGTTCAGCCATCTGCGCTTCCCAGCGTTTGGCCCAACGATTGCGCGAACGCAGCCGGCGGATCACACCAAATTGGGGAATTTCCTTCCAAGCGATGCCGTGCTGCCGGCACCAAATGGCTACCCGCTGGTCGCGCTGATAGGTCCAACCATTGCCGGTTTCTTCATGGCTCCACAGCGCCTCTAGACCAAATTGACGATGGGCTCGCTCGAACACCTCCAACACATCACCACTGCGGACCAGCAGCGGTTGGCCTAGTTCCGCGAGAGCCAAGCGCAAATCCAGCAACGACTCCCGACAAAACAACCACTGCCTCTCCGAGGCGTCTTGCTGCTGCCACAACTCGGGCTCAATGACATAAAGCGGTAGGACTGGTCCCCTGAGCAAGGCCTGCTGCAAAGGCTTGTGATCTTTCACCCGAAGGTCTCGCTTGAACCAGACAAGCTGGAGCGCCATTGAAGCCGACCCCCTAAAGCCTCGTCGGTTGACCCTAACGATGGAGTACGGACTCAGCGAGCCTCTGCACTGACACGCCCTCGATCTATCGAGAGAGGGCGTACTTGACGACGGAAGCCTTAAACCAGCTCGATCAAACGGCGGTCAAGGACAAAGCACCACCGAAACCCAAACGCACATCGTCTGGTGTCAAACGACCGTCATGATCTTGATCTAAAGCGTCAAAGACCGCATCACTTCCCAACCATTCATCGCGGGTGATGCAGCCATCGCCGTTGAAATCGTTCAGCATAAAAATTTCTTGAACAGCATGGCTAAATGCGGAGCCACCCTCAATCTGAGCCAAACGGTGCGCAAGTTGCTGCTCAAGAGTTTCGATCGCTTTGCTGAAACCTTTGATGCCTTCACTGAGTTTGTCAGTGGCCATTCGATCTTGAGCCATCATCGAACTGAAGCGCTCCTGATCGACGTGCATTTGCTCTGCAACAGGAGCCAGATTCGCAGGATCGAGCTTGCGAATCAACGAAGCATCGCTACTGCGCAATTGATCCAGCAGTTTCGGGGAAATGGTTAATAGATCACAACCGGCAAGCTCAGTGATCTCATCAAGATTGCGGAAGCTAGCTCCCATAATTTCGGTTTTATAGCCGTATGTCTTGAAGTAGTTGAAGATACTGGTCACTGAAATCACACCAGGGTCTTCTGGACCTGGATAGGAATCGCGCCCTGTGTCGGCCTTGAACCAATCGAGAATGCGACCCACAAATGGCGAGATCAAGGTCACGCTTGCTTCAGCGCAGGCCACAGCTTGTGAGAAGCCAAACAACAGGGTGAGGTTGCAGTGAATTCCATCCTTCTCAAGAACTTCAGCCGCTTTAATTCCCTCCCACGTTGAGGCAATTTTGATCAAAACACGGTCATTACTAATTCCCGAGTCGTTGTAAAGGCGGATGAGCTTCCGCCCTTTTTCAATCGTGGCCTCGGTGTCATAACTTAAGCGGGCATCCACTTCCGTTGAAACTCGGCCAGGCACGATCTTCAGAATTTCCTTTCCGAATATCACGCTGATTTCATCCAGCGCTTCGTGCACCACTTGCTCCACAGGAGCGCTCTCTCCTAAAAGCCGGCGGGATGCCCGCAGAGCTTCATCGATGAGATTCTCATAAGCAGGAATCTGAGCCGCAGCAAGGATCAGAGAGGGATTAGTCGTCGCATCACGAGGAGTGAAACGCCTGATCGCTTCGAGATCACCCGTATCGGCCACCACCACTGTCATGGCGGAAAGCTGCTCAAGGAGGGTGGCCATGGCGCACTTAAAACTGTATGAATTCAACGTAGCGACGATTTTCAAACTGACAGCTCAAGGGGGCGATGTGTCCGTTTGTGCAGATTTAACCGGGCCACTTGGTGGGATTTTTTCAATCACCAACAGCCCATCAATGATGGATTTAGCCACAGGCAAAGCCACAGTTGAGCCATAGGCATGGGCCCCTTGTGGTTCATCAATCACCACCAGCACGACATAACGAGGGTTCTCGATCGGAAGCGTTGCGACAAAACTGCAAATCAGAGCTCCAGGCACATACACACCATTCACTGCCTTTTGGGCCGTGCCTGTTTTGCCACCAATGCGATAACCAGGGGTGCGAACTCCCTTACCACTCCCTTTTTCCACCACAGATTCCATCCAATTCAAAACCGTGCGCGTGACCTCTGGGCGGAGCAGGGGCTGTCCCATCCGGTCTCCACTCGGCGCCAACGCATGACCGGCCCGTAAACCCCGGGTTATGTGAGGGCTCACAAGCCTCCCGCCATTGGCGATCAGGGCGTGGAGTTGAACAAGCTTGAGAGGCGTGAGTGAGAAGCCTTGACCGAATGCTGCGGTTGCTGGCTCGATGGGCTGATTGGTGAATTGTTCCTTGGTCTTTAACTGGCCAGCCACCGCACCGGGGAGGTCTGTATCCGGCTTCGCATCAAGCCCAAGTCGGTTCAACCAGTCCCAGTAATGAGAGGGACGCATTTTGCGCATCGCCTGGACCATGCCGACATTGCTCGATACCTGAAGCACAGTTGCGAAATCGACGACGCCATTGCCCTTCCGGTCGTGGTTGCGAATCGGCCAACCACCAATGGTGAGGGCCCCACTGTCGTAAACCTTCTCATTGGGTTGGATCACACCTTCTTGCAGCGCTAAGGCCAAATTGATCGGTTTAAAAGTCGATCCCGGTTCGTATAGATCTTGAACGGACCATTCCCGAAAACGCTCTGGCTTGAAGTCCCAATAACGATTCGCGTCATACGTCGGCGTTGAGGCGAGCGCCATTAATTCGCCATTGATGACATCCATCACGATTGCCACTCCCTTTTTGGCTTTCCAGGTTTTGACCTGTGCCGTCAGCGCCTTTGCAGCAAGCTCCTGCAAGCGAGCATCCAAGGTGAGCTGCAATCTCAGGTCATCTCCGAAAAACACCCCAGGGGCCAGGTTGTCTGGCAATGGCGTTCCGTCTGCTCCGCGACGAAGACTACGGGCCTGTTCATGGCGCTGCAGGTCTTCATGACGACTTTGCTCCAGGCCTGCCTGGGGCTGACGCTCTTGATTGAGGAAACCAACGACATTGGCAAAGAGAGATCCCTGCGGATAAACGCGGTAGGGATAGGGCTCGAGATCGATGCCACTGATTCCTAGGGAACGAACTGTTGTTGCCGTTTCAGGATCGACGCCCTCTGCCAACTTGATGCCAGACGAGCTGTCTCCCATTCTTTTGTTGAGCTCGCGAGTGGAAAGGGCCAACACGGGAGACAGGCGTGCCGCAACCTCCTGACGATCACGAATGAGTGTTGGCTCGTCGCCAGGAAAGTTGAAGTAACGAGGATGGGCCCAGAGTCGGTAGCGCTCCTCGTCCAAGGCCACGAGTCTGCCGTTGCGATCCACAATCGGCCGACGGCTGCCCAGGGGTTTGGTGCGCTGCGTTTGCACCACACGGGCCCGCGCCTCCAACTCAGGGGCTTGAAAAATCTGTAGCCAGGCCATACGCCCGACCAATCCCAATAAGCCTGCACACAGCAGGACAAACACCATTTTCATTCGACCGGCGGGCACCGGCTCAAGACGAATCACCCGTCGTCGTTCACGACGAGACCTAGAGGTCGAGCCTTGCCGGTTGGCTGGCATCTTTTTAATACCCGTGATGAATTGAACGATCCATCAAGGAGCCAATGAAAGCCAAGTGATCATGGGATGCGCCGGATTCAGCCTCAGTGGGACGTTCGAGATATAACAATTTTTCTGCGGTCGTCGGAACCATCGACTTTGGCGCCTGGGTTCGATCGAGGAGATAACGCTCCAACATGGCTGTGGACTCCGTCAGTCGATGGCCCACTCCTCGTGTGTCCTCCAAGCGTTCAAAAGCGACCGTCCAGCGGTATTGCCAGTGAAGAGTGAGGCCACTGAGAGCCAGCACGGCTGTGAAAACACCAATCAAACTGCCATCAGCCGCACGATGAAGGCCAGCAAGCAGGGGAGAGCGGCGTGCAACACGCTTAGCGGATAGTGAGCCCTGGATGAGCTCGAAGGCACCAGTGGCTGATGCGTGTTCCTGTGGAGCAGGTTGAGTTTGGGGAACCGCGACCACTTTGAGCGAATAGGTTGATGCGCCAGTGAACCACCCGTATGGTCCTCCCGCAAGGCTGAAATGTCTTACACCATCAGGGAAATTGGCTCAAGTTCCGAGCAAGACAAGATTCAGGAAGGTGACACCATTCCAGAGAGCATGCATCACCACACAAGGAAGAAGACGACCACTGCTCAAACGCAGCAATGCCAACCCCAAACCAAGAACCAATAAAGGAAGTAATTCACCAATGCTGAGGTGAGCAACCGCAAACACGAGGGCGCTACCAAACACGCTCAAACCCCGCCCGAACGAACGCCCTAAAACCGGCAACAACACCCCACGGAATACGGTTTCTTCGAACAGTGGGGCTAACACAACCGCTGTAATGGCAAGCAAGATCAAGGCCAACGGATCTCTGCCATTCAGCACCATTTCCAGCAATGGATTACTGCCTCCCTGATCGCCGATGACGTGACTCATCAGCCAACCGGTCAACACCACAGGTGGCATCACCATCAACCAGGCGCGACCTCCCTGAAACAGAGCTGACCACCAGGGGCGAACCCGCCACTGCAGCCAACCGCCTACAGGCATCAAACGTTGATCCAGACCATCCAGCTGACTTTTGAGAATGAGCAGCGGTGGCGTCGCTAAAGCGCAATAGCCAATCAGCACAACCACCGACTGGCTGAGCGGCGCCGCAATGCTCCGAGCCACCAAGGCTGAGAGAGGCGTTACAAGAAGGGGGACCAACACCTCACCCAGCACCACAAAACCGCCAGCGATCAGCAGCACCATGTCAACCAAGCCAAGGGGAGCGGATTGCAGCTCAGGCCAGGCGGACTGCTTTCGGCGAAAAAGCAACCAAAGCTGCCGAACCAGCAGAAGAGATCCCAACAACAACGCTCCGAGCGGCATGAGCTCACTGAGAACAAGACGTCGGGCCGCGGCCTTGGCAGCTGAGCTTTCCACACAAGCAGCCTGGGACCCTCCCAGTGCTTCACAGACCAGACGCCGGGTTAAGGGATCAGGACTGTTCTCAGTTAACAGGTCTTGATCCTCAGAGGAGAGTTCGCGGGGAAGGGGCTCGGTGGCCAGGGTCTCCTGAAGCGTCCGAAGGTTTGGGAGCTGGAGTGGAGTCTCCAGAAGGGTCTTGCGACGCCCTGGGTCGTTTTCTAACGATGCATATAAGAGCGTTTGGCGATCACTGAGGCTGTCAAGAGGGGTCTCTCTGAGTGTTTCAAGCAAGCTCTTAGCTGGATCTTGGCCAACAAGCAGAGGTTTGAGCGTTGGCGTCAACGCCGGGTCGGCCAACAACGCCAGCTCTTGCTGCTCCAAAGACAACGCGGGAGCCACGGAGGGTCGCCCGAGGCTATCCATCAAGCCGAGGAACCAAACGCTGCAAGCCAGCACCATCGAAACGACAGCCAAAAGGACTTTCCACTTGGGCACTGCGTTTGAACGTCCGTTCAGCGGGCTGGTCAACAGACGATGGGCGACTGCAACCAATTCTCTCCGGCGAAGGGCTGCCAACAACCGATTTTGACCATTTCGGCGTGTAATTCGACCATGCGCCCATACGATGACCGCGCCTTTCCCCCTTGTTGCGGTGTCACTGCGTCTCCTCCTGGTCCGCCACGGCCTGAGCAGCTTCAACGTTGAGCGCCGCATCCAGGGGCGTAATGATCTTTCAATACTCACTACGACTGGCGAAGACCAAGCGCGTCGCCTAGGCATGGCCTTGGCCGACGTGCCGATTGATGCGGCCTACAGCTCACCTCTTCAACGTGCTGCCGCCACCACAGCCGGAATTCTGAGCGTGCGGCAAGACGGTCTATCCCCCGTCCTGGATGACGGACTGCTGGAGATTGATCTTGAGCCCTGGAGCGGACTGACCGCCGATGAACGGGCGATCAAGGATCCCGAGGGCTACACCACCTGGCGTCAACGACCTGAAGCCCTAGAACTCACTCGCGCTGACGGCACGCCATATCAACCGGTTACCGAGTTGATGGGTCAGGCCAGGGAGTTCTTGAAAGGCCTCATGGATCGGCATCCGGCGACCAGCGACGACACCGTGCTGGTGGTAGGTCACAACGCCATTCTCCGCTGCTTAATCCTGGTGTTGCTTGGCGAGCCCCAAGGCGGCTTCAGGCGGCTGCGCCTGGACAACGCATCGTTGTCGGTGTTCAACCTCTCCTCAGGGCCGAATGGTTACCAAGTTCAGATCGAATGCTTAAACAACATTGCCCACTTAGAACCTTCGCTGCCAGCCAAAGGCTCCAAGGCGCGTCTGATCCTTGTCCGGCACGGTGAAACAGATTGGAACCGGCAGGGACGTTTCCAAGGACAGATTGATATTCCTCTCAATAGCAATGGCCATGCCCAAGCAGAGGCTGCGCGCTCCTTCCTCGAAGGTGTGACTCTGGATCGTGCCTTCAGCAGCTCGATGTCTCGCCCAAGAGAAACCGCTGAGGGGATTTTGAAATCGCACTCAGGGGTCCCGCTCACCGTGACTGATGGCCTAATGGAAATCGGCCACGGGCTTTGGGAGGGAAAACTGGAGTCAGAAATTCGAGAGGGCTGGGAAGAGTTACTTCAAGCCTGGAAAGACGCTCCCGAAACCGTACAAATGCCCGAAGGAGAAACCATTCAAGACGTATGGGAACGCTCCGTGGACTGTTGGAACACCATCGCTGATGGCCTGAATCCCTCCGAGACAGCCTTAGTTGTGGCGCATGATGCGGTCAATAAAACAATCCTTTGCCACCTCTTAGGGCTTGCGCCCAAAGACATTTGGTCTGTGAAACAAGGCAACGGTGGCGTCACGGTGATCGACATGCCCGAAGATCCCAGCCAACCTGCTGTTGTGAGTTGCCTGAATCTCACATCCCACCTGGGTGGGGTTCTGGATCGAACAGCAGCGGGAGCACTGTGAACCGATGACTGAGACGATGCTGCTCGATCCGGTACAGGTTCTAGTCTCCAGCGATCAGCCGCTCCAAGTAGCCAGTGCTGCTCTCTTTGAGGATGATCGCCTCATCGCCCTTGGGGACGAAGCGAGAGAGAGAGCTGCTGAGCAGGGTGTTGCAGGCCAGAGCCGTGCCCACCAACTGCTGGCCCCGTGTCTCGTCGACCCCCATTCAAGCCTTCCCAGTCCCTTCACAGGCGGGGGAGAGACGCTCGAAACGCTCATTCACTCAGCAGGGCGAGCCGGCTATGGACAACTAGCACTGCTGCCAAACGGTGAATCGGAGCGCGACAGTCCAGAACGCTTAAAGGGTTTCCAACCGAGGGGTTGCGATCTCAAAGTTCATTTATGGGGAAGCTTCAGCCATCGCGGTGAAGGAGAACGCCTCAGCAGTCACGCCGATCTTCTTGACGCAGGTGCCATCGGTCTCAGTGCTGGGCAACAGATCCCATCTGTCAACCTCATCGACCGCGCCTTACTGCTTGGGGAGATGGCTGGGGCTCCTGTGCTGATTGCACCCAATGACCCCAGCCTGCGCGGCAACGGAATGATCCGGGAGGGCGTCGAAACACTTCGCGCCGGATGGCCTGCCGATCCAACCATCAGCGAAACACTCCCGATGGGGCAACTCCTGGAGCTGCAGCGACGGCACAGCACTCGCAAGCTTGTGCTCATGAATCTCTCTACCGCTGATGGCGTAGAGATGCTGAGCCACACCACGTCACCACCACTGGCCACTGTGAGCTGGTGGCACCTGGTGCAGGATCGTTCCAACCAAACAGCAGAAAACACCCATTGGTTTGTCACACCGTCCATTGGTGGACAAGCCGATCGCCAAGCCTTAATCCAGGCCTTAGGAGAAGGAACGATCAACGCCGTTGCGGTCCATGGCATTCCACTCGACGATGAGGAGTGTCTGTTGCCTCCCGATCAACGCCCTAAAGGCCTATCCGGGCACCACTTGGTGCTGCCAACGCTCTGGCAACGCCTCGTGGTCGATTTGGGGTGGAGCGTGAACCAGCTCTGGCAAGCGCTCAGTTTTGGCCCGGCACGGTTGCTTGGACAGGACGAAGAACGACTCAGCATCGGAAGCAACCGCTGGTTGCTCTTTGATCCTGACCAAATCTGGAATCAAACCCGTGATGCCCCCTACGCCCCCAAAGCGGCCAATCAACCTTGGATCGGCGTTCCGATTCGGGGGCAAGTGGTGAGTTGTGGACTCAAGATCCCAACGAACCAAATCGGTTGAATGGCCAGAAACGCCAGACCGCTCGACCAATAATCTGATCTTCAGGCAGGAAGGCCCCTCCCGGCCAATAGCGACCATCCCAGCTGTTACTGCGGTTATCACCAAGAACGAGTACGCGTCCCTTCGGGACCGTGGCGTTCAGAGTGCGGCAAAGACTCATCCCCCGCTTGTCCAGAGGGCAATAATTGGTCACATAGGGTTCGTCGAGATCAACACCATTCACTTTCACCTCTCCTCGAGGGTTCACGACGACCTGATCACCTGCCACAGCCACAACGCGTTTGATGTAGGCATCACAGGCCGGATGGCTGACGCCAGGAATCAACCCAATCAAAGGGATATTCGCGAGAACGCATTGGAAAGGTGGGGGTGACGTTGTTGAACGCAGTGCAGGATCGAAGGCATAGGGAGAGTTGAACACAACAATGTCTCCCCGCCGAGGTTTGCGGCCGCGATAGGTGAGTTTCTCGACAAGCAGGCGATCCTGGATCTGCAAGCCAGGAAGCATCGAGCCTGAGGGAATGAAGCGTGCCTCGGCCAAATAGTGACGAATCCCGAAATAGAGAGCCATCGTGAAAAACAACGGGCCCCAAAAATCCCAGAGCGGATGTCCAGAACCCCGGTCCTTTTTCAGAGCCTGGTTGGGCTCCCGGGGAGGCTCGCTGCTGTTGGGCCGGTCATCGTCAGAACGACTGTTGCGTTGCTTATCTGCCAACAGGCACCTTGCTTCAATCCTCAAGATCACGATAGGCGCGATCAGCCTGCGCTTCTAGCCTAAAAACAGGCACGGTGATCCATGGTCCGACCCCGCTGGCAGGGCGTGAAACCCCGCACCATCCAATTGTTCTGGAATCGCTGGGATCAGGTCTTAGCCCTGATTGCAGCGCTCAATCTGATCTGGGTGATTTTCGATGTCACCTACATCCCGCTGCGAAATTTCTGGCTGCAAAGAACGCTCTACCCCCTCCCCTCGATCAACTTGGCCTTGCCACTGCCGTGGCTGCCCGACATCACACCCGTTTATGACCCGCTGAAGGGCATCGAAGTTCATCGAGACACGATGTCCTATGTCGAGCATTTCCGCAGACTCGAAACCACCGCCTCAAAATTGGGCATCAACAGTCAAGCCGCTCGACAAATGCGGCTTGAGATGGTTGTCAGAAATAGCCAATTAATGGATGAAAACCCATTCATCAGTTCTGGGAATGTAGGTGCATTCGAAAAGCTCAAAAACCGTCTTAGAGCAAGAGCTGGGATGGATTCAGCCAAGCAAGCTGCGGCCTATCTCCTCAGCGATCGCTACTTGAGTCAGCATGACTGGGGACAAGAGCGCCAATTTTGGAACACCAAAATCCTTCCGCTAGCGGAGACCAATTACGCGCGCGGGATTGATGAAAACGGAATGCCCATCGACCTCTCCTGGCGGATCGACATTCCTTTTCAAACACTGTTCCTTTTGGACATCCTGATCCGGACACTCCGACTGAAACGACGGTTTCGGGCGATTACCTGGAGAGATGCCTTACTCAGGCGTTGGATTGACCTACCCCTCTTAATTCCATTTTGGCGTCTGTTGCGAGTCGTTCCAGTTACAGAGCGGCTATCACGCGCTCAACTTTTGAATCTTGAGCCCCTTCGAGCAGCGGTCAGTCGCGGCGTTGTAGCGGTCCTGGCACTCGAATTATTTGAAGTGATCACACTGCGGGTTCTGGATGCCATGCAAGGCATCGTGCGCTCGCCGAATCTTCCCGACAGGATTCTCCGGCTTTGTAGTCATCAATCTGTTGATAACAGCGAAGAGCGTGAACTCGCAGAGCTGGTGCGCCTATGGCTCCCCCTGATCCTCACCCAAGTGGGTCCAGGGATGCGGCCACAACTTGTGGCGCTATTCGGCCACGCCCTTCAGCGCAATCTGGATGCTCTGGTCTTGCCGGCACCGCTCAGGGAGCTACCTGGAGTGCAAAAAGCGGAATCCGAATTGAGCCGTCAGCTCGCCATCGGAATGGTGGATTCGCTACTCGGTCTTTCAAAGAGTGCGGGCGACCAACTTGGCCAGAAAGATCAAGTTCTCGAAGATCTTGGGATTCAAACGCTCGATCGTTTCTGGGAGGAGCTCGCTCGAACGCTCGAACAAGGCGTCGTGCTGGAACGTAGCCAAGAACTCTTGGTGGCGTTTCTCGAAGAATTTAAACGCACCAGCATGTTCCAACTACACACCCAGGGTGGAGTGGACGAACTGATCACCGAGCTCGATGGGATTAATTTCAACCCAAAAGAGCCTGATTCCACTCCTCAAGCTTGAATCCCACCAAAAAGTCGCCACTGGGCAAGGCAACAAAAGGGCGTTTGATCAAACGCCCATCTGCTGCCAATGCAGCCAGGGCTTCATCGTCACTCATCGCTTTTACAACCGCTGCTCCAAGAGCTCGATAGCTCTGGCCACTGGTGTTGAAGAGAAGTTGACGACGAACTAACCGATCAAAGGCAAGTGAAAGCTCCTCTTTTGAAGGAGGAGCAATCGTGATGTCAAAGACCTCATAGGCCAAGTTATTGGCATCCAGCCAAGCCAAGGCCTTACGACACGTTGAACATCTGGAGTAGCTGTAAACCTTGATGGTTGGAGCCAAGCTCAACGCCCAAACAAGTTCTTCACAGCTCCAAGCAGGCTGTTTGAACCCTTGCCAACGCCTTCGTCAGGGCGCGTCCGAATCGTTACATCGCCTATCACGCTGGTGCGGCAGCTCAAGCGATAGTTCGCAGGGCGGTCAGCGAGATAGACCTCCTCAACGTCGCTACGGGGTGAGAGGTTCTGGGCTCCTTCGAGGACCTCGATCACACAAGTTCCGCACTGGCCAACCCCACCACAGTTGTTGAGGTTGTTCAGACCCTTGTAAGGATTAATCCCGGAGGAAAGGGCTGCTTTGCGCAAATTCGCTCCTTCGATGCAACCGACCTGTTGGCCTTCCTGCTCAAAACGGATGGTGGGCACGGGTCGTTCACATCTAGGCGCGAACCAACTTACAAGAAGAAAGCCCGAATAGCGCCTCAATCTCAGATCTTGCCGAGAAAAGCTGGATTCAGCACCCTGGGGGCTTACCCTTCAGCCGCTCGAATGCATGACTCCACCAGGGGAGCGACGGCATCCGAATCACGCCAACCTCCGATCGAAATGACGCGACCGTCCATATTTTTGTAAGTACGGAAAAACTCAGCCACATCCTCAAGCTGGCTGGGTGCAATTTGTTGGATGCTCTGAATCCCGGCCTGCCGAGGGTCAGCGACGGGAACGCAAAGGATTTTGCCGTCGTAATGACCCGTGTCATTCATGTCCAGCACCCCGATCGGCCTGGCTTTGATTAAACATCCCGCAAAAGTGGGTTCCGCCATGATCACCATGGCATCGAGAGGGGACCCATCCTCGGCAAGGGTATTGGGAACAAATCCGTAGTCAAAGGGATATCGAATCGAAGGGTGGAGCACACGGTCCAGTGCCATCACTCCAACATCTTCTGAAAACTCATATTTATTGCAACTACCCGCTGGAATTTCAACGATCAGGTTGAGTAGCCCCGGAGAGGGCGAAGGAGGCAGGGACCTCAGATCCATGGCGATCTTGCGCAGTGAGTGGTGTCAAAGAACCCATTGGAGGGCGATCGGTCAGCACAGCAGCCAACGGAATTCCAAGGCTCGTGAAAGCAAGGATGAACCCGAACAAGGCAAGTGTTGGTGCAGCAACTTGAAACGAGGGTTGCTGAGAAGGTTCGGGGGCAGGCTCGGGGTCCATGCAGACAGGATTAAGGACATCCGGTAGGGGGGGTTGTCCCTGTGCAAGCCATACCTGATGGCATGAAAAGCTCCGGAAAGGCGTTATGGAAAGGCTAGAGATAATTGTCGCACCATCTCAGCTCTAAGCGGCTGGACGCTCTTGTCGATCACGACGGGCAGCAAGGTCAGAGGGTGCTGCGGGAAGGTCTTCAAGGTGAGTTCGAATCTGGCGCAACTCCTCGAGGATGGCAGCGAGAACTTGCTGAGTCGCGGTCGAGGGAGAGTTGAGAACTTCAACGGTGACCTCCTTAATCCTCAACACATCCTTGGCAAAACGCGCCACTTCATTCGGATGAAACAGAAGAGGATCTTTTTGATCGCTTCGATATTCAGGATTTAACTTCTTGGGGTTAAAAGGAGGATTTAAATTGCGAGTGTCAGTATTCGTGTAGCGATAAACGGATGCTCTAGATCGGTTCAATGATTTCTGAACATCATCGATAGCCACTAATGCATCTGATTGAGCCATCACCACATCAACATCTGCTCCAGATATTGAAGAATCGTCGGCAGCAGAGACAGGACCATCGATCGACCTAGGAAACATGAGACTGATTTAGGACGCGCTGGATTGGGCCGACAGTAGCAGCTGAAATTCAGGATGCCAGAGAGGTTCCAGGCGATCGGGACACTTCCTAAAGCGACCTTTTTATGCAGCGGTGGTAGCTTCCAATCTCACTCAACTCAGAATTGCTATGCGCGTCTCCCGCCTGATGCTGGTGACGCTGCGGGATGTTCCCGCTGACGCCGAAATCGCCTCGCAACAATTGCTGATTCGTGGCGGATATATCCGACGCGTTGGATCAGGAATCTATGCCTATCTCCCACTGATGTGGAGGGTCCTTCAAAGGGTGATGAGAATCGTCAGGGATGAGATGAATCAAGTTGGGGCACTTGAAACATTGTTACCTCAACTTCAACCCGCCGAATTGTGGGAAAAAAGTGGCCGTTGGCAGGGATACACCGCAGGCGAGGGGATCATGTTCCACCTTGAGGATCGCCAAGAGCGCTCCCTTGGCTTAGGCCCTACCCATGAGGAAGTGATCACGGAATTAGCCAGTGACCTACTGAAGTCCTATCGCCAGCTCCCCGTCACTCTTTACCAAATTCAGAGCAAATTCAGGGACGAGATTCGCCCGCGCTTTGGCTTGATGCGAGGCCGAGAATTCATCATGAAGGATGCCTATTCCTTCCATGCGGATGAAGGCGACCTGGCCAGCATGTATGCGGAGATGGAAAGGGCCTACACCCGGGTGTTCCAACGTTGCGGTCTGACGGCTGTCGGAGTGGATGCCGACAGTGGAGCCATCGGCGGCGCCGCATCCCAAGAGTTCATGGTGACGGCAGATGCTGGAGAAGATTTAATCCTCATCAGCCCTGATGGTGATTACGCAGCAAATCAAGAGAAAGCCGTCTCAATCGCACCCCCTGCTCAGGCCTTACCAAGCGGAGAGCCACAGGTTATTTCCACTCCAAAACAGATCACGATTGAGCAGCTCTGCTCCGCCCAATCGCTTGATCCCAGCCAGATCGTGAAAGTTCTGCTACTGCTTGCCAAGCTCGAATCTGGCGATGAACAGCCGGTTCTTGTCTGTCTACGCGGAGATCAAGAACTCAACGAGGTCAAGCTTGTTAATGCACTGACGCAACAACTCGACAGCCCCGTTCTCGATCTCAGCCCGATCAACGCCGATCAACTGAAATCACAAGGACTGAAGCCTCTCCCGTTTGGCTCAATCGGTCCTGACCTCCCTGATGACGTCCTCACCGGAGCGCGCAGCTGGAACACTCGGTTCTTCAAACTCGCCGACACAACAGCTGCGGAGCTGGAGCGTTTTGTCTGCGGAGCCAACACCAGCGATGAGCATCGCTGGGGGTGCAGCTGGTCTGATCTCGGAAGCATGCCTGCGCTGGATCTCCGCAATGCCAAGGCAGGGGATCACTGTGTCCATAGCCCAGAACAGAGCCTCGAAGAACGACGGGGAATCGAGGTGGGGCATATTTTTCAACTCGGTCGCAAGTACTCCCAATCAATGGGGGCGCAAATCACCACCAAAGAAGGAAAACAAGAACACCTCTGGATGGGGTGTTACGGCATCGGGATCTCACGGCTGGCCCAGGCCGCCGTTGAGCAACATCACGATGACGCCGGAATGATCTGGCCGCTCAGCATTGCTCCGTTTCAGGTGATCGTGGTGGTGGCCAATGTTCAAGACGAGGTCCAAATGGACCTCGGTGAGGCGATCTACAACGAACTCCGGGACTCGGGGATCGATGCCCTATTGGACGATCGTGGCGAGCGGGCTGGGGTGAAATTCAAGGATGCTGATCTCATTGGCATCCCTTGGAGAGTTGTCGTTGGTCGCTCTGCTGCAGAAGGAAATGTGGAACTGGTGCAACGGTCAGAGCGAGATGCCAACGTTTTAAGCCGAGCCGAAGCAGTCTCGTCCCTTCTCGAAGCCATTCCAACCGAGCTTCGCGTCCAACTCTGACCCGCGTAAAGTCCACAAAAGTCCCTCCGACATGATCGCCGTACTGAAACGCCTTACCAGCCGTCTAATCAATGTGAGCCTGGCCCTTTGCCTTGGGCTTTCTTTGCTCGTGACGGCCTGCGGAAACGAGTCGTCCACGCTGACCGGGGACTACGTCCAAGACACCGTGGCTGTTGCCCATGCCATTCACGACACTTTGGCGTTGCCCCAGGACGCGGCTAATCACCAAGAGGCGGAAGGAGAGGCACGCGACTTAATCACCAAATATGTTTCGCGTTACAGAGCCCGTCCCAAGGTGAACGGCTTGAGTTCGTTCACAACGATGCAAACCGCACTCAACTCTTTAGCTGGTCACTACAACAACTACACCAACCGTCCCGTTCCCGAAGCTCTAAAAGCCAGAATTGACAAGGAGCTGAGCAAGGCCGAGAAAGCAGCAGTTCGCGGCACTTAATCACAAAATTGAACAGCACTTTGACCTGAGGCAGCACTTTCTGCGAAACTGCTGGATTGTGCAGAAATGCGGCTTCGGGCCGCCGATTCTTTGGCCAACGTTGTCGTCATCGGTGCTCAATGGGGCGACGAGGGAAAAGGAAAGATCACCGATCTTCTGAGTCGCTCCGCTGATGTCGTGGTGCGTTATCAGGGAGGCGTTAACGCCGGCCACACCATCGTGGTGGATGGTCGAGTTCTCAAACTTCACCTAATCCCTTCTGGAATCCTCTACCCAGACACCACTTGCCTGATCGGCTCCGGAACCGTGATTGATCCCAAGGTGATGCTTGGGGAACTCGACATGCTGATCTCCAACGGGATCGACATTTCAGGCTTGCAGCTGGCATCAACGGCACACGTCACGATGCCCTACCACCGCCTCTTGGATCTGGCGATGGAAAAGCAACGCGGTGAACGCAAAATCGGCACCACCGGTCGCGGCATCGGCCCCACGTATGCCGATAAGTCTCAACGCAGTGGCATTCGCGTCTTAGACCTCCTCGACGAAGCTCGACTTCGGGATCGGCTGGAAGGGCCGCTGAGCGAGAAAAATCAATTACTTGAAACCATCTATGGCGAAAAGCCACTGGATGCTGAAGAGATCATCCGTGAATATCTGGCTTATGGAAAACGCTTAGCCCCTCATGTGGTGGATTGCACCCGCGCCATTCATGAAGCCGCAAGCGACCGCAAGAACATTTTGTTTGAGGGAGCTCAAGGAACTCTGCTGGATCTCGATCACGGCACCTATCCCTACGTGACCTCCTCCAACCCGGTGTCAGGAGGTGCCTGCATTGGGGCAGGTGTGGGCCCAACCCTGATCGACAGAGTGATTGGGGTCGCCAAGGCCTACACCACTCGGGTTGGGGAAGGTCCCTTCCCTACAGAGCTTTCAGGAAGTTTGAACGACCAGCTGTGTGATCGAGGCGGGGAATTTGGAACGACCACGGGGCGCCGTCGCCGCTGTGGCTGGTTTGATGGCGTCATTGGGCGCTACGCCGTTCAAGTCAATGGACTGGATTGCCTTGCAATCACCAAGCTCGATGTCCTGGACGAAATGGATGAGATCAAAGTGTCCGTTGCCTACGAGCTCAATGGCGAACGCATCGATTACTTCCCCAGTAGCTCCGAAGATTTCGCTCGCTGCAAACCAATCTTTGAGACCCTCCCAGGTTGGCAATGTTCCACAGCTGAATGCCGTCGACTCGAAGACCTTCCTGCTCCGGCGATGGACTATCTGCGCTTCCTCGCTGACTTAATGGACGTTCCGATTGCGATTGTTTCCCTCGGGGCCAGTCGAGACCAAACAATCGTGGTGGAGGATCCGATCCATGGCCCGAAGCGCGCGCTCCTCAGCGCCTGAGCGCGCTCGCGTCGGCGCTTCACAGCCGCGATCCAACGAACAGCCATACTTCCGCTGTATTAACGACAGCAGAGATGTCCTCCACTCCCCGGTTCAGCACTACCAGTTCTCTCGACGTGGTGGGCATCGGTAATGCCATCGTCGATGTCTTGGTTCAAACCGAGGACCAGTTTCTAACCGATCACAACCTCACCAAGGGCAGCATGGCCCTCGTTGACGAAGAACAAGCCAAAATCCTTTACGAGGCGAGCGGTGCAGGTCTCGAAACCTCTGGAGGTTCAGCCGCCAACACACTGGCCGGACTCGCTCAGCTCGGAAGCAAGGCTGGTTTCATCGGTCGTGTGCGTGACGACCAACTCGGAACCATCTTTACCCACGACATCCGCGCCGTAGGAACCCGTTTCGAGACACCGGCAGCCGTGACCGGTGCGAGCACGGCCCGTTGCCTCATTCTCGTCACTTCGGATGCCGAACGCACGATGTGCACCTACCTCGGTGCCTCGACTCAACTGGACCCTGATGATCTCGACCTCTCGATGGTTCGCGACACCAAAATCCTGTATCTCGAGGGCTACCTCTGGGATAGTCCAGAAGCAAAAAAAGCCTTCATCACAGCGGCTGAAGCCTGCAGAGCAAGCGGCGGACAAGTCGCCCTCTCCCTCTCTGACGGCTTCTGCGTTGACCGTCACCGTGACAGCTTTCTCGAGCTTGTCGATGGACATGTTGACGTGCTGTTCGCCAATGAGGATGAGATCAAATCGCTCTACGGAGCAGCAGATTTCGAGAGCGCGCTTGAGCAAGTGAAAGGTCGCTGCAGCGTGGCCGTCCTGACCCGCAGTGCCCAAGGGTCTGTCGTTCTTTGCGGTGATCAGAGGTGGGAAATCCCCTCCTACAAGCTCGGCGATCTCGTCGATACCACTGGAGCAGGAGATCTCTATGCGGGTGGCTTCCTGCATGGCTACACCCAAGACCTTCCCTTGGATGTCTGCGGGAAAATGGGGTCAATCTGCGCCGGACAGGTTGTGACCCAATTAGGACCTCGTTCCAAGGTTTCATTGCCAGACCTCATTGCTAAGCATCTGGATTGATAGACGCCGCGGCCCAAGCGCCATAGGCGTGCGATGACTGAGCCTGCCAATGAAGAATCTCGGGGGTGTCGTAGCTGTGGAGTGCCTCAATAGCTCCAAGCAACGCGTTCAATCCCGTTGCAGTGGTCTTGATCAAAAGCTGCACTTCCTTGGCCTCTTCAACCACGCCTTTCCAGCGGTAGCAAGACTGAATCGCCTGAAGGCTCACGCATGCGGCAAGCTCACGGCTGATCAGCGTCTGAGCAAGTGAATCAGCTCTCTCTTGATCAGCCTCCGTCGTCAAGACCAACCACAAAGCATCAGGGTGTTGTGCCATTCAGGTGCACCAGAAGCTGGTCCAAGCTATGCACAACAGGAACGTCAGCCATGGGAACTGGTCGGCGCAGAAGCCATAACCCAAGCCCCATCTCCATCGAAAGATTCTCCCAGAGCGACTCAGTCGCTCCCCCCGACTGCCTACAAAGCACGTCCGTAATGCCCCAGCGCCTGCAAAGTGCAGCTTCCAGTGCTCCTGGCTCGGAACCCTGAAGGGGTCGTACCACTGCGAGTTGTTCCTGTGAAACACCCGCTGCTGCTGCCTGGACCAGAGACATCGGCGACGGCAGAACCCTTGCAAAAACGATGGCCCCTGCTTGTCGAGCGACCTTCGCGGCCTCAACCAACTGGCGGGCACCGAGGGCCAGAAGAAGTCGTTGTCCTGCTAAGGGCTGATTGGCAAGGTCAGCGATGGAGCCGAGCACAACGGCCTTGCCCGACGCCTCCCTCAGGCGTTCGAACCGCACCAGTTGCTGGCCAGAGCCCTGACAAGACTGGTGCAACTGAGTACTAATCCTTAGCGCAAACGGGTGCGTGGCATCCACAACCCAATCCACAGGAATCCTCTGCAGCCATTGCGAAATTGCCTGCGAACCTCCCAGAGCACCGACGTGTATCGCTTCCACAGCCATTCCCCGATAAGGATGGGCAGCCATGTCACTGACAACGCTGACGTGAACCTGCCAGCCCTGGGAGATCAAAGCCGCAGCCAAAGGGGGGCCATCACCCGTACCTGCCAGCAACCAAACAGTCCCCTGGCGATTCGTCTGTCGGTGCATCAGGATGGCGATCACTGTGACAGCTGAGAATGAACCACTGCGTGCTCGAGGTGGATGTCCTTCAAGCTCCCACCCTGCGATACACCCAAGACAATCAAACGCCCATTGCTGAGATGGACGTGTCCTTCGATGCCCTCCGACCCGATGACCCTAAGGGGCAATTGAAGGTCGTCGGATGGGGCAACCTCGCCCAGGACCTTCAAAATCGCGTGCAAGTCGGGCAGCGGCTCGTGATTGAGGGCCGACTGCGCATGAACACAGTTCCCCGTCAAGACGGCACCAAAGAGAAGAGAGCTGAGTTCACCCTCTCCAGGCTGCATTCAGTGGGTGCAGCGGGATCCAGCCCGGGCCAGCCCCCTGCCGCTGCTCGCAAAGCGCCAGCTCGACCCGTACCAGCTCAGACGCCCCAGTCTTCCGAATCACCGACCAAGCCCGCGGCGGCTGGACAGGATTCAGCGGCTCAATGGAACACCTCTCCCCTTGTTCCCGAGACCGACGACATTCCCTTTTAACGCCAGCAAGGAGCAGGGTTTTTACTGATTTTTGTCAGACAATTGCTCTGAAGCACGCAAGAGCAGCTGACCCAGCTCTCGCTCGAGGGCCGCTAGATCCAGTCTCAAAGCTGGCCAGCGGCCGCGATCAATTTGTTCGAGCAACCAAGCGCGATCCGTCTCCAGCTGAGCAATAAGCTCTCTGGTTTCAACAGCCTGTTGGGACGAGGGATTCATGATTGTTGGACTCCTCCACCCATCCTGCAGTCCTCTTGGTCACAATGGCTGCAATGCACGGGCCTCAATGAACGAACTCATTTCGCCCGGAAGTCTGATCACCATCGCTGGCGGTGTCCTCACCGTGGTTGGTGCTCTGGCCTACGGAGCTGGCAATGCCAATCTCAGCCTGCCCACCATTTTTTACGGAATTCCCATTCTTCTCGGGGGTCTTGCCCTCAAATCCTCGGAACTTCCCCCAGCACGCCGGGTGACTCCCAAAAGGCAATTTCGCGAAGAACGCGAGACGGCATCTCCCGAACTGGTCAAGTTGCTGAACGATGTCACACGCTGGCGCTATGGGCAGAAAGCTCACTTAGAGAGCTCACTCGAAGCGTTGAAACTCTGGGATGAAGACAAGCCGTCTCAGCTGCTGGAAATTGAAGAGATGAGTAATGAAGCGGGATATGGTCTGAGGATGCGCTTTGCCTGTGAAGCAGTGGGGCTCGAGCGTTGGCAAGAACGCCGCGAGCGCTTGGGTCGTTTTTTTTCGAAAGGTATGGAAGCGGAAATTATTCCACTGGAAAACGATCAACTCGATTTGACCCTGCTCCCCAAGAATGAGGCCACGAGAGGCGAGCATGGAGAGCCCTGAGCAGCTGCAGCATGGATGATTCCCTACGGGTCTCCGTCCTGAGCGAGGCCCTTCCTTACATCCAACGCTTCGCTGGTCGGCGCATCGTGGTCAAGTACGGCGGCGCGGCCATGGTCCACGCAGAGTTGCGTGATGCCGTATTCCGCGACATCGCCCTACTTGCCAGTGTGGGAGTGCAGCCGGTGGTGGTTCATGGGGGTGGCCCAGAGATCAACACCTGGCTGAAGCGACTCGACATTCCCTCCGAATTTCGTGGCGGTTTGCGGGTCACCGATTCCGACACGATGGACGTGGTGGAGATGGTTCTTGTTGGCCGAGTGAACAAACAGATCGTCAACGGACTCAACCGTCTTGGAGCAAGCGCTGTAGGCCTCAGCGGTAGCGACGGCCGACTGGTGGAGGCTCGTCAATGGGGGGATGGCAACCATGGCTTGGTCGGCGACGTGGCTCGGGTGAATCCCGATGTGTTGGAACCACTTCTGGCACGGGGATACGTTCCGGTGATTTCAAGCGTGGCTGCCAACCCGGATGGGGAATCTCACAACATCAATGCCGACACGGTTGCTGGAGAGCTTGCTGCGGCACTCGAGGCAGAGAAATTGATTTTGTTGACTGACACCCAAGGAATCCTTCGCGATCGCGACAATCCCGACTCCCTGATCCGACAGCTCAGGCTGTCGGAGGCACGGCAATTGATCCACGATGGCGTTGTTGCCGGTGGAATGACGCCCAAAACAGAATGCTGCATTCGTGCTCTGGCTCAAGGGGTTGCTGCAGCCCACATCGTGGATGGTCGTGTCCCCCACGCTCTTCTCCTTGAAGTCTTCACCGATGCAGGCATCGGAACGATGGTTTTGGGCCGCGGTTAATCGATGACCAATGCACTGGTAGCCGCGGAAGCCGCTCTCGAGCGTGGCGATTACGGCCAGTGCATCGCACTGTTGGAGCCGCTCGCAGAAGCCAACACGATCAGTGACAGTCAAGGAGCTGAGATCCACATGCTGTTGGTCACAGCCTGGATGGGGAAGGGGGATGAGAGCAAGGCCCTGAGCACCTGCCGACGCCTCACACGATGCAAAGATCCAGAGCTAAGAACACGGGCACGGCAGTTGCTGGATGTTCTTGAGGCGCCAAGCCTGGAAAGGCCTGCGCGCTGGTCAATGCAATTGCCAACATTGGAGATGGATCCGCGGGTTGGCCAACGACCCAAGCTATTCAATCGCCGCAAACTGCCACCACCACCACCATCACCTCCTACCGGTCCAACTCGAGCCCCGGCAGCTGGCTTCGCATTACTTGTCATCACCGTGCTGGTTGGGCTCATGCTCTTGTTGAGCGGCTGCGTACGCATCACTGCAGATCTCAGCCTCCCAGGACCAGACAGGGTGGAGATGGCTTGGACAATCGACAGTCGCAGTGGCTTGAAACTTCCTTGGCAGGACGCGTTCAGCCGAGAGTTGAGAGCGATGCATCTGCCTTGGAAGGTTCGCAACTCAGGACACGGTCATCTTGAGGTCAAAGCACCAACCCAAAACAGTGAGGACGCCGCTGCACTGCTGAGCCAAACGGTCGAAGCAGCAGGACGAACAGCCGGCCTTGTACTACCAGCACCCACCCTCAAACTGGAAGAGCGCAACTGGCTCGTGGGTCTCAAGCAAGAGCTGCTGTTGGAACTGGATTTAAGAGCTCTGGAGAGCCTGAATGAGCTGCAAATTGTGGTGCGTCTTGGGAACCAAGCGAGCTTGCACGATCTGCAAAGCAGCCCTGCAATCGCAAGCAAAAACGCCAAGGGAGAGCTCATCTGGCCGCTCACGATTGGCGTGCAGAACCGGTTGCAGTGGAGTCAATGGCGCTGGAGCCGCCTTGGAGTAGGCAGTCTCGCGATCGTGGCGCTGCTGATTTTGACTGCCAGCTTGCAACGGCTTCGGCTGATGATGGGTTTCGGTTACCCGGAATTACCGTCCTGAATTCAGAGCTGTAGCGGGTCTGGATCAACAGCCAGTGACACCCCACTGGGCAAGCCATCCCAAAGGGAGCTGCCAGAGGGCAAAGGCAAGGCCGAAGCTTGTGGACCATGCATCAAGAGCTGCCAGCGACTGCGTCCAGCAACCCTTGCCACCGGAGCTGGAGCTGGACCGATGAGCTGCCAACCAGCATCCTTGCAACCGGGCCGAAGTTGTTCCGCCACAACGGCAGCAGCAGTTGCCGTTGTGGATGCGGACGTCCCAGACAGCCGCAAGACACAAGCCCTGGCATAGGGCACCAATCCGGCTTCGCGTCGCTCCCGAGCTTCCTCCTCCAAAAAACGCTCGTAACGACCATCGACCAAGTGCAAAATCACCGGATGATCGGGGCTATAGGTCTGAACAAGGACTTGCCCGGGACGCTCTCCACGGCCAGCCCTGCCTGCGAGTTGCAATAACAACTGAAGCGCCTGCTCCCCAGCCCGGAGATCGGGACGGTGCAACAAGCCATCAGCTGCCAACACGGCGGCCAGCGTGACGCTTGGCAGGTCCATCCCTTTCGCCAGCATTTGGGTTCCCACCAAGACATCCGCTTCACCCGCCGCAAATTGCTCCAACAAACGCCGATGTCCGTCGCGTCCACCGGTGGTATCGCGATCAAAGCGCAGCAATCGCAGACCCTCCAACTCAGACTCCAGTTGCTCCAAAACCCTTTGAGTGCCAGCACCAAAGGGCTTAAAAGCTGACGAGCCACAATGCCCACAGTTCGTCGTCACCGGGGCTCGGTAATCACACCAGTGGCAACGCAGCCACTGGTGACCGGTGCTTTTTCCATGAACGGTCAACGCCACATCGCAATGCGGACACTGCATTACCTCACCACAGCTTCGGCAGCTCAAAAACGTGCTGTATCCACGGCGGGGCACTAGCACAACCGCCTGTTCTCCCTGTTCAGGAAGTTTCGACAAACGATCCATCAGCGCCCTGCTGATCAAGCGCCGATGGCCATCGGCGAGCTCATGGCGCATGTCGATGATCTGAACCGGCGGCAAAGGCTGATGAGAGATGCGCTGTTGAAGACGAGCTAAAGCCAACGGACCCTCTGGAGCGAGTTGAATCCAGGTCTCAAGTGAGGGTGTTGCACTACCCAGCAAGACACGACCTCCCTCCCTTTGCACTCTCGCCATCGCAAGGTCCCGGGCGTGATAGCAGGGCATCGGAGACTCCTGCTTGTAGGAGCTGTCGTGCTCCTCGTCCAAGACAATCAAACCCAGGGGACTGAGCGGCAGAAAAATGGCCGAACGGGTGCCCACAATGACGAGCGGTTCTTCTGCCTCCAAGCTGTTGCGCCAGGTGTGGACCCGTTCTCTTTCTTTGCAACCACTGTGATATTCGAGCACTCGAGAGCCAAATCGACGCCGACAGCGATCCACCAGCTGGGGAATCAAACCAATTTCGGGAGTCAGCAACAAAACATGTCGCCCTGCTGCCAACTCATCAGCGGCGAGCTGGAGGTAGACCTCGGTCTTCCCTGAACCGGTGATTCCCCAAAGCAACACACCTCCACCCTCGGGTTGCTTTTGAAGGGTTTCAATTGCAACCCGCTGCTCGCTGTTGAGAGTTCTGGGAGCTTCAGTCGCATCGACCAAGTTCACCGACACCGGACTTGGCTGCGCATCAGAGGCGAGACGCAACTCACGAACCAAAAGCTCTCGGCGCACTAGGGCTTGCACGATTCCTGATTGAAAACCTGCAGCGACGAGATCTCGCTGCCACGCTCCCCCCCCGAACTCCTGCAACTTGGACACCAAGCAGGCCTGTCGCGCTGGCAAATCAGCATCCAAATGGGGGGTGCTGTCAGGCAAGGACACCCACCAAAGCTTGCGTTCCTTCACGGTTGTCACAACGCGCTGACCCAACCAGCCAGGAGGGAGAGCGGCTTTCAGCATTCGAAACGGGCTGGTATGACAACGTTGTGCCATCTCCTCAAGCCACAATCTCCAGGCTTGTCCAACGGCAGCCGATTGCAGGAGCGCATCCACAGGCTGGAGCGGGCGGCTTGCATCCTCAGGTTGTGTTCGACAGGCCGTGACCAACCCCTGAATGCGGCGACCGCGCAGGGACACCTGAACAAGATCCCCTAAACGAACATTCAGTTGCTTCTGATCGCAGTACGTGAAGGTGCGACCATCCCGACCCGCTTCAACCCAAACATCGACCACCACTAGAACTGGTGGCGGGCGGACGGGGTTTTTCGAAAAATCGGCTATTGGGGTTGCGTTCATGACACGTTTTTTTTAAGATAAATATTGGACAGCTTCAAAGGCTGTTGTTGGAACAAGCAGAGTTCCTTCCAAAGGGAAGATCCGAAGCTCGAGCCATGGAATTCCATGAAGCCGACCGGTCTGAGAATGCCCTTGACAGTTCTGCATCGGACCCCTCCAGCTCTCCCAATTTTGCTTAACGCTCAGCGTTTTTCTTTGCGCACCGTTTCTATGAAGGGAAGGTGACGCCTCAAAAGCATCCGCCCGCATCAGGACGGTTGCATTGACTGTTGATGACATTCGCTTCCTATTCCGCTCTCTCCTTCGTTACTGACCGCCATGAGTCCTGCCGCGACCAAGTTGGCAAAGGCCAAAGCAAAACAAGCGCCTTCAATCATGATGCTGGCCGACGAGAAAGGTCAGCCCAAGCAAGTGAAGGCCAAAGCAAAGCCTGCCTCAAAAGCCAAGGCAGCAACAAAGGCCAGCACCAAACCAAAGGTAAGTAAACCCACTAGCAAAGCTAAAACCAGCAAAGCCAAAACCAGCAAAGCCAGCAGCAAAGCCAAAGTCAGCGCTACTTCAGCGAACCTGGACGCCTCTGCAGATCAACTACTGGCTGCAGCTGCAACGACTGCCACCGCAGTAAAAGCCACTGAGACGTCAGCAGCAAAAGCCAAAGCAGAAGCGAAAGCCAAGGTTTTAGCGAGCATCAAGGTAGGACCCAAAGGTGTTTACACCGAAGATTCCATCCGCGTTTACCTTCAGGAAATCGGACGCATTCGCTTACTGCGTCCGGACGAAGAGATTGAATTGGCTCGCAAAATTGCGGACCTACTGCATCTCGAAGAACTCGCAGCGCAGTTTGAAAGCGATAACGGCAAACTTCCTGACACCAAGGAATGGGCAGCACTGGTTGAGATGCCAGTGATTCGCTTCCGCAGACGATTGATGCTTGGCCGACGAGCCAAAGAAAAAATGGTGCAATCGAACTTGCGCCTCGTGGTGTCGATTGCCAAGAAATACATGAACCGAGGCCTTAGCTTTCAGGACCTCATTCAGGAAGGCAGCCTTGGCCTCATTCGTGCCGCGGAAAAATTCGACCATGAAAAAGGATATAAGTTCTCAACTTATGCCACCTGGTGGATCCGACAAGCCATCACTCGCGCCATCGCAGATCAATCGCGAACCATCCGACTACCTGTTCACCTTTACGAGACTATTTCCAGGATCAAGAAAACAACCAAGGTCCTCAGTCAGGAATTTGGACGCAAACCAACAGAGGAAGAAATCGCCGAGTCGATGGAAATGACCATCGAGAAATTGCGCTTTATCGCCAAGAGTGCACAGCTTCCAATTTCCCTCGAAACACCCATCGGCAAAGAAGAGGATTCACGGCTAGGCGACTTTATTGAAGCCGATATCGAAAATCCAGAGCAAGATGTTGCTAAAAATCTTCTTCGCGAAGACCTTGAAGGAGTTCTTGCAACCCTTAGCCCTCGCGAACGAGATGTCCTGCGCCTTCGCTACGGCCTTGACGATGGACGCATGAAAACATTGGAAGAAATTGGACAAATCTTTGATGTAACCCGTGAGCGGATTCGTCAAATTGAAGCCAAAGCCCTTCGTAAATTACGTCATCCCAACAGGAATGGAGTCCTCAAGGAATACATCAAATAAAAAGCCAAGCTTGAGGCAGCAGTTCTCCCACCTCCTGTCTTTAACAGGGGGTTTTTCAATGCTCCATTGCAGATCAACTTATTACCTGTAAAGCGAATTAGCCATCGATATACTTGAGCAGGATCTTACAAGTAAGATCTGTTTTAATATTCCTCTCCTTCCCCCATTTAAGGCCTCGAATTCATCGAGGCTACCTGCAAGATCCTGAATCAAGATATGAAACTCCTGAGGTCCCCGCTGGCTGGGGCACGCATCGAATGACTGATTCTGAGCCTGAAAAGGGACGCCCAGAAGGGACAGGAACGGAATACAGAAGAGACTTCTCTCGTCAAAGCATGACCTCCATTAGCTACTCACACTGACACCAAACCTTCAAACAAAACACATCAACTAAAACCTTACCCACCAACAAAGCCAATGAGTATCAACCACAGACATGCACCACGCGACTTCCTAGAGGCGCTGGAGTCACTCAAACAAGCAAGACTTGCGACCCATGCATTCATGACGCATGACCACCTATTCAGAGGCCTAACCGAAGCTGAACAAAATAGCTTGCAAAACAGCATCACACCATTCTTTAATGCAATTTTTGAAATCGAAGACAGAATTCTATCCTGGTATCGCGACATTCATCCAGAGCTCATACACGATGACGACCTAATCGAATCAATCGAGGAAGAGTTTGGCTACGAAACGCTACTTTCCGAAAAAGCAAAACTAGACTTAGAAAAAATCCTCAAAGAAAACACTGAAGAAACCACTCAAATCTAAGCGCATAAATCTGATTAACTCAAGACTCAAAACCCAATACTGATCACGACATTCTTGCAAGCATCGACCTACACTTCCCCCTCAATGCATTCAGTGAATTCCTGGAAAGCTCTCTTCAGTCGTTCAACAGGCGTCTCCGAAGGCGGACACTCTTGGGATGTATTGCGTGCATAAACCTGAAGAAGCCGAGGATCAGGATCAAGAATGGATGCCACCGCAGCCTTGTAAACCACAATATTTTTTTGTGAGGTCAAGCCCTCTAAGTAAGGCTCTAACTCCCAAGGCTGATTGGGGTTGGCTTTGATCACGCTGAGTGGACGAATCAATTGATACGCCCTTTCGCCATCTGGATCCGTTGTGTTCCTAAGCCGCGCCATCAAGACACCGCCACTACTTAATAGAATCAATTTGATCGTGCCCTCATTTAAGAGAGGCAAAAAAGGGAGGGCCTCCTTCATGGACGCTGCCTGATCCGTGACAGGCAGGCCGTCCTTCCGAACACCGTTCACCACAGGCCCTGGCATCGCAATCGCTCACTTGTGATGAATTGTAAAGCTGAGCGTTCGAGCAAGGGCGGCGACCCATGCCAATTTTCATAGACAGGCAGGTGACAGCGGGGGGCACGTCTGCGTAATCTTGCGGACTGAAGTCTCTCAAACATGGCCCTCGAGCACCTGCGCATCGCCTCACGCCGCAGCCAGCTGGCCATGGTTCAGACCAATTGGGTCAAAGCAGAACTTGAAAAAGCCCACCCTGGTCTTGCCATCTCTGTTGAAGCAATGGCGACCCAAGGCGACAAAATCCTCGACGTTGCCCTAGCAAAGATCGGAGACAAAGGCTTATTCACCAAAGAGCTAGAAGCTCAAATGCTGGTGGGCCGTGCCGAGATCGCCGTTCACTCCCTGAAAGACCTCCCCACAAATCTTCCCGAGGGGCTGATGCTGGGTTGCATCACCGAACGGGAAGACCCCGCAGATGCCTTAGTGGTGAACAGCAAAAATGCTGAGTACACACTTGAGACACTGCCGGAGGGTTCCATTGTTGGAACCAGCTCCCTACGGCGCCTAGCCCAACTGCGCTATCACTACCCGCATCTTCAGTTCAAAGACGTTCGCGGAAACGTCATTACACGGCTCGAGAAGCTCGACTCAGGCAATTACGACTGTTTGATTCTGGCCGCAGCTGGACTCAGCCGACTCGGCTTCGGAGATCGAATTCACCAAAGCATCCCAGGGAACATCTCCCTTCACGCGGTGGGGCAAGGAGCTCTAGGGATTGAATGCGTTTGCGATCGCCCCGAAGTGATGGAGCTGATTCAAGTGCTAAATCATGCACCAACCGCAGCCCGTTGCTTAGCGGAACGCGCATTCCTGAGAGTTCTTGAGGGAGGCTGCCAAGTGCCAATCGGCGTCAACACTCAAATCAAGGGAGACACGATCCAGCTCACGGGAATGGTGGCCAGCCTCGACGGCAAACGGCTGATCCGTGACGAACAAGCTGGCTCCCTAGCTGACCCTGAAGCGGTGGGACGAGACCTCGCCCACAAGCTCAAGGATCAAGGAGCCGGCGAGATCCTTCAAGAGATCTTTGAACAGGAGCGAAGCCAGTGATCGCTGGGCTCAACGCGTAATTTCTACAGCCATCCCCACTTCCACGTGGTCGTAGAGCTGTTGAACATGCGCATTCAACATGCGCACACAGCCATTGGATACGGCCGCTCTGGTTTTCACCCAATGGGGCCAGGGAGTGCCATGAATGCCAAATTGATTGGGTCCACTGCGTAGGAAGCCAATCCAGCGATGTCCCAACGGGCTTTGAGGACCGCGTTTGGGATGCACCTTTCCTGACTTGGTGCTCTGGTACTGAGGGTTAATCATCATGTTCTCGACCTTGAACATCCCAGAAGGCGTGGGGGTCTTGGGATCACCAATCGCTACCGGCCATGGGCCCAGGGTCTGACCCTGTCGCACAACGCTGATTTGCCTTCGGCCCAAGTCCAAGACAACACGCCCCTCAACGGGCTGACGCACAGCCATCGATACATGGGTGGGCTGAGATCGAGACAGAGCTGGAGCCGCCACAAGAAAAGAGGAGGCGAGCAACGCCACTGGAAGGCCAGAAGCGCAAGCAGTGCATTTAAGACTCACGAGTAGACGGCCAAGACTCACTGGTCTCAACGTATGCACTGTGCGAAAAAAAAACCGCACACCGCGCGAAGCGAAACCTTAAGGATTTAAGAAATGTGCTACTCAAACCCCAGCCCATCAAGACTGGAATGAAGCACCAACTGTCCTGGCCCGCAGGAGACGCACAGCTGTTCCTACAAGCCATGCAAGAAGTGGGCTCCATGGGAGGCATTGCAAATATTGAGCCCATCACCATGGAAATGATGGAATCCATTCAGAACTTTGTTCTGAAGTCGTCCATCGACCTGAACCATCTAAACGGGATCAAACCTGAAGATCTATCAGCAAAAATATGCGACAGAAACAAACGAGAGCAACTCCTTCAAATTCTTATTCTTATCCCTTATGTTGATATGAAGGTCGACCCCAGGATGGTCGCGATTGTAGATAATTTTGCAGATCACTTAGAAATTCACCCCCAAACCATTAAAGATCTACATCGAGTTCGAGACAACCACTTAAAGCGACTTCTAATTGATTACGGACGTAGAAGTCTAAGCGAATTCTTAGGCCTCGACTCAGCACCGAAAGTCATCAAAGGTGTCATCACAATGTTCCATCAAGCCATCGGAGATCGGTCTGTCTCCGAACGCTATCAACAACTAGAGACCTATCCAGAAGGTAGCCTAGGCCACACTTTATTTCATTGGTATCGAGACAGGAATTGGGCACTACCCGGGGAGAAAAAAAGCACATCTGAATTGCTCTTAAATCATGATTGCTGCCACATCCTTGGAGGATTCAATACAGATGTGCAAGGCGAGATGAATGTAGCGGCATTTCAAGCTGGGCTTTTTGACGATGGATTTGGATTTGAATCACTTCTAGAAGTCATCCTAGATTTTCACTTAGGGAAAGCTTTCAGCACTGTTGGAAACATCATTCCACCCTCAACTGGAGCCTTTCACCCAAACGATGCGATGGCTGGCTATGAAAAGGGTCTAGCATGCAATGTGAACCTAATTAAAGATTTAGACTTCTGGCTAGAAGCTGACCAACCCGTTTTAACACTGAGAGACAAATTCAACATTCCAGCCTCATCAGGACCTCTTTTAATCAAGCCCTAAAGCAACCAATAAGCAAAAAAAAACGGGGTTACACCCCGCTTTTACCAAAGTCTTCAAAAGGGTTCTAAGGACGTCAGTCAACCAACTTGGGATCAATATCAGTCATGTAGCGAGCTTCGCAGCTCTTGATGATCTCCACAGCTTTTTCGGTGCCAAAAAATCCATTCACCGTGCAGGTTCCTGGCTTCTTCAAATCCTTGTAGTGCTCCCAGTAGTAAGTGGTTTCCTTTTTCCATTGTTCACCAAGATCTTCGAAGCTCTTGATGTGATCAACGCGTTTGTCATCGGCCAAAACGGCGATCACTTTGTCATCAACCTCACCACCATCATCAAAGGTCATAATCCCGATGATCCTTGCTTCCACAATCGACCCCGGAATCAAGGGTTCGGTCACATTCACGATCTCAATATCGAGAGGGTCACCGTCCTCATCCCAAGTGCGAGGAATACAGCCATAGGCAAAGGGATAAGCCAGAGACGAGTAACCAACCCGATCCAACTTCAGATGGCCTGTTTCCGTAATGAGCTCGTACTTGTTGATCGTATTGGAGTTGAGCTCCACGATGGTGTTGAGGCGTAGCTCAGCCTCATCAGCAAAGGCCGGCAGCACATGAAGCAGGTTGGGCATGCTGCGGCTTGGAGCCTGGTCGAGATTGGCCATGAAAGAGGACGATCAGCGCCGGAATCCTACGGGGAGGCAGATCCAAGTTATACAGCACGCATTCGCAACTTGAGCGTAACGGCTAAGCGCCAGCAGCTGAGCTCGTGGCTAAAACCCGATCGAGTTTGTCTTCTAAATAGCGCAAGAATGGTTCAGAAGTCAGGGCTCGGCCACTCACGGTCTGCACCAATTGTTCCGCATTCATGGCCCGTCCGATGGGGTGTATATGCTCACGGAGCCAGTCCAACAAAGGGGTGACATCACCCCGACGAACATGCTCTTCGGGGGAACCGATGGCAGCAGCCATCGCCTCGCTCAGCTGAGCACTGATCAGGTGTCCAAGTAGATACGAAGGGAAGTATCCAAACAGTCCTTCGCTCCAGTGCACATCTTGAAGACAGCCCTCTGCGTCATTGGATGGTGTCACTCCAAGAAGTTCTCCGTAACGCCGATTCCATTCAGCAGGAAGCTCCTCCACCGGAAGGCCTTGCTCGAGCAGAGCAATTTCTAGATCCGTTCGGATCATGATGTGCAGCCCATAGCTGAGCTCATCGGCCTCGACCCGATTGAGACCCGGAGCCAAGGGATTCATGGCGCTCCAAAGAGCATCTGCTGATGGCAGCGGAGCCCCCGCAGCCTCGAAATCCGGCCACCACTGCTGCGCAAACGGCTGACTTCTCGCCACTCGGTTTTCCCAAAACAGCGATTGACTTTCGTGCACGGCCATGGATGTTGCCTGCCCCAGAGGCCAGGCAAACCATTGATGTTTCTGATCGGGAAGCCCCTGCTCGTAGAGGGAGTGGCCCCATTCATGGGCAGTGGCCAGGAAACAGGAGAGCGGTTGGCCTGGAACAACTCTGGTGGTGATCCTGTAGTCGCTCGGGCCAAGCGTGATCGAAAAGGGATGGGGAGATCGCGCAACACAGGTGATCGACGCATCTTGCCCCCAGGAGGTCAACAACCTGTCGCAGAGGTGTTGTTGTGCTGGTTCAGAAAGATCCCAACTGAGCGCTCGCTCCCGTGTCTGCCCACCAGCTCGTTGCAACAACTCTGGCAAGCGCTGCCTCAGCGGTGCAAACAACTCCTTCAGCCTCTTCATCGTGAGATCGGGCTCAAATGGCTGAGCCAGTGTTTCCCAACAACTGCGCGGCTCTGCAAGCTGGCGAGCCTGCTCCTGACGCAATCCAATCATGGAGCGCAAGGAAGGAGCAAACAAGCCGAAATCAGAGTCAGCTCGAGCTTGTTGCCAATTGTTGTAGCCGTCGGCTTTAGCCGTTGCCAACGCTGCCACCAATGTGGGATCTAAGGCCTGTTGCCGGCCCAGATCCTGTTCAAGCAAATCAAGGTTTCGGCCGCGATCAGCCTGCTCTGTCGTTGCAAGCCCTGAATGACTCCACTCGACCCGGGCTTCCTGGATCAGATCGGCGTACTCCCGAGAGCTTTGCCGGGAATGCAATTGAATCGCGAGTAGCGCCAACTGCTCTCCACGCCAGGCTGCACCTCCAGAGGGCATGCGCGTGTTTTGGTCCCAGTAGAGCGTGCTCGCGATGGAACCAATGATTTTGGTCTGATGCAGGTAATCGCCTAACCGATCCCAGGCCATTGTCCTGGATCCCATCTGGGCTCCATCTCTGCTTGAACCCTATACAGCTCGGTGCTTGAAGGTGAACACACCAACACATTTCATCCGTGCCATTCACCCCATCAAGCGGAATGGTTTGGTCAAGGCAGCGGTCAAGAGTCCTCTTGCCTGCTGTAAGCAGCAGGCACAAGCACCAAGAACAACATCCACCAAGCCACAATCGCCAGGGTGGTGGGAAGCGTGATCCAAAGTTGATGAAGGAGCAGCCAGCTACCAATGGAAATCACAAATCCTGTGAGCAAAATGCTCCAGGGCTGACACCACCACGGCTTGAGAGACCAAAAAGAAACTGGCTGCTGATTCATACTCAGACCTACTTTTTCCTGCAATAACCAGCACCAACATTCATCCAACCGGAGTCGCAAGCTTCACCATTCGTTGGCCTCATTTGGTAATAAATGGGCGACACGCAGGTGGTGCCAAGTGTGTTGACATAACCCAATGGGCACTGATTATGCCCCTCTGCTTTCGGAATCCTTTTCTGAGCGAAGGCATCGGTAGGTGCAAGCAAAGACACCAACACACCAAGAGCGAACAAGCGGACCATTCAAGTTGAATCAACTTTGGGAACTTTAGTGATGACATTGCCGGGCGACAGAAAGCAGCGACTCACTGTTTGCGGCAATACCCTCCCCCCACATCCACCCATCCGGATGGACAGGATCTGCCATCGATGGCTTGGACCTTGTAAGTCATCATTCCGAGCGTGCTGCATTTTCCATTGAGCATGTCCACATAGCCCAAAGGACAATGGCTCTCGATCTTTTTGACAATCCGCTGCGCCGAAGCGGATGGCGCCTGACAAACCCACAACACAACAGTGGTTGAGGCAAGGAAAGAGCTCAAAGCCCAGGTCCTCATCAAGGACGCACGATCAAGCAAGGGCGCCATCGCCATGGGCACTCAAAACGCCCTAAAACATTAGTGGTAGTTCTCCCAATCGTTTGGTTCTGAACCAAACTTCAACGAGCACAAGAGCCAGATTCATCCATGTCAAAGCAAGCTGTTTTGCTCGATGACGCTGCACGCCAGAACCTCTGCTCCTCTTGCCCTGCCTGGACCATTGCTTCTGATGGGTTGGAACGAGAGTGGCGCTTTCACTCTTTTGTTGAAGCGTTCGGCTTCATGACACAAGTTGCATTGCTAGCAGAACGCGCCAATCACCATCCCGAGTGGAGCAATGTTTACAACCGTGTCACCATTCGACTCACGACCCATGATCTTGGTGGACTTTCCAGCCGTGATGCCGAATTAGCCCAAGCGATCGACGGCCTCTCTCCAATCCTTTAAAACCGGCCATGTCAGAGACTGCTTCGAACCCGAGGATTAAAACCAACGGCACACCTGTCACGATTCTCACTGGATTTCTAGGCGCCGGTAAGACCACTCTTCTCAACCACATTCTCAGCAATCAAGACGGGCTCAAAACTGCCGTGCTCGTGAACGAGTTTGGAGAGATTGGGATTGATAACGATCTCGTGGTGAGCACCAGTGCAGACATGGTGGAACTCAGCAATGGCTGTATCTGCTGCACGATTAATGGTGAATTATTGGAAGCCGTCGAGCGAATACTGGAGCGCCCTGAACCTTTGGACTATCTGGTTGTAGAGACCACAGGTCTTGCCGATCCACTTCCTGTAGCCATGACATTTCTGGGCAGCGAGCTTCGAGACCAGACCAGGCTGGATTCAATCATCACCCTGATTGATGCTGAAAATTGCAATGCTCGCGTTTTTGAGAGTGAGGTAGGGCGCTCTCAAATCATTTACGGAGATATCCTCCTCCTAAACAAAACGGATTTGGTATCAACAGAACGGGTCAAAGAGTTAGAAGAAAGCCTGCGCGATATCAAAAAAGATGCACGTATTCTTCATTCCGTAAAAGGACATGTTCCCCTGCCTTTATTGATGAGTGTTGGATTGTTTGAAAGCGATCGTGTTTCGAATACTGCCGATCACGACCATGGAGCCCACGATCACGCGCATCACGACCACAGCCACGCGCACCATGGCCATGAGGACCATCTCGACATCGAGGGCTACACCTCACTTTCATTCAGTAGCGACGGTCCCTTCTCCCTTCGCAAATTTCAGAACTTCCTCGACAATCAATTACCAGAAAGCGTGTTTCGCGCCAAAGGCATCCTTTGGTTCAACGAAAGCGAAAAGCGTCATGTTTTTCACCTAGCTGGAAAACGCTTCTCTATCGATGACAGCGATTGGAATGGCCAACGCAAAAACCATCTGGTGTTGATTGGTCAGGAGATGGACCACAACGCCCTAAGAGAGCAGCTTCAAGAGTGCGTCGCCACCGACTCTGGCAAGGTTTCCACCTAAACCAACCGTTCCATTCCAACGTTTATGTTCAAGGGGAGATGTCGAAACGCAAGCAATCTGATTAGAGTTCAACCAGCTTTGGGTAGGCGATGTTGGAGCTCACCCTTCTGGGCACTTTTTGCATTCTGATCGGCATTGTCCTTTGGTTTACCGCCAACTCCGATGATGACGACAACAGCGGTGGCGGCCTGATGGAACCTTCACTCATTCCGATCCCGATAAGGACTGATCGACGCTGACTGCGCCATCTCCGTCTATTCCCTTTCTCTAATGAGGGATTCAACGAGCGGTCGATCAGGCCAAGCGTGACGCTCTTGAGTATCATTCTCAACAGGCTCATGGAGCGAATGCAAATCAGTAGTAATTCATTGCTTCGGCATCGACCTGACTGCGTTCCAGTGTTGTGAAGAGTCGATCCATAGGCCTTTACAGATCAATCGCCTCAGCATCGATTCACCAAATCGATCGGTTGGGTGATCTCTTTGGATGAGCCCTACCACCCATGACAAGCAAGAGCTTGCAAGGCCAATGGCAGCAGGGTCGAACTCTCTTGGCGGTCCTGGCCTGCTTCCTCGCCGCACTCGCGCTCTTTCCCTTGGGCGGATTAATCGGAGAGGGGATGAGAGGCATCCTTCTTGGTTCGGCCAGCCTTGGTGCTGATGGTCTGATCCAAATTCGGGGGACATCACTCCTGCTGCTTGGCACTGCGAGCCTCGGAGCCGTTCTTGGCTCCGCGAACGGCTGGCTTCTCGCCAATTGCCGCTTTCCAGGCCGACGCCTGCTTCGGATCGCCCAGCTTCTCCCGCTCGCCAGTCCTTCATACCTGCTGGCTGCAACGCTCGTTGATCTGGGCAGCATCCATGGGATCCGAATTCATGGTCTTGGCTGGGGGGTGCTGGTCATGGCGTTAAGCACTTACCCCTACGTTTTCCTTCTCAGCACTGAAAGCTTCAGCATCTGCGGGCGCCGTCAGCTTGAAGCCTGCCGATGCCTCGGCGTTGGGCCATGGGAAAGCTTTCGACGCATCGCTCTCCCGATGGCTCTCCCTGCCATCGGAGCAGGAATCGCCCTGATGGGAATGGAGGTGGTCAACGAACTGGGTGCCGTCCAACTTCTGGGTATCCCAAGCCTCTCCGCTGGAATCCTCCAGGCCTGGCAACTTGAAGGGAACCCAGCAGGAGCGGTCGGACTTGCCTTAGTCACGCTGATCATCGTGACGGGACTGTTGGTCGGCGAGCGCAAGCTTCGTCGTCGTAGCCGTCGATGGTCCGAAGGCCTAACAGGTGGAGAATCTCCGAACTGGAGTCTCACTGGCACGAGAGCCTTAGCCGCGCAGGCCTTGGGGTTCATTCCACCGTTTCTGAGTCTTGGCACACCATTGATCTGGGCCTGCTTAAACCTGGATCAACTGCAAACCGGTTTACAGCTAGAGCTATTGCTGCTCACCTTGCGCAGTCTTGGGCTCGCCCTTGCCGCAGCAGGCTTGGCCTTAGCAGCTGCCTTACTCCTTGCCATCACAAAGCGCTGGACCACGGCACCTTGGCTGCACAGCCTCACCTTTCTCGCCGGGCTCGGCTACGCAATTCCAGGAGCCGTACTCGCCCTGGCCTTACTCATCATCGGTGGCCCTTGGCAGCTCTCACCCATCCTGCTTTTGCTCTGGGGCTACAGCGATCGTTTCCTTGCAGTTGCCAAAGGGGGGCTTGATGCAGGCTTAGAGCGCATGTCACCCAGCCTTGATGAAGCAGCCACTGGACTGGGCTGCCGCTGGCCGGAGGTGTTACGTCGCATTCACATTCCCCTGCTCAAGGGCCCGCTCGCGGTTGGCGCACTCCTTGTCTTTGTGGACACCGTGAAAGAGCTACCTCTGACCTTCGCACTTCGACCCTTTGATTTCGACACCCTTTCGGTGCGCGTCTTTCAATACGCGAGTGACGAAAGGCTTGCCGCAGCGCTTTGGCCTGCATTGATGATCCTGGGACTCGGACTCATTGCTGCAGCCGCTCTGGTACCAGGCCTCGACCACACAACTGAGACTTAATGTTCAGGCAAAGACTGGCAACGAGGGCTACGACGAGGAGCCAACACACCCACCAAATTTCGCTGAATCAGACTGAAATTATCGTCACTCACAATCACGAGAGTGCGTCGCCCATCTTCAAGCTTTGGTCCCCAAGCCAGACCTTCCCAATTGTCTCGAGGGATCTCCTCACTCGTGAGATCCCAACCCGTTATGGGCTGCAATGCCAACGGAGACATAGGTTCAGGCCAAGAGAACACTTGAAGCCTGGCTGTCCATTGCAATGGCCGATGACGACGAATTAGTGCCAACAATGCAGGGGGGCCATCCAATGCAAGAAGTTCGGTGAGTCCCACCGTTTGTTTCGGATCGGAACTAAAGGAATCAAGACGAATGCGACCACGCTCTTGCATGACGCCTTCCAAGTTCACATGGGCTAACCGAACGATATCTCTACCCCCTACCTCGAGATCTTGAAGCAACGGTGCCTCCGCTGCCAACACCATCCCCCCATCGATGGATCGTGTCAAAGACTCTGGCCCTTGATTGACAGCGAGTCCCTGGCCAGGAAGAGCTGTCCAAGATGAAGGCAGAGACATCGTCTCCAACAACCGACCATTGCGAAGCGAAAAGCGCTGAAGACGAGCCTGATGCCCTGCTCGACGTCGCCCCTCGCTAACAATCCAAACTCCATGATCGCCCGTCAGCACCAAACCCTCGGCGTCGGACGTTGAAGGAAGGGGAGTTCCGCTTTGGTTCCGCAACACCAAGCGGGGACCAACCTGCAGTTGACCGCCTGATTGCAATGCTTTTGCAACAGGTCCAACGGGCAGCAAATATCCCCGGGACGCATCACTCACCAACCAAAGGCGGTCGTCCGATGCTTGGTAAGCAGCTGCTGAAAACCCGCCAAGGGACAACCCGTTATCGGCCCGTTTTGGGAGTTCCCAAAGACGGATCAGAGCCCAACCAGCATCGAGCGGACAGGGCAAAGCCTCCCAGCGCATCGGGAGTTCAGGAAGCGGCCACACCATCAGATCAACCGCTTAAACGCGAACCTTTGCCGTCATCCAGGCATCACCCTTCACAGCAGCGGCAGCGATCAAATCCGCCAACGTCACGAGCAATCGATAACTGAGTGCCACTGCAAGCAATGGCGCCTCCGGCACAATCGTGCCCATACGAAATAACAAAACCGCCTCAAAAACCCCCAAACCACCTGGAGCAGCAGGAACAACCAGGCCAGCCGTCCAGGCGAGGGCAAAGGCCGCAAGCCAAAGGCCCAGAGGCTGCCCAGCCAAAAGTCCGAACGTCTGCAAGCAGCACCAAAACCCAGCAAATCGACAGAAAACGAACAGCAGTTCAGAGGCGAGAGGCCACCAGGGGTAAGAGGGTCTGCCGCTGCCCAAGTCCTCATCCTCAATGGAGGTCATCCCCCCCGGATCCACACGATTGAGCTGGCGCAACTTGCTGGTCTCCAACCGACGCAACAAAGGCTCACGCCAACGCGGCAACAGCAGCGCAGAAGGAAGAACACAGAGCAACGCCAAACCGTTTTGGAACCCACCGAACGGCACCCAAAGCAAGGCAGCAACGGCCATCACCATCGGCTCCATCAACACCGAGACCAAAGCCTTGCCCCCTCCAAGGTCAGACCGCAGAGCACGAAAACGATCGAGGAAATGCCAGATGCCACCAGGCAAATATTTGAGCAAGTTGCTTCGCAGATAAAGCGGCACCAAGGACAAGCGTTCCGGCTGATGCCCGAGCCAAACCACCAAAACCTTCCATGCCAAGGCATTAACCACCAAGCTGAGCCAACTCAAACCAAGCCCCAATAACAACCACCACCATCCCTGTCGGCTGATGGTGAGGGCGCGCAATCCTGTGGCATGGCTTGCCAATGCCACTCCCACAAAGGCGAGGGTCAGCAGGGTGATCCAAAGGCGTAAACCACCAGGCAAAGAAAGCCGTTTCAGCACTGCCAGTCCTCCTCGGGCACAAAAGCATGGGCCTCAAGAGGGAGGCGATCACGAAGCTCCATCACGGTGAGACCAGCCTCAGCAGACACACGCTGAAGCTCATCTTGCTCCCACTTCAGCGTGAAAGTCCCATCCGGACGGCGAGTCTGCTTGGCACGAATCAGGCCCCAAGGCGTTGCGATGGCCCCACAACGGCGGGGCAGCACCCAGCGCCCCTGTTCCCGCTCCCTCAAGCCGATGGTCGGACTATGGCGCCACCACACCTGCCGCAAGGCAGCGGCTTGATCTGGCGTTGTAAGGGCCATCACCGAAGTCCCAGGCCTTTGCTTTTTCATCAACACAGCTCCCTGAACCACATCCAACGCACCCGCCAAACGCAAATGCTGAGCCAGGCTTGCCAACTCTTCGGCAGTGGCATCATCAATCCAGGCCTCCTGCACCACAAGCTCCTGCCAACCAGGCTCTGGTTGGCTCTCATCACGCATACGGATCAAGCGCAGCAAGTTGGGACGATCCAAAGAGCGATGGCCAAGGCCAATGCCGACGGCTTCTACCTCCATCCTTGAGGGGCGTTGAAAGTGATCCGCCAACACAGCCACTAAGGCCAACCCTGTGGGAGTCGTGAGCTCAACAGCAGGAAGATCCTGCCCGGTGAGGAGCGGCAGCTGATGACGCCTGGCCAATTCCAGTACCGCTGGCACAGGAACAGGAAGCACCCCATGGGCCGTCGTCACTTGACCATGACCGGCTGGGGGTGTTGTGCAATAAATCAAATCAGGGGCGAGGTGCTCAATACCAGCGCAGACGCCGATGACATCAACCAAGCTGTCAATCGCGCCAATCTCATGAAAGTGAACTTGGTCAGGGGCACAACCGTGAACCGTTGCTTCTGCATCAGCCAGGGCCTGAAACACCTTCAAAACCCTGATTTTTAGAGAAGCAGACAACGAGGCCTCCGAAATCAACCGGCGGAGATCAAACCAGCGACGATGGGGAGGACTGGGGTCCTCATTCCTCACCGTGAGGCGAAGCCCACGCAATCCTCCACTCTGAGACTCCTCAACGTTGAGTCCATAGGCCTTCGCGAGACCAAGCGCCTGCAAAGGCTCATGAATCACCAACTCCGGCACTCCTAAATCCAGGAGTGCCGACAACAACATGTCCCCGGCAAGACCCGTCGGACAATCAATGACCAGAGCGCTCATACAGGCTCTGGAGGCATGCCGTCCAGCAACCTGTCGGCGATCGATTCAATCTCTGTGCGTCGCGAACGCAGCAGCTGCTCCACCTCCCGGCGTGCTCGGCGTTGCTCTCGCTGAGCCGTGTCGACATCTTGTCCAGAGACGCCCCAGATACGTCCAAGCAGAGCCTTGTCATCTGCGCCACCTTGAGGGGGGCCCTCTAGCAACGTCTCAGCAGCCATTCCAGCCTGAAGAACCCGGCTCCAACGACGCAAGTCTTCCAAAGACAAACGCGCCCGCTCGGGCAGAGCAAATTCGGTAACACCGTTGCAGCGCAACCCCGCCTGAAGACAGCCTCGGGTACCAACAAGAACGCGTTTAACTTCGAGATTTTCCTCCTGAGCCACCAACCAGTGACCAGCCTCGTGAAACGCGACTCTGCGCAATCTGTTACGTCCGCCTGGAAGGGATTCCGCGAGAAGGTGGCCTCCCATTCCATTCAGCTGAGCAGCATCAACGGTGAGACCCAACAGCGCTCCTCCCAAACCGAGAGCAATCCATGCCGGCGATAGTCCGACTAACGGCCCAAACACAGCCAAACCGGTGGCACTAGCCACCGCGACACCGGCGGTGGTGTTGAAGGCGGGGGAAGAGGGCATCAGGTCTTGGCAGGTCGGGGACGAGCGCCTCCCTTACGGGATCCCTCCCGACCTTTTCCACCTCGAGTCGGCATGGGTGCAATCACTTCAAAAGCTTCAACGGCGAGGAGCTGTCCTTGACGACGCACATCCAAGCTCACGAAATGTCTTAGATGCTCGAGGGGCAGCTCACCTGTGAGCTGAACTTTGAATGGCAAAGGACGGAATCCATCGGCTCGAGGCAGCTGTCGTACCTTCACCACGAGCTCATTGGCTTCTGGCTTCGTGAAGATCAATTCGCCACGAATCGAGAAGAAGTCGTCTCCTTCGGGCAGTTGATCCAGAGCACCCTCGGCATCTGTAGCTTCGGCATCCGAAGATTCAGCTGTCGCCAGCGTGCTCGGCTCCCAAATTCCTGCAATTTGGAGATGCAGCTGCTCAGACTCACGACAGCGGGGATACACCACCCAGAGATGGGGTGCAGTCATGTCGAGGTGACGGCGCATGAGGGTGAGCATTCTTCCGAGGACGACAGCCTCTAATTCATTGCCATCGGAATCGATCAAGACTCCACGGGTCAGCTGATCGTCGGATTCCGGTCGGTAGACGCCCCTTACAACACCGATCGCCCGGTACTGGAGGAGTTCTGTAACCGGGGAAATCGGATGGTCGCGCATTGCCGTCAGTGGCTTCCATATGCCTTCGTTAACTCTAGCCAGCTCGAGGGATTCGATCCAAAGTGGTCTCAGCACTCCCCATGCAGATTGCCCGGCGCTAACCGATTACAGGCGGTTCGAAATCGATGGTTGATGGGGTTGGGACTTCCTTTGGCCCTGCTGACAGGCTGGCTTGTAGCCCAATCAGCTCATCAATATCCAAAGCCCGAACAGAGCAATCAAGAGGCGAAGGCAGGCGTCAAGCCTGTCAAGCGTCCAACCAAAACCAAACTTTCTTCAGCGATTGAGCCAGAGCAAAGGCTGGAGCAACGCGCCCTCTCCCATCCTCGCGAGTGGCGTTGGCGCATGCTCCTGGCTCAATCGAAGCTCCAACGAGGTGATCGTGATGGAGCCAGGCGTGAGCTCATCACCCTTCAAGCCCTATGGCCTCATCGCCCAGAAGTACAGAACCTCCAACTGTTGTTGGATGTGGGAACCAAGCGTCAGGCCACCGCTTTGGGACAGACAAGCGATCGCTTCAAGAAAACACCAAAAGGTCAAAGACTCCAGCTTGGATTGCGCCTCGCTGATCTGCAACGCCTCTCCGGACAAAACAACGCAGCCATCGCCACGTACCGCCTGATTGCCGCGGAATCTCCAAAGAGCATGGACCCCCTGCTCGCTCTCGCTCTCCTCCATCGAGACATGGGCCAAAGTCAGCAATCGCAAAACGTGCTGCTCAGTCTCCGAAACAGGCTTTCTGTCAGTGAAAAGAACAAGCAAGCCCTCGATCAGCTAGCGGTGCGCTGGCAACTTGATTCCTTCCGAAAGGGTGCAGATAGAACGGCAACACCTGGAGCAACCGTTCTGCCCACTCCGACTAAGGCGCGGGCTGCGACGACTCCAAGGCCTTAAGCGCTGCATCGATGGCGTCGGATGGCGGTGTGGCGTCATTCATGGCGTTGGCCCTGCGCAACCGGTTCATCAAATCCATGGGGTTGGTGGCATCCAGCACCGACTCCTGGTCGTTCTGACCTGGCACGGTCTGGAACACATCACGTTGCTGGGGAGACTGATAGCCACTTCCCATCGGGCTTTCCTGAGCCAAAACTTCCGCGGAGGCAACCAGCGCAAGCACACTGATAATTCCAAGGAGATGAGGTCTTAAGGCAGTAAGCGATGGCACGTTCTCAGCTCCCAAATAACGGCCTGATGCTAAGGGTCACCTTCAGAAGCCGCATCATCCGTGCAAAATGCCAGCTGGACTATTATTGCAAACAGAGATCAGTAAAACACTAGTTATACCAATGGCTTAGGAGATACGAGAAAAGCCACTGCACCTACAAGCTGTACCAACAAAAGGACGAAAAACGAACTGACTTGGTCACAAAAGGCCAGAAGCCTTTATCGCCTTGACCTGCTTAAGAAGCTTCAAGTGCGCCATGAAGACTTGAGCTGCTGCTACGTGAAAACGATCGGCATTAGATGCAGACCAACCTCAAAAAAAGCAGGATCAATGGTTATTCCACGCTCAACTCAGTGTTTCAGATCAGTTCGTGAATATTCAGCCAGGAGATCGATAGCGACAGCTACGCCCCATTTTTTCTTACGGGTTTTGTAACGTTTTCAGCCCCACTTACTAAAAGCTTTACGACTGATATCAATACTCATAAAAGCCAATTCTGTTGCCATTTTTATGCACCATGAACCGTTCATCGGTTGGATCAGGTCGCCAAATACCTCCGCGCTTATCCACAAAAAAACCGTCGCCTTGATCACTAAATTGATGACTATATACTTCGACCACTCCATCTGCCCAGATCATCGTCATTGTAAATGGATTTTGCCTCACCGTGCATTGCATTGACATATCATTGAAGTAGCAAATTCCTTTATACTCAACTGCTTTTACAGGAGCAGATACAATCAATGAAGATCCAATAGCAAGTGTAGCAATAGCTAACGAGAAAAGTTTCATCCGACGAACATTTGAGTCTTTCATCCCTTGACGCAATAGCAGAGCCTGCCGTGCGTGAACAGCATTCATTGAAGACAATGGAATGAGTGGCAATCCAGCAACAGTTATCTCAGAAAAGAATTTCATGTAAGAAGTGACCATCCCTTTGGTCCCAGTATCATCAAATCGGCAGAAAAAGGCATCACCCGTTCCGTGGAATGGAAGATCTGGATCATCCCCAAAAAGAACTAAAAGCTTACTCCCAGCTGCCAAACTATCAGCCTGCCTCTCTCTTCTTCAACCAATAAAGGCAGCATCCAGTCCAACTCAACCTAAGCAGCGTCATCCCTTCCAAACTCTTCAATGCCCAGTGCCAGCCGAGCCCCATGGTCATCGGCGTCATTCGCTCGCAGCACCATCAACAGCTCCTGCCGCAGAGCCAGCGTCATCTTCTGATCGCAGAGAATTCACCAGACAGGAGGAAAAACACACCGATGAAACCCCAAAAATCCGCTCTGCCAGAGCCGCCCTAGGGGTGCTCCTGCTGCTGAGAGAGAAAGGTAGAAGGCTTCAGACAATTTTGCCAAAAATCTAAGCAAACTTTCATGTAAGGAAGGTCAAGTACGGCAACACTTAAAAGACTCATCAATCCGCCATTCATGAAACTTACCAATGCCTGGGAAGTGGGTTGGCTTGGTCAGTCATCAGTTGCGTTGTTTTTAATTGTTCTTGTCTGCGCTTTTTATTCAACGGTCAAGAATACTAATCAAGGAGCCAACACAGCTAGGTCTTCCTTAGAGCAGATCAACAAAGAATTTTGCGAAGGCATGCGCAAGCGAAACTCAACCATCAAATTAGACATTTGCAGTTAGTGATGTTTTTAGACAATTTTGTCAAAATCATCGCGTGACAATCTCCTAAACAATGGATTCCAGACTGAGCATTAGATCTCTGTAGACATTCCCATTTGTTCTAACGAGAACGCTCTCTTTTTAATCCTAGTCTTGCTCTTACTTGAGGTATTGCAATCTCCGCTGCCGCCAATAAAGCACAAGTCTCTTTAAGTGGTGCTATTGGTGATTCTGGAAGGGCTGAGTATTTGATTTCGATTCAATAGCGGAACGCTGTCACCACCTCGTAGACACCTTCGTTCTTCCATTTAACCCACTTACCAGTTTCCATTGCATCATTTCTCCTTCCTACAATTGTATTATTTGCTTTATCGTTGACGCAAACACGAGAGAGGACAAGTTCCTTTCCATTCATGGGATATCTCCTCGTCAAGGAGGGATTTACATAATCACAACTTCCTTGTCCTTCAAAAAGGCCAAGGGCATGTCGAGCATTCTCCCAGGATATTGATTCATGGACATCACCAGTCTGTCGCCACCAAGTACAGGCAGCCTCTGCTTTCTCAAGTGAGGAGTAAATCTTAGGCTTGCCAGACGATGCTCGATCAACCACTTTGCCAACAATTGGAAGAATCACACCAAGAGACAACAAGAGGATGATCGCCTTGCCTTTCCTGGACTTCCAGTCCATCTTATTAGTTAAAATTTTCATTGCTTAGCTCCGTTTCAGAAGAGAGGTTAAGCCATAAAAAAGCAGTGGAAAGCCCCTTTCATAAACAACTTGGCTGATAACAGCAGTGACCTGGGTCATTATATCTAACAAACAAGTATCAGCTGTTTTGTTTAGATGCCAGGATTGCTGGCGATCAGTCCAATAGTTCCATCACGGCCGCCACATCCGACCAAGACGGTCTTGTCCAACCCATAACTACTTTTGGCATCCCAGTCTGTGTGTGTCTGGTTATTTCATACAGTAAGCAAGGAGAGATATTTTTGGCTCCTAGCTGGGTGATGACATGGGAGCGGATTGCATGGCTTTTGATTGCATATCGTTTCTTACAGTTCACCGTCCAGCGATGACTGAACAACTTCAGAGAAGGATCATATGACTTTGGGAAGATCAGCTCATCAGAAGTGTTCTTGACTACATCAGGCAGGAGCTCTTCTAAAACTGCTTTTAGCTTCATGCAAATTGGAACCTTACGTACATCTTTTTCTCCACCTTTCAGCCGTCGTTCAATCGTTTCGGTCTGCCACTCAATCAAGCGTATGGATAACTCGGACATGTCTATGTCGGAATATCTCAAGCCTTGGTGATCCATTGCACGACAGCCTGTATAAAGCTGAAGGAAGAATCCAAGATCTTTTAGCTGGAGTGCCTTGACCTTTGCTTGTTGAACAAGTTCAGGGGCTAATGCATCATCTTTCGTTGATTCTTTTAGTTTCTTTTTCAGGCCAGACCATACATTTATTTGAACTTCACCGGCATCAATAGCCCAAGTCCAGAAGGCGAGCATTGTTCCAAGTTCTGTCTTGACACTTGAAGGTTTCTTTTGCTCCAGAAGGTGGTCCTTGTATGCAGCTGCTTGCTTGCGGTTGATGCCAGCTAGGTGGTCACTGCCATACCAATCAGCCAAACGCCTAAGACGACCTCTCCAGGACAGCTCTGTCGTAGCGGCAGGAGCTTCAGCCTTGAGTCTTCGGTCTATCCACGTCAGATAGCTGCTAGAGCCGCTTAGAGAGGCTTCTTGCTGCTGAGGAAGCTTGGGCTGAGGCTCATCAGGCAAACCCGGCTTTTCAAGCTCTTCACGGCTGTAGAGCACTGAGTTGATCTGGTCATCAGTGAGACCAACGCTTTTAAGACGTTGTTCGAGATGGATCAGAACAATGCCATCAACATCAGGACCACCGTCTTGCTCGAACTGCTGACCTATGGGATCTAAACCGCGCTTGTCTTGGAAGAGCTTGTCGATCTCCAGAACAATCCGAGTTCGATTCTTGAGAGCTTCCGCATGCGTCTTGCCAGCCTTCCTGACCACGGCGCTGGTACCCATGACCTTCCTGAGCGGATTGGGGACAGCAACACGGATGTAAAAGCCGCTACGGCCTGGGATAGTTGTGATGGCGCCCATAACAGCACTGTATCTACAACCTGTACCTACAATATCCCAAAAGATCCCTGTCCACCACTAGAAGAAATCGTTTTCGTCAGCCATGAAAATCGCCAGCTGGAATGTCAACTCAGTGCGAACCCGACTGGATCATGTTCTGAATTGGCTTGAGCACTCACAAGCAGATCTGTTGGCATTGCAGGAAACCAAGGTGGACGACCCTCAATTTCCGCTAGAGCCGTTTCTCCAGAGGGGATATCAAGTTCAGATTCACGGACAGAAGGCCTACAACGGCGTTGCACTGATTAGTCGCACACCACTGGAGGACGTGCGCATGGGTTTCAGCGCAGAACTCGTTGACGACGCAGAAGCCGAAGAGCTTGGAGCGCAAAAACGCGTCATCAGCGCTCTCATCGATGGCGTACGAGTCGTGAATTTGTACGTCCCCAATGGATCAAGTCTCAGCTCGGATAAATACAGCTTCAAACTCACCTGGCTGTCCTGTCTGGAGCGCTACTTAAGGGCCATCCAAACCAGAGATGAACCGCTTTGCGTGATGGGAGATTTCAATATCGGTCTTGACGCGAAAGACCTCCCTGATCCAGATCGCTTAACCGGGGGGATCATGGCCTCAGATCGCGAGCGGAACGCGTTGAAAGCGGCCCTAGGTCCTGACCTTCAGGATGCATTTCGTCTGTTCGAACCGAACAGCGGCCATTGGAGCTGGTGGGATTACCGCAGTGGTGCTTGGGATCGAGATCGTGGCTGGCGAATCGATCACATCTATCTCGATGAAACGCTTCGGGACGTAGCTCGCAGCTGTTCAATCGACAAGCAAGAACGGGGACGCATCCAACCCAGCGACCACGCACCTGTCGTGGTGGACCTGGCCTGGGACTTCGAGGAGGTCGAAGAGGTTGAGGACTGATTCTGCCCAGAACGATGTTTGAAGCCAACACTTCGTTCAATACACAATGGCTTCTGCGGGAAGCGATTGTCCCTCGGCTTGCAATTGCACGGAACGTCGCATCGACTCACCGCAACTCTGAGGTGTCGGGAAGATTTTCCCGGGATTGGCACGGCCAAGCGGATCAAAAGCAAGCCGAACCCACTGCATGCTGACCAGGTCATCGGCGCTGAACATTTGGTCGAGATAACAGCGTTTATCACTGCCAACCCCGTGTTCACCGCTGATGCTGCCGCCAACCTCAAGGCAAAGATTCATGATCGCGCCGCCGAGAGCTTTCACCCGTTCATTCACACCCTGCTCTGAGGTGCGGTACAAGATCAAAGGATGCAGGTTGCCATCACCGGCATGGAACACATTCGCAACGACGAGACCGTGTTCGGCACTGAGCTGATCAATGGCCTCGAGGACCCTGGGCAGCGCCGTACGTGGCACCACACCGTCTTGGAGGTAATAGCTGGGGTATTGCCTACCCAGCGCTGAAATGGCACTTTTACGGCCTTTCCAAAGACGGGCGCGATCCTCTTCACTCCAGGCTTCACGGATCGCTCCAGCCCCAGCCTCTCGACAAAGGGCCGTGGTGACTGTGACAGCTTGCTTGACCTCCTGTTCCTGTCCATCGAGCTCAATCAATAAAACAGCTCCGGCCTCCGGCGGATATTCCTCTTCGCCAAACGCTTCATTCACCGCCTCAATGCAGGTCTGATCCATGATTTCCAGACCAGCCGGCAACACCCCCGCGCGAGTGATCAACCGCACAGCCTCTCCAGCGGCCTGCATGGACGGGAAATCTGCCAGCAACACACCAACAGCATCGGGAGCACGCAACAAGCGAAGGGTGATCGCCGTGGCGATTCCAAGGGTGCCCTCACTCCCAATGAACACACCCCGAAGATCAAGCTCAGCCGCATCGCACAACGAGGTGCCAAGGCGCGTGGGTGTGCCGTTAGGCAGCACTACATCCAAGGAGAGCACATGGTTGCTGGTGACGCCGTACTTCAAACAATGCACACCACCTGAATTTTCAGCGACATTGCCACCGATGCTGCAAACCACCTGACTCGAAGGATCTGGGGCGTAATAAAAGCCATCACCAACAACCGCACGACTCACCCAACTATTGATCACCCCAGGCTCCACCGTGATCGTCTGATTTTCGAGATCAATCTCGAGAATGCGGCGCATCCGACTGGTCACGACCAACAGCGCTTCTTGCTCAACCAACGCACCACCTGAAAGCCCCGTGCCACTCCCTCTCGCCACAAAAGGAATGCCTTGACGATGACAACACGCCAAAATTTGGGCTACCTGTTCGGCCGTTTCCGGCAACACCGCAAGCCTTGGCATGTGCCGATCCATGGTGAGACCGTCACAGTCGTAAGACAACAATTCCTGCCGTTTCGCGACCACTGATTTGGAGGGAAGAAACCCTCTCAACTCCCGCTCAAGCGCTGGCCAGTCGTAGTTCACTGATGACGTGCCGAACAGTTGCAACCTAGGCAGGTTTGTCATCAATTCTTAGGCTTCAACTACAGAAAAAACACATCGGGCCGATCTTGGGTCAAGATGTTGCACGGTTTGCAATTGCCCTTTGGCTCCCGTCCCCGTGACTGCTTCCAACCTGAACACCAGCCACTCCGAAGCCATTTTCAGTGCTGCCAAGGCTCTGATGCCCGGCGGAGTGAGCTCTCCGGTGCGCGCCTTCAAGTCGGTTGGCGGACAACCCATCGTGTTCGATCGGGTTAAAGGTCCTTACGCCTGGGATGTCGATGGCAATAAGTACGTGGACTACATCGGCAGCTGGGGGCCAGCCATCTGCGGTCATGCTCATCCAGAGGTCATCAGCGCTCTCCAGGAGGCGATCGAAAAAGGCACAAGCTTTGGTGCTCCCTGCGCTTTAGAGAACACCCTGGCCGAGATGGTGATTGAAGCCGTCCCAAGCGTTGAGATGGTGCGCTTTGTGAACAGCGGCACGGAAGCCTGCATGTCGATGCTGCGCCTGATTCGAGCTTTTACAGGGCGCGACAAAATCATCAAGTTCGAAGGCTGTTACCACGGCCATGCGGACATGTTCCTCGTCAAAGCTGGCTCAGGCGTGGCAACACTCGGTTTGCCTGATTCCCCCGGAGTGCCAAGGAGCACCACAGCCAACACGCTGACAGCTCCGTACAACGATCTGGAATCGGTCAAGCAGCTCTTCGCTGAGAATCCTGACGCCATTGCTGGCGTGATTCTCGAGCCGATTGTGGGCAATGCAGGGTTCATTCAACCTGAACCAGGCTTTTTGGAGGGCTTGCGAGAACTCACCAAAGAAAACGGAGCACTTCTTGTCTTCGACGAAGTGATGACTGGATTCCGCATCAGCTACGGCGGCGCCCAAGCACACTTTGGAGTAACTCCCGATCTCACCACGATGGGAAAGGTGATTGGAGGAGGCTTACCCGTTGGTGCCTATGGCGGTCGCAAGGAGATCATGGAAATGGTCGCCCCAGCGGGTCCTATGTATCAAGCAGGAACGTTGAGTGGCAATCCGTTGGCAATGACGGCTGGAATCAAAACACTTGAATTACTTAAGCAGCCAGGAAGTTACGAAAAGCTCACTGCCACAACCGAACGCTTAATTCAAGGAATCCTGGATGCAGGCAGAGAAGCGGGGCTTCCAATCACCGGTGGCAGCGTTGGAGCCATGTTTGGTTTCTTCCTTTGTGAAGGTCCAGTCCGTAACTTCGAAGAAGCGAAAGCAACCGATTCCGTTCGATTTGGACAACTTCACAGAGCAATGCTGGAACGCGGTGTATACCTTGCACCCTCAGCCTTCGAAGCTGGCTTCACGTCGCTTGCTCATTCAGATGAGAACATCGACGCGACCATCCAGGCCTTCCGAGACAGCTTCGCTGCAATCTCCTGAATCGAACAAAGATCAAAGGTCAATGTGTCGCCCATGCGATGCTGAGCCTTGTTTTATTGGTCACTGGCGCTCAAGCCAACGAGACGAAACCATCTCGACAACAACCCTCTTGGGTTGATTTGAATCTGGATTTCATAGCTCAACCGTTGGTTGGAGTTTCAGGAGGACTAGAGCCGTCCTCAAGTAGTTGGATGCAACAAGTTGCCGCGGGACTCACCCTCAGCACGGGCCTCAACAAAGATCGAAGCAACTGGACAGATTTAGATCACTGGCAAATTCAGTTGGGACTAAGTCAGTTCGCAGGCAATCCAAATCTCAATGATCAACTAGGAACAGACTATCCACTGCAAAGCTTGGTCACTCCAACAGGAATGTGGATCACACAAGCATCATTAGAGCGAATCGAAGGCGATAACAAACTCGATTGGAGCATGAATGCTGGAGTAATCGCAATCGGAAACAATTTAATGGATATACCGATCCTAGATTATTATATAAACGACACATTAGACACACCTTACAATCTATCCGTGATTGGCTATCCAATCACACCACTTACCGCGACAGGAGCACAAATAGGCTTGCACCACAATCAACTAGGAAGCCTTGATTATGCCTACTACAACTTAGACAAGACCCGTCAAATTGCTGGCTCTCTAGGGGTTACTCCACTAACACCGAAGCTCGAAGGCAATCTACAACTTGTCCAGTGGTCGATCAATCCGTTAGCCAATTCGAAACAAACAACAACAGAGGAAGGAGAACAAAACATGCCAGACCCGCTCATTCAATTGGGCGGCTACATTTCAACTACCAACTTGGACGTAAGCTCGAACAAAAATATTGGCGAGGGTACCAATCGAGGCATTTACGGAGCAGTCACTTGGCCAATATCCCTACCGATTGGGAAAGACAGCAGGATCTGGATCTCTAGCAACTTCAGCCTCGATCCAAACAACAATCCACTAGCAAGCTATACAGCTGCAGGACTGCTCAGCCAAGGCATCTTGCATGGCAGGCCTCAAGATGTACTGGCAATAGGCTTAAACCGAAGCGGATTCAGTCGCAGCATTACCCCCGACCAAAGCTACGAAGGGGTCATCGAACTCAACTACAAGATACAAATCTCTGAGCGCCTACAAATACAGCCGCTCATGCAATGGATCATCAACCCCTCTGGGGTAGGATCTCAATCAACAATCTGGGCAACAGGAGCTCAAATCAACCTTTCTATATAAGTTCGCATGGGGATACAAGCAACAAGCCTGCTCTATATCTTGAGACAAACCGTATGCCTCTCGATTGCCTGTAATGCAACAGCAATGCTGCTTCTCGATGGCAGTTCAAGGAGTAGCATCGCAGAAACAGTGACCTTAACCCTCAGCAACGGCGACAAAATAAAAGGAACATTGATAAAAAGCGAAAGCAATGAGCAAACAACAGTCATCAATCATCCCAGCCTTGGAAGACTGGAAATTCAAGCCAATTCTCTGAAAGCAAAACCAAAAAAAAAGCGCTGGACAGGAAGCTTCTCAGCTGGGGTAACAGGCTCAAATACAGACCAAGACTATGATCTCGATAGTACATCTCAACTGATTACACAATACAAGGATGAGGTAAACCTGCTTTCCTTTAAAGCCAATACAGAATATGATTTTTCAAGAAGCGAGGATCAGAAAAAAGGATCTACAGACACCAACCAAGGGCAAATCGACTTACGATATTCATACACATTCTCAGGAAAGTTAAGTGCCTATGCATCAAATATATATGAGTACGACATGCTGAATCAAGTTGGCAAAAACAATCTTATCAACTCGATTGGGCTTGGATATGACCTCATTAAAACTGATACAACAACACTCAACTTCTCGGCAGGACCCGCTGCACAGAGTGTCTGGGGAGGCCCTGGTTGCAATACTGATCAATACTGTGGCAACACTTACTTTGGAAGTAGTGCCCGAATTGGTTTCGACTGGGTGCCAAACAACTTCTTTAATCTTTCGCTAAGCAATCAATTTACAGGCTCCTATGTTGATGGAGTGTCTCCGAGCAATAACTTCTCAGGAACAATCAAAATCTATCCATTCGGAAACAAAAAGCTTTTCACATCGCTCAATGGACAACTCATTTACAATGCATTAACCACTCCACAAATAGACAATAGTTTTTCATTACAATTTGGCACACAACTTTTTTAAGGTTGTTCAGCTACGACAGCTCCTTCCGCCCCGCGAGGATCAGCCACTCCATAAGTACCGCTATTGAGTTTCGCCTCCACCCTGTTTGCGGAACCCATGGAGCGAGTGAACCACAATGCATGGCCTCATTGTTTTAAGAGCTCAAGAGTGTCGAGACTGAATCACTGCTCAAGCTGCAAGGAATCAGGCCAAAGCTGACGATGAATCCTGGGTGTAGCGACAATTGTCGCAAGATAGAGACCATGAACAAACCGATTTAAAACGCCTGCAGAACAGTCGTCATAATCCTGCTCCCACCAGGGCTCCCCGTCGCCAACCAAGAATTAACCTCTTGATTCAGCACAATTATCGGCATCATTAAGCTGAGGGGTCTTCGACGTGGAGCAACTGCATTTTGCTCCCCTCTACCAACCATAGGCATTAGGAACACCAGGCTTGGCGGTAAAGTCTGCCAGCTCATGATTCAAGAGAAAACCAGAGCCTGGAACGGCGATTCCATTGCCATAAGCAGAATTCAATGCCGTGGTTAATGCCACCAATGAGCCATCACTTTCAGCCATTGTCCCGCCAAATCAGCCGCAGAAGGATGAGAGTTAAGGTTTAATTGAGGACAGATACTCAACGATCGGGCAAAACCCCGCAACCTTAGTCGACACACACAAAAGAATCAAAAGGCCATTAAATACCACCAAATCGTTCATAGAAACAAGCTCCTGAGGAAACGACACCAACATCAAAAGGAATGATTCCCCTGCCTCATCAAAACACCAAGAACAAGCCCAGAGATCGCTAATTTCCCTCTCAAAAGCGTGCCGCCAAGACAAATTGCACCACAACAGCCTGATCAGCAGGACGTTCTCATTGGCTGGCAACAATTCATACTAAGGACCACCAACTTCAAACGAAAATCTGAGCAGAAACTGAAATTCAGCGATAATTTTCAAATTGAAGCGGAACATCTAACTCTTCTTCCTTGCTTTTCACGAGTTGAATTGCAGCCTGAAGGTCATCCTTACTCTTACCCGTGACACGAAGGCTTTCCCCTTGAATCGCAACCGTGACCTTCTTCAATTCATCGCGGACCATTTTGCTGAGCTTTTTAGCAAGCTCTTGACTGAGCCCCTTGCGCAATTGAATAACCTGCTTCACACGATTCCCCCCAACAGCTTCAGGAGTTTGGAAGTCAAAAATCTTGAGAGAAAGATCTCGCTTCGTTGCTTTAGTCCTCAAGATATCTTCAACAGCTTGCAATGTCATGTCACTAGCTGTGGTGATAACCACTTCCGTTTCCGCCAGTTCAATCTCTGTACCTGAATCCTTAAGGTCGTAGCGATTGCCAACATCTCGTCGAACTTGATCCAAAGTATTGACCAGCTCCTGGCGGTCAAAATCGGAAACCACATCAAATGAATATGACGCCATAGTGCTTTGCTGCTAATCCGAACAGGTCTTCACTCAACTTACTCACGTTGAGCGATCATGGCAGGATCAACAAACAAACTCATAGCACCCCCGGTGGTTCTGAACCTGAAAAGGAGAGTTTCAGAGCCCTAAAGCCCGCAAGCCATTGCAACGCCCATGCCATGCTGGTCGTTGCGACAGGAGTTGCAAAAGAACAAACCAAGCAAAGATTGAGTCAATATTATTTTAAAAGGATTTACCAAGGTTTGAGATTAAGAATATTTCGCAACTAATTTATAATTGCCAAAGGCTACCGACGCAGCATTTCAGGATCTCCATGACAACACCTCTCGATCAAGCACGCGCCATTGCCAATGAGATGGAAAAACTTGCGGATCAGCTAACGCCTAATGTAATTCGAGCCGCTCGGTCTGATAAAGAGGGACGCAAAAATCTCGATCGTCTTGAATACGCCCTTGGAACGATTGGGAAGGCACTCATCCTTACTGATTACAGCGTAGATGAGCAAAAAGATCTCGATAAACTAGAGGAGTTCAGAGAACTGCATGGAAAGAAGTAAGACAGCGAAGTCTTAAAGAAACCTGCGCAAACAAAGATCCACGCTATGAGTTTGACATTTCGAATGCAGCTTGCTCTAGGTCTTTCCAGGTCAAATCAATCAAAGGGAGTGCTTCATCAATTTCTTTTTTCAAGCATGAGGCCTCATCACTTAGACCCTGCTCGATGTACTGCTGATATTTAAGGTATTGGTTGACCCAGATCAGGATCGTGGGGGTGTTGTTCGTCATGCTTCTCGTATGGCGAGACATTCCATCAACAGGGGACGAAGATGAAATGCCATTGGGCATCATCAAAACCAAAGCTAATCGATTCATCCGCTTGTAAGGCCTGGATGAGCGAGAGCTCACTTGCTATCTCGCGAGTCAAGCCTGCCCCAGAGGGGATCAGTGGCCGAATTCCAGAAACTACAGGGTTTCCCTGTTCCAAGAACTGAGCATCAGAGTGTTGTCAAAGACACCACTGTGAACCCAAAAAATTGATCAATCACCTCAAAGAATCAAAAGCATTCAACTGGCTTGGACGAATCAAGTCCATTCCTTCTAAAGCGATTCTCAATCAATGCCCCCAAGCAAAACACTAAAAATCATGTTTTTCACCCTCAACCACCATCGAAACCAATAAAGGCCAGTAGCGATAGCTCGATCGAATCAAGAGAGCCCAAATGAACCAGAGAAGCCAAAAATTAACGCTTTCATCGATGGCTTGACCACAGACCTGATCCAACCGCTTGGCCACAGAACTTGAAACTTGCTCTTGCAACGAGCGATTCATCGCTGCGCACACCCTCCCGGCGGGAAGACGGAACAGTTCTGCAGAAAGCCAGGCTGGAGCCAAAGCCACTGGGATCGCAACCAACCATCTGCCGACAAATCGCTCTAAGGAACGACTCGGCACAATGCGTCTCGGCTTGGGAGAGGGCATCGAACGCCAATCCAGACGCACACTGATCTGAAATTAGAAACGACTGGCCAACTAGACCAGCGGATTGACATCAAGCGAAAGCTTTGTCATCAGTGATGCGTTGACAAACCAGGCTATCCAACGCTGAAGGAGTCAGCATCACACAGCTTGAATCAAGAAAGTGAGGATGATTGCGTCGATAGGTTGTTGCATCCTCTGCCCAAAACTCACTCCTGCAAGCCGTTCCAACTGAAATGGGGTAGAGGCTTAAACTATTTCGACCGACGTTGATCGCGATTAACAACGACCGCGCTTGTGGATTTGCCATAGAAAGATCAATACTCACCTCACCAAGGTCTCCGCAGCGATCCACCACCTGCTCCAAGGCCAAGGCATTCACAGGGAAAGTCCAAACAACCTCAAGCAGTGACTATTAGGACATTGTGTATTAACACATCATTGATCATCGACCAGAAAGAGCGATGATCACATTGACAAACGTGAACGCTTGTCCAGCCATTGAGAAAATATCAAAACAACGAATATCAGTTGAATCAAACACATTACTCAAACAAGGAAGCTTTGCTCTCGCAAAGTTTTATTTAAGTCGATTTTTCACACCCTCAGCTATTAAGATTTACGTTTAAACGTATAGCAACCACCGTGATACCCAGTGAAGGGCTGGGCATAGGTAATCAGTTCCCAACCTTGCTGTCCAAGCTCGTTCATCAAGCCCACCAAAGTGACATCATGCTGAGGATGTCTTCGAGAAATCAACTGCTTTTCATCAAGCCAAAGTTCCTCGATTTCTCCAGTCCACGACTTTCCTTTCGGAACAAAACGCAATTGCGTGTATTCCCAAGTCATTGAGGTCTGCCATCATCGCATTGACTGTAAAGCAAAGATCGAGCTGACCAACCGTAGACGGCACAATCTCAATCGACCCCAAAGCAGCTAGCCCAACGCAACCATGTGCTTCAGGCCATTCTGACCAAGTGGTAAGCGTTCGGGCCTTAACCCTTAGCCAACGACAAACACGGCCGTGATAAAGACAGCAGAAATAGCTGCTAAAAAGCTGCCAATACCGGCTGCTTGAATCCAGTTTGGGCTCATCAAAAGTCCTCGATGCCTTTGTTCTGGCTCAAGCCAAGCTCTGACATCAAGGTCTGTCGTGAAACGGAAACGAAAAAGCAACCAGAAGAAGAGAGGCCGCCCCTCCCGGATGGAAGAGACGGCCTAGCTCGCTCGTTTGTGCATATCGCTAACCAATCTTCAGTGAATGTGTATCGGAGAAGCGTGAACCTCGAAACGACAACAGTGAACTGAAAGAGGAGTGCGAAGCGTCTGGCGTGTGGCGCCTGGGGCCTGGTTCCTAAGTGGTGAGTGGTTGAACTCCTTAGGGCACCTGTTTCGGTGCAGATGGAGTGTCGATCGACGTGGCTGTCAAGAGATTGACTGCCGAAGGACGGACCTCACCGTTGGGTGAGAAAACTGTTGGAGCAGGGGCCAAGTAGTCAGGCTGCTTCTTTGATCTGCTCAGGTGGAGTATCGGCCGTCATGGCTCCTCCGATCTCGATACAGCAAGTGTGGCGCAGGCGAGCGAAAAGCACATCGGTGCAATGGCGCATTGCTATCAGAACCAAAACCGACGAGATTAGGAATGGCGTGCGTGAAGACTCCATTCCCTTTGAGCTGGAATGAGACGCCCCTAACGTTGATCTAGCGACTGCTGATCGAACATTCAGCCAACATCAAATTTTGATGGCTGAACGATTCAGAGCTTCGTCATCGACGATCCACTCGCTCAAGCGGGAAGCAACTGGACAAAAGCTCATAAAACTAGGTTCACTATGCCTGTAAGTCGAAAAGATTTCGACTGTTGCTAAGCAACATTTGGGGCCACAGACAGAAGACCCATAGCGAGGACAAATCATGACTTCCCTCCTTTTCCAATATCATCTCGCTTTCTCATGACGACAACTGAACAAAGCATGAGACATCCACCAGAAAGCGATGAATGATGCACGCGGAGAGATCACCTAATCGACCAATTTCAAAGCTTTCAGGACTTTCAGGCGAATCCCTCCAAGTTTTTCCCAAGCAGCTAAAGCATCAGTCTTGGAGGCATATGGCCTCCAATCGTCTTCGACAATACGCCGTTGGATATGAGCCGCTACGCGTTGAACAACTGCTTTATCACTAGGGCGATCGAGATGGATCGTTGTCCCGTTTAACTCAACATCCATATCAGTTCGAGTCTCCTAGCAAAGTAAAGATTTTTGAGTTGCGGAGGATGACCTCAATTTAGCTTCGCATGGTCGAGCCCTCCCCTGTGCCTCCGCTCCAGGCTCTAACACAGAGGAAGGCTTACCTCTCGATCCAGGACAACACTTGGAAGAACAGGACCGTACCTCTAACCGAACAGCAGCCACAGATCAAAACTCAATAGATTGCGCTGAATGCTGAAAACACCAATGACTAATCACCGTTTATCAATCGAACAAAAGTTCCAACTCGAAGCAGCTTTTAGAGATATTGATGCTTGCGATGACATTGAAAGACTTCGCAAGATCACCAAAGAAATCATCACAGCACAGGAAAACGAGAAGGCCTTTGCAAGAGAAGCCATTGCACGAATGCGCCATGAGATCGAGGCGCATTCAACCTCTACATTTGGATTCAATCGCGCAGCAGGCTAAGCAAACATTCAATGGCCTAATTTCTGGATCCTCCCCTCAAATCGATTAATTGCTCAATGTCAATCTGGTTTCATAATGCTTGCATCTGGCTTCTGAAGACACCCATGAAGGCTATGACTAAGATCAGCCATCAACTGGAAGAGCATCTGCTCACGCAACAGCAGAAAAACGTGACAAAGCATGCAGTCTGAGGCATAACGAGTTGACACAGCAGATCGACCCATGCCCCTACCCAAATGGGAAATGATGACGGACGAAAGTCAATCGATGGTTAAGAAGACCGGGATTGGATTAGGTATTGGCATCTTGGTGGTTTGGGTTGCCCTGGGGTTCATCAAAGCAATCCTTCCGATCATTTTTCTTGGCGGTGCAGGATATTTGGGTTGGAAGGTCCTTAACAAAAAATAGTTCTAGTTGCTGAAAGGCCTTGGAAATACGGCATTGAATCTGAGGAAGACAAGGAGCGATCGCTACGATCATTTGAGAAGAAACCTATCGACATCTGCAGTGATCCCAGAGGACTTTGATTATTCGGCTTCCATTTCCTTGATGGACATCAGGGAGAATTTGCCTTTCATCGATCCGGAGGACCTCTCGTCCCAAGACGTGTTGGAGATACTTCTGCATCTCTTTCGGAAAAAGCCAGGCTTTATTGACCGGGGCCACGAAATTAATAACAAGGAAACAGCCTGGGTGAATGCATTCTTGTTTCGACTCACGCCTGCCATCGATCACGATGCCAGAGAAGCCTTCGTCGTAGAGGTCATCGGCTCGAGTGTCGACCGAATGACAAGTTTACGTTCAGAATCTTGAACACAAGAAATGGATGAAGAAAATCCAAGGCTCTCTAGACCAAGCCTGTCAATCAAGAGTCATTGAACCTGGGAAGCTACATCAAAGGGAGTAACAGACATCATCATTCCCCATCAACAAGAGAAGATTAGGCTTCATAGAAGCGATAAGACATCAATGCTCCGTGGACGAATTGTCCATCCTTTCAAACAAGTTGAGATTCAGATCAGGCGTTTATCTTCTATTGATTTAATAGCCCTTTGACCATTGATAGCACTCATGGGAGCCAAGCTGCAGACCATCCAGCGATCGGACAATGTGCTTGACCTCATCACCGTTCACCCAATGAATGAAGCCATCGTCGACATCTGAGACTTGAAGCATTGTGTTCACCATCGGATCCCTGAAGCCTCCATCACAGCCCAGCACCTGTCCCATCCACCAATTGCCATCAGCCTTGGGTGCATCCTGGTGGACCGCCTGCACAATGACAAAGTCGCCAGCACTTACTCTCAGGGCTGCGGAAGCAGCCTGGCCAGCAAACTGACTTCGACCCTGGAGAGAACGATCAGCACTCACTAGTACTCCTGCACTGCTAGGCACTTTTTTAGGGTGCCTGCGCCAGTTGTCAAGCCCATGACGGATCTGGAATTGGAGAGCTTTTGAATGCCAACGAACATCCCTATATGCTCCCGTGCCAACCATCTGGGAAGAGCCTGAAACCGAACTCCTGGATACGGGTGGCCCCTCTTCCAGGCCAAGCGATGCGGACATAGACCGATCAGGTCCCTCTCGGAGACACCCATGACAACGGCATCCCTCCTAGCCCAAGAACGCTATTGGAATGATCTTGCATCAGAACAAATCCGACGTGAACGATTGGTCAAAGCTGAACGCCTCAACGGACGTTTGGCAATGCTCGGATTTGTGGCTCTTATCGCCACTGAGGACCTTTTACATCAGGGCCTTTTGCAGTCCTTGGGCTTCTAAAGCAAAACAAGAGACCAACGAATTCAATGTTTTTGAGAGCAACCCATGATGAACAACACAAAATCACGCTTCGGTTTCGTGAATTTTGCTGAAACCTGGAACGGGCGTCTTGCAATGCTTGGTTTTGCAATCGGCCTCGGGACCGAGCTGCTAACGGGTCAAGGAATCCTCAACCAAATCGGCCTCTAAGTCGATCGTCACACCATCTGAGGCGACAATCCGAGCCAATTGTCGCCTGCTCCCAAGATCTAATCGATGGAACGACGCCACCAGTCTCTTAACGGTGATCACTCGCTCCTCCTTCAAGGCTTGAGACAACCGTCAGAGTGAAAGGCTGAGTCATTTCTTCAAAGTGGAATCGTGATCGACCACTTGTTGCGTCTAAACCGCCAACGCTTCCCTGAATCCTCGGCCTTAGGGACACTGTCGGAATAAAAACCCTTCGGATCATCCAGGTTTTGACCGATCTCTGTTGCTCCACCCAGAGGAATCTGAAAGCCAACGTAGTGATCACCTTCCTTACGGCATAAACGCACCGGAGACTGCGAGTAACTGGTCCAAACCCCTGCTCTCTTCACTGTGTATTTGCCAGCACTCTCCGCCCATTGATTGCAAGCTCTAAACGCAGCCTCTGGAGACTCATAGCGGTTAAGACCATAAATAAAACTGATGCAATTAGGCACTTGCGTAATAACCAATGCTGCCAAAAGGAGCTGTGTGATTCGACTGGAAGCCATAGGAGCTCCTGGTTATGAAATAACTTTGATCATGGTCAACCCTTTCCATGACATAGGTGGACTCCCTTCAAACTCAAAGCAACGTTCTTCTCAATCAAACAATCGCTCGCTCCCACCTTCAAAGAGAGCAACACACAGAAGCAAAACCAACCCATCCAATCAAAAATTAAAATTTATTGTTCAGCCTGTAAATATCTAAGCGCAGGACTGGTCCTAGAGATTGAGAGGGGGGCAGGGAAGGAGATTCGGGGTAAAAACTGGACGACCATTCGTAAATCCCCTGCCTTGGATTAATGCTTGGAATCACAACACTAATAATCTGACCAGGCTTTACAGAAGGACTAAAGACAATCTCAGTGATTCCTCGTTCATCATCGAATTGTATCGTTGCGAGCCCTTTTTTTCCCCGCTTCCTTAGATTATAAAATCCAGAATAAACAGTGAGATCCTTGTCTCCCCACTTCCACCTTTCAGTGCCAGTAATTTGCGACAAAGCAATTCTTTCAAGATTTGCTCCAGCATTGGCGGGCAATTCCAATGAGATCACAGGATACGATCTCTGATAAGAATTTGAGTATGAATTGTGAATGGAAATACTTCTAGGAGGATTTTCAAAAAACTCCTGACCGTATAGCTCCGTCGAATGCGCGCTCAAGGGCTGGGCACAAAGAAAAAGGAGAGAGAGTGTGGCAGCCTTATTCACGGGTCTATTTTTTGTGATTCTAGTAGAGAACTCAAGGAGAGAGAGCGCCATCAAATAGGCAATACATCTAACCTATGAACTAATTTTATAGGCAGATCGAGCAATTTCTATTGATCTTTTGAGACTGCCTCATCACAAACACCAGGCCTTAGCCAACGGCATGACCCAGATCGCCGGCCAGTCGATCCTGCCGTTTAGCTCTATCACTCCGGTTCGCATCCAACCAACAGTGACCACACGATGCATTGCGATTGAAACCGCATCAAATTTGGCAACCGAGGTTAACGCAAGAAACTGATCTTTCTGGATGCATTGACAGAAGAGGGCTCAGCCAACAGAAAGGATTTAACGAGTGGTTCAGACACCATGAACCCGTATGAGCTGCGGAGAGCTTCTAATAACCACCAAAACGCAGCGCCAGCTCTAAGGCCCCATAACCAAAAAGAAATGTGCTGCCCAGCAGCGCCAACTCTTTTTTAGAACTTGCCATGGAAAGAAGGGACGAACCCACCAACAACGCTCCGAAGAATCTAAAGGAAATCTGAAGCTCCAATATTTAGAAAGCTATCAATCTGACCGTTGAGAGGAAGTTGTTTACTCAAATTCATGAAAAAAGCGTAACAAGGGGTGCTTTCAAGTCTCGGCGCAATGTTTCTATTTATATTTGATCAGATAAAAATTGATGGGCCCCTGATCGCCACTGCATGTAACGAACGCAGCCCTGATCGCCCACACTCTTGGCTTATCCAGTGGTTTTGGCCAGTGATTCTGCAAGGCATCAGCCTGACCTGCCGCAAATCACTGGTTTCACTGAAGTTTTGGTGGTTGCAGTGAAGGCGAGAAGCTTTTGACACCTGCCTTTTGCTTGCTTTCTGGTGTTCGCTTGGCAGACTGGGCCACCCATCCGATTGTCCTTTTGCCAGTCGATCGCAACTTAAGAGCTGTCGCGGCCACTTCTCCCGCAGAGGCAGCCCTTCTTCAGCAGGAGGAGCGTCTCCGCATGCCAGGGATCCGTGGAACCAAGGCTGCACAGAGAACGGATCTCGACGGAATAGGAGCGAGCGCTCCCTCTTAGAAATCTGGGTGAAACAGCACTTTCAAAGCCAGCGACTCTCAGGCTGGCCTCAGAGCAACGGATGCTCCGTCAATTGCATCCATCACGCAATGTCCAAGTTGGACGTGGTTGGTCTGCGTTGCCGTCAGCTACCTGACCAAAGACAAAGCCTGTAACGATCAACATTGGGCAGAATTGAATCCCGAGATAAAAAAAACGAGCGGATTGGTTTTAATTAGTTGGTTAATTCAATGTCAAGAATCCTGCAGCACGTTGGAGGAACGTCAAACAACACCCACAAGAAAAAGCGAGGAGCTTTGGTTTCCCTATAGATCTCCCAACTAAATCATGACATCTCCAACGCGAGCAGATTTTCTTAGTAAAGAGGCGACAGCTTGACAAGCAAAAGCCTTCTGCTTGGTTTCAGATCACCTTTCTCAAAAAAATTCTACACGTCAATTCCATTCAGCTTTGCTGCCAAGACAGCATCGGCTTGCGTTAGGCCATCAACTTTATGGGTGTAAATCACAGCTTCCGCATGTGCCCAGCCCAGGGAAAACTCAGCATGGTGTCCCTCAACCTCACAGATTGCTCCTGCTGCATTCACCCAATCAAGGGCAGTCTGGAAGTCGATAAATCGCAGTGATCGAGAGAGGTGGTGGTTATCGACCACCTCCCACCCAGGCAATTGAGGCAGCAGATCAGCAAGTTCCGCTTCTGTGAGCTTAGGAGCACCTTCTTGACAGGGGATACAGGTCTGTTTTGCCAAATTCATTGAGATCTCCTGCCGCTTTTGAAGTATGGCCGTAATACTGAAAACAGTGACGCGGGAGCTGAGGCAAACACTCCAGCTCCTAAATAGACCCCCTACTTCCGTAGCCTCAAGATCAAGTGCCGGTGACGCATGGACGAAGACAGCAGAAAAGCCAGACGAACTACTTTTGCCTGGGTTATCGGCGCCAACATCGCCGCATGGGGCCTTTACCTCGTCCTAACGAAGGTCGTGGGAATGGATTTCGACATGATTCGCCAGGCCAACTACGGTTGAATCAAGTAGACGTTCCAGTTCTCCCTTGCTGTCAACCGGTCGTTTGCTGTCTGGTTGTTTGCCTTGATCGACTCCCACCACAACAACGGCCACACGGCAGGTAATCGCCCCTTTCGATCCGAATACCACCCACAGCACAGATGTAGCGCCATACAACCCGCTCACCCAGAACGACTCCACACCCAGCCCACCTCTGAACCACCCCAGCAACAGCAGTTCGGCTGCGTCGTGGATTGCTTGGCTGCCACTTGAGCTGCCTATGAGCACGGAGCATAGGGGGCTTTATCAGTTATCACCTGGGAATCAAGAAAATGGGCCAGATTTTTTCTCTGCTGCCCATGGCTAAGTATTGACAGAGAGGAAGCTGGGAAGAGGTGGATTACGAATACGAGTCGAGACGGTGTAGCGCATAGCTGGTCAGAGTTGAATATGAAGATTGGATCATTGCGGCTAATTGATATTGACAACAAAGTTGAGTTGAAGGGTAACTGCTTCAGGAATTGACCAATCTCTCGAAAGCGCATCGAGAAGACTGAAGCGGAATTTACTTGATAATTTTGTCTACCAAGACATCATCAAAATACACCCGTACCCTGTGAAACATTTTGCCATCAAACTCTAATATCCAGGCATATTGGTTGTTGTAAGGCTGCCCGCTTTTAGCAACAGCTTTGGAAGTCATCTCCAGCACAACGAAGGCACCATCAACGATAACATTATTTACCTTCCACTGAATTCCGCCGTCCAAAGAGGACTTTAGCCTTGAGACTGCTGCATCAATGAAGTGCGCCCTAGATGTATAAACACCAGCAAGAATGCTTGAGCCTGTGATAGCCCATTGGACGTCCTCCGCTACAAAATTGGCCAAAAACTGATCAATAGCGCCAATTTCAAGCAGATTAATAGCATTGTCAACGTAATCACGAGTGACCTGCATAGCAACAAGCACGAAGCGAAAATCAATTGTAGAAGATTTCGGAAGAATCTTGATCGTTCAAATCATTTTGGAATGTCACTGACTTAGGCAATTGCAATGCATGGAGCTACAGAGCGATTCAATAGACAAGCTGGGGCAATGCAATACCTCAAACAATTGGAAAGACTGCATTAGACATGCATATAACGCCAATCCTTTGCAGGGATGACTGAAGCGATGAACGCGAGGCTGAGCTCACTGCCCTCATCAACAAGCTCTGTCGGATCAATGGCAAAGACTGGCCACGCGGGCATGCCGCAGAACTTGCACGACGGGCCGGTGTCTCCACTCAGGCCATCGACAGCCGCCGCAACACTGCCCTGAAAACGTAAGCCGAGGAGAACACATGGTCCGCACCACGCTCACCGCAGCAGCACTCGCCATCGGATCACCTTCAACCGAGATGGTCAATACACCCTGAATGTGTTCTGGAAAAAGCCGTAACCCGTGAGCCAGGCTGCTGGGGCGAAGGTGCGTGCTGGAGGGGATGAAAGCAGCAGTGTGATCAGCTGACAGACCAGCCAAAGCTGATGAAGATGAAAGTCATCGCGCCTGCTCGAAGCCATGACAAACGATTGCGTTGTGACCCCCGAACAGATCATGGGAACGTCGCAACAGAGTGCTAATGGCCACCGAAAAGGGACCACCTCGGCCTTTTTTCTCAACGCGGAATGGGCCCTCCGCAGGCCGTTGATAACGGATCAAGATCGACTGCAGGCTGAAGCCTGCAAACGCATGCTTAGGCGTCAAATGGTCGACATTGTGCGTTCCAACGGCGTCGGTGACCTGTTCGACTGGCGCGACCAGGACATCGCTGAGATCTGCCTGGAGGAGATGGCCAAGCGTGGCGATGAGGAGGTTCAGGGCTTTGACGATGAGAATCTCAAGGCGCTGGCCTCAGGTGAGGTGTGCGGATTCACCGGTGAGGATCTGTTGCCGGGTGCTCAGGATTTCGGAGCATCAGCTGCCCAGACAGCTACCAGTAGCCATCGCACCGATGCTTTGCTGCAGGAGCATCTCGAACGACAGCGGGGGGTGCGCAAGGGGACGTTCGGTGCTTTTTGCGCGAACTATCGACTGGCCAGGACGCAGCCGGATCCGGCTGCGACAGCAGCTGCGGCGATGATGCTTGAGCTGCTGCCTCACGTGCATCAGCTCGGATACCTCAAGTGGTGGGTATGCCGTGATGCCTGGGCCGAGGCTCTGGTCGCGGCGGGGGCTTGATGGCGGGCAAATCCCCCTATCGGGTGATGTCAGGACCGATCACCGCGATCAGCGTCCTTGCTCATAGGGAGCCCATAGCGCAGTATGGAAAATCAAAAAACAAATGTCGAAGATATTGGATTAGAGGAGATCAGAGCAATCCGCGGTCAAATGAAGGATGCCAAAGAGAAAACCACTAGAACTGATGCCGAATTAGATGAACTTGCTGCAAGGCAAGCACAACATGCTGTTCTCTGAGCAATCTCAGACTTGCAAAGTCGAATGTACGAATCTCCTTGATCATTGGTGGTGCATCAAGGCTTATTACTGCAATTGTTAATGGTGATCCGATGCTTAATTCCACTGGACGAGGGAAGAGTGCATTGGAAGACGAGAAGGCAGAGTAGACCGCTAGATGACATGATTAGCAGATGAGTATTCGAAGTGTCCTGCGAATTGGTCACCCGTCTTTACGCGGGCGCTCGACGGAAATCCCTGATGATTGGTTCGGCAGTCAACGCTTGCAGACGCTGATAGACGACTTATTCGATACCAAGTCAGCATGCTCTGGTGCAGGAATAGCAGCACCTCAGATCGGTGAGCCGTGGAGGGTTTTTGTGCTCGGAATGAAGCACAACCCTCGTTATCCTGAGGCTCCTCCATTGCCTGAGCGAGTAGTGATCAATCCTGTATTCAAAGCAATTGGCGAAGAATCGACGACTTTCTGGGAGGGGTGTCTAAGTGTCCCTGGATTGCGTGGTGAGGTAAAAAGATCCAAATACATTCACCTGCAGTATCAAGACCAAGACGGGGCTTCCCATCAGGAAGAATTGGAGGGGTTTCATGCACGAGCTATTCAGCATGAAGTTGATCACTTAGATGGAGTATTTTTCACTGACCGCTTAACCAGCACAGTAGCCTTTGGCTTTATTGATGAGCTTCAGGCTCATGGGCTTATTCCTTGAATAAGCACCATTGGTATGCGGACAACGAGTTTGCCCTTATACCAATGGTGCGATCTGACCGATGGTGGTGTCGCTGCCGTGGACTGGGTGAAGCGGTATGCGCAGAAGTGACTCCCAAATCAGAGGAATTTGCAGTGGTTCAAGGCAGCAGCTGCACGGCTTGCTCCCAGCCACTGCTCGAAACTAAGAGCGATGCCATGAGGTCAAAAACGAATGATCCATGCGGTCTCCAATTTGGATTCACCATCGATCAGACGGTCTCAATCCACATCCCACCATCCGGGGCAAAGCCTCCACCTGGGCGGGCACCGTTTCCCAGGCTTCGATGGCGTTGTGGCGAAGCATCCTGCGAACGCATGGCTGGGTGCAAGGACTGAGTTTGATGTGGTAGATCCAGCTATATCCAGAATGAGCATTACTCGGCTGAAAAGGTATTCACGGTAAATGTCATTGCTGTAGAGCTTTAGCTTCCAATACATTCGCCATCCACACCATTGAAGGAGTTACGGATTTAGCCAAAGCAATGACACCTCGCAATTGTTGGGCATCATTGCTTTGTAAAAAGAATATCTAGTTACCCCCGCAAGTTAGATTTCCATGCTCGTCCAGATCTGTATTGCCGGTGCAGTCTACAAGTGTTTCTCCTGGGCAACTTTGACCTTTCTCTATCGAGTAGCAGCCCCATCCATGACCATATGAAGAGCAACAAAAAGTTCCTGCTCTATTTGTCCCAGAATTCTGTTTAAAAGAATTCTTTGATGCATGCCGCGTTCTCCTCGTTTTTTGCTTCTTTGTGCGAGGTTCCGCTTGAGCTATTCTTCTAGACTGTGCCAATAGCAAATTGCAATTCATTTGCCTTGGCTTCACCTAATGGCAAAACCGCGCAAGGAAGAAACGCCAGTCCAATTAATTTTGTGATTAATTTAGGGTGAAAAAGAGAATTCATTGTGATAGTTAAGTGAGTCTAAAGAGGATTGCTCCCCCTGTGAACTCACCATCGCCGAATTGACTGCATCACTCGATGACCACGCTCATAAGCGCCTGTGATCTTGCCCACACCCGAGAAGCCAGATCGCCACTTAGGTTGACAACGCTTGAAACCCAAGCCGGTGTCTTCCGTTTCGCAGGCATCCGGGCAAATGCAGCCGGACCGACCCTTGATTCGAGGCTCCTACGTTTGCAAATTCGTTTGTAAACGTAGGAGCGATTTGATGCAGTAAGTGGTTTCAAGCATCTCGGTGTTTTCCGACAATGCCTGTCCTGGCTTGGTTTTTTGAAACGCCCCCTGCTGGATTCGAACCAGCGACCGACTGCTTAGAAGGCAGTTGCTCTATCCAGCTGAGCTAAGGGAGCACTCATTCATTTTGACAGTCGACGCACGCAACCCCGCTTAAGCTTGAAAGCTGTGCGGTACTGATGATGGCCCCCAGCCGGCTTAACGACAGCCACAAGCAGGAGATTGTGGAGCGGTACCGCGCTGGAGAAACAAGCGCCCAGATTGCCGCGGCCTATAGCTGCAGCACCAATACGGTGAGTCGAACCGTCAGGTCCCTACTCAGCCCTGAGGAGTACGCCGAGCTCAAGACCCAGCGATCCTCGAAAAGCTCTGGTTTAGAGAGCCCTGCTCACGCAAGCTTGTCTTTGAAGGACAGTGTGCCTGAAATCGATACCGCTGAGGTCAGCTGTCCAGAGAGCACACAAACCAACCTCGAAGATTCCAGAAGCGAGGCACCAAGCGCCAGGGAAGAGGAAGGAGTTAAGAGCAGTGGTAACGACGGTAATGATGAGGGCCAAATCCTCGCTCTCGATGATGCCGAGGATTTTGGTGGCTCCGATCTTGACGACAACGAGACCTTCAACACGGACGATGAGACTGTCTTTCATGAAATAGCGGTACTACCGGTCGACCTTCCTCAGGTCACTACCCAACAAGTGATTTGCCGACCCTTCGCATCTGAACTGTTGCCAGACAGCGTCTACATGCTGGTGGACAAAACGGTGGAGCTGGACCCACGGCCGCTCAGTGAGTTCCCTGAATTAGGCCTCAGTGATCCTTCAGAGCAGCAACGTCAGGCTTTATGCCTTTATGCAAGTCCACGCGCTGCTAAACGCCAATGCAGCCGTAGTCAGCGCGTGATCAAAGTTCCAGACACCCAGGTCTTTGAGCAAACATCCCCTTACCTGCTCGCCCGTGGCATCACGCACTTGGTGGTTGAAGGATCCCTGTTTGCACTCAAGTCCTGATTCAGCGGTCTTGATCAGGAGCTGGCGCCAAGACCGCGGCCACACTGCCGCCGCTGACAATCCCCAACACCAAGCTGACGCCGACAATGAAGCCTGAGGGAAGGGGCGCAGAACGCCCAACGCCAAGATTGAGGCGATGGCGATCATTCAGATTCTGAGCACCAAGGCAGAGAACCAACATCAGAGTGAGCCCAGTCCCCAAACTCAACAAAAGCAGTCTCAGGCGGATGAGCATCGCAATCGCTTTTGATTCCATCAGTCTGCCTGTTCGGTCATCGTATGGAGCAACGCGTAGAGCTCGCGTTTTGAGCGTCCAATCCGGCTGGAAAGCAGCTTGGCTGCATCCTTGGCACTCATCCCCTCGGTAGTGAGTGCAAGTAACTGCTCCAAACAATGCGTATCGCTTAAGGATTCGATCTCAATGGGTAAGGCTCCACCCAACACCACAGTGCATTCTCCCTGGGGGCTGTTTTCTTGAAAATAATGTCGCGCTGCCCCTACGGTTGGGCCCACTTGTTGCTCATGCCGCTTCGTGAGTTCTCGAGCCACTTGTAACGGGCGCTCCTCACCACAAAGCTCGAACAGCTCGTTGAGGAGTTGGCACAAGCGATGGGGAGCTTCATAAATCACGCTGGTGCGCTGCTCACTGGCAATCAAGACCAGTCGATCCCGGCGTTCCCTGCCTTTTGCAGGCAGAAAACCCTCAAAACAGAAACGGTCGGTGGGAAGCCCGCTGCTCACCAGTGCCGTTGTCGCCGCACAGGGACCAGGGATAGAAATCACCTCACAGCCCAACTCACGCGCAGCAGCGACCAACTCCTGTCCAGGGTCACTAATCCCAGGCAAACCTGCATCACTGATCAGCGCAACGCTGCGGCCCCCTTCCAATTCCAGCAACAGCTGAGGAATCCGCGTGCGGGTGTTGTGCTGATGGAAGGAGCACCGTCGAGCTGCTGACCCGATACGGCTCAGCAGCTGTCCGCTGTGACGCGTGTCTTCACAAGCAATCGTGTCCACAGCAATCAACAGATCACGTGCTCGCGGAGACAGGTCACCGAGATGGCCAATCGGAGTGCCTACGACATACAGCACTCCAGCAGCAGGTTCAGCGCGTTGCTTCACAATGGCTCCGCCCAGATCAAACCATGATGCCGAGCTCGCCGACCCTTCTTGCCGGTATCAACCTGGAAGATGTTTTAAAGGTTCTTCGCCCTCTCAGCTGGGGGGCTGCAGACATCCTGCGTGCCTATGCCCGTGGAGAACAGCCACCCCATGGGTTTCCGAAAGCCCTCAGCGTTGACAACGGCGGAGAAGGACCCGTGTCTGCTGCTGATCTTGCCGTCAATCAATGGCTCCTCGATGGCTTGAAACAATCCTTCCCCGCCGCCGATTGGACCCTCCTCAGTGAAGAAACAGCCAAGGAGCAACTAACGGAGGGGCAACCCTTGGCTGCTGATTGGCTATGGATTTTGGACCCACTGGATGGAACCAAAGATTTCCTTCAAGGCACAGGGGAATATGCAGTGCATCTGGCCTTAGTGCATCAGCAACGCCCCGTGCTTGGGGTCGTGCTCGTTCCAGAACGAGACGAGCTTTGGATTGGTGTGGTGGGTGAGGGCACCTGGTGCGAAAACCGCTCTGGAGAACGAACACCCGTTTGTTTCAGTGAGCGGAGGGTCAGCCATGAGCTGATCTTGGTAGCAAGCCGCAGTCACAGGGATCAGCGACTGGAACAGTTGATTACAGCCTTAGAACTCGGTGATTCTCATGCGGTCGGCAGTGTCGGCTGCAAAGTGGCCACGATCCTTCGCGGGGAAACCGATCTGTACATCTCCCTGTCTGGAAAAAGTGCTCCAAAGGATTGGGACATGGCCGCTCCAGAAGCCGTACTGCTTGCCGCTGGTGGTGCCTTCACCCATGCCAACGGTGGCGAACTCACCTACAACACCGGCGATGTTCGCCAGGCAGGCTGTTTGATCGCTAGCCATGGTAAAACCCATGCCGCTTTATGTGAACAAGCGACACGGGCCATAGAACTGATTGATCCAGGTTTTCAGGTCTGAACCTGGGTGGGCGCCTCTCAGGAGAGGGGCGCTACTGGAGTTGGAGCCGGTTGAGAGTCGGGTGACTCGCCGTTCTGGGGAACGCCCCGCAAGGTGAGGTTGATCCGGCCGCGGTTGTCGATTTCACGGACACGCACCGTGACCTCATCGCCAACCTTGACCACATCTTCGACTTTTTCGACCCTTGCCTCCGAAAGCTGTGAAATGTGAATCATGCCCTCTTTACCAGGCAGGATTTCCACAAAGGCTCCAATCGGAATGATGCGCGTAATGGAGCCCGTAAACACTTCACCCTCATTCACCTTGCGGGTGAGGCCTTCGATGATCTTCTGAGCTTCCTCGGCGGCAGCACCGTCATGGGAGGCAATGGTGACGATGCCACTGTCTTCAATATCGATCTTGGTGTTGGTTCGCTCCGTGATGTTCTTGATGGTGCGACCACCAGGACCGATCACAGTGCCAATCAGCTCAGGATCAATGCGGAAACTGAGCAGGCGAGGTGCGTGAGGAGAGAGACCCTCACGTGGAGTTTCGATCGCCTCCATCATCTTTTCAAGGATGTGGAGTCGAGCAGGGCGAGCCTGATTCACAGCATCGGCCACGATGCTGACAGGAAGACCCGTGATCTTCATGTCCATCTGGAGAGCGGTAATCCCCTTATCGGTACCCGCCACTTTGAAGTCCATGTCTCCAAGGAAGTCTTCAATGCCTTGAATATCGGTGAGGATTTTGACCTCATCTCCCTCCTTGATTAGGCCCATCGCCGCACCACTGACAGGCGACTTCAAAGGAACACCGGCATCCATGAGAGCCAACGTGCTTCCACACACGGAACCCATCGAAGTGGAGCCATTGGAGCTCAACACTTCGCTGACAACACGCACCACGTAGGGAAAGGTGTCTTTCGCGGGAAGCACGGGCACGATGGCTCGTTCGGCCAATGCGCCGTGGCCGATTTCACGACGTCCCGGAGAGCGCATGGGGCGTGTCTCACCGACGGAATATGCCGGGAAGTTGTAATGGTGAAGGTAGGTTTTTTCGTTATTTGGGTTGAGATCATCCATCTCCTGGGCATCACTTGGCGTGCCGAGAGTGGCGGTCGACAACACCTGGGTGAGGCCACGTTGAAATAAACCTGAGCCATGCACTCGCTTCGGGAGCACCCCTGCAGCGGCACTGATTGGACGCACCTGATCAAGGTTGCGACCATCCACCCTTTTGCCGTCCTTAAGGATCTGCTGGCGCATCAAGGTTTTGGTGAGCGCTTTGAAACTGTTTTGAAGGGCCTTGCCGTTGGCACTAACAGCAACTCGAACAGGATCGGAGTCCTTGAGACCCTGGATCGTTTCGGCAGTTGTGCTGCGAATAGCATCAAGCTTTTCGTCACGCTCAGCCTTGGTTTGCTCGAACTGGCCAAGCACCTCACCAATCGACTTGCTGCAGGCTTTCTCTAAATAAACAGGCAGCGTTTTGTCTTGGTCAGGAGCCTCTGGAATCACTTGCTCGATCCCAGCGTCTTTGAGGATGGATTGCTGCGCTTTGATCAACTCAGAAACAGCTTCGTAGCCAAAGTCGATCGCTTCAATCACATCTCCCTCAGGAAGCTGATTCGCTCCGGCTTCCACCATCACCACACCTTGTGGGGTGCCGGCAACAACGAGGTCAAGATCGCCGCGCTCAATCTCCCGGAAGCTTGGATTCAGCACAAAATCGTCGCCCAGCAGACCGACGCGAACAGCAGCCATCGGCCCATAGAAGGGAATCTTTGCCAGGAGGGTGGCCATGGAGGCACCGGTCACGGCAAGCACATCTGCCGGAACCCGCTCATCCAGCGACATGCAAGTCGCAACGATCTGCAAATCGTCGCGAAGCCAGCTTGGAAACAACGGACGCATCGGCCTGTCGATGAGTCGGCAAATCAGCGTGGCGCGCTCAGGAGGGCGACTCTCACGCCGCATAAAACTTCCTGGAATCCTTCCTGCTGCATAGAGGCGCTCTTCGTAATCACAGATCAGCGGAAGAAAATCAATTCCATCTCGACCTTTGGAGCGTGTAGCCGTGACCAGTACGGAGGTGTCTCCGCACTCAATCATCACCGAGCCGCCGGCTTGGGGGGCATACCTCCCAGTGGTCAGCCGTATCTCCCGACCGTCAAAGGAGATCGACTGCGTCTGACCTTGCACGTTGGTTTATGTCTTTCTGTCAACTCTGATTCTGACATTTGAGCGGAACCCAGTGTTGGGGTTATCCGGTTAGATCCACACAATCCAACAGATCCACCGCCATGCAAAAGTCACAAAAAAAGAGGCGATGACTCACCTCTTCATTCGATGGATTGCAGAAAAGTGATCTCAAATCACCAGCTGGACTTCACAACACCAGGAAGCTCACCCTTGTGAGCACGCTCGCGTAGCTGGTTGCGGCAGAGACCAAAATCGCGGTACACACCACGAGGCTTACCAGTGGCCCAGCAGCGGTTGCGAACACGGTTTGGGGCGCTATTGCGCGGCAAACCTTGAATTTTGCGGTGAATTTCAAGGCGCTCCATCGGATCCTTAGCGGCATGGAACGCAGCCATGAGAGCGGCGCGCCTGTCGGAAAAGCGCTCGACCATTTTTTTCCGCTTCACATCGCGGGCAATCATCGACTTCTTGGCCATGCAGCGAGTCAGATCAGACGTCTTGAAGCGCCACTCTATCGGTTCACTGACCAAGCAAGCGCTGAACAACCGAGAGCTGACTTGTATCGCGCACGATCAAAAGAACACTCAGTCCAACCACGAGCAAAAAACTGGACTGCATCACGATCAATTGAAAGCGCTCAGGGACAGGTCGTCCGCGGAACCCCTCCAAAAGAATGAACACCAACTGCCCTCCATCCAGAAGAGGCAATGGGAGCGCATTGAGCACCGCGAGGTTGATCGAAATCAAAGCCATGAACAGGGCCAGACCACTTCCTCCCTGACTGGAGAGCTGGGCCCCCATCTCCACGATCTTGACCGGACCACTCACCTGCTGAGCTGTCGTTCCAAAGTCCGTGACAAGGGCTCCATATCCGGACACGGTGCGTTGCAAAAGTCCACCGAACTGCTCCGATCCACTGGCGATCGCTTCACCCAAGCCATGAACAGGGCGAGTGGTTCCACTGAAATTGGCCTGAAGCTGAGCACCGATGCGTCCCTGTCCTTGATGGTCTTCGGGAGTGAGCTGGATCACTCGAACCAAGCCATGTCTCTGCACCTCAACGGACAGAGCTTTGGAAGGGTTATCTCTCACTGGCATCACAGCCTCCTTGACGGCCTTCTCGCCACGACCAAGGGACTGTCCATCGATGCTCAGAATTTGATCACCAGGCAGCAAGCCCGCTTTCTCAGCGGGCTCTCCCTGCTGAACAGCCATCACCATCACACCGGGATCAAGATCTCCTGGGACTCCAGACAGGGCGGTATGCCCTACGAGAACCAGCCAGGCGAGCAGCAAATTGGCGAGCACCCCTGCACTAATGACCAGGGCTCTCTGTGGAATCGGGCGGTTGCGCAGAAGATCAGGATCATCCGCAGGAATGGGACTGTCTTCATCGTCGTCAGGGAAGGAGACGAATCCGCCAAGAGGAAGAGCGCGTAAGGCGTAGGTCACACCTCCACGCTCAAGTTTCCAAAGGGCAGGTCCAAATCCAATAGAAAATCCGTTCACACGAATGCCCTGACATCTGGCTGCAAGAAAGTGACCGGCCTCATGGATCACGATCAGCAGCCCTAGAACCAACAGTGCTGCCAGAACGTTCATATCGGATCCATGACTGGGTTCATTCTGGCTGGAGACGATCGCAACCGAAGTAAGGAACCAAAGCCTGGGGAAGCGTCACGCTTCCGTCTGGCTGTTGCCCGTTCTCAAGCAAAGCCGCCATGGTGCGACCAATCGCAAGGCCACTGCCATTGAGAGTGTGAACCAAGCGAGTTGTCTTACCATCTTTCGTGCGGATGGAGGAGCGACGGGCCTGGAAATCGGAACAGACACTGCAGCTTGAAATTTCCCTGTACGAGCCTGCACCCGCCAACCAAACTTCGAGGTCATAGGTGCGAGCGGCGGAGAAGCCCAAATCACCCGTGCAAAGCTCGAGCACGCGATAGGGCAATTCCAAAGCCTGAAGTACGGCTTCAGCGTCGGCGGTGATCTGAGCATGAGCCTCTTCAGAGCGCTCTGGATGAACAAACCAATACAGCTCAACTTTGTTGAACTGATGCAGTCGAATGAGGCCCCGGGTGTCACGTCCATAGCTACCGGCCTCCCTGCGAAAGCAGGGGCTGTAGGCCACATAGCGGAGTGGTAGATGATCCGAAGGAATAATTTCGTCGCGATGCAGCGAGGTGACCGGAACCTCAGCAGTTGGTGTCAACCAGAGATCATCCTCCGCACAACGAAAGCTTTCTTCCGCAAATTTGGGCAGCTGACCTGATCCCGTCAGACTTGCACTATTAACCAAAACAGGAGGAAGAACCTCGCGGTAGCCCTTCGCGGTGTGCAGGTCAAGCATAAAATTGATGAGCGCTCTCTCCAATCGGGCGCCTTGCCCAAACAAAGTCACAAAGCGACTCTGGGCAATTCTCACGGAACGCTCCGTGTCGAGCAACGACAGCTGTTCAGCGATTTGCCAATGCTCCAGGAGTCCCTTTTCCACCCTGGGATCACCCCAGCGACGAACTTCTTTGTTGTCGTCTTCGCTGCGACCGTCTGGACAAGCCTCTGACGGCAGGTTGGGGTAGCTAAGGAGCTCTTCACGGAGTTGCGCCGTGAGCTTCTTCTCCTCATCCTCAAGAACAGCTACCTTCTGCTTGATTTGGTTGCCTTGCAAGCGAAGTTCAGAGACTTGAGCACCCTTGGGGTCAGCCCCAGCTTGAATGCGTTGACCAACCTCTTTCCCAATGCGATTGCCATCGGCTTGAAGGCCGCTCCGACGCTCCTCTAAGTCACGTTGCTGCTGTGCTATCAGCTGAAGGCCTGTGAGATCAACATCCATCCCCCTACGCGCTAACGCGCGGGAAATCAGTTCGGGGTTATCACGCAGCAGGCGCTGGTCAAGCACGGAAATTCTGAAGGGGGCAGGCTCGAAAGCCTACGTCTCTGTTCAGAACGAACGATCAAAGTTCCTAGAGAACTTGTCCAACCATCACCGCGGCAACAGCCGAGAACAAGGTGATGCCGAGAGCTGTCAGTGGGTTCTGCCCCTGAGCGACCGCAACGGTGGTGATCACACCAGCACCAAGACATGCGGCTGCGAGTTGGGTAGTGAGATCAGAAGAACGATTCACGAACAAATGCAAGCTATTAATGAAACATACGGACGTATCCAAAGCCTGTCTGGAAGGGAGTCCCTTGTTCGTTACGCCCTGTCAGGGTTCGTTACCAGTCGCAATGAAGCAGGACGTGCCCGGCCGCTACTAGCCCATTGCTTCAGGCCTTCCAATTGCTCTTTGGCGGTACGCGACAGAGGAACCAATTGAGCCGCAGCCTGAATCAAATCGGACTCAGCCAATTCACGGCCCTCCGCAAAGGCAAGGTGCATCGCTTCGATCACCGTTTGCTCTAGCTCTGCACCGGAGTAACCATCCGTCCGGTCCACGACAGTTTCAACAGGAAGGTGGAGGCCTGGCCGTCTTCGACTGATATGCAATTCCATGATGCTCTGACGTTCAGAGCGAGCTGGCAAATCAAGGAGAAAAATTTCATCGAAGCGGCCCTTCCTTAGAAGTTCAGCGGGCAGCCGTTCCACTCCATTGGCCGTAGCCACCACAAACACAGAAGACGTTTTTTCTGCCATCCAGGTCAGAACAGTGGCTAAGACCCGTTGACTGGTTCCACCATCGCTACGGCCATCACTGCCAAACCCTTTGTCGATTTCATCAATCCAAAGCACGCAGGGAGCCATCGCTTCAGCCCTTTGAATCATTTCGCGCGTGCGTGCTTCACTCGCCCCAACGAGTCCAGCAAAAAGACGTCCCACGTCCAGGCGCAGGAGTGGCATGGACCAGCTATGGGCAATCACTCGCGCCGTCAGCGATTTACCCGTTCCCTGCGGCCCTACCAAGAGCACTCCACGAGGGAGAGGTAAACCAAAACGCCGAGCTTCATCACTGAAGGCCCGATGGCGCTGTTCTAACCATTGCTTGAGAGCATCCAACCCACCAATATCTGCGGGAGTGGCGTCAGTGCGACAGAACTCCAGCACTTCGCTTCGAGCCAGCGCGAGGCGTTTCTCCTCCAGCACATCAGCAAGGTCCTGGCGGCTTAGCTCACCGCGCTGAGCCAACGCCTTCGCAGCCACGTGACGAACCCGTGATTCACTCAATCCGCAGCACGCATGGGTGAGCTCCTCAAGCACCTCGCTATTGAGGGGCGATCCAGTGGCTTTCGAAATATTCCCAAGCAGGGTCATCAATTCCTGTTCTTGCGGGAGGGGCAAGTCGAGCAGGGTGAGAGCTTCTTCTAAATCTGTTGGTGGCGTCCAGCTGCCGCAACCCAGCACGAGCGTGTGAGGGCGTCCACGCAACAAACTTGTGAGATTGCGCAGCATGCGGGCGATTCCCGGGTCATCGCAGAAGCGATGCACATCTTTGAGCAGAAGCAGCGTGGGACTGTTGCCATCGAGATCCTGCAACCACTGGAGAACAACCATCGGCTGGCGAGCACCGAGTCCCTCGCTACCAAGAACACCTAACAGGCCACTCACAAAGTCCCAAGACGCCACTCGACGGCCTGGCAAGCGTTCCGCTGCTTGACTCAGCAGAGATTCAACACGCTCCTCCTCGTGGCTGCGAATCCAGATCAGAGGAGTGCCCGCGCGAATGAGCAGATCGAGTTGTTGTGCCCACTGTTCAGTCACGCGTGACCTCCGACTCCTCGTCTGGGTCCAAGCGCAGGCTCAAGAGAGCCTCCCAACGCGGATCTGCCGCCGGCGTGGGCGAAGCAGACAGCTCATGGTCAGCTGATTGAGGCATGCCTGGGCAGCCATCACCGCAGAAATTAACGGCTGGCATTTGAAGACTCAATTGCTCGAAGACCCATCGCTCTGGCTCAAAGCTGCCCCTTGGATCCAGGCACTCCACAAGTCCGTTGATTGAAGACACATCGAGTCCCTCCTCTGCCATCGCCTCTGTGGCTTCACTATCGCCAAGCCAGATCAGCTCACTAGCGTCCGTAGACAATTTGCGATTGAACTGATTCAAACAGCGATCGCAGCACAAGCACACGATGGTGTGCGCTGAACCGGAAACCTCGAGGATATTTCCACGGTGCTCGGCCTGAATACTGCCACGAACTGGGGTTAAGGAGGGCAGCTCATCCAGTTGGCCTGCAAATTCCCACTCACGAGCTGAACCAAGAGCTTGTAGCTCGCGAAGGGGAACGGGCTCGAGCCCAGGAATCATTTGTTTCCGCCTTTGGGCTCGAAGGGCATGCGTCCTGAGCTAGACCCACCACCGGCAGAGGCTGAGGCAGCCTGGGATTTCTGCAGCATCTGGGCATCAAGAATGGACTGGAGGTTGTCGGGCAAAGCCTCGCGAGTGAGCAGGAAGGTTTGAAAAGCCTGAAAGATATTGGCGATCACCATGTACAACAAAACACCGGCAGGGAGCGGGAAGAACAAGAACATCCCAGTGATCATCACAGGAGTGATCTTGTTGGCGGTGGACTGCTGAGGATTGGCAGGCATCCCCATGCCAGAGAGGAGCTGTGAGACAAACAGGCTCAGACCGAAAGCACCAATCAGGATCGCAATATCCCAATTGATTGTCCCCTCGGTGTAGAACCCAACCTGACCGAGGGCTTTGATGAACAAGAAGCCGCTGCGTGCTGCCAGTCCAGTGATTTTCCCTTCAACGGTGGCATCGCCGGTCGTGAGGGCCGTAATTGTTCCTGTCTCACTCACGCTGACAACGCCCTCTCCCTTGGTAACCGTCCATTTAGGGAGGAACATTTGACCGTTATCAACCCCAGAGATCACATTCCGGAAACTCTCTCCACCACGAGTTTCGAGCTGAATGGGAACGCTCTCTCCAGTGCCGAGTTTGGTGCCACCAGGAAGGCTTGCCACGATCGGGACGTGGTTGGTTTCCGTGATGAAAATTGAGTGGCTGGCGCTTGTGAAAGGCTTGGGCTCAACAGCAGCAATTTGATCCGCAGGTAGGACCTTCAGATTGAGCGTGTAGGGCACATCTGCGAAGGGTGATCCACGCAACGTCGCAAACAAAGCGAACAGAATCGGCATTTGAACCAACAGAGGTAGGCAACCCGCCAATGGGCTACCGAACTCCTTCATCAACTTGCCAAGTTCTGCCTGCTGCTTTTGGGGATCGTTCGCATAACGCGCCTTGATTTCAGCTTGACGCTTCTGCATCACAGGCTGGGCAATCCGCATGCGCCTGGCACTGCGAATGGACCCTGCGCTGAGAGGGAAGAGAGCCAGGCGAATTACCACCGTGAGGGCCACGATCGCCAGGCCATAGCTTGGGACCAATCCGTAGAAAAAGTCCAGGATTGGGATCAGCAGATTGTCGGAGATGTACCCGATCACGATGGAGTTCCGAGTGATTGATGAATGTTGATGCCAGTGTGCAACAGCACAGGAGCCTCTGTGGGAATGGGCTCAGAGAGAAGACGGTTTCAAGCGGCGAAGCCTTTGTTCTCCACGTCCTTTGAAGCCGAGCTCGCACGTAGAGCACTGATTCGCTCTTCGATGAAAGCCTGGAGCTCTCGGAAGCGTGGAACCGAGCGCAGTTCGAGGCGGGATCCGTCTGTCAAGACAAGAACCATGTCTCCCCAGGCGCCAAACCCCCTCGACACACTGCGAACCTCCCGAACCTGGCTGTATACAACCTGGCTGCGATCTCGTCCCATCCAGCCACCGGTCACAGAAATTCGTCGACTGGTGATGTTGAAACGCAACCAAATGGCGCGAACAATTGCGCCAACCGCAAAGGGCAAACCGATCAATGTCAGCCCGAGCAACAGGTTGAGAATCAAGTCACCGACTGCTGGTCCGCCTTCGTAGAACGTGTCTTCTTGGATGGATGTTGGCATCGTTAGTACCCCGCTTGTTGGAGCAATCTGTCGCATTCTTCCAACATCGGGGCTTCTGAGATCGCCGCACCTGGTTTCAGACTGATCAAAACCCAGGTGTTTGCGTGCTGGAAAGACTGCTCAAAATGTTGACGAAGATGGTCGTGCAAACGCCGTCTTAGCCGATTGCGAATGACGGCCCGCTTACTCACTTTGCTGCTGATGACAACAGCGCAACGGCACACTGCAGCTTGACCTTGATCCTCCAGTGGACGGCATTCCGAACGCAGAAGCCTCGGCATCGCAGAAGCCTTGCGCAACGTCATCAAGGTTCCATGGAACCGTTGACCCTTGCGATACAGGTAATCAAAACAGCGGTGACCACGCAATCTCATTGATGTGGGAAGCACCATCGGGGGCTAGGACGAGCTCTAGAGCCCTTAAGCAGCCAAACGTGAACGCCCACGCTTTCGGCGCGTGCGAATCACACGACGACCGGTGTGAGAGCGCATGCGAACACGGAAACCAGAAACGCGTTTCCGCTTACGGCTGGTGCCTCCAAAAGTTCGTTTGGTCATGGATTCACCCCGGCGCCCAGCCTTTTATCAGTAGAAGAGCTTATCAGCCAATGCTTAGTCGATACTGAAGTTCCAGCTCCCTAAATAGCCAGCCACTGGAACGTCTCCAGGGGCCTGTGCCAGGGCATTGAACTGAAACATCCCACTCTTGTTGGGATTGAAGATCGTCATGGACACGGCGTAGGTGTCTTCAGTGGGAATAGGCGTTTCAGGGAAAACCTCAATCGCAGTTTGGTTCTCGCTGATTTCGAAAACAGCAGGGATGACCTCTTCGCAACGGCTTCTGCTGAGCATGCCGCCCTTCTTCATCTTGCAGAGCTTCAATTTGTTGGGGCGGATCTTGGCATTGAAGTAATCGGGAACGGTGATGCTTAGTTTCAGGATCGCGGTTTTGCGATCTTTCGGCCGAAGCATCAGAAAGTATTCCGATCGCTCGCGCGTACGAGTGCTCGTTTGGACGTAGTACAGCTTGCGGTAGTTGTTGTCGCTTTCCCAGCGAAACTCCATCAAAGAGGGAGTGTTCTGGGCTTGAACAGCAACGGGTTGGAGCATCTCCACCACAGAAGCAGAAGCAACAACTCCGCAACCGATCACCCCTGCAATAACGGCGAGGCGGCGGATCGGGGTCGTGGGCAGAAGGTCCATTAATTCAGCTGGTGAAAACAATCACCGCAATGGTTAGTCCCATGATTGTCCTAAGGACAGCGAGCGGCAAGGGGTTCGAAGGGTCGGCCCGGCATCTGTCAGTTGTGACTGGATCTATCTGGCCTGAGGCGACTGGCTTCCCCCAGGTAGGCGTGGCGAACCTCCTGATCGTCTGGCATCCAGGCATGTGCCAGAAGACGGATGCACCTAGGCAGGTCTCCCTCAACAGCCATCTGCTGACAATCGAGGAGAGCAACGCCATCCCACCCTTCACGGCGCCGTGCAACGGCAGCTGGAAAGCACGCATCCAGATCGGTGGTCACAGAAAACGTGATCGAAACGATGCAGTCCGGCTTCAGAGCGTTGTGTTTCACCAGCGCATCCATCAGTTCAGAGACCGCCTGCTCAATCACAACAACAGTGTTAGCGCTGCAGGTGGTTGCACCACGTAGACCGCGCAAGGCCAATCCGCTCCCCAAGGTCATGGCCGGAACAACCACAAGGGTTGACCGCTGAGCTCCATCTCAATCGAGACGAGCTGCTCGATTCGTACAAGCAGATTGGACCCCGACAACCCTTGCAGCAATGGCTTACGGGGTTTTCCAAGTGTCACCACGCGGCAGCGCTCCTCATCCAGATCAGCCAACTGTGCCGCAAGCACCCTTGCGCGCTCCTCGTCACCCAGCTCATCCACGAGTCCAAGATCTTTGGCCTGGGCACCGCTGAACACCCGACCGTCAGCAAATTCGCGGACGCGGCTTGAATCAAGCTTCCGTCCTTCCGCAACGGCCGCCACAAATTGCTCATAGCTGCTGTCAATCAAGGCTTGCAGCAACTGACGTTCTTCTGGGCCTAAAGCACGATCTGGAGAAAGGATGTCTTTGAAAGCACCGCTCTTCACGGTTTCAAATTTGACGCCAACACGATCCAGCAATTTGGAAAGATTGTTGCCGCGAAGGATCACACCGATGGAACCGGTGATCGTCCCTGGATTGGACACAATCTTTTCTGCGGCAACACCCACATACACCCCACCAGATGCAGAGATATTCCCGAAGCTGGCGACGACGTGACAGCCTTTTTCACGCAGCCTGAGCAGGGCAGAGTGAATCTCCTGGCTGTCGCCAACAGTCCCTCCAGGACTATCAATTCGTAGCAACAGTGCAGGAAATTCACGCTCCTGAACCTCTTTCAGAGCTTTGAGGACTCGACGACGGGTGGAGCCAGTGATCGCCCCCTCAATGGCGATCCTCGCCATCGTTCGCCGGGACTTGCGGCGCCAGGGCCAGATCATGGTGGTCAATCGAACACGTCTAGATCTTAAAAAGGAGCCTGTTCGTAGCACCCCATGGGATCTCTCCGCCGAGGGCTGCTGATGATCCTGCCGTTCGCCCTATGGGGCACAGCGATGACAGCAATGGCTCCTCTGGTCAGCACAGGAGGGCCGATTCTGGTGTCCTGCTTGAGGTTGCTCCCGGCTGGAATCATCGTGATCGCCTCTGTTCCGCTTCTCGGGCGTTCCTTAGCCATTGATCCTGGGGATCGGGTTTGGTTTCTCCTGTTCACCCTGATTGATGCCCTGCTGTTTCAGATCTGTCTGGCCCGCGGACTCGAAGGCACTGGCGCGGGTCTCGGTTCTGTACTGATTGATTCTCAGCCCTTGATGGTTGCACTGCTTGCCCGCTGGCTCTTTGCAGAAACGATCAATCCGATCGGTTGGATGGGATTGATTCTTGGTCTGGTGGGCATTGTCTGCCTGGGCGTTCCCCAACGGCTCCTCCAGCACTGGTGGCTGTTGGGTGAGGGGGTGTCATTTCAATCGGGTTGGCAGGCTGGCACTGGCTGGATGTTGGCGGCTGCCATTGCGATGGCTGTCGGCACCGTTCTGAGTCGGTTCGCCTGCCGAAACAGTGATCCTGTGGCCGTCACGGGATGGCACATGCTGCTGGGGGGACTCCCCTTGCTGATTTGGCATGGCCTCGACGGAGCGTTCCCGTTGATTCCGCCTTGGTCCGCTTTTGCATGGACGCAAATGGCCTATGCATCTTTGATGGGGGGAGCCGTGGCCTACGCACTCTTTTTCTGGTTTGCAAGCCGTGAGGACCTCACAGGATTCACCACACTGGGATTTCTCACACCCGTTTTTGCACTTGCTTCTGGTGGACTGCTGTTGCAAGAACGACTCAACAACCTGCAATGGTGTGCGGTGCTTTTGGTTCTGCTTTCGGTGGTACTGGTGAGCCAGCGCAAACGACTTTGGGAGCCGGTTGCTCTCGTCAACGAACCCCAGCGAAGTGATCTCGGAGCATGAGCACCACTCCTCTCGATTTAATTCTGGTCAGCACACCCATCGGACACTTGGGAAGTGGGCGCGGAGGAGGGGTGGAACTGACGCTGAACTCATTGCTACGAGGTCTCGCCGCAAAGGGGCATCGGATCAGCCTGGTCGCCCCGAACGGCTCAGTTGCGCCTCATGACTGCCCTGGAGTCTCCCTCCACACCGCTGGGGGCAGCGATCAACCCAGCTGGCAGCACTCCGAACGAGATGCTTCCGTCCAAGTTCCTTTTGATGGTGTGCTTCCCCATCTATGGGACCTTGCTTTGTCCTTAGGCGAGGACGCCGATGCAGTGATCAACTTCAGCTACGACTGGTTACCGCTCTGGCTCACCCCCCATGCAAAGCCCTCGTTATTTCATCTTGTGAGCATGGGATCGGTCTCGCGAGCGATGGATGAGGTCATCTCTCAAATCGCTCAGTGGGACCAGAGGCGAATGTCATTCCATACTCAACGACAGGCAGGAGATTTTTCATTGCCTAGTCCACCGTCCGTTGTGGGGAATGGCTTTGACCTCACGCGATACCAGTTGCAGTTGAACCTCAATGGGCCCCTGGGTTGGGCCGGTCGCATCGCCCCTGAAAAAGGCCTGGAGGATGCTGCAGCTGTTGCCGCAGCTCTGGGAGAAACGCTTCTGGTTTGGGGCTTGGTTGAAGATGCTGACTATGCGCAATCAGTCGAAGCCGCCGTGCCTCCCGGAACCATTAATTGGCGCGGTTTTCAGCCGACACACCAACTTCAGACAGAGCTTGGCTGCTGCCGCGCCCTACTCAACACACCGAAATGGAATGAGGCCTACGGCAACGTGGTGGTAGAAGCCATGGCCTGCGGAGTCCCTGTCGTGGCCTATGACCGAGGCGGTCCTGGCGAACTCATCCAAGACGGAACAACGGGATGGCTTGTGCAGCCCGATGATCTCGAGGCCCTAACCATGGCTATCAGCAAAGTCGATCAAATCGATCGACGCGCTTGCCGCCGTTGGGTGGAACAGAACGCCAGCCATATGGTTTTCGCACAACGCGTTGAGGATTGGATCAGGCAGGGCCTCTCTGCTGGGAATGGCACGATCGTTCCATGTCGATGATCAACGCGCCTGCCAACCCACGGATCTCGCCTCGACAGCGCAGCCGGGGGCTGTTGCTGATCTTGGCGCTTGGCCTTGCCATGTTCTGCTGGCAACTGGGTTCCACCGGTCTCGTCGATGAAACTCCACCGCTCTTTGCAGCCGCTGGCCGTGCCATGGCACGCACGGGTGACTGGTTAACCCCTCGGGTTAATGGATTGCCCAGATTCGACAAACCGCCCCTGGTGTACTGGCTGATGGGGTTGGGGTACTCGATTCCTGCCAATGAGCTCTGGGATCCACTTGGCACCTGGGCCGGCAGGCTTCCCTCAGCCCTCGCAAGCGTGGCCACCATGCTGATGCTTGGGGACACCTTGATGGTGCATCCGGCCGAAAATGACACGCACCCTCGCCGCACCGCGGTGGCAGCAGCACTGGCCTTCGCGCTCTCTCCCTTGGTGCAGCTCTGGAGTCGTACGGCTGTCAGTGATCCTTTACTGAGCGGCACTCTCGCTTTGAGCCTGATGTGCCATTGGCGTTGTTATGCCAGCGGCGAATCACGACGATGGTGGCTGGCCTGGGTTCTTCTCGCCACAGCCGTTCTCACAAAAGGGCCTGTGGCCGTGGTCCTCAGTGGCATGACCCTGGCGCTCTTTGCTCTGATGCGCAGGGATCTCAAGGGCATCTCGCACTGCATCAAACCGCTACGCGGTCTTGCACTCACCGCCGTGATCAGCGTGCCTTGGTATCTCGCAGAACTGCTGGTCGAAGGTCAGCCTTTTTGGGACAGCTTTTTTGGCTATCACAACCTTCAACGCTTCACATCGGTCGTGAATAGCCACCTCCAACCCTGGTGGTTTTTCGGGGTGATTTTGGTGGTGGCATCCCTGCCCTTCACCCCCCTGTTACTCCTTGGGCTGGCGCAAACCTTGCACCCATCAACCCTGAAGCGTGCCTTTTCATCCGTCCAACCCGGCGCATCGTTGTCTCTTCAGAGTTTTGCCAGTTGCTGGCTTGTTTCTGTCTTTCTGCTGTTCACCACCGCGGCCACCAAACTTCCGAGCTACTGGATTCCGGCAACACCTGCTGCCGCCATTCTCATCGCCCTTGCAGCAAGGCCCTCCGATCGAGAGAACCGCCTCTCTTTGGATTGGGCCTGGGGCACAACAATCGTGCTCACGTTTGCTTTGGCAGTGGGGTTCTGGAGTTCCTCGATCTGGGTTCCTCTCATCGATGACCCCGAGATGCCAACGATGCCTGCCGAACTGCTGGCAAGCCGATTGGTGCTAAGGGCAGCAGTGTGCTTTTCAATCGCTGGCGTTTTGGGCCTCTGGATGATCAAGAGGAAGGCCTCCGGTCGCTTGCTAGCCGTTCAGGGGCCGCTGGTGGTGTTTCAGCTCATTGCTCTGATCCCCATGATTGGCCTAGGCGATCGTGTGCGTCAGCGTCCAATCCGTGACGTAGCCGCAACTGTGTTGGAGCACCAACGTCCTGATGAACCTTTGGCAATGGTTGGGGTGATGAAACCGTCTTTGCACTTCTACACAGATCAGGTTGTTGTCTACGAAGGAACATCTAAAAACGCCTTCCTTAATGTTGCGGATCGCTTTAGCAATGAGAAAAGACAGGGATGGCAAGGGGTCCCAACTAGCAAGGAAGGAGGGTCGCAGTCGGCACTAATTGTTATCGATTCACTGACAATGAAAAAGAAACATTGGCAGGGTCTCGATCCTGAGCTCCTCGGACAATTTGGAATTTATCAAGTTCTTCGATTCGACAGGAAGACATTGGATCAAAGAGCTTTAAAGCTCCATGCCAAAGGGGCTCATTCAACATGGGAACGGCCTCGTGCTGAACGTTACTGACCGCTTCCGAGCGACTCTGACAGCTTCAGTCGTCGACAGAACCCGCAGTGACCCCAGAGGGCCATCTCTCCTGCCGGAGCCGGGCTGTCACAGCAAGGGCATGACGCCATTCCATGCACATCGATCCGGCTCGGATGGCGAGCCCAAACACTTTCTTCTGTCTCTAACTCCGCTGTAGGGGAGGGGTGATGTTGCTGAATCCTCAGATCGCGAACGGCATGGCCAGCGCTTCGCACTGCTGCCAACAGTTGAGGCTTGCTGTACTGAAGAGCCTGGCGCCATTGCGGGTGGCGCGCTCCAACAGTGAGGACGCCATGGCTCAAATTCAGGGGCCTGCAGTGATCAGCCAATGGACGCCCCGCCAACTGGGGCCAGTCCTGCCAAAGCGCAGCCAGTGAGCCTTCTCGTCTCCATGTGCTCCGCAGAGACTCAAGGCACTCTTGAAGGGGCTGAACCGGCGGCGGCGGCGGCGGCACCAACACCTCTCCCCGACCAAAACGGCGCCGTTGGGATCGAGGTGCTCGCCCCATAACGTCATCCAATGAAATTGGACCTTAGTGGGGAAAGGTGGTCCAGCTCGCTAATCTCTGGCACTGCTCGCACCGATTCATGGGTTTCTTCGACCGGCTCAGCCGTCTGCTGCGCGCCAACCTGAATGATCTCGTCAGCAAAGCTGAGGATCCCGTCAAGATCCTTGATCAAGCCGTCTCTGACATGCAAGACGACCTGGTCAAGCTCCGACAGGCTGTCGCGATGGCGATCGCCAGTCAAAAACGGCTCCAAAACCAAGCAGAGCAGGCCGAGTCTCAAGCCCGTACCTGGTACGAGCGCGCCGAACTTGCACTCAAGAAAAATGAAGACGAATTAGCGCGCGAGGCTCTTACCCGTCGCAAAACCTTCCAAGAAACGGCCAGTTCTCTTGGCACCCAGGTTCAGGCTCAGAGCGCTCAAGTTGAAACGCTCAAAAAAAGCTTGGTCGCTTTGGAAGGAAAGATTGCCGAGGCTCGAACCAAGAAAGACATGCTCAAAGCCCGGGCTCAAGCCGCCCAGGCCCAACAACAGCTCCAAAGTGCTGTTGGCAGCATGGGAACCAATTCAGCCATGGCTGCCTTCGAGCGCATGGAAGACAAGGTTCAATCTCTCGAAGCCAGTAGCCAAGCTGCAGCTGAGCTCGCTGGTGCTGACCTCGATAGCCAGTTCGCGGCCCTGGAAGGTGGCGACGATGTGGATGATGAACTGGCAGCCCTAAGAAAGCAGGTGAAGGGAAGCGCAGAGACTGCCGCTCTCCCGGCTGCCGACTCCGAGGTGAAACCCGTCAAGGTGGAAGAGGTGGATGCAGATCTCGAGGAGCTGCGTCGATCTATCGACAAACTGTGATGAATCTGCGCCTTCAGCAGCCGAGTCCATAAGATTCATTCAGTTCAACGATCGCCCGTGTCTTCAGCTGTTTCCGACTTCACAGATGCAGCGTTCGAGCAGGATGTGTTGACTGCGTCCACAACCGTTTTGGTTGACTTCTGGGCCCCATGGTGTGGCCCTTGCCGGTTGATGGCGCCATTGATGGACTGGGCTGCTGAGACCTACGCCGAACGCCTTTTGGTGGGGAAGCTTGAAGTGGATGGCAACCCGATCACCCGCGATGGGTTCAAAGTTCAAGGCATTCCAACCCTGATCCTGTTCCGTAACGGCCAGGAAATTGCTCGGCACGAAGGGGCCATTGCCCGCCCTCAGTTGCAATCCTTTCTGGATGCTCACCTCTAAGCGACTGTCTCGCCTCGGGAGCGGAGTGTTTGATCGCAATGATCAGCGCAAGCACTCCTACAAGCTCGGGGCAACACAACAACATCAACCACTCATCGACCTCTCCCTGGGATGCACCGATTTGCTTCCCCCACCTGCTGCAGTAGAGGCGATGGCGAACCACCTCCAGGAGCCAAGGAGTGCCGCCTACTGCCTCCACGCGGCAACAGCCTCATTTCGGGAGGCAGCAGCGGCCTGGTGTGAACAGCGACTAGGAGTGTCGGTGGATCCTGAGCGTGAGGTTCTTCTCCTGGTTGGATCTCAAGAGGGGACAGCCCATTTCCCGTTGACTGTGTTGGACCCAGGTGATCAAGCCCTGATTCTTGATCCGTCTTACCCCTCCCATCGCGGAGGCCTTGAATTAGCAGATGCTTTCATCCAGACCCTTCCCCTCTCTCCGGAACAAGGTTGGGCTCCGAACTTCAAGGCGATCACAGACAGTCAGTGGGCTCAACTGCGACTCTTGATGCTGGGTTTTCCCCACAACCCCACAGCCTGTGTTGGTCAACAATCCTGGCTTGATGAAGCGATGGGTCAGGCCCAACGCCATGATCTGGTGGTCGCCCACGACAATCCTTATCTAGACCTAGCGCTTGAGGGAGAAGCCCCATCCCTTTTGCGTTGTCCCCGCTGGCGCGAACGCGGAATCGAGTTCTTTTCTCTCTCCAAGGGGTGGTGCCTTGGTGGATTTCGTCTGGCATTTGCGATCGGAGCGGAAACCCTGATTACGGCCTTGAGGCAGGTCAAAAGCGTGATCGATTTCAATCAATGTCAGGCGCTTCAGCAGGGCGCTGTTGTGGCCCTCTCGGATCACGCCGATTGGCCAGCCCATCTTCTACCGATCTACCGCGAACGGCGTGACCGCACGCGCGCTGCACTCTCTGAGCTTGGATGGCCGATCCCATCGCCATCCATGGCCCTATATCTCTGGGCGCCCATTCCTGACTGGGCCCGCGCCCAAGGATGGGGAGACGAGGAGATGGCCGCTCAGCTTCTCAAGCATTGCGGGGTTGTGGTCACACCTGGCTCCGGGTTTGGAGAGGCTGGGCGTGATTGGCTGCGCTTTGCCTTGGTCCGTCCAGTGGCCGAACTTGAGGCTGCAATTTCACGACTGACGCCTTGGTGGCAACAGCAATGCTGAACCATCACCAACGGGCAGGAGGACTCGTCCATCGCCTTCGCAGACAGCAAGCCGATGCTTGGAGGCTGAAATGCAGACCCGTTTGTGCAAGCACAGAACTTGAACTGAGCCACTGGCTTCAAGCAGTGCCCTGGCGCGGAGACCTGCCTCGAGCTGTTATGGCCGATCACCAAACCAGAGGACAGGGCCAGCGTGGCCGCCGCTGGGAGGCAGAGCGTGGAGGGGTCTGGATCAGCGCTGCTCTTCCCTGGGATTCAAGCAGCGGCCACACCGACATGCTCGGGCTGATGGTGGCATATGCCTTATGTGAACGCTTGGAAAAGTCGGGACTCACCGTCCGGATCAAATGGCCTAACGACCTCCTTATCGATTCCCGCAAACTGGCTGGCTTGCTTCCTCGACTGGTTTTTCGTGGCGGTCGTTTACGCATGGTGCGCATTGGAGTTGGAATGAATGTGGCTAACCCGGTTCCCGTTGGGGCCATTGCCCTTCGCGATCTCCTGCCGCGTGGATGCGCCAGACGAGACGTGTGGACGGTGGAGGTCTTAAAAGCCTTGGAGAGCATCCAGACCCTGGCCAACCGTCCAGAGCTTGTGCGTCGTGGAATAGAGAATCGCCTTTGGGCCAATCAGGTGAAGGATCCTCAGAGCAAAGAGATCTGGGAGATCCAAGGATTGGCCCTCAATGGAGCCCTTCAACTTTGCCAAGGGACCCGGACCACCAGCTGGACCCGCTGGCCTGATGTCAACCATGACAATCTCTAAAATCTCGTCTGATAAGACCTTTGAAACGAAGTGGTCCTGCGCTGGCTCGCTGCTCCCTTGGTTCTGACCCTGCCCTCTGCTCCGCAGAGCCCTCAAGGCCTTCCAGCCCCTCAGGCGCCTCTACGTCCTCCGGCTGAACTTCGCGTCAAGACTCCCCAACGCTTCGATCGCTCGTTGGAGTCTCTCGAACGCAATCAAATCATCACTCCGCAAGAGCGTCGAACGCTGGAGACTGGAGCGGTTGCCAAGCCCATTGATGTGCCGCGCTTTCAATACGCCTGTCGAAGTGGCGCTCTGTCCAAGCGTGAGTGCGCAACCGGCGTTGCCTTTCGCGGGCGGTCCAATCGCGCCACGTTCAGCCAAAGGAATCGTCGTCTCTCTCCCATCTCGGTCCCCGTCTCTGCGCTCCTTGCAGGAGCCGGACATGGCTTTCGCTTGGAGTCCGTCTTCTCCGTTTCGCCCAGACCTCTTGCGATCGCAGGAAATGGTGATCAACGCTTGCTCTTCCCCATCATTGGCTCTGCAATCACCACCAGTGAATTCGGAATGCGTCAACATCCCGTGATCGGCCGTTGGTTGATGCACGCAGGAAAAGACCTCGCCGCCCCAGAAGGAACGCCTGTCATTGCAGCACTCTCAGGCACGGTTATGAGTAGTGGACTCGCCGGCGGCTATGGCATCGCTGTGGAAATAGAGCACAAGTCCCCCAGGCGGCGGACGCTCTATGGACATCTCTCAGAGATCTACGTGAAATCTGGACAAAAGGTCCAACAGGGTGAGGTGATCGGAAGGGTCGGAAGCACCGGCCTTAGCACTGGACCTCATCTTCATTTTGAACTGAGAATGAAGCAGGGCAACGGGTGGGTGGCAAAAAATCCTGGGGAATTTGATCTCAATCCGATTACAGCATCTGGAAGTGATGCCGTCTCGATGCTTGTTGGTCAACTCATGAACAGTCTCGAAAGAGACAAAGTCTGAACCAATTTATGAGCTCGTGGAATCATCTTCATCTCTCAAGATGAACCCAACGCCACGAACGGTATGAATCAAAGATGGAAGATCCTTATGTTCCACTTTTTGCCTTAAGTAGCGTATGTAGACATCAAGCAAATTATCGTCTCCGTAAAAGTCTTCTCCCCAGACACCCTTCATAATCTCAGACCTCTCCAATACTTTTCCGCTTCCACGCATCAAGAAGCAAAGCAGCTCATACTCCTTAACCGAAAGCTGGATTTTTTTACCAGAACGAATGACATCCCTTGTCTGGGTATTGACCGTTAACCCTCCAACTGCCAACAAGTCTGACTCGGTTTCGCTCCCTTGTGCTGAGCCGGAAAAGCCATGAGCTCTACGCTGCATCGCTCTCAACCGAGCCATCAATTCTTCGATTGAAAAAGGTTTTACCAAATAATCATCGACGCCAGCATCAAGAGCTTTAACACGGTCAGCAATATCATCGTGACCGGTCAACATCAAGATAGGAGTTGTTACTCCGCTACTACGAATTCGCTGACAAATGTCCACACCGGAAAAATCTGGAAGGTTCCAATCCAAAACAATGAGATCAGGCTCAGGCTGACTTCTAGCTTTGATTAATCCAGTGGCCCCGTCAGATGCAACCTCAACGTCATAACCTTCTACGTTCAACTCCAAACACAACAACTCCGTCAAGTGGACTTCGTCATCCACAAGCAGAATTCGAATCGTTTGATCTGAGGGTTCTGACTGCTTGGCCATTCTCAAACTTCTATCAATTTAATGAGGGGCGGGAGTGTTAAACGCGGTTTTGAGCCACACGCTCAACTTTACCGTCGCGAAAGTGAACCACAGTCTGGGCACGAGCTGCCACATCGTCTTCATGGGTCACGAGAACAATCGTGATGCCTTGAGCGTGCAACTCATCAAACAAGTTCAAAACGTCATTCGTCGTGCGCGAATCCAAAGCACCGGTGGGCTCATCAGCGAGTAGGAGAGCTGGCTTATTGATAATCGCTCGAGCAATGGCCACCCGCTGTTGCTGACCACCCGACAGTTGATTGGGACGATTCTCCATTCTTTTGCCAAGCCCAACCTGTTGAAGCGCTGCAACAGCCCTTTGCTCACGCTCCGAGGAGGGCAGTCCGGCATAAATCATCGGAAGCATCACATTCTCCAGCGCTGTCGCATGAGGAAGGAGATGGAACTGCTGAAACACAAAGCCCAGTTCCTTGTTGCGCAGATCTGCCAACGCATCGTCATCAAGCCGCTCAACAGCATTCCCGTTGAGGCAATAGGAGCCACTGGTTGGTCGATCCAAGCAGCCAAGAACATTCATCGCTGTGCTCTTTCCTGATCCGCTCGCACCCATCACAGCCAAATAGTCACCGCGAAGTACATCAAGATCAAGTCCATTGAGGGCTTTGACCTCCGTTTCTCCTGATCCATAGACCTTGCTGACATCTCGAAGCTGAGCCACCGCTGGGCCGGCTTCATCCAAGAGATCAGCCAAGGGAGGCCCCTGAAGACGTAGCAATCGCCTGCTGCAGCAAAGGTGTGCCAGCCACCGTGCTGCTGGCCCACTCAAATAGCGGGTTGGAAAGAATTCCGCCAACGGCCGTGACCAGGACACAAAGCACAAGTGCCACTCTCAAAGGAGGAAGTCCCATCGTGGTCCAGTCGCTCGGTGGATAGGCCTTTACAACCTCTGAAGCCTCTTGAGGCTCTTTCACCACCATCATTTTGATGACGCCGATGTAGTAATAAATCGAAACAACCGAAGTCACAAGGCCCACCACCACCAAAACGTATTGGTGGTCCGCCCAGCCAGCAAAAAACAAATAAATCTTCCCGAAGAAACCGAGCATCGGTGGAATTCCGCCGAGAGAAAGCAGGCAGAGACTCAGACCAAGCGTGATCAAGGGATCTTTCTGATAGAGGCCCGCATAGTCAGAAATGCGGTCACTGCCCGTTCTGATCGAGAACAGGATGATGCAAGCGAAAGCACCCAAGTTCATGAAGAGATAGGTGGCCATGTACAGCACCATTGCGGCAAAGCCGTCTTCAGTGCCGCACACCAGACCGATCATCACGAATCCGGCCTGTCCGATTGAGCTGTAGGCCAGCATCCTCTTCATCGAGGTCTGGGCTAATGCCACCACGTTGCCCAGCGTCATGCTGAGAATCGCCAAAACGGTGAATAGAAGTTTCCATTGCGTATCGAAACTTCCAAAACAGCCGACAAGAAGTCGCAGCGCCAGCGCAAAACCAGCTGCCTTGGAACCCACCGACAAAAACGCCACAACAGGGGTCGGAGACCCCTCATACACATCAGGTGTCCACTGGTGGAAGGGCACAGCGGCAATCTTGAATGCCACCGTGGCAAGCACAAAAACCAGCGCCAGAGCGGCCAACGGTGTGGGGCTCGTGACCAGAGCATTACCAATCACTTCCAAACTGGTTGAGCCACTCAGGCCATAGAGAAGCGAAGCTCCATACAGGAATACGGCCGCCGCAGCCGATCCCACCAGCAAATATTTGAGTGCTGCCTCTGAACTACGCGCATCACGCTTCATGTACCCCGACAACAGGTAACTGGCTACGGAAAGCGTCTCGAGCGACACGAAAACACTTACCAGATCTGTTGCACCGCAAAGCAGCATTCCGCCGAGGGTGGCGGCCAGCAGGATCGCAGCGTATTCCCCAACAGGAGTGCCACTTTGCTCGGCATATCGCCAACTAATCAGAAGCGAGAGAAGGGTTGAAAGGGCAACAACAGCACGAAAGGCAATCGCAAGGTGATCGGAAAGGAAAGCACCTAAAAATGAAGGTTCAAGGGGTGCATTCCATTGCAGGGCAAGCAGAACCAGGGCAGTACCCAAACCCGCATAACAAATAGGGGGAACCCAACGAACTGAAACTTTTTCTCCGGCTAGATCCACCAACAACGTGGCGATCATCGCCACTAAAACAGCGGCCTCTGGTCCAACAGTGCCGGCATGCAAAGCAAGGTTGAGAAGCTCCCCAGGAGCTGCCACGGCCTGTGTGGAGAGAAGCAGAGAACCCAACTCGGGCATGGCGAGTCTGGTCAAACCAATTGGAGGGACTGTAGCTGCGCTCCTGCTCTTCCCTGAGTGAATTCCCTGATTTCGCTGCAGAAAGCTCGGCGGTGCGATAAAGAAGGAGACGGTTACCGACCCCACGTGGCGAACACCCTGGTCATCGTTGAGAGCCCCACAAAGGCACGCACCATCCGTGGATTCCTTCCCAAGGGCTATCGGGTGGAAGCTTCGATGGGCCACGTGCGGGATCTGCCGAACAACGCAAGTGAGATTCCTGCAGCCCAAAAAGGTCAGAAGTGGGCCAACCTTGGAGTCAACACTGAGGCGGACTTCGAACCCCTTTATGTGGTTCCGAAGGACAAGAAAAAAATTGTGCGCGAGCTTAAAGACGCCCTGAAAGGCGTTGATGAACTGTTGCTAGCGACTGACGAAGACCGCGAAGGAGAAAGCATCAGCTGGCATTTACTCCAGCTGTTGTCACCGAAAGTCCCGGTGAAACGGATGGTGTTTCACGAGATCACGAAAGAGGCAATCTCCCGGGCACTGGATGACACGCGTGAGCTCGATATGGAGCTGGTGCATGCCCAGGAAACCCGAAGAATCCTCGACCGATTGGTGGGCTACACCCTCTCGCCTCTGTTGTGGAAGAAAGTTGCCTGGGGGCTTTCAGCCGGACGTGTTCAATCCGTGGCGGTCCGACTGCTCGTACAGCGAGAGCGGGCTAGACGCGCCTTTCGCAGCGGTAGCTACTGGGATCTGAAAGCTGCGCTCGAGCAGCAAAGCATCCGCTTTGATGCCAAGCTCACGCACCTCGGCGGAACGAAAGTCGCCACCGGCACTGACTTTGATGAAAGTACCGGCGGCCTCAAGCAGGACAGCAAGGTGCGCCTTCTGAGCGAGGACGACGCCCGCTCCCTAGCGCTTGCCCTTCAATCGTCGGATTGGAGCGTCTCCTCGGTTGAGGAAAAGCCAACGGTGCGGAGGCCCGTTCCGCCGTTCACTACCAGCACGCTGCAGCAAGAATCCAATCGCAAATTGCGTCTGTCAGCGCGGGAGACGATGCGCTGCGCTCAGGGCCTGTACGAACGCGGCTACATCACCTACATGCGCACCGATTCGGTGCATCTCTCCGATCAAGCCATTTCGGCAGCGCGCAGCTGTGTGGAATCGCGCTACGGCAAGGAGTATCTGAGCAAAGGGCCCAGGCAGTTCAGCACGAAGTCACGCAATGCCCAGGAAGCTCATGAGGCGATCCGACCTTCAGGTGAAAGCTTCCGAGCTCCCTCCGAAACTGGCTTAGAAGGGCGTGATCTGTCCTTGTACGAGCTGATTTGGAAGCGAACAGTCGCGAGCCAAATGGCCGAAGCCCGACTCACCATGCTCGCGGTGGATCTCACGGTTGGAGAAGCCGTGTTCCGCTCCAATGGAAAGCGCATTGACTTCCCGGGCTTTTTCCGCGCCTACGTCGAAGGCAGCGATGACCCTGATGCAGCTTTGGAAGGTCAGGAAGTGTTGTTGCCCGCCCTCAACGTTGGTGACTCACCCAAAGTTCATGACGTCGAAGCGCTCGGACACCAAACGCAGCCACCTGCTCGCTTCAGCGAAGCTTCCCTGGTGAAAATGCTGGAGAAAGAAGGGATCGGTCGTCCTTCCACCTACGCCAGCATCATCGGCACGATTGTGGATCGAGGCTATTCCTCGCTCAACAACAATTCGCTCACACCAAGCTTCACAGCCTTTGCTGTGACCGCTCTGCTGGAAGAGCACTTCCCCGATTTGGTGGATACCGGATTTACGGCCCGCATGGAAACCACGTTGGATGAAATCTCCACCGGCAAAGTGCAATGGCTGCCCTATTTGGATGGATTTTTCAAAGGGGATGAAGGACTGGAGTCCTTGGTCCAAAAACGCGAGGGAGACATCGACCCGGGAGCATCACGCACGATTGACCTCGAAGGCTTGCCTTGCGTGGTCAGAATTGGACGCTTTGGGGCTTATCTCGAATCCAAACGCGTTGGTGACGACGGAGAAGAGGAGCTCATCAAAGCAACCCTGCCCAAAGAGATCACCCCTGGTGAACTGGATCAGGAACAAGCAGAGCTCATTCTTAAGCACAAAGCGGACGGTCCAGAAGCACTCGGCGAAGATCCCGAAACAGGTGATCTCGTGTACTTGCTCTTCGGTCAGTACGGCCCCTATGTGCAGAAGGGTCAGGTCAGCGATGAGAACCCCAAGCCGAAACGGGCCTCCTTGCCAAAAGGGGTAAAGCCCGAAGATCTAACGCTGGATGAGGCACTTGGGCTGCTGCGCTTGCCCCGTCTACTCGGCGAACATCCAGAGAGCGGAAAGGTTCAAGCTGGCTTGGGTCGCTTTGGACCCTATGTGGTTTGGGACAAGGGAAAAGGCGAAAAGGACTATCGCTCTCTCAAGGGTGAAGACGACGTTCTTGCCGTTGGTCTGAGCAGAGCCCTGGAACTACTCGCCATGCCCAAACGCGGACGAGGTGGAAGGACGGCGCTCAAGGATCTAGGGAAACCGGAGGGAAGCGAAGAAACCGTGCAGGTGTTCGATGGCCCCTATGGCCTCTATGTCAAACAGGGAAAAGTGAACGCTTCATTGCCGGAAGGGAAAGGGGCCGAAGACATCACCTTGAAAGAAGCGATCGAGCTCCTCGAAGCAAAAGCCGCCACAAAAAAAACCACAAAGCGCAAAACCTCAACGACCAAGAGCACCAGCAAAGCCAAAAGCACAACCAAGAGCGCAAAAGCCAAACCTGCTGCCCGTAAAGCACCAGCCACGACGAAAACCGGGCGCCTTCGCGCGAGTGCAGTGCGCGTCATCCGTCCTGGAGACGCTTAATGCGCGCGCGGTGGTTGCTGATGCCGCTGCTGCTTGCCTTGCAGGCCTGCTCAGGGACAACATTTGGTCAGAAGCTGGCCGATAGCTTCGATTCACCACCAACACCAGCCGCCGCCCAGCAGTCACCAAAGACCAAGCTGGATCAGGAGCCAGCCACCGCCCTGAAGGAGCCGGAGAAAGCTGACGCCCAGCGCAAAAAGGACAAGCCGGAGTTGGAGGCTGAAGCGGAGCCAACAGAAGCGGCAGAGCCGAAGACCATCAAAGAAGAGTCCACCAAAGTCCAACCAGCCAACCAAGAATCAGCACCGGTGCGCTCGATGCCCACCGACCCTCGGCCCTACCGCATCACGATTCGATTAGCGGCCGCTGATCCTGCCGCACCGGCGGAAAGTGTCACCGATGCCTTACGTCGCGCCGGAATTGGTTTCGAAGTCGAAACAATCGAGAAAATCCCTTCGATTCCAGCCTCCAAAGCAACCACCAGTGACAGCGCAAGCGCAGGGCAGCCCTAAACGCAATGGAACCACGCCTCAGCCGTCGACAAGCGCTGCGCATGATGGAGGCCTCTTACCTTGCGGCGGCGGCGGCCTTGATTTGGCTGGCTCTCTATTACTTGCCGATCGGTGGAGCCCTGTTCCGTCTTGCCCTTCCGCTGCCCCTAGCGCTACTGCTGGTGCGCCGGGGCAGTCGCGCCGGGCTTGAGGGCGTCGTTGTGGCGATTTTGCTGCTGGTGGTGCTCATGGGTCCTCTGCGTGGGCCCCTGATGCTGTTTCCCTATGGATTGCTGTCGCTTTGGCTGGGGTGGTGCTGGCACAAAAAAGTGAGCTGGTGGATTAGCTGGGGGCTCGGTGTCGTCATTGGCGCCGCTGGATTTCTGGTGAGGGTCGTGGCGCTGTCCTTGATGGTGGGTGAGAACCTGTGGGTGGTGATTACAAGAGCCGGCGCCGGACTCCTCGATCGCGTCCTGGAGTTGATGCAGCTGCCCCTCGCCCCTGATCTGCTGTTGGTGCAAGCCATGGCAATCACTCTCGTCGTGGTTCAGCAGCTCGTTTACGTGCTGGCTCTCCACGCTTTGGCCTACTGGATCTTTCCCCGTCTCCAAGCTCCGATTCCTGAACCTCCCCCCCTGCTCCATGGCCTGGTCGCCCTCGACCCTCTTTGAGCTCCCAGCGGGATGCACTCGCCTTTCGGGCCGAGCATCCGAGTATTGGGTAGGTGCAACTCACCGCTTTTGGTCCGACCCCAAACCTGCTCCGGATCTTTTATTGCTCCTGTCCTCCACTTTGACCGCCGAGGTGGAAGGCATCTCTGCAGCCGGTGCAACCTCTGAATCACGTCGCTACACAGCCATTGCTGACGCAGAGTTGCTTCTCTATGGGCCTGCCCATCAGCCTCACTGGCCTTTACCGCCTCTGCCCGCAGGCGTCTCGCCAGCGTTGATCAGTTGGGTTGCTGCGGAGGCCCTCCAGATTCAGCCCTGGGTGGGATCGATTGGACTGTCAAAGATGCCTCCCTTCGCTCATCTGCGTTTTGAGGATCCGCAGCTCGGTCCAGCCGAATGCCTCAGCTCCGGACACTCCATGACGCCGAAACGAGTCCTCCAGCTGCTCAACAAAGGCCAACGGTTCGGTAAGCGTTTGCGACACCCACTCGTCCTTGCCGAATGTGTCCCCGGAGGAACCACCACAGCGTTAGCCGTTCTTCGTGGTCTTGGACTACCCGCCAATGACCTGATCAGCGGAAGTGCCATCCATCCACCGATGGCCTTGAAACGACAACTTGTGCGTCAGGGGCTGCAATCCGCAGAGCTCAGCGCCATCCCCTCGGCGCAGGAGGTTCTAGCTGCCGTGGGAGATCCTTTTCAGGCCTTTGCAACCGGGTTACTGATTGGATCCCTCTCGAGCGGTGAACCCCTCCTCTTAGCTGGGGGAAGTCAGATGGCTGCCGTGCTGGCACTCGCCCTGAGCATGGTGTCGGCCCGAGAGCGCCGCTTGCTGTCCAATCAAGTGCTGATTGGCACAACGGCCTGGTTGGCTGGGGAAGTGCTGACGCCAACCGGAAACAAGCGCGCATCACTGGTCGAGCTGCTGGCATTAATGGAGGATCATTTCGCCGTTTCCATCTCTGCACTGGCGAGTGGTCTGCGCTTTCGCAACAGTCGACACCTCTCGCTGCGTGACTACGAGCTCGGTCATGTCAAAGAGGGGGTGGGTGCCGGTGGTCTTGCATTGCTGGCGCAGCTGCGTGGACTGTCTCTAGACCGCATCAGCCAGGATTGTGACAAGGCCATGGATCAATTGCTCGAATCCAAGCTCAAACCCTAGAAATCCCTAGGGAATCCAGCCCCGTAAGGTTTGAGAATGATCGGCCCATCTGCTCAGCCCGTTTCGTTTCGCAGGCGACAACTGCTTCAGGCCGGCTGCATAGCAAGCCTGTCATGGCTCGCCGGCTGTGCGCGATCCAATGGTTCACCTGTCTTGCGGGCCCCAACAAAGAGCCTGCCTGCACTGTGGCAAAAGCAACTCAAGTCTCCGTGGCGCATTACAGAGCTGAAAGCCATCAACGGCTCCGCACCCCCCTGGCTGTCATCCACCGATCTGCTCACGATTGGGGATGGTTGGTTATCGAGTCTCAACCCAAGATCGTTTCAAGCGATTGATGCCGCTCCTGTTCAAGCGCAATTAGGGCCTTCAGCAGATCAGTTTCTCTCTGAATTGCCTACAGCCTGGAAAGGCAAAATTTTGCCTGTGGGCGTCAGCCCCTGGGTAATGCTTTTTCGAGGAGAACCGGCCCTTCAAAAGCAAGCAGCCAACAGCTGGAAGGTGCTGCTGGATCCAGATTTCAAAGGCAAAGTCCTCTTACCGTCGAGCCCACGACTGGTGATGTCGCTTGCAGCGCACATGGAGACCCCTGATGCGCTGCGCCGCCTCAGACAGGCAGCCATCAGTTTTGATGATCGACATGCCCTCAACTGGTTGCTGCAAGGGGATGCACAGGTGGCTGTCCTGCCTCTGCAACGGTGCATGGGAGCGCTCCTTCGAGACCAAAGGCTGCATGCTGTGCTGCCTGAGAACGGTGCGCCTCTGAACTGGACTCTGATGCTGCGCCCAAGCTCAAGCAAAGAGCCCTTACCGCAAGCCTGGGTCGAAAAAGCCTGGGAAGAACCACTGCTCAGTCGGTTGCTCTCTGCAGGATGGGTCCCCCCCTTGGCTCGCTCAGATGTCAGCACTGCAATGTCGCGGGTGCCAACAAGGCTTCGCTCCCTCGTCCTTCCTTCCAACGAGATCTGGGAGCGCTGCTGGAATCTTGCCCCTCTGGATCCGTCAGAGCAGGACGGTCTGAAAGCCAAGTGGAATGACTTAGCCCCATAAACGTCGTCGAGGGGCCGCAGCCAAAAGCTGATGGGTCTCCGCCAACAGATCAGGAATCGCCAGTTGATGGGGACATCGGGGAAGGCAATCCCCACAGGTCTCACAGCCTTCGGCATTGACCTCCTCCCACCAGTGGCCAGCGCGCCCAATCAAGTTGTAACGCTCTTCCGTGAACTCCTTAAGGTGATGACCGAGCCTTAGGTTGCGCAGTCGCAGCAGCTCAGGGATGGGAACCTCCTGCGGACAGGGGAGACAGGCTCTGCATTGATGGCAAAGCGTTTCACCAAGCCGCTGTTGACGCAAACGTTCCAAACGGGTCAAAGCGGTCTGTTCTGCAGGGGTGAGAGCCCCATCGCTGCTGGCCATGGAGGCGGCAAGGTTGAGATCGGCCGGGCTGTTGGCCCCGACCATCAGGGTGCTTATCCCAGCAGCCAAGAGGTAGCGGTAAGCCAGAGCCAAGGGTTCCCAGGGCTGGCAATCTGCCCTTAGCAATGAGCTTGGTGCTTGCAAGCGTCCACCCTTATCCGCAGGGGAGATCGCCATGACTCCCATTCCTGCACCGAGCGCTTGCAATGCCAAGGGGAGCCGTGCTGGATCCAAAAGATGCAGATGGAGGCTGCAGAACTGAAAGCGACCAGTTGAGATCGCACGAGCGATCAGTGAATTAGGGCCATGGCTACTGAAACCAACTTGACCCACAAGCCCAGATCTAAGGGCCCATTCCAAAAGCCTGGCTCCATCCCCGTCGATCGCCCAATGCAGGTGGTCCTCGCGGTTTAGACCATGGACCGCCAGGCCATGCAAAAAGGGGCGTCCCAACCGTTCCAGGCACGCAGATAAGGCGCGTTTCCCTTGTTCCAAAGAGAGCCCTGGAAGGAGTTTGCTGGTGATTAACCATCCCCCCTCAGGGGCAATCCCTTCTCGAGCCAACTGATCTAAGGACTGCCCCAAAAAGGTTTCAGCAGGGCCATAGGCGGGTGCCGTCTCGAGGTGGTTGATCCCAGCGGCATGGGCGGCCCGCACAACGGCAACCATTTGCTCGCGGTCTTTCAAAGCACGCATCGTCCCCAGCGTGAACAAGCTCACTTCCGGACCCGCGCCAAAGGCGCGACGAACCCCAACACCAGCCAAAGGCTCTGTTGTCATCGCGAAGTGTCGTCATCCGTTTCTTCGTCCTTGGGATGTCTGGACTGAAGGTGGCGAACCATGGCTGCAGGACTTATCTCATCTAAAAATCGACGAAACTCGTTTCGATCCTCTGCATCCGCTTCAGCATCCACCGCGATCGAGGCCTCAGCGACCACTTCCTCCAACATCCAAATGCTGCTGCCCGTTCGGATCGCAAGCGCAATGGCATCACTGGGCCTGGCATCAATATCGAGGAGCTCTTCTCTCACCTCGTTCTCTTCAAGCGGCTCAACGTCTGAAGGGTCTTCGATCTCGTCGCTTGGCTCGTCATGACTGAGTTTCAAGACAGCGCGAAAGGTGCTGTCTTCAATCGCATGAATGATGACCCGTTCAAGATGAAGGTCACCAGCCGCCAACAAGCGCACCATCAAGTCATGGCTTAAGGGGCGAGGAGATGGCTCTCCATTCAATCCAGCCATGATGTTGTGTGCCTGGGCCTGATCGATCCAGATCGGCACTTGTCGCCGTCGCGATGGATCTCGAAGCAACACGATCGGACTTCGGCTCGCGGCATCCAGCGCAATCCCGATCACGCTCATTTCAACCATCGACGGCTCTCCCCCCCCCCTTCCTCGATTATGACCAGGGAACTCACGCTGAATGCACAGCATGTTCACAGGTCTGGTGCAAGCTGTTGGGCGGATTGAGCGACGCGGCAGTGGCCTTGTGGTGAGTGGCTGCTCTCCGTTCGCTCCCCTTCAGCTGGGAGACAGCGTTGCTGTAGATGGGGTTTGTCTCACGGTGGCGGAACTGGTCGGTGATGGGTTTCTCGCCAATGTCAGCGAGGAAACGCTGCAACGCAGCACCCTCGGACGCAAGGCCTCTACAGGTGGTTCAGTCAATTTGGAGCCAGCCCTGCGCTTGTCCGATCGCCTTGGCGGACATCTCGTGAGTGGTCATGTGGACAGCATCGGCGAGGTGGTGGCCATCGAAGCCCTAAGCCAATCATGGAACCTCGAGCTGCGCTGGCGAGATGCCGCCTATGGCCGGTACATCTGTGAAAAAGCCAGTGTTGCCGTCAATGGCATCAGCCTCACAGTCGCTGGGTGCTCTGATGCTGGTGCGCGATTTTGGATCGCCGTGATTCCACACACCTGGATGGCAACAGCATTGCGCGATCTCGCAGCAGGGGATGAGGTGAATTTAGAAATCGATCTTCTCGCTCGATATACGGAACGCTTGCTCGGCCACGCGCGCGAGGGAGCTTCAACCGCCCCGAAGAACGAGGCGTCTCTGAGCTCTGAATGGCTCGCCTCTCACGGTTGGAGCTGACGGTTGGAGCTGAGGGAACATCACAAAAACGGGACAGATCTTGGGGGAATCAATACCTTTCGAGAGTTGTCTCTTTTACAAATTTCATGACCATGGACGATCGTCCCGATTCCATCGGGACTTTTCAAGCTTTCGCCATCGCGGAAGGGATTCTGCTGATCATCTTGGGCGTCCTGGCCCTGATCTTTCCAGTGCTGGCCTCCGTATGGGTCACTGGTGTGATCGCCGTTGTCTTTCTCGTTGGAGGTGTGGTTGGTTGGATCAGCAATCTTGCCCGCTCCAAACGCATGGGGCGCTGGATTTGCTTCTGGCGATTAGTTGTATCAACCCTGTTCATCGTTGCGGGTGCTTCGATGATCAGCAATTTCCGAAGTCCTGCAGACGCCGCTGGCCAGGTGGCAGCACTTTCGCTCGCGATTGGAATCGTCTTTCTAGTGGAGGGTGTTGTTGCCTTTTTCAACGGTCTGTCTCACAGCAACCGTCCTGGAGCGGGCTGGGCCATTGCCAATGGCGTCATCACCTTCATCCTTGGCCTGCTGATCGTGACGCTGAAGTTCTGGGGCTTGCTGTGGGTCCTCGGCGTGCTTGTAGGCATCAGTTTCCTGTTCAGCGGCATTGATCTGATTGCCCTGAGCTCAACCATTCCCAAGGATCAAGACCCACCAGCTGCTGCTTGATCAACTCGCAGTCAGTGTCTTAAGACCAGTCGTCTCAAGGGCCCGGGGCTCAACCTGGGTCCTTTGTTGTGTCTTGATCCTGCTCTGAGCTCACCCCTGAGACCTTGAGCTCTTGGTTATTCATCGGAAGCAACCAGATGGAACGAGAGTCTTGACGCAACTCAATTCGAAACTCTTGGCCAGGTTCTAAGCCAAGGCGACGGGTGTAGGCATGACCAATGAGCAGATTTCCGTTCCCATGAACCCGGGTCTTGAAATCAGCTTGGCGACCTCTGGTTCCACCACCGGAACTGGAAGAGGGGAGTTTGTATCCCTTCGCTTCCACCAAGGCTTTGTAAAAGCCTTTACGCAGAACGCGACCACTGGGACCGACATAGCCGCATCCCCTCGCAATTTCATCTTCAGAGCGATTGCTGAGTGACCGGGCCCTGTTCAGCAATTCCTGGCCAGTGAGCATTTAACTCAAGAAATTTGTTTTAATTCTGGCCATGACTCTCATACGAAGCAACAAAAGTATCGAAATAAGATTGAATCCATGACAAGCCAAGCTCGCTCAGATGAGATAGAGAATCACAAATAAGACCACCCAGATGCCATCAACGAAGTGCCAATAGAGCTCTGCCGCCTCAAGGGGGAAGTGGTTGTCTGCCGTGACTCGCCCTTGAGGGGTACGACACTGCCACCACACAATCAGAATCATCAGGGCACCCAGGGTCACATGTAGACCGTGGAAGCCAGTCAGAGCATAGAAAGTGCTGGCATAAAGATTGTCAGTCAACCCAAATGGCAAGGTGAAATACTCCACCATCTGACTCACCAAAAAGGCCAAGCCCAGACTTGCCGTGAGCAGTAACCAGCGCCTGCAGCGTTGCATCTCACTTCGGCGCAGATTGACACCAGCACGATGGAAGGTGGCACTACTGACAAGCAAAAGAATGGTGTTCAGCGTTGGAAGCGGAAGCTCCAACTCGTATACAGCATCAGGCAGGAGAGGGTTAACAGCCTTAAACGTGAGATAGGCCGCGAAAAAGCCTGCAAATGTCATCGCATCAGCCACCAAAAAGGTGGCCAGGCCAAACATGCGATGGTCGGGATGGCTTTCTTCGTGATGATCCTGGATTTCAACCGCTTGGTCTTGAGGGGATAGGGAGGTCATCGGCCGTTGCTCCATACATCGCTGCCACTGGCATCTTTCAAGTCGATCTGGTCTGCAGGAATTCCATATCCATAGGGGTGAGTGACCAAGGGAGGCTCACCTTTCCAGTTCTCTACAGGAGGGGGAGAGGTGGTCAACCATTCAGGGGTCAAGGCCCGCCAAGGGTTATCTCCAGCAATCTGGCCTGAGCGTGCACTCGCGAACACGTTCCAGAGAAAGGGCAAGGTGCTCAGGGCCATCAGCAAGGCACCAACACTGCTGATCTGATTCACCAACGCAAATTGCGGATCGTATTCAGCCACACGCCTGGGCATGCCGTTGAGGCCAAGCCAATGCTGTGGGGCGAAGCAAAGATTGAATCCAATAAACGTCAACAAGAAATGAAAACGTCCAACATTTTCATCAAGCATCCTCCCCGTCACTTTTGGGAACCAGTGATAGATCGACGCGAAGATCACAAAAACCGAACCTCCATAAACAATGTAATGGAAGTGAGCGACGACAAAGTAGGTGTCGTGAACATGGACATCAAAAGGCACTTGAGCAAGCGCCACACCAGTAATTCCACCCAAAACAAAGTTGACGATAAAACCACAGGAGAAGAGAACAGCACTATTAAGACTAATTTTTCCTCCCCACAACGTGGCTAACCAATTAAAGAATTTGATACCTGTGGGAACAGCAATAAAGGCCGTTGCAATTGTGAAAAATAAGCGCATCCATGGAGGCGTGCCGCTTGTAAACATGTGATGGGCCCAAACAACAAGCCCAAGAACAACGATCGCCATGATCGAATACACCATTGTGGTGTACCCAAAAAGAGGCTTCCGGCAATGAATCGGAAGGATTTCACTCACCAATCCAAACGCCGGCAACACCATGATGTAAACAGCTGGGTGAGAGTAAAACCAGAAGAGGTGTTGATAAACAACGACATTTCCACCCATTCCTGGATTAAAGAATCCAGTATGAGCAACAATATCGAAGCTCAGAAGAATCAAAGTCCCGGCAAGAACGGGTGTCGACAGAACGACAAGAATGCTCGTTCCAAGCATGGCCCAGCAATACATCGGCAGTTGCATCAGCTTCAAGCCAGGCCGTCGCAATTTCAAAATGGTGGCAATAAAGTTAATTCCACCAAAGATTGAGCTTCCACCTAACAATAAAACGCTCAGAATCCAAATGATCTGACCTGTAGCAGGAGTCGTCAGACTGAGAGGCGGATAGGCTGTCCAACCTGACTGCGCCGCACCAGTAATAAAGTAACTGGCAACAAGCAGTAACCCAGCAGGTGGAATCAACCAGAAAGCAACAGCATTTAGCCTTGGGAAAGCCATGTCCCTGGCTCCGACATAAAACGGGATCAGATAATTACCAAAAGCACCATTAACCACAGGGACGATCCAAAGAAAGATCATCACGGTGCCGTGCAAAGTCAGCACCTGATTGTAAACATCCCGGGGCATGAAATCAGCTACCGGACTGGTTAGTTCTGTACGAATCGCTCCAGCAAGGGCACCACCAATAAGGTAAAAAGCAAAGCCACAAACTAGATATTGAAGTCCGATCACTTTGTGATCAACGCTAAAGCTGAGATAGCGAAGCCAGCCAGTGGGTTGCAATGAGGGGGGTTTGCTTTGTTGCGGAAGAGTGAGTGTCATGCCTCAGATACAGGGAGCTTGCGATTGGCTTGGAACCAGGTGTCGTAATCGTCGGCAGACTCAACCACCACCGTGGAGCGCATACCACCGTGATAAGGCCCACACAGTTCAGCGCAAACCACTGGATAACGCCCTGGGCGAGTGGGAGTGAAGTTAAGCAATGTTGGCTGACCAGGAATGATGTCCTGCTTGAGCCTGAATTCTGGAACCCAGAATGCGTGGATCACATCTTTAGCCTCCATTTTTAGTGAGATAGGTCGTCCTGATGGCACATGCAGTTCTCCAGAAATAATGTCCCCATCGGGGTAATGGAACAGGAATGCAAATTGCATCGCCGTAACCTCAACTGGAAGTGGCGCTATCGCCATTTCAGAACTGGCTTGCATCGCCCCTGCCGTGCCAATACCTCCCCAAACCCTCTCTTGAGTGGCTTGAGAATCACCATGCCCCCCATGAGCAAGGGGAACCATTCCCCCCATACGTTCGTAGATGTCGTAGCTGAATAAACCCACAAACAACACAACAATCGCGGGCACAGCGGTCCAAAAAATCTCAAGGGGCAAATTGCCTTCGAGTGCTATCCCATCACCAATTTGTCCAGCTTTGCGGCGGAAGCGCACAAGGCTGAACAGCACCAACCCAACGATTCCTACAAACAAAATCGTTCCGATGCTGAACAGAACACGAAACAGCTCGTCGTAAATGGGTGCATTGACGCTGGCATCAACAGGAAGAAGGTTGATGTTTTGGCCAATCCACAATCCACCCAGCACAAGGATCATTCCCAGCACAAGAGTGAGAATTGCCGAGGGGATAGGCACGAAACTCCTGATACATGTGTCAACAGACTATGGAGATCCCAGGCCTTCTTCATGCCGTGATTGTTAAAGCAGCCTGAAGTTCCTACTAACACAGCTGTTTCAAGGCGTTGTTGTCAGCAAAGGGAGATGTTGGCGACCTTGAAAATGTTGGAGACCTGTAAATAGCGTGCCGTTTGAGATCAGATCGCTAGTTTCCAAAAACAAACCATGCGATTAGGAGGAACAGTCGTTGACCTCATCGACAACAGTTCCGATTCGTTGGCGTCTGGCCCAGCTCGCTGCTCACCTGGTCGTGGCTCTGATCGCCCTGGTGGTGATTGGAGGGGCAACCCGTGTCATGGAGGCAGGGCTGGCCTGTCCTGATTGGCCCCTTTGTTATGGAAGCCTGCTGCCTGGGCGCCAGATGAATCTCAAGGTGTTCTTGGAGTGGTTCCACCGCCTGGATGCCTTTGTTGTGGGCATTGCACTGCTCGTCCAACTGGGTGCCACCTGGTTCTGGAGGAAGGACTTGCCCCGTTGGTTGCTGCCTCTGTCGTTCCTATTGGTTCTGTTGGTTGTTCTTCAAGGAGGCCTCGGGGCTCTGACCGTGCTGCAACTGCTCCCCTCCGCAGTGGTGACGGCCCATCTCGTCCTGGCTCTCACCCTGGTCATTGTGATGAGCGCACTCACACAAAGGCTGCTTCATCAAGGGTCCAAAGAATCTGCCGCCCCTCGCTGGTGGCCCTGGTTCGGCGGAATCAGCCTTGCAGCCGTGTCAGGCCAATGCCTACTAGGCGGACGGATGGCGACCTCATGGGCGGCCCAACGGTGCTTACAGGAGGGGCAGTCCTGCCAATGGCTTCATTGGCATCGCAGTGCTGCAACCCCAGCAGCCATCTGCGTGTTGCTGTTCGTTGCGACAGCTCTGATCGCCGGCGGCTGGGCTCGTCAGCAATGGCCCCTCCTCATCACAGCCACTCTCCTGGTCTCAATGCAGATCGCTTTGGGTGTTTTCACCTTGCGGCTTGGTCTAAGTCAGCCCGCTGTGACGGTGTGCCATCAACTCGTGGCCTGTCTGCTCGTGGCCGTCCTCGCGGCTCTCACTTGGAGACGCCCGTCCGCACCCGACTCCCTTCTCACGATCGCTCGCGATTCTTCAACCCTGGAGCCCTGTCATGGCTAGTTCAGCTTCCGTTGCTCCAATGCCCCCCACCCTCACCAGAGAGGAGGTGGTGCCATCTCGCAAGAGAATCAAACTCCCCCCCTGGCTTGAGGTTGCCAAACCACGGCTGATCCCACTTCTCCTCGCAACCACCTTGGGAGGAATGGCTCTTACCGAAGGCTGGCCACTCTCCTCACCAAGGCTGGCTTGCACCCTTGGCGGTGGTGCTTTAGCAGCAGCGGCAGCAGGAGTTCTCAACTGTTTGTGGGAGCAGGAGCTGGATGGACGCATGCTGCGAACAAGCGGTCGAGCCCTTCCCTCAGGACGGTTGTCACCATCCGCGGCTTTTGTTGGCGCGGTGTCCTGCACGCTGGCTGCAGCAGCTCTTCTGGTCAGTGGGGTGAATTGCCTTGCAGCTGGACTGTCTCTCCTAGGACTCTGTAGTTATGTGCTGCTTTACACCGCGCTGCTTAAGCCCCGCACCACACAAAACATTGTGGTTGGCGGCGTTGCTGGTGCCATCCCACCCCTGGTTGGAGCAGCTGCAGCAACAGGCCATATAGGCCTGGGTGGATGGTGGCTGTTCGCACTTGTGATGGTGTGGACTCCAGCCCATTTCTGGGCACTAGCCCTGCTTTTGCATGACGACTATCGGGCCGTTGGGATTCCAATGCTTCCAGTCGTCAAGGGACCTTTGGTGACCACGAGGGCGATCAGACGCTACGGATGGGCAACCATCTTGCTGAGCTTTTTAGGGACCTGGGCCCTACCGGAAGGTGGCGCCTTATACGGGCTGTTGATCCTTCCCTTCAACGGTCGCCTTTTGCAGATGGTGGAACGTCTGGCTGCTGAACCCAACAATCAAGATCGAGCCAAGGGATTATTCCGATGGTCGATTCTCTATCTGTTTGGAATCTGTCTCTTGCTTGTCATGAGCCGAATGCCTGGTTCTGCTCAATTTGATCTGCAAGTGAGGGCAGTCCTCAACATCCTCGCGGGCGGCTATCTTCCTGCCGCTTCCTAGATTCTTTATCCACGCTTTTTGGTCGGTTTCATGTCCCTGATCGTGCTCGATCACCTGGAAAAGTCTTACGGGACGATTTCAGCGCTCAGGGATTTGAGCTTGCAAGTCCCTGAAGGGTGTCTTTATGGCCTGCTGGGTCCCAATGGTGCTGGGAAAACGACAACTCTGAGAATTCTTGCCACTCTCTTGGCTCCAGATCTTGGCGATGTCCGCATTGCTGGCCTGGATGCCTTGAAAGACCAACGGGACGTTCGACGCCTCATTGGTTATGTCGCTCAAGAGGTAGCGATTGACAAGATCCTCACAGGTCGAGAGCTCCTTGAACTTCAAGGTGACCTTTATCACTTAAAGCCAAAGCAAAGAAACCAACGGATCGACGAACTGATCGAGATGTTGGGCATGGATCCTTGGATCGACCGTCGATGTGGCACCTATTCAGGAGGAATGCGTCGTCGACTTGATTTAGCAGCAGGTCTCCTACATCGTCCCCAACTCCTCATCCTCGATGAACCCACAGTCGGACTTGACATCGAAAGTCGAGCTGTGATCTGGAACGTGCTTCGTGACTTAAGAGATCAAGGAACAACGGTCTTGCTCAGCACCCATTACCTCGAGGAAGTGGAAGCACTCGCCGATCGAATGGCGATCATTGATGCCGGAACAGTGATTGCTGAGGGCACCCCTAACGAACTCAAGACTCGTCTTGGAGGGGATCGCGTCACCTTGCGTGTGCGTGAATTCAGCAATGAGCAGGAAGCAGAGACGATTCGCGACTTGCTTCAACCCCTTGATGGCGTCCAAAACATTGTGATTAATCGCTCGCAAGGCCACTCCCTCAATCTGGTGGTGGATGGAGAACAGGTCCTCCCTCGCCTTCGCCTGTGTCTGGAAGAAGCAGGACTTCCCGTGTTTGCCCTTGCACAAAGCAGGCCAAGTCTTGACGATGTTTACCTTCAGGCCACAGGCCGCACCCTGATGGATGCCGAGCTGGCCACAGCCGGTCAGCGTGATCAAAAGCAAGAGCGCAAACAAGCCATGCGGTAACGACCTGCTTTCACCCCCCGATCTTCATCAGTGCGCCCCCATGACCACTCCCCATCTCCAGATCGATGCCAATGAAGCACCCTCCCGAGGAGCGGTGACGGAGCTCATCCAGGAAACGACAGCTTTAACGCGTCGCCTGTTCGTGCAGCTCAAGCGTCGTCCCTCCACGCTGATTGCCGGTGTTCTGCAGCCCCTGATCTGGTTGATTTTATTTGGAGCTCTTTTCTCCAACGCTCCAGAGGGGCTGTTGCCAGGCGGCATGAGCTACGGGCGATTTCTCGGTGCTGGAGTGATTGTGTTCACAGCATTCAGCGGTGCACTCAATGCGGGACTTCCGGTCATGTTTGACCGCGAATTTGGATTTCTCAACCGACTTCTCGTTGCGCCATTAAGAAGTCGAAGTTCCATTGTCTTCGCTTCAGTGATCTACATCACCACATTGAGCCTCGTGCAGAGTTTGGCGATCATGCTCACAGCGGCATTACTCGGATATGGATGGCCTGGAGCTGGCGGGCTCCTGCTCGTTCTGTTCACCCTGCTGTTGTTGGTATTTGCCGTTACGGCCTTAAGTCTGGGTTTGGCCTTTGCCTTACCTGGTCACATTGAGTTGATTGCGGTGATTTTTGTCGCCAATCTTCCTCTGCTCTTTGCCAGCACCGCATTGGCGCCTCTGAGCTTTATGCCTGGGTGGATGGGCTGGCTAGCGGCCCTAAATCCCCTTACCTTCGCGATAGAACCAATTCGAGCGGCCTATGCAGGCCCTCTCGATCTTTCGCTGGTTCTCTTGGACGCACCCTATGGCTCCGTTACAGGTCAAACCTGCTTGTTGGTCTTGACCGTGCTCACCGTGGGGCTGTTTCTCCTCATCAGACCACTGCTCAATCGCAAACTCTCTTGATTCCGTGTACGTCTCTTCGTTTCAGCCCCTGAACCCGCGCCAACTGGACCTGCAACGTCGCCTGCTGCTTGCCAATGAATTAAGAGAAACATCGCTCATCGCCCAATTAGAGCTGCAGTGGGTGCATCGCTATGGGGTGACCTCTCTGCCCAAACGAACGACTGAAGCCTCCCAGGACTCTCTCCCATCTCCTAAGAATTCCGAGGAGGGTTCAAAGAGCCAAGGTCTCTCACTCGTCAGCAATCCAATGGTCGAAACAGAGAAGCGGGCCTTACACGTGGCCCCCCTCCCGAGTGACTCCAAGGATGATGAGACTGAGGTCATTGAAGACGTAGCGGATCGTTCTTCCAATCCGCCACTCGCAATCGCGCCTCCTCCGATTGCACGCGGTGCTCAACGCTTTCGTCGCTGGATGGTTGCGTCCTCAGCAGACCAAGATCTACAGGCATCCTGAAGGACCATGCCCATTCCATCCCGCACCCAACTTGAGGGTGGCTTGATCGTGTCCGTTCAGGCTCCGGAAGGATCACCCATGCGCCATCCCGATGTGATTGCAGCCATGGCTGAAGCCAGCCTTCGCAACGGAGCGACGGGTGTGCGACTCGAGAGCCCAGAGCACATTGGAGCGGTGCGAAATCGCTGTCCTGACGCCCTGATCATTGGGCTCTGGAAGCGCTCATTTCCTGATAGCTCTGTCTACATCACACCTCGATGGGATGACATCCAAACGGTCTGGGCAGCCGGTGCTGACGTCATCGCCCTCGATGCCACAGCTCGCCAAAGGCCAGAAAAGGAAGACCTTGCAGAACTTATTCAACGGTCTAAGGAGGACCTAGGGGCACCACTCATGGCCGACGTGGACTCAATCGACAACGGACTGATCGCGGCATCACTGGGATGCGAGTGGGTGGGCACCACCCTGTATGGATACACAGAGCAAACATCACAACAATCTCCTCCTGGCTACAGCTTGATCTCTCCCTTAAGGGATCAACTTCCCGACCATGTGACTTTGATTTGCGAGGGTGGCATCAAGTCGCCAACTTCAGCTCTCCAGGCCCTTGAACACGGCGCCGATCTTGTTGTTGTTGGCACGGCGATTACGGGCGTTGATCTGCAAGTGGCCGATTACCTCAGGACCTTGAAGAGGCAAAGTGGATGAGTCTCGCAAGACTCAGGCATGTTGCTGAAATTTGCTTTTCCTGTTGTCCTCAGCGGAGCTTTCTTCGGTCTGCCAATCGCAGGGTTGCCGATGACAGAACTTCAGGCCCTAAATCGAGAGTTAGGGAGATTGTGCAACGCACCTCCCCGAGAAGCTTTATCGGTGTGTCGAATCCACGCGCGACTAGTGGGATCCCTTTAAGGGGACCCCATTAGCGGGATTACATCATTCCCATGCCGCCCATGCCGCCCATGGGGTCCATGCCACCCATGCCGCCCATGGGGTCACCACCTCCAGCGCCTGCAGGCGCTGGAGGTTCAGGTTTATCTGCCACCACAACTTCCGTGGTTACGACAAGAGATGCAATCGAGACCGCATCCTGAAGCGCAAGACGAACCACCTTGGATGCGTCCAGAATCCCGGCACTCATTAGGTCTTCAAAGTTTCCAGTGAGAGCGTTGAATCCCTCTCCGCTATTGCGGACGCGATCCACCACCACATCACCGTTAGAACCTGCATTTTCAGCGATCTGACGCAGGGGAGCGCTCAGGGCACGCTGAACGATTTCCACTCCAGTCTTTTGATCACCTTCCAACCCAGAGGTCAGAGAATCGAGTTCTGATGCGATGTGCAGAAGGGTGGATCCACCTCCAGCAACAATGCCTTCCTCCACAGCTGCACGGGTGGCATTAAGGGCATCCTCAATGCGTAGCTTCCGGTTTTTGAGCTCCGTCTCTGTTGGGGCGCCAACCTTGATAACAGCCACGCCTCCAGCGAGCTTGGCAATGCGCTCGTTGAGTTTCTCTTGGTCATACTCCGAATCAGTGTTCTCGAGCTCGCGCCTAATTGAGGCAACGCGAGCACTGACGGCGTCTTTGCTGTCATCGCTGGCCACGATCGTGGTGCTGTCCTTGCTGATCGTGATCCGGCGTGCCCGTCCCAAGTCGTCCATCGTCACCTTGTCGAGGGTCATCGCCCTGTCTTCACTGATGACCTGACCACCCGTCAGCACAGCGATGTCAGCCAAAGCAGCCTTACGACGCTCGCCAAACGATGGAGCACGCACTGCAGCCACCTGCAGCACCCCTCGGTTCTTGTTCACGACCAAGGTGGCAAGGGCTTCCCCATCGACTTCTTCCGCCAAAATGACTAGCGGTGAGCCTGATTTCTGAACCGTCTCCAACACGGGAACCAAATCGGTGACGGAGCTGATCTTGCGATCTGTGAGAAGCAATAACGCATTCTCGAATTCGCAAATCTGGCGGTCACCATCGGTGACGAAATAGGGAGAGCTATAACCGCGATCGAAGGCCATACCTTCTGTGACTTCGAGCTCAGTGGCCAGAGACTTGGATTCCTCCACGGTGATCACACCGTCAAAGCTCACCCTGTCCATGGCCTCGGCAACCATGCGACCCACCTCCTCATCGCCGCCTGAACTGACCGTGGCAACCTGGCGAATCGCATCACCGCTCACGGACTGACTGCGTTGATTGAGGCTTGTGACCACAGCAGCCACAGCTTTTTCCATACCCCGGCGAAGTTCGATCGGGCTAGCACCTGCAGCCGTATTTCGAAGCCCCTCCTCCACCATCGCCTGGGCAAGCACGGTGGCAGTCGTGGTGCCATCGCCAGCTTTGTCCTTGGTCTTAGACGCCACCTGCTGGATCAACTTGGCACCGATGTTTTCGAACGGATCTGCAAGTTCAATTTCCTTGGCGATCGTGTCACCGTCATTGACGATGTCGGGCGCGCCGTAGGACTTCTCGAGCACCACATTGCGACCACGAGGTCCGATCGTGACCCGAACGGCATCGGCAAGGGCATTCATGCCTCGCTCGAGGGACTCCCGTGATTCGTTCGAAAAGCTGAGAAGTTTGGACATAGTGTCAGGAACCCGGGGGGCAATCGCATCCAGCGTCTATGACTACCCGCTCCCCTCGGAAGTGGGGAAAGCCGAATCCATCGGACAAAGGCGCAAATCGTCTGGTTAATGTTTGACCATGAAGGATTCAGGAGCGCTGTTCTTCGTTTTCATGGCTGCAATGGCTGCAACCATGACCTTGGTTTATGTGCCACTTCGCATCTATCTAACCGCTACGGACCGCAGTCGAAGATTGAAGTTGCTTCAGCGCATACGCCGCTTAAGAGAAGAGCTGGGTCAGCCTCTCCAAAACTGAGATTCAACTCATCACCATCCCACCATCCACCTGGAGCACCTGCCCCGTGATGTATGCGGCGGATGGGTCGGCAGCCAAAAATCTCACGGTTCCAGCCACCTGATCGGGCGTCCCAAACCGTCCCAGTGGAATGGCCGCAAGGATGCCGTCTGCTTCCAGGTCTTTCGTCATATCCGTAGCAATAAAACCAGGTGCCACGGCATTCACCGTGATTCCACGGCTTGCCATCTCCTTGGCGCTACTTCGCGTTAGGCCCACCACACCGGCTTTGGCTGCTGCGTAATTGGCTTGCCCGGCGTTGCCCATCAGCCCAACCACGGAGGTGATGTTGATAATCCGACCACTCCGTTGCTTCAACATTGGGCGCGCCACAGCCCTCGTACAGAGGAAGACTCCGGTGAGATTGAGATTGATCACCGCCTGCCAATCCTCGGTTTTCATCCTCATCAGCAAGCCATCCCGAGTGATTCCCGCGTTATTCACCAGGACGTCAATGCGTTCACTGCGCTTCAACACCGTTTTGATCAAGGCTTCAACCGAAGCCTCATCGCCCACGTCGGCCTTGACGGCATAAGCGGAGCCACCCTGGGCCTGAATTTCAGCAACCACCTGCTCAGCAGCATCGGGAGAACTGGCGTAATTCACCACCACTTCTGCGCCCTCACCTGCCAAAGCCAAGGCCACTGCACGACCGATGCCACGACTTGCACCGGTCACAAGGGCTGTTTGACCGTCAAGAGAAGCGGATGAACTCATGAACGCTTTTTTTAAGATCGTGTGATCGTAGGGATCGTTGGCCCTTTCAGTCATCAAGGCCAGCTAGATGCCCCGCATGGTTTCAATCGTGTCGATGGCATCACCCAGCAAATTGCGGAATAACTCCAGCTGCTTCTGGCTTCCCATCACCACAAGAAGTTGTCCAGGACCAAGTCGTTCTTCACCGCTGGGATTTCCCTTCAATGCGCTGCCGTCACGGATGGCCAGCACCATGGCCCCACTGCGGCGGCCCAGCTGGAGCTCCGACAAGCTCTTGCTGGCCAAATGACCAACAAGTGAGGGATCACGACTTAACCGAAATTCTTCAATTTCAAATTCCGACCCAGACAACAGATCCATAAAGTCCACCGCCAAGGGCCTTAGAGCCGTTGCTGCCATCACCCTTCCCCCAGCGACGTAGGGACTCACGACAACAGTTGCTCCAGCAAGTTCGAGCTTGGCTGCAGCTTCTTCGCTGTCGGCTCGAGCAATGAGCCGGCATCCAGGCTCCAAGCCTCGAGCACTGAGCGTGACGTACAGATTGGCCGCATCGCTAGGCAAGGCCGCCACCAGGCTGCGACAACGATGAAGTCCAGCCTCCAAAAGCGTTTCGTCGAGAGTGGCATCGGCCAGGAGCACAGGCAGACCCCGTTCCTCTGCCGCCTGCCGACGAGCAGGATCCATCTCAACCACAAGAACGGGAACGGTCTCCAGGAGCAGCTGTTCAGCAATCTCCCGGCCAATGCGTCCATACCCGCAGAGAATCACATGGTTCTGCATACGCCGTAGGTTTCGGCGAAACCTCAGCTCCCGCAACTGACGGAAGTATCCGGATTCTGTCAGGCCAAGAATCTTTTGGATCGAAAGCTGCACCACGACGATGCCCCCTGCCACGATCAACACCGTCACCAGCCGTCCGGCCTGAGAGAGGGGCTCCACTTCTCCGTAACCGATGGTGCTGATCGTGATCAGCACCATCCATAAACAATCACCCCAGTCCCAACCCTCCGTGATCCGATAACCAATCGCTCCACCCAAGATCACGATGGCCAGAGCTAAAACGGGCAATAGCCATGGGCTGGCCAGCTGGCTTAGCTGAAAACCATGCAAATGAGAGGGATAGCGCTGAAGCCGACGGTGTTTATGCGACCTCCGTCGTGGCCTCTTCATCAGAAGCCCATCGCCTCCAACACATCAGCTTCGGAGAGAGAGCTGAGATCGTCATTGCCAAGATGCCGAATCACATCTCGCTTAGGCAATTGATCCTCAGACAGTCCAAGTGCAACCAATGGCACTCCGCAAAAGGTTGCCAACAGACTGGTCACAGGACAACTCGTCAAAACTACGTCGGTACAGGCAATCTGCGCTGCTCTCTCAGAGAGCGAGCTGTTGTCTTCAAGATCAATAGTTCGCAAACCAGGAAGTTTGTCTTTGATGGTGAGCGGTAATTGCTTCCAGCGTTCTGCTGGCCAGTCTCCCGCTCTGGCAGATGGCTGGAGCAACAACAGAGGCCCATCGCCCTGGGGCTGCCGTTCGCGAGCTCTGTTCATCAGCCCTGCAGGCAAGCTGATCCGAAAGGCTGCGGCATCCAAGCTCAAACCGAGCGGAGCAAGAAATCCGGAGAGACGTTGAGCACTCCAGCCTTGAGCCTGGGCGGCCTTAGCAGTGGAAGCAAATCCAGCTTCTGCAACCCGCGTTGGGATATGGCTCATCGACAGCATCAGATTCACCTGACGTCCCTCAGCAAAATTGAGGCAAACCTGGAAATCAGGTTCACGGACAGAGCCAAGAAGATTGGCCCAATCGGCCATCGTCAGAGCTGCAGAAAAATCAAAGGGAATGATTTTTTCGACCGAGGGCAGCAACGTCCACAACGATCGGTAGCCAGGGGAACAGGCAACTTGGATGGAAGCCCCAAGCTCGTTGGCACAGGCTGCTACAGCAGGCATACGCTCAAGCTGCTGTTGAGCTGTTCCTGGGCTTAAAACGAGAACGCGCATGCAACAACAGCACAAGTGGTGCGAGCTGATTGTATGGAGGCCGTTTCAGGTTGCTGAAAACAGGAGTCGCTTATGCATCTGTTGATCGCAGCCGCTGGGAGTGGGCGGCGGATGGGCGCGACCCGCAACAAGCTGCTGCTGCCTCTATCTGGACAACCCGTGCTGGCATGGACGCTGCAAGCAGCTCTTGAGGCTGCGTCGATTGATTGGATTGGGATCATCGGTCAGGAAATCGACCGTTCCGAGATTCTCGCTCTCGTGGAGGGCGCTCCAAAACCTATCGCTTGGATTGCTGGCGGAGACAGTCGTCAGGAGTCGGTCGAACGGGGACTGGCCGGACTCCCCGACCAAGCTCGGCATGTTCTGATCCATGACGGGGCCCGCTGTCTCGCCTCCCCCGAATTGTTTAACCGCTGTGCAGAAGCCGTTCGCGGCGGCAAGGCGGTGATTGCTGCGACCCCAGTCACCGACACGATTAAGCGCGTGGATGAATCAGGCTTCATCAAAGCGACCCCGAATCGCGCAGAGCTCTGGGCGGCCCAGACACCACAAGCCTTCTCAGTGCATGAACTCCGCCAGGGGCATCAGGAGGCCCGTGCGCAGGGCTGGACTGTGACCGATGACGCCTCGCTTTATGAGCGCTTGGGATGGCCGGTCAAAGTTCTTGATGCTGGTCCCTCCAATATCAAAGTCACGACCCCATTTGATCTCACTGTCGCTGCAGCGGTGCTGGCAGAACGCCAGGGTTAGCACCCACCCTCAAGACACCCTGATCCCCATCAAGGGTCGCAATCGCACCAACCGGCAACGCGGCATTCCCTCCCGGGCCATGGCCCACAAGCAGATTTGCCACCAGGGGAATCCCTAAGTCAGCGGTGCGCTCTCGCAACACCTCTTCCAATCTGAACCCACCAGAGTCCGACCCGTCATCGCAGTCCAGGAATCGACCGAATCCAAGGCCTGCAAGCGATTGGAGCAGACCTGCTAATCGCCACTGCGTGAGCATGCGATCAATGCGATAGGGGGCTTCACCGATGTCTTCAATGACCAACACAACTCCCGTTAGGTCAGGCAGGAAAGGAGTCCCGATCAAATGGGACGCAACCGTTAAATTCAGTGTTAACAGGGGACCGACAGCCATGCCTCCCCGCCAAGGCACCCCTTGAAGATCGTGCAGAGGATGGCCAAAGAGAACGTCCTGCAGTCGCCGCTGGCTCCACTCAGGTTCATCGGCCAGGGTTGTGATTAAAGGCCCATGGATCCCCCCGCTCACACCTGCTGCCATGCGAGCGCAGAGCAGTGCGGTCACGTCCGAGAAACCCAACAACCATCCTGGCTGCCAAGCAAAAGGTTGCTCCAAAAGCCTGGCAGCGCCCCAGCCACCGCGAGCACAGGCCAAGAGGGAGGCAGTGGGGACCGATTGGAAATCACTCCGACGCTCGTCATCCCGTCCGGCCAGATACCCCCAGCGCCGTTGGCTGATGACATCTGGACGGATTCGCAATCCCCAGCTGTTCAGGATCGAGATCCCTCGCAAAAGGTTGTCCGTGTTGTCCAGCGCAGAGCTAGCGGCCACGATTGCTACGTCATCACCACGCTGAAGAGGGGAAAGCAACAAACCAGACCGGTCTTTGTTGTGCATCAGCCCAGCCGCCCGAGAACGAGACCCAAGAACAACAATGCGCCCAAAAGCACCTGGTGACTGAAATGAACTCCGTACAACGACATGGGCTGCTGCCTAACACTTTTCAGTGCTCGGGTGGCACGCTGCATCCCAGAGGCCACCACTATCCAGAACGGCCAGAAGATGAGTCCGACTCCGGCGGAGGCAGCAGCAACAGCCAGGGCCAACATCGAGAGCGCATAGGTCACACTCACGACGCGCAAGACGGACGGGCCAAGGGTCAATGCGCTGCTTTTTAAAGCCATCAGGGTGTCATCCGGACGATCCGCCATCGCGTAGACCGTGTCAAAAGAAAACGTCCAAAGCAGGGTGGCAACCCAACAACCTGCCAAGGGCCAACCGCCATTCAGATCTCCGGTTTGCGCGGCCCAAGGAATCAACACCGCAAAACCCCAGCACAAGGCCAAGACCGCTTGGGGGTAGGCGAACCAACGCTTAGCGGACGGGTAGATCAAGATCGGCGGAAGGGCGAGACAAGCCAGTAGAAAGCAAAGGTCGCGCACGGAATCCGGCAAGTTCAGCACCACGCCCAAGCTGATGATCAGCAGCACGATCAACGCAACAACGGCCTGGGCAACGCTCAAACTTCCTTGTGCGAGCGGGCGCAGCTTCGTGCGTTCCACATTGCGGTCGATGCGGCGATCCCATAAATCATTCGCAATACAGCCCGCCCCACTGACCGCCAAACCGCCGAGCACGATCATGAACACAAGGGCCAGCGAAGGCGGTGCATCCGGAGTGAGCCAGAGACTCCAGCCTGCTGGGATCAGCAAAATCAGTCTTCCGCTGGGTTTGTTCCAACGCAAAAGGGCAACCCATGGAGCCAGGGTTTGACGAAACAACATGTCGTTAGCGGAGCCGACTGGCAAAAAAGGGCTCCATTTCGGAAACCCTAAGCAGAGGTTCTTGATGTCTGCTTAGGGCAAAGTGGGAGGGCTTTCAGCGCGGTGCTTCAAGTGACACCAGGGCCGAGCTTTCAAAACGGTCGAGCCTTGCGGAAGATTGCCGCGATCGATATTGGAACCAATTCCACCCACCTCTTGGTGGCCTCTGTTGATACGGAGCTAAGAACGTTCAGCATCGAGTTGGCTGAGAAGTCCACAACGCGCTTAGGGGAAAGAGATCCGGAAACAGGCAATCTCTCAGAGGCGGCTATCGAGCGCGGCCTGGAAGCGCTGCGTCGCTTTCGCGAGCTCGCGCTGAGTCACCAGGTTGAACAGATCGTGACCGCGGCCACAAGCGCGGTGCGTGAAGCCCCGAATGGTCGGGACTTTTTGCAAGAGATTGAGGATCAGCTCGATCTTGAAGTGGATCTCGTCAGTGGCCCAGAAGAAGCCCGCTTGATCTACCTAGGCGTGCTCTCAGGCATGCCTTTCGGAGACTGTCCGCATCTTGTACTGGACATCGGAGGAGGATCCACAGAGCTGATTCTTGCGGATGGTCGTGATGCACGAGCACTGACCAGCACAAGAGTTGGCGCGGTGCGACTTCAGCGAGATTTTGTCAACGATGAGCCGATTCCCCCGCAGCGTCGGACCTTTCTTCAAGCGTTCATCCAAGGATCTCTAGAGCCCGCGGTCAACAAAGTGCTGCGGCGGATCACCCCGAACGAAAAGCCCGTGATGGTGGCCACCAGTGGCACCGCAATGGCCATTGGAGCCCTAGCCGCGAGCGAGGAGGATCGTCCACCTCTGAAGCTTCACGGCTATCGGGTGAGCAAACAACGTCTCGACCGGGTGGTTGATCGCTTGGTGGTGATGACACCAGAGCAACGCAAAGGATTGGCACCCATCAACGATCGACGTGCGGAGATCATTGTTCCAGGTGCCTTAATTCTTCAAACCAGCATGCAGATGTTGGGAGCCAAAGAATTGGTTCTGAGTGAACGCGCTCTGCGCGAAGGCCTGATCGTTGATTGGATGTTGCGTCACGGCCTCCTAGAAGACCGTTTCAGCTTTCAAAGCAGTATTCGACAGCGCACCGTGATCCATCAGGTGCAGCGTTTCGCCGTCAATCAACAACGAGCCGAGCGTGTGGCTTCCCATGCGCTCACTCTGTATGACAACACCCAAGACCATCTTCATCGTGACGATGGCTCAGGCCGCGACTTGCTATGGGCCGCAGCGATGCTTCACGCCTGCGGTCAACACATCAATCTCAGCGCCTATCACAAGCACTCCTGGTATCTGATCCGCCATGGCGAACTGCTGGGCTATTCAGAAGCAGAGCATTTGATGGTGGCTGCCATCGCGCGTTATCACCGCCGCAGTCTTCCCAAAAAGAGGCATGAGTCTTGGCAAGCACTTCAAAGCCGCGACAATCGACGCACGGTCTCAGATATGGCCTTACTGCTCAGACTGGCGGTTGCCCTCGATCGACGTCCAGAGCCGGTTTTTCAAAGCTTGCTGGTCAACGTGAACAATGAAGATCTTGTGCTCGAGTTGATCGGGGAAAAGGCAGATCAAGATTTCAGTCTCGAGCAGTGGAGCCTGGAGAGTTGTGCCCCAATGCTGAGGGAGGTCGCCGGTTTGAACCTCAAGCTCAAGGTTCAGGAGTAAGGGGGTACCAACGCAACTGATCGATGCTGCCCAAGACCCGAGGCGAGCCATCCCCATAGCTAAACCTCACCAAATCAGGTCGTCCCGCGAAGACCTCAAGCCCCTGATCGCCCTCAAACTGTTTCGGTTCGTTCAGAGTGCCCTCAAAGATCACATCCCCGCTCCGATTGCGGACGGACACCCAGCTCGGTTGTGAGCTGACAAGCGAAATCTGTCCTGGACTCTTGTTGTTACCGCTCGTAGCCATGTCCAAAGCGAGACCGTTGTTCATGGCTGGAGTTGGCTGAGGCACAGCTTGGTCCGACGAAGCCGCGGTGCTCACAACTTCTGATTGCTGGCGGTTTCCACGAAATGCAATGGCGCTGATTGCCGTCACTGCAACTAGGAGCAAAGGAATGGCTGCATTTCTGATCCAGCGACCCATCGATGCGGAGTCCTGCTGGCCTTGCGGTACGTCGGTAGCTCCTGAGCGCTCGCGACTCACCCGCTTTGCAGGCGCAGCCTTCGTCACAGCAGACTGAGATTGGAATTGTTGAACCAAAGGAACGGGGTCTAATCCCAATTTTTGCGCCACTCTTCGCAGCATCCCGCATATAAAAACGGGTTCTGGAAGATTGTCCCGATCTCCATTCTCCAAAGCTTCAAGCTGCTCTTTACCCATGTGGAGCGAATCGGCAAAAGCTTGGCAAGTCATCCCTTGCCTTTCCCGCTCTTCCTTTAAGACGCGGCCGAGGGAAGCGAGTTCATCCTGACGGAAATCTGAATGATCGGTAGCGTCACTAACTTCGGCCATTTCATGTATTCACCGTCAAAAAATTTTAGTTGCGTTTCGGCAAACTGTCACCAGGATTTAAATTTACCCAGTCAATAAAGTATTTAACTTTCAGATCAAAAGATTCAATGGGCGATACTGGATTCGAACCAGTGACCCCTTCCGTGTGAAGGAAGTGCGCTACCACTGTGCTAATCGCCCCGGATGGAAATCTTAAACCACAACGGAGAAGCCAGATACTTAGTGACGAGGACGGAACAAGTGATCATGCTCTGGCGAGTAAAGCTTTGAGCGCTGGCGACCTGCCTTCAATGCTGGGCTCACAATATAAAGAGTGGTCCGGATCAAATTTTGCTCTTGAGAGATCGCTGCCATGCGGTCCAGAGGGACGACTTGCAGCCATTCATCGGGCCAGCTCACACGGTGACCGATAGCCACTGGTGTATCGGGCGAATAATGCTTCAGCAATGTTGCTTGCACCTCCTCAACATGGCGAGCACTGAGATAGAGGCATAGCGATGCTTGTAGACGGGCAAGATTCTCCAAACTCTCCGTTTCGGGCACCCCAGTGCGTCCACCGGCTCTCCCCAAAACAATGGTCTGAACGAGGCCAGGAATCGTGAGTTCAGCCCCTAACGCTGAAGCGGTCGCCTGATAAGCGCTGATTCCTGGAACCACGTCGACAGAGATCCCAGCATCAGTTAAGCCACAAATTTGCTCCGAAAGAGCTCCATACAGGCAGGGATCACCGTCATGAAGACGAACCACCTGAAGACCTTTTTGGGCCCGATCAATCATCAGTGGGAGCACATCTTCAAGCGTGAGCGTGCTGCTCCGAATGGTTTCGCAGTGATCTGGGGCTAAGGCCGCGATCTGAGGCGACACCAACGAGTCTGTCCAAATCAAAACCTGAGCAGACTTCAACCGGTTCTCAGCACGTCGCGTTAGAAGATCAGGAGCTCCGGGCCCTGCACCGACAATCGACACTGTGGTCATGAAGTACCTGGAGTGCGTAAGCCTGGATCAGGCAAAGACTTTCGTTTCCCGTATAGCCAAAACAAACCAAACCCCGCAAGCAGCAGCAGTGAGAGGCTCATCAACTGAGCAATCCTCAAGCCCCCGTCACAAAATGGAGGGACTCCTCCTAAGCAGAGCGGATCAATTCGCAGACCCTCAATCCACACACGACCGAGGCTATAGCAAAGCAGATAAACACAACTCAGAGCTCCTGGTGGGAGCGAAATACGTCCACTCCGACCCCACTGAAACAACGTCATCAGCACAATAAAAACCACCAAATTCCAAAGAGATTCGTAAAGGAATGTGGGGTGAAAGAACTCTGAATCAGCAAAAATCTGGGGACGGCTTAAATAAGGAATAAATAATTTCCAAGGCAATTGGGTCGGGACCCCAAAGGCTTCTGAATTGAAAAAATTCCCCCAACGGCCAATTGTTTGACCAAGGATCACAGATGGGACCAAAACATCGAGCAGATCCCAAAAGGAAACTTTCCGCCAACGACAGAACAAAACCAGGGAGATCGTGCCTCCGATCAATGCTCCATGGATCGCAATCCCCCCTTGCCAAATCGCAAACACATCCCACCAGGAGTTTTGGTAAGAGCGCCATTCAAAGGCTACGTAATACAGACGAGCGCCGATGATGGAAGCCAGCACCAGAATGGGAAGAAGGTCACTAATTAATCCCGATTCAAGGTTTCTCTGTTTAGCTAGCCAGCTTGATAAGTTGAGTCCAATGAGCACGGCCAGCGCAATGAGTAGACCGTACCAGCGCAAAGTAATAGGCCCGAGCTGAAAAAGCACGGGCCCAGGTGATGTAAAGACAGCGGGAATGATCACGTTGATCAGACACCTTCAGCAGCTTGAACCTTCTCAATCTGCCTCTTTTTCAGAACCAGCATGATCTGAGCCAAAGCAACTGCTGCGAAGAACGCGAGCATGCCGTAAATACGAACAGGGTTCTGAAGAACAACTTCGGTATCGAGCTGACCGAATCCACCCACATTGGGATCGTCCGTGATGGGGGCTCCAGCTTCAACCACATCGCCAACAGAGACCAGCAGGGCGGGACCCACTGGAACGGTCTCTGAGATTTCAGATCCATCAGCAGACTTGACGGTGACGACGCTTGCGCCATTGTCACCAGGTTCAATGGCACTCACAGAGCCAGAGGCGGGCGCCGTGTAAACGGTGTTGTTGCTCTTTTCACCCGTTGGGTACACCTGGCCGCGGCCGCGGTTTCCACCCACGTGAATGGAGTACTTACCAAAACTGATGCTGCTGTCCGTCGCGGGGTCAGGAGAAAGCACTGGGAAGACAATTTCTTGATGCTCGTCTCCAGGGATCGGACCCACCAAAATCACATTGGGCTGGTCGTCGCTGTACTCGCTGAAATAAACCCCCTCTGTTTCCTCCTTAATCTCATCGGTCCAGCGATCCTGAGGAGCGAGCGTGAAGCCATCAGGAAGCATCACAACAGCTCCCACCTGGAGGGGAACCTGACTGCCATCAGCACCAAGCTCTTGAACGCCATTGTCGTAAGGGATCTTGACAACTGCTTTGAAGACGCTGTCAGGCAGAACGGACTGGGGAACTTCTGCCTGAGTGAGCTTTTGGGCCAGGTGACAATTCGCACAAACGATCTTGCCGGTGGCCTCACGGGGAGAATCGTAATTTTGTTGTGCCCAGAAGGGATAGGCCCAACTTGCAGAGGGTGCACTGAAGACGGCGAGGCCGACGATCAGTGCGGCAAAAGTGGAGGAGAGCAGGCGGCGCATGGGAAAGCGAGGTAGGGGAGAGACAGCAAAAAGGAGGGGCTGATCAGGACCACCAGGGCTTTTCGCCCGTCCGGAAATCGGTTTCAGTCCACTGGCTAACAAACACGTTGTCGTTGTCGACGCTGACATTGGCCAAGGCCAAAGACAGAGGCGCGGGGCCGCGCACCACCTTGCCTGTGGCGTCGTACTGACTGCCATGGCAGGGACACATGAATTTGTTGGCGCCGCTGTTCCAAGGCACCACACAGCCGAGGTGGGTGCAAATGGCATTGATGCCGTAGCTACCGATCGCGTCAGAGCCTTCCACGATCAAGTAGGTGGGATCACCCTTCAAGCCTTGGACAAGACTGCGATCACCCTCGGCGTGGCTACTCAACCAACCGCTGGCGGTGACTGAATTACCGAGCTCATCCTTGGCACTGGTTCCACCACCGCTCCCGGCAGCCCTGGGCGGGATGAAGTAATTAGCCACCGGGTAAAGCGCCCCCAAGGCCACACCCGTGACGGATCCGAAGGTCAGCAGATTCATGAACTGCCGACGGCCCATACCGGGCACATCACTAGCTGGCATCTGAGTCATGACTGACGCTCAATCAACACTGAATGAGGTCCATTATGGAGGGTAAAGGTCCCGTCACGCTTTGCAACGACTGGGCTTTTAGATGAACCACTCAGCCGTTTCCGTGCTTGTAGACCCAGTATTCGAACAATCCATCCCTCCCATCACTGTCGACGAAGTGATCGACCGACTGCGGGAGCGCTGGCAAGCCAGCTACGACATCCAACTCGTCGTCAGGCGCAAGAGGTTGTACCTCCAAGTGATGTGGGCCTATTTGGAGCAACAATCCTTCCCTTTAAACGAGGAGGAATACCGCACCCATCTCGCCCAAGTCGTGGATGTGGTCAATCGCTTGGGCCAAGCAGCCGTCGTCCGATCGTGGTTAAACGACACACGAGACCGTCCTCGACTCGGGAAAGCACTCAGCCTGCAGCTGCAGGGGGAGGGGCGTCTGGAGGAGTTTCTGGTCTGAACCGCTCGACTGCTGCAACCAGAGCAACTCCAACGAAAAACAGGCCTGAGATTGCACCGGCTAGCAAGGACATCGTGATCGGATCCGTGGATGGGGTCAGCACGGCTCCTGCCAATGCAGCAATCAACACGACCCAACGCCAGGCCGAGAGCATCCGCCTCCAACTGACCAACCCAAACAACCCAAGCAACAACTGCAGAACAGGAAGCTGAAAGGCCAGTCCAGTGGAGAGCATCAACAGGAGCACAAAGTCGAGATAACGCTCGATCGACCAAATCGGTTCCACGACATCAGCCCCGTAACTCACCAGGAACCCAAGGGCAGCAGGGATGAGTGCCCACCAAGAAAAAGCAATTCCGGCGAAAAAGAGCACCGCTGAACCCGCCACAGCGGGAGCGATCAGACGACGCTCATTCCGCGTGAGACCCGGCAAAACGAAAGCCAAGCCTTGATACAAGACGTAAGGAATCGCCAAGGTGAGTCCGGCATAGCCGGCAACCTTGAAGGAAACAAAGAGGAACTCGCCAGGTGCCAACTGGAGGAATCGGATCGATCCCGCGGGTTCCTCCAAGATCCTCACCAACGGTTTGACCGCGAAAAGGCAGGCCAAAGCGCCAAACACAATCGCAATCAGGCTGCGAAACACTCGCTGACGAAGCTCTTCGAGGTGATCCACCAGGGACATTTCCACATCATTGGGTGGAAGCTGCTCAGGTTGAGGGTTCACCCGAATCGGTTCGGGGGCAGGAAGCACTGTTTTCTCGTTCGGCTCGGGAGGGATCAGTCCGACAGCTAGTGGGTGAGCTCAGGCTAAGAGCTTGCCGGCGATCAGTCGCTGTCTTGCTCGATCTGGCTCGGCCCAGACAACCTCACCCTCTTTGTGTTGCACCGTTCCAAGCGCTGCACCTGCAATGCGTTGGAGATGCTCCACAGGGGCTCTGACGACAGCAACCCGGCGATTTCCACGCGCGCGGCTAAACCAAGCAGCGAGATCAGCAGCAAGGGTGACATCGTCTTCGTCGGCAAAACCAGCCGATGCCTTCAACACAACGTGACTACCCGGACATTCCTGGGCATGGAACCAAAGGTCACCAGGTCGTGCCCGCCGGAGACTGATCCAGTCGTTTTGACGATGATTTCGTCCCACCTGAATCAACAATCCCGCCGGGCTATGGATTTCGAGGGGCTGAGGGTCCAGTCGACGGGATCCCTGACGGCGGCGGCGGAGCCGTTTTGGAGCCAACAGATCATCCAATTCTTCCCGCAGGTCCAGAAGGCTTTTCGTGCGCGCCTCTAAGCGATCCCAATCAGCACCAATCAGCTCTTCCAGAAAGCTTTCACTGCCCTCGAGTAATGCCAGTCGGCTTTGATGATGCTGCAGCCGTTCTTCAAGAGCCGGCACAGCTCGTCTCAGTTTTCGTGCTCTGCCGTACAACTTCTGTGCGCGATCAATGGTCTCCCGATTCGGACTCACCTGACACAACAACGCATCTCCCTGCTGTTGCAAGTCATCGGCACCGCCGGTCTCCTCCAAGCCAGCTCTCTGGTCAGCCAATAGGGCCTCCTCACGAGTCCTTAACTGCTTGAGCTGCTTTTGCAAATCCTGAGTGACACGATTCAACTCCTGACGTTGAAGAACAGTGGCGTAGTACTCACCCAAACGCAGGCTTAGGGGCTGCCCAGGTTGTGGAAGATCCGCCAACGACTCCCCATCAAATGTCGATGCGGACGCAGGCTTCCAAACGCGATAGGAGTTAGGCCCATCAAATTGCAGCTCAAACCGTTCGGTCTCCAGCGCTTTCAACCAGCACTGCCAACGCTGATGCAACACCTGCCACTGCTGATCGCTGAGCTCATGAACGCTTGTCGCCAATCGCGCTCTGGCAACGTCTTCATGCGGGTCAGCCAGATGCTTCGCCAGCACCGGACTGATGCCCTGGTAGGCACTGCGCAGCGCCTTTTCCAGGCTTAGCGGCAACAGTTCCAATCGCTCTCTCCAGCGCTGCTCAGGCTCATCAAGTCGGGGAGCAATGCCTTGAAGGGCTGGGGGAGCGCTGTAGACATCTCCCGTACCAATCGGCCTCACTCTCGACTGGTGCATGCGGACTTGGCGTGCAATCGCAGTGATGCGTTGTCGGTCATCGAGCAACAACAAATTGCTGTGACGCCCCATCAGTTCGAGCACCAAGGTGCGCTGGGGAGGCTGTCCAGGTCGAGGCGCCAACTGAAATTGCACAACCCGTTCAAAACCTTCCTGGCTGAGCTCCGTCAGTGCAAGTTGGCGGAGTCCATGCTGAATCTGTTGCGCCAGCGTGCTTCCTGCACCCTGCTTGGGTGGCGCGGAGATTTCAACCAGTCGGGGAACTTCTGCTTTCCAGCTCAGCTCCAACCAAATCATTCCCCGCAGGGTGCGAAATCCAAGCTGAAGCGTCTGAGGATCGGGCTGTTGAGCTTTCTCAAACCGGCTGGGTAGCAAGCGGGCACGTAAATCCGCCAACACAGCCCTCAGGCTGGTGAGATCCATCACTTGCGGACTTTGGCTGACCATGAAGTGCCTGAGAATCAGGCTGAACAGGAAGCCTTCCTACCCTGCGATGCAGTCTCAAGCAACGTATGGCTCCTGATGGATCAATCGCCAGGCCCACGGTGCTCACCGGCCCGAGCGGCGTGGGCAAGGGCACCTTGGTCGCCCGCCTGAGAGAGCGTCATCCAGAGATATGGCTCTCCGTATCGGCCACCACGCGTGCTCCACGCAGTGGAGAAATCGATGGAGTTCACTATTTTTTTCACTCCAAAGAACAGTTCCACAAACTCGTTCAAAGCGGTGGCTTGCTGGAGTGGGCTGAATTTGCTGGAAACTGCTACGGAACACCTCGACAACCCGTCAGTGAGCGCGTCGCGAAGGGCATTCCCGTGCTTCTTGAAATTGAATTAGAGGGGGCCAGGCAGGTTAGAAACAGCTTGCCTGAAGCAATCCAAATTTTTCTTGCACCACCTTGCGTTGAAGAGCTTGAGAAACGGATTCGCGGCCGCGGAACCGAAGTAGAAGAGGCGATCCAGCGCCGGCTGAAGCGGGCACAAGAAGAACTACAAGCTCAAACAGAATTCGATGCTGTCATCGTCAACGACGATCTTGAAACAGCTTTAGCCGAGCTAGAGAAACAGATGAATTTGACTATCTCCTAAAAAAAAGGGGCCCATTGGGCCCCTCTTTGATGGTGTTGTGAACTGAACGATCAGCCCATGGGGTGGAAGAGGAGATCAGGGAAAAAGCGATTCCACTCGATCAAGATCCCGGCGGTGAGAGTGAACCATATCGCCGCAACGACAGGTGCAGTAGTCAGAAATTTCTTCATCGTGAAAAAGATAAGGACTTCGTGATGCGAGTTCAGCGAGGAGAGACGGTCACCTTGTTGTCGCTTTCAAGCAATTTGCCACTCGTGAATTCACCAAAAGCAGCGACAGGCCAAGCGGCTGATGCCAACAAAGACTTGAGAGCAAGAGAGAGATCAATTTGAATCTCTTTCGTGTACTGCTCCTTGGTCCCGCGAGTGCCTTTGAGGTACTCACGACCCGCCCAGCCAATGCAACCATTGATGTAGAGGAACATCAGGCCTGGGAAGACGAAATCACCGGCATGGCTCCAACGGCCATCCACGATCAAATGAGGCAGCCCATCTTCACCACAAACGGCCTCGCTATACATCTCGAAGCGAGCCTTAGCTTGAGGCGTGGCGGCAGCGCTTGCACGCTGCTGAAAACGGGCACTTTCGGCGCAGGGTGTCAGACCAGCTACATCAGCCTTGGCGACGGGGGCAAAGCCGAACACCAGCAGGGCCGAGAGCGCAAGAGCGAAGAGACGACGCATCGGAACGGTTCCTGTTGAGCCTGCCCCAAAGCGGCAGGATGTCACAAACGGACAGTAGGGGAGATCCCTCCATCTTCATGCCCACAGTGCTTGGCCTCGAAACAAGTTGTGACGAGTCAGCCGCGGCGGTGCTCCGCCAGGAGGGCGGCCAGCTCACGGTGTTATCCCACGGCATCGCCTCCCAGGTTGAGGAGCACGCGCAATGGGGTGGGGTCGTTCCTGAGATTGCCTCACGACGGCATGTGGAAGCGCTCCCAAGCCTCGTGGAGCACGCCTTAAAAGACGCTGGTCTCATCGCTGCCGACCTTGACGCCATCGCGGCAACCGTCGCCCCTGGCTTGGTGGGAGCCCTCATGGTGGGCTCCATCACCGGACGGACACTGGCCGCGCTGCATCAGAAACCCTTCCTCGCCGTTCATCATCTGGAGGCGCATCTCGCTTCCGTGTTCCTGGCGGATCACCCGCCAAAGGCCCCTTATCTCGTACTTCTCGTGAGTGGCGGCCACACCGAACTGATTCGGGTGGATCAGCGCGGAGAGATGAAACGCCTGGGACGAAGCCATGACGATGCGGCCGGTGAAGCTTTCGACAAAGTGGCTCGACTCATGGGCTTGGGCTACCCAGGAGGTCCTGCGATTCAGGCCATCGCCGTGGAGGGCGATGCCAAACGGTTTCAGTTACCAAAAGGGCGCGTTTCCAAGCCAGAAGGAGGCTTCTACCCCTACGACTTTTCATTCAGTGGTCTGAAAACCGCGGTGCTTCGGCATGTGGAAGCGTTGAAGCATGAATCGGAGGAGCTTCCTCTTGCTGATCTCGCAGCCAGCTTTGAACAGATCGTGGCCGATGTGCTGGTGGAGCGAAGCCTGCGCTGCTGCCTAGAGCAGGGGATGGATCAGTTGGTCATGGTTGGCGGCGTTGCCGCTAACCAGCGCCTGCGTTCTCTCATGCAGACTGCCGGTCAGTCAAAGGGGGTGTCCATCCACATCGCCCCGTTGGCCTATTGCACGGACAACGCAGCAATGGTTGCTGTAGCGGCATTGCGTCGACTAACAAGCGGCGTGAAACCTAGTTCTCTAGAGCTAGGCGTCTCAGCACGATGGCCGTTAGAAAAAGCATTAAGCCTGTATAGCTCAGCACCTCCATTTTAAAATTATTCTCTTAAGGTTGACTCCCCCTGAGATCCTTCCTGATGGCTCCCGAAACTGATCTCCAGCAAAACGTTGTAGCAGAGCCAATCGAGCCAATCGAATTGAATGCTTGGAAGCGAGGACTTACTCCCCAAGCTGAAATTTGGAATGGACGCCTTGCCATGCTCGGATTTTCCATCGGCATGGCAACGCTGCTAATCGTGCGGATGTTTAATAACGCAGCCTGAACAGATTCAACGTCTACCCCTTAACGCCTGAGCGAGTTCATTCGGACGAGGACTAACGGCTATTGCCTTCTCAGCTTCGACTTGCCCAGATTCAACCAATCGTTGCAAGGACTGATTAGCGGTCATCATTCCATCAAAATCGCTTCTCTGCATGATGTCTTCAACATCATCAAGAGCTCCCTTTTTAATATAATCTTTACAAGCATCAGTATTAATCAAAAGGTCATGATAGGCAGCACGTTTACCGCCAGCACTCTGAATTAATCCCTGAGAAACAATTCCCATTAGCGATTCAGCTAAAGACTGTCGAACACTTTCCTGCTCTTCAGGTTGGTACATTCCAAGGACACGCTCAACGGTTTTAACCGCGGAGTTTGTATGCAGAGTTCCAAACACAAGGTGTCCAGTCTGAGCCGCTTCCATCGCGGTGCTTAGCGTTTCTTTGTCACGAATTTCCCCAACCAAAATCACATCAGGATCTTCACGCAACGCCGCTCTCAAAGCATGATGAAACTGGAGTGTGTGGCGTCCAACCTCACGCTGTCGGATTAGGGACTGCCGGCTTTCATGCACGAATTCAATAGGATCTTCAATCGTGAGGATATGCCTGCTTTGATTGTGATTAATCCAATCAATCATGGCTGCCAGCGTGGTGCTTTTACCGGAGCCTGTCGGGCCAGTGACCAGCAGCAACCCTTTTGGACGCGCGCAAAGAACTTGAAGAACAGACGGCAGCTTTAGTTCGTCCATCGACAGGATCGTTTGAGGGATGAGGCGCAACACCATCGCCGCACCCTTCAAAGCATCGAACAAGTTGATGCGTACCCTTACGAAAGAGAACGCATGAGCCCCGTCGAACTCTTTGCACTGTCTGAAGTGGTCGACCTGCTGGGGAGTGAGTAATTCTCCTAGCCAATCCTGAAACTCGCCGGGGTTCGTGGGGGGCCAATCGGAGCCAATGATCTCGCCACGGGCTCGAAATCTGGGGCTCTCCCCGATCCCAAGATGAACGTCGGAATGCCCCTGTTCATACGCGATACGCACGATCTGCTCTAAAGACGTAGGCGGTGAAGCCGACGACTGTGGAGCTGAAGCTGAGGTGAACGTGGGCTTGGCTGGGATGCCAGGAGGAAAAACGGGCTGACTCATGCTGGTGGTGTCCGCTGTATGCAGCTTCGCGATGCTTCGTCAGCTGGCAAGTGATTCACCAAACCTCTAGGCGAGTTCGCCCTTAGGATTACCGCACAATCTGGATGGTTATGGCCGGCCTGCCACGCGTGACGATCGTCTTGGGCACCAGGCCTGAAGCCATCAAATTGGCGCCTGTGATCCAAGAATTCCGGGCCAGCAAGGACGTGGAAACACGAGTCGTGCTGACCGGGCAGCACAGGGAGATGGTGTCGCAAGTGATGGATTTGTTTGGCCTGAGCGCCGATCTGGATCTCAATTTGATGGCCCCCCGACAAACCCTCACGCACGTGACCTGTGCGGCGCTGCAGGGTTTACGTGATGACTTCCAAGCGTTTCCTCCAAAGCTCGTGCTGGTTCAAGGAGACACAACCACGGCCTTCGCTGCAGCCCTCTCCGCCTTCTACGAACAAATTCCCGTTGGACACGTCGAGGCAGGACTGCGAACGGACAATCTTCTCGATCCTTTTCCAGAAGAAGCGAACCGTCGATTGATCTCGCAAATTTCGCATCTTCACTTTGCTCCCACCAAGCAATCAGCAGCCAACCTCCAAGCGTCTGGGGTGGTTGGGCGCGTGCTGCTTACGGGCAACACCGTGATCGATGCTCTGCTGCGAATGTCCGAACGCGCTCCTGAGTTAAGCGACTTAGCCATCGATTGGGACGCGCAAAGGGTGATTTTGGCGACTGTTCACCGACGTGAGAATTGGGGTGACCGCCTCAAGACCATTGCGGATGGAATGCTCCGTGTTCTCGACAGCCATCCCGACACCGTGTTGCTGTTGCCCTTGCATCGCAACCCAACCGTGCGTGAACCCCTCCAGGCACTCCTAGGGGAGCATCCACGTGTGGTGCTAACCGAGCCACTGGATTACGACCGCTTAGTGGCAGCCATGAAAGGCTGCACTCTTTTACTCACTGACTCCGGTGGGCTACAGGAAGAAGCGCCAGCACTCGGAAAACCGGTGCTTGTCCTGCGTGAAACCACGGAACGCCCCGAAGCCGTTGAAGCCGGCACAGCCCAATTGGTGGGGACTGATCCAACCGCGATTCACCGTGAAGCATCCCTGTTATTAGACGACAGCGAGGCCTACAACGCCATGGCGAAAGCCGTGAATCCCTTTGGTGATGGCCACGCGAGTGAAAGGATTCTCGGGGCTGCTCTTGAGCTGTTGGCAAGCTGAAGCAACGCTCAGTCCTTGCGGTGCCTACCGCTGGGTGCTGCATCGTCCCATTCCATCCAGGGATCACAGGTCCGAACAGAGGAGGGTGCTTCTGTTCGTTGGCCTGAACCCGTCGCGAGCCGATGGACTTCGAGACGACCCCACCCTGCGAAGACTTCAAAGCTTTTCACAACACTGGGGGTATCACCATCTAGTGGTCCTGAATCTCTTTGCCCGCATCTCCCCCTCCCCCTCCCTGCTTTGCCGTTGCGCTGAGCCAATCGGCGCTGAGAATGATCTGATCCTGCACCGCTGGTTCCAGCAGTGGGCGCAGCAGCCCACATGGGATCTCTGGCTGGGATGGGGGGTCGGCGGACGACTGATGCAACGGGATCAGGCGGTCTTGAGAATGTTGAACGACGTCAGCGATCAACGAGGAGTGCTTCCACCTCCCTTTGCGACGGGCTTAACCAAAGCGGGCGATCCCCGCCACCCCCTGTACCTTCCCAGTGATGTGCAGAGAGTTGCCTGGGCAGTACCGTTCCTAGATGAACCGCACTCCGCGCCGGTATCGGATCTCCCTTCACCTGTCTGGCGGACAGACCGAAGTGGTGCATTTCACATCACTTGAACAATTCCAGGATTGGTATCAAGGACTGGTCAATGCCAGTGCTGAAGGGGCTTTTGTCAATGTCCCCCTCAGCGACCTAGACGGAGAGTTTCTTGTCGTGCGGCCGGATGCCGTCATCGGAATGCGCGTTGAACCGCAATACGCCTTGATCGATGACGCCTGAGCGTTTAGGGCTGCTTTGGGGCATCACGGTCTTTGCGGGGGCAGGGGCGAGGCTGCTAGCGGCTTTATCCAATATCAATGGCGTGGTTTTGCTGCTGCTGTCAGGGCTGCTGATCGGGCGCTCTGGCCTAGGACTCGTTGAACCTCTCGATCTTGGACAAGGGCTGCAAACCATTGTCGGACTCTTGGTGAGCTTGGTGTTGTTTGACGGAGGTCTCAACCTTCGTCTGCCAGGAGACACGATCAAAGCCACTGTGCTTCGCATCTCAGTCCTGAGAATCTTCATTTCTCTCGGCGCGGGAATCCTTGCTGCTCACTGGCTCGCTGGCCTTGGATGGTCCTTAGCTGCCGTCTTTAGCGCCATCGTGCTGGCCACTGGACCCACAGTGGTCACCCCAATCGTGAAACAAATTCGCTTAGCCCATCCCCTTGGAGATGTGCTGGAAGCGGAAGGACTGGTGCTCGAGCCCATCGGCGCGGTGCTGGCATTACTACTCCTGGAACTTGCATTAGGAGACCTCCATGGCTGGCGTGAAGTAGCCCAAGGTCTACTGGCACGCCTCGGAGGAGGAGTGCTGATTGGTGTCACGGTTGGTTGGCTGTTGTCAGAGGGGTTACGCCGCCTGAATGGTTCGCAACCCGTTGGATTGCGTTTACAGCTCACTCTCGGGGCGTTGTTCCTCATGTTTGGGCTTGCCGAATGGCTTCTGCCTGAATCAGGGCTACCCGCATCCGTTGCCGCGGGCGTCGTGGTCGGTCGTCGCTCAACCGAAGAAGCCGGTCAGCTCGATGAACTGATCCGAGAGTTGGCGTCACTCGCCATCACCATGCTGTTTCCTCTCTTGGCAGCTGACGTGTCTTGGGCTGAGCTCAGTCCTCTGGGATGGGGCGGTGTGAGCTGTGTCTTGCTGCTCATGTTTGTGGTGCGTCCCATAGCCGTGAGTGTGGCCACAGTCGGGTTGCCTTTGGTTTGGCGTCAAAAGTTGTTTATGGCCTGGCTGGCACCACGAGGCATCGTGACAGCAGCCGTAGCCTCATTATTCGCCATCCGCCTTGAGCAGGCTGGAATTTTGGGTGCAGGGCGACTACAAGGGTTGGTCTTCCTCACCATTTTGATGACTGTTGGCATTCAAGGCTTAACAGCACAACCCTTGGCACGCGTTCTTGGCCTGACTGCTGAGAGCCCAGAAGACTCTGCCTCCACCACTGCTGCCTCTTCAGAGGGAGCGACGCAAACGCTGCCGATCGTTCCCGAGTCTGGCCAGTAACCCCCATGTGGTGATGAGGTCTGGCCCCTGAAGACGACCGAGCAAGGCGGCCCTGAGACTCTTCATCAAGACGCCCTTCTTCACGGCTGCGGTGGCCGCTGCCTCTTTCAGCAAGGTTTGGGCGCGCTCAACATCAAGTCCATCCCATGGATTCAGCTCAAGAGCAGAAAGAAGAGCCTGAAGCGCAGAACGAGAACCCTCTTGCTCTAGTTGCTTGAGGCCATCTTCTTCTAAGGGAGGTTCTTCAAAAAAAGGCCTGGCTTGCGTCACTCCGTCTTCGATCAAGGTGAGCGAAGGTCCAAGTAAAACGGCTAAGTCGTTGGCCCAAAGAGGTTCACTAGCAACCCAGCCTTGTTGCTGCCAGCGGGGCTCAAGTGCTGCAAGCAGTTCAGCAGACGACCAACCATGCAAAACCTGGGCATTGAGCCAGTTGAGCTTGTCCCAATCGAATTTGGCACCTGCTTTATTCACCCGATCAAAACTGAAAACTTCAGCTGCGTCTCGGAGCGTGAATCGTTCCTCCATTCCTTCCGGGACAGACCAACCGAGCAGGGTCATGTAATTGGCTAAGGCCTCCGCTGTATAACCCATCTCCTGAAAATCACCAATGGAGGTCACTCCATCGCGCTTCGAGAGCTTTCGTCCCTCTGGGTTGAGGATCAAAGGCGTATGGGCAAAGGTGGGACAGTTCAACTCCAGAGCCTGATAGAGCAACAGCTGTTTAGCCGTATTGGCGATGTGATCCTCACCTCGAATCACGTGGCTGATGGCCATAGCGGCGTCATCAACCACCACAACGAGGTTGTACAGAGGGTCACCAACTGTGGTCGCAGGGGCACGTCTGGCGATCACCATGTCACCGCCAAGATCGGCGCCGCGCCATTGCATCGGACCGCGCACCATGTCGGTCCAAGCGATGGTGGCTTCATCATCAATCCGAAAACGGATCACAGCCTCTCGCCCTTCCGCCCGATAGGCCTCCTCCTGCTCAACAGTGAGATGGCGATGACGGTTGTCGTAACGAGGAGGCTGACCTGAAGCCCTTTGGGCTTCACGCATGGAATCCAATTCCTGCTCACTGGCATAACAGCGATAGGCAAGACCTTGAGCGAGCAATTGGCTGATGGCCTGGCGATGCGCTTCAATCCGCTCGCTTTGGATAACCGGTTCCTCATCCCAGTCCAGGCCAAGCCAGCGCAAGCCATCAAGAATATTTTCTGTGAACTCTGGCTTGGATCGCTCTTTATCCGTGTCTTCAATTCTCAGCAAAAATTTGCCGTTTTGGTGACGGGCAAACAACCAATTAAAAACAGCAGTACGAGCTGTTCCGATATGTAGCGTGCCGGTGGGGCTTGGGGCCAGACGAACGCGAACCGTCACTAAGCCGGAGGAATAAAAACGGGACCGACGGGATTCGAACCCGCAACTTCCGCCGTGACAGGGCGGTGCTCTAACCGATTGAACTACGGTCCCAGGCTGAACTCAATTGAGGGAGCTTTACCCACAACGAGTGACCTTCGCCGCTCACGCGGACTTGGCCAGTATCAACTGCCGCCGTGCCCTCCGTCAACACACTCGAAAAGAGACCAATGTTTTGTGTGCTTTTCAGCTGTGATCTTGAAGCTCAAGCAACTGAAAAGATCCATCTCCCTGATGAGCGCAAGGAACCCTCATTGGAGAATCAAGCCCTCCACGTCGACCTCACACACGTTGACAAAAAAAATCCTCCCCTTAAGGGGAGGATCAATTCCCTACATGAGGTCTCAGAAATTGGACTTAAGGGCGGAATCCAGCTGGTTCGATTAAACGCACTTGATTCCCTCTGGCCGTGAATTCACGGCCTTGATCACTTTGAACGACGACTCGTCCACCGGACTTAACGCGAATCACTCGTGCACGAACCCAGCCGAGAGCGGCTGATTCGAGCACTTTGACCACATCACCAGGTTGAAGATCCAACTCCATGCTCGAAATCAGGAAAACTGCAAGTAAGGGGTCATCGGACGCGCCGTGGAGGACTTGAACCCCCGACATCAGGTTTTGGAGACCTGCGTTCTACCAACTGAACTAACGGCGCAAGGCGATGAACCCCTCAACCATCAAAAAAGATGGCATTAATTCGTTGAAGCGAAAGCCTCAGCGATCGAAGCGCTGCTTCACGCGAGTGGCCTTGCCCACTCGGTCACGAAGATAAAAGAGCTTCGCACGCCTTACTTTACCGCGACGCTCAATTTTGACCGAAGCAACTTGGGGGCTGTGGAGCATAAAAACCCGCTCAACACCGATGCCCTGGAAGATGCGGCGCACCGTGATTGTTTGGTTGAGACTGCCATGGCGCTTGGCGATCACCACGCCCTCGTAAGGCTGGACACGCTCTTTATTGCCCTCGCTGATACGTACACCAACACGCACAGTGTCTCCGACGTAAATCTCAGGAAGATCACTCTTGAGCTGTGCGTCTTCGAATTCTTTGATGAGTGCGGAAGCACTCAACTTCTTCGAAGGTTTCGCCGTTGACTTTTCAGCAACAGCAGTTGTTCCGCTGGTCGCCTCAGTGGCCTCGTCCACAGACGTCTCTATCGGGTCAACCGCCATCCCAGCTCCTGGTAACACGCCAAACAACCAGCTTAACCCCCAGCCTCCTTCCGAGACGCAATCCATTGCCTTCGAAAGCTTTGCAAGAGGAGCCAGGCACCAGTTATCAGCATCCACAACAGGCCGACCGCGTTGAGAAGAACCACGACTGGCTCGAGGACAGGCCCAAGCCACTCGCCTTCATGGATGGCCATTAACCAATGAACCTGCTCACGACTCACCCCCCCCCAGTCCTTGGCTAACCGATAGGTCACGCCGGTACACACAGTTACCAGCAAAGGGAGCACAACAAGAGGAGCGATCCAGCGATGCCATTGGCGTACGCGAACCAACAAGCGGGCCACCGTCGATCCCTACATTTCTATTGATAGCGTGACAGGAAGACTGTCTGAAGAGCATCCGTAGATGCGGCTTGCTTTAACGGCCTGAAACAAGCAACGCCGAAACCCGATGAATTTGTTCGCTGACCTCCTCGCCTCCACAAAGGGGGCCACTGTCACCTCCACCGGCCCTCGCATCCAACAGCGGCGTGGCGTGGAAATCAAATCCGCCCGTGAGCTGAAAATCATGGCGAAAGCCAGCTCCATCGTGGCCACCGTTCTGCGTGAAATCATGGAGCTGGTGGAGCCTGGCCAGACCACGGGGGACCTTGACGCCCATGCTGAGCGCCGCATCAGGGAGATGGGCGCAACCCCAAGTTTCATGGGTTATCACGGCTTCCCGGCGAGCATCTGCGCCAGCATTAACAATGAGGTGGTGCATGGCATTCCCAGCAACAAACGGGTCATTCATGCGGGCGATTTGTTGAAAGTGGATACGGGGGCTTATTTCGACGGGTATCACGGTGATAGCTGCATCACCGTTTGCGTCGGTGACGTCTCTGAAGAAGCACGCAAGCTCAGTCGGGTCGCTCAGGAATCACTGATGGCTGGACTCTCCCAGATCCGCGCCGGAAATACGCTTCTTGATATCGCCGGAGCCGTCGAAGATCACGTCAAAGCCAATCAATTCAGTGTGGTGGAGGATTACACAGGCCATGGAGTCGGAAGGAATCTCCATGAAGAGCCATCGGTGTTCAACTTCCGTACGAACGATCTGCCTAACGTCAAATTGCGTCCAGGCATGACCCTTGCCGTTGAGCCAATTCTTAATGCAGGAAGCAATGCTTGTCGCACCCTCAAAGACCGCTGGACCGTCGTCACCAAGGACGGCAGTCTTTCCGCTCAGTGGGAGCACACCATCGTGGTGACATCTGATGGTTGTGAAATCCTCACCGATCGTGGGGATTGACCTTCAAAGCACGGCAATAAACCCTTCGGACCAGTTCGACGAGAGGCATTAGCAAGTAAGTCAGTGGATTGGGGGTGACGATGATCAAGTTCACCCCAAGATTGGCTTGCCAAATCACCTGTCTGGAGACGAATCCAGACGTCAAAATTCCAATCGGGTTGAGGTTGGAGCGAAACGGCCCAAGGATGAGTTTGCGCAAACGCAAGGCCTGACGCTGCGTCGCGGTTTGATTGTTCCAACGCAAGCTGACCAATTCACCGATCAATCTCTTGCTCAGCTCATAGCCAGGACTCAAGGCCGGTTGGATCTCAGCCTCTGACGTGTTGACCCAGAGCTCTCGTGGCTGTTCGCACTTTTGATCTCGATCAGCAATGCTCTCGAATTGCTGCATCAAACGCCAGTGGCTTAACGCGTTCACCTCAAGGGTTTTAGAGAGGGTTTCGGAACACTGATCACCGCCAGGGTTGATGCCGTGGTTCAACAACAACACATCCACTCTTTTAAGAGTCGAATCCAGCTGATGCTCGTCTCCGCAAGACCAACTCACCCACTCTTGAGCCTCATCCATTGACGATGAGACTTGGGGGCGCGGACTATGGCTCAAAGCAATCACCCAGGCGCCCTCTGCGATGAGGGCCTTGGTCAAAGCCCGTCCCAAGGCGCCACTCGCTCCAGTGATTCCCACTGTTCGGCCGGCCCAGCGTCCCGACAGGGGTGGATCAGAAGAGGAAGACGCCTGATTGGCCATAAGAGGGAGCTTGGATCGGGGGGAAGCAACCTGGCCGAAACCATTCACCCCTTCTCCGCCTCAACGATGACAGCACAACGGGGCTTGACCTCTAAATTGCTGAACACGCCGGAATCTCCTGCATGGGCAACACACTGCTGATCGGATCCTGTGAGCCGTTCAGCGGCAAATCCGCTCTCGTACTTGGATTAGCCCGCTATCTCCAATCTGAAGGCCAGACTGTTCGCTTTGGAAAACCACTGGCCACGAGCCTTGAGTGGACAGCCAAAGGTTCTCCTCTGCCTGATCCGCTGATTGATGACGACGTGCGATTCGTTGGCACAACCCTTGGGCTCGACGAGACCCGCTTGATTCCGTCTCTCCACCTGCTCTCTCCAGAGACAGCCGACACTCGCTTGAGGCAGGGGAATTTGGATGCGGGCACGGGGCTCGAAATGCTGCTGAAGGATCTGCAAAACGATCAAGACAGCTTCACCATGCTCGAAGCGGCTGGGAGCCTCCATGAAGGCCTGATGTACGGCCTCAGCCTCGTACAACTCGCTCAAGGACTCAATGCTCCTGTGATCCTTGTGCATCTTTGGCAAGACAGTCGGAGTGTTGATGCCCTACTCGCAGCGCAGCATCAGCTCGGCGATCGACTAGCCGGTGTTGTTTTGAATGCGGTAACACCCGATGAAGTCGAGGAGTTGAACCAACATGTTGTACCGGCTCTACAGGCGCTGGGATTGAAGGTCTTCGGTGTGATGCCCCGATCTCCCCTTCTGCGTAGCGTCACCGTTGGTGAGCTGGTGCGACGACTTGATGCAAGAGTGATTTGTTGCAAAGAACGCCTCGAACTCCTGGTTGAGACCCTGAGTATTGGAGCCATGAATGTGAATTCAGCGATGGAATTCTTCAGGCGGCGGCGCAACATGGCGGTGGTGACAGGAGCGGATCGCACCGATATTCAGCTCGCAGCACTGGAGGCCTCAACGCAGTGCCTCATCCTCACCGGAGCTGGAGAGCCTCTCCCCCAACTGGTGAATCGTGCCGATGAATTAGAGGTACCACTTCTGAAGGTTGAGCACGACACCCTGGCCACCGTCGAAGTCATCGAACAGGCCTTTGGACACGTTCGACTCCACGAAACAGTGAAGGCCACCTACGCCTTCCGACTCGTTGAAGAGCACTGCCAGCTGAGCGAATTATTTCGTGCCGTTAGCTGACCGTTTTCGCAGCGTTCACCGGGTCACGCTTCTCTCAAGGGGCGCTGCTAGCGTTTGCAAACGCCAGTGGGATGTCATTGAGCCGCTCTCTTGATCTTCCTGCACTCGACAGGGTCGACACACTTGCCCAAGAACTTGCCCTACTTCAGGACAAGGGAAAACGGAGAATTGCCATTCTTGGCAGCCGCCACGTGCCGGTTGTCGCAATTCATCTAGTGGAGCTGATCTCTCGATCCTTGGCTCAGGAGGGGCATACGTTGCTGACCTCTGGATCCCAAGGTGTGAATGCAGCTGTGATTCGTGGGGTCTTAGCCGTAGATCGAGAACGACTCACCGTGCTGCTCCCACAGAGCCTCGATCGCCAAGTCCCAGAAATTCGTGACCAACTTGATCAGGTTCTCCATCTCATCGAAAAACCTGAGCATGACGATCTGCCCTTACCCATCGCCAGCAGTCTCTGCAATCAAGAAATCATTAACCGTTGCGATCAATTGATTTGTTTCGCGTTTCATGACAGTGAAACGCTGTTGGCGAGTTGTAGAACCGCAGAAGACATGGGGAAAGTTGTTAGCCTTCTATATTTCGACTAATCAACTTCCATCAAGTCAGCAGATCGCCCCCCGCAGAACGTGACTCACTCCCATGATTCGGATGCGCGTATTGAAAGATAAGGGCGAGTTAATAGCAAACAATGGTGATACATGAGAGTTTCCACAACCCAAGACCCCCAGCGAGGGTCGATAGATTCTCCGGTCAAGCTGAGTGGAGAAGAGCCTTCAGGCCCTCTACATACAAAATGCCGGTACAAAAGAGCGCCGAAGCCCAGCACAAACCTCGCAAAGCTGCAATGTTGCCGACGTAGGCACCGATATAAATCAGACGGAGGATTGGCTGAATGAGCGCAACAATTACGGCGATTCCCGGCAAAGGCCCTGTTTGAAGAGCGGCTATGAGAGCCAACAACGCTGCGGGTGCATGCAAACCAAAGGATTCAAAACTGTTTTGATGGGCCCAACTAGCCCGCTTACCCCAGGCGGGCAGACGATCAAACATCGCCCTCGGAGCATCCATGTCAGCCATGGTGAAGTCAGCCTGGGAGCGCGCCGCACCTAGAGGAACAATGCTGACAATCACAACGGCGCCTGCCAGCACAAGGGACCAGGCATAGGGAGCCGCTGGAGCCGCTATGAACAACGCAATTAAATTCATGAGCTAATCAAAAGCAAATCCTTTCTAAACAGCAATCTTCTCGACTGTGATTGCGTTCAGCCATCCAAGCCTTCTCACCTCAGACGGTGGCCGGCTTGAGAGCTTTACCAGCCATCAACGAATCGAGTCAACAACTCAGCATAAGCAACGAAGAAGACCCCGAAAACGAGACAGAAGACCCGCACGCAACAAGCGCCAGAACCGGAACTCCGAGGCAGGTGCAATATAAAATAGCAAGTCAAATCAACAGCAATACCCTAACAAGGCATAGACCCCACGAGATATCACAAAATCAACCAAATAGCAGCACTGATTACCATTTAGCCCCATTAAACCCAGGAGAAATCATAATACAGCAGCATTACTTTCACGAACCGCTCTTACCGTGAGGAGAGCAACTCAAAGTTTTACTCTCTACACACTCTTGGAATCGCTAGGGCGCATCCGAATCGCTGACATCAGATCCAGAGCCCACTTCATCGCTGAGGCTTTGCCCTGGACGCCAACCACTTGCCCAAATCTCTCTGCATTGACGATTGAGAGTGTCCCGAGTCAAACCCCATCCAGCAACAACTTTCTCCAAGTCTGTCTTGATGTCATCAGCCCCAGGAAACTCTCCATAACGCGTCGCAAGTCTTGCCGCTGAGGTCAGCTGATCGGGCCCTGGAGCACCTTCAAAACCAAGCAAGGAATCCAAAATATCCCGATCCGACGCATAGAGCGGATGGGTTTGCTGAATGTCTTCTGCCATAAGTTTTGGGCCTGCAGGCAACGACGGAAGAAGGAATCAGACATCCCTGTAGACACTCAAGCGCATTGAGATCAACACAGGCAAGCCTTTAACAACCACACCCCGAGACGGGATCGAAGGAATCAGAGCCAGGGAGCGCTATCAAATGACTGGATATGCACTCCTGACCCCCCAAGCAATCAGAGCAGAGATACTGCCCCATACAAAAAGAGAGGCTGTAAACAAACGAAATCTGTTTTCATTCTTTGGAAGTACGCGATGGCGATCCATTTAACAAGGCCTTCAAACCCTTTACTGACAAAGCTCGACAATGATCACAAGCATTTCACAGGGTTAGCTGACAATGATGTCAAAAGCAAACAGCGTGTCTAAGTTGCAGGTAACGCTAAAATCACATGGGCTTCGACAAGGGCGATAAATTCATCGACGACGCCAAGCAACGCGCTCACGATGCCATTGGTGAATCCAACCCAAAACTCACATCTCTTGAAAAAGGGTTTTTGCACGCCATGAAGCGACGCCAGGCCCGCGAAAAGCATTCAAGGAAAGGCAGCTAAGCTTTTCCTCACAACCCAAAAGATTTTTAGCGAGAACATCTTTTAAAAATTAGCCAAAAGCAAGAAACGCATTATATTCTCGATTGGCGGCAAAATATCATAACCAACATTACCAATATTTTTCGACACCCGTATCCCTAAGTCACGTCTTATCAAGAGAAAATCAACAATTGATCTCTCTCTTCTCTATTGAGCTTCACTTGATTGGTGATCAAACCATCAATCATCTTCATTCAGGAAACAATTTGACGCGTCTCATCCATGACGCCCCGACTGAGCTGTTATCCCAAGGGAAGATCTTTAGGCCAAAAAGACTGCAGCAACTTGGACTTGAAGCTATCAGACACCATTGAGGAAAGCTCGAACGGCTCACATCCTTAAATTTCCATTACGATGTAAAGCCATTTAGGAATCAGATGCTCAGAACGATTGTTTCGCTGTTGTTCGCTGCTGTGATGTGGGTTCAAGTCCCTCAATGGTCAAACGATTGGTCGAAATGCGCTGTAGACGTCCCTGACACGGCTTGCCACTGGTACGTCGTTGCACCAGACAACACCTTTGGAGAAGGTTTTAGCTGGGCCAACGCTCCTTGGTTTAGTGCCGAAGGGCTCATCGATATTGGCGAACTCACTGACACCATGAGCAACATCCATATCGAAGCGGTTGAGAACGCTTAAAAAACAAACAGCACAAAAAGCCGAACCATTGCGACTTCGATCGTTGGAGTTACTTCAACAATAGTCCCAGGCTGCGTCGATCAAGAGATGCTTTCCCCCTCTTGATCAAACCAGCTTGTCCAAGCGAAACACTGTCCAGGAATATTTCTTTGCGATTGATTGCCAACATCAAAGTCAAACCATAGGTTAAAGCAGTCCTGGCATTGAAGATGCATCTCTGAAAAGGAGGACTGCTGCTGCAATTTCGCCAATTACCACTTATCAATTCACGACAAAGCCTCTTCCACAATCCAACAACGATCTTATCGATTCCAGGGCGAACGTGCCTCACGAACAGTCAATAAAAAAGACCCGAAACAATGCCATATGGCTTCGCAATAGGCGACGAAGCACTATTTTTTCTTCAAGTCTGAAAAATCGCTTGGCTGGGAGAGAGTGTAAACAACAGATGCTGCAATCAAGGCACTCCCTGCCAGCATTGGGTAGATCCAAACGGAATAATCGATCATCAATTCAAACCCAAAACGCCAAAAGTGAATTGGCTCAGAATGCCATGACCTGTCAATACTTCCGTGAGTAAACCGATCACAAAGCCGAGCATGGCCAAGCGACCGTTGAGAAGCTCAGCAGCAGCAAAACGCCCAGACTTGGTTTGTTCTGAAGATGCTTCTTGGAACCAATCATCCTGGGACTGAGAACTGGAACCCATCAACTTCAGATAGCCACACAGACCCTACCTGCTTTGCAACGTTTTGCGAAGCGCTGCTATGCGACCTATCCGGCCCACTGACTCACCTTTATTACGCGAGATTTACGTCGATGCCATTCAAACGCAGGCCCCTCAGGCCTACAGCCCTGATCAAATACGAGCTTGGGCCACCCTCGCTTTGCTGCCTGGACTTTTGGATCGCACCTTAGAAGAAGGTCAAGGCTGGATCAGTGGGATCGATGATGGGTTCGCGATTCGCTATCCCGCCAACCGATTATCAATGCTGTATTGCCGAGGTCGATCGTCTCGACAGGGGCATGGCTCAGCTCTTCTTCAGGCCATTGAAGGCGATGCGCAGCGAATGGGAATCCAACGGTTACAGACAGAGGCCAGCCTCCTCTCCAGGCCCATGCTTGAACAAAGAGGCTGGACGGTGATCGCTCCTGAGCCATTCATGATTGCCGGCGTGCATTTCGTACATTTCCAGATGGAAAAAACATTGAGCTGAGTCACCACCTATTTCGCGACGCGCAGAAGAGAGGAGCAAGCCACTCAGGGAAACCAACGTTGGTCGACGACCTCAGCCCAAAGCGTTGAGAGGTGCTCCAAGCCATGGCGAAAAATCATCGAGCCCTTAAGGCGCCTCAAAGAACCGGAAGGGTGATCATTCCTGACTTGCCAAATCCTTCTCTCCGCATCTGTTTTTCCACACGAAGTTCAAATCAAGACAGTCTTTTGAGCGAGCGACTGCTGATCTCGAGGTTCTGACAGCAATGAAGCAAGATCAGTCATGAACTGTCGCAACTCCGGCGACACAACAACGTGACATCCGTTACTCGCAATCAACCCTTGCCATAACTGGACTGCAATTCCAAAAACTTTATTAAATCAACAGTGATCAACAAAACAAAGGGCGTTAAAGCACGAGGAGCCCTCTTGTTTCTAGACCTGAGATGCCGAACCTTGATTGCACAGAATTCAACGATCAGCGGCTGTGGAAAAATTGTGGAAAATCATCCAAGCCTTGTGATTGCCTCCTAACAAATATGGTTATAAAGGTGCAGATGGTTCGCCCTACAGCTTTTTGACGTCTGTAGACGGAGTATCAGAGCGGTCGATCCAATCAGGAATCAGGTTTGGTTGCCACCAAACATGTCTTCATACCCTTCATAGGGGTCATATTCAGCCCATCCAGGACTGGCTTGATCCAGAAGTCCGTATTCGCCATCAATCATCTGTGTTCTTGTATTCCCATAGGGCACTGTGTTGCAGCTCACGCCTCCCCCCGCAACAGGCTGGCAATCATTGAAGCGAACCTGGCCCTTCACTGAGACACCAACCAGTGAAACAAAGCCGATAACAAGAGCGACCGCTGACATGAAACGCGCATCAAGACGTTGATGGATCGGCATGAGCTGATGGACAACTGAAACCAGTTTGACGGCATCGGCCCTCAGAAGCCCTGGCACTGAACATTCACAGCCGTCAAAAAATTGACAGCGTCTTGCCCACGTCCCGCTCGGAGCTGCACCATGAGCAAGTCGGATTGAAGGCCTAAAAGCATCGTTTGACACGGATAACGATCGCGCGCTGACGCACTGCGCTGCAGCAGTTCAGCACGAATCAAGGCTTGCTGACAGCTGGCGATTCGCTCGAAGCGGAAACAATCCAACGCAACAGGATTGACGCTTCTCAGCGAAGCGGCAGAGGCAGAGCCTATGAAGGCACAACAAACGACCAAGAGAAGTGCCCCAGAGGTCGCAATCTCCTGAGAGGATGCAAGAGCTATTTCACTGATCGGATGTACACCGACTGGACTGCTGTCGCCCTTCTGCTGTTCACCACTGTGCCCTTGCTGGCTGTCGTGGTGACCGCCGCCTTCTTTATTTGGCAACAGAGGAAGAAACAACTGCGTTAACTGACTCAGAAACGGCCTTGGTGTGCTGAAGTCCAAGGGCTGGAAGTGACATGCCCAGCTCTTGATTTTGACTTTGAATGAGCACTCCTTGACCCAGACAATCAAGACACGTGCGAAAACGCTTGTCATTGATCCGCTGAATTCCACTACCACCGCAGCTTCTGCAAATCATCGTTCCTGTTGCCATTTCAAGACTTTTAGTTTGAGGCCTTTTTTCTGTTGTGATCCCGAACTTTTCATGAAGAATCAGCCCCAACAATCAATGACGTGAGCTTGTCCTGACGTTCTCTCAGTTCCTCTAGCAATTCTTCTGCCGAAATCGCTGTCGCAGGAGCCACCAGACCAAGAGATGCGGCCAATTCGCCAATCACTTGTGCTGCCTCTTGATCACGATCACGCAGCGAGCTCAAGCCTGTCGCATGATCACGTTTTGAAAGTTTTTGACCGGATGAATCACAGAGCAACGGCACATGCCCATAGCGCGGAGAAGTCATCCCCAAAGACGTGATGACAGCACGCTGGGCAGCGCAGACCGACACCAGATCTTGTCCTCGCACCACCTCGTTGATGCCTAAAGCCAACTCGTCGATGGAAGTAGCCAAGTGATAAGCGATGACTCCATCAGCGCGACGGAGAACGACATCTCCTACGGCTGTGGCAAAGGGCTCAACAACGCGCAGTCTCCAGGACGGTAATCGCGCGTCCTTCAAGCCCCAATCTTGATGAAGCCGCCTGCAGGTTCCTGGATAAACCGTTGCACCTTCAAGCTGACGGCGACTGCAGCGACAAGGATAGAGATAACCCTGCTTCCGTAAAGTTGAAAGGAATGATCCATAGAGTCCTCGTCGTCTGCTTTGCAGTACGACGGGTCCATCCCAGTTGAGTCCAAGCCAGCGAAGGTCTTGCAACACCGATTCAATGGAGCCAGTACGAATCCTTGGGGTGTCGAGATCATCCACCCGCAACAGCCATTGCCCGTTGTTGAGTCGGGCTCGCAGCCAAGACAGAAGGGCCGTCCTCACATTGCCGAGATGAAGAGGACCAGATGGAGTCGGCGCAAATCGGCCCCGATAGCACCGTCGGCTTAGCCCCTGACCTTTCTGCAGGACTTGACTTAGGTGATCCGGAAGCTGGATAGCCATCGACAGTGCTGATCGTTCAGATCAACAAAAAAGGGTGGTCCAAAGACCACCCCATCATCATGAAAGGCTCAGTGATCTAGCCCTGGACGCGGTCTTTAAACATTTTGCCAGCGGTAAATGCGGGAACACGCTTTGCTGGGATTTTGATCTTTTCACCCGTTTTAGGGTTCAGGCCCTGACGAGCGGAACGCTCCCGTGGTTCAAATGAACCGAAACCAAGGATTGAAACCTTTTTCCCTTCGACAACGGAATCAATGATGGTGTCGATAGCGGCGTCAACAACGAGGGAGACGTCCGTTTTGGTGAGTTCAGTGCGAGCAGCAACGAGGTTGACGAGGTCAGCTTTGTTCATGGAAGAAGTGGTGTGGAGCGAGAGCGGGCTGGTTGACGTTGCGGAGGTCAACATCCGCACGGCTTCCTTGAGCGTGCCAATCGTATGGAGGCCAGCGCCTTGAAGCAACCGAAAAACGCTGTGCCGCAATGCATTCACCGAATCAGTCTTGAGGAAGACGGTCTGATTGCGCAGGACTCCAACTCTTAAAAGGAGCGAGACGCCCACCTCGGAGCGCCCCAAGCCCTGCTCCAGAAGCAAGTGCTGGACTGGATTCTGGGGGAATCCAATCCCGCAGGCGCCGAAGACTGAGCTGCTGTCTCGGCCAGTGAAAAGTGCGTCGATGTCGAAGAGGAGCCAACTGGCCTTCTTGAACTGGAATTAACAATCGTCCGCAAAACAGCACATCCAGAGGGGCTGGAGCGTGCACAACGCAGCTTCCCGGGGTGGGTCCTGGCGTCCAAAGCAGCCTTAAACCGGAGGTGGTGATGTGGGAATCAACAAAAGTCTCAAGGGGTTGAACCCCTGGCAACAAGTAAGCCTCTTGCTCCTGAACCAACACAGGCCATCCCAATCGTTCTTGCAAACGCCGTAAGCGTCCATGCCCCTCTCGACTCGTGAGAAGAATCCGGGGCAAACGATCAGAAGCCAGGTCATGCAGAGCTTGAAGGGTGGCCTCGGTCAGCGGCGGACAATCAATCAGTACTGGTTCAGGCTCGACATCGAGCCACCAAGATGACCCACCGCGACAGTCTCGATTGGGTGGAAACAACCAAAGGTTGTCCAAAATTTGCTGAGGTGGTCGGCCTGACTCCAAAGCCGAGGTCATCGTCATTTCGGTGGAGTTCCATCACACCCTCTACTTTGAGGGAAGTACGTCCTGCGATCTGCGGGCGGATCTTTGAGCACGATCCATCGCGGCAGTCCCTGGCCACTAGGCAGCATGATCACATCGCGAGGTGTGAATTTTTCAGTTGCAGCGCCGATGGCCAATCGGCTGGAATTACTGATCTTTGCCCATCCAGAGGCAAACACACCAGCGCAGGTAATTGAGCTGTCGGAGGAGCATCGCTCGGCAGATTATTGGCATGTCGAGGTCGAAGGACTTGGTGCTGGATGTTGCTACTGCTATCGGGTGTTTGGCCCCATTGAGCCAGGTGGCCATGGCTTTAGACCCGCCAAGGTGCTTGTGGACCCCTGCGCCCGCGCCATTGATGGCTGGAACGTCTACCGGCGCGTAGCGGCGACCGGAGCATCACCCAACACCGATCGGTGCTTGAAATCAGTGGTTTGCGAACGAGATCTGTTCGATTTCCAAGCCCATCCCCGGCCTCGCCACAGCTGGCAAGAGACCGTGATCTACGAGCTCCACATCGGCGGGTTCACCAAACGCCCCGACAGCGGTGTCAGCCCAGATCAACGGGGAACCTATTTAGGTGTGATCGAAAAGATCCCCTATCTGAAGGAGCTCGGGATCACCACGATCGAGCTGCTTCCGATCCAAGCCTTCGATCCCAACGATGCCCCCGCTGGTCGTGACAATGTTTGGGGTTATAGCCCTCTCAGTTGGTTTGCACCGCATCACGAATACGCGCTGGGCTCGGATCCCCATTCGGCTCGAGACCAGGTCCGAGACCTCGTAGCGGCCTGCCATGACGCAGACATTGAGGTGCTTTTGGATGTGGTTTACAACCACACCACTGAAGGAAACCGCAACGGTCCCACCTTGAGCTGGAGGGGGTTTGCTGATCGCAATTACTACCACCAGAGCGATGCAGGTGAGTACTTGGATGTGAGCGGCTGTGGCAACAGCATTGCCGCCAACGATCCTCTCTCCAGACAACTCATCCTTGAATCACTGCGTTGCTGGTCCAATGAACTGGGCATCGACGGGTTCCGTTTTGATTTAGGGATCGCTCTCAGCCGAGGGGAGAAGCTGAAACCCCTGGAACACCCGCCCCTGTTTGAAGCGATGGAGGCTGATCCGCAGCTGAGTGAACTCAAACTCGTGAGCGAACCCTGGGATTGTGGTGGGCTCTATCGGTTGAGTGATTTTCCGGCCAAACGGATTGGCACCTGGAATGGGCACTTCCGTGATGCATTGCGCAGTTTCTGGAAAGGAGATGAGGGCAGCACCTGGCCTCTCGGACAACGCTTCCGTGGCAGTCCCGATCTCTACAACGGAAAGGCGGCAAACCTTGGTAGCTCAGTGAACCTGATCACGGCCCATGACGGCTTCAGCCTCTTGGACCTCGTGAGCTTCAACAACAAGCACAACTTGGCCAATGGTGAAAACAACAGAGATGGGGAGAACCACAACAACAGCTGGAACCACGGAGTCGAGGGGCCGAGCAGCGATCGGGCTATCCAGGCACTGCGACGGCGACAACAACGGAATCTGCTCAGCACCTTGCTGCTGAGTCGTGGTGTCCCGATGCTCCTTATGGGCGATGAAGTGGGGCGCAGTCAGGGAGGGAATAACAACACTTGGTGCCAGGACAGCCCGCTCAGCTGGATGATCTGGGGCGACGATCACTGCGATCACGAGTTGCAGACCTACGTGCAACGCCTGCTTGATGTGCGCCAACAACTTGCAACTTTATTCAATCCAATCCGGCCTCACAACGAAAAGAAACCGCTGCGATCAAACGATTCAGACGAGTTGTGGCGGCAGTGGCATGGCGTAGAGCTCAGCAAACCTGACTGGGCTAACTGGTCCCACTGCTTAGCGATGAGCCTGCAGCAAGGACATCAAGGCGCTGTGTTGTGGATGGGCTTCAACGCCTACTTCAAATCCATGCACTTCGACCTACCGGCAGCGGCCTCGCCATGGTGTCGATTGATTGATACCGCGTTACCTGCTGGAGAAGATCTCCCCAGGAGCTTCCAGCGCTGGAGTCCATCTGGAGTGCCATTAGAGGCGAGAAGCCTCGTGGTGCTGGTGGCTCAGGAGTACGCAGACCAACTGAGTTTGTAAATCAAGCGGGCGGCGGGAATCGAACCCGCATCATCAGCTTGGAAGGCTGAGGTTTTACCACTAAACTACGCCCGCACTAGTACGTCAGAACTGCTTACCAGAAATGGTAGCTGTTCTGTCGCGTGCCCAAGCATTATGGCGTTCCGCGTGCCCCCTGTTCCAGATTGACCGCTTCAACAGCTCGCCCCGAGGGCTCCCGTCGCCGCCTCATGCTCGCTTATGGGCTCGGGGATGCAGGTACCGGACTAGCCGCCACGACGCTGGGGTTCTACCTGTTTCCCTTTTTCACCTCTGCAGCAGGGTTGCCAGCTCTGATTGCCGGCTCATTACTCACCGTGATCAAACTTTGGGATGCCATCAATGATCCTTTGATCGGCTGGATGAGCGATCACACCAGCAGTCGATGGGGCCCAAGACTTCCCTGGATGTTTGCGGCCGCACTGCCCTTGGGCATCAGCCTGGCAGCGATGTGGTGGGTGCCTGAGGGCGGCACTTTGCAACGCACGGCGTATTACGTGGTGATGGCCATCCTGCTTATGACGGCCTACACAAGCGTGAACCTGCCCTATGCGGCGCTCTCTACCGAGCTCACACCGGATACGGCGATTCGCACGCGGCTGAATGCAGCTCGATTTACCGGATCCATTTTGGCGGGAACGATCGGGTTACTCATCGCTGTTTTCGTCTTGCGAGAGGGAAGTGGGGGCTACCTCTTGATGGGACAAATCACGGGAACGATCGCAGCAGTCGCCACATTGCTTTGCTGCTGGGGTCTTGCCCCATATGCCAAAAAAGCTCAACGCCCCAGTGGCAACAAAGAGCCTCTGCTGTTGCAACTACGGCGCATTCGCTCCAACTCACGCTTTTTGATGGTGCTAGGCCTGTATTTGCTGCTGTGGTTTGGCCTTCAGCTGATGCAAGTGGTTGCCCTGATTTGGCTGGTCCAAGTCATCCACGTTCCAGCTGAAATTGCCACATTGCTATTGCTTGCCTTCAATATCGCCGCATTGGTGGGCCTCCAGGTTTGGAGCGTGCTCTCTAATCGATACGGCCGAATCAAGGCACTTGGCTGGGGATCGAGCATTTGGATTGCCGCCTGTCTCCTTTCAATGACCCTTGCGCCACTGACGGATAGCAGCGTGGTTGCCCTGATCCCTGTGATCGGCCTAATCATGATGGTGGGATTGGGAGCTTCAACGGCTTACCTCATCCCCTGGTCCCTGCTTCCTGATGCGATCGACGCGGATCCCACCCACCCAGCGGGCCTTTACACCGCTTGGATGGTGTTTGGGCAAAAACTCATCATTGGCCTCAGCATGAGCGTGTTTGGAACATTGCTTCAGCTCACTGGGTACATCTCCACAAAGGCAGCCGATGGCGCATTGAGTTCCGTCCAACAGCCTGAAACAGCACTGATTGCCATTCGTCTTTGCATGGGTTTAATTCCAGCTGTGTTGGTGGTGTTTGGGCTTCTGTTGATGCGACGCTGGCCTGATCGTGGCGCGCATCTGCACAGCGCTTAAGTCTTTTCTCTGATCTCGTCTTAATGAAGTCCCCTCGCTGGCTGAACCGACTTGGCAGCAGCCTGCTGATCGGCGGACAAGCTGTCTCAGCCACAATCAAAGGCCAAATCAACACCATTGATTTGTTGGATCAGCTCCAGGAAGCAGGGCCTGGAAGCTTTTTGATCGTGATCATCACGGCCTTAGCTGCAGGCACCGTGTTCAACATTCAAATCACAGCGGAGCTCAACAGCATGGGCGCCGGATCCACCGTGGGTGGTGTTCTCGCCATTGGCCTAGCCAGGGAGATTGCTCCCCTGCTAACGGCCACGCTGCTGACTGGAAAGGTTGCCACTGCCTATGCCGCCCAACTGGGAACGATGAAGGTCACCGAGCAGATCGATGCAATCACCATGCTGCGCACCGATCCCGTGGAGTACTTGGTGGTCCCACGCCTCATCGCCATGGTGGTAATGGCACCGGTGCAGTGCCTGTTGTTTTTTGGGGTTGCGATCTGGAGCGCTCAAATCAGCAGCACCAACCTCTACAGCATTCCACCAGCCGTATTTTGGACAGCCGTTAGGACCTGGCTAGAACCTGATGACCTGCCCTTCATGTTGATCAAAGCACTGGTCTTTGGTCTTCAAATCGGTGTCATTGCCTGCGGATGGGGAATGACCACCAAAGGCGGAGCGAAAGAGGTTGGCACAAGTACCACCGGAGCTGTGGTCATGATCCTTGTCAGCGTGGCGCTGATGGATGTACTGCTCACTCAGATTTTATTCGGCTGATTCTCCAATCCCATGACCCCCTCCCCAGAGACCAACAGCGTGATCATCAGCCCGAGTCCGAGGTTGCCATTGTTGATTTTGTTGCTGAGTGCAAGCCTTTGGTTCTTACCCCTCAGTCCCTGGCCCACCCTCGTGGTGGGGCTGTTCAGTGTGTTCCTTCTGGTGCAGACCTACATCCTCAAACTTGAATTCAGCGAGGAGGATCTGGTGGTGTGGCGCGGACAAGAGGAATTACGCCGTTTCCCCTTCAATGAATGGATGTCTTGGCGCCTCTTCGCACCTTGGCTGCCCGGACTTTTTTACTTCCGTGAAAGCAAAAGCATTCATTTCCTTCCCATCCTGTTCAATCCAGCAGAACTTCAAGAGCAACTAGAGCAACGGGTGGGGCAGTTACAACAAGGCAAGCCCTAAGCAAGCTTGGATCACTTCTCACTTCACGCGCTGGCGTAACGAAAACGAAATGCTTCCTACACGTTTGGAGAGAAGGTTCGACTTGCGTCGCGCAATCAGCTGAAATACCCCAAGGACGAGCGGACCATGCCAGACGACACCGATCTCACACCCCAAGAGCACTCCGGAGAGCCGGCCGAAGCGTCTTCACCTGAAACTGAAGCACCACAGAGCGACGATTCTGCTGGAGAGACATCTTCAGACGCAGGTAGCGATGCCTTGATCAGCCTCGCCCTGAGCGAGCTGCAGCAACGCCGCCATGCCTTGCAGCAAGACATCGAGAGCCTCAACCAACGCAAGCTGCAGCTTGAACAAGAGATTGCAGGTACCTTCGTCGGCCAATCCGATGCCATTGCTCGGCGCGTCAAGGGATTCCAGGAGTATCTGAGCGGAGCGCTTCAAGGCATGGCTCAGTCGGTCGAGCAGCTGGAGCTGGTATCCCAGCCGGTTGTGGTTCAGCCTTCTCCCCTTGATCAACAGGCTTCTAACGCTCAGGAAGGGGGCAACATTGCTGATCCATCACCTGCAATTGCCGACACCTTTAGGCCCGATGAAGCGCTGATTCGCTCCAGCCTCGAGCGTTTTGCCCAGCAACCAGACTTCTATGCCGATCCTTGGAAGCTGCGCCGCAGCCTTGATCACAGTGATATTGCCCTCCTCGAGGATTGGTTCTTCAATCAGGGAGGACGGGGAGCCCAGTCCAGTCGCGGGAATCGCCCACGCAACGTGTTGATAGGCAGTGCCTTGATCTCTATTCTCAGCGATCTCTATGGCGATCAGTTCCAGACCCTTGTTCTCGCAGGGCAACCAGAGCGACTCGGCGAATGGCGGCGCGGCTTGCAAGATGCTCTTGGATTAGGCCGAGAAGACTTTGGTCCCAACAGCGGCATCGTGCTCTTTGAACGTGGTGATGCGTTAGTTGAGCGGGCTGACCGACTTGAGGAACGCGGCGAAGTGCCGCTGATCCTGATCGATGCCGCTGAGCGTGTCGTCGACATCCCCGTGCTTCAGTTTCCGCTGTGGATGGCCTTTGCGGCTGGACCCGGTGAGATCGACTACGACGACAACGAACTGCTCTGATGGGTTTCTTTTCTCTAATCCTCGGCTACCTACTCGGATCAATCCCCAGTGGCTGGCTTGCAGGCCGCTGGCTCAAAGGCATTGACTTGCGCGAGCTCGGTTCCGGGTCCACTGGAGCCACCAATGTGCTGAGGCAAGTGGGCAAAGGGCCTGCCATGGGTGTCTTTTTGATCGATGTTGGGAAGGGAGCGGCCGCTGTCCTACTGGCGCGCGCCCTTGGCCAAGGTGATTGGATTCAAGTGTTAGCAGGGCTGAGCGCCTTGGCTGGCCATATCTGGCCTGTGTGGCTGAATTTCAAAGGCGGAAAAGCAGTAGCAACAGGCTTCGGCATGTTTCTCGGTCTGGCATGGCCCGTGGGGCTGGCCAGTTTTGGAGTGTTTTTGCTGACGCTTTGGCTCTTCCGCATCGTCTCGCTTTCCAGCGTGTTGGCCGCAGTCAGCCTGCCCCTATTGATGTTCCGCTTCTCAGGCATTGCTTCCTACATCCTGATAGCGCTCGTAGCCATGGGCTTGGTGCTATGGCGACACCGCAGCAACCTTTCAAGGATTCTCGAAGGCAGCGAGCCCAAAATCGGCCAGAAGGATTGAAAACCAGCTGAGCGAACAAAGGGGGGTGCACCGATGCGTGACTTACGTCGTTAACGCAGCACAGCACTGCGCAAACGCACCAGTTGGATCCGTAGATTGCGTGATGGGACGACCAATCACTAACTGAGAGGCTCCAGCCGCGATCGCATCTGGAGGAGTCATGACTCGCACCTGATCTCCCACTGCACTGCCTTGAGGGCGAATGCCTGGCGTCACCAGTGCGAATGGCCTTCGATGTTGAGCTCTTAAAGAGGCAACTTCCAACGGCGAACACACGCAGCCACCAACACCCGCTGTTGCCGCCAATTGAGCCAGCTGTAAGACCCGATCGGCGATGCCTTGCTCGATCGCCAGCTCCCGCTGCAGCCGTTGCTCTTCCCAGCTGGTCAGCACCGTGACCGCAAGCAGCGTTGGCGTTGCGATACCGGTCGAGGCAGCGCCGGCAACCGCTCCAGCCTGCGCAGCCTTGAGAGCTTCAGTCCCAGCGCAGGCATGCACCGTGATCAGTTCGGCTCCCAACGCTGCCGCCCGGCGGCAGGATCCCTCCATGGTGGCCGGAATGTCGTGAAATTTGAGATCCAAAAACACGCGCAGATCCTGATCGCGCAACTGCATCACCACATCCGGCCCCGCCTGAACGAACAGCTCCAGGCCAACCTTCACCCAACGCAAACCTTCCACCTGGGCACTGAAAGCAAGCGCTTGATCAGGGGCCATACCGTCGAGAGCCACAATGATCCGTTCCGCGGATTCAGCCGAGAAAGAGGAAGCCACACACCGTCTCTGCACGACCCTCATCGTGATGCGTCATGCGCAACCCCTTGGATCAACCCAGGACTTGAAAATAATCCGCAGGCAAACCTTTCACGCCCACATCGGCCTGAAACAAGCCACCAGCCAATGGCTCGGCCTTCACTGCAACAGGATCCATCCCCCTTCTCGCAGTTGTAACAAACAGCTGATCCAAATTGGGGCCACCAAAACAACAGGATGTGACCTGACGACAAGGCAACGCCAAGCGGTCGAGCAAGCGACCACGCAACGGATCCCAACGCGTCACGCAACCACCGCCAAACAGGGCGATCCAAAGCATTCCCTCCGCATCGATGCACATGCCATCCGGAAGGGCATCCCAATCTTCTGGAATATGGAGACAGATGCTGGGGTCTCCAGCGATCTCACCAGCAACGGTGAGCGGGAAAGCCATCACACTCAGCGTTGGCGAATCAATGAAATAGAGCGTCCCTCGGTCTTGGCTCCAAGCCAGTCCGTTGGAAATGGTGAGCTGGCTGCGTTGGCGCTTAATGCCTCCATCACCATCTAGCCGCCATAGAGATCCAGCCAGCGGCTCGAAGTCGTAGGCCATCGTGCCTGCCCAAAAGCGCCCCCAAGGATCACATTTACCGTCGTTGAAACGATTACCAGGACGATCCGCCTCAGGATCAGACAACAAGGTCACAGCCCCGTTGCTCGGATCCATCCTCATCAACCCCGCCGCTGTTGCCAAGAGCAAATCTCCAACCGATGTGGGAACAACAGCACCCACATGGGCGGGAAGATGCAAAAAATCATTGTTGCCTGTTGCAGGATCAAACAGGCCAATCCTTGAAGCCTCAATATCAACCCAGAGAAGAACTTGACGCTCGGTCCACCAACAAGGGCCCTCTGCCAATCCTGCCGCAACAGGCAACACACAACGAGATGTCAGCATTCAATTCACAGCACAAGTGGATGGAAGACATCAATACAAAACTGGCCTTTCCATACGTTTTCTACCCAAAATCACGCGCTCCACAACACCTTTTTTCTTGGCATAGTGAACTAATTTGTCATTTTCAATTGTATTCAAGCTCATGACTCCAGCCTGGCGATAGTCACGATCAAATGGCAAGGCCCATGCCTTACCACTTCGCATCACATAGATAACAAAACGACGATCTTGGCTGATGCAAAATCGCACGTTGACTTCATCAAAGACGCCAATATCACTTCCATATTCAGCCTGGCTGTAGTCACACTCCTGAGCTCGCTCATATTCATCCTTAATCCCGGCATTGGCCGGTGCCGTTAGTCCCACTCCCACCACAAAGGTGAGGAATGCTCCCAAGATTGAGCGCGAAGATTTCATATCAAACAGGTGCCTCCCGAATTCCAGCTATGGCAGTCATAGCAGCACATCAAGGCTCAGGACACCCACCCCTTTGCCCTATCAAGGGACCAATCGCCTAAATGTCTTTTTACCGAGCTGAAGGACCTTCCCTTCCAAGTCGGATACCGAACCAAATTCCTGATTGGGATCGGTAATTTTCTCTCCCTCAAGGCGTGCTGCACCCCCTTTGATCTGCCGGCGCGCTTCACTGCTACTGGCACAAATACCCACCGCGCTAAGCAGATAGAACGCCTTGGCGGGGAAATTCACTGCTGAAAGGGAAGCCTCTGGTACATCCGCTGCTGCTGCAGCCGATCCAGCCACCAAGGTGGCGGCATCCGCCTGTGCTTTTTGGGCCACCTCCATTCCGTAGCGGCTTGCCGTCACCGCCAGAGCCATTGCTTTTTGCTTTTCACGGGGATTGTCTGGCAACGCTTCATGGGCCAAATCGGTGAGCAACATCACGTAGTCGTTGATGGCCGCATCACCAACTTTCTCGAGTTTGGAATACATCGACAACGGATCCTCTTCCAGACCCACCGTGTTGCCAAGGCTCTTACTCATCTTCTGAACGCCATCAAGACCGACAAGGATGGGTAAGAGCAAGCCGAACTGAGTTCTTTGGCTGAAGTGACGCTGTAAGTCACGCCCCATCGCCACATTGAATTTCTGATCCGTTCCCCCCAATTCCACATCAGCATCCACAGCCACAGAGTCATACCCCTGAAGCAGGGGGTAAAGGAACTCATGCAGAGCAATTGGGGTGCCGCTCCCATAACGCTTGGCAAAGTCATCCTTGGCCAGCATTTGGCCCACCGTGGCCGTTCCCAGCAAGCCAATCACCTGGGGCAGATCCAGGGCCTCAAGCCATTCACTGTTGCGTCGCACCTCCAGCCGTCCTGGAGTTTCAAAATCAAGTAGGGCACGCTCCTTGGGCTGTCCTTGCCCTAACTGACGCAAATACGTTGTCGCATTGGCTTCCACCTGTTCCGTTGTGAGCTGCACACGCGTGGAGCTCTTGCCCGTTGGATCGCCGATCCGGGCCGTGAAATCACCAATAATCAGGACCGCTGTATGCCCCGCATCCTGAAAAGCGCGCAACTTTCGAAACAAAATGCTGTGGCCAAGGTGAATATCACTTCCCGTTGGGTCAATGCCCAACTTCACCCGCAGAGGACGGCCTTCCAACTCAGCCGCGGCCAAGCGAGCAGCCAACGCCTGATCCACATCATCCGATTGACCGTCCGGAAACAAATCGGCCATCCCCCGCGCCAACCAGTTCGGCAGTGAATGGGGGTTGACTGTCATTACGGGAGAACGTTGTTGTGCGAGGGATCGTACGGCTCACTGACCTTCCGATTGCTCGAGCTGACTCTTCATCCGCTCCAAGGTTTGATTCATCTGCTCGAACATTTGCTCCGGTGTAATCCCAAACTGCCCAAGCTGCGTCCGCAACTGCTCGACCGTGAGCTTGGCTTGGAAGTCTTCCGAGAGCTCAAAGCGTTTCATAAAAACGCGATAACGCTCCATCAGATCTTCCATCGTGTCGATGAACTTTTTCTTCCCTTCTCGGTCGAACTTTCCATAATCCGACCCCAACTGCATCAACTGCTGATAGTCGCCAAAAAGATGCTTGGCCTCCTCCTGCACGATTTCGGAATCGAAGAAGGCCATGGTCTTGAAAAAGAGTCATCCATATTTTGAACAATTCGCGGAATCCCTCACAGTGCGGATCCACGCCCCCTCACCAAAGTCAACATGAAGAGAGTTTCAAAATGGCGTGGATCTCACCTCCCAGATCCCCAGACTTCAGACGCGCAGCAAACAGGGGCACAGTCTTCTGCGCACTAGTCGCACAGCGATTGCCAGTGGCGATCGCGTGTTATTAGCCAGTTGGATGGGCTGGTTTCAAGACCTTGGGCACCTGGTTGCTGCCGCCACCACGGAAGAGGACTGTCTTCAGAGGTTGCAAACGGATGATGTCAATCTCTTGATCTGCACAGACCAGCTCGAGGGTGGCAATGGTCCAAGCCTCATTCGGCGCGCCAAACAAAACAAGCCCACTTTGAAAGCGTTGCTACTCGTTCAGCGTCCAATTCTGCGGACCATCCTCCAGGCGATCGACGCGCCCTGTGATGGATTGTGCTCGCATCAGAATGTCGGGATGGGAGGCGTCACTGCAGCCCTAACCGCAATGGAATCCGATGGCACCTATCACGATTCAGTGATCGCAGACGTTCTCCGCCACGGTCGACTGGCACGCACAGCCTCTGGCTCCATTCCTCCCGAACTGAGCTTGAAGGAAGAGGACGTGCTGCGTGGACTTTGCAAAGGAATGAGCAATCAGGAGATCGCAGACAGTCTTGTGGTCTCGATCGACACGGTGAAATCCCACATCGGCAGCCTTCTGCGTAAGTTGCAAGCCAACAACCGCACCCATGCCGTGGTGGTTGCCTTTCAACAGGGACTGATCGACATCCCAACCTCGCCTCCGCGCTGGACCCCCTAACACCACAGGCTTGGGCTCGGTATGGTCCTGGCCAAGAAGAAAGTCCCTAAAGCAATGTCGCGCCAGCACTGGCTTGACCCCCTGGCTCGCAAGCTCTTGCAGGCCACCGGCGATCTCCCTCCAGACCCTGTCCGAGCGAAACCAAAGCAGAGGGAGACCCCTAACGCAGCGGATACCTGGACCCTGGATGTCAATCGGGCGACGCCTGAACAATGGCAAAAACTGCCTGGTTGCAGTGAACACATGGTGGATGTGCTGATGCGACTGCAACGGGGTGGGGTGCAATTCAGCCAGCTGGATGATCTCGCGCTCTTGCTCAACCTTCCCGCTGATCTCATAGGACTGTGGACGCCTCACCTGGTGTTTCGCTGGCATGGGGATACTCCAGTGCTGCCTGAACAGCCTCCACTGGATCTCAATGCCGCGGCACCCACCTTGTTAGAGCAGACTCTCAACTGGCCAAAACCCCGCCTCCAACGTTTGATCGAGGAGCGGCGGCGGAAACCGTTTGAGCATCTCGCTGATCTTCAGGAACGCGTCTGTTTACCGCCTGATGCTGTGGAACAGCTGATTGGCCGCGTGAGCTTTGGGGCACGGCCATCAGGCCCCAGCCTCCCTCCAAGGAGCTAATAACCCCATGGCCACTCCCCCTGGGCAGGGCAACCTATTTGAGCAACCATTGGCAGAGTCCAGTGGTCTGATCGAACGTTCCCTGCCCCTGAGCTCAGAGCTATTACAGGACTGGCAAGAGCGAGTTCATCAGTTCCAAGCACCTCTGTTTTCTGCTCAGTTCGGGCATCGGAATCAACACGCAGAACAACAGCACCTGTTTGCCAGTGACAACACCAATCCGCTGAGTAGCTTCCAGCCCCTGCAGCTCAGGCCCTTACCTTTGAGCTTCTGGCGCTGGCCCAACAGTCCCCACCGAGGGGCTGCCATCTATCTCGTGATGGATCGGCCGAAAGAACTCGAACACCCGATTCTTCTCTACATCGGAGAAACAAAGGCGGCGGATCGGCGCTGGAAAGGCGAGCACGACTGCAAGGCTTACTTGGCGAGTTACCAAGAGGCCTGCATGAGCACAGGCTTGTGCTGCAGCACAAGCATCCGTTTCTGGGCCGATGTCCCGCAGGAAACCCGTCCTCGACGACGGCTGGAACAAACCTTGATTCGTCTCTGGCAACCGCCTTTTAACAAGGAGACCCGTGAGCGTTGGTCCACGCCGTTCCATGCCGATTGAGGGTGCCTCGTAGCATCGGCTCACGCGCCCAATCTCCATGCAGATCTCCCTCTCTTCGGCCCAACCAGAGGCCTGGTCGGGAACCGTGTTGGCCCTAGGCATTGCAGAGGGTGATCCCAATGGCTGGATACCTGCGATGGAGGAACGCTTTTCCATCTCCCTTGGCAACTGGTTGGAAAAGCGGAAGTTCCAAGGGAAAAAGGGAGAGAGTGCGAGCCTTCAACTCCTGAACCCCAAGTGCATCTCCCTCGTACTCATAGGCCTGGGGCCTCTTGAAGCACTTGATGTCAATAGCTTTCGAGAGGCGGGCGCTGCGGCGGCCCGAGCGAGCAAGGACCAGACGGGCAGTCTTGGGTTGTTACTGCCATGGAACGCCGTTGATCCTGCAGAAGCGGTGACCGTTGCAGCGCAAGCGGTGAGGCTTGCGCTCTTCAGCGATCAACGTTTCCGCAGTCAACCCGAGCCCAGCATTCACCCCGAGCAACTTGAACTGCTCGGCCCCCTCCCCAATACCCTCAACAGCGCCCTCGAAGCGGTGCACCCCATTTGCGCAGGGGTAGAACTCGCAAGAGAGCTCGTTGCAGCACCTCCCAACAGTGTTACTCCATCAGCCCTTGCCGAAAGCGCTGCTCAGATGGCGCGCGAGCATGGCTTGGACTTGAAGGTGCTTGAGCGGAGCGACTGTGAAGCGAGGGGAATGGGGTCATTCCTTTCAGTCTGCCAAGGCTCAGACATGGATCCCAAGTTCATCCATCTCACTTACCGCCCTTCCGGTCCTGCCACAAAACGGGTGGTCTTGGTCGGCAAGGGGCTCACCTTTGATTCCGGTGGTTACAACCTGAAAGTGGGTGCTGCGCAGATCGACATGATGAAATTCGATATGGGAGGCAGTGCCGCTGTGCTTGGCGCGATGCGCTCAATCGCTGAGCTCCGCCCCAAGGGGATTGAAGTGCACATGCTGGTGGCGTCATGCGAAAACATGATCAACGGCTCTGCCGTGCATCCAGGTGACATCGTCACCGCCTCTAACGGCACCACAATTGAAATCAACAACACGGATGCGGAAGGACGGCTGACCCTCGCGGATGCCTTGGTGTATGCATCCGAACTTGAACCCGATGCCATCGTGGACCTGGCCACATTGACCGGTGCCTGCGTGATTGCCCTTGGCGACGAGATTGCTGGACTTTGGACTGAAGACGACTCACTTTCCAACTCCTTAAAAGGAGCAGCAAAAGATGCAGGTGAGGGGCTCTGGCGGATGCCAATGCACCAGGCTTATCGCAAGGGCCTCAAATCACTCCTTGCGGATTTAAAAAACACAGGTCCCCGGCCAGGAGGCTCGATTACAGCCGCTTTATTCCTCAAGGAGTTTGTTAAGGGCTCCATTCCATGGGCGCACATCGACATCGCGGGCACGGTGTGGAGCGACAAGGGGAGAGGTATGGATCCTGCTGGAGCCACTGGCTACGGAGTGCGCACCTTGGTGAATTGGGTGTGCGCGCAAACACATCAGGCCGAGAACTAGGTTTTTCAAAGACTGTGCGACAACCAAAACGAATGGCTTCCAGACCCTTGCGCTGGTACCTGCGAGCTCAACTTGGCGTTCTGCTTTTACCTGTAGGACTCTGCCTCTTTGGGGAAGCTATCAGTCGACGCATTATTCAGATGCTTGGACAAGACCGTGGGCCTTGGTTCTGGTATGGAGCCCTCAGCCTGATCTGTATTAATGCAGGCATCGGCTTAATGATCGAAAGCGGTCTTCTCAGCGGTTATCCAGGCCGACAAGCCGATTAGGACGCAACCGCAGTCATGGCACGTGGGCACTCAAGCGCATGAATCTGCCAGCGAGCCCGCTCAGAACAACTTGCAAGCACTCGATCCAAATCATCGGAAGCAAGCTTCGGAGACGGATAAGGACCCACGTGACGCGTTACCAGACCATCCTTGATCGTCAGCAGATACATACAGCCCCCTCCACAAATCTTGGACCAATGGTAAGGACAAAATCTGGGAGCGTCGAGAGGGGAAAACCCGCATCTTTACTGAGAAACGCCTGAAAAAAACCAATATTCAAATTACAGATTTTCTTCAGGTTTCGGAGGTGGATTATGGCTGCGCTTGATTCACCCACGCTGTACCTGATCTTGCGCGCTCCCCCCACACAGCATCAAGGCGGCGATCGCGCCCACAACTAAATCGGTAGTAGCGATAGCGAAGCTGATTATTTTTAGCGTAATTTTGGTGATAATCCTCTGCAGGCCAGAACCGAACTGAATCACGAATCTGCACTTTTATCTTGGATCTTGACACCCCTAATTCACTTGCAGCAGAGGCAGCACTTGCCTGAGCAGCGGTGGCCTGCTTGTCTCCAGAAGTGAAAATAACTGGCCGATACGAGTCACCTCGATCACAAAACTGGCCTTTCCCATCAAGAGGATCAATGTTTCGCCAATAATGCTGCAAAAGATTGGCATAACTGATTTTATCGGAGTCAAATCGAACACGTACCACCTCTTGATGCCCACTTTTTTCACTACTTACTTGTTGATAAGTGGGGTTCTCCACATGGCCACCGCTGTACCCACTTTCAGCCGAGATCACACCTTCAACATCCTCTAAATCATGCTCAAGGCACCAAAAGCAGCCACCAGCAAGGACAGCATCCTGGACAGCTGCCATAGCTGACATCGGACTCAACAACATCATGCTGGTCAAAACCAGTGGGATTAATGCACGCATGAGGTCAAGAGGGCTGTTTGATCTGGTCAAGGATGGCTTCCGCCGCACGGTCGGTCACACCCGGTTCACCAAGGGTGTCACGTAAGCGCTGATACCCATCCAAAACCCTTTGCCGAACCGTTTGGTTGTTCAACAGCGGAATGGCCAATGCAACTAACTGATCGGCGTTGAAATCCTCCTGCAACAGCTCCGGCACCAGTCTCTCTTTGAGCAGAAGATTGACCGGCGAGATGTGATCCACGTGAAAGCGGAGAATTCTCCGTGCCACCCAAGCAGTGACACGGCTGACTCGATAGCCAACCACTTGCGGTACACCCTGCAACGCCAATTCCAAATTCACGGTTCCCGATTTACCCAGTGCCAAATCGGCCGCTGCAAACAGGTGGGGCTTCATGGCATCCGCCTGGTCGGCAGGGATGACGGTCCCGCGAACCCCCGCTTGATCCAGGGCCTGTTGAAGAGGCTCCTCAAAGCGCTCCAATCCGGCAGGCACCATCACATTCAGAGATGGGTCACGCGCCTGAAGGGTGGCAGCAGCCTGCACCAATTCAGGCATGAGATAACGCAGTTCCTGAGGCCGCGATGCAGGCATCAAGAGCAAGAGAGCTCCTTCCAAGGGCAAACCCAACGCACAACGAGCAGCCTGGCGATCGGATGAAACCGGAACCATGTCCAGAAGGGGATGCCCCACCCAGGTGACCTCAGCGCCTCGACCGGAATAAAACTCAGCTTCTTCAGGGAAAATCGCCAGGATGCGATCTGTGAACTGCAGCAAACTTTTGGTGCCTCCTTCCCCAATGCGCCAAGCCCATTCCTGGGGGGCGATGTAATAAGTGATTGGCACATCCGGCAGTCGGCCTCTGAGGCTGTGGCCCAAGCGCACGTTGGCGCCCATGTAATCGATTAACACCACCCCATCGGGTGGACGCTCCTTCAATACCCGATCCACCCTGGCTTGCAATCGAATCGTGGGAACCACCAAAGGAAGGGCTTCCCACAAACCGATCGCTCCCATCGGAGAGGTGTCCGCCAGCAACTCAGCTCCGGCGGCCTTCATCCGCTCACCCCCGAGAGCAAGAACTTCTAAATCCAGTCCACGACGCTTCGCGACACGCCAAAGAGCCTGAATTAGAAGGCTTCCCTGCAAATCTCCTGACACCTCGCCGGTGCTGATGAGCAGACGCACCATCAGCGACTAGATGGAGGAGGCATAGGGCCCCGTCGACCTGTCGACAAGGAACCCTCCAAAAACGTGCAGAGATGATTCGCGGCAGGCAGCAAGGCCTGCTGCCTCGCAAGGTTTAAGCCGTCGGCAATGACGTGATTGGAGCGATAGAGCAACGACCAAATGTCCTGAAGCTGTTTGAATTCCTGGCCCCCCTCGAGGCGGTGCAGGCCCTGACGCCTCAAGCCCACACGATTAAGCCCCCGGACCCGGCCTGGATGACCTTCAACGAGACAGTAGGGAGGAACATCACGATCCACACGAGTCATGCCGCCAACCATGGCCATACCACCGATGTGGACGAATTGGTGAATTCCTAAACAACCACCAATTACAGCGCGATCTTCAATCAGCACATGGCCTGCTACTTGGATGCCATTCGACATCACAATGTTGTTACCCAGCAAACAGTTATGCCCAAGGTGGCAATAAGCCATGAGCAAGTTGTTGTCACCGATCCGAGTTTGCTCTCCTTCATCAGTGGCGCGATTAATCGTGACGCATTCACGAATGGTGTTGTGATCACCAATCACAACCTCCGTTGGAGCGCCTTTGTATTTCAAATCCTGAGGTTCTTGCCCCAAACAAGCGCCGGGGTAAATGCGATTGTGCGCACCAATGCGCAGCAGACCATCGAGTACCACGTGCGGACCGATCCAGGTGTTAGCCCCAATACTCACCTCAGGGCCGATCACCGCTCCAGGACCGACCACAACTCCATGGGCGAGTTCTGCTCTGGGATCAACCACCGCCATCGGATGAACCTGGGCAGGGCGATCGTCAGTAATCACTGATGTGGAGAGCTCCTCACTCATCACGATCAATCCACCAGAGAAAACATCAGATCACCAGAACAGACAAGCTGTCCATCCACCGTGGCCTCCGCTTTCACTTTGCCAAAACGCTTGCGTTTCAGGCTGAGCAACTCGCAAGTAATCCTCAATTGATCCCCTGGAACCACCGGGCGACGAAAACGAACTCCATCAATGCCGGCAAACACGAACAGGCCCTTAGGGAGATCTGGCATCTGAGTCACAATCAACCCACCCACCTGAGCCATCGCTTCCACAATCAAGACCCCTGGCATCAGAGGTCGACCAGGAAAATGTCCCTGGAACTGCGGCTCATTAAAGGTGACGTTCTTGAGGGCAACAGCTCGTTCCCCTGGAACGTGCTCCAGCACCCGATCCACCAAGGCAAATGGATAGCGATGCGGCAGCAAACCCATGATCTGCTCGGCATTCAGCACCGCTGCGGGAGTGTCGGTAGAGGCAAGAACGGTCAAGTGGCTCAGCGTTGAGGAACGAGTTGATCGGCAAGTGCCGCGGCCAATTCAGTATGAAGGCCGTGAGATCCGCGATAGACCAGCACTTGGGCTTGAGGGAAACCTATGAGAGCCAGATCTCCGATTAAGTCCAAGATCTTATGGCGCACTGGTTCATCTGGGAAACGCAGAGGGGGATTCACCCAGGAATCTCCATCACAAACGAGAGCGTTATCTAAGGCACCTCCACGAATGAGACCAGAGGAGCGAAGCTGTTCTACTTGCTCGCGAAACCCAAAGGTACGAGCAGGAGCGATCTCATCAATAAACGCCTGAGGAGAAAGCTCTAGAGCAAATTGCTGACGACCAATCGCTGCCTGAGGGAAGTCAATCACGCCAACCAGCGTGAAGCGATCAGCAGGCGTCGCAACGATGGCGCTACTGCCGCGATAAAAAGCTAGCGGTTCAGAGAGCACCAAGGGGGGACGACGTGGTGTCGACGCTGTTGTCAAGCCCGCTTCAGCGATCGCCTCAACCCAGCCCAAAGCGGAACCGTCGAGAAGCGGTATTTCAGTACCCGATACCTGCAGTTCCAAATGGGACACCCCGCAGCCAGCAACAGCAGCGAGCAAATGCTCCACCGTGGAAAGCTTTCTGTCACCAAAATCAAGGGTGGTACACAACTGGCTGTCGCGCACCTGCGAAGGATCGAGACGTACGGGCTCTGAGGTTTGATCAAGCCAGCGCACATAGAAGCCCTCCTGCTCCGAGGGAGCAAGGGTGACTTGACATTGCTGTCCGCTATGTAAACCAATCCCTGAGCGCGACACACTGGATGCCAACGTCCAAGGCCTGTCGTAGTCAGCAGGCCAAGACATCATTAGAACTTCCAGCCAACACCCAAATTGAATCGCCACTCACCGGTGAAATCCTGACTGGCAACCTCTAGACGCAGAGGGCCGACTGGCGTCGTCACAATGACACCTGTACCGACGGAGAAGCCTGATCCTGGCTTTTCAAGCAATTTACCAGGCTTTCCAGGAACATTATTCTGGGACCCAAAATCAGTACCAGCATCAACAAATAATTCCCCTGCAAATATACTAATCAGTGGGAATCGGTATTCCAAAGTTGCTTCGCCATAGCTTCGCCCAACCGCCAAGTCACAATCAAACCAGCCACGAACCGAATTAGAGCCTCCCAGACAGAAGGCTTCGTAGGGAGGAAGATCGCCAACGATTGACCCAGCCTTAATTTGGAGCCCGATCGATTGCGGGCAATTTAATTTTTCTCCGGGCTTAGGCCGACAACCCTTCGCGATCTTCAACCAGTTAACTGGAAAGAATTGAGTGTAACTTGCCTTGACTCGATTAAAAGTTGGAGAATTCTCACCAACCGACAAGAATTGTTCGGTTCCGAGACTAAAGAAATTTCCGGAAGTAGGATTCCGCGGATCGTTTAACGAGTTATACGTTGCAGCAAGTCGCAAGCCAGCAAGATTATTCTCGGATGCGCAATTGTAAGCGATGCAAATTATGTTCTCGTTAGGGATATCATTTTTATTGCGCTTATTAGGCGTAGCAAATATACGAGAACTACCTTCGAAATTAATCGGCCTAACGTTTTGAACATTCATCCCGACAAGGACCTGCCAGGGAGCATTTTTGTAGGGATCTCCACCATTAAGCGGACGAGCGAAGATAACATTACCTCCAACTCTCTGCAGGACAACAGTATCTCCCTCGTAATCAAACCAACTATCTTCAGGGAAAAGCTTTGAAGCGTCGTCAACATTATCAAACTTCCGACCAGCAGGATTTTTTTTGTTGTTAATTTCGTAAGCACGAGAGGAATTATTGTCCTCATAGTCAGTGACCGTAACAATGTCACCCTTGTCTTGACTTTGAAAAACCTGAGGAACTTCTCGGCTTAGGAAAATAGAAGTACGGAAGGAAGTGCGATGCGAATCACCCTTGATCCATGGGTCAGTAAACGTAAAATTAGCCAGACCACCGAATTGTCCGTATGTAAGATTGAGAGCAATATTCCATGCTCTACCGAAGAGATTACTGTCTTGAACTTGAATTTGACCAAAGACTCCCTGACTTTGGCTATAGCCCAAGCCACCAGAAAGAGAACCGGTGGATTGTTCAACGATCCCCAGAACAATATTGATTTCGCCCGGCTTTCCTGCAACAGGTTTCAACGTGACTTTGACGTCGCTGAATAGCGAAGTTCCATAAAGGCGTTTGATATCACCCTCAAGTTGGTTGCGATTGAAGGCCTCTCCTGGCTTGATTGAGATTTCTCTCGTAACCACCCAAGGTTTTGTTTTTCCTCGAATCGGCTCACCGTTTTCGTCAGTGGTTTCGCCTTCCTTATTGAGAAACTGCACTTCAACGCCAGCGACCGTGCCAACGACAACTTTGAGCTCAACAACTCCATCTGGACTAACTCGCGTTGGACCTGTGACCCTTGCAAGGGCATACCCCTCGTTTGAATACCAAGTCTGAAGTTCTTTCATCCGAAGCTGAAGTTCGGAGAGGTTCAGCGTGCGTCCGTAATCGGAACTGAAGGCATCCTCAATGACCTGCGGAGGGATCTCATTGTCTTCAGGCAACAGCTCAACTTTTGTGAGCACGGGATTGGGAGCAACTTGAACCACAAGTTGCACGCCAAGAGGGCCGTTCACCGGTTCTATGCGTACATCAGAGAACCAGCCGGTGGCGTAGATCGCCTCTAAATCAACTTTCAGTTCATCCCTGGTGACGCGACTACCAGGGCGAACGGTCATGGCGTCATAAGCAGCCAGTTCCAACCGCTCTTGTTCAGGGTGACCATCGATCCCTTCGATCATCACCTCTGTAATCAGCACTCTGGGCTGCTCAGTGACTTCGTTTTCTGCAGCAACTGGTGCTTCCTGAGCACCTTCAAACTCCTCCACCTCCACAGATTGAGGTGCAGATTGAGGCGCGTTGGCCTCCCCTGTTAAAGCATCCTCCAGCTGGGTCTGCTCTTCCGAACTCTGATCGGAGTCAGTCTCAGCTTGCGCTCGAGCTGGAAGGGTGGTCAGAAGCGGCAGGGCCAGAGCAAGCCCCAAAGCTCCTCGCCGAACGGCGTTCCTGGTTCGGCATGAGGAGGGATTGACCATGAGGTGGTGCGGATATCGGCCGAATTGGCCGGAAATGTCCGGTGACCTTACCTGTAGTTGCGGGGTTTGGGGGTGGCCCCTTGGACCCGTTTGCAGACCTCCCCGTAGGCCTCAATCACTCCGCCAAGGTCTTGGCGGAATCGATCCTTGTCCAAAATTCGTGCTTTTGCATCCCGACTGTTCATGTCCCAAAGCCGGCAGGTGTCTGGGCTGATCTCGTCAGCCACAAGTAATTCACCCGCTGCGTTGCATCCCAGCTCGAGCTTGAAATCCACCAATTGAAGGTTGAGACCAGAAAAGAAAGGGGTCAAAACAGCATTGACCCGTCTTGCCAACGTCTCGATTTCCTGACGACTTTCTGGGCTGACCAAGTCAAGTAAGAACAGACGCGACTCTGTCAAAAGAGGATCCCCAAGGTCATCATCCTTGTAGTAAAGATCCAGCAGTGCCGGATCCAAGCGAGTGCCTTGAGAGATAGGGGTTTGACGGCAGAGTGATCCGGTGGCCACATTGCGCAGCACCACTTCAATCGGAATCACCTTGACCCGTTGGACCACCATCCAATGATCCGACTCCAACCCGCAGTAATGGGTGGGTATTCCTTCCCGTTCCAGCAACTCGAACAGACATGCCGAGATCTGACAATTAAGTCGTCCTTTGTCTTCAAGTTGTGCGCACTTTTGGGCATTAAAAGCAGTGGCATCGTTCTTAAATTCAACCAAAACCTCAGCCTCTTTGTTTGAGGCATAGATGCGTTTGGCCTTGCCCTCATAGAGAAGCGGCCCACGGGTGCTGGTCATGGCGTGGCCAAGGGATTGGAAGCAGGAGCTTCGGATGCATCCGATTCTCCCAGGGAGGCATGTCCTCCTGCAGCGCGAGGAGAGCGGAGCTGGTCCTCAAGGTCTTGCACACGCTGAGGATCCAAATCTGGTGACATCTGTTCCAACTCGAGCAGCGTTAAGCGGTCATCAAGCCGGCGCGCCAAACGGCGCAACCGTTCGCGAGGTCGGTCGGCATCGCCACCCTGCTGCAGTGCTAAACGCAACTGCAGGCGGAGCAAATCTTCAGCAAGACCCCAGGCTTGCTCAGCGGCAGCTTGATCCAAAGCCGCTTCCAGCAATAGATCGCCTCGCTCTGGATCCAACGGCGCCAGCAACTCAGCAACTTGGCCAAGCCTGCGCGATGCCACAACTCCTGGAGTACGACCCGCCAGGAGAACCGTGACGGCCTCCTCGGGCCGGCCGGCTGCTAACTCATGGTTCGCAAGCAGATCAAGAGCTGAACGAGTCAGCGGCAAGCCATCATCCGATTGGCCCACGATCAATTGCTCAGTATCGAGACGCGTGAGATCACCATCAGCCAACCGCCGAAGCGCCAGCACAGCACGATCTTGATCGAGGGCCGCACTGGCGGCTTGCCATGACAGCAGCAACCATTCCCTTCGTTGCCATCCTGGCCCAGGTCCAAATCGACTCAGCACGATCTGGGTGCTATCGGGAGCCCTACAGGCCATCAGCGCCCGGGCATTCGCCATCACAACAGCAAACGGTTGCGGAGCAGGTGCCACCACCATCAAACGGTTGCGCAGCAGACGAAGGCGCTCTTGCAGACCAAAACGATCCGAATCGGCACACGCCTCCGATAACTCGTTAATGCCACCTTCTTCAAGGACCGCTTCAAAGACCTCTAGGGTCATCGGCAGGGCGACAGGTGGCACAGGAACCGCCTCCAACGGCGGAGCCGCAGCCAATAAAAACAACAGTGGCAGGGAGGAAAGCCCCATGGGCTGACAGTCGTTCAACAAAGATGGATAGGTCAGGGCAACGCGCCGAGCATTGCGCCTGAACTCCAAACCTAGGGGTCACCCCCCGTTCCGCACCCGCCCATGTCCATCTCCAACACCCGTCCCCTCTCACTGCCGCCGTTGCGCAATGTGCTCGTGGTGGGAGGTGGCGGCCGAGAGCAGGCGTTGGCCTGGGCCTTCAGACGCTGTCCAGAGATCGAAGGCATCTGGATCAGCCCAGGAAACGCTGGCACAGGCGATTTGGAAGGCTGCACTCCACTGGAGATCGCAGAAACGGATCACGAAGGCATGGTTGCGGCGTGCAGCGACTACGCCATCGATTTGGTGGTGATCGGTCCAGAAGCCCCCTTGGCCGATGGTCTTGCTGACACGCTTCGAGGACAAGGCTTTGCAGTCTTTGGCCCGAGTGCGGAGGGTGCACAGCTCGAGGCGAGTAAGGCCTGGGCGAAGCAATTAATGCAAGACGCGGAGATTCCCACGGCTGGGTACTGGACCGTGGCCAATGAGCAAGATGGGATTGCTCTTCTGGAACAACTTCAACGCCCCTTGGTTGTGAAGGCAGATGGACTCGCAGCGGGGAAAGGGGTGACCGTCGCGGACAGCGTGGAGGAGACTGCAGCCGCCATTCAAGAGGCGTTTCAAGGTCGTTTCGGACAGGCCGGTGAGCGGCTTGTCCTGGAAGAACGCCTCACCGGGCCAGAAGTGTCGGTGTTTGCCCTCTGTGATGGCGAAGAGATGGTTCTGCTTCCGCCTGCGCAGGATCACAAACGACTCATGGAGGGGGATCAAGGACCCAATACCGGGGGGATGGGGGCTTATGCACCGGCCCCCCTTCTCGATCAAGCGGGCCTCACACAGGTCCGCGAGCAGATCCTGGAACCAACCCTTGCTGCTTTGCGCAAGCGAGGAATCCTCTACCGAGGGGTCATTTATGCAGGGCTCATGCTCACGGCCGAGGGGCCACAGGTGATCGAATTCAATTGCCGCTTTGGCGATCCGGAATGCCAAACCCTGATGCCTCTGATGGGGCCTGAACTCGCACGAGTTCTCCAGGCCTGTGCGCTCGGACGTCTTGCAGAAGCACCACCGCTTACTCAGCTGGAGCTGTGCAGTGCCTGCGTGGTGACGGCAGCAGCTGGCTATCCCGATAGCCCCCGCAAAGGCGATCCAATTGCGGTTGCGTTCAATCTCGACCCAACGACAACCGACCCACTTCAGTTATTCCATGCCGGAACACGTCTCAGCAAGGATGGGGTGCTGGAGACCTCCGGCGGCCGCGTTTTAGCGATGGTGGCTCAGGCGACGGATTTTGATCAGGCCTTCGCTAAGGCCTACGAAGGATTGACGCAGATCCGTTACGAAGGCATGCAATTCAGAACGGACATTGGCCATCAAGTGCGCGCACCTAAGCTTTATTAAGCATTGATGCACCATGAGTAGCGGTTCGGCACCAGCTTCTGCGAACTCCACTGCATCCTCATGGGCAGGGTCAGTCTCTTCGGATACGGCCCAAGAGCAACAGGGTATTTGGAGTGGCATCCGCCTCTGGTGGGCCGAATTCAGCCTTCAGACCAAACTTCTGGCCATCGCCACGCTGGTGGTGAGCCTGATGATGACCAGCATTACCTTTTTCGCGCTCAATGGGATCCAACGCGATGCGGTGATGAATGACACCCGCTACGCCAGGGATTTGGGGCTGCTGTTAGCGGGCAATGTCACCGAGTTGGTGGCAGACGGACACGACCGAGAACTGGCCAATGTGGCCGAACAGTTTTGGCGCTCAAGCCGCAGCCTTCGCTACATCTTTTTTGCAGATCCCGAAGGCGTTGTCTACCTCGGCATTCCCATCAGTGGGAATGACGCAGATACCAGAGGAGACCTTCGTCTTAATCGACGCCTTGAACTCCCCAGTGAACTGAGATCGAGGCCTAAAAACCCCCTTGTCCGTCAACATCTGACCCCTGATGGGCAGGTCACCGATGTGTTTGTGCCCTTGATTCAGGAGGGCCGCTACCTCGGTGTTCTCGCCCTAGGAGTGAACCCCAATGACTCGGCTCTCGCGAGTGCCTCCCTCACCCGAGAGGTCACCGTGGCCGTCTTCATCTCGATCTGGGTCCTGGTGATTCTTGGCGCTGTCTTCAATGCGCTGACCATCACCCGACCCGTGAAGGAACTGCTTCGCGGCGTTCGCTCGATTGCTGCTGGAGATTTCCAAGCCCGTATCGGCCTCCCTATAGGCGGCGAACTTGGGGAGTTGTTGGATGGTTTTAATGCGATGGCCTTGAAGCTCCAGGACTACGACGCGGCCAACATCGAAGAGTTGCAAGCTGCCCAGGTGAAGCAGGCCTCGCTGATTGCAACGATGGCCGATGGCGCGGTCTTGCTGGATGAGAAGGGTCAAATTGTGTTGGCCAATCCAACGGCTCGTCGCTTGTTTCGCTGGGAGGGACGCAATCTTGAAGGGCAGGATTTTCTCAATTCGATCCCAGACTTATTAGCGATTGAGCTCCATGAGCCTCTCGATGGAGTCCTGAATCAAGGCCGTGACAGCAATGAATTACGAAGCAGCATCGGCGAGCCTCCTCGCACCCTGCGTTTCGTACTCCAAGCCGTTCGCGAACCCAGCGGAGAAAACCTAAAAGGGATCGCGGTGACCATGCAGGACCTCACCCGTGAAGTGGAGCTCAACGCGGCCCAGAGCCGCTTCATCAGCAACGTGTCCCATGAACTGCGCACTCCGCTGTTCAACATCAAGAGCTACGTCGAAACCCTCTACGAGATGGGGGATCAACTCAGCGACACAGACAAGCAAGAGTTTCTCGGCATTGCCAATGCTGAAACAGATCGACTCACGCGACTCGTGAACGATGTTCTCGATCTTTCAAGGCTCGAATCCCATCCCAGCGTTCAGTTTTCTGCACTCGATCTCAGGCCTGGCCTAGAGCAAACCCTTCGCAGCTATCAACTGAACGCATCCGACAAACAGGTGGAATTAGACCTGGAGGCGTCGATCGATCTGCCTGACATTCTTGGCAATTGGGACCTGATCCTCCAGGTGCTGGACAATCTCGTCGGGAATGCTCTCAAGTTCAGCCGCAGCGGAAGCCGCATCGTGATTCGTGCCTACGCCTGGCCCGACAGCTGCTGGATGGGACCTCTTCCAGACGATTCATTTCAGGCTCCGCAATGCGAAATGATCTCGCCTCTTCCAAAACTACGTGTGGAAGTAAGTGACACGGGTTATGGAATCAGCGAAGACAAACAACAACGAATTTTTGAACGCTTTTATCGCGTAGAAAATGCAGTCCATACGGAAGTAGGAACTGGCCTTGGCCTCTCCATCGTGAGAGGAATTCTTGAGAAACACAGCAGCGTGATTCGGATGGCAAGCGAACCAGATGTGGGCACAACATTTTGGTTTGACCTACCTCTCGCTCAATCAGATCAAGATGAAATCAAACTGCAAGCCGAGCGGCAAAGTCGTTATGACCAAGAAGAGATCAAGCTAAATTGAAGCAATTCAGATTCAATTTAATATCACCATTTCAAGGACTACTAATCCCTATTCTGGAGAAACTCCACGAGCGATACGCGACAATTCGCTACGCTCATCCATCGTCACACGATGAGGGACGCCGCTAATAATTCTCTCGAAATTCGAGAATGAATCTTGAATCTGTGGCCCATTACCCGTGATCAAGAATTCACGAATACCGCGATCATGCCAGGAGCCACGCATCTTGAATACATTGATTGCCCTAGCCATTTCGCCACGTATCTCGACATACTGGAGCAATAAAATAGTATCAGTAATGGTTGAGATATGAGAGTCAGTGATCGAATGACTTCCCATAAACTCTTCAGAAGTATTTGTAAAAAAGCCAGCAATTTCTTCTTGCTTAGCATATCCGGTCAATGCGATCACAAACTGCCTGAAGGCATTCCGACTTACACCACGGGCCAACGCAGACAACGAGTCAATCGCCATTCGTGTTGGCTTGAATTGACTGATCTCAGTTTTAATAATCTGCAAGTGGTCTTCCAAACCGGTGGACTCCGGGTAGGCGCAAATAATCTTCAGAAGGCCATCTTGCTCCATCTGCTCAAAATCAATGCCCCAACTTGCGCCATTACGCATCAATTGAGCACGTGATTCCTCATAGGCGAATAAAATTGCTCGCTCTTTATTATTGCAAGCATCCTCAATGAATTTTGAAATCAACAACGTCTTGCCTGTACCAGTTGCTCCCGTCGCAAGGATGATTGAATCCTTGAAGTAGCCTCCACCACACATTTCATCGAGCCGCGGCACGCCAGAACTAACCCGCACATTCGATGAACGCTGAGTGAGCCTCATCGCACCAAGAGGGAAGATGCTGATCCCGTGGACACCCATGGTGAAAGGGAATTCACCCTTCATGTGGGTAGTACCTCGCAACTTGAGAATTTCAACAGTCCGTCGTCGGCGCTCTCCCTCCAACACATTGCGGAGGATCACAACATTGTCAGAGACAAATTCTTCAACGCCGTAACGAGCGATAGGCCCATATTCATCAATTCTCTCGGTGGTCATCACAGTAGTGACACCAATCTCCTTCAAGCGTGCGATGAGACGGAAGATCTCCCGACGCACAACAAAAACCGCATCGTATTGTTGAAAGACAGCCGAAATGGAATCGATTGCCACCCTTTTGGCTTTGTACTTTCGTATGGCGTAATTAATTCTTTCAATCAGCCCGGAGAGATCGAAACTGCCAGCCACATCCTGACCATCTGGATCTGGCGAAGCATCAAGAATAAAAAGCTTGTCTTGCTCCACCATCTCCTGCAAGTTCCAGCCAAAACTTGCAGCATTACGCAAAATATCGAGAGGCGACTCCTCAAACGTGACAAAAATCCCTGGCTCATCGTAATGAGCAATTCCATTGTGGAGAAAATGCAAGGAAAAAACGGTTTTACCCGTTCCGGACGTTCCGCTAATCAGGGTGCTGCGTCCAATTGGCAAGCCGCCATGGCACACATCATCAAAGCCCTCGATTCCAGTCGGAAGCTTCTGGACCTGCATCTGAGGGGAACCGCTTGAGCTAGAAATCTGCATAACCGCGACCTTGCTCTCCAAGGTTAATAAGGAAAATCCACAGCACCCTCTAGATCACCCCGTGACTTAAGAATCTGCCTCTTCGATATCCGGGACTTCCAACGCGTCCATCAGGGAAGAGCTGAGGTCGTTGTCAACAAGCTCGTCGTAAAGAAGATCAAGTCCGATCAGCACGCGTTCGCGATCAGAAAGATCACCAATAATCCGACGCACAGGAGGCGGAAGAATTTTGGACAACGTGGGGGTTGCCAGAATTTTGTCTTCTTCTGCAAGCTGAGGATTTTTCAAGACATCAATGACCTTTAGGGCGTAGACACCCTTGAATTCAGTTTCAAGAATATTGCGAAGCGTTTTGAGTGCACGCATCGAATTTGGTGTGTTTCCTGCCACATACAGCTTGAGGATATAAGTCTTCCTAGGGCTCATAAGGTCACCTCCGAATTCTGTAGCTGACGACGTTGAGACCCGGCAGGAACTAAGGGAACATCTCCAGGCACTGACCGTCGGTACATTTCGCAGAGGTGAGCCATGACATCCAGCAGTGCAAGGCGGTAATCCTGAAGGAAGTCGTCTTTATGCCCTTCCACTCTGAGTTGTTTCCAAAAGTCGTCAATCAGATTCATATGGATCTCAACGGTTTGGGTAATGGGCAAGTCGCCAAAAAAAGCGGTATTCACAAAACTCTCTAGAGCCTGGTTGGCAGCAGCAGGGTCACGGAAATAACCAATCAACAGATCTCGATAGGTGCGCTGCAGTGACTGCAGCAACTCGCGCTGTTCATTCGGCGGAAGATTGGCCAAAAATCGCGAAGGATCTCGTTTGTAAAAGACTCCTAGGTAGCCAAGCCTCTCCTGCAAGCGGCTCGACAACTTCCAAGCACTTCCCTCAGGCTGCCCGCCAACCGGATCGGACTCAGAGGATCCGTCTTCAGGGCGAATGTCTTTCTGCCCGTGACGAAGAAAGCGTGAAATCGCTGCGTCAACGTTGTAGCCAAGCTGCTCAAGCTGATCACCGGGCAGGTGAACTTCTTCGGGGTGATAATCGACACGCCCCATCAACTCGCCCACGACAACGGCTGGAAACAACAAACCTCGAGCCAATAAGTCTTCCCGTGTCTGCTCTTGAAGGAGTGATTGCTCAATCACAACTGCATCAACGGCCTCACGTTGTCGTTCCAAAGCCGAGACAACATCAACCGCTGAGTCCTCCAGTCCAAGATCCACAGGCGTGTAGCGATTACCAGGCAACCACTGACAGCAAGCCGATTCGAGCTCAGGCGACCTCAACAAGAACGCGATCGTGAGTGCCGGCCTGGTCATCCAAAACGAAAAGTGTGCAATTAAATCTTGACGAAAGACAGCACGAAGGTCGAAGATCTTTGTTTGTCTTTCGATTGCGGCACAGGCCAAATCGGCGACTCCCAAGTCACCGAGCCTGGTTGCGTCCAGTAGCCCATGGCAGAAACCAGCAGCAGCAGCTCACAAACCACCCCAGAGACAGGCTCCTACGCCATCGTCGAGGCCTCTGGACAGCAATTTTGGGTGCAACCCAACCGTTATTACGACCTCGACCGTTTGCATGCAGATGTGGACGCCAAGATCACCCTTGACAAGGTGCTTTTAGTCAAGAACGGTGACGTAGCCACTGTTGGCAAGCCCTACGTTCAGGGCGCCAGCGTGGAACTCAAAGTGATGGCCCATCGTCGGGGTCAAAAGGTCATCGTTTACAAGATGCGCCCCAAAAAGAAGACACGCCGTAAGAATGGTCACAGACAGGAGCTCACGCGAGTGATGGTCGAATCCATTTCTGTCGGCGGCAAAGCGATCAGCTAATTGCTTCTACCAGCTTCCCTCTCACCATCTCTTTGATTTCCAATGGCCCACAAGAAAGGCACAGGCTCAACCCGTAACGGACGCGACTCCAATTCCAAACGCCTTGGCGTCAAGGCCTATGGCGGTGAAACAGTAACGGCTGGCTCGATTCTCATTCGGCAACGCGGCACCTCCGTGATGCCAGGCGTCAACGTTGGTCGCGGGAAGGATGACACCTTGTTTGCCTTGACCGACGGGATTGTCAAGTTTGAGTCGATCCGCCGCGGCCTCCGCAATCGCAAGCGCATCACTGTTGCTGCTGCTGAGTAATCCGAACCAATCAGAAGCGCAAAGGAATCACAACTTCATCCATCAAAGAGCAATGGTCCCTTCTGAGATCATTGCTCTTCTTTTGTTGGAACAATCATCGAAACAGTTGAGGATCCGACGCCGCGAGGCCGGAGTAGACCTCAATGAAAGAGTGAGTCGCGAAGTGCAGGGGGATTGCAATCCAAAGCAAAGCCAAAACAGACACCTGACCAAACCCAAACCAAATGATGACCGCCGCATCCACGGACAGGCTTAAAAATCATTAAGTTTTATCAACAACTTGTTTTGGGCTTTCCAAAATGTCAACCGAAATCCGCAACTGGGACCTTGTAGCCAAAGCGATGGAAGCGGCTGGGTCAACCTCAAGTCAAATGTATGTGCGTGCCAAAGCGCTAGCAGAAGGGAAACCTGATCCAATGCCAACGAGCTTCCCTCAAGCACCCCACAGCATCTCTGCCGTTGCTGGCTGAGCAAACGCCCTTCACACACACAATCAAATTCTCATTTTCATAAAATCATGTCTGATCAATCAGCCTCCCGCTTCGGCTTCGTGGAATTTGCTGAGACCTGGAATGGACGCCTTGCGATGATTGGATTCGTGATAGGTCTTGGAACAGAGTTACTCACAGGTCAGGGAATTCTGAACCAAATAGGGCTCTGAATATCAACCAACAAGGGGGCAATTCTGCACGCAAATCAATGCTTGCCAACACCATTACGGTAGTCAGCATTGCCCCACCACCAACCAAGCAATCCATTAAAAACATTTTTTCAGCCAGTCAAAGCGAACCATGTTTTGACTTAGCATTAACGCAATTCATAAAAAAGAATTTCGATGTATCACCATTAACTAGCAACTTTCAAAAGAGTCAATCATTATTTGTTTTTTGATTTCAACAATTTAGTGCTGATAATCTAATTGCTGCTTTTCAACAAGTCTACCCATCACTTGCTGACAAGTCCAACGAAGAGGTCTCCAATAAGCAGACCTGGAAAGTTCATAGATCATGTCCATTTGATCGTAAAGTTCAAGCTCCAGACATGCCCAAGCTGCTGCTATCCTCGACTTCGTGTATTGAGGAGTGGTTTCTGAGAGAGCAGCTCGAACCAAATCACTTTTTTGTTGAAATTTACGCAGACCAATAATACATGTAAGATAATAATGAGTCACATAATCAGACCATAACCTTTCTTGCATACTGTTTATTATGTCAAGGCAAGTATTTGACTCAATAGTCATGAGACTTAAAGCGGCCCCATACTGACGTGCTTCATCTCGGTGACTAAGGTTCCTTTCGATTTCAGCAGGATCCACATCGCACTTCCATTCACCTTTAAAGTTGAGATGTTGGGGATTATCAGTTAAAAGTTGTTCTAGAAGCGATTGATTTTTTGCCGTATCCATAGAGTTATTGGCATCAACAATCTCCAAGAAACTTTTTGCCCTAAGGGACATAGAGACTGGTGCTCGCACCAGATCGGACAGTCTACTTTCATCACCAGCATCACCTAAATCAATCACAGCCGAACGTCGCTTCCCAGCCACCAAATCAGTGAGTTGCGGAACCAAAGGATCCAAAAGATCAACCCTCCCGTAGATCTTTGCCTGATACGCTCGAGCTGCACCAGACACCAAGGCGCTCTCATGAGAACAAAGCTCATGGATAAGAGACTGAGATTTGGAATTTCTAATTTTTAGTCTGATGTGAGCTTGAATCACTGCCCGCACAAGGGTCACTTCACCGTTCAATAGTGATAAAAGTAGATCAATATCATCTGGAAGTGGTTCCCAACCAATTCTTACCAAGGAAGTAATGGCGTTAATCACAGCCTCAGTATCAGTACAGCTCAAAACACCAACTAAAGCGGGAATTGCTCGCACATCTTTTCTTCTTCCTAATGCTTCAATAGATTTTCGACGCGTGATCCTGTCATACAATTCATCGGTTGAGAGCCTATTAACAGCATGAAGAAGTAAATCAAGCGATTCCTCAGTAGTACTCAAGCCAAGCCTAGTTGCTGCAAAATAACGATCTGCGGGTCTCTGAACATTCAGAGTGTTTTCCAATAAAAGTTTTAAGGCGTCATTTTCACTCATCCCTTGAACAAGAACATCAAATCTTTCGGCCATAAGACAAAGATTAGCTCAACAAACTCTACTCAGACAATCAAATATCCACAGCAAAAACACAATTCATATGTCACACAATATAGACTATTATTGTCGCAATGATGCACTTCATAGTGAGCATAGTTTATTTGCATCAATACAACATAAGCATTGCGCATATGCAGCAATTCGGTTTTCATAGATCAATACGTCAGACAGGAAAGGCCGACTGAAGGCACACCAGGCGAACCCCTTATCAATCGCAAGGAAGAAGGGCTAAAGCTACATCCAAATACTCAAACCAACTAAAAGGAATAATTAAAAACAAGGAATATGATGACTTAGCTCAGCACAATACCAAGCACAAAGATCACTTCGATCGTTTATCAATTAATTCAATCAAGTGGGCATCATGCTTGTCACAGAAGTCGGAAACACACTGCCTAAGAATGTGCCCAATAGATAAAGACTCTGTATAACAAAGAAGCTTGAGCTTTCTATGAAGCTCATCATTCAACTCAAAGGTGATTCGTTTCATTCTCAAGCAGGATGTATTTGTCGAAAGCTCGACACAAATTAGATTCAGGATTTTCTCAATTATACTCTTTTTGATAAAAACCGGATACCCTAAGAAAAATCTTTATCTTTGCTTAACCCCTGCCAGGCCTCAGTTCTGAGGCATTAAATGTTTCATCAATACTATATTTTAAATAGGGAAATACTTGCTTGTAAGCTCACAAAAGCTTTGAACGCTTAAGTGTCTGGCTTGGCAACTCTCCAAAACTAGTAAAGTATCTTCTTGAAAATCTACCTTGATGCTTAAACCCAAATCGAATCGCTATTTCACGAATAGTGTTAATATCACAGCTTGAGTTCGTAGACTTATAAATCATTGCCCTTCTAGCTTCCTCCAGTCTTACCTGGGTCATCATTTCTATAATTCCCATTCCAAAATAATCTTGGCATACTCGATAGAGAGAAGCTTGGCCAGCATTTAAAAGTTGACAAACCTCTGATAAGGATAATGGTGGGCTCATTTTTTCAGAATCATGCGAAAGATTAACGATCTCAGCAAGTAATCTCTGATTCTTTACCTGTTTCTTTTTATAGCCCCTATGAATTCCTTCTTCAAGGCATATAGTCATTAAATCATAGTATTTAGATGGATTCGAAATTCCCTTCACCAAATCCCTTCGGGTGAGTCTTCGCAATTGGGCAAAAGCTTCATGGTCTATATCTAATCCTATAGATCGACTTAGACTGTCAATGGCATGACTTGCATTGCAATCTCGAAGATTCTTCAGAAGAATTTCCTTATCCAACATGCATGCAGTTGAAGAGCATGATTCTGAATATTTCCCCCACGAATCACCTGAATTTGTATGAAACGTATTAAGACCACCAAGACTATTAGTTTTCATATCATAACCTTCGCAATATCCAAAAGGATATTTTGTTTTCCGCATTGGCGTGATCCAATTAAAATCTACTGACCAACTTGTACCCCATCCCTCATATAAAAGTGGTTTTGATGCACTGATCTCTGCTATAGCCATGCTAGAGCATTTTTTATGTGAAACAGAATAACTACCTTCACCACTTTCAAGTTGTGTAATTCTCGTCACTTGACCATAGGCCTGAAGAGTCTCAGACAATTGCAATGGATCTGTATAAGCAAATTGTAATTTCATGCTCTGCTCCCTCGACGCAAGTCAGAGACAAGAACACTCATCTTGCTTGCCTTATCAATTGTTTCTTCAGGGCTCTCTTGAAACGTCTTAAAATAAAGAAGTTGAAAAGAATTCCAATTTTTGAAGCCATAATATAAAGCATTATGCTTTTTAGTAAATTGCTTCAATCCAGCAGGGACATATGGATTTAAGTATGACTTCTTAACTTGTTCTAGACGAATACTTTTAATGAGATCAAGAATATTCATGTTAAAGGTGGATCTACATACTTGGCCAACAGATTCCTTCTCAGAGTTTAAGTATTTTGTAATTTCTCCTATCGTCAGGGGTGGTAAACCTTCTCTATCTTCATGCAATAACTTGACAAGATCCTCTATCAGCTCCGTTGATTCAGATCTCTCTGTTATGTCATTCTGCTGTTCGCAAGGATCCTCTAGGGTTGCTATAGCTAAATCATAGAATTCATCGGCCGATGTCATTCCCTTCGAAAAATGCTTATCAAATAGCCTTTTAAGCTGAATGCTCGCATTACTATTGGAGTCAATGCCAATGCATTCTTCAATCCTCGCGTATGCATTGTACGCATTCATCTGATTTATTTTCTCTTTCATTATTTTCCACTTCAGGCTCATACAACAGAGGAGAGTATTTGCCCCAACAATGTCCCAAGTGTTTCCACCAGTTTTGTTTAAACGATTAAACCCTGCTATGCTTAAATCTCTCATCTTATGACCGCTGATTATAGTATTGCTGCCTGGCCTTTTGCCTTGATTATTTATCCAACAGAATGCAATTGAATTTTGATTTGCTTCCTCCTCGTATAACAATGTTTGATTTGACTTAAATATTTCAAGATGCACATTGTTAATTGGAGCGCAGATTGAACTCGTTTGCAATTCACCTTTGCTTAACTGGGTAATATTGCAAGAGAAATTGGAAGTGGAATAATAATCATTATAATGATTCTTGCAATATGTTTCCATTCCAAGCAAATTGCTGAAAACATATTCTTTTGCCTTCCTTGCCTTCATCTGAGTTACTGTCTTGGAGTGGGGTACTCTTTGTGAATTTATTAAGTCAAAATTATAATCTCTTTTGGCTTGTGATTGAAAAATCGTGATGATCTATGACATCTTAAGATGAAAAACTTTGCCTTGCCAAGGAGAAGCCTGGAACGGCCAAGCCATAGAAGCGTGACAAATATTTACGACAGGGTCAGCTAAGTCAGTCTTGCGAAAACCATAAAACCGCAAAAGCACATTCACTATTTCTGCATTGCACTCGATATTATTCGCAGTGAGTATGGTTTTGCCTCAATTTTGAGTCGATGCAGTGTATAAAAATAAAAGAGATTATTCTGCCATGTCTAAGTCTCAATTACATGCTTTTATTGATCGAGCACGTAGTGACGAGCAATTTCGTGCTCGGCTCGCATCAATGAATCCACAACAGATCATAGAGTTTGCCGCGGAGAGTGGCTTTCAATTCTCAGACGAAATCAAAGGGAGATTTATCAATCGCTGGAAAGGCGTTTATTTCTGCCCTCAGGCCATTGAAGTTGGAAATCTATGTCCAGGATTAGTGCCGCCTGGCTATAAAAATTTGATTCACTATGCTCAATCTACATGTAGTTCTAAAACTCTTAAGGAAGAAGAATATGATTTCAGAGCAGGAGGCGTTTACTAGTCTTGGGAATTAAACTGGCCCATAAGAGACAAACCATTTAATTTTCTCTGTCTTGCTTTTTAAAAAGCAATTCAAAAAATCTGATTTGGCACTATTGGCTTCAATCAGCAAGAAGATAGTCACTCTGATTATCATTAGATCTCTTAACCCTTAATCGAAACCACCACCAACAAATAGGCAATGCGTGAATTATTGCTTACTTTTGATTTTCAACGTCAAGGCCTATTGCTCCTAACCCCAAAGGATAGACATTAAAGCTGTTACCAATAGCCTTAAACATTCAAAAACTGCACTTGATTCTTCATGCGAGATTTGCATTGAAAGGCTTTCTTCAAAGCAATTGCCAGACTACTCACTGTTGTTTTTAAGGACGTATTACAACGTGATGGATCACACAGATTAAGTGTTAACAGCTATTGGCTTGTAGACCCTAGTCGTAATCAAAAGTGGATGAAAGACTTCGAGAAAGCGAGATTGTAACGTTCGAAAAAAGCAATCAACAAGGTCAGGATCATCAAAGTGAAAAGGATATTCGCCGCTATATCCTTTAAAGAAATACCAGTTCAATAAGGCCCGTCCGTCAGCATTCATCAATGAATGGAATTGCAGGAGCTGATCCGATGGAACAGGGAGGTGTTCCAAGACATCAAGGCAAACAACAGTATCGAAACGTTGACCGTTGAGATCGGCAAGATCACGATGAACGGACATTTTTTGATCCAAACCAAGAGCAACAGCCCTAGACCAGACGAAAGCCCTATTTTGTGGATTCAGATCAACAAAATGAACACGATCAACAGAATTCAATGCCGCTGCAGCCAAGGCATGGGTACCAATACCTCCTCCAAAATCAAGGACTGTGCCTCGAGCAAAATCCTCCTGCAAACGAAGCGTGTCCGCGATGTAGTCAGAGCTGCTGAGATGCCATGCTGCTAATTCAAAGAGATGGCCTGTCCCCACGGTGCTCTCATAAAACTCCGTGGCTTGATCTGGTTGAAACGCCCCCGGATGCAGTGCGGCTAAATCATCCTTCCCATCGGGGAGGCGCTGATCCACCTGCTCCAACGTGAGCTGAAGGTGTTGAGCCAAATGGTCGCGAACAGAAAAGCCGTTGTCTAAAAAGGTCTCAATGTCCACTCGGGAAGAATTGCTCAGACTTTGCATCTTCTGCCGGACGAACATCGTCAATGTACGTGCAGGCCGGATGCCACATTCAGAACAGCTGCCACTGGACCCCCTTGGATGCACCACTCGGCTTCGTGGTGATCGACAAGCCCTCAGGTCTCACCTCCCACGCTTGCGTGAGCCGAATGCGTCGCGTGCTCCAAACCAAAAGAGTTGGTCATGGAGGAACCCTGGACCCAGCTGTGACCGGTGTTCTACCGATTGCCGTGGGCCAGGCCACCCGACTGCTTCCCTACCTGCCAGGCGAGAAAACATATCGAGGTGTGATCCAGCTGGGCACCAGCACCAACACCGATGACCTAGAGGGAGAGGTCGTTGCGATTCAGGCCTGGCCGGATTTAAGCCTGGAGGAGATGGATCAGGCACTCAATCCCTTCCGCGGCAAAATCGAACAGTGTCCTCCCCAGGTTTCAGCGGTTCATGTCAACGGTGAACGCGCCCATGCCAGGGCCCGCCGCGGTGAGGTGATGGACTTACCAGCACGAAGTGTGACCATCCACTCCCTCTCTCTTCAGCACTGGGATAGGAAGGAAGGCAAGCTCACCCTTGAAGTGCACTGCTCTGCTGGCACCTACATCCGGTCGTTGGCCAGAGATCTAGGCCAAGCCCTCGGATGCGGCGGCTGCCTGGGCTGGCTACGGCGCACCCAGGCGCTGGGATTCGTGGAGGCCCATGCAATTGCACTGCCCTTGCATCCCAATGAACAGAGCACTCCAGCAATGGAGCCACTAACCCTCATCCCTCCCCAACTCGCCTTGACCCACCTACCAATCCGAACGCTCTCCAAGCTCGAACGCAATGACTGGAGCTGCGGACGCACAATTCCCCATCAAAATGGTGATGGGCCCACCGTTGTTCTCAGTGAAGACAACATCATGCTGGGTATTGGAATCGCCAACGGCGAAGACCAGCTCAGACCCAAGGTCGTGTTTGAAGCGCGCGGCTGATCCCAATCCTTCTCCCTATGGCTGGCCACAGCAAATGGTCTCAGATCAAACGCACCAAGGCGGTGATAGATGGGAAGCGAGGTGCTCTTTTCACCAGGCTTGGGCGCGAGATCACCGTGGCCGCCCGCAACGGAGCTGACCCCAACGGGAATTTTCAACTCCGAACAGCCATCACGAAAGCCCGATCGGCAGGATTACCAGCAGGCAACATTGAGCGGGCCATTGCCAAAGGATCGGGCCAAGGGGAGGCAGGATCCAGCCTGGAATTGATTCGATACGAGGGGTATGGCCCTGAAGGCATGGCAGTCCTAGTGGAAGCACTCAGCGACAACCGAAATCGCACGGCGGCCGAAGTGCGTCTGGCATTCAGCAAACACGGAGGAAAGCTCGGTGAAACCGGTTGCGTAAGTTATCTCTTTGAACATCGCAGCGAGGTGCGACTCGAAGGACATTGCGAAGAAGAACCACTGTTAGAGAATCTTCTCGAACTCGAGGCAGAGGGATATATCTTGCAAAGTGATGGCAGCACCATGGTTCATGGTGGCTTCGAGGCTCTCGAACAGCTTCAACAAGGGCTGCATGATCGTGGGTGGAACGTGTTGGATTGGGAGCACTGCTGGCACCCCTTGGCACTTTTGGAGATCGAAGACCCAGATCTTGCAGAAAGCTGCCAACGCTTACAAGAAGCCTTGGAGTCGCTCGATGATGTCTGCAACGTGAGCACCAACCTTGCACCAATCGAATCGTCCCAAAATTAGAAAAACTTGTTTGTCAATAACTTGTCCTAGAAGTGAAGATTCAGCGAAGGTGCATCGATGGAGAACGGGTTTACGCAACCAAAGCAAGAACCAAAATCACGAACGCCCCAATACTTCGATCTCCCCATTACAAACAAACTGAAGGCTGAAACCCAGCAGCTATTTCCCTTCAAAGCCGTGCAATGCCAACCTCTTGCCAAGCCCTGTAGCCTTCAGCATCATTGGCTGATTTGTGCGATAGAGCACCACATGCATCTGTGATCATGGAATCATCATCGCTTAAATAAACAGGTCTAGTGACCACCAAATTCCTTGACAATGTTTGAGCTAAGCACATGAACAGCCAGAAAAGCATTGGATAGTCAAAGCAGGCTTAATTAAACTTGCTCTATAAATCATGTCAGTACACGAATTATTTACTCCCGATCAACTAGAAGCCCTTAAGAATGGAGAGGCTATTAGTGGTTCAGTAAAACATGGTGCTGTTGAAGCTCGTGTGTTTCAACCATCTACAACCACTCCTATCTCTGGATATGGCACAAACCTGAAGCCAGTCATTAAGGACAACAGTGGTAAGCCAATCCAACAAGAGTTGGTGACTCGTCCAAACATTGACAGACACAACAAAGCAGCTGCTGAGCGTGCCCTGAGGGATCTTGAACTAGCTGAGGCTGCTAAGGCTGAACAAGCAAAGCTAGACCCTGCTGCTATCAATGCTTCTCTACAAGCACTCAGTCGCAAAGTGGCACGTTTGGAGAAATCATTAAAGGCTTTGAATTAAGATTAACGATTACAACCCCAATGCTTCTTTTGCCTTAGTTTGGCTATCACCGCAATACTTTATCATCACATAATCATCGCCCCATTCGTTTCTACACTTTGAAAGAATTTGATTGTCCATCACAGGGGCAGGCATAATATAAACAGCTTTTGCTGTATTCAGAACTGCCTTCATACCAGCTTTACCGCACAGAAGCTCGGCAGTCTTATTAATCCCAGCATTCGCTTGGGCGATTAGTTTGTTGTATTTGTGAGTTGCTTCAGCATCCTGATGTGCTGAGAGGGGTTGGAAAATATCCAGCCCATGCTCCTGCCTGAAAAGCGTGCTTTCATTAAACTTATTACAGGCTAGCTTCCAGTCTTTGTTCTTTGCGGCTTCCAATACTTCCTCAGCTAGCGAATTTACCTTTTTGCCTAGCTTAACTTTCTCTTCTTGCCTTTTGTTCCACCTCCTTAACCCTTCAAGATCTTCAGCGTTAGCAGGTGCATAAAAGCCCAGAAAAGCTATAGCGATTGTTATCAAAAACATACAAATTATTCAATCGAATCCTTTATACATCATTCAATACTGTACAAAGAGAAACATATGACAGTCACCAAAACCTTTAATCTTACAGAAATAAAACCTCCCAAGATTGCTAAGGAGATGTTGTCCAGGGACTACAATTCTGCAAAGAAAGAAAAGGGTGTTCGTGTGGAAAGTGAAGGTGGTCATCTAACAACCACAGCATCTTTCACAACTAGTGCTAAGGAACAAGACTCAAACAAGGAGAAGCGTTCTGAGCGTGGAGGTGATGCAGATTCGTTCTGTCTCTACGATGGTGTGGAAGTCAGGAGGGACGACCTACCAATCAAATGATTAAACAACTTCTCACCGTTGGACTTGTCGTCATCCCGACGATGATCCCTATTGGAGCAATAGCGGGAATACCACCAACATTTGCCCTAAATAAACTGAGGGCTATCGGTCAGGCATCATTAAGGATGTGCTTTGTAAGTAAAGGCAAATTATCTGAAGCAGAGAGCCTCACAATTATGATGAAAAATCTTAAAAATGCTGGTATCGACTATCTATATCCATGGCTGGAGACAGCGGAAGCTAAAGAAGCCGTTCAGGTTGCAAAGAAATACCTGAGATCTGATTGCCAGGGATTCAATGATGAAGATGCAATGGCGAAAGCACTTATGCCCTATGTCCTTTAATTCGTTCTAACCATAATTAAACATTTTCTTACTCTTGGCGCACTCCTTACACGGCAGCCAGCCGCGAAAAAGTATTACTCCCACGGCATAACCGCATTTCTACATTCTTCGCTAACTGGCCATTCTTCCCTACCCCTCCAGGGCGGGGTGACGCTATTCATCCATGCAGCTATTCGAACATTTACGCATTGCCCCCATTTGTCTTCTACATACTCAGCGATTGGAATAACAACAGCCAAGGTAATCCCAGGGGCAACAATAAAAATAAGTGTCAACCGCCAAATAAACCAAAGGCAACCTTCTTCTTTAGCTTTTTTAGTCATCACTAACGCTGCGTTCCGCTGTTCATCATCTCCGTGTAGGTCATCCTCGTAGCGCTAGTGAGTGTTTTGATGTGAAGTTACACCCTGAGGTAAAGGAGGTGTTTGATCACTGGGGTTAATCAAGGACTTTCACGTAAACAGGATTCCACTGCTCTCCCGTCTGAGTGAGCTGCGCATTGCTCAGTAGAGGCACCGATAAGATCGCCATCGCCAGCAGGGTGATCGATGCAGGCATTGCAAGCTTGATCCAGTCGTCTTTCGTCATTGAGTTTAGGAGTTGTTTTTAGAATATAGACTTTGATTAGAAAGTGAAGTGTTTAGAGAACATTAAACACTTCAGTTAGGACAACCTACTTTGTAAAGACCTAGACCGTAGAAGATAAAAGCACCGGCAAAGGCAGTAGCAAAAAGAATCTTTGGATTGTTAAGTCCACCGTCTCCATTCTCTTCTCCTGCAATACCAATCATTACATGGTGAAGTTGTCCGTAGGCAAGGAATGCAACGGAGATGCAAGCGATTTTGAAAAGATCTCTGAAGAACTCAACTTTAACAAAAGGATGTCCCAATGATGTGTATAAAGCGTACAGCAGAACTACAGCAAGGAAAGAACCAAGGATCTTGAGGATCTTCATTAGTACCTGTGAAGTTGCATCAAGTTGATGTGTGGAGTGTAGAGAGTACCGAAACCGCCAGCACTTTGATTAGTTTCTTTATCGCTAATCCTTAGATCTGATCTGCTTGCTCGCGATTGTGACGATGGATCTCCTTCCAAAAGTCCGTTTGAGCTTGCAGTGGCGGAGACATACGTTCTCTCTGGCAGTCCTGACACTCAGATGTCTTCTGCCCTGCTCTTATGGCCATGCCTACATACCTTCCTTCCAGTCGTACGGGAGTCCCGCAGAACTGGCAAGGGAGCCATACAGGTTGTCCTGGTATGTAATTTTCGAGCATTAGGTACTACGACATAGGTGGATTATTGGCCTTTTTGGGGCCTAGTCATACCAATACTTCTCAGCTTGTGGAAAACCTTCTAGGCGATCCTCGATGGGCTGAGGGGTTGATATTGCTATGGATACCATACACCCAGATCGGTGTATTTTGGCATAAATTTATGAAGTGGTATCGCTATAGTGGTGGGCTCCACTACCCCCCAATGCCCCCTGGAAAGATGATAATAGGGCCCCCTCCCCTTATTAATTAGGGTTATCGACTGGGGTCATTGATTAGTCATTAGATGTGGTACCTGATGGAGCTGGATGAGGCAGGGCTGGGAGGAATAGGCATGAGCATTTGCACTCAGCCCTCAATCCTTCCCACTCTGCAGCTGTTTTCACATCAACACTTGATCCTATCTACCAACTAAGCACTGATCTCATTAGATAATAACCACCTTAGCTTACCCCTTATTGAGAACAGGATAACGGTGGCTACCATATACAACCCTCCAGTATTCATCAGGGTTCTCAATGAATCAAACTATGGATATGCTCAAACAATCTACCACTTAGCAGTTGCAATTAGAACAATCATCCAATCACTTTTCGTGCGTGACCATAAACCGCAAAACGCAGCAACAACGCCAATCGCTGTATCACAGGCTACACGTGCTCTCGGCAAACCATGCAAAATGAAGACGTCTTCATTAATGAGCATTCATGACCTTTTTGATGCATTGGACATTCAAAACTGGTTACCACGCAATTGCGGCGAAAAAGTTTTTATCAACAGGTGCGCCATTCCCGGAATGCAAATCATGGAAGCGGTTTCACGGTCCTGGCTCGGTAGAAGGCTGGATTTTGGTTGAAGCAGATAATGCTGATGCCTGCTACGAACACGCGGCTGAATGGGCAGAGTGCTTGGACTGGGAAGTAACACCTGTTCATACTGACGACCAGGCAGGTCCCTTCATGGCCAAGGTTTACAGCTGATCTCCACCCTAAGAAAGGAACGCCCGCCAACAGCTGATCCTTTGTTGTGCGGGATCTATTCCTTCCGATGGGCCGCCTCCAGATATCATTTGATCTACAAAAGATTTTGCATTAGCATGATTAAAGACAGCTAAGAGCAAGAAATGAACACTGCCTCAACAACAAAATATTTCAGAAGTAGACGAACAACTCAAATATTCTCCTCTTTATCTTTATCCCTTACATTATCACTATTGTCACCATTACTTGCAAAAAGCCATGACGAGCATTCTACAAGCCATGGAGTCAAGATCGAAGAATTAGCAAACTCCAGCAAAATGTGGAATGGCAACATGCTGCCTAATTATCCCGATGGGCAGCCCAAGATCAAAATCCTTCGGATCCAAGTGCCAAGCGGAATGACCTTACCCTGGCACTACCATCCTGTGATCAATGCAGCAGTGATTCTAGAAGGGACATTAGAACTCAAATTAAAAGATGGCAGTCAAAAGATTTACAGAAAAGGTGATGCTTTGATTGAAGTCGTCAACACGATTCATGCCGGGACAGCCTTAGGCAATGTAGATGTAGATCTAATTGTTTTTTATGCGGGAGAGAAGGCAATGCCCACAACAGTTCTCACTCATCCGCAGACCAGTCCGTAACAAGCAGCACTGGGTACTGGTCAGCAATCCTTGATAGAAATCTGCATCTGCACAGATAGAAACAATCACCGGTTAAAAACATAACAGTCCATGGAACTTAGGGATGGAATGGCATCACCGAACAGGAACACCCCTTATTCATCACACTCCTGCTCATCAGCTTTCAAGTGTTCAAGCAAATGTGAATACCAATTACCATAGGCAATGGCATCCTCCTTTGCAACTTCATTGGCTTCTATTGCCGCAAGTAATCGATATGCAGCGGCCCGTTGTTTTTGATCCACTTTCGCTTACCCCCTAATCATGGAGAGAAAACGAAGCGAAGTAGGTGCTGTCATCTCAGACACAAAATTCGCGAAACAGATCTCCATCTGGCAATCATTGGGTTCACACTTAAAGGGAACAGACATCAACTCAATGAGCTCTCTTCGCTCTTTCTTCACAACAAAGAATGGCAATTCAGACATCAAAGACAAAAATTTAGCCGTACAACTATTATCGCCCAAGGCCCTCCAAAAAGGCTCCCCCAAACGGGTGACAACAAACACCATTTGACTCACCCATTCAGGGGAGAAAGAACCATTGCGGCATCAAAGCAACCCTGGTTAGAGCTTAGAGCTGACACCTAGAATTCAATCAACCATTAAAATTAAATTCCACAAACAACATCAAAGACAGGCAATGAAGACCGCTAAACTTGACACAAGCAAAGACGCATTCAGCTGAAATGGGAGAAGAACATTGAAAATCAGTCAACGAATGCAAGCCAAGATCAGTGATCTGCTCGACAAAGTCAGACGAAGAATTGCCTACGTACCAGCCGTGGCTGATACAATTTCAGCCATGAAAGATCTTGGCATAGACCTGAAAGAGGAGAACAACAACAACACATGAGCTTCTGTAGGGGCAAAGCATCTGGATAAACGCTTCAATCTTGGTCTTGCCATCCTCATTCCAAGTATTCAGCAGTCAATCTCAAGCTCTCCAAAAACCCCAGATCCATGCAGTTCCTTGAGAAACCAACTATCACAACCACCGTGTCCTGTTTGACCAAGGGGCTTTTCGATCTTTAGGAATCCCCAAGTCCGATAAAGCCGTTGAGCCGCCACCATTGCTGAAAGAGTTTCGAGATAAATCCAGCGATAGTTCAACACGCGAGCCTGTTCCAACAGGTTCGCCATAAGCCGGCAACCAACACCCTTCCCCCGTGCTGAAGGAGCTAAGTACATTTTCTGCAATTCGCAAGTAGCTTCCACACCACTTAAAGGGCCAATTCCAGCTCCTCCGAGAATATTCCCACCCTCTACTGCCACGTAATAAATCCATCCAGAGGCGGCGTAGGTCTTGCTCATGGCATCAAGCTCCGGATCTTGCCAAGCAAAACCGGGGCGATCAGCACCAAATTCAACAAGTGCGGCCCGAATCACTCCGGACAAGGCCGTTTCATCCAAATGATGTATCGGCCGAAGCTCTATATCTTGCCCTTCACTCAAAAGGATGACCTCCAAAATGCGTGACCTCCAAGAGGTTCATCAGGACAACCTCAATGAGCAAGCTCTGATGGAAGACAGCATCGCCAAAACAAACACTCATAGAAATCAATGACAAAACTATATGCAAAACAGCCAAAGCCCGAGGAAATCAATCATGGATCCCATGCATTCAGTAGTTTTAGTATGACAAGTGCTTCCAGAGCAACAAAAGCTGGAGCACTAGACCCCAAATGCCTTTCATGCTAGGTTCTTGAAACATATAATCAACATGCTGGATATTTTACCTGGATATTATATTGTTTTCTTGGCTTTGGGGCTGGCAGCAGTTCTAGTGGTCTTTTTCTATTCTTTTACACGAAATTCCAAGTACGAAGTGCAGCAGCGAGCCAAAAAAATTCAGCAAAAGAGGCAAGAAGAGAATCAAATCAAATCAGACACTGAATGATCTCCAAGGGATGAGTGGGCCAGAACACCAATTGCCGCTCAGAACGAAAGCAGCCGTTCCATTCCTGGTCTTGGATGCCTGTGCTCCGCCCTTTCCCTGAGAAGAACGCTTTACTCGGTCTGCGTTTGACCTGAGCCGGGCCAGGCAATAATGCCATCCCACTATTCAAGCGAGAACAAAATCCGAGCCATTCCTAATCTCATCGGTTTTGGCTCTGATAGCAACGCGCCACACTTGCTGTATCGAGATCGGAGGAGCCATGACGGCCGATACTCCATCTGCACCGAAACAGGTGCCCTAAGGAGTTCAACCACTCACCACTTAGGAACCAGGCCCCAGGCGCCAGACGCTTCGCACTCCTCTTTCAGTTCACTGTTGTCGTTTCGAGGTTCACGCTTCTCCGATACACATTCACTGAATATTGGTTAGCGATATGCACAAACGAGCGAGCTAGGCCGTCACTTCCATCCGGGAGGTGCGGCCTCTCAAATTTCGAAATTCCAATCAAATTCATAGACTAATATTTGGGTGCTTTCTTGTTAATTAGGCATCAGCTCCAAACCAAAAGCAACAAAAGACAAGGCGAGCTTTTCATGATCAAGCAAGCAACATACTGATCAGCAATAGATATAAACTGATCCGCAACCCTAGGCATGTAGACATGCTAGACAGAGTCGCAAAGCTCAGTCAATACAGACCCCTAAAATCAAAACCCTCTCGAAAGCCGTCAAAGCAATAGGTAAAATAGAACCAACGAATAGGATCAAGCAGAAGCTCTACACTGCATTATCACCTCACTTCCTTTCACTTTGTGAATACAAACAATAAACCCCTGCGCGTGCAAAGCGTTTATTTTCTTCCCGTCAGCTCATCCCAGCTAACCTCAGTCGCAACATCTTCAAACTCTTGACTCAATCGATGGCGAGGAATCTGAGGACAATCAGAGAGGGAGGACTGCTCAATGGCCTTGGAATGGCTTAATACGAACCTACTTAGAGGCACCTGTTTTGCATCAATAGAATCAAACTCATCGCTATATTTACCGGGAGCCATAAATCCAGCCTCAAAAAAGTGTAGGACAACTAGTGGGTATTGGATTATTGAGCCTGCTCAATTCCATCGCGATAGTCATCTAACAGTAAGGACACTCCATTAAAGTAAGCACACAGTTCACCACGCAACTGTGCATAATAGCTCAAAGCCTCGTTACTGTAGGCCTTACTCATTTCCTTCAAAAGGTTGTCAGTAATTCTATCCAATGCCTGATGGGCGACCACAAGGTCTACATGGATCAGGTCCCTCCTTTCATTCGAAGAGATTGGATCATTACTACCAGAAGAACAGCGAGAATTAGCCTCTAACAACTGCTGTCGAAATGCTTCAATTTCGCTCATCGGATCATGAACCCGTTGCTTCAAAAAAATATGACATCGGTTTCTACCATCCTGGTTAATTCAGATACATAACAAGGTGTTAGAGAACACGCATCATAAAATATCCGAGGCCCATAGCTGCCTGTCCAGAGCATCCGGCCAAGACTGGGCTGGCCATGCCTTATTTCGTAGATCAAACCAGACTGAATCGGACCCATTCACCGAACATTGAATCAACAAAGCCAAAGGGGGCAACCACAATATTTTCCTCTAAAGGCCCTGTTTCAAACGGTTCATTGCTTTATTAAGGAGTGACAACCTCTCTCCTGAAGGCAGTTTTCGCTTTTCAGGCGAGAGGCATAAGAGCCACTCCACCACACAAATCAACTCCCAAAAAGCAGAGCACAATTTGCATCAATAGCTACAAATTCACCAAAGGTCAAAATACTCATCACAGAGATTCAGCATCAGGCTTAACCAAAAACGATCATCCGGGTAACAACCAATACGCCCCCTTATGACGATCACGGGGCATGGTGAATGGACAACAGTATTAGCTCTATGGAATTATTCGTTGGCATCTGCATCATCCCATTCCTGAGCGCTCTATTCATTCAAGCCGGTCAAGATGAAAACTCTGAAGATCATGATTTCCTCTAAATAATGCCGTTAAAAACTTTTTTCAAGCTGGTTTTCATAATACATTTTAATCCAACTTGACCCCGCAAAAGGGGGATGCCGTCTAAGCGACTCGAAAACATTTACTCTTTGATGGATCAGGTTGGTTCTGCCATTCCCCAACCACCGCCACCGGGCGTTGCAATCCAAAATCGATCACCCGTTTCCACCCTCTGCTCGAAACAGCCTGGTTGTTCTTGCCAAGGGCCGTCACCTTCACTTATCCAAGTCATCCCCAGAGCACCTGGCTGCCCACCAGCCAAACCAAATGGCGCCACACGGCGAGACCCAGACAGCAAAGCCACCGTCATCGGAGCAAGAAAACGAATCTGACGCTCAAGTCCATCACCACCTGACCAGCAACCTTTCCCCCCACTACCCCGGCGTAGCTCAAAGCGTTCCAAACGCACAGGGAATCGTTGCTCGAGGATTTCCGGATCCGTGAGTCTGGAGTTGGTCATGTGGGTTTGTACGCCGGATGAACCGTGAAATCCCGGACCTGCCCCACCACCCCCAGAAATCGTCTCGTAATACTGAGATCGTTCATCCCCAAACGTGAGGTTGTTCATCGTTCCCTGCGCCGCGGCCATCACACCCATCGCTGCGAATAACAGGTTGCAGAGCGCCTGAGAAGTCTCCACATTGCCTGCCACCACTGCAGCTGGGGGGAGGGGATTCAACAGTGAACCCTGCGGAACCACCAAAGTAAGCGGCTCAAAGCAACCCGCATTGAGGGGTATTGCTTCATCCACCAAGCAGCGCAGGACATACAACACAGCTGCTTTGGTGACCGCTAGCGGAGCATGAAAGTTGTGGTCTCCTTGGGGGCTCGTCCCAGTGAAATCAAGGCAAGCCGTTCGCGCTGTGTGGTCCACATGCAAAGCAAGCTGCAAACGGCCGCCATGGTCTAACTCCACAGTGAACTGCTGATCCGCCAAACGACTGATCACACGACGCACCGTTTCCGCCGCATGGGTTTGAACAAAGCGCATATAACGACTGACGCGCCTAGGTCCCTCTCGCTGCATCAACTGTTCAAGATGCTCTACGCCGAGGCGGTTGGCTGCCACCTGAGCCTGCAAATCCGCCCAAAGCACATCGGGAGAGCGCGGCGACTGCCGCTCTGCCTTCAAAATCGCGTTCCAGCCATCCACATCCAAGACGCCACCACGCAGGAGTGACCAGTTGCGGAGCCGTAGGCCTTCCTCTCCGATCTCACGACTGAAAGGAGGCATGGACCCAGGCGTGAGGCCACCGACATCAGCGTGATGTCCGCGACAAGCAACGTAGTAACTCGGCCGTTCCCCCTCTCCGAAGACAGGGGTCATCACCGTGATGTCTGGGAGATGGGTGCCCCCGTGATAGGGGTCATTACTCAGCACTGTTTCGCCCGGTTCCAAAGGCGGGCGTTCACCGCGTTGGATCTGGTGCAGCAGGTCCACCACCGCCTCACCCATAGAGCCCAAATGCACAGGGATATGGGGAGCATTGGCAACCAATGCCCCGTGGTGATCAAACAGCGCACAGGAAAAGTCAAGCCGCTCGCGAATATTCACTGAACGACTCGTCTGCCGAAGTCGCTCCCCCATCTGCTCAGCAATCACCATGAAACGGTGATGAAACAGGCTTAGGTCCACCGGATCTGGAACATCAACAACCTGATCCCAAGATGACCTTTGGACCGGCAGCTCAGCAGCAGTGAGTAGCAAGCTTCCTGCGGAGTCGCAGTGGGCCGACCAGCCAGGCTCCAGCACGGTGCAGCCCGTGGGGTCAAGGATCAAGGCTGGGCCTTGCAAGGACTCTTGCAACACAGCATCGCAACGCTGCACCACCGGAACTTGTCGCCAACCAACCCCAGCCCAGTGAATGGTGGCTGTTGTGCTGAAAGCTTCAGACACCGACTGTGGCGCTGATGCCATGAGGGTGTCGTTATGAACGTGTGCTGGTGCCGTAAAAACCTCAACCTCCAATCGCTCCAGAATCAAGGCTGTAGTGCGGGGAGGCTTGTAGCCAAAGCGCTGCCGGTGGGCTTGATCGAAATCACCTTCCAACCTTGAAAGGTGCAAATTGGAGGTGAGATCGGTGATCGGGATCAGCAATCCCTGTTCGGAGGCAGCATCGCGAAGTTCAAGCCGAATGCGGTGCTCAAATAGGGACGCATGGCCTGCCCCAGCGGCCTGCAGCTTCTCCTCTGCAAAGGCCAACTCCTGGCGAATCCTTCCAGGAATGGAAGCCAACACTTCTTCTCTGAGAGCACGGCGAACAACGACCTGACGCCATTCCCGCAGGCGTGCCTGACCCAGGCCAAAAGCCGACAACACGCCAGCGAGTGGATGGATCAACACTTGACTGAGCCCAAGCACTCCCGCAACTCGGCACGCCAATTGGCCAGCAGCTCCGCCATAGGCCACCAGCGTCCCAGCACGGATGTCGTGACCACGAAGCAACGACACCTGCTGTATGGCACCCGCCATCATTTCCACGGCGAGGTCAAGAGCGCCCTCCGCAAGCGACTCAGGATCACGTCCCAACCGGCAAGCAAGCTCCCCAAAGCGCTGCCGGACCACCTCAAGATCCGGACGCAAATCCGCAGCTGGCCCAAACACGGGGGGAAAGGCCTCCACCTGTAATCGACCGAGAAAAAGATGGGCGTCGGTGATCGTTAAGGGGCCGCCACAGCGATAGCAAGCTGGTCCTGGGCTAGCACCTGCAGAGCGAGGGCCAACCTGTAAACGATCGCCATCACCCCGAATAATCGAGCCCCCACCTGCGGCGACGGTATGGATCGGCAGTCGTGCAGCAGACAACTCGAGGCCTGCAATTTTGGTCTCAGCGCTGCGCTCCCAGTCCTTGTCAGAGGCACCTGCTGGCAAACAGAACACATCGGTGCTGGTGCCACCCATGTCGACCCCCACGAGCGGCTGATCTGCCAGACCAGCCGCCTCTGCTGCTGCAACGGCACCGACCATTCCTCCAGCAGGCCCGGAGAGAATGGTGTCCTTCGCCAACAGTTGTTCAAGACCTTGCAAGGCGCCACTCGAGGTCATCACCCGCAGTCGTACCTTCCCTCCAAGTGACTGCATCACTTGCTGGAGATAGCGAAAGAGCAGCTCTTCCACCGCCGCCTCAACAACGGTGGTCTGAGACCGGGGGACCAAGCGCGGCAGTGGGCTTACCTGGTGGGAGCAAACCACCGTGGTGAACCCCATCGTTTGCGCCAACTGAGCCAGTTGCCTCTCATGGCACGGCTCTCGCCACGCATGCATCAGTGCAATGGCGCAGGCTTTGATACCAGCACTCCGATGAGCGCGCAGCGTTGCCTCAAGCTCTTCATCGACGCAAAGAGGTTCCACCTCCTCCCCGTCGGCATTCAATCGCCCCCCGGATTCAACAACGGCCACAGCCAACGACGTCGGAGCAGGAATCTCCAGCGCGAACAGATCAGGGCGATGCTGATCACCAATCAACAACAAATCCGCCAGACCCTTGTTGGTGATCAACAGAACAGGCTCCCCTGCCCCCTCAAGCAGGGCATTGGTCGCGACTGTTGTCCCCAATCGCACCTCCTGGATCAAACCTGGCGGGATTGGGGCCGCCGCAGGCAAACCCATCACCTCACGGATGGCACAAACCGCGGGATCACCACGATTGATCGTTGGCTCTGAGAGCACTTTGCGAACCACAAGCTCACCACTGGGGGCGCGACCCACCAGATCCGTGAATGTTCCGCCACGGTCAACCCAAAATTGCCACGACCCTTCAGAGCCTAGTGATTCCAAGGGGTTTTAGCGATGTGTAGTCCGAGAATCGGCATGTATTAGGAGCAGGCGTTTGCAGTGAAATCACTGGTAAGCCACAGCTAGCAGATCCATCAGTCGCAGCCCTCAGCCCATCAAACAGAAGACTTGCCTCTTCAAATTCCGAAATCGATGTATTGGAGGCTCAAATCGACGGAAACACCTGAATCAATATCGATTATTTCCAGAGAGAACAGATCAAGAATGCCTAGGCACAGAGCAACAGTGGAAGCACCTACGCAAACAAGGTTGATCACAAACGACACCTGTATGGGGCGATGGTGTTGAGCCATAAAAAAGAACGGGCGTCTTCACAACCGACCGTTCAAAGCAGGACGCTTCCCAACATCCTGGCCCTAACCAATACAAGCGTGTGACTGTGTCGGTGTCCGTAGAGATACATACTCATCTCCGTTGAAGGACATAAAAAACCCCGTAAGGCAGATGCCTTGCGGAGTGGGTGATGGGGAAATTGGATTTTATTAAACCTTGTGAGTTTTATTACCACTTACTCATCAAATACTCAGCAAAGCAACTCTGGAAACACCTAAAGCAAGCAGGGATGGAAGCAGGCGGAACCTGTATGGGGAGATGCTGTTGCCCCATAAAAAACAGAGGGGTTTAATCCTCTGTCTTGGTGTGTGTGAGGTTGAGCCACTCTTCCCAGCAATGGCTCCCTTTGAAGATGGCTCGGGTGAATGTTCGATGTCCTTGAAACTCCAGTTAGCCGCAAGACCTCAAAGCCTCAACGACTGTTCGAAGGACATAAAAATGGGAGGGTGCTTACTCCTCCCACAATGACTGCTTTCGACTTCTCAACGATGTCCCGTGAGGACGCAAAAGGTGTGACCCATCCGTATCTCTCGTGTGACTGAATGCTCCTGTGGTCTAGCGGTAGCAGTGCCAACCATTGCATCAGCCTGCCGTGCAGCAAAAAACACAGAAGTGTTTCCACTTCAAGCGATCACATGCAAGACCCATGAACGGACTATTAATTAACTTAGCAATTCAAAAATCTAGTTACAGAACATGCAGAAACCTCTAACAACCCATTTGCCTCGACTGTTCAGCAACCCCAATCCCTCTCCATGACCGTGATCTTGAGATTTGACTTATAGAGCAGAGAGCGCAAGCCCTTCAGGTCTTCTCTTCTTCCGAAGACCATGCGACCAACGAAATCAGGAGAGGAATGAGAAGCAATGTCTTTTTCATTATTTATTTTGTATAGGGCTCACAGAACTCATCAATTTCAAAAACTTGTTCCGGCAAGTCTTGTTTCCCCAACTTTTCAATTGCTTCCGCAGTTGTCAATTGTCCGGAAATTTTAAGAGCACAGGTGGTCTTAATTCTCTGCTCCTCATCCTCCGAAGAACAGGAGAGAATGAGTAAGAATAGTGACAGTGTTTGAAGCAGTTGAAACGTTTTCATTGGTAATCGTTTTGGGTGCACGCCCCCCCCTCAACCCATGCTGCATCGTCCACCCACAACCAAAGTTTTGGGTGACGCCGTAGCCAGCTGGCAGGCACCTCTGGATCACCATCAAGATCCAAAGCCTTGCGCAGGATCCCCGCCTTAGGAGCACCGGTCACGATCAAGTGAAGTTCCTTTGCCGCGAGGATCTCGTGGAGGCCCAGGGTGATCGCTTCCTCCGGAACCAACGCTGGACTGCCCTGGAACGAAGAGGCATTTTGCGATCGCGTAGCGGGGCTGAGTCTGACCACACGACAGCGCTCATCTGGACCACATGGGGGCTCGTTAAATCCCACATGTCCATTGCTGCCCAAGCCCAACAGCTGCGAGCCAATCCCCCCAGCAATGTGGATCTCGGCCGCAAAGCGATCAGCGGCCGCGTGAGGATCGGCAGCAGCTCCATCTGGTAACAACACTTGGGCAGGATTAAGCCCTAGGGGCCGCACTAGGTGATGCCCCATAAAGGAAGAGAAAGAGCTGGGATGCTCCTGTGCCAAACCCACATATTCATCAAGATTGAAACTGAGCCAGCGCTGACGCAAACGCGTCAGACGACCCGTAGGCCAGTTGCTTAAACGCGAAACCAATGCGGCGTAAAGCGGCTCCATGGTGCGTCCCGTCGCCAAACCCAGGGGCCGAAACGCCTGGTGCTCAAGAGAGTCCTGCAGGCCTTGCTCAAGCTGATCAACCACAGCCTCCATGAGCTGCAGCGGATTGCGCCTGCGCACGATGGTGATCGTGTCTGAAATCTTGAGCACGATGAACTGCCACTGACGTCAACCCCACCAGGCTGACTCTGAACGGAGCCGAAGCGCCACAGCTGGGTCATCACTAGAGCGGTAGGGGCGAATTTCTGCACCGCGGTAGTAGTGCAAAAGAATCTGACGAAAATCAGCACCTTGAAGCGCCAGACCATGGGCTCCCCACTGACTCATCCCAACCCCATGGCCAAAGCCTTGACCACGAGCTTCGAGAACCATCTCACCCACCCTGAAGCCAGGACGTGGCTGATTAAAAGCTGACTGGTTGAGAGGGGGGAGAGGGGGAGGTGGCAGGAGAGACGCCAGTCGAGCGGAGGGCCTGGCTGGGGTGGCAAGACCACTTGCAGAGTCTTGCCAGAGACCGATCAAAGGTGGGGCTGCCTGCGTTGATGCTTGAGGAACTGATTGGCGGGCTCTCTGAGCAGATGTGGCTGAAGACGCACTGGAGCCATTGATGAGCTCGAATTGAACCATCGTGCTTTTGAGGCCGAGACGCTTGCGCAGCTCTCTCCCCGTCAATACCAAAGAACCACGGGGGCCTTGCACACGCGCCGTACGCACCCGACCGGTTGAGCTTGTCTTGAGCACCTGCAAGCTCTTGACGCCTCCGGTTTCACGGAAGAGGCCACGCAGCTCATCATCATTAAAACGTTTGTTCCAGCGATGCACGGGACTGTGCTGATCGTGATCCGCAACGCTGACCAGGTAGGGAAGTTGATTGCGCCAAACCTCACCACTGGGTTCCGTTGCACCACCTGAGCTGCTGTGAAACACAGCATTGATCAGCCTGCCAGCATGTACTAAGACCAAAGAGCGCGTACTTTCTACCGCTTCGATCGTGCTGGGGGTTTCGGATTCAACCCCGCGGTACACCTGGCTGGACACAGTGGCCTTCACATCGAAGTCTCCAGCCTTCCCACGCTGCCTGAGGGCATAAGTGCGCGCCGCGACCGCCTGAGCTTGCAAGGCTGGTAAGGGCCACTTGTGGGGCATTTCGCTCCCCACAACACTCGCCAAATAGGTTTCGATACCGAGGTGATTCACCACCTGGACCTGGCCGGCACGCACCAAAAATTGCAACCTGCCCCGATAGCGGCGGGAACCCAGCCAAACCCCCCGTGGATCGTTGCTGTTCACCTCAATCGCCGAACGAGCTGAGAGCTGGAGATCCGAACCGTTGCTCGTTTGACCGCTGATCAAGAGGCGCCCCGCTCTCAGGCTCACGTCCATGGAGCGCATGCGCTGATCGCCGCGGCCAAGACCACGGACCAGGAATGGCTGCTCTCCATCAGCTCTTAAACGCACCAACGGAGCTTGTGACAGGAGCACTCGCATCGAGGGCTCCTGTGCAGCCTGCACAGCCCTCTGGTCAAAGCCAACCGCCATGACAGCCATCGGCATGGTCAGGGCGGCAGTCAGGACGGAACAGAGCGCTGACGGACGGGAGACCACTGCAAGCTGAAACTAGGGAGCTCAGTGTGACCTGACGATTCGAAAGCGGCCAGGTCCACATGGCAGATTTGATGGCTTAGCGCGTTGAGACGTGCAGGTCACCTTTCTTGGAACCAGTTCAGGCGTGCCCACCCGTGGTCGCAATGTCTCGTCTGTGGCGCTGCGTTTGCCGCAGAGATCGGAACTGTGGTTGTTCGATTGCGGGGAGGGAACCCAACATCAATTTTTACGCTGCGACTTGCGCCTGTCCCAACTGAGGAGGGTGTTCATCACCCATATGCATGGTGACCATGTCTTTGGCCTCCCAGGGCTGTTGGCAAGTTTGGGGCTTGGCAGCACAAGCAAAGGTGTAGACCTCTACGGCCCTGACCCCTTGGATGCCTATCTCCAAGGGGTTCTGCGCACGAGTTCCACTCGCATCGGCTACCCGCTTGCAATCCATCGTGTGCGTGAAGCAGCTGAACAGAACTCCGTTGTGTTTGAAGACGACGATCTGATCGTGACCGCGGCCCCTCTCAACCATCGCGTTCCGGCCTACGCCTATCGAGCCGAACAAAAACCAAAAGCAGGTCGCTTTGATATCGACAAGGCGCGAGAGCTAGAGATCCCTCCGGGGCCTGTCTACGCAGCTCTGAAGCGCGGCGAATCGGTCACGCTGGACGACGGTCGAACCATTGATGGCAGGACCTTATGCGGGCCAGAACAACCTGGTGTAAGCGTTGTGTATTGCACCGACACCGTCTTCTGCGAAGCAGCTGTGCAGTTGGCTCAGGGTGCCGACCTCCTGATCCATGAATCGACCTTCTCCCATGCTGAAGCCGACATGGCTTTCAAGAGGCAACATTCCACAAGCACCATGGCGGCCCAGACCGCTGCGGAAGCCGGTGTTAAGCAGCTAGCACTGACCCATCTCAGCCCTCGCTATGCCCCTGGAAACGCAGTCACAGCCGACGATTTAGTCGCCGAGGCCCGTGCCATTTTCCCGAACACAATTTTGGCCAAGGATTTCCTCAATGTGGTCGTGAATCCCTCGTAATGAGGGACGCGCGCTGCAACAGTTCGTGATCACTAGACCCTCTAGTGCCTCATCCGCATCCCACCCCGTGATACAAGGACTTGGTGCGCTGTCTACGTCAGTCTCTGACATCTTTCATGGCCTCTTTTTTCTCCACATTGCGTCGATCATTGAATCGACTGCTGATCGCCCTGCCAGTGCTGCTTGGACTGTTGATCAGTACCCCCGCCCAGGCCGCCCAGTGGGATGCCGAGATCCTCACGGTGCCAGCTGACGGCGATGGCGCCCTGGTCACCTTCAGTGAGCAGGAAATCAAGACAGGTCGGAAGGTGTTCAACGTCAGCTGCGGCACCTGCCACGCCGGCGGTATCACCAAAACCAACCAGAATGTTGGCCTGGATACGGAAACGCTTGCACTGGCCACTCCAGCCCGTGACAACGTTGCGTCTCTCGTGGATTACCTGCAAGACCCCACGTCGTATGACGGTGAGTACAGCATCGCCGATTTGCATCCCAGCATGCGCAGCCGCGATCTCTATCCCGCCATGCGCGATCTCACCGACGAGGATCTTCGCCTGATGTCTGGATACATCCTTGTGGCTCCGAAAGTCTTGGGTGTGGAATGGGGCGGCGGAAAAATTTACTTCTAAATCTTTTGATTAGATAATTACCCCACACAAATAATCGGCCTAAGGCCTCAGGCTTGCCTGAGGCCTTTTATTTATGCGTCGATCACGCATGCCATCCAGCGACAAAAGAATCCCGAACCTTGAGCCGAATACCTCCAAAAACGAGAAGCCAATAAACACATATCAACCCACTTTAAACAAAATGTTACTACCTTGCGAAACAAAAATTTTAATCAGACTGCCTAACGATACAAGCCATTCAAGATAAATTAATTCAAGCAAAAGAAATTTGGAGTCTTTTCAGCAATGCTGTCTTCCACCTCAGTCATCACAAGCTTTGGCGGTGAACGCGAAACGAAGCCTTCTATCTCATTCAAGAGCGGTCAGACTAAATCATCCAAGTCCGCAGCACTAAGCAATAGCGAATTCCAGCGAAGACAGTGCGAGGGAATGAAACTAGCGATCGGCCCTCGCCTGCACGATCAATGCGGGACCAAAGTCACTTTCGAGGAATTCCCAGACATCTCTCAGGAGGCACTAGAGAACGCGATAAGCGCTGCCTATCAACATGTCTATGGCAATGCACACGTCATGGACAACGAGAGATCCACTTCTCTTGAAGCAGAATTAAAAGATGGACGCATTTCGATTCAAGATTTCGTGCGTGGGCTCGCAAAATCCGATTTCTACAAGAAAAACTTTTACGACAAATGCTCACCAGAAAGAACGATTGAACTTGATCTCAAACATATTTTAGGCAGAACACCTCATGATCAGCGCGAGATCACAAAATACATTGAGATCCAAGCAGCGAACGGGCATCAGGCTGTGATTGATTCAATGGTGGACTCAGCCGAATATTCAGAGACTTTCGGACGGCATACAGTTCCTTACATGAGGTCTTGGCGTTCGCAAGCAGGATCAGCTCAATCAGCATTCAACAGAACGGCTGCGATTTGTCTTGGATACGCCTATAGCGACAAAGCGATCGGCATCAACTCAAAGTTGAGCCAAGGCTTAAAAACGGGAAAAGCAGAGAGCATTGCCTTCCCGCATGCATCAACACTGAATTTCTCAGGAGCAAACATGATCCTGAAGAGAGGAAAGCCAGCAGCGTGGATCAGAAAATCAGCAACTGTTCTAACAATCGCGGGCACAATCGAAATCACCCGCATCATTCTCACGATTGCCTATAACGCTTTTTCTTCTTAAGGAAGCCAATCAGAGGCACATATCCTGCATTTTCGCAAACAGGATACGTGCCTCTCTGGACAAGAAAACCTCTCAACCAGAGGGAGAAGAGATTTGCGGAATCCTTAGACCTGTTAAAATTATTGTTTATCACAGTGCATAACTTCCTGCTCAGTTCCTTTCGGTACGCCTACAAGGCCTGAGAGAAATTATGCTTTTCCAAACTTTAATTCCATGGCAAAAGGCTATTGGGTTGTGACTGGCACTATTCACACCCCATTGGGAATGGTTCCCTTCATCAACAAGTTCAACGCTTGGCTACCAACAGTGGGCGCACGTTTACTCATTCGCGATCTTGAAACTGACGTGCGGGAAGGGACTCCCGGCTCAGTGAATATCATTGTTGAATTTGATTCAAAAGAACAAGCAGTCACTGCATACGAATCAAAAGAATACCAGGAGTTAATCAATCTCAGGCTTCAGCATTCAGACATCAACCTCACCATCACAGAAGAACTAACAAACTAAGACAGCAATCAGAAACAATCAGCCAACAAATGCCGCCTGATTGGATTACCCTAAAAAAGAAAATTAGCTTTTGACAAGGGTTAGGATTAAGGCATTCAGAGCCATGTCGAACGAGCTTGTTGAAGCAAAGGATATCCCTAGCAATCAACCCTACGCTCCAAAAAGTATATTACATCAGCCAATAACAAAAATATTTTAACGACAAATTCGCTTCAAAAGCACAACAACGATCAAGCCCATCTCTCTTCATAACATCTATCCAAAAAATGAAGCCTGCCTAGCAGAGTCATTTCAACCCCTTCCTTCAACAAAAGGCTCCGGGGGTGAGTCATTCAAATCGACCATTGATTTTGGCAAACGGCTATACCACCACTCCTGCAACTCAGGTGTCAAACGCATCGAGAAGAGAGTTAGGAGCGTAGCCGTAGGGCGAGAGCCGGGCTGGAGCAACTCAACGGAATATGAGGGGCAGCGCCGCGAGGCCAGATCTGGCACAAACCTGCGCCCCACCCGGCGCCAACTCGGCTCTTTGCTGCGCCAAGCCAAGCGACAACAGGGCCAGGGCAGCTCCTCACGATCAAACAAACGACAACAGGGACCAATCACCCGAAAGCTGTACTGTCCGCCTGGACTGGCGTGCACAGATCCATGCTCCAGCAGTGCCTGAACATCAGAACGCAGTGCAGGAACAGGTGTCACAGAATGACCAAAGCCAAGAGCCGTACTCACATTAAAAAGCCACCCGCAAGGGTGGCGAAAGGATCGGCCGAGGGCGACCTCAACTCAAAGCCAAAGGGCTCAATAGAGCTCTTCTTCAGCGTGAGTCTTGATGGTGCAATCAGAGGTTGGATAGGCCACGCAGGTCAGAACGAAACCAGCTTCAATCTGATCGTCGTCCAGGAAGCTCTGGTCGGACTGATCAACAGTACCGGCAGTGATTTTGCCTGCGCATGTGGAACAAGCGCCTGCACGGCAGGAGTAGGGAAGATCGATACCTTGCTCTTCAGCAGCATCAAGGATGTACTGATCGTCAGGAACTTCGATGGTCTTGTTGAGGCCTTCGCTCTCGCTGACCAGGGTGACCTTATAAGAAGCCATGGATGGATGTAATGCGCAGAGATCGAATCGATCTGAATCTGCTGGACCAAACCTTTCTATATCGGACAGACGCCTTGGTACGGGATTCATCAGGGTTTTCCATTCAAGCCCAATGAAAGACGGAGTATTAATAAGAGGGACTTATCAAAAAAGGGGGCTGATTTCGAGCAAACCCCAGCGCCCTTGTTCGCCGATTAGCTTTGCCTGCCAGCCACATTCAGCCAAAACCTCGATCAACCGAGGTGCCTGATCCACCAAAAGGCCACTCAACAGTCCACGACCAGTGGACTTGATCACGGAGGTGAACTGCGGGGCTAACGCTTCGATCACCGGAGCCAGAATGTTGCAGAGGAGCAAATCCGCCGCGTCTCCGTTCAACAAAGTCGCAAGCGTGTCGATCGATCCATGGCTAACGCGGAGTTGCTCGGCCTTCAAACCATTGAGAGCAGCGTTGTCTGTCGTTGCTCGAACCGCCAGTGAATCGGTATCGGCAGCTAAAACCTCATCCGCGCCAAGCGCCAAGGAAGCCAAGCCCAAAACTCCACTCCCACAGCCCAAATCGGCCACCCGCTGGTGGTGTGGCGGCATCGCCTGAAGAGCTTCAAGGCAGAGCCGGGTGGTTGGATGGCTGCCGGTCCCAAAAGCACTTCCTGGGTCCATCTTCAAAACCAAGCGGTGGGCGTGCTCATCGGGGACCTGTAGCCATGCAGGAAGGATCAACAAACGCTGACCCACGGGATCCGGTTGCCAGTGCTTTTTCCAACTAAGACTCCAATCTTCGTCGGCCAGCTCCTCCCAAAGTGGATCTGCCAAGGCAAGTCCGAACGTATCCGCCATCGGGCGAAGACTGTTCAGCAACTGCTCCCGTTGATCCTGCGGCCATTCAGATGCCGGTAGCCATGCGAGCAACGTGCGCTGATCTGGCGACTCCGGGGCATATTGAACAGCCAGGCGATACAGCCCTAGGGACTCCAACTTCCAAAGGAGAGACTCCTCAAGGAGGGGAGGCAGGGGCAGGGAGAGACGCCACCACATCACAACGTGACGGGGTGAGCTTCCTGAATGCCGTTAATGCCGTGGATGGTAGTCAAGAGAGCAGGCGGAATCGGGTCATCAATACTGAGAACCATCACGGCATCACCACGAACGATGCGACGCCCAACCTGCATGGAGGCGATGTTGACGTTGTGCTCTCCAAGAAGAGAGCCAAGGTGGCCAATGATGCCAGGCATGTCGCGGTGCCTGGTGAACAGCATGTGACGACTCGGCGGAACATTCACTGGGAATTCATCAATGCTGGTCACACGCAAATCACCATCTGCGAACACCGCACCGGTCACGCTGTGACCTCCCTGACCACCGCGCGTGGTGAGCTGCAGCGACCCACCTGCAAAATCGCGACTGGCATCGTCCTTAATTTCCAGCACATGAATGCCGCGGCCTTTCGCCTCCAGCGATGCATTCACGTAGTTAATCCGATCTCCCAACGCCGTGCTCAGCAAACCCTTAAGAGCAGCGACCACAAGAGGTTGTGAGGGGTGGCTGGCGAATTCACCTTGCAAGCGCACCTCCAACTCCTGAATCTGCCCACCACTGAGTTGGCTCACCAGCAAACCGAGGGTCTCCGCCAGTTGGAGATGGGGCTTGAGACGCTCCATGATCTCGGCACTGAGACCAGGGATATTCACGGCGCTACGGGCAGGAAGCCCCAGCAAGACATCTCGAATTTGTTCGGCGACATCCACCGCCACATTTTCTTGAGCCTCTTCCGTGGATGCTCCGAGATGAGGGGTTAGAACAAGTCCTCGCTCCACGGCGCGCAGGGGTGAGTCCTGAGCAAGCGGTTCAGACGCAAACACATCCAAACCTGCCCCGGCGATCACCCCCGATTCAATGGCTTCCGCGATCGCAGGCTCATCAACAATTCCACCACGTGCACAATTCACAATCCGTGCCGTACTTTTCATCGTGCGCAGCAGCTCGGCATTCACCAAATTTTCAGTATCAGGTGTGCGAGGGATGTGGAGCGTGATGTAATCGGCCTGCTGGAACAGCGATTCCAGAGTGGTGAGCCTCACCTGCATCTGCTGCGCACGTTCTGCAGAGATGAATGGATCAAAGGCGATCACCTCCATGCCCATCGCTTTTGCGACGCGAGCAACATGAGACCCAATCTTGCCTAACCCCACCACGCCGAGAATTTTTTTATAGAGCTCATTCCCCACATATTTTTTGCGATCCCAAGCCCCTGAACGCATCGAACCATGGGCTTGAGGCACGTGACGAGACACCGATAGCAACATCGCAAGCGCATGCTCAGCCGCTGCGATCGTGTTGCCCTCGGGTGAATTCACCACCAACACCCCGCGTTGCGTAGCCGCTGGCACATCCACGTTGTCGACCCCCACGCCTGCACGGCCGATGATCCGCAACCGATCAGCAGCCTCAATGACATCGGCTGTGACCTGGGTCCCTGAGCGGATCATTAGGGCGTCGTATTCACCAATGATCGATTTGAGCTCTTCCGGTGACAATCCAGTGCGCTCATCCACTTGAGCCACTTGGCCAAGGATGTCGAGCCCCGCCTGATCAATGGGGTCTGAAACGAGAACTTTTGTCATCCAGCGGCGGGAGAAAGCCACCATTAACTGTAGAGATCAGCCCGAAGGTTCTTCTTCAAGTGTCTTCCAGCCCGAACAGTTCTAAAAGAATCGGCTCCAAGAGCAACTGTTCCGAGAGAGAATGATCATTCGGCTGCTGTTGTTTCATGCCCGTTTGCGTTCTGGTATTCAATGAGCGCACTGCTGCCGACCGTCTTCGCCTCTCGCTCCAAGACAAAGGCACGCCATTGCTTCGCGTCGCCCTCGTGGCACCAGCCCCCGGGAAAGGATCCGACCCACCGCAGCAAGACTCCGACTCAGAGTCGGATCTGCCCGCTGAGGGGATGGACGATGTCGACCTGCTCAACCCCAGCCTGGCGCGCCGTCGACGTCAGAAGTCGATGGCGCGCTGGTTGATGCCCTTCGGGTTTTTTGCCGGCTGCACCTTCACCCAGATCACCACGCTCGACACCTTTGCAAGCTTTGGCCCCTGGGGAGAAGCCTTTATTGGAGGATTGCTCGGCATGGGGTCAGGCCTGATGGGTAGCTATGCAGCCGCCGCCAGCGTCCCTTCTGAAAATGAGGACGGTGTCAGGATCCTGCGCAATCGCAACCTCGAAGGCTGCTGGCTACTACTCCTAGAAACGAGGCCCGGGATGGAATTGCCTTGGCAAACCGTCCAAAAGGCGCGTCCACAACAAGTGGTTCGACTCAGCGAACTGTGAGCCTTCCGAGAGACAATCTACTTCGATCCTGCAGGCATCCCACAACGATGACCGCATTGATCGACCTGGCTGAAGATGTTCTGCGGACCTGGCAACCGCGATGGAGTCCCTTCCTATCAGCTTTAATGCTGGAAGATGCCAACCAGCTTGAGTCACTGGCAGAACTGCAGATCAGCCGAGATGGCGGCTACCCGGGAGCAGAGCGCAAACGGTTGCTCATCCAACACGCAGCGACCACAGAGCCTGAGCCCCCTTGCCCTCTAGCTGGTCTCAACGTGGAGGGGAACTTCCTGTTCGATCCAACCTCACCCGACGAGATGCGTCTGGCCCTGCAACGCATCGGGGTGGCTGACGAGTCCCTCGGTGATCTATGGATCCGTGGAGATAGAGGTGCTCAAGCCATTTGCACACCGGAAGCCGCGGCCCTATTGCAGGGACAACGAGGCAGCCTGCGGGAGGTGATCATCACCTGCGAATCCTTGCCACTCGAGGCACTGCAATGGCCTGTTCAGAGAGTCGCTCGGCGGTTGAGCAGCGTTGAAGCCTCATGCCGTCTTGATGCCATTGCCTCTGCAGGCTTCGGAATCTCTCGCTCGAAGGTCGTCAAACAAATCAAGGAAGGGCGCTTGCGGCTCAACTGGGAACCCGTGCGGCTAGCAAGTCGGGATTTAAAAGTGGGTGACCGCTTGCAACTTCAAGACAGAGGCAGTATCGAGATCTTGAACATCGAGCGCACAAAACGCGAGCGATGGCGCGTCGACATCCTCCGCCAGTGAGCGGAGTGGATTCAAACGGCACTCCAACTGCTAACTTCAGTTCCTGGTTGAGCCATAGATCAACCACCCATCTCAAACGACAAACTTGAGAGCTGGGGGCGATTAGCTCAGAGGTAGAGCACTACCTTGACACGGTAGGGGTCACTGGTTCGATTCCAGTATCGCCCACTTCCCTTTAGGGACAGGAGTTCGACAATGGCATGCAGCTTGATCGTGGGGCTTGGCCGCTCCGGGGTCGGCGCAGCGCGCCTCCTTCATGCCCAAGGCCATCACGTCGTTGTACTCGAGCGAGATGAAGGTCCCGAACAACAATCCAAAGCACAGCAACTAAGGGATCAAGGCATCCAAACCGAATTGGGATGTCCTTTGGAGCTCTCAAGCTTTCAACCCTGGTTGGATGAAGTTGAGCAAGTGGTCATCAGCCCAGGGATCCCCTGGGATCATCCCACCTTGATGCAGCTCCGCGACCACGGCGTGATTGTTAGAGGAGAAATGGCTGTGGCATGGCAAGCCCTCTGTGATTGCCCTTGGATTGGAATCACCGGCACCAATGGCAAAACCACCGTGACGCATTTACTGCATCACGTTCTTAACCAAGCGGGACTGCACGCTCCGATGGCTGGAAATGTGGGCCATTCCGCCGCCGAATTAGGTCTGCAGTGCATGGATCCATCCCAATCCAAACCGGATTGGATCGTGATGGAGATGAGTAGCTACCAAATCGAATCAGCGAATGAGGTCAGACCCACCATTGGCATTTGGACCACGCTGACTCCCGACCATTTGGAACGGCACGGCTCAATGGATGCCTACAGAGACATCAAACAGGGCCTGCTTCAACGCTCCACGCATGCCGTTCTCAATGCCGACGACGCAGATCTTCAGAGCAGGCACACTGACTGGCCAGATGCCCAGTGGGTTAGCTCTGCACAAACGACACGGGAGCCAGCAGACCTTGAGCTTTGGATTAATCCGGAAGGCTTGGTTTGCGGGAAACAAGGGTCACTCTTTCCAGCCAATGCTCTCGCCATGCCTGGAGAGCACAATCGCCAAAACCTGATGCTCGTCACCGCAGCTGCGTTGCAAGCTGGATTAGAACCGCAAGCCATCGAGCGTGGGTTACGCAGCTTCCCAGGAGTGCCACATCGCCTAGAAAATCTGGGGTCGCTCCACGGAATGAACGTGTTCAACGACAGCAAAGCCACGAATTACGACGCGGCCGCGGTTGCAATTCAAGCCGTTCCTGGCCCGATCATTCTGCTTGCCGGTGGACTATCGAAGCAAGGCGATGCCAGTGGCTGGCTACAACTTCTACAAGAGAAAGTTTGCGCAATTGCTCTATTTGGAAGCGATCGAGATATTTTATTGAGCCTAATTCGTGGCTCCGGCTATACAGGAGAGGTGATGTCTCACCCCAACATGGCGGACGCCGTGACGGCAGCAATCGAGCAGGGGAAAAACGGCAATGCAGCCTCTCTGTTGTTATCACCAGCCTGTGCGAGCTTCGATCAATACAAAGATTTCGAAGCCCGAGGAAATCATTTCAGGGACATCATTCAGCACCACTCCTGCTACCAATCGACGGGTTCAAATTAAGCAACACCAAATAATATCTTCGTGCAATGAAGATCCAATCAAGGTCACGGTGAATCAAAAACCTCACCAGACAAGCATCATCAAGCCAGCCTCAAACACCAGATGCATGCCCTAAATTCGCTACATGAAGACATTGAAACGGTTTTTACCCTTCGCTCTCATCGCCCTCTTGATGTCTTGCGACTCCCAGGGAGCCAGAGATCAACAGACCTGCGCTCTTTACAACGCTGACCAAATTGATGCTGTCGAAGCACTCAAACGCTTAGGGCTTCAACCCAAGAATGGTCAAAGGTTTGAACCAGTCGAAAGAGCCTGCGCTCACTCCAAAAAGTCTTCTTAGAGAGCCAACAAGACGGATCCGAGTCCAACAAAAGGAAGAGCAGTGATCACCTGACTTTCACCTGGAGTTGTCCTACCGATTACAGGAAACTTATTGAGCAATCATCCTTAGAAAAAGTTGAGGAGGATTGCATGGCCTAGCAACAAACAGGCCAGGTCCATCCGTCGCTGACTGAAGACGACAGAACAGCAACATGGGCCCCTCAGCTACAAACAGTTGACCCAGTGATCCCCTCATTAGGGCGGAGATTCAGCAATCAGCTCAAGCGGAAGAGCCTTGTCCACTCAAGGCTTTGCATCAATGGTCGCTCAAAGAACGAGATCATTGGGACCATCAAAACAGCAATGGAAGAGGGAACATGGTCCAGGCAAAACAACTGCATCTACAAAGCCAGCTCTTACCTCCATTACTAGACAAACACTCTCAATCAACTTATCGCGGTGATCAACAGCAAAATAAAAACCTGATGCCCAGAACAACAATACAAAACGCCGGCATCAAAGCCACTAGCAGCGGAATCAAATTACCACCAATCACAGAGCAAAGCCAACAGCCAACAAAGCAATGGCATCAACAAATAAAGAGTCATTTTCGATTAACTTGGCAGAGAGATACGCCTCCCAGAGCCATCGACATGAATTTTTAAATATAACTCCAAGCATCCAGGGCAAAAGGGCTCTTCCCCGGGCAATCAACCAGAAAATCCACCCTCACTGGCATTGCCAACATTGGCAGTTAAAATCGCATGGCTACTAGGGCAATTTTCAGAGCATGCCCTGAATGCGATACCGACAATGCACCTCCATCAGACCTTCCCTTTAAGCCTCTTATCATGACTAGTGCTTCTTACTGGCTGATGAAAAGCGAGCCAAATGTTTATGGCATTGAACATCTGAAGGACGAGAAAATTACTCTATGGGATGGCATCAGAAATTACCAGGCTCGTAATTTCATGCGAAAGATGAAGGTTGGAGATCAAGCTTTTTTCTACCATTCCAATTGCAAGCCTCCTGGGATTGTTGGTCTAATGGAGGTCACAGAAACTGGCCTCGTTGATCCAACGCAGTTTGATAGCAGCTCTAAGTATCACGATCCAGCCTCCAAGCAGGACTCTCCACGTTGGGATTGCGTGAAACTTGCCTATCGCGGCCAGTTTTCCAACATGTTGACCCTTGACGATCTTCGCCAGTCCTACGAAGCAGACCAACTGACTGTTGTGCGTCGTGGTAATCGACTTTCGATTCTTCCGGTTGACACAGAAATCGCGATGGATTTATTAAAGAGGCTTGGACCACTTCAATGATCCGCTCGCAAGTATTTCTGCTGAGCGACTGCCGATTGCCACCATTATTCCAAGGGCCTGGATCGGCTTCAGGAAAGCGCCTTGGTCCTTCATCGGGCTCACTGCATTGATGCTGTGCTGCCTGATGGGCTTAGGCGTGGTCGCACGAGATCTCCAGCTCAGCAGCAATCGCTTCCTTCAATACACCGGCGATCTGGTGCTCGTGATGGCGGCACTTGTTCCATTAGCACCCTTGATGGCACTGCTGCAGCTGGCAGACGAACACCTGCCCGGGGGATTGGATCGAAACCCAGAGCAACCGGCTGCAAGACACCGATTTCTTTGGCTGCTGAAGCAGACCTGCGGCCTTGCGATTTTAGAAGTCCTCATTGGCATTGGCGGAATCAGTTCGATTCGTCTTTTAAGTCAATTTTTGGCACCCCACAGCGGTGTGCTCGCCAGCCTGGTTGTCGTGTTGGGTGGTGTCGGCATCGCCATCTGGTTGATTGGCCAACTCCTCTCCATTCCATTGCTGATTCATCACGGCTATCGCCCACTCCGAGCCATGGAGCACAGTCGCAAACTTGTTCAAGCCAATCGCCTCAAAGTATTGGCATTGCTTGGACTTCTTCTAGGAATCAACTTGCTTGGCCTCATGGCTGCGAGCCTCGGACTGCTCTTCAGTGTTCCGTTTAGCGCCCTTCTATTGATGGCCAGCTGCCGGACTCAAACACCTTGGCGAAGCGAGTCGCGACGAAACATGTTGCCGACGTAGAGACGGGTGAGCTCTCTGGAGTCGGCACCGTTCTGAACAAGAAATCCAGCCAATGCCGCCTGAACGAGTCGGTACTGATCCCAATTTGGGCAGCGCTCAATAAAGTCAGCCATGGCCTGGTGCAAAGGCAAAGGCATCTCCGTTTGAAAGCTCACGACGTCATCACCCTGAACCTGTTCAGGCGCTTCTTCACCTGTAAGAACTGCTGAGGACTCAACAATCTGATCGGTCGCCAATTGGCCGTGAAACACTCCGGACTCCTTCATCACCACGGCCTGAATCTATGGCCTGTTCTCCACAACCACAAGGGGCCACCCAGAGAAGCGAATCCACCAATCGACAACCGCTCTCTCCATGAGATTCAGGCCATAAACGCAGTGAGGAACAGGAGTTACGCTTTCCCAAGGAGGTCCGCACGCCGTACGCCGTTAATACCACACAAATCCCAAATCCTATGTTTTTCCACAGGATGAAGCCCGCAACTCAAAAACAAGGCGGCACCCTGTGGAAAAGCTGTGCAGTTTGCCCTGAACTTCGTGGAGAAATCAATAAAGACTGATTGATTAGACCAGCTAATCTGATGTTCAATCCCACACTGTTCTCAAAGCGGCCAAAAAAGCTTGAGCCGCTGGAGCAGGCCAACCGCCTTCCATGCCTCTACATGGCATGCCAGTGCCTTGAAGCACAACCTGCAGCCCCCAGCGATCACGCGTGCCATCAAGACACCCCCACCACTCCTGCTGTTCCAACTCCAGAGTGATGGATTCTTCCTCCATCAACTGATCGCGAATCAGCGTGTACTGCTTGTCGAGCTCGTCGAGAAGGGCATGGAGCCCCTTTGCTTCCATCTCGGTGAGCTCGACAGCCCAGTACTCCCCTCCAATGAGGAAAGGAAAGCCTTGACGTCTGAAGTCTCGGGCGAGACGCCAGCCAGGCCCCTCCTGTTGGATCATCCAGGCAGGAGATCAGGCTGATCCTGCTCGTCGGAGAGCTCAACAATTGCGCGATGGACCGGCTTCACACTGGATTCTTCTAGGAGGCCGTCGAAGTCATCAAAACGACGCTGCTTCGCGCGAAAAGCAATCTTGACCGTAGTCAAATAACGGTTGGTGGACTGACGAATCAGGCTCTCGCCCCGCTTCGCGAGGTCCTTTGAGTCCACACCTGCAGAAATCATCTCTGTCTGATCATCGACTCTTCACTCTAAGTGAGCAAATCGCTGTGAAACGGAACCTGCATGGGATACGTACGCTGAGGGCGACCCGGCACTCGCAAAACAATCTGGCGGCCTAATCCCATCGCAAGCAGTGGACGTCTCAGGTGCGTCATCAAACCACTGACCTCCTCAAGGTGTTTACTGTCAATGCACTCAATCCGAATGCATCCCCAACTTCGGGACATGCGGCAATCACGCAATGGTTCCAACTCGGCCTCAATCTCCGGATCCTCTCTATAAAAGGAAAAAACCAGGCGTCTCAACCGATCCATCGCTAGGCCCCGTAGCCTGAACTTCTTATCAAGATGGCCATGGCTGAGGTTCAGCCCCCCAAGGAAGAACAAAACCTTCATCTTTCCGCTCAAGGAACACTTGCGATCGACATTGGGAGCACCAATACGGTGGTTGCCTTTCAGGACGGCAGCGCGTCGCCCCCTCAACTCCTAGACCTGGCACCCATCAGTCAACGACCGGGAGAAATCCCAAGCCTCATCTGGAGCAACTCCCCAACCAACCACCAACCTCTCGTGGGCCGGCAAGTCCTCGACAGCGGCCTCTCCGATGGGACGTCCCTAGAACTTCATCGCGACTTCAAACGCTGGATCGGAGTTTTGGACAAATCCGACCTGCCATCTCATCCCCTCAGTCCTGAGCAAGCTGGCGAAATTCTCTTGCACCAGATCTGGAAACGCCTGCCTCCGACAGTGTCGGTGAAGCGGCTGGTGCTCACGGCTCCTGTTGATCAGGCGCTTGGTTATCGCCAGTGGCTCTTGCAAGCCTGCTCGAGGCTTCCTGTTGATGAGGTAGCGCTCGTGGACGAGCCAACTGCAGCGGCCATGGGCGCAGGACTGCCTGCAGGCTCGAAGTTGTTGGTGGTGGATCTAGGGGGCGGCACGTTGGACCTCTCCCTTGTCGCCTTAGAAGGCGGCGAGGGAAAAGCAGCGCCACTGGCGCAGCTGCTGCGCTTTCGTGGACGCGACCTCAAAAACAGCAAACAGACCCTGCGCTCGGCAAGGGTCTTAGGAAAAGCCGGCATCGCCCTTGGCGGCAGAGATCTGGATCACTGGATCCTGGATCATCTGCTCCCAAACGATCCCGGCCTGATCCTGAGAAATCAGACGAGCCTTTTAAATGCGGCTGAACGTTTGAAATGCAACCTCAGCGATCCCAATCTCGGAAATGAAGAGACCCTCACGGAGTTAGCCAGCGGCATCGATCTGGCTCAACCGATCACCTTGTCGCTCAATCGAAACCAATTCCACGCGCTGCTTGAGCGCCGAGGATTGCTCAAGGTTCTTGAGGGACTGCTCGATCGCACGTTGGCCTCGGCCCGCCAGCAGGGCTGCAGACCAGATGACCTCAACGCCGTCGTCGCAGTTGGTGGTGGAGCCTATCTTCCGCTAATGCGCCAGTGGTTGTCAGAGACAATGCAGCCGGTGCCGTTGCTGACACCACCACCTGTTCAAGCCGTGGCAACCGGTGCTCTCAATCTCACCCCTGGGGTAAGGATCCGAGATCTCCTCCAAAAAGGCGTCTATTTGAGGTGCTGGGATCGTCGTAGTAGTTCCCATCACTGGCATCCCTTATTCCTCTGCGGCCAGCCATGGCCTTCTCTTCAACCCCTGGTCCTGAACCTGAGCGCAAGTCGCAGCAATCAACAGGATCTTGAGCTTGTACTCGGTGAACCCCACGGCGACCGACGACACGAAGTGGTGTTCGTCGGAGGGATCCCCACCGTTAGGGATAACAGCAACGTTCCGGAAACCATTCGGCCTCTGTTGAGCAAGACCATTCGCCTTGAGCTCCATCCACTGGGTCAACCAGGAGAAGACTGTGTGCGCCTAGCTTTTCACCTTGATGACGACGCTCAACTTGTCATGAGCGGAGAAGATCTAAGAACGGGGTTAGCCATCGAACCGTGCACGCTGATAACGGTGCAGTGAACGGTCCGTCCACACACAGTTGAGAGTCCTTTCTCCCCTCCATAGAAAGGAGTTCGTCTAAAGAGGCTTTGGATTTTGGCGCTGCGTCGCCATCTGCCCCATTTTTGGATCATCGCGACTCTTGGTGGAGTCGCAGCACTTTGTACTGGAGCTTATTTATGGGAGCAACAGCTGCCGCGGAAATTAAGTCAGGCGCTCTTAACGGATAACCTCCCAGCCTGCTTGCGCTACGGAGAGCAGCTAGCTGCCCTGCGTTGGCTCGGGCAGAAAGCGCCTGAAGAGCTTGCCATTTGTCGTCGAAGACTGGCTCAACAGGCTTGGGATCCAGCTGATCCAGGTCAGGCTCTGCTTCTTCAAGAGCAGCTCGTCAATTCAGGTGTTGGCTCCCTGCAGCAACAAGAGCAAGATCAAAAGCAGCTGAAACTCTGGAGAGATGAGCTCCGCGACCAGGCTCTCTCTCAATTTCGAGCGGGCCAATTAAACGAGGCCTTGACCATGCTTCGTCCCCTGGAGAAGCACGATGGTCGACCCGGAAGTCGCTTAAGTGACAGCCTCAAGGAAAGCTGGAATCGCAATCGCCATCAGCTTGAACAGCTGAGAGAGCATGTGAACCAAGATCAGTGGTGGGAAGCCCTCAGCGCGCTCAACCAGCTCGATCATCCCTGGTGGCAACGCCAAGCCGAACCCATGCGTCAGGAAGTAGAGCAGGCCATTGACGATCTAAGGGATCGGAAAGAACACCAAAGCCATGGAGCCTTGCCGGCTCACACTGTGGCAAGAGATCTGTTGAACGAGGCGGTGGAGGCATACATCCTCGAAGGAATGCCTCCTTGGGAAGCCTTCATGGCCGGTTGCCGCGATCTAGGTGGAACCATCGTTGAAGACGGCCCTGAGACGCTGTGTCAGGCCAAGCACTAAGGGACCTTGATCTAACTCTCCGTGAGACAATCGCCTGACTTGAACGGACGTCCATGCAGCCGGGTGACAAGGTTGTCGTCTCCACCAGTGTTGTTGTTTTCAACCACCCCCAACATCGTGGAGAAAGTTTCGATATGGAAGGAAGTGAGGGAGAGGTTTTCAAGGTGCTTGACGATTGGAAGGGACGTCCAATCAGCCCAACTCTTCCCGTCGTTGTGGCTTTTGGCCGTTACAAGGCCCACTTCCGAGCGGACGAGCTGACCTCGGCGAGTTGAGGCAAGCCAGATTATTCGGGGATGTTTTCATTCACGCGGCGAAGGAAAACTCCCTCCTCTCCATCCAAGCCAAGAAGACGCAGTTCGATGGTTTCCGATCGACGCGTCGGCACGACCCTGCCACAAAAATCCGGCTGAATGGGCAATTCCCGATGGCCCCGGTCCACCATCACCAGCAATGAAACTCGGCGTGGTCTGCCCCAGGCCTGGATGGCCTCCAACGCTGCTCTGACGGTTCGCCCAGTGAAGACAACGTCATCCACGAGCACAACATCTCTTCCTTCCACGCTCACGGGTAGATCGGTGGCCTGGACCATGCGCACACCCACTCGACCTAAATCATCACGATGAAAGGTGGGGTCGAGGGTGCCAGTCGCCACAACGTGTCCGCTCTGATCTTGTAAGGAGCTGGCAATGACACCAGCCAATTGAACGCCGCGGGTTGGGATCCCCAAAAGCACCAGAGATTCAACGGTTGGCACAGACTCCAAAACCTGAGATGCCAGGCGCGTTACGGTTTTTCGCAACTCATCCGCAGAGAGAATTTCAATCCGATCATCACCAACGTTTCGATCAGCCATCGCTTTTTTTTAAGGCGATCAGTGTATGAACGATTTTCCCCAGCACGATCAGCTTTTGCAAACCTGAAAGGCAAGAATCAGAAGCATTGGGCTGCAGGGAGGTAACTTGATTCTGTAGAGGGACTTAAGAACTGAGATTGACGGAGTGAACGTACCGAACGACCTCGAAGGAAATCTTCTCCGCAACGCTCCCGTTGCACCTGTGGTTCTTGCGATCCTCGATGGATGGGGATTTTGTGACTCCACTGAGCACAACGCCATCCGCAGCGCTTCAACTCCGGTCATCGATGCGCTCTGGCATGCCTATCCCCACGCCCTTATTGAAGCGAGCGGATCCCATGTGGGACTCCCCGACGGTCAGATGGGGAATTCAGAAGTAGGGCACCTCACCATTGGAGCCGGTCGGATTATCCGTCAAGAGTTAGTGCGTATCAGTGAAACTGTGCGCGAGCGCCGACTTGGCAGTACCTCAGCTCTTCAATCAGTCGCCGAACGTCTACGCAGGACTGGTGGCACCCTGCATCTGCTTGGTCTCTGCTCCGATGGCGGCGTACACAGCCATGTAGAGCACGTTTGTGGGCTTCTCGAATGGGCGGCAGAGGAGGGTCTCAAGAACGTGGCCATCCACGCGATCACCGACGGACGAGACACGCCGACCCAAAGCGCACCAACACACCTGAGCAAAATCCAAGCGGCAATCAACACCCATGGAATTGGCCGAATTGCCAGTCTCTGTGGGCGCTACTGGGCGATGGATCGTGACCATCGATGGGAGAGAACAGAGCGGGCTTATGACTTACTGACCGATCCTGATTTGGACCTTCAAGAGGATGACCCCGCGTCCGTATTAGCCAGCAGCTACGCCAAAGGCATCACCGACGAATTCTTGGAACCCGTTCGCTTCTCCGATGATCCACTTCGAGATGGTGATGCGTTGCTGATGTTTAACTTCCGTCCAGATCGGGCCAGACAAATTGTTCAGGCCCTCTCACTACAGGAATTTGAAGGCTTCAAGCGCGCTCATCAGCCAACGCTTGACGTGGTGACATTTACTCAATATGAAACTGACCTACCTGTCTCTGTGGTCTTTCCACCCGAATCACTCGACCAGCTTTTGGGTCAGGTGGTCGCTGATGCCGGCCTGAAGCAGTACCGCACAGCAGAAACGGAGAAATATCCCCATGTCACCTACTTCATGAATGGGGGAATCGAACAACCCCTTAAAGGGGAAAAGAGGCACCTCGTTCCCTCTCCCCGTGTCGCCACCTACGACCAGGCTCCAGAAATGTCTGCCGACACTCTCACCGAAAGCTGTGTTGCCGCGATCCAGCAGGGTGAGCACTCACTTGTTGTGATCAACTATGCAAACCCAGACATGGTGGGGCATACCGGCATGATGGAAGCAGCAACGAAAGCGATTGAGACCGTTGATCGCTGCATCGGCAAACTGCTGGATGCCGTCGGGCGAATGGGTGGCACCTTGCTGATCACTGCAGACCACGGAAACGCAGAGCGCATGCAAGGACCGGATGGTCAAGCCTGGACAGCACACACCACCAATCCAGTGCCGGTCATTTTGATCGAGGGAGAGAAACGCAAGGTTCCGGGGTTGGGGAATTCCATTCGTCTGCGTGAGAATGGCGGTCTTGCCGATATTGCGCCAACTCTTCTTCAGCTGCTCAATTTGGACAAACCAGAAGCCATGACGGGCATCTCCTTGATTGAACCGATCGAAGCCTCAGCTCCAGCCACGACCAAGCTGCCTCAACCCGTTTAAGTAAGATCAATCCATGCTTACGACTGTTCTCTCTTGGGTTTGGATCGGCAGTGGCGCCGTTCTGATTCTTCTTGTTCTCTTGCACAGTCCCAAAGGGGATGGAATGGGGGGTATTGCAGCAAGTGGAAGTTCATCGTTCACCAGCTCTAGCAGTGCAGAAGCAACCCTCAATCGCATTACCTGGACAACCCTTTCATTTTTCCTCGCACTAGCTGTGATTTTGAGCGCTGGCTGGCTCGGCTAAAAAGTAAAAAGCCCATCGAACCTCATCGGCAATTCAAAGTATTCAAAAAAATTGCCGCAAAAACGAACGCCCCTTAATCTTTATCAAACTCAGAAATATTAACCTTGTCAGATATTCTGTTTCTCCAAAAACCTTGCAGTAGAATTACACAAACAGTTCAGCCTAGACAGCAAGGTTGAAAAACAGCCGAATTCAAAGAGCACTCACCGGAACCGAAGTGAACACGAGCAAAGCAAGATATCGCTGGCTGCCAGAGCACCTGATATCAGTGGCGCAGAACCAGCAAAGCAGTTCTGGGAGACTCAAGCCTGATGAGCGCTGATTCGGCCACCCTGAATCAACAAAAACAGAGTAAATGCTTTGCTGTCGTCATCATCAGGCCGGGCATCAACTTGTTGGCTTATGAGTCATCGTCTGAAGACTTCACGCTACGCAAACGGTCGAAACCGCCCGAAGCAAGCCGCTGAGATCGATTAATCGCTTTAACAAGCAGGAACAACACCCACCCCACAATCAAAGAATTGAGCATCACGTTCATGGCCTGACCAAGAAGCAGCTCTCCACCGGCATAGGGAATCACCCACTCTTCCCAACCACCATTACGAATCAAGGGATTCAACAAGGGCATTAACAGATCCTCCGTCAGAGCATTGACAACCTGCTGGAACTGGGTGCCCACTACAACAGCAATCGCCAAATTCAAGGCATTTCCCTTTTGAAAGAAGAATTCGGTGAATTCACGAAACCAACGGAGAGACATTAAGAGAACAAGAAACCATATATTGGAGCACATCCATTAAAAAAGCCCCCGTGTGAACGGAGGCTGCAAACATGGTCGAAACGGAGCGCTTAGTAGTCGAAGTCGCCACCCATGCCACCGGCACCAGCAGCAGCTTCTTTCTTCTCTGGCATGTCAGCAACGATGCACTCGGTGGTTAGCACCATGCCAGCGATCGAAGCAGCATTTTGCAAACCAGAGCGGGTCACCTTGGCCGGGTCAACAATGCCAGCAGAAAGCATGTCGACATACTCACCGTTGGCTGCGTTGTAGCCCTCATTAAACGACTTGGACTTGACGTTTTCAGCAACGACAGCACCATTCACGCCAGCATTTTCAGCAATGCGCATGAGGGGAGCGGTCAGCGCTGAGGCCACGATGTTGGCACCGATCAACTCTTCGCCGGACAGGTTGGCGGAAGCCCAGTCTTCCAAGGCTGGGGCCATGTGAGCCAAGGTTGTACCGCCACCAGGCACGATGCCCTCCTCAACGGCTGCCTTTGTCGCGTTGATGGCATCTTCCAGACGAAGTTTCTTGTCCTTCATCTCGGTTTCGGTGGCTGCTCCCACCTTCACAACAGCAACGCCACCAGCCAGTTTGGCAAGACGCTCCTGAAGCTTCTCTTTGTCATAGGTGGAATCGGTCTCATCCATCTGCTTCTTGATCTGCTCGCAACGGGTGCTCACAGCCACCTCATTGCCTTCGGCAACAATCGTGGTGGTGTCTTTGTTGATGGTGACGCGACGGGCAGTCCCCAACATCTCCAGCTTGGCGTTTTCAAGCTTCAGACCTTGGTCTTCCGTGATCAACTGACCGTTGGTCAGGACCGCCATATCTTCGATCATCGCCTTACGGCGATCACCGAAACCAGGAGCCTTCACTGCTGCCACATTGAGAACTCCGCGCAAGCGGTTCACGACCAAAGTGGCGAGGGCTTCTTTCTCGATGTCCTCAGCAATGATCAAGAGAGGCTTACCAGTTCGAGCAATTTGCTCAAGAACAGGTACCAGATCTTGTACCAAGCCAATCTTCTTGTCGGTTAAGAGGATGTAAGGCTCGTCCAGAACCGCTTCCATCCGCTCAGTGTCTGTCGCGAAATAAGGGGAGATATATCCCTTATCGAAACGCATCCCCTCAGTGACCTCAAGCTCAGTCTCCATGGATTTCCCTTCTTCAAGGGAAATCACACCTTCTTTGCCAACTTTATCCATGGCGTCAGCAATCATCTTGCCAACTTCTTCGTCATTGCCGGCAGAGATTGTGCCAACCTGAGCGATAGCGTTGCTGTCTGCAATCGGCTTTGCATTTTCTTGGATCTTTCCAACCAAGAAATCGGATGCCTTATCAATACCCTTCTTCAGGGTGATTGCATTAGCGCCGGCTGCCACATTGCGCAAGCCTGCTTTCACCATGGCATGAGCCAAAACAGTTGCTGTTGTGGTGCCGTCTCCAGCAGCGTCGTTGGTTTTGGATGCAGCCTGACGTATGAGAGCAACACCGGTGTTTTCGATGTGATCCTCAAGCTCGATCTCTTTAGCGATCGTGACTCCATCATTGATAATCTGAGGAGCACCAAATTTTTTCTCGAGCACCACATTTCGGCCTTTAGGACCGAGGGTTACTGCGACAGCTTCGGCAAGAATGTCAATGCCTTTTTCGAGAGCACGGCGAGCGTTCTCGTTATAGATAATGCGCTTAGCCATAAGAGGCGATTAAAAAGTTTGAGAGGAAAATTCAGGTATTTCTGAGATAAAACTCAGAGGTTTTGCGGTCAGCCCACCACAGCGAGGATGTCTTTCTCAGACAGGAGTACGTACTCGTCGCTACCAAGCTTGATGTCAGTACCGGCGTACTTGCTGTACAGCACCTTGTCGCCAATACCGACTTCAGGTGCCTGACGACTGCCATCGTCATTGGATTTGCCAGGACCAACCTGAACAACTTCGCCCACTTGAGGCTTTTCTTTTGCTGTGTCAGGAAGAAGGATGCCGCCTGCAGTTTTCTCCTCTGATTCAGAGATTTTTACGAAGACGCGGTCTCCAAGAGGCTTAACGGTGGAGACGCTGAGGGAAACAGCTGCCATGAGGATTTGAGAAGCAGGGACAGGGCGCTCGGCGCCACTCAAACGATGCGAGTTAGCACTCGAGGTCGTTGAGTGCCAAAACTAGATCCGTTCATGGGTCATGCACCAGCGCTGAGCTGTGCGGGTGACCGAACAGCCGAAGCAACATCAAGACAGTGTTAAGGTTCTGCCGCTCAGGAAGGGATCGTCCTGTTGCGCATCCCTCTCACTTCTCCTTACTTATGGCCGCTGCTGCTCCTGCCTCTACCGGTTCCAAGGGCGTTGTCCGTCAGGTAATCGGACCGGTTCTGGATGTGGAATTTCCAGCCGGCAAACTCCCGAAAATCCTTAATGCTTTGCGTATTGAGGGCACCAACACTGCTGGCGAAACCATTGGCCTAACCGCCGAAGTTCAGCAACTTCTTGGTGATCACAGAGTCCGTGCGGTTGCCATGAGTGGCACCGATGGCCTTGTGCGCGGAATGGAAGCCTTGGACACGGGTTCACCGATTGCCGTCCCCGTTGGCGAAGCCACATTGGGCCGAATCTTCAATGTGCTCGGCGAGCCCGTTGACGAGCAAGGCCCTGTTAATACCAAAGTCACGTCACCCATTCACCGGGAAGCTCCCAAACTCACTGAACTCGAAACCAAGCCCAAGGTGTTCGAGACAGGCATCAAAGTGATCGATCTCTTGGCGCCTTATCGCCAAGGAGGCAAGATCGGCCTCTTCGGTGGTGCTGGTGTCGGCAAGACCGTGTTGATTCAAGAACTGATCAACAACATCGCTAAAGAACACGGCGGCGTGTCCGTGTTCGGCGGCGTTGGTGAACGCACTCGCGAAGGCAACGACCTCTACGAAGAATTCAAGGAATCCGGCGTTATTAATGCCGACGATCTCTCGAAGTCCAAAGTGGCCCTCTGCTATGGCCAGATGAATGAGCCCCCTGGCGCTCGCATGCGCGTGGGCCTCTCAGCTCTGACCATGGCCGAGCACTTCCGCGATGTGAACAAGCAGGACGTTCTCCTCTTCGTCGACAACATTTTCCGCTTCGTGCAAGCCGGTTCTGAAGTTTCAGCTCTCCTGGGTCGCATGCCTTCAGCTGTGGGCTACCAACCCACCTTGGGAACAGACGTGGGTGCTCTTCAGGAGCGTGTTGCTTCCACTCTGGAAGGATCCATCACCTCAATTCAGGCCGTTTACGTTCCTGCTGACGATTTAACCGATCCGGCACCTGCCACGACCTTCGCTCACCTCGACGCCACAACGGTTCTGAACCGTGCCTTGGCTTCTAAAGGGATCTACCCCGCTGTGGATCCTCTTGATTCCACAAGCACCATGCTTCAGCCAGCAGTGGTGGGTGACGAGCACTACCGCACAGCACGTGCGGTTCAATCGACGCTGCAGCGTTACAAGGAGCTCCAGGACATCATCGCCATTCTTGGTTTGGATGAACTGTCTGAAGACGACCGCCAGACAGTGGATCGTGCTCGCAAAATCGAGAAGTTCCTTTCCCAGCCCTTCTTCGTTGCCGAAATCTTCACCGGCATGCCTGGCAAGTACGTGAAACTGGAAGACACAATTAGTGGCTTCAATCAAATTCTTGCTGGCGATCTTGACAACCTTCCAGAGCAGTCTTTCTATCTGGTCGGCAACATCGACGAAGTAAAAGCCAAAGCCGAGAAGATCGCGGCTGAATCCAAGTGATTGTCATCGGGGCGCTTGCGCCCCGAGCATGACCACCAACTCGCTTTCCCACTCTCCGCAGCCTTCTTTCCATGTCCCTCACCCTCCGCGTTCTGGCACCAGACCAGAGCGTGTTCGATGGTTCGGCCGATGAGGTGATCCTTCCCAGCACCACCGGTCAAGTCGGCATTCTTCCTGGCCACGTCTCCTTACTTGCAGCGCTCGACGTTGGAGTTCTAAGAGTGCGTACCAACAGCAATTGGCAATCCATTGCCCTAATGGGTGGATTCGCTGAAGTTGAGTCCGATGATGTCACCGTTTTGGTGAATTCAGCTGAACTCGGCGTCAACATCGATTCCACATCAGCTGAAAGCGATCTTTCTGCTGCGCGAACTGCCGTCACCAAGCTTGAAGGTCAGCCTTCCACTCCTGAAAAAGTCAAAGCGCAGCAACTTTTTCAACGGGCCAGAGCTCGTGCCCAGGCAAGCAAGTCAACTTAAGGCTGTTAAAAAAACGCAACGATCGATTGCAAACAATCGCCCCCTTCAAGGGGGCTTTTTTTATGCCTTGAAATTTTCTCCAGAAGCAAAAATCAACCTGCAAAATCGTCAAAGCATTAAAAAGCCCCGTCGCAACGGGGCTAAAAGCTTGGCCATCCGACAGACAACCAAAACCTTGATTCGATCAGGCGGTACCGCAGAAAGTAACGTCTGGGAACTTGAGCTTCGCTTCATCAAGGCTCTTGCCCTTGCCTTCTTCTTGCCAGTAGTTGATGACTTCTGTGGCCTTATTCAACACTTCAACACGCTCGTTATCTGTAATCCAACTCTTACCTTCCAACTCACTCTTGAGCGTTTCCCAAGCATCTTCACGAGGCCAGAAGAAATAGGCCGTCAGCGGACTCGGTCCACCACCGACAATCTGATCAACAGCCAAAGCCACGTTGTCAGGCAGCCACAGAATCTTCAACAAGAAGCGTCCTTCATCGGCTTTTGGGGTATAGCCAGAAGGAACTCCATCCGCATCGATGGTGGCAGAAGCAAGTGCTGCACTGCCACCGCGCATCACTGGACGGCCTTCCTTCGGCTCTTGCTTCTGATCTGAAGCCTCACCCTGGGGAGCTGCTTCACCCGCGGGTGTTGCGTCGGCCTGGGGTGCTGGATCAGCTGCTGCTGCCTCTGTTGCGACCTCCTGGTCGACGGCAGCGCCTTCGGAAACCGTCATGTTGTCAGGGCTCAAGGATGAAGGACAAAGATCTAACCTATCAGTAGTCGCAACTCCCTCCTCAATGAGTTTGCGTCTGCTGCTCGACAGTGCCAACCCTGAGGATTGGCAAGACTGGTGGCAAACTGGGCTTTTCACCGGAATCACCACCAATCCAACGCTGTTGCGCCGCGCCAAGCGGGCCTGCAACGTTCAAAGCCTGAAGGAGCTCAGTACAACAGCGCTGGAACTTGGAGTGAGGGAACTGCATTTACAAGCTTGGGGAGCCAATGCAGATGCTCTCGAAGCATGCGCCAATGAGCTTGCATCCATAGCACCAGGAATCGTCATCGTGAAGCTGCCCGTAACCCGTGCAGGCCTGCTCGCGGCTCGCCCTCTGATCAGTCGTGGCATTCAGATCACCTTCACCGCCTGCTACGACGCAGCCCAGGTCTTGCTGGCAGACGCACTGAGCGCGAACTACATCGCCCCGTACCTAGGTCGCATTAACGATCAAGGGCGAGATGGCCATCACGAACTGCTGAAAATGCAACGGGCACTGCATGCGGTGGCATCAAACACTCGCTTGCTAGTCGCGAGCCTTCGCAGCCCCAGCGAGCTGGTTGACCTAGCCGCCGGCGGCTGCGACACCTTCACAATCAGCCCGGAAATCGCTAGCGCCCTTCTGCAAAACCCTCACACAACAGCCGCTGCCGAGCAATTCGAACGCGATGCGACAAATCCCTAATTTCGAGGCAATGGATACCCCCCGTCCAAGTGATACCCCTGCACCGAGGAGTTTGCTGCTTTTCGACATCGACGGAGTCATCCGGGACGTAGGCGGCAGCTATCGAAGGGCGATTGTCGAAACGGTCAATCACTACAGCGGCTGGCGCCCCGAATCAGCGACGATCGATTCGCTGAAGGCTGAGGGCTGCTGGAACAACGATTGGAAAGCCTCGCTGGAACTGCTACGGCGTAGGGGCATTGGCCAGCAGCATCAGGCGTCACTACCGGCATTCGAGGACCTGGTGGAGATATTCAACAGCTTTTATTTCGGAGGCGACCCAGAAGGCGATCCTTCGTCCTGGAGAGGGTTTATCCGCGATGAGCCTTTGCTTGTCAATCCAGAGTTCTTTGAGACTCTCGATCAAAAAGGCTGCAGATGGGGATTTGTGAGTGGTGCAGAACCACCCTCGGCTCGTTTCGTGTTGGAGACGCGACTGGGTCTGGTACACCCCCCACTGATCGCGATGGGTGATGCACCCGACAAACCAGATCCCGAAGGACTGATCAGGATGGCAAGCACCCTTGTGGGTTCCAGCCTCGGTTCCGACGCACCACTGATCGCCTATCTCGGCGACACCGTGGCGGACGTCAAAACAGTGACTCGAGCCAGGGAGCAGGTCCCGCAGCAACGTTGGATGAGTTTGGCCGTAGTTCCGCCCCACCTTCAAAGCCCAGAGCAATCTGAGGCGCGAGCGCACTACGAAGCGAACTTGCGAGCTGCAGGAGCAGAGGTGATCTTCCCCGACACCCAGGCGGCACTCAACTGGGATCCCAATCAGATTTGATGCGCAAAGAATGGCCCTTGATTCTTGGATTGGTCATTCTGATCGGCCTCCAAACCACCCATCTGCTGGATTGGCTCTTGCTGCAATCGGCAACGGTTGTCTTAAGCGGATTAGGAGGTCTCAGCCTCTTGATTTTGCTGCTGGCGAGGCGGATTGCCAGCCAAGCCGATCATCTCGCTGAAAGGCTTGGTGAACCGATTGGCACGCTTGTGCTGACAGGTTCCGTGATTTTGATCGAACTGGCTCTCGTCACCAGCACCATGTTGAGCGGAGAAAGCAATCCCACGTTGGCGAGGGATTCGATGTTCTCGGTGTTGATGATTGTGCTCACTGGGGTGAAAGGAATCACCTTGATTTTGGCGTCACGATTTCAAACATCAGGGATTACGGAACCCTTCCAGCCAGAAGACATGGCCACTGTCAACCAAAGCGGTGCCTCCACCTACATCAACTTGATCACGACGATGAGCGTGCTTGTGTTGGTGCTCCCTAATTTCAGCTCTGACAGCTCGGAAGCCAACTTTTCCCTTCCGATCAACTGGCTTCTCACCGTTGTAGCCATTGGGCTCTATGCGGCCTTTCTGCGCTTCCAAACCGGCTCCTACCGCAATCTGTTTCTTGAGGCGTCTAAGCAGCTGGAGTTGCCAGAAACCAAGGCATCAAATGGGCTGCACAAGGCATCCGACCACGACAGCGATTCCACGATTTGGAGCGGCATTCTCATGGCGACCGGCCTGCTGATCTTGGTCCTGATCGCAGAGTCAATGGGGAACCTGATCGAAGTTGGGATTACCGACCTCGGGCTCCCAAGTTCCCTTGGTGGAGTGCTAGTTGGCTTCCTTGTCGTGGCTCCAGAAGCGCTCAATGCATTCCAGGCCGCCAATCGAGGAGAAGTGCAACGGTCTCTCAATACGCTCTATGGATCGTCCTTATCGACGCTTTGCCTCACCGTGCCAGCAGTGCTCCTCATTGGAGAGGTGACCAACACCAACGTGATCCTCGGGCTCAATCCGATGGAGTCTGTATTGCTGATTCTCACACTGATCCTGGTCCGCCCTCTCAGCGGCAGGGTCAGCGAACTCGATGGTCTGATGCTCTTGTCCGTCGGCTTGGTCTGGATTTCCCTGCAAGTGGTGAGCTGAACGTCATCAACGCTCCATCGAGGCAACGTCCTTCAAGGCCGTAGCCGTCAAAACCTCATAGCCATCCTTGAGAACAGCCACATCATCTTCAATGCGAATACCAATCCCTTTCCAGCGTTCATTGATTTCAGGCTGACCATCGGGAACTGGTAACCGGTCGCTGATATAGAGGCCAGGTTCAACCGTGAGCACCATGCCTGGATCAAGCTCCACGTGATGATCACCAAGCCTGTAGGCGCCAACATCGTGCACATCCAAACCAAGCCAGTGGCCGGTGCGATGCATATAGAGATGTCGGTAAGAACCCTGCTCGATGATTCCCTCCGCCTCTCCAACCAAGAGTCCGAGATCCAGCAAACCATCCACAAGCTGTCGTAAAGCGGTCTGATGCACCTCCTCCGCCGTTCCGCCAGGCCTAACGGTGGCAATGGCCGACTCCTGAGCACTCAGAACCAGCTCATAGAGAGCTCGCTGTTCACCGCTGAAGCGGCCATTCACAGGAAAAGTGCGGGTGATGTCACCGTTGTAGTAGTCACCGATTGAGCACCCGGCATCAATCAGCAACAGATCACCGTCTTTAAGCAAGTCGTGATTATCGATGTAATGCAGAACGCAAGCGTTATCACCTCCTGCAACGATTGAGCCATAGGCAGGCCCCCGTGCCCCTTGATCGAGGAAGTGAAACTCAATGAGAGCTTGCACCTGTCGTTCACTCATCCCAGGCTTGACTGCGGCACGCGCCAACTCATGAGCCTCGGCTGAGATGCGGCAGGCCTCACGCATCCGATCGAGCTCCGCAGGTTCTTTGCGCAAGCGAAGTTCATGCAACACCGGGCAGGGCGCCACCAGCCCAAGAGCCGCGGCTCCCCGTCGCGAGGCGCGATCCAATTGTTCAGCCCAAACCTCAAGCACCACGGACTCAACCGCAGGGTGATGTCCGGTGCGGAAGGCGATGCCCTCAGCATCTTTCAGATACCCACGCAGATGTGTGGCCAATTCAGAACGCGGATGGGCCACATCAGCACCGAACTGATCAACAGCTCCCTCAGTCCCCCAACGCCGTCCTGTCCATACCTCCGCTGCGGGCTCACGAGGGTTGACAAACAACACGTAGCGCTCGCCTTCAGGCCGATGCGGCAAAAACAGGGCGACGGCATCCGGCTCATCAAACCCTGTGAGGTACCAAAAGTCGCTGTTCTGACGAAAGGGCCACTCACAGTCGGCATGGTGTGTCACCAGGGTTGCCGCTGGAATTACAGCAGCCGCACCGCCAAGATGGGCCATGAACCGCTGACGCCGCTCGGCGTAACCCTGAGCATCAATTGGGAGCGAACTATGAACCACGACGGAGACAGTGCACCAGATAAACGTCAGGATGGCAGGCAAAGCACCCAGGCATGACTCACGACCTGCTGATCCTGATTCTGCTGGTGGTCGTGGTCCTTACAGGATCCGCCTTGTGTTCTGGTGTTGAGGCGGCTCTGCTCTCCGTCAACCCTGTTCGCGTTCTCGAGCTCGCGGGTCGATCCAAACCGGTTGCCGGTGCGCGGAGATTGGCCCAGCTCCGTCAGCGCCTCGGCCGAACCTTGTCGGTTCTGGTGATTGCGAATAACGGCTTCAATATTTTCGGCAGTTTGATGCTCGGTGGCTACGCCGCTTGGCTGTTCGAAGACATGGGCATCAGCGCGGTGGCGCTACCCCTCTTCTCCATTGGTCTCACCGTGCTGGTGATTCTTTTGGGGGAGATCCTGCCCAAAGCGTTTGGCACCAGACTGGCGCTGCCTGTCTCACTCGCCAGTGCACCGGTCTTGCACCTGCTTGGCCTGCTGATGCGTCCACTTGTCCTTCTGCTGGAGAGGCTGCTGCCGGCCATTACCCAGGAGAGCGAGCTCAATACGGACGAAGAGGAGATTCGCCTGCTGGCCCGTATGGGATCCCAAACCGGCCAAATCGAAGCCGATGAAGCGGCGATGATCGCCAAGGTGTTTCAACTCAACGACCTCACCGCTAGGGATTTGATGACACCAAGGGTTGCGGCTCCAAGCTTGGATGGCGCGAGCACATTGATGCAGCTGAGGTCTGCCCTGCTCGACAACGACGCCCAATGGTGGGTGGTGCTGGGTGACGCTGTGGACAAGGTTCTGGGGGTTGCAAGTCGCGATCGCCTGCTGGCGGCACTCGTCCAAAATCAAGGTCAACTCACCCCGGCAGATCTCAGCGAGCCCGTCGAATTTGTGCCTGAGATGATTCGTGCCGATCGACTGCTAACAGCCTTCCGGCGCGACAACAGCGGAGTCCGCGTTGTGGTGGATGAATTCGGCGGGTTTGTCGGCGTGATTGGCCCTGATGCGGTCCTCGCCGTGCTCGCTGGCTGGTGGCGCAAGTCAGCAGGAGCCACTGGGTCGCCATGACGGCCTCCTCGCTTCCATCCACCACTGAGCGCTGCCTCACGCTTCTGCAAACCTGGCGATCTCAGCTCCAGCTCAATCGCCGGGAACAAACCGTGTTGGCGGGTTCGATCAGAACCTTAGACCTGCAATTAGACCGCTTATCGAATCGAAACCTACGTATCGCAGTGTTCGGCCGCGTGGGAGTGGGGAAATCAAGCCTCGTCAATGCGTTGATCGGCCAAGAGCTCCTTGCCACTGATGTAGCCCACGGCTGCACCAGACAACAACAGGCGTTGCCTTGGATGATCACCATTCCTGCGCTCAACACGATTGAACTCGTCGACACTCCAGGAATTGATGAGGTTGCAGCAGCAGCGCGAGGCCGACTGGCAGCGCGGGTGGCCCTCCAGTCCGATCTTGTGCTGCTCGTGTTGGATGCCGACATCAGCCGGGTGGAGCTCGATGCCTTGGAGACGTTGATCCGCAGTGGCAAACCGGTGCTTCCCGTGCTGAACCGCAGTGATTGTTGTCCTCCAGACCAACTCGAGAGCCTCCGACAGAGCATCAGCAAAAGAATCCAGGAGCGGTGTTACCACAACCATCACGCAAGAATTCCTGATCCGATTGCCGTGTCGGCCGCTCCTCGCAAAGCCTGCCAACGATCCGATGGCCGGGTCCGCAGCGAGCGCCAACCAGCGGTTGTGCATGCGCTGCGCACTGCGGTGATCAATCTGCTGCAAACGCAAGGCCAAGCCCTCTTGGCCTTCAACGCACTCCGCCAGGCTGAACGGCTCCAACAACAACTGGAACTAGGGCGACTGGAGCGCCGAAGACAAGAAGCGCAAGGCCTCATCGGCCGCTATGCAGCACTCAAGGCCACGGGGGTTGCGGCCAACCCCTTAGTGCTACTCGATCTAGCCGGAGGATTGGCCTGCGATACCGCCTTAGTGGTGCAGCTCTGCCAGCTCTATGAGCTGCCGATGGGAGGCCCTGCAGCACGACGGCTGATACAACGGCTATCGGGGCATAACGCCCTGTTGGGAGGCGTCCAACTGGGTGTTCAGCTCGCATTAGCTGGAGTCCGGCAGCTTTTGCTCATCGCCGCCCCCTTTTCAGGAGGCTTAAGCCTCGCTCCAGCAGCCCCCGTCGCCGTAGCCCAAGCGGCTCTAGCTGTACACACCACCCGCAGAACCGGTCGTCTCACAGCACATTGGCTCGTGGATCAACGCGGTCGAGGACGGCGGAGCCATCCAGCGCCTACGAGCCTCATGCGCCGCCTCGTTCGTAGCGACACCAATATGCAACGTCTGCTCGCAGACTGGCCATTGCCGCTGAATCGGCCCCGACGTGATGGGCTGTTGCCATGACCGCAACAATCGCCCTGCTCGGCACCAGCGCCGATCCACCAACGCTTGGGCATCAGGCTCTCCTTGAAGGCCTTTTGAATCACTTTCAACGCGTCGCCACCTGGGCTAGTGACAACCCCATGAAACGCCACGATGCCTGCCTCGAGCTTCGCAGTGAGCTGCTCCAGACCTTGGTGAAAGCGATCGACAACCCAAGGGTGGACATCAACCAAACCCTCAGTAGCCCGTACACCATCACCACACTTGAACGGGCTTCGCGTTTATGGCCCCATCACGACCTGTGCTTTGTTGTGGGCAGTGATCTCGCCGCTCAAATCCCCCATTGGAAGCACAGCGACCTTTGGCTCAAGCGCTGCCGACTGGGGGTGGTGCCGCGAAAGGGTTGGCCACTGCAGCACGATCACCTGGAACGACTCCGCCATCTCGGTGCACGGATCACCGTGCTGCCCCTACAGATTCCGGAGACAGCCAGCTCAAGCATTCGCGAAACGAGCACGGCAGATCAAATCCCAAAACCACTCTGGCCCCTCGTCTTGCAGCACAATCTTTACGGACTCCAAGACGCTCCTTCCTGAATCGCCATGCGCATCGCCCTGGCCCAGACCAATCCTCTGGTGGGCGATCTGTCCGGGAACGCCAAGCGGCTTCTTGAGGCTTGTCTCAAAATCAGCCATCAGACGCAGGGCACCCCCCCCGCCCTAGTGGTGAGCCCGGAGCTTTCACTCTGGGGCTACCCACCTCGAGACCTGCTGTTAAGTCCTGAACATCTCCAGCAGCAAAGCGAAGCCCTTACTCAGCTGCAGCAGGGGCTTCGCCATGCCCTGCCGCAAACTGCCCTGCTGGTGGGAATGGTGGAGCCTGCACCGGACCAGCAACACCCAAGACTCTTCAATGCGGCAGCCCTGGTGGAGGCCAACCATTGGCGCGTCGTAGCCCGCAAACAGCTCCTTCCCACCTACGACGTCTTTGATGAATCGCGTTATTTCAGACCTGCCGATCAACCCAGTGTTCTGAGCTTTGAAGCTGATGGACAGGATTGGCGATTGGGTCTCACCATCTGCGAGGACCTATGGGTTGAGGACGCACTCCAAGCGCAACGCCTGATGGGACCGGATCCGGTCGAAAACCTAATCCTGGAGGACGTAGATCTCTTGTTGAACCTGTCCGCATCCCCCTACGGAAGGAGCAAAGCATCAATCCGGCATCAGCTTGCCGCCCGCGCCGCCCAACGTCTTGATTGCCCAGTGATTTATGTGAATCAGGTCGGCGGCAACGACGAGTTGGTGTTCGATGGCGGCAGTTTCGTGGTGGCTGCCACCGGTGAAGTGGAGTTGCAACTTCCCTCCTGCCGTGAAGCCATCGCCTACTGGAACAGCACTCATAGGAGTGCCGGATTACCAGCCAACACAACGGACTCATCTGAAAGCGCTGATCACGAACAACTGTTTCAGGCCCTTGTGCTCGGCGTGCGTGACTACGCCGACAAATGCGGTTTCCAACGCGCTCTGCTGGGGTTGAGTGGCGGCATCGACTCAGCTCTCGTGGCTGTCATCGCCACAGCAGCGCTGGGAGCAGACCGCGTTCAGGCGTTGCTGATGCCCTCTCCCTGGAGCTCCATTGGGTCCATCGATGATGCAGAAGCGCTTTCAAAACGCCTAGGGATTTCCACCACAACTGTGCCAATTCAAGGCTTGATGCATGGCTTTGAGGCCACCCTCACCCCGGCCCTAGATCAGGCGCCGTCGGGGGTCACGGCGGAAAATCTGCAGTCACGCATTCGGGGGACCTTGCTCATGGCCGTCGCCAATCAACAAGGACAGCTCTTGCTCTCAACGGGCAATAAATCAGAACTGGCTGTGGGGTACTGCACCCTTTACGGCGACATGAATGGAGGACTTGCCGTGATCGGTGATCTCTACAAGTCAACGGTATTTTCCCTCTGCCGCTGGTTAGACAGCCCCGATGCGATGGGATGTCGCAAAAAACTTGGTCTCTTAGAGCACGACGACTTGATCGGACTAGAGATCCTGAACAAACCGCCGAGTGCGGAGTTGCGTCCAGACCAACAGGACAGTGACTCCCTTCCCGACTATGCAACGCTCGATCCACTTCTGAAGGATCTGATCGAAAAGCACAGCTCTGGAGCTCAATTGATCGCAGCTGGTCATGACGCGGCTGACGTGAAACGGATTGAGCAACTCTTTCGACGCGCGGAATTTAAACGCCGACAGGCTCCTCCTGTCTTGAAAGTGAGCCAACAGGCCTTTGGGACCGGTTGGAGGCTCCCGATCGCCTCCCGCTGATTTCAACTCGCTTAGACCAGTGGCCAATCCGGGTGAGCAGGGTCAGATTGAAGAATCGTCTTCGGCAGCCATGGCCCAATCTGTACTGACGGCTCCGATGGCCACCATCGGAGTCCCCACAGAAATCAAGGCGGATGAGCAACGCGTCGCGCTCACACCGGATGCTGTCAAAGAGCTCGTGACCCATGGACTCGAGGTACGGATCCAGAGCGGTGCTGGCTCCGGCGCAGGAATTGATGACGACGCCTTCGCCGCAGCAGGCGCCCAGATCGTGGATCAAGAACAAGCCTGGGGAGCTCACTTGGTCGTGAAGGTGAAGGAACCACAGCCTGAAGAATTCCGCTTTTTGCGAAATGACATGGTGCTATTCACCTACCTGCACTTGGCGGCTTACCCAGAAGTGGGAGAAGCCCTTCTCGCAGCTGGCACCACTGGAGTTGCTTATGAAACCGTGCAACTGGAAAACGGAACCCTGCCGCTGCTAGCACCCATGAGCGAAATCGCTGGCAGGCTTGCAGCACAGGTGGGGGCTCGGCTGCTCGAACGGCCGCAAGGAGGTCGAGGCGTATTGATCGGAGGTTGCACAGGAGTGCAACCAGCCCGGGTGGTCGTTCTGGGTGCGGGCACCGTGGGCTGGAATGCAGCACGTCTGGTGGCAGCAATGGATGCCGAAGTGATGCTTCTGGATCGCTCTCCCGAACGTTTACGCAGCCTGGAGGCCTGTCGGAGCGGACGCCTGATGAGCATTGTGAGCAGCCGCGGGCTTCTCGAGAGACTGATACCCACCGCTGATCTACTGATTGGCGCCGTTTTAACCCCTGGAGGCAGGGCACCAACGCTGGTGGATGAATCCATGGTGAAAGGGATGAAACCAGGCTCAGCGATTGTTGATGTGGCCATCGATCAAGGCGGTTGCATCTCCACTAGCCGCGAAACGACTCATACCAACCCCACCGTGAACATCCACGGAGTGCAGCATTACGCCGTGGGCAACATGCCCGGCGCCGTCCCGTTCACCTCCACCGAAGCACTCGTGAGCGTGACGTTGCCCTACATCGTTGGCATTGCAGGACGTGGCCTAGAGGAAGCGGTCACAGAACGCCCTGAATTGCTTTCTGGGCTAAATACAGTGCAGGGATCCGTATGCCATCCAGGCGTGGCAAAGGCATTGGACGTACCACCTCGTCATCCCATGGCCTGCTTGCGCTGATCAAGATCACACTTTGCAGGAGGAGATGATAAAAAAGATTCAATTCATGCAAAGACAAAGGTTGCAAAGCAATAACAATCAACACCTCACCAAAAGCGCCTAGTTTACAAAGGCAACTTTCACCTAACAACTCAAATCAAGCTCCTAGGTCACAGGAATGTCGAGATACTTATTCCGCGAAGGTGTAAACATCAACAATGATGGCAACAACATCATCATCTCAACCCCCTACGCAACACGATCAAGTCCAAAGCAGCAAACGTTGTGCGTCAAAGACGCGAAAGAGCCACTAAAAAAACTTCTACAAAATCTTTTTCTAGATGGAATTGAAAGCAATCAAACCTTAAAAACTCCAGAAACGTTAGCCTCCAGCACTACATCATTAGACCTTGAGCTACAACTTCAGGCTCTCTATAAGGCAGGCTTGCTGATCCACGAAATCGAAGGGAGTCATGGCATTGCCATGCGCCTGCTACCGATCAACCCCGGGCTAAAGCAACAACCCTGTCCAGACATCAATAACGAATTCAAACTATCAAGATTTACGAGCATTGAACCCTGCCTAGAGGGCCTCGATATCACATCACCTTTAGCACCAACAACATTACGCTTACAAGATCATCGGCTGTACCCACTCATCCAGAGGCTTGTATCTCCCTGCAAATTAGCAAGCATTAGTCCTCTCCTACCTGAAGATCTACGGACTCAATATCGAGATATCATCTCCCTCTTTCTATCATCCGGCATGGTCGGAATTTGCAACAGCGAACACAACGCAGAGATCGATCAAGAGGCGATCAGGGCAGGCTGGAACAAGCAGGACCTGAGCTTTCACAACCATACGCGTCGCCATATTATTGATCGCTGCCAAGAAGAGTTATTGCACAGAAACATCAACAGGCCGCCACCACCAGCCAGGAATCAAAGAATCATCCTCAGCACAGTGCCTTTACCACAACCAAAAATCAAGAAACAGGACGCGGATTTCTACCAAATTATTCGGAAGCGGCAAACCATTCGCTCCTACAATTCAAATCCTATTACGCTGGAAGCATTAGGAAATCTGCTCTGGTATTCCGTACATACCCGAGAAGAAATCATCTGCGATCCAGCACTACCACGATCGTACGAAGGTTTACTGAGGCCTGTCGCGAGTGCTGGAGGCCTCCATTCAATCGAGCTTTATCTATGCATTAAACAGTGCATCGGGATTGGCTCAGGTTTATATCATTACGACTCTTTTGATCACTGTCTTGGGAAGATGAGTGAACTTAACAATCCATGCCAAAATATGCTTGAGATGGCTGTCAATACAACATGCAGAGGACCTCAGGCCGCTTCGATATCGCCAGGCCAAGGCCAGCAACCTGATGTTTTAATCGTGATGGCTACGCGCTACGAAAGAAATGCCATCCTTCATTCTGAAACCGGGCTGACCTATGCACTAATCCTGAAAGATGCGGGTTCTATTTACCAACAGCTTTATCTTGTTGCCACAGCTCTGGGACTCGCTCCATGCGGGTTAAGCTTTGGGAGCAGTGAATTATTCGAGCAGGCTTCCGGAATACCTAGCAAGATCGAATGCTCAGTAGGCGAGTTCATGATTGGGAATCCCAGTCAAGGTCATTCATCATTGATGACGAAATAAAAAGCAAAGCACAAGAGCCAATAGAAAGGATGGAGAACTTCAGCTCTTTTATTTCGCATCATTCATTGCCGTACTTGGTATCGGAGGAAACATAGCCATGCGCCACCTTTGGGCCTCGCTAATGAGTACGGCCAATCTTTTTTAATCAAAAAAACGTGGGTTTGCATTCTTGATGCAAAGCAAAGAGCAATGATTGAGCACTTACAAAGCGACAACATTTGCACTTCCCAAAGGATCAATTTTTAATGGAGGCATCAAGCCAATGCTCACCTCTTCAAGTACAAGCATATTTAGGCAATCAATGATTTTATGCTGATGGTGGTTAAAGGCTATACCCTCCAAAGGTCAACACAAGAAAGAGTACAGACAAACCTCCTACAAATGAGAGGCAGAGATTTAATCTCAAATTATTCCTGGCACATCTAAGTCCAGGAGAGCATAACTTGCTATTGACAAAACCAACCTATTAAAGACAATAAAAAGAACCCTATAGCTATCAGATGACTCCCAAAAACGTATAAGAAGATAGATTTAGCGAAGAAGGGGCACTAAAATTCAAGTATTGGCCTATGGATGAATGGAAACGTTTGCAAATGCATTTAAGCTGAAAACAGCAGGCTTCATGGCATCACATTTTCGCTCTAGAGCAATCCTGAACGCACTTTTCATATCGTTCTTTGCTCTTGCAATCATTCCATTAATCGAAAATGGAAGTGATCCAGAGAGTGCTTTACTAGCACTGATTCCAGCAGCATTAGCAACAATGATTCTTTGGTTTACATTCATCAACAAATACATCGATTAACTCATGCAAGAATCAACAAACTCCCCTTACGGACTGGAAAACTTTAGAGCATTCGGGTTCGCATTTTTTGTGTGTGGTGCCTACTATCACTGCATTGATTTTCTGGGAACTGAAAAGACCACCCTATGGGGCATGGGCCTTATTTTTTTAGGATTAATGTTAGTTAGCATTGGGCTTTGGCTTCGATTTGCCATCAAAAAAAGATTTTGGAGATTTTTCATCTAAGGATGCGAGTACATTAATCAAATAGAAACTTAGATTTCAACTCTTCTTTGCCGAAGCAGACAAAGCCATAAATCATTTAATAGCCTGATCAATAGGATATTTGGTATATCTGAGTTGATCTATTAGGAGGGATTATCTTTGGAGCTTGCAGAACTCTGCTGGGCTGGAGTAGAAACTTTTAACGGAATGGGCTCGACCTCAGCAGGTTTCGAAGCAGTTGTTGGAGCGGCATTTTTCTCCAGCGGAATAGATGTCTTTGGCTTCGCTGATGTTGTCTTGGTCGAGGCAGACTGAACATTGGCTCCATCTTTTTGCTTCGAAGCAGCAGCCTTGGAAGCAGCCGTCTTAGACACAACAACCTTAGAAGCAGTCGACTTGGAAGCGGGCGACGCTTTAACGGGCTTCCTTACATAATTCTTAGAGCCATTTGTTTTTTCAATCACGAGAAAAATCCCTGCCAGCACTGGGATGGAAGTCAAACCACCAACAATGACTTCAAATTCTGATAACGCCATTTTAAAACATTAATTCCAAACAATACGCGAACGCAAATCTTAGTTCAGCATTATTTGACACCCAGACAAGTAGCTTTTGAAGGAGAGATGAGTGCATTTTGCGGCACCAGCTAGCATCATGCAGCAGAATGCAGAAAAAATATTAAACAACAGAGGGAAACAATTGAACCAGGCCAGATATCATATTTACAGCCAAATTGTTCAATCAAAATATGTTAAAGGTTGGGATATTTGCGTCGCTTGGCTATCTACTCTGAGACTGCCCAAGTAAATCAACTAATGCAATCTTATGGGAAGCCATCAGTCAGTTATGACTGGTGGGCAGGCAATTCAGGGGTCGCCAGTCGCTCTGGTTCCTTCATTGCTGCTCATGCAGCACATGCAGGCCTCATCATGTTTTGGGCTGGAGCATTCACACTCTTTGAGCTGGCTCGTTATGACGCGCTGCTGCCCATGGGGGAACAAGGATTAATCCTTCTCCCTCATTTGGCTTCATTAGGCTTAGGCCTTGGTACAGATGCAACGATCAGCAATACAGAGCCTTATATTGCTATAGCTGCATTTCACTTGGTCTCTTCTGCAGTATTAGGAGCTGCTGGTATTTGGCACACCCTCAGAGCTCCCAAGGATTTATCCAAGGCAGAAGGACGTGCAGAGAAATTCCATTTCGAATGGGATGATCCCAAAAAGCTTACTTTTATTCTTGGCCACCATCTCATCTTTCTAGGCCTAGGTGTAATTGCTTTTGTTGAATGGGCCCAGCACCACGGAATCTATGACACTGCCCTTGGCGCTGTTCGCAAGGTTGAACCCAACATTGACCTGGGAATGGTATGGAGCTATCAAACAAATTTCCTTTCCATTAGCAGCTTAGAAGACGTCATGGGTGGCCATGCTGTATTGGCCTTTATATTGACCATTGGTGGGGTTTGGCACATTATTACAAGCCCATTTGGACCCTTCAAGAAAATCCTGATCTACTCCGGAGAAGCAATCCTTTCCTATTCACTTGCAGGAATCGCGCTAATGGGGTTTGTGACAAGCATATGGTGTGCACAAAACACAACGATTTACCCAGTTGAATTATACGGCGAAGCTCTAAAACTCAATTTTGCATTCTCACCCTATTTCAGTGACACAGTACCTGTATTGAACGATGGACATACGGCAAGAGCCTGGCTTGCAAACACACACTTTTACTTAGCCTTTTTCTTCCTACAGGGCCACTTCTGGCATGCTTTGAGGAGTATGGGTTTTGATTTCAAGAGTGTCTCAAAAGCCTTTGATTCAATGGACACAATGAAGGTGAATTAACGAGCAGCATCGAATATCTATTGGATGACCCTCTTGGTTTTACAAGGGGGTCATTTTTTATTGATTTAAGCCAGAGGAAGGCCTAATAATTCTCTCAAGGCGAATAGGTTTCCTTTTCACATCAACAACGTCTAAAAGAGTTGAACCCACTTGGGATAAACCCTTCTATTCCACAGAAGAAAGCAATCCAGCCCCCTTGTTTCTACAGAGGCTTGATGTACAACCATTTCCCCTTCCTATCCCCATCCCTTCGTTGAAACAGTGACGTCTCAGTCATCACATTGCGTTGACCAGCCACCCCAAATGTTGCCTCAAACGTCACGGTGCCTTGAAGATCATCCACTCCGCCAGCTTCCACGGCTTTGATCTTCAGTGCCAACCAACGCACATCGTGGCAATTCTTCCGCAACTCCTTGCGACGTTGCGCCAAAGACGTCGCTGTGTCGGGATGTGTTTCTATCAAATAATCAACTTCAGCGAACGCAAAAGCCGAATAACGCGAACGCATCAACTGTTCAGCAGTCATCGCCCATCGCTCCCCACGATGCAGAGGTTCGCAACAGCTGTCGTAGCTCATTCCACTCAAGCAAGGGCATGGCTCTCTACTTTTTGATGCTCCGAAACCAGCAGCTCTTACCATTGCTTCATCTCCTTCAAGGCAGGCAAGGGTCGCATCAATGCGGATATGGCGACACCTTCGCGTAGAGCTAGTACCAATCCAGCCGCCTCCAGATAAGAGCCTGCTTTCAACACTTCAGATCCCACACCAAGAGCTGTTGACGTGACCTCCAGCACGGACGGATTGGCAACACTGATCACAGGAACCCTGCGTTCAAGACAAGCCAACACCGCTTCTCCACCGAGAGCACCCTCTGGGACAACCAACACTCCCAAATCATCAGCGACAAGATCACTTGGGTTGGCGGCTGCACGCTGGATCAACGCTGGTGCCTGACTTAAACCCACCAACACGCACGCCAAAAAGGTGTAACCCAACTCTTCCGCTGCCGCACGAGGATCCAACTGCAGATCCAGCGACAACGGCGACAAGGCCGGTGCATGGGCGCAGGGTATCTGCAGCTGGCGTACCAGTAGATGGCTAATCACGGCTTCGGCGCCCGCCAAGGCATCCACACCACTGCCATGGCGGTAGGCCTCCAAAGCCTCACTTCCCTGATCATCAGGAAAGCGAGCAACCACCGCAATCGCCGATGCACCATGGGCTTTTAAGCGTTCACCCGCCCGCAATAGGGAATCGGGGCGCTCAAGGGTGCCCCAACTCGCCCCGCTCTGGCCTCGTCCCAAATGCACACCTAAGGGCAGATCGCTAGTGACCACAGGGCCAATTTCAATGCCCAGCGTTGCTCTACAACCATCGGCTACCTGCAGGTGCCGTTGACGCAGCTCCGGTTCGATACCGGCATCCAGAAGCAAACCAATCCGCTGCTGGCGAACAGATCGCAGCGCCCAATCGCCGGTAGCAAAGCGGTCGAGTCCGTAGCCCTCCACATAGTGAATGCGCGGATCTTTCCAATACAAAGAAGCCCCATTCATCACGTTGGGATGGGTGATCAAACACCCTGAGGCCGCAGCCAAAAGCCTGGCACTCGGTAGAGCATCGCCGGCATACCCGCCGATCGCACAACCAATCCCCGTTGGGACCAGCATCAACGTGGGCAGGGGAGATCCCAAAGCAAGCCCCTCACTCACTCGATCAACACCGCTTCAATCTGCAAGACAGCACCGTGATCCTGCCCTAAATGATGGACAGCGGTAATAGCCCAGCGCAGGGGGGCACCATGAAGGCACAATTGATCTTTCACCCAAGCGCGCAAATCAGACGCCTTTAGATCTTTCGGCCAAGGCAAAGTCAACGTTTTCGACGCCAAGCTCATTTCTGGTACTGACCAAACTGAGCTTCATAGAGTGCATCCTCTTGACCCGCTAGAAGCCGAAGATCAGAACAAGGGAAGGCAACGCAAAGCAAGGTGAATCCATCAGCGCGTAGGTCTTCCTTGACACCCATCGCATCCGGTTGCTCCACTGCTCCGCTTTTCAGCCGAGCAGCACAGGTCGTGCAAACGCCTGAACAGCAAGAACTCGGGAGCATGACCCCGGCTTCTTCGGCAGCCGCCAACACGGTTTGATCAGAACGACAGGAAAAGCTGTGTTCAACAGAATCCACTTCGATGCTGACGTTGTAAGTGACAGCAACACTGGCGTGATCGCTCATCCTGAAAGAAAAGCCTTGGTCATTCATCTTCTCAGGGCAACAGTCCCTATGACGTCAGATCTGCGCAAAGACTCCATTGAGAAGGATGGGGGGCTAGGTATTCCGGTGGGTTTCCCTGCTCAGGGGCGGTGAGAGCAAAGTCAAAACTGATCGAGCCGCGGAGCGATTCAGGATCACCATTCGCCAACACGCTGTGGTCAAGCCTGGAAGGGAACAAAACCAGCAGTCCACCCTCTGGAGCCAAGTCCCAGGTTTCCGCATTAAAAGGGTGATCTCTAGCAATGGGACCCCCATGGCCAGCGGCAAGGCCTGACACGAGTTCATTGCTTTGCAGTGGGGAATGAACACGAAGCACACCCTCCTCACCCGAACCATTCCCAGTGAGATACAACACAGCACTGAGATGGGCATTGGGATGGTGATGGCGTCCCACGAGCTGATCCCAGTCGCTCAGCACAGGCCAGCAGCGCTGAAGATGCAAAGCCACTCGGCTGCAATCAAACCCAACCGCCTCCAAATAACGCATGGCCTGCTCTGCCACTTGTTGAGCCAAGGGAGCAAACTCAGGTTGGCGATGCAACTGCCAAACACCGTTGATATCACCCGTCCAAGCGCATCCCTCACAGGGGTTGCCCACCGCATCACCCCTGAGAGCCAGCAGTGTCTGTAAATGCCCAGCAAGGTCAATTGGATCGATTGCCAGCTTGGTTGTCGCCACAACCGTTGGGAAAAGCTGGTGAAGAGTCAAAGTCATCTCTCCATTAAAAAAGCCGGCCCTTAGGCCGGCAAAAGTATGGTGAAAAGAAACCTAGGCTCCTGCAGCAGCTGAGCCACCAACCACTTCCAGGATTTCCTGGGTAATGGCTGCCTGACGCGCCTTGTTGTAGTCAAGGGTGAGCGTCTTAGCCAACTCCTTGGCATTGTCACTTGCATTGTTCATTGCAGTCATGCGACTTGCAAGCTCGGATGCTGCCGATTCCTGGAGCGAACGCAGGAGTTGATTTTGTAGGTACAAAGGCAACAACGCATTCAACAACTGATCAGGACTTTGCTCAAAAACGATGTCTGAAGGCAAAGCAGGCTGTGCATTGTCAGGTGCACTTCCTGCTTCCACAGATAGGCGACCTTCTTTTGTGGTGAGTCTGAAGATTTCATCCTCTGCCTCAGCAATCCCTTGGGGGTCTAGAGGCAGAAGCGTTTGAACCACCGGCTTGCAGCTCACCAAATTGATGAACTTAGTGAAGATGATCTCTACACGATCTGAAGTCTCAGACAGAAACTCAGCGAAAATTTCGCTAGCTATGGAACCAGCTTCATCAGCAGTAGGTACCTGCTCCAAGCCTGTAAAAGTAGCTTGAATTGGATAATTACGGTTGGTGAAATAGCTGATTGCTTTGCGTCCAATCAACACAAGAGCAACTTTGTAACCCTGGCTTTGAAGCTCAGCGAAACGTTTCTCTGTGCGCTTGATGATATTGGAGTTGTAACCACCACAAAGACCACGATCGCCAGTGACGGCCATCAAGGTGATGGTTTGAACAGCTCGCTGCTCCAGCAGAGGAGCATCAGCATCTTCAAAGCGCATGCGCGATTGGAGATTCTCGAGAAGACGTGCGAGCCGATCGGCAAACGGACGGCTACGCAGTACTTGTTCTTGGGCGCGACGAACTTTGGCCGCAGCCACGAGGCGCATGGCCTCAGTGATCTTGCGGGTGTTCTTGACCGATTTAATCCGGTCCCGGATCTCTTTGAGATTTGCCATGGCTTAAGCCCTCAGTTGGCGGAGGCCAGCATGGTGGACACAACTTCAGCAATCGCCTCTTTGAGAGTGGTCTCAGCTTCAGGGCTCAAGACCTTCTCGTTTTGGATTTTGCTGATGAACTCAGGCTTATTGCTCTTGAGGTACTCACGCAACTCGCGGGAGAACTGAACAACCTCTTCAACAGGAACATCATCAATCAGGCCTTTGACACCTGCATAAACAATCGCCACCTGCTCAGCCAAAATCAATGGACTGAACTGAGGCTGCTTCAGAAGCTCACGAAGACGCTTGCCTCGGCTGAGCTGCTGCTGTGTAGCCGCATCAAGATCGGAAGCAAATTGAGAGAATGCAGCCAGTTCATCAAACTGAGCCAATTCAAGCTTCAAGGTTCCTGCAATCTTCTTGATCGCCTTGGTCTGGGCTGCTCCGCCAACACGACTCACAGAGATACCAACGTTGATCGCAGGCCGTAAGCCGGAGTTGAACAAGTCAGAACTGAGGAAGACCTGACCATCCGTGATCGAAATCACGTTGGTTGGGATGTAAGCAGACACGTCACCGGCCTGGGTCTCGATGATCGGAAGGGCGGTCATCGAACCTTTGCCCATAGCGTCAGAGAGCTTTGCAGCACGCTCAAGCAAACGGCTGTGGCAATAGAACACGTCACCGGGATATGCCTCACGGCCGGGCGGACGACGCAGAAGCAATGACATCTGGCGGTAGGCCTGAGCTTGCTTGGTCAAATCGTCATAGATGACCAAAGTTGCCTTGCCTTTGTACATGAAGTACTCAGCAATCGAGGCTCCTGTGTAGGGAGCAAGGTACTGAAGGGCCGCAGGTTCTGAGGCGTTTGCTGCCACCACCACGGTGTAATCAAGAGCACCACGCTCGCGCAGCACTTCCGTGACCTGGGCAACAGAAGCTGCTTTCTGTCCGATCGCAACGTAGACACAGACAACATCCTGATCAGCCTGGTTCAGGATCGTGTCAATACAAATAGCTGTCTTACCGGTTTGACGGTCACCAATGATCAGCTCCCGCTGACCACGCCCAATTGGAATCATGGCGTCAATAGCCGTAATGCCTGTCTGCATTGGCTCATGCACAGACTTACGTTGAATGATTCCGGGAGCTGGAGACTCAATCAATCGGGATTCAGTCGTCGCGAGGTCACCCTTACCGTCGATTGCAACACCGAGAGGATTAACCACGCGTCCAAGCATGGCGTCACCAACGGGAACGGAAGCAATCTTGCCTGTCGCTCGGACGGTGCTTCCTTCCTGAATTCCAAGGCCCTCGCCCATCAGCACAACGCCGACGTTGTCATCTTCGAGGTTGAGGGCAATCCCTTCGGTGCCGTCTTCGAACTCAACCAGCTCACCAGCCATCACCTGCTGAAGGCCATATACACGGGCAATACCGTCACCAACTTGCAGGACGGTGCCGACGTTGCTGACCGATACGGACTTGTCATAGTCCTCGATCTGCTGCTTAAGAATGGCGCTGATCTCGTCGGGTCTGATGGAAACCATGGCGGGAAAACCCAGGGGCGGGTGGTGAGTGGAAGGGCGAGATGAAGGGGTGGCTTAGCTCAGCTCGCCTTAGCGAGTGCAAGACCAAGGCGTCGAACCTGACCGGAGAGGCTGGCATCGATCACCTGAGAACCGAGGTTGACGACAAAGCCACCAATCAACGATGGATCGACCTTGAGATCGATTTCAACAGCATTGGTTCCAGCCATTGACTGGACTTTGGTGGTCAATGCGGCCTGCTGTTCTTCTGAGAGCGGTTGAGCAGCGCGAACATGCGCTAGAGCAATATTCCGAGACTCCCTATAGAGTTCGAGATAGCGCAAAAGCACCGCTTCAAGGGCCGGAAGTCGTTGGCGATCAGCCAAAACCTTGAGCAAGTTCATCAGAGAAGGAGTGACTTGCTCTGAAAGAAGACTGGTTAAAGCTTTCTTCTTTGCCTCTGGTTCGAGAACAGGAGATGTCATCGCATCACGAAGAGGCTCTGAACTCTCCCAAGCAGAAAGAAGGGCCTTGCACTGATTGGCGACTTCTTCGGATTCCTGACGGACGTCAGTGACCTGAAGAAGAGCGTCAGCGTAAGGAGTTGCTAGAGAATTTAAAAGAGGCATTTAGACGTCCTCCAAGTTAGAGATAGAGGAGTCGATCAGCTTGGCTTGAGCCTTGCTGTCAAGGCGTTTGGGCAGTTCAGCCAAAGCCTTGTCAATCGCGGAAAGAGCCGCTTCACGACGGAGCTGCTCGGTGAGACGAGCACCTTCTGCAGTGAGATCAGCCAAGGCGTCTTGCTTGAGTGCAGCCATGGCCTGAATCGTTCGCTTTTCACCGTCAGCGCGAATAGCTTCAGCGCGAGATTTGCCGTCTAGACGGATTTTTTCAGCCTTTTGTTGGGCTGCCGAAAGCTCTTCTTGAGCTTTAGAGAGTTCAACTGTGGCCGTCTTCAAACGCTTTTCAGCATCTTGAAGATCCTTAAGGATGGCTTCGCGTCTGCGCTCGAGCATCCCCCCCAGAAATCCTTTCAAAAACCAATACAAAACACCGATCACGATGACCAGGTTGATCAGATTAGTTTCAAAAAGATTGAGGTTGATTCCGAATCCACCCTCAGCAGCAATTAAAGGAAATAAAAGAGTCATCATGCAGCTAGCAGTCGTTGAATGATCTGTGAGCTGAGTTGATCAACCTGAGCCATCAACTTTGCTTGTGCAGATTCACGTTGAGACTCAATTTCTTTACGAGCCTGTTCTCGAGTGCGATTGGCTTCAGTTTCCGCAGCAGCTAATGCCTCGCGGTAAAGAGAATCAACTTCCGTTTCTGCATCAACAATGGCTGACTGTGCAGCTTGTCTAGCGCCTCGTAGTTGATCTTGAAGGTCGGACTCGAGTCGTCGCACTTGCTCAAGCTTTTGCTTGGCATCAGCACGACTCGTATTGATATATCCCTCACGATCTTCCACGACCTTGCCAACCGGCCGGAAGAACAGAGAATTGAGCAGAAAGGTTAGGAGAACCACCTGAAAAGCCATTAAAGGCAAGGTGGCATCGAGGTCAAAAAGACCTCCCTCCGGAACCGCCGCTTCAGCGAACAGAAGCCAGGTCATGGAAGAGGTGAGCTGGAGAGGAGCGAGAAATTACGAAGAGAGTTAGAGGGGGAGCGACCCTAAAAAAAAGGACGGCCCCCAACTCTGCATCATGCGAATGGGTTGGCGAACAGAAGAACCAGGGCCACCACAAGGCCGTAGATCGTCAGAGACTCCATGAATGCCAGAGAGAGCAGCAGGGTGCCGCGGATCTTGCCCTCAGCTTCAGGCTGACGAGCAATGCCTTCAACAGCACCTTGGGAAGCGCTGCCCTGACCGATACCAGGACCGATGGCAGCCAGGCCTACAGCCAGACCAGCAGCAACGACGGAGGCTGCAGAAGTGATGGAATCCATGTTGAGTGCGTTTGGGGGCGCGCCGTTAGGCGCTGGGAGTTATGAAGTGGGAGTTAGATCACCCTGCGCAGGGACACATTCACTAAGGAAAGTGGGCCCGAATGTTGATGGTCGGACCTGCGCGCAAAATTTTCTAGCAGACGAGCCTTCGAAAAGGCCGTTGATCAACTAATGCGCTTCGTGAAGACCTTCACCGATGTAGAAGGCTGCAAGAGTCGCAAAAATAAGAGCCTGAATAGCACTGGTGAAGAGGCCAAGCAACATCACCGGAAGGGGAACAATCAGGGGCACCAGATAAACAAGCACACCGACTGCCAGTTCATCAGCAAGGATGTTTCCGAAAAGACGGAAAGAAAGAGACAGAGGCTTGGTAAATTCCTCAATGATCTTGAACGGGAGCATGATGGGGGTCGGCTCCACGTAAAGCTCGAAGAATCTCCAACCCTTCTTGCTCAAACCGGCGTAGAAATAGGCCAGTGTCACAAGCAGAGCCATCGCCACCGTGGTGTTGATGTCTGCAGTTGGAGCACCAAGTTCTCCTTCTGGGAGTTCGATCACCTTCCAAGGGATCAGTGCGCCACCCCAGTTACTGACAAAGATGAACAGGAACAGGGTGCCAATGAAGGGGAGCCATTCGCGGTAGTACTTCTCTCCGATCTGATCACGGGAGAGATCACGAATGTAATCCCACAAGAACTCAAGAAGGTTCTGCGCACCTTTTGGATCGCGACTAAGATTTTTAGTACCAACCAGCACAAAGGCAAGCAGGGCACCGATCAAAATCCAAGAGCTGAGGAAAATCTGGCCGTGCAGATTGAGGTTACCGATCTGCCAATACAGATGGTGACCAACCTCCAGTTCGGCTAACGGCAGTGTGAAAGGCAGCAAAGCCATGAATGCAGAAGAGGGATGCGCGAGATCAGCCGTCGATAACGGTCTGAAGAATCAAGGCGGGCTTGTACAGGAGAAAACCTACAAATGCAGGTAAGAGATCGAGTTGGGGGAATCGAGCTGCCGAAACGATGAGAACAATCGGAACAACGAGCTGAAATCGACCAACTTGACGGGAACCTCCACCGAGCCGGGCCACGCTGCGGGCGAGTAGACGCAAGTAAAAAAGACCAGCGACAGCTCCAACAAGCAGGCTTCTGGCAACAAAAAGATCGAAGTAAAACGACGCGAACAAAATCGCAACGACAGACACGATCACTGTGGCCAGCAACAGACGCACTTGAAGCCGAGCGAAAGACTCCATGCCATTTCCAGCCGGGGTGTTAACCGCAGCTGAATCTGAGGAGGGCAAGGCTTGCAAAGTGCGCCTGAGAAAGCGGGCGGAATCTATCACGTGATTCAACTAAACAACGCATCATCAGCCTCGAGCAAAAGCAATTTTTTGCTCATGAGGTCTCTGGCTAGAGAAGCAGTTGTGAGGTCTCCACTAAGGATTCCTAGGGGAACATCAGGGTTTTCATCCACTAGACGAAGCAGGCTTAATTCCTCATCTGAAAGGGCGATGGGTTCGAGATCTGGGCCCAACATGCTTTTGGAAGGCCACCCCCACAGACATGACTGGCGTCGACCACCCGCTTGGAGCAACGTTTCATCGTTCTCCCAGCACAAAGGATGAACAGGTTGAGCACTC